>NZ_CP150208.1:442500-3577500 GCF_037969775.1 Solibacillus sp. FSL W7-1472
GCATCTCGCTTTACCGAATTCAGACAAACTCCGAATGCCGGATATTTATACACGGGAGTCAGACTGCGAGTGATAAGATCCGTAGTCAAGAGGGAAACAGCCCAGACCACCAGCTAAGGTCCCCAAGTAATCGTTAAGTGGAAAAGGATGTGGCGTTGCTTAGACAACCAGGATGTTGGCTTAGAAGCAGCCATCATTTAAAGAGTGCGTAATAGCTCACTGGTCGAGTGACGCTGCGCCGAAAATGTATCGGGGCTAAACGATTCACCGAAGCTGTGGATGCATACTTTGAGTATGCGTGGTAGGAGAGCGTTCTAACAGCGTTGAAGTCAGACCGGAAGGACTGGTGGAGCGGTTAGAAGTGAGAATGCCGGTATGAGTAGCGAAACATGGGTGAGAATCCCATGCACCGTATGACTAAGGTTTCCTGAGGAAGGCTCGTCCGCTCAGGGTTAGTCGGGACCTAAGCCGAGGCCGATAGGCGTAGGCGATGGACAACAGGTTGATATTCCTGTACCACCTCCTCACCGTTTGAGAAATGGGGGGACGCAGTAGGATAGGGTAAGCACGCCGTTGGTTGCGCGTGTTCAAGCAGTAAGGCGTGTATGTAGGCAAATCCGCATACTTTAACGTTGAGCTGTGATGACGAGCTCGTATGAGCGAAGTTCCTGATTTCACACTGCCAAGAAAAGCCTCTATCGAGGTGAGAGGTGCCCGTACCGCAAACCGACACAGGTAGTCGAGGAGAGAATCCTAAGGTGTGCGAGAGAACTCTCGTTAAGGAACTCGGCAAAATGACCCCGTAACTTCGGGAGAAGGGGTGCTTCTTTGGGTGCATAGCCTAGAGAAGCCGCAGTGAATAGGCCCAGGCGACTGTTTAGCAAAAACACAGGTCTCTGCAAAACCGTAAGGTGACGTATAGGGGCTGACGCCTGCCCGGTGCTGGAAGGTTAAGAGGAGCGGTTAGCGCAAGCGAAGCTGTGAATTGAAGCCCCAGTAAACGGCGGCCGTAACTATAACGGTCCTAAGGTAGCGAAATTCCTTGTCGGGTAAGTTCCGACCCGCACGAAAGGCGTAACGATCTGGGCACTGTCTCAACGAGAGACTCGGTGAAATTATAGTACCTGTGAAGATGCAGGTTACCCGCGACAGGACGGAAAGACCCCGTGGAGCTTTACTGTAGCCTGATATTGAATTTTGGTACAACTTGTACAGGATAGGTAGGAGCCAGAGATCTCGGAGCGCCAGCTTCGAAGGAGGCGTCGGTGGGATACTACCCTGGTTGTATTGAACTTCTAACCCATGCCCCTTAGCGGGGTAGGAGACAGTGTCAGGCGGACAGTTTGACTGGGGCGGTCGCCTCCTAAAGAGTAACGGAGGCGCCCAAAGGTTCCCTCAGAATGGTTGGAAATCATTCGTAGAGTGTAAAGGCATAAGGGAGCTTGACTGCGAGACCTACAAGTCGAGCAGGGTCGAAAGACGGGCTTAGTGATCCGGTGGTTCCGCATGGAAGGGCCATCGCTCAACGGATAAAAGCTACCCCGGGGATAACAGGCTTATCTCCCCCAAGAGTCCACATCGACGGGGAGGTTTGGCACCTCGATGTCGGCTCATCGCATCCTGGGGCTGTAGTCGGTCCCAAGGGTTGGGCTGTTCGCCCATTAAAGCGGTACGCGAGCTGGGTTCAGAACGTCGTGAGACAGTTCGGTCCCTATCCGTCGTGGGCGTAGGAAATTTGAGAGGAGCTGTCCTTAGTACGAGAGGACCGGGATGGACATACCGCTGGTGTACCAGTTGTCTTGCCAAAGGCATCGCTGGGTAGCTATGTATGGACGGGATAAGTGCTGAAAGCATCTAAGCATGAAGCCCCCCTCAAGATGAGATTTCCCATTACGCAAGTAAGTAAGACCCCTGAAAGACGATCAGGTAGATAGGTTCGAGGTGGAAGTGCGGTGACGCATGCAGCTGACGAATACTAATCGGTCGAGGACTTAACCACATTTTATTGCTCAATTCAATGAAACGTTTATCCAGTTTTGAAAGAATGAAATTTCTTTTAACTAAATAATTAAGTGAAGTGATGATGGCAAAGAGGTCACACCCGTTCCCATACCGAACACGGAAGTTAAGCTCTTTAGCGCCGATGGTAGTTGGGGGCTTCCCCCTGCGAGAGTAGGACGTCGCTTCGCTTATTTTTTTTGGAGGATTAGCTCAGCTGGGAGAGCACCTGCCTTACAAGCAGGGGGTCGGCGGTTCGAGCCCGTCATCCTCCACCATTTTAATCAAGAGCCATTAGCTCAGTTGGTAGAGCATCTGACTTTTAATCAGAGGGTCGAAGGTTCGAGTCCTTCATGGCTCACCAGTTTATAATCATTATATATACTGTCAGAGTAAAAATATCTTAAGCATTTTGCGGAAGTAGTTCAGTGGTAGAACACCACCTTGCCAAGGTGGGGGTCGCGAGTTCGAACCTCGTCTTCCGCTCCAAAAATGCCGGGGTGGCGGAACTGGCAGACGCACAGGACTTAAAATCCTGCGGTGAGTGATCACCGTGCCGGTTCGATTCCGGCCCTCGGCACCATCTTTATAAATAAACAATATGCGCCCGTAGCTCAATTGGATAGAGCGTCTGACTACGGATCAGAAGGTTGTGGGTTCGACTCCTGCCGGGCGCGCCATATAACTCAACTGGATAGAGCTTACATTGCTTTAACTAGTAGAGATAACTATTGATCATGGCTACCTAGCTCAGCTGGCTAGAGCATTCGGTTCATACCCGAAAGGTCGTGGGTTCGACTCCCTCGGTAGCCATTTTAAAATTTTGGAGGTATACCCAAGTCTGGCTGAAGGGATCGGTCTTGAAAACCGACAGGCGGGTAACACCGCGCGGGGGTTCGAATCCCTCTACCTCCTCCATTTTTACTAACTGTTTATTAAAACAGGTTCAAACATAATATTGTCGCGGGGTGGAGCAGTGGTAGCTCGTCGGGCTCATAACCCGAAGGTCGCAGGTTCAAGTCCTGCCCCCGCAACCAAATGGTCCCGTGGTGTAGCGGTTAACATGCCTGCCTGTCACGCAGGAGATCGCCGGTTCGATCCCGGTCGGGACCGCCATTTATGGGTTTGTAGCTCAGTTGGTAGAGCATTAGATTGAAGCTCTAAGTGTCGGCGGTTCGATTCCGTCCAAACCCACCATATGCGGGTGTAGTTTAGTGGTAAAACCTCAGCCTTCCAAGCTGATGTTGTCGGTTCGATTCCGATCACCCGCTCCAGTTTTTAAATAGGGCCTATAGCTCAGCTGGTTAGAGCGCACGCCTGATAAGCGTGAGGTCGATGGTTCGAGTCCATTTAGGCCCACCATATATAATTATTCCGAAGTAGCTCAGTTGGTAGAGCATCCGGCTGTTAACCGGCAGGTCGCAGGTTCGAATCCTGCCTTCGGAGCCATGGCCCGTTGGTCAAGTGGTTAAGACACCGCCCTTTCACGGCGGTAACACGGGTTCGAATCCCGTACGGGTCATTTCTAAGCATGTAGCAGAAGCTGCATGCTTTTTTTATTTGTAAAGGATTTTAAATTTCTTATAGTCCTTCTCGAAATAGGATATTAGTTTAACGATATTAAGTTGTTGAAAAAAAGGGAAAAAGCGACAAATCCCAATTATAATTTTGTGTGGTCATGAAAAGGATGAACAATCCATTACTACCAAAAGATTATTTAAATACTATTCAAAAATAACTTTCTTTCTTTATTGAAAAATCTATAATGAATAAGGGAGGTTAGAAAATGAAAAAAGTATTTAGTCTATTATTAGTGTTTCTACTAACTATATCTTCGATGTTATATGCTACACCAACAAGTGCGGAACAAGTGTTTACTGATGTAACGCCAAAGCATAGTAACTATCAGGATATAGCTTTTTTATTGGATAAAGGTATTATTAGCGTCGATAAAAAGATATACGGTGTAAAGGACATTGTGACACGCGAAGAAGTGGCTGTCATGGTCGCAAAAGCTGTTGGTCTTGACGGCACACAGCGAGCTACGAAGTTTAAAGATGTTCCGAAGTCTCATAAAAACAGTGGGTATATTCAATCAGCTGTGGAGGCCGGTATCATTAACGGCTATACGGATGGTACATTTAAGCCGACGACAAAAGTGACACGTGATCATATGGCTGCATTTATTGCACGTGCATTTGATTTACCGAATGGCACGAAAACCTTTAAAGATGTGAAAAAAGGGCATACGGCATATGAAGCAGTGAGCCAATTAGCTGCAGCCAATATTACAACTGGTTATGAGGATGGTACATTTAAGCCTGCGAATAATTTAACGCGTGCTCATATTTCTGCATTTTTAGCACGTGCAGTGAAATATCAGGAAGGTTTAGGCTCAACATCTTCTAAATTGAACGTACACTTTTTAGATGTTGGACAAGGAGACTCGATTTTCGTTCAAGCACCAAATGGAAAAACAATGCTTATTGATGCAGGGACGAAAGAATACGGCAGCACGGTTGTTGCTTATTTAAAATCTAAAAATGTGAAGAAGCTTGATTACGTAGTAGCAACACATCCAGATGCCGATCATATCGGTGGATTAGCTGCAGTACTGGAAAGCTTTACGGTTGGCGAGTTTATTAACAGCGGGAAAGTCCATACAACGGTAACATATGAAAATTTACTGCAGATGGTAGTCGATAAAAAAATTCCTTATACAGAGCCGAAAGCGGGAGACTTGATTTCATTGGATTCAAATGTGAAAACTCAAGTTTTAGCTGTCAATGCACAAGCAAGTGATATGAATGATGCTTCCATCGTATTAAAACTGACGTATCAAAATATGTCTTTCTTATTGATGGGCGATGCGGATGCAGGAATCGAAGAGCAAATTGCGAAGAAATATGATGTTTCCGCAACGATTTTAAAAGCGGGTCATCACGGTTCAAGTTCAAGTAGTTCGCTTGGATTTTTACAAAAAGTAAATCCGAAAGCGGTTATTTTAAGTTATGAAGAAGGCAACAGCTATGGCCATCCTCATAAAGAAGTGCTTTCAAACATTAAAACGGTTGGTACAAAAGCTTACGCAACTGCACAGGATGGAACAATTGTTGTGACAACGAACGGTCAATCCTACTCGATTAGTGCGAAAGAGTTCATCGTGCCGAATACGACACCTGAAAATCCAAAAGGTGATGTGAATTCTGGGACATATGTCATTCCAGGAGCACCGACTGCATTTAAAAACTGTACAGAAATGCGGGTTTATTATCCGAAAGGTGTCAGCTCATCGCATCCTGCTTATGCAACAGCAAGAGACGGCGATAAAGATGGCTGGGCTTGTGAATTATAATTTACGTGAAGCAGCTTAAGTGAAATTTTGCTTAAGCTGTTTTTTATTGGGCGGTTTTATTAGAACAATGGTGCGGGATATTAGAAAAGTTGTAGGGGATATTAGATGAAACTTGGGCGATATTAGAAGTTCCGCTAACTCAAGCTGTATTGAAACATGGTTTGCGGCTGAATATGTTGAATTGTAAATGCAATCAAATTTTATTAGAACAATTGGACCGAAAATTAGAAGAAGTACGGGGGTTATTAGCTGATTGAAAGGGGATATTAGAACAAATGGTCTTCTGTCAATATTTCGGACACGCGTTAAGAGACTTTTTTGCTACCGCCCTTCGGTTGCTCTGCTTTTCATCCGTCCATGCCCTGACCAGGGCATGGGCGGATGAAAACCCTGCAAGAGAATTTTAAGAGGCACTTTGACAAACGGGCTCCTGTTGATTTCTCTCAAATTGGTTTGGTGATAAATAACCGATTGTTGAATGACGTCGTCGTTCATTGTAAAAGTTTACGATATATGACTCCACGCTCTTTCTTGCTTCTTTTTTGGATTCGAAACGGTGACGATAGATCCATTCTTTTTTGATTGTGGCGTGGAAGGATTCAATACACGCATTGTCATAGGGATCTCCTTTACGACTCATGCTAATTTTAATCCCATGTTCTTTTAAAGTTCTTGTATAGCTTGTGGCACAATATTGTGCGCCTCGATCTGAATGATGAACTAATCCCTTCTCGGGTTTTCGAACTGCTAATGCATGCTTCAAGGCTTGATCTACTAATGTTTCTTCCATATGATCTGCGATGGCCCAGCCGACGATTTTACGAGAATATAAATCCATGATTGACGCAAGATACACCCACCCCTCCAGTGTTCGGATATAAGTTATATCTGCGACCCATACTTTATTTTTCTCTTTTACTTGAAATTGACGTTTGACTAGATTCGGATAAATAAATTGATGGTGATTGGAATCCGTTGTTCGTTGAACAGTTTTCGGGATTATGGCACTTAACCCAAGGTTTCGCATCATATTCGCAATTTTCTTTTGCGAACAGACATAACCTAAACTCGCTAAGTCTTGCGCAATTCGAGGGCTACCGTATGTACCAAAACTCCTCGCATACGATCGATGAATCTGATGGGCAATTTCTGTATCACGTACTTCTTTTTCCGATAAGGGCTGTATCTGTTTTTTACGCCAATCATAATAACCGCTTTTTGAAACCATCAATACTTTACACATCATCGCAATGCCAAAGTCGTTTTTATGCTTTTCAATGAATGCATAAATCACTCGGGGTTTTTCGCGAAGATGTGCATAGCCTTTTTTAGAATTTCATTCTCTTCTTCCAAATCACGTAACTTCTTATCAAACGCTGCCTGCAACTTATCTACTTCGCTAGAAGTAAAGTAACGTGTGACATCCTGGTTTTTCGATTCACGATAATCTTTAATCCATTTATGGATCGTTGAAGACCCAATTTCAAACTTAAATGCCAGATCCGAAACTTTTGCGCCATCTTCTAAAACAGACTTTAAAATGTATTCTTTTGTTTGTGCGTCTAATCGCTTACGAGTTTGTTTTTCTTTCATCGGTTCCACGTCCTTTTTTAGATATCTTAATCTTAAAGTGTCTCTTAAGACGTGTCCATTTTTTATACTAACCTCACAAAGTTTCTGCTTATTAGAACAACTTTCAAATATATTAGAAAATCGCAACTTTATTAGAACAAATAAAAATATATTAGAATATTTCCGAACATATTAGAACATTGCGACCAACATTATAAAACGTGTATCTTTAAGTAAAGGGGAGTATGAAATGAAGCATGAATATAGAAAACACGAAAAAGAGCTGTATGGCACAAAAGCAAAACCGGTATTACTAAACGTGCCCCAACAGAAGTACATCTGTATCAAAGGTGAGGGCAATCCGAATGGAGAAGACTTTAAAAACCGTGTAGAGGCGCTGTACAGTTTAGCGTATACGATTCGCATGAGTCATAAAAACGGGTTTGCGCCAGCTGATTATTTTGAGTACATGGTCTATCCGCTTGAAGGGTTATGGGATAAAAAGAATTATGATTCCAAAGAGTTCAACCTAGATGACCTTGTGTATACGATTATGATCCGCCAGCCGGAATTTGTAGGTGAAACTATGTTCAATAATGCGATGGAAGTGGCGCGGAACAAAAAGCGTAATGAACGGTTGTCCGAAGTTTACTTTGACGAGATAACGGATGGTTTGTCGGTTCAAATGCTGCATATCGGTCCGTTTGCTACAGAGAGTGAGACGTTCTCGGTCATGCAGGAGTTTATTGCAAACAATGACTTACGTATTAAAACATTGGTGCACCGCGAAATTTATCTATCGGATCCGCGTAAAGTAACCGGTGATCGTTTAAAAACATTACTGCGCTACCGTGTAGAAAAAATTAAATGAAAAAACGAAACACCAGCAGCACGGCCGGTGTTTCGTTTTTATTACATTCTATATTACTGAACACGGGCGAACCCAAATCCTGAAGCGTAGTCATCGCCTGTAGCGGCACCGTATCCGCCTTTAATATCTACAGCTTTTGCGCGTGTTTGTAAGTTTGAGCGCAGTTGCGTGTGAGACCAAGACGGGTTTTGAGCCCAGATTTTTGCTGCTAAACCTGAAACGTGAGGTGTAGCCATCGATGTTCCGCTAATTGTATTGTAGCTGCCGTTATACCATGTAGAATAAATCGCTGAACCGGGAGCTGAAATTTCAATATCACCTTGCTGGATGACATAATCGCCATCCGTTGAAGCATACCCGCGTGAAGAGTAGTCAGCTACACGGTAAGTTCCGTTTTGCTGTACATTTTCTAATGCTGCTACAGCAATGGCATTCGGTAATGCTCCCGGATAGCCAATTGTTCCTTGTGCATAACCTGAGTTACCGGCTGCCGCAACAATAAGTACGCCTTTGCTGTATGCATAGTTGACAGCACTTGAAATTAGGCTGTTATTCGCTGAAGAACCTAATGACATGTTGATGATTGTTTTTGTACCAGTAGATGTTGCTTGATCAGCAGCATGGCGGATAGCAGCAGCAATATCATCCGAGTAGCCAGAACCGCTGTCTGTTAATACTTTGTATGCCCAAAGATCTGCCTCTGGAGCAACACCATAAACACCGCCTCGGTCGCTTCCGCCATCAGCCAATGCCGATCCGGCTACATGCGTACCATGACCGTTTCTGTCAGTACAGCTATTATTTACAACAGTTGTCGCAGTCGTAAAGTCTTTACATTGCTCCACAGTGTTGGCAAGGTCAGGGTGGGAAGTGTTTACTCCTGTATCAAGTACGGCAATATTTACGCCGCTTCCTCCAGATGTAGATGTTAATGAACTATTATTATAAATCGCTTTAATTCCCCAAGGTACTTGCTGGGAAGCTCTTGCGTAAGCTGATGCATCCGGCGTTCTATCTTCTGTTGTATAATCCTCTCCCAATTCCAAATTGATCGGATCTAATGAGACGACAGGAACTTTTGTGACTGTGAAATTTTTATTCTTTTGTAATGCCTGGAATTGCTTTTCATTCATTTCCGTTGAAAATCCGTTCTCTGTTAATTCCCAACGAGCCGAATATTGTACTTTTGCTGATTGTTTTGCAGACTGGTTGTTTGCTTCAATGTACACACGGAACTTTTCTTGGCCAACATTGTTTGTTGAATTATCTTCGCTACCTAAAGTTGCCGCATTAGCCGGACTCATTAATGATCCTGCAATCAATAGACTGAATAATGTACTCTTCACTTTTTTCATTTTCCTGACCCCTTTTCAAAGTATATTTGGATTACATATTGAATTTATCACATTACTAGTTTTTTGATTATTGGGAAAATATTAAGTATACTAGATAAACTATCCAACTATTTAAAGGGGTGTGGTATTTGAATGAAAATAGGTTCTTTAATAAAGTACTATCGTACAAAGCTGGGAATGACTCAAAATGAGGTTGCAGCGGGAATTTGCTCAATTCCACATTTAAGTAAAATCGAGAATAACAATAAAGAAGCAAACTGCGAGACAATCCGTCTACTTTTGGAACGCTTGAACGTTAATAGCCATGACGTCGAAAATAGCGAGCACCATATCATAAAGTTATTGAAAGACTTACAAAAACAGATCAATTACCTAGAAAATGAAAAAGCTATTGCGACAATGGGACTATTAAAAGATTATGAAGAGATCATTGGTTTTACAGAATCAGTCTATTTATATGAACTTTATAAATTACGTTACTACGTGTTTATTAACGATTACAAAATGGCGGAACATCAGTTGAAGTGGCTAAATGCCCACCGTCAGAATTTTTCCCAACATGAGAGATATTTACATTCTTACTATTATGCATTAGTTTTAATAACAAGGGGTAAGTATGCAGAAGCAGCTGTAGAACTAACTAATATACTTAAGACAAGCTCGGAACTTGGGTCACTGGAAGGGGAGTTTTACTATCACTTTTCGTTAATAAAAGGCCGGCTGGATGAACCGAGCCAGGCGATTCTTTATGGGAGAAAAGCACTGCATTATTATAAGGATCAGTTTAATTTTAAGCGGATTATTTATACTTCCATGTCGCTCGCTCTTTATTACGCGCAGGGGAAAGTATTCCATGAAGCAATCGAAATTTATGATCATCTCCTGAGAAATGTGGAACTGATGCAGCAACAGCAGTTACTGCCTGCTATATATCATAACCTTGGGGATTTATATCAAATGAGAGGCGAATATGAAAGAGCCCTCGTTTATTTTGAGCAAAGTGCTTCGTTAATGGAAAATAACAGCGATAACTATCTATTTTGTTTATATAATTTGGGCATGACGCAATTTCGCCTTGATCAAAAAGTAGAAAGTTTCAAAACCTTTACTATGTTAAAGGAAGAAGCAAAAAGTAAGAGAAAACTAAGTTTTAATTTATTTGCTTCTTTTTATTTATATTTGCTAGGTGGACAAGAAAAGAAAGCAATGGAATTTTTGGAGGGGAGGTTAATTCCGTTTACGGCAAACAGTGAAGAGTTTAAAGAAATGCACCAGCAGTTTTCTTATTTACTGGGCGAGTACTATAGGCAAGAAAAGAAATTTGAAAAAGCAATCCAATTCATTTAATTATAAAGGAGACGAGGAATATGAAGAAAAACGTAAAATTATCGCTATTATTATTAAGTGTGGCATTGGTGACATTGTCTATCCCAATTTATCCCCCAGTTTTATCTTAATAAAAAGCGCCATTCAGAAGCTTTATTTAAGCTGCTGGATGGCATTTTAAATTATTTCATTACCTTTGATTTCATCAAAAAAGCATAGCCTTCTGCACTCTCCAATGAAAAAGATGCGCCCTGACCTTCCATTACATCAACAAGAACTTGCATATGCTTCAAATACTCCGACTGATGCTTATCAATATAATACGGAATATCCGCAATTTCCCCGAGAAGTACAAGCTGGCTGCTAATATAGTGCCCGTCCTTTGTAAAACAGATTGGCACCGTACCATCGCAGCAACCGGAAGACTGCTCAAACACCAAGTTTCCATGCTTTGCCTTCAACAGCTCGATAACCTCAATCGCTTTTTCAGTCGCGACTAACTTTTCCATAAAGCATCCTCCTATAAAAAAGAGGATGTACTGTAAAAGCACATCCTCTAATAGTTCGCTTCTCGCTTTGGCTTAGAAGAAACCTTGAGCGTTTTTGTTGTAGCTGACTAACATACATTTTGTTTGTTGGTAGTGATCTAACATCATTAAGTGGTTTTCGCGACCGATACCTGATTTTTTATATCCGCCGAATGCAGCGTGAGCAGGATATTGGTGGTAAGTGTTTGTCCAAACACGGCCAGCTTGGATACCACGTACAGCGCGGTAAGCTGTATCCATGTTACGTGACCATACACCAGCACCTAGACCGAATTCAGTGTCGTTAGCGATTTCCATAGCTTCTTCGAAAGTAGAGAAAGTTGTTACAGAAAGAACTGGACCAAAGATCTCTTCTTGGAAGATACGCATTTTGTTGTGACCTTTGAATACTGTTGGTGCCACATAGTAGCCGCCTTCTTGGTCAGCATCTAATTGGTTTTGGTAGCCGCCGATAAGTAGCTCAGCGCCTTCTTCTTTACCGATTTCGATGTAAGATAAGATTTTTTGTAATTGCTCATTTGAAGCTTGAGCACCCATCATTACTTCTGTATCTAACGGGTTACCAATTTTGATTGCTTTAACGCGTTCTAATACACGTTCCATGAATTTGTCATAGATAGATTCGTGAACTAATGCACGTGAAGGACAAGTACAAATTTCGCCTGAGTTTAATGCGAACATTACTAAACCTTCGATAGCTTTATCCAAATACTCATCGTCATGATCCATTACGTCTGGGAAGAAGACGTTTGGTGATTTACCGCCAAGCTCTAATGTTACAGGGATAATATTCTCTGTAGCGTATTGCATAATTAAACGACCAACACCAGTAGAACCAGTGAACGCCACTTTGTTGATGCGTGGGTTCGTAGCAAGTGGTTTACCAACTTCAATACCTAAACCATTAACGACGTTGAATACGCCTTTTGGTAATAAGTCTTGAATTAATTCGATTAATACCATGATTGAAGCTGGTGTTTGTTCAGCAGGCTTCATCACGATTACGTTACCAGCTGCTAATGCCGGTGCGATTTTCCAAGAAGCCATTAATAATGGGAAGTTCCAAGGAATAATTTGACCGACAACCCCGATTGGCTCGTGGAAGTGGTATGCTACTGTATCGTTGTCGATTTCAGAAATTCCGCCTTGTTGTGCACGAATCGCACCAGCAAAGTAACGGAAATGATCCACTACTAAAGGAATATCAGCATTTAATGTTTCACGTACTGCTTTACCGTTGTCCCAAGTTTCAGCAACAGCGATTTTTTCTAAATTTTCTTCAATGCGGTCTGCAATTTTATTTAAAATATTCGCGCGGTATGCAACAGAAGTTTGTGCCCAGGCACCTTTAGCTGCATGCGCTGCGTCTAATGCTAATTCAATATCTTCTTCAGTTGAACGTGCAACTGAAGTAAATACTTTACCAGTTACAGGTGATTTAACATCTAGGTATTGTCCTTTTACAGGAGCTACCCATTCGCCACCGATAAAGTTATCGTATTTTTCTTTAAAGTTAACTACTGCACCAGCAGTATTAGGGTTTGCATAGATCATCTATTAACACCTCTATTATTGTTTTAAAGTTATAGTAACTTTATGTCCTCATTATGCAACTAAGTACGTAAAATAGCAAATGAAAATGCTTACATACTTAGTTATGTCGTTATATTTGTAAAATGAAATCGCATGGGAAAATCATTTTTAGTGAAATTGTTTATGTACTGATACAGAGGCATTAGGTAGGTGAGGTGATGAAAAAAGCGGATTAAACCTTATATCATTATAATAAGTGGTTATTATATAACAAAAATATACAGTAGAACTATGTGTATAAAAATTCATAAATATTTATAAATATTTTTTATTGTATGTTATATTTTCTATTTAATTAGTGGTTTTATAAAGTTGGAATTGTACACATTCTATTGTATTACCAGTTTAATAAGTTGTTCGCATTACGAAATAATTTAAGTTAAAATGAACGTATTCATTAAAAGGAAAGGGGAGAAATTATGCTTCTTGTATTCGTCATTGCACTTATTGGGGCACTTCTATTCTCCACGCTTTCATTTCCGATTCCATGGCTGATCGGTCCTATTTTTTCGGTGCTGGTTGCACAGTTTTTCATTAAAGATAGGCTGCGATGGCCGGCAGTTTTGCGAAATACAGGACTTGTAATCGTCGGTGTCGCAATTGGTCAGCAATTTGATTTCTCGCTATTTTCCGATTTCAAATCCTTGCTGTTTTTTATGGTCATCGTCAATGTTCTATTGTTTGCATTTTGTTTAGGGATTGCATGGGTGATTGCTCGATCAACGGGTCTTACATTTAAAACGGCCGTCGCTGCCAATGTTCCGGGTGGGTTATCCCAGCTTGTATTGTTTGCGGAAGAGGAAGGGGATGTCCATTTAACAGCGGTCACGTATTTTCATATTGTCCGTGTATTGGGGGTCGTGCTGCTCATCCCGTTTTTAGTGTCAGGTCATGTTGTTGGGGGAGCAAGTATTCCATTGACATGGGATGTATGGCAAGTGGGTCTGGTCATTTTGCTCGCTGCTGTTGCCGTCCCGCTTGGCAGAAAATTAAAGCTTCCTGTCGCGCACTTTTTAACACCGATCATCGTTGTCATCGGATTAAAATTTTTTGGAATTGAAGCACCGACAATGCCGAGTGATGTTCTTCATATTGCGCAAATTTTAATCGGTGCCTATATTGGACTGTTATTAAAGCCGGAAACATTGCGTCTTCCATTGAATGTTTTGATCGGTGGGATGGCCAGTACGGTTGCGATGATTATTCTCACATACGGCACAAGCTTACTCATTGCCCGGTATTTAGATTTGAGCTTTGCGACAAGCTTTTTAAGCACGGCACCTGGTGGACTCGATCAAATGGGGCTTTTAGCGGCTGCGGTAAAGGCAGATATTTCCGTTGTAACCGTTTTCCAGCTGTTTCGTTTGCTGTTTATATTCTTATGTGTACTACCTATTATTAAGTGGGTTTACCGAGAGCGGGAAGAGTCTCTACAACAATGAATGATAAGCCGTTTCATTAATTGTCTGTCCAGCAATCCAATCATTAATTGTGACAGGATTATCACGACATTTTAAATGGAAAAATGAGAAAAAAAGCCTGGATGCTAACCCTTTATGTCCCGATTAGGTTATACTAGAGAAAGTGATTAATTAGGAAGTAGGATTAAGAACATGCAAACGCAATCGAATCGACAGTTGTGGGCGCAAGCAGTGAAGACCGGCATTATAAAATCTAACTTAATTCCGATGATCGCGGCATTAATGCTCGCCCTGTATACGTATGAATTAAATTTTATTGATCATATTCCCGCTATTATTTATGCAATTATTGGTTCGGCAGCAGTTATAGCTGCAGCAGGTGCATATAATAACGTCTATGACCGGGATATTGATCAAATTATGCCCCGTACAAAAACTCGTCCAACCGTTACTGGAGAACTTTCTGCGAAGTTAGTGCTAATCGTTGCGACGATTTTATTAATACTAGGATGTACGGCGCTTTATTTAGCATCACCGTTAGCTGCTTTGTTAGGGTTTTTAGGTGTATTTTTCTATGTTGTCCCTTATACAATGTGGACAAAACGTCGTACAATCTGGAATACAGAAGTTGGTAGTATTTCAGGCGCTATGCCCCCACTCATTGGATGGGCAGCCGTCGCTCCGGATCTGTGGCATCCGGCTGCATGGGCGCTGTTTCTAATTATGGTCATTTGGCAAATGCCTCATTTTTATGCCATTGCCATTCGTAAAAAAGAGGATTACGCCGCGGCGAATATCCCAATGCTACCTGTAGCAAAAGGGGAAAAGCGCACATATATTCAGTCGAATATTTATCTCGTGCTGCTAATTTTATCGAGCTTTTTGTTTTTACCGCTTAGCTTAGGTTTAACAATCGTTTCACTTGTCCTTGGTGTCATTTGGCTATGCATGAGTATTGCTGCGTCAAAAAAACAAGGTGAGAAGAAGTGGGCGAATATTATGTTCGGCTATTCGCTCTTTCATATGATGGCTGTATTTGGGACAGTCTTTATTTATGCAACAGTTGGCATGATTTTAAATGCGCTTTAAAGTTGTAGAATCAAAAACTCATTCATTTTCCTATAGAGAAAATGAATGAGTTTTTTTGTTATATAGGTTAAGCACATGTATAATCTTCTTTTTTATTTAGTAATAAATACTTATATGGAATAGACTTTTCTTATATATTATAGGATTTCGTCAAAAATCAATTAAGAAACATCAAAATATTATTATTTTCTATCCGCTTGTTGAGAAATTGTGAACAGAAAATGTGAGCATAATATGACAATGATAGCCCACGTATTTTTTGCTTGAAGGAGACATGCTATCATTGGTTTATCAAGTAGAGCGGTGTGCATGGAAGGCAAACTTGCTCACTCATTGATATGCTATGTTACTCATAAATCTCGTACATGACTTCGACAACATATAACCCCCCTATTTTTATATGGTCCCGTACGGATTCCAAAAGACGCCAATGCTGTAGTGAGCATTGGCGTCTTTTTTGTTTATCGTCCAGGCTAGGCTAAAGCGCCAACTCCTCAGACATTTCGGTCCCTCCAAAAGAGGCTCTCACGGTGTGAGTCATTGGGGGGCATGCCACAGGGACGTGGCGTTTTGCCCACTAGGAGTTGGACTGGCGCTTTAGCACACCTTGTTTTTAAAATTTAATTGTTGCTACTTCATGCATGTAATCGCCAAGTACTCGCAAGCCTTGGTCGAAGTTTTCAAGATGGAAGTGTTCGTTTGGTGCATGGAAGTTTTCGCTTGAAAGACCGAAGCCCATTAAGACTACAGGCAAACCTAAAATTTCATCGAATGCTGCAACGATCGGGATTGATCCGCCACCGCGCGTATAAGCTGTAGGTACTTCATATACTTTTTCATATGAACGACCTGCCGCCTGAATTGCCGGGTGATCGAATGGTGTTAAGTAAGGTTTTCCTTTATCAAATTCAGAAATCGTCACTTCGACACCAGTTGGTTTATGCTTTTCAATATGCGCTTTCAGTAAAGAAACGATTTCCTCAGGGTCTTGATCCGGTACTAAGCGGCATGTAATTTTTGCACCCGCTTCAGCAGGTAAAACTGTTTTAATGCCTTCACCAGAGAAGCCGCCGAAAACACCGTTTACTTCCAATGTTGGACGTGCCCATGTTTGTTCCAAGTAAGAATAGCCAGCTTCACCGAATAATTCTTTCACACCGACTTCTTCTTTTAATGCTTCTTCATCAAAGTTCAAATCACGGTAAGCTTGGCGCTCTTCTTCCGATAGGGGACGAACTGAATCATAGAAGCCTTCCACTTGAATTGTCCCGTGCTCATTACGGAAAGAAGCTAAAATTTCTGCAAGTGCATGGATCGCGTTTTGAACACCACCGCCATAAAGGCCAGAGTGCAGGTCACCTTTTGCACCGCGCACATCAATCTGCACACCTGTTAGTCCGCGTAAGCCATAGCATACTGCGGGTTTTCCTTTTGCGTATAGACCTGTATCGGAAATGACGATTAAGTCAGCTGCTAATTTTTCTTTATTGTCTTCTGTATACTTCGGAAGAGACGGACTGCCGATTTCCTCTTCACCTTCGTAAATGAATTTCACGTTTACCGGTAATGTACCTTCTGTCGCAAATAACGCTTCGATCATTTTTAAATGCATGAACACTTGTCCTTTATCATCCGAAGAACCACGTGCAAACAGTTTATTGTCGCGGATGGCCGGTTCAAAAGGAGGTGTTTCCCATAAGTTTAATGGATCAACTGGTTGTACATCATAATGACCGTAGAACAGAATTGTCGGTTTGCCTTCAGCATGAAGCCATTCCCCATAAACGACCGGATGACCCGCTGTTTCATCTACTGATACGTTTTCGATGTTTAATGATTTTAAGTGGTCCGCCAGCCAGTTTGCCGCTGACAACATATCTGCCTTGTGCTCAGATAAAGCAGAAATACTAGGAATACGTAAAAATTCGTTTAACTCCGCTAAATGACGTTCACGGTTTTCCGTAAAGTAACCGTCTAACTTTTCTAAATGACTCATATGGTTGAGTGCCTCCCTTTATTTCGGTTGTAGAAATAATTATAGCATAGAACATCTGGAAATCAGCTTCTCATCTTTCCTTTTTTTGAGCCTGCATCAAACACCCAATACATTGTCGCTGTCGCGATGGCAAAGACAATTCCGCCATATAAAGGCAAGTAAATGGATTCCATTATGAGTGAAATTGTCATTAAAAGCGTAAAGGAGATAAGTAAGTGCGCAAAGTATTTGTGGAACCGGTGATTTTGCGTTGTTTTTAATTCAATCAGGACATCAGAAAACATAACAAACGCAAATTCAATGACTCCATAAATTAGAATGAACCAAATTAAGTTTCCCCAACCTTCAAATTCAATTCCGACAAGCAGTAAAATGCCTACTTCCACAGAAATTGCGATTCCGATGATCGCTATAAATAGTAATCCGATAAAAATAAAGCCTATAAATCCTCCGAAATTCTTCATATAAACTCCTAACAAATTTGAATAGATAATAGTTAGTATAAATGATTTTTAGAAAAAAGAGGGAAGCACGCTCCGTCAGGAAATATAAAAGTACACTTTTTTCAATTGTTCTCTAAACGATTATATGGAGTACCCGCGAATAATCATTTTATAAACCCATTTAAAGTTAAGAAATACTGTATTGTGTTTTTGATAAATATGGAAAGCAATCGGTGCAACTTCTGCTCAAATACGCTACGATAAAAATAATAATTCCAAAAAGGGTGATTAAAATGTTCTATATACTGCTAAGTTATTTACTCGGTACAATCCTTTTTGCGGTCGTTCTAGGGAAAGTAAAAGGAATTGATCTTCAGCATGCGAATAGCGGTAATCTTGGGGCACGAAATGCCGGGCGTACATTAGGGAAGTGGGCTTTTATCTTTGTGGCAGTAGGGGATGGATTAAAAGGACTTCTCGTAGTAGTTGTAGGACGAATGCTTGAGCTTCCTGAACTGACGATTGCACTTGCTGTTATTGCTGTAGTGCTTGGCCATTTGTACCCGTTTTGGAATCGCGGAAAAGGTGGAAAAGGAGTTGCAACGGTAATTGGAGCAATGGTCGCTTTTTCACCGTTATTGATTTTCGTATTTTTAGCTGGCTTTTTATTGAGCCTGCTCGTAACAAAAAGTGCAACACTTAGTATGACAGGCGGGTTTATCTTGTATGGAATAATTATGAGTGTATATATAGAAGCAGGATTCATCGTAACAATCGCACTTGTTCTCGTTATTTGGAAACAGCGTCATAGTATTGTAGAAAGGGTGAAACCAAATGTACTGGAGTAAAATTGCAGCAACAGATGAAGAATTTGATGCAATCGCAGCATTAAACTATGAAACTTTTGTAGAGGAAATTCCTCAGCATGAGCACAATCCGCTGCGTCGGCTTATCGATAAATTTCATGATGAAAATGTGTATGTAATCGTCTATAAAAATACGGAAATGGTCGGTATGGTTGCATTCCGCGACACACGACCATTTTCAATCGATCGAAAAATCGGTAATGTAGAAAAATACTTGGATGCAGAAGTTTGCGAACATTTATGTGAAATCCGGTTGCTCGCGGTGAAAAAGAATCACCGGAACGGGCGTGTTTTTACGAAGCTTGCAACAGCGATCTATCGCTATTTTTATGATGTAGGATATACAGCATGCGTCATTTCCGGTACGGTCCGAGAAGAGAAAATGTATACGCAAATAGGGTTCAGGCAATTTGCGTCAGCTGTTGGAACAGAGGAAGCACGGTATTTGCCGATGGTTTTAACACGGCAGGACAGCGCGGTTTTCCGTGAGCGTCTGCGTGAACAGAATAGAGTGTTTTTTCCGGGACCAGTTGCATTGGAAAATCCGCTGATTCCGTCCACCATTTCCCATCGCTCCGTAAAATTCCAGCAGGAGCTTGATGATATGAAAAGCGGGTTATGTAAACTTGCAAAGGCAAATTACGTTATACCACTTGTCGGTACAGGGACACTTGCCAATGATGCGATGCTCGGCCAGCTGAAAAGTGAATTTCCTCTTGAAGGCGGACTAGTATTGGTAAATGGGGAATTCGGTCAACGTCTTCATAACCAGGCGAAACAGTGGGGACTACATATTGAAAAGATTGATGTTGGATGGGGAAATCCATTCGATATTGCAGAAATTGAAGCGTATTTACAAAAGGCGGGGTATCGATACATTTTATTTGTGCATGGCGAAACATCAAACAGTACATTAAATCCGCTTGCTTCGTTAGGTAAGTTGGCGGAAAAATATGAGATAAAGCTATGTGCGGACTGTATTAGTTCGTTTGGTTCCATACCATTTTCGATGCAGGGGCTTCACTATGCAACAGCAGTCAGCGGGAAGGCGCTTGGCACGGTGGCGGGACTTGCTTTCATCTTCTGTAAGGTACAACCGATTTCTAGTGATGCACCACTGTATTTGAATTTGCCTTATTATATTGAAAAGCAAATTCCGTTCACATTGCCGCATAGTTTTGTAGAGGCAGTAAGCGATGTACTAAAGTTGTATCCGGAGCGCTTTGAAGTATTGGAAAAGCGGATGGAGGCAATTAAGAATTCAACGCTTGATGTAACAGCAACTTATCCGATGATCGCTACATGGGAGCACCCAAAAATGGCTAAAATCCTTACTGCATGCGAATTAAATGATTTTTATCTGCATGGCGACAGCGCATATTTAAGAGAACGCAATATCGCTCAAATAAGCACAATCCAACCGAATTTTGAAAAAGATTTTAAAAAGTTAAATGAATTGCTTACTTATGTAATGGAAACTTTGTAGGGGGGAGGACTATGCGGGGGATGCAGAAACATTTATTTCGTTCAAATGATTACAACCAATCTTACAGCATTGTAAGGTAATTGAAAGCCAATCCGATAGAGTGTAATTGTTTAATTTGGCACAATAAGGTCATAAGGAAATTTAACATACACATACGATGTAATTATGCCAAGGGCGCACTTCATATAAAATCTATCGGAGGACTTTCAAATGAATGAATTATTAACGACTATTTATGATGAATACAACCGCTACATTTACCATCTTTGCTTAAAGCTTACACGCAATCAAAACGAAGCAGAAGATTTAATGCAGGAAGTTTGGGTAAAAGTTGTACGCTATGAAGAATCAGTATCAAAAGTAGACCATGTAAAAGCATGGCTTACAACAATTACGATGAATACATTCCGCGACCGCTATCGCAAAAATGTACGTCGCAGTAAATACATGATGAATCAACCTGAACAATTAGACGTACCGATTTTAGATTTGGTTCCCAACAATGATTTTACGACAGAAGAACTTGTGGAAAAAACAGAAATCACAAAAATCGTGCAGGAGAAAATGGCACAGCTTGATAGCATTTACCAAAAAACATTATGGTATTTCTATGTGGACCAATTCTCATTAGCCGAAATTTCCGAATTGATGAAAGTGTCAATCGGTACGGTGAAATCTCGTCTATTCCGCGCAAAAGCACGCTTAAAAGAAATTTTACTATCCGATAATGGTGTTGCAGAAGCAGTATTGGCTTAGTAAAAGATAGGACGAAAGCTATGGCAGAAAGTTGCCGTAGCTTTTTTTAATTGCCTGGAGATCAAAATTAATACGTGATTTGCTTTCAATAATATAATATGATAAATTATGAATGAACGTCGGTCATTAATTGTAGGAGGTAAGAGATGAAAAAGTCATGGATTTATGTAGGGTTAACAAGTTTGTGCGAATTATTATGGATTTATGGCTTCAATGTAGCAAGTGCGTCATGGCATTGGGCAATTATTATCCCACTTATCACTGTTGATTTTTATTTTTTAGCGAAAGCGTGTGAAGGACTACCGACAGGAACAGTTTATGCAATTTTTGCTGCCATTGGGACAATTGGTACGGCATTGATGGATGTTTATTTATTTGGTGAATCCTTTACAACATTGAAAATTGTATTCATAAGTATCATTGTAATAGGTGTGATAATGTTAAATATAGCGGATACATTGTCTGAACGGAAGGTAGAAAAGGGGGCGCTATAATTGGGATGGATTTTTGTAATTTTAGCTGCAATATTAGAAACAATTGGAGTTATTGGACTTAAGAAATTTAGTACCTCGAAGAAGCCGAAAGATTTAGTAACACTTGTTGCGGGTTTCGGTAGTGCTTTTTACTTTTTATATGCATCTTTTGAATATTTACAGGTAAGTATTGCTTATGCTGTTTGGATTGGTCTTGGAACAACAGCAGCAGTCATTATTAATATGCTTTTTTTCGGCGAGTCAAGGAGCATAGGAAGAATGGTGGCTGTGTTTGTGATTGTTATTGGAGTTTCCGGATTAAAATATGTTTCATAGCATAATATTATTGTTTTGGTACATTGTTTCTTCTTTGAACTTTCGTTATCATGAAAGTAGTTTTTGAATGAACTTCATTCAACAAGATAGGGGATGGCGTATTGAATAAAAAACAAAAAATTATTGAAGCAACAATTGAGCAATTTATAAATAAAGGTGTAGAAGGCACAAAAATTTCAGATATAGTTAAGGCCGCTGGAATTGCTCAAGGCACATTTTATTTGTACTTCCCTTCAAAATTTTCAGTCATGCCTGAAATTGCTAAATATGCTGTAGATGAAATTATGAAAAGTATCGAAGAAAATGTTAATTTAGATGAGTCTTTTGACCAAAAAATTGAGCAACTTATTAAAGCAGTATTCCAAATTAATGAGCAGAAAAAAGAGCTGTTTGCGATTTTATATGCAGGTCTTGCACAAAGTGAACATTTAAAACAATGGGAATCAATATATGCGCCGTTTTATGAGTGGGTGTATAATTTATTGAATGAAGCATTACAAAAAGGCGAAATTCGTTCGACTATTGATGCTTCACGTACATCGCGAATTTTAATCGGTTTATTCGAGTCGACAGCGGAGCAATTATATCTATATGATTCTACGACAACTGAAGAAATTCAGGCCCAATATGAGGAACTTGTTAAATTTACGAAAAGCGCATTGAAATAGATGCGTTTTTTATTTTATATCTATAAGACTAATGGATTTTTCTGGTAAATAAGTTGATAAAGCAGAAATTAAACTGTAGTCAGAGCAACAAACATTTTGTTTCAACAGAAAAAAGCGAGCAAAGAGCTGCTCGCTTTTTTAAAACTTCGTACATTTTTCAAAGATTGCCGTTAAAGTTTTAATTTCATCTTCTGTTAACATGCCGAACAGATTTTCGAAAAGATTGTCTACTTGCTGTTGAGAGCGTTCGAGTACTTCGATTCCTGCTTCGGTAATATGAATTTGCGAAGCGCGGCGATCCGTTTCATTTTGTGTTTTTTCAATGAGCCCCGCCTTAATGAGCTTCGTCGTCAAAACAGTCACGCCACCTGTTGTCACTTTCAGCTTTTCTGCAATGGCAGAAGGGCGCTTTGGTCCGTCTGTATGCAGATAAGCCAAAATTAAAATATGTGATTTTGAGAAGCCTAACTGATTTTGACTGTTCCATTGATTAGCAATTTTGCGTTCCAACGATGTCATCTGTTCAAAAAGTTCGGTTAACTGCTCGCGTTTATGCTCATTCATCAGTGTCAACTCCAAATATTATCACTATTCTACGGCTAATTTTTGAAGGGCATTTAATTCAAATGCACGTACTTTACGAGGGATGAAACGACGAATGTCCATTTCGTTATAGCCGATCTGAATGCGTTTTTCATCAAGTAAAATAGGGCTGCGCAACATACGAGGATGCTGCTGAATTAAGTTGTACAACTCTTGAATGGATAACTGATCAATATCAATGTCCAGATTTTTGAAATCATTCGAGTTTGTCGCAATAATTTCATCCGTACCATCTTCAGTCATACTTAAAATATGTTTAAACTCTGCTAAAGTCAAAGATTGAGAAGTTGTTCTTTTTTCAGTATAAGTAATATTATTTTCGTTTAGCCATTTCAATGCTTTTCGTGATGAGGAACAGCTCGATTGTGTATAGATTGTTACTGTCATAATTAATTTCCTCGCTTTCCCATAATCAATAATTTGGTGATAGCTTAGTTGTAAGACATTTACTTATAATAATATCTTACCAGTAAGCTATTAGTAATGCAACAAGTTTATTATATGTTTCCCTATATCTGTTTACCCATTCTTCTAATAAATTATACGTATAAAACTATAAAAAGTTTCTAATTTAATATTACAGTTTTGTAAAGTAGAAATTAGAAGAGGGAGGGGATTACTGGGCGCGGTGAGTTTTAAATAGGAAATTATTCTAATATGTAGTTGGAGAGTGCTCTAAAATACCGCGACTTTTTAATATATTCCTGAATTATGCAAGATAGAACTTTCTGTAAAAAAATTTTTTCTGGAATTCAGAGGATATTGAACTGAGAATACCAATAAAACAGCATTTGTTTCAACAAAATTGGCAGTGTTTCTAATAAATGCTCGAACATTTAATATATTCGTTAGTTATAATAAAAAGTCCTTGCCAAGCGCTATTATATTGGCGGAAAATTCCGAAAACTAAAGGTGATTTTCAAATATTTGCCACATTTATTCTGAGTAAAACAAACCGAAACTCAAAACAGCGCACTCTGTAAAAGAGTGCGCTGCTTCATTAAAAAACTATTTAAATTCGTTTAATTCCTTTGTTTCACGCGTCGTGAACCAATCTTGCACGTTCCACACTTTCGTAGCCAAGCCCTCATAGAATTCCGGTTCATGCGATACAAGAACGATTGTACCTTTGAATTCTTTCATGGCGCGTTTAAGCTCTTCTTTCGCATCAACGTCCAAGTGGTTTGTTGGTTCGTCAAAGATCAGCCAGTTTGTTTGATCCATCATCAGCTTGCATAGACGTACTTTTGCCTGCTCACCACCAGAAAGAGAATTCAGTGGGCGAGTAATATGGTCCGTTTTTAGACCGGCACGTGCCAATGCAGCACGAACTTGTGCTTGTTCCATAGAAGGGAACGCATTCCATACATCATCGATCGGTGTGATTTTATCTGCTTTTACTTCCTGTTCGAAGTATGATGGCTCCAAATAGTCACCTAAAATCACTTTACCGTCCAATGGTTGAACTTTGCCTAACATTGTTTTCAGTAATGTCGATTTCCCGACACCATTCATGCCGACTAACGCAATTTTTTCACCGCGCTCGATTTGGAATGTAAGTGGCGGCAATAATGGTTTTTCTTTATCATAACCAATTACCAAACCTTCCGCTTCCACTACGTAACGGCCAGGTGTACGCGCTTCTTTAAAGCTGAACTCCGGTTTTACGGCAGTTTCCGGGCGATCAATGCGCTCCATACGATCCAACTGCTTCGCACGTGATTTTGCACGACCACTTGTTGAGTAACGTGCTTTGTTGCGTGCAATGAAATCTTCCTGCTGCTTAATAAATTCCTGCTGTTTTTCATATGCATCGATATGCTGGCGCTTGTTAATTTCAGCAAGCTCGATAAATTTCTCATATGTGGCAGTGTAACGCGTCATTTTAGCAAATTCTAAATGTAAAATCACATCGACAACATTGTTCATGAATTCCGTATCATGCGAGATTAACAGGAATGCATACGGATAGTTTTTCAAGTAGTTTTTCAGCCAAGTAACATGCTCTTCATCAAGATAGTTCGTCGGCTCGTCCAGTAATAATACTTTTGGCTTTTCAAGTAAAAGCTTAGCAAGTAAAACTTTTGTACGCTGTCCACCAGATAATGCGGCAACATCACGCTCCAGGCCGATTGCATCCAACCCTAAACCACGAGCAATCTCATCAATTTTCATATCGAGGCTATAGAAGTCACCGGCATCCAATGCATCCTGGATTTCAGACATTTCTTCCAATAGGCTGTCGTAATCTGCATCAGGCTCGCCTAATTCCATAGAAATTTCATTTAAACGCTCTTCCTTCTTATATAAAGGTGCAAACGCGTCACGTAATGCATCACGCATTGAACGGCCGGCAGTTAAAACCGTATGCTGATCCAAATAACCGTAATGTGTGCCAGGCAGCCATTCCACTTTTCCTTCATCATGAATTGCTTGCCCTGTAATGATGCTCATCAATGTTGATTTCCCAACACCGTTTGCACCAACAAGTCCGATATGATCGCCTTCAACAAGACGGAACGAAACATCTTTAAATAACGTACGGTCACCAAATGAATGACCTAAATTTTCAACAGTTAATATTGCCATATATAATCCTCCGAGTGTTTAAGTGTTTGCTACTAATAACGTTGATTTTTGTTTGGCGGAAGCTTTACTCACCGCCTGCATTCCAATCAACTAGATTCTTCTAAAAAATTTATCCATTAAAAAACCCGCAACATTAAAGTGCTGCGAGCTGTTTGTTTAGTTCTGCTAGCCGTGCTTCCATATTTTCAAGGCGTGCGAGCGCTTGTTTTACTGAGTCTGCATGGCCAAGTGATTCTAGCTTTTCCATGTCGCCTTGAAGATTGATGTAATCATTCTTTAATTCGGCGATTTGCTGCTGAAGCTGGTCTTTTGTTAGCATCATTAATTACTCCTTTATTTTCGGAAATTAATCTTTTCATATTGTAACATAATGCATACATTTATGTGATGGGGAAAGCCTAATTTTTTAGTTAAATATGGGCCATATTATGACGGGCATAAGCTAAATCGAGCAGCAGGTTTTTAAGGATTTCATTATTTGTTAAAATTTCAAGACTGCGCTGCTTGCGTACAGCTCGTTCACGGCGCTGCTCATGAAGTAAAAGCTCCATCACGGCATTTTGAATAATGGATTGCTTCATTTTCCGACCTAGGCCAATATGGATAAAGCCGTTCATTTCGCGTGTGAATGCATAGTTCAGCTCATTATCCTGCTGGGCCGTTGTAATACAAGGAATCCCGGCTGCTGCCACTTTGTATGGTGTATAGTTGGCATTGCAAATAATCAAGTCTGCTTGCGGCATCAACTCGAGCAGGGCATCAGCTTTTTGAACGATGACAGTATTCTTCCGGCTTAGTGCCATCATTTTTAGACTATCAATGTCATGATGGTATTCATCGTCAATCGCGACTGAAATTTTTAATGGAATTTGCAATTGTGTTAAGTGGCGTAAAGTCCGGTAAGTCAGGTTGTTGCTATCCCCATCTTCAAATGCGACCACAATATGGGGTAGCGAGTCTTTAATCGAGCTGTCAGGTTTTTCAAGGATTTGGTGTGCGACCTTTTCTAAATTAGGCGGGACGGCAAACGCATAGCTGCCTGCCAGTTCATGTGTATGCGGCTCTTCATGGGATTCCCCAAACAGCGAAACGATATGACAGTCGCTAAGCTGTGCACCCATGCCAAAATCGTCAAAATGAACAATTGTCGAGCAAAACGGTTTAATCATTTCAATTTGTTCAACTTGGGTATCTTTACCTTCATGGATAATTAAATGAGGCTCCAATTCACGCATTTTCTTTTTAAGTTCGATAAAACGATCAAACTTTACAATATTTAAGCCTGTTTGGGCCAATTTATCAAGAAGCTGTTCGTTTGCAGTTTTTACAAAGAGAATGACCTCTTCATCCTGCAACAGATTTGCCAAAGTTACTGCACGCTCAAAAGGATATGTTCCTTTAATCTCACAATGCTCGATAATCCATATAATTTTTCTTTTTTGCACGTAAATCCCATCCTTTCCACTATCTCTATAAAATATGGTGGGATTGCCGAAATTATGAATGAAAGAGCTTTCTACATATACATACATCAAAATAAAGAAAAGAGGAAACATATGAAAACCATGCGTTCAGCGTTGGTCGTAGGTGCAACAGGATTGGTCGGTTCTTCCCTTGTGAAGTTATTATGCGAGAGTGAGGAGTATGCAGCTGTCAATGTCCTTTCGAGAAGACCGCTTGATTTTACGCACCCAAAATTAGTTGTAAAGCTGTGTGAATTTGATCAGATTGCAGATAAGGATATTGAATTTGCTCATGAGGTATTTTGTTGTTTAGGAACGACGATGAAAAAAGCCGGGTCAAAGCAACAATTTGAAAAGGTCGATTTTGAGTATCCATTAACGATTGCAGCCATCGCAAAAAACCGAGGAGTTGGTCATTTCATTGTTATTTCCGCAATGGGAGCAAATGAGAAGGCACTTGCTTATTATAGTCAGGTAAAGGGAAAATTGGAGGCAGAACTTATTAAAATGGATTTCCCGCGACTATCCATCGTACGTCCATCACTTATTACAGGAGATCGCCAAGAATTCCGTCTAGGAGAAACAATAGGCGATAAAGTATTAAAGGTGCTGAACCCAATCTTAGTCGGACCATTGAAAAAGATGCATTCCATTCCGGCAACGCAAATTGCATTGGCAATGAAAGTAATTGCACTACACGGGAAAAAGCAAAAAGTGGCGATATACTTATCCGATGAAATGCTGGAAATGCAAATGCCCATTATTGAAGAGAAGGAAGCTTTAGAAGAGGAAGAAGTGAGCTTTAACTGGGATAAATACAAAGAAGAAGTGCTATCGCCAGTAGGTATTGAGGACGAAGAGGTCAATCGGAAAAACGAAAACCCAAATAATAGGGAGTAATGCTGGTTATAAGGCTAATCTTATCCGCTATTTCTGAAACCGGTCAAGAAACGAAACCGTAACTAAACTTAGCAATGCTAGTGGGAAATTATCCTAATCCCTTTCCCGATATAACAATGTAAGACGAAAGACTGAAATTGAACTTAACTAAGCAACTACCTATTAAAAAGCAATGTTATTCTGATACAATATGAGTACAATGATTTACATGGAGGAACATTTATGAAAATATTACTTGTCGATGGAACCATTTTTGGTCGTAAAACCGGCGTTCTTTTGGAACAGGTTCAACAATATATTCAAGCTTTCAACCCTTCGCTAGAATTGGAGATTTTATATTTCTCGAAATTACAGCATCAAATTTTAGATGGCAGTCCGCTAAATGATGATATGAAAAAAATGATTCAAAAATTTGAAGAAGCAGATGCTTACATTTTCGCGTCGCCGATTTTCCAGGCGTCAATTCCAGGCGTACTGAAAAATGCCTTTGATATGATTCCACCAAAAGCGTTACGCTACAAGCCGGCAGCAATTATCGGCAATGGCGGAACATACCAGCATCATTTAGTACTGGAAAACCAGCTGCGTCCGATTCTTGATTACTTCCGCTGCCTAGTTACACCAAACTATGTATACACACATGCGGACCACTTCGATAAAGAAAATAAAATTATTGATGAAGATGTACACAACCGCCTGCGCGAACTTGCACGCGTATTCGTTCAATATTGCGAAATGACAAAAACATTATCAAAACAAGCAGTTGATATGCAATAACCATTAAGAAGCCTCCGTTTAAATACGGAAGCTTCTTTTTTATTACCTTCAGCAAATGCATCATAACTCCTCAAAAATTCATGTATATAAACTTGCGTATAATATATTTCTTTATTCAACATAATTTAGGATTAGGAAGATGCTATAATAGGATTGTTAAAATTTGTAATGAGGAGGATTCGTAAATAGTTTCAATTGAATCCAACGTCATTTTGAAGTACCATGAATATTTATGTAAAGAGAAGATTTTACTTCCGGAGCATTTGGAGGCGAACCGATAGTGGAACAAACGATATGGCAACAGGAAGAGACACATTTAAAGGAAATTAGTGCACTTCTAAAACAACAAATAAAGATTCAGTCCAATCATTTAAAAAAGCAAAAAGGCGACATTGTTGAGGAACGCTCACAAGCATCTTCGGAGTTTAACGATGTGTCAGGAGAAAGTGCCATCCAGTTTTCGCAAATGCTGCAAACGATGCAATTGCGTGAACGAGAGTATCTGAATGCAAGCGAACAATTAAGCAAAATGCAAATTTTATATAAAAGTCCGTATTTCGGGCGTATCTCAATTGAAAATGAAGAAGGCGAACGTGAACATTTATATATTGGCCTATCGACTTTCCGCGAACCTAAAACGGATGATGTGCTGATCTATGACTGGCGAGCACCGATCTCCAGCCTTTTTTATGAAAATAAAGTCGGAAAGGCGCGCTATCAAATTCCAGACGGGGAATATATTCCGGTTACAATACAAGGCCGCCGTCAGTATAAAGTAAAGTACGATGAGCTATTGCAAGTACTGGATGCGGATATTTATGTAGGCGATGAAGTGCTGCAAAGCCTGCTGTCGGATACGGCAAAAGAAAAGATGAAATCGATTGTCGCAACGATTCAAAGTGACCAGAATATCGTCATTCGTTCATCAAATAAAGATAATTTAATCGTACTCGGACCACCCGGCAGCGGAAAAACATCTGTTGCGATGCAGCGAATTGCTTATCTACTGTATGAATACCGCCAAACAATGAATGCACGTAGTATTTTGCTTATTTCGCCGTCCGATTTGTTCAATGACTACATTTCTAATGTATTGCCAGAGCTCGGTGAGGATAATGTTCAACATACGACGTATTACCGTTTATTGCGCGATTTGAAATTATCTTATTACAAAGCAGAGACAAGCTACGAAAATATTGAACGTCTTCAAAAGGGGAGCAAGGAGGAACGCGAGCACTATGCATTCAAAGGCTCGCATGCATACGTAAAGCAGCTGCTGAAATATATTGAAAGTCTAAAGAAGAGTGGCATGCCATTTTATAATTTGAAGGTGGAAGAAAAGCTGTTTGTTTCCGCTAAAAAACTGACCGATCTGTTTTATGACAAGTTCGGCACATTGGATATAGATTTTCGCCTAAAAAAAATTCGTACAGTACTGCTCGAAAAAATAGAGCAGGAAAAAAAGAAAGACCGCAAAGTATTAATGAAGGAATTAAAGGCGGTCAATACGTATATCGGCACAGATAAGGAAATCGAGCAACAGGCAAATGAAAAGCTGCAAAAAAAGTACGGCAAACTTGAAAATGCGATTCATCAGCTAGGTTTTGTGAATTTAAATAAAATGTATCTTCATTCGTTAACATTCCAAAACGATAATTTAAAAACACAAATGATTCAGGCTGTAACGACTGAAACGCTGAAACAGCGCATATTATATTACGAAGATTTGGCCCCAATCATGTATATGCAAGCGGTTGTAAAAGGCTTGTATACGGATAATACAATTAAACATATTGTCATTGATGAAATCCAAGACTATTCGTATTTGCAATTGTTGACGATTAAAGCAATGCATCCAAAAGCGCATTACACGTTGCTGGGTGATAAAAATCAGGTTGTGCATCCGCAAATGAAGGATTCGCTGGCAGGTCCATTGTCCAAGCATTTCAAAGCTGTCGAGCTGAATAAATCATATCGTTCGACAAATGAAATTACCGATTTTATGAGCGCGATTTTAAACAACACGACAACCGAGTCGCTTGGTGTATCTGGAGATAAGCCACAAATGATCGAAACGAAATCAGTGGGTGAAACAATTGCTCGTCTTGTCGGTTCGCATTATAAAGAAGAGGAAAGCTTCGTCATCTTATGCAAAAATAAGCTGGCATGCGAACAATTATACAATGAATTAAAACCGCTTCTTCCACAGCTTCAGCTCGTTACAGAAGAACAGAAAGTTTATATGAAAGGGCTGCTCATCATGCCAGGCTATATGGCGAAAGGCTTTGAATTTACAACTGTTCTTGTAGCAGATGCCAATGCCCATGCATACCGGGAAGAGATGGATGCGTATTTACTGTATACAATTGCTTCTCGAGCGACCCGCCAATTATTTTTAGTAACGGACGGAACAATGCCAAAAGCGCTTGCACACATCAAAGAACAGTATTATCGTAAGGAAGTGAACATTTAGGCGTCTTTTGCGTCTAACAGAGGAGAACTACTTTTTTAGGAGATACAAATGGAAAATTTTGATTTAATTTTAGTGTTAAAGCATTTTATTATCGGTATTGTCCAAGGCTTAACTGAACCAATTCCGGTGTCATCAAGCGGGCATGTCATGATTGTAAGTGAACTTCTGGGAATGGGTGAACAGGGCTTTACATTCGCGATTCTAACGAATACTGCATCATTGATTGCGATTATGTTTATTTACCGTGAAGATATTATTCGATTAATTACTGGATTTTTACTGTATATTAAAACACGAAATGCGCGATACCGTACAGACTTTAATTTTGCACTGTATGTCATTATCGGTTCGATTCCAGCAGGTGTTTTAGGTGTTTTGCTGAGTGATGTTATTGCAGATAGTGTGAGCATGACGACGATTGCGATTATGCTGTTTGTGACAGGTATTGCCTTATGGTTAATTCGAAATTTACGCGGAACGAAACGTGATGGGGATTTATCAGCAAAGGATGCCTTATTAGTAGGTTTTGGGCAAGCTGTAGCATTAACACCGGGAATTAGCCGGTCAGGTGCAACAATTATTTCCGCAATTGCTGTTGGAATGAAACAGGAGACGGCACTGCGTTTCTCATTCATGCTGTATATTCCGGTAAGTTTAGGTGGTGTCGTATTAGGGTTTACGGACTTCCTCGATGAGCCAAACAAAATGGATTTAGCCATTCCGTATACAGTTACATTCCTTGCGACATTGTTTATGACATATTTCGCTATGCGATGGTTCATGGGGATTATGAAAAACGGAAAGCTCCACTACTTTACGTATTACTGCTTTTTAGTAGGTATTTTATTATTAATATTCTTTTAAAACGAATGAACACGCTCGTAGTCTTTAAGGCTATGAAGCGTGTTTATTTGTTTAAGGAAAGGGAGACGCTAATTGAGGTTTTTCTCAATTTCTCGATTTGGCCGAATATAGTTCTCTATTTTTTTAGAGCGTGTATAACTAGATTGATCCTTTTTAAAAGCATCATGCAATGCCAATTCAATAGCGTTCAGCAAAAAAAGATTGACAAATGAAGTAGAGTTCTATTTAATTAGTTAGGTTAACTAACCATTATAGAAAATAAAGGGAGGTAATCTAATTATGACTTTCTTTTTACAATTGCACCGTTTTCATAAACGTTATATGCAGCGTCTTACTAGTATGCTGGCAGGGCATGAACTGTCCAATGCCAACTGGTCTTTGATGCAATATTTGGCGAATGAAGAGCTGGCTACAATGAGTCAAATCGCGAAATATTGGGATGTCGAGAAGCCAACTGTTTCTGCAAATGTTAAGACATTGACGAAACGAGAGCTTATCCAACTGAAACAAGGCAATGACAGACGTGAAAAATATATAAGTTTGACGGAAAAAGGAGAAAAATTGTATGAAAATATTTCCCCGGAAATTAAATTTCTACAAGATCAGCTATTAAATAACCTGACAGATGAACAACAGGAGCTTTTCAAAAAAGCGCTGTCTGATATGGAGAAAATATTGAAAGAAGGGCTAGAATGAAGGAAATAAAAGAACCTATATGGACGAAAGATTTTATTATTGTATCGATCATTAACTTTGTATCCATTTTAATGTTCTTTCTTTTAATGGTGACTATTTCAAGTTATGCAGTAGATACATACCATGTTTCTACAAGTATTGCGGGGCTTGTTTCGAGTATTTTTATTATCGGTTCATTGATCGGCCGGTTAGGGGCTGGGCGTCTTATCGGCAATATCGGGCCACAGAAGATGCTTTTAATTGGCCTTGTCTTATTTTTTGTTACAACAACACTCTATTTAATGGAGTGGGGCGTTGTCTATTTATTGATCATCCGCCTATTGCAAGGGATTGCAGTCGGGACGATCGGGACAGCGACAGGTACGATTGTTGCTATGATTTTACCGATCTCACGTAAAGGAGAAGGGATTGGATACTTTAGTCTTAGCGCGGTTCTGGCAACAGCCATTGGTCCATTCGTCGGCATGTTCATGCTGAAGCTTGAAAATGGCTTTGATGTCATTTTCTATATGAACACCGGTCTTTCGCTTATGTTACTAATTGCTTATTTCTTTGTTAAAATCTCTTTACCACCAGTGAACAAGCAAAATGGGCAACAGACAGAGAAGTTATCGTTTATCGAAAAATTTATTGAACCAAAAGCGCTTCCGATTTCATTTATTGCCTTATTAATCGGTTTTGCGTACTCTGGCGTCATGACGTTTATTACGTTTTATGCAAGAGAAATCAACTTAGTGGAAGCGGCAAGCTATTTCTTCTTGGCATATGCAGGAATTGTCATTATTTCCCGCCCGTTTACAGGGAAATTAATGGATGTTCGCGGTCCCAACGTGATTGTATACCCATGTCTTGCTGTATTCGCAGTAGGAATGTTGCTGTTTAGCCAGGCATCTGCAGGCTGGATGCTGTTAGTAGCAGCTGTCCTAATTGGTTTTGGCTACGGGAACTTCAATTCCATTGCTCAAACAATTGCGGTTAAAGTAACGGAGCCTCATCGATTCGGCTTAGCAACATCGACATATTTTATTTTGTACGATTTAGGATTAGGGGTAGGGCCTTTTATTCTTGGAATGATCGAACCCCATACAACATACCGAACAATCTTCGTTTCTATGATTCCGCTAATTCTTATTTGTATCCCGCTTTACTATTTATTAGTAGGAAGAAAGCAAAGGCTAGCGTAAGTTATGACAGTTTATCAGTTTAGGTAAATAATCGGAATAACAACTTCATGTCAGGATCATACTAGCAATAAGCATGTATCTTCTAAAATGGTACATGCTTATTGTGTATTTAGTTGAAAAGTGATAAAATTTTGAAAATTACAAAAAGGAAGAGAGTCCACTATGCAATATTCTGATAGTATTTTAAAAACCCCGTCATCATTCATCCGCAATATTTTAAAGGTAACGGATGCGTACGACGTCATTTCATTTGCGGGAGGCTTGCCAAATCCAATCTCATTTCCAATTGATGAGTTAAAACAATCGGTAAATGATGCGATTGATGCGAATGGTGCAAAGGTATTCCAATATTCTACGACACAAGGCTATTTGCCGCTACGTCAGTATATTGCAGACAAGCTTAATAACAAGCAATCGAATTTAAATTATACAGCAGAGGATGTCCTTATTACGACAGGATCCCAGCAGGCATTGGAGCTAATTTCCAAAGTTTTGCTGAACAAAGGGGACGGCGTTGTTATTGAAGAGCCAGGCTATTTAGGCGCGATCCAGGCTTTTACATTACGTGAACCAAGTTTCTACGGTGTCACACTGGAAACAGAAGGGCTGAATGTTGAACAGTTTAAGGATGCGCTAAAACAGCCAAATGTGAAAATGGTATATACAGTACCAAATTTCCAAAATCCTACTGGGTTAACGTATACGAAAGAGCGCCGTGAAGAAGTGTTTGAGGCGGTAAAAGATCAAGATGTCATTTTTATCGAGGACGATCCATATGGCGAGCTTCGTTTTACTGGTGAACACTTGCCGTATATCGCAGCAGGGAAGATGACGAACAGTGTCGTATTAGGTTCGTTTTCAAAAACGGTTACACCAGGTATGCGCCTAGGTTATATTTTGACGAAAAACCATGAACTACTAAATCATGTCGAAACTGCGAAGCAGGCAACGGATTTACATACTAATATTTTTGCACAATATATTTTGCACCAGTATTTAACGAATAATGAATATGAAGCGCATGTTGAAAAAATTATAGCGCTATACAAAACACAAGCGGATGCAATGCTGGCGGCAATGGAAAAATATTTCCCACCATATGTGAAATATACAAAACCTGAAGGCGGTATGTTCGTGTGGGTCACACTTCCGGAAGGAGTAAATGCGCTTGATAAGTTTACGGAGGCGATGGAGAAAAAAGTGGCATTCGTGCCGGGAAATCCATTTTACACGGATAAAGAATCAGTTAACACACTACGCTTGAACTATACAAATGCAACACCGGAAACGATCGAAGAGGGTATTAAACGTTTAGCGGAAATATTATAAGAAAATGTGGGGGAGCTATTGCTCGGAGAAATTCGAGTGATAGCTTTTCTTATTCTGTGTATTTATACAAAGATAAAAGGATATGTGAACTTAAAAAACCGTTGCACCATTTCTGCTTTTTCCACTAACACCGTTCCTCTATCGTTAATTTGCAAAAAGTAAGGGAAATAATTACATGCACACGCAATAGTTACATACAGCTTATCCCTTCAAATTACAAATAAATTAGAAGTGCCGTTATCATGAACAAAAGTTACGGAGTTAAAAGAGATTGTCGGATTATAATGGATTTCCTGGGAAATAGGGTATACGATACATCGATTTACACTATATAATTTCAATTTGCGACATTTCACCGTCGATATGATGCCTTCATCAACTTTCTTCATTAAATGTACTCGTTTTAAAGTGGTTGAATGGTTGCCAAGCACACAGTTATCGCAAATAGCAGAACTTTCACAAGCAGGAGGGGGACCTTCCGGAGTTAATAAGTACATTTACCATCATCGCGATTTGGGCAGTAATAGCTATTTATCAAATCGATTATATTATTCAAGAAACGAACGAAACATGAATAGGTGTAAAAAATAGAAATAGCCGTGCCGAAAGTTAATCTCCGGCACGGCAATTTTTTTCATCATTATGAAACTATAAAAAGAAGCATACCCAATAGAGTATGCTTCTTGCAACTAACTATGTGAACTTAATTCGTTAGAATTAAAGTTTTGTTACGTTAGTAGCTTGTGGGCCACGGTTGCCTTCTTCAACGTCGAATTCAACTTTTTGACCTTCGTCTAAAGTTTTGAAACCTTCGCCTTGGATAGCTGAGAAGTGTACGAATACATCGTTACCGCCTTCAACTTCGATGAAACCGAAACCTTTTTCTGAGTTAAACCATTTTACTGTACCTTGTTGCATGAGAGAAAACCTCCAAAAAATTAATTAATTGAATTGCTAAATGTATAAAAAATTCACACATTAAAAAAGGGAGCGTACACGTTCACTTTTTTAATATGTGAATTGATCGTAAACAGCTTAAGCAATTTAATTAAGTTTATTGTATAACAACATTATCCAAATGTCTACTAAAAATTCTCGAAATACAGTAGAGAATTTTGATTTTTCGTACAAATGAAGGGATAGTATGAGTTGAATATACCGATATAATAGTGCTTTTATATTGTTTAAAAGGAATAATAAGTAAAAATTTATGTATTTAATAATTTTTTTACCTTTTATTAAAAAATATTCGTTATCAACTACCCAAAATCATTTTTGAATAATTTTGTTGCTTAAAACTAATATACCCGTCCTTTCAAAAGCTAAACATCATATTATATTCTTATACAAATTTATTGTGACATTCAATTATATTTTTTCAAAAACGGACGTAAAGCAAATACGTCTAGGTACTATTGATGTATGGTATAGTTGGTTCAAAGAGTTACGAAAGGATTGTTTACAATGGTTAAAAGCTTAGTACTAGCAGAGAAACCTTCAGTTGCACGGGATATTGCGAATGTGCTGAAGTGTCATAAAAAAGGTAATGGATTTTTAGAAGGAGACAAATATATCGTCACATGGGCTTTAGGACATTTAGTAACGCTGGCAGATCCGGAAAGCTACGACGAGAAATATAAGAAGTGGGATTTAGCAGATTTACCGATGCTGCCCGAACGTCTGAAACTAACAACAATCAAGCAGACAAGCAAACAGTACAATGCCGTAAAATCACAGCTTACACGTAATGATGTTAATGAAATTATTATTGCAACAGATGCCGGTCGTGAAGGAGAACTTGTTGCACGCTGGATTATTGAACGCGCAAAAGTAAATAAACCGGTTAAACGTCTATGGATTTCTTCGGTTACCGATAAAGCGATTAAAGAAGGCTTTGCGAATTTAAAGCCAGGGAAAGCATATGAAAATCTATATTATGCAGCGGTTGCCCGAAGTGAAGCTGACTGGTATATCGGACTGAACGCAAGTCGCGCATTATCGACGAAATTTAATGCACAGCTTAATACAGGTCGTGTACAAACACCGGTTGTTGCAATGGTTGCCGCTCGTGAAGATGAAATAAAGAATTTCAAACCTCAAACGTATTACGGAATCGAAGCTCAAACGAAAGAGCTGAAATTGACATGGCAGGATCAAAACGGCAATGCACGCAGTTTTGATAAAGAAAAGATCGACAAAATCGTTCATACATTAGATAAGCAAAATGCGAAAGTCATCGATATTGAACGTAAACCGAAAAAGACATTTTCTCCTGGACTTTATGATTTAACTGAATTACAACGTGATGCGAATAAGCTATTCGGATATTCAGCAAAAGAAACGTTGAATATTATGCAAAAGCTATATGAATCACATAAAGTGCTCACATACCCGCGTACGGATTCACGTTATCTTTCATCCGATATTGTCAGCACATTACCTGAGCGTTTGAAAGCTTGTTCTGTAGGGGAATATCGTACGTTAGCAAACAAAGTACTAACAAAGCCGATTAAAGCAAGTAAATCGTTTGTTGATGATAGTAAAGTATCCGATCACCATGCGATTATTCCGACTGAAGAATATGTGAATTTTGCGAACTTCAATGATAAAGAGCGTAAAATTTACGATCTGGTTGTAAAACGTTTCCTTGCAGTTCTTTTCCCTGCACATGAGTATGAGCAATTAACAGTTCAAGCCGAAATCGGGAAAGAGAAATTTATCGCACGCGGTAAGACGGTTATTTCTGCTGGGTGGAAAGAAGTATACTCGAATCGTTTTGATGACGAGGAAACTTCAGAGGATGTGAAGGAACAGCTGTTGCCGCGTCTTGAAAAAGGACAAGTGCTAAACGTGACATTGCTTGCCCAAACATCTGGACAAACAAAACCGCCAGCGCGTTTTACAGAGGCGACAATACTGACAGCGATGGAAAATCCGGCGAAATATATGAACACGCAAAACAAAGCGCTTGCCGATACATTAAAATCGACAGGTGGGCTAGGGACTGTTGCGACACGTGCCGATATTATCGATAAATTGTTCAATTCGTTCCTTATTGAGAAGCGTGGAAAAGACATTCATATTACGTCAAAAGGCCGCCAGCTGCTGGATTTGGTACCGAATGAACTAAAATCTCCGGAAACAACGGCACAATGGGAGCAAAAGCTTGAGCAAATTGCTATGGGCAAGCTGAAAAAAGATGTCTTCATTAATGAAATGAAGCAGCATACAAAAGCAATCGTTGCCGATATTAAAAACAGCGATAAAAAGTTCAAGCATGATAATATTTCAACGAAGTCCTGCCCGGATTGCGGAAAGCCAATGCTTGAAGTAAACGGGAAAAAAGGAAAAATGCTCGTATGCCAGGACCGTGAGTGCGGTCACCGCAAAAATGTCTCGCGTGTAACGAATGCCCGTTGTCCGCAATGTAAGAAAAAGCTGGAGCTGCACGGACAAGGTGAAGGCCAAATTTTTGTATGTAAGTGCGGTTACCGCGAAAAATTATCCGCATTCGAAGCGCGCCGTAAAAAAGAAGGCGGCGGTAAAGTTGATAAACGCAGTGTTCAAAAATATTTGAAGCAGCAAGAAAAAGAAGTAGAGCCAATTAATAACGCGTTTGCGGATTTATTAAAAGGCATGAAATTTGATGAGTAATTCGCTTTATTGATTACATGCAGGAATGGAAACCGTACTTTAACAAGTGCGGTTTTTATGTTTTAAATGGGTACCGTAGTTTCTTTAAATTCATCTAATATAGCGTAAGAATCGAATCCATTGGCGCAGTACCATTCGCAACGGCATTCACTTTGTTAACGTATTGCTTGTTGATTAAATACCTTAACGGCTGCTCTACGGCATTGAAATATTTGAATGTATCCCGTGCCATTTCATCCCATTCTTCATAATAGGTTAAATAGTCATTTGCCGTTACTTTAGTTCTCGATGTGCCTTCCTCAGAGATGCACTCAAAATCCTCAACACCTTTTAAAGTTCCATAATCACATGTTAATTGCTCGCCAGGTTGAATGTCTTTTGCGGCCATTTGAAAATTATAAGCTGTATCGACACAATTTGGTTTGAAACTGTGATTCATATATTTTGCGTGATCCCAATGAAGGACATAGATACCGTCAGTTTCTAAGTACGCATATTTATAGACATCCGCTTTTTGCAAATCACCAAGGCTTTCGATAAACTCCTCTGTCAGCATCAAGTCAAGGCCATCTTTAATCCAAACAATCGTCCCTTTAGGGATTAGTTTAGTTGCAAAGACACCGACGCCTACCTGCTCACTGACAAATTGAATTTCTGTATGTGGATGCATCATTTGTTATTCCTCCTTAAAAGTAAAACCCATTTAAATGTTATGTTGAATAAGAGACAAGTTATTTCCTTGAAAACAGATTGTTTTAATATGTTTATGTCATTACTTTCTATTTGGAATAGGCTTTAGTCAGTATTTATAATGCTTTGATGCATTGGATTTTATTGTAGAGGGAGAATTTCATTTCATTACAAAATCATGAGGATAGGGATGTTTTGATGGGGGTATGTATGACCTGTTGGATAAAGGGGAATTAATTTTAAACACATCAAAAATACCATTTTCTCCTTAGAGAATAATGGCATTTAGGCAACTTTATTTTAAGCAATATTTAGCAACGACTTCTGCACCAGCTTTTGCTGCAACTAATAATGCCCGTTCATCAATATCAAACTTTGGATGATGGTTCATATAAGGTACATCTAAGTACGTTGGTTGGCAGCCAATATAATAAAAAGTGGACGGCTTTGCGAGTGCATAATACGCAAAATCCTCTGACCCTGAAAACAACGGTGCTTCTTCAATCGCAATGATTTCTTCCTGTTCCGAAGCTTCCAATATTTCAACGACAAAGTTTGTCAGGTCCTTATCGTTAACTAACGGTGGATAATCCTTTTTGTAAGTGAGCGTGCAAGTAACACCAAACTGGACTTCTAAACCGTCTACTAACCGTTTGATTTCCTTTTCAATCGTAGCGTGAACAGTGTCGTTCATATAACGCACATCACCTTCAAGCGTTACGGCATCTTTAATAACATTAAACGTTCCTTTTCCATCAAATGAACCGATTGTAACGACACCCATATCATACGGGTTTAACCGTCTGCTAATAACCGTTTGTACAGTCGTTACAAAGTTCGAGGCTGCAACAATTGCATCATTCGCCAGGTGAGGGGACGAACCATGCCCCCCTGTACCATGTACGACCAATTTGAAAAATGAGCGGCCGGCCATTGCAGCGCCAGCACGATATCCGATATGTCCGACTTTAAATGTTGGGAATAAATGTGCCCCAACAATAATTTCACAGTCATCGAGTAAACCGGAAGCCATCATACTTTTGGCACCACCAGGCGGTTTTTCCTCTGCATGCTGATGAATAATTTTCACTGTTCCGTGCAATTCATCTTTTAACTGGATGAGACAGTCCGCTAAAATGAGTAAATACGCGGTATGACCGTCATGACCGCAAGCATGCATGACACCCGGGTTTTTCGATTTAAATGGGACATCTGTTTCTTCTTCAATCGGTAAAGCATCAAAATCTGCACGTATCCCGATGACAGGACCTGGATTTTGCCCTTGAATTTCTACAATAATTCCGTACCCATTGCCGACATTGCGATGGACCTTTACGTCTTTATTTGCATAGAAATCCGCGATATACTGTGCTGTTTGCTGTTCTTCAAAGGAGAGTTCCGGATGTTCGTGTAGATGACGGCGAATGGCAATCATCTCATCGTTTCGTGCTGCTAACTTATCCATTAACTGTTGTTTAATTGTCATGATGTTTGTTCACTCGCTTTCATTTTTTCAAGAATTACGGCAAAGAGGACTGTTCCTGCAATACAAATAAATGTTTGGAACGACGGCGGAATGGGGCCAAGCGCTGCAAAAATCCCTAATCCAATAGCACCGATTCCCCAAACGGGTTTTTTTAATGCGAACTGCGCAAGCACTCCACCAAAGATAGCCGGCAATACAAAGCTGAAGCTGGCGCGGATTGACTCAGGCAACGCATTAATTAAGTAAGACCCCCCTAAAATCACAGCTATAAGCATTGTTGTATTCACAATGGAAGCGGCAGAAATCGCTAATGTTGCGGTAACTTCACCTTTGCGCGTCCCTGGCTCTGCTTTTACGATGGATTGGGCAATAGATGCGCTAGGTAAGCACATATTTCCGATATTACCTGTTAGAAAGGCCAAATACGTGCCCGACACACCTAAAATAGGGTAGTAGCTAATTGGCTCGACAAACCAGATGATCGATACAACGGCCCCGTAACTTAAAAAACCTGTTAAGATAACAGACCAACCTGGATGGTACCCTAGACCAAATGATAAATAGAGGGGAAGGGCTATCGTACAAATGATGACACTCCAAATAGTAAGACGACCCCAGAAATGTGCCTGACTATGAAACATTGCAAAGTTTTCCTCGCTTTTTGTAGGTGAAGCATCTGTTGTGTGACGCTCTAAAACGACCATTTTAATCATCCTCCTTCAATTAAATTAAGAAATACCCGACGCTCATACCGATTAAAATAACTAGTCCTAGTGACCACTCACGGAGCCAATTCTGGTTAAAGCGTTGAGCTGCCCACATAATAACCGGCATTATAAGTAAAGCGACTATAAAAATAATCGTTTCATTCATACCTTTTGCGATCTTCATTTCCCGCCACTTATTGAACAATTTCAAACAAAGCCGAATGAGGCCATTACTGGTCGTGTATTTGCGACAGGAATCGGTGAGTTCTTTAACAGTTACGATGAAATTATGGCTGCTATGTACCATCAAAATGTAAGCCCGCGTAATTTACAGACAATATTAAAGAGCGCACATGTTCCGCAAGCAGCTCTTTGTGTACCGATAACTGTTGATGCTAAGCCAATCGGCATCATGATCCTTCACCAGCTTCAAAAGAAAAGAGACCTCACACAAGAAGATCTATTATTTTTTCAAGCCTTTGCCGATCAGGTAGGGGTGGCAATTCAAAAAGCCCAGTATTATGAACAGATGACTGAGAAAGTAAAAGAAGCGCACGAATTATCTCTGGCATTAGAGACAAAACATACCCTTCTTAAACAGCGCTATGATGTGCATGCTACATTAAATCAATTGCTCTTACAAAACGAACCGATCTCCGTCATTTTAAATGAACTAAAAAACTTAACACAATTACCAATTGGTTTTTATGATGCATATGATGATGTGTTTTTTGAAGATGATCAGTCCATTCCCCCTCACACAAAAGCTAAAATAAAAAAACAATTATTCTTGAAAATGAAGCCATTTGAGTATCGGCTTAAAAATGACCGCAGCTTTATTGTTTATCCTCTCTATAATTTGGATATTTGTTTAGGGAGTATGATTATTGAACAGAAAGGCATCATTTCCTACAAAGATCAGCAAACACTGGAGCAGGGGGCCAATATTTTAACACTGCAAATTTTACGCAATAAAAATGTTCTGGAGCACCATAACAAACGAATGCAGGAAACATTCCAGCAGATCATCGATGCACCTAATCAAAAAACAGTTGCTTCTATGGCATATCAACTTGATCTAGATGTGCTGGACTACTACCGATTATGTATTTTCGAGTTCAAACAAACGGCCGACATGTTATCGATTGAACAATATTTACATCAGTTCATCTCCATGCTAAAGGAACAATTTACAGGTGAACGGAAATTACTTTTTTATGAAAAAAACAAAATCACTCTTTTAATCGGTGTGCCGTCACCAGCAATGCTTCCAACATTAAACGAAACACTCTCGCGCCTACAAAAAAAGTGGCAATCACTGCATAAACCGCTTTTTCGGTGCGCAATTAGTAAACAATATAAAACCCTACAGACAGTTTCTTCTCTATACGAAGAAGCGCTGCAAACATTGCGCTTTTTACATGTACGTGATGAATGGACAATTACGAGCTACGATAAAATCGGTCTCAACCAGCTGATTTTACAAGTCCCGCCAAAAGACTTGGCAAACTTCATTCATGACCAAATCGGTGAGTTATTGACTAAAGCCAATAAAAGTCACCTGTATGAAACATTGTTGGCCTATTTCAGATTTAATCGCTCCGTTCAGCAAACAGCACAGCATTTACATATTCATACCAACACTTTGTACCAGCGATTAAGCCGAATTGAGCAAATATTAAATATCTCGTTTCAAATACAGGAAGATGCACTGAAAATACAATTAGCTTGTTATTTAAAAGAAAATTACTTAACGCCTGTAAAAAAACGAGAGTAAATATAGGGGAGTGAGGAGGATAACTGTCATGCTAGAAAATTAATACATCTTAATAAAAATGTATACTAAAATTTCAAGTGAGTATAAAATAGGACAAGTTAGCATCGGTGTAGGAAAATGACTTTGTATTTAGGAGATGTTGGTGCAGAATTTTAATAGTTGACGAAGTAGCACGGCCTACATACCAACAGAAAAAGTTGAAAAAATAGAGGAAGTGAAACAATGGATTGGTTCGGTAATATATTGGGTGAAGTGAATACAATATTATATTCATATGTATTAATAATTTTATTAGTAGGAACAGGCATATTTTTAACGGTTAAAACAAAGTTTATTCAATTTAGATTAATAGGTGAAATGTTTAAACTTATAACAGAATCGGCGCCAACAGATAAGTCAGGAAAAAAAGGTATATCTTCTTTTCAGGCTTTTACAATTTCTGCTGCTTCTCGAATTGGAACAGGTAATATAGCGGGTGTCGCGACGGCAATTGCTCTTGGCGGTCCCGGTGCGATATTTTGGATGTGGATGATTGCGCTGATCGGAGCGGCATCTGCACTAATTGAAAGTACATTAGCACAAGTATATAAAGTGAAAGATAAGAGTACTGGATTGTTTCGTGGTGGTCCTGCTTATTATATGGAAAAAGGCTTAAATAAAAGATGGATGGGTATTCTTTTTGCTGTTGTCATTACAATTACGTATGGCTTTATTTTTAATTCTGTCCAGGCAAATACGATTTCCATTGCATTTGAAGAAAGTTTTGGTGCCAATCGATTTGTAGTAGGTTTAGTATTGGCTGCTTTAACAGGGATTATTGTTTTCGGTGGATTAAAGAGAATTGTTAGCTTTACTCAAATAGTTGTTCCTGTTATGGCAATTTTGTATATTATAATTGCTCTTATTGTTGTATTCCTCAATATTTCCGAAATTCCGAATGTATTTCTTCTTATCATAAAGTCTGCCTTTGGATTGGAAGAAGCCTTTGCGGGAATGATCGGGGCAGCAATTATGAATGGTATTAAACGGGGATTATTCTCAAATGAAGCAGGGATAGGTTCTGCACCCAATGCAGCAGCAACAGCAGCTGTTTCCCACCCAGTAAAGCAAGGGTTAATTCAAGCCCTTGGTGTATTTATAGACACATTAGTCGTTTGTACAGCAACAGCGGCAATCGTATTATTAGGCGATGCATACCTTCAATCTGACGCAACTTCAGTCAATTTAACGCAAGCCTCTTTAGTCGGAAGTTTAGGTGATTGGGCAGGCAGCTTCTTAGCGATCATTGTATTTATGTTTGCTTTTAGTACGGTTATTGGCAATTACTATTACGGTGAATCGAATATTAGTTTTATAAAAGATTCAAAGACTGGTTTATTAGTATTCCGTATATTTGTCGTACTTTTTGTTATGTTTGGTTCCATTGCAAAGGTACAAGTTGTATGGGATTTAGCGGATCTGTTTATGGCCTTTATGGCGATCATTAACTTAATTGCTATTCTCCAACTTTGGAAAGTGGCCAAACCGGTTATTAATGATTATTTAACTCAACGGAAGCAAGGCAAAGATCCAGTATTCTATAAGAAAAACGTACCTAATTTAGGTGAGGTGGAGTGCTGGGGCGAAGATGAAGAAATAGAAGGAAAACGTTAAATTTGAGCTTTCATTCAGGAATACTACTTCGTAAATAGCTATTAAAATTTAAATTGGGGCAATCACTAAAATGGTGATTGCCCCATTACATTATATTAGAAGCGAGTCTAGTTTAACCCGTATGGCTGTAGACCCTTCTTTTTTACTTGAATACGCCACACCTCGTTCTTTGATGATTCGGTTACGTACAGGTACCCATCATGAAAAGCTAAGTTTGTTGCGAATGTTCCTGCATCTTCAGGAAGGCGAATGGTTCCGTATTTAAAACCATTGGCGTCAACCACTACTACTTCTCCAGCTTGGAAATGGGCTACGTACAGATTACCTTCAGCATCTACAGCTAAGCCATCCGGACCGATTCCACCTTCAAAACGAGCGAAAATAAACGGTGATTCAGGAGAATTTGCAGCATTTACAGAAGGTACTGATAGAATTTGATTTTTATCAAACTCTGATATATAGACGCGTTGGCCATTTGCCGAAATAGTGATCCCATTAGGATAAGCAATATTCTCTGAGAAGAGGATTGCTTCAGTTTTACCAGGAGGTAAGTAGAAGACGCGACCTGTTGGATGAGTAGCACTAGAACCCATTGGCTCAGTAAAGTAAAGACCACCTGTTTCGTCAAAAACAAGGTCATTTAAACCGTTTAAAGGTTTCCCGTCGTAAGAATTGACAATGGTTTTGCGTTCGCCAGTAGCAGGATTGTAGGAATATAATTCACCTTTGCCATCCGTAATAAATAGGCGACCATCTTTATGGAACTTAGCTCCAATTGGCATTAATTTATCTTTATCTCCTAAAACTTTTTCAACTTTGTCGCCTTTAATAGTTAAGATTTCGCCAGTTGTCGGGCTAACTAACCAGATGTTTCCTTTACGATCAAAGTTGATACCTTCCATGAATCCACTACCTGTAGCAACCTTTTCCCATTTACTGCTTTGATGAATAATTTCAGAAATGTCATGTCTTTCCTTTGCCGGCACTGGCTTTGTTTCATACAATGCCTTAGCACCAGTGAATGTGACCGTTATAAGGGAGAGAACAAGAACCAATATCCATACAAGTGCACCTTTTTTAGACCTCATAAATACCTCCTAAATGACAGTGAATTTTTTTAAAACAGTATTCAAGAAGAAAGAAGTAATTAATTTATTAACCTTTTTAGAATATAAGCGCTTATATTCTTGGTATCATATCATTTGTTCAATGGTCAAAATAGCAGAAAAAGAACTCGAATGAAACTAATAAAAAGTAGTATTTTTAGCTATTTAGAAAATTCTTTATTTGTTATACTGGAAATTTAGACTATAATAAAAAATACTTGCTATATAATTGGACTTTTTAACAAAGAATGTAGTCTATAAACATTTGATTTAAAAGAAAGGGGGACAACCTTTTTGCACTCTATACACAAAATAGGTAAAAGTTTTTGGTATATCACCCCAGTCTCGTTGACTGACCGCCCGATTTTAGGAATGGTGGTTGGCAGTAAAAAGACATTAATGATTGATGCAGGAAACTCGGAAGAACATATGCTTTATTTTCTGAATGAACTTCAAAAAAGGGGAGTTCCTAATCCGGATTTAGTTGTCCTAACACATTGGCATTGGGATCATATATTTGGTCTTTCCGCATTACCCGATACTGTTTCAATTGCCTCCAAAGAGACTGAAAGGGAAATGGAGAAGCTTATTCCATTTTCATGGTCAGATGAAGCCATTGATGCGCGAGTAAATGAAGGCGTGGAAATTGAATTTTGTGCAAAAGCGATTAAGGAAGAATACACGAATCATCGAAATATTAAAATTACTTTGCCGGATATTACAATAGAGAAAAGGGCAGAGATAAATCTTGGTGATGTGACTTGTATTGTACAACAAGTTGGAGGGGACCATGCTGCAGATTCTGTCATTGTGTATATAAAAGAAGAGAAGATTCTTTTCTTAGGGGACTGCATTTATCCAAGAATGTATGCCGAAAAAGTACACTATACAATTAGTGAAACTTTACGGTTATTAGATGTATTAGAAACGTTTGATGCGGAAACCTTTATCCCTTCACATCAACAACCAATTTCAAAAGAAGCTTTCGATAAAGAAGTCGTTATGCTAAGAACGATTGCCAAATATACAGAGGTCTGTAAGGGAGATTTACCGACAATAGTGAAGGAATACGAAAACTATGTAAAAAGGGAACTTACCGAAGATGAATTAGAAACTATCTCCCATTTTGCCGATGGATACTAACTGATTGCGCTCCTTTACGAAAAAAATTACAATTTTGAAAAACCACCTAATTGTTGATATACAACGAATTAGGTGGTTTTTTCTGAAAGACGTTAGACCAAAGAAAAATTAATAGAGAGAACATTTATAAGGTATTCTCTTTTTATTTCCCCCTATATAAGTCAGCTGTTTCCTGTACTGTGCAACCCAAAAACCCCTTTGATTCTTAAAAATTTAAACCGTCTTTATTAATTGCCAATTTGACAAAAGTAACAACCTATTTATAATTATAAGTTGTTAGATGTTAATTTTTACATATAAGTAAAACAATCAGAAAGGAAGATTTTATGAAACTCATTAGTTTATCGAAGCTAGGATTAATTTTAGTATTAAGTTTATTATTAGCTGCATGTTCTTCGGAGGCTGAAGGTACAGAAAAACAAGCTGTCAACTTAGCCTATGTTGAATGGGAGACTGAGGTTGCCTCCACTCATGTAGTAGGACAAGTTCTAGAAGATTTAGGATATGATGTAACGCTGACGCCTTTAGATAATGGAATTATGTGGGAAGCTCTTGCAAATGGAGAGGTTGATGGCATGGTTTCAGCTTGGCTACCGCAGACGCACGCCCCGCAAGTTGAGAAGTACAAAGGCCGTATAGATGATTTAGGTGAAAATTTGTTAGGCGGAAAAATTGGGTTAGTAGTCCCTAGTTATATGGATGTGGATTCCATCGAAGATTTAACAGATGAAGCGGGTAAAACGATAACGGGCATCGAACCAGGTGCAAATATAACAGGAACTACAGAAAAGGCGTATGAGATATATCCGAATCTTGAAGGGTGGACAGTACTAAGCTCATCTTCAGTAGCAATGACAGGGGCTCTTAAACAAGCGATTGAGAACAAAGAAGAAATCATAGTGACAGGTTGGTCTCCTCACTGGAAATTTAACTTATTTGATTTGAAGTATTTAGATGATCCTAAAGGGATGTACGGAACTGAAGAATATATCGGTACATTTGCACGTAATGGATTCAAAGAGGATAATCCTGAGGCATACAGTGTTCTCGATAATTTCCACTGGACTCCGGAAGATATAGAAAGTGTTATGTATGATATTATGGAAGGCATGGATCCGAAAGATGCAGCAAAAAAATGGATTGAAGAAAATGAAGCTAAAGTTGCCGATTGGACAAAAGAAGTTAATTAAGTACCAAGTACCGGATGTACTCAATTTGATCGATCTCAGCATATAAGTCATCATGCTAAGGAGCGCTGGTTAACGGGAATGTCTGCTAGTCTCATTTCGATCGCTTTTATTTTTACCTTAGCAGAAAACATACTCTTATCCCCATAAAAAAACACCTCCATGTTGATTCTTGGTATTCAATACCCATTTTTCAACGAAAGGTGTTTTTTATTTGTGTCATTATTTTAGGTCAGTGCAAAAATACATAAATTATTTCTGATTGTTTTTTATTTCTAATAACCCATGTCATACATTAGGAGTATACTAGGATATTTATGGAAAGGAGACAAAACTTGAATAAAACCTTACTTAATGCACTTAGAAATGGGGGATTTATATTTTATGCAAGGCATGGAGAAGCGACTGTCGGAAGCGATTTAGCTAACTTAAACTTTCAAAACTGTTTAACTCAGAGAAATCTTTCTGAAACGGGACGTAGGCAAGCAATTTACTATGGAGAAATACTTCGGTATTTAAGAATACCATTCGAAATCCCTGTTTCCTCAAGTCCCTATTGCAGGACAATCGAAACAGCACAGTTAGCATTTGGTAGTGGTAATGTTCAAATTAATCCTTTTTGGGTTGAGATAAATAGGTTAAGCGAAAATTTACCAAGTAATGATAGGCAAATAATTTTGAGTAATCTTCAATCAATTTTAGAATATATCCCGGATAAGGGAAATAATAAAATGATTGTTGATCACATTTTCCCTGCAAAGGTTGGATTAGGTCCAATCCCTTATATGGGGACAGTTATTATTAAGCCAAAAGGGCGAGGTAACGGCTATGATATTGTTGGTCAACTATCTTTAGAAGATTGGTCTACATTAGATAGTTAGAAGAATATTGTGTGAACAAAAAACCATGGAGACCTAAGCACGGTATTCCCGATTGAATGAACTGATTTACAAATTAGTTATCATCTATATTCAATTTTTCAAACCAGCTGAATGCAACATCTGCTTTAACTATTTGATTATTAGGTGAAATTAAGAAAATTACAAATGAACTACCTGGTGGAAAAATAAATTTTCCATCTTCATCTAAATCTATATCTGAAAACCGCACTTAAATTTGTTACGGAAATGTACCGTATCATAAGTAAGTGCGGTTATCTTTAATACCTTCAAGAAAATGAAATTTCTCCAATATAAATCTTAAAACCGAAAATTTATGTAGATTTAGTAATGGACAGTAAATCTTCAATGAGTAAGCAATCGTTGTTTATTTTATTTCTGCTACCATTTAAGGGCAAAAAAAATACACCTGCCAAATGCATTGTAAAAAATGCGGACACGTGGTAAGTTTATATAGATATACATAACTATTTATACTTGTGTATATTATTCCTTATTCTAATTATATATAAAATTTCTTTATTAGTCAACTCTTAAATATTTTCAAGGAGTGAATGTTATGAAAGCAGATTTCCTGAACGAACAAAAGAGGTTAAATAGTGTTGTGAACGTAATTGATGATCAAACACTTCAACTGGAATCAGAAACGTTAAAGCTCCGAAATGAAGTAGTAAATACTCGTAAGCATTTTTGGGATGAAATAAAAGTGAATACGGATTCGTTTGATGACTTTCTGGAAACCGTGATTAACTTAAGACAAGAAGCACAGGCATTAGCTGTAGGCGAAAGTACGCACCATCACGCCTCCAAAAGATTAGCTGTCCTTCATCGGATGAAGTCAGTCCCTTATTTTGGACGAATTGATTTTCTTGAAGAAGGTTTTTCAGAGCAGGAGAAAATTTATATTGGGATTTCATCTTTGATGGATGCAAGTGGTGAGGACTTCCTTATTTATGACTGGAGAGCACCGATTTCAAGCATCTACTATGATTATGAGCCTGGTCCCGCACAGTATACAACGCCTGGGGACAAGGTTTACGGTGATCTCAAGGAAAAGTGGCAATACGTTATTCGTGATGGAAAACTGCAATCTATGTTTGACACAAGTCTCACGATTGGTGACGAAATTTTACAGAAGGTGCTTGGAAAAGGCGCGGATAAGTATATGCAAAGTATCGTAGCAACGATTCAAATGGATCAAAACCGTATTATACGCCATGATCAAGGGCGTATGCTCATTGTGCACGGTGCAGCAGGCAGTGGTAAAACTTCTGCTGCATTACAAAGAATCGCATTTCTATTATATAAATACCGGGACCGTATAAAAGCCGACCAAATTATATTATTTTCACCAAATGCTATGTTTAATAGCTATGTTTCCAACGTACTTCCGGAGCTCGGGGAAGAAAATATGCAGCAAGTTACATTCCAGGAATATTTGGATCACCGTTTAAGTAAAGATTTTCACTTAGAAAATCCATATCACCAATTGGAATATGTGCTGACTGCAGCAAATAGCCCTTCGTATAGCGCAAGAATAAAAGGCATTCAATTTAAAGCATCTGTTAAATATGTTGAGGCAATTAAATTATACCGTGAAACTTTGGAAAAATCGGACCTGCAATTTAAGGATATAAAGTTCAGAGGGAAAACAATCATATCAGCCCAGCAATTGTCAGAGAAGTTTTATGGGGATCATATCTCACTGAGCTTCCAAAGCAGACTTGAAAAACTGAAAGACTGGCTAATGAATAAAATTAAAGAAATTGAAAAAGTTGAACGTTCTCAGCCATGGGTAGAGGAAGAAATTGAGCTACTAAGTGATGAGACATATCATAAAATTCACAAATATTTAGCGAAGAAAAAAGGCTTTGAACGAGAAGAGCAGGCAGATTACGAAATGGATCATGACGCACTTATTCAAGTAATCGTCCGCCTGAAATTGAAGGCAGTGAGAAAACAAATTCAAACACTCGACTTTATTGATTTAGAAGGCGTGTATAAACAGCTTTTTACAAATCCATTATTGATGCAACAGCGATTAAAAGTAGAAGTACCAGATGAGTGGGAAGCAATATGCGAAGATACACTGCAAATGATGGAGGCGGGAACGCTGTATTATGAAGACGCGACACCATTTCTGTTTTTGCAGGAATTGATTCAAGGCTTTCAAACGAACCGTTCGATCAAGCATATTCTCATTGATGAAGCGCAGGATTATTCGCCGTTTCAATTTGAATTTCTGAAGCGCTTATTCCCTTCTGCAAAAATGACAGTGCTAGGTGATTTTAATCAGGCTATTTTTGCTCATGCGAGTGGAGTGGTAGATTTTCAAGTACTTAACCACCTCTATGGAGAAGAAGAGACGGAAGTTGTCAACATGAACCGAAGTTATCGTTCGACAAAGCCAATTATTGAATTTACACGGAGACTTATTGCAAATGGAGAAAAAATCATTCCATTTGAGCGCGCAGGCGGGTTGCCGGTATTAAACCAAGTGGAGAATCATACAGAATTGCATCAGCGTATTATGTCTAAAATTTCGGAATTGCAAAGTGAAGGTTATGGCAGTATCGCAGTTATTTGCAAATCAGCAGAAGAAAGTAAGACAGCATTTGAGGCGTTAAATAAAATTGACGGAATTAAACTGATAAAAAGTGGTACAGCGGAATTCGAGCAAGGAATTGTAGTCATTCCTTCTTATTTAGCGAAGGGAATTGAATTTGAAGCGGTCATCATTTATGACGTATCCGAAAACGTATATGGAGACGAAAGTTTACGCAGAATTTTTTATACAGCCTGTACAAGAGCGATGCACGTGCTACAACTATATAGTGTAGGGAAACCGAGTCCTTTTATGCAAAAGCCTTTAAAAGAGAACCTTGTACAACTTGAGTTGAATTCAGAAAGCCTTAGGTAAACATAGTTGTTTCATTAAAACTTAAAGTAAACGGAGCCCGAGAGTGTACCGGGCTCCATTTTAATTTTGGGTCTAAAATCCATATTACCTGTTATTTCTTAATAACCGGAATCCACATTTCGCCGTATACCTGACCGTTTTGTTGATCCATTACAACTGCTGCGTTTGGACCTCCTACATAGGCATAATCTGTTGCTTCTTGTAACGCTTGCCCAAAGGCAATTCCAGTAACAGTATTGGCCAGCTCTTCTGCAGTAGGAGCTTCGCCTTTAACAACTACGTACTCACCTTTAGGAAATTGGATAACTCTAGTTGCCTCTGGTAATGTTTCATCAGTCAGAACCCCGGCATAATGCATCATCTTATTATTCACTGCTTCGTTCACGATAAAAATATAGTCGTTTGTGGCTACAGCCTTTAATGCATCCAGTCTTCCATCCTCATTGACCGCATGCCAAAAATCGGCCTTTTCTTTATTTATTCCCATATAGTCTGTGTAATCGCTCTTTAGTTCTGTTCCGAAACCTAAAACAACAAAGCTGTCCTTTTCTTCAATCGTGTAATTTGCCATATAAAACCCTTCTTTCAATTTTGTTTTAATCAAGATTTGTTTTTTTACTTGATAGGTTTATAATAGCCATAAATCATGTCAGAATATGATACTGTTTCGGAGGCGCCAATGAAAAAAGTTGAACGGATTAATACAATTATGCGGTATATCAACAACCGTGCTCACTTTACCATTTCTGAAATTATGCAAGAGTTTAATATCTCGCGTTCAACGGCTATACGAGATATTAGAGAAATTGAAACTATTGGGATGCCCCTTGTCGCTGAAGTTGGAAGAGAAGGGGGTTATAGTGTTCTGCATAATTCTGTGCTTCCAGCTGTTCGCTTTACAGATAATGAGATTAAAGCTCTTTTTATTGCCTTTATGGCGACAAGAAATCAACAGCTTCCATATTTAAAAAGTCGCCAGTCGTTAGCTGAGAAACTACTCGGTTTAATTTCAGAAAACCAGCAAGACGACCTTGTGCTGTTAAACCAAATCTTGCTGTTCGAAGGTACGAACCCTCACAATCCGGATTTGCTGGATTTATCCGATTTACCTGATCCTGTGATAGAAAAGCTTATACAAACACTTCTGATTGACCGCTATTTAATTATTTCAGTGAAAGAAGGGAAGTTAATAAAAACATATTCAATTTATCTCTTGTATCTTCATCATAAAAAGGGGAACTGGCTGATAGAAGGCTTTGATGCAGGTGAGGAAAAGAATCGGATTTTTCCTGTCTCGCATCTTATCGATATAAAATCGGACGAGGGGAAAAATAGAATCAGTAAGAAGGAGATTTTAAAAAAGCTTAGTGAGCGGAGTAAAGAGAATAACCTTGTACTTGAGCTTGGTCCAAAAGCGATTGCGCAGTTTAAAAAATATCATCCTTTAAAGCTTTCTATTTCCTATACAAATCCTTACCAAACGACAGCCATTCTAGAGGCTTTCATCAATACTGAAAACGAGGAAGACATAGTAGAAATAACGAATTGGCTGCTGTTTCTGGGAGCGGATATAACAATTAGAAAATTGCCGGAAGAAGTGTTAAAAGGGATACAAGAGAGCGTGTCCGTATATTGCCGTTGAAAAACCCACTTAAACTGTATAAGTGGGTTTTATCATTGAAGACAAATTTCAATTTATATCTTTAACATATTGCTCCAGATCAGCGGGAGATTTTAGCTCATTCAGTTCTTTTACAGACTCCGCATCCTCTGATTCATACGAAAAATAAAATCGGGCAGTTCTATCATCCAAATGTTTGAAGTTAAACTCATTATAGGGTAGTTTGCGGTCCCTTTTCGTCAGCTGTTTTTGCACATCTTCATTAAAGAACACAATTTCAATGTTGAAGTAATTTAAATTCTGATTTTTAAAATGCTGAATCATCTTATAGGCTTTCTCCAGCTGGTCGTTTATATTGTTGGAGGATTCCAGAATAACATTTGCAAAGACAATATTTCCGATACCGTTAGCTTCTTTTTGCAAAATCTCTTCGTACGTGTCGTTATGGTCATATCGTGCTTCGATTTCATCCGAAAATGACACATTTACCATATAGGAGTATTTTTCAACCGTTCCATAAAGCTCTTCATACAGCAACCCGAATCGCGTATTCAGTTCATCACGCCAATGGATTTGCAAATACGTATCATAAAACGGCTCCATATCCTCATTTACCGAAACCGTAACTTCCAGATCAGGATTCTTTTTTGGATGAGCGATAATATGGTAATCCCCGAAATCATTGCCCAATGGTTTGGAGTAGGTAGATTCATCAATCACAAAGTCTTCGTTATATTTTTCTTCAAGAGAAGCTTCGGCGGCATTTTCTGCTTTGAAGCCGATAATCGGGTAGTAAAAATAATCAAATGAAGCAATCGTGAGTATTAAAATAAAGAACGCTGGAATCGCCAGTAACGCCAGTAACACTATCTTTATTATTTGCATCGCTGTTTCTCCTAAAACGTATAGCGTGCTACTTGCTCACCTTCAATAACAAGGCCGTCTATTTCCTGGAAGCCCATTTTTTTATAGATGCGCTTTGCATGCTCATTGTCAGGTTCATAGGAAAGGCTAATCGTTTGATGGTGAGGTTCTTTCATTTTCTGAATATCCTCTATAACGAGCTGAACCGCCTCTTTGCCATAACCTTTCCCCTGATGTTTTTGGTCAATCATCATACGGTAAATCCAGTGCTCATGGTCTTCTTCATCCAGACCATAAAGCGTGAACCCGACCATTTCCTCCCCATAGTAAATTCCTTTCGCATGGAAATTTTCCAAAAAGTTCAGCTGCGCCAGTGACACCGTATTTGATGCTACAAACTTTACTTGATCCTCCCGCACTTTTAATGAAATCGCTTTTATCCAATTGTCTTTTGTAATCGTTTTTAAATGTAGCATTTCTTTTACCCTCTCTCATGTAAAGTGAAGTGTCGTGCATTATGCACTAACAATTAATACCATAAAAGGGAGTGGAATTGAATATTACATTTTACCGCATTTCATAAAATTAAAAGGAGTTGGAAAAACTGCTGAAAGTCCCAAAAATCTCTTGTTTATATAACTGGGGGTATGTGGATATGAAGTTTACGATGATTAATCCATTGTCCAAAGCTGGATAGACATTGAATAAAAAACGGTCACCATACCGGATTGCCGTCAATGCGAGAGGCAATTCGCGCTCGAATACTTCATAACGCCGCATTGCTGTATTGAAATCCTGACCTTCTTTGTTAACCATTACATAGGCATTGTAATATATACAGTGCCCATTCGTTTTCCATTCGCCGATTACTTCATCTCTCATATCATTATTCACTTTGTCCCACGCAAACTGTGTTCCGATTGTTAAAAATAATTCTCCGGTGTCATCAGAATGGGTGAGTGTATGGTGTCTTGAAATAACGGGATCTGTTGCGGTAACACCATCCCTGTATTCAACGGACAGCCTTTCAGGATTAAATTTGTTCATGTCATTGCTCCAATCATTTTCTATATTCATATGCGACTTTTTTATTGGAGGTGAAGAGGTCGTTACTATGAGTAATTAACGTTTCATCCGAGTATTTCAAATGTCTATATTGCGTAAAATCATGAACATATACTAGGTTAGATGTCAAACTTAGTAGGGAGGTGAATGACATGCCATTTTTTGGGCAAAATCCTAGAGCGGGGATGTTTCCGCCAAATGGACAACAATTTGGTCCTGCACCGCAAATGGGCAGACAGCAGATGGGAATGCCTCGATCCAATGAATTTGCAAGACCGAGGGAAGCCTTTTATCCGCCATATCCAGTGAATCCTAGACAGGGGCAGGGGCAACAGCAGTTCAATCCATATCCACAACAGCAGCAACAACAATTCAACCCTTTTCCACAACAGCAACAACAGCAGGGTTCTCGCTTTAGCGGTCTTTCGGATAATTTAAATACAATGATGGGCCATGTGGGGACATTAACTAATGGAATTAATACGATGAGACAAGTAGGCGCAATGCTGAATCTCTTCAGATAATTAAATATAAAACTCGAAATATCAATTTAGCCTATCAATAGAAAATTATTGATAAGCTTTTTTGTTTCTGTAAATAAAAAGACGCTAACCAAAGGCTGTTTGCACAGTTGATTAGCATCCTAATTAATTTTTATTATGCTGATGAAGAATTGTTCTTTTTGATCGTTTTTTCATGCGAATGATGTTTGGACCGATTTCATTTAATACAATCGCTACGAGGATCAGCACAATACCGAGCCATTGCACAGCTTTAACCGTTTCAGCCAAAATGATGCTCGCTGATAAAATTGCGACAGGCAGTTCAACAGAAGTTAATATATTCGCCAAACCTCCTGAAATCAACGGTGCACCGACCGCGTAAAACAGTGGCGGCAATACAGCTCCAAATAATGAAACCCCTGCAGCGCTTGTCACCAAGCTTCCTTCAAGGGGAAATACAGTAGGGATGTCCTTCATAAATAGGATAAATACTAAAATCGTTGAACCTGTCACCATTAAAGAAGTACGGGTTAATGGATTGACATCAACGGCGACTTTTCCGCTGAAAAAGATAAAGGCAGCATAAGTAAAAGCAGATAATATGCCCATACAAAACCTTTAATCGGAAGGCCCTGCATATCACCGTTTAAAATATTCGATGCGAAAAATACACCGACAAGAATGAGCACAATCGAAAAAATAGTAATCGGGGCGGGCTTAATTTTATTGAAGACCCATTCGAACAGAATGCCGATCCAAACGAACTGGAACATTAAAATGATGGCCAGTGAAGCAGGTAAATACTGCATCGCACCATAATAAAAAATACTTGTTAAACCGATAAAACATCCGGTAATCATAATTGGAATGATATTCTTTTTAGTCAGTCCTTTAATCCCGTCGCCTTTTAAGAAAGCGATTGACCACAAAAGCAAAAAGGAGATGACCATTTGGACAAGATTAATTTGTCCAAGTGAGTAACCGTGCCCAAACCCTAACTTAGCGAACACAGGTGTAAAACCAAAGCATCCTGCACCTAGCAGTACAAAGAATACTCCTTTATTTATCTTCATATCTATAAACCTCCGATAATGCTTGAGAATAACGATTTTATATTAACATATATAACTTGCGGTGGCAGTGGTGACGGGTTATGAAGGAGTTGAAAAAGTTTTGTATATGAAAAAGGGAAAAAACCAAAAGAATGGGCTCTTTTGGTTTTTCTTTTCCTTAAATTTAAACATTGTATAATGCGCCATCTATCGTGAAAGAAGATGAACTTACATATGAAGCTTCATCAGAAAGTAAGAAAGCAATAACATTTGCTACTTCTTCCGGTTCACCATAGCGTTTCATCGGTACAGCATCATTGTATGCTGCTTGAGCTGCCTCTGCAGCGCCCGGCGCAACATTTGCTTCAATTTTACGCATCATTTGTGTATTGATCACACCTGGATTTACCGTATTTACACGAACATTATACGCTGCTGCTTCTAAAGCGGCCACCTTATTAAGACCCATTACTGCATGTTTAGATGAATTATATAGTGCCATACTTGGAGAACCGATTAAGCCGGCTACTGATGAAGTATTGACAATAGAACCGGATTTTTGTTCTTTCATTACCGGCAGTACATATTTTAGGCCGAAAAGAACACCTTTTACATTAATGCCATATACAAAGTCGAATTCTTTTTCTGTAATTTCTTCAAGGGGTTTTGCTGGGCCTTCAACACCTGCGTTATTTACAAAGCCGTCGATTCGGCCGAATTTCGAGATTGTTTGATCTACATAGTTTTTCACATTGTCTTCTTTTGACACATCAGCTTTTACAATTAAGCTGTTTTCATCTGTAAGTGAAAGTTCTGTTTGAACGGCTTTAATCGCATCTTCGTTTAGATCGACCAATACAACTTTTGCTTTTTCACTAACCAGTTTTCTTACAACCTCTTTACCGATACCTCCTGCCGCACCTGTGACAATAATAATTTTGTTTTCAAATTTCATATTCTGCATCTCCTGTTTCTTTAAAATAATTTTTATAACTTATTGAATTCCCTATAGAAAGTATGGACTTTCTATTATTTCTCAACCGATTAAAAGATATGAAATTATTGACAACTAAAATCATAATATGGTAAATTTATCTCGAAATAAAGATATTTTAATTCAAACTAAATATACAAGGAAGAGGTAGCACAGTATGAACTTTGAAGACTTAGTAAAATCTCGCCATTCCGCAATGAACTTTATAGAAACTGAACAAATGACAGAAGAAGATTTTAAAAATATATTTGAGCTGACAAAAATGGCTCCAAGCGCATACAACCTGCAGTTTACGAATTACCTGGTCATTACAGATCAAGAGAAGAAGGAAAGAGTAAAAGAATTAAGCTACAACCAATATAAAATCCATACAGCAAGCGGTGTTGTGATTGTTATGGGCAATAAGAACAGCATTGAAATGCCGGAAGTCGAAAGAATTTACAGTCCATTAAAAATGCTGAAGATGATGGATGAAGTGGAGTATGATATGACGATGGAATTGATTAAAGGGTATAGTGACGGCTTAAAAAACAATCCGCATGAATTGAATTTAGAATTAGTGCGCAATGCCGGTATTCACGCTATGCTCTTTATGCTGAGCGCCAAGCATTACGGATTCGATACATGTCCAATGCATGTCCATAATGTCGATGAACTAAGAAAAGAGTTTAATATTCCGGATCATTTAGAGCCGATTATGATGATTACGATAGGGAAAAGTGTTGATAAAGTACGTGCCCGTGGTTACCGTAAACCGGTCGGGGAATTTGTGAATTTCAATGGGTATTAATCAATAATGTTAGGCGGCTGAACTCCATTTTGGATAATTCAGTCGCCTATTTTATATTGCCGAACTTCATTCATAGCAAGGGTTTTTTCCTTCAATTAAATCTTGATGAGGGCGTCCGATTGCATAGCCTTGAGCATAATGAACGCCAACTGATTGGATAAATTCATATTCCGATTTTGTTTCAATCCCTTCAGCAATTACCTTTGTCCCCGATTCAATCGCATAATTTAAAATGACCGTTAAAAGCTGCTGCTGTGCTTTATGCTGATCGATATTTTGAATTAGTGAGCGATCCAGTTTAATAAATTCCGGCTTTAAGTAAATTAATGTTTTTAAACTATTGTAGCCGGAACCGACATCATCCACCGCAATGCGATAGCCTTGTGACCGGTAGTGGGAAAGGACCCGTGCAAACTCTTCGAAGTCCCCGACAGCACTGCGCTCCGTCAATTCGAAAACGACCTGCTCAGGGGAAATATTCAATTTTTCCAGCAAAGCTCTCGTTTCACCGCTATGATAATTTTTATCGAGCAAAACATTCGGATGTATGTTGATAAACAACGTGAAATCCTTCTTCCTATTGTAATTGAGCCATTTTTTATGATAGCGCACGAGCGAAAGATTACGGCAAAAACACTCAAACAGAAATACTTTATCCGTTTGTCCAACAAATTCATAGAAAATATCGGCCGACTGAAAAAGCTTCAGTGCCATCGGACGATTCAATGCTTCAAAACCAAATGTCGTGTTGCTTTTCACATCATAAATAGGCTGGAAATATGTATTCATCGCTTCTTGCGCAATGATATTTTTCAATGCTATTGACTGGGATAGATGGCGGATCATTTTATTCTTTAACAGAAACCGCTGCATCATTTCCTTGAAGTCGACCGGATAGTTCGGTTTTGAATTTACTAAAGTTTTCATGGAATGCTCCTACCTGAAGTTATTTATGATTCTTAATTGTAAACAGCAATTGTTTTGGCATTATAAAGGCGGTGTAAAGATTGGTTTTTCATTATAGGTAATGGGTACTTGAAATTAATGAAAAAATAGTCCATTTTATAGGTGAATAATGCAGAACAGGTTGGTAGGAAAGTTCTGAATATGAACAATTGTTGAATATCTTCTATATAAAAGCGGTATATGTTGATATATTAATTAAAAATTAATGCAACTTTTACAAATGGGGTGAAGAAGATGAAGATTTCTAGCTTGGCACGAGGCTTTAGTTCAGAGTTAGATGAAAGAAGACGTTCCCAGCTTCGCAAAGAGGCAGGCGAAGTATATAAAAAGCATGCACAATATACGGATCCAAGTAAAAACCCGCTACTGAAGGTGCTTGAAAACCTTCTTTCCGGTAAAACAGAAAAAGATTTGCTGAAAAGCGACAATGCCGATCAGGCAGAAAACCTTGCATTGCCAACTGACATCACGTATTCACAAACACCAACACTGGATAATGCATATCTAGCATCTGCTGTCCCTTCATCTCAAGATTTACTTACAGCAGCAAATGTTTCAACCTCCATTCCGCAAACGCCGGCAAACACTCAAAAAGAACTTACAGAGCAAGAACAAGATGAGGAAGCAATTCCGTTGTCGAACGAAAATCTTTCTTTTACGATACCGGAAAAGTTCCAACAAAATTTTGCACGTAATCCAGATGAGAAAACGGTCTTTGGTCAAGAGTTGGAAAAGCGGTTATTTCAGCGTTCCTTCAACATAGCTGCACAAAAATACAGCGCTCATATTGCAATGGTGAATAACGGTTACCGTTTGACAGAGGAATCGGTTTTTTCCCAAATTGCATGAAAATAAGCCCGCTCATATGGAGTGGGTTTTTTATATTTAAGTAAATTACAAAATTGCATTAAGCAGCACTTAGCAAATCATTCAGTGGTATAATATTTCCAAAGTTTAGAATTTGGAGTGGTCTTTTTGGCGAAGAAGCAGGCAAAGACGAATGCAGTTCGTTTAATTGAGCAAAAAAAAATCGCATATGAAATTTTTGAGTATACAATCAATGACGGGGAAGCGGTGGATGGATTGACTGTTGCCGGGAAAATTGGCCAGCCTGTCCTTCATGTTTATAAAACATTGGTCGCCACTGCAGGAAAGGGCAATTATTTTGTTTTCGTTATCCCGGTCGATGCGGAACTGAATTTAAAGGCTGCCGCAAAAGTGGTAGGGCAAAAGAAAATTGAGATGCTGCCCGTAAAAGAGCTACTCGGTTTGACCGGTTATATTCGGGGAGGCTGCTCGCCGATCGGGATGAAAAAGCTGTTTCCAACAATTATTGAGGAAGCGGCGACTGCACTTGACTATATAATTGTCAGTGCCGGAAAAATCGGGATGCAGATTAAGCTTGCACCGGAAGATTTACAACAGGCAACGAACGGGCAATTTGCATCGATTGTTTCTTGATAGAAAGAAGGATTGTTGTGTCGAAAAAATTTAAGTGGCAATGGGGAAGTTTTTTTGTAGGAATGATGATTATGGCGCTTGGTATCACGATGACGATTAAAGGGAATGTTGTCGGGACCGCACCATGGGATGTTTTCCATATTGGTCTTTACAAGCAAATTGGGTTGACGATCGGTTCCTGGTCCATTTTAACAGGTCTGACGATTATTATCGGGACATCGATTTATTTAAAGCGCATCCCGAAGCTTGCGACATTTTTAAATATGCTGTTCATTGGTTCATTTATCGATTTGTTCAATTGGCTCCTGCCAGAGACAGGTATTTTTGTACTGGAACTTACGTATTTTACAGCCGGCTTTTTTGTGATGAGCATTGGCTGCGCGCTGTATATTGCGGCAAGTCTTGGCGAAGGGCCGCGTGACACGATTATGATGATTATTGCGAGTAAAGGCTATTCTGTGAAAACAGGGCGGCTTGTTATGGAAGTATTTGCGACTGGCGCCGGCTGGCTGCTTGGTGGTCCTGTTGGTTTTGGGACGGTTATTTTAGCGCTTGGCACAGGTTATGTCATTCAGCCTTCACTGTTTTTCTTTAAAAGAAAGCTTGAGGAAATAATCGGAGAGCCGCTTACATAAAAAATTCCCCCTCTGTGCTAAAATATAGTGGAAATAGATATCGAAAGGATGAACGCGCATGTCAAACGTATTAAATACCTTTTTAGATGAAAACTTACTGGCACTACAAGCACAAGGTTTATACAACGAAATCGATCCGGTAGAAGGAGCAAACGGCCCGATTATCAAAGTTGGAGGCAAACAGCTTGTAAACCTGTCTTCAAACAACTATTTAGGTTTGGCGACGAACGATGAGCTGAAGAAAATCGCTCAAGACACGATCGCTTCATACGGTGTCGGTGCTGGTGCTGTTCGTACAATTAACGGCACACTTGATCTACATGTAAAACTGGAAGAAACATTAGCAAAGTTTAAAGGTACAGAAGCAGCAATTAGCTATCAATCAGGCTTCAACTGTAATATGGCGGCAATTTCGGCTGTTATGGACAAAAATGATGCAATATTATCGGATGCATTAAACCATGCTTCAATTATCGACGGCTGCCGTTTATCTAAAGCAAAAATCATTCCGTTTGCGCATGCGGATATGGATGATTTACGCGCAAAAGCAAAAGACGCAACAGAATCAGGCCTTTACAATAAAGTAATGGTCATTACAGATGGCGTTTTCTCGATGGACGGCGATATTGCCAAGCTTCCGGAAATCGTGGAAATCGCAAAAGAATTTGATTTAATTACGTATGTAGACGATGCACACGGTTCAGGCGTTACAGGTAAAGGTGCCGGAACAGTGAAGCATTTCGGTCTGCAACATGATATCGACTTCCAAATCGGTACATTGTCAAAAGCAATCGGTGTTGTTGGCGGCTATGTGGCAGGGAAGAAAAATCTGATCGACTGGCTAAAAGTTCGATCTCGTCCGTTTTTATTCTCAACAGCATTACCACCAGGGGATGTTGCGGCTATTACACGTGCTGTAGAGATGATTATGGAATCAACTGAGCTGCATGACAAGCTTTGGGAAAACGGTCAGTATTTAAAAGACGGCCTAGCAAAACTTGGCTTTAATATCGGTAATTCGGAAACACCGATTACACCATGTATTATCGGCGAAGAAAAGCTGACACAACAATTCTCGAAACGTTTACTCGAAGAAGGTGTGTACGCAAAAGCAATCGTGTTCCCGACAGTACCAAAAGGAACAGGCCGCGTGCGCAATATGCCAACAGCGGCACATACGAAAGAAATGCTCGATGAAGCACTAGCGATTTATGAAAAAGTAGGCCGCGAGTTAGAAGTAATTAAATAAACGATGTAAAGCTCAGCGCTGTTTTTATGGTGCTGAGTTTTTTGTGATTTGAGGATTAAAAATGGAATTGAGGATTATTTGATGCATATTGAGGATTATTAATAGTGAACTGAGGATTATGTGAGAGCAAGTGAGGATTATTAAGTGATGGTTGAGGATTACTGAGTCAAAACTGAGGATTAAAACAAAAATGCGGCGAATAAAACACCGCATTTCTGATAGCAGAATCATACAATGAAAGTTATTTCAAAACCGTCTCCGCAAACAGACCAAGCTTTGCGACACGCTGCATTGCTTCGCGCAAACGTTCTTCATCGACGAGCAGTCCGACACGAATATAGCCTTCGCCGTATTCACCAAAACCATTACCGGCTGCAACGGCAATATCCGCTCTTTCCAGCAAATAGTCGGCAAATAGCTCGCTTGTATATGGTGCAGGTACAGGGAGCCATGCGAAAAACGAGCCTTTCGGAGCTGTGATTTCCCAGCCGATTTTATGAGCCTCTTCAACGAGTACATTGCGGCGACGCTCATATAATGCACGAAGTTCCTGTACACAAGCTTGCTCCTCGTTCAGTGCAACGGCCGCTGCATGCTGAATAGCAGGGAACTGGCTGCAAAACAGATGGTCCTGAATAATATTGATCGCTTCAATCATTTTTGCATTGCCGACAGCAAAGCCGATGCGCCAGCCTGCCATATTGTACGATTTTGACAATGTATAAAGCTCAATACCGACTTCTTTTGCGCCTGGTGCTTGCAGGAAGCTTGGCGGACGCTCCCCATCAAAACCTATTGCCCCGTAAGCAAAGTCATGGGCAACCGCAATGTTATTTTCTTTAGCGAACTGTACGGTCTGTTCAAAAAATTCATGTGTTGCGACACCGCCAGTCGGATTGTTTGGATAGTTTAAATACATCAATTTTGCCCGTTGTTTAATGTCTGCGGACAATGCTTCGTAATCTGGCAAAAAGTGATTTTCCTCTTGAAGCGGCATCGTATCAAATTTTACATCTGCGAGTGCGACACCGGATAAGTAATCCGGATAACCCGGATCTGGAAGGAGCATATAGTCACCCGGATTCAGGAGCCCAAGCGGAAGTTCGACTAAACCGATTTTTGTTCCGCCAAGGACAGCCACTTCTGTAGCAGGATCAATATCGACATTATATTCACGTTTGTAAAAATCTGCAGCCGCTTGCTGGAGCTCTGCAATACCGCGGAATGGGGAATATTTATGTGTTTGCGGGTCGTTTGCCGCAATTTGTAGTGCTTCAACAATATGTGCCGGTGTCGGCTGGTCCGGATTTCCCTGACCTAAATTAATGACATCGCGCCCTTCAGCAAGCGCTTCATTTACTTTGTTTACAAGTGCTGCGAAAAACTGTTGTGGTAACTGTTGCAGCTTTTTCGAGAATTCAATCATTTTTTATCACCTCTGAAAAATAGTAAGGTTAATGTTAGTCTAAAACTTCACTTAAGTAAAGTGAAGATTTTGACAACTTGAAGTGAGATGTTACAATGAGTACGAATAAGCGAAAATTGATTCGCACGGAATTTTTAAGGCGGTGGCAGTTATGAAAATTGGTTGTATTCAGTTGAATGTTGGTTTTGGCAAGGTAGATGAAAACTATGAACGCGCGGAGAAGTTTATTCGCGAAGCGGTAGCAGGCGGTGCTGAAATCGTCGTATTGCCGGAAATGTGGAATACGGGCTATGCGCTCGAAAAACTTGAAGAGCTGGCAGACGAAAATGGTAAACGTACAAAAGCATTTTTAAGCAGTCTTTCAAAAGAATTGGCGGTACATATTGTAGGCGGTTCGGTATCGGTGAAGCGTAATGATAAGTTTTACAATACGATGTATACGTACAATTGCGATGGTGAATTAGTCGGCGAGTACAGTAAAGTGCATTTATTCCGCTTAATGGATGAGCATTTATATTTGGAATCCGGCAGTAACATGAACCGTTTCGCATTAGGTGAGCTCGAAGCGGGCGGAGCGATTTGCTACGATATCCGCTTCCCGGAATGGCTGCGCTCTCATGCATTGGACGGTGCTAAGGTACTGTTCATACCAGCACAGTGGCCGACACCACGTATTGATCACTGGAAAATATTACTGCAGGCGCGTGCGATTGAAAATCAGTGCTTCGTCGTTGCGGTAAATCGTATTGCCCGTAAAGTGGAAAATTTTAATGGCCAGTCGATGATTATCGGACCATGGGGCGAGGTGCTTTGGACAGGCGCAGAAGATGAGGAGCTGGCGATTATTGACGTTGATTTTTCAACGGTCGATGAAGTGCGCGGCCGCATCCCTGTATACGAAGATCGCCGTCCAGGTCTTTATGAAAAAGTAATAAAAGAATAAGTTTTAGAAGCGTACTGGATAATGCCAGTGCGCTTTTTTACATTAAGCAGCAAAATAACTCTTTCATACCGAAAAAAAATCCCTAACAACCAAAACAGCCACTACTTTCCACTTGCCATCTCACACGTCTCATTTTAATATAAGAACAAACGTTCGATATAAGGAGATGAGCTTTATGTATGAAAATGCGCCGGAACGTTCGATTATTTGTATTGATATGCGCAGTTTTTATGCAAGCTGTATTGCATCGGTTGAAAATTTAAATGTAATGGAAGTCCCGATTGCGATTGTCGGAAATTTTCAGCAAAAGGGAAGTGTTGTGCTTGCAGCGTCCCCTCCGATGAAAAAGCGCTTTAATATTCGCACAGGTTCGCGATTATACGAAATCCCGCCACATCCGGATATTCGCCTTTTTGAGCCGCGGATGTCGTTATTTATTCGCATATCAATGGAAATTACACGTCTGTTCAATGAGTTCGTTCCAAAAGAGGCCATTCATGTATATAGCGTCGACGAGAGTTTTATCGATTTAACCGGAACAGAAAAGTTATGGGGACCGCCCGAAGAAACGGCAAAATACATTCAGCAGCTCGTTTACAATCAATTTGAAATTCCATGTGCAGTCGGTTTTGGCCCAAATATGCTGATGGCAAAACTGGCGCTCGACATCGAAGCAAAAAAGACGGGATTTGCGAAATGGACATATAATGATGTACCGGAAAAACTGTGGCCGATCATGCCGCTATCTACAATGTGGGGCATCGGTAGCCGAACGGAAAGAACGCTGAACCATATGGGGATTTACTCTGTCTATGATTTGGCGCATGCCGATTTAGCGTTACTTGAAAAGCGCTTCGGTGTTCTCGGCAACCAGCTTTATTACCACGCATGGGGAATCGATCATTCGACAGTCGGAGCACCGATTATGCAAGGGCAGATCAGCTTCGGGAAAGGCCAAATGCTTATGCGCGATTATCGCAGCCGAAATGAAATTTTAGTCGTATTGCTGGAAATGTGTGAAGACGTGGCAAGGCGGGCGCGGGAAGCGAAAAAAATCGGGCGGACGATTTCATTAGGGCTTAGCTACAGTAAAGATGCCTTCGGAGGCGGATTTCATCGTTCCCGCACAATCGATGAGCCGACAAACGATACAATGAAAATTTTCGAAGTGTGCAAGCAGCTGCTCGACGAATTTTATGCAGAACGACCGGCGCGCAAAGTTACGATTACATTAAGCAATATTGAAAGTGAATATTCGATGCAGCTCAGTCTGTTTGATGAGATGAGGTGGCGCAACCGCAAGCTCGGAGAAACGATGGACCGTTTACGTACAAAATACGGAACAACAGCGATTTTGCGTGCTGTTTCCTATACGGAAGCAGGTACTGCACTGACACGGGCTAAATTAGTAGGCGGGCATAAACAATAAGGAGTGAAGGCGATGAACAAAGATAGAGGAGCAATTAAATGGAACGCAATGATGCTGCCGGAGCATGTCCAACTATTGCGTGAATGGCAGGAAGAGGACACAATTGTTACCCAACCCCAACTCGACGAAGCCCAGTTAGAACAAATTAACATCAATCTGCAGCGAGCCTACACAGAGCATTGCCCGATCCAACTAAAAGTATGGGAGCAAACAGGCCTTTATACAGTTTCCGGAGCAATTCAAAAAATCAACATCCACGAACAATACGTCAAGCTGGCAAACAGCGAAAGAATTCAGTTCCACCATATTTATGAAGCGCTCTTAGATGAGTAGACTTTCAGGAGAATTTAATTTCTCTCAATTTTACAACGAGAACCACCCATATAAAAGCAATTTCACTATTCGAATATTTCACACGTACAAATGTATTGCTGAAAAAGAATATTTTTTAAATATTGTTTTTTAGAAAAGAACACCATATAATGAATTTCATGAAAATGTTTGAACATCAAGTTTTACGGATGGTTCTATGTATTTTCCACAAGGACATTTGTTTTAATAGATGAGAAATAATAGACGGTATATTCAGCGGTAACAGGCTGAAAATTGTCTTTTAAAGGATAGGGAGGCTTCAGCGTGAAGAAAATTATGGTGACCGGTGCTTTGGGTCAAATTGGTTCGGAATTAGTAGAGAAATTACGTCATACGTATGGCACAGATAATGTATTGGCAACAGATATTCGAAAGATTGATCAGCATGAAGGTCCATTTGAAGTATTGGATGTAACAGATGGGAAACGCATGCACACACTTGCCCATGATTTTGGTGCAGACACGATGATACACATGGCTGCATTACTCTCGGCAACAGCAGAAAAAAATCCAGTTTTCGCCTGGAATTTAAATATGGGCGGTTTAATGAATGCACTTGAAGTGGCGCGTGAACTTGATATGCAGTTTTTTACGCCAAGCTCAATCGGCGCATTTGGTCCTTCTACGCCAAAGGACAATACACCACAAGATACACTGCAACGTCCAACAACGATGTACGGTGTCAATAAAGTAGCAGGCGAATTGTTATGCGACTACTACTACACACGCTTTGGGCTGGATACACGGGGTGTCCGTTTCCCGGGGCTGATTTCGTATGTGACGCCACCTGGTGGAGGAACGACGGACTATGCGGTAGATATTTATTATAAAGCAATCTTGGAAGGACGCTACACATCGTATATTGCGGAAGGTACGTACATGGATATGATGTATATGCCGGATGCACTGCAGGCTATTGTTGATTTAATGGAAGCAGACCCTGCAAAGCTTGTGCACCGCAATGCATTTAATATTTCGGCGATGAGCTTTGAGCCGTCACAAATTGCAGCCGAAATTAAAAAGCATATTCCAAGCTTCACAATGGGTTATGATGTCGATCCGATCCGTCAGGCAATTGCGGACAGCTGGCCAAATGCAATCGACTCATCGGCAGCGATTGAAGAATGGGGCTTCAAAGCTAACTACGATCTGGAAAAAATGACGCTCGATATGCTGGAAAAACTAAAAGTACGATTAGCACAAAACGCGATTTAACTTATAGAAGCGAGTGAAACTGTTGAAAAGCAGTTCACTCGCTTTTTTATATAGGTGCCTGTGGAAAGCCTCGATGTGGGAGACCCTAAAAGCAAAATTCTGTAATATTCGTTTCTCTAGTAAAATGAAATCGCTGCATTATTGACGAAATATTTTCATTTTTCAGTATATTATATTAAAATGATATTGTGGGAGAAATTAGGAGGCGTTTTATTGGTAATGGGGATTGCCGGTAAAGATAGTGCCTCATAAAAGGGGGAAATATATAATGATGATGCAAACACCACTCGTTCTAACAGATATGGTCAAGCGTGCAGAAACGTATTATGCACACAAAGAAATTATTTCACGTACAAGTGAAAAGAAGGTTCATCGCCTTACATACGGGCAATGGGTAAAGCGTACAAGAAAGCTAGCGCACTCATTAACAAAGCTGGGCATGGAGCGCGGTGATAAAATCGCGTCATTTGCCTGGAATCAGCATCGCCATTTAGAAGCGTATTTTGCGGTTCCATGCGCAGGTGCAATTTTGCATATGGTCAATATTCGCCTGTCACCGGAACATATTGCGTACATTATTAATCATGCGGGAGATAAAATAATTTTAATAGATGAAGATTTAGTGCCGCTCATTGAGGAAGTACAATCGGAATTGAAAACAATCGAGCATTACATCATTATGGCGGATGGGGAATTGCCGGAAACGACTTTGCCGAATGTACTGTCATATGAAGCATTGCTGGAAGAAGCAGATGAAAACTTTGCATTCCCGGAAGATTTGGATGAAAATGCGCCGGCAAGCATGTGCTATACAAGTGCGACAACAGGGAATCCAAAAGGGGTTGTGTATACACATCGTTCGCTCGTGCTGCACTCCATGTCGATTTCAATGGTGGATACGATGGCAATTTCAGAACGTGACACGATTTTACCGATTGTTCCAATGTTCCATGTCAACGCTTGGGGAATGCCGTTTGCAGCAGTGAATGTAGGGGCTACGCAAGTATTGATCGGCCCTCAATTTACCCCGGCCCTAATATTGGATTTCATTGAGCAGTACAATGTAACGAAAACGGCGGGTGTACCGACAATCTGGCTTGGCGCATTGCAGGAACAGGAAAAAAGAGCCCGTGATTTATCCACATTACAGGAAATTTTCTGTGGAGGATCGGCTTCACCAAAAGGCCTTATTAAAAAGTACGAAGAAATGGGCATCAACTATATTGTGGTATACGGCATGACGGAAACTTCACCGATTGTTTCGATGTCACGTGATATGTCACATATGAATGAATGGTCATTGGATGAAAAAATTGAAACAGGCGCAATGCAAGGCTTAACGGTTCCAGGAATTGAATCAAGCATCGTCAATGAAAACGGTGAAGTGCCTTGGGACGGAGAAACAATGGGCGAGCTGCGTCTGCGTGGTCCATGGATTGCGGCGGAATATTATAAAGATGAACGTACAGCGGAAGCCTTTTCTGATGGATGGCTGTATACAGGGGATATCGCGGTTCGTTCAAAAGAGGGATTCATTAAAATAACAGACCGAACGAAAGATTTAATCAAATCCGGTGGTGAGTGGATCTCATCCGTTGATTTGGAAAATGCGCTTATGTCGCATGAAGCGGTATTTGAAGCGGCGGTCATTGCTATTCCACACGCGAAATGGCAAGAGCGTCCGCTGGCATGTGTTGTCTTGAAAGAGGGGACCAATGCAACAAAAGAGGAACTTATAGCATTTTTAGGAGGCCAATTTGCAAAATGGTGGCTGCCGGATGATATCGTCTTCCTAACGGAAATTCCGAAAACTTCTGTCGGGAAGTTCTTAAAGGCGAAGTTACGTGAAAATGTGAATGAAATTTATCCACAGCTTCAACTGTAATATGGAGGAATACAAAACGGGAACGCATCGTATTACCGAGCGCTCCCGTTTTTCGTCGTCCCGCCTACGAAAAAGCGTTTCATAAGGGAGAGTCCTAAATTGAATAGGAAAATAATGAGTGCAACTCGAAAGAAAGCAACGAAATATTGCCAAGCAGTTGTACTTTCAATAAAAAGGTTCGGCATATTATCGACTAATGCGTAAATAAAATAACCCGCCAGTCCAATAAAAAACAAACCGGCAAAAAAGTCCTTTACATTCATTTTGAACCTCCACTAATTAGGATTTAATTAAAGGATACCATATAAAGGAAATGTAATATATAGAAGAAAGCAGGATGCAAAAGAGCTGAATTGAATAGGAGAAAATCTCCTATTCACCAAGTCGTTGCATCCTCTTAACAAGTAGTGATTAAATCACGGCCGATTTCTTCGTCGCCTGTACAAGCGCTTCGATTGTTGCCCAGTCTTGCTCAGCGAGTGCCGTAACAATTTTACTGCCGACAATTACGCCATCCGCAATGTCGCCGAAGCTTTTTACATGTTCCGTCGTAGAAATACCGAATCCTGCTAGAACCGGAATATTGCTCGCTGCTTTCAAGTTTGCAAAGTGCCCTGCAAGTTCCGCGGCAAAGCTTGCACGTTCACCGGTAATACCATTTACCGTAACGGCATAAACGAAGCCTTCACTTGCTGCGGCTAATTTCTTAATACGTTCAGGTGGGCTCATCAATGATACGAGCTGGACAAGCGCAATGCCGTTTACCTTTAAAGCATCATGCAATAAAGCACTTTCTTCATAAGGCATATCCGGTACAATCAGCCCTTGAACACCACTGCGTTTTGCATCCTCGGCAAATGCTTCAATTCCATAAGCTAAAATCGGGTTTAAGTACGTCATGACAACGAGCGGAATATGGATTTCCTGTGCAAAGCTTTGCAGTTCAGCTAGTACTTTTTTCAATGACACACCGTGGGCAAGTGCACGTTCACCGGCTTGTTCAATCGTTGGTCCATCAGCTACAGGATCGGTAAATGGAATGCCGACCTCAATTGCGGAAACCCCGATTTGCTGCAGCTTTAAGATAGTAGGTTTTAACGTTTCAAGCCCGCCATCGCCTGCCATAATATAAGGAACAAATGCTTTATCCCCTGTTGCTAATACGTCTTCGAGCTGTTTTTGCAATGTCATTTCAAGCCACCTCCAAGTTTATCCATTAATGTATGAACATCTTTGTCTCCACGACCTGATAAGCAAACAACAACAATTTCATCAGCAGGACGGTTCTTGGCAAATTGACTTGCATAGTAAACGGCATGCGCGCTTTCCAATGCTGGCAAGATTCCTTCCGTTTCACATAACAGCTTCACACCTTCAAGTGCCTGTTCATCTGTAACAGATGGGTAGGCAGCACGACCTGTTTCATGTAAATGACAGTGCTCAGGTCCAACTCCCGGATAATCAAGTCCTGCTGAAATTGAATGGGCTTCTTGAACAAAACCGTTATTATCCTGCAATAAGTACATGAACGCACCGTGAAGGACACCTGTTTTTCCAACATGAATTGCTGCCGCATGCTTGTCGGTATTAACACCGGAACCTGCAGCTTCCACGCCATATAATGCAACATCCTGATCCTCCACGAACGGGTAGAACATTCCGATTGCATTACTGCCGCCGCCAATACAAGCAATAACTGTATCCGGAAGACGTCCTTCCTGTTGTAAAATTTGGGTACGTGTTTCATCCCCAATGACACGCTGGAAATCACGGACAATTGTAGGGAAGGGGTGTGGCCCAAGTGCTGATCCTAAAATGTAATGCGTATCTTCTATATGAGTAACCCAGTGACGCAATGCTTCATTAACCGCATCTTTTAATGTTGCGGAACCTTTTTCTACTGCAACAACTTTTGTCCCGAGCAGCTCCATACGGAAAACGTTCAGTTGCTGACGGCGTACATCTTCTGCCCCCATATAAACGATACATTCCATATCAAGCAATGCACAAGCAGTTGCCGTTGCGACACCATGCTGACCTGCCCCTGTTTCAGCGACAATCTTTTTCTTCCCCATACGCTTTGCTAAAAGTGCTTGGCCAATCGCATTATTTATTTTATGTGCGCCAGTATGATTTAAATCTTCGCGCTTTAAATAGATTTTCGCACCGCCGACTTTTTTTGTTAAACGCTCCGCAAAATAAAGGGGAGTTTCCCGTCCGACATATTGCTTTAAATAATAGTCAAGTTCTTCCTGGAAAGAGGGGTCCTTTTTTGCTTCCTCATATGCAAGCTCCAATTCCTCAAGTGAAGTCATCAATGTCTCGGGCACAAATTGACCGCCGAATCGCCCGAAGCGTCCTTTTACTGTCGTCATAAAATCAACTCTCCTTTTGCTGTTTCAATAAAATTCGTAATCGCTGCTGAACTTTTTCGACCATCTACTTCTACACCACTTGAAACATCTACCGCAAATGGCTCGACAAGCATAATTGCCAGCCCAACATTTTCATTATTTAATCCGCCTGCCAAAATAACCTTTTCAAGCGGGATTTTCATTTTATCGAGGAGCATCCAGTCAAAGGATTTTCCGCTCCCTCCACGGAAGTCACTTCCAGGCGCATCAAATAAATAGTAGTCCACATCATATGTCGCCGCACGCATCACATCCTCTTCGCCATGAATCGAAAACGCTTTAATTGCCGGCAGTCCGATCTCCTGAATTTGTTCGGGCGTCTCGTCCCCGTGATACTGGATATAATCGAGTCCGACTTCTTTTGCAATTTGACGAATAGTGGCTGACTCTTCATTGACAAAAACCCCGACTTTTTTAACTGTACTTGGAATTGCCTTTGCCAGTTCCACTGCTTCCTCTACTGTAATGCGTCGTTTACTGGGCGCAAACATAAATCCGATAAAATCAGCATCTGCTTTGACCGCTGTTTCCACATGTTCGATTTCTTTTAATCCGCAAATTTTTACTTTTGTCATCGATTTTCGCCAACCTTTGCTGTTATGTCGATTTGTAGGGCTTTAAGTGATTTTTTGACGTTTCCGCTGCGCATTAATGCCTCTCCGACTAATATTCCTTTTGCGCCAGCATTCGCCACAAACTGTGCATCTTCCGGACCTGAAATGCCGCTTTCACTAATAAAGGCAATCGGTGATGGGGGAAGAAGCTGAGCAATTTCAAGTGTTGCTGAAAGTGAAACATCGAATGTTTTCAGATTCCGGTTATTTACCCCGATGATGTTTGCCCCAATGGCAAGGGCACGCTTTAATTCCTCGGCATCATGTACTTCAACGAGCACTTCAAGCTGTTTTTCTGTTGCATAGGCGTGTAGGGATTTCAGCTGAACGTCTGTTAATGCTGCGACAATCAACAGTACAACCGATGCGCCGGCAGCCTTTGCATAGTCGATCTGCACTTCATGAATGATGAAGTCTTTACATAAAACCGGGATGTTCACAGCATTCGCAACTGCATTTAAATCCCCATAGCTTCCTTTAAAAAATGCGCGCTCTGTCAATACGGAAATACATGCAGCACCTGCTTCTTCATATTGCAAAGCTTGCTCAACAGGGTCGACTTCTGTCGCAATATCACCTTTGGAAGGGGAGGCACGCTTCATTTCCGAAATTACTTGCAATGAATTGGCTGACATCAATGTTTCATATAAAGAAGGTCGGGCCTTATCAATTGATAAAAACATAGGCTTTGTCGAAAGCAATTGTGGCAGCTCAGTCTTTTTTTGGTCAATAATACGGTCTAAAATCGTCATTTTACGGGTTCCTCCTGCATCTGTTTTTGGCTATAAGCAACGATATTTTCTAACTTTTCATAAGCGCGTCCGGACAAAATGCTGTCCTTCGCCATTTCGATTCCTTCCTTCATCGTCCCGGCAAGCCCATATGCAAAGAAGCCAATGCCGGCATTTAAGAGAACTGTATCGAAATACACGCTTTGTTTTCCCTTTAACAAATCACGCATAATGTCCGCATTTTCAGCAGGAGTGCCGCCGCGTATTGCAGAAAGTGGCTGTGCGGCTAAGCCCACATCTTCAGCGCGCAGTTTAAATGGAATCATATCCCCGCGGTCTAACAGCACAAAAGTGTTTTCACCATCCAGTGATGCTTCATCCATTCCTTGTGCACCAGATACGACGATTGCACGCTCACGTCCAAGCATATGGAGCACTTCCGCATAATCCATCGTGAAGTTCGGTCGGTTAATGCCGACAAACTGTGTTTTTAATGGAACAGGGTTTGTCAGGGGGCCAACTAAATTGAAAATCGTCGGCTTGCCGATTGCCTGTCGCACTTCACCGATCCGTTTTAATTTTGGATGCATATTCGGTGCATGTAAAAAGGCGATACCATGTTGTTGGAGTAATTCGGATGTTTGCTCGATATTCGGCAATAGCGTAATGCCAAGTGCCTCTAACACATCCGAACTTCCTGAAGCACTTGATACTTTTCTATTGCCGTGCTTCGCTACCGAAATGCCTCCACCTGCCAATACAAAAGCGGAAGTCGTACTAATATTGAAGCTTTGAAGTCCGTCGCCACCTGTGCCACAATTATCGATATAAATGCCTTCCGGTACGTCGACGGCAACGGCATGTGATTTCATTACAGAAGCTAAACCTGCAACTTCATGTGCCGTTTCTCCTTTTGCACTCATAGCTGTTAAAAAGGAGGCGATCTGTTCTTTCGGTGTTTGCTCATTAAAAATAAGCTGTGCCGCCTGCTGCATTTCCTCAAAAACTAAGTGCTCTTTTCGCTCAATCTGTTCAATGTATGGAAGTAAAGACATGTTCATCATCCTTTCAGTAAAGAGTGGAATGGCACTTCTTCATCTGCTTTCGAATGAAGCTGAGCGACATTTCCTTGAATTATTATCGTCTGTTCAGGTGTTGTGAAATCGACTTGCCCATTAAAGCCGATATAGCCGATCAAGCCTTGTGCTGGTAATAGCCCTTTCACGATATCGATTGCATGAAGGGTAGGGCTTAACGTACCTGTTGTAACATTGGCAAGTTGTTGCACTGAATTTTCCGTACTATAGCGTTCAATTGGCGGTGCATCATTCGTAACGGAAATATTCCCGTCCCTTACTTGCATATAGTTTGATTGTGATGTACCGATTACTGTGCAATCATCAAATTCGACATAGTACATGTATGGTGCAGCGTGCTCAATGCGCATTTTTCGATAAAGAGAAAGGGCGTCACCTGTAAATTGTGCGCGATAACGTTCATTTTCATCTTTTTCGACATGCTGCAATGTGTAGGCTGACTGTTCAGGTGTTGGTGTTGTAAACAGCTGTTCAATCAATTGATCAATGTTTGGCTCCACTTGCTCTGCTTCAATATTTGTATGGAAAACAGCGATTTCATCTGTTAAATGATCAAAAATAACGAGTGTATCGTAAACGTGAAACTGCAGTTCAGGCAATGGCTTTTGCAATGCGTGAATATAGCCGATCCCACCACCTGTAAACGGATATTCCGTATGTGACGAAATACGCGGCATCGCTTGTTTTAAGAGTTGGATCAATTCGCCTTCATATGTGTAGGCTTTTTTTGAATGATGCGTATGATCTAAGAGGTGATCATCTGTCCCGATATATGTTTTGCGGGGATTGACCCCGATGAACGAATAGCGTCCATTGCCATCATATTTAGAGGAACTTTCCAATAAAAACTTCCGTTCACCTTGCAATCGCTGGAAAATAGAAATCGGTGTCAGTAAATCCCCATTTACTTTTTTCATTGATGTACGAAAATGTTGCTGAACTACCATTTGAAACACTCCTTTTTTGAAATAAACTACGCCTTTACGATTCGGATTATTTAGCAATCTTGTAATTAAAGTTTGCTGAATAAAAAAAATCGCCCTCAGCAAAAGAATTAACTTTTGCTGAGGACGATCTGCACCGCGTTGCCACCTCGTTTGAAGCATGCCAAAAAAACCATGCCTCCACTTAAACCTGATAACGGCAGGGTACCGTCCACCGACTAGCGCCAGCAGCTTTCATAAGGCCCATTCACATTTACCTTTTGACGTATTTTCACCATCCATACGCTCTCTGTACAAAACAATAAATGCTACTCTTCTTATTCAACAATTTACTCAACTAAGCTCAACTAAACGAAAACGGTGGTCGCGCTCCCGCAACCTGCTACCGTAAATAACAATTTAATATGCTTTATTCTAACACTCAAAAATGAAATGTCAAACAATTCTAAAATGTTTTCGCTAAATAAAAAAACCAGCTGGCGTTCAAAAACCAGCTGGTGAAACAATCGATACTAAATTAATTTTTTGAAATTCAATCGTTTATTTAAAGTGTACATAATCGGTGCTCCAACCGCCAATACAACAAATTCGCCAAATGCTACAAACAGCCAAGTTTCCCAGAACGGGAAGCCGAGAACAATATTAAGCTGTGCTGCAATGATAAACATTGTAAACGTAAATAGCGTTGTATTAATGATCAGACGAGCCCAAATATTTTTCACAAACTTACAAATGAATATGAAAATTCCCAGTGTAATAATCGTATGTCCCACACCAAATATTAAGTCAATTGGACCGATTGAAGACAGCAGGAAATTGGAAATAAATACACCTAAAACAACACCTAACATATAGCGCGGGTTAAAAGCGACTAAATGGTTAAAAATTTCGGCAATACGGAACTGTACTTGCCCAAAGCTAATAGGTGCAACAAGCATTGTGACAGCAATATACAATGCTGCAATAATGGCACTCGCTGCAATAAACTTTACTTTCATATGAAATTCCTCCTAGTTTTTTAACGTGGGATGGTTACGAACCACGCAAAGCAACTGCAATCATAGCAATATTGAAAATAAAAGTAAAGATTTATAGGTCTTTTTTTTCAATAATTGTTCGAAAAATTTACAAAGAGTAAAAAGTTCAACAAACCCCGCCGCATAGCGGTTTGAAGTGCAGCAAGTAAAATTTAAAATAAGGCGCATTACCTAGAGTAAATTCAGAAGATTCTAAATGTTATTGACTATCTAAATATGACGCGGTAATATTATTTCAACACACTTCATCCAAATGAAGTTCGGCGCTTTAAACCGATAAAGTAAACTAGGGGGAAATAAGATGAGAAAAAACTTAATGAAGCTGTCCTTTTTATTATTCGGGCTTCTTTTATTATTAGCTGCTTGTGGCGCGGAAGAGAGCGAGACATCTTCGAATGAGACAACAAATGGCGAGGCTGTAGATACAGCTAATGCAGATAGTGAAAAAACATTTAAAATCGGGACAACACAAATTGTTGAGCATCCATCATTAGATGCAGCAAAAGAAGGATTTAAAAAAGCAATTGAAGATGCAGGTATTAAAGCAGAATATGTAGATAAATCAGCAAACAACGATAACAGTGCGAACATGACAATCGCCCAGCAGTTAGTCGGGGATAATGTAGATCTGATTTTCGCGAACTCAACACCTTCAGCACAGGCGGCAAAAAGCGCAACATCTGATATTCCGGTTATCTTCACATCGGTAACAGATGCAGTAGGTGCAGAATTGATCGAGTCAATGGCAACACCTGGTGCTAACGTAACAGGTACGATTGATTTACATCCGGAAACAATGCCGAAAACAGTTGCTTTCCTAAAAGAATTAGGGGCAAAAAATGTAGGGATGGTATTTAACGCTGGTGAGCAAAACTCAGTTGCACAAATTGCGGCAGTAAAAGAAATTGCAGCAAAAGAAGGCGTAACGATTGTGGAAGCAGCGGTATCTGCTTCATCTGAAGTGCGCCAGGCAGCAGAATCATTAGTAGGAAAAGTAGATGCATTTTATATTATTACAGATAATACTGTTGTATCCGCACTTGAATCTGTAATCGAAGTAGCAGATGCAAATAAATTACCGCTAGTTGTTGGTGAGCTTGATTCAGTAGAGCGAGGTGGTTTAGCAGCATACGGTTTCGAATACTACGATATCGGCTATGAAGCAGGGCAAATGGCAGCACAAATTTTATTAGAAGGCAAATCACCTTCAGAAGTTCCAGCTGCATACCCGGCAAACTTAAAATTGGTAATCAATAAAGCAACAGCAGAAAACTTAGGCTTGGAAATTAAGCCTGAATGGGAAGCCGAAGTACAATAATTCACTTTATCAAAAAAAGCAAGTCAGCCTAAACAGGGATAAATGTTTGGGCTGATTTGCTTAAAACTTTTAAAAAAGTCAGGAGATGATTCGAGATGTTTACAGCTATGTTTGGGTCAGTGGAGCAAGGGATCATCTATGCAATTATGGCACTTGGGGTTTATTTAACATTCCGCGTGCTGGATTTTCCGGATTTAACGGTTGATGGAAGCTTTGTAACGGGTGCAGGGACGGCAGCGATGATGATCGTACTTGGTTATAATCCGTTGCTTGCCACATTGGTTGCAACAGTTGCTGGATTTATTGCTGGATGCATGACAGGAATTTTACACACTAAAGGGAAAATTAACCCACTGCTTGCAGGGATTTTAATGATGATCGCCCTCTATTCGATCAATCTTCGAATTATGGGGTTAAGCTCAGATACCGGTGTAACACGACCAAATATTCCATTATTAAATTCGGATACAGTTTTTTCGACGTTCGGAGCTTTCTGGTCGAATTTAGGCATTGATTCCGCGATTACAAACCTATTGAAATCAATAGGCTTAGCTTCTGTTCCAACAACTTGGGGAATTTTAATTTTAATGGTTGTTGTCACGGCGGTTATTAAACTAGTAGTAGACTGGTTCTTAAAAACGGAAATCGGTCTGGCAATCCGTGCAACAGGTGACAATAAACGAATGATTCGCAGCTTTTCGGCAAATACCGATTCACTCGTCATTTTAGGGCTGGGAATTTCAAATGGTATGGTGGCATTATCGGGTGCCTTGATTGCCCAATATACAAAGTTTGCCGATGTCGGACTGGGAATTGGTATGATCGTTGTCGGATTGGCGTCTGTAATTATCGGTGAAGCGATTTTCGGAACAAAGTCGATTGTTCGTGTCACATTTGCAGTTATTGCCGGGGCAATAATTTACCGAATGATTTACGCATTGGCTTTACGTGTAAAATGGCTTGACTCAGGTGATATGAAATTAATTACGGCGGTTATCGTTATTCTAGCGCTAGTAATCCCGCAAATCGTAGGGAAATATAAAGAGAAAAAGAGAAAAGCAAAACGTTTGGAAGAGCGTCTCGCATTACAGCAGGCAGAAGTAGATATTGAGCAGGGAGGGAAGAGCCTTGCTTAAATTAGATGGCATTAATAAAGTGTTTAACGAAGGAACACCCGATGAGAAAATTGCACTGGACAATATTAACTTGCATTTGGCACCTGGTGACTTCGTTACAATTATCGGAAGTAACGGTGCCGGTAAATCGACAATGATGAATATGATTTCCGGAGCGTTAACACCCGACTTTGGCTCTATCGAAATTAACGGCAATAATTTAACCCGTTTGCCGGAGTATAAGCGTGCTGTCCATATCGGCCGTGTTTTCCAAGATCCAATGGCAGGGACAGCACCAACGATGACGATTGAAGAAAACTTGGCGATCGCCTACTCGCGCAACACGAAGCGTTCATTGCGTTTTGGTGTTGATAAAAAGCGTCGAGAGTTTTTCAAAACGTCATTGGAAAAGCTGCATTTGAATTTGGAAAATCGTTTATCGGCTAAAGTCGGGCTATTATCGGGTGGGGAACGCCAGGCATTAAGTTTATTAATGGCGACTTTTACGAAGCCTTCAATTTTGCTGCTTGATGAACATACAGCAGCACTCGACCCATCACGCGCAGAACTTATTACAAAGCTGACAAAAGAGCTTGTCGAGGAAAGCCAGCTGACAACACTGATGGTCACGCATAATATGCAGCAGGCGCTCGATTTGGGGAATCGCCTCATCATGATGGATAAAGGTCAGATCATTCTGGAAGTCGGCGAAGACCGCAAACAGGACTTGACGATTCCGGATTTAATGCACGAATTCGAACAGATCCGCGGCGAAAAAATGAACTCAGACCGCGCGCTGTTAGGGTAATTGAAAAGTTCCGGATAGATATCGAGCTTCTTTTAATGAGTAAGCATCAGTTTGAATTAAAACTTGATTAATTGTTGGAGTGAAGGGGCGACTCCTGGGGGATAAGCGTGACGCCTGAGACTAGGAACAAAAGCTAAAAGAACGCCACGTCCTGTGGCAACGCTTTTGTGACCAACATCGTGTTGGCCTCACGCCCCCGGAAAGCGCCCCCATAACGGAAATCAATTTTTAGAAGCAAAAGACTCAATTTTCTCTTGGAGAAAATTGAGTCTTTAAATTTTTTAACAATATTATCTACACAAGCAACGCAAACAGTGTACTGTCGTTATTTACTTCCTTATACTCGAAGCCGTTTGCACGCATACGTTCAATTAATCCTGCGTGGTCTTCGCGATGTGCAAGCTCTATGCCGACCAATGCCGGTCCGCTTTCTTTGTTGTTTTTCTTCGTATACTCGAATGTTGTAATATCATCATTCGGACCAAGAACTTCCGTTAAAAATTGGCGTAATGCTCCTGAACGCTGCGGGAAACTTACGATGAAATAGTGCAGCAGCCCTTCATAAATGAGTGAGCGTTCTTTAATTTCCTGCATACGCCCAATATCGTTATTTCCTCCAGAGATAATGATGACAACCGATTTTCCGCGAATTTGCTCTGCGTAAAAGTCAAGTGCTGCAACCGACAATGCTCCAGCAGGCTCGGCAATAATAGCATGCTTATTATAAAGATCTAAAATAGTCGTACATACTTTGCCTTCCGGAACGGCGATAATATCATCCAAATAGTGACGGCATACTTCATATGTATCATGCCCAACACATTTTACAGCAGCGCCATCAACGAATTTATCGATCGTGTCCAGTGAAACCACTGCTCCGTTTTGGAAAGCAGATTTCATACTTGCCGCCCCTGCAGGCTCTACACCAATAACTTTACTCGAAGGGGATAAGTTTTTAATGTACGAAGAGACGCCTGACATTAAGCCGCCACCGCCGATACTGCCAAATACATAATCGATCGGTTCTTCGATATCATTCATAATTTCGACCGCTACTGTACCTTGGCCAGCCATTACATCTGCATCATCGAACGGATGGATGAAAATACGGTTTTCCTGTTCACAATAGGCAAGCGCACTTTCTGCAGAGTCGTCAAATGTATCGCCAGCCAGCACAATTTCCACAAAGCTTCTTCCAAACATCCGCACTTGATCGATCTTTTGTTTCGGTGTTGTTTTCGGCATGAAGATTGTCGCTTTGATTTCCAGCTTTGCACATGCGTAGGCAACGCCTTGTGCATGATTGCCTGCGCTTGCACAGACGACACCTGAAGCACGAGCCTCAGTTTCAATTTTTTTAATTTTATAGTAGGCACCACGTAATTTAAATGAGCGAACATGCTGCAAATCTTCACGCTTGAAGTAAATTTTTGCCCCATATTTTTCTGATAAATATTCGTTTAATTGCAGGGGTGTATGTACAACAACATCTTTTAAAAAATGATGTGCGATTAATACGTTTTCGACTGCAATCGTATTTGGTTGAGTAACTCCCATTTCCATGTAACCTCCGTCATCTGATTAAAGATTATATTATTCTATCATAAATTTATGACGTAATGGCGTAAAAATTCTGTAAATTATGAAAATTCACCAATACGCCATAATGAAAGCGGTTTAATAGAGAATTAGGCAAGGATTCAGACGAAAACCCCTTCAAATTGAAACGCCAACTAAATTCCTCAGAAGGGCATATCGTAGAACGGAACAGGAAAAGCTTATGTTTAAATCACCTCTCATGTTTATTTGAAAAGTAACAGGGAAAAATAAAGTATTGTGGCAGGACAGTTTTGCAAATAGAAAAAAGCATATTGGCAACGTCCAAAATCATCTTTCAGGAGGAATAGCGATGACTAAAACAGCGATCATTACAGGTGGAGGCAGCGGGTTAGGGCAGGCAACAGCAATTCGTATGGCTCAGGAAGGTATTAATATTGCAGTAGTGGATGTCAGTGAAAAAGGCGGAAACGAAACAGTTGAACAAGTAAAAACACATGGCGTAGACGCTATTTTCATTAAAGCGGATGTTTCAAAAGCAGAAGAAGTAAAAAACTATGTGGATCAAACACTGAAGCATTTTGGTTCGATTGATTACTTCTTTAACAATGCAGGGATTTCGGGAAGCGGTAAATTCTATTTAGATACTACCATCGAGGAAATTGAACAAATTGTCGGCATTAACTTGCTTGGGGCACTTTATGGTGTACGCTATGTAGCAGAAGTAATGCTTCAAAACGGTGGCGGTTCTATTGTGAACACAGCATCAAGTGCTGGTGTAATTGGACAGGATTCCGTAGTTACTTATTCAGCAACGAAACACGGAATTGTCGGCTTAACAAGAAGTATGGTAGCGGAATACGCAAAAGACGGGCTACGCGTTAATGCCATCGCACCAGGGCCGACTGAAACACCAATGGTAAAAGCCTTTTATGAAGCAAATCCGCAAATGAAGGAAAATGCTACTGGTGGAATCCCTCAAAAACGCTTAGGTACACCTGAGGAAGTAGCTGAGCTTGTAACCTTCCTGCTAACTTCAAAAGCAGAGTATATTAATGGGGAAGTCATTCGAATCGATGGCGGCTTCACAAGCACGAAGTAAATAGTAAAAAGGGCTGCCCGGAACGTCAGTAGAAAATCTGACTTTCCGGCAGCCCTTTCTTTTTTAATTAAAATAAAAGATGCGCAATTGCTGCAATAATTGGAATCGAAATGATTGTACGGATTAAGAAAATCATGAATAGATCCCAGATTTTTAATGGAAGCTTCGTACCTAAAATCAGTCCGCCGACTTCTGACATGTAGATTAACTGTGTAACCGATACTGTTGCGATGAAGAAACGTGTCATTTCTGATTCAATGCCAGCACCTAAAACTGAAGGTAACAGCATGTCCGCAAAACCGACAATCATCGTTTGTGCAGCTTCACCGGCTTCAGGAATTTGCAGAAGCGCTAAAATCGGCTCAAATGGCATTCCTAGTATACGGAAGAAACTTGTAAACTCTGCTAACACTAATGCAATTGTTGCGAACGCCATAATAATCGGTGTAACCGCAAACCACATTTCCAGTACATTAATAAATCCATTTTTGATCATTTTACCTAAGTTACGGTTAGAATCGGCTTTCGATAAAGCATTGTGCAATCCAAAAGAAAATACATTATATCCATCTTGTACATCTTCACGGTTTGCAGGCACTTGAGAGCCATCAATTAAAGTATCCGCTTTTTGTTTTAACGGGTAAATACGAGGCATAATGAATGCTAAAATTAAACCACAAATAATGACAGAAGCATAGAACTCGATGAAGTAATCACCAATGCCGATTGTTTCAACTACAACTAAACAGAAAGTAATCGATACGACCGAGAAAGTTGTTGCGATTGTTGCAGCTTCACGGCCTGTATAATTTTTTTCTTCATATTGCTTGCTTGTAAGCAATACGCCGATTGTGCCATCACCAACCCAAGAAGCTAGACAGTCAATGGCAGAGCGTCCTGGGATCTTGAATAGGGGGCGCATAATTTTCACCATCATTGAACCGAAGAACTCGAGTAAACCGAAGTCTGTTAATAAAGGCAACAATAAACCGGCAAATAAAAACAGTACAAACATAAAAGTTACAAGACCGGATGCCGGATCAAGTAACACGCCTGTTGTAACGTCACTTGTTAAACTCTCAGGTCCGATTTGGAACACATACATACTCGCAAAAATGACTGCAAGCACACGCATAATTGTCCAGAACCAGTTTACACGGAATAATGAATCAGCGAGTGTACGTTGCTCCTTTTTTTGCGGAATAAACTGCATTACGACAGATCCTACCGCCGCAACAATAAATACGATGAATGCGAACCAGTGAATGAATGGTTCCACTTTACCTGCCAAAAAGTTCGCAAGGATCGCAATCGGTACTTTTATGCCGTCTTCTGTACCAATCGGTGTAATAAATAGAAAGACACCAAGTGCAGAAAGGGCAATAAATAGAAACCAAGTATAAGAAGAAAATTTTGTTTTCATATATGATAACCTCTTTGATTGTTAGTTTGAATATTTATACACTATAAAACGTGTTTATTCATTTGTCTACTGTTTTACATAAAGATTAATATTTCTGAAAACTATACCGATTAAAAAATGAATATAATTAGGCGGGCGAAAGGTTTAAACGTAATAAACATCATATTTTTGAAGAAATAAGCTAAAATTGAACCGAATAAAAATACAAGAAATGAATAAGAGAAAAAAGGACGCCTGCAAATCCCAAAATATGCAAACGTCCTTGAAATTATAAATATACATTAATCATTGAATGTTACAGTATAAAATCTTTCGTGGCTTAACCAGTTATCTAGTGAGACATCTCCGGTATCTACCCGTTTTTCTGCGTCCTGTATCATCCAGGCAGTTTGAGAAGCATGCGCTTTCAATGCTTTTAACTTATCTGCTTTAACAGACGAGATTTCGATTGTCACATCCGGCTCACCATTTTTCTCAACTGTGTCATTCGCAAACGCACAAGCTAAAATACGAGGGCGGTACTGTTTATCGATGCGACGTACCGCTTCGACGACAGCGCGTCCAGTTGCTTCATGATCGGGATGGACAGCGAAGCCAGGTAAAAATGTGAAGATTAATGATGGATTCAGCTCGACAATTAAATCATTTACGAGCTTGATCATTTTTTCATCATCTTCAAACTCAACTGTTTTATCACGTAAACCCATCATACGCAAATCACCGATACCCATTGCCTCGCATGCTTCCATCAGCTCTTTGCGGCGGATTTCCGGCAATGATTCGCGCGTTGCAAATGGAGGATTTCCTAAGTTTCGTCCCATTTCGCCTAATGTTAAACAAGCATATGTAACAGGAACTCCCATGTTGTGGAATAAGCGTAATGTACCTGCAACTGAAAAGGCTTCATCATCCGGGTGCGGATAAACGACTAAAACGTGATGTTCTTCTTGTAATGTCATATAAGCAACCTCCTTAATAAGCAAATGGCGTTTCGCTGATTTCTAATGCAACCGCCAGCTTTCCAGTATTATCTAAACCGGCCATTAGTAATCGGCCCTGATCGTCCAGTTCAAAATGTGTAATTCCTTGTGCGTAAACCCAGCCATGCGGCATTTTAAGTCCGACACGGTGTGGGGCGTCTCCTACAACTTTTCCTAATTCATAGCGTATTTGTACATTGCGGATAAATGCGCCTGCATTAAAAAAGCCTTCATTGTAGTGTGTTGCATAAGAGCCGTTTGTAGTTTCTAGATGAATAAAAACGTCTTTGTTCGCAAAAGAATTAATTAACTCCTGGAGCTCGTTAGTATTTACTTCCTTCATCACTCTTATTAACTCCTTTCGAATCTTTCTATTAATAGTATAGTCAAATATATTCGACTGTGAAACGAAAAAGTCACACAAGAAACGAGTTCTTGTGTGACGCAGCTATATCAAGTACGCCTCAGCGTAATTGCTCCGGATTCGGCTTTGCGTTAAAGCAAAGAATTCCTTGCCGAATCTGTGACATCCGCCGGAGGCAAAACTTCTACTTGTAGAAGTTTTTATGCATGTAGATAGTTTGGAATTGTTGTAACAGTAATTTCAGGTGCCCCGAAACGTGGTTTTGCACCGTGCATTACTGGTCCAACATGTTCATTTAAAGCCCATCCGTGTTTAATCGCCGCTGAAACGAATTCTTTCGCTTCAATAACCGATTCCTCAACAGAAAGACCATTTGCTAAGTTTGCACAAATACTCGCTGCAAAAGTACAGCCTGCCCCATGATTATAAGTAGAAGAAACTTTTTCTGTTTCTAATAATTTAAATTCTACTCCATTATAGAACAAATCAACGGCTTTATCATGTACTAAGGCTTTTCCACCTTTAATTACAACATTTTTCGCGCCAAGCTCATGAATTTTCACAGCGGCAGCTTGCATTTGCTCGATTGTTTTCGGCGTTGTTGTGCCTGCCAGCTGTCCTGCCTCGAAAAGGTTAGGTGTGACAACTGTTGCATAGGGTAATAAATATTTAATCATTGCTGTCGTGTTGCCAGGGTTCAATACTTCATCTTCGCCTTTGCAGACCATTACAGGATCAATGACAATTTTATCTGTGCCGGAAGCTTGAATCGCTTTTGAGGCCATTTGAATAATTTCTTCAGTTGAAAGCATGCCTGTTTTAATGGCATCGACACCTGTTGAAAGGGCTGTATCGATTTGCTTTTGCAATAATTCTGTCGGTAGCGGTGTTACTGTGTGGCTCCAAGTTTTCGGGTCCATTGTTACGACTACAGTCAATGCGACCATTCCGTATGTGCCATGTTCCTGGAAGGCTTTTAAATCGGCCTGCATTCCTGCGCCTGCAGAAGTATCAGAACCAGCAATTGTTAAAGTTTTTTTAAGTGTCATATAGCATATCTCCTTATAGTGAATATTCGAATTATAATAAGGTTAAGTATAACTCCTATCTGACTATATAAAAATGGTCAGAAAACGAAAAAACTATAACGCCAGAAGAACTACTTGAACTTCTGCAGCAAATACAATAGCGTTTAAAATGAGGTGGAAATTATGATGGAACAGTTAACAAATAGTTGGAAAGATTTATTGTCTCGAGAAGAAGAGCAGCCGTATTATAAATTTCTCGAAACATTTTTAGAAAGACAATACATGGAACAAACAGTGTATCCGAAGAAGGAGAATATTTTCAATGCCCTCAAGTTAACGGATTACGATAATGTAAAAGTAGTCATTTTAGGCCAAGACCCGTATCATGGTCCGAATCAGGCACATGGATTAAGTTTTTCGGTTGAAAAAGGGCAAAAATTACCACCCAGTCTTAAAAATATGATGAAGGAACTGCAACAGGACATTGGCTGCGAAATACCTGAGCATGGAGACTTAACATCGTGGGCAAAGCAGGGTGTATTATTATTGAACACTGTTTTAACTGTACAAGCGGGCAAAGCCAATTCTCATAAAGGGCAAGGTTGGGAACATTTTACGAATGCTGTTATTGAACTTCTAGCGAAATGTGAGCAGCCTATTGTATTTTTATTATGGGGAAAACCGGCGCAAAGTAAACGAATGTTAATTGAACAAATTTCAAGTAACCATATCATTCTGCAATCGCCACATCCGAGTCCACTAAGCGCACACCGAGGATTTTTCGGAAGCAGACCGTATTCAAAAGCAAACGAAGCGCTTTTATCATTGGGACAACAGCCGATTGACTGGTGCTTAACGAAGAAATGGGGAAACAGCTAAACTTTTGCCCAAAAGCATGGTAAAGTATTGATAGAAAGAGAGGGAACGGCAAATGAAAGTAGATTGCTTTAAATGCCAGTATTTTCGTGTGACGTGGGATCAGTCTAATCCGCGCGGTTGTACAGCATATGGCTTTAAAACGAAGCAGCTGCCATCTCTCGTTGTAAAACAGTCTTCGGGAATGGACTGCTTAAAATTCGTACCGAAAAATAGAGAAGGTGGGCAAACGCGATGATTACGTATGAAACGATTGTTAAGCAAATTGAAAAATTGACAGCAGAAGCAGCACATGCGGCAACAGAACAACAAGCCCGTGAAAAGCTAACGGCAATTCGTGCACTATGTGATGTCGTTTTAGACGAAAAAGTCAGTTCGCCAAAACCTGCTTCCATAAATAGCATGAGTATGAGTACAACAATCTCGACCCCGGTATACACGCAACCAGTCGCAATTCCAGCACAAAAGCTTGAAGAAGACGATGCAAACGGCGACTCATTGTTTGATTTTTAACTGATATTAAAATTAAGAATCGTAAAAAGACTTTTTATACATCAACCCCTTGTTAAGGGAATTCGGTATTAGAAAAAGAAAGAGGTAAAAGAAATGAAAGGTTCAATTATATCTGGTGCAATTCACGGATTTTTAGCAGTTGCCTTAGGCGCATTTGCAGCACATGCACTAGAAGATTTGCTCGATGATTACAGTGCAGGAATTTGGGATACAGCAATCCAATATCAAATGTTCCATGCAGCAGCACTTATTTTGGTCGGTATTTTAATGTCAAAAGCTATTTTCGGTGAAGTAAAGCAGTTAAAAATTGCGATGTTCTGCTTTAATGCAGGCATTGTGTTCTTCGCTGGAAGCTTAATGGTGTTAGCACTAACAGGAATCGGTATACTAGGTGCCATTACTCCTATTGGCGGGGTATTCTTTTTAGTGGGCTGGATTATGATTATAATAACAGTAGTAAAAAAGACTCAATAAAATCTGTAGCATATACTTCATAAATTGGAAGTATATGCTTTTTTTATTATTTTAATTGGAAAATCAAATCTTTTATCTAAATTATTTGAATTTATTGTATAGTTATAAAGTAAGAGAGTAAAGGGGTAAGGAAAATGGACCAATTATTATTAAAGTTAGAAGATAATTTTGAAGAGATGGTAAGTATTCGACGCTATTTACATGAGCACCCGGAACTATCCCATCAGGAAATACATACACCTGCATACATTGCAAATTACCATCGGGAGCTAGGCTTGGAAGTTCGAGAATTTGTAGGAGGGCGTGGGGTTGTAGCCACATTAAAAGGGGCAAAACCAGGAAAGACAGTGGCTTTACGTGCTGATTTTGATGCATTGGCAATTCAGGAATTAAATGATGTTCCTTATAAATCGAAAAATGTAGGAGTGATGCATGCGTGCGGTCATGATGGGCATACGGCAACATTACTCGTTCTGGCAAAAGCATTAACAGAAATGCGGGATCAACTGTCCGGCACTATTGTATTTATCCACCAGCATGCAGAAGAGCTTGCTCCAGGCGGGGCAAAGGCAATGATTGAAGATGGCTGTTTAGACGGAGTAGACGTAATATTCGGAACACATTTATGGGCACCGACCCCTTTAGGCGAAGTCCTTGTACGCGAAGGGGCTATTATGGCGGCAGCAGATCGGTTTGAAATTGCGATCCAAGGAAAGGGTGGACACGGTGCAGAACCACAGCATTCAGTTGATGCAATCGTTGTTGGTGCACATTTTGTTACACAATTGCAGACGATTGTTTCTCGCCGTATCGCCCCACTTGAATCGGCTGTAGTGACACTCGGGCAATTTGAGGCGATCAATCCGTTCAATGTCATAGCGGATACAGTGAAAATGCAAGGGACTGTACGTGCCTTTGACGAACAAGTACGAAGCCAAATGAAAGAGGAAATTGAATTATTATTGAAAGCGACTTGCTTTGGAATGCATGCTGACTATCGATTTGACTATTTGGATGGTTATCCGCCTGTAATAAATCATGTAGAACAGACACAACTTGTTGCACAAATAGCGAACGAAACACCAGGTGTTGAAAAGGTAACAGTTTGTTCTCCGTTTATGATAGGGGAAGATTACGGCTACTATATGCAGCATGTTCCAGGAACTTTCTTCTTTACAGGAGCCAAAGACCCGGACTGGGAAACGGTATATCCGCATCACCATGCCCGATTTGATTTCGATGAACGTGCAATGCTCATCGCAGCAAAAGTTTTAGGACAGGCAACATTGGAGTTTCTTTTAACTGAACAACGAGAAGAGGAATAAACATGAGCGTAGGGAAAAGATTAAATGCTGCACTAATTATAATGATAGTGTTAATTATGATTACAGTAATACTGAACTATATTAGTCTGAAAAATATACAGGGAAATATGAATGAAGCACTCGACTACCGAGTTGAACAAATTCGTTCCGTAGACAAAATCCGTTTTAATGTCGCGATGCAAGGAATGTATGTGCGTGCACTTGTTTTTGATGGAAAAGAGGAATCTGCCGAAAGCTTTAACCAGTATAACGAGTTACTGGATCAGGAGATTGAATATTTAGGGAAATTAGTCTCAAGCGATACGATGAAAGAACTGATGGAACAAATCATTAAGTACCGAGATGACTTTAATTACGGTTACCTTGATATGATGGATGCTTTCGAACGGGGCGATCAAATACTCGCAAACGGTTTTATTAATACAAAACTGCGCGCAGCAAATGACGGAATGTTCGATGCAACAGCTCAAATGGTTGAGCATCAGGAAAAAGAGCTTGATGCAATTAAAACGAAAGCCGACGATGCGATTGGCTTCTCCGTTTTAGTTGCCGGTATTGCTTTAGCAATCAGTGTTCTTATCGGCATACTTGTTATGATTTATATTCGTAAAACAATTATTTCCCCTTTAAATGGAATTGTGAATGAAGCGAATCTTATTGCAGCAGGTGATTTATCGCAGCAAGATATTCATGTGAAAACAAAGGATGAAATAGGACAACTGGGCAACGCATTCAATTCGATGAAAAATAATTTATCGAACCTGATAAAAAATATTCAAGTCAACTCAGAGCAAGTAAATGCGGCGGCACAGGAGCTTTCAGCAAGTACCGAAGAAATAACGGCAACGACGGAAGATGTCACGATGCGGGTAAATGATACGACTGAAAGAGCGCAAATTTCTGCACATGCATCAAATGAAAGTGCCCGTGCAATGGAAGAAACAGCTGCAGGGGTACAACGAATTGCGGAATCAACTCAGAAATTGCTTGGAAATTCGGTTGATGCGACACAAACAGCAAAAAATGGTGGTCAAATTATCTATGATGCGCAACAACAAATGAGCATTATTAGTTCATCAACAAACTCTGTAAATGGTTTAGTACAAAAACTGGCACAACAAACAGAAGAAATTAATAATATTTCCCAATTAATCACATCGATTACGGATCAAACGAATTTATTGGCATTAAATGCAGCGATTGAAGCAGCGCGCGCAGGAGAACATGGAAAAGGGTTTGCTGTCGTGGCAGATGAAGTACGGAAGCTGGCTGAGCAATCGAAGGCATCTGCCAGTTCAATTGTCAACTTAACACTTGAAATTAAAGCAGATACGGAAAACGTAGAACGTGCCGTATCGGAGTCGTTAGTTTCTGTGGAAGATGGTGTAAAGATTATAACAAATGCCGGCGATTCATTTACAACGATTGTAGATGCAGTGACACAAATGTCGATGCAAATCCAGGAAATTTCATCTACTTCTGAAGAGCTTTCTGCAAGTGCAGAGCAGGTGACGGCATCGGTTAACGAAATAGCTCAAAGTTCAACTGAATCAAGCGGCAACTTAGAGATGATCGCGGCAGCAGTAGAGGAACAGACCGCTACAATGCAGCAAGTCAATGCAGTTGCCGTGACATTAAGCGATAATGCACAAACACTCCAGCAGGAAATTCAGCAGTTTAAAGTATAGTCCATTCCATGGGTGAAATGAGTGGAAACCTGCTTGAAAAAGAGTTAAGTACTCGTAGTAAGAAGCTAATATTTTTACGCACAGCAAAAAACGTCATTTTTCTCCTGAGAAAATGACGTTTTTGAGTTATGTCTGCTGCTTTTCTGCAACAAAAAAAGGCGCTTAAAAAAGGCGCCTTACTTTTTTTTAAGGTTGTTGTGTGAAATAACTTAATTCTTCATCGAATTCCGCATAGTCAAAGTAAATCATCGGGAACAGGAATCGGTGGTTATTTTTTAAATCACGTAAAATTACATGGTCACGGCCGGCTGCTTCCACAACCCCACGGACTGCCCGTGTATTACTGCCAGCTACCGCATTATCAAATGAAAAATAAAACGTACCTGGTTTACCTCTGTTTAATCGTAAAATATTCTCGATATAGGATTCCTCACGTGGAAAGCCTACTCCTTGCATACCTGGTATACCCGAAGACATCGGAACCGTCGCAGGATTCATTTGTTGCATTGGAGACGTCCAATAATAAGTCAATTTTGCATCCTTTCATAAAGAAATTTAATATACTGCAGTCATCGGCGCAAGAAACAGTAAACGAAGAAATGGCTGCTGTTTCTCTGTGTTCACAATAAGCAGGACACTTGCTTCACCTTCTGCCGCACTGTAACCGAAGAAAGAAGGGCGGCATGTAAACCTTTTATTTGAAGTTTAGGCGTTCGATGTGACCTCCTTTTTCGACTTAGTATATGCATAAATAAAAAAGTTGAACACCAAAAACAGTGTTGTTTTTTGAACAGGTAACATACTATAGGTTAATTAATTCGGATATATGTAATAAATTTCAATGTATTGGGAAAGATAAAGTAAATAAATAAGAGATTGTTGCCGGTGTTGACGAAAAGCGCAGGAGTGGAACATCATGAAAATAGGAGTTTGGTTAGGCATAATAATTAGCGCATTATTGTCTTTTGCGGTTGCAATATTTTATGAACAGCCGATTCATTGGTATTTATTAGTTCTTCTAATCATCATCGGTTTCTTCATTAATACAATCATTATAATTTTAAAGTTGCAGGATGAATCAAACATAAAAGATGAGTCGAAATAAATCGGCTCATCTTTTATGTTTCAGGAAAAAATAAACCCGTTCCACACTTTTGAAGTTGGTTAAGCCAACATCAAGTGGGGGAACGGGTTAAGACATTAAATTGCTAACAGTTTTTCTAGTTTTTCATTGTCCAGCAAGTTTCCTACCAGGAACTCACCGAATTCGCCGTAACGAGCTGAAACTTCATCAAAGCGCATTTCATAAACGATTTTCTTGAATTGAAGCATATCATCAGAGAATAATGTAACGCCCCACTCATGATCATCTAAGCCGACAGAACCAGTTATAATTTGCTTGATTTTACCTGCATAGCTGCGGCCAATTAGACCGTGGTCATACATCAATTTTTTGCGATCTTCCATAGAAAGCATGTACCAGTTGTCATTGCCTTCACGTTTTTTATCCATTGGGTAGAAGCATACGTATTTTGATTTTGGCAGTTCAGGATATAAACGCGCACGAACATGCGGGTTTTGATATGGATCTTCATCTGATTTACCTGCTAAATAGTTCGATAATTCGACAACGGAAACGTATGAATACGTTGGAATTGTAAAATCGGCAATCGCCAATTTCGCGAATTTTGTTTCGATTTCATTTAGTTCTTCAGGTGTTTCACGTAAAGTCATAATCATGAAATCTGCTTTTTGCCCAATAATTGAGTAAAAAGCATTCGAACCCGTATCTTTATTTAAGTCTTCCAAAAATGCGATAAATTCTTTTGTAGCGGCTTCGCGTTCTTCAGCTGAAACTAATTTCCATGATACCCAGTCCATTGAGCGGAAATCATGTAATGCGTACCAGCCGTCTAATGTAATTGCTGCTTCATTCATCTGTTCAAACACTCCTTGTAAATGAAAATGATTCACAATTAGTGTAGCATAGTTTCAGGGAAAAATATCATTTCAACATTGCAAAATCCGTCAATTCACCAATTTGACATGACTTTAAAATGCGGTATGCTAAAGTGAGGAAAAATTAGGCTAGGAGTATAAAATATGAATGATTTTTTGCAGCAAACAATGTGGCGTTTTATCGATCAGTCGATCAGCGCGAATAAACGCTCGCCATTAGAGTCCTTTGCAATGGATGATACACTTTGTCATCTTGTCGGTCAGAAAATGACCAATTCGACAATACGTACGTGGGTTCATCATGACGCAGTGGTTCTTGGCATTCAAGATCACCGCTTGCCTTATATTGAGCAAGGAATGGAGACATTGAAGAACAGTGGATATGATCCGATTGTCCGCAATTCTGGAGGACTGGCGGTCGTATTGGATGCAGGAGTTTTAAACATTTCGATTGTGTTAAATGAGGACAAGCCGTTAAGTATTAATAATGCGTTTGAAATGATGGTTGCATTAATTCGTCAGTTATTCCCTGAAATTGCAACGAAAATAGAAGCATATGAAATTGTTGGTTCTTATTGTCCAGGTTCATATGATTTAAGTATTAATGGTCAAAAGTTTGCCGGTATCTCACAGCGTCGTATGAAAAACGGAATTGCTGTTCAGATATATTTATGTGTGGAAGGCAGTGGCAGTGAGCGTGCGGAACTGATTAAACGTTTTTATGAAAATGGTCTGCAAGGCGAGAAAACGAAATTCGAGTATCCGGATATAAAGCCGGAAGTCATGGCTTCACTTCAACAACTGACAGGACAAAACGTGACAGTATTCGAAGTGAATGAAAGGCTTCGTAACCTATTGAGGCAGTGGAATGGACAGCTGTTCGAACTGCCATTGCAGCAAGAGGAAATGGAATTGTACGATTACTATTTAGAGCGCGTGTTCAAACGCAATGAGTCGATGCTAAGTAAATAAGAAAATAAAAAGAGGCGAGGTGCTAATATAGCGCTTCGCCTGAATCATTTAACGATGTTTGGGAAATCAAGTTGCCGTTACGCTCCATTTTGAATGTTGGCGTGGCCTCAGTATCTGTTTCTAGTGCTACAAGTCGTCTTGCGCGGTTCATAATAGAAACAAACTGCTCGTAATCTTCTTTAATCGCTTTATTCTCTTTTTGCAGTGCTGTCAGCTGTTGCTCTAGCTGGCTTTTCTGTTCTGTTAATAGTGATGTCAATTTGCGCCATTTCAATAAATCCTGTTCATTTGAATTCGTATGCTGCAGTTGTACTAAGTATGCAATGACGATATCTAGTGATAATGCCGATAATGGAATCGATGTTGGCTGATTTTCGTTTGACGGCAGTAAGTATACTGGAGTTGTTCTGCGTTTTGTAGCCGTATTCATCATGCGCATACGTTCTTTGCGTTCCTTTTTCGCCTGTGCCAAATCTTCTTCATAAATGCGTCGGACTACAGCATTCCAGCGGAAACCGCAAGCTGCAGCTGTTCTGTTTAGTAAATCCCCAGCTTCCTCAAATGCATTTAATTGTGTACTACCTTCTTTTACATGGCGTAAAACAGCCTCTGCTAACAGCTCATCATTCTCTTTCACCCATGCGTCTTGTCTTGTTTTTGTCATAAAAAACTCCCCCTGATTAATAATAGTTTTGTTGTTGTAAATCTATCATGTCCAAAGGGGAAAACATTTATTCAATATATCGTAAATTGTTGCTAGAATGATGAGAAATATGTTCCTAGCAGAACTTTGAACGGAATTGCTAGGATAAAGCTTGAATGAAATAAGCAAAATAAGATACAATAGCAAATAGGTTAAAACAGCGAAAATAGCACATAGAGAGGTGTTGACACTATGGCAAACTTATTCCACGTTTGCGATGAATGTCAGGCCGTTAATTTAAAGACGTTAATTCCAAAATTAAAAGAAATTGATCCAGAAGCAACGATTGAAATTGGCTGTCATTCATACTGTGGTCCAGGCCGCAAAAAAACATTTACATTTGTAAATAACCGTCCAGTTGCCGCATTAACTGAAGAGGAGTTAATGGTAAAGGTACTCGACAAATTGAAAAAGTAACAGCGTAAAAAGGACGCGTTCTGAAAGATTTTCAGAACACGTCCTTTTTGCGTTTTCGGCGGATTCATTTCTATTTCACTGACATCTCACTTATAATGTTGTTAAGAGATAAGGAGGTGGGCTATGTTGATGACATATGCAAAAACAAAACTGCAAGAGGAAAAAGTTTTTAAAGACCCTGTCCATCGCTATATTCACGTTCGGGATCAAGTCATCTGGGATTTGGTCAAAACAAGAGAATTTCAGAGATTGCGCCGTATCAAGCAGCTTGGTACGACGTATTTAGTGTTCCACGGAGCTGAACATAGCCGATTTAATCACTCATTGGGAGTATATGAAATTGTCCGTCGAATCGTGGATGATGTATTTAAAGGAAGAAAAGAATGGGATGATTCTGAGCGTCTACTCGTATTATGTTCCGCATTACTGCATGATTTGGGGCACGGGCCGTTCTCTCATGCATTTGAGAATGTATTTGAAACAGACCATGAATATTTTACGCGTCAAATTCTGCTGGGGGACACAGAGGTAAATGCCGTGCTCCGTCGAGTGGCCGATGACTTTCCGGAAAAGGTCGCGCAAGTGATTGAAAAAACGTATCCAAATGAATTGGTTGTCAGCCTAATTTCCAGTCAGATCGATGCAGACCGTATGGATTACCTGCAGCGTGATGCGTATTATACGGGTGTCAGCTACGGACATTTTGATATGGAGCGTATCATGCGTGTTATGCGTCCACGTGCAAATGGTGTTGTTATAAAAGAAAGCGGAATGCATGCGGTCGAGCATTACATCATGAGCCGCTACCAAATGTATTTGCAAATTTACTTCCACCCGGTGTCAAGAAGTGCGGAAGTCGTGCTGAATCATATTTTAAAACGAGTGAAAGTGCTGTGTAAAAATGATTATCCATTTAAATATGAACCGACACCTTTTATATCCTTTTTCAGAGGGAATGTCACATTGGAAGACTATATTGCGCTCGATGAAAGCATTATGCTGGCGTACTTCCAATTTTGGATGGGAGAAGACGATGAAATTTTACGGGATTTATGCCGAAGATTCGTCAATCGGAAACTGTTCCAATATACGAATCTGAATCCTTACAAGCTGCCTGAAGTATATGCACAGCTGCAACGTCTATTTTTGCAGGCTGGCATTGATCCGGAATATTATTTAGTGCACGATTCCACATCGGATTTACCTTATGACTTTTACCGCCCCGGTATTGAAGGGACGAAGAAGCCAATTTACTTGCTAATGCAGGACGGTATGCAGCGTGAACTATCAGAGGAAAGCCAAATCGTTGAAGCAATTGCCGGTCGCATCAAAGTCGACCATAAAGTGTATTACCCGGAAGAGTTATTTACAGACGAGCGGATTCCAGCTACATTGCGGAATGAAATAAAACAGCTCATTGAGGAAGCGTAACGGGTGCAGGAAAGGTCCATAGTTTGAGTGAATAGATGGAAAACCTTCGCTCAGTTAAAAAAGTCAATACCGCAAAATTAAAAACACCCCAATTTTCCCTAAAGAAGATTGAGGTGTTTCGATTATTAATTAACTGAAATTCAACGCCAGCTTAACCATTATTGGTCGCTATAGCGTACGCCACCTTTAGCATAGTGGTTTTTAGACATTTCTTCAATAATGATTGATACATTTTCTACTGGTGCGTCAACTGTTTTTGAAACAGCTTGTGTAACTTCTTCTACGAGCGCGCGTTTTTGTTCATCAGTGCGGCCCTCAATCATTTTAATTGTAACGATTGGCATAAAGTCGCCTCCTAGTTAAAATATAGTGTATAGTATTTATATTAGCGTATTTGGAGGGATTTACAATGGCAAATGAAGAAAAACCAAAACCGAAAATGGGTTTTACGATAATAAAAAATGATCCTACCGATGGGCATAAAGGATTCGGTATTGGTTCACTTTCTTTGGAAAATGTATCGCCGGTCATTGTCGATGTCGCAGAAGGAACAGCAATTGTTGATATCGGAGCAATGCATGCGAAAAGTGAAGTAGAGCGCGGCATTAAGTTTACAATGAACCGTGAAGATTCAGCTGGCGGAAAAGATTACTGGCTTGTATGGGTAACAATAGACCATAAAGAATCAGGTGCTTATTTTGCCGGTGTGACAGCATGTGAAATGGTCGTAAACCGTGAAAAACGCCGTGGCTATAAAATTTTGGCAGACCATGTGAACAGAATGGATAAATCAATGAAGCGTCACATTATTGTAGACCATATGGATGAGCCGTCAAAGAAAATACTGGCCGACTTCCTGAAAAGCCACAACGAAGAAATGTGGAACAACAGTGATGAGAAATTGAGACAGGATTTAGCATAAAGCTGCACCTTGAACGAAATAAACATCTTACAATAATATTACAAAATTCAGTGAACAATATGTGACATTTCAAATTCTACCAAAATCCGTAGTTGAAACTGGTTCTAAAAGAAAGTAAACTGATTTTAAAGCTTGCGAAATAGTAGGCTAGGACATGTGGGAAATGAAACAGGTTGAGCAGTATGCGGCATTTGAACCTTCCCAAGCCGAATGCCCCATGGTTCTCAACCATTCATTCACCACAATAGAAAAGCTCTTTCGTGTCACGGACTAGAACCGGATACGAAAGAGCTTTTTTAATTATTTAATTTATTCCCAAAAGTTCCGCAATGCTTCAAAAGGCAATGATTCAAAGAAATTACCCCATGAATCCTGATTGAAAAGATCGAATGATGCACATGATTCTGTTGGTACATCTTCAGTTTTCATGTAAACAATACGCTGGCTTGAGCACGACTCGTGCGCCAGTTTACCCGTCCGAATATCGACCGTTACAGGCTCTACACCATTTGGCATTGTAAATGTTTCGTTTGCTTTTCCATCAAGCGCTGTTTCCATAAAATCTATCCACACTTGCTTCGATGCGGCCATATCTGTCTGGACAGATAATGTTTTGCCTTGGTCATAGCCATTCCATACACCTGCCGTTAAGCTTGGTGTAAACCCAATCATCCATTGGTCACTATTTGTCGTTCCTGATTTGGCTGCATATGTGTGGCTCATACGTGAACGCAATGATAATCCAGTTGCCGGAGAATAATCACTGAACACAGGATCGAACATACCTGTCATCATTTGCGTTAAAATAAATGCATCCTGTTTAGAAATTACTTGTTCTTTTTCAGGTTTCTTATATTTGTAAACGACTTTTCCTTTTGCATCGGTAATCGACAATACAGTAATCGGTTGTCGTTTTTCTCCGCCTGCAGCAATGATATTATAGGCGTTTGTTAAATCATACAGCGAGTTTTCGGCAGTTCCAAGTGCAATGGAAGGTATATCCTTTTCGGAATAGTTGAGCCCGAAACGTTTCTGGACATCCCGGAAAGATCGGTAGCCGATGTTTTCCAGTGCTTTCACCGCATAAATATTGTCGGAAATGGCCAATGCCTGTGCCATGGAAAGCTCATGGTCAGCATACTTCTTATTGACGTTTTGCGGTGTATAAGTTGCTCGTCCACTATCATACGTAAAGGTCGTTTCGCTCACATCCAAGAAGGACATAGGTGTGAAATCCTTTTCCAGTGCGGCTGCATACAAAATCGGCTTAATGGCAGAACCAGGCTGTCGGTTACCTAACGCAACTCGGTTAAACGAACTTATACTGTAATCACGTCCGCCGACAAGTGCTGTTACAAACCCTGTATCTGCTTCCATGCTCACAAATCCAACCTGCAATTCACTGTTGGGCATATTCGTTTTGATCGCATTTTCCGCTGCTCGTTGATGTGCCTGGTTAAGCGTTGTTTGAATTGTCCATCCACCTTCACTAATACTCAAGTTTTTCTTTTCTAAAATATCGCTTGCTTCTTCCCATACAACATCCAAAAAGTAAGGAGCGATTGATTTATTTGCAATCCAATCATCACTTTTTAAAGCAACATGTTCTGAAGTGGCATGAGTTTTTTCTTCGTCTGTAATTTTCCCTTGTTCATTCATCAACCGCAAAATTACTTGCTGACGATTTGTCGCCTTTTCCAAGTTATTAATCGGCGAATAATACGTCGGTCCTTTTGGCACACCAGCAAGCATTGAAGCTTCGGCTAATGTCAGATCCTTTACGGATTTGCCGTAGAAGTAACGGCTTGCAGCTTCAGCACCGTACATTCCGTGCCCATAATAAACCGTATTTAAATAGCCTTCTAAAATTTCTTCTTTTGAGTAAAATAACTCCAACCGATAAGCAAAAAGGGCTTCATTTAATTTTCGGTTCCATGTTTTTTCATGAGTTAGATAAAGGTTTCGTGCATATTGCTGTGTCAGCGTACTGGCACCTTGCACTTTCCCACCGGCTTTAATATCCGCTAAAACGGCCCCTGCGATCCGGGAAAAGTCAAAACCGCTATGCTCGAAGAAATCTTTATCTTCAACAGCAACAGTAGCATCAATAAGGTAAGGTGATATTTCATCCAGGTCTGTCCAGTAGCGACGTTCCTTTGTAAAATAGTCACCAATCTGATTATGGTTGCTATCTAAAAAAATTGAAGCTTTCGGAACGGTAAGCGGCGGTGCTCCGGCAACTTGCGCATATATACGTAATGAAAGGAACATAACAGCGAAAAAACATAAAAGGGCAATCATAAAGAGTCCGATTTTTTTCGCGAAATTTTTTCGCTTTTTTCGTTTTTTAAATTGCTGTCTTTTCAAGTTTTTCCACCTCATTTCTTTTTTAATAGAGAGCAAACTAAATTTAGTCAATTACAAAAAGTAATGAAAATTCTATTGCACTTTTAATGAAAACAACTATACTTTTTCGTAGCGCACCTTACGAATTTAGTCGTATACGCAGCTATTACAAAAGCAATCCATAATGTCGAATTATGTCAGTTGCTCTTAATTATACGAAAATAGCGAAACAAAAGTTTCATATGTTAGATTTAGTATGAGCAACTTCTTCTATCGCTATGCATTCTAAATTAAGAAATCGGTTTAAAATACGTAATTAAAAATAGAGAAAGGTATAGGTGACTGTAAATGAGATTTGATGAAACTTACGCAGGAAATATGTTTATTAAAAGCCACCAAAACTATGAAGAAAGTAAAGCCGTTTTATACGGCATGCCAATGGACTGGACAGTTAGCTACCGTCCCGGTCAACGTTTTGGTCCGGCCCGAATTCGTGAAGTATCGGTTGGTTTAGAAGAATACAGTTTTTACTTGGATCGTGAGCTGGCAGATGTACCGTTTTTTGATGCGGGGGATATTCCACTGCCGTTTGGGAATCCGGAAAAATCATTAGCGGAAATTAAAACGTTTGTCCGTAAAGTACTGGCAGACGATAAAATTCCAGTAGGGATGGGCGGGGAGCATTTAGTATCACTGCCGGTAATGGAAGCTGTCTATGAAAAGTACGAAGATTTAGCGATTATTCATTTTGATGCACATACAGATTTACGTACGGATTACGAAGGGGAGCAATACTCACACGCAACACCAATTCGTAAAATTGCCGATACAATCGGACCGGACAATGTTTATTCATTTGGAATTCGTTCAGGCTTAAAAGAAGAGTTGCAGTGGGCAAAAGAAAAGGGCATGCACATTTCATTATTTGAAGTTTTCGAGCCATTAAAACAAGTATTGCCTACATTAAAAGGTCGCAATGTTTATGTAACAATCGACATTGACGTATTGGACCCTGCACATGCACCTGGGACAGGCACGGTTGATGCTGGCGGTATTACTCCAAAGGAACTTTTAGCAGCAATTCATGAAATTGCACGATCTGAAGTAAATGTTGTCGGCTTTGACCTAGTTGAAGTGGCACCAATTTACGACCATTCCGAAATAACAGTAAATACAGCTGCAAAATTGATTCGTGAAATGATTTTAGGCTGGGTAAAATAGCACGGGTTTATAAAACATAGATATAGTAAGGCATTGCGGGGTTAACTGCTAATGTTATTTTGAAGGTACTCTACGGAGTACCTTTTTTTATTGAATTTTGAGGAGGTGTTGATGCATACAGCATGGTTAACTTGGGAGAAATTAATAGGGAATAATAAACAACCAAAAGTACACTTGCAAAGTATACTAAAAAGCATGGTATCCCATTCGGGACGATACAGAGCAGATGAATACATTGATCTTCATTTAGACAAATGCTTATGTTCGAAAAAATGTGCCAGGTTACAGTTCAATCTTAAAGGGGTAAAGAATGGTATGCTGCTGCCATGACCAAGTGAAATCGGTTGATTCGGGTATTTCGAGGCATTGCGCTAATAACGAAGCATATAACGCATCGATAAAACCCCAAATTATACATAAAGTATTGCATCATACGAGGTGCCAACTGTCAGTAAAAGCCAGATTGATTGGGGTCTGCAGGAGGCGTGGAAATAAGACATTGCAACAGGACGTAGCGAACTTTGTTTATTTGTTCGGCTACTAAACGGGTATAGCATGCCAGAGCCAAGTTAGAAATAGGAGTGTTTATGTTGGAAAAGGGTCATATTGTATTAATAATTTCAGTACTAGTAAATGTACTGTTGTTAGGAACAGGGAGCTATGTGGTGAGAAATATCGGTGGACTTGAAGTTGTTAAAACAAAAATGCAGTCAAAACCTTCTCCCAATAAGGATTCTGCTTATTACTTTACGAAAAAAAGCGTCTTTGAACATTCGTCAATTAGTAATATTGATAAAGTATTCATTGGTGACAGTATTTCCGATTACGGAGAATTCCAGGAATACTTTCCTGGTGAGGTTGTGCTGAATCGGGGAATCCGGAATGATTGGACAAAAGGTGTATTGAACCGTATACAGGAAGTAGTGGACCGAAACCCGAAAGAGGCGTATTTAATGATCGGTGTCAATGATATCCGTTATGGAACAGAAGCCGAAGTATTTAAAAGTAACGTCGAGAAAATCGTGGATTCGTTTGAAGGAAAAGATACAAGTCTCGCTATTCAATCAATCCTGCCTGTGAATAACGGGTTATTAGGAAATGAAGTGACAAATGACAAAGTGAAGCGGTTTAATATTATTTTGCAAAAGATTGCGGATGATAAGGGAATTGAGTATATCGATCTGCATTCGAGCTTTACTGATAAAAACGGGCAACTGAATAAGCAGTTCACTGGTGATGGGCTTCATTTAAATGGGAAAGGGTATGAAGTTTGGGTCGATCGGCTTCGCTCAAAATAAAATCAATTATAAAAAAGCTGAACCTCGGAGATGAGGTCCAGCTTTTTTACGTCGGAATCGGTGTCTTTTCTTTCTTGTTTGAAAACCCGCCAACCAGAATTTTTCCGTTCGGCAGCAAATTTTTGATTAAAATTGAAACAATGATAGGAATGAATATCCCGATCGTTGTGTAACCAATAAGCCCATACGTGAAATAATCATTTAGTATAATATCTGCAAATATATGCAAATACATAATGGAAAGCGAGTGATTTTCTATTTTCTGCAGCCAGTTAATCGACAGTTTTGCTGCGAGCAACTGGAAGCATCCTACTAATACAATTGTAAATGATATGGGAATGACTAAATCTAATATAAAATGGTCATACCGTAAGAACTTCATACTCAATCGGTAATCGATGATATTAATTCGATCAAGCAATACCGCCGTTGCACTCAGGAACAAGGCCGTACTCATCCATCGTTTTGAAATATCCATCCATAGATGTTTGAAATAATACCCGATTGCAAAATAGATGATTGCCATCAGCGCCACATCGAGGTTCCAAATCATTGGAATCGATTGCGCTGCTTCGGAGGGTTTGCCGCCGATGACTTTCATAGCGACGATGCTCTCAAAATTTCCGAGAACATAAAAGAGCCCTAGAATGATAAACTGTTTCTTCCGATTGAAGTAGGTCGTCAACCACATGAATAATAGGTAGGTGAAGAATAATGTCGTCACAAACCAGAAAACACCATATGCTCCTCGAACAAAACGCCCCCCTATGACAAGTGTCCATAAATCATTAAGATACCATTCTAAATTCCAATTGCCTGAAAAAATCTCCATTCCATAACGGACTAGTGTAATACTTGCAAGGAAAAATAGGTAAGGGACGATTAATTGCATAAAACGCTTGTGAATCGTCGGCTTTATCTCCTTTTTATCTAAAATCGGCTTAAAGAACAAACCGCTTAATATGAAAAATGCAGGCATATGAAACCAATAAATATATTTCGCGAGTGGAAAGTCGAGCTCTCCTGGATAATGCCCGATGACGACAAGGATCATTAAGAATCCTTTCGTAATATCCACCCACGTTATCCGTTTATTCTTCATTAATCCACCTCTTAAAAAAATATGCTCCCATTATATACCCTCTTTTCGTGTGAATAGCGCAATGTAACAGCATCGTTATGTAATTGTTAAATAAACGGTAAATCACGGATATAAAGGATTCTTATGGTGTCATAAATCATTCATCTTACAAAGTGGGAATTTAGGCTGGGTAAAATAAGAAAAAAGGTGTGTTAAAAGTCTTGAAAACTTTTAACACACCTTTTTAGTATCGCTGTTTCATCTGGTTGTAATGGCAGATCTGAATATTTGCCTGATGCTTTGCTCTCAATAAGGCTTCGTATGAAAAGCGGTAAAGCTCTTTAACGCTCTGTCCATTTTGCGGAAAAGAACAGATACCAATTGCAAGAACGAGCTGACTGGATGGATAATTTTCAAAAGTGAGCTGCTGTACAGCTTTATTGATTGCGTTGGCTAAAGTGACCGCTTCTGCAGGTACCAAATGCGGCAGCACGACATAAAACTCATCACTATCAATTCGCCCGATCAGCGCATTTTTCGGCAGCTGGTCTTTCATTAGTTTTGAGACTTGGACAAGCACCTCATCGCCAGCTTTATAGTAATACATATAATTCAATTCACGAAACTGACGAATATCGATATGAAGGAGCTCAAATGGAATTTTTGCATTCACAAATAATAATAACTTCTGCTCAATCGCAATATTATTCGGTAGCTGTGTAAGCAAATCCGTTTTCCGCATTGCGTATATTTGTCTGATTTGTTTATTTTTATGTTCAAGCTGCATTAAGATTTTTCTAACTGCAAAAAAAGTGATGGTCGAAACAGCAAAGTAAAGGATTAAATAGAACAGATTATTTATTTGAAAACGGTCATAAATAATGAGGACGATAATGTGTTCGATCGTTATAACGAAAAAATAGACCGGTAAATTTTGATAGGTAATCGGACGTTTGAATGCGAAAAAACATGCAATGACTGTCACTACTAAAGTATTCAGCATGATAATGAACGACAATACTGATGTGTACAATAAAACATACCGACTGATCACAATCATAAAACCTGTAATGAAAATTGAAACAGGTCCTCCAAGCAAACCACTGAAAAGTACAAATATAATCCGATTGTTTATTAGCATACCGTGAGCATAGGGAGTAGCCAATGCAGTCAAAATAAAGGCGGCACATCCGAATGTCACGCCGACGATAATGGACTTGTATTTATGGATGAAAGGATTATCTTCATATTGTATAAAAGGCCAGAAAATTAAAATCGTAAAGCAAAATAGAATCGAAAAGTTGATTGTTAGCTCCAAAAACATGGCATCACCCCTTGGTAATGTATCGTTACCCCTTATTTTAGATTATTTATATGGAAATAAGAAGATAGTTTTGTTTTTGCCTGCTGTTTTGCCATAACTAAATTTTCCAGGAGCTCCAAAGATGTTTCCCCATTATCAGGAAATGAACTAATTCCAACCGTAACAGAAATATGTAAAGATAAATCTTGGGATACTTCGAACGGCTGTTGGGCAATCATATTAATTAGATTATTGGCCTCTACAATCGCAATAGCAGGAGGTACATCCTTTAATATGAGAAGAAACTCCTCACCGCCTAATCGGCCAACATATGCTCCATTTTTATTGGCATATTCCATCAAGTGTTGGGCAAGTTGTTTAATAACAAGATCACCTGTAGAAAAACCATGCCGTAAATTTATCATTTTAAAATCCCGAATATCGACGAGCAATAAATTGAAAGAGGTTTTCTTTTTCATCAGGTTTTTGACAAATTTCTCATTTTCCTTATTGTTTGGCAACTGTGTCAAAAAATCGATCTTTTTCAAATAAGTCGTCTGTTGTACAGTATCATTGGCAAGTTTTATTTGGCGAATGACAAAGTAAATGAAATAAAATGAAAAAATCGTAAAGATGCCATAAAGCAATAAGTATTCATAGCTTTTAGTATGGAAGCAAAGCCCGAGAAATAATGCGATAAATGTTTCAATAAAGCATCCCCAAAAAAATAAAAATATATTTTTTTGCGTCATTTTATATTTACTTGTGACAAAGAATAATATCAGAACAAGTACAATAAAGTTAATATTCAGGAACATCGGTACCCATGCCAAATATGGCAGGAAAAAAAGTCCGATTCCTATAATCAGACCACTGATCAGAATAGCAAATGGCCCGCCTAAAAGACCACTGTATAACACCGGAATATACTGAATGTTCATCATGAAATCATTCGTAAGGTGAACAGCAGAGAACGTCAGCACAAGGCCGGTTACACCAAACTTCAATCCAATTACATAAGGCTTCGTTCGACTGATGAATGGTGTCTGTCTAAAGTAGTTGATAAATGGCCAATAAATTAAAAGTGTAAACGTAAATAATATACAGAAGTAAGATAGTAATTCGATTAACATAATAAGCTCCTTTATACACTAATCATTACTGTTCCGAACGAAAATTGCTATAAAAATAGTGGAATTGAAGGAAAATTGTCCAAATCAAGATGATTGAGGGAGTAAGCGCAAAGTTAAGTTCGTTGTTGCTTAAAGAGATATACTTATCCTATAATAAAAAGGTTATAGAAATATATGTATAGGAGCTGACTGCTATGGCGAACGAGAGCGGGAAAACAGTCAAAATTAAACTAGTTTCCTCAATCATTCCAACCGAGGGCGAGCTTGAACAATATGAAATGTGGCTTGAAGGCAGTTGTGTGGAAAAAGGGAACAGTCATTATCTGCGCTATGAGGAAGTTCAGGAGGATCTGCAAATTCAAACGACGATTAAACTGAATGAAGCGAATTCGTTTATTATGCGAAAAGGCGGTGTGAACATGCGTTTGCCTTTAAATCCGGACTTACGCGAGAATGGTCATTATGAAAGTCCATTCGGCTCATTACCTCTTGTTACCGATACACATCAGTTAGCCATAGAAGTAGTACAAAGCGAAAAAGTGTCAGGGCAATTTAAAACGCAATATGACCTTATCATAGGTGGCAACTCAGTTGGCCATTACAAATTAGATATTCAATTTACGGAGGTATAACGATGAACGCAGTAGAACAATTACAGCAATCGATTAAAGCAGCACTCAAAGCGGCAATCGATCAAGCAGGCCTAGTAGAAGAAGGCACGGAAATCAATATTCATTTAGAAACACCAAAGGATAAAGCAAACGGAGACTTCGCAACAAATATCGCAATGCAATTGACAAAATTGGCGAAGAAGCCACCACGTGCAATAGCTGAAGCAATTTTAGCGCATTTAACGACTGAAGGTACAGATATTGAGAAGATTGAAATTGCCGGACCAGGTTTCATGAATATCACAGTACGTAAAGACTTCTTGGCAAGTGTAGTTACAGCTACATTTGAACAAGGCGAAAACTACGGTCGTTCAATTGCAGGCGCAGGAGAAAAAGTACAAGTTGAGTTCGTATCTGCTAACCCGACTGGTGACTTGCATTTAGGACATGCGCGCGGTGCATCTGTAGGCGATTCATTGTGTAATGTATTGGATTTTGCTGGTTTTGATGTATCACGTGAATATTATATTAATGATGCGGGTAACCAAATTAATAACTTGGCGTATTCGTTGGAAGCACGTTATAAGCAAGCGTTAGGTATGGAAGCAGAAATGCCGGAAGACGGATACCACGGTCCGGATATTATCGGAATCGCTGGTAAGCTGGCTGAAGAATACGGTGCGACGATTTTGGACAAGTCCGATGAAGAACGCTTTAAATTTTTCCGTGAGCACGGCTTGAAACTGGAATTGGCAAAACTGCAAAACGACCTTAAAAACTTCCGTGTTGAATTCGATGTTTGGTATTCAGAAACATCTTTATATGAAAACGGTAAAATCGATGTAGCGTTAGACAAACTAAAAGCAAATGGTCATGTGTTTGATGAAGACGGCGCAACTTGGTTCCGTTCAACAACATTCGGTGATGATAAAGACCGTGTATTAATTAAAAACGATGGTTCATACACATATTTAACACCGGACATCGCTTACCATGAAGACAAACTGCGTCGTGGATTTGATAAACTGATCAATATTTGGGGTGCTGACCACCACGGCTATATTCCACGTATGAAAGCGGCAATCGAAGCACTTGGCTATGACCGCGGCACATTGGAAGTAGATATTATCCAAATGGTTCAGCTATACAAAAACGGTGAGAAATTCAAAATGAGTAAGCGTACAGGTAATGCTGTAACGATGCGTGAGTTAGTAGAAGAAGTAGGCTTGGATGCTGTACGTTATTTCTTCGTTAAAACGGCAGGGGATTCACATATGGACTTCGATTTAGACTTAGCGGTATCACAATCGAACGAAAACCCAGTATATTATGCACAGTATGCACATGCGCGTATTTCATCGATTTTACGTGCAGCTAACGAGCAAGGTTTCGAAGCTTCATTGGAAAACCTGAACTTGCTAGTAGCAGAAAAAGAAGAAGATGTACTGAAAAAAGTCGGCGCATTCCCGCAAATTGTGGCAGATGCAGCAAAACACCGCACACCACACCGTATCGCAAACTATATTCAAGACTTGGCAGCTGCATTCCATAGCTTCTACAATGCAGAAAAAGTATTGAACCAGGATAACAAAGAGCTGACAGAAGCTCGTTTAGCATTAATCACAGCAGTAAAAACAACATTGGCGAATGCACTGAAACTAATCGGCGTAAGCGCACCTGAAAAAATGTAATTCAACTATTTAAAGCACTCTATTTTCTGTATACGAAAATAGGGTGTTTTTTCTTTGAGGATTGTGAGATTTCTACTTTAAGCGTGATTCGTTTTACGTTTCGAGAGCAACAGTTCTCCTTTTGAGGTGCTATCTTCCACATTAAGTTGAATCAGTTCTCCTTTTTCCGTAATTTGTTCCAATTCCGCCAGCAAACCTTCCAATTACAAAACAGGGAAACGCATCTAGTGTAATCCCTATAAAGGAACTGGGGATATCTATTGACTTGTAATTTCTCGAAACGTACTATTAAATTTGACTTCTATATACAGGACAATAAATATGAGGTGGTGCTTTCCATGAGCAAGGAATTATTTATTCAAACCGACGAGCAGCAACAATGGCTGAAAAAGCTAGAAACAATATCACAGAGCGTGATAGTAAATGCTCAGCAAACAGATGAACAAGCAACATTTCCATTTGAAAATTTCCGGAAGCTGCGCGAAATCGGCTATACAAAAATAACGCTGCCAAAGGAATATGGCGGGGATGGCTTCACAGTCTATGATGCGCTATTACTGCAGGAAACATTGGCGAGCTATTGCGGAAGCACCGGGCTGGCTGTTTCGTGGACAATTCAAAATGTAGGCGAGATTTTCGAAAATCGTTACTGGGATGAACAAAAGCTCGACTGGTTTGGTGAACAGGTTGCAAATGGCGCGACAGTCAATCGTGCGGTAAGCGAGTTTGCGATGGGAAGTCCAGTACGTGGCGGACGTCCGGGAACTTCAGCAAAACGTGATGGGGATTATTATGTAATTAATGGACGTAAAAACTATACGAGCGGTGCACCGGACCTCGACTATTTTTTAGTTTCGGCATGGATTGAAGATGAGGGACAGCTAGGATTTTTCCTCGTTCCGAAAACGGCTGAAGGGGTATCGGTCGAAAATACATGGGATGTTGCATCAATGCGTGGTACGGGAAGCGATGATTTAGTGCTCGATAATGTACGAGTTGATAAAACAAACTTAGTGGAATTACCGAATTATTCAACCGGATTTAAACTGAACGGCTGGTTGCTGCTTATCCCGGCAACCTATTTAGGCATTGCCCAGGCTGCACGCGATTACGCAGTTAATTTTGCGAATAGCCATTCCCCCAACAGTATTCAAGGAACGATTGCCCAGCTGCCAAATGTACAAACGCTGATTGGCGAAATGGATTTGGCGTTGACGAGAGCGCGCTTTACGCTTTACGGAGTTGCGGGACTATATAATGACCCGATTAAAAAGGCGACACTAGTCAATGAAATCAATATTGCGAAACATGTAGTGACAAATACAGCAATTGAAGTTGTCGATAAAGCGATGCGTCTTGTTGGGGCAAAAAGCCTGCAAAGATCAAATCCGCTTCAACGCTATTACCGTGATGTCCGTGCAGGTCTGCACAATCCGCCAATGGATGACATTACGATTAAACGTTTAGCTGAAACGGCAATTGAAAAAGCTTAAAAGCAAAGGGGGAAGCAGTTCTTTTATTCGTAATTTCAGCGAAATAAGAAGAATTATCTGAAACTTTGGCGATTGAGCACACATTTTTATGAATATCAGCTATAATAGAGCTATTAATTTTATATGGACGATAAAGGTTCTTGCTCACTGATAGAGTAAGGAGTAAAAGGGAAATCGGTGCAATTCCGATGCGGTCCCGCCACTGTAAATGCTAGTTGAGAGCAGTATGCCACTGAAAAACTTTCGGGAAGGCGCTTATCAACGTTATGCATAAGCCAGGAGACCTGCCTTTATAATGCCCTAAAATAAACCTACGAGGATAGGATGTGGCGGATAAATTCTTTTTCCATTGAATTTTATTTGCATACGTAAAGCTTCCTTCAATTTTAGTAGGAAGCTTTTTATTTTTGTAGAAAATTATACAACGAAATTTTGGAGGTTATTATTTTGAAAAAATGGCAACTGCTATCTTCCGCAGCATTACTTACATTAACATTGGCGGCATGCAACTCGGAAAAAGCAACAGATGAACAATCAGCAAAAGACAATACAGAAATAACTGAAGCAGCACAATTCCCGGTAACTATAAAAGATGCCTTGGACAAAGAAATCACGCTTGAAAAAGCACCAGAGCGCATTATTACATTGGCTCCATCCAATACGGAAATTTTATTCGGACTAGGGTTAAACGATGAAATTATTGCTGTGAACGACAATGATACATATCCTGAAGAAGCATTATCTAAAGAATCAGTTGGCGGCATGGAATTTAATCTAGAACAAATAATTAGCCTGCAGCCCGACTTAGTTGTCGCACATGAATCGGGATTGTACAGCTTCAATGAACAGGCGATTGCTCAGCTTGAATCAGTAGGAATTCCTGTATTTGTTGTAAAAGATGCGAAAACATTTGAAGAAACATATGAAACAATTGAACAAATTGGCAATTTGACGAATAAAGAAAAAGAAGCAGAAGAAATGATCATCTCCATTAAAGAGGGGATTGAAGAAATTGAAGTGAAAGTAGCCGACCTGGAAGAGAAGTCCGTATTTGTTGTTGTTGGGACAAATCCGCAACTATATGTTGCTGGACAGGAGACGTTCATTAGTGAAATGCTTGATATATTAAATGTAGAAAATGCCGTTCCGGAACTCGGGTGGCCGCAGTACAGCTCGGAGCAATTTGTAAAGAGCAATCCGGATATCATTTTAGTAACATATGAAAACGACTTGGCAGCAATCGAGGAAAATGATGCATATGCAGAAATGGATGCTGTGAAAAACGCCAATGTGAAATTAGTCGATAGCGATACGACAAGTCGACAAGGTCCGCGTATTGTAGAAGGTATTGAATCAATTGGGGAAGCAATTTATCCAGAGGTATTCAATGAATAAAAAATATTCAATCGCCTATGTACTATCGATTGGATTGCTTTTAAGCAGTATATGGATTGGCATTTCGTTCGGGTCAGTTAATATTCCGTTTTCGACATTGTGGGATAAAACAACAGATCCGGTTGCATACAGTATTTTGTGGAAAATCCGAATGCCACGCGTCATTTTAGCCGCATTAATCGGGGCTTCTTTAGCAATTGCGGGGGCAGCATTCCAAGGGTTGCTTAAAAACCCTTTGGCAGATCCATACACATTAGGTATTTCATCAGGGGCCTCGGTAGGTGCGGTAATGACAATCTTTTTAGGCATTTCCATACCGGTGCTCGGTGTATTCACTTTGCCGGTATTCAGTATGGCTGGAGCTGCATGTACGATGATCATCGTCCTGACATTTGCCAGACTTGTTGACCGCTCGATGAAAATGGAGACGCTGATTTTGACGGGAATTATTTTCAGCTCGTTTTTAGGGTCCTGTATTTCCTTAATGGTCGCACTTACTGGTGAACAGCTACGAGAAATCATCGGCTGGCTTCTAGGAAGTGTATCGATGCGAGGGTGGCCATATGTCCGGATGGTTCTGCCATTTATGGTGCTTGGTACAGCAATTATTTGGCTGACTCGCCGTGAATTGAATGCGATGATTTATGGAGAAGAGCGTGCCCAGTATTTAGGGGTAAATGTTAAGCGCAGCAAGTATATGATATTGGCGGGTGGTTCCATTCTAACAGGAGCGGCTGTTGCTGCATCCGGGACAATTGGATTTGTCGGATTAGTAGTACCGCATATGATTCGCCTGCTAATCGGAGCAGACCATCGACATTTATTGACATTGTCGTTTTTGAACGGTGCAAGCCTGCTCGTCATTTGTGACTTAGTATCACGTACAATTATTTCCCCTATTGAACTGCCGATTGGTGTTATTACTTCCTTTATTGGAGCACCTGTCTTTGCCTATATCTTCTTCAAGCAACGTAGAAAGGTTGTTGCATAATGTTAAAAGTAAATAATCTATCCGGCGGTTACGGTGGGAAAACAGTTGTGAAAAATATGACGTTTCACGTGGAAAAAGGAAGAATTCTCGGGATTCTTGGTCCAAACGGCAGTGGAAAATCGACATTACTGAAGATGATCAGTGGTGTGCTGAAATGTGAAACAGGCGAAATTTTCATTGAAGAGAAACCGCTTAAAAGCTATGATAACAAGCAATTAGCGAAAAAGATGGCCGTACTCCCCCAATTAAATGCAAGCGCATTTACAAACAGTGTATATGATGCGGTTTCGTTAGGACGCTACCCTCATCAGAGCGGTTTTTTTTCATCTTGGACGGAAGAAGATGAAACGACGGTACAGCGGGCGATGGAAAGCACAGGTGTTTCGCAATATAAAAATCAATACTTGGAGTTTTTATCCGGCGGCGAGCAGCAAAGGGTATTTATTGCACAGGCACTTGCACAAAATTCGGAGCTGCTTCTATTGGATGAACCGACAAACCATTTGGATATCGCGCATCAAAAGCAGATTTTGGATATGATTCGGATGCAAGTTGAGGTGCATGGGCTGACAGTTGTCTCGATTTTCCATGATATTAACTTGGCATCGCTTTATTGTGATGAGCTGCTGCTATTGGAAAATGGTGAAGTACGGGCGTATGGCGAACCGCATGAAGTCGTGCTGCAAGAGCAGATTGCCGATGTGTATCAGGCTCGAATTGCGACATATCCCCATCCGGAACTGCCAAAACCGCAAATTACGATGCTGCCAACGAATGAAATGGAAAGAAAAGCTGCGGCAATCCATATCAACAAGTTTCAAATAACTAAAGACTATATCGAATATCAGGCACAGGCACCGCTAAAAGTAATTTCATCAGCTGTTCATAATGCCGGCATAGGCTGGTATGACACATTACTCAACCGTTCCATTGCTCCTGAATACGATATTTATAATGTGAAAGAGGAAACGGAGCATTTTTTGAAAGAGCGCAAGTTTTCTCCAACAAATACGGTCGTCATGCTGACAGCCGTGGAAACAAGCTGCGCGGCAATTCGTCATTTTTCGAAAAATAATGCAGAAATCCTTGTCATGGTAACAGCAGGGGTAGGCAACAGTGTTGACGTTACAAAAACATATTTGCGCGAAGAAGAGCCACATATCGGTACGATTAATACATGGGTAATCATTAATGGTAAGCTGACAGATGAAGCATTTATTCAGGCGATGATTACGGCAACAGAAGCCAAAACGAAAGCATTGGCAGATCAGCAAATAAAAGATGCAGTAACAAATACGATAGCAACAAGCACCGCAACGGACAGTTTATTAATTGCCGCTACCCAACAAGGTGAAGAAATGCCGTATGCCGGACCTATTACAGAAATCGGCAAACTGATCGGCCGGGCCGTTTTTGAAGTGACGATCGAGGCGATTAAGAAATATAAACAGCATAATAATAAATGAAAAACCTTAAAAGAAAAAGCGTACGCATGGAAAAAGAGTGTCGATATACTTGAAGGAAATTTTCAAAAATTCTAGAATACTAAATCGAAAGGGTGATGATGGATGAAATTATATACAAAGCAAGGCGATACAGGAAAGACGAGCATTATTGGAGGACGTGTTGATAAAGACCATCTGCGTGTTGAAGCATACGGGACAATTGATGAGCTGAATTCATTTATCGGTAAAGCTGTCAGTGAATTGGAGCAAGAAAAGTTCAAGGATTTGATTGACGACTTAACAGCCATTCAACATGAATTGTTTGATGGAGGCGGGGACTTGGCAAATGTAATGAAAGAACGCCATTACAAACTTACCGAAGAACCGATCACTGTTTTGGAAAACCGTATCGATGCACTTTCCGAAGAAGCTCCACCATTAAAACGTTTCATTTTACCAGGGGGAGCACCTGCAGCAGCTACTCTGCATATCGCTCGAACAGTTGCCCGCCGTGCGGAACGCGAAACTGTATCTTTAATGAAAGAAATTGAAGATGTTTCACCAGTTGTACAAAAATATTTAAACCGATTATCGGATTATTTATTTGCTGCAGCACGTGTTGTAAACTATCGATTATCGATTCAGGATGTCGAATATATTCGTAGTGGCGACGTATTTAAATAAACGAAAAATGCTAGTTAAGACGGTAAAATCGTCTAACTAGCATTTTTTATATTTTGATTTAATTTTCAGAATAAATGACGAAATCTGTTGACTGAATGCTCATTCATTATTACAATGGGTTTATAGTTTAATATGGAAAAATAGTTTATCGGGGTGTATGAGATAAACAAAGGGGTTTAAAGCTTCGTATTCTAGGGGGGAAAAGGATGAATACATTTTTAATCATTAACTGGATTGCATTTTTCGCCGTGTTACTTTATGCGCTGGGGTTATTCGCATATTTGCTGAAAACACGTTATGACTACATTCAGCTTGGTCGCAAAGAAGAGTTCAATCACAAATTTTCTGAACGTATGTCGGATATTGTCGAGAAAGTATTCGGCCAGTCAAAACTATTAAAAGATAAAAAGATGGGTCTTGTACACGTTCTGTTTTTCTATGGATTTTTAATGGTTCAGTTCGGAGCAATCGATTTAATCTGGAAAGGTCTGGCGCCAGGTTCACATTTACCGCTCGGCGGCCTGTATCCGGTATTTACATTTACACAGGAGTTAGTTGTACTAACAATTTTAATCGCAGTTGCGGTTGCATTTTACCGTCGTTATATGGAAAAGCTTGCGCGTTTAAAGCAAGGTTTTAAAAATGGCTTAGTGTATATGTTTTTAGCAATCCTGATGTTTGCTACATTATTTGGCAACGGCTTTTATTTAATATGGCAGGAACATAGTTTAACAGGTTCTGAACCAGTAGCATCTGCAATTGCCTGGGTATTCCAGTGGATGAATCCGACGATTGCTGCTGTCTTGTTCTTCGTTATGTGGTGGGCACACTTGTTGGCGTTATTAGCATTCCTTGTTTATATCCCGCAAGGTAAGCACTTCCACTTAATTACGTCGATTTTCAACGTTTATTACAACCGTCAAGACCGTATTGGCACATTACGTCCAATCGATTTTGCTGCATTGGAAGAAGCGGAAGATGAAGAAAGTATGCCGCCGCTTGGAGTCGGAAAAATTCACGATTTCACGCAAAAGCAAATGCTTGATCTGTATGCATGTGTAGAATGTGGACGTTGTACGAATATGTGTCCGGCAACAGGTACAGGAAAAATGCTTTCACCGATGGACCTGATCGTAAAATTACGAGACCATCTAACATTTACCGGTGCAGTTGAGCTAAAGAAAAAGCCTTGGGTACCATTCTCATTCTTTAATAATACACAAGGAAACCAATTGGCAATGGCTGCTGGTGCTGAAGGTGCAGTAATTGAAGACATTTACAGCCCGTCATTAATCGGCGATGTTATTACAGAAGAAGAAATCTGGGCTTGTACAACATGCCGTAACTGTGAAGATCAATGTCCGGTAATGAATGAGCATGTTGATAAAATTATTGATTTACGACGTTATTTAACAATGACTGAAGGTAAAGTGAATCCGGATGCCCAACGCGCAATGACAAACATTGAGCGCCAAGGGAATCCATGGGGCTTAAACCGTAAAGAAAAAGAAAACTGGAGAGAACTGGACGAAACAGTACACGTTCCAACAGTAAAAGAATTGAAAAAATCAGGCGAAGAAATGGAATATTTATTCTGGGTCGGTTCAATGGGTTCATTTGATAACCGCTCACAAAAAATTGCATTGGCATTCGCTAAATTAATGAATAAAGCAGGCGTTAAGTTTGCCATTTTAGGTAACAAAGAAAAGAACTCTGGAGATACACCACGCCGCTTAGGTAACGAATTCCTGTTCCAGGAGCTTGCAACAGCCAACATTGACGAATTTGAGAAAAATGGCGTGACGAAAATTGTAACGATTGACCCGCACGCATACAACATTTTCAAAAATGAATATCAGGATTTCGGCTGGAAAGGTGAAGTACTTCACCATACAGAATTACTATACGATCTGATTCAGGAAGGCCGTTTAACAATGGATTACCGTGTGGATGAAACGATTGTATTCCACGATTCATGTTACTTAGGACGCTATAATGATGTATTCGACCCGCCACGTGAAATTTTAAAAGGTATTGCAGGCGTGAAGCTAGTTGAAATGGAGCGTAATCGTGAAGACGGTATGTGCTGTGGTGCAGGCGGTGGCTTAATGTGGATGGAAGAGCATGTCGGAAACCGTATTAACGTTGCACGTACAGAACAGGCAATTGCAACACAGGCATCGGTTATTTCTTCAGGCTGTCCTTACTGTTTAACAATGCTTTCGGATGGAACGAAAGCAAAAGAAGTGGAAGATACAGTCGGCACTTACGATATTGCTGAAATTTTAGAGCGTGCAGTATTCGGTACACCGGAAAAAGTGCAAGTTCAACAAGTGCAAGAAGAAGTAGTAGAAGAAATAGTTGCTTCACCTGTAGAACCGATTGAAGTTGAGAAACAAGCATCAGCAGTTGAAACTTCATCACTTACAGAAGAGCAGCAAGTGGCAACAGATACGGCACCTGCTGAAAATGAAAATAACGATCAAAACAAGTAAAAATAGAATTAACGAGAATAAAATTTATAGTCAGTATATTTGAATAATTTGTTGCGAATTCAAATGGGTTTTAATACAATGAAAGTAAGCGAAGAAATGAGAGTAGTAAATACTCTCATTTTTTTCTAAATATTGATTGAGCGAGCGTTCAGTCGAATTACTAATTACAGACTGCAAACAGTGTTTCTATTAGTAAATGATGGGGATTGTTACTAATAGATTAATAGCCTGCAGGAACTTCACAATACGGATGGCGATGTACAAAATTCGGATTAATTCAAACAAAGGGGTGTATGGATTGTCGAGAACAGTTATTTTAGACGGCGCACGAACACCATTCGGTAAATTTGGTGGTGCATTAAGTTCATTAACAGCAAGTGATTTAGGCGGAATTGCAATTAAAGAAGCATTGGTAAAGGCCAATGTATCAGCAGATGAGGTAAATGAAGTCATTATTGGAACCGTATTGCAGGCGGGACAGGGGCAAATCCCTTCACGGCAAGCTGCAACAAAAGCGGGAATTCCTTGGAATGTGAAAACCGAAACAATTAACAAAGTATGTGCTTCAGGCATGCGCAGTGTTACTCTTGCCGATCAGCTTATTCGATTAGGGGACGAAGAAGTAATCGTGGCAGGTGGAATGGAATCGATGTCAAACGCACCGTACTATATGCCAAAAGGTAGATTTGGTTTGCGTATGGGAGATGCTAGTTTAGTAGATGGCATGATTTATGATGGTTTGTCTTGTGCCTTCCATCCGAAACAAGTGCATATGGGCATTTACGGTAATAGCACAGCGAACAAGTTTGAGATTTCTCGTGAACAGCAGGATGCATGGGCGGTACGTAGCCATGAAAAAGCACTGGCGGCAATGGATTCAGGGAAATTTGCAGAGGAAATCGTAGCAGTGGAAATTCCACAGCGTAAAGGCGAACCACTTCGTATTGAGACGGACGAGGCACCGCGAGCAGGGACAACATTGGAAACGCTAACAAAATTAAAGTCGGCGTTCAGCAGTGACGGTACAATTACAGCTGGTAATGCTCCAGGTGTGAATGACGGAGCATGTGCACTAGTACTAATGAGCGAAGAAAAAGCACATCAGGAAAACCGTCAGCCACTTGCAACAATTCTCGCGCATGCGGAAGTAGGGGTAGCACCTGAAGATTTCCCGCAAACACCGGGACTTGTAATAAATGAGTTGCTAAAAAAATCTGGCAAAACATTGGAAGACATTGATTTAATCGAAATTAATGAAGCATTCGCAGCGGTTGCTCTTGTAAGCAATCAAATTAGCGGACTGGATGAGAGCAAAGTAAATGTTAACGGGGGTGCCGTAGCTTTAGGACATCCGATTGGAGCAAGTGGTGCCCGTATTATATTAACACTCGCTTACGAACTGAAGCGTCGTGGGGGCGGTCTAGGAATTGCGGCTATTTGTTCTGGCGGCGGTCAAGGGGACGCGGTATTAATCGAAGTAACAAACTAAGGGGATGAAATAAATGGCAATTCAAAAAGTAATGGTCATCGGCGCAGGGCAAATGGGTTCCGGGATCGCACAAGTTTGTGCACAGGCAGGCTATGAAGTCATTTTGAATGATATGAAGGATGAGTTTTTCGAACGAGGTTTAAATACCATAACGAAAAATTTGGCACGCGATGTTGAAAAGGGCCGAAAAACAGAAGAAGAAAAATCGGCTGTTTTAGCTCGAATTACTAAATCATTGACGATTGAAGATGCAAAAGACGTGGACATTATCATTGAAGCGGCAGTTGAAAACATGGATATTAAACAATCGATTTTTAAGCAGCTTGATGAAATTGCACCTAAGCATGCCATTTTAGCGACGAATACATCGAGTTTACCGATTACCGAAATTGCGGCAGTGACAAAACGTCCTGAGCAAGTAATTGGTATGCACTTCATGAATCCGGTTCCAGTCATGAAGCTTGTTGAAATTATTCGCGGATTGGCAACAGCGGATGAAGTGTATGAAACGGTTGCTGAAATGACAAAGCAGCTGGGGAAAACAGGTGTGGAAGTAAATGATTTCCCGGGCTTTATTTCAAATCGTATTTTATTGCCAATGATCAATGAAGCAATTTATGCATTGTATGAAGGCGTAGCGTCGAAAGAAGCAATTGACGATGTGATGAAAATGGGGATGAACCATCCGATGGGTCCATTAACATTAGCTGATTTTATCGGGTTGGATACATGCTTGTCGATTATGGAAATTTTACACGAAGGACTAGGTGACAGTAAGTATCGTCCATGTCCGTTATTACGCAAATATGTGGCAGCCGGCTGGTTAGGCAAAAAGAGCGGTCGAGGTTTCTACATATACGAAAGCTGAGGGACTTCTATGAATTTACAATTTACTGATGAGCAGTTGATGATGCGTAACATGGTTCGTGATTTTGCTAAAACCGAAATTGAACCGTTTATCGAGCAAATGGAAGCGGGAGAGTTTCCGAGGCATTTGCTGACGAAAATGGGTGAGCTTGGTCTGATGGGAATTACTGCACCTGCTGAATATGGCGGGGCGGAAATGGATTTTACTTCCTACATTATAGCGATTCATGAGCTGTCGAAAGTAAGTGCGGTAATGGGTGTTATTTTATCAGTGCATACTTCTGTCGGCACAAATCCGATATTATATTTCGGCAATGAAGAACAAAAGAAAAAGTATGTACCGAAGCTAGCAAGTGGAGAATCGATCGGAGCATTTTGTTTAACAGAGCCAAGTGCCGGTAGTGATGCAGGTTCACTGAAAACTCGGGCAGTTCGTGACGGCGAACATTATGTGCTGGACGGCGCAAAAGTGTTTATTACAAATGGCGGGGAAGCCGATGTGTATATCGTCTTTGCTTCTACCGATCCGGAAGCAGGTTCTCGGGGGATTTCCGCATTTATCGTAGAGAAAAATACACCAGGTCTGATAATCGGAAAAGACGAGCGAAAAATGGGTCTTCACGGTTCTCGTACGGTTCAGCTTACATTTGAAAACATGCGCGTTCCTGCAGAAAACTTGCTTGGGCAAGTAGGGGATGGCTTTAAAATTGCATTGGCCAACTTGGATGTAGGACGAATCGGCATTGCAGCTCAAAGTTTAGGAATTGCCGAAGCAGCATTGGAAGCGGCAACTGCCTATGCAAAAGAGCGGATACAGTTCGGAAAGCCAATTGCCCAGCAGCAAGGGGTCGGCTTCAAGCTTGCCGATATGGCAACAGCAGTGGAAGCTTCGAAACTGCTCGTCTACCGAGCTGCCAACATGCGCAGTGAAGGGCTGTCATGCGGAAAAGAAGCATCGATGGCAAAACTGTTTGCTTCTCAAACAGCGATGGATACAGCGATAGAAGCCGTACAAATATTAGGCGGCTACGGCTATACCGAAGACTATCCGGTGGAACGCTATTTCCGCGACGCAAAAGTTACACAAATTTACGAAGGCACAAGCGAAATCCAGCGCATCGTTATTAGTAAGCATGTGATGGGGTGACGTACTTATAAATATTGTTGATTGAAGTGGAGGTTCGACTCCAGCTGGAAAAGCACGACGCCAGAGACTAGGAACAAAAGCTAAGAACGCCACGTCCTGTGGCAACGCTTTTGTGACCAACATCCGTGTTGGCCTCGTGCCCGCGGAAAGCGTAACCGTAACGGAAATCAACGGGTAATCTAATTTAAAGGGGATATGGGGATATGAACTTTCAATTATCAGAAGAACACCAACAATTACGCGAAATGATTCGCGATTTTGCAATCAATGAAGTAGCACCAACAGCAGAGCACCGCGATGAGCACGAAGAATTCGACCGAGGCATTTTCGATAAAATGGCCGAGCTAGGCTTAACAGGTATTCCTTGGCCGGAAGAATACGGCGGAGCAGGGTTTGACTACTTGGCATACTGTATCGCAGTTGAAGAATTGTCACGTGTTTGTGCATCGACAGGGGTAACATTGTCAGCACATACATCACTTGCAGGCTGGCCGATTTTCAAATTCGGTAACGAAGAGCAAAAGCAAAAATATCTTCGTCCAATGGCAGAAGGTAAGAAAATCGGTGCTTACGGTTTAACAGAGCCAGGTTCAGGCAGTGATGCAGGCGGAATGAAAACATATGCCGTAAAAGACGGGGACGACTATATTTTAAACGGTTCGAAAATCTTCATTACAAATGGTGGAGTGGCAGATATTTATGTCGTATTTGCGGTGACAGATCCGGAAGCGAAAAATGGTACGACTGCCTTTATCGTTGAAGCAGACTACCCAGGCTTCTCTGTAGGGAAAAAAGAGAAGAAACTAGGAATTCGTTCATCTCCAACGACAGAGATTATTTTTGACAACTGCCGTGTACCGAAAGAAAACGTACTAGGTGAAGAAGGTCAAGGTTTCATTATCGCGATGAAAACGCTTGATGGCGGACGTAACGGAATTGCAGCACAAGCGGTCGGGATTGCACAGGGCGCATTGGATGCAGCGGTTGATTATGCAAAAGAGCGTGTTCAGTTCGGCAAGCCGATTACTGCAAACCAAGGGATATCATTCAAGTTAGCGGATATGGCAACAGAAATTGAAGCTTCACGTTTATTGACGTACCAGGCGGCATGGTTGGAATCAAATGACTTACCATACGGAAAAGCATCGGCAATGGCAAAACTGCTTGCGGGTGATACAGCGATGAAAGTAACGACAGAAGCTGTTCAGGTTTTCGGCGGCTATGGCTATACGAAAGATTACCCTGTTGAGCGTTATATGCGCGATGCGAAGATTACGCAAATTTATGAAGGTACACAAGAAATCCAACGCCTTGTAATTTCGCGTATGATCACGAAATAGCCTATGGCGAAAAATGATAAGCTGCACGTCCAATCGTCAATAAAAGATGAAAATAAAATTATTGCCCGCCGTCAGCAAATTATCGATGCCGGTGTGAAGCTTTTCAAAGAAAAAGGCTTCCACCGTGCAACTACAAGGGAACTTGCAAAAGCAGCTGGTTTTTCTATCGGGACTTTATATGAATATATTCGTACAAAAGAAGATGTTTTATTTTTAGTTTGCGACAATATCTTCAATGAAGTAACGAAATGCTTAACCGATTTCCCGTCCGATTCAGGTACAATCGAAGGTTTGAAACAGGCGATCCGTCATTATTATTTACTGATTGATCAAATGCCTGAGGAGTTTACGATTATGTATCAAGAAACGAAGTCATTGCAAAAAGCTGCGATGCATTACATTCTCGATAAAGAACTTGAAATGGTCGCTATTTTTGAACGCATATTAAAGGACTGTGTGGAAGCTGGTAATTTATCGCTTTCTGAAGATGCAATCTATTTAGCAGCAAACCACATCGTCGTACAGGGGCAAAGTTGGGCATTCCGCAAATGGGCACTGCAAAAACGATACACGATCGATCAATATATAAATTTGCAAACAACAATGTTTTTACAAGGCATTATGCAGTTTGAAAATTAGGAAAGGAGAATCGCCATGTAGAGCAACTAGTTAAACAGTTTGCTTCGTATGGCGATTTTTCATTATTCCAACATAACAAAGGGGTTATTAAAATGGGGAAAACTGAAGTATACAAACCAAAAAATCATATTCGCTTTGTCACAGCATCGAGCCTTTTTGATGGGCATGATGCTTCAATAAATATTATGCGCCGAATTTTACAGTCAAGTGGGGCTGAGGTCATTCATTTAGGCCACAATCGTTCTGTAGAGGAAGTGGTTAATGCTGCAATACAGGAAGATGCGCAAGGGGTGGCACTATCTTCATATCAGGGCGGTCATATTGAATATTTCAAATATATGTACGATCTGCTTCGCGATAAAGGGGCACCACATATTAAAATTTACGGTGGCGGCGGTGGTGTAATATTGCCGCGCGAAATTAAGGAACTGCATGATTATGGCATTGCCGGCATTTTTTCACCGGAAGATGGGCGCCAATTAGGTTTACAAGGGATGATAAACAAAAAGCTTGAAGGTGCAGATTTTTCTACACTAAAAGGAAATTACAAAGAACTTTTAGAACAACTTTCGACTGATACGCCGGAAATTTTGGCGAATTTAATTACAGCTGCCGAAGTTGGCGGGGATGCAGAAATTGAAGAAATGCTGCAGCTTGCACGAACTAAAAGCTTAAACACACCGGTTATTGGGATTACCGGTACAGGCGGCGCAGGGAAATCTTCGCTGACAGACGAACTTATCCGCCGATTCCTGCAAGAATTCCCGGATAAGAAACTTGCCATTATATCGGTTGACCCGACAAAACAAAAAACAGGCGGGGCTTTATTAGGTGACCGTATCCGTATGAATGCCATCTTTAATAATCGCGTTTACATGCGCAGTTTGGCAACACGCGGCTCGCATACGGAATTATCAAGTTCGATTGGTGATGTACTCGATGTTGTACGCACAGCAGGATTTGATTTAATCCTTGTTGAAACAAGTGGTATCGGGCAAGGGGATGCTGAAATTACGAAACATACAGACCTTTCGATGTATGTAATGACGAGCGAATTCGGTGCCCCGACACAGCTTGAAAAAATCGACATGATTGATTTTGCGGATTTGATTGCGATCAACAAATTTGAACGAAAAGGTTCTGAAGATGCATTGCGTCAAGTTCAGAAACAATTCCAGCGTTCACGTGAACTATGGGAAGAACCACTTGATCATATGCCTGTATTCGGGACGATCGCTTCGCAGTTCAACGATTTAGGGACGAACTCATTATTTGCGGCTCTTGTAGCGAAAATTAATGAGAAGTTCGGTTTAGATTGGGAAACTTCGTATGAGCAATTTGTGAAAACGCAAAAGCAAAACATTGTTATTCCGAATGACCGTCGCTATTACTTGCGCGAAATCTCGGAAACAATCAGAAATTATCATAAGCATGCAGAACAGCAGGCATTACTGGCAACGAAGTGGTATCAGCTTGAAGGAACGAAAGCACTGCTTCCGGAAAGTGAAACAGCATTAACTGCATCAATTGATTCTTTACTGGAAGGCGTTCAAAATGAATTAACTGCAGAGTCGAAGCGTATACTGAAAAATTGGAATGCATTAAAAGAAGCTTACGCTGGCGACGAACTCATTACGAAAATGCGTAATAAGGAGATTAAAACCATTTTACGTACCGAGTCTCTTTCAGGCTTGAAGATTCCGAAAGTCGCGTTGCCGAACTTTAAAGATTACGGTGAAATATTACGCTGGGTGTATAAAGAAAATGTACCAGGTGAATTCCCTTATACAGCAGGTGTTTTCCCGTTCAAACGTGAAGGTGAAGACCCGAAACGTCAATTTGCGGGTGAAGGGACTCCTGAGCGTACAAATAAACGGTTCCACTATTTATCTAAAGATGATGATGCAAAGCGTTTATCGACGGCATTTGATTCAGTAACGTTATACGGGGAAGATCCTCATACACGTCCTGACATATACGGAAAAGTAGGGGAGTCTGGCGTAAGCATCTGTACATTGGATGATATGAAAAAACTTTATGCAGGCTTCGATCTATGTGCACCTTCTACATCTGTATCGATGACGATTAACGGACCTGCACCAATTATTTTGGCAATGTTTATGAATACAGCAATCGACCAGCAAGTACAGAAGCGTGAACAGGAGTTGGGCCGTACTTTAACGGTGGAAGAATTTACAGAAACGCGTGAACAGACATTGCAAGTAGTGCGCGGTACCGTACAGGCGGATATTTTAAAAGAGGATCAGGGGCAAAATACATGTATTTTCTCAACAGAATTTGCGCTTCGTATGATGGGCGATATCCAACAATATTTCATCGATCATAAAGTAAGAAATTATTACTCGGTATCCATTTCAGGCTACCATATCGCCGAAGCAGGAGCGAATCCGATTTCGCAGCTTGCATTTACATTGGCAAACGGTTTTACGTATGTTGAATATTATTTAAGCCGCGGTATGAATATCGATGATTTTGCACCGAACTTAAGTTTCTTCTTCTCGAACGGTCTTGACCCTGAATATACAGTCATCGGTCGTGTAGCACGTCGCATCTGGGCTGTTGTCATGCGTGAAAAGTACGGCGCAAATGACCGCTCGCAAAAGCTGAAATACCATATTCAAACTTCGGGCCGCAGTCTGCATGCACAGGAAATCGATTTCAATGATATTCGTACAACACTGCAGGCATTGATGGCATTGCAGGACAACTGTAACTCACTGCATACAAATGCATACGATGAGGCAATTACTACGCCTACTGAAGAATCGGTACGACGCGCGATGGCGATTCAAATGATTATTACAAAGGAACACGGCTTATCAAAAAACGAAAACCCGTTACAAGGGGCATTCATTATCGAAGAGCTTACACAACTAGTAGAGCAGGCGGTGCTGGAAGAGTTTGACCGCATGAATGATCGCGGCGGGGTACTTGGTGCGATGGAAACACAATATCAGCGCGGGAAAATCCAAGAAGAATCGATGCACTATGAGCATTTAAAACATTCAGGACAACTGCCGATTATTGGCGTAAACACGTATTTAAACCCGAATCCTCCATCTGAAGAAGCGATCAATAACATGGAGATTGCACGTGCATCTAAAGAAGAAAAAGATCTACAAATTGCAAACTTGGCAGGCTTTAAAGAAGCGAAGGCGGACAATAGTCAAAAAGCGCTAGATCAATTAAAAGAAGTCGCAAAAACAGGCGGCAATATTTTTGAAGAACTCATGGAAACAGTTAAAGTAGCGAGCCTTGGCCAAATTACTCAGGCCCTCTATGAAGTAGGCGGTCAATACCGCCGTAATATGTAAGGGATAGATTTGTTGTTTGCAGCTTGCAGAAAACAACTTAATAACAAGCCTTTTTTACTTAGTTATTTGAAAAAAAAGCAAAAAAATGAACTTAGAATACCACGAGTGCGGAAATTTTCGTTATACTAGTAAATACATGGACGATCTGATGAAGGAAGGTGCGCAATAGTGCAACAATATGTACATTATATTTTAATTTTAGCATGCCTAATTGCAACCTTCTTTTTATATAACCGACAATTAGCAGCAATCCCTTTGCTGCTTTTATCCTTTATTTTATTTTATGTTGCCTATAAAAAAGTAACAAATTTAAAAAACAAGAAATGAAACTAGCATAGTGATAGCATGTTTGTATATAATGGGTATTATGCTTATATCCATCCAGTTGTTGTACAAGCAACAGCAGAACGGGTATAAGATCTTCGGCAGATGGTAAGGATTTGGAAGACGAATCCAGACACAATTACGCCGAGTCGTAATTGATAAATAGACATGTAAGGATGGAAAGGACGTGCACGATTTGAACTTTCGTGGTATGACAGATGAACAATTAGCAGAAGAGTCATTAATCGACTTAGCTTACGCACTATTAGAAGATAAAAAACAAGCAATGCCATTAAATGAATTATTAAAAGGTATTCAAGCATTAAATGGGATTTCGGATGAAGATTTAAAATCACGTTTAGTGCAATTTTATACTGACTTAAACGTAGAAGGCCGTTTTTTATTAAACCAAGAAAATGGTTGGGGTTTACGTGAGTGGTATAAAGTAGAAACAATCGAAGAAGAAACAGCGCCAACAATTAAGACGCGTAAGAAGAAAGCAAAAGCTGTTGACGACGAAGATGAAGATGAAGTTATCGACCTTGAAGAAGAGGATGTTTTATTCGAGGAAGATTACGATGAATTCGTTGACGACGAAGAAGAAGAGGAAGAAGTGGATGAGGACATCGACTTCGTTGAAGAAGACATAGAAGAAATTGATCCTGACATCGATGAAGAACTAATCGATGAAGATGATACATTTATTATCGAGGATGATGATGAAGAAGAAATAGATGAAGAGTTAGACGAAGAAGACGAAGAGTTAAAATAAGTATTTTCACATTGGAAATTGAAAGTGCTTGACTTCTATTTCAGTTCCGTATAATCTTTTACTTGGGCTCCTTTAAAAAGGAGATTGACCGTATAAGTTATACGCTCCCCCTGCAAAATAGTGCAGGAGGAGCGTTTTTTATTTTTTCTGGCGTTTTTATCCCGCATTAACGGGTGATTAGAGTCCGCGGGAGATCAACTCCCCGTAAAATCCAGATTGGTTCAACTAATAATCCGAGGGGATGAGCTAAAATCCCCAATGATTGGTAGTTTCACTTTATTAGAAAAACATTCCCTTGCATTTAGGAAGCAATAGAGTGTTTTTCTAATTTGTTTTAAAAGAAGGAGGAATTTGTATGACAAAGTATATTTTCGTAACAGGTGGGGTAGTTTCATCACTTGGTAAAGGGATTGTAGCAGCATCATTAGGTCGTTTATTAAAAAATCGTGGATTGGAAGTAACAATTCAAAAATTTGATCCATATTTAAATATTGATCCAGGTACAATGAGCCCTTACCAGCATGGTGAAGTATTCGTTACAGATGATGGTGCAGAAGCGGACTTAGACTTAGGTCACTATGAGCGATTCATCGATATTAATCTTGGTAAACACTCAACTGTTACTTCAGGTAAAGTATATCAATCGGTACTAAATAAAGAGCGCCGCGGTGACTACAATGGTGGTACAGTTCAAGTAATTCCTCACGTAACAAACGAAATTAAAGACCGTGTACAACGTGCTGGCCGTGAAACTTCTGCTGATGTTGTTATTACGGAAATCGGTGGTACAGTAGGTGACTTTGAATCACTTTCATTCCTTGAAGCGATTCGTCAAATGCGCCGTGATTTAGGCCATGAAAATGTAATGTACATCCACTGTACACTAATGCCTTATATTGCAGCTGCTGGTGAAATGAAAACAAAACCGACACAGCACTCTGTTAAAGAGTTACGTTCATTGGGTATTCAGCCAAATATTATCGTATTACGTACAGAACAACCAGTGCCGCAGGACATGAAAGAAAAAATCGCGTTATTCTGTGACGTAAAACCTTCTGATATTATCGAATCACGTGATGCAGAACATTTATACGAAGTTCCATTAAATCTTCATGCACAAGGCTTTGACCAAATCGTTCTTGATCATTTCGGTATTACAGCGCCGAAAGCAGATATGACAGATTGGAAAGAGCTTGTACATTTAGTGAAAAACTTGGAGCACAAAACACGTATCGCTTTAGTAGGGAAATACGTAGAATTGCAAGATGCTTATATTTCAGTTGTTGAAGCATTAAAACATGCAGGTTATGTATACAATTCGGATATCGAGATCGACTGGATCAATGCTGAGCATGTTACAGCGGAAAATGTTGATGAGTTGCTAGGACAAGCAGACGGTATTTTAGTACCAGGTGGTTTCGGCGACCGTGGTGTTGAAGGGAAAATCGAATCTATCCGTTATGCACGTGAAAACGATGTTCCGTTCTTCGGTATTTGCCTAGGTATGCAAATGGCGACAGTAGAATTTGCGCGTAATGTTATGGGCTTGGAAGGTGCACATTCAACAGAACTGGACAAAAATACGAAGTATCCGATTATCGATTTCTTACCAGATCAAACAGAAGATACAGATATCGGCGGAACATTACGTCTTGGTTTATATCCATGTAAATTAAAAGAAGGATCTCGTGCACGCGCGGCTTACAATGGTGAAGAGTTAGTATACGAACGTCACCGTCACCGTTACGAGTTCAACAATGAATTCCGTGAAGCAATGGAAGCGGAAGGTATGGTATTCTCAGGATTATCTCCTAACAACAAATTAGTAGAAATTGTTGAACTACCAGAGAAGAAATTCTTTGTTGCGGGTCAGTTCCACCCGGAATTAATTTCACGACCACAACGTCCACAACCATTATTCCGTGAGTTTGTTGGCGCAGCATTTAATAATAAAAAATAAAGAGTTGGGGCAAAAGCAGTTCCAAAATTAAAAGCAGCTCAATTTTACGATAGTAAAGTTTGAGCTGCTTAATTTGTATACATACTTTGTATCCGTTGTTCTCCGTTACGGCGGACGCTTTCCTGGGGGCACGAGGCCAACACGATGTTGGTCACAAAAGCGTTGCCACAGGACGTGGCGCTCCTAGCTTTTGTTCCAGGTCTCTCCCACGTGCTTGTCCCCTGGGAGTCGCCGTCTTCACTCCGAACAACTAATTTTCCTTCTATATCATAGAAAGGCGCATATAAATTCAAAAATACAAAAGACGACCCCCACACCAGTATGGATTAAGAGTCGCCAATAATTTATGCGAATGGTGATGGATGGCCGTCCATTAATTCGTCATCCTCTTCATCATCGTCTACGAGCATTTCATCGAATTCCATCTTAATCGCTTCATAAATATATAAAGCTGCTATAAGATGCGGAAAAACGATGCGTTCGCCGAGCTTTGTCGGATGTGGTAAAATGCCGCCACGCACTTTTAATGAAATATACGTATAAGCAAGGTCGCTTAACGGATTGTCGTCACTGGCCGCTTCACTTGCGACAGCCGCAAATGGAATGAATTCTGCATGCAGTTGCTGTGCGAGCTTTAATGCTTGTTCATCTGTAGCATGACGCGTAAAAATAATCACACGGTCAGCAGGCATTAGTTCGACCTCTTCTGTATAACGTGCAAATTTAGTGAATGTACCTGCACTAAGCTCTGCATTTACCGCAACAGCTTCCATTTCACCAAATGCCGCAAAGTAGATTGTTCCTTGTCCGATTGCTGCCTGTGCCAATAATCGTGCAGTTTCCTCAATTGATTCTTCTTCAGTTTGCTGTATGCGCTGTAGAAGGCCTGTTAATTGCGTAGTTAAAATTTTAGACATATTTACACCTCAAAGTTATTATAAAATTGTGCACATAAAAAAGCAAAAGCACAAACTCTCTCTATAAAAGAGGGGAAATCAATTTAGTAATAGAATGTAACTTATATAAAGTGAAACTTCAATCAGTAGGGTTTTCTTGCCCACTGATTAGAAGGAACACAAGCTAAAACCGTCACGTCCTGTGACAATGCTTGTGTGACCAACATCGTGTTGGCCCGAACCGATCGGGCATTTAGGGGTAGTTGAGCTACCGCCTATCCTTTTCGCACTTGAGAAGTCTAGAGGCGGAAGTCTTACTACCCGTTAATGCGGGATAAATTATTATTGTAATGGGGGATCACATTGAAGGGGATACTAATAGTAGATGATCAGCAGGGGATAAGGATGCTTCTAAATGAAGTGTTTAAAAAAGAAGGATTTACGACTTATTTAGCGGCAAACGGTTTTGATGCAATAAAAATTGCACAGGAAAATGAGCTCGATTGTGTTCTACTGGATATGAAAATACCCGGAATGGACGGTCTGGAAATTTTAGCACGTTTGAAAGAAGAACACCCGGAGCTGCCTGTAATGATGATGACTGCTTATGTTGAACAGCATATGATGGACACTGCAAACGAATTAGGTGTGTTGAAATACTTTACAAAACCTTTTAATATTTTTGAAGTACGTGATGAAGTTAATAAACTAGTAGAAAAGGCTGAAAAAATATAAATGAAACAGGCGAGCAGGCAGTAGCGCATACTGTCTGTTTTTGTTATGATTAATCTAAATGTTTTTGTCAATTCATGTGATTTTGCATAGAATAGACGATGAAAAAAATACTTAAAAAAAGCATTTTGCGCAAACTATGTTTTTCTAGCAGCAAACTATTTATGTATCTTCGAGGAGGATTTTAATAATGGCATTAGTTTCAATGAAAGAAATGTTAATTAAAGCAAAAGCGGAAGGTTATGCAGTAGGTCAATTCAATATTAACAATTTAGAATGGACGCAAGCCATTTTACAAGCAGCAGAAGAAGAAAAGTCACCAGTAATTCTAGGTGTTTCTGAAGGTGCCGGAAAATATATGGGCGGTTTCATTGCTGTTGTAAAAATGGTTGAAGGCTTAATGGAAAGCTACAAAACAACTGTTCCAGTAGCAATTCATTTAGATCATGGTTCAAGCTTCGATAAATGTAAAGAAGCGATCGATGCTGGTTTTACTTCTGTAATGATTGACGCTTCACATCATCCATTCGAAGAAAATATCCAAACGACTAAAGAAGTTGTCGACTATGCGCATGCAAAAGGCGTATCTGTTGAAGCAGAACTTGGTACTGTAGGCGGCGAGGAAGACGGTGTCATTGGTGGCATTATGTACGCAAACCCGCAAGAATGTAAATCATTAGTTGAAGCTACAGGTATCGACTGTTTAGCTCCAGCATTAGGTTCAGTTCACGGTCCTTACAAAGGCGAACCAAACTTAGGATTTGCTGAAATGGAAGAAATTTCAACATTAACAGATGTTCCGTTAGTATTACATGGTGGAACAGGTATTCCGACAAAAGATATTCAACGTTCAATTTCTTTAGGGACAGCAAAAATTAATGTCAACACAGAAAACCAAATCTCGGCAACGAAAGTAATCCGTGAGTTTTTAGAAAATGATAAGAAAACATATGATCCACGTAAATATTTAGGTCCAGCTCGTGAAGCGATTAAAGCGACAGTAATCGGTAAAATGCGCGAATTCGGCAGCTCTGGAAAAGCCTAAGCTTCTTGAGTTTAGAGGCAGAGTTTTACTACCCGTTAAAGCGGGATAAATGAATCCACAAAAGAAAAGTGCACAAACTATGCGTACTTTTCTTTGTGAACACGTGTTTTTCAACATAAGACATCTCGTTCACAAATGAGCGAGATGTGTTTTTATAATCAAATGTAAATCGGAGGCTATTATAATGAAATTTTTTATCGATACAGCAAACTTTGACGAAATTAAAGAAGCATACTCTTGGGGGATTCTTTCAGGTGTAACGACGAACCCATCATTAGTTGCAAAGGAATCAGGCGTGAATTTCCACGACCGCTTACGTGAAATTGCTGAGTTAGTAAACGGCTCGGTTTCTGGTGAAGTTATTTCTTTAGACGCAGAAGGAATGATTCGTGAAGGGGAAGAATTGGCTGCGATTCACCCGAATATTACTGTAAAACTTCCAATGACACCAGAAGGATTAAAAGCATGTAAACACTTCTCTGAAAAAGGCATCAAAACGAACGTGACATTAATTTTCTCTGCAAACCAAGCATTGATGGCGGCACGTGCAGGCGCATCTTATGTCTCTCCATTCTTAGGACGTCTAGATGATATTGGTCAAGATGGCGTAGAATTAATCCGTGAAATTGCTGAAATGTTTGCTATCCACGAAATTGAAACGGAAATTATTGCCGCATCTATTCGTCACCCGCAACATATTACGCAAGCTGCATTAGCTGGCGCACATATTGCAACAACTCCATACAAAGTTTTACAGCAACTGTTTAATCATCCATTAACAGACAAGGGAATTGAAGGATTTTTAGCGGATTGGGCAAAGCGAGAAGGGAAATAATAAGAATAACTCACAGCAGTTGACTTATTATCAATTACGCCTCGGCGTAATTGTGTCCAGATTTTTTTGAGTTTAGGCCTACAGGACGTGGGTCAGTCAGCCGTTGTCGCACGGCGACGTTTTTAGGCTGACTTCCTCATTAAAACATCCTTTAAAAAATCTGTGACATCTGCCAGAAGCTCATCTTCATTCAGCAGATGTCCGTAGACTTCTGCTGAATGAAGATGAAATTTGTCCAATCGTAAGGGAGAACACAAAATGGATGTTTATAAAATTCAGGGCGGAAATCGTCTAAAAGGTAAAATAACCGTTAGCGGTGCAAAAAATAGCGCAGTTGCTTTAATTCCTGCATCAATTTTGGCAGATTCTTCCGTTACCATTGGGGGAATTCCAGAAATTTCAGATGCATGGACGTTAAAAGCACTTCTAGAAGAAATTGGCGGAGAAGTAACATTCGAAAATGGCAAGATGACGATTGATCCATCAAAAATGGTTGCGATGCCGCTGCCAAACGGCAATGTAAAAAAATTACGTGCTTCCTACTATATGATGGGTGCCATGCTGGGACGTTTTAAACAAGCGGTAATCGGCATGCCAGGCGGGTGTTTTTTAGGGCCACGTCCAATCGATCAACATATTAAAGGTTTTGAAGCTTTAGGAGCAAAAGTAACAAATGAGCACGGTGCGATTTACTTACGCGCAGATGAATTAATTGGTGCGAAAATTTATCTGGATGTTGCAAGTGTCGGCGCAACAATTAATATTATGCTGGCAGCAGTCCGGGCAAAAGGGAAAACTACAATCGAGAATGCAGCGAAAGAGCCTGAGATTATTGATGTTGCGACACTTTTAACAAATATGGGTGCCAATATTAAAGGCGCAGGAACGAGCGTTATCCGTATTGAAGGTGTCGATGAGCTAAAAGGTACGAAACATACAATTATACCGGATCGAATTGAAGCAGCTACATTTATGATTATGGCTGCAGCGATTGGTGATGGTGTACTTGTCGATAATGTCATTCCGCTTCACATGGAAGCCGTAACAGCTAAACTTCGCGAAATGGGTGTAACTGTGGAAGAGAATGAGGAAAGCATCTACATCTCCAAGCAAAAGAACCTGCAGGCGGTTGATGTAAAAACACTGGTCTATCCAGGATTCCCGACTGATGTCCAACAGCCTTTATCTGTATTAATGACACAGGCGGAAGGGACATCGATGATTACAGATACAATTTATTCTGCCCGATTCAAGCATATAGACGAACTGCGACGTATGAGTGCAAAAGCCCGTGTTGAAGGCAATACGGCCATCATTCAAGGACCTGCATCTTTGGAAGGATCCACGGTAACGGCAACAGATTTACGCGCGGGTGCTGCATTAGTATTGGCTGGACTTATCGCAAAAGGTGAAACAGAAATTCACGATATCTACCATATTGAACGCGGCTATAGTTCATTAATTGAAAAGCTTTGTGCAATTGGTGCAAATATTCGTAAAGAGTCCATTGTCATTAAAACAAAGAATAATGCATAAATTTGCTATAATTCGTGATCCGAATCGCGCAACGATGAGAGTATGATAATATATATTTGGGTAATAAAAATATGTTAGTTCATAATACAATTCAAAAAAGCAGTTAATTTAGGCTGTTAAAATCGGTTTTAACCGATTACAGGAGGCAAACACAAAATGGAACGTAGTTTATCAATGGAAGTAGTACGTGTAACAGAAGCAGCAGCGATTGCATCAGCGAAATGGATGGGACGCGGACTTAAAAACGAAGCGGACGACGCAGCAACAACAGCGATGCGTGTTATGTTTGATACAATCCCAATGCATGCGACAGTTGTAATTGGTGAAGGAGAAATGGATGAGGCACCGATGCTTTATATCGGTGAAGAATTAGGGCTTCGAAATGGCGGACCTGAAGTTGATATCGCAGTAGATCCATTAGAAGGTACAAATATCGTAGCAAAAGGTACAAATGGCGCGATGACAGTACTGGCAATTGCAGACCGAGGCAATCTATTAAATGCGCCTGATATGTATATGGATAAAATAGCTGTAGGGCCGGAAGCGGCAGGTAAAGTTGATATTAACGCTTCTGTTACGTACAACTTATTGCAAGTGGCAAAAGCAAAAAACAAAGATATTTCAGATGTTGTAGCAACACTTTTAGACCGTCCACGTCATCAGCATATTGTCGATGAAATCCGTGAAGCCGGTGCACGCATTAAATTCATTCAAGACGGTGATGTAGGTGCAGCGATTAACACAGCATTCGATGAAACTGGTATCGATATTATGTTCGGTATGGGTGGCGCACCAGAAGGCGTTATTGCAGCAGTTGCGTTAAAATGTTTAGGTGGCGATTTCCAAGCGAAACTAGTACCTGAAGATGAAGAACAGCTTGCTCGTTGCGTAAAAATGGGAGTCGACGTAGATAAAGTATTAATGATGGAAGACCTAGTTAAAGGCGATGATGCTATTTTTGCAGCAACAGCTGTAACAGATTCGGAGCTTTTACGCGGTGTTCAATATAAAGGTTCCTATGCACTTACACATTCAGTTGTTATGCGTGCAAAAACAGGAACAGTACGCTTTATCGAAGGACGCCACAGCATTGATAAAAAACCAAAGTATGACCAAATTTAACTTCCCGTATAATGTAAGTAGCCTCAGATAGAAAATGCCCATTTTCAAATTACTTACACTATAATATAATAAATGCCCAGTGTAAAAACTGGGCATCTTTCAAATAAAGTGTAGTATACTTCTCTTACACAAATTCCTAAAAATCTTTCAATAACTTAAAAAATTAAATTTTAATAGACTGGAGAAAACGTATGACAGCATTAACAATTGCTCAATTAGAAAGCATGACATTAAAAGAATTATATGCTTTGGCGAAGCAATACAAATTATCAAATGCTAGTAAGCTAAATAAAAAGGAACTAATCTTTGCAATCTTAAAAACCCGCTCTGAACAAGAAGGTTTCTTCTTCATGGAAGGTGTTTTAGAAATTATTCCTACAGACGGCTTCGGATTCCTGCGCCCGATTAACTATTCTCCTTCAAAAGAGGATATTTACATTTCTGCTTCCCAAATTCGTCGCTTCGATTTACGAAATGGTGATAAAGTTTCAGGTAAAGTTCGTCCACCAAAAGAAAATGAACGTTATTATGGCCTATTACAAGTTGATGCTGTAAATGGCGAAGATCCTGAAGTTGCAAAAGAGCGTGTGCATTTCCCGGCGTTAACGCCGCTTTATCCGGATCGCCATATTAAGTTGGAAACAGTACCTACAAAACTTTCAACACGTATTATGGATTTAGTAGCGCCTGTTGGTTTTGGTCAACGTGGATTAATTGTGGCACCGCCAAAAGCCGGTAAAACGTCTTTATTAAAAGAAATTGCCAACGCTATTACGACAAACCATCCGGAAGCGGAACTAATCGTCCTGCTAATCGATGAGCGTCCGGAAGAAGTAACGGATATCGAGCGCTCAGTAAATGCGGACGTTGTTTCTTCAACGTTTGATGAAGTGCCTGAAAATCATGTAAAAGTAGCAGAAATCGTATTGGAACGTGCACGACGTCTAGTAGAACAAAAACGCGATGTTATTATTTTAATGGATTCGATCACACGTTTGGCACGTGCCTATAACTTAGTAATCCCGCCAAGCGGCCGTACACTTTCAGGTGGTATTGACCCTGCTGCATTCCACCGTCCGAAACGTTTCTTCGGTTCTGCCCGCAATATTGAAGAGGGCGGCAGTTTAACAATTTTAGCGACTGCTCTTGTTGATACAGGCAGCCGTATGGACGAAGTAATTTATGAAGAGTTTAAAGGAACGGGTAACCTGGAACTGCACTTGGATCGCAGCTTGGCAGAACGCCGTATTTTCCCTGCAATCGATATCCGCCGTTCAGGTACGCGTAAAGAAGAGCTTCTTATTCCGAAAGACCAGCTTGATAAATTATGGGCAATCCGTAAAACATTCAGCGATTCACATGATTTTGGTGAAAAGTTCTTACGCAAACTACGCACAACAAAAACAAACGAAGAATTCTTTGAAAAGCTTGATACAGATATGAAGAAAGCTACGAACGGTAAAGGGTTGTTATAGATTTTAGAAGATTGAGCGCGAATGGAAATCAAGTTCTTGATTTAGTGAGGAACTACATACATTCAATTTCGTAAAATAATATAAAATAGTTGCAACCTTTTTTAAAACTTGCTATACTTCTTTAAGTATGAAACGTGCACATATATAGCTGACCTCAACACATTACGTATGTAGTGACATATTCGGGCTATGTAAGGTGCAGTTCGAAAATACTCTGTTCCGGATGGTTCAGGGCGAGAGGAGAAAACGAATATGAAACAAGGTATCCACCCAGATTACAAAGTAGCAACAGTAACTTGCTCTTGTGGTAATTCTTTTGAAACAGGTTCAGTTAAAGAAAAGATCTCAATCGAGTTCTGTAACGAATGTCACCCATTCTATACAGGTCGTCAAAAGTTCGCTTCTGCTGACGGACGTGTAGATCGCTTCAACAAAAAATATGGTATGAAATAATACCTCTGCCCATTTCCGCATTGCTGGAAATGGGTTTTTAATTTTTTGAAGCACTGATTTCATTTTATTAGAAGATATTGAGCAGGTATTAGAACAGTTTTACAGGTTATTAGAAAATCTGAATCATTTATTTGAAAACCTCCACCGGATAGTAGAAAATGTACATATTATATTAGAACTTCAAACTTTTATTAGAAAAAATAAAGATATATTAGAAGAATTTAGAAGATATTAGAAAACTTTCGCACATGTTTTTCTAAAGAGAAATATTCTAATAAATAGAGGACCTTTTGCAATAGACGAATGGCAAAAAACTAGCTAAGATAAAAGAAGTGAAAAGTTGACCTTGAGTTTCATGCTCAAGGTTTTTTGTTGGTGAAAAACGAACTTGTAATTTTATTTAGAAACGGGGATAAATAAATGGCGCAATTATTTTATAAACATGGGGCGATGAATAGCGGGAAATCGATTGAAATTTTAAAAGTTGCCCACAATTATGAAGAACAGAATAAAGCGGTAATGATTTTTACTTCAGGAATTGATACGCGCGATGAAGTCGGTACGGTTTCAAGCCGAATTGGTTTAAGACGTCCGGCAGTTGCGGTTTTTGAAGATACAAATATATATGAAATCGTGGAAAAACACGAAGGAAAATTATATTGTGTACTAGTTGATGAAGTGCAATTTTTAACAAAAGAACATGTTTTGCAGCTGACTCAAATTGTAGATGAGCTGAACATTCCGGTTATGGGCTTTGGCTTAAAAAATGACTTCCAGAACGAACTGTTTGAAGGCAGCCGTTATATGACGATTTACGCGGATAAAATTGAGGAAATGAAAACAATTTGCTGGTTCTGCCATAAGAAAGCGACGATGAATTTACGAGTAGATGAAAATAAAAAACCAGTCCGTACAGGTGATCAAATTCAAATTGGGGGTAATGATAGTTATTACCCTGTTTGCCGCAAATGTCATTCCAATCCGCCACTATAATTTTAGGTGAAGAATAGATATTGAAACGACACAACAAAATTTAAATATATGAGTGCCAATGTGTAAATGATATGAAGAAAGTTCAACATAGATGTAGCAACAACCGCAAAATTTCTTTATACTAGTAAAGGTGCATTTTAACGTGACTCGTGAGAAGACGAGTGAAATACAACTAATAACAAAATAACTTTTAGAGGTGAAATATAGATGTTTGATCGTTTACAGGCGGTTGAAGACCGTTACGAAAGATTAAATGAATTGCTAAGCGACCCGGATATCGTCAGCGATTCTAATAAGCTTCGCGAATATTCGAAAGAGCAATCCGATATTCAGGAAATGGTAGATGTATACCGTGTATACAAATCGGTGAAAGAGCAACTGGCAGATACACGCGAATTAATGGAAATTGAAAAAGATGCAGAAATGCTGGAGATGATGAAGGAAGAGTTTAATGATTTAAATAAACAAGTTCCGGAATTAGAAGAGCGTCTGCGAATTTTATTAATTCCTAAAGACCCGAATGATTCGAAAAACGTAATTATGGAGATCCGCGGAGCTGCTGGCGGTGACGAGGCCAATATTTTTGCAGGTGACTTATTCCGTATGTATACACGCTATGCGGAAACGCAAGGTTGGAAAGTGGATGTAATGGAAGCAACACCAAACCCGGCAGGCGGTTATAAAGAAGTAATCTTAATGATTAACGGTCAAGGTGCTTATTCGAAATTCAAATATGAAAACGGCGCACACCGTGTTCAACGTGTACCGGCGACAGAATCACAAGGCCGTATCCATACATCAACTGCTACGGTTGCATGTTTACCGGAAGTTCATGTAGAAGATGTAGAAATTCATGAAAAAGATATTCGCGTTGATACATTCGCTTCATCTGGTGCGGGTGGTCAGTCGGTAAATACAACGATGTCAGCTGTTCGTATGACCCACTTACCGACAGGTGTTGTCGTTTCGATGCAAGATGAACGTTCACAAATTAAGAACCGTGAAAAAGCGATGAAAATTTTAGTAGCGCGTGTAGCGGATAAACACCGTCAAGAAGCACAGGCTGAAATCGATGCAACACGTAAGACAGCAGTAGGAACAGGCGACCGTTCTGAACGTATCCGTACTTACAACTATCCACAAAACCGTGTAACAGATCACCGAATTGGTTTGACGATTCAAAAACTTGACCAAATCGTTGAAGGTAAATTGGATGAAATCATCGATGCACTTATTTTAGATGAGCAGGCAACACGCTTATCAAATTTAAATGAAGATGCATAAAACCATTTTTGAGGCCCTGAATGGGGCTTCTTCTTTTTTAGAGAAGAACGGTCGCGAAGGAAATGCCGCAAGAATTTTATTGCAGCATATTTTACAGACAAGCTATTCGGGTTTAATGATGAAGATGCACGATGTTCTACCTGAAGAGCAGCAACAGCAGTTCGATGATTTTATTCAAGAACATGTGAAAGGGCTTCCTGTACAATATATAACGGGTGTAGAGGAATTTTACGGCCGTACATTTGTAGTTGATGAATCGGTACTGATTCCTCGTCCGGAAACGGAAGAACTGGTTGTCGGAACGATTGAGCGTATTCGCAAGTTATTTGGGGATAATCAAAAGCTGAAGTTTGCCGATATTGGGACAGGCAGTGGTGCGATTGCTATTACGATGAAAAAAGAATGTCCGCAACTTGATGTAACAGCAACAGATCTTTCCCCTGCAGCACTTGCAACAGCACAAAAAAACGCTGAGCAGCTGCAGGCAGAAATTGAATTTAAGCTGGGCGACTTAACAGAACCGATTGCGAATGAAAAATGGGATGTTGTACTTTCGAATCCGCCTTATATCGCCTATGAGGAAATGGAGGAGATGTCCGATGTTGTCGTAGCTCACGAACCGCATCAGGCATTGTTTGCAGATGAAGATGGACTCTTGCTTTATCGTAAACTAGCAGAAAACTTACCGGCCCTTATGAAAAAGCCGGCGTTAATTGGTCTGGAAATAGGATATACACAAGGAGAAGCCGTAGCGGATTTTTTCAAAAAAAGCTTTCCAAATGCCTATGTATCAGTCGTTCAAGATATAAATAAAAAAGATCGTATTGTTTTTTGTGAGATTAGTGAATAAAAAATAGATTCCTTGTAAACAATGTTTGCAAGGGGGAATGATTATGTTACATGATTACGATATTCAAAATGAATCCAATCTATTTTTAGCGATTGCTAAATTACTAATAAGTGTTTTATTTCTATATTGTGCTGCTACATTTATACCTACTTTCGTAGATGATATCCGCATTGATCAAGGAGAAAGCAATGACCAGTTAAAATTCCGCGTTATTGCCAACAGTTCGACAAATGCCGACCAGCTCATCAAGTATGAGGTAGTGGAAACAATTCAAACCTATTTGCAAAATACACCTGAATTTTCAGAAGATATCCACAGTGTGGAAAACATGTATCAGGAAATTCAGGAAACTTACCCACAATTAAAAATTACCTATAAGTTTGGGGATAACTTAATCCCTCCGAAATGGGTGGCTGGTCAGTTTTATCCGCAAAAAGAATATTATTCTGTTAACTTCATTATTGGGCAAGGTCGTGGCGAAAACTGGTTCTGTGCAGTATTCCCAACGCTTTGTATAGTTAATGAGCCGGTGGAAAATGAACGGCCGCCATTTTTTATTGCTGAATGGTGGGAGAAACATATGGAAAAAAGTGATCCACAAAACACAGAAGAACTTGTAGAAAATGATCCAACTTACTCACAATTTGTGGATAGTTAAATCAAACATTTACAGAAAGGAGGAAAAAGTAATGCACACTTTTCAATTAAATGTGGATGAATTTGTGGATAATTCAGAAAATTATACACAGGCTGTGGATTTATTAAATAACGGCGAAATAGTCGCTTTTCCGACAGAAACCGTATATGGCCTAGGTGCCGTTGCGACAAATGAGCAGGCAGTGAAGAAAATATTCGCTGCAAAAGGACGACCTTCGGATAATCCATTGATTGTTCATATCGGAACGGTAGAAGAAGTATCGCTGTATACAACAAATATTTCGGAAGTTGCCCAAAAATGTATGGAGGCTTTTTGGCCAGGTCCATTAACGCTTGTTATGGATGTTAAGCCGAATGTTTTAGCGCCGAGTGTTACGGCAGGATTAGATACGGTTGGAATTCGTATGCCCGATCATCCAGTAGCACTGGAACTTCTTCAAACATTAAAGAAACCGTTAGCCGCGCCAAGTGCGAATCGCAGCGGCAAGCCTAGCCCGACGAAAGCTGAACATGTATTTGAGGATTTGCAAAACATTATTCCTTGTATTTTGGATGGAGGAATGACGGGAATCGGACTTGAATCGACCGTTTTGGATGTCACACTGGATACACCTGTTATTTTACGGCCGGGCGGAGTGACGAAAGAAATGCTCGAAGCAGTAATTGGACCAGTTGTTGAGCCAAGTCTGGAACAGCAGAAAATTGAATCGACACCGAAAGCGCCTGGTATGAAATATACTCATTATGCTCCGGATGCACCTGTCTATTTAATAGAAGCAAATAAAAAAGCGATTGAAACGGCTATTGCCGAATTAAAACCGGTACATAAAGTGGCCTTATTGGCACCGCAAAACTTTGAAGAGATTGAGGCCGATTATTATTTTTCATTCGGGAATGCACATGATCTCGAACAAATGAGCGCTTCACTATATGATGCATTGCGTTCATGCGATAAAACGGATGCTACGATTATTTTAGCGACGGCAACATCAAAAACCGGTGTTGGTACAGCGATTATGAACCGTCTGGAAAAAGCTGCAGGCGGCAAATGGTATTCACTTTAAAAAATCAAACCACATCTTATAACAATGGGATGTGGTTTTTGTGTATAAACAAAAGGATATTTCCCCGCCCAAAAGCATAAATTACAACAGCGCTTAGTGGAAGAGGGGAATAGATGCAAGAAGTAGTTGCCGGGATCTTAATGTCGTTCGATGTCGTTGCACTTTATTTAATTGCTACAAATGTTAAGGCGAAATGGTTATTAGCTTTATGGACGGCCTTTTTACATATGCTTTTTCCGTTACTCGGTTACCGCTTTGGGGAATGGCTTGCCGTCTATTTAACAAACTGGGCATCAGGTCTTTCTACATTATTATTGTTTTTTGTTGGACTGCAATTACTGCTCTCGAAGAAAGATGAAAGTTTTCCTGCGATGTCTTTACCGATAATTGCGATTTTTGCAAGTATTGACACCTTTTCAGTTAGCCTATCTTTTGGTATGCTAAATTTACAAAAATATGTTTTTGTTATTAGTGCCGGCCTCTCGACATTCATATTGTCATATGCGGCATTGGTAATAGCGCAAAAATCACCAATTTTTAAGAATAATGCATTAAAGAAAGTAGCAGGACTCCTCTTGATTATTATGAGTGTGATGCTACTAAAATGGTAAATTAGAGGGTGTGAGGAACATTAATATTTATTTTATTTGTACAGGCAACACGTGTAGAAGTCCTATGGCAGCAGCAATTTTACAAGCAAAAAACTATGAGAATATTACTGTGCGTTCAGCAGGTATTTATGCGCACGAAGGCAGTGACATGTCCCTGAACGCAAAGGAAATATTGCATAGAAAAAATATTTCGCAATCGCACCGTTCATCCCGATTTACGGTAGAAGATGCACAATGGGCGGACCTGATTTTAACGATGACGAACGCTCATAAAGAAATGGTCCTCCGTTTAGTAGAAGAAGCGGCACATAAAACGTTTACGCTAAATGAGTATGTAGCGATGGAAACTGGTCTGGATATTCAAGATCCATTCGGTGGAAACCTGCAAGTATATGAACAAACATACGAGCAATTGAACGAAGCAATCAACAAGCTGGAAACGAAATTGAAATTGGAGGATAAAATTTAACATGAACTCTCAGAAAAAGGTCTTTAGTTTGCGCAAGAAGCTCGTATTATTTGTCGGGATATTAGCGCTGATTACCTACACTTGCAGTTTTGTATTTATCGAATACTTACGCCCAATGTTTTTTGAATCGACAAGCACAAGCGTATTTCAGATTATAACCTATTTATTAGGGATCTTTTGGTCTTGTGCATTGGCTGCGGTATTTGGTTTAGTCATTGTTCGCCCATTACAGCAATTGGAGCGCAGTGCAAACCATGTAGCGGAAGGTAAAATCGGACAAGATGTCGAAATGCCGAAAACCAATGATGAAATCCGCTCAGTAGCAGAGGCATTCCAAACAATGGTGATCAATTTGCGCAAGATGGTAAACGGGATTGAAGACAATTATAAGTCAACCGATGAAACGATTTTGAAGCTGTCGGAAGAAAGTATTTCTGTAACGAACAACGCTGAGCAAATTACAAGCAATATTAGCCAGATTTCATTGGGGGCTGAATCTTCGGCGGTTGCCATTCAAGAAACAGTGGAAGCCATTGAAGAAGTTCGCACATTAGCTGCGGAAGTGAACAATAAAGCGTTACATACAGCAAGTCGCTCAAAAAATCTTTTAACAAACTTAACGTCTACAACAGATGCCATCCATGGCGTTGTAAACAGTATTAAAAAAATTGCAACAGATAATGAAAATTCATTAGTAAATATTCGTGAGCTAGAAAAAAATGCCGAGCAGATTGAACGGATTATAGGTTTAGTAGGCGATATCGCAGGACAGACGAATCTGCTTGCATTAAATGCATCGATTGAAGCTGCACGAGCAGGTGAGCATGGGAAAGGCTTTGCGGTTGTGGCAGAGGAAGTGCGCGGTCTGGCGGATGAAAGTGCAAGTGCTGTTCAGGGGATTACAACATTGATCCACACAATGCAGCAAAATGTATCGGTTGTCGTTAAACAGATGAACGAACAAGTATCATTTGCGGTAAATGAATCGTCACGTGTTTCTGAAACAACGTCGGCAGTAGAAGGCATGACAAAATCCGTTTATGAAATGGCAGATGATGTCGTCCAAATTTCGGATTTAGTCGCACAGCAAATGAAAAATATCGAACACACGTCACACCAGTCACAGGAAGTGGCGGCAATTGCCGAACAAACTTCTGCAAGTGCTCAGGAAGTAACGTCTGCTTCATTGGAACAAGCTGAAGCGATCAAGCAAGTAGAGGAACTGGCAAGTAATTTAAAGCAACAGTCTGCAGAGCTTTATCGAATGATTCAACAATTCGACCGCACACAGTAGATGGGAAGATCGTTTTAAAATACCGAATGGATAAACGGGCATGGTTTATCTGTTGGGTATTTTTTATTTGAAGGATGTTTTCTAATATCGAGGTGAGATTTTCTAATAACCGCGGTAAAGTTCTAATAAAATGTCTATCTTCTAATATATTGGCTGCTTGTTCTAAAATCCTTTTCAGATTTGCTAATAAAGGTTATAGATGTTCAAATAAACGTTAGCGATTTTCTAATATCCAAAGTAAAAGTTCTAATAAACACTACCATGCTTTCAAAATCACGAACCCGTTTCAAAAACAAAAAGACTGGGTATGGTACACTATTGTTTACAATAATTAGTCCTGGGGGGATTTATATTGAACAAGATGAAGTACTGGTTACTAATGGGTGTAGTCGTAGCAGGTCTCGCTGCATGTGGTGATGCGGAGGACGCGGATACTACAGATTCTGTTGATTCTACACCAACCGAATCGACTGAATCATCCGGAGAAAAGGACGCAGCTGAAAATTCAGATGTCTCGGCAGGTGAAAAAGTGGCAAATGCCAGCTGTGTAGGATGTCATGGTGGAGACTTAACGGGATCAATGGGACCGGACTTAACGAACACTTCTTTATCAAAAGAGGAAATCGTGAATGTACTAGTCAATGGTAAAGGTGCAATGCCGAAGGGTACAGCGGATGGCGAAGAAGAAGCGGTAGCAGAATATATTTTATCATTACAATAATTGTTAAAGGCCTGCTCATAGTCAATGAGCGGTCTTTTTTTAGTAAAATAAATTGTGCAAAAGCTTTTTAACATAACAAACTCACGTAAAGCTGAACATTACCATAATTAATAATGAATAAATATAAGAATATTACTAAAAAGTTAACAATACACTATAATTGTTGTCGTAATATTCGTCTTTATGCATGTATTTTGAAAGTTATTCGGAAAAGACGTGTTATTCTTCTGGAATAAATGGTACACTGATGGTGAATATAATAAGTAAATAAAATCGAGGCAGGAGGGATCTTCATGAGAATTGCAATTTCTTCAGATCACGGCGGTAATAATTTACGTAAAGAGATTATGTCACTACTTGATGAAATGTCAATCAGTTATGAAGACTTTGGTCCACAAACGGACGAGTCAGTAGATTACCCGGACTATGCACGTCCAGTAGCTGAGAGAGTAGCTGCAGGGGAATTTGACAGAGGAATTTTAATTTGCGGGACTGGAATTGGGATTTCGATTGCTGCAAACAAATTTAAAGGGATTCGTTGTGCACTTGTACATGACGTGTTCTCGGCAAAAGCGACACGTTGTCACAATGACTCAAACGTTTTAGCAATGGGTGAGCGTGTAATCGGTCCAGGGCTGGCACGTGAGATTGTTGCAACTTGGTTGGATACACAGTTTGAAGGCGGTCGTCATATTCGCCGTGTTGAAAAGATAACTGAAATCGAAGAAGGGTAACAGATGGTGATTCAATGACAAACTTACACGATTTGCAAAAAGATTTAGCGCAAGCATTATCCGAATTTGAGCAACAAGTGAAGTTTTCTGAAGGTCAGCTATTTGTCATCGGCTGTTCCACATCGGAAGTGATGGGTGAGAAAATTGGAACAGCTGGTGCATTCGATGTAGCGCAAGTTCTATACAAAGAATTTTCAATATTCGCGCAAAGACATAAAATTCACTTAGTTTTCCAAGGCTGCGAGCATATTAACCGAGCGCTGACACTCGAGGCTGCAGCTGCTAAAATGTACCATTTAGAACCTGTTTCGGTCATTCCGGTCCGTACAGCAGGTGGCTCTATGTCTGCATACGCTTTTACACAAATGGATGAGCCTGTAATTGTGGAAACCATCCAAGCACATTACGGGATTGATATCGGTCAAACATTAATCGGCATGCACTTAAAAGCGGTTGCTGTACCTTTACGAACATCTGTTAAGCAATTAGGCGATGCAGTCATTACGTTAGCGACAACACGTCCGAAACTTATCGGTGGAGAACGTGCGCAATATACTGTAACACCTTAACGTTACATATATCATTTTGAATTGGAAACTCCGATCGAATCGGAAGTACATTTAGGGGGATTTGAAAATGGCATTTGAAAAATTAGCAGGACAAGACAAGGCAATTTTAGACGCAATTTTATTAGAGAAAAAACGTCAAAACACAAACATCGAACTAATCGCATCAGAAAACTTCGTATCGGAAGCTGTAATGGAAGCACAAGGTTCATATTTAACAAATAAATATGCGGAAGGTTACCCTGGCAAACGCTATTATGGCGGTTGTGAACATGTAGACGTAGTTGAAAACATTGCCCGTGACCGTGCAAAAGAATTATTCGGTGCAGCATATGTTAACGTTCAGCCACACTCAGGTGCACAAGCGAACATGGCAGTTTACCATACAGTTTTAAAACCTGGTGATACAGTACTTGGTATGAACTTATCACACGGCGGTCACTTAACACATGGTTCACCAGTAAACTTCTCTGGCATTCTTTATAATTTCGTAGAATACGGTGTAACTGAAGATACAAACTTAATAGATTATGAAGATGTTCGCCAAAAAGCATTGGAATCAAAGCCAAAATTAATCGTTGCTGGTGCATCAGCTTATCCTCGTGCAATTGACTTTGCAAAGTTCCGTGAGATCGCGGATGAAGTCGGTGCATATTTCATGGTTGACATGGCACATATTGCCGGCTTAGTAGCAGCAGGCGAGCACCAAAATCCAGTACCATATGCAGATTTCGTAACGACAACAACTCATAAAACGTTACGTGGTCCACGTGGCGGGATGATTTTAACGAAAGATGAAAAATGGGAAAAAGAATTAAATAAATCAGTATTCCCAGGTATTCAAGGCGGTCCATTAATGCATGTCATCGCTGCAAAAGCAGTATCTTTCGGCGAAGCATTACAACCGGAGTTTAAAGATTACGCAAAACAAATTAAAGCAAATGCAGCTGCACTTGCAAAATCTTTAATGGATGAAGGTGTTGAAATCGTATCAGGCGGTACAGATAACCACTTACTTCTATTAAATGTAAAATCTTTAGGGTTAACAGGTAAAGTAGCTGAGCATGTATTGGATGAAGTGGCTATTACAACAAATAAAAACACAATTCCATTTGATACAGAATCACCATTCGTAACATCAGGTATCCGTGTAGGTACAGCAGCTGTAACTTCTCGTGGTTTCAAAGAAGAAGATGTAATTGAAGTTGGTAAAATCATCGCTTCAGTTCTTAAAAATCATGAAGATGCAGCAGTAAAAGAAGAGGCACGCAAACGTGTTGAAGCTCTTACAGCAAAATATCCTTTATACGCATAATTGAGTATATGCCTTTCTATTTACAGATTTGTAGATAGAAAGGTTTTTTTAATGAAAGAAATAACGCATAGACAGACAACTACCAGCGAATGCTAGTGTAGAATACATTTGTTATTTAATTATTTTAGAAAAAGGGCGATTTTTAAAACATTACCGTCATAGTTTTCGTTGACTTTATTTTCTGTTATACTAATTTAGATAAACAACAGTTAGGAGATGTCAACGTGAGTAAAGTATACGTATTTGACCACCCATTAATCCAACATAAGTTAACTTATATTCGAGATAAAGAAACGGGAACAAAAGAATTTCGGGAGTTAGTTGATGAAGTAGCAACATTAATGGCTTTTGAAATTACTCGTGATTTACCGTTGGAAGAAATTGAAGTAGAAACACCTGTAACGAAGGCAAAAGCAAAAGTATTATCAGGGAAGAAAATGGCGATTGTTCCAATTTTACGTGCAGGTATCGGAATGGTAGATGGCGTATTAAAATTAATTCCTGCTGCAAAAGTAGGGCATATTGGTCTTTACCGTGATCCGGAAACATTAAAGCCAGTAGAATATTATGCAAAACTTCCAGCAGACGTTGAAGAGCGTGACTTCATTATTGTTGACCCGATGTTAGCAACGGGTGGATCAGCTGTTGAAGCGATTAATTCACTGAAAAAACGAGGCGCTAAAAGCATTAAGTTTATGTGTCTGATCGCAGCTCCAGAAGGTGTGGAAGAAATTCAAAGAAATCACTCTGACGTAGATATTTACATCGCATCTCTAGATGAAAAATTAAATGATCATGGCTATATCGTACCAGGCTTGGGTGATGCCGGGGATCGTTTGTTCGGAACAAAATAATAAATAAACGAGGCGCCCGTAAGCAGTTGCGGGCGTTTTCTTTTAAAGCTGCAAGTACTCTAAACACGTTAAGATAAATTGAAATTATAGATTAGACAAGGAGAAGAATGATGATGAAGAAGTTTAAAGTTATGACGATTTTTGGCACACGTCCGGAAGCAATTAAAATGGCACCTTTAGTGCTGGAACTGGAAAAGCATCCGGAGCAAATTGAATCGATTGTTACTGTAACGGCCCAGCACCGTCAAATGCTTGACCAAGTGCTGGAAACATTTAAAATTAAACCGGATTATGATTTAAATATTATGAAAGACCGTCAAACATTAGTGGATGTAGCGACAAATGCGCTTTTAGGACTGGACCGTGTAATGAAAGAAGCGAAGCCTGATATCGTGTTAGTACATGGTGACACGGCGACTACTTTTGTTGGAAGTCTGGCTGCTTTCTACAATCAAATTGCAATTGGCCATGTTGAAGCAGGGCTTCGTACAGGACAAAAATATTCACCTTATCCTGAAGAGATGAACCGTCAGTTAACAGGTGTAATGGCAGATCTGCATTTTTCACCAACTGAACAATCACGTGCAAACCTGCTAAAGGAAAACAAACCGGCAGAAGCGATTTTCGTAACGGGTAACACGGCTATTGATGCTTTAAAAACAACAGTAAGTGAACACTATACGCATCCGGTAATTGAAAAAATGGGTACAGACCGCATGATTTTATTAACAGCACACCGTCGTGAAAATCTAGGTGAGCCAATGCGTAATATGTTCCGTGCAATTATGCGTCTGTTGAGCGAGCATGAGGATGTTCAAGTTGTTTATCCAGTGCATATGAATCCGGCTGTTCGTGAAGTAGCCAATGAAATTTTAGGGGATAACCCGCGTGTTCATTTAATTGAACCGTTGGAAGTATTTGATTTCCACAATTTTGCTGCCCGCTCTTACATGATTTTAACGGATTCTGGCGGTGTGCAGGAAGAAGCGCCATCTTTAGGGAAGCCGGTGCTCGTATTACGTGATACGACAGAGCGTCCTGAAGGAATTGCTGCAGGTACTTTGAAGCTTGCGGGAACAGACGAAGAAGTTATTTACAAAATGGCAAAAGAATTGTTAATAAATGACGAAGCATATGAGGCGATGGCACATGCATCGAATCCATATGGAGATGGATATGCTTCGGAGCGTATTGTGGAAGCATTACTGCAATTTGCTCAAAAACAGTTAGTAAAAGAAAATGAAACTGCCGAAAAAGTAGAAACTCGTTAATCCAAAATATTACTGAAATTGACTTAAAAATGTAATTGACAACAGGAGTTAGCATTTATCTCCTGTTGTCAAGTATTAAATTCGTTATTATTGCTAAAAAATTTTTTCTTGGATATGAAAAGTGTAACGTGATGGAAAAAACGCATGAAATAGCGAATTTTAGCGTTAGTGAAAAAATGCAAAAAATATTTATGCATAACTATACACAAATTTGTCAACAATTTGACAAGGAATGTATCTATGTGAAGTTTTTCACCATTACTAATTGACATCAAAAACCCCCTATTGTATGCTTACAAAGGGTAAGAATGATAAGAGTTTCGCCTAGTCAAAAGACGTTGAAACGCTTGTTATATCAAGTTTCTACTAGATTGACAGTTGAAACGAAACTCGTCAATTTGCAACGTTCTATGCGTCTGGATGAAGTCCGTTAAGATTAAGAGACAATTAGAAGTATGAAATGAATGCCCACTTTAGAATTGCTCTGTTGTGGAAATTATTTACTACTTGTAATGGCCTCTAATTTTGTAGTGCATTGACTACGTTTTAAATTCATTTAATGGTCGATGAACACTTTCTTTACTCGAAAAAAGTTTCAGGAGATTAACTGCCAATGCTAAATTTGCATCACGTTTTTGCAATGCAGAAGAAAGCGTTCTTTTTTTTGCTTGCTATTTGTACGTTAGGCTGGGGATTTTCGCCATATGATTCTATATTTGCTGGTATAACCCTAGGTGCGTTCTTTGGTACGTATAATTTTTGGATTTTACTTCGACGTATGGAAAAATTTGACCGTTCCATTAGTGAAGGGACAAAAGTAGCATCTATCGGTACAGCGCTTCGCTTTGGATCAGGTGTTGCCGCAGTCGCAATCGCAATATCGTTGCCACAATATTTTCACTTAATAAGCACGGTCATTGGGCTGATGATTCCGTACATCTTTTTAGTAGTAGAAAGAGTAGTACATCATATAAAAAGCCACTAAGGTGCATTTGAAAGAGAGGTGAATGCAAAAATGGATCATACAGCTCCAGAGCTACATTTGGATTTAGGCTTTATGACGCTTACTTTCAACTTATCTACAGTACTAACTCTCTTAGTAGCTGCAATCATCGTATTTATTATCGCTTTTGTTTCAACACGTACACTTGCGTTAAAACCGACTGGTATGCAGAACTTCATGGAATGGATTATGGATTTCGTGAAAAATATTATTAAGAGCAACATGGACTGGAAAACTGGTGGACGTTTCCACATTCTTGGGATTACATTAATCATGTTCATTGCAGTGTCCAACTTACTTGGTTTACCAATGGGTGGTATTGCTTACGGCAGTGATTTATGGTGGAAATCACCAACAGCCGATCCAGTCGTAACAATGACATTAGCGTCGATGGTTCTAGTATTAACACAGTATTATGGTGTGAAAATGCAAGGTACAGGCGGTTATGCTAAAACGTTCTTCCAACCAATGTCATTTATGTTCCCGTTAAAAGTTATTGAAGAGTTTGCAAATACGCTAACTCTAGGTCTACGTCTTTACGGTAACATTTATGCCGGCGAGATTTTACTAACGTTACTAACTGGTTTAGCAGTTTCAAGTGCGTTTGGTTTCTTCGGTGCAATCGTACCAATGATGGCGTGGATGGGATTCTCGATCTTCATCGGGTTTATCCAAGCTTTCATTTTCACAATGTTAACGATGGTATACATGGCTCACAAAGTGAGTACAGACCATTAATTATAAGTTTCCGCATTCAATGTAGTGCGGTGATTTGAACCAAAAAAAATTACAACATCCAAGGAGGATATTATCAAATGGTAGGTTCAGTAGGTTTATTAGCAGCAGCAATCGCAATCGGTTTAGCAGCACTAGGTGCAGGTATTGGTAACGGTTTAATCGTTTCAAAAACAGTAGAAGGTATCGCTCGTCAACCAGAAGCACGTGGCGCACTTCAAACTACAATGTTCATCGGGGTAGCGTTAGTAGAAGCATTACCGATCATCGCAGTAGTAATCGCATTCATCGTAATGAACCAATAGTCTTCATTAAGATTATTAAAATCCAGTGGCGAAGTAGACTTCTTTTGAAACCCTTCGCCATTCGTTTTGTGTAAATAAGATATACCCTTTTTTATTTAATATTAATTACGAACAAAAAGTATGACAAAATATAGATTTAATTCAAGCTCTTGAAGGGAGTGAAACAATCGTGTTTTTAGACTATCTTGCACTAGGTGCAGGCGCAACTGGACTCAACTTAGGTGATGCAATTGCGACGTTAGTGATTTTCTTAGGTTTAATGGCACTTCTTAAAAAGTTCGCTTGGGGTCCTTTAATGGGTATCATGCGCGAGCGTGAAGAGCTGGTTGCAAGCGGAATCGATGCAGCTGAAAAAGCTAAAAAAGAAACACAAGCACTATTAGAAGAACAAAAGAGCCTTCTTAAAGAAGCTCGCACAGAAGCGCAATCAATCATTGAGAACGCTAAAAAGCAAGGCGAAGCAACTCGCGAAGAAATCGTGGTAACTGCACGCGCTGAAGCGAACCGTCTAAAAGAATCTGCTGTTCGTGATATCGAAGCAGAAAGAGAAAAAGCAATCGCTGCTGTACGTGAAGAAGTAGTTTCATTATCAGTACTTGCTGCGTCTAAAGTTCTTGGGAAAGAAATTTCTGAAGCAGACAATAGCGCATTAATTAAAGAAACGATTGCGAAGGCAGGCGAAGCGAAATGAGTCAATCGACTGTAGCAAATCGCTATGCTCAAGCAATTTATGAATTAGCATTAAGCAACAACCTTCTTGCTGAAGTAGGTGCAGATTTACGTGAGATCAAAACAGTATTGGCTACGAACGAAGAGTTTATGGCATTACTTACTGCTCCGAAAATTTCTACTGATCGTAAGAAAGAGCTTATCGCTCAAATTCTAACGGGTGCACAGCCAATCGTTGTAAACATGGTTCAATTCTTAATCGAAAAGAAACGTTTAAACGAATTAACTGCTGTAGCAGACCAATATCAAGCATTATCAGCTGCCGCACAAGGTACTGCAGATGCGAAAGTTTACTCAACGCGTGAATTAACGGATGGCGAACGTGCAGAAATTTCTGCTGCTTTCGGCAAGTTAGTCGGCAAAGGGCAACTTAACATTACAAACATTATCGATGCGTCATTAATTGGTGGCGTACGCGTTCAAATCGGCAACTATATTTTCGACAGCACTGTAGCGTCTAAGCTAGAGGACTTAAAACGAACATTAGTTGGCTAAATCTTAAGAAATGTGAGAGGTGAACATACATGGGCATCAAAGCTGAAGAAATCAGCAGTCTGATTAAACAGCAGATTGAAGGTTATCAATCGGAATTAAAAGTAAGCGAAGTAGGTACAGTTATCACTGTTGGTGACGGTATCGCTCGTGCTCATGGCCTCGACAACGCCATGGCTGGAGAGCTTTTAGAGTTCTCAAACGGTGTTATGGGTATGGCACAAAACCTAGAAGAAGGTAACGTTGGTATCGTAATTTTAGGAGACTACCTAGGCATCAAAGAAGGCGATGAGGTTCGTCGTACAGGTCGTATTATGGAAGTACCAGTTGGTGAAGCACTAATTGGCCGTGTTGTAAACCCACTTGGTATGCCAGTGGATGGATTAGGTCCAATCAACACAACAAAATCTCGTCCAATCGAAAGTCCAGCTTTCGGTGTAATGGCACGTAAATCAGTACATGAGCCATTACAAACAGGTATCAAAGCGATCGACGCTTTAGTACCAATCGGTCGTGGTCAACGTGAGTTAATCATCGGTGACCGTCAAGTTGGTAAAACATCTGTAGCGATCGATACAATCTTAAACCAACAAGGCGAAGATATGATCTGTATCTACGTTGCAATTGGTCAAAAAGAATCAACTGTACGTAACGTAGTTGAAACTTTCCGTAAGCACGGTGCATTAGATTACACAATCGTTGTAACTGCATCTGCATCACAACCAGCTCCATTACTATACCTTGCTCCTTTCGCAGGTGTATCTATGGCAGAAGAATTCATGTTAGATGGTAAGCACGTATTAATCGTGTATGATGACTTAACTAAACAAGCATCAGCATACCGTGAACTTTCACTTCTTCTACGCCGTCCTCCAGGTCGTGAAGCTTACCCTGGTGACGTATTCTACTTACACAGCCGTCTACTTGAGCGTGCTGCGAAGTTAAACGAAACATACAAAAACGGTTCGATTACAGCGCTTCCATTCGTAGAAACGCAAGCGGGCGATATCTCTGCATATATCCCAACAAACGTAATCTCAATCACAGATGGTCAAATCTTCTTACAATCTGACTTATTCAACTCTGGTGTACGTCCTGCGATCAACGCTGGTTTATCAGTATCACGTGTAGGTGGTTCTGCTCAAATCAAAGCGATGAAAAAAGTAGCGGGTACATTACGTCTTGACTTGGCAGCATTCCGTGAGTTAGAGTCATTCGCTCAGTTCGGATCTGACTTAGACGCAATCACACTTGCTAAATTAGAGCGTGGTAAACGTACAGTTGAAGTTTTAAAACAAGACTTAAACAAACCACTTAAAGTTGAAAAACAAGTTGCGATCCTTTATGCATTAACTAAAGGTCACTTAGATGATATTCCAGTACAAGACATCGTTCGTTTCGAAAACGAATTCTTAAGCTGGTTAGATACAAACCACACAAATGTTTTAGATCATGTTCGTACAACTAAAGAACTTGCTCCAGACGCAGAGTATGTTGAAGCTATCAATGCGTTCAAAAAGACTTTCGCTAAATCTGAGTAAGAATTGAACGGTTTTTCACGCACATTACTGTAGCGTGAAAAACTGGACAACTCTTTTTTAATAAGAGCTTGATAAAAATCTAAAGGTGGTGAAATACCAGTGGTAAACTTACGCGAAATTAAAGGTCGTATTAACTCTACAAAGTCAACGAAACAAATTACGAAAGCGATGCAGATGGTTTCTTCTTCAAAGTTACGTCGTGCAGAGCAAAATGCTAAGTCTTACGTTCCATACATGGAAAAAATCCAGGACGTAGTAGGCGCAATCGCAACAGGTACAAAAGACAGCGGACATCCAATGTTAACTTCTCGTCCTGTTAAGAAAACAGCTTACTTAGTCATCGGTTCTGACCGTGGTCTGGCAGGTGCTTACAACTCAAGCATCTTACGTCAAGTTCAAAGCACTATTGATAAACGTCACAAGTCTAAAGATGAGTACGTAGTTTTAGTAGTAGGTCGTGTTGTTCGTGATTACTTTGTAAAGCGTGGACACAATGTTATCGCAGATGTCGTTGCTCTACCAGACCAACCGTCATTTGCTGATATTAAAGAAATCGCTCGTAATGCTGTTGGTATGTTCATTGATGGTACGTATGATGAACTTTATATGTACTACAATCACTTCGTATCTGCAATTCAAAACGAAGTGACTATGAAAAAAGTTCTTCCTCTAACTGACATTGCACCTTCAACAAGCAATGCTTCTTATGAATTTGAGCCATCAGGCGAAGCCATTTTAGAAGTATTACTTCCACAATATGCGGAAAGCTTAATTTACGGCGCGATTTTAGACGGAAAAGCGAGTGAACATTCAGCGCGTATGACAGCAATGAAAAACGCTACAGACAATGCAAACGATCTTATTGCAGACCTTTCTCTACAATATAACCGTGCACGTCAAGCGGCGATTACACAAGAAATTACAGAAATCGTTGGTGGAGCTGCTGCCTTAGAATAGGGCGCGCTCACCAATGTCGTATAAGAATACGATAGGAGGGTACAAAGTAATGAACAAAGGACACGTTCTTCAAGTAATGGGTCCAGTAGTAGACGTAAAGTTTGCTAATGGTCAATTACCAGCAATTTATAACGCATTAACAGTTACAATTGAACGTCCTAACGAAGCTCCAACTACTCTTGCATTAGAAGTAGCGCTTCACTTAGGTGACGATTCTGTTCGTACGATTGCCATGTCATCTACTGACGGTTTACAACGTGGAGCAGAAGTAACAAACTCAGGAGCACCAATCTCAGTACCAGTTGGTGAAGCTACATTAGGTCGCGTATTTAACGTACTTGGTGAAGTTATCGACTTAGGTGAAGAAATTCCTGCTGAAGTTCGTCGTGATTCAATTCACCGCGAAGCTCCAACATTCGATGAATTATCAACTACTGTAGAAATCCTAGAAACAGGTATCAAAGTAGTAGACTTATTAGCACCATACATCAAAGGTGGTAAAATCGGTCTATTCGGTGGTGCCGGCGTAGGTAAAACAGTATTAATCCAAGAATTAATCAACAACATCGCACAAGAGCACGCAGGTATTTCTGTATTCGCAGGTGTAGGTGAGCGTACTCGTGAGGGTAACGACTTATTCTTCGAAATGACAGATTCAGGCGTAATCAAACAAACAGCGATGGTATTCGGTCAAATGAATGAGCCACCAGGAGCACGTATGCGCGTAGCTTTAACTGGTTTAACAATGGCTGAGTTCTTCCGTGATGAGCAAGGTGCAGACGTACTTTTATTCATCGACAACATTTTCCGTTTCACACAAGCAGGTTCTGAGGTTTCTGCCCTATTAGGTCGTATGCCTTCAGCGGTAGGTTACCAACCAACACTTGCTACAGAAATGGGTAAATTACAAGAGCGTATCACATCTACTACTAAAGGTTCTGTAACTTCGATCCAAGCGATTTACGTACCAGCCGATGACTATACTGACCCGGCTCCGGCTACAACTTTCGCTCACTTAGATGCTACAACTAACCTTGAGCGTAAATTATCTGAAATGGGTATCTATCCAGCGGTAGACCCACTAGCTTCAACTTCTCGTGCATTATCACCAGAAATCGTTGGACCAGAACATTACGCAATCGCTACTGGTGTTCAACGTACAATCCAACGTTACCGTGAACTACAAGATATCATTGCTATCTTAGGTATGGATGAGCTAGGTGACGAAGATAAGAAAACAGTTGAACGTGCTCGTCGTATCCAGTTCTTCTTATCTCAAAACTTCCACGTAGCAGAGCAATTCACTGGTCAAAAAGGTTCTTATGTACCTGTAAAAGAAACTGTTCGTTCATTCAAGGAAATCCTTGATGGCAAATGGGATCACTTACCAGAAGATGCTTTCCGTCTAGTTGGTTCTATTGACGAAGTAGTAGCGAAAGCTAAAGAAATGGGCGTACAAGTCTAATTAGCTGACGAGGAGGAAAAAATATGAAGACAGTTACAGTCAATATTGTCACTCCCGACGGCTCAGTATACGATTCAGAAGTAACGATGGTAATCGCTAAAACGACTTCAGGTGAAATTGGTGTCTTAGCTGGCCATATTCCTATGGTTGCTCCACTAACAATTGGTTCTGTGAAGCTTAAAAAAGCAGACGGCACTACAGATGTCGCAGCGGTTAGCGGTGGTTTCATTGAAGTTCGCCCTGAAAAAATCTCGATTTTAGCTCCTTCTGCAGAAGTTGCTTCTTCGATCGATATTGCCCGTGCTAAAGAAGCTTTAGCTCGTGCTGAAGGTCGCCTTCAAAAGAAACAAGATGACATCGATTTCACACGCGCGGAATTATCTTTAAAACGTGCGATGAATCGTATCAATGTTCATGAGGGTAATATCTAATGGTTTACAAGCGGGCAGATTCTTTCTGCCTGCTTTTTTTATAGACGGACAATAAGGGTATAAACAGTCTGTAACAAGTTTCGCCATCATCTTGGATAAGGTGTTTAAAGGAGTGAGGAAAATGGGTTTATATGTCGAGGCTGGCCAACAAGCAATCGTTAATGTGTTAGCATATATTATATTTATAGGAATTGCTCTTTATACATTACAAGGACTAAGAATCGAACAATTATTTAAAAAAGGAAAAACTTTTCAAATTCAGCTCTTTTATATTTTGACGAGTATTGTAATCGGTTCAGTTGTAGCGGATTTCTTTTTAAACTTTTTAAGCTGGTCGCAAACGATTCCCTATATTTTTAGTTGAAACAGGAAATAGCTGCAGTTTTATTTCTTGTAAAGGGGAATAAACGTTTGTTTTCCACTACAAGAAATAAAAATTTCCTAGGAAATATTTGAGGTTTGTAAGGTTACATGATTTGGGTAGTTATTTTTAAGGAAGATACTTTAATGTGAAAATTTGTCTATTCACACTAAATAGTTGCGCTGCGTATTATAATTTAATAGCCTTTTCAAACAAATTAGATTAAAATAGTAATTTGGGTGCTTGAATTACAGCCCCAATAAATGTAGTATATTTTTGTGTGTAAATTGAGTCAAATGAAGTTTAAAATAATTTAAGTTTAATTGAACTTATTCCTTTATTATATGAGAATTGAATTCGGAGGGACGAATTGTGGAGAGAATTATTGTTACTGGGGGTCAGACGCTAAAAGGCACAGTACGCGTTGAAGGCGCAAAAAATGCTGTATTACCGATTTTAGCTGCTTCTCTATTAGCTTCTAAAGATAAAAATATGATTAAAGATGTACCAAACTTAGCAGATGTCGGTACGATTGGTGAAGTGTTAAAAAGTTTAAATGCGATTGTCGAATATGATGTCGAGAAAAATGAAATGATGATTGATGCCTCTATGAAGCTATCAAGTGAAGCGCAATTTGAATTTGTAAGTAAAATGCGTGCATCCATTTTAGTAATGGGTTCACTTTTGGCACGTAATGGCTATGCACGTGTAGCATTACCAGGCGGCTGTGCAATTGGATCTCGTCCAATCGAACTTCATTTAAAAGGCTTCGAAGCTATGGGTGCAGAGATTTCCTTTGGACATGGTTATGTAGAAGCAAAAGTAAAAGGTGAACTAAAAGGCGCAGAAATCTATTTAGACTTCCCGAGTGTTGGGGCTACTGAAAATATTATGACAGCAGCATCTCTTGCAAAAGGGACGACAATTATTGAAAATGCAGCAAAAGAGCCTGAAATAGTAGATTTGGCAAACTTTATTAACGCAATGGGTGGCCGTGTCATTGGTGCCGGTACTGATACAATTCGTATCGAAGGCGTTAAAGAATTAAAAGGTTGCGAACATTATATTATTCCTGACCGCATTGAAGCAGGCACATTTATGGTAGCGGCGGCAATTACCCGCGGAGATGTATTGATTGAAAACGCTGTACCAGAGCATATGACAGCACTAACTGCAAAAATGCGTGAAATGGGCGTAGAAGTTATTGAAGAAGATGAAGGCATCCGTGTGCGCGCAAATGACCCATTAAAAGCGGTTGATATTAAAACGATGCCACACCCAGGTTTCCCTACTGATATGCAATCACAAATGATGGCATTAATGTTAACGGCAAACGGAACGAGTATCATTACAGAAACTGTTTTCGAAAATCGTTTTATGCATGTTGAAGAATTCCGTCGCATGAATGCAGACGCAAAGATCGAAGGGCGTTCTGTATTTATCGAAGGTGGCAAAAAACTTCAAGGTGCGGAAGTGTCAGCAACAGATTTACGTGCAGCAGCAGCACTAATTTTAACCGGCCTCGTATCAGAAGGCGTAACACGTGTTACTAAGTTACACCATTTAGATCGCGGCTATGTGGATTTCCACAAAAAACTAGCTTCTCTAGGTGCAATGATCGAGCGCATCGATTCAGAAGAAGAAGTGTTACAAGAAATCGTTGTAACAGTTTAATAGCTAGATTCATATAAACATATAAAGCATTCAGGAAGCGAGATGTGGGCTTTCGGGATGCTTTTTTGGTTTTGTAAAGGAAGTATGGGGGTTGGAGAGTTTGGAAATTAGAAAGTTTCTGTGAGAAAGTAGAACAACTCGGCTCGAAAGTAGAAACTGTCGCTATTAAAGTAGAACAACTACAGGCAAATGTAGAACGATTCCGCTCAGAAGTAGAAAGTGAGAGGAGGATTAGAAAGTCCGAGGGAGAAAGTGGAACAGTTCATGGAGAAAGTGGAACAACTCTGCTCAAAAGTAAACCCCACCGCTATTAAAGTAGAACCAATGCATCTCTCTCACCCTAAAATCCCTCCATAAATCCCATTCTACAAAAACTAGAAATTCTCTCTCCAAAATGAACTCATATTCTTCTTGCAAGCTCATATACTGTCTCATGAAAAAAATTATCATTTATTTTATCATTGGTGTCCTATTGTTTTTAGTCCCGTTCACTTTAAAGTCTAAGAAACAAACCTCCATTCCTGAACAAGCGGAATCTACTTCTTGTCCTTTATTTATTAAAGTAAATAATACTACAGTTCCAATTGAAGACTACTTAATTGGTGTAATTGCAGGGGAAATGCCGGCAAGTTTTCATATGGAAGCATTAAAAGCCCAGGCGATTGCCTCCCGCACCTATGTATTGAAGCAGACCAATTATGGAAAAAAGCCGATTCTCACAACGACAGCACATCAAGTTTACAACGATCAGGAATTGCGAGAAGAAAAATGGAAAACCACTTTTGCGGAAAATGAAGAAAAAATTACAGAAGCCGTCAATCAAACCGCCAACCAAATTCTTACCTATAATGATGAATTGATTACAGCCATGTTTCATGCATCATCCTTTCAATATACCGAATCCGCAGAAAACTATAGCGGAAATCCCATTCCCTACTTAACAGCAACCACTTCGCCGGAGCAGTTAAATCAGGAACAGACAACGTATACATTTGAAGAGTTAAATAAAAAACTTAAACAGAACTTTTCGAGAGCTCAGCTTCAAAACGCAAAACTGAAGCGAAACAACACGAACCGCATTGAGCAAATTACCATCCATAAAAAAACATGGACGGGCAGAGAACTGCGCACACTTTTAAACTTACGCTCCACGAATTTTACATGGGAACCGACAGAGACCGGTATAACGATCAAAACGTATGGATACGGGCATGGGGTAGGGATGAGTCAGTATGGGGCAGACGCGATGGCACAGGGCGGTTTAACGGCGGAAGATATCCTTTCTCATTACTATCTATCGACAACTTTAAAATCGATAAATTATTGTAAAAAATAATGTTTAACTTTCCAATTTCTTGTACACACTTCCATTTGAGGTGATGAATATGAGAGAAGTTAAACAAAAGCCTTCTCAGAAACCAGTTATGCAAAGACGGTGGTTTTGGCCGGCTGTATACGGTGGTATGGCAGTAATGATTGTGGCCGTTATTTTTAGTTTTAATGCATTGTATGAAAGTCAGAATGAGCAGGAATTGATGGAAGAAGTTTCTGCACCAGCCGACCAGTCGATCGTTCCAACAACAGCGACTGTTTCGGAAACTTTGAAGTATCCATTCAAAGAAGAATACTTAAATGAAGTAACAATTTTGCAGGACTTTTATGACGTATCCAAAGATGAAGCAACACGCGAAAACTCATTGCTTGTATTTAATCAAGTATTCACAACATCTACAGGGGTCTCTATCGCAATTAACAGCGAGCCTTTTGAAGTTGTTGCTGCAATGAGCGGTGAAGTGACTGAAGTGAAAATGGATGCATTTACAGGCAACAGCATTACAGTTACACATCCAAATGGTATGCAAACACGCTATAACTCCGTGGCAGATATCCTTGTAAAACAAGGCGATCAAGTTTCACAAGGCGATCAGCTTGCTACTTCACAAGAAAATGAATGGAATCCAAACATTGGCGTTCATTTACACTTTGAAGTAATGGAAGATGGTGTACTGGTGGATCCGAACAAATATTTATCCTTTTGATTATTTAGGAAAATGGATGAATTCGGATACATTTTTAGTAAGTTAACGACGAATCCTGCAATCTACTCCGAATAATTAAGAGCCTGCTCACATAAGGTGAAATATTAAGAAGCAAGGCAATGCAAGGCTCTTTATATTAGAAGTAGAGAGGGAGAGGACGTGCACGAACATATTCGGCAACGCTGCGTTCGTTTGGGTGAACTGTTGGTAGAGACAGGTGAAACCGTGCGTGCACTCGCGAAAATGACGGGATTCTCTAAAAGTACTGTACACAAAGATTTGACAGAGCGGCTAAAACAAGTGAATGAACCACTTGCGCTACAAGTACAACAAGTTTTAACCTATAACAAATCGATTCGCCATTTACGCGGTGGTGAAGCAACACGTAAAAAGTGGATTACAAAGCAACAAGAAAAAAGCATTTAGTCTGTTATTATAACAACTAAATGCTTTTTTTCGTGATTATCACTTTAGATTTTTACCATTTTAAACCATTATAAAGGAAAATCCTTCCCACAATATTGATGTAATTCAACACTGTATATGATAAAATAACTAAGATAGACATATATAGAATCGTATACATGTTCAAATGGGCGGAAGGAGAATAATGAAACATGTTTTCTAAAGATATTGGGATTGATTTGGGTACTGCTAACGTGCTGATTCATTTAAAAGGTAAAGGGATTGTTTTGAATGAGCCATCTGTAGTAGCAATAGATAAAAAGACAAATAAAGTATTGGCAGTCGGTGAAGAGGCACGTCAAATGGTGGGACGTACACCGGGAAATATTATTGCGATTCGTCCATTAAAGGATGGCGTAATTGCGGATTTTGATGTAACAGAAGCGATGTTAAAACATTTTATCAATAAATTGGACGTTAAAGGTTTCTTATCGAAGCCCCGCATTTTAATTTGCTGTCCGACAAATATTACATCGGTAGAACAAAAAGCGATTCGTGAAGCAGCTGAAAAATCGGGCGGCAAAAAAGTTTATTTGGAAGAAGAGCCTAAAGTGGCAGCAATCGGCGCAGGTATGGATATTTTCCAGCCAAGCGGTAATATGGTCGTTGATATCGGTGGAGGTACAACGGATGTAGCAGTATTATCAATGGGCGATATCGTAACAAGCGAATCGATTAAAGTTGCCGGGGATGTATTCGATAATGACATATTGCAATACATAAAGAAAGAATACAAGCTGTTGATCGGTGAACGTACAGCAGAAAATATTAAAACAACAATTGGTACAGTATTCCCTGGCGGACGCGATGATACTATGGATATCCGCGGTCGTGATATGGTAACGGGCTTACCAAGAACAATCGAAATCAATTCAGAAGAGATTGAGCACGCATTGCGTGAATCGGTTAGCATGATTGTACAGGCAGCAAAAGACGTACTGGAAAAAACACCACCTGAATTATCAGCCGACATCATTGATCGAGGCGTTATTTTAACAGGTGGGGGTGCGTTACTGCATGGCATTGATCAGCTGTTAATCGAAGAGTTGAAAGTACCTGTATTTGTGGCGGAAAACCCAATGGACTGTGTGGCAGTTGGAACTGGAATTATGCTGGATAATATTGATCGCGCGGTAAATAAATAAATTATATTACTTATAATTATCATTTTTTAGCCGATAAATGATAAATACGGCATAATTAGAGGTGAATTGAGTGTTTAAAGGTTTTTATACAGTAGCTACAGGAATGGTTGCACAACAACGTAAAACTGAAATTTTAACGAATAATATGGCCAATGCCAATACACCTGGCTTTAAATCAGATCAAACGACCATTCGTTCTTTTCCGGATATGTTGATGTCGGCAGTGAATTCGACAAACATTCCAACGGAGAACGGGTTTGCGATAAAAAATCTTAATCCGGTTGGTGCGGTGAATGCGGGTGTTTATTTACAGGAAACAATGCCAAACCAAGCGCAAGGCCAGATTTATTCAACTGGTTTAAATACAGATATCGCACTGATCAATAGCTCGATGCCTACTGACGAAGCTTCAGGGAATTCGGGACAAATTTTCTTCCGTTTGGAAAATGAATCCGGAACCGAGAGCTATACACGTAACGGGAATTTCACGCTGGACGGGCAGGGCAATCTAGTAAACCCCCAAGGACTATTCGTATTGGATGCGAATGGGGAACGTATGCAGTTTGATAACGACAATATTCGCATCAGTTCGGATGGGGCGATTTTTGACGAAAATGATGTACAGGTTGGCACGTTAGGTGTCGCATTTTCAGCAAACCCGGATGTACTTGTGAAGCGTGATAATGGGTTGTTTAATACATTGGATGGCGTCGATCTACCATCTGCCTATGGACAGGCTAATGTACAGTTTTCGATGCAGCAGCAATATTTAGAAGGATCCAATGTTGATGCCTCTAAAGCAATGACAGACCTATTAACTGCATACCGAGCATTTGAAGCAAACCAAAAAGTGCTGCAGGCATACGATAAGAGTATGGAAAAAGCGGTTAATGAAATTGGACGAGTTAATTAAATAATTGCATTTGAATGATTATAAACGAGTTGATTGAAATGATGAGAAGGCGACTCCACCGTGGAAAGCGCCCAGATCGGAATGGAAATCAACTCATTCATATAGCGATTATTTTCATTAGCTGTCGAATTTTCGTATAATTAAGGAGGTGCGGGAAATGTTACGTACAATGGTGAGTGCGACAAATACATTATCTCAACTACAGCATCAGTTAGACACAATTAGTACAAATATCGCAAACAGTAATACAACAGGCTATAAAGCACAGCAGGCAAATTTTACGGAAATGCTGTATCAACAGTTTAATAACGATGAATTAGACCGCACTGTCCGTGATACACCTGTAGGCATTCGTTATGGTGTCGGTGCACAGATCGGGTTAATCCAATCGAATCAGACACAAGGTTCACTGCAAGTAACAGACCGCGATTTAGACTTTGCCTTAACAACAAAGAACCAATATTTTAATGTGTTAATGCAAAATCCGGAAGGCGATGTGCGAACTGCATACACTCGTAACGGTAGCTTTTATGTAACACAGACCGAACCGGGTATTCTTTCACTTGTAAATAGCGATGGATACCAAGTAGCAGATGCAAATGGACAGCCAATTACATTCCCGGATAATGTGACAGGTTTTACGATGGATTCAGACGGTTCGCTAGTGGCAAGCTATGAAAATGGTACTCCGCTAAAGTTCCAGCTTGGAATTTCTGAACTGCAAAAACCAAATGTAATGGAAAAACTGCAGGGCGGGACATATATTGGGTTACCGGAAAATCTTGATGCACTAGGCTTCACGCAAGCGCAAGTACTGACAGATCTGCAAGGTGCCAATCGTCAAGTGGGCATTCAAAAAGGTGCACTTGAAATGTCAAATGTAGACGTTTCAAAAGAGATGACAAATTTAATTCAAGCACAGCGTTCATATCAATTTAATACACGTGCGATTACAATTGCAGACCAAATGCTTGGGTTAATTAACGGTATTCGCTAGACGTGCGACATTGTTAAGGGAGAAGTTTTATGACGAATGAGTTAGATAGACAGATTGAGCAAAAGGAGCCTGCAGCCAAAAAGACGAGACGTCGTATAAAGAACGTTTCGGAGCCGCCAACGGAACAGCCTGTTGGTAAGGTTCGGCTTCGACTGATTCCGATCTGGCTACGTATTATAATCGTAATTTTATTATTTTTAGTAGCCGTAATTGTAGGACTGGTTATTGGCTACAGCGTTATAGGGGACGGCGCAGCATTCGATGTTTTAAAATGGGAAACATGGCAGCATCTTCTCGATATTATAAATGGTAAAGAGTAGAGGGATTGTCGGGAAAGCCATTTCCGAACAGTCCCTTTACAGCTATGACGTAAAAAAATTACTTTTTTGTTTGAATTGGAGCAAAAAACGGGCTGAAATTCCAGCCTCTTTCTCCAATACTTTCATTGCTTTACCAGAACATACATAAAAATAAACGATTATCTACATAATATTATAGAGGAAACAAGGGGGATTTTTTCATGTTAAACGCAGAGCAAATTCAAAATATTTTACCACATCGCTATCCATTTTTATTAGTTGATCGCATTCTTGAAATCGAAGAAGGAAAGCGCGCACTTGGATTGAAAAATGTATCGATTAACGAAGAATTTTTTAATGGGCATTTTCCTGGCTACCCAGTAATGCCAGGTGTTCTAATTGTCGAGGCACTTGCGCAAGTAGGTGGTGTGGCATTACTAAACGCACCTGAATATAAAGGGCGTCTTGTATTTTTGACAGGGATTGATAATTGCCGTTTCAAGCGTCAAGTCGTACCGGGCGATCAGCTGAAACTTGAAGTGGAATTTTTGAAATTGCGCGGACAAATGGGGAAAGGCCGTGCTACTGCGACAGTAGATGGCGAACTAGTTTGTGAGTGCGAGATTCTATTTGCAATTGGACCTGAACAGCCAAAATAAGGCGATTTGCAATTGGAACTCAAAGATTATAAAATATAAAGGTTGAAGAAAATCTTTAACTTCTTTAAGCAGAAGTCTCCCAATGAGATAGGATAGGTGTGGGACGATTGCCAGTGTTCACCTTTTATAGGTTTTCATTTGCCTGTAAACAATGAGCGAAGTTTGGCTTTAAACGTAGGAGGTTCTAAAATAGATGTATAAACAACTGTCTTCAGGCGTAAAAATTAGTATTACACGATCAATATCGACGTCGTTTGAAGCTTATTTAGCAAGCATTGGTTGGGATGAAGAAAAATTTTCGATGGAAGACTATATGGCAAGCTGGCAAACTTATTTTAAAGAAAATGCCGCTTGGATCGATAAAATACCGGCAGACATTTTACTTAGCCCTGAATTTCATGAAGAAATTGCTAAGAAAATGGATGAGGTCATTGCTAAAATTTTAAGTGAAGAGCCAACAGAAAAGCAAAAGCAGGAAATTGCGGAATTACAGAAACAATTAGGTACAAATTACAAATTCGACTGTAAAGCAGAAGCCGCTTATGTTGAACAGCTCTTAAAAGATAAATTAAAATAACCACACGTTTTTGTAGGATAGATCCTTCTTTTCCCGGGCACTATATGTACGATCACACGAAGTGATCGACTCATGATTGCATATGGGAAAGGAGGGAATTTTTTATGAGAAAATCAGCACTACTTGTAGCACTTTCGCTTGGTTCACTGTTATTTCTCTCAGCGTGTAACACAAATGACAATGCTGGAGAAGACAATGTAGGAAATGATGTCAAAAACGGTGTTAACGATGTAATGGATGACACACGTGACGTTATCGATGACACGGTAGATACAGTTGATCCGGATACAGATGGACGTAGCGGTCAAAACGACATGAACGGACAAACAAATGAGAGCACGATTGACAACAATCACAACTCAAATGTCCCGAACGGTTCAAGCGGTCCGAATGTTGAAAATGGCGCAACTGCACCAGGAGCTCCATCGGTAAACCAAGAAGATATCATCGAAGACCGTGCAGATCGAAAAGATAAAGACCACGTAGATAACCACTAATCTAAAAAGGGAATCAGTGTTCACTTAGGTGGGCACTGGTTTTTTGTTGTGGAGAGGCGAGCGAAATGAAATAATCCTCAAATTTAATGGATGAAGACGGGCAGAAGAATTTATTCCACACTTGAGCCAGGATAATCCTCACTTAAGTGTGTTTAATCCTCAAAACAGGGTAGATAATCCCCACTTAGTAAGTGATAATCCTCATTTCAAGTTAATTAATCCTCAAATCAAAATATAATCCTCAATTCATAAATAAATGTAGAATCGACTTTAATCTGTTTTCTTTTTGGACCACGATAAGATGTTCTCCGGAATAATATAATACGTTCCTTTCTTAGCGCCACGCTGTTCGAGACCTAACCTTGATAAAATATTCGAACAGACTTTTATATTTGTCATTCCGAAAAACTCACGAAATTGTCGGTTAGAAATTTTTTCACCAAGTAAGATACGGTAATGATAGAGGGTTTCAAAGACGACATCACGACTTTTAGTTTTACAAACGTTACATGTAAACGACCCGTAATGATAAAACATTACATGTTTATAATCACACCATCTACAAAGAACACCTTTCCTTAATCTATCTGAACTGATGGTGCGGCGAGGGGGAAGGGCCTGATAAAGTTGGTTCAGTTTAGCGATGATCACAATCATATTTGCATTGGTTTTCGCATTATTGCGATAGAGGTTTTCAATGAAATTTGGAACGCCGCTAATATGAAAAATCGGGAAATTCTCCAATGACTCGTCTAAAACAGCTTGCTGGTTTGCGATTACGACCGAAAAATGCACGGGGATAGTGATCTGCCATTTTCGCAAACATTGTTCCAAAAATAGCTGATGCCGGTAAACTTGATCAAGGGGGTTTCGGAAGTTTACGCGTTTATCGTTGTGGATGCGGTAAAATTCATGCTGCGCGGATTTGTAAAATAAAACGCCGGACAGCAGTTTTACTTCAAAAATTACTATAAAAAATGGTGTCACTAAAATAGCATCCATCTGATGGGAATAGCCTTTTTCATTCATGCATTCAAAATTATAGAAAATATGATGGTCCGATTTAAAGAAATAATCGGAAAGAGTTTGCTTCAACTTTATCTCTCCAGCGAATCCAGCCTCCAAGCGTTGTAACTCATGCTGGATAGCACTTGCTTCTGTATCACCAAACATAATCCTCTTAGCTAAAACTTCTGTGTAAAGATGATGCTTTGATTTCTGCACAAACTTCACCTCCACCTTGAATATACGATGCATGGTGAGGCTTGACAAATACCTTCAAAAAGATGAATTTACAAAGAATGCTGAACCAAATTACTCTTTTTAAATCAACCTACATCCCAAAACTACACTTTCCGCCCTATTCACCATTTTTCTTCAATGAAGGGCGATTGCGCATCCCCTGATCAAATGCATCAAGCAGTTCATCATTCCGTAACCCTTCTTCAAGGAGCTCTGCCAATAATAGTTCGGCATATTTCTTACGCTGAGCTTTCAAACGGCCTTTTATGAGCACCGATATTTTATCGCCCACTTTTGTAATCGAATGTACGACACATGCAAATGGGGCCGGTTCATTGTCCGGCAGCGAAATGATGGCACGTGCATCCAGTACTTCACCGGATGTAACAAAGTTTTGAAAAAAATCGTAATATGTATCTGCTGTAAACAATTCTAAAATCCACATTTTATGGCTATTTTCCTGATTAATAATAATGCCGTCTGTTAAAGGAATTTCTTTTATTTCATCATTTACTAATAAATCAAAAGCAAGCATTTTAAAGGTTTTCACTTATAAATCCCTCCTCAGTTTTCTTATGTAAAAGTATAACATACAAAAAATGTGAAACTGCCAATTTCAGCAATTTGTAATTTCACCTACAAGTCTATTTACAACAGCATTCTCATTAACTCGAATGAAATACCATATAGGCGAAAAAGTAATTTTGAAACAATATTTCAGCCTGAAAATTCAAATTCACGCTTTGCCAGAAATAGCAGGGTTCGGCTATGCTTTAGTTAATTTCCGAAAGAAAGGAGGTCAATGAATGAATCATGTTGGGCTTGTAGGGCGAACGACGAAAGATATGGAGCTCAGGCACTTATCTGAAGGAAGGGTTCGGGCATACTTTATCATTGCTGCTAACCGTCCTTTCAAAAATAGTGAAGGAAAGGTAGATGCGGACTTTGTGCAATGTGTGGCATGGGGGAGGACCGCTGAGTTAATGGCAAAATACTGCGGGAAAGGCTCACTCATCGGGATTAAAGGACGCTTGCAATCAAGATCATATGTCAATCGTGAAAATCAGAAAGTATACACGATGGAAGTGCAAACAGAAGATGTACAGTTTTATTCATTAAAAGCCCCTGGTGAAGCAGAAAAACTCCAAACACCGTCCCCGATTCCCGAAGATTTCGTGCTTCCAGAACAAGAAACCAAACTCGTACACCAGCCGTAATCTTTTTCCTCTCCGATAAAATAATATTTCTCAGGAGGTGAAGCACCCAAATCTGCTGTTTGACCGCGCAGTAGTAACCATTCTTTCTCACAATCCTATACCAACTGAATAAAGTAGTGAAGTAAGCATAAAAAGAGTCTACTTCATGGCGTAAAAGTAGACTCTTTTCTAATTATTTTATATTGCCTGTATCCAAAACGAGTAAATCCATCAGTTCTGAATCATCCAGTTCAGTCAACCATTTACTTGATTGAATTAATTCTTCGGACAGTGCTGATTTCATTGCAATCATTTTATCGATTTTTTCTTCAATCGTTCCAATTGTCACAAACTTGTGCACCTGCACAAATTGTGTTTGTCCGATACGGTATGCCCGGTCTGTCGCCTGATTTTCGACTGCCGGATTCCACCAGCGATCCGCATGGAGTACATGTGTTGCAGCGGTTAAGTTAAGACCTGTTCCACCAGCTTTAAGCGACAGTAAAAACACTGGGAACTCGCCAGCCTGGAACTGATCGACTAAATTGTCGCGCTGATTTTTCGGCATACTACCTGTTAAAAACGGAACTTCAACATTATAAAGCTCTGTTAAACAATGCTGAATTAAATTACCCATTCCGATGTACTGTGTAAAGATTAAGCATTGTTCACCATTATCGATAATTTCCTTCGTCATCTCAATAATGCGTTTGAGCTTTACAGAACGAGAAACCATCGTATTGGCATCTTCAAAAGGTTCTTTTAAAAACAGGGCAGGGTGGTTGCACAGCTGTTTTAATTTATTAAGCATTTTTAAAATACGTCCCTTTTTCTCGAAGCCAGTGAGCTCTTCAAGTGTCGCTAAAGTATCTTGAATATAGCCTTCATAATGTGCTGCCTGCTCAGGGGTAAGTGCACAAAATTCAAGGGATTCCTGCTTGTCAGGCAAATTCAGCTGAAGCTCGGGATCACGTTTTGAACGGCGCAGAAGGAACGGACGGATTTTCATACGTAAAACACGTTTATGGGATTCCGACTCTTCCCGTTCAATTGGTGTAATAAAGTTTTCTGTAAATCTTGTGAAGCTTCCTAAATAGCCTTTATGAATAAAATCAAAAATCGCCCACAGCTCAGAAAGACGGTTTTCAACAGGTGTCCCTGTTAATGCAATATGATGCTCGCCTTTTAATTTACGAATTGCACGGGATTGCAATGTTTGCATATTTTTTATATTTTGTGCCTCATCCAAAGCGACCGTTGCCCAGTCTATAAGCTGTAAGTCATCTGCATCTTGAGTGACCGTACCATATGTGGAAAGGATGACATGCGGACGCTGTGTTGCGATATAGCTCGTCAGGTCATCACCTTTTAAACGTCGTGGTCCGTAATGTGTATATACTTCCAAGTCAGGAGCGAAACGAGTAAGCTCTTTTTGCCAGTTGCCGACAACAGATGTCGGGCACACAATCAATGTCGGTTTATCAATTTGCAGAACGGAAACGGTATGGAGCATATACGTAATAAGCTGAACGGTTTTACCAAGTCCCATATCATCTGCCAGACAGGCACCGAATTTTTGGTCACGCATGAAAACAAGCCATTCGAAGCCTTCCTGCTGGTATGGACGCAGCTCGGCATGAAGCTTGGCTGGTACAGCTACTTTTGGCAGACCTTTTTTATTTTGCAGTTGATCAATATAATCCTGCAGTGATTGCTGCATCTCAAATGCAAATAACGGGTCATCACGCTCAGCATCATCTTCCGTATCATCTTCAATAGGTGCAGTTAATGTTTCAGGCAACTCACGGAACAGTAAATCGCGTACTGTCCAATTTTCTTCTTTTGCCTGATCCATCAGTTCACGCATTTCATTGAGCCATTCTGCATCAATACGGAACCATTCCGTACCAATACGGACAAATTCACGTTTTTCAGCAACGAGTTTCTGGAAGGCTTCTGCGGAAATTTCTTCGCCATTCATCGAGAACTGCCATTTGAATGTCAAAATATCGTCTAGCCCTGCTACACTGCGGGCCGATTGGTTATTGGCACTGACACGTACACGCATTTTCGATTGACGGAGTTCCTTAAGCCAAGCCGGTAAAATCACATCAAAGCCTAAAGCCTGTAATTTAGTAAGTTCGAGACGTAAAAATTCACGTACTTCCTGATCATTGAATTGTGTATGAATAAACTGAGCACTTTCAGCATTTAATTGAATTAAATCAACTATTTGATTTTGCAGCTCTTCAATGTCATTAGCAATTGCACTCCACTTTTTCGGTAGTGCTTCCAATATCGGCAGTTTCAGTTTTGACGAAGCAGGTGTCCAATGTTTTGCGGCATTTGGACTAATTAGCACCGTTTCCAACAGCCAGTTTTCCTCATTTTCTTCTGGCTCACTTAAACGCAGTGCCACCTTTACACCTTCAAATACATGAGAAGTTTGCATCGGCCAGCCGCCATTTTGGAAAAATGGAATGAGTGCAAGCGTATCTTCTTTAGAAAGTCCGGCATCCATCAGTTTTTGTTCAACTGCATGTTGTAATAGGTCATTGGAAAATGTAAAGCCTTCTTCTGTTACAGTTGCCTGCTGCCAAAGCTTTGGGTCATTCCAGAGCGGCAATGTCGTCTGGATTGCTTGAAAGTGATTAACGGTTTCATCATCGTATGCAGCAAAATCCAAGAACGGGTGACGGTATGCTGGTGACAGAACGTCCAGCAAATGAGATGCCGATATGATTAAATCACGCTCTTCCAATGAAGTGTGCAGCCCGTAAAAACTTTGCTCAAATTTAAAAAAGAGAGAAGGAATCCAATTGGCTGTCGGTAAAATTAAATCATTTTTATTGTACGCAGTAGCGCGGAAGTAACCGGGACGCAGCTCTGAAAGCTTTATGCGAAAGACTTGTAGAAAGGGTAGCTTCGTATTAAATAAATATTGCATTGTATCGTTGCGCAATAAACGCAATGTCACCTCCTATTAGCAAAATACATAATCTAAATGAGTAAATTGCTTTTATTTATCTCTTCTTGCAGTGCACGCAAACGTTTGTACTGCAGCTGCACGGCTTCAATATATGCTGTAAAATAGTCGAGCTTTCCGGCTTTTTTAGAAGCTGATTTCATCGCACGCCAAATGCGGACTGCCTGCTTATAATTTTGCCGCGATTTCTGCTGAATTTCTTCCATCGCATAAAAATGGTAAAGAGGGAGTGCAGTTTCCGGTGACTGTGCGACAACATCCTTTAAACCGCATTGATCTAAATAAGGAATCGATGAAGGATAGAGCTGATGAAGTGCAACCCACTCGTCCAAACGATTGTGACGCAGTAAATAGTTTGAAAACGACTCAATACCATAACGGCCGAACGAAGAGTACAATGCGAGCTCCTCACTATCACTCAGTTGAACTTGACTGTATAGGTGATCGAGCTTACGCGTAAATTTCTGGCGACGTATTGGCAATAAATTGTCCTGCACAAACGTTTGTAAAAAAGGAAGTGCCTTTTTTAAAATAACGGTCGCCTCATCAACATAGTCTTTCTGTAATGCATATTGGGCTATGTCGATAAACCCTTCCACATTATTCTCGCTCATTGTTTCAACTGCTTGTTCCAGTTGTGACGGCGAACTTAATAAAATATAAAAAATGGATTTTACTACATTTAATTCGATATCTGTATTGCTATCATCGCTTTGTTCTAAAAGAGCCAGTTCATTTTTTAAGCGTTTTTGTTCATTAAATAGCTTTGTCCAAAACTGCAAATACAATGATAGCCGGAATGCTGTTGCTCCTTTTTCGATAAAAAGAATCTCGTGGACATTTTTCTGAATGGCATCAAAAAATGGCTCGGTTGCAAACAGCCGTGTTGTTTTACTTAATGTATCAATCGACCGCTGAATTCGGCTTAACGTATTTTCCAAAAAGAACTGAACATAATGGTGACTCAGATCTGCTTTCGTTTTGACTGCATGTAACAGAAAATGTTTCGAAACGGCGATATCCATAAACAAGTTAAACAGCTCCTGCCATTCCTGCTCATAAGGGCGGTGGCGCTGCAGCTTAGTACGAATATTTTCGATTAAACCTGATAATGTATACGGCTCCAATGGTTGCGGACCTTTAATTGCATAATTGAGCACTTCGTCAGCCATCATCTGCCAGTTTTCAGGACTGCGCTCAGACGCCAATGACTGGAGCGGAACAGATCTTTTAGAACGCCAAATAGAAAGCCATTGCTGCAGTGAAATAAAATATTGCGACAGCTTTAAAATAATTGCAAGCTGGTGGCGGCATAGATCTTTTTTAGGACAGCTGCAGCTGATCGTTTGTTCCGGAAAATTAATCGTCACTTCCGCTGTATTGACGTCCTGAACTTGGCATACCAGTATTTGGCTGAATCTTGAATAGTGCGGTGGCTTAATTGCCTGATTACGGACAGAGAACATGGCGCGTGTCACCAATTCTGCATCTTCATTTGCTGAAGGGAGAAGCTGTTCTTCAAAGGATTGTAATGTATGTTGAATAAAATCTTTATGTGCATGGGCAATCTCGGAAAAAGATAAACTCAAAACGGGTTTCCCCTCCCTACTAATTAATTGCATTGGAAATTTTAACTTCATTCAAGGTGAAGGAAGAAAAAAAGTCGTTCCTTCCATTATAATACGAATCACGACAAATCGGTAATGTGAAGAGACATTGAATAAATTTTTTAAGCGAATAGCCCTTTTTTGAAGGTTTGAAATGTAGAAAGTATGGGGAAACTATAAGCAACAGAGAAAATGATTGAGTTTCAAGCACACTTAAATGAATGCATCCATATGATAAATGAAATTAGGTCTTATGACTCGGATAAATCCCAACGAAAATAAGTGAAGGAGGAATTCCCATGATTCAAGTTCAATTTATGAAGCCATTCTATACAAAAATGACGGGCACGAAATTACGCTTAGTCTTTGCTTATCAATACTTTTCCATTACAAAAGACGAGGAAGTTTTTCATTTCATTCCGATTGAAGGGAAAGAAATGATTATTGATTTAAACTCAATGCAAGTCGAAAATTTATCGGAAGTGTTTGTATTCCAGCGCGGCAATCGTTTCGTACGTCTCCCGCTGTATCAACTTTTACTCGTATCTAACGTACACGAATATTTAATGCCGATTATTGAAAATGTCTCAAATAATGTAACACCGTTAAAAAATGAAACGTCACCTGAATTTGACGAAGAAGTTGAAGGGATTGTGCGGGTATTGGAAGAAAGTAACTTATCCCGTTTAATCGATGAAGCACTCGAATCTCGTGACGAAGTATTATTCCACAATTTAATTGCGGAAAAGGAACGATTAACTGGAGGCTATGCATCGTGATTGCCCAAATAAACTAAACCCTGTTAGCTAATATTAGCTAATGGGGTTTTTGTATGTATATTACCGATGGTTCTTTTCAATTAGTATAACTATCCCTTTCAAAGGCAAAATAATAGGAAAGCGTTCATTAAACAGCTTGAATAATAAAAACTATTTCACACAGCGAGCAGAAAGTTGTATACTGTAATGCAGGACTAATTTTCAAGCATTTACAGGCAACCATTTGAACAATCATTTCGTCCTATAAATGAACGGAATATTTTGAAACTGTATTAAATGAAGTTATTCAATTTATTGGTAACGAATGCAGGCAAAATGCGTGAAACAAATTATACAACAATCAAACAATGAGATATAGCTTTTTTGAAAGTGAAGGAGAAACGATCATGACAAAATCAATCTGTGTCGTTGGCTTAGGATACATCGGTTTACCAACGGCGGTAATGTTCGCAAATCACGGCGTAAAGGTACATGGTGTTGATGTGAACCCGGCAGCTGTTAAAAGTATTCAGGATAAACAACTACATATTGAAGAGAACGGCTTACAGGAGCGCCTGAACAAAGCGGTGGATGAAGGCTTTTTAACGGCATCAACTACACCAGTCGCTTCAGATGTGTATATTGTCGCGGTACCATCACCGATTAATCCGGACAATACAGCGAATTTAGAATATGTTCGTCAAGCAACAGCTTCAATCGTACCTTTCGTGAAAAAAGGCGATTTAGTTATTTTAGAATCAACAGTACCACCAAAAACAGTGGAAAATGTGATGCTGCCTGAGTTAGTGAAATCTGGTCTGGAAATCGGGACAGAACTATTTGTAGCCCATTCTCCAGAGCGCGTTATTCCGGGCCGTATTTTTGAGGAGCTTGTAAACAATGACCGTATTGTTGGCGGGATTTCACAAAAATCAGCAGAGCTTACGAAAGAACTGTACGAAACATTTGTTAAAGGCACGATTCATTTAACAGACGCTACGACTGCAGAATTAGTAAAAGTAATGGAAAACACGTACCGTGATGTGAACATTGCATTTGCGAATGAATTAGCAAAAATGGCGGAGAAATTAGATGTGAACATTTGGGAAGCAATTAAATTTGCGAACTATCACCCACGTGTAAACGTCCATTTCCCGGGACCAGGTGTAGGCGGACACTGTATCGCAGTAGATCCTTGGTTCTTAGTTGAGCTAGGCGGGGAACAAGCCCAAATCATTCATTTATCACGTAACACGAATGACTCGATGCCAAGCTTCACAGCACAAAAAACACAGGCGATTTTAAATAAAAACGGTATTGCAGGCGCAACAGTTGCTGCATTAGGTTTAGCATTTAAAGGAAATGTAGATGATATGCGTGAAAGCCCATCGACAATCGTAATTGATGAGTTGGAGAAACTAGGCTTAACTGTTGTTTCACATGACCCGCACATTAAGCAAAACAAACATAAAACACAAACACAAAGCATGCAGGAAGCGTTGGAGCAAGCTGATATTTTAGTGTTCCTGACAGATCACAAAGAGTTTAAAGAGCTAGATCCGTCAACATTGAACGCGAAGAGCAAAATCGTATTCGATACAAAAAACTGCCTAAACCGCGAAGCATGGGAAAAAGCAGGCTTCCAGTTCCACTTACTTGGAGATGCGAAGAACTAATATTGTAAACTCGGCAGTGCGTCTAACACGTACTGCCTACTGTTTTTTATAGATGAATTATAAAGAAGGGAAGACTATATATGAAAGAAACCGTACTCGGCATTCAAGTAAATACTGAAAGCTATGATGAACTGCTTCCAAAAGTATTTGATCAAATCGAAAAGCAGCAAAAATCGTTAATCGTTGCCATTAACCCAGAAAAGATTATTAAAGCAAAAGAAGACCCGGCATTAAAGACACTTCTTAATAACGCGGAGTTTCAAATTCCGGATGGCATCGGGGTTATTTTAGCTTCAAAAATTCAAAAAGGCCAAATTACATCACGTGTAACAGGTGTCGATATGATGCTCCGTCTATGTGAAGAAGCAGCGCAACGTAAAAAGCCTATTTTCCTTTATGGCGGAAAACCGGGAATTGCAGATCAGGCGGCGAAGAAATTACAAGAGCTCTATCCATCTATTAAAATTGCCGGTACACAGGACGGCTATGAAAAGGATAATCAAAAAGTTATTGATAAAATTAATGAAGCGAAGCCAGATTTACTTTTTGTAGCAATGGGTTCTCCAAAACAGGAAAACTGGATTAATGCAAATCGGGATCAGCTTCATCCAACAATCTATCAAGGTGTTGGTGGGTCGTTTGACGTATTGGCAGGCAATGTGAAAAGAGCACCAGAGGCTTTCCAAAAAGTGGGGATGGAATGGTTTTACCGTTTAATGAAGGAACCACACCGGATTAAACGCCAAATTGCTTTGCCTTTATTTTTATTGGAAGTAGCACGCGGATCGAAGAACAACAAGTAATCGAAAAAAAATAGTGTAATCTTTGTAATATTTGATTGTTTATTTGTAATGTTAATGATACACTAAATTCAGTAGTGAGATTTCCTCTACGATATATATTAAATTTTAACTTTTCCCTGCAAGGAAAAACTCGGTTGGTAGCCCGAGAAAAAGGCTTTAGCATTTAGATGCTAAAGCCTTTTTCTTTTTGTCTTTTTGTCGAATTTTAGCGAACTGGTTCTATTAATTCGTACCATTCATACACTAACCAGGTAGGAAAAAATATGGTCATATAAATAATAACTATATTACAAAAGTAATATACTAGTAATAATTGTAATGTATAAATTCCAGTTAAATCCTTGGTATAACTGCATTATATATCCAATTCGTCCTTTTATTTTTGAAATATAAGCCAATAATTACCACCAATTATAACTATATTCAAATAATATATGGAATTTATTGGTGAAGAAAATGTTGTCTTTATGAGTATATGTATGTCATAATTAAAGAAATTTGAAGTTATCTGAATATATTTACGGATTCATATCTTGTAGTCTAATAAAATAGTATATTTTTGGTTTTATTGGCAAAAAAAGATTGACATAGTAAATGTATACTACTAGAATTTATGTGTAGTTAGTTTTTCTGCACATATTTTGTGTGGGTAACTAAAATTATTATTTTCACTTATGAGGAGGAAATTTTTCAATGGCTAACCAACCAAAGAAATACAAAAAATTCGTAGCAACAGCTGCGACAGCTACATTAGTAGCATCTGCAATCGTACCAGTTGCATCTGCTGCATCACTATCTGACATCTCAGGTAACACACACGAAGAGGCGATCAACGCATTAGTTGATGCTGGCGTAATTAACGGTTACCCAGATGGCACTTTCAAGCCTAACAAAGAATTAACTCGTTCTGATGTAGTTAAATTATTAGGTAAATACTTAGAAGCAGAAGGTTATGCACCAGCTTCTACTTGGAAAACTAGCCCAGCATTCGCTGATCTAAAAACAACTTCTAACGAAGAGTTATTAAAATATGCTTCAGTAGTTAAAGAAGCTGGCGTTTTCGTTGGTTCTCACGGTAACTTATTACCTGGTGATTTAATCACTCGTGAAAACATGGCATTAACTTTAGTACGTATGGTTAACACTTTAAAAGACCTTAGCTTAGAAGAATTCGTAGCTGGTCAAGATTTCACTGGTGATGTTAAGGATACTAACCAAGCAAAAGCTGAAGCTCGCTCTGCAATCGCTGTATTAGACTTCTTTGATATTACAAACCCAGCAGTATCCAACTTCAATCCAAAAGGAAACACTACTCGTGGTCAATTTGCTACTTTCTTATACAAAACAGCAAATACTGACTTCGGTAAAGCTCCATCAAATGAAGCTTCTGATGTAGTGCCAACTTCTGTTGATTTAGTAGAAAAATCAACTCAAGGTAAATTCGGTGAAAACGTTACTTTAACAGTTAAAGTAACTGCAGCAGCAGGTGAATCAGTAGCTAATATTCCTGTAACATTTGCTATTAACCCAGGTGCAGATGAATTATTGCAATCTCAAATCAAAGATGAAGTTTTAACAGATGCTGATGGTGTAGCAACTTACACTTACACTCGTTATAATAATAAAAACACTTCATTTACAGATACTGTAGTAGCATACGCTAGCGCTAAAACTGCTGTACGTTCAGCTGGAGCAGTACATTGGGGTCAAGCATTAGCAATTTCAGATGTGACTGAAGGTACGAAATTAGCTAATGATGATGAAAAAGTTTACCAAATTACAGGTAAAAAGAATAGTACTGTATTCGTAACATTTGAAGAAAACTTAAACGTTGCACCTAACAAAGCGGTACGTGGAGTTAGCTTCCGTGGTATTTCTTCTACTGGAGATTCTGCAAATGCAACGTTCGGATATGACTTCACAACTTCTGATGCGAATTCTGGTTGGGCATCAGGTATTATTCGATTGGATGAAAATGGTAAAGCTAACCTTGTGCTTACAGGTAAAAATGCTGCAGTAACGCCAATCATCTATCAAGGTGATGCACGTTATAGTGAAGATGCTTTACAAGCAAAAGGTTCAAAAGTTGAATTTGCTGCTGAGGCTTTATTTGACTTATCTGTAGAAGCTGTAGGCTCACAATTTGCTGCTAATTTTAATGGTGAACCAGAAATTGGTGGCCGCGATTACACAGTTACTTTAAAAACAAAAGATGGTAAAGTATTAGCTAATACAGATGTGAAATTAGCATTCTCGAAAAAATTAGGTACATTAGAGCCTAACAATGTTAAAGTTTATGATGATGAAGCTGAGTTATCTTCAGCTGATGGTGCCGGTATTCATACTTTCACTACGGATAAAGATGGTAAAGTAACATTTACTGTAACTGGTAATACTAACGAATATGCAACACCGATTGTATTCATCGGTAAATCATTAGATGATAATCAAATTCAGAAAGAAGCAGAGGTTGTTTACTTCCAAAACATTAAGTCAAGCAACTATAAATCTGAATTGATTATTAAAAATAATCAAAATAAACCTGCGACAACATTTAGCGCTGGAACACCAGCTACATTCGATTACCAATTATCGGATCAAAATGGTAAACCTCGCTCATATGGTGCAGCAACGCCAGTAGTATTTACTATTAAAGCTGGTACAAAAGCAATCACAGTAAATGGTAATGAATTGAAAGCCTATGAGTCTACTACTGTAACAGCAACAGTTTCAGCAGGTCAAACATCTACTAACACACCTGTAACGATCGTTGGTGATACATCACAAGTTCGAGTAACTGCTACTCCAACTCAAAATGGATTATCTGGCTTAGCTTCAATTACAAAAACTATTGATTTCCTATCTGGTTCAAGTACTCCAGATTATTCAGTTTCAACAGCTCGTTCTGCAACGGCAGACGTTGTAACATTTACATTCACTGAAAATGTAACAGCTTCAAGCATTTCTGTAGTTCCTGCATCTGGCGGTACTAATGCATTAGTTTCAACTGATCCAACGAATGCTAAAGTATTATACGTACGTTTTGTTCCAGGCTTAGTTGATAACAGCCAATTTACTGTTCAATACAAAACAACTGTAAATACATTTGAATATAATGGTAATGGTACTTTCACTATCGTTCGATAATGTATTTTAAAATTGAAGCATACTCTCATTGGAGAGTATGCTTTTTTTGTTAAAAATAGTTATTAAAAACAATTTAAGTTTAATTTTCTAAGGAAATGTAAGGAAATTAACATTAATTTGTTGTATACTGAGAGGTGTTAATTTCAAAAAAATCGACAAAGGATTGTGAACGATGCAGATGACTGAATCAAATAGAAAATATATCTTAATTGGTATAGTGATTTTTATAATTATCGGTATTATTACTTCAAAAATCTTAGCGTCTAAACAAGATGCAGAATTCAATCACGATGATATGTTATCTCAACAAGCAAGCCAACTCTACAATGAAGGGAATTTTGAAGCAGCTGGTAAAGTAATCAATGAATTATTATTACGTCAACCAAATTCAGAGGTTGTGAATTATTTAGGCGGTGTAATAACAGCGAATTTAGAAGAGTATGAGCAATCCGCAATTTTACTTCAAAAAACTTTAGATTTAAATCCTCATAAAGTTGAAGATCCTATTTTTATGATTCAGTTTGGAGAAGCTTTGTTTAATGCTGAGAGGTATAATCATGCGTTAGTTGTACTAGAAAAATGCAGAGAAGCAGGTTGGACACCAGAATTGTATCCAGCCTATCAAGATCGGGTTACGGAATTGTTAACTCTAATTGATAATTTATAATAAGGAAGGTAACATACAATGACTTCATTTTATGAAGAACTTCATAAATCCAAAAAGTATAGTGACGAAAAAGAAAATGCACAGTCGCGTGTAAATATAGATAAATGGATTTTTCGATTGTTTTTATTTTTAATAGGTTTTATGCCATTAGTTGTTATGGGAAATACTGAAGAGATAATTAGTCCGTTAATATCTAATATAGATATACTTTCATCAGGTACTAAGGGAGATTTGTTTACGTATTATAAAGCTTTGATAGTTTTAATAATTACTACTATTACTGGTATATTAATTTTAGTCAAAGTTTTGTTAATGGATGGAATAATTCGTAAAACGTATTTGAATTATGTCCTAGGTATTTTTGTATTTGTAATAGTAGTTTCTACTATTATGTCACCAAATATTTCAATTGCCTTAAATGGTCAATATAATAGATCTGATGGTGCAATCAGTTGGCTATGCTATGTAGCATTAATGTTTATTGCGATGAATATTGACTACCCAAAAAATGTTGTGAAATACATAATGTATGCGATGATGCCGTTTGTATTTATAAATTTGTACATCATTACAAGAAATTTTAATGGAAAAGATTTATTACAGAATAGTTGGATTCAAAATATAGTTTCTATTATGTTACCGGAAGGTGCAAATATCTCGGAAGGTTCTCAATTACTAGGTACTCTTAACCAATGGAACTATATGAGTGGTATGTTTGCAATGATGACGGTGATGTATTTAGCGTGGGCGATTACAGCAAAAAAATGGTATGAAAATATGGCAGGTGCAATTATGGCGAGTGCCTCAATAGCTGTTATGTTTATGTCGATTTCTACCAGTGGTTTTTTGACGGTGGCATTATTATTAATTGTAATTTTGATTGCCATTTTATTTACAGAAAAAAAAGGTCAAGCAATTGCGGCTTTAGCGATGTTTTTAGTAATATCAGCTCCAGTGTTTCATGTGTTGGCTGAAAAAGATATCCGTGTGTGGAATGAATCATTTGGTTTTTTTACAGATAAGAATCCATATTTAGATAAATTCACAGCGTTCAATAAATCAAGTAATGTCGCATATGCAAGTGAAAATGCTTTTGATTTACCAGTATTACCTGAAAGAGCAACAGCAGCTGGTTCGGGTCGTGTGTATATTTGGGAGAAAACGCTCGATTTAGTGAAGAAGCGACCTCTATTAGGATATGGTAGCGATTCTTTGGTATATAACTTTCCACATTATAGTATTGATTCACGGGCAGGGATGTGGGACGAAAATATTATTACGGATAAACCGCATAATGAGTTTATAGGGATACTATATGGTTTTGGTATTATTGGTTTAGTTGCACTTATTGTTTTATTTGTAACAGTGGGGCTAAAAACGTTTGAATCTTTATTTAGAAAAAGATGGACAAATTTCATAATAGCAATTACAGCTTTAGCCTATTTCTCACAATCTGTGTTTAATGATTCTTTACCAGCTACTTCAGCATATGCTTTTATTTTTATTGGGATATTGATAGCACTAGCACATACAGATAATAAGGAGAATACAGCAAATGGAAGAAACAATTGAATTACGAGAAATAATTAATATATTATTAAAGGGTAAATGGATTATTGCGATTTGTATAATAATTGCCTTGCTCTTTACTGGGATTCTTAGTTGGTTTGTAATAGAAGAACAATATGAATCAAAGGCCGTTGTCCAGATTTCAAGTGGTGTGCAAGATGCAGGAATTATGTCGAATTATGTGGCAACTGAATTTACTCCAACAATTTACATGCAACGAATGCAAAATGTAGAGCAAAATAAAAAATATTTCAAAGCAAACGGTATAGAGGATTTTTCAAAAGAAAATTTATCAGTATCAAACCAGTCGGATACGGATTTAGTAGAAATGAAATATATAGCAAACACCCCTGAAGATGCACAGAAGTATCTTGAACTAGTAATGGATAAAACAAAAAGTGAAGTAAGCTCGTCAATGAAAGAAACGTTAAATCAATTAGAGCAAACTTATTTAAAAGAATCGGACAGTTTATCTACTGAAATCGAACAATTAATGTCAAGCTACAATACAGTAATAACGAAAAATAAATTACCAGAAGTACTAATTTTACAAACAATTTCTTCTTCTCAATTTGTATTAAATTTATCAACTGAACAATCAAATGCATTATCCAATGTCACTGGAGCTATACAAAATGAATTATTACAATTAAAAGCACAAATTGATATAAAATCAGAAGAGTATCATTCTGTATTAGCCAAATATCAATCTGTGAAAACAGGGTTAAATAGTTTTAAAGCAGATCCATTTATTCGAGTGATTATTGATCCAACTTTAGCTGAGGACCCAACATCTCCAAATAAACTGTTAAACTTAGCAATTGGATTAGTACTAGGGTTAATGATTGGTATGGGCTTAGTGTTTTTCCGTTCTTACTGGAAAGTAACCACTACAAAGTAAAACGAAAGAGGTAACAAAAAATGAGTTATAAAATAAGATATATTATATTTTTCATAGTGGACTCATGCATTGTTCTCTCTGCGATTTTTATGAGTTATTGGCTGCTACACCCTACATTAAATGTTTATTCTAATAAAGTAATTGTACTGAGTGCAATTACTTTATTAATAAGTCATCATATAGCAGCTTATTTTTATAAGCTATATACGAGAGTATGGAGCGTAGCCTCAGTTCGTGAATTATTAACAATTGCTTATGCGGTTACGATATCTGTAGGGGCAGCAAGTATATTACAGCAAGCTATAAATAATGATATTTATTTCCGCGTAATGGCTGTAACATGGATGCTTCATATCATTATGATTGGTGGGTCGAGATTTTTACTTAGGTTACTAAATGACAAGGAGTCTTTCAAAAATCCTCATAATATTAAACGAGTATTAATTGTTGGAGCAGGACAAGGTGGCTCGATGCTGGCAAAAAATCTTCAAAATACAAGTGAAAAAGATATTCAAGCAGTTGGCTTTGTCGATGATGATGTCAATAAAAAGTATTTAAATATAATGGGACTGCCTGTGTGGGGAACAATAGCCGACATTGTGAAAATAGTAGAAAACAAACAAATTGATGAAATTATTATTGCTATCCCATCACTGTCAAAAGCAGGAATAAAAACGATTTATGATAAATGTGCTACAGCAAATGTAAAAATTAAAATTATGCCGAAAATCGAAGATGTCATGACTGGTAAAGTTTCTGTTAATGAACTGAGAGATGTAGATATTAATGATTTACTTGGTCGTGAAGAAGTGAAATTGAATATGATAGCAATTTCGGAAAAGTTAACTGACAAAGTTATTTTAGTAACGGGTGCAGGTGGCTCGATTGGGTCTGAAATTTGTCGGCAGGTGATGAAGTTTCAACCAAAAAAACTACTTCTGTTAGGACATGGTGAGAATTCTATTTACAACATTAGTATGGAACTTCAAGAAAAAATGGAAAATGATTCAGTTATCATTCCCATTATTGCAGATATTCAAGATCGGGAACGTATTTTTGAATTAGTTAAACAGTATAAGCCGGATGTTATTTATCATGCGGCGGCCCACAAACATGTTCCACTGATGGAATATAATCCACGTGAAGCGGTAAAAAATAATATTTTTGGTACGAAAAATGTAGCAGAAGCAGCTCACAAATTTGGGGTGAAACGTTTTGTTATGATATCTACAGATAAAGCCGTAAATCCTCCGAATGTAATGGGAGCCACAAAACGTATTGCGGAAATGATTGTTCAAGATTTATCTTCACGTAGTGCAACGAACTTTGCAGCTGTAAGATTTGGTAATGTACTCGGCTCGCGTGGCTCAGTGGTACCACGTTTCAAGGCCCAAATTGCAGCAGGTGGCCCAGTTACGGTGACACATCCAGAAATGACTCGTTACTTCATGACAATCCCGGAAGCAAGCCGACTAGTTTTGCAAGCCGGTGCATTAGCCGAAGGTGGCGAAGTTTTTGTTTTAGATATGGGTGAGCCAGTAAAAATTGTGGATTTAGCGAAGAATGTTATTCGACTTTCCGGTTTTACGGAAGATGAGATTCAGATTGAGTTTTCGGGTATCCGTCCTGGTGAAAAAATGTATGAAGAACTTTTAAACCCTGAAGAAATTCAGAAGGAGAATATTTACCCTAAAATTCATGTTGGGAAGGCGATTACGTTGCCCCAGTCTGAGTTGTATGATTTTTTAAGACAAATTCAAAATGAGTCTGTTGAGCAAATGAGACAATTATTAATTGATAAGGCAAATAATAAATTTAAAATTAGTGGTGTGAAATAATGAACTCTAATCTTTTCGTTAAACAAATGTTTCATTATTTCCCTGCACAAATTGCACCTGCTGTTATAAATTTAATTATAATAATGGTTTTAACCAGGAGCTTCACAATTGAAGTTTATGGAGAATATATATTAATCACAACTTTAATTGGCTTCTTTGTAACCGTGTTTACACAATGGTTAATACAATCTATTTTATTCTATAGACCAAAGTATAATGAGGACAATCGGAAAAAAGAATTCAATTTGCATATAGAATCTATTATAAATAAATTTATTATTGCTAGTATAATTTTATTGTTGCTGTTAATAATTTATAACACTTTGTTTATGGATGTAACTTTGTATATTTTAGGTGTATTAATAATATTGGTTCAATCCATCTTTACAATTGAGCAAGTTATTTTACAATCGGATTTACAATCAAAAAGATATGCTATGCGTATTTTTTCTTCTAGTATACTACGTGTAGTAGGTATTGTAGTATTAACTCTTACTACTATTAATTTAATAAGTGTCCTTATTGTAATTGTTTTTAGTTATTTACTATTTATACTACCGAAACTTAAAAACTATATGCAGGTAAAAAAAAGTAAGAATATTTCAACGGAACAATTTTTAAAAATAATGTTGAAATATGGATTACCGATGCTAGGATGGTTTTTGGCAGTATCAATCATGAATGTTGCGGATCGATTTTTAATAGAGTATTTTCATGGTAGTAAAGCGGTAGGGCTATATGCAGGAAATTATTCTATTATTTCAGCAGCTTTTGGTTTAGTATTCGGGCCGTTAACAATTGTTATACATCCATTATTGATGAAGGTTGCGGTAAATCTAACGGAACATAAGCAAAAAATAGAGCAATTGATTAGTAAATTTACAACGATTTTTTTTATTGTAGGACTACCAATTATTATATTTGTTGATAAGTTTCGTCAAGAAATTGCATACTTATTTTTAGGTGAAGAATATGTAGTCGCAAGTGACTTAATCACAATAGTTATGGTAGGGATATTTTTATGGAACTTGGCGATGGTTGGACACAAGGGAATGGAAATTATAAATAAGACGAAAGTGATGTTTAGTTTTGCTTTAGTTAGCTGTTTGACAAGTTTATTATTAAATGTCTTTTTAATTGAAAAGTACTCTTATCTTGGTGCAGCTTATGGGAATTTGATTGCCTTTGGGTTATATTGCTTACTAGTATACGTTTACTCCATTAAACGTATTAAATGGAAATGGAATATAAAGGAACTTATTTTGGTGGGTTGCTGTAGCGCTTTGATATTCTTAATTTTAGATTTTATTACTATAAATATGGAGGAAAGTTTAACTATAAATATTCTAATAATAGTAGGGACCACAATTTTAGCGGGGCTTTTATATTTGAGCCTTTTATTAGCTTTAATAAAAATAAAACTAATAGATATTAGATTTTAAGGAGCTGTTTATATTTATGAAAGGTATTATCCTAGCAGGCGGTAGTGGAACGCGCCTATATCCCTTAACAAAAGTAGTATCAAAACAACTATTACCAGTTTACGATAAGCCGATGATTTATTATCCGCTGTCAGTATTAATGTTAGCTGGAATTAAAGAGATTTTAATTATTTCAACACCAGAGGATTTACCACGTTATGAGCAGTTACTAGGAGATGGGTCAAATTTAGGCATTAGGTTAGAATTTGCTGTACAACCTTCTCCAGATGGTTTAGCACAAGCCTTTATTATCGGTGAACAATTTATTGGCAATGACTCGGTTGCCTTAATTTTAGGCGATAATTTATTTTATGGTCATGGTTTAACTAAGCTGTTACAAAATGCTGTTTCGCTAGAAGAAGGGGCAACTATATTTGGGTATTATGTCAATGATCCAGAACGTTTTGGTGTAGTAGAGTTCGATGAAAATGGTGTTGCGAATTCAATTGAAGAAAAGCCAGCACAGCCAAAATCTAACTATGCTGTAACAGGCTTATACTTTTATGATAACCGTGTCGTTAAAATCGCCAAAAACATTCAGCCTTCTGAGCGAGGCGAACTTGAAATTACAGATGTAAATAAAGTCTACTTGGAGCAAGGCAAGTTACATGTAGAAATTTTAGGTCGTGGTTTTTCTTGGTTTGACTCAGGTACACATGAATCATTATTAGAGGCATCACAATTTATAGAAACAGTAGAAAAACGACAAAGCCTAAAAATTGCATGCTTAGAGGAAATTGCTTATGTAAAGGGTTATATTACAAAAGAGCAATTATTAGAATTAGCAGAGCCATTGAAGAAAAATCAGTATGGTCAATATCTAATGAGACTGGCAAATGGCAACCAGCCAATTTACAAATTATAGGAGCGAATGTAATGAAAAAAGTCGAAACAACGTTACAGGATGCTTACATTATCGAAGCAACTGTTTTTGGAGACCATCGGGGCTTCTTTATGGAGTCATACAATAAAGAGTCATTTATAAAAATTGGAATAGATATCGAATTTGTACAGGATAATCACTCATTATCTGAAACAAAGGGCACATTACGCGGCTTGCATTATCAGTTAGAGCCAAAAGCCCAAACAAAGCTAGTGCGTTGTACAAGAGGGGCGATTTTAGATGTAATTGTCGATGTTCGAAAAGGCTCGCCTACTTATGGCAAATGGGAAGCGTTTAAATTGACTGCTGAAAATAAAAAACAGTTACTGGTGCCAAAAGGCTTTTTACATGGTTTTTATACGCTGTTAGAAAATTGCGAAGTACAATATAAAGTCGACGAATATTACGCAGCTGACTGCGACCGTAGTGTAAAATGGAACGATGAAACATTAGCTATTGATTGGCAAATTTCGACGCCACCCTTACTATCTACAAAGGACGAAAAGGCTGTTTCATTTGCTGAAATGGATAACCATTTCGTATACGGTGAGGCAAAATGAAAATCTTTGTAACTGGCATTAGTGGGCAGTTAGGCTACGACGTTTTAGAAGAAAGTAAAAAAAGAGGTATCGATATCGTCGGTACCTCTTCTATGCAACTAGATATTACAGATGAGCAAGCAGTTAAGAATTATATAATGTCGTTAAAGCCAGACGTAATTATTCATTGTGCAGCATATACAGCTGTGGATAAAGCAGAGGAAGACCGTGATGCTTGCTACAATGTTAATGTCAATGGAACGAAATATTTAGCTGAAGCAGCAGCTAAGCATCATGCAAAGTTCGTTTATATTAGTACAGATTATGTATTTAATGGACAAGGTAATCAGCCTTTCAAGGAAACAGATAAAACTAATCCGATTGGTTATTACGGTGAAACGAAATTACAAGGTGAACAAGTAGTACAGCTACTGCTTGAAAAGTATTTTATTTTGCGTATTTCATGGGTTTTTGGGAAGAATGGGCATAATTTCGTGAAGACAATGCTACGTTTAGCAGAAAGCTATGAAACAGTGTCAGTAGTAGGAGATCAGTTTGGCTCACCGACATATACGGTCGACATAGCTAAATTGCTACTTGATATGATACAGACAGAAAAGTATGGTATTTATCACGCTTCAAATGAAGGCTTTTGCAGCTGGGCACAATTTGCAAAAGCTATATATATAGAAGCAGGAAAAGCGACTGATGTTAAATCAATTTCAACAGCAGAGTATCCGACCAAAGCTAAACGACCATCGAATTCAAAAATGGATAAATCAAAATTAGCTATAGCTTTTACAACATTACCAACATGGCAGGATGCATTATCTCGATATTTAAAGGAGCTACAATTACATGACTAAAAAAATTTTAATTACAGGTGGTGCTGGCTTCATCGGCAGTAACTTCGTACACTATATGCTAGAGCAGTATAAAGATTATCAGATTGTTAATTTAGATTTATTAACTTATGCTGGTAATCTAGATAATTTAAAAGAGGTAGAAAATAATGAACGTTATACATTTGTATGTGGTGATATTGGTAACTATGAGCTCGTAAATCACTTAGTGAAAACATATAAAATCAATGTCATAGTAAACTTTGCAGCCGAATCGCACGTAGACCGCAGTATTACAGATCCGGGTGTATTTGTTAAAACGAATGTGTTAGGTACACAAAACTTATTGGATGTAGCGAAAGAGAATAATATCGAAAAATATGTACAAGTATCAACAGACGAAGTATATGGCAGCTTAGGTGAAACAGGTTATTTTACAGAGACAACACCATTAGCACCAAATAGTCCGTATTCAGCTAGTAAGGCTGGTGCAGATATGTTAGTACTTGCTTATGCAGAAACATTCGGTATGAATGTCAATATTACACGTTGTTCAAATAACTACGGGCCATATCATTTTCCGGAAAAATTGATTCCATTAATGGTAACGAATGCACTTGAAGGCAAAAAGCTACCGATTTATGGGGATGGGAAAAATGTGCGTGATTGGTTACATGTAAAAGATCACTGTGCTGCGATTGACTTAGTAATTCATAAAGGAGAATTGGGTGAAGTGTACAATGTAGGTGGTCATAATGAACGTACAAATAATGAAATCGTCCATTTGATTGTTAATTATTTAAATGTTTCGAAAGATCTAATTGAATATGTAGATGATCGTTTGGGGCATGACCGGCGATATGCAATTGATCCAACAAAGATAGAAACACAGTTAGATTGGAAACCACAGTATACGTTTGATACAGGGATTGTTGAGACGATTGAGTGGTATTTGACGAATCGTGAATGGTGGGGGAAGTTGAAGAACAGGATGTGAAAATATGATTTCTGAGTCATTAAAATTAAATACATATAGTAAAGTATGGGGTTTTTTGATATTAATTTTTCTTCTAGATATAGGTGGAGGGATAGGTATCAAAAATATATCTTTTCTCCTTGTTTTAATTTTAACAGTGTATTTAGCGTTATTTTACAAAAAATCACTTCCTAAAAATTTACTTTTGGAATTTGTTATTTTTATTGTGTGTCCATTACTATTAATAGCTTATTCTATTATAATCTTTAATGAACAAATAGGCTCAGTAATAAGTCAAGTTTCAGCATTTACTATTTTGGGATTGTTGCCTTCAATATTATTTTTAGGAAATAAAGCAAGTCTCTTGAAAGTATTATACAGTATAGGGCGTGTGTTGTTTCTTACTGTGATTGCAACATTTATTTTACTTTATGTGGCCTTTTTAGTTGGAGGACATCCTTTAATTTCGCAAATAAATGGAATAGCTGAATCATTGAATTTAGGGTATATTGGAGCAAATCCTCTAGGAAGTACATTGGGATTTTTTATTCCAAATGTATATTTTATTTGGTCTATGTTATTAATTCCATTTTGTTTAATTACTTATAAAAATAGAACATTTGACTTTTATTTAGGAATGATTGCAAGTTGTTTAACTCTTTCTACGGGAATAATTTTATTTTTAATTATAGGCATTTTAATAGTAAATATTTTTTATAAGATTAAATTCAATTTATGGAACTTAACATTAATTTTATTATTTCTGCCATTTTTATATATATTAATAAGTAATAATATATTTAATGTTATAATAGACAAACTTTCGATTACAGATCCCTCAACTAATGTAAAAGTAGGACATGTGCAATCGATATTCGGTGAAATTACCGAAAATGTAATATTTCTGTTTTTTGGTACTGGTATAGGTAGTGAATTTTTTAGTGTTGGTTCTAATTCTTATGTAGTAAATGTCGAAGTAAGTCATTTTAATTTAATTAGACAATTTGGATTGATTTATTTCTTTATATTTACTTTTTATATATTTAAAATATCTTTTGAGTTATTAAATATATCTAAGGATAGTACAGCCAAAAATATTGGCATAGGATTATTAATGCTATATTTATGCGCTGGTACAAACCCTTTATTAATTTCACCTGTATTTTTTTTATGGTTAATAATTGCAAGGTCGTATATTTTTTATGAAAAGATGGGGCGAGTAAATTGAAGACGGTTCAAATATTATTATCTACATATAATGGAGAGAAGTACTTAGAGCAACAAATGGAATCATTAATAAATCAAATAAATATAAATTTTAAAATATTTATTCGAGATGACGGTTCATCGGATAAAACCAAAGAAATATTAAACTCTTATTCTAAGTATAAGAATATCGAAATCGAATTTGGAGAGAATATTGGTGTTATTAAAAGTTTTTTTGAGCTTTTAGAAAAGTCAGATGGAAATGCTGACTATTATGCTTTTTGCGATCAAGATGATTTTTGGGAGAAGGAAAAATTAACAAGAGCAGTAGACATGTTAAATAATCAGGAAGATTCATTATTACCACTTTTATATTGCTCAAAAACAAAGTTAGTAGATGAAAATTTAAATTTTATAAGATATTCTAATTCTTTAAAAAGAAAATTATCTATTGGAAATGCACTTGTTGAGAATATAGCAACCGGATGTACTATTGTTCTCAATAATTCTTTAAGAAAAGAAATTCTTAAAGAAACAGTTAATAAAGAGAATATTATTATGCATGATTGGTGGGTATATTTAGTTGCTTTACTAAAGGGGAAGGTAATATTTGATAACGATAGTTATATTTTGTATCGTCAACATCAGAATAATACCGTGGGAGTGAATTTAAATCCTTTTAAACTATTTATAAAAAGAGGTAAGAGATTTTTAGGTAATAAGAAAAATCATACTTTCCAGATACAGTGTGAGGAATTGAAAAGAATCTATGCTAATGAAATATCAAAAGAAAATTTAACCAAAATAAACGGATTTTTATTCAATAGGTCTAAATTTAATGAACGGCTTAACGTATTGAAAGAGAGAAAATTTTATAGACAAAGCAAAATTGAAACAGTATATATATATATTCTAATACTTATGGGACGTATGTGAAAGATATTTAAATTAAGAAGGCGTAACTATTATTAATTTAAATAACGTTGGAATATTAAAGTGATTGTTGCTCTTCTAAAAGATTCAGTTAAGATAGTTGGGAATTAAGCGAAGGTATGAAATAGCTGATTTTGAAAAGGTGAAAGAGTTATGGGGGAGAAATAATTAAAATTGGACGTATCTCATGCGGATGTTGTACATGATACGTTCTTAACAGAATAAGAAAAAGGTGTCTTATGAAAAAAAAGGTATTATTTGTTGCTTCTGTCTATCGGCACTTGACTGCATTTCATATTCCATACATACAATATTTTCAACGTATTGGCTATGAAGTATATGCAGGTGCTGGTAAAGATATGAAAATGCGAGAAAAGCTTGAGGCAATGAATGTGAAATGTATCGATATTGACTTTAGTAGAAGTCCGTTAAGTAAGGATAATATCACTGCGTATAAACAATTGAAAAAGCTATTTAGTGAAATGACTTTTGAGTTGGTTCATGTACACACGCCTATGGCGGCGTTATTGACAAGAAAGGCGTATCAGGTGGCAAAGCATGGCAAGATTGTGTATACAGCGCATGGATTTCATTTTTTTAAGGGTGCCCCAAAGCAAAATTGGCTTATTTATTATACAGCGGAAAAAATCGCTGCAAAGTGGACAAATCATCTCATTACTATTAATAAAGAAGATTATGTCAATGCTCAAAAAATACTACCGACTGATAAAATTTCGTATGTGCATGGTGTAGGTGTTGAATTTAATAATGTGCGATTAAGTGAAGAAGAAAAGGCAAATTTAAAACAAGAAATTGGATTGACAGAAGAACAAATGATGATTGCATTTGTTGCAGAATTAAACTTAAATAAAAATCACCATTTTTTGCTTCGTAATTGGTCTAAACTGAAAGAGCGTTATCCACAAGCAGCTTTATGCATTATTGGTACAGGTGAATTAGAACAGCATCTGAAAGAATTTGTTGAAATAGAAAAATTAAATGATATCCATTTTTTGGGTCATCGCGGAGATGTGCCTTCTTTACTTCAAATTTCAGACATAGTCACCTTATTATCTCATCGTGAAGGGTTACCAAAAAGTATTATGGAAGCAATGGTGGAAGGATTGCCATGTATTGTAACGAACACGCGAGGTTTACGTGATTTAATCGCTGATGGAAAAAATGGTTATGTGGTAAATCACGGGGATGAAGAAGAACTTGTGAATGCATTTGGAAAATTGGTAGAATCGAAAGAATTAAGAGAAATGATGGGCGAGCAAGCACAAGAGCTGGTGCAGCCTTTTCTATTAGAAAATGTATTAAAGGAATATGTGGAAATTTATGAAAAGTTATTGTAAATGACGGTTTATATAATTATTAATCAGAGTGAGCGAATATAAATGAGGGATGGAAGATGCGAATTTTAGTAACAGGTGGGACAGGCTTTATTGGTTCACATACGTGTGTGGCTTTATTGGAAGCTGGGCATTCGGTCATTATTGTTGATAATTTGAGCAATAGTAAGCGGGAGGTTGTTTCCTATATCGAACAAATAACAGGACAAACAGTTTTGTTTTATGAATTGGATGTGACCGATGCAGTTGCTGTGGAAGCTATTTTTGTAAAACACGATATCGATGGAGTGGTTCATTTTGCGGGCTTAAAGGCTGTTGGAGAGTCAGTAGAGAAACCGTTAATATATTATAAGAACAATTTGCTCAGCACAATGGTTGTGGCAGAAGCTTGTATAAAATATGGTGTGGAGCGTTTTGTATTTAGTTCGTCGGCAACAGTGTACGGGAATAATTTGGTGCCGTTTGAAGAATCGATGCCGCTATTACCGACGACGAATCCTTACGGTGAAACAAAAGCGATGAATGAACGCATTTTAACAGATATAGTTAAAGCTAACCCAAATTTAGCTGTGTCTCTACTTCGTTATTTTAATCCTGTCGGTGCGCATGAGAGCTGTTTGATTGGTGAGGTACCGAATGGCATTCCGAATAATTTGATGCCGTATATGACTAAAGTAGCAAAAGGGGAATTTGCACAGTTACGCGTGTTTGGAGATGATTATCCAACGGTAGACGGGACAGGCGTGCGTGATTATATTCATGTTGTGGACTTAGCTGAGGGACATGTGGCGGCTTTGGAGAAGCTGACTGCGGGTGTCCACGTGTACAATTTAGGTACGGGATGCGGAACGAGCGTGTTAGAGTTAGTTAAGGCATTTGAAGAAGCGAATGCCATTCAAGTGCCATACGAGATTGTCGCTCGTCGTCCGGGGGATATAGCGTCTTGTTATGCGGATTCGACGAAAGCGAAAAAAGAGTTAGGCTGGGTGGCAAAGCGAGATATAGTTGCAATGTGCCGAGATTCTTGGAAGTTTGAGAAAGAATATATTGATTAAAGTGTTCTAAAATAAAATTGAGAGTATAGAATCTATCTTACAGTTGATATACAACTGTTCTATCAAGGGCATTTGTTATTTTGGAAACTGCTTATGAAAATTAAGAATCGAGAATGATGAGAATGAAAAGATTATTTGATTTTACGGTAAGTTTAACTGCATTGTTCGTATTATGTCCGATTATCGGCATAGTGGCGTTGACCGTAAGGTGGAAGCTTGGGTCACCTGCGTTGTTTAAGCAACCTCGTCCAGGTTTGAAAGGTGAGCTGTTTCATGTTTATAAGTTCCGTACCATGACGGACGTGCGTGATGAACAAGGTGAATTGTTACCAGATGCATATCGTTTGACCTCGTTTGGAAAAATGATGCGGAAGTTAAGTTTGGATGAGTTGCCGCAGTTATGGAATGTACTGAAGGGCGAAATGAGCTTTGTAGGGCCACGGCCATTGCTTGTGGAGTATTTGCCACTGTATAATGATAGGCAAGCATGTCGCCATGATGTACGTCCAGGGATTACGGGATGGGCACAGGTGAACGGTCGTAATGCGATTTCGTGGGAGCAGAAGTTCGAATATGATGTGTGGTATGTGGAGAATAGAACAATGTGGTTGGATATGAAAATATTGTTTTTGACAGTGAAGAAAGTATTCGTGTCGGAAGGAATTAGCCAGGAAGGGCAAGCAACTATGGAGAAATTTAAAGGGAGTCAGTGACTATGAAGAAAATTGTAATTTACGGTTCAGGCGGCTTTGCTCGTGAGGTTGTTCATTTGATTGAAGACATTAATAAGGCTTCCAGTGAATGGGAAATTCTTGGTTTTCTAGATGACAATGAGAAAAATCATAGACTTTTAGTTAATGAACTACCTGTGTTAGGAGATGCTGAGTGGTTAGAAGGAAAAGGTGATATTCATGTTGCTTTAGGAATTGGTTCACCAAAAGCGAAAAAGGTGATAGTGACTAAATTAGCTAAGTATGAAAATGTAATATTCCCAAACTTAATTCACCCCACAGCGAATATTTCAAGATTTATTACACTTGGTCAAGGAAATATCATTTGTGAAGGAAATATCTTAACAGTAAATATTGATATTAAAGATTTTACGATTATTAATTTGAATTGTACAATTGGTCATGATGTAACAATTAATAATTATACAACGATTTTACCGAATTCATCTGTTTCAGGAAATGTAGTATTTGAAGAAGGTGTGGATTTTGGTACGAATGCTACCATTATTCAAGGGGTTACAGTAGGTGAATGGACAATTATAGGTGCAGGAGCTGTTGTGGTGAAAGATTTACCAGCAAAATGTACAGCTGTTGGTACGCCAGCAAAACCGATTAAGTTTCATGAATAATTATTGAAGAGAGAAGGTTTTGTATGTCAAAACGAATTTTATTATCTTCCCCACATATGGGTGGAACCGAACAAAAATATATTCAAGAAGCATTCGATACAAACTGGATTGCACCACTGGGGGCAAATGTAGATGGCTTTGAGCATGAGCTTGCTGAGTATGTTGGTATTAAGGCAGCTTCTGCAACAAGTTCAGGTACAGGTGCTATTCATTTGGCATTAGATTTATTAGGTGTTAAAGCGGGAGATACTGTTTTTTGTTCGACACTTACATTTATCGCCAGTGCCAACCCTATTCTTTATTTAGGCGCAAAACCGGTGTTTATAGATTCAGAACCGACGACATGGAATATGTCACCAAAAGCATTGACAAAAGCTTTAGAGGAGGCAGCTACAGAAGGGAAGCTACCGAAAGCAGTTATTGTTGTCAATTTATATGGACAAAGTGCTCGTATGGATGAAATTATGAAGCTTTGTAATCAATACGAGGTTCCGCTCATCGAGGATGCAGCCGAATCACTTGGGTCATCCTATAAAGGAAAGAAAAGCGGCACATTTGGTCAGTTTGGCATTTATTCGTTTAATGGTAATAAAATCATAACAACTTCTGGAGGTGGGATGCTTGTGTCAGACAATGAGGCATTGATTGCTCGCTCTCGTTTCCTTGCAACACAGGCTCGTGATGTGGCGAAGCATTATCAACATAGTGTAGTCGGATATAATTATCGGATGAGTAATATTGTTGCCGGTATAGGTCGTGGACAGTTAGAGGTATTAGATGAGCGTGTTGCACAAAAACGTGCTATTTTCGAGCGCTATGAAGCTGTATTTAATGAAATAGATGGAATCGACATGATGCCAGAGCTAGAGGAGAGTTTTTCAAATCGCTGGTTATCCGTAATGACATTAGACCCTGAAAAAATTAGTATTGCCCCATATGAATTGATGGACCGTCTAGACAAGGCAAATATTGAATCGCGTCCAGTATGGAAACCCTTACATATGCAACCGTTGTTTATTGGCTGCAAGTTTTATCCTCATACAGCGGATGAAATCGTAAGTGAGCGTTTATTCGCTACAGGCATTTGTTTGCCTTCTGATTCGAAAATGTCGATAGAAGAACAGCAGCTGGTAATAAAAGTAATTAAGACTGCTTTAATGTAATACAAATGTTTTAAGATGTTAATAACAGTTATTTTAAACTAACCAACTTGTAAATTCTTACGAGTTGGTTTTCTTTTTTTCCTATGTCATAATAGATATATCTGAATTTACCAGAATTGGAGATTATAAAATGATTAAAGAAGTCGTAAAAACAACATTGTTAAATTGTTCACTTGAGGAAAGTGATATTTTGAAATATAAAAATCAGGTTAAAGATATACATCATGCAATTCCCCAATTTGAATTAACAGGTTGGGTAAATTCACCTGTCCAAGACCATCATGAGTTGCTCAAATCAATCGAGCGTGTTGCATCCGAAATTCGTGCCTGTGCAAATGTCTTAGTTGTAGCTGGTGTAGGGGGGTCGTTTTTAGGCGCTCGTGCAATTCAAGAAGCATTGAAACCGTACTTTGGTTTATCGGAACATGGTATTGAAGTTGTATATGTTGGTCTTAACATGAGCGGTGCTTACATCAAGCAACTTTTATCGTATTTAGACAAAAAGCAAGTTTATGTTAACGTCATTTCAAAATCGGGTGGCACAATGGAGCCAGCTCTTGCTTTTCGAGTAATGCGTCTTTATATGGAAAAACGCTATGGGGATAAAGCAAAAGAACGTATTATTGTTACGACTGATGCAGAAAAAGGTATTTTAAAAGGTATAGCTGATAAAGCTGGATATCGTCAATTTGTTATTCCATCAAATATTGGTGGGCGGTATTCTGTGTTAACACCAGTCGGCTTATTACCAGTTGCGGTTGCAGGCGTGGATATACGTGCTTTAATGGCAGGTGCGAAGCATGCAACTGAGGAGCTTTTAGAACCTGATTTAGCTAATAATGATGCATACAAATATGCAGTGATGCGCCATATGTTATATGAGCAAGGCTATTCAATTGAACTACTTGCTTCATTTGAGCCTGGTCTAAACAAATTTCATGAATGGTGGAAACAATTATTTGGTGAAAGTGAAGGGAAGGAAAAGAAAGGTTTGTATCCCTCAACTGTTAATTTTTCAACGGATTTACATTCAATCGGTCAATTTATTCAAGATGGTAGCCCGATTATGTTTGAAACACTTCTTCATTTTCATGAGATTGAAGGCGACCTGCAAGTACCTTTTGATGAACGTGATGAAGATGGTTTAAATTATTTATCTCATCGTTCTTTTAATGAAATTAATGCAATTTCAAAGCAAGGTACTGCACTAGCTCATGCAGAAGGTGGCGTACCTGTTATCCAATTAGAATTACCGAAACTTGATGAATATCATTTAGGCTATTTAATATATTTCTTTATGAAAGCTTGCGCCATGAGTGCATGCCTACTAGAAGTAAATCCGTTCGATCAACCTGGAGTAGAAGCTTATAAGAGTAAAATGTTAGAGTTATTAAAGGAGAAGTAGAAAATATGAGTTTAGCAGTGTATAAACAATGGAAGCAACATAATTTACCGAACTATTTGATAACTGAACTTGAAGCAATTCAAAATAATATAAAAGAACTCGAAGAACGTTTTTATCAATATTTAACTTTTGGTACTGGTGGTATGCGAGGGTTACTTGGCGCAGGTACAAATCGAATGAATATCTACACAATCCGTCGAGTAGCAGAGGGATTGGCACGCTATATTTCTTCAAATGGAGAAGAAGCGAAAAAACGAGGTGTTGCTATTGCTTACGACACACGTCACTTTTCATATGAGTTTGCAGTGGAAACAGCTTGTGTATTAGGTGCACATAGTATTACTACTTATGTCTATAAAGAGGAACGTCCAACACCCCAGTTATCTTTTACAGTTCGTGAATTAAAGGCTTTTGCTGGTGTTGTCATTACGGCAAGTCACAATCCAAAACAATATAATGGCTTCAAAGTTTATGGAGAAGATGGTGCTCAGCTAGTTCCGACTGGAGCAAATGCAATTATCGCGCATATGAACCCAATTGAAGATATTTTTGAGATTGAAGTTGCAGATATTACCGAGCTAGAGCAAAAAGGTTTATTTAATTGGATCTTGGAAGATTTAGATGAAAAGTTCATGAAAAACTTATTAACTTTAAAAAATAACAATGCAATTGATTATAATATGAAACTTGTTTACACACCTTTACATGGTGCAGGACTTGTTCCGGTAGTAGAAGGTTTGAAGCAATTTGGATTTAATGAAGTACATGTTGTTGAGGAGCAAGCTGTTCAAGACGGCGCTTTTCCAACTGTTATTTATCCAAATCCGGAAGAGGCGGCTGCCTTTTCAATGGCAATCGAGTTAGGTAACCAAGTAGGAGCGGACCTATTATTGGCAACTGATCCGGATTCAGATCGTTTAGGGGTAGCGGTGCGTAAAGATGATTCATACGAGCTGCTTACAGGTAATCAGCTTGGTGCACTTTTATTAAATTACATTTTAAAAACAAAACAAGAGAATGGTACACTTCCATCGGATGGAGCAATGCTAAAAACAATTGTAACATCAGAGCTAGGTACTGCTATTGCTACTCATTACGGTATTACAACCGTCAATACTTTAACTGGGTTTAAGTATATCGCAGAAAAAATTTCAGAGTTTGAAATGACTAAGGCCCATACATATTTATTCGGTTATGAGGAAAGTTACGGTTATTTAATTGAGACATTTGCTCGTGATAAAGATGCCGTCCAAGTAGCTTTAAAAGTTGCAGAAATGGCTGCCTATTATTCGACACAAGAAAAAACGTTGCTTAATGCTTTAGAAGAGTTGTATGAACAGTTTGGCTACTATAAGGAAGCGCTTGTGTCTAAAACATTTGAAGGCAAAGACGGCCAAGAGAAGATGAAAGCCATTTTAAATAATTATCGGTTAAATATGCCTAAAGAAATATCTGGGGTAGCTGTTGTACGTATTGAGGACTATCTAACTGGTATTGCAACATTATATGACGGTACTACTGAGCCAATCGTTTTGCCGAAAGAAAATATGTTAAAGTTTGTACTAGAGGACAATTCGTGGATTGCCATTCGCCCTTCAGGAACAGAACCGAAATGTAAGTTTTATTTTGGTGTTGTAAGGGATACAGAAGAAAAGGCTAATGAGATTCTTGCCCGACTAAAAGAAGATATTTTATCAAAACAGGTGCTTAGTTAATATAATTTTATAAAAGGCATAGCTTCTAAACTAACTATGCCTTTTACTTATTTTTAATTTCCTAAATATAAATCTTCCGATTAATTTAATGAGGATGAGTACAAACAAGAACAATAAAAATCCCCAAAGTCCATACAATATATCCGCAAACTCCATATTCCCTGCACCTGTTATTTTTTGCTGTATTTCAATAACAAAAGATACCACTACAATTATTGAAAAAGTATAAATGAAAGAAAGCACTGACACTCCAAATTTAACTAAACTTTTAAAAATTAGATCTATTAAAATAAATGAAATTATACCAATAATTCCTATGAAGAAAAAATGAATCATTTTATCATTAACAGTAAAGCCGAATTTTGAAACTACTACTACAATTAAGTCATGAATAATATTCATGAATAATGTAATTAGACTTAATATTTCTTCCATTCTATATTCCCCCTCAATATTTATATTTAACAATTGTACAATTGTAATCAATATTTATAAAATATCAAGATTGTTAATAATAACTATATTTTCCTGTTATATATCATATTGCCTTCTGATATTAAAATTTTTGGATGTAAATATTCATTTTTCCTTATAATTAAAAGTAGGTTTATAGACGGAATTTTTCATTAATTTAACTTATATTACGGTGAAAAACGTACACCTTCAAATGGAATCGTATATGCAGATTTAGATTGGATGACGTTGATTCTTACGGTCCTAAAACGACAACTATTCGCCAATTATTGGAAGGGTAATATCGAATCTGTGTATATCATTACTATGGTAGTAACACATTACATACATCTGGCGCAAAGGTTCAAGTGTTCTTAGGGAATGCGACAGCCCCAGCACATATTTTCGAAGTTCCGGCAGGTGAAGGAACAGAAATTTACTGGAACGTATTAGATTTAGTAGTGAATAATTGTGAGAATGTTGAACTCCGTCCTGTTAATACTTTATCAGAGCCTTGTGAGCAATATGATGAATATAAAATGAAGAAAATGAAAACCCGGGAGAAAACACAGATGAACCAGGTGGAGATAATGAAAATCCAGATGAAAACGCAGTTAACACAGACGAAGGGACTGGATCATCAGAAACTACTACGAATGATACTGCAGGTATAATTGCAACTACTGCAGATACAGTAAATTTGCATTTACAGACACAGAAATTACGCAATTAACGACAAATGATTCAATTGAGTTAAATACTGGTACAACTGCAGATACAGTAACTGTTACAAGTGAAGACAGCATTGCTGTAACAACTTCTCCAGACGGAAAAGTGAGCACCACATTCAATAAAACAAGATTTGCAGATTTAGTTGAAACAGACACTACAAAAGTAATTATACGTTTCCGTGATGAGAATGGTGAAGAAAAGAGCTAAAAATTAATCAATAAAAATAGAAACTGCGTGAACCTGGGGCTTAGGTTCACGCAGTTTTTTACTTATATTAGGAAATGGTTATTTTATAAAAATCCAAAATAATTTAATTTGAGCAATAACATTTTTGAAATTTATAGAATGGATAGTAAAAATGGTTCGATTTACATTTTATTGATTATTTATCAATGAATTATAGAGATATTTATCCTAATAAAAATAACTAAAAATCCAATAATATAGAAAATTGGTAAAAAATAAGGTACAATGGATTATATTCACCTTTGGTGTAAAATTACTATTAATTTAGGAAATTGGAGGTATTTATTTAGGTATGAATAAAAGACAAAAATCGAAGTTCATAAAAGCTACAACAGCAGCAGCGGTTGCAGCTTCAGTTGTAGCAGTTGCCGCACCAATCGCACCTGAAGCAAGTTCATTCAAAGATGTATCTTCATCACACCAATTTTTTGATGCAATTAAGAGCTTAAGTGATCGTGGCATCATTAATGGTTATCAAGATGGTACATTTAAACCAGGACAAAACTTGACACGTGGTCAAGCAGCAAAAATTATTGCAGGTGTGCTAGGTTTAGATACAACTAATGTAGTTAATCCCAACTTCAAAGATATCCCAAGTAATCACCAATATTACGGAGCAATTGCTGCGTTAAAACAAGCAGGTATTATTGATGGTTATGAAGATGGTACTTTCCACCAAGGAGCAAACATTCAACGTAATCACGTAGCGAAGATTATTGCCAATGCATTAAATTTAAAATCTACTAATGTTGATGCATTACCATTCACAGACGTACGTGAAGATTATAAAGAAGCAATTGCTGCTCTATATGAAAGTAATGTAACAACAGGAAAAACAGCTACAAAATTTGATGGTGCTTCTAATGTAACACGTGGCCAAATGGCAGCATTTATTACACGTGCAGAAACTGTAGTTAAAACAACTCCTGAAACATCTCAAAGTGTAACTTTCAAACTAGATGATTACACAACAGCCGGTATTGTTGTGAATGGAACAACTTATTCATACGATGATTCTGTGAAATCAATATTTACAGAAGAAAATAAAGAAGCATTAAATGGCGCTTCTATTGTGGCTACAGTTACAAACGGTGTTATTACGAGTATTGATTCTCTAATACTGAATAATGCGGGTACAGCAGATAAGGTAGTAGTTTTTAAGTCTGATGCAATAATTAATGCACTAACGATTAATGCTGATTATGTATCCGTTTCCGGATTGACAGTAACAGGTAATGCAACAGTAACAACAAATGTTGGAAATTCAGTCGAGTTAGACGGCGCTACTGTTAACGGAAATTTAATCATTGATGACGCAATTTTCGGTAAAGTCGCCTCATTAGATAATAAGTTTGCTAACGATGAGAAAAAAGGTCCGAATGTAAAGCTGAGAAATTCTAAAGCTGGAAAAGTTCATGTAAAGCGTAATGATACTGCTATTGAATCGGATTCCGTAATTACTGAAATTACAGTAGCTGCTTCAGTTTCAATAATTAATGTCGATGGAACAGTTTCAAAAGTTACGATTGAGTCGACAGCGAAACTGGCATTGACAGGTAATGCTAATATCGCACAGTTATTATTAACAACTGCGGTAGAAATTGCCTTACAAATTTCAGGCACAGTAGAGGCTTTGGCAGTTTCAAATCCAGCTGCACAAATTACAGTTGGTACAAATTTGAAAATAAATGAATTGACTGTACCATCTGGTTCCACAGCTGCAGGAATTGTTTCAAACTTTGCAGCAATAGCGTCACAAATTGTGAATGTCATTGTTGGAACAGCGCCGAATCCAGGGGTACCTAGTACAGGTGGAGGAGGCGGTGGTGCCGGTGCTGGTACTGGTACTGGTGGAAATGTACAAACACCAACACCAGGTGCGGATGCATTAGCGGCATCGAAAATCGCGGCATCGAAGCTAATTGCAACGGACTACACTCCAGCCTCATACCGTGCAGTAACAAATGCAGTGGCAGCAGCAGGTTTAGCAACAACAGATATAGAAAAATTAGCAGCAGCAAACGCAATTACAGACGCAATAGCAGCTTTAGTAGCGACAACTGAAGCTACAATTGTACAAAGTGCTACTGTAAGTACCAATGATGCAACTGAAGATAGCAAAGGGGAATGGACTTTTGTTATTACTCCGACTATGGCTCTAGTTGAAGGAGACCAACTTATTATTTCATCAAAAGATTTTGATCTTAGCCAATTAGCTAATAGCGATATCATTGCAAATACTGCAGATACAGAAAGCGTTAAATCAAGAATTTATATTCAAAACAGTACTCTCCCAGGTCACCGTGATCTTGTAATATATTTAAATACGGCAATTGATGCTGGAGAGTCTATCACTGTTACTATTGTTGATGAAAAAATCACTAATCCTAAAGCAGGATTATATGAAAAGGCATTTGTTATAGCGACTTCAAAGGATGTAAAAGCCAAATACATACCAGTTACTATTTCCGAAAGTGAAATTTCAGCAACATACTCAGTAACATTTACAATTTTGGACGGGGCAACAATCGTAGTAAGAGATAGTGCAGGCAACGAAGTTACTGATTTAACTAAAGTAGCTAACGGTATCTATAGTTATACAGTAACAAAAGCAGGTTACAAAACAGTAGAAGGAACATTTAATGTAGAAGATGTAGCTAAAGAAGTGGTAATTACATTAGAGGCTGACATAGTTCCAGTAGCAACATACCCAGTAACATTTACAAGTGCGGACGGGGCAACGATTGTAGTAAGGGATAGTGCAGGCAACGAAGTTACTGATTTAACTAAAGTAGCTAACGGTATCTATAGTTATACAGTAACAAAAGCAGGTTACAAAACAGTAGAAGGAACATTTACTGTAGAAGGTGCAGCTAAAGAAGTAATAATTACATTAGAGGCTGAAGCAAATGGACAAACAGCATCCACACCAACGTTAATTGGAGATTCTACAATTACATCAGGTGATACAATTAAATTATCTGTAACAACAGGAGATACAGTTTATTATACTTTAGATGGGTCAACTCCAACAACAAGTTCAGATTCTGTGACAGTGACAAATGGCGAAGCAATTATTCCTGTATCAGGAGACGGCCTGGTAACATTAAAAGCCTATGCCGTTATTAATGGTGGAACAGATAGTAGTGTTGCAGTTATCCCGTTAGAAGTGGAACTTGTAGCAACAACTGCAAATGTAAAAGATCTTGGCGAATTAAAATTAGCATTAGCAAATGAAGATATCACAACAATCAACATTACAGAAGATATTTCGGATATAACAGAAGCGCTACATGTAGACCGTAAGGTAACAATCAACGGTGTAGGAAAGACATTGTCTTTCACAACAGCCCTTAATACATTAGCAAATGGAAAAAGACAAGGGGTTTTAGTAACAGCAGATGATGTAGTACTGAATGGCTTGACAGTAAAAATGGCAGGTAAATTGGCTGCAGGTTCATTCGATGGATGGCAGGGCGTTTACGGAATCCAGGTTTATGACGCAACTGACGTTACGCTTAATAGTGTAACAACAGTAGGGGCAGATGGCGGTATTCTAGTAAACGGATCTGCAGTAGAGTTAACAGGAACGACAACAGTTAGTGGAAATGAATTTGGTGGAATTGAAGTATCTAAAGGTACTGCAACAGGACTCTCAAACTCAACACTAACAGTAACTGGAACTGTAGCAAATGATACTGAAAGCTACGGCAAATCAACAATTTGGGTGGTAACTGGTCAGGGAACGGTAACGGGAGTTGATGGATGGGTAACCAATACAACAATCAAGGCCGATCAAACACAATATTACCAAGTAGCTGAAAATGAGGTTGCCCCATTAGTAACCCAATTAGTAGAGGAAGAAAGTGAAATACAGGTTGCAACTAATTTAATTATGGGTGTAAATTTTGTAATTCAGAATGGTCTTGTTAAATTTATTTAATAGGTAATATTTAATTTATTAAATAGGATATTGAATTATTTTGGGATGACTCTCTTTTACATTCTCTAAAACAGTCACAATCCTATATTTTATTCTATTCATAGAATAGCTATTCTAGCTTGCCTAGCCCTAATCCTTTTGAAGGATTAGGGCTATTTTTAATTGGTCAGGTATTCACAATAGATGGGTAGTGAAAGTATACTACAGGCATGGCGATAGCAGTTATTAATGAGAGGTGATTGTACTAATGATGATGGTGAAATAAAGGATGTAAGAAAGAATTTTTAGAATCTTTTATTAACCATAAGGAGTTTTTTATTTTCATGGAAGAGAAAAGTAATATGTGCTTAATGAAATAGAATTAATATTTTAACTAAAAAATAATATTATAGTAGTGCTAAACGCTCTAAGAGATATGATATGTTATATATATAAAGTAGAATTGAGGTAGAAATGTGAGGAAAATAATGTTTTTACTGATGTTATTTGCAGGGAGTTTTATTATAAATCCAACGCCTATAGCAAAAGCATCTTCAACAGAAATCCAAAAAAGCATCATTGTAAAATACCCTTCAGAAACCAGCAAACAAATAATCATTCAACATGCTGATGCTGTTATAGAAGAGTTTGAACATTTACCAATGGTGACTGTAAAAATTTCAAATGAACGGTTAAAAGATCTTGAAAATGAAGGACATATCGAGTTTTACGAAAAGAACCAACAATTCACCCTTCAAAATCAGTTTAAAGTAGCAAATGTATCTTCTGCTGAATTAGAACGGTGGAATTTGAAGGCAATGGATGTGCAAAGTAGCTGGAGTCAGGGCTATACAGGTAAAGGCGTTAAAATTACAATTATTGATTCGGGGGTGGCAAACCATTCGGACCTGACAATTGCGGGTGGAAAATCATTTGTAGGGGAAAGCTATGTTGATGATCATGGCCATGGGACCCATGTGGCAGGAATTATTGTAGGAAAGCATAATGGTATCGGTGTAGCTGGAGTTGCACCAAATGCTGAAGTTTATGCTGTGAAGGCAATAAAGAGTGATGGGATCGGTGATGTTCGGGTTGTGTTGCAGGCAATTGATTGGGCAATCGACAATCATATGGACATCATTAATTTAAGCTTTGGAGATTTGGAATATGCACAGTCCTTGCATGAAGGAATTAAGAAGGCATCTGAATATGGTTTACTAATCGTCGCAGCAAGTGGCAATGAAGGAAATGACAACGGGACTGGAAATACGATTAATTACCCGGCACGTCATGAAGAAGTAATATCAGTAGCTGCGATTAATCGTGATTTCAAGCGTTCTTCATTTAGCGGAACGGGCGATATGAATGATTTTGCAGCACCGGGAGAAGAAATTTACAGTACATATTTAAATGGCCAATATGCTACATACAATGGTACATCGATGGCAACACCACATATAACGGGAATGCTAGCACTATTAATGGAACAATATCCATATGCAACACCTGCTGAATTGCGGGAAGGTTTGCGTTATATTACTGATGATTTAGGAGATGCAGGTTTCGATACTTTGTACGGGTATGGGCTGCCTAAGTTCAGACTTCCGAATTTACGAGTTGTAGATGAGCTTTTGAAGAGTGGGATATCTGCTGAGGCTTTGAATAAAAAAATTGATTCAATGCCTGATTCGATTGAAAAACTGGCATTAAAAAATGAACGAAATAAAGCAGAGCAAACGATTATTAAAGAAATCAATCAATTAGTAGGTGATTTTGAAAAAAATCCTACTGAACAGTATATGACTGATTTAAAAGCACTATTAGCGAAATTGGCTGCTACTGATGTAAGAGTCCAAAAGCAAAAAGAAGTTGATGCTGTTATTGAGAGGTTACTGGAACCGGCAACAAACGCTGTTACAACTTTTATTAAAAATAAAACAGTCTATAACTATAAAAAGGCTGAAGCAGAACTGAACAAATTACCTTCTTTAAATAAGAAGAATGATTTAGAAGAAGCGTTAAATGAGGCGCTAAAGGAATTTGCGAAAAAAGCAATTGACAGTTTGGCACAATATGAAAAGCAGCCAACTAAGAGTCAATACAGTTATGCGAACTTTTCCATTAATAGCTTACCAGATTCATCGATTAAGTCTGAACTACTCGAAAAGTTGGCAAAGCAAGTACAAGCGGCCGTAAAAACTGCAATGGTAAATATTTCAGCATATGAAAAAGTTCAAACATTGAACAACTATAATAAAGCAGTAAAGGCTGTTCAATCAGTATTTGATGAAAAACAGCGTGAACTGCTGGAAAAAAGAATTCAGAAAACAGTCAACAATAATACAGCTAAAGCGAAAACACGTGTAGCCAATTATGAAAAGAAAAAAACAAAAGCTAACCGGAACTTAGCGGTGAAATTAGTACAAGAGCTACCAAATGGAAAAGAAAAACAGCAGTTATTGAAAAGACTAAAATAAAGCTTTCATGCATCAAGATAGAGTAAGCTAAACTTAAAGCCCCAATTGTACATTTCTGGTATATCGGACCAGCTATTTTGTACAAAAGGGGCTTTTATTATTAATAAATATGAAGTTTATACCTTACTTATCCCGTTACCAACGGACAACTCTCATCAGCCGCCCATTCATTCAACGAACCATCATACACCGCCACGTTTTCCTGACCTAATTTATTTAGCAGTAACGCGTTCCATGTCGCAGCAATTCCACCACCGCAATAAGTAATCACTTTTTTATTAGGATCGAGCGCACCTAATTTTTCAAAGGTAGCGCATAATGTTGCATCATCGTATAGTAAACGCGTTTCAGGATCTGAATGGGACCCGAAAAAAGCATGCTTACTTCCCGGAATATGGCCTGGGCGCGGGTATGTTGTTGTTTCACCTCGGAAGTCGGCCTCTGACAAACTGTTGATTAATACAATATTTTCGTCCTCTATAGCTGCTTTTACATCTTCTTTTGATACGATCAGATTCTCGCGGCGTTCTCCTGGAAATGGTGCAGGCTCATAATTGGAGATTCCTGTTTCTGTTGGACGACCATCAAGCTTCCACTTACGGAATCCACCGTCGAGTACAGCTACATTATCAAAGCCTTCATATTTTAATTGCCAGCGTAAACGCGCCGACCAGTCAGATGCTAATATATCGACATTTACCAGTGGACCGCGGTCATAGATGACTACATATGTTTCTTCTGTAATTCCTAATGGTTCCACAGCTTTCAGAAATTGCTCTCTAGTTGCAATTGTAAATGGTGCCTTTCCGTCAGGATTAGTGAATTCTTTCAGTAAATCAGCATACGCTGCTCCAGGAATATGTTCTTCTTTGTAAGCTTCGTAACCGGACCATAACTCTGGAAACCCTTCACCTTCAGGGATTTTTAAGAACGTTGATGCATCGATTAAACGCAAGTTTTGATCTTCTAGACGTGCTTCCAACCAGTCGCCATCTACTACATATGGAATATTTCTCATAATTATCAAGCTCCTTTTAAATTATTCTTACTGAATTACTCTGTATAAAATTTACTTTAGCACAAATTATTAGTGAAGTTCTATTTGTTGCTTTTGTAAGTAGTACAAATTTAACTGATTTGAGATGAGCCAGCTATAAAAGCAGGACTATACTTATGGAAGGTAGAAATTTTAAGGGATAAGTAGAATTAAATATACACTAAGTAGATACCACTAATGAGAAATAAGACCCCAATTAATATAATAGGAGAATTGCCTCTACTGGATATTTCTGAAATTTAATAAAATTTAAACATTGGATAAATATAACTTTAATATTCAAATGATGTAATGAAGTATGTAAGTGTTCTTATTATAAGAGACATTTTTAAAAGTAACACCTATTCATTTAATCTCCCAAAGCAAATCCCTTAATTAAATAAAGAAGGGTTTGCTTTTTTTGAGATATAAAAAATTATAAGGAGCTAAACAAATGAAGAATAGTGGACTCAATTACATTTCCAAAATTGCGTTATCATTTTTACTGGTAATTTCTATGATTTTGCCTTATTTTGCAGTTGTAGAAGCAGAGGCTACAGGGGCTATCGGAATTGATGAAGCAATCAGTCAGTTTGATCCAGCTTCAGTTAAGCCGGATGTAACAGTAGAAGGTTATATAGTGGGGTTTGCGAAAAGTGAAACTTCCTATGTAGTAGAAGCTGAAACTGATACGAATATTGCCATCGCGGACACGCCGGGTGAAACCGATGTAAAGAAAATGCTCTACATTCAATTGCCAAATTCACCTGCTTCAATTAGAGCCGAGTTTGGTTTAAAAACGAATCCTAGCAATCTTGGTAAAAAAGTAGTCATAACTGGTTCACTGGAAAAATACTTTGGGAATCATGCGGGTTTAAAGACACCAACTTCTATAAAGTTTGTTGGTAATGATACACCCGACCCAAAAGAACCAACACAAGCAGCAACTGTCAAAGCTTCCCCAGCAACAGGCGAAGTTTATGCAGGTACAAAAGTAACACTATCATCGGCTACGCCAAATGCAACGATTTATTACTCAACGGATGGTTCTGAACCGACGACAGAAAGTACGGTTTATGATGGAGCAACAGGTATTGTTATCAATGAAGCAACGACGATCAAAGCATTTGCGACAGTAGCAGATTTGGACAATAGCGAAGTTGCAACATTTGCCTACACAATTAAAATGGAACCAACAGCCATCTCAATTGAAGAGGCACGCAATAAAGCAATCGGTGAGGAAATAATCGTTTCAGGGATTGTCACTGCAAAACTTGAAACAGCGACAGCTCATATTCAGGACGAGACGGGTGTAGCTATTGCGATTTACCCAGCGGACAGTCTTACAGCAAAAGTTGGAGACCTTGTTACCGTTCAAGGGACAGTTGATGAATACAGCGGGCTTAAACAGTTAAAGAATATTTCTCTTGTTGGTACACCAACAGCGGAGACTTTACCCGAACCGCAATTTATTACGAGTGAAGGAATTGCAGAAGACAATGAGTCACGATTAGTTACATTGAAAGATGTTGCAATTACCGGTTTTGGTCAAAACTTCACAGGAACAGACACAGCTGGATCATTTGCGATTTATGATAAAACAAGAGATTCAGGTTTAGTAAATGGAAAAACATACGGGGAAATTACAGGGATTGTTGGTCAATATACAAACCATCAGCTTCTTCCAATCCGTATTATTGAAGATACAACTAAAGTCCAGGATATCCAAGCTTCATCTACAGGTGGTGTAACAGACGGCACGAGTGTAACACTTTCTACAATTACAGAAGGTGCGAAAATTTATTACACAGTGGATGGTTCACTACCAACTACAGCAAGTACAGAATATACGGAACCAATCATTGTTAATGATGCGATGACGATTAAAGCTATTGGTGTAAAAGACGGGTTAACGAACAGTACAGTTGCAACATTCGTGTACGAGATTATTGATACGGACAATGCGACAATCAGCGAAATTCAAGGGGCAAACCATACTTCTCCGTATGCAGGATTACAAGTAAACGATGTAGATGGTGTCGTAACATTTGTAATTGACGGTTCTAACTTCATTATGCAAGAAAATACACCGTTCGATGGTGTGAAATCAACAGCAATTAAAGTGAACAAATCATCGCATGGTTTGAGAGTAGGAGATGCAGTGAAAGTAACCGGTAATGTAACGGAAGCCGGGGGAAATACGCGTTTAAAAGATACGCAAATTGCTGCTACTGAGATTGAAAAAACAGGAACGGCAGCTGTTCCTAAAACACTTGTTATCGGTGAAGATTTATTCCCTCCAAACAGAATTATCGATAATGACAGCTTTGCCATTTTTGACCCGAACGAAGATGGAATTGATTTCTGGGAGTCAATCGAATACATGCTTGTCTCATTCCCTGAAGCAAGAGTAGTAGGACCGATGTATAACAATGATTCACCAATCGTCGTTCCTGGTACAACAAACAATACGTTTAATGACAATTGCGGTCTAAATATTGCTGATGATGATTACAACCCTGAAAAGATTATGCTTGAAGGGGTAACAGGCAAAAACTATGAATCAGGAGATCGCTTTAATAATGCGCTGATCGGTTTTGTGGAAAACTTCTCTGACGGTTACCGCCTGAATACGAATAAAGTATTCCCGGAAGTAACAAAGGCGAACATTCAGCAGGAAGTAACGCATCTTGATCCGGTAGCGGACAAGCTGAACTTGGCATCTTATAATATTGAAAACTTTTCGAATAACAAGGATAATACATCCAATGAAAAAGCAGCAAAAATTGCTTCGACATTTGTAAATAATATGAAGTCACCGGATATTATTACATTAGTGGAAGTACAGGATAATGACGGTCAAACAGATTCAGGAAATGCCGATGCATCAGAAAGTTATTTGCGATTAATTAACGCAATTAAAGTAGCGGGTGGTCCTCAATATGACTGGATTGATGTTATGCCGATCGATAATACAAGCGGTGGTGCACCAGGCGGAAATATCCGTGTAGGGTACTTGTACAACCCTAAACGTGTATCACTTGTTGAAGGGCCAAATGGAACAGGTGAGCAGGCGAATGCATGGACAGAAGAGGGCAGCCTTGCATTGAATCCAGGGTTTGTGGATCCTTCAAAATTTGAAGATACACGTAAACCGATTGCGGCGGAATTTGAATTCCAGGAAGAGCGCATTGTCGTTATTGGTGCACATTTAAATTCTAAAGGTGGAGACGATTCATTATGGGGTCCAACACAGCCACCGGTTTTAGGATCTGAACCGGAGCGTATTGAGCTTGCACAGGTAATCAATGACTTTATCGATGAAGGTCTTGCAAAAGATCCGGACGTTAACATTGTTGTAGCGGGTGATATGAATGACTTTGAATTTACACCGGCTCTTGAAACATTAAAAGGTGGCGTTTTGACGAATATGGTCGACAAGGCACCTGTGGAAGATCGCTTCAGCTACTATTTCCAAGGAAACAACCAAGTACTGGATCACATTTTAGTATCGAACAATCTTGCAGAACTAACGGAGATTGATATGATTCATATTAATGCGAACTTTATGGAAGCGCAGGGCCGTGCATCTGACCATGATCCGGTACTAGTTCAGATTGATTTGAAGTCTGGTAAAGAAGAAACACCGGAGCCGATCATACCGGAAAATGTGTACAATTATAACAACTATAAAACAGGCAAGTTAATTATGAACCGCCCAAGTATTTCACTTACACTGGGTGAGAATACAGATATTAAAAACGGTATTGCGGTATTTAGTGAATATGCAGAATTCCACGGAGTTGGATTTGCAGATAAAACGGTAACAATCAGCCCTAAAAAAGGAAATGCAATTATTGACTTTAAAGGTACAAAAATCGGTAAAATAATCATTGAAGGTAATCATGTGAAAGAAATACGCAATTTGCCATCCGATGCGAATATTACGTATACAAAAGGAGCATCACCAGAGACGATTGAGTTTAATTAATTGATAACGAACAGCATCGCCAAATCAGTAAAATGACTTGGTGATGCTTTTTTACTGATTAAATACATAAATCCCTAACAAGATTGTCATAAATATAGTACACAAGCCGAAATAGTGTTAGTCATGCTATGTTATAATACTAGCAATTATATTAAAACAAATATACATGCCTATATTTGGACTAGGAGATTGTAATGTTTTCGTTACGAAATATCGTTAAATTAAAATATTTATTTATTTCAGTCATTGCACTTGCCTTTATACTTTCTACACTAGTCGGTGTGTATAGTACCTACAAAGGCAATATGAAATTAATGCAGGAACAGACACTGGAAAATAACCGGGTTTACGCGCTGAAATTAGCGGAAACAGTCGATAAATTTATTGCTAATTCCACTAACACATTAAGTTATAGTGCAGCAGAGATCGCAAATAACTTTAATAATATAAATAAATTGCAAGAAGAAGTGAATCGTCTTTATTTACGTGGTGATACGTTTAGTTCTGTTCTCATTGTTGATGCGGAAGAAAATGTTTTGGTGAATGCACCTCAAACTCTCGGTGAAGCTGGAAAAAATATTCCTTTCTTAAAAGAACTGAAAAACTATGACAAATATAAGCCTTTCATTTCAGATCCGTTTATTTCGCCAACCGGACGTAAATTGATTGTTATTTCCATGCCGATTTTTGATGAGCAAGGAGCATTTAAAGGGGTTTTAAGCGGGAATATCTACTTATATGAATCGAATATTTTTGAGTCGATTCTCGGCCAGCACCCTTATGAAAATGGCTCTTATGTTTACGTGATCGATACGCGAGGGAAAATTATTTATCATCCGAATAAAGCGCGGTTAGGAGCAGATGCTTCGGAAAATGAAGTCGTCGCCCGTTTATTAAATGAAAAACACGGTGCATTAACATTTGTTAATACACTTGATCAGCCGATGCTGTCGGGTTTCAGCCAGAGTGACCGGGCACGGTGGGGAATTATCGTGCAAACACCATATGATGCAGCGCTTAGTATGGTTGGGCAACAGGTGGTAAGTGTGTTAAAAATCGGTTTACCATTCATTATATTGTCAACGATTGTCGTCTTTTTGTTGGCCAGTCAGATTGTTCGTCCTCTTGAAAGAATAGCGGAAATATCGGAAAACAGTGTGAAAGAGCAAGAGATGAAAAAGCTGAAGGAAATACGGGCATGGTATTACGAAGTGTATAAAATACAAGAAGCACTCATCCACAGTTTTTCGTTTTTACATGGAAAAGTGAATACACTGGAAGAAGAAACGTCAATTGACTCACTGACAAATCTATTGAATCGTGCTACTTTCGAAAAGAAAATACAATTGCTTACTGAACAACGAAAAGACTATACGCTCGTCATGCTGGATGTGGATTGGTTTAAATCGATTAATGATACACATGGACATATCGTAGGGGATAAAGTACTGCAAGCATTAGCAAGTAAATTAAAAGAATCTTTAAAAGAAAATGAATTAGCTTGCCGTTACGGAGGAGAAGAGTTTATTCTTGTTTTTACAGAAACAACGGTTGAAGAAGCATATGAACGCGTTGAATTATTACGGGGAAATGTTCAACAAATTATCAGTCCTGCAGGAAAACCTCTTACATTCTCAGCGGGTATTGCAAACTATCCACTACACGGCGTCCAGATGAAGAACATCATCGAAAAAGCGGATGAGGCTTTATATAAAGCAAAAGAAAACGGACGGAACCGTGTGGAAGTAACGAATGTATAATTTAAAAATCCAGTCTCTCTATAATTAGAGGGACTGGATTTATTAGTTTAATAGAAATTGATCGTAAAATAAGGGGCCTTTTTGCTGCTGTACTCCAGGCCTACGATCGCGTTGTTATAGGCAGGCTGCAGTAGGTTGTCTCGATGTCCTTTACTGTTCATAAAGCCTTCGTGGGCGTAAATGACATTGTAGTGACCATACGAAATATTTTCGCCCCATGTTCTCAGCTCGGACTCACTCATACCTCCGCTGATCATACGGTCATATGGTATTTTACCTGAAAGACTTGTATGAGAGAAATAGTTGTTATCAATCATATCTTTACTATGTTTTCGTGCAATCGTTGCCCATTGCGGTGAGTGTGTTAGTGGATGAACGCCTTCAGCGGCACGTGCCTGGTTCATCAGCTCGACCATCAGCTGTTCGGAATGTTTTTGTGTATCCGATATATCGCCGTAATAGCCATCTTTCTTCACTTCATAGTCTTTATGGACATAAAGGATGGAGCGAATAACATTCTTTTTATGAATATCATAGAAAAACGTTACGTAATAGTCATCTATTAAATAGAAATTATATTCATTGGAAGCTTGCGTATTGTAAACGATATTTTCGCGTTGTACATTTGCGTTTTTCGTTCCGTACTTCGCTTTTACATCGCTTGCATTATTTATGCCGATTTGCAGGTCCTGTGCACCGAAGAAGCTTTTTCCTTGCATTGTCATGTAGCGTGCAACAATCCTATTGTTATCGACACCTTCTAATTCAAAGTCCGAATTTTTTCCTGTTTGCTTCCACGCAAAGTCATATTCGCTATTATACGTTGCTGTAGCAGTTTCAGGTTTTTCAGCAGTAGGAGGCGCTGGTTCGCTGATTACTTCACCAGTCGTTTTATAACTCAGTGCCCGAAATAAAAATGTTGCCATTTGCGCACTTGTGACATTATTGTTCGGTAAAAACTGATTTTTTTCATTGCCGGTCGTAATACCGTGGCTCGCCAAAATATTTACATAGTCATAGTACGAGCTGGATTTTGAAACGTCTTTAAAGCTGACCTTCGTACCGCCGTTCAGTTTCAGGCTTTCTACTAAAATTTTAGATAGATGCGAGCGTTTTACTGGCTGATCCGGATTGAAATTGCCGTATTCGTCCCCGTCAAAAATACCTGATTCATATGCCCAAATAATTTCCTGTGCAAAAGGAGTCGAATTCGTTACATCTTTAAACTTTCCGTTATAAGAACGTACTTTTGGAATGGCCAGGGCCGAATCGCTTGAAAGAATTGTTTGGAGAATTTTCGATGCTTCTGCCCGTGAAACAGGTTTGCTAAAATTGAATTGATTGCCGCTTTTATAATCATACACATTTAAATTATTTAAATATTGGATGGCTTCAGTATGGGAATTCTGGCTGTTTTCTACATCATAAAAAGTCTTTTTCGCCAACACTTCATCATTCGCTATAAATAATGCGGAAGCGAACAAAGTAGTAGCTATGAAACTTTTTGTTATTCTTTTTTTCATTCGTTTCGACTCCTTTTCTATTTTCCGTCACTTTTATTTTTATGTCTTTACCCGTACAGAAAGGCAGTAAAACACAGTGTTCTGTATACATATTAAAACGGTGGGAAAGAAGAGCATGTCCCACCGTTTATTGTTTGTTTTATTTAATTAAATACCAAAGAGCGTCTTTCCATGTTGCATCAACATACGTCCATTCAAACGTACGTAATGGATACGGTCTGAAGGTAGGGGCGAACAGATTTTTTTCGTCTCCGTCAATGAAAATTTGCTGTGGTGCGATTGGTGCTGTAAATACCGCTGTGTCTTCTAAATCCTTGTCCTTCGCTGTATCCTCATTTTTGGAATCTTCGAGTTCAACAGTTCGGATGCGTGGTTCAGTAACTACAGCTTCCTCTTCAATGGCTTCCTCATCAACAGTTTCCTCAACTGGCTCGCCATACATGAATTCATCTTGCTCAATTTCCGCTTTATGCTTGAATAGTAGGTCAACCGGTTCTAATCTAGTTTTCCCATCTTCTCCGACTGCATAAATGAGGTTTTCTGTACTGTCTTGTTCATATTTCACAAGCCAATTCTCATCAACCTGGAAACTGTCATTTGCTTCAAATGTTGTAATTGTTGCATCGGCAAGAGTACCAATTGGTGTTTCCGTTAATAAGTCAGTTGGTTCAATGCTAACTTCATACACCGTATCATCCGGCTTTACTTTATCGTTCTTTTTCATTTCATTAAATGCAATGGAATCACGTGCAGGAATTTGCTGTTTTTCCAGTACATCTCCATCAATGATCAGCTCGTCTTCTTTGCCTTCATTTAATATTACTGAAGCCTTTTGACCGATTTCGATTTCCTTCCAGTCTTCATGTTTCACATATGCAACAAACTTCTTCTCAAGCGATTGAATTTGGAAAATGATCGAATCGCCTTCAAGCACAATCTCTTTAACAATCCCGTCAACTGGTGTAGTTAAGGAATTATTGTTACTTAACTGGGAAATCATACTGTCCAAAATAGTAATCTGGCGCTCTGTTTCCGCAATCGAACGTTGGATAATCGCAATACCTTCTGCTGTTGGCGTATTTTGTTCAATGCCAAGCTCTAGCGTTAAATTAATATTCCAGATATCGTTGTCACCAAGGGTTGTTGAATCAGTTGCAGTACTCGGTGAAGAATTGTTGCTTTCATTTTGTAAATCGGAAACGATTCTTTCCAATTCTGATAGCTCGTTTTCATACGCATCGCGATCCGTCTCAAGGCGTGTAATTTCACGTTCGGCCTCTTCCGGTCTATAAATGGCTAGCTCCGTTAATAGGCTGACACTTTGCCCTTGTGTAACGAGCACTTCGCTAATCGATTGTACAGGCGCTGCGATGAAATGCTCCTGCTTCGCTGCAACCACAGCATCGGTTTCCAAAACTTTTTCATGATAATCGGCTACGGCAAACTGCACATTATTTATATAGTAGTTTTTCATAATAATATCGTTGTCTTTTAGTAATAAATAACCGTTCACCAACAAAAACAATAAGGCAACTGCACTAAAGATCTTCACTTTTTTCGTCATACGCATTACAGACCAAGCCACCCTTCAATCCAAGTTAAAACAGGAAGAATGCTATATAGCGCAACAAGCGATGCCAATACAATTTGAATAAGTATTAACTTAAACAGCAACGCTTTCGGTCGATCTGTCCAATTCGATAAAAATATGTATTGAATCCATACCGTAATTATCGATGCAACTGTTAATTGATTCAGGAAGAACAATAAGTAGTCATGATAATATACGTATGCCATCATAGGTGCCAGTGAAAACATAGTAAACTGAGTAGAATATCCTGCTATCGCAAAGATGATCACCGTCAGCAGTTTTTCAAGAACAACAAAGAAGATGACGTAAAGCTGTATTTTTCGAATCCAGCCATAATCAATATTTGTCAGTAAATGAATCAAATATGTAATGACATAATAATGAATGATAAAAAATAAAATACCTGCTAGAATCGCACCGATTAAAGACATCAGTCTGGCGAAACTATACAAATCTCCTTCACCATTTACAAGTAGTGCTGTTAAATCGGTTGTATTCATCCCCCAGAAATTACGAATGATAAAGAACAGTAATGTAAAACTAAAAATAGCCAGCAAAACTCTCCGATACCCTAATAGTCTCTGATCTTCGCTACGTTCAATATTATGTATGAGTTGCGATGGGTGCGAAAGATGATGCCAAAACTTGTACTCGAACATAAATTCACCTCAATAATTTTATTAACATATGATTAATACCCTAACTTGAAGAAAATAACACATATATTAACAGTGTAATAGAAATCTAGTTTAATTATAATCCTTATTGCAAAGTAAGTGTAAAAAGTATGTAAATAATAAGAAATAATCTATGTGTAGCAAGAGAGAAGTGCTACTTTTAAGTAAGGCGGAAAGTAAATATAGAAGGTTGCACTTCTAAAATAGTCTTAAGGAGTTAACTGGCGATGAATTCAACGAAGCAAAATCGAATCAGATCACTTATCGAAATATTTTTAGTTTCTACACGTTTAGGACTAACATCCTTTGGTGGACCGACTGCTCATCTAGGTTATTTTCATGAGGAATATGTACGCAGAAGAAAGTGGATGGATGAAAAAAGCTATGCCGATTTAGTAGCACTATGCCAGTTTCTGCCCGGACCTTCTAGCAGCCAAGTGGGAATCGGCATTGGAATTATGCGCGCTGGAATAGTAGGGGGCATTACATCTTTTATTGGATTTACATTTCCATCAGTAGTAGTACTTATCGCATTCGCATTACTTATGACGGGTTTTGATGTTGGTAATGCCGGATGGATTCATGGATTAAAAATTGTGGCAGTGGCGATCGTTGCACATGCAATTATCGGGATGGCTAAAAGTCTGACACCTGATTTGAAAAGAAAGGCCATTGCGATAGTGGCATTACTTGTGACGCTTCTTTGGCAAACTGCTTTTAGCCAAGTAGGGGTTATTTTGATTGCCGCATTTATAGGGTTTCTTTTGCTGGAACAGGAGAATAAGGGTGGGGTGGTACATTCGCGTTTTCCGGTTTCTAAACAGGTTGGAGCGATTTGCCTTGTTGTGTTTGTTGGCTTACTGGTAGTTTTACCTTTATTGAAAGAGATGACAGGTTCTTATTGGGTGGCAATGTTTGATAGTTTTTACCGCTCCGGTTCCTTCGTTTTTGGCGGGGGACATGTCGTGCTGCCATTACTGGAAAAGGAATTTGTCCCAACAGGTTGGATGAGTGAAGAAGCGTTTTTAGCAGGGTATGGTGTTACACAGGCAGTACCAGGTCCACTTTTTACATTTGCCGCTTATTTAGGAACGGTCATGAATGGCTGGCAAGGTGGGGTAGTCGCGACGGTTGCTATATTTTTACCAGCGTTTCTTTTGGTAATCGGGGCACTTCCGTTTTGGGATCAACTACGCAACCATCCGAAAATTACAGGTGTCATCATGGATATGAATGCGGCGGTTATCGGTATTTTAATTGCGGCATTGTATTCTCCAATCTGGACGAGTTCGATTTTGGAAGTGAAGGATTTTGCATTAGCCGTAGTGTTATTCAGCATGCTTGCTTACTGGAAAATGCCGCCGTGGATTGTCGTTGTTACCGGGGCTGTAGCTGGGTTGGTATTATTATAGTAAAGGGGGAAGCTGTCTCTAGCGTTAGAGATGGCTTTTTTGTTTTTGTGTAGTATACGAAGTTGCTCCTTTATATAGAATAAGGTTCTAATTCCCCAGGTTAATGGTTTGCCTTATCTAGGATTTATATTCAATATATGTAATTAATATACTGATAAGGAAGTCATAAAAGTACCATTTTAATACCAATTAATATAATTCATAAAACAATAAAATTATATTTAAAAACTAATTATTGCCAAGAGAATTAATTATTACCAATTAATATTACTTAAAGTTCTGACAACTAAAGTATTGATGTAACTAGTGTTGGGGAGGTTGCTTTATATTTCCTAAATTAGCATTGACATTAAAATATCTTACTAATATACTTATAAATGTTATCGTAATATACGAGACAACATTTGTTAAAATGATAAAAAATTGTTTTTATTGGAGGAAATCATTCTATGGCTAACCAACCTAAGAAATATACTAAATTCGTAGCAGCTGCTGCTACAGCTACTCTTGTAGCATCTGCAATCGTTCCTGTAGCTTCTGCTGCTGGATTCTCAGACGTTGCTGACACAAACTCACATGCTGTGAACATCAACGCATTAGTTGATGCTGGCATTATCCAAGGATACCCAGACGGCACATTCAAACCAAACCAAGAACTAACTCGCGGCCAAGTTGTAAAAATGTTAGGTAAATGGGTAGAAGCTCAAGGTTTCGAAATCCCAGCTGACTACGCAACAAAAGCTCGTTTCAATGATGTAGCTGTTGATGCTAAAGACCAAGAATTAGTAAAATATGCTGCATTAGTAGCTGATACTGGTGTATTCAACGGTTCTAACGGTGCATTAAACGCTTCTGGTAAAATCACTCGTGAAAACATGGCTCTAGTTCTAGATCGCGCTTTCAAAGCAATCAACGATACTACTTTAGTAGAATTAGCTACTGAAATCGAAGACGTTAAAGTTGCTGACTTAGCAACTGCTAAAGCAGAAGCTCGTGAAGCAATCCAAGCTTTACGTGACTTAGGTATTACTGTAGTTGAAAACTTCAACCCTAAAAACACAGTAACTCGTGGTCAGTTTGCTTCATTCTTAAACAAAACTATCAACACTGATGCAGTAGTTGAATTAACTGTTAAAGAAGCAGTAGCAGTAGATGCTAAAACTTTATCAGTAACATTATCTGATGATACTAAACACACTGTAAAATTAGAAAAAGCTTTAGAAGCTAATGAAGCAACTGAAGTAACTTTCACAATCAATGAAAAAGAGTATACTACTACAGTAACTTATGTTGTTAAAGAATTAGCTGTATCTTCAGTATCAGCTGCAAACGCTGCTGAATTAGTTGTGAAATTCAACAACCCTGTAAAAGCTTCAACTGTAGTTGAATCAAATGGTACATTAGTAAATGGCGTATTCTCTATTACTTCATTATCAACTGATGGTGTAACTGCTGCTACAGTAACTAGCGCTGATTCATTAAAAGCTACTTTAAGTGAAGATGGTAAATCTTTAACTATCCGCGTAGCTGCTGATGAAAAATTCGAAGGTCAATATGCATTTACAATTGCTAATAACACAGTTGTTGCAAAAGAAGATGCTAAAAACAAATTAGCTGCTTATTCTACTACTTTCACAGCTAAAGATTCAGTACGCCCAGCTTTAGTAGGTGTTTCTTACACTGATACTCAAACTGCTGTTGTAGAATTCTCTGAGCCAATCGTTAAAGACAGCACATTTGCATTATCTGCTGCTCGTGTTGATGGTAAAGAATTACAAGCTGCTTCTAAAGCAGTATTAACATCTGCACAATTTGAAATTGATGCAAATAACCCACGTAAAGCTACAATTAGCTTAGCTGGTTTAGATACTAAAGATGCTGATGCAGAAATCAAATTATCATTTGTTGGTTTAACTGACTTTGCTGGTAACTTAATTTCTCCAAACCCTGTATCAACAATTGTTAAATTAGACACTTCTAACAAAGAAGAAGCTCAAGTTGTTTCTATTAAAAAAGTAGGAACTTTAGAATTAGAAATTTCTTTTGACCAAGCATTAAAAACAAAACCTGCAGTTAAAATTGATGGCACAACAGTTGATGCAGCTAAAGTAAGCATCAGCAAAAAAGATGCTAAAGTTGTTAACGTTAAAATTGATAACACAATTACAGGTCTTAAAGATGTTACAATTAGCGATTTTGTTGGAATTAACAATGTAGCTGGTAAATCAGTTACAAAAATTGTGAACTTCGATGCAGATATCGTAGCTCCTAAAGTTGTTTCTTCTGCTGTAGAAAAAATCAACGGTAAAGAATATTTAGTAGTAACATACGATGAAGACGTAATCGTACCTACAACTACAGTTGCCTTAACTGGCTCTAAAGTTGTGAATTATGTAACTTCTGCATTAACTTCGGCAGATACTGTTGATGTAACTTTATATGATGAAACGGCTACAAAATCTAACAAAGTTAAAATGGAGTTAACTGGTTTAGTTGCTGCTGATTACACAGTAGAATTAGCTGAAGGCTTAGTAACTGACTTATTCAACAACAACTCTGTTAAGAAAGAAGTTAAATTCACTCGTACAGCTAACGATTCTGAGATTGGTTCAATTTCAGTAACTCAAGATGTTAGTGATAACAATGTATTAATTGTTAACTTTGATAAAGAAGTTGAACCTACTTCTGCATTAAACGTTGCTAACTACACTGTAGAAGGCGCTAAAGTTGAAAAAGTTCAATTAACTAACAACTCAGGTACTGCAACTGTAAAAGTAACTTTAGCTAAAAACTCTAATGAATTCTCTGGATTACATTATGTAACAGTATCAGGTGTAAAAACTACTACTGGTAACGCTATGAAGGCTTTCGCAGCTAATGTAAACATCGTGGAAAACGTAGTCCCTACTGTAGCTAAATTAGAAGTTACTGCTACTAATCAATTAAAAGTAACATTCTCTGAAAATGTAAATGTTACTGGTACTTCAAACTTCGATGTATATGTTGGAACTGAAAAAGTTACTGCAACAACTGCAGCTACTACTAACTCTAAAGAATTAGTAATCACTCTTGCGGATGCATTAGAAACTGCTGATAAAGATAAAACAATCACAGTTAAACCAGCTACAACGATCGATGTAAAAGACTTAAAAGGTAACAAATTAGACTTCACAGAAGCAACTGCTACTGTTTCAGCTTTAAATCTTTAAGATCTAAAAATAATTAAATACCTTTAGTCGTAAGGCTGTGGAAAGACCAATTAATTTGGTTTTTCTACAGCCTTTTTTATATAGATTTTATTAGTGGTTGAATTATACAATAATTTGTAAATTCATATATAATTCTATACAATATTAACTATGGAGGGATTTTTATGCATTTTTTTAGTCAATTGAAAATAAATGGTCTTCTATTAGATGTTCAAGGTTTTTTTCAAACAAAAATGAATATCCTTGAAATTCATTGTAAGGAAGTATTATCGTTATTTAGAAATTGGAAATATGAAGAAGTAATAGTTGAGGAATTAGCTTTTATAGATAAGGATCAAACTATTTATTCAGACAGTACAAATCTAGTAATCGCTGAAGTTAGTCATAATCAAATAAAGTTTCTACATATATAAAACAAGAGAATAGAAATTGGAGGCGTCACATATGAAAGTTCATACTAAATTTCTAGCATCTGCAACAGCAGCTGTTCTAGCAGCAACGGCAGTTGTTCCAGCAGCTAGTGCAGCATCGTTTTCGGACATTAAAGGCAGTGGTCATGAGAATGCGATTACTTCATTATCGGAGCAGGGAATTATCGGAGGTTATCCGGATGGCACATTCAAGCCGAATCAAAACCTGACGCGTTCAGATGTTGTAAAACTATTAGGGAAATATTTAGTTTCATTGGGGCATGAGGTCCCGAAAGATTATAAAACGAAAATGCGCTTTACAGATTTAACGGCAAAATCTCAGGATGAATTGTTGCAGTATGCGGCATTAGTGAAGGATGTTGGGGTTTTCCAAGGTAGTAATGGGGCACTTATGCACCGTGACCAGTTACGCCGCGACCAGATGGCGACTGTTTTAGTACGCGCATTTAAAGTGATCAATGAATTTGATTATGTGGAAGCAATGAAAGAAACTGACTATAAATCGAATATTATTGATTTAAACAGGACATCTACGGAGCATCAGGAGTCAATTGAAACATTGGCTTACTATGCGGTCACAAAGCAAAAAACATTTAATCCGAAAGATCCGACAAAGCGTGGTCAGTTCGCTACGTTCCTATATAATATGCTTCAAATTGAAGTACCAAAGCCTGAACCGGAAAAGCCGGTTTTAACAGTTAAAAAAGTAGAAGTACAAGCAGCAGACAAACTGCGTGTAACGCTTTCAGATGATAAGGCATATATTGTGACATTAAAAACTCCGTTAGTGGAAAATGTGGAAACTGAAGTTACTTTTGATGTTAACGAACAAACGTTTACAACGAAAGTGAAATTTGAAGTGCCGGATTTGAAAGTTTCTTCTATTACAAACCCTAATGGCGGGCAAATCGCGATTTCATTTAATCAGCCGGTGAAACTCGGGGCTGAGTTAAATACAGCGGCCATTAATAAACTCGTTGCAGTTACAGGTGTTGATCGTCTTGGACAAGTACAATTGTCAAAAGGCCAATTAAGCGAAGATAAGCGCACATTGACGGTGACAATTAATGCGACAACTGGATTAGAAGGACGTTACCGTGTCGTAGTTGATGGCATTGAATCGGTAACAGCGAAAAAGCTTGTTAAATATGATGATATCGCAACATTCGTACCTGATAAAACAGCACCGGGCGTTTTAAAAGTTGAAAATGTTTCGGCTACTAAAGTAAAAGTAATTTTTACAGAGCCGGTTACAAATCCGATTGGCGTTACCCAATTTAAATTAGCAAATGGTACAGTAGTGTCAGGTATTCAAGGAACAATTGAAAAAAACGCAACAGAAGTTATTTATGATCTATCGGCGGCGACTGCAAAAGGGCAATTTTTAGCACCAGGTACAGCAATTTCCATCACATTTGGGACAATCATTGATATTTCGAATAACCTATCTTCACCGAACCCGTTAACTACGTATATTACAAAAGGGGATAAGGATGGGGTTGTGCCAACGTTAATAAATGTAACGCAGCTTGGTGCAAAAAAGTTCAAGTTAACATTTTCTGAGGAAGTTCGCGCAATTGTACCCGCAGATATTACGATTGCTCAAAATACGTATTCACCGGGAATTACTAGTATTGTTAAAGATAAAGAGGATGCCAATTCCTATGTTGTTACGACGAATGGTTCATTAAACGGATATTCAACTATTTCAACGACACCTGGACGTTATATTACAGATGTTTCCGGAGAAGTGAATGTATTTTCCACAGCTTACAACTTTGTAGCTGATACAACTGTCCCGTCTGTTGTCAGTACTAATGTTGTAAAAGATAAAGGAATCGAATATTTAGAGTTTACGTTTGATCGTAATGTAGAAACAGCGGCCTTTGCACAAGTGACACTATCAGGCAGCTATATTTCAAATGGATATACGTATCCATTAGCAAATTCTTTAGTAGGGCAGCTTGAAAAATCAGCAACAAACGACAAAACAATCCGAGTCCGCCTAAGTACATTAACAGGGCTGACATCAAATTCAGGCTACACATATTCAGTTGGTGCTACGTTTACAGGTGTTACTAGTGAGTATGGACAGGCGGTAAATCCTGCCTACCAAGTGAATTTTGTACGTGGTTCGGATTTTGCACAAAATGAAGAAAAGCTTTCCGTTTTAAGTGTGGAAACTTCCTATAATGCTAGACAGGGTACGGTAATTGATAATAAAACGATTGTTATTACGTTCTCGACATATGTGGATGGTGTTACGGCATCGAACCTGCAGAACTATGCTTTGGAAGGTTTGACAATTCAGCGTGCAGTCGTGAATCATAATGAGCCACATAAAGTATATTTAACAATCAAGGAAGGGGATATTAGCTTCCCTCGCGGAACAAATTTAACGATCAGCAATTTACGGGCATTAAATTCAATTGTCACAATGGAACCTAAAACTGAGCTGGTTTATTTAAATGAAAATATCGCACCGCAATATGTTTATCATAATATTACAGGAACCGATACAATCACTCTTTCATTTAATGAAGCAGTGAAAAATGTATTGAATCATTCTTTTGAAGTAAAAGTGGGCGATTTAGCAGTGCCGATTTCACAAGTATATACCACAGGTAGTAACAATGAACAAGTGGCAATCCGCTTAGCCCAGCCGTTAAAAGCAAACCAAGTTGTCACTGTTTCCCAAACTGGCACATCAACAGTTAGTGATCTGGCGAATAATAAACTTGTTTTCTCTCCACTCCAGTTTACAGTTCCTACGAATATTAATTACTAATTTTTGGAGCATATCTATTTCGATAGATATGCTTTTTTTATCTTTATAATACTTTTTAGTCATTTTTATGGAATTATGTTTATATTCAAATAATTTGTGGAATTGGAAAGGTTGTAAGCAAGTTTGAAAAATAGGCAACATATTCCATTGTTTACAAACTAGGAGGTTAATAAAGATGCAGAAAAAGTATAAGAAGTTTTTGACGACGGCAGCTACTGCGACATTAGTAGCATCAGCAATTGTTCCGGCGGCAAGTGCGGCCAGTTTTTCGGACACAGCAGGAAATACTCATGAGCGTGCGATTGATTCACTCGTAAGCCAAGGTATCATTTCAGGATATCCGGATGGCACATTTAAACCGAATCGTACATTGACACGTTCGGATGTTGTAAAACTACTAGGTAAATACTTAGTGTCAAAAGGTTATAAAATCCCTTCAGATTATAAAACAAATATGCGTTTTTCAGACTTGCGCAGTACATCACAGGATGAGCTATTGCAATATGCGGCATTAGTAAAAGACAATGGTGTATTTAACGGAAGTAACGGAAACCTGTTACCAGGTGATCCGATTACACGTGAAAATATGGCGGTTGTTTTAGTGCGCGCTTATACGAATATTAACAATTTTGACTTTCTAGGACATGTTATGGACCAGGATTTTAAAGAGGATGTCATTGATTATAACAGAGCGAAAGCAGAGGCACGTTCTGCAATCAGAGTTTTAGATTACTATAACGTAACAGGCGTACCGAACTTCAACCCGAAAGGTAATACAACACGCGGACAGTTCTCTTCATTCCTGTATAAATTGCTTCAAGTGGAAGTTCCAGGCGAAGGATTGAAAGCGGTTGAAGTTGTTGATGCATCGACATTGAAAGTTACGCTTACTGACAATACGGAACATACGGTAAAATTGGATACACCTTTGGAAACGGGCAAAGAAACGCCAGTTAAGTTTAAGATCAACGGTAAGGAGTATGGAACTTCTGTAACTTACAATGTTGCCTTAACAGTAAAATCAGCAGAAGCTACTGCAGCAAATAAATTGAAAGTCACATTAAGCGACAATTCCGAGCATGCAGTTACTTTAGAAAATAACCTTCCTGAAAATGAGGAAACAACGGTTGAATTTAAAATTGACGGTAAAGATTATTCAGCGAAAGTAACGTATGTCGTTACTGAAGTGAAAGTCGCATCTGTGAAAGCGCTTAATGCAGGACAAATTGAAGTGAAATTCAATCAAAGAGTCGACTTGCCTGCCAGCTTAACATCTGCGCAATTGGCAAACTATGTATCAGTATCCGGTGTAGACAATAATGCCGTTACTCTTTCTAGAGGGCAGTTAAGTGAAGATGGCCGTACATTGACAATCTCTACAAATGGGGCGTCAGCTTTAACAGGACGCTATTTAGTAAAAGTAAACAATGTGAAAAATACTGCCGGTACAACGGTTACTCCATATGATGACGTAGTCAATTTCGGTACGGATACAGTAGCACCAACGTTAATCAGTACAGTAAACCGAGATGCAAAAACAGTCCGTGTTACTTTCTCTGAGCCTTTGCGTGCATTTAGCAACAGCAGTATTACATTCCGACTGGCGAACGGCACGAATGTGACAGGTATTACTGGAGAAATCGCTGCGGGTGCTACGTATGCAGATTTTGATTTATCGAAAGCAATGGTAAATGGTCAGCCACTAGGAGCAAATACTTCAGTTACTGCAACATTTGCAGGACTGCGTGATATTGCAGGAAACTTCAGTACGCCAAACCCGCTAACAACTAGCTTCGCAATGGGCGGGGCTGATGGTGTTAAACCAACGCTGACGAGCATCTCTCAAACAGGTCCGAAAACATTCAGATTGGCATTCTCGGAACGAATTCAAAAACCGGCAATAGGTGATCTTGAGTTACGTTTAGGTAATTTGGCAAATGCGATCACGTCAATTGAAGCAGTGCCTGGTGATGACCGTTCATTTATCGTTACTGCTACGAATGATTTAAATGGTGTTTACAATATTGGCACAGCATCCGGCAAAACGATTACGGATATTTCAGGCGAAACGAATACATTTACGACTACGCATTCATTTACACTCGATACAGCAGCGCCCGAAGTAACGTCAACTTCAGTAACACGAGAAGGCAATTTCGAGTATTTAAATATTACGCTCAACAAACCAGTGGATTTAGTAACTGCATCACGTGTCACAGCTTCCGGCAACTATGTTAAAGGCGGCGTAACACATACATTCAATGGTACAGCGACATCTTTAGAGTATAGAGAAAACGGCAACCGTACTGTAGTGCGTGTGAAACTGGATGCTTTACTAGGATCAGGCGATGCGGCTGATGCAACGTATAATGTGACATTATCGTTTACAGAAGTAGATAGTGCTTATGGTGTGAATACAGCAAATAAAGCGGTCACTTTCCAACGTACATCGGATTATTCAAACAATGAAAATGTACTGGATGCACCAACTGTTACAACTTCAGCGACGGATCCAAAATTAACGAACAACCAAGTACGATTGAAGTTTAACCATGTAGTGGACGCTACAACAGCTTCTGTTGCAAGTAATTATTCTATTCCAAATGCAAGAATTACGAATGCGCAAGTTCCAAGCGATGCTTTAGATACGGTTATTTTGACGTTAGCACCAAATGAAACAACAGCTTCTGGAGAACGGAATTTAACGATTACCGGCGTAAAGGCAAAAGATTCGGTGGCATCGCAAGGGAACTTAACGGCCGTCGTCAATTTAAATGAAAATATTCGACCAACGCTAAATTCTGCTCGATTTATATCAGCAAACCAAATCGAGCTTACATTTAGCGAAAATGTAAGCGGTCTTGCTGCAGATGCTTTTGAATTAGTAAACTCTGCAGGAGCATCGGTCGGAATCGCATCAGTAACAGGGTCGACAACCGACTATAAAGCAGTCGTTACTTTATCGGCTAACCAACCAGGTGGTACGATCGTTACGGTTAAAAAAGGTACAGGTATAGCGAAGGTAGTGGATGAGGCAGGTAATGCTGTTGTTGATACATTCGATAATATACGACCAACTTTAGGTACGAACTAAGTTTAGATGCGGCATACATGCTTAATTGCGTGTATGCTTTTAGGGTTTTAGTTTTCTAATATAAACTGAAGATGTTCTAATAAATCATAGGATGGGCTAATAAGTAATTCATTTCTAATAAAAAGTTTGTTTCTTCTAATAAGTGTTCCTCATTTTCAAATATCACTGTTCAAAGTTCAAATAAGTCAATTAGAATGTCTAACAAAGGGGCTGAGTGTTCTAATAAAATATATAGAGTAAATAAATTAGCACGATTGGAGCATAGATTTAACTAAATTTTGAAGCCAAATATATGAAAGTGCTAATATCAGTACCGGAAGTTCTTATATATAGTAGAAATCATCAAATATTTTCTACTATATTTCTAATAAAGCTGTTTGAGGTTAATGAGATACCGGTTGTATAGTTATCATCTACATAAAACTAAAACTATTGTATAATTGTGCTAATTAGTTTAATCGAAAGGATTGTTGTAAATGAAGAAATTATTCAACGTATCAATACTTACTGTAGTGCTTGTTATTATTTCAAGCATTTTTGTAAGCGGCCATTCAGTACAAGCATATACAAACCCATTTACCGACGTAAAAGAAACGAACTCCCATGCCAATGCAATAGTTTCATTATATAATGAAGGAATTGTTACAGGCGTGACGAGTAAAACTTATGAGCCTGGTAAATCGGCAACACGCGGGGATGCCGCACAATATTTAGCGAACGCATTGAATCTGCAAAATAATACCGCTCCAAATCCAGGTTTCAAAGACGTTCCAACATCAAGCAAATATTACAAAGCCATCGCAGCGTTAAATAAAGCAGGCATTGTGAACGGTTATGTCGATGAATTCCGCCCGAACGCAACATTGACTCGTTCCCAGTTAGCGAAAATGTTAACGATCGGTTTTGAGCTCCAGCAATCTACTACTACGAAGACGAAATTTACCGATGTCAACAAATTAACAGATACTGCAACGAAGAAGTACATCCAGACTTTAGTTGATTACGGAATTACAAAAGGTACGACTGCTACAACATTCAGCCCGAACATGAAATTAACACGCGCCCAGTTAGCGACATTTTTATATAATGCTATCGAAGCAACTTCTGATGACTTTATTGTAATTGGTATAGAATAAGGAAGATTTTTGGGTAATGCACTTGAGTCTTGATATAAGCTCAAGTGTTTTTTTATGGGGAAATTCAGAGATTGAGATTATGAGATAGAGGGGGAGAGAAGAAGTGTGGAGCTTTTATGTGTAAAGGGAAAGTTTATGCTTAAAAGTGGAGCCTTTGCTCTGAAAAGTAGAACAGATTATGAGGAAAGTAGAATTTCAGAAGGGGAAAGTAGAAAGTTGCGGCGTGAAAGTAGAACGCTTATGTCAGAAAGTAGAACCACACCGCCGAATACTAGAACCCCAATAAAGAAATACCTACTAAAGGAAGCGAGAATTACCATCGCTTCATAACAAGTAGCGTGCTAAACTTACATTGATTGCTATTATTCTATTAAATATTGTACATTTCAGTGAAATATATGGCGATATTCGGTATAATTTATACGTTATTGAAATAAAAGGAGGGAATCTGTCGAATGTTGAAAATAAAATCAGCACTGTTAGCCTCGCTACTATTTATATCCACAGCGCTACCAACCGCAACGTATGCAAATGTACAAGGCACAGTTGAAGCTGAAAATCCAACAGTACAAAATTCAACCACTACTACGACTCAAACTACGGATTCCGGTAATAATCCGGTAGTTCAAGAGGAAACGGTTACAGATGAAAAGGAAGCGGAATCCACTTCTGCAGACGAAAAAGCTGAACAAACAACGACAACACCTGCTCAGCCAGAACCACAAACAGAAACATCTCCAGAAAAAGAGGAATCAGTAGAGCAAGAGTCTCCGGCACAAACTGAACAACCTGCAACTGATGCGGAACAAAACGAGTCATCAGAGGAGCCAGCTAATCAGCCGCAAACAGGTGAGCGATTAACGGTTAAGCAGAAGCTTGCGGATGTGCCGGATAATTTCTGGGCAAAAAATGAAGTGATGCAGCTAGTAGAGATGGGCGTAATCGGCGGTTACCCGGATGCACAGTTCCGCCCCAATCTAAATATTAACCGTGGTCAGGCGACAAACCTGTTTAAAGGTGCGTTAAAGCTTCCGGACGGAAAGTATCAAAACAAGTTTTCAGATGTAAGTACGAAATCTAGCTTTTTACAAGGTGTGTTTTCTACATATGAAGCTGGTATTTTTGGCGGTAAACCAGACGGACGTTTCGGTGTAGCGGATGCGTTAACACGTGAACAGATGGCGACGACTTTAGTGCGTGCATTTGATTTGAAAGATACAGGTAAGGAACTGACATTTAAAGACTGGAACAAAATCAGTGAATCACATCGTGAAAATGTTAAAATTTTAGCGCAGCACGGAATTACAACAGGGCGTGAAGACGGTACTTACGATCCTAAAGCAACAGTTAACCGTGTTACGTTCTCGGTCATGCTTCACCGTGCACTTGTTGCAACAAATCAAATTGCAAAAAACGAATATAAAGTTCAAGCAGCAGAAGTATCAAGTAATTTTAAAAACAATCGTGAAGAAATGAATTTTGCGCAAGTAACATCGGATGCAAACCCGTTATATCTTCGTTCAACAGCTACGATTGTATTTAAAGGAACAACGACTGAAACTTACGGTGTTGCAAAGGATACAGTTTATAATTATGCAGTCGGAAACCAAGGTGCAACAGTGAAAGTAACAGTTCGAGCTTTGGAAAATGGCGATGATTTTGTATTTACAACGTTAGCGAATAAGGGAAAATCAAAGCTGACTGTGGATTTATTCCAGAAAGCAACGAATGTAACGAATTACCGATTGTACCGATATGATCGTTTCCCAATTGAGAAAAATTCGGCTGATGTATTTGGCTTTGACTCGTCATCATACCCGACAGGATTATTACGCATTATGGAGAACGAAAAGCTGGCGACAGATCGTATGGTCGGAAAGGCATATCGTTCAAAACAATTAACACAAAGCTATAAAGATACTGGTGGTACAAGTTATATGCGTGATCTGGAATCGGAGTATGAAGCGTATTCACAAGCGTGGCTTGGCGAAGATTTATTCAGCTACTATACACTTGTTTCTAATGGCAACGATATTGTTGACACATGGTATATGAATTCCAATGAACGTTTATTTAAAACAGATGAAAATATGAATGGCTGGATGCTTGAAACTGCGCTTAACTATAAAAAGCGTAATAACTGGTACACAGCAGAAGGTCCATACAATAAAATGGCGACAACTACAGAGCCAATGCCGAAATCTTATCAAGGATTCGGGCGTAATCTATTGTTGGTAAAAGAAGACCGCGCACTTGTATTATTAAAAGAACAGGGCGACCGTTATTTTGCAAATTTAGTGAAAAACTCGTTCATTAACTTGAATAAGTTTAAAGGTGACGCGACTTACTGGAAGACTGAAGTAACGAGTACGTATTTAAAAAACTTATTTGGCATTACAGCACCATTTATCGACACGCGCTTCAATGAGCAGATTGCGTTATTCTACTATAATTCCGGAGCAGAGTTTAATATGCCGAACTATAAAGAGCCATTACGTAATTATGCGGACCTTTTAGCATCGCGTAAACAGGCAGGGCATGTTATTAATGTTGCTAAAGATGCTTACTATATTTCAGATTACTTCCCTGTGAATCAGCAAGTGACAACACATGCATCGATGAACCATGTACTTGGTGGCATGAATGTTCTGTTGTTGGCATATAAAGAATTCCAGGATCCAAAATATTTAGAAGCGGCAAAATCGATTAGCCGTGCATTACAAATTGAGAAGAACAAGTGGATCCGTTCAAACGGAGATATTTGGTACCGTGTAAATCCAAAAGGTGAATTTGCCGGTGATGATTATCAGCACTTAACGCTTGAAGACTTAATTAACTCTTATAAAAACTGGAAAGATGTAGATCCATCACAATTACCGGTGTTTGAAGAGATGTTGATTTCAAAAGCGAATTATTTATCGAAAAACCGTTTAGGTCACACATACAAAATTAAAAATGGTCTTGAAGAAATCGGCATGTCCGAGTATTTACCGGAAGGCAAATTATATACAGACGCATTGTAATAAAAAATCACTCTATTCTTTATTGGATAGAGTGATTTTGTTTTTTAAGGAAATAACGGATAAATATAAAAATTGTCTATTAAATATGGAATTGCCTATTATTTCATGTAAAGTGACGATTATTTGAGTTAAATTGACTAAAATACTAATGAAATTGACTAATAAGCTCACAACGTTGACTAATATGTTTAGTTAATTGGCGAATAAATGTTGTCAGTTACAGACTTTGCAACTTTACAATGCATTTTGACGAATAAGGAACCCCTTTTGGCGAAAATAGCATGTAAAGTGTCGAATATATATTGGGCTCACTAACCCTAAATCCTTTTCCTTATAAATCAACTAACAAACTGTGAGAATATGCCGATAATTAACCTAGGATTATGAACCATTTTGAAGCACTACCCATGAAGGAAGGGATAATACGATGAAGAAAAACTTGAAGGTTGGTTTAATGGCGGGGCTTTTGATTACTCCTGCTATCGTCGCGCAGGCTGGAGCGACAGAAGCGAGCGAAACACCGACTCCCTTTAATGTCGTAGCATCAGTTACTGCAGAGGGATTATTGAATAGTTTTAAAGCAGTCAATGAAGAATCAGGCGCTCAAACAATTCAAATTGAGCGGAATCGATATAATACAATGTCTGAGGAAGAAAAAGCCCTATTATCAGATACGGATAAGAACTTAATTGATTCCAAGCTTACATATTTAGAAGACTATATTGAATTTACGAAAAAGGCCAATAGTTTACAGGAAGATATAGGAAAACTAACTTCATCCAATAAAAATTTAATTGCGAAAACTAATGCTGCTCAAACTGCATATGACGAACTGTTAAAAGATATACCTGCAGCTTCACAGCAATTAAGTTCAGTAGCTGCCCAAGCAGGCGAACATGCCGGTAATTTCCTTTCGACACTTAAATATTACGGAGGAAATGGAACAGACACATTTGTGAGCGAACAAGCTGTCGAAAACCTGAAAACGAATAAAGAGGTTGTTGAGCAGCTGGAAGAATTTATTGCGAATGCAATTACTCCTATTCAAACCGCTTCAAAAACGGAATCGGTTGATAAAGATACTTATGAAAATGTTGTTGAAAATGCCCATACAATATTAAGTGAAATTGAAATTTCAAACCCGTCGTTAAAAAATATTTTAATAATTCAAATCGTTGAAAATAGTATCAGCGTTGAACAATATATAAAAAACGCAGAGACGAATATTACGAAAGCTGAATCTGTAGAAAATAAAATAAATGATATTAAACTCAATCCACCAACTGCAACTACGTTCAATTCAAAAATAACGTCAATTATTAATGAATATGAAAAATTGTCTACACTTCAACAGCAACTGGTAGAGAATTACGGTGATTTGGAAAGCTACATAAATGCTTTACAAGTTTTGAATGGAATTACCCAATTAACGAAGCTGAAGGCAAACTCAGAAGAGCTTCGCACAGAATTACCGACAATAGAAGCAAAGTATGAAAATCTGAACACAATCGAAAAAACGTTTGTTACAAATTATAGTAAATTATTAGACATGCAAGAGGCTATTGAAAAAGTACAAAAAGTCGAAGTGGAAATCTTAAAAATCAACACTGCAACATTTGAAGAAAAAAGCTCGATCGTTGCGGATGCGCGTAAAGCTTATAATGGCCTATCCTCGTCTGATCGCAAATATATATTAACTGAGGCATTGGATTTACTAACTTCATGGGAAAAAACATCATCAACAGCTGCAAGTGTTATAAAGCAAATTGATGCAGTCAAAACAAATGTTTTTTCTAATCATGATGATAGTAAAATAGCGGATTCAAAAAAGTTATCGACGACAACAAGTTTTATCACGAAGGTTCGCACAGCTGAATCTTCTTATGCAAAGATTAAAGCAGGCGAAGGACCAACTGCTTCGCCAGAGCAAGAGCTTGTCACGAATCGTGCCCGCCTTGAAGCCTTGATGCCGATAGCGAAAATTGCCGAATATGTAGCCAACTTAAAAGTTACGAGCACTACTTATACGGAAGATCTAGTAGAAGCGGAAAAACAATTAAATACTTGGGATTCAGTCAAAGTTACAGTTCTTCAAGATGATGCAGAATATATCGAGAAACTTCATCAATTTTTAATGTCCTATTTGCAACTGCAAAAAGAAGAACAATCTATCGCGGCAAAATTGGATACGGACATTCTTGTATTCAAAACTGCTGATATAGTTGATTTACAGCAAATTGATGCTGCTCGTGAAAAATATAATTCACTATCTGCAAACGGCAAACGATTAGTGAAAAATATTAAAGTATTAACAGAAGTCGAGCGGTCCCACAAGACAGCATTAAATACAATTGAGGCAATCAATAAAATTGACGTTAAAGTAAAGGATTTTGCGCGTAAAACGACTGCAGCCGAAACCTCTTTCAACAAACTGACAGAGCCTATGAAAGCGATTGTCTACAATAAAACGAAACTGGATGAACTTTTGCCGTTCGCAAAACTGATGATGGAAATTGATGCAATCCGTCCGACTGTAAAAGATTTCAAAGAAAAATTATCAGCTGCACAAAATGAGTTTATAGAATTATTAAAAGGCTACACAGCACCAGAAAAACCAAATACAGATTTAGATATTATTAAATCTAAGTTACAGAATGAATACGGTAAAAAGTTAGATGCCTTCAATTATGTTGTCAGTTCTGCATTTTCAATCGAGCAAAGAATCGATGCACTGCAAACAAAATCCGGTGAAGCATTCATCACCGATTTAGCGGAAGTATCGGCAGCTTACAAAAAATTGGATTCTGCAACGAAACGCAATGTCGGGAATGCCAAAGTGTTAACGGAGCTTGAACGGGACTACAAAGCATCATTAAAAGTAATCGATCTCATTGAAAAGCTGCCCGTTCACACAGACCGTAATTTTCCGTCAAAAGTAGCGGCTGCTCAAAAAGCATATGAACGATTAACGGATAAGCAAAAACAAGATGTTTATAATTATGGCTCGAAGCTGAGCGATATTTTAAAAGTAGCAGATTTAATCAACCGTATAGAAAAACTGCGTGTTGGTTCGAAAACCTATGAGGCAGAAGTTGCGGCAATACGTACGGATTATGCAGCACTATCTGTTCAAGAGCAAGAACTCGTGCACAATATTACGAAGCTTGCGTCTGCCGAACAAGGTGTTTCCGATGCCAAGAAGGTAGCGGCACTAATTGATGCGGCAATACCTACTGCGGAAGGTTATATTCAAAAACTGATTGATGCGCGAAACGGCTATGACAGTCTGACTAAATCAGATCAGCGTTTAGTAACGAACTACAAAGATTTGACGAATCGCGAACGCGGAGTAAAACCGGTATTAAAACTGGATAACGATATTCTCGCATTGGATCCGTCAAATGCCCGTAAATTTATTTCTAAGTATCAATCAGCAGAGAAAGCCTATGAAAAGCTGACAATGTCTGAACGCGCACTGCTCGTCAACAGTGAAAAGTTATTGGGAGATCTCGCTACCATTTATAATGTAGTAAATACAATTAATTCAATTAAATCATCGAGCAAAACGTTTGTGGAAGAGACAGCAGCAGCAAGAGCGTTATATAACGAATTGCCGGCTGAGTTAGCAGCGCAAGTGTCGAATTTACCGACATTGCAGGAGCATGAACTGAATGTAGAAGGTGGCGCAAAGGTAGATGCCATGATTCGAGCATTAAATGCAGCACCGGCAAATGAATTTATCGCCAAAATAAAAGAAGCGCGTGAAGCCTATAAATCATTAAGCTCGGCCAATAAAAAAGGCGTGACGCTCGAACCTGAATTAAAAGAACAGGAAAAATACATTAAACCGATCGAAGCAGCAATTAATGCAATTGAGGGTTTGAGCAATCCAAGAAATGATTTGAGCCGTCAGTTCAATACAGTCAATAATGCACTGAAAAAACTGGATGATAAACAAAAAGAGTACGTAACAAATATGGATCAGTACTCGAATTTATCGAATGTAATTTATGTCTATACACTAATTGCCGGGTTAAAGCCAAGCGACAAGTACTATCAAGGGAATATGGAAGCAGCAAAGCTGGCATATGACAAATTGTCTGAAGAGGAAAAATTGAAGGTAACAAACTATTACAAATTACAAGAGGCCGTACTCGATATGACAGAAGTCCAAAAAGTGACGACAATCATTGCCTCATTGAATTCTTCTTCCAGCAGCTTTGCTACAGATGTTACAAATGCATTGGCGGCATATAAAGCACTTCCTTCTGGTTCCAAGCGTCAAGTACTGAACTACTCTGTTCTTCAGCAAGCCGAAAAAGATTTAAAAGCAGCGGAGCGTGTCATTAAGCAAATTGAGGATCTGGATTCAACCTTAAGAACGTACGCTTCAAGAGCAAAGTCTGCGAAAACAGCTTACGATCGCCTGACAAACGACCAAAAATCATTAGTGAAAAACTACAATAAACTGCAGGCAGCTATTTTTGAATTAGGGTTGTAATTTAATTGAAAATATTATAGTTTAATTACTGTACCCCAAAAGGTAGAATGGAAAATCTGCCTTTTGGGGTATTTTTTAGAGTAAACTTAAATTTGAGCTGGACGCTTTTTAGCAGAAAATAAGATTGATTCTGGTCGAATTTGTCGTAGAATTTCTATTTAGTGGCTTTTAAGTGAGTAGACAAGTTTTCTGTTAAGAGAAAAGTAATTAATTCATTGTATAATAATAGGAAATGGACTGATAGGGGGGGTTTGATGAAACGGGTTTTAATTATGGGGTCCATCATTGCATGTTTATTACATGCACCATCTTCTGATGCATATGCAAAAACGTCTCCAACTTTCACTGATGTGAAAAGTACGTATTGGGCAGCACCTGTAATATATGAGCTAGTTGAAAAAGGGTTTATGGAAGGCTATACAGACGGTACATTCAAACCGAACAGTACGACGACTCGTGCTGAGGCGGCAAGTATTATTGCAAGAACGATGGGCATTCCTCTCGCGACTGATTTTGTTCCGAATTTTACGGATGTTCCTGCAAATCACCGTTATTATAAAGAGATTTGTAAACTTGCAGAATTGGGGATTATTCAAAACGCTAGTGAGTTTCATCCTGAAGCCCCTTTAAAGCGTGCACATATTTCAAAAATGATCGCTCTTGCCTATGAGGTTGAAGTTGATCAGAAAAATAAGACATCATTTAAGGATCTGCCTAAAAACTATTGGGCAAAAGATTATATTGAATCATTGGCAGATGTGGAAATTGTAAAAGGAAAGACTGCTAAAACTTTTGAACCGAATGAGTTTGTTACACGAGCTCATGTCGCTGCACTGACGATGCGCGGAATGGAGTTTAAGGAAAAGATTAATAATCTGGAAGTAGTATATGACTTTTTACAAAAAGATTATATTGATACAGTGAATCATCATAAACAGTGGGAGAAAAAAATATTGGAGCTTGTTAATAAAGAACGGGCTGCTAAAGGACTTTCACCATTTATGCAAGACAAGAAGTTAACACAGATCGCTATTATTAAAGTGAAGGATATGCTAAAACGCAATTACTTCGAACATAATTCACCATTTTACGGCAACCCCTGGGATTTAGCGACATTGTTCGATTATGAGTATTCAAGCTATGGAGAAAACTTGGCCCGAAACTTCGAGTCACCGGAAACAACGGTAAAGGCTTGGATGGCGTCACCGAAACACCGAGATAATATTTTAAAAGAAGTGTATACACATATGGGCACCGGCATTGAGCGATCTAAAAATGGAAAATATTATGTAGTTCAACACTTTTCTAGTAAATAAAATGGTAAATACTAGTACCTTACATTACAGTAATGTTACAAAATATAATTTCGTATTATAAAAATTCTATTAAAAACACCAAATCTCTGCGTAAATACAGGGATTTGGTGTTTTCTGTTTTTATATCGAATTACTACAAACTGTTACACAAGTGAAAAATAATATCACAATTATATATGTTACCCTGTTATTAGGTTAAATAAACATGAACAAACAAGTTTTACGTTATGTTATACCTCGAATATTCATCACGAGGCCTATTTTGAAGGGAGTTCCATTTTAAAGTGAAAAAGAAAATCTTATTACCGATCTTTGCAACTTTCATGATTTTTTCAGGTGTAGGGATGGGTTCGAATAATACAGCACAAGCAGCATCAGTTTCAGAATTAACAGCAACAGCTTCTAAATATATCGGTGTACCATACGTTTACGGAGGAACAACAGCAAGCGGATTAGATTGCTCTGGATTTACTCAATTAGTATTCAAGCAATTAGGCTATGACCTAAACCGTACAGCTGCTTCTCAATATAAACAAGGTAGTTCCGTTTCAAAATCAGATTTACAACCAGGCGATTTAGTATTCTTTAATACTACTGGTAAAGTAGCTTCTCATGTTGGTATCTCATTAGGTGGAAATAAATTCGTTCACGCTGGTACAAGCACAGGCGTTACTGAAGCAAGTTTAAATTCTTCTTATTGGGCGAAACGATATAACGGAGCAAAACGCGTAGCGAGCTTTGGAGAAAGTAATAAAGTAGTTGCAGCAGTATCTTCAGTTGAAAAAGAAGAAGTTAAAGATTCAGCTATCGATTTCACGATTTATGCATCTCGTGGTGAAGTAGCGATTCAGTTAGCCAAAACATTAGGTTTAAATACATCTGATACAAATTCACCATTCTCAGATATTAAATCATCATCAAAATATGCAGGTGCAGCAACAGCACTATATAAATTAGGCGTTTTCACTGGTGATGAAGGTAAATTCAATCCAGCTTCACCATTAACACGTGCTCAAATGGCAAAAGTGTTAGTAAAAGCATTTGACTTAAAAATGAAACAAGATACTTTAAAGTTCACAGATGTACCAACATCTCACTGGGCACATAACGACATCGCGATCTTAGCATCGAACGGCATCACAGTTGGTAAAGGTGACGGCACATTCGGTACAAACGACAACGTTATGTTAAAACATTTAACAGCTTTCATTAACCGTTTACAATAATAAGATTGGCAATACCAATACTTAATGAATAAAAATTAGTAACTTCTACATATCTCAATAGATATCCACCTTGCAGGGAAGTACTTACTAATAGTATTAGAAACACAGACGAAATTTGTCTGTGTTTCTTTTTTTTGTGGGGGGAGCTTTATTAGCAGTTTGCGATGGGAAAGTAGAAACTCTTTCGTATAAAGTAGAATAGTTGCAAGGGAAAGTGGAAATTTTTACTCCTAATGTGGAACAATCAGCACTAAAAGTTGAACTCGACAACTCTATTAGAAATTCTCAGAAAGAAAGTGGAAACTTTTTCGCCTAAAGTAGAAGTTTACGAGAGAAAGTAGAACCCCACCAGTTTAATAGCCATTCATTGATGCCATTTTCACCTAAAAGGGAAACTCTCATCAGCAAATAATGAAAATATCACTTTCTACTTTCTATAATCTAGAAAAATATTAAATTTCTTGCTTTGTACATATTAATTTTATGAATAATTTGGTAAAATGGGAACTATCTAATAGAGGGGAGGATTTTAACATTGTCTTTGCGCAACCTGGTCATGTCGGTGACAATCATCTTCATGGCAATGTTCCAATTGAATACGGCATATGCTAGTACAAGCTTTGCCGATGTCCCTTCTTCAAACGGGGCGTATAATGAAATAAACTATTTAATAAATGTGGGTGTCATAAAAGGGTATACAGAAAACGGTAAAACTCTTTATAAACCGAATGCCCATGTAACCCGGGGACAAGCTGCTAAAATGGTTGTTGTTGCAACAAATAACAAGCCTTTAACTGTAAAAAAGTCCTCGTTTTCTGATGTTACATTAGGCACTGAGCTTTCGGGCTATGTAGAAAGTGCTGTGGAGTTAGGGTTTTTCTCTGAGCAATCCAATGGAAAATTTGCGCCGAACACTCCTTTGACAAGAGAAGAAATGAGTAAAGTGCTGGCCATTGCATTTAAATTAAACACAGCTCAAACAGAAAAGCTGGAAATTCCATTTAAAGATATTAAACCGACGTATGGCTATTATCCATACATCGCGGCAATCTACTTTAACGGAATTACTGTAGAAGCTGATAAATATAATCCGAAAAATTCAGTAACACGTGCACAGTTCGCATCATTTATTGCTCGTGCCTCTTCTGACAAGTATCGTTTGCCATTGCCTGTTCAAGGGGTGAATGTACCGGATATTTCGACAGCAATTGCTTCTGTTAAAGCAAATGTAAATAATTTAAATGTTCGCACATCTGCTTCTTCTTCAAATGCATCAAATATTTTGGCGAAAGTAAATACAGGTGCATCGTTTGCTGTATTTGATATCCAGAAAGATGGTTGGCTGAAAGTTTCCCATGAAGGACGCTATGCCTATGTTTACAAGGATTATGTAGATTTTATGGATGAAACAGGTAAGCAGCTTAATAAAGTACAAAAGCATGTTTACGCATCGGGCAATATTAAAGCATACGAAAAGCGTGATGTTGGTTCAAATAGTGTAAGTTCAATAGCAGCAAAAGAGAAAATTGCTGTTTATAATACTATTGGCAATTGGTATGTCACGTTAGTAAATGGTTTACCTGCCTATGTCCGTGTTTCTCAAACTGAGGATGCATTGCAGACAGAACCAGTTACTCCTCCAGTAGTGGAACCGGAAAAACCGGTAGTGGAAGAGGAAAATAATGTACCGAATCCACCTGCAGATAATGGCGGTGAAAACGAACAACCAGTTACTCCGCCGCAAGAGCTATTGACGAATACGTTTGGTAAAGCAACAGTTGATGCATTGCAAATTCGCGAGACTGCTTCAGGCAGTGCACGTTCGCTTGGTCAAATTAAGCGAGGTACACTTGTGGAAGTCCATTCGGTATCCGGTAGCTGGGCTAAAATAACGTATAACGGTATAAAAGGTTATATTAATAAAACATATTTACAACTTCTAAATCAAAAAGGACCTGCTGTAAAAGATCGTATTATTGTTCTTGATCCAGGTCATGGCGGTAAAGACCCAGGTGCTGTAAAGAAAGACGCACGTGAAAAGGAAATCGTTTTAAAAGTTGCGAATCTCGTAAAGCAAAAGCTTGAAAAAGATGGTGCAAAAGTGAAAATGACGCGTTCTGGAGATACATATCCTAGCTTAGAGGATCGTGTCCGATACGCAAAAAATGAAAACGGTGAAATTTTTATCAGTCTTCATGCAAATGCAGCAGCAAAGGAATCAGCAAATGGAACGGAAACATTCTACAGCGTGACTTCCAATGCAAATGAAAAAGAAGATTTAGCGTTGGCAACGGCCATTAACAATGAAATCGTTAAAAACGCCAAAATGTACAACCGTGGTGTAAAGCGCGCGGATTATGTTGTTACTAAAGGAAATGTAATGCCTGCTGTTTTAGTAGAGCTCGGTTTCATAACTAACAATGCCGATAGAGAAAAACTGGTATCTGACGAGTATGTCGAAATTTTTGCCCAGTCTATTTACAACGGCATTGTGCAATATTATACGAAATGATTGACTGAGCAGCTTCCTAGTAGAGGGGGCTGCTCAGTTTTTTGTTTTCGATTTGCTAATATCTTCATCAGAAGTTCTAATATCCTGGAAAATGTTCTAATAAAAGTGCCAAGTTCTAATATAATAGGCATTTCTTCTAAAATGACATCCGAATGTGAGGTTAGTATAAAAAATGGACACGTCTTAAGAGACACTTTAAGATTAAGATATCTAAAAAAGGACGTGGAACCGATGAAAGAAAAACAAACTCGTAAGCGATTAGACGCACAAACAAAAGAATACATTTTAAAGTCTGTTTTAGAAGATGGCGCAAAAGTTTCAGATCTGGCATTTAAGTTTGAAATTGGGTCTTCAACGATCCATAAATGGATTAAAGATTATCGTGAATCGAAAAATCAGGATGTCACACGATACTTTACTTCTAGCGAAGTAGATAAGTTGCAGGCAGCGTTTGATAAGAAGTTACGTGATTTGGAAGAAGAGAATGAAATTCTAAAAAAGGCTATGCACATCTTCGCGAAAAACCCCGAGTGATTTATGCATTCATTGAAAAGCATAAAAACGACTTTGGCATTGCGATGATGTGTAAAGTATTGATGGTTTCAAAAAGCGGTTATTATGATTGGCGTAAAAAACAGATACAGCCCTTATCGGAAAAAGAAGTACGTGATACAGAAATTGCCCATCAGATTCATCGATCGTATGCGAGGAGTTTTGGTACATACGGTAGCCCTCGAATTGCGCAAGACTTAGCGAGTTTAGGTTATGTCTGTTCGCAAAAGAAAATTGCGAATATGATGCGAAACCTTGGGTTAAGTGCCGTAATCCCGAAAACTGTTCAACGAACAACGGATTCCAATCACCATCAATTTATTTATCCGAATCTAGTCAAACGCCAATTTCAAGTAAAAGAGAAAAATAAAGTATGGGTCGCAGATATAACTTATATCCGAACACTGGAGGGGTGGGTGTATCTTGCGTCAATCATGGATTTATATTCTCGTAAAATCGTCGGCTGGGCCATCGCAGATCATATGGAAGAAACATTAGTAGATCAAGCCTTGAAGCATGCTTTAGCAGTTCGAAAACCCGAAAAAGGATTAGTTCATCATTCAGATCGAGGCGCACAATATTGTGCCACAAGCTATACAAGCACTTTAAAAGAACATGGGATTAAAATTAGCATGAGTCGTAAAGGAGATCCCTATGACAATGCGTGTATTGAATCCTTCCACGCCACAATCAAAAAAGAATGGATCTATCGTCACCGTTTCGAATCCAAAAAAGAAGCAAGAAAGAGCGTGGAGTCATATATCGTAAACTTTTACAATGAACGACGACGTCATTCAACAATCGGTTATTTATCACCAAACCAATTTGAGAGAAATCAACAGGAGTCAGTTTGTCAAAATGCCTCATAAAGTTCTCTTACAGGGTTTTCATCCCTCCATGCCCAGGTCTGGGCATGGAGGGATGAAAAGCAGAGCAACCGAAGGGCGGTAGCAAAAAAAGTCTCTTAACGTTTGTCCGAAATATTGACGGAAGACCAAATGTTCTAAAATCATAGCCGGAAGTTCAAATATCCTATCCCATTCTTCTAATAACCTTCACAACTTTTCTAATAAACAACAACTCTCGCAACCTCAGCCTCAATCTCAACTCACAAAAAATCCAGCACTTCCGTAGAAGTACTGGACTAAAAATTAGCTTCCTGGAATTAGTTGAACTAAATCAGAGCGTACCCAACCGTATTTTGCAGGAGGGTTATTGTCTGACATAATTTTGTACCATACATAGCCGTCTGTACCCTTCGTTTCTTCAACGATTGAGATAGGGTAGCCGAACACGCCTGTTTCACCTACATATTTCGCTTTATAAGTGAAGTGAACTGGTGAAGCTGTTGATGGCTCGTTACGGACATTTACTAAAAGACCATTTTCATAAGATACGAAGGCCAATTTAGCTTGTTTGTAATCTTTTTTACCAAAGCGGTTATCCATACGGTACATATGGCCCGCAATTTTACTGCCCCAGAATGGATCTGATGCATAGTGCACGTTCATGCCGGCTGTTTTATTCCCCGGTGCTGCACCTTTTGCATAACCTCCTGATTGAGGCACGTAGTTCAGGTTGACATAGCGGTTAATAAACGCAAGGACACTATCATCACGAGATTTATAAACTTCACCTAATGTCGGATCTGTATCGAATACTTTAATACCGAAAATATTGTTTTTCGTTAATGCATTTTTACTTACACCGTAATCACCTTCGTGCATTGCTGCAGCTAAAATGAATAGGGCATTGACGTTATATTGTGCTTCCACCTGCTTTAAAAATTTACCCATGCCGATTAAACGAGATTCAGTCGTTGCTTTAGCATATTGTGGGGAAGTTTTGATTGCCTGGCGCTCTGTTAATAATGTCATAATCATATTGTCTAGTTCCTCAGCTGTATAGTTAGATGGCTGACGAATCGATTGGAATTGGAAGTACGGATAATGTGTGCCTACTTTTTTCGTTAATAGAACATCAGAGTAGAAGTTTACCCCATCCTGGCTATAGTATTGACCGCCGCGCTGCATAAATACAGGTGCTTCACTCACTACATAATCCCAATTATACTTTTGTGTAATATGATTGTACGTACGATGTGTTAAGTAACCGCCTTCAACAAAATAGAAGTCTTGTCCTTTAATTAAGCTTGTCGGTGTTAATGTAACTTCATCAATTTTCGCATAGCCTTTTGTATCAGCTAATTGAACGATTGCATACTGATCGTTGCTTCCGATGTATTTAAACTGAGAGCCTTCTACAGCATACGATAACGACTTCGTGAAGTTTTTATCTGAATAAATTGTTACAGTGTTTGCTTTCGTGTCAGCTGCTGAAGCGATGCCAGATGACATTTTAATGATTTTATCGCCTTTAATAATCAAGTTTGAGCCAGAATTTTTTAACGCTGATTCAGCTTGTTCGTAGTTAAAGTAAACAGTAGAGTTTTTCGTAATTACTCCATTTGAAATTTTGCCGACATAATAAACATTTGGGTTCGGAGCAGGTGTTTCCACCGGTCCTTCACCTTCTTTTACAGCAAATGTTTCGATTGTCGTTTGCATACGGAATAAAAATGCTGCGGCATGTGCGATTGTCGCATTGCCTTGGGGTTCAAAAAATACCCCGTTTTTCGTATGTGATCCTCGGATAATATTGTAGTAAACATTTGTAGCTACAGCTGGTTTGAACTGATCACTGATTTTGTTGTTATCCTTGAATGTTAATGGTTGTCCTTCCAATGGCACGTTTGAATAACGCAATGCTTTTTCCAAAAGTGCTGCCATATGCTGGCGTGTAATCTTTTCGTTCGGACGGAATGTGCCATCAGGATAGCCACTTAAAATATTCGAGCCTGCAGCTGCCTGAATTTCACGTGTCAGTTCATTACCAGCTTTTAAATCTTTAAAAGTGTATGTAGATGAGTCTGGTAATTTAAGTGCGCGTGTAATGTAAGAAGCAAATTCACCTCGCGTAACGGCACGGTTTGGGTAGTAATTTCCTTTGCTGTCTGGTCGGATGACATTAAGATTAGACCAGTATGTTAATTCATTTACCATTTGATGGCCTTTTATATCATTTGCATGAGATGTAGATTGTGTTGTGAAAGACAGAGCAACGATTAATGCGAATGCTAGTCCAACTATTTTTTTAAACACAGATTCACGCTCCTTTCCTATATGATGATATTTTACCAATATATGAGCGAGAATCATAGATGAATCCTAATTCTTTAGACGTTTGTAATATAAATGTAATTAAAAAGTCCTTTGAAAAATATTTTGATGATAGGGAAAAATGAGTTCAATACTATAAGGATAGAAGAATATAAAAAAGAGTGAGCTGGGTTAAAGCTCATAAAATTCAATTGAGGGGGAGGTTTTTTATATGAGAGGAATAGCGATAAACAAATAGAATAGAAGGCACTTCAAAACAAAGCGTCGTATTTCTATTTAAGAAAACCGGAAAATGACTACAAGTTTAATGCCTTCGATATTTTTTTTACTTCTTTTGTTAAGTAATGAAGCTGTTCATGTACTTCCTGGAGATTCACGTTGTTTTGATTGTTATTAGTGACCTGCTGCTGTGTTTCCTGTAGTGCAAGAGCAGATGCAAATGTAGAAATCCCTTCAGCTAACGTAGCTAACAAACCGGCTAATACCTCAAGTGAAGCGGCTTGAATTAATGGATTGTTATCGATCGGCGGTTCATTGTTTTTCTTACGGTTATTAGTTTGCAATAGTACGACCTCCAAAATAGTGATGTATATATTTTATGGTTTTGATGAGCAATTATGAATGACTGGAGGGATTTGCTGCAGAAAGTTTTAAAATCTTTCAAGTTTATTTTATGGTAAAATTTAGGGGTATTTTAATTCGAGAGGTTTGGGGGTGAAGAGAGGCATATTTCCTCTCTTTTTTTTATGTTATGTGACTGAAAAACCATTGATCTGACAATTATTCTAGTAATTTAGGGTGTGTTTTATACTCTCATTGAATTATAATTGTAACCATATTATACTTAAGTTCGTCTTAATCCACATGAGCAAAACTCATCTAAAAATAGAGAACTACATATAGGAAAGGGTTTGGGACATCTATGAATGACATTTCTGTCAAAATGAATAAAAAAGAGTGGCTCGAAATTTTTGGGGCAATTCTTGTACTTGTGGCGGCCTTACTGCTTCCGCCTTCGATAGCGCAAATCAGTACAGCGATTTTCTTTGTACTCTTTGCATTTTTTAAGCCGTTTCAAAGTTTAGTAATTTTAGTACCGTACGTTATCTTCCGTACCTTCTTTATTGAACTGAACCCTGGTCTTAAACTCATCGGCGATTTAATTACAATCGTCGTATTACTGCGTTTATTTTTACTTAATACGAAGAAATTTAAAACTTGGTTTCATTTCAAACCATTTGAATACTTCTTCTTCGCCTTTTTAATCTTCGGTGCAATCATTGGCTACAAAAACGGTGTATCACTTGGTGCGATCGTCTTCCAATTACGTACATTCGGCGTTATGTATTTACTGTATTACATTCTAAGCCGCAGTGAATTGCCGAAAAACTTCCTTGTGAAACTGGCATGGGTTACTGTATTTTCAGGTGCAGTTATTTTCATTCAGGGGATTTTCGAAAAATTGTCGATGCGCCAGTTATTAATGCCTGAAATTTGGACGGAAAAAATACTTTCTTCAACAAACTTCGTGCGTGTCTACGGTATGCTGAACAATCCGAACTCACTGGCATTAGTCATGTTCTTTGCAATTGGCGCGGTATTCTTCCTGCGATGGGCTTATAAAAACAATGAATTTAAATGGACGTTCCGTATAGCACAAGTCGCTTTCTTTGGAATGCTGTTATTGACACTTTCCCGTGGTACATGGATTTCTGCGTTCGTCTTCGTCTTATTCTTCATGCTGCTATCACGAAATTGGAAGCTATTGAAGAGAATTGCCATTTCATTTGTTGTGGCAATTGCACTAATTTATTTCCCTGTAAACTGGGGAGTATCATTTTTACAAAACTTAGGTGTGGAAAACACGGTAGCACCAGAGGAAATTTCTGGTGGAATCAGCAATCGCTTCACGGAAACATTCTCGGACGACACTTTGGAGCTGATGCAGGAAAGTGGTCGTATGTTCTATATTAAAAAAGGATTTGAAGTGCTGAAGGATTATCCGATTACAGGTGCCGGCTTTGGGACATTCGGTGGTTCGGCAACTTTATCATATGACTCACCGATTTATGAGGAGTACGGTATCCGTTCTGATATATACGGCGGCAAGAACTTCTATTCCGATAACCAATATATTCAAGTTATTGCTGAGACAGGTGCAGTCGGCGTTCTATTATTTGCAGGCTTCTTACTTGCGATGGTATGGATGTACTGGAAAGAACGTAAAACAATCTTCGGGCAATATTTATTCGGGCTATGGTTTGCAACAGGTGTAGCAGGCTTCTTCTATAATATTTGGGAATTAAAAGTATATGTACTATTCTACTTTATTCTCTTTGGAATATTTGCAAGTATGCGCACAATGTATCCAATGCTCAAACTCAGCGATTACGAAAAACAAAAAGCAGAATAAATTAAGGAACTATCTCTTCAGGGGGGTAGTTCTTTTTTTATAAAATTTACAGACTATTTTAGAAGCTTCCATTATTGTATTTGCATTATTCTCTTATACAAGATGTAACTTTATGTTGAAAAAATGGATTTCTTGTAAAATGTAACAAAAGATTAATAGTTTCTCATGCGAAAATTTGTTAAGGTTAGAGATAGGACATTAAGAAAGGAAGGTGACTTGCTTCAATTTAATTAGGAAGCACAAATTATGAAAACAAATAAATCTCTATTTATTGCAGTGCTAATGGTGTTTGCACTCATTTTCAGTACACCGCAATTTGCAAGTGCAGCACAAACGACAAATGACTCATACCCGATCTCGACAGGGGTAACATATTCAAACTATACTCATAAAGGTTCTAAAACAAGTGTGGTTAATCATTTAGAAGTTGATTTAACAGACTCTTTCACAAAAATCGGTTTAGGTTTACCAACTCCGGTCAATACGTTAATGACAACGACGCAACATGCGAACAGTCATACGAAGGAAGGAAACCGGGTAGTTGGGGCAATCAACTCTAATTTCTATAATATGGGGGATGGCTATCCTTTATATTTAATTTCTCAATATAATACAATCGTTACACCAAGCGTTATTTCAGATTCAAGTTCGAACTATGTGAGCCAACCGATCGCATTCGGTATTACAAAGGACGGATACGGAGAGATTGCTTATTACAATAGTAAGATTAACGTTACATATAACGGTCAAACAAATGAAGTAAATGGTCTTAATGTAAAGCGCGGAACAGATGAGGCGGTTATTTATACACCGCAAAATCATAGTTCTATGACGCCGAACAATGGAAAAGGTATGGAGTTTATCGTTGAAACTGGAAATACAGTCGGTGCAACGAAATTCGGCCAAACATTAACGGGTAAGGTTACTGCAATCCGTGGTTATGATGATGAGACAAAAACGAAAATTCCGCGTAACGGTTTCGTGCTTTCATTTAACGGATCAGCATGGGGCGATAAATACCGTGGTATTAAAGTCGGCGATGAAATTTCAGTAAACTTTGCTATTGATGATCGTTGGATGGACGCACAGTTTATGATGGCAAGTGGTCCATTACTCGTATTGGACGGCAAGAAAAATCTGACAATCAATGAATCAAGCTCACGTGCAAGAGAAGTTGCACCACGTACGGCGATTGCAATCAGCAAAGATAAGAAGAAAGTACACTTAATTACAGTGGACGGACGTATTAGCTCAAGTGCAGGTATGTCTTTACCACAGTTTGCGGATTATCTAGTAAGCCTTGGCTTTGACCGTGCGATTAATTTAGATGGCGGCGGTTCAACAACAATGGGTATTCGAAAATACGGCAGTAACACAGTCGTTTTAGCCAATACACCGTCTGGAGGTACACAACGTCGCGTATCTGCAATTATTGAAGCAATCAGTACAGCACCAACAACAAATGCACCTAAATATATTCAAGTAAATCGGGATAAAGTAGGTACGTTATTAGTCGGTGCAACAGTGAAACTTACACCAAACTATGTGTTGGACGAGTATTACAATCCATTGGCAGTAAATGCAAGTGATTTTGTGTTAACACCGCAAAATAATACAGTAACAGTTAATGGCTTAAGCTATACAGCTGTAGCGCCTGGCTCAGAACGTCTAACGGTTTCAAATAAAGGCGCAACACAAACAATCAGCTTTAATGTAGTCGATGCACCTGCTGGACTTTCTATTTCAGGTGTAACAGGTCCAGTTGTACCAAATGCATCGCTTCAATTAAAAGCTAATGTAACAGGGGCAAATAATGAAACATTAATTTATAACGATTCACAAATTAAATGGTCTGTTGATGGAAACATCGGTTCAGTATCCAGCTCAGGTCTTTTCAAATCGAATGGTAAAGAAGGCACTGCCCGTGTAACAGCGACATTAGGAACAAAATCTGTTTCTAAAGATATCGTTGTAAAGGCGGTAGAAAAACCATTATTCAAAGATATTTCTGTGAACAATGTTTATAAAAAAGAAATTCAATATTTAGTGGATAATAACTTAATCAACGGGTATCCGGATGGTACATTCAAACCGGATTTAGCATTAAACCGTGGTCAAGCAGCTGTATTGCTGACTCGTGCATTAGGCTTATCTACAAAAGATGTGCCAAACCCTGGATTTAGCGATCTATCAACAAAGAGCACATATTATGGTGCAGTTGCAGCGATTGTACAAGCAGGCATCATGAGTGGTACTGGTGATGGCAAGTATGAGCCAGGCAAACCATTAACTCGTGCTCAAATGGCGAAAATCCTAGTTGAAGCGTATAAGTTAACAGGTACTACTTCTACGAAATTTAAAGATGTAAGTACAAAGCACTGGGCGTACGATTATATTCATACGCTAGCAGCAAATGAAATTACGACAGGTTATGAAGATAATACTTATAAACCAAGTCAAGAAGTATCACGCGTGCACTTCAGCTTATTCTTATACCGCACAATTACACAAAACAAATAAGAGGGAACCTTTGTAAAGTTGCAGCGAGGAATCGCAACTTTTACAAAGGTTTTTTTATGGAGAAAAGGGGGCGTTGGGGAAGAGGGGGAGGGAATTAAAAGAAGTGAGGTTGGAACGGAGTGTTTTATTACGTGGAATGAATTTTTTTATGGGGAAGGTGTAAGTATTGGCTTCAGTGTTGTTGAAACTATAGAATTTTTTGGCACGAAAGTAGAACAATTACGGAAGAAAGTGGAACTTCGCACCAAGAAAGTAGAAATTTTCTAGGTAAAGTAGAAGATTTCATTTAAAAAGTAGAACGGGTAGCGAGTATTCGCCAAGTTGTCGCAGAAAGTAGAATGTTTACGGATTAAAGTAGAACTTCGTACTAAGAAAGTAGAAAGTGTCATTCAAAAAGTAGAACGAGTTGGAGTATTCGCCAAGCTGTCGCAGAAAGTAGAAAGTTTTGGCTCGAAAGTAGAATGCTTTCGGGTTAAAGTAGAACTTGGCATCAAGAAAGTAGAACATTAATCAGATAAAGTAGAAAGTTTCAATTGAAAAGTAGAAATGGTTGCGAGTATTCGCCAAGTTGTCGCAGAAAGTAGAATGAATTAACGTTAATGTAGAACCAAGCCCCAAAAAAGTAGAACTCTACCCGGAAAAACTAGAAGAATATACTTCGTAAGTAACTCATCACCTCCTTTAAGTAGAAATTACATAAGAAAACAACCTATCCATTTTTCTGATCTAAAACCTCTTCAGGAATTAAGTAATAGACACCACGTCCTTTGCCAATTTGCTCAAAGTTTAAGCGCTTTAGAAGTTTGGAAGTAACTGCTTTACAGTCGATTCCGACAAATTCCCTCAATTCACGATTTGTAATGCGGTCCCCGATTAATACGCGATAGTGATGTAATGCTAAAAAGATTGCCTCTTTACTTTTCACGCCGCAATGTGGGCAAATCCATAACCCGTGATGATAATACATGACATGCTGAAAGTCGCACTTTTTGCAAAGGACGCCATTTCGTATACGATATCTATCTATTTTTCTTCTAACAGGTAGCCGGCAAGAGATGGCCGATAATTTATTTTCCAATTTCACTAAATCAAGTTTTGTTTCACCATAGTTTTGATATAATTTCTCCAGAAACTTCGGCAAGCCGCTTAAATGAATAATCGGACAACCGTTTAAGGATGAGTCCAATTTGGTTCTGATATTAGCATTGACCACAATATATAAGACAGGCAGCTGAATTTTCCAGCTTGATAATAAATGCAATAAAAATAACTGATGCCGGTAAGCCTGGTCAAACGGATTCGGGAAATTTTCTAAAACCCCCTCCTCAGTTTGACGGGCGAACTCGTGGAATGCGGATTTATAAAATAATGTACCGGAAATTTGTTTAACCTCAACAACGAGAAGAAATCTTGTAGTAATTATAAGAGCGTCGATTTGATGTGAAAAACCCTTTTCATTTATACATTCAAAGTTATAAAAAATTTTATATGGACCAATAAAATGATAATCCGCTAATGTTCTCTGCATTTTTAATTCGCCTGCAACTCCAGCTTGGACGCGATAATAAGCCTCTTGATAAGAGGTAAACTCTTCATCATCAGCTTGTAATCTAGAAACAAGAGCTTCCAAATAAACAAGATTTTCAGACCTGTACAATAAATCACCTCTACTCGTGCATTGAGACAAAATCTCTATGACAGCAATGTATCCGAAAATTCCCCGGCTTGCAAATGACCCAGAAAAGTCCTTTAACGCATAATTTCCACTTCAAAAAGTAAAAATGAAACTAATCTTATATGCAAACCGTCTCATTAACGAAAAACTATAAATTTATTGTTAATTTTCTTCTTGTGAAATGGTGTGATCTTGCCCTCGGGAATATCGTTTCAAACAGACATTATGCTATACTGAAAATACGAATCATAACGCAGAACACATCGACTTCAGATGTGTTTTTCAAATGAAAAATGAAATAAGCCAAGCGTACTTAATATGCTTGATTCAAAGGATGAATGAATAAATGAAAATTGGTATTGTTGGAAATTACGGGAATGATAATAATGGAGACGAGGCGATTTTATTAAGTATTATTCGTCAGCTGCAGAAGGTATTTCAAATAGATACAAAAAATATTACGGTATTTAGTAATAACCCAAAACAAACAGCTGAACGTTATTCTGTGCAAAGTTACCCTTTATATTACAAAAACGGTAATGCTGTGAAAACGTTTATGAAGACGTATAAAGAAAATTCTAATGTCGTGAAAAACCTTGATTTTGTCGTAATCGGCGGCGGCGGTATTTTGATGGATCTTTATAAACGTGAAGCACCGCTGTATGGTTCATATGCGATGATGGCCAAAAATAATAATGTACCATATGTTGTCTATGGTTGTGGGGCGGGTCCACTAAACACAGGCTTAGGTAAATGGTTTATCCGCTATATGGCCAAGCATGCACAAAATATTTCAGTGCGTGATCCGCAATCTGAACAGCTGCTAAAAACAATCGGGGTAAAACGTAATGTACATGTAATTGGAGATCCGGCATTTAGTTTAGAAGTAGAACGTTCAAATTATAGTGATAAACCAAAATCGGTTGGTGTTACAGCGGTTCCTTACTATAATGCTTCATACTGGCCAACAGGTGATGAGACTAAATACGAAAACTATATTAATGGCATGGCGAAAAACCTGGACCGTTTAATTGAAGAGCATAATGTCGATGTAACATTTTTTGCGACAAAATATCCGCAAGATGCTGATGTGACAAAAGATATTCAGGCTAAAATGAAGCATCCGGAGAAGACAAAAATTATTGATGAAAACTTGCCGCCGCAGCGTATTTTACATATTACGTCTACATTTGATGTGTTAATCGGTACAAGACTTCATTCATTAATATTGGCAACGGATGCGAAAACGCCGATTATCGGAGTGTCTTATCATGTGAAGGTGAATGACTTCTTACAAATGGCGGGACTTGGCAACTATTCTTTACCGATTGATTCGCTTCATGAATCAGACGAGAAGTTTGCGATGCTCTTTAACGATATGGCAGTAGATTGGAACGGTGCACAAAACTTAGCGGCTCGTACAAATGCGTCATTTAAAGAAAAATCAGCATTAGGGGAGCAGCTTTTAAAAGAAGGTGCGAAAAAGTAATGAAAAAAGTATTCGTCATTAGCAATATGTATCCTTCAAAGGAACATTTAGCTTACGGCATTTTCGTGAAAAATCAGGTCGAGCAATTGGAACGAGAGGGTATCGATACAGTGCTCGCGGTAAATACCAATCCAGCAACAGGAAAGAAAAATGTTATTCTGAAATATTTAAAGTGGGCTCAACAGTTTATGCGTGCATTCCGTGCTAACAAGCGGAATATTTCGCTAACACATAGCCATTACGTATTTCCAAGCGGGATATTCAGCTACTATTTAAAAAAGCGTCACAATATCCCGTATATCGTAACGGCACATGGCGGCGATATTAATAAAATGGCTAAAAAAGGCGGACAAATCCGTGAGTTTACGGAGAAGATTTTACAGTCTGCAGATCATGTCATTGCAGTAGGGGAAGAGCTTGCTGCAACGATTGAAACAACTTTCCATGTTGAAAACGATAAAATTTCGGTGATGAGCATGGGGATTGATCGCACGGTTTTCAATAAAGCAGACGATAAAAAACAACATGCAAAAGAGCTCGGAATGGACCCTGACAAGACAAACTTTTTATTCGTAGGAAACATTATACGGGAAAAAGGCGTTACAGAACTTGTACGTGCATTCAATAAAGTAACGGAATCGCTTCCACAGCAAGCCGCTCTTTATTGTGTTGGTTCGACAAAAGATAGTAATTTTACTAGTAAAGTAAAAGAGCTTGCTAGGGACAATACTTCGGTTCATTTTATCGAACCATTACCACAGCAGGAGTTGGCGCGTTATTTTCAGGCGGCTGATGTTTTCGTACTCCCTTCTTATATTGAAGGACTGGGATTAGTAGCTTTAGAGGCAATGAGCTGCGGCACACCGGTCATTGCATCGGATGTCGGGGGACTGCATTATATGCTGGCAGATGGAGCAGGGGTATTAGTGCCTCCTAAAGACGAGATCTTACTTCAGCTGGCACTTGAAAATGCAGTGAAAGACGGAATCGCAGTGAATGAAGCACGTGTAGCTGAGCTGCTTCATACACATGATGCAAAAAACATTATTGCACGTTTAAAAGATCTCTACACAACACATGCGAAATAAAGTAATTGTAATTAAAGGATTGTGATAAGCGTTGAAAGGAATTTTAAAAATAATAGGGGCCGTCGCGGTTATTAATATTTTAGCGCGTCTGGTCGGTTTTGCCCGTGAAACATATATCGCGGTTGAATTTGGTACCACTTTATACTCAGATAGTATTGTTAATGCTTATACAATTCCAAACTTTTTATATTTAGTCATCGGCGGAGCGTTTACGACGGCGTTTATATCCATATACCATAAGACGTCATCAAGCATTACCGAATATATACAGCGAACGTTTACAACGATTGCTGTTTCGATTACGCTCATTGTCATTTTATTTATGGCGTTGGCCGATCCGATATTAATGCAATTTTTCCAAGTTGAGAATCAGGCGGAATATGAAATACTGCGCTCGCTTTACTACTGGATGATGCCATCGACGATTATGCTCGTATTATCGACTTGGATGAGCGGTATTTTAAATGTCCAGGGCCGTTATCATTTATCAGCGTTTTCAGTGCTTATTTATAACGCTTCATTTTTACTCGTATCCGTAGTCTTATCCATCACAATGGGACCGGTCGGAATGGGGATCGGGGCATTAGTCGGGGCAATCTGTATGTTCCTGTTCCTTGTATTCGGAGTTCGGAATGTGAAAGAAATGTCCTTCAAGCCAAACTTTAAACAGGCTGAAGATCAAAAAATGCTATGGAAAATTGCGTTGCCGATTATGCTTGGCGGTGCGACTGCACAGCTTTATATTTTAATTCAACGATTCTTTACTAATATGCTGGAAGCTGGTGTTCCGTCAGCGATGAACTATGCGACAAAAATGTCCCAGTTCCCGCAGGCAATTTTAATGACTGCTGTAACGACCGTTATTTTCCCTTTACTCAGCAAAAAAGAAGGGGAAGGGGACACAGAGTCGGTAAAACAACTGTATGTTCGCGGGATGCGTTTATTATACATACTAGTATTGCCTGTTTCGGTGTTTTTCTACTTCCAGGCAGAAGGGATTGTCCGCATCATATTTGAATATAAAGAATTTGATGCAAAGTCAACAGCAATTACAGCGCCACTGCTGCAAGTATTCAGTACGACGATGTTCTTCCTTGCTGCAAACACGTATATTACACGTTTCTACTATGCGAAGGGTAACTCCGTATTACCGATGATATTCAGTATTTTAACGGTATTCGGTGTGAACATTGCGGTCGTAATGGCGACGATTGATGAAATGGGCGCTAATGCGGTTGCCCTAGGGACATTAATCAGTGCTATCGTAAACTTCCTGTTGCTTGTATTTGTGCTTCAAAGTAAATATAAGTTAAAACTTTTGGACAATAACGTTGGTCAGCTGTTTAAGTTGGCCATCATTGGACTAATATACATCGCAATTAACTGGGCGATTGCACAATGGATTTCAATTGATCAAAAATGGCTTCATATAATTGCTACATTTATCGTTGCGTCAATTAGCTATATGATATTACTGTTCGCGTTCAAAATGGATGAGCTGCAGCAAATTACAGGTAAAGTAAAAGGTAAGATTTTACGAAAAAAATAACATGACAAAGCGCGTATCCTGAAATTGATTAGGATACGCCTTTTTGTATCTACTATTTAATGATATTTCAGGAAAAGAATAATTTATCCTTATAACAGGTCAATTAACGGATGATGAAATTCAAATTATTGCTAAGTTATGTCAATGGAGTGCTAATAATAAGGAGAAATGTTAGTTATATGGCGGAAAACTTTATTTTAAAAAAACTTTCCTATATAATCATAAGTGGAATAATTGGAATTTAATATAAATTACTAAACATCTAAAATAGAGATAAGGGTGGAGAAGTATGGCAAGAGGAAGACGTGTAAATTCATGCGGTGAAAAAAGTAAAAAATTATTATTGGAAAAAGCAATTGAGTTATTTTCTACATATGGTTATCATCAAACAAAAATCAGTGATATTGTGAAATCGGCAAATTTAACACAGCCGACATTTTATTTATATTTTCAAAGTAAGGAATCATTGTTTAACGATTTAAATGAGAAGTTCCACAATGAGCTAACTGAAATTTTTTCTAGTTCAACAAATGACATAAACAACGGGAAAATTGGAATCGACCTTATTCAAGGAAGTCTGACACATATTTTCGAGTTTTTTGTCGAAAACCCCAACCTCACAAAAATCGGTTTTTATGAAGCAGAGCAATCAACGGCCGTAAAGGAAATGCTTGTTTCTGAATTAATACATATCCTAAATACACAGTTAAAAGATTCGAATGTTTTAAAGCAGGCGGATGCGACTATTCTTGCAGAAAGTCTTATTGGTTCGGTGGAACGGCTGACACTGACAAACTTATTAACGAATAAAACGAGTCCGGAACAGCTTGCAAAAGAGATTTGCATGATTTATTTTGCAACAGAACTAAGTTTAGTACATTTATAAAATTGAAAGAGACGATTGCTAATGCGCAAATCGTCTCTTTTTTCATTTACTGTTTTGTCGTTACATGTAAATAAACACCGGCTTTTAAATTTTTGCCTTTCTCATTTTTTACTTTAGGATGAACGATGAGGGCATATTCTTTGCCAGCCGTTAATTCTTTTTCAGGGGTAACAACGAGCTGTTGAGCCGATAATTTGTGAGTTGTTTTTACAGTATCTGCACCCAGCTCTACTAGTTCTACGGAAGAAGCATTGAGCTCTTTCGCCAGTTTAGCGGAAAACTTGATCGTAAATGTTTTATTTAACGGAACATTTTTTAGGGCAGCAAGTTCTTTATAATTTTTTAAGTTTGAAGCGATTGTATCGTAATGTGCTTTAAAGAGGGGCTCGCTTGCTGTTTTAATATGTGGTTTAACCCCAACCTCATTTATTTTCGTACCGTTTGGACCATAAAAATGGCCAACTGTTAATTTTAGAAAGCTGCCGTCTTCAAGCTCGTAAAATGCCTGCATCGAGCCTTTACCATAAGTCGTTTCCCCGTAAAGTGTGACTGCTTTTTGATCGGAAAGTGCTGCCGCAGTCATTTCCGACGAGCTGGCACTATATCGATTTATAAGCATTTTCGTATTTTCAGGGAATGTTGTTGATTGCTTCATCGAACGTACAATAGATGTCCCCGAAGTTTCTTTCAATTTATAGGCATAGGAGGCATTCGGGAACATACCGATAAGCTGTTCTGCTGCGGTTACATAGCCGCCCCCGTTATTTTGCAAATCGAAAATAAATGATTTTGCCCCTTTATTTTTCAAATCACGAATAGCCTTTGTAACGAGGCTCGCCGTGTCGTTTGAAAATGAATTCAATGAAATGTATCCCGTATTGCCGTATAAAAGCTTTGTTTCCACATTAGGAAGTGAGAAAGCTTTACGTGTTAATTTTTTCGTTATAATTGTGCCGTCTTCACGTGAAAGCGTTAAAGAAACCGTTGTATTTGCTGCTCCTTTAATAAGTGAAGAGGCCTGGTCGATTGTCAGTCCTGCAACCGGTTTCCCCTCAATCTCTGTGATGATATCGCCAACTTTTAAGCCGGCAGTTTTTGCGCTGCCCCCATCGATCAGCTCGGATATTTGAATACCGCCTTCAACCTTTTCAATGATAACGCCGATGCCTACAGTAGTTAGGTCCACGCCATTAATAAACTCTTCGAATTCTTCCGGAGTAAAGTAAGCGGAATACGAATCGAGCATTTCTGTCAGTTGGTCGATGCTTGTAGCACGGTTGATATCACCATTAATATTCCCTACATAGTTTTCCTTAACAATCTGTTTTACTTCATCTAAAGGAGCACCTAGCACCGTCAAAGGAACGGTTAGGCACATAATGAAAAACAGTATTGCTGACAAACTTCTTCTTAGCATGAGTCCACCTCATCAGTTTTATTTTTCTATAATGTAATGCGTAATGCCATAATAGCGATATTACCATATTTTATCATGAATACTTCACTAATTTATGGAAGTATAAAAAATTATTTTAATCTATTTTTAGTCAATAAAAGAGGGTAAGTTACAAGTTTTTACACTTATAACTTACCCTCATTCTAGTAATTAAACTTATTTTCGTTTTGCTAAATACATGATGTAGCCGATGACACCACCAACTAATGCAGGGACAACCCATGCGATGCCTTGCTCATAAAACGGGAAAATTGATAAAAACTTATCGTAAGCTTCGATTTCGAATCCGGCTTGTTTGATTCCGTCATAAATTGCAACAACACCTGTGAAAATTAAAGCCATTCCATACACGCTCGGTGCATGATTGAAAAGGTTTCCGAATAATGCAAAAATCATAAGCACAATGGCGAATGGATAAATTGCAACCAAAACAGGCAATGATAGATTAATTAAATCCGATAATCCAAAGTTTGAAACACCGAAGCTGAAAAGTGCGAAAATAACTAAGTATACCTGGTAAGAAACTTTCGGGAAAATCTTATGGAAAAATGTTGCGTTTGCAGATAATAAACCTACAGATGTTGTTAAACAAGCTAAAATGATAACGGCTGATAAAATGATATTACCGGCTTGTCCGTATAGTTGCTGTGCTGCCAGAGAAATTATTGTACCGCCATCTTCTTGGAAGCCGATAGCCGATGTACTTGTTACACCGATATAACCTAATGATACATAGACAAATGCTAAACCTATTGCAGCGACAATACCTGCGAAAATTGTAATTTTAACTTGTTTAGCTCTATCCGTTACGCCACGAGCAACTAATGATTGAACGATAACGATTCCGAACACTAATGATGCCAGTACGTCCATCGTCAAGTAACCTTGAATGAATGATTCACCAAAAGCATTATTAATATATGGCCCCTGCGCTACACCAGCTTCACCTAACGGAGTAATAACGGCTTTAATCGCGAGTAAACAAATAACGATTAGAAGTGCAGGTGTTAAAATTTTTCCGACACGGTCGACGATTTTTGTCGGGTTATATGCTAAGTAGAATGTGATTCCGAAAAAGATAAGTGTTGTAATAAATAATGGAATCCAGCTACCTTTCATTGCTTCTGTTAAAAACGGTTCCACACCGATTGAATATGACACAGCACCAGTACGCGGAATTGCAAAGAATGGTCCGATCGACAAGTATATAATCGACGTGAAAATTATACCGAAATATGGATTAATGCGACCTGCCAATATTTCTAAGTCTCCGCCGTTCTTTGCTACGGCAATAATACCTAATAGAGGCAACCCTACTCCTGTTATTAAAAATCCGATCATGGATATTACAATATTTTCCCCGGCCATTTGACCTAGTTGTGGTGGGAATATGATATTACCTGCACCTAGGAACAATGCAAATAACATAAAACCTACCGCGATATTCTCACGGAAAAAACTTGACTTGCTATTCATGTTGACTTAACTCCTTTAATTTGAAAATACAAAGTTTTCTAAAAATTTAAATCTTTTAACAAAAACTAATTCTATCATAAAACTATTAAAAAACAAGCATATTTTAAGAAATCATTTTGCAACAATTCAGTGTCTATAAAATATTCGTTTATTTCTATTACATAATATTACTATGTGAGTATAGTAATAGAAGAAAAATATAGCTATCCGAATAATTTTCTTATTAAAAGAGGGTTGTATCCTCTATTAAAAATTAAGTAAAATAGAGTAAAAAATAGTTTCATTGAGAAGGGGGAGTTTTCATGTTGAATAATAAATGGAAGGTAGTGCTGACAGGTGTCACATTTTCACTTGCACTATTCATTGCACCCGATGCCCAAGCATCCACCTATACGGTGAAACATGGCGATACGTTAACAAAAATTGCGAAAGCTCACAACACGACGATTAATCAGCTTAGACAATGGAACAAACTATCCCAAGATCGCATTTTTATCGCACAAAAACTGGTCGTTGCACCAGCAAAAAGTGCAGTGAGCAAAACTGCGGCGGCAACTAAAACAACAGCTGTTTCAGTTGTAGAGGAAAAAGTCGAAACCCTGCAAAATTCAGTTTCTCATACCGTTATTAAAGGTGATAATTTAACAAAGATCGCTAAAAAGTATAGTATATCGGTAGCGAGTATTAAACAGCTGAACAATTTGAAAACGGATGCGATTAAAGTTGGCCAAAAGCTGACAATCAGCCAGCAATCAACTAAAGACTTAGCTGTTGAAGCGCCTTCTGCCAAAACAGTGGAAGCGGAAATTAATTTTAATCAAACGGCAGATGATGCGATTGAAAAACAGTTAAAGAAGGAAGTTGCAATGCCTGGGAAGGTTTCGCAACAAACAGAACACCTTTATGCACAAGCTATTGAAGCGGCTAATGCAGTATTAGGCACACCTTATAAATACGGCGGAACGACAACAGATGGATTTGACTGTAGCGGCTTTGTAAACTACATATTTAATTCAGTTGGTATCCAAATGGATCGTAAAAGCAGTCTTATGTATTTCGAACAGGATACGACAAAAGTGACGCACCCTGTACCGGGAGATTTAGTATTTTTCAAAAATACATTTATCCCAAATGTCTCACATATGGGTATTTATATTGGTAATGATGAATTTATCCATGCGGGTTCTAAGGGGATTACGGTTTCGAATGTCAAAGAAAAATATTGGGATGAGCGCTTTGTCGCATACAAACGCATTAATAATTTAAAATAAAATAGTGAAGAGCTAATAAGTGATGTTGAAAATTGCTTACTAGTTCTTTTTTTGTTACATAAATTCGTGATAATGTTACAAATGTTACAAAAAAGAGCTTGAATATTGGTTAATATTACAAATAATAGAGGTATTTGTTTGGGTAATAGTGTAAAAATCCTAATTAAAATAGGTTCTTTGGCAATGTTTGAAGTTATTTAAAAGCGGGTAAATGTAACTTTGTTGTTACATAACTGTAATGTCATTAAATATAATCTCGTGTTAACCTAATATCAGTTAAGTTTTCAGAAAATTTATTGGTTGGGGGAACACGATGGATTACTTAAAATTAATACGCAATACCGTACTAACTTTGGCAGCTGCCTTCGTAATTTTCTTCGCACCGGTGAATGAAAAGGAAGCTTCTGCAGAAGAATCTGCTTACTCGATTGATGAGTTAAAAGAAGTCTCTTCAAAATATTTAGGAGTTCGCTATTCATACGGCGGTACATCAGCAAAAGGCTTTGACTGCTCTGGCTATGTACGTCATGTCTTTAAAGAACTAGGCATTACATCACTGAATCGCACATCTTCAGATATGTATACGCAAGGTACGAAAGTTAAGAAAAGTGACCTTGAGCCAGGCGATTTAGTATTTTTCAACACATCAGGCAAACGCATCTCTCATGTAGGGATTTACATTGGTTCAGGAAAATTCATCCACGCTTCTACAAGCAAGGGTGTTATCAAAACAAGCATTAACGACAAATATTACTGGGGTAAAAAGTACGTAGGTGCTAAACGCATCGCCAACTTCTCAACAGAAGAAGCCCTTGTAGCAGATGCAGACGATTCAGATGTAGACAACACTCCAGAAGCAGAATAATACATAGCTTACACACACTACTACATACTGCATAATTCGTAATTATAATCTCTCACCTTTTATAGGGTGGGGGATTTTTTAGTGTGGTTTGGGCTTGGTAGTGCGGCTGAATGATAGATTGGGTTTCTATATTTTGAGGGGGGAAGCTAGAATTTTGGATGGCATTCTACTTTTAGAGCGGGGAATTTTCTCTATAAGTTTCGACGTGTTCCACATTATGAGCGCTTCGTTCTACATTAGCGCTGAAACTTTCCACATTTCCTGATTGAATGGCGAATAAAAAGTCGATGTTCTACTTTAAATGCGGAAATTTCTACATAAGTGCTGCTACTTTCTACATTCCGAGTGAAGCGTTCTACATTAGTGGTGAAAGTTTCCACAATAGATTCAAAATTTTCTACAATTCAAGACAGAAAAGAGTGCCACAAACCAAAAAACAGCACCCGGAAGGCAAATAAATGACTTCCAAATGCTGCATATTAAAAGCTATTGTGGCACGCGGGCTGTCCAGCGTGAAAGATCGATACCTTTAACTGTTACCAACTCTTTCGGGAAGATAAATGTCCATGGTTTTGTCGTATTAGGCTGTACTGTTAAGACAGGGGCTAATTTAAACGATCCTTTTGCCACTACGACATTGCGTGCATCCATAATTTCAAGAGGTAACTGTTCCAAGTTGATAGCTTTATCATGGCCGTTACGGATGAAAATAGAGGCGTGTAGGCTGCCGTCATTATTCATCTTCGCTTGTAATCCTGTAAAGTTCACTTCTGTTTTACCTAATTTCGGTAAGCTTTTCACGATTTCTGCCAATTTTTCTTGTTGATCATCTGGTAATTGTTTTTTCCATGTTTCATCCAAGTCTAATTGATGACCGCGTAATGAAAGTAAGTTGAATGAAATTTTCCAGCCTTCTTCAGGCACTTCTTCTGCAGTAATTGAAGAAGCAGGGAATGTGAAAATCCATGGACGTGCACTTTCTGCTGGGATCACGCCTAGCTCTTTAAAGTCAAAGTAATGTGAAGCGATTCGATTATCATCCTTATCTAAAATCAATAATTCGATTTCGCCTAATTCAATTGCTTCAGATAATGAAGAACGGAAAAATGCTTTTACATTCCATGAGCCGTTTGCCAGTGATGGCTCAATATTAATTGCTGCCAATGATAATTGATTTGGCTTTAATGGTGCTAAATCATTTGCCAGGAAGTTAAATACATACTTTTGCTCTTGTGGAACATCCCATTCAGGATGAAATGACAATTTTGTAATTACATCACGGTCCGCATCTTTTTTAGAATTTTCATCAGATGTTTTTACGACAGATGATGAATCTACAGCACTGTCTTTACCTACTTTGTCACCTTTTTTAAATAAATCAAATAAACCCATCTGCTATTCCTCCACATTCATCGTAATGTTTTTCATAAATGTTACAAGCTCTTCTACAATTTTGCGGCGAAGTTCCTGATAGTTTTTACCAAATAATTCAAGTCCTTCACGTTGATAAATTCGCATTGGATCTTCTTGTTGATAATGACGTAAACCGATTCCTTCTTTTAAGTGAGCCATTTGTTCTAGATGTTTAACCCACATATGATCGATGAAGCTTAACATGACTTGCGGAATAACTGCCATAATTTGTTCGTTTTCCTCAAAGCTTTCGATTACTGCCTTTAATTGCTTAACTGGAGGATCCATTGCATCTAGTAAATTTTTCACCTTTGTTTCATCACGATTTACTATGATTGGTTCAATAAATAAAGAGTTGACGGTTTTCTCCATTTTATCGAAATCCCACTCAGCAACATCCTTATCCTCGGGTGCATTTTCACGAACGGCAAAGTCCACTGTTTCATACATCATACGAACTAATAGAGGTATAATATCTTCGTTTTTTAAGACTCTGTCACGTAAATCGTAGACAATACGACGTTGATCATTAATCACATCATCCAGTTTTAAGTTATATTCACGCATAGAGAAGTGTGCGCCTTCAACGATACGCTGTGTACGTTCGATTAGCTCTGTCACTTCTTTGTTTTGAATAAGACCAATTTCGTCTGTTGTCATTTTCTTACGGAATTTCTCGACATCATCTTTTGCGAAACGTTTGAACATATCGTCTTCAATTGAAAGGATAAATCGAGTTTCACCTACGTCACCTTGACGACCGGAACGTCCGCGTAATTGGTTGTCGACACGACGGCTTTCATGCTTTTCAGTACCGATTACAAATAGACCGCCAAGCTCATCAACGCCTTTACCTAATACGATATCCGTTCCACGTCCAGCCATGTTTGTCGCAACGGTAATACGATTTTTTTGTCCGGCTTCCGAGATTAATTCAACCTCTTGTTCGACTGTTTTCGCATTTAATAATTGGAATTGTAATCCATGTTTTTTTAAATAATCCGCTACTTTTTCTGATTGCAAAATAGAAGTTGTCCCGATTAATACCGGTTGTCCTTTTTCATGGCGACGCAATACTTCCTGTGCCACATATTCGTATTTTTGCTCGATTTTTTCGAATACGATATCCGGTTGGTCAAGGCGTCGACGTGGACGGTTTGTCGGTATTTGAATAACACGCATACCGTAAACTTCTAAAATTTCCTTTTCCTGAGTTTTCGCAGTACCTGTCATCCCTGATAATTTCGGATACATACGGAAGTAGTTTTGAATTGTAACTTGTGCCTGTGCTTTGTTTTCCTCAGTGATTGTCACGCCTTCTTTCGCTTCAATCGCCTGATGTAAGCCGTCAGAAAGTGAACGACCTTCCATAATACGGCCAGTAAACATATCGACTAATTCGATTTTGTCATCACGTACGATGTAATCAACATCACACTCAAACATAACGTGTGCACGTACTGCCTGAATTACATAATGGTACAAAGTTTGATGTTCTAAATCGTATAAGTTGTCGACTCCAAATGCAGCTTCAACTTTTTCGATACCTTGATCTGTTAAAGAAGTCGCTTTCGTTTCGTCATCGAAATCATAATCTTCTTCAGCTTTGAAACGTTTCGCCAACATTGCAGCAATACGGTGCAGTTCTTCGTTTGCACCCATTTTACCCGCGATGATTAACGGTGTTTTCGCTTCGTCGATTAAGACAGAATCTACTTCATCGATAATCGCAAAGTGGTATGGACGCTGTACTTTATCGCCGATTGTATGGGCCATATTATCACGTAAGTAGTCGAAGCCGAATTCTGTACCGACACCATATGTAATATCCGCATTGTACGCTTCCTTTTTATCTGCAGGCTCCATCATTGGAACATTCAGTCCAACTGTTAACCCAAGGAAACGGTGAATTTGCCCGATTAATTCAAAGTCACGTTTTGCAAGGTAATCGTTTACCGTAATAACGTGTACACCTTTGCCTTCCAATGCACGCACGTAAGAAGGGAGTGAGGCAACAAGTGTTTTACCTTCACCTGTCGGCATTTCGGCAATATTACCTTCAGTCAGTACTAGACCGCCGATTAACTGCACATCAAAGTGGCGCATGTTTAATACACGTTTAGAAGCTTCACGGACAACAGCAAATGCATCAGGGATAATATCAACCAGCTGTGTTCCGTTTTCTAAACGCTCTTTAAATGTAAATGTCATATTTCGAAGTTCTTCGTCAGACATAGGACTATATGTTGCTTCGAGACTATTAATTTGCTCTACTGTTTTGTAGTATCTTTTTAGCTCTCGAGCACTTGTTTGCTCTTTATTACGTTTGAAAATTGAGAACATTATTTTACTCTCCTTTGAAATTGGCTACTTTAATATAGTAGACACTCCGTTATTTTATCAAATAATGCACAAAAAGACTACTGAACAAAAGGGAATTCATAGGAACAATATAAATAAATTGGATGAACTTCTCTTTTATAATATTAATTATTTGATTGTTTTGAAATATACTAGAAGAATGATAGATGTAAAATTTATGTGAGCGGAATAAATAGTGGAAGGAATTTGAGCTATATTTTATGAATTGTTCATGCTATACTTATGTTGAATAAAAATGTAGAGTTTTTAATGAATCTCCAAAAGGCGATTTATTGTAATGCTTAATACTACAAAAATTAAGGAGGAGAGACATGATTTACGTGTCTTTAATCGTAGCTTTTATTGCTGCTATTATACTAACTCCGCTTGTGAAGCGATTGGCTTTTCGCCTTGGAGCTGTAGATGCCCCGAACTATCGTAAAGTGCATGCTCGCATTATGCCACGATTAGGCGGTTTAGCAATTTTTGGTGCGTTTATGATCGGGATATTACTTTTAAAATTAGTCACGAACTTCGAAAGTGACTACTTATATGCAATTTTAATTGCCGCGACAATTATTGTAGCAACAGGTATTGTCGATGATATGCGGGAAATTTCCGCAAAGGCTAAGCTGCTTGGTCAAGTGATTGCTGCCTGCATCGTTGTATTTGTCGGCGGTATTCAAATTGATAATATTAACTTGCCGTTTGGTGGGGAACTGGAATTCGGCTGGTTAGGTATTCCGTTCACAATTATTTGGATTGTTGGTATTACTAATGCGATTAACTTAATCGATGGTCTTGATGGACTAGCTGCAGGTGTATCAACAATTGCGTTAATGACATTAGCCGTAATGGCAATGATCATGGGTAACGGTATTGTTATCGCAATGGCTGCAATTTTAGCTGCTGCAACAATTGGTTTCCTGTTTTTCAACTTCCACCCAGCGAAAATTTTCATGGGGGACACAGGTGCACTGTTTTTAGGATTTATGATATCGGTGCTCGCACTATTAGGTTTTAAAAACGTAGCAGTTATTTCATTCGTTATCCCGGTTATTATGCTGGGAGTTCCGATTTCCGATACATTCTTCGCGATCGTGCGTCGTTTACGTAGCGGTAAAAAGTGGTCAGATCCGGATAAATCGCATTTACACCACCGTTTACTGGATTTAGGATTCTCGCATCGTCAAACAGTGATGATTATTTATGCGATGGCTGCAATGTTCGGTCTCGCTGCTGTCATCTTCTCGATGGCAAAAGTATGGGGCGCAATTTTACTCATTGCCGTTATATTAGTGGCGATTGAGCTGTTCGTAGAAATTATCGGTCTCGCCGGCAAAAACTACAAACCATTGCTCAACCTCGTAAGAATATTTAATAAGTGAAAAGATCGAAACAAGTAAATGGCCTCGTGCCGTTTGCTTGTTTTTTGTTTTGGGGATTTATTTGCCAAGTTGTTGAATTTATTAGCACATTCACGGGGGGGAAGTGGAACAAAATGAAGTGAAACTAGAAAGTTCGGAAGCAAAAGTAGAAGTTTCTCGTGGGAATGTAGAAAAGTACACCTGAAAAGTAGAAAGTGCCAATTTATTAGCACATTCGCCGACGAAAGTAGAACAGAATGCCAGTCAACTCACCCCCCCTATACTAGTAGAAACGCCATATAAAAAACCAACCCCCGCATTACTTGCGGAGGTTGGTTTCGGTTATTGTGTATCGGAATTCGTTTTTGTTGTATAAGCTGAGTTGGATTGAGAGCTTGTGCCCGAAATGTTTGTCGATTCCGGAGTTAGCCCTAAATGACTTTTTAAAATATGGCTTGTTTCTGCAAGCGCTTCTTCATCCAGTTTGTAATAGTAAACACCAGTCGACATGTCGTCATAGCCTTCCAATGTCAATGTATCGATACGAGGCATGCCGTTTGTTAAATAGCTGAAGAAAGATTTCATCTCCGTAAATGTCATATCTGTCTTCATGTTGTTACCGACAGCGGATAAAATATCATCGTATTTTGAAAGTGATGTAAATGATGCTGCTTTAGAAGCGATCGCCTGAATGATTTCCTGCTGGCGTTTACCGCGTTCAATGTCATTGTCCTGTTTACGTGTACGGGCAAGTGCTAGTGCTTCACGGCCGTCCAATGTTTGCATTCCTGGCTGCAAGTTGACTGTGTTGCGGTCGAACTCATCTTTTTCAAGCATTGCGTATGGTACTTCTGCTTCAATGCCACCTAATGCATCGACAATATCGATGAAGGCATTAAAGTTTACACGCATATAGTAATCAATTGGGATATCAAATAATTCTTCTACAGTTTCAATTGAAGCAAGTGTGCCACCGCGCGCATGCGCATGGTTGATTTTATCGTTATATCCGATATGAGGGATGTAAACATATGAATCACGTGGGATACTCACTAGTTTAACTGTTTTCGTTTTATTGTTCAAAGTGGCAAGCAAAAGGGCATCAGTGCGTGAATTGTCTGCACCTTGACCGCGCTTATCACTATCATCGACACCTAAAATTAAAATAGATACATTGTCTTGGGCAGGCTCAACTTTTACTTCTCGCTGGTCCGACATTTTGCGGTCCTCGATTACTTCATATGCACTGTCTGCTGCATGTTCGGCTTGCTTCGTCAAATAGACACCGTATGCTGTTGCGCAAATTGCGAGTGAAAGAGTCAGAAGCATCGTAACTTTAAGAAATAATCTGAATTTCGAAGAGCCTTTCTTTTTATTTTGCCTTGTTTTCATAAAGATTCTCCTCTAGGTTAGGGATAGGTTACTATATTAAATTGGTTATTATAGTTAATTCGTAATCTTATCTAATATACTACATTCACCTTTTGTCGTAAAGTAACGAAATCTTGCATTATGATGACATTTATTTCGAGGTTATTCCTTCGAAAATTCGATGAAAAGCGCGTCTTCGTTTTTAATTGCTGCCTGGCCGTTTGTCAGTTCAGTAATCCAGTCGATAAATGTTTGCTCTTCTTCTTTTAAAACATGTACATAAATTTCTACATTTTCCGCATACTGAATATCATGAAGAAGGTAGTGGGAACTACGTATTTCATTTTCTAATTTCCCTAACCACACATAATCAATCTCAATTTTCATTAAATAATGCAATTTTCGCTCAACAACTTGGGCAGCTGCGATTCCTTCTGTTGTAGCTTTACTATATGCACGGATCAAACCGCCTCCGCCCAGCTTAATCCCGCCGAAATAGCGAGTAACGACAACAACCGTATCTTTTAAACCTTGTTTTTTAAGTACTTCTAACATAGGGACGCCAGCAGTACCGCTTGGTTCCCCGTCATCATTCGCTTTTTGGATCTGGTCATGCTCCCCGATCATATAGCAGGAGCAGTTATGGGTAGCCGATGCATGCATCTTTTTTATTTTATCTATAAAGAGAATCGCTTCTTCTTCTGTCTCAACGCGTTCTACATAAGTTAAAAAACGTGATTTTGATATGATGATTTCTGATTCTCCGTAACCTTTTACAGTAATGTAGTTATTTCTCATTATCGATTCTCCTTAATATTACAATTTGATTTCAAATTTGTGGTTATAATTTAACTTAAAAAATGATTTACTAATGATATAATATGTATGTACTATAATAGTAGGTTGCAAAGTAAAAAGATAGAGTAGTTCGCATTCTGACTAAGTAAGGTGGGGAAAAAGTGCTAGAAAACAATCAAATAGACATCGCCTCGCTTGATGTAATATTTAATCGAATGTTGGAAACTATTACAAGTTCAAAAGATGATGTATTTATTATAAGCGAACAAAGCCGCAGAAACTTTGAAGAAATGCAACAAGAGCTAGAAGTTGTGCGACATGAAATAAAGATTATAATAGATGAAAGTGATAACTTGGAAAAGTTGCTTCAATTGTCTAGACAGCGATTAGTCGTTGTAAGTAAAAGTTTCAATAATCATTCAGAAGAGCAAATACGTGCAGCTTATGAAAATACAAGTAACTTACAATTAAAGGTCTCCCTTTGCCGGGAGCGCGAAAAGCAGCTAAGAGATAAGCGTGACGATTTGGAAAGGCGCCTGCGCACACTTTATGATACGATTGAAAGAGCGGATCATATTGTGAACCAAGTGAATGTTGTTATCAATTTTTTGACGACCGACCTGAAAAATGTCGGAGCAGCACTGGAACAGGCGAAGATCAAACAAGATTTTGGCATACGTATTATCGCAGCCCAGGAAGAAGAACGAAAACGTTTATCGCGTGAAATTCATGATGGGCCTGCACAAATGATGGCGAATGTGCTGATGCGTTCGAATTTAATTGACCGCACTTTCCGAGAAAAAGGAGCAGACGCCGCTTTAAAAGAAATTCATGACTTGAAAATAAGCGTTCGCAACGCCTTATCAGAAGTACGCCGCATTATTTATGATTTACGTCCAATGGCACTCGATGATTTAGGTATTGATCCAACATTGAAAAAGTATTTATCTACGATTATGGAATACAATCCAGGTGTTGAGATTCAGTTCCTTTCATATAATAACGAGCGCAGAATCCCTACAGATTATGAGGTGGCCGTTTTCCGTTTAGTGCAGGAAAGTGTAAACAATGCATTGAAACACGGAAAGCCGAACCTGATTATTGTTAAACTTGAGTGGTTATGTGACGAAATTAATGTTGTAGTAAAAGATAATGGGGTTGGATTTGATACGGAAAGCGCTCGTGAAGGATCTTTCGGTATTATAGGAATGAAAGAAAGAATTGATCTGCTGAAAGGTTCTTTGAAAATTAGCAGCAGCATCGGTAAAGGAACAACAATTTTAATGAAAATTCCATTGCCGACAAAAGATGAAGAGATAAGATAGCAGAATTCCAGGGGGTTTCGAAATGACGAAAATTATTATTGTAGATGATCACCAATTATTCCGTGAAGGGGTAAAACGTATTTTAGATTTTGAAGACACATTCGAGGTTGTTGCTGAAGGTGATGACGGTACAGATATCGTAAACTTGTATGAACAAAACGAACCGGATGTTGTATTAATGGATATTAATATGCCAGGTAAAAACGGTGTAGAGGCGACAGCTGATTTAATCGCTGTATATCCGGATGCGAAAGTAATGGTTTTATCAATTCATGATGATGAATCTTATGTAACACACGCATTAAAATCAGGTGCCCTTGGCTATATGCTGAAGGAAATGGATGCCGATGAAATCGTTGAAGCAATCAAAGTTGTTTCAAACGGTGGTTCATACCTGCACCCGAAAGTAACGAAAAATCTGGTTGCGGAATTCCGCCGTCTTTCAGAGCACGAAAACAAAGGTAATTTCCACCAAACAGAAATTCGCCGTCCATTCCACTTATTAACGAAGCGTGAATGCGAAGTGCTTCAATTATTAACAGATGGCCAATCAAACCGTACAATCGGTGAGACATTATTCATCTCGGAAAAAACGGTTAAAAACCATGTATCAAGTATTTTACAAAAAATGAATGTTAATGACCGTACACAAGCAGTTGTAACAGCAATCAAAAACGGCTGGGTAGAAGTACGTTAATTACATATTATACGTTAAAACAGGGATTCGAACTCGTCTCCCTGTTTTTATTTTTGCATATTATTACCGATTAATAAATAGTTATAGCCGCGTAATCTATGAAACATCTGTGAACAAGATTCGTCCTAATGTTTTGAAGACGATAGCAAATAATTCGAACATCGAATTTTTACGCTGCTAAAGAAGGTATTCGTTTTCAATGAAATCAGCATAAGAAAACATTATTCGTGCTATTTAATACAAGATGTGTTTTTCTAATATTTTGTGCTAAAATGTTTTGCGGGAGGTTGTAAAATTATGAAAAAATGGTTGGTAGCTGTACTGGCGGTTTTTGTACTGGCAGCTTGCGGGGATAAACAAGAAGCTTCACCTGAAAATCTGCAGAAAACGATCGACGAAGGTACTGTAGGTTTTGAAATGATGGGAGATTCGATTGAAGAAGCTACAGATGTCCCGGAGGAAGAAAAAAATAATATTATCACTGCTTTTAATGAGTATATTGCAGCCTTTAATGAAAAAGATTTAGAACGTTATAAAAATATAATTTCAAAAAATGCGACAGGCTTTAATTATGATGAAGACATTGAGGCGGTTTCCGATGTGTTTAATCAATATGATGTAAAACGTACGGCTGAAGATATTACGATTGTTAAATATAGTGGCGAAGAAGCCCAAGTATTTTCCAATTTAAAGACCGAAACGAAAGAAATAGACACAGGTGCCGAACTATCAGGTGTCGGCCGCCAAGTAACGGTATTTAAGAAGGAAGACAGCTGGAAAGTTTCAAGTATCTATTATATCGGTAGTGAATAAAAACTTATCTTCTATAATATAAAGTAAAAACGTCTTGTGCGAATCGATGCCAAGATGTTTTTTTCATATAGCGATGAGGTTGAGACAGCGGGAAGTTCCCTATAAGAATGGCAATTTACCGTTCACAATTATAGTGAGTTCATGTAAACTAATGAACATAGGAGAGTGGGAGAGCGATGAAAACAGCAATTGTTACAGATAGTACAGCCTATTTAACACTTGAAGAACGAAATTCGTACAATGTCCATATGATTCCTCTAAGTGTCAACATTGAAGGAACATTTTACGATGAAGAAATCGATATTACAGCATCTGAATTTTACGACCGTGTGCGCGGTGCAGCGGAGTTTCCGAAAACGACGCAGCCCTCTGTCGGAAAATTTGTCGAGCTTTATGAAACATTAGGTAAGGATTATGATGAAATTGTAACGATTCACTTATCAAGCGGAATTAGTGGAACTTTCCAAGGCGCGGTCCAAGCGGGCGCAATGGTGGAAGGTGTAAACGTTCACGCTTTTGATTCGGAAGTTGCCGCCTACTTGCAAGGCTTTTATGTAAAAGAAGCTGCTAAACTAGCGTTGGAAGGCGCTTCAGGCGAGCAAATTATGACACACTTAAACGATCTGAAAAACACGATGGATGATTACATTATTGTTGATGATCTGCAGCATCTGCAGCGCGGCGGTCGCTTATCAGCGGCAGCGGCATTGATCGGGGGATTGCTTCAAGTAAAACCGATTTTAACTTTCCAGAACAAAGTCATCGTGCCATTCGAAAAAATCCGTACACGCAAAAAAGCACTACGCCGAGTGGAAGAACAACTCGCTTCAGCAGTAGAAAAGCACGGCGCTCTTCAAGCAACAGTCATTCACGCCAACTGTGAGGATGAAGCCCGCGAATGGATGAAATCTCTTGAAGCGGCTTACCCAACAGTCGACTTCACGCTAAGCTACTTCGGTCCGGTCATCGGCACGCACCTAGGTGAAGGTGCAATGGCAATGGGATGGATTAAGAAATAATTTGTTTTAAGCTTAACAGTCACTACTTCTAAGGGAGTTAGTGACTGTTTTTTGAATTGTGGGCAGGTGGGCGGTGGAATTAGAAGTTCGTGGCTGGAAAGTAGAACTTTGGCCGTGAAAAGTAGAAAGTCACAAGGCGAAAGTGGAACGTGAGCCCCTGAAAGTAGAATATGAAGAGGGAAATGTAACCTATAGTATCAAAAGTAGAATAGTCCGAGGTACTTCATTAGCAATAATTGATTATCAACAACTTCTGAAAATAAATAAAGGAGCGAAAATTATGTTAACAACAACCTCAATAAACAAATGTTATCGACTTCTCAAACTCTTCGTTTTAAACCACTCCAGTGACTCAAATATACTCAATTATCCAACCCACACCCGATACACTGGACTCATCCCCGAACCGGCAATCGTAAATTTCTTCACTGGCCGAATCTGGTCGCGCCGTCATACACCATTTCCCCAGCAAAAAATTGACACCTACATCAACCACGGCTATTTTGAAACAACCCCAGCTGTCATCACAGCACCCAAGCTTATTTGCCGTCGTTGTCTAAATGAACAACCATATAAATTTGTTTCTTTTCCCTGTGCCAAGTGTCAAAAAATCTGTCACTATTGCCGGCACTGTATTACGATGGGGCGAATGTGCAGCTGTGATGAGCTAATTTTGTGGAAAAGAGCGAAAACTCGGAAATCAAAATCGCCAGTTCAGTTTTCATGGACCGGCAACCTTACCCCTCATCAGCAAAAAGCGGCGGATGAACTCACCCGAAGTATTTCACAAAACAGAAATCACCTTTTGGAAGCAGTTTGTGGTGCTGGTAAAACAGAGATTCTTTTTACTGCAATATACGATTCGCTGAAAGCAGGTAAAAGAGTTTGTGTAGCAACGCCTAGAACCGATGTAGTCCTAGAATTGTATCCTCGTTTTCAACAAGTGTTCCAAAAGATTACGATCCATGCACTATACGGCGGCGCGGAAAATAACGCCGAGTTTGCGCAGATTGTTCTGGCGACAACACATCAGTTGTATCGGTTTGAAAATGCGTTTGATGTCATGATTGTTGATGAAGCGGACGCTTTTCCGTATACCTATGACGAAGCGTTGCAGCGTGCGGTCGTGAAAGCAAAAAAGGCGGATGCCCCGATTGCATTTGTTACCGCCACTCCTTCAAACAAACTGCTCCTTCAGCAAAAAAGAGAAAAATGGGGCTACTCATTTATAGCAAGAAGATACCATGGCCATGTCTTGCCAGTGCCAAGATTCCAGTCCTTATGGAATTATGAAAAAGCCTTTCAGAAAAATAAAATCCCTCAAAAGCTTCATATATGGGTCAAGCAAAGAATCCAGGAAAACGAGCCATTCCTCATCTTCTTTCCAACAATCGAATTAATGGAACAAGCAACACCCTTGTTTCAAAAAATAGAATCTACCATTGAAAGTGTCCATTCCGAAGATCCTAACCGAAAAGAGAAAGTCCTGCAATTGCGCAATGAACACCGAAAAGGTTTATTGACTACGACTATATTGGAGCGCGGAGTCACGATTAAAAATATTCAGGTCGCTGTAGTCGGTACGGAAAATCCTGTCTTTACCTCCAGTGCCCTTATTCAAATTAGCGGGAGAGTCGGTCGGAATGTGCAGTATCCTACAGGCGATATTGTGTTTTTCCACCATGGCATCGCGATGGAAATGGATAGGGCACGAGCTAAAATAAAGGAGATGAACTGCCATGAATAAACCGATATCGAATTGCCTCTTATGTGATCGCGAGCTTCAGCAAAGCATTGGCTGGAAAGAACTGCTGCTAAAAATACTGCCTCAGACAATCTGCTCGCGCTGTGAACAACGCTTTCAACGAATCGACCAGCAACAGGAAGAGGGGGTCGTATCTTTATTCCATTATAATGAAGCGATGAAAGATTATTTGCACCGTTATAAGTTTCAGCACGATATACTCCTTGCGAAAGTATTCAATAAAATCCTCCATGAACAGCTAAAAAATGAAACCCGCCTCATTATCCCTATCCCAATGCATCCCGAAAACTTGCGATTAAGAACGTTTGCACATATCGATGAATTGCTAAAGGCGGCGAATATCCCCTTTGCCCACCATTTAACAAAGCTTTCAAAGGAGCAGCAATCACTGAAAACACGGGAAGTGCGGCTGCAAACCCCACAACTTTTTGAAGTTATCAATCCTACTGCAATAAAAGATAAAAGTTTACTTGTAGTTGACGATATTTATACTACAGGGACAACATTAAACCATGCGAAAAAGGCGCTGCTCGAAGCCGGTGCGAAAACAGTGGACGGATTCACATTAATCCATGGGTAAAATATAGTGCCTATTAAGATATTGGAAAGTTTTCAAACAAAGTTATCGAAGTATTTTGTATAATAATGAAAAGTAGATACGAAGAAGGAGGGCTCAAAATGGCGGAATTAAGAAATTGCCCGGAATGTAATGCTTTTTTTAACTACACTGGCTTGAGGGAAGTTTGTCATAACTGTGCGCAAAAAGAAGAGGACTTGTATCAGGAGGTGTATCGTTTCCTGCGTAAGCGCGAAAACCGTGCAGCAAATGTTGATCGTATTGTGGAGGCGACTGGGGTTGAGCGGGACTTGCTTTATAAATGGGTCCGAAAAGGGCGTCTCCACCCGGCGATGTTTCCAAACCTGGGTTACCCATGTGATAACTGCGGAAGAATAACAAATTCAGGGAAGCTATGTGAAAAATGTAAAAATGATTTAAAATCTGAATTGCGGACATTTGATGCAGCAAAAGAATTTCGAGATGATATTGAACGTCGTGAGCGTGCAACATATCTTTCCGGAAAAAAATAAGTGCCTAAAACGGAGTCGTTTAAATAGGACTTCGTTTTTATTTTCAGTAAAATGAGCATAATAATATACTACATAAGTCCAATTTTTTGCAATAGAGCATAAACAATTGGTAGAAGCAGTCGAAATATAAAGTAGACGAAGCTTTTAACTTTATTTTGCTGTAATAAGTTTAAGCCCCGAGCAATAAGCCGAATCGAGGCGTAACTGATTTTAAGAGGAGGTCTATAAATATGAAGATTAATCCAATAGGTTTACAAGCGATCAATAATTACAATAAGCAAGCACGTCCTGTAAAAACAGAAGAAACTAAAAAAACATTTGCAGACCAGATCGAAATTTCAACAAAAGCAAAAGAGATGCAGGCCAATTCGACCTATGCAAATGAGCGTGCAGAACGTGTGAAAAAGATTAAAGAAGATATTGATTCTGGAAACTACAAAGTAGACGCAAAGCAGGTTGCAGAGGACATGCTGAAATTCTATCGAGGGAAATAACAGAAATTTTACGAGCAAGGGAGCGCTAAATACATGTCAATTGCCAATATTGTCGTCACGCTGGAAAAGCTAGAGAAAATGCATAAAAGTCTGCTGGAACTAGCGCTTGCGAAAACGGAATACATTAAGCAAGGTGATATGGAAAAGCTTGATCAGCTCATCAAAAATGAGCAGTCACATGTAGCGGCGATTAATACAATTGAGCAACAGCGTCAGGCGATGGTAACGGATTACCTCCGAGCAAAAGGAATTGCTCTCACTGACACATCATCTGTTGCCGATGTGATAACAGCCGCTGAAAACAGCGAATCCACTGAAAAATTGATTAATGTACGCGAACGTTTAATAGCGTTGCTGAATCAATTAAAGATGCAAAATGATTTGAATCAGAAACTGGTCATGAACTCACTGCAGTTTATTAACATAACATTGGATGCAATGCGCCCACAGCAAAATGAGCAGTTCAATTATTCCGGTGCACAAATACGTGGGAATAAAGAAGGGGCTAAACGATCATTCAATGAATTTAAAGCCTAATCGCATGTAAGCTTCCGCATGCTGCGGAGGCAATACATGCGATTTTTTATTGATACTGTACAGAAACTACACACTAAAAGGGAGGTCCTACAATGCGTTCAACATTTATGGGACTTGAAGCAAGTAAGCGCGGACTTTACACGCAGCAATCAGCACTTTATACAACAGGACATAACATTTCAAATGCCAATACACTCGGCTATACTCGCCAACGCGTTAATATGGAAACAACACCGGGATTCCCAAGTCCGGGTTTAAATACAGGTAAAACAGCAGGTCATATCGGGACAGGGGTGCAGGCGCATTCCGTACAGCGTATTCGTGATGAATTTATCGACCGCCAATATCGCCAAGAAACAAATAAATTGGGCTACTGGCAATCGACAACAAAATCAATCTCTCAAATGGAAGATATTATGTCCGAACCTTCTGAATTTGGGCTTAACCAGGCATTCACTGAATTTTGGAAATCAATGGAAGACATCGTGACAAATCCAAAAGATACAGCAGCACGCCAAGTAATGATTTCAAAAGGTCAATCTTTGGCAGAATCATTCAACTATATCGATGCTCAGCTAAAGCAAATTCAAGGAAATATCGGGAATGAAATTAATGTAAAAACGAAAGAAGTTAATAATATTTTAAAGCAAATTGCTGATTTAAATGGTCAAATTCAAGCGGTAGAGCCAAATGGTTATATGCCGAATGACCTTTATGATGCACGTGATGCATTGGTGGATAAGTTAAACGATATTATTCCGGTATCAATTACGGCTGAAAAATCTGGTGGTAATGCTTTAGCAATTGCAGAAGGGAGTATGACAATTTCCTTTAAAACAACAGACGGCCAATCGATTACTCTTGTTAAAGGGAAAGAATATGCAGCACTTTCGACAAATAATGCAACAGGCGCAATCACCGGTGATGTAGATGCGAATGGTGAATATCCGGAGTTCGATAATATTTCTATTTCGGGATTGTCAAGTAATCATGAAAAAAATCCGCCGACAGCCAATGTTGCAACTGTGAATTATAATCAGCTTGAATCTTCAAAAGGTTCTTTAGTGTCGTTGATTGATGCATTTGGTCACAGTAACGGAGAAGGCATATATCCAGAAATGTTATCACAGTTAGATCTTTTGGCAAATGAATTTATTGAGAAATTCAATGCAGTACATGAAGACGGATTTGATTTAAATGGTGATAAAGGTAAGCCATTCTTCTCGGGCACTTCAGCGAAGGATTTTAAAGTTGTTACTACAAAACCAAGTGAAGTTGCTGCTTCTAGTGAGGAAAATGAAGTAGGTAACAACCAAAATATGTTAAAGCTTTCTGAACTGCAATCCAAAGTTCAAACAGCTCTGCAAGGTGGTACGTTCCAATCCTTCTATAAATCTTTAGTTGGTGATTTAGGAGTTAAAGGTCAACAAGCAGTAACATTAGAATACAACTCAATAACTTTGCGTCTGCAAAATGAAAATAATCGTGCATCCCATAACTCAGTTTCACTAGATGAAGAGATGACGAATATGATTACTTTCCAACAAGCCTACAATGCCAACGCACGTATGATTACAGTTATCGACGAAACATTAGACAAAATCATTAACGGAATGGGCCGTGCAGGTTTATAATCCATACTAGAAAGAAGGGAATAATACGATGCGCGTAACACAATCGATGCTCTCTAGTAATATGCTTCGTAACTTAAATAATAGTTATAATAAAATGGCTAAATACCAAGAACAATTAAATTCAGGAAGTATAATTAACCGACCTTCCGATGATCCAGTAGTAGCTGTAAAAGGAATGGGATATCGCATTGACCTAGATAAAAATGCACAATACCAACGTAATATGAGGGAAGCAAATACTTGGTTAGATTCAACAGATGAAGCGTTAGATCAAGTAGGAACATCTCTTATTCGTGTAAAAGAGTTAATTGTTCAAGCAGCGAATGATACAATTACTACCGAGGATCGTCAAAAAATCAATCAGGAAATTTCGCAAATCAAACAACATATTCAAGATTTAGGGAACACAAAAGTTGGGGAAAATTATATTTTCTCCGGGACACATACTAGTAGCCCCTTGTTTGATGAAAACGGTGAAATTCAAAATGGTCCTAATTTCACGGGAATGGGTAAGGAAATTGAGATTAATGTGTTCGATGGAATCTCAATGCCTATTAATGTAACGGGTGCAGAACTATTTGGAGGAGTAAAAAACTTCATGAACGAGCTCGACTCTCTTTTAAATAACGGAGCTACAAGTGAAGAAATCGGTAATGCACTAGGCGTTGATTTTACAGCAGGAGGCACTGCAAATATTCCAGGACTTGATTCATTAAATGAAAAGGTACTGGTAAAGCGCGCAGAAGTCGGCGCAAAGCAAAATCGTGTTGAGTTAATGGAAAGTCGTCTGCAAATGCAAGAAGTAAACGTAACAAAGCAAATGTCTGAAAACGAAGATACAGACTATGCAAAAACGATTACAGATATGGTAACAGCTGAATCTATCCATCAAGCTGCCCTCTCTGTAGGCGCCAAAATTATTCAGCAAACTCTAGTAGATTTCATCCGTTAATGAAATCTACTAGAGTTCTGCGCCGAAAGCAAAGCGGCAGGCGCAAACATAATTAATTTAACAGTAGATTTCATCCGTTAATGAAATCTACTAGAGTACTGAACTCGCAATATTGCGTAAAATACAGAAAATACTTATAAACAAAGCGTTTGGATAATCTCCAAACGCTTTTATTGAAAAAGGGAGGAACAAGGATGCGATTCCCGCAAATTCAAATATCAAAAACTGATATTCAAATGGATTATTCAATTACGAAGCCTTTCCAACGAATCCAACAGCCACAAGCAGATTTAAGTATATCCCAGCCAGCAGCAACAGTCGAAATCAATACGACTAACGCACGACTCAATATTAATATGGATCAAATGTGGCGTGATTTAGGGATGAAGCCAGTAGGGGAATTCATTAAAGAATATGCACAAATGGGACGCCAAGAAATGTTGAAGGGAATGTCCAGACGAATGGGGGAAGGCCGTCAAATCATGATGAGTGCAGGGAAAGAACAAGGTCGAACGACGATTCAAAATCTCGCGAAGCAAAGTCATGGCCCCGAACGGCCAGGTCCATATAATATCAAGTTTATTCCCTCCATCGGCTCAGTAAAAGTAAACATCACACCAGGAACAACAGATATTAACATTCAGCAAAACGAACCGAAAATTGCCGTAAAGGTGAACAAGCCACAAATGGACTTCACTTATGGGAAAGTCAGTGGGGAAATGATGGTAAGGCCGGCTGTACAAATTGATGTCGTCGCTTAAAAGGAGCAGAATACATGAAAATTAAAACAAAATTCTTAGGCGAAGTTGAAATAGAGCAATCAGAAATACTTACATTTGAAAATGGTCTACCCGGGTTTCAAGAATATACGGAATTCATCCTTTTAGGCTTAGATGCAGATTTACCTATTGCATTATTACAGTCTACAGAAAAGGAGCAAATCGGTTTTGTAGTAGGGTATCCATTTGCATTTAAACATGATTATGCATTTGATTTAAGCGAGGAAGACAAAGAGCAACTACAGTTAGAAGATGAAAGTGAAGTAGCTTCATATACAGTCATTACACTGAAAGAAAATTTCGCGGAATCTACAATAAATTTAATGGCACCTATTATTATTAATACGAAGCAGAAGCTCGGCAAACAAATTGTTCTACAAGATAGTGAAAAGTATCCACTTCGTTATAAAATCTCTATAGCTGAAGGAAGTGGGAAATAAATGCTAGTCCTATCTCGAAAAAAAGGCGAAACAATAATGATTGGTGATCAAATTGAAGTAAAAGTAATTTCTGTTGAGGGAGATCAGGTAAAGTTAGGCATCTTAGCTCCGGAATCTGTAAAAGTACATCGTTCAGAAGTGTTTGAGGCGATACAACAGCAGAATAAAGAAGCATTGGCTAGTTCAGTCGATGCATTGAAGCAGTTTAAGCTTAAGCAGTAATATGAAAAAGCCTTGTAGAAAGTGTTCAATAAGGCCCTTATATTCGTATAAATTTTTATCTTACGCATCTTTCGCATCAGATAATGTTTACTTTTTTTAATACATTTAAAAAATATAAAGTTATTTATAAAAAACTATTAAATATTTTAAATTAGCTACGATATATATAGTGTAAGGCAGAGGCACTAGCCAATGCCAAGCTTTCCCACAAGGACGTGGGTCATAAATATAAAAAATTCAAGGAGGAATTCCAAATGAGAATTCAACACAACATTTCAGCATTAAACACACACCGTAACCTTGGTTTCAACAACGCTCAAGCGTCTAAAAACCTAGAAAAATTATCTTCAGGTTACAAAATCAACCGTGCTGGCGATGACGCTGCAGGTTTAGCAATCTCTGAAAAAATGCGTGGACAAATCCGTGGTTTAGACATGGCTACGAAAAATGCACAAGATTCAGTATCACTTATCCAAACGGCTGAGGGCGCATTAAACGAAACACACTCTATCTTACAACGTATGCGTGAATTAGCAGTACAATCAGCGAACGATACAAACGTATCTTCTGATCGTAACGATTTACAAAAGGAAATTAATGCTTTATCTGAAGAAATCACTCGTATTTCTACTGATACTGAGTTTAACACTCAAAAATTATTAAATGGTGATTTTGATGGTAAGGTATTCCATATCGGGGCAAATGCATCACAAAATATTTCTCTTTCAATAGCTGATACAAGTGCTACTGCTCTAAGTGTAGCTAACATCGATATTTCAAGTCAAGGTGCTGCAGATTCAGCAATTACGAAAATTAATGATGCATTAAAGACAGTTTCTGATACACGTTCTAGTTTAGGTGCTGTTCAAAACCGTTTAGAGCATACAATCAACAATTTAGGTGCTACTTCAGAAAACTTAACAGCTGCTGAATCTCGTATTCGTGATACAGATATGGCAAAAGAGATGATGGGCTTCACGAAAAACAACATCTTAATGCAAGCGGCTCAATCTATGCTAGCACAAGCTAACCAACAGCCACAAGGTGTATTACAGTTATTAGGATAATTCATTATCATTTAGTATGATAATTGTTTTAACAAAAAGAAATCCATTCAATTTTTGAATGGATTTCTTTATTTTTATATATTTTTGACGATAAAAGAAAAGAGGTGAAATTACTTGTCTGTTTATAATATTGATTATTTAACAACTAAAAATAATTTAGAGACAGTTACTGTTAATGGGTTTTTACTTCATAGTAAGTATGACCCAATTCAAGAAGCGACTAGAATTGTAGAGAAAGAATTCGAACCAAACTATGTCTATGTTTTATTTGGTTATGGATTAGGATACATAGCCAAATTATTGAGTGAAAAGATAGAGGATCCTTCAAAGCTAATTATTATAGATCCAATATATTCATTATTACCTCAGAGTGATAATGGATTAGTAATAACTACCCACTTTGATGAGTTGAATTTTGAAACAAATATTGCATTATCTTTAAAGCATTTAAGCAAGAAAATAAAAGTAATTTGTTCACCTAATTATGATAAAATACTTCCAGAAGAATTAGCAAAAGTATTAAGAGTTATTAAAGATGTGCAAAGTTTAAACAAAGTAAATGAAAATACTATAAGAACTTTTGCTGATTCATGGCAAGAAAATTACATACATAATTTATTAAATGTGTATCGAAATAATTCATTGAGTAAACTCAAGAAAAAATATACATGTCCAGTTGTCCTTGCTTCTGGAGGCCCATCTTTAACTAAACAATTACCATTACTTAAAAAAATGCAAAATCATGTAATAATTTTAGCTGCTGGTTCAACGATTAATTCACTTCTAGCCAATAAAATTGAACCTGACTATATTGTAACCGTGGATGGGGCTATTGAAAATTACTTGCACTTTAAGGATTTAAAAAATATAAACTCAAAATTAATATATGCATTGTCTAGTCATTATAAAATACAAGACGAATTTATTAATGAAAAGTACGCTTTTGTAGATAGTAATAGTAAAGAATACTTCGAAAATATTAAAAATATCTTTTCGATCGAATTACCACTTATTAGAGGGGGAGGATCAGTTGCGAATTTTGCATTTTCAATAGCTTCTTATATAACAACCGGTCCTATCGCAATAATAGGTCAGGATTTAGCATATACTGATAATAAGACACATGCAGAAAATAATAAGCAATTTAGAGAGATAGATTTAGTATTAAAAAAGGAAAAAGGTACCTTTGAAATTAAAGGATATAATGATGATAAGGTTTTTACAGACTATGTGTTTTTAGCAATGAAAAAAGCCTTCGAGATAATTAACAAAAGTATGGATCATAGCTCTTTAATATATAACTGTACAGAGGGCGGTGCGAAAATAGAAGGAATGCAACAATTGTCCTTTGCTGATTTTTATGAAAGATTTGTAAATTCACAGCTTATTTTGAACAAAGAAATCACTAATAACGATTCTAAATTTGATATAAAAAATTTCATTAAGATAATGAATGAACAGATAAATATTTTAAATGAATTAATAAAGAAGTTAGAATCTGCTCTAAATTTATTAGAACAAAATCAATCAAGTATATCCTTTAATTCAAAAATACTAAAAAAGTTAGATAGGATTGATGAATTTATAAATAGAGTATTTGATCAAATATCACTAAGTTATATTACAGAGCCTATTACGTTAGACGTATTGAGGAATTATGAACCCGCTTTGAATGAGAAGCCAAGAGACACATATCTAAGAATTTATAACCAAAATAAAGAACTTTATTCAAGATTATTAGTAGCTATTGAAAAAACAAAACAGTATACATTGGATACGATTGAAAAAGCAAACTCATTATAAAAGCGAGGGATAAAAATGGAAAAATTAATAGCAGAAACCATGGAAAGTTATAATATGTATATAAAAAAAGTGCCTACTGGGGCCGAATATATAGCCAATAACCTACGAGAAGATAATATAAACGATGGGTTACAGACAATTAAAGATTTTTCTGAGGGAGTTATTTGGCTTACTGAAGTTAGTGAATTATTAAATAGAAATGGTATAACTGCAAAGTTGGATATTCAAAAAATAAAAGGTTTTTTAATTGAAATAAACGAAGGACTAGAAAAACAAGATTACGTACTTGTAGCAGATATGTTTGAATATGAAATTGCTCCATTTTTTATTGAATTAGAGCAAGCAATGGGAATGGAGCAATAAATTGAATTGGCATGTAAGTACAGCTAAAAATGGTGAGGAAACTCTAAAGCTAAATAATGTAGCTATTTATAGTAGTTATTGTCCAAAAGAAGATGCAAAAAGATGGATTGATGCAGAAATTAATAGTACAGCAGCGAGTTACCTTTTAATTGGACTAGGATTAGGTTATCATTTGTTAGCTCTTCACAGTTTAGTCGGAGAAAAGCCAATTACTGTATTTTGTTTTGACATGGAAGAAAAGAAAATTTTCGAGTCTAATTATTCAGAAAGATGGTGGAAGAAATTCAATATAAATATTGTTTTTACATTGGACTCAATGAATCTTACTAAAGATACTCAATTACTTTTACCTAATGTTTGGATAAAAGCATTGGGGGAACAACATAAACTTTTTGGTTTTTTGGAGACAATAAAAATCTACCAACAATCTTACAAAAAATTTTCTCCATTACTATTAGAGAATTTTAAACAAAACACTAAAAATATGGGTGAATTTAACTATCCTACCAAGGTAAACGAAACTGCTTGCCTAATTGCTTCTGGACCTTCACTTGATGAATCAATTTGCGATTTAAAAAAACTAATTAGCACGGTAGACGTTTATGCGGTAGGTTCCGCTTTAAAACCATTACTTCAGCATAATATTAATCCAAAGGCTGTAGTTATTTCTGATGCGCAGGACGACATAATAAAACAATTTGAAGAGACAGGTTATACAGGTGAATTATATTATTTATCAACAGCAAACTTTAAAGCAGTAAAAGAACATAAAGGTGACGCTTTTATTATGTTCCAACAAGGATTTGAATGTGCAGAAAATATGGCAAATGAATTAAATTACCCATTATTAGAAACTGGTGGTTCTGTATCAACGGTAACTTATAGCTTAATTGAATTTTTAGGATATAAAAAAGTTTTATTGTTTGGGTTAGATTTAGGTGTTACTAAAACACACACCCATGCTAAGCACTCTACTTCAGGTAAGTTTATCGAAACAGACCTTCAGCTTAAAGTAATAGCAAATGATGGGACAATGATATACACTATGCCGAATTTAAGGGTTTATTTACGTTGGTTTGAAAAAAAGCTTAAAGAAACTACTTTAGAAGTATATAACACAGCTAAGCAAGGTGCAAAAATTCCTGGTGTACCTTTCATAAGTTCTAAGGACTTAGTTGAAAGGCAAAAAAATTGCTATATGGAAAATAGAGTAAATGATTAATGAGTTATCTAAAGTAATTACACTATAATTGGAGTTACAAAGCTTGATACAATAATTCATTAGTTGGTGGTTATTTATATAGTAAATATATAATCCCCTTAATGATGTGGAAAATAATATCTATTAAATTGCATTTTTTATATTTTTTGATATATGAATCGAAGTAAGAGGTGTTTAGATGAAGGTAGGGGTATTATCTGGGGCTTACAAAAACTCAGGTGATTTTTTAATTGTAGAAAGAAGCATAAAATTATTGAAGTATGCTTTGGGAGAAGATATTGAATTAAATATATTTTTACGGAATCAAAGTTTAGATAGTCAAATAGATGAAATAAATAATTGTGATGTTCTAGTTTTTGCAGGTGGGCCAGGATATATTCAAAATTTATATCCTAAAGTTATGCCATTAGTAAAAGACTTAAATGCAATAAAGGCAAAAATCTTTATCCTAGGAATGGGATGGTTTAGTCCAAATGTATTAAATGAAACAATTTATAATTACAAATTTACAGAACAAACATTGGAATTATTTGAAAGAGTTTTAAATGATGGTTTTTTGTTAGGTTGCAGAGAATACGAATCCACAGTAGTTTTAAAAAATAATGGAGTGTACGGCTCTGTGATGACAGGATGTCCAGCTTGGTATAATTTAGACGTAGTTACAAAACCATATGAATATCAATTTAATGAGAGCTACAAAATTAGAAATATTTGTTTTTCAGATCCTGCAAATTTTGTTAATTATAATAATATAAAAGGAATTATTGACTATTTAAAGGAAAGATTTCCTAATTCAAAATTAAAGTATGTTTTCCATAGAGGTATGTCTTCCGATGCTTATACTTCTGATAAAAGTGGCAAAATATTAAATTCGGTAGTGGAGTATCTAAAGAGTGAGAACATAGAGTATTTTGATATTTCGTATTCAGCAGATGGTTTTAAAGTATACAACGAAGCAGATTTGCATATAGGTTTTAGAGTTCATGCTCATATTTATTGTTTGAGCAATAGAAAGCTATCGATTTTATTTGAAGAAGATGGTCGAGGAGCAGGCGTTAATAATGCTTTAGGATTAAAAAATATTATGGCGTATTCTTTAAATGGTAGTATAAACTCTTATATCGTAAAGAATTTAGACGATTACTTATTTGAGCTTGAATCAAATAATTACTATAGAATTCAAACGGCATTTAAGAATATTGAAAATTACTTCAGTTTAATGTTACAACATGTTCAAACTATTAAAGAAGTATTAGATAGAGAAAGTTGTGAATTATAAATGTACCGAAGTAAGATATTAGTTATTATACCTGCTAGAGGTGGGTCGAAAGGAATTCCTAAAAAGAATATACGTTTATTAAATGGCAAGCCATTGATTAACTATACAATTGAGGCTACTAAAAATAGTGAATTCAATATTGATATATTGGTAACTACAGATGATTTAGAAATTGCTTATATTGCAAAAAAAAACAATGTAAATGTAATTAAAAGACAGGATTATCTTGCAACTAGTGAAATCACCTTAGATCCAGTAATATTTAATGCAGTTAATCAATGGGAGAAACAATCAGGGGAAGAGTATAACGTTGTTATAACGATACAACCAACATCACCGTTGTTAACATCAAAGACATTGGATGCAGCAATAAAAGAATTCTATTTAAAAAATTATGATACTTTAATTAGTGGAGTAAATAATCCGCATTTGTCCTGGACAAAGGATAGCGGTTGTTTTAAGCCATTATACACAGAAAGAAAAAATAGACAATACTTACCTAGTCATTATGTTGAAACGGGTGCATTTGTAATTACTAAAAGGGAATTTATTGAAAATGATAATAGATTTGGTAATTATGTATCAATTTATGAAATCCCTGAAAATGAGAGCATTGATATTGATACCGCGCAAGATTGGTGGATAGCAGAAAAGGAGCTAAAAAAGAAAAGAATCTTATTTATAGTTGAGGGATTTGAAGAAATTGGATTGGGGCATATTTACAGAACCCTCTCTCTTGCTTATAAATTCATAGATCATGAAATCATATTTGCAGTATCTAAAAGATCTAACTTAGGGATTTCTAAAATTAGTAATAGTAATTTTACTTATTTCATATTTGAATCAGAAAATTGTATATTCGATATTATTAGAACGGAAAACATAGATATTGTTATTAATGATTGGTTAGATACAGATAAAACTTATATAAAAAAATTAAAAAGGTTTAATGTTAAAATAGTGAATTTTGAGGATTTAGGTACAGGTATAGAATTTGCGGATGTAGTTATTAATGATTTATACGGTAAATCAAATAATTTAACTAATGTTTATTGGGGAAGCAAATATTTTTGTGCAAGAGATGAATTTTTATTAGCGGAACCATCAAACTTCAATGAGGAAGTAAAAGAGGTTCTAGTAATGTTCGGGGGAACGGATCCTTCGAATTTAACTAAAAAAGTTTTAGACGCAGTTAAATTATTAAATAATTTATCTATACATTTTACGTTTATACTAGGATTTGGATATAAAGAGAAGCAAAAAATAATTGAAGATGTAGAAAAAAATAATTTAAATGTGAGTGTTGTTTGTGATGTGAAGCATATGACTGAATATATGCAAAAAGCAGATTTAGCAATTTCTTCACAGGGTAGAACAATGTATGAGCTAGCTATAATGCAAGTACCAACAATATTATTGGCCCAACATGAGAGAGAAACTTTACATTCATTTGGTGAGTTGAAAAATGGTTTTATTAATCTAGGGATAGGTAAAGAAATCAGCATAACTACTATTGAAGGAACAGTTAGATGGTTAATTAATAGTCCGCAAATTAGATTACAAATGAAAACGAAGATGGGAGATTTAAATCTTACGCAAGGTATGGACAATGTAATGGAGTTAATTTTTAAGGATATTGGGTGAAAAAATGAATTATAAAAGTGAAATTATAAATAGAGCAATTAAAAATCAATTTACTTTAATTGCTGAAATAGGTGTAAACTATTATGATATTGCTTCAAAAGAACGTATTACGTTAATGAGCGCTGCTCGAAAAATGATTGATGAGGCAAAAAATGCTGGAATCCATGCAGTTAAATTTCAAAGTTATAAAGCTAGCACTTTAGCTTCGAAGAATTCTCCTTCTTATTGGGATTTAACTGAAGAATCTACTACTTCACAGTTTGAATTGTTTAAAAAATTTGATGTATTTGGACAAGAAGAATATAGAGAACTAAAAAAATACTGTGATTATGTGGGAATAGAATTTTTATCTACAGCGTTTGATTTTGAATCAGTAGACTATTTAGATGAGATTATGGATGTCTATAAAATATCATCTTCAGATTTAAATAATATACCATTTGTAATTTATCAAGCTAAAAAAAATAAACCTATGATAGTTTCTACTGGAGCTTCGACATTCGAAGAGATTCAAAAGACATTATTAGAAATCAGAAAATATAATATGCAACCAATAATATTGATGCATTGTGTTTTAGAATATCCAACACCGTATGACCATGCAAATTTAAACAAAATTGTGTCTCTAAAAGAAAGATTTAAAGATGTAATAATTGGATATTCTGATCATACTAAGCCAGACAAATCTGCCGATATTATAAAGACAGCCTATAATTTAGGTGCTGTTGTCGTAGAGAAACATTTCACTTTAGATAAGACTCTTAAAGGAAATGACCACTATCATTCAATGGATCCAAATGATGGAACCAATATTATAGAGGGAATTGAATTTATTAATAAAATTCGAGGTAATTATGATTTAACGTATTTAGATACAGAAATAAAATCCCGTTTAAATGCAAGAAGGTCTATTGTATCAAAAGAAATGATTAGTAAAGGTGCGGTTGTTACAGAAGAAATGTTTATTTATAAACGACCTGGTACAGGTTTAGCACCAGATCAATTAAAAGAGATATTAGGAAAAAAAGCATTAGTAAAGATAGAAGGAGATGAGATAATTAAAAGAGAAATGTTTGAATAGGAAATAAATAGGTGAATTAAGAACCAGTTATATGGGGCATAATTTGTGTTACCTATATGAGAGATTTCATAATATTGTAGTTCAATGATTTTTCAAATAGTTAGGTAAAGAGGAGTTCAAGATTGAACACTATCATGTAAGGGAATAGATTATCACAGAAACTATTCCCTGTAATCACCAAATGTTACCTGAAATATATTATCAAAGAATATAAAAAGGCTTCATAATTAGGTAGAAACTAGCGTGATAATTAATATCAAAATGTCATGATTACTTTGAAATATAATAAGGATAAGAATTTCAGTTATTAATTGTTCATTCATTAAAAACTGGAATTTCTTTTTTTTTGTCCGATATTAAAATAAACCAACGCTAGAATTGAAATCAGAGAGGTTGGATATCATGCGTATTTCAGGAACTACAAGTATAGAATCGACTGCAACAATTAGAGTAGCAACTAATAATAACACAGCAAAAGATGATGAGAAAAAGCAAAGCGACAGTATTGCAAAAAAAGAAACGACTATAATTGAGTCTATGTTTCACTCGAAAAATGACGATGAAACAAAGTCTAAAGTTAAAGAGGCTGTAGATACAATGAACGAGATGCTCGATGTAAATAACAGTACTTCTAAATTTATATTCCACGAAGGACTGGAACGCTATTATGTGACGGTTGTAAATCGTGATACGGAGGAAGTTGTAAAAGAAATCCCTCCGAAAAAATTACTTGATGCTTTTTATGAAATGCAAAAAATGCTCGGTATGATTGTAGACGAAAAAATTTAAGTAGATTAACTAGCTAGAGGAGGAAATATATATGGTAATGCGAGTTGGTGGATTGGCATCAGGTATGGATATTGATGCTTTAGTAGAAAAATTAATGAACGCTGAACGAGTACCTTTAAATAAATTGACACAAAAGAAACAAACATACGAATGGCAACGCGATGCTTATCGTGGAGTAAATACAAAATTAAAAACTTTTGATACGTATATTGCGGATAATTTAGTATTAAAATCTTTAAATTCTAAAACGGCTTCGACTTCAAATTCTAGTCTTGTTAGTGCGACAGCAACAGGTTCGGCAACAGGTTCACTTTCGATTGAAGGGGTTTCACAATTAGCAACTTCAGCACGGGCTGTAGGAAATCAAGTAAGTGCAGTAGGGTCAACAAAAATGAGCGACTTAATTGGTACTGGAACTAAAACAATCGAATTGAAAGCAATTAAAGCTGATGGGACAATGCCTTCTGAAGCAACGAAAATTGTAATTACAGATGGTATGACGGTTAATCAATTTGTTAGTAAGGTAAATGCGACTAATGGGGGAGTATCAGCTGTATTTGAAAATGGCCGTTTCTCATTTACAGCTAAAAATTCCGGGGATAACAAAGCCGGAGAAGAAATTGAAGTTGTGAGTGGAAAAGATACTTTATCGAGTTTAGGTTTTTTCCAGCAAAAGGATGAATTAGGTAATGTGATCGATAAATTTCAAACAACAGATGGAAAAAATGCAATTTTCCAAGTAAACGGCATTGCGACAGAACGATCTTCAAATATATTCAGTCTTTCAGGATATAACGTTACATTAAAAGATACGTTCAATTCCACTCAAACAATTGCTGACAAATATAAATCGTCACAAAAGGAATTGCAATTGGCGACAGAAAATGAAGCAAACAAAGCTTTAGCGCTCACAAATGCACTTACTGCCTATTATGGAAATGGTTCAAGTGACACACCAAACTATACGAACGCACATAACAATAGTTATAATGCAGCATTTGGAAATACATTATCATTATCAGAACAAGCAGAATACCGTAAACTAACTACTTCAGACTGGAAAACCTTGACGGCTGAAGAATTTGAAACAATTAAATTGGCAAGTTCCAATAGTAAAGAAGATGTAATAGCTGCGATAGATGCAAGTAACTTATCGGAAGAATCGAAAACAAAACTAAAAGCGTTTTCTGCAGAAAAATTGTCAACAGTCTACAATACTTCGGAAAATGAATTTAGTCATTTTAAAGTACAGGCAAAATATGTTTCATTTGGCGGCTCAAAATTAAAGGATTTATCGGGTGATGCTATTACAGCTTTAAAAGGCTTAACAATCGATGAAACAACCGAATTAAGTGCAATTCATACAGCTATTGATGAAAATGAATTTTTCACTGATCAACTAAAGTCGGCATTAAAGGCATTGGATAAAGAAACGCTTGTATCACTGCAAAATTCAGAGGCGGCTACATTGAATGAATATGTGGCAAAAGCGCAGTCTGATGAATTAAAATCTCGATACAGTAAATTAGGAGACGCAAAAATTTTAGAAGTGTTTGCAGATTCTTCAAAAGTTTCTTCATTAACAGAGGAACAACAAACAATTTGGAATAGCTTATCTGCAACTGAGCAAACAGCATTTAAAAATTTGGCAGAACAAAACCAACTGCGATCTGCTTATAATACTGCAAAAGCTGAAGTTACTGCGGCAGATGCACGATTGGCAAATGCAGTAAGTTCTTTAAACACGGCTAAAGCAGATGCTCAAAACGCAGGATTACTCAATGGGGACGGATCGATTAATGATGATTTAGTAAATGCAGCGCCATCAGCTCCGCCGGTATCCTTGTCATCCACTACAAACGTAGACGATATGATGAACAAAATTAAAGAATTTGTTACGACTTATAATGGTCTAATTAAAGATTTAAACGATCAAACAAAAGAGACAAAATATCGTGATTATGCTCCACTTACACCCGAGCAGAAAAAAGATATGGATGAAGATGAAATTAAGCTCTGGGAAGAAAAGGCAAAAAGTGGCTTGCTTCGTAATGATTCGGTAGTGCGCAATGGCTTATCAAATATGCGCTCACTTATTTACCAGTCAAATCCTGGCTTAGATGGTACAAAATATAATACATTATTTAATATCGGAATCACTTCTTCTAAGAGCTATAATGACGGTGGAACACTTGAAATTGATGAAGCGAAGTTAAGAAAAGCAATAGAGGAAGATCCAGATGCAGTAGAGCGATTATTTAAGAATAGTGGTGGGCAAAAGTCGGATCCTACTTATGGTGGTTCAGATACTCGTGGCTATCTCGAAAAACTACGTGAATCAATGAAATCATTAGAAGTTAATATAGAGAAAAAAGCTGGTCGTTCTACAATGACAGATGCACAATATGCAATTGGTAAAAGCTTAATTGATAACGAAAAGCGAATTGATACATGGCAAAATAAATTGAAAAATATCGAAGCTCGATACTGGAAACAATTTACAGCTATGGAGACAGCAATTAATAAAGCGAATCAACAGTCTTCTATGTTCATGCAAGGCTAAGAGTTGGAGATGAGTTTTATGGAAAATATACAGCAGTTACTGCAAATCTCAGCAAAACTTTATCAGCATTTGGCAGTCTTTCCAGAGGGAGAACAGAGAGATGCTTATATCGAAAAAACGAATAACTTATTAGATGAGCGTGGTATTATCATTGGAAAGATGCAATATGATGGTTTTCAGGTTGATATGCGACAGAAATCCCATGCCATGTTAGTTGAGTTAGATAAAGGAATTCGCGAGCGTTTAAATAGTACATTGAAAGTAATAAAAAACGATTTAAAAGATCTGCAATATTCCAAAAAGAATGAGCAGCAATACATGAACCCTTATGCGAATGTTCAAATAATGGATGGCCGTTATTATGATAAGAAAAAGTAATACCAGTAGTTTAAAAAGGAGTGTCTTCTTTGACAGCACAAACGAATGCATTTAATGCATACAAACAAAACAGTGTAACAACTGCTTCGCCTGGCGAGTTAACATTAATGTTGTATAACGGATGTATAAAATTCCTTAATCGTGCAAAGGTAGCGATTGAGGTGAAAAATATAGAAGAGCGCAACCATTATATTCAAAGATCTCAAGCAATTATCGGTGAATTAATGTCTACACTTAATATGGACATCGAAATTTCAAAACAAATGTTACCGCTATATGAATATATGAGTCATCGATTAACGGAGGCGAACATCAAAAATGACCCTGCCATCATCGAAGAAGTCGAAGGCCTAGTAACAGAATTCCGCGACACATGGAAAGAAGTTATAAAAATTACACGTCAGCAGCAATATGGTACAGCTGGACAAGTTTAAAATATAGAAGCCGATGTGAAGAGGTTACAATCTTCTCACATCGGCTTTTCAAATAACTTTTCTCTCGAATTTCGACTTCTTTATTTACAAAATTTAAAATAATCAAAATAGTATTGATTATATTGTACTATTTTGTATAATGTAAATAATTAGCAATTCGAACTTAGATATATTCACTACAAAATAAACGTACATAATCAATAGATCTACATAGATTTATAAACATCCACGACCATTAGCATCAACAAATTAATATTTGCCTTTTACTAAATAGAAAACGGTAATATTAAACCCCAAAATGCCACTACATCCTATGAATCCGAAAATTCCATCCGTTTTCCCAAAATACATAATCACTCGGTTAGGCATCTATAGCAAACTTTTATCACGTTTATCACAATCTGTTCCACTGCGATATTGTTTTTGGCTTGAAAAATTCTATTACTTTTATTCATCGAAGAAAGCGGTTACCATGCCAGGTTAACCGATAAAGGGGGTGAGTGAGTATGTGAAATGGCAACATAAAAACCCCAAGTGAGCATCCTCCAAAGATATCACCTGAGGTTTGGAAGCCGGAGTATACCGACATATAGTTAGTATACTCCTTTTTACTAAAAATAATAACTATAAAATGGAAGGAGTATGGAAAATGTATAGAATTTCCTTGTATGATGCCTGTGTATTAAAGCCTAAATTTGATCAGTTCAATAATCTTTATACGCTTATGATCACCCCGAATGGTAACAAAAAAGTCCCTTTCACACCAATGCAATTACTGGATAGCGAGCTGAAAGAACATGGTTCCAGCCTAAAAGGTGCAAAGGAAGCGGCAAAAGCCGTTCTTAGATCCAAATCTGTTAACCCGGTCATGATTCCGAGATTACCTCTTCTTCAGATTTGGTTCCCCACTGAGGCAATGCGCAATGTTGAAAGTTGTATGTACTTTTCATTGCATCACGTCGAAAAAATCGTGCCGTATCTGGAAAATTGCACAATCGTCGTTTTAACAAATTATGAAAGAATTGAAGTGCCTGTATCATACAGTAAACTGCATAAACAATGGAGTAAAGCAAAAGATTATTTCTCGACGGCCTTATTAAAACAATTTTACAGGGATCCTTTATATTCAAAAGCCGAGCAACAAATTATGTTAAAATGTGCAGAAATAAATGAACAATATGTAATCAATTAATAACCATAGAGTTTTACGCAACGGAGCACCCCGATGTGTAAAACTCTTTTTGTTTCGCATTTTTTTATCGATTCCACATTCTTTTATTGCAATGGGGAAAAATTCAGGTTCATTGGTCATGAGTTTGAAGTCACAAATTCTCCTTAAAATAGCAATTAAGCACATAGACATTTAATCGTGTATTGCATCATAATGTGGGTATATAAATTGTAGCACTGAATGGCTAGGGGGAACAGATATGGCGTTTAAACGCACAGAAGGATTTCGCTTTACTTTTGGGATCCCAATCGAAGCAAATTTCACTGAATTGATTAATGGAAAACAGGAACAATTAGAAGTAGTAAAATACCCGTGTGAAATCATCGATGTGAGCCCGCATGGCATGAAAATGTTTTCTTCTCGGGAAATTGGTGAAAATAATAATAACCTGGTGCAGTTGGAACTGGAATTCATTTTAGACGAGGTATTGATTAAGGCTATTGGAGACATCGTATGGAAGAAGAAGTACGGCGATAAGTTTCAATATGGTTTGATCTTCGAAAATCAGCCAGGTATTGAAGAACTGATCGTCAGTGAATTGAAAGTACGCCGCAGAAAAGAAGTCGGACGTAAATAAAATTGGTTGGTTACCATTGAATTTTCCCGCATTAACGGGTAGTTGATCTCCCGCTTCTTAGCTGGAGATCAACTACCCGTAAAAGCCCGATTGGTTCAACTAACAATCAGTTGGGATGAAGAACCCCCACTGATTGAAGTTTTACTTTATATAACGATGCGGTGTCTTTCTAATCAATATTTAGGACAACTTGTCGAAATTTGAAAAAAGTTTCAAGTCGTAACAGGATTTTATTGATGTATGTAGAATTAGATAAGTAGAGCAGTAATGAAGGAGGAGTTCACATGCTAAAGTTTAACATTCGTGGTGAAAATATTGAGGTAACTCCAGCGATTCGTGATTACGTGGAGAACAAAATTGAAAAGGTAGAACGCTATTTCAATGAAGATCTGAACGCGAACGCTAACGTCAATTTAAAGGTTTATAATGATAAACAAACAAAAGTAGAAGTGACGATTCCGATGAAAAATTTAACATTGCGTGCAGAAGAGCGTCATAATGACATGTATGCGGCAGTTGACTTAATTGTCGACAAGCTAGAGCGCCAAATTCGTAAACATAAAACAAAAGTTAACCGTAAATTCCGTGATCGCGAAGGTACTGGTGTTTACTTCGCCAATGTGACATCCCAAATGGAAGCGAACGCAGAATCTTCAGAAGATGAATATACAATCGTTCGTACGAAGCAATTTGATCTGAAACCGATGGATCAGGAAGAGGCCGTTTTACAAATGAACATGCTTGGCCATGATTTCTACATTTTCACAGATGCTGAAACAGATGGCACGAACATCGTTTACAAACGTAAAGACGGTAAATACGGTTTAATCGAAACAAACTAAATGATTGGCTACAAGCGGATTGCCTGAAACGGGCAGTCCGTTTTTTCTTGAAGCGTTCCTAAATTTTCCACATTGCAACAGTCCATTTGCGCCACCGGTATATATAATGCTAAAATATACTTTGAGACTATTTATTGGGAAGTGACCAATTCGATGGCAAACATATTAAATAAATTATTTGATTTCAATAAAAAAGAAGTAAAGCGTTTAGAAAAGATTGCAGATAAAGTAGAAGCATTGGCTGGACAGTTTGAAAGCCTTTCTGATGATGCTTTAAAAGCGAAAACAGAAGAATTTAAAAACCGTTTCCAAAATGGTGAAACAGTGGACTCTTTATTGCCTGAAGCATTTGCGACAATTCGTGAAGCATCCCGCCGCGTTCTTGGTATGTTCCCGTTCCGCGTTCAGATTATGGGGGCGGCTGCATTAAATGAAGGAAATATCGCGGAGATGAAAACTGGTGAAGGTAAAACGTTAACGTCGACAATGTCCGTTTATTTAAATGCGCTTACTGGTAAGGGTGTTCATGTCGTGACGGTCAACGAATATTTAGCAAGCCGTGACGCAACTGAAATGGGAGAGTTATATAATTGGTTAGGCTTAACGGTCGGTCTGAACCTGAACAGCCTGTCAAAAGATGAGAAGCGAGAAGCTTATGCTGCGGATATTACATATTCGACGAACAATGAGCTTGGTTTCGACTATTTACGTGACAACATGGTGCTTTACAAAGAAGACCGTGTACAGCGTCCGCTTTATTATGCGGTAATCGATGAGGTTGACTCGATTTTAATCGATGAGGCGCGTACACCGTTAATCATTTCCGGACAAGCAGGGAAATCAGCACAGCTTTATGTACAGTCAAATGCATTTGCCCGTATGTTAAAGCAGGATGAAGACTACAACTATGAAGAATCAACAAAAGGTGTAACGCTGACAGAGCAAGGGATCGAGAAGGCAGAGCGTGCATTTGGCATCGACAACTTATTCGATTTAACACATGTCCGCTTAAACCATGCGATCAACCAAAGCTTAAAAGCACATGCATCCATGCATAAAGATGTCGACTATGTTGTGCAGGATGGTGAAGTTGTAATCGTTGACGGCTTTACTGGTCGTCTAATGAAAGGTCGTCGCTATTCGGATGGTTTACACCAGGCGATAGAAGCGAAAGAAGGTCTTGAGATTCAAAACGAATCGATGACAATGGCGACCGTTACATTCCAAAACTATTTCCGTATGTACGAGAAACTGTCTGGTATGACAGGTACAGCGAAAACAGAAGAAGAGGAATTCCGCAACATTTACAATATGCAAGTTGTAGCGATTCCGACGAACAAACCGATTGCGCGTGATGACCGTCCTGACCTTATTTTCGCAACAATGGAAGGCAAGTTCAAAGCGGTTGCAGAAGATATTGCAGAGCGTCACCGTTTAGGTCAACCGGTACTGGTTGGTACGGTTGCAATCGAAACATCGGAAATTATTTCAAAATATTTAACGAAATTTAAAATTCCGCATAACGTGTTAAATGCGAAAAACCATGAGCGTGAAGCGGAAATTATTTTAAATGCCGGTCAAAAAGGTGCGGTTACAATCGCGACGAACATGGCTGGTCGTGGTACGGACATTAAACCGGGTGAAGGTGTACTTGAAATCGGCGGTTTAGCGGTAATCGGTACGGAACGTCATGAATCACGCCGTATTGATAATCAGCTTCGTGGTCGTTCAGGTCGTCAAGGGAACCCGGGGGTAACGCAATTCTATCTTTCTTTAGAGGATGAGTTAATGCGTCGCTTCGGTTCAGATAAGATGAAGTCGATGATGATAAGACTTGGTATGGACGATACACAGCCGATCCAATCAGGCATGGTTTCAAAAGCCGTAGAATCAGCACAAAAACGTGTGGAAGGGAATAACTTCGATGCACGTAAACGTCTATTACAATACGACGATGTACTTCGTCAGCAACGTGAAGTGATTTATAAAGAGCGTGAAGAAGTATTGGATTCGGAAAATATGCGTGCATTAGTAGAGTCAATGATTTCTCAGGCAATCGAAAATCAAGTGGCCCTTCATACACAAGGCGAGAAGGAAAACTGGACACTGGATGCACTGGAAGATTATATCGCGGCAAACCTTTTAGATGAGGGCGATATTACGAAAGAGCAACTGGAAAATAAATCACCTGAAGAAATGATTGCGTTCATCTCTGAAAAAGTGACAGCGCGCTATAATGAAAAAGAAGAAGCGATGACACCAGAGCGTATGCGTGAATTTGAAAAGGTTATTTTACTTCGTTCAATCGACTCGAAATGGATTGATCATATCGATGCAATGGACCAGTTACGACAAGGGATTCACTTACGAGCTTACGGTCAAAACGATCCATTACGCGAATACCAGCAAGAAGGTTTCGCAATGTTCGAAGACATGGTCGCAGCAGTACGTGAAGATGTGGCGAAGTACGCATTAAAAGCAGAAATCCGCAGTAACCTGCAACGTGAAGAAGTAGCAAAAGGCCAAGCTGTTAACCCGAAAGAAGAAGGTGCAGCAAAACCGAAGAAACTACCAACACGCAAAGCCGAAAACATCGGACGCAACGACCCATGCCCATGCGGAAGCGGCAAGAAATACAAATCATGCCACGGCGTAGGCCAATAAAAGCAATAAAAACCGAGGTCATTGAAACTATGCTCAATGACCCGGTTTGTTTTTATTATAAAATTTGATGTTAGATATTTATCAACGAATTTAATTTATTCTTAGATGTCACTAGTTGATTGGAGTGGAGGGCGAGGACTCCTGCGGGAACAGCACGAAGCTCGAGACTACAGGCTCGAGCCGTGCCCGCGGAAAGCATTCGCCCGGAACGGAAATCAACGGGATACACAAGTCTTTACTTTATCACCCAACTACGGAGGAAAATATATGATGGAATTAGCAGATGTGCGCAATGCACTCGAAAATACAGCTACAAAACTAGCGGACTTCAGGGGGTCTCTTTGACTTAGAAAACAAAGAGGCACGAATCCAGGAACTAGATGAACTTATGCTTGAACCCGAGTTCTGGAATGACCAGAACGGGGCACAGGCAATTATTAACGAAAGCAACGGCATTAAAGCAGTTGTCAACGAATACAAAGAATTAGTCGATACACAGGAAAATCTCGAAATGACGCTTGAACTGTTACGCGAAGAACCAGACGAAGAATTGCAGGAAGAACTAGGCAAAGAACTAGCCGAATTCCAGACAAAAATGGAAGAGTTCGAACTGCAAATGCTGTTGTCAGAACCATACGACAAAAACAATGCCATTCTGGAACTGCATCCAGGTGCAGGTGGTACAGAGTCACAGGACTGGGGCTCGATGCTATTACGTATGTACACACGCTGGGCAGAGAAGCGAGGCTTTAAAGTAACGACAATCGACTATTTACCTGGTGATGAAGCCGGCATTAAATCGGTTACACTGCAAATTTCGGGCCATAATGCGTACGGCTATTTGAAAGCGGAAAAAGGCGTTCACCGTCTAGTACGTATTTCACCGTTCGATTCTTCAGGCCGCCGTCATACATCGTTCGTATCATGTGATGTTATGCCAGAGTTCAATGATGAAATTGAAATCGATATACGAACTGAAGATTTAAAAGTCGATACGTACCGCGCAACGGGTGCCGGTGGCCAGCATATTAACACGACAGACTCAGCTGTACGTATTACCCATCTTCCAACAGGTGTCGTTGTACAATGTCAGTCAGAACGTTCACAAATTAAAAACCGTGATGCGGCAATGAAAATGCTGAAATCGAAGCTGTATCAGCTGGAAATCGAAAAGCAGCAGGCACAGCTGGATGAAATTCGCGGTGAGCAGAAAGAAATCGGCTGGGGCTCGCAAATTCGTTCATATGTATTCCATCCGTATTCAATGGTAAAAGATCACCGTACAAGCGCCGAAACAGGGAATGTAGGCGCTGTAATGGACGGCGATCTGGATATTTTCATTACAGCCTATTTACGATCAAAAATTTCATATTAATACCTTCCATGTCGAAGAAAATGAAAACCGTGCCTTAGTAAATAAACTAAGGCACGGTTTTTTTTAGTGAAATTTAAGCTAGGTGTTTATTTTCCACTTGTCAAATATAAAAAAATATGTGAAAATACATATACGAACAAACGTTCTTATTAATTGGAGGTATTCGTATGCTGCAAATTCCTTCTAAAACGATTCCGTATTATGAGGCAGGGATTTATTTGCCGTTGCTGTTAATTATTCTTGGGAAGGATTACTCAATAGTGGAGCAAAGTCCGTTCAAATTTAAAAATCCCTATTTGCAATTAATCGATGCTGTACGTATCAAAATAGAGCATGACTTAAAAGAAACGAAGGACTATTTTAAACTTCATCAGATGCGCTTAGTGAGAGGCAAAACGGATGATTTGTTTACCGAGTATCATTTTTACTTTGGGGGAGTCATGGAGTGTAGAAGATATTCGAATATTCGCCTTCGTAATCAAAGTGAGTTACTTCTTGCTGAATATTTTAAAAAAAACTGATGCTCTTATAAGATACTATTGCGCTGTAAAAGCAGATATTTATAGTACATCGCAGCGCGCACATATTGCTGGTTGAATGATTTCATATTGATGTCCAGACTAATTTCAGTATTATCTACAAAAGTTACGAGCGTTTTATCCCCGTCTTCACTAATATTAATAATAGGATTCAAGGATATCCAAATATTTTGAGGTGAATACGGCGAAAACAGCGGGAACAAAATGCACGGGTCCCCGAAATCATAGGCCACCATGATCGGCAATTTATGTTTATTCTCTCCGAAAAATCCCCTCGCCTGATATTTGCTAGCATCATAGGAACTTCCATGCAGACGACATGTATCGCGAATAATTTTTAGAGGCTTATACGGAGAGGTAGATTTGCCGTACTTGTCCAATATAGTAGTGTGAATTTTATCTCGATGCTGATAGGACTTCAAACAAAAGGTGGAATTAGAAATAATGTAATTGGAATTTCGTGTTAAATTACTGATCATTTTGCATCCCCTATCTTTCCTACTTTTTTAATCGCTTAAATTTTCACTATACATCTAAACTACTGCATAAAGTGCTAAAAATCAACATTATATTTAGAAAATTCTGTCATATGATAATTTTTCAGAATATATTGCAAATTGTATGATTTTTAACTTATAATGGTTAAAAGAGGTCGAGGTGATATCGATGGATAAATATTATTCGTATACAGACTTTTTAAAAGCGGTTAGTCAGCAGTCCACTGAACATCATGCAGAGAAGCTATTGAATGAAATTTATTTAGATTTATTTATTAGTCGGTTGCAGCGGATGCAACGTATTGAACAATTAAAGTTACTTATCGATACATCGTTAGATCAAAAGAACGAACAAGCATTTTACAGCTATACTACAGAGTTAAAAGAGTTATTGGAAACTGTTTCGTAAAAGCCACCCTATTCCAGGTGGTTTTTTTTATGGGCAAAATCCGGGCTCAGGTTGTTTTCTAATATATGATGGAAAGACTCTAATAAAATAAAAATAGTTCTAATAAATTGGTTATTTTCCAATAAAAAGGATAATTCTTCTAATAAGTGCTCGGGATTTTCAAATAACCGGCTCGAATCTTCAAATAAGTCACCGTACTTTTCTAATATCCACCACAAAAGTTCTAATAAAACCAACAACGCGCATCTAAAACGCTAACGCCACACTAAATTCGAATGTACGTTCGCAATTTTATCGTAAATTAAAAACGGGTATGTTAAAATAGAAGATACCATAAGTGACAGAAAGGACAATCTAAATATGACAGAAACTTTTACAATAAAGTCCGCCTATCAGCCTGCCGGGGATCAGCCGGAAGCGATTAAACAGCTCATACAGGGAGTTAAAGAAGGCAAGCGTCACCAGACATTGCTTGGGGCGACAGGTACGGGTAAAACATTTACGATTTCCAATGTAATTAAAGAAGTGAATAAGCCGACGCTTGTGATGGCACACAATAAAACACTGGCCGGCCAATTATATAGTGAGTTTAAAGAATTTTTCCCGGATAATGCAGTTGAATATTTCGTCAGCTACTATGACTATTTCCAGCCGGAAGCGTATGTACCGCAAACCGATACGTACATTGAAAAGGATTCAAGTATTAATGAAGAAATCGATAAATTGCGCCACTCGGCAACGACTGCTTTGTTTGAACGGAAAGATGTCATTGTTATCGCATCCGTATCGTGTATTTACGGTCTCGGTAATCCGGAAGAATATCGTGAAATGGTCGTTTCAATTCGTACAGGGATGGAAATCGAGCGCAATCAGCTATTGCGGAAACTAGTCGACATTCAATATGAACGTAATGATATTAACTTTACACGCGGTACGTTCCGAGTGCGCGGGGATGTTGTCGAAATTTTTCCGGCTTCACGCGATGAACACTGTATCCGAATCGAGTTTTTCGGAGATGAAGTTGACCGGATTCGTGAAGTGGATGCACTGACGGGCGAAATTTTAGGGGACCGTCAGCATGTAGCTATTTTCCCTGCATCCCACTTCGTTACCCGTGAAGAGAAAATGAAAATTGCCATAGAAAATATCGAAAAAGAGCTGGAGGAGCGTCTTACAACATTGCGTTCGGAAGACCGTTTACTGGAAGCGCAGCGCCTGGAGCAACGGACAAATTACGATCTGGAAATGATGAAGGAAATGGGCTTCTGCTCAGGTATCGAAAACTATTCGCGCCATTTAACATTGCGTGAAGCAGGGGCGACGCCGTATACATTACTTGATTACTTCCCGGAAGACTTTTTGCTTGTCGTTGATGAAAGCCATGTTACATTACCGCAAGTACGTGGTATGTATAATGGAGACCAGGCTCGTAAAGGAGTATTGGTCGAGCATGGCTTCCGTCTGCCGTCCGCACTCGATAACCGTCCGCTAATGTTTGACGAGTTTCAATCGAAAGTAAGCCAGGCCATTTATGTATCGGCAACACCAGGACCTTATGAATTAGAGCATACACCGGAAATGGTGGAACAGATTATTCGTCCGACAGGGCTGCTTGATCCGACGATTGATATCCGTCCGATTGAAGGGCAAATTGATGATCTGATCGATGAAATTCATGAGCGAATCCGTCGTAATGAACGGACACTCGTTACGACATTGACGAAGAAAATGTCCGAAGATTTGTCGAGCTATTTAAAAGAAATGGGCTTGAAAGTCGAATACTTGCACTCTGAAATCAAAACGCTGGAACGGATCGAAATTATCCGGGAACTTCGTAAAGGGACATATGATGTGCTGATCGGCATTAACTTATTAAGGGAAGGTCTTGATATTCCCGAAGTATCTCTTGTCGCAATTTTGGATGCGGACAAGGAAGGATTCCTCCGTTCGGAACGTTCGCTTATTCAAACTATCGGACGTGCTGCGCGTAACTCGAACGGTCATGTCATTATGTATGCCAATAATATGACGGATTCAATGACAAAGGCGATCAGTGAAACAAAGCGCCGTCGTGAAACTCAAATGGCTTACAATGAAGAACATGGTATTACACCGAAAACAATCATTAAAAAGATTCCTGATATTATCCGCGCCACACAAGCTGCGGAACAGGAAGAAACATATATTACAAAAGTGACAGGCGGTAAAAAGCTGACGAAAAAAGAGCTGGAGAAGCTTGTTGCGACATTGCAAATTGAAATGAAAGAAGCCGCAAAAGCGCTGGACTTTGAACGCGCGGCTGAACTACGTGACATGATATTTGAATTGAAAGCAGAAGGGTGAACAATGTGAAAAATACAGAAATTGTCGTACAAGGTGCACGAGCGCATAATTTAAAAAATATTGATGTCACAATTCCACGCGATAAAATTGTCGTTGTGACAGGGCTTTCAGGTTCCGGTAAATCTTCACTGGCATTCGATACGATTTATGCAGAAGGGCAGCGTCGTTATGTTGAATCATTGTCTGCATATGCACGACAATTTTTAGGACAAATGGACAAGCCGGATGTCGATACAATTGAAGGACTGTCACCAGCGATTTCGATTGACCAGAAGACAACGAGCCGTAACCCGCGCTCAACAGTCGGGACAGTAACAGAAATTTACGATTACTTGCGCCTGCTTTTTGCGCGTATCGGAAAACCGTATTGCCCGACACATGGGATTGAAATAACATCGCAGACAGTTGAACAAATGGTTGACCGCCTGATGGAATATCCGGAGCGCACGAAAATGCAGCTGCTTGCCCCTGTTATTGAAGGCAAAAAAGGAACGCACGTGAAGCTGCTTGAAGACTTGAAAAAACAAGGCTTTGTGCGTATCCGTATAAATGGGGAACTGCGTGATCTCGATGATAATATTGAGTTGGATAAAAACAAAAAACATACAATTGAAGTAGTCGTGGACCGTGTTGTCGTAAAAGAGGGCAATGAAACGCGTTTAAGCGATTCCCTAGAAGCAGCGCTCAGAATTGCGGATGGACGTGTTCTAGTCGATGTGATCGATCATGAGGAGCTGTTATTCAGTGAGCATCATGCATGTCCAATATGCGGATTTTCGATTGGTGAACTTGAGCCGCGCATGTTTTCGTTCAACAGTCCGTTCGGAGCTTGCCCTACATGTGATGGGCTTGGAAGTAAAGCAAAGGCTGATATCGACTTAGTCATTCACAATTGGGATTTAACGTTGCTTGAAAATGCGATAGCACCATGGGAATCCGTCTCGTCCAACTATTACCCGCAGCTGTTGGCATCCGTATGCAAACATTACAACATTCCAATGGATGTACCGGTAAAAGATATTCCTAAGGAGAAAATGGATAAAATTTTATACGGTTCTGGAAAAGAGAAAATTCTATTTGAATATACAAATGATTATGGCAGTGTGCATAAGAAAAATATCGAATTTGAAGGCGTCATCGCAAATATCGAAAGACGCTTTAAAGATTCCTCTTCAGATTATGTACGTGAGTCGATGCAAAAGTACATGACCGAACAGCCTTGTGCGACTTGTAAAGGGCACCGTCTGAAAAAGGAAACACTCGCAGTGAAAATTAAAGACCAGAACATTTCAGAAGCGACACGCCACTCCATTCAGGAAATGTATGAGTTCTTTAGTTCAGTAGAATTAACAGAAAAAGAACGCCAGATTGCGAATTTAATTATTCGTGAGGTGATTGAACGACTGAAGTTCTTATTGGATGTCGGATTAAATTACTTAACACTTGCACGATCTGCTGGAACATTATCCGGCGGGGAAGCACAGCGTATTCGACTGGCCACTCAAATCGGCTCTCGTTTAACAGGTGTACTTTACATTTTGGACGAGCCGTCAATCGGTCTGCACCAGCGTGATAATGACCGTTTAATTAATACACTTGTAAATATGCGCGACCTCGGCAATACATTAATTATCGTCGAGCATGATGAGGACACGATGATGGCAGCGGACCATTTAATCGATATCGGACCCGGTGCCGGTGTACATGGCGGTCAAGTCATTGCACAAGGGACACCGAAGCAAGTTATGAAAAACAAAGAGTCGATTACCGGCCAATATTTGAGCGGGAAGAAATTTATCCCACTGCCTCTTGAGCGCCGTAAATCAGATGGCCGGAAAATAAAGATTAAAGGCGCTTCTGAAAATAACTTGAAAAATGTCAGTGTCGATATCCCGCTAGGTCAGTTCATCGCCGTTACAGGTGTGTCCGGTTCTGGTAAATCGACATTAGTGAATGAGATTTTATATAAATCGCTCGCATCAAAACTGAACCGGGCAAAAGTAAAACCGGGCAAGCATAAAACAATAGAAGGTTTAGAACAACTTGAAAAAGTAATTGATGTGGACCAATCGCCAATCGGACGTACACCACGTTCTAACCCTGCAACGTATATTGGCGTATTTGATGATATTCGCGATGTATTTGCTATGACGAATGAGGCGAAAGTGCGCGGCTATAAAAAAGGGCGATTTTCGTTCAACGTAAAAGGCGGACGTTGTGAAGCTTGCCGCGGAGATGGCATTATTAAAATCGAAATGCACTTCTTACCGGATGTTTATGTGCCGTGTGAAGTTTGTCACGGGAAGCGTTATAACCGCGAAACACTTGAAGTAAAATATAAAGATAAAAATATTTCCGATATTTTGGAAATGACGGTAGAAGATGCATTGGAGTTTTTCGGGAACTTGCCGAAAATTCAGCGTAAACTGCAAACGATTGTCGATGTGGGTCTTGGATATGTGAAGCTTGGTCAGCCTGCAACTACATTATCTGGCGGTGAAGCACAGCGTGTGAAATTGGCGTCGGAATTGCACCGTCGTTCAACCGGTAAGTCTTTTTATATTTTGGATGAACCAACAACTGGTTTGCATGCTGATGATATTTCCCGTTTGCTGATTGTCCTGCAGCGCTTAGTCGAAAACGGTGAGACCGTGCTTGTGATTGAGCATAATCTCGATGTTATCAAAACAGCCGACCATATTATTGATCTAGGTCCTGAAGGTGGCGAAGGTGGCGGTACAATCTTAGCGACAGGTACACCGGAAAAAATAGCCGAAGTGAAGGAAAGTTATACAGGACGCTACTTAAAACCAATTTTGGAACGTGACCGTGAACGTATGGAATCAAGAATTAAAGAAGCGCAAAATAAATAGATTGAAAAACTAAGAGCGCAAACGAAACTTTTCGTCCTCCCTCCTCGTATAATAACTATATACGAAGCAGAGGGAGGAATTTTTTTATGCAAGAAGAACGTAAACGCATTTTAAAATTAGTTGAAAGCGGTACAATTACGGCAGAAGAGGCAATTGTATTACTGGAAAAATTGTCGTCGGAAAAGGAATCCACTCCATCACAAGCAGCACCAGTCGAGCAACCGCTTTTTGAAGAAAAGTTTGGGGAAGAGCCGCATAAGGCAGAACCGGTTTTTGAAGAGCAAAAAGAAAAACGTAAAACAACAGGATTTGAAGATATTTTCGGCAAGTCATTTAACGATAAAGAATTCAATAAAAAGATGGACGAGTTCATGGGCGATATCAAACAGGATTTATCACAATTCAGCACACGCATGACAGGATTGGTCGGTGCAGCATTATCCAAGTTTAAAGAACTTGATATTGATACACCGTTTGGAGAAAAAGTTGAGTTTACTAAAACGTATGCTTACCCTGCAGCTGATGTTAAAGGGGTAGAGCTGGAAATCGCCAATGGTAAAATCGATATCGTACGCGCTGCGGATGAATTAGTTACTGTAAATGTGACAGGGAAAACGCCGTTGAGAGGTACAGAAGAAGAAACGATTGCACAGGCAACGGAAAATATGTCGAAGCTGACAAATGACAAATTATTTATCCAATCTACAAATAAATTTGCACAAGTGAAAGTACAAGTAGCTATTCCAGAGAAGCATTATGACGTAATAATCGCAAAACTATTAACAGGTAGCGTTTCAATCGAACAGGTTGACGCAAAGTTAGTTAAAGCGCGTACACATAACGGGGTAATCCGTCTGGAAAATGCAACATTTGATCATGCGGAACTGCAAACGAGCAACGGTGCAGTAGAAGCCCGTCATATTAAAGGTGAAGATTTGGAAATCGGCACAGCGAATGGACGTATCTACGTTGATGGCGAATTAAATGAAGTAGAAGCTGAATCGATGAATGGACATGTTGTCATCACAACAACGAGTGCGGAAGCGCATAAAATCAAGGCCCGTGCTCTGGCGGGTTCAGTAGAAATTTATGTGCCGAAAACAGTGGCGCTGGACGGTCAGGTTTACTCGAACTTCGGAAAAGCAGATATCGGTTTAAGTGATGTATTGCTTACAGAAGAAGAAGAGCAATTCCTGTCAAAATCGGTACGTTTCACTAAAGAACTGGAAGGCGCGAAACTCTTGAAATTAGTAGGAGAATCTCGCACAGGTACAGTGTTGGTACGCTATACGCTGCAATAGGCGTAGGATTTCAGCTACAGCTTTCCGGATTCCGTGAAGCTCGAGTGACTAATTCTTCAAAGAAATAAATTCCTTATAAAATCAAGCATCCATTTTCTCGCAAAGAATTTGGGTGCTTTTCCTATTCGAACTTTTTGTTTTCCGTCAAATCTCCAATAAAAAGTCACAAATTGCCGCATTCCTACATGGAAAAAGAATTTTTTTAAAAATCCCCCTAAAAATACCATAATAATCCAAATGCTGAGAAGGGTTTTCAGTAAAATCGTCGAATAATTAAAAATAGTGTAGAGTATTTTATTATATTAAGAACATTTCATACTTTAACATTTATATTACGAAAACCAAAAAATAAGTGTAATTCTATGAAATTTTATGAACAAATGAAATTTTGTAATGTTGTCATGGCGCTCCGGGAGCCTGAAAACGAGACGGGGCTTACATTGAAAAGAAAATGTAATAAAATTTGAGCCTGAAAATGCTATAATGGGTAAGACTAAAATTTAAAATTCTAGATATTGAGCTTAGGTGGTTTCGTGAATGATTGAAATGAATAATGTAGTGAAGAAGTATCCTAACGGGGTCGTCGCCGCAAACGGGATTACGGTTCATATAAAAAAAGGTGAATTTGTGTATATTGTTGGCCCGAGTGGAGCAGGTAAATCGACATTTATTAAGTTGATGTACCGTGAAGAAAAACCGACTTCCGGCGATGTCATCATTAATGGCATTAATTTGAGAACGCTAAAAAATAATCGCGTACCTCATTTACGCCGTCATCTTGGTGTCGTCTTCCAGGACTTTAAATTATTGCCGCGCTTAACAGTGTATGAAAATGTAGCGTTCGCGATGGAAGTAATTGAAGAACAGCCAAGCGTCATCCGTAAGCGGGTAATGGAAGTACTTGAACTGGTGGGCTTAAAGCATAAAGTGCGAATGCTGCCGAATGAGCTGTCAGGTGGAGAACAGCAGCGTGTAGCAATTGCCCGCTCGATTGTAAACCGTCCGAAAGTGATGATTGCGGACGAGCCTACAGGAAATTTAGACCCGGAAACATCGTGGGAAATTATGAATATTTTTGAGGAAATTAATCGCCAAGGTACGACGATTTTGATGGCAACACATAACCGTGAAATCGTAAATACTGTGCGTAAAAGAGTTATTGCAATTGAAGGCGGAATGATCGTCCGTGATGAGTACGGAGGTGACTACGGCTATGAAAACTAGAACAATTGCCCGTCATTTCCGTGAAAGTTTTAAATCATTAGGCCGTAACAGCTGGATGACACTGGCTTCCATCAGTGCTGTAACGGTTACATTATTATTGGTCGGTGTATTTGCTGCGATTATGATGAATTTAAACAAAGTCGCTTCCGATTTGGAAAACGATGTTGAAATTCGTGTCATGATTGATATTATTCCGGAAGCGGAAGAAGCAAAATTGGCAGAAGAGCAGCTTCTTGACGAGATTCATAATATGCCGGATGTCGAGGAAGTTACATATTCTTCTAAAGAACAAGAATTAAGTAAGTTAATCAAAGATTTTGGTGATGAATTAAGTTTATTCGAACAGAACAACCCGTTATATAATGTGCTGTACGTCAAGGCTGTCGATCCTTTGAAAACAGCTGATGTCGCCAAGCAGATTGATAGCTTAGACAATACTTTTGAAGTAAAATATGGCGAGGGTAAAGTAGAAAAACTATTTAACTTCTTAGAAATCGCTCGTAATGTTGGACTCGTATTAATTTTAGGACTGCTGTTTACAGCGATGTTCTTAATCTCTAATACAATTCGCATTACGATTATTGCACGTAAAGATGAAATTGAAATTATGAAGCTTGTAGGGGCTACAAATTCTTTCGTCCGCATTCCATTTGTATTGGAAGGAATGTGGCTTGGTTTGATTGGATCTATTATTCCAGTCGCAGCCGTTACAATTGCTTATTACAATATTTATGATTTATTGGCACCTCGATTAAAAGGGGAATTGTTCCAAATGTTAGAAGTAACACCACTTATGTACCAGGTGAACGGATTAATCATCTTCATCGGGATGTTCATCGGTATATGGGGAAGTTTCATGTCAGTTCGTAAGTTTTTAAAAGTATAACTTCTTTCAGCGACTGTCACACATTGCCAAGGCAACATTGACAATGACGAAAATATTGGGAAGTGGCTCGTTTTTTACATCTTAGAGAGACAAAAAGAGCCACTATTACCCATGCATTTAGGGGGAAAAGTTTTTGAAGAAGCTAACGACGCGTTCATTTAAAACAATTGCAGCAATACTTGCGCTAGTACTATTTGTTCAAATACCGGCAGCATCCGCAGCATCATTAAGTGAACTGAAAAAAGAGCGCAGTCAACTCGAAGCAGAAAAGAAATCAATTAATAAATCACTCGAACAAAAAACAAACGAGATTCAAACAAATCAAAACAGACAGCAAAAAATTATTTCGCAGCTGGAGCAACTGGGTGCAAAAATTAATGAAACGAATCATAGTATTGCCGTTGTCGAATTGGATATTGAAATTGCAAACGAAGAGATTTCTATTTTAGAAGATGAAATCGCAGAATTAAAAGAGAAGATTGAGCAACGTAATGAACTATTGCGTGAGCGTGCACGGGCGATTCAGTCATCAGGTACAGTTAGTTACCTTGACGTCCTGCTTGGAGCAAATAGTTTCGTAGACTTTATCGATCGTTTTTCTGCTGTAAGCACACTTATGGACGCTGACCGTCAAATTATGCGTGAGCAAAAGGAAGACCAGGAAAAACTTGAAGTTCAAAAGCTGGAGCTTGTGAAGACGAAAGAAGAGCTTGAAGCGAATAAAGCGAAATTGAAAAGTTTGATGGCTTCGTTAAATCAACAAAAGAAAGAAAAGAAACAGTTAGTAGCAGAGCTAGAAAAAGAAGAAGCGAAACTACGATCTGAGAAAACAGAACTAAAAGCAGAGTACGATGATAAGGTAGAATTAAGTAAAGAACTGGAAGAGAAGTTTCTTAAAGAACAGCGCCGATTAGCGGAAGTTGCCCGTCAAAAGGCATTGGAAGCTGCGGCTGCTAAAAAGAAACAACAAAACAGTAGCAGTAGCAATAGTACTGTAAGTTCCGGAAACTTGCCGGTTGTTTCTTCAGGACATTGGACAAGACCTGCAGCGGGCCGTTTTACATCAGGGTTCGGTGGGCGTGATATTGGACCAATCGGAAGTAAAAATCACTTAGGAATTGACATTGCCAACTCAATCGGAACACCGGTTGTTGCAGCAGCGGATGGTGTTGTTTCCTATGTTGGTTCGATGAATGGTTACGGGAATGTTGTAATGGTTACTCACTCGATTGAAGGACAATTATTCACGACAACGTATGCCCATTTAAGCGGATTTAATACGAGTGTTGGCGCATCTGTTTCAAAAGGTCAGCAAATTGCAAGACTTGGGAATTCAGGTAACTCAACAGGACCTCATGTACACTTTGAGATCCATGTCGGTGAATGGAACGGCAGTCGTTCAAACGCGGTCAACCCATTAAACTATATTTCACTGTAAGTTATATAAAAGGCAAAACTTTAATTATTAAAGTTTTGTCTTTTTCGTTTGAATAATTATCTAAAAGTTATGATAATGTACTAATAGGAAGAAATGTGGGGTGAAGTTGATGAAGAAAAATGTTGGAGTCGGTATTATTTTAGTGCTTGTCATCACGATGCTTGGCACTTACATAAAAGCTGAAATCGATCAAAGTACTGCAATCAACGAGCATGCATTAGGGAAAGAAGTTGAACTGGATGAAGAAGTCGGCCTCGAAAAAGGTCAGTTTGCACCGGATTTTACATTATATAATTTACAGGGCGAGCCGTTGACACTTTCGGAGCTGAGAGGGAAGCGTGTCGTACTGAATTTCTGGGCAACCTGGTGTCCGCCATGTGAAGCGGAAATGCCGCATATGCAAAAATACTACGAAAAATACCGTGAAGAAGACAATGTGGAAATTGTCGGTGTCAATATGACGTACGCAAACGAAAAGCTGGAGCGTGTAGAGCAGTTTCTAAAAAGTTATGACATCACCTTCCCAATCGTACTGGAACAAACTGAAGCTGTTGCCTATCAATATGAAATTATGACGATGCCAACAACATACATGATTGATACTTCAGGGAAAATACAAAAGCAAATAATTGGTCCACTCGATTTGGATGCATTGCGGGAAAATGTCATTCAACTAGATTAAGTGCAGGAATTGAGACGATTTGGATCAGGAACCTTAAAATATCTTCACTTTAGGACGTTTAAATTCGACTTTATAAGTATGAAACTTTCATTCGCTTCATAAATTTTATGGAACGGAGGAGAACTCGTGCGGAAAAGTCGGATTTTTTTATTAGTAGTTGCGATGGTGTGTATCGGAATAATTGTTTATGGTGTAATGAAAATCAAGGCGCAGCCACAGGAGGAACAGGCGAGTTTTGCGGTAGTCAATGAACTGCATCAGTTAATCACGAGCGAATCAGTTTATGATGTCAACTCTGAAAAATTGGTGGAGGGTGCACTGCGAGGGATGGCAAATGCAATAAATGACCCTTATAGTACTTATTATTCGGAGCAAGAAGCAGCATTACATAAACAGACGCTCGCAAGTGAACGAATCGGTATCGGTGTTGAATTGGCAGATGCGAATGGCAAGATTATCGTAGTAGCCCCTATTAAAGCTTCACCTGCAGAAAAAGCGGGCATTCGACCATTGGATGAGCTTATACAAATTAATGAAGTAAGACTTGACGGAAAATCTATGGGGGAAGTTCGTAAGCTGATGTATGGTAAAGAAGGGGAAGCGGTGGAACTTGTCATTTATCGACCGGAACTGGACCAGCATTTAAAGTTGGTCGTGAAAAGAGAACGTTTGAAAAATGATACGGTGGAAGCTGAAGTTCTCGAAGTAGAAGGAAGAAAACTCGGCTATATAACAATCAATCTATTTGGTGAAAAAACAGCAGAAGAATGGAAAGAGGCTCTTGATGGAGTGATGAAGGAGGAAGTAGAAGGGTTAATCATTGATGTGCGGGACAATCCAGGTGGCTATTTACATAGTGTTGCCCAAATGATGAGCATGTTCGAGCAAAAAGAAAAAATCTTTGCGTATATGCAAAATCATGACGGTGTAACAGAGCCACTGAAAACAAAGGAAGTGGAACAGTTCCAGCCTTATGTAAATTGGCTGCGTGACACACCTCTAACACTTATCCAAAATGAAGGAAGCGCATCAGCCAGTGAAGTGTTTGCCGGTGCCCTGCAAGACTGGAAACGTTCGGTCATTATTGGGGTGACGAGCTTCGGTAAAGGAACGGTCCAACAAACATGGGATCTTCAAAACGGCGGAGAAGTAAAATTGTCGACGAATAAATGGCTTACTCCTTCGAAAAAGTGGATCCATGATGTAGGGATTGAACCAGATGTCGAAGTGACACAGCATCCGCTTTATAGTGTAGAAACAAAAATACTGAAAGGCCGCTTTGAAGAGGGAGAATACAGTGAAGAAGTTGCCTACAGCCAGCGCATTTTAAGTGAACTCGGCTACAGCATCAGCCGGACAGATGGATTCTTTGATAAGGATACGGCACAGGAAGTGGAAAGCTTCAGAAAAAAGCATGATATTGCAGAAGGAAGCTATATGGATGAAGTATTTTTCCATGAATTAACAGAAGAACTGCAAACATTCAAACAGTCAAAAGTAAATGACATGCAACTGCAGATGGCGATCAGTTATATTATGCATCAGTTTGAGTGATGGACAGTGTAAAACATATTGAGGGCTCGTTTCATAGTGAAACGGGCTTTTTTATATGATAAACATAAAAACGATCTGAAGAATATCCAATTTATTTAACTCACCCGTAGATTTTCAATTTTCCCGACAAGCCTTTATTTTATTTCCGGTACAAATGGGACTACGCATTACGCAAAGGATTTGGTACAATTATTCGTACGGTAGGTGAGAATATGGATGGAACAATTTTGATTGAAATTTTAAAAGGGATTGGCCGATTTTTTATAAATCCTTTGTTTTATGTCGCCATCATTTCCGCAGTTTATTTAGGATATCGCCGAGTGAAGCGCGAACGAAGGTATTTTAACCGACGGATACTAGGTGGCTGGTCCGAGCTGAAAAATATGCTTGCGATGGGTTTTATGCTGTCCGTTATTATTTCCTTATTTAGTCTTGTAATAGGCTTAACAGTATCACTCGAATTATTGACAATTGTTTTTATTGTAAGTTTCGTAGGTTTACTCATTTATATGTATCAATTATTATCGCCAGCGATTGTGATGGCGGTTGCTTTTTGTGGAATCGTTTGGATGCAATGGCAAGATTGGTCATATACAATCGGAACACTCGAATTGGCAGGCAGAAATGTTACAAATGATCTTGTTATGACAATTCCAATGATGACGGGGCTCTTACTCATGGCGGAGGGAATTTTAATTCGCCGGTATGGTGCCCGTTTTGCTTCACCGATTGTGGAGAAAACAAAGCGTGGATTAAATGGGATAGGCTATTTCAGTAAGCAGCTTTGGATTTTACCTGTCTTTACGATTATTCCAGGTGAAGGCATTCAAAACTTTGCGCCTTATTGGCCACAATTTACAATCGGAGCAGAACAGTTTTCGATCATTGTTTTCCCGTTTATTATCGGATTCCAGCAGATGGTGCGCCAAAAGCTGCCGATGAATGTGTATCCTCAAATGGGACGCTCGATTATTATGATAGGACAATTTGTGCTGGTTGTCGGACTAGCGGCTTATTTCCTGCCGATACTAGGTGCAGCTGCATTAGCACTAGGTGCAATTTCCCGTACAATTATCGGTATTCATTATAGCCGCTCAGAGGACCGCAACAGTTATGCTGTTGTACGCAGTGATAAAGGTGTGATGATTGCCGGCATTTTACCAGATTCTCCTGCTGAGAAAATGGGACTTGCTGCAGGTGAAATTATTAAACGTGTAAATGGACAAGATGTTTTTACAGAAGAAGATTTGTACAAAGCATTGCAGATTAATGCTGCCCATTGTCGCTTGGAAGTGCTTGATCATTCAGGTGAATTGCGTCTAGCCCAGCATGTTGTCCATCGAGATGATAACCATAAAATTGGATTATTAGTTGTTAGTTAATTTCAAAAGAATCTCGTTAAGACGAGGTTCTTTTTTTTGGTGAAAACGGGTATAAAGAAATTATGTTAAGATTAAATTGTACTAGACAACATTGTGTAGCTTCAGGAATTTTTATCGTTTTTGGTAGGGGTGAGCTGTTATGTTAGATTGGATGACAATCGATAATATTGAAACAATTGTAGAAAAATATAAACTGTTAGGTCCGTTTTTCGGCATTTTTTTAACGTTCCTGGAATCATTTATTCCTGTATTGCCGCTGTTTGTAATCATCATCGCCAATGCTGCAGCTTACGGGTTATTTTGGGGGTTTTTACTGTCATGGCTTGGAACGGTCGCAGGCTCCTACATGTTCTTTCTCATGATTCGCATGTTTGGGAAGTATCGTCTTTTCCGTCGGATTAAAGAGCAGAAACAAGTGAAAAAACTGATTAACTGGGTGGACATTAGAGGATTTACACCATTGTTTGTGCTGCTGTGCCTGCCATTTACACCTGTTGTCGTTGTCAATACGGTCGCGGGATTATCCAATATAAAAAAGAAATATTATTTTTTGACTCTCCTTATATCAAAACCGATCTTGATCTTCTTGATTAGCTATTTAGGCAGTGATCTACGTGATATTTTAACCTCTCCTGGAAAACTTATTATTTCAGCTGTGATTATTTTAATTATTTGGGGAATCGGCAAATTGATCGAACACATTTTAAATAAGCGTGTGGAAAGAGATTTGCGTGAGATTGGAAAATTACGAAAACATAAATAAAAATGCTTCAGTCTTGTCTTTTAACAAATTGTGAAAAGACAGGGCTTTTTTGTATGATGGCAATTAATGCGCGAACATGCATTCTTATATTATAATAGAAGAAAGAAATAGAAGTGAGGTGGGAATTGTGACGTTACGAGTTATAACAGGACGGGCAGGCACGGGGAAAACGACTTTGATACACCGTGAAATAGTCAATGAGTTAAAAACAAATATATTTGGATATCCAATTTTTATTTTAGTTCCTGACCAAATGTCGTTTACAACGGAATATGAGCTGACGACGAACTATGACATTGAAGGAATGATGCGTGCACAGGTTATGACATTCAAACGGCTGGCCTGGTTTGTGCTGCAAAATGAAGGAGGTATCGCCCGCGAACGTATTGACGGCACAGGGTACCGCATGCTGTTACGACGTATTTTGGAAGAACATCAGGAAGAGTTCCTATTATTTAAACGCGCGGCAGGTAAACCCGGTTTTACGAAAGAAGTCGAGCAGATTTTAAAGGAATTCAGCCAATATCATATCGATGTGGAAACAATCGAGCCATTGATCGAGTCATTAAGATTAAATGGGGCAAGTGAAGTACTGCTTCATAAATTACATGACCTGAATATTATTTTAAAGCAGCTGCATGAACGGATCGGGACAGATTATATTGATGGCGATGGCTATTTCCCGCTGCTAATTGAACGCATTCCGAAAATGGAAAGCTTGCGCAATACCGATATTTATCTGGACGGGTTTGTTTCGTTTAATGGACAGGAATTTGCCATTTTAAAAGAGCTGCTTATTTATGCGAAGAGTGTCACAATTGTGCTCCCGATGGAAGACCCGCAAATGGATCTACTGGAAGGCTCGGTATTTTACAGAGCTGCGATGACGTATGACAAAATAAAGAATGAGCTGCAAAAGTTACGATTCGAACGAGGAATTGATATTGAAGAGGAGCCGCGTGTTCATTTAGAAGTAAACTACCGTGCGTCAAATCGGGACTTGCTCCATATTGAACATTGCTTCGACAAAATTACCGATAGACCAGTCGAATCAACGGGACACACGAAAATATTGGAAGGCGTAAATCCGCGCGCAGAAGTGCAAGGTATTGCCCAGGAAATTAAACAGCTCGTTCTGGAAAAGGGGCTGCGTTATAAAGATATCGGGATTATGTACCGTCAGGCAGATGTATATGATGCGATTATCGGAACGACCTTTACACAGTATGAAATTCCGTTTTTCTCAAATGAGAAGCGGGCGATGCTTTATCATCCGCTTATCGAATTTAGTCGATCTGTACTGGAAATTATCACAACTAACTGGAAATACGAACCGATTTTCAGAAGTATAAAAACAGATCTGTTCTTCCCATATGGAGCCAACTTAGTCGCGATGAGAGACAGAGCGGATATTTTGGAAAACTTCGTCATTGCGAAAGGGATTGTTCATGACCGTTGGATGAAAGAGGAAGTATGGCATTACCGCCGCTTTAAATCACTGGAAAAAGTAAACGCGGTCCAGACAGAAGACGAGCTGGAGCATGAACAGCTTTTGAAATCGGTACGAGACTTAATCCGTGAACCGGTACTGGCATTGCAAAACCGGTTGAAAGGCAAAAAGACTGGCCGTGAAATTGTCGTTGCACTGTATGAATTTATGGAGCAGCTTGATATTTATAAAAAACTGTTAAAAATGCAAGAGCAGGAAGAGCAGTCCGCTTCACTGCATCAGTCATTGGAGCATGAGCAGGCTTGGAATGGCTGGATTCATATTCTGGAGCAGTTTGACCTGATGTTCGGCGATAAAGTTATGCCGTTGAAAGAAGTTGCGCAAATTTTGGATGAAGGCTTTGAAACACTTGAATTTGCAAGTGTACCGCCGACATTGGATGAAGTGACCGTTTCGACTGTCGAGTTTGCGCGATTTGATAATAAAAAGGCGATTTTCGTAATCGGTGTCAATGACGGGGTGTACCCGATGCGTATGGAAGCGGGAGGTCTGCTGTCTGATGATGAGCGTGAAACATTTGAAAAAATCGATGTGGAACTTGCACCAGGTATAAAAAGCAGGCTCCTGCAGGAAAGCTTCCTGTTTTACCGGGCAATTTCTTCATCGACACAATATCTATATATTACGTATGCAAATGCAGACGAGGAAAGTAAAAGCAAACTGCCTTCACTTTATATTAACCGCCTTCACAGCATGTTTGAAATGACGGAAAACCGCGGTACACCAGATGAACAATCGGTTCGTACACTGCCACATCGGAAAATTGCGATGGACCCGCTTGATGAGTTCCAAAAAGACAATGTGCTCAATTATATACAGCACCCATCACCAGCAATTGGCTTCTTAATGACCCAGCTGAAGCAGGCGCAGCACGAACGACGTCCACTTACCGAAGAATGGGCAGCATTAAAAGCTTTTTACGAACGGGAACAGGGCTGGAAAGATGTGCTGAATGTCGTGGAAAAACCTTTATATACGACAAATGAAGCGGAGCCGCTAACGGAAGAAGTAGCGACAGCATTGTATGGAGAAGATTTCTTGGCGAGTGTATCGCGTATCGAACGCTTTTACAGCTGTCCGTATTCGCATTTTGCGTCCTACGGGCTGAAATTGCAGGAGCGTACAGAATTCAAGCTGGAAACGTTCGCGATGGGCGATCTGTTCCATGAGGCGATCCGGACGATTTTATCCGAGAAAGAGCCATCGATTCCGCTCACAACATATGTAGCGTGCTATAAAAAAGCGGATGAAACGATTTCAAAACTGGCGGATTATTTCTCTTACAGTATTCTGAAGAGCAGCCACCGTTTCGAATATATTAAAACAAAGCTTGTGAAAATTGTTGCCCGTACGATTTATGCGCTCATTAATCAAAGTGAGCTGTCGAAGTTTAAAGCGATTGCTCATGAAAAGCCATTTGGGAAGCGAGACGATAAAAATACGGAACAGGATGACCGCAATCCGCTGGAAGCACTGAAAATTGATTTGGAGCATAACCGGAAAATGTATGTACGCGGGCAAATTGACCGGATCGATGCATATAAAGATGCGGAAAACCTGTATTTGCGTGTCATTGATTATAAATCTAGCGGCCGTAAGCTCGATTTTACAGAAGTATATAACGGGATTTCACTGCAGCTGTTGACGTATTTGGATGTAGCGATGAAAAATATCCCGATAATCGCACGGGAAGGAAAGTTCATCCAGGACTTATCGGAGCTGGAAAATATCATTGTCCAGGCGGCAGGGATGTTCTATCTCCATGTGCATAATCCGCTTATTCCAACAGAGGACTATGAGCAGTATGAGCGTGTGGAAAGTTTACGTCAGGAGAAGTTCAAGTTAAGCGGCTATATGGTAAAAGATGTGGAAGTGGCACAGTTGATGGACAAGTCACTCGAGCCGAGTAAAACATCGATTATCGTGCCGGCAGCGTTTAAAAGCGGCGAGAATCCGGAATTTAACAACCGTTCATCAAAAGTGATTGAACAGGACCAGATGGAAAACCTGCAGGAATTTGTACACTATAAATTCCGTCAAGCGGGCAATGAGATTTACCGCGGAAATACGGAAATTAAACCGTACAGCCTAGGGAATCAAAAGGCTTGTACGTATTGCAGCTTTAAATCGGTTTGCCAGTTCGACCAGTCGGAAACCGGCAACAGCTATAATGAAATTAAAAAACAGCCGGAACAGGAAGTATTCGAAAATATTAAAAAGGTGGTATGTGCAGATGACAATTCCAGTGAAGCCGAATGATGTTCAATGGACAGATGTGCAGTGGAAAGCCATCTATGCATCCGGTCATGACATATTAGTATCGGCAGCGGCCGGTTCGGGAAAAACGGCCGTATTGATCGAGCGACTGATTCAAAAGATGTTAGCGCCTGAAGACAAGCGCATTGATGTAGATGAGCTGCTCGTCGTAACGTTTACAAATGCCTCGGCTGCGGAAATGCGTAACCGTATGGCAGAAGCGCTTGAAAAGGAGCTTGCCCAAAATCCGAACAACCAATTTCTTCGCCGTCAGTTAAGTTTACTGAACAAAGCACAAATCTCTACATTGCATTCATTCTGTTTATCGATTTGCCGTGAATATGCATACACGATAGACCTGGACCCGGGTTTCCGTCTGGCAAGTACGGAGGAAGCTTCATTATTACAGGATGATGTGCTGATGGATGTGCTTGAAAAGGCATACCGCGGTGATATGGAGGCATTGTTCACGAAAGAGGAGCTTTATACATTAATCGACAGCTTTGCGTCTGACCGCAGTGACCAGGCGATTGAGCTGTTGCTGCAGGAAATGTATAAAGTATCGCGCGTACAGCCAAACCCGTATGAGTGGCTGCGTGCATTGCCGGAAAAATATAATATTGATCCGGAAAGTCCAATTGATGAACTGGTCATTGCGCAGGAAGTCCGCCCGTTTATTATCGGGAGCCTGAGAGAAATTGCCACTCGTCTTGAAAAGGGATTGCAAATTGTGTCCGTTACACCAGCGTTAGAGAAAAATAAGCCATTGTTTGAAGCTGAATATACAGGGGTTATGCATGTACTCAAGGCAATGGAAGAAGGTTCATGGGAACAGGCATATGAGCTGATTCCAGCTGTTGAGTTCGGACGGATCAAGCCATTGACGAAAAAGGATACCGAGGAAGATAAACAATATTATGCGGTAGCGAAAAATCATCGTGATACGGCAAAAGAAATGCTGTCTGATTTAAAGGAAACATTTTTTGCACGCCATCCAAAGTTGTATGTACAGGAAATGGCGGCGACAAAGCCTATTTTGGAAACGCTCGTAAAACTGACGATTGAATACAGTGAAGCGTTTAAAAAGGCAAAGCAGGAGCGCGGCCTGCTTGATTTTTCGGATTTGGAGCATTATGCACTGGAAATTTTGAAGGATGAAGAAAGTACGTCAAATCCCCCTCTGCCATCTGATGTCGCATTGAATTTCCAGAAGCGTTTCAAAGAAGTGCTTGTCGATGAGTATCAGGACGTCAATTTTTTGCAGGAAACAATTTTACAGCTTGTGAAAAATGGCGGGGAGCAGGACGGGAATATGTTTATGGTTGGCGATGTGAAACAAAGCATCTACGCGTTCCGACTTGCAGAGCCACGTCTTTTCCTAGATAAATATAAGCGATTTGAAGAAGACCCGTCCGGAACAGGAATGAAAATTGACTTGAATGCCAATTTCCGTAGTCGTTCGGAAGTGCTGGAAGGTACGAACTATGTGTTTGAACAAATTATGGATGAAGAAGTCGGTGAAATTGCATACGATGAACAGGCAAAACTGAAGTTCGGGGCGAGCTATGATGAACAGCAAGTACCGATTGAATTAGTCTTACTGGAAGGTGATTCAAAAGCGCAAATCATTCCGGGAAGCGAAGAGGGTTCAGAGGAAGAGAGCATCAGCTCAGCACAGCAGGAAGCGCGCTACATTATACAGCGCATCCGTGATTTAGTCGATCGTGGTGGACAAGTATACAATCCGAAAACGAAATCGATGCGCCCTGTCAGCTACCGCGATATTGTCGTATTAATGCGTTCGCGTACATGGTATACGACGTTTGCGGAGGAATTCAAATTGGCCGGTCTGCCGCTATATGCCGAAACGGACGGCGGTTATTTTGAATCGCTAGAAGTCATGATTATGATCAACACGTTAAAAGTCATCGACAACCCGTATCAGGATATTCCGCTGGCGTCTGTACTGCGTGCTCCGTTTATCGGGTTAACTGAAAATGAACTGGCAAAAATCCGTTTAATTAATGGAAAAGTCCCTTTTTATGAAGCGTTAAAACAATATAAAGAAGAGGCAACGGGTGACATGCCAATTGAAACTGAAGCTAAGCTTGATAAGTTCTTTACGATGCATCAGAAATGGCGCCAGTTTTCCCGTCATGGGGCATTGGCTGATTTAGTATGGCAAGTGTATTTAGATACGAATTATTATGAAATGGTCGGCGCGATGGCGAACGGCAAGCAGCGACAGGCGAACTTACGGGCACTGCATGACCGTGCATTAAGCTATGAAAAATCGTCATTCCGCGGATTATTCCGCTTCCTGCGTTTTATCGACCGCATAAGTTCGCGCGGAGACGATTTAGGGATTGCGAAATCAACAAGTGAAGCCGATGATGTCGTGACATTGCTTACAATCCATAAATCAAAAGGGCTTGAATATCCGGTCGTGTTTGTAGCGGGGATGAGCCGGACTTTCAATACAAAAGACTTAGGCAGCCGCTATATTTTCGATCAGGATTTCGGTTTGGCGATTAAATCGGTCAATCCAGATTTAAATATCATTTCGACCTCTTTGCCGCATTTATATGTGAAGGAGAAAAAGCTGGCGAAAATGAAGGCGGAGGAAATGCGTGTTTTATATGTTGCGATGACTCGTGCAAAGGAACGACTTATTTTAGTCGGCTCGATTAAAGATTGGGAGAAGCAGAAGGAAGAATGGGCATTTTATCAGGAGCTGGAGGAGACGGTGCTTCCTGCATACATTCGTTCAAAAGCGAACAGTTATTTAAGCTGGGTCGGTCCGGCTGTTGCCCGACATAATGATTTCCTGTTTGCCGATTACGGCTATTCGAATGAAGCGGCAACAACTGAAAAGTGGACAGTCCGCATTATTCCAAACCGCGACTATTTGCTTGCCAATGAAGCGGAAACGGTAGAGCAGGAAGTGGTTGAACAGGCTGTGAATGAAGAGCTGGTGGAGCTGCTGACAAAACGCTTTACAACACCATACCCGTATGCAAATGCGGTGTCGAAAAAATCGAAAACGTCGGTGTCAGAGCAAAAGCGTCTCGAAAGTTTGCAGCAAATGGAAGAAGAGCAGCTTTACAATATGGAAGCGAAGCGCTACGTAAAAACCGATGTACCAAGCTTTATGCTGAAAGGGAAAAAAGAACGTAAACTTTCCGCAACCGAAGTCGGTACAGCTGTCCATGCAGTTATGCAGCATATCCCGCAGCAAGGATTTGCATCGATTAAAGAGACAAAACAGTATATCCAATCACTCGTAGAACGTCAGCTTCTGCAGAAAATTGAAGCAGATGCGGTTTCGGCAGAAAAGGTATTCGCCTTTTTTGAAACGGAAATAGGTGGGCGTTTTAAAAAAGCGAAACAAGTGCTGCGTGAAGAACCATTTACACTTAGTTTGAAAGATCAGGAAGGGGACGCCCAAATTATTCAAGGTGTCATCGACTGTATTTTTGAAGATGAACATGGGAACTGGGTACTTCTTGATTATAAAACGGACTATATCGAACAATATTTATTAGGCGATTTTGAGAAAATTAAACAAAAAATGACAAAGTCGTACCAAATTCAATTAAACTATTATCAGCATGCTGTCCAATCAATTAAGCGTATTCAAATAAGTGAACGCATTTTATATTTATATAGTATTGGACAAGAAGTGAAAATAGATTAGGGGGATTTGACGGTGGATTTTCGCCCAGTAGGTACGAAAGAGCGTGTTGCGACACTCGATATATTGCGTGGGGTAAGTTTGCTCGGCATTCTATTAGTGAATATGTTTGGATTTTACTTACCAATGCCGCATATAGCGGATTTAGGAAGCTGGTTTAACGAAGTGCAGGATATCATACTCCAGCAGCTTTTGGATATTTATGTACAAAGTAGCTTTTATCCGTTATTTTCTATGCTGTTCGGGTATGGACTAGCTATGCAATATATTAAAGCAAAGGAGACGGGTGCCGATTTTTACCGGTTTGCACCGAAGCGTCTCATTTTGTTGTTTTGTATTGGGATGTTTCATGCAGTTGTTATTTGGTGGGGCGATATTTTAGCGACGTACGCGTTTTGCGGTGTATTTTTAATCGCGCTTATTCGGTTAAAGGCAAAATGGCTCCTGCTTATAGCAATTGCGGTAAATGCTTTGTATCATGGTTTTAATTTAAGTTTATATGTTGCGGCAGGCTTTTTTACGTCATCAACGGATAGTTTTTCTGTCGATATTGAAGCAATTCAAAGTGCCTTAACAGCATACGGAATCGGGAACTGGACAGATGCATTTATGCAGCGTCTGGATGATTTATCGATTCAGATGGGTGTCATGATGTGGATTTCGTCTTTATTTACGATATTACCTTATATGCTTTTTGGCGCAGCACTTGCGAAATGGCGTCTCATCGAGCAAGCGAAAGAAAAAATCGCTGTTTGGATCATTCTGGCTGTAGCTGGTATGGGCGGTGGACTTTATATGAAGAGCTTGCCAATTGCCGGTGACCAAACATTCGGCAATGAATACTTGCAAGTTTACATTGGCGGACCGATGCTGGCGATAGGCTATATGGCAGTCATCACATTGCTGACACAATTGCCGGTCATTGTGAAACTGCTGTCGCCAATTGCAAAGGCTGGCCGTATGTCTCTTACGCTCTATCTGATGCAGTCCGTCATTTGTACGGTACTGTTCTACAATTGGGGATTCGGTTTATATGGAAAAGTAGATGTGCAGATGGGGATTTATATGGCGGTCGGAATTTTCGTCATCCAAGTACTGTTTGCGGAAATCTATTTCTCAAAATATAAACAAGGACCGATTGAAGCGTTGCTGAAAAGATTTACTTACGGCAAACCCGCAGAACGTAAATCGTGAACAAAGAATACGGAATTGTAAAAAGTTTTATGCGCCGAACGCTTAGTTTTACGTATTAAGTCCCTTTTTGTCAGAAAAGTAAGGCAATTGTTTTTATTTTAATGTATGATGTAAAAAAACAGAAGGAGTGCTCCACGTTATGAAATTGTTATCATTTAAAGTAAACGAACAAGTAAAGTTTGGCCCAAAAGTAAAAAAAGAAGAGGCAGTTTGGGATGTTATCGAAATCCAAAACCAACTTAATGTACTAAAAGACTTTCCGAAAACAATTATTGACGGGATTGCACATGGCTATGAATTTGTTGAGCAAGTTCGTAAATTAGTAGAGGCAGCTCAGAATCATGAAGATGGTGCTCAGTTCAAACTGGCTTATTCTGATATTGAGTGGCTGTCGCCAGTTCCTCGCACACCGAAAAATATTTTATGTGTTGGTAAAAATTACAGTGATCATGCCCGTGAAATGGGTGCAGAAAAGGCACCGGAACATATCGTTGTCTTCACAAAGTCACCAACTGCAATTGCCCCGGATGAATCAACATTACCTGTGCATGCAGATGTGACGGATTCTCTTGATTATGAAGGAGAGTTGGCTGTCGTAATCGGCAAACGCGGAAAAAATGTTCCAAAAGCAATGGCATTTGATTATGTGTTCGGCTATACAATTGCCAATGATCTTACAGCCCGTGATGCACAGGAGAAGCATAAACAGTTCTTCTTAGGCAAGAGCTTGGAAGGCAGCTGTCCAATGGGGCCGTATTTAGTAACAAAAGATGAGATTCCTGATCCGCATACATTGTCCATTGTGACGAAAGTAAATGGTGAAGTACGTCAAAACGGTTCGACAAAAGATATGCTGTTTTCCGTTTCCGAAATTATTGAGACAGTTTCTAAATATGTCACATTAGAGCCAGGCGATGTTATTTTAACAGGTACGCCGGCCGGAGTCGGAAAAGGGATGAACCCGCCGCAATTTTTAAAAGCAGGCGATGAAGTGAAAATTGCAATTGAAGGAATCGGGACTTTAGCAAATCGATTTGCTTAATGAAATTAGGATATTCATAGCTGCAGATTGCTAGATTCGCTATTAATAGGCAGTAGATTTTCTGGTATAGGGAAATCTACTGCTTTTTTGCGGAAAAGTTTCGTTTTTTTATGACAACTCATAGAACACTTGGCAGATTCAATTGAATTTATAGGGCTTTACATGGTAGGATATTGGCTGTAGAGAATAAATAGAAGAGGTGGAAAATTCGTGGATTTCTTAACTAGTACGACACATATGCACATCACGACTTGGGTAATAGCATTAATATTATTCTTTATCGCTGCATTATCCGGCAAAAAGATGAAAGCAGTACACATGATCTTACGTGTAATGTATATTTTAGTAATCGTTACAGGGTTGTCTTTATTCCTGGAATGGCGCGACAAGATTTCTGAAAGCGGCATGAACTATGATATGAAAGTTTTATTTGGTATTTTAGTAATCGGCTTTATGGAAATGGTGCTAGTACGGAAAAACAAAGGCAAATCTGTCAACATGTTCTGGGTACTATTCGGTATCGTTCTATTAATCACATTATACTTAGGCTTAAGCATGGGTATCGGTGTAAACTTCTAATAAAGGTTGAAGCGTGTAAAAAGTGGAGGTGGCTTTTTACACGCTTTTTTGTATGGCGTAAGGGCAGCGGTGAGAGGTTCTACATTATCTCCGGAAATTTCTACATTCGTCGCAAAACTTTCTACTTTAAGGGAGAAATGTTCCACATTAGATCCAAGTTGTTCTACTTTTCCGGCCCATCGTTCTACATTTCACCCCCAAAGTGAGGTTAGTATAAAAAATGGACACGTCTTAAGAGACACTTTAAGATTAAGATATCTAAAAAAGGACGTGGAACCGATGAAAGAAAAACAAACTCGTAAGCGATTAGACGCACAAACAAAAGAATACATTTTAAAGTCTGTTTTAGAAGATGGCGCAAAAGTTTCGGATCTGGCATTTAAGTTTGAAATTGGGTCTTCAACGATCCATAAATGGATTAAAGATTATCGTGAATCGAAAAACCAGGATGTCACACGTTACTTTACTTCTAGCGAAGTAGATAAGTTGCAGGCAGCGTTTGATAAGAAGTTACGTGATTTGGAAGAAGAGAATGAAATTCTAAAAAAGGCTATGCACATCTTCGCGAAAAACCCCGAGTGATTTATGCATTCATTGAAAAGCATAAAAACGACTTTGGCATTGCGATGATGTGTAAAGTATTGATGGTTTCAAAAAGCGGTTATTATGATTGGCGTAAAAAACAGATACAGCCCTTATCGGAAAAAGAAGTACGTGATACAGAAATTGCCCATCAGATTCATCGATCGTATGCGAGGAGTTTTGGTACATACGGTAGCCCTCGAATTGCGCAAGACTTAGCGAGTTTAGGTTATGTCTGTTCGCAAAAGAAAATTGCGAATATGATGCGAAACCTTGGGTTAAGTGCCATAATCCCGAAAACTGTTCAACGAACAACGGATTCCAATCACCATCAATTTATTTATCCGAATCTAGTCAAACGTCAATTTCAAGTAAAAGAGAAAAATAAAGTATGGGTCGCAGATATAACTTATATCCGAACACTGGAGGGGTGGGTGTATCTTGCGTCAATCATGGATTTATATTCTCGTAAAATCGTCGGCTGGGCCATCGCAGATCATATGGAAGAAACATTAGTAGATCAAGCCTTGAAGCATGCATTAGCAGTTCGAAAACCCGAGAAGGGATTAGTTCATCATTCAGATCGAGGCGCACAATATTGTGCCACAAGCTATACAAGAACTTTAAAAGAACATGGGATTAAAATTAGCATGAGTCGTAAAGGAGATCCCTATGACAATGCGTGTATTGAATCCTTCCACGCCACAATCAAAAAAGAATGGATCTATCGTCACCGTTTCGAATCCAAAAAAGAAGCAAGAAAGAGCGTGGAGTCATATATCGTAAACTTTTACAATGAACGACGACGTCATTCAACAATCGGTTATTTATCACCAAACCAATTTGAGAGAAATCAACAGGAGCCCGTTTGTCAAAGTGCCTCTTAAAATTCTCTTGCAGGGTTTTCATCCGCCCATGCCCTGGTCAGGGCATGGACGGATGAAAAGCAGAGCAACCGAAGGGCGGTAGCAAAAAAGTCTCTTAACGCGTGTCCGAAATATTGACAGAAGACCAAAAGTTCTAATATCCCCGGAAGTTACTACGAAAACTTCTACTAAAAGACACCCCGCTACCAATTTCTAACATTCTGTAATAATCCATACACATTTTTGTCACGTATTTGCCGAATTTCCTATAAATAACTTTTTAAGCTAGCTACGTTTGTACCTTTTTTGGTAAAATGACGTTGGACTGTATATGAAAGAGAGGGAAATGAATGGGATTTAATAAATGGTTTCGTACATTGGCTGCGGGTGTGCTGCTTTCGACTTCATTGTCAGTTGCTGCTGTTGCAAATGCGGAAGAAGAGCGTACGATTGCAGATGAAAGTATATATGACGTTTTAGTGGACCGTTTCTTTAATGGTACCGGTAAAAATGATGATGATACAGTAAATACACAGGACCCGATGATGTTTGCAGGCGGGGATTTCAATGGTTTACTGAAGAAAATCGATTATGTCGCAAATATGGGGTATACGATGCTTTCGATTGGCTCTGTATTTGAGACTGAAAAATATGATGGATCGATGCCAACGAGCTACACAATGTTTGACCACCGATTTGGTACAGCCGAGGAATTTAAAAAAATGGTCGAGGCTTATCAAAAACGTGACATCAAAATAATGGTAGATTTCCCTATTTCCAATGTAAGTCCAAACCATGAACTTTCAGAAAAACAAGGATTTGCAGCATCTGAAAACGAAGGGAAAATACAGTGGGACTTAACGAATGAAGAAGTACAGAATGAGCTGATCAACAGTGCTGTACAATTTGTGAGTACATATAAATTAGATGGGGTTCGTTTGACGAATATTGAACAAGCCGATACTGCATTTTTAAATCGCTTTATCGAGCAGTTAAAAGCAGCAGGTGCTTATACAATTGCGAATGCGGAAAGTGATGCAAATTTTGACGCGAAATTTTACAGTGATACTGCTTCAAACTTTACAAATGCATTTAAAAATGTCGATTTAAATACGACTGTACTAGAGCCTCATATCGAGGAAATGCTTTCAGGGACACCGGTTTTGTCGATGACGGATACGATTTGGTCGGATCGCTTCACATTGGCGGCAACAGAGGAAGGTATGTATCCGCCGACACGGAGTAAAATTTCCATCGCGAGCACACTCTTACTTCCAGGTGTACCAGTAGTGCAATATGGGTCTGAAATTGCGATGAATGGGGAAGCGGGTGTTGAAGCACACCAATACTACAATTTTAAAACGGATTCAGAATTAGCCGATTATGTAGGAAAGCTCCAGTCATTAAGAAATGATTCCGAGACATTGCGTAACGGGGAATTTAAATGGCTTGAAAATGAAGACGGCTATCTTGTATTCGAACGCAAATCCGATGAGGAAACATGGATTGTTGTCATTAATAATAGTAGTAAGACAAAACGTGTGCATATTCCGGTAGCTGAGCTAGGTGAAGGAAAAGAAGTTCGCGGCATGTTCAACAGTGAAATTATTCGTGAAAATAAGGACGGCAATTATGCGATTATTTTAGACCGCGAAATGGTGGAAGTGTACCAGGTGATTGAAGCGCGGGGTATTAACACTTCTTACATTGTGGCACTTGGTTTGGTCGTTGTATTATACACAGCATTTATGATTGCTATTATGAAGCGCGGGAAAAAACGCCGTGCCGAGAATTCAGCACAATAAAAACAGCCTGGAGAAGCAGACACATGCTTTTCCAGGCTGTTTTTATTTTAGCTGTTACAGTTTCAAGCGGTCCTGCAAAAACTTCGCAATACCGTCTTCATTGTTCGATAGCGTAATTTCATTGGCGATTGTTTTCAAATCGTCAATTCCGTTACTCATCGCAACCCCAACACCAGCGTAATCAATCATCTCCAAGTCATTGTCCTCATCGCCAAATGCAATGATGCGTTCGCGCGGAATGCCCATTTCTTTTGCGATATAGTCGATCCCTACCGCTTTACTTAACCCTTTATGGACAATTTCGATAATTGGGAAAGGCGCCCCCCAACGTCGATGCTCAATCAGCTCAGCGTGGACATCCTGCAAATGCTTGCGGATAATCGGTGTATTAACATCGTCGGCTTGAATGAGTAAACTTGTCGGGTCTTCCTTTAATGTATTTTTCAGATCGCCTGTTAAAATATTGGGGTTACCCATATGTAGCAACTGAAGCACACCTTCATCTTCACGATGAAGATATACATCATCCATTACTTCGGCGATTAAGTTGTCGTATTCATATTTATGAACAGATTCTACAACATCGTGGACTACGCTTAAATCGACTGTTGTATGAATCGCTTTCCACATCGGATTTTTAGGGTGGTGGATGAGGGCTCCGTTAAAATTGACAATCGGGGTTGTTAAACTCAACTCCTGATAATAAAGCTGACTCGCACGATACGGACGTCCTGTCGCAATCATCACCTGATGACCGGCTTCCTTTGCTTTCAACAACGTTTCCTTTGTCAGCAAAGAAATCTTTTTCTCGTCCGTCAATAAAGTGCCGTCTAAATCTAATACAATTAAATGTTCGTTCATAAGAGTAAGCCTCCTTTAGCCTGGGTATAATTGTAACGTGCAAATTTAGCATTCGTCAAAGTTTTGAAACATTGACCAATTTTTGCTAATGTAAACAAAGAGGTGAGTAATTTGATAGTTAATAAAGAACAATGGAAGTCCATTCCACTACTGCATGTATATGATGAAACGATGGATGAGCAAACACCGGTCGTTATTTTTCTTCATGGGTTTTTGAGCGCAAAGGAACATAATTTACATTACGCTTATCAGTTTGTGCAGCAAGGTGTACGCGTTATACTACCGGATGCATTATTGCATGGTGAGCGCTCGAATCAATTGACGGAAGATCAGATGAACTTTAACTTCTGGAAAATTGTATTAAAGTCGGTGGAAGAAGTACATACTATTTATGAAGAATTGAAGCTGAAAAACTTAGCTGGGAGCAAAGTTGGGATTGCCGGCACTTCAATGGGCGGAATCGTCACATCAGGCTGTTTAGCAATCTATCCATGGATTGAAACGGCAGGTATTTGCATGGGAACGACAAGCTATACGAAACTGGCTCTTCATCAAGTAGAGGAATTAAAGCAAAAGGGCGTAACCTTCCCATTGTCTGAAGAACAGCAAACTGGTCTGATTCAAATGCTGCAAAAATTCGATATGGAACAGCATGAGGATCTATGGGCAAACAAACCGATTATTTTCTGGCATGGTGAGCGCGATACGGTCGTTCCTTATCATATGAGCCGAGATTATGTTGAACAACTAGAAAAAGAAAAAAAAGCAGAACATATTACTTATTTGGCAGAACAAAAAGCAGGCCATGCCGTATCGAGAAATGGGATTTTGCAAGTCACGCAATTTATGGCGCAATGTTTGGCATAAACCATACGTTCTGCTATGATTAACAATAACACCATGGCGAAAGGGGAAATTTAAAAATGGCAATTGATCACGATATGAAAGAAAGTATGTTAGGTGCATTGGAAAACGTAATTGACCCTGAGTTAGGCATTGATATCGTCAACTTAGGTTTAGTATATGAAGTGGATTTAACAGACGAGGGCTTAGCAATTGTTACAATGACATTAACATCAATGGGCTGTCCGCTTGCTCCGGTAATTGTTGACCAAGTAACAACTGCACTTAGTGAATTACCGGAAGTAAAAGAAGTAAAAGTTGACATCGTTTGGCAACCGGCATGGTCTAAAGACAATATGTCCCGTTATGCAAAAATGGCATTAGGTATTCGTTAATAAAAGTAAATAAATCAGTAGAAATTCGGTCATTTTGCATAAAGGCAAAGTGATCGATTTTTTTTACGAACATATATGCGAAGGAATCTGGGTGTAATTATTTGTTGTTTGACCAATTTTGACTTATAATTGAATTAATCAAAAAAGGTCAAACTAAATGAAAGGGTGCACTGTATGCAATTTAATCAAACTCAAGATAATCGTCCGCCATTAGAACAATTTGGACGTAATTTAATTGAACAAGTAAAAAAAGGTAAGATGGATCCGGTTATCGGACGAGATGAAGAAATCCGAAACGTCATTCGTATTCTGTCACGTAAAACAAAAAACAATCCGGTCCTCATCGGTGAACCAGGTGTTGGTAAAACGGCAATCGTCGAAGGATTGGCACAACGTATCGTGAGACGGGATGTACCTGAAGGATTGAAAGATGCGGAGCTTTATGAACTGGATATGAGTGCGCTCATTGCCGGGGCATCGTATCGGGGACAGTTTGAAGAACGACTGAAATCTGTATTAAAACAAGTGAAAGAATCAGAAGGACGCATCATTTTATTCATCGATGAGATTCATACAATTGTCGGTGCAGGGAAAACGGACGGAGCAATGGATGCAGGAAATATGCTGAAACCAATGCTTGCACGCGGTGAACTGCATTGTATTGGAGCAACAACATTGGACGAGTACCGCATGTATATCGAAAAAGATCCTGCATTGGAACGCCGCTTCCAGCAAGTAATGGTGCGGGAACCTTCTATTGAAGATACGGTATCCATTTTACGCGGTATAAAAGATCGATTTGAAGAACATCATCGTGGCGTACGCATTCATGACCGCGCAATTATTGCAGCGGCCCAGCTGGCAAACCGCTATATTACAGACCGCTTTTTACCGGATAAGGCGATTGATCTCGTTGATGAGGCATGTGCAATGATCCGTATTGAAATCGATTCAATGCCACAGGAACTGGATCAGTTAACGCGCCGTCTTACACAGCTTAAAATTGAGCAGCAGGCTTTGAAAAAAGAAAAAGATGACGCGAGCAAAAAGCGTCTTGAAATAATTACTGATGAAATTGATACATTGGATACTTCGATTAAATCGATGAAAGAACAGTGGGAGCTTGAAAAAAACGGCTTGCAAATCGTGCGGGATAAAAAAGATGAACTGAAAAAAATGGAGGCCGAACGCGATGACTTATTTATTTCAGGCAATAATTTAGCGCGGGCAAGTGAGCTCCAATACAGTAAAATTCCACAGCTTGAAAAGGAAATCTCCGAGCTGGAACAGCAGCTGAAACAGTCGGAAGGTAACCGCATGCTGCGTGAAGAAGTGACGGAAGAGGAAATTGCTAAAATCATTTCACGCTGGACAGGTATTCCGGTAACGAAGCTTGTTGAAGGTGAACGCGAAAAGCTGCTCCGTTTAAAAGATACGCTGCATGAACGGGTAGTCGGTCAGGACGATGCGGTAACTTATGTAACAGAAGCAGTATGGCGTGCACGTTCAGGTATCAAAGACCCGAATAAACCAATCGGAAGCTTCCTGTTCCTAGGGCCAACTGGTGTCGGAAAAACCGAATTGGCAAAAGCATTGGCCGCACAATTATTCGATTCAGAAGATCATTTCATCCGAATTGATATGAGCGAGTATATGGAGAAACATTCTGTGTCACGACTCGTCGGAGCACCTCCAGGCTATATTGGCTATGAAGAAGGCGGTCAGCTGACAGAAGCGGTACGCCGCAACCCGTATTCCGTTGTACTCTTGGATGAAATCGAGAAGGCGCATCCGGATGTCGCGAATATTTTACTGCAAGTGCTGGATGATGGCCGCATTACGGATAGCCAAGGACGGATTGTCAACTTTACGAATACCGTCATTATTTTGACATCGAATATCGGCTCGCAGTTTTTACTGGAAGGATCAGAAGAATCAGAACAGCTTGTCCAAACGGCATTACGCCAACACTTTAAGCCAGAGCTGCTAAACCGTATGGATGATATTATTATGTTCCATGCCTTATCGAACGAGCACTTCCATAAGATTGCCTGGAAATATGTAAAGCAGCTTCAAGATAGAGTTGCCGAACAGGAAATTACGTTATCAGTGGACAGTCAAGTGGTCGACTGGATTGTGAAGCATGGGATTGATCCGCAATTCGGTGCACGTCCATTAAAACGCTTTGTCCAACGCCATTTAGAAACGATTGTTGCACGTGAACTGTTAAAAGGGGAAGTCGCAGCAGGTGGAACATTGTCAATTGCATTGGAAAATGAAGAGCTGGTTATAAATTCAAATTAAGTGGGAAAAAAGCTTGTACGTGAATGGCGTACAAGCTTTTTATATGTAAGGGATATGCTAATAAGGCTGACTGAAGTTCTAATAAAAATGAAGAAGTTCTAATAAAAGCCGGAAGTTCTAATATAAATGTCGGTTGTGAGGTTAGTATAAAAAATGGACACGTCTTAAGAGACACTTTAAGATTAAGATATCTAAAAAAGGACGTGGAACCGATGAAAGAAAAACAAACTCGAAAGCGATTAGACGCACAAACAAAAGAATACATTTTAAAGTCTGTTTTAGAAGATGGCGCAAAAGTTTCAGATCTGGCATTTAAGTTTGAAATTGGGTCTTCAACGATCCATAAATGGATTAAAGATTATCGTGAATCGAAAAATCAGGATGTCACACGATACTTTACTTCTAGCGAAGTAGATAAGTTGCAGGCAGCGTTTGATAAGAAGTTACGTGATTTGGAAGAAGAGAATGAAATTCTAAAAAAGGCTATGCACATCTTCGCGAAAAACCCCGAGTGATTTATGCATTCATTGAAAAGCATAAAAACGACTTTGGCATTGCGATGATGTGTAAAGTATTGATGGTTTCAAAAAGCGGTTATTATGATTGGCGTAAAAAACAGATACAGCCCTTATCGGAAAAAGAAGTACGTGATACAGAAATTGCCCATCAGATTCATCGATCGTATGCGAGGAGTTTTGGTACATACGGTAGCCCTCGAATTGCGCAAGACTTAGCGAGTTTAGGTTATGTCTGTTCGCAAAAGAAAATTGCGAATATGATGCGAAACCTTGGGTTAAGTGCCGTAATCCCGAAAACTGTTCAACGAACAACGGATTCCAATCACCATCAATTTATTTATCCGAATCTAGTCAAACGTCAATTTCAAGTTAAAGAGAAAAATAAAGTATGGGTCGCAGATATAACTTATATCCGAACACTGGAGGGGTGGGTGTATCTTGCGTCCATCATGGATTTATATTCTCGTAAAATTGTCGGCTGGGCCATCGCAGATCATATGGAAGAAACATTAGTAGATCAAGCCTTGAAGCATGCATTAGCAGTTCGAAAACCCGAGAAGGGATTAGTTCATCATTCAGATCGAGGCGCACAATATTGTGCCACAAGCTATACAAGCACTTTAAAAGAACATGGGATTAAAATTAGCATGAGTCGTAAAGGAAATCCCTATGACAATGCGTGTATTGAATCCTTCCACGCCACAATCAAAAAAGAATGGATCTATCGTCACCGTTTCGAATCCAAAAAAGAAGCACGAAAGAGCGTGGAGTCATATATCGTAAACTTTTACAATGAACGACGACGTCATTCAACAATCGGTTATTTATCACCAAACCAATTTGAGAGAAATCAACAGGATTCTGTTTGTCAAAATGCCTCATAAAGTTCTCTTACAGGGTTTTCATCCCTCCATGCCCAGGTCTGGGCATGGAGGGATGAAAAGCAGAGCAACCGAAGGGCGGTAGCAAAAAAAGTCTCTTAACGTTTGTCCGAAATATTGACGGAAGACCAGTTGTTCTAATAAGAAGCCCTACTGTTCAAATAAACAAGCCAACTATTCTAATATCAAGTATGTAACTTCTAATATTGTATAGAAGCGTTCTAATAAAAAATGAGGTTGATAAGCGCCGTAACAAATAGGGCAGTAAATAACAAGGGGCTGTCCAGTAATTTTACCGGACAGCCCCTTGTTATCTATTAATGATGCTCTGCTTCTGCTTCTGGAGTTGATTCGTTTGGAATGATTGCAGCGATAATAATAACTAATACGCTGAATACTAATGATACGATTACGCCATTCATGAAGTTAAAATCTACACTTAATACAGAACTTACTACATAGTTTAGCATTGAAACTAATAAGAATGACCAAAAGAACGTAATGATATATTGCATCAAATTCACCTCATTGAACTTATTTATAACGTTATTGTGAAATTACATCTTCAATATCATACCACAAGCCTTCATGAAATTAAAAGGGCGAATCAAATTATTCTTCAAGTTGTCATAAATGCCTGTTTTTATCGCTTTTATAAGTAGGAATTAACAGGAAAATAGAGAAGATTAGCTCGAATTTGTTTCATTAACAATATTCGTTTTTAACAATTGTTTCATTAAAAAATTTAAACGTAATAAACGTCCATCCGCATTTCAATTTCTGTAAGATGTTTCTCAGTTATTATAGCCAATTTAATGTGGAGAAAAACAAGAATAAATGTCCAATTCCTCGTTTTCCAGAAATTTTAATTGTGTTCAAAATAATTATGCTCTATAATTAGTACCAACTACTAATAATTAGTTATATTTTTTGATTCACGAGAAAACAAGGGGGCTATTATATGAATGCCGGTATTATAGGGATGGGGAAATATGTTCCGGAAAAAGCTATACCAAATAAGGATTTTGAAAATGTTTTAGATACATCAGATGAGTGGATTCGTTCTCGTACAGGTATTGAAAACCGTTTTATCGCTGAGAATGAAGAAACATCGGATTTAGCATATAAAGCAGCAGTGCAAGCGATTGAAAACGCAGGTATTACGCCAGATCAAATCGGTTTAATCGTAGTGGCAACCGTTACACAGGATCAGAATTTCCCGAGTGTAGCTTGTCAGATTCAAGAGCGACTTGGAATATCGGGATGTGGCGCAATGGATGTGTCCGCTGCATGCTCAGGATTTATTTATGGAACGGCTATTGCCAAACAATTTATTGAGAGTAATAGTTATGAATATGTGTTAGTAGTAGGTGTTGAAAAACTGTCGAAAATTGTGGATTGGGATGATCGCAACACGGCTGTCCTTTTTGGAGATGGTGCAAGTGCGGCCGTTCTCGGAAAAGTTTCGGAAGGGCGCGGTATTCTGGCTTTCGAACTAGGAGCTGACGGAACAGGCGGAAAGCATCTTTATTTAAATCCTAAAAATCACATTGCGATGAATGGTCGTGAAGTATTTAAATTTGCGGTTCGTCAAATGGGCGAATCGGCTGTAAATGTCATTGAAAAGGCAGGCATGACAAAGGAAGATGTCGATTATTTAGTGCCGCATCAGGCAAACATCCGCATTATGGAAGCCGCAAGAGAGCGTCTTGACTTGCCAGAGGAAAAAATGTCGAAAACAATCCAAAAATACGGCAATACATCTGCCGCTTCAATCGGAATTTCTATTGTAGAAGATTTGGAGTCTGGTAAAATCAAAGATGATGATATCGTTGTTTTAGTCGGTTTCGGCGGTGGGCTTACATGGGGAGCGCTCGCATTAAAGTGGGGTAAATAAAAACTTGGGCTCTTGGGAGAATGGTACAATATTTTCCCTATGGAAAGTGTTCGAATGAAATGGAAATTAACCTTTAAATAGAGGAAAGAACTTAACTTAGAAAAGGGTGTTAAATAATGGAGAAAAGAAGAGTTGTTGTTACAGGAATCGGTGCAGTTACGCCAGTAGGAAACAGTGCAGAGCAAGCCTGGGAAAATGTAATTGCAGGCAAGTCTGGTATTGGACCATTAACACGAATTGATACGAGTAAGTTTACTGTGTCTGTAGCGGCAGAAATAAAAGACTTTAATATAGAAGAATATATTGAAAAGAAGGAAGCGCGCAAAATGGACCGCTTTACACATTATGCGATCGCTGCTTCTATGATGGCTGCAAAAGATGCCAACTTGACTATTACAGAGGAAATGGCGCCACGCGTAGGTGTATGGATCGGGTCAGGGATCGGCGGAATGGAAACGCATGAGCAGCAGTTTTTAACTTTCCAGGAACGCGGTGTTCGACGTGTGAGCCCGTTTTTCGTACCAATGATGATTCCAGATATGGCTTCAGGTCAAGTATCGATTTATCTTGGGGCAAAAGGGGTCAACTCTTGTTCCGTAACGGCTTGTGCATCGGGAACTAACTCGATTGGTGATGCGTTTAAAGTAATTGAACGTGGAGACGCTGATGTGATGATTACGGGTGGAGCAGAGGCGCCGATCGTAACAATGGCGGTTGCAGGCTTCAGTGCAAACACAGCGTTATCGTTAAATCCGGACACGGCTACTGCATCACGTCCATTTGATAAAAACCGTGACGGCTTCGTTATAGGTGAAGGTGCAGGGATTTTAATTTTAGAAGAATATGAACATGCGAAAGCGCGCGGTGCTAAAATTTACGGAGAAGTCGTTGGTTATGGTTCAACAGGGGATGCCCACCATATTACAGCACCGGCTCCAAACGGTGAAGGTGCAGCACGTGCGATGCAAATGGCGATCGATGATGCACAAGTATCTCCTGACCGCGTTGGTTATATTAATGCCCACGGTACGAGTACACCATATAATGACTTATTTGAAACACAGGCAGTCAAAACTGTTTTTGGTGACCATGCCTATAAATTGGCGATGAGTTCAACGAAAAGTATGACAGGCCATTTATTAGGTGCAGCAGGCGGGATTGAGGCAATCTTTACGGTACTTGCATTGAAGGAAGGTATTTTGCCGCCGACAATGAATTTACAGGATCCGGATCCGGAATGTGACCTGGACTATGTACCAAATGCCGCACGAAAAGCGGAAGTTGAATATGCGTTAAGCAATTCACTGGGCTTTGGCGGACATAATGCTTGTTTATTATTCAAAAAATATACAGATTAATAAATGACAAAAAACGAACGTGCTTCTTCTATCGCACGTTCGTTTTTCGTATAGTTGTACGAAGGATGGTGTTTTGACACGCTTCGTACTATTTTTATTTTTTTATGGGCTCAGTGTCATGTCGATCAGTAATATGATTCTATACTTGAATTACCGCACGCTCGGCTATTCATGGCATGCTGTATTACTGTACATTGTACATGGAGCAGAGTTGTATCTGCTGATTGTTGCTATTGGTGGGATGATTAGCGTCGTTTACGGCCTAAGCCCATCGCGTTCTCCATTTTCTTGAGTGTTTTAGAGGCAATGGCATTCGCTTTTACTGCACCCTCATCCAAAATTTCATCAAGTTCCGGTGAGTCAATCAGTGCATAATAGCGTTCTTGAATTGGTGTTAAATGGTCAATAACAGCCTGCGCTACTCCAGCTTTAAAATCACCATAGCCTTTGCCTTCATACTTTGCTTCTAAATCTGCAATCGCTGTACCGGATAGGGCAGATTCAATAATAAGCAAGTTCGATACACCCGGTTTGTTTTCAATATCAAATTTAACGATTCCCTCAGAATCTGTTACAGCGGATTTGATTTTCTTTTCGATTTCTTTTGCTGTATCAAGCAGGCGAATCGTCGCTTTTGAATTTGTATCGGATTTTGACATTTTTTTCGTTGGCTCCTGCAATGACTTGATACGAGCGCCTTCTTTCGGCAATTGAATATCAGGAATCGTTAATACATCATTGTAGCGCTTATTGAAACGTTCAGCTAAATCGCGTGTTAATTCAATATGCTGTTTTTGGTCTTCACCAACTGGTACGATGTCTGTATTGTACAGAAGGATATCGGCAGCCATTAACGGCGGGTATGTTAAAAGTGCGGCAGAAACGGATTCTTTACCTGTCGATTTGTCTTTAAACTGTGTCATGCGCTCTAATTCTCCGATTGAAGCGACACATTGAAGCATCCAGCCTGCTTGGGCATGGGCAGGGACTTCTGACTGAATAAATAAAATCGATTTTTTCGGATCAATGCCACATGCGATATACATTGCTGCCAATGAGCGAATATTTTTTCGTAACTCAAGGCGGTCCTGTGGCACAGTAATTGCGTGCTGATCCACGATGCAATAAATGGCGTTGTTGTTTTCCTGTAAAGCGGGGAATTGTTTAATCGCACCGATATAATTCCCTAAAGTAATTGTTCCTGTTGGTTGTACACCTGAAAAGATGGTTTTCATTGGGTGTTCCTCCTTAAAAATCAAATGAAAATAAAAAAACATCATGCGTCCTCTATTCGAAAATAGAAGGGACGAATGATGTTAAAATCCGCGGTACCACCCAGCTTGCCTCAATTGGCCACTTTACTTCGTAACGTGAAGGCGACGAGCTGGACTACTAATAGAAACGTTCATCAAGCTAACTCGGAAGTCCATTCCATTTAACGAATGATCTGTTTGCACCAACCACAGACTCTCTAGGCATTCAAATTAAATGTACTACTCTTCGTCATCGTTTTTCATAATCTTGAATGGATTATAACGTAAGTATTGAAAAGAAAGCAATTGTTTTATTTAAAGAAATAGGAATAAAACAAAGTGAAAATGGAAATAGTAGTAAATAGATAATTATATTTTAAGAAATGGCATGATATTATCTGACTTTTTTCTCAATTACAATTTGATAAATGAGAAAAAACTTTAAAAATCAGTACGTTTTATTTTACTATTTTATGGGTAAATTTTAATATGGCGCAAAATTCTAGAAAGTGTGCTTATTAGAGAGAAATATGTAATAAAATTTATTACGTAAGTTGAATTATTTGTTGACATTGTATATTCAAACATGGGTTATTCATGTATAATGGGAACAGAATCTTAAATTAAATTAATTCTAAATTGAGTTTTATTTATACATTTGTGCTTCTTCATAAAAGGAAGCAACATCTAGCAATTGAATTGAAATCAATTAGAGAGGGAGTGAGCCAATGTTAGTAACATTATTTACTTCACCAAGTTGTACTTCATGTCGAAAAGCAAAAGCATGGTTAGAGGAACATGATATCCCATATACAGAACGCAACATTTTTTCCGAGCCACTTACAATTAGTGAAATCAAAGAGATTTTACGAATGACAGAAGATGGTACCGATGAAATTATCTCGACGCGTTCGAAAATTTTCCAAAAGTTGAATGTTGATGTTGAAACATTGCCATTACAGCGATTATATGAGCTTATTCAGGAATATCCAGGATTATTACGCCGTCCGATTATTTTAGATGAAAAACGTCTGCAAGTCGGTTATAACGAAGATGAAATTCGTCGATTCCTGCCTCGTAAAGTACGAGCATACCAGTTGCAAGAAGCCCAACGCATGGTTAACTAAATAGACCGCTCATGATGTTACGGATGCATATTGTGCAATTGTAGCATCTTTTTTTTATTTTAGAACATATTAGAAAGACACCTTAATTACTTGATTTAAATGGAGTGGTGCAATACAATTTCAATTATTCAAATAATTTATGCTGAATAATGTTTTTCCTTTTCATTTTAATCGATTCCATCATACAATAGAGTTATAGATACTTCTAATATTTAAAAGTATCTCAGTTCCGATGCAATAGAACGCCATATTGTATGCCACTTGGAAATAAAGCGACGTTCTATACAATGACTGTGAAGGGGGTTGAGGTCTAATGGACATCGAACGCATTAATGAAAATACGCTAAAATTATTTATTACGTATAGTGATATCGAGGACCGCGGTTATACTCGCGAAGAAATATGGTACAATCGCGCAAAAGGTGAAGAGCTTTTCTGGGATATCATTGGTGAAATAAATACAGATGATTATTTCGATTTAGATGGTCCAATTTGGATTCATATTAACGCTTCAGAAAGTGGATTGGAAGTCGTTGTTACACGCGCGTCTGTAGGTAATGACTCCGAAACTTCTTCAATGACAGGCAACTTTGAAGATGACCTTCATATATCAGATCAATTAAATGAAATGGAAGAATCGATCTTCAATGCGATTGGCAAAGCTGCAAAAGAAGAAGAACAATCGCTTGAAAATGCCCGATTCCGATTTAAAGATATTGACGAACTAGTACCTCTTGCAAAACGCGCAGCACCATTAGGAATAGAGTCTGTGTTGTATAAATGGGAAGATTATTACTATTTATATGTAGATTTAAAAGATTTGGAAAGCGAGAAAGCGAGAAATATCATCGCTTTATGTACTGAGTATTTAGCTGCTTCCAAAATTACAGCGCACCGACTTGAAGAGTACGGGGAAACAATCATTGCTGAAGACTGCTTCGAAACAATCATTACGTATTTTGATTAGGACAGCAGTTTACGAAAGCCACCTGATTTCAGGTGGCTTTTTTGTGTTTGTGCTGGGGGGATATCTGGTTGAGGGAAGTAGAATATAGGGGGAGCAAAAGTAGAATAATGGTTGAGGAAAGTGGAATATAATGCGTGTGAAGCAGAACAGAGCATCGAGAAAGTAGAACCTTGTGACGGAAAAGTGGAAAGTTCGTCTATAAAAGGGAACGGCAAGCAATAAAAGTAGAAATCCTTTGAAAAAACCAGTTTCCAATAGTTACTATTTATAAGTTGAAATTGAATGTTCATTTCATTAAGATGGATAAAAAAGGGGGGTAGCGAATGCTGATCGCTTTGACGGAACAACAGCAATTATTCTATTTAACGTCGAAACTGCCGCCGGATGAGTTACAAAGATTAAAAAAGCAGCAATCCTTTTTTTGCCCTCAATGTAAAGAACAGCTTCTGTTAAAGGTTGGTCAAATAAAAATCCCGCACTTTGCCCATCAAAAAAATAGTGAATGCGATTCTTTGTTTTCAGAAGGGGAATCCGCCGCACATCTCCTCGGGAAACAACACCTCTTTCAACTTTTTACAAGCCTTCAGCTACGTCCCGTTCTTGAACCGTATTTACCACAGCTTCAACAAAGACCAGATCTTCTCATCGCATTTAATGATCGCCAATATGCTATTGAGTTTCAGTGCAGCCCAATCGCGCATCCATCATTTCAACTGCGTACAACCGGCTATTTAAATGCTGAAATCATACCGATCTGGATATTGCACACTCCCGAAAAATTCAAAAGTCCCGGTATTGTAAAAATTTCAATCAATCACACAAACGCGCAGTTTATGCAACGGTATAAAAAGCAGAAATACCTCATCACCTACGATGAGAAAAGTAAAACTTTCTACTATATAAGCAATTTAATCCATCTTCATAAATTGCAGTATTTTGCTGTCGTTAAGCCATTGCCGCTCAGCCAACAACGATTTCCGCTTTTAGTTCCAGAGAAAATATCAAAATCACAATTTCCTCTGCTGCTAAAAAAATACAGGAGTTATCGGGAGTACTATATCCGTCACCGTCTACTATTGAGTAAAAAAGGAGTTAACGATCGATTTTTTCGAGCCATTTATGAATTAAGGCTAATTATGACGAATTTACCGATTTTTTTAGGGATTCCTGTCTGCAATACGCATGCTTTTAACCGATTCTGTATAGAATGGCAAGTAGGGCTTTTTCATTTTATGAACGCCCATGCGCTCACACCTAAAACGATGAATGTGAAAGCGATTCCTTACTTTTTCAAATGGAGTCAATTGGAGCTGACGAATGAGCGGAAAACAGCGGTGAAACATTATTTAACAATTTTAAGACATCTTAAAATTGAGCAACTGGATGAAAATATAGCCGAAGAACAACTTTTTAATGTTCTATACGACGAATTGGTTGCAATTGGATGTTGAAATTGTTTAAATAGATTTATAATTTCGAATATCGGAATAGTAGGAGGCAAATAAATGGCAAAGCAAATTTTAACGCGTGAAGAAGTACCGGAGCAATTAACATGGGATTTAACATCAATCTTTGAATCGGATGAAGCGTGGGAAGCTGAACTGAAGGAAGTTGAGCAATTATCAAAACAAGCTTCAAATTATAAAGGAAAAGTAGCGGATAGTGCGGAAAGCTTATACAACACTTTGCAATTTAGCGATGCATTATACGAGCGTTTACACAAATTATACGTATATTCACATTTAAAACATGACCAGGACACTACGAACAGTAAATATCAGGATCTGGATGGTCGTGTGCGATCTGTTCTTACAAACGTAGGGGCAGCGTGGTCATTTATTACGCCTGAAATTTTAGCTTTGGATGAAGCAACATTAAACAGCTATGTGGAAAGTTATGAACCACTTTCATTATATGAACAAAGCTTAAAAGAACTTAACTTAGGCCGTCCTCATATCCTATCAGCTGAAAAAGAAGAATTACTTGCGCAATTTTCGGAAGTGACATCGACAGCCGGCAAAACATTCAGCGCATTAAACAATGCTGATTTAGAATTCCCAAAAATTAAAGGGGAAGACGGCGAAGAAGTACAAATTACGCACGGTAACTACATTACAATGCTTGAAAGCGACAATCGCGAAGTACGTGAGGCAGCATTTAAAGCTGTTTACAAAACTTATGGTCAATATAAAAATACATTTGCGACTACATTAGCAGGTAATGTAAAAGCACATAATGTAAATGCAAAAGTTCGTAATTACAATTCCGCTCGTCATGCAGCACTTAGCAATAACTTCATTCCTGAAAAAGTGTATGACCAACTTGTTTCAACAATCCATGATTACTTACCGGCATTACACCGTTATGTAGAGCTTCGCAAAAAAGTACTTGGTGTAGATGAGCTGCATATGTACGATCTATTTACGCCGCTTGTTAAAGAAGTGAAAATGGAAGTAACATATGACGAAGCAAAGAAAACGATGGTAGAAAGCTTCGCACCACTTGGTAAAGAATATCAGGAAATCGTTGAAAAAGGTTTGGAAAGCCGTTGGGTAGACGTGCTAGAAAACAAAGGGAAACGCAGCGGTGCCTATTCTTCGGGAACATTCGGTACAAATCCGTATGTCTTAATGAACTGGCAAAATAATGTGAATAACCTTTATACATTGGCACATGAATTCGGCCACTCGATGCACAGTTATTATTCACGTGCCAACCAGCCATATCAATATTCAGATTACTCGATTTTCGTTGCAGAAGTAGCTTCAACATGTAACGAAGAACTATTATTTGATCATCTAATGAAAACATTAGATGATGATAAACAGAAAATCTATTTATTAAATCAATGGCTGGATGGTTTCCGCGGTACGGTATTCCGTCAAACAATGTTCGCTGAGTTTGAGCATATGATTCATGAATTGGATGCAAAAGGCGAATCGATTACATCGGAAAAATTAACATCGATTTATTACGATCTAAACAAACAATACTTTGGTGATGCAATGACAGTTGACGAGGAAATTGGTCTGGAATGGGCACGTATTCCACACTTCTACTACAACTATTACGTATATCAATACGCAACAGGTCAATCAGCGGCAACAGCATTATCTAAACAAATTTTAGAAGAAGGCGAACCGGCAGTTGAGCGTTATATTAATAACTTCCTAAAAGCAGGCTGCTCGGATTTCCCAATCGAAGTATTAAAAGCTGCGGGTGTAGATATGGAATCTCCGGAACCGATTGCATTGGCATGTCAAGTATTCGAAGAGAAGCTAGAAGAGCTTGAAAAATTATTATTAAATAATTAATAGTTTGTGAAAACGCATCTGTTTCAGGTGCGTTTTTTGCTTGAAAAAATGGAAATTTACTTATTAGATAATGAATTTGATGAAAAAAGATTGTAGTTGATATTAAGGGGGAATGGTTTAGAAATGTTGATATATCGGCGTTTGAGGCGGGGATTTGACTACAGATTTATGACATTTTGTTTTAAACCACTTTTCTTTGAATGGAAACGCTTACTATATGACGAATTTGTGAAATTGTGAAAGATACATTGCAAGAAATATTATTCCATGATAGAGTAATACTCGTGAAATAAATCACATAACAAACATACACCCCTTTGTTTGAACGTGAACATTTCTCCCATCCCCTTTGTGAAAAAGAGGCGTCTTATTTCTCGAGAATAAGGCGCCTCTTTTGTTTTGTTCTTCTAATTCGTGCTCTCGGGTTAAAGGGGAAAGGGAGTTCTACTTAATCAGGCCAGTGTTCCACATTTCAATGAAAAGTTTCTACATACGAGGGGAAATATTCAACTTTCACCTCAAAAGAATCTACTTTCCCAATTGAATTGGCGAATAAAGAGAGAACGTTCTACTTAATCAGGCAAGTGTTCCTCATCCCACTCGAAACTTTCCACATTCCAAGGCAAACGTTCTAATTTAATCCTAAAAAATTCCACTTTTCCAATCCGAACGGCGAATAAAACAAGCGCTACTGCACTTCATCCAAAAACGCTTCTGAAACCCTCACAACAGCTTTTATACTCTCCCTAACTGATGCTAGCAAGTTCTCCATTCGCAGCCATATAAACGAGCACAGGGGCAAATTTACCTATATCTATTCTTACAACCCTAAAAGAATTCACTTACCTTATTCCTTCTTCGCACAGCTTCCGGAAAACAAAAAACCAGCCCTGCATGAAAGCATAGCTGGTCAAAATATTGTATAAGTGCGTTTTATAAATTATTTAGTAGGTCGTGCGTTCTTTTGCACGCCAAAGTGTAATTTCGTCAGTCATGATGCGTTCTACTTTTTGCTGAAGCATGCGTTTCTTTAATTCACGTTCTGCCAGTTGTTCATTGATTGAGTAGATTTCGGCTACTTCAGCTGTTGTTAAGGTGCTGAATCGATCGAATAACTCGTCTAATGCGGGAACCGGTTGGCGAATTAATTCTTCCCCAAGCAATTCTGCTAAAATATGCTCGTAAACTTCATAATTATAAGAACCGCTTACTTTCAGGCCTTCATCTTCAATGCATTCATTGAAAAATACGATGCTTGGAATTTCTTCAACTTCCATTTCACGTGTTAAGTATAAATCACATTGGAAGGCACGAGCTGCTTCTTTTGAACCAAAGTCGGACACGAACTCATCCATATCCAGGTTAACTTGTTGGGCGATTTCAATTAACGTCGCATGGGAATTGATATTGCGTGTATTAAGTGTCGCTACTTCTTGAACTTTGTTTAAATAGCGGAAACCTGCTCGCTTTCCTTGAAGTTCAGCCGCTTTAATTGCAATTGAAGGTAATGCTGGATGTGTAATATCCAATTCCGCTCCGGAAACACAGCCTTTCATCCGGCTCGTCATGCTGTTGAGAGCAGAGAGTTCCGTACTAAGGACATATCGACATGTAAAGTAATGACCATATTCTACTTGCAGTTTACGCATTGTCGTTTGAAGAGATAATGCTTTTTCGCAAAGGGGGTCAATAAAAATATAAAGCTCAATCGGTTTATTACATGTGGATGGTGCAACAGGTTGCTGTAAAAGTTGGATATTATTCACTCAAATCCCTCCTCATCATTTGGGGCGTTGACCATATGGTGAGCAGTCATTACGAGACGCTTATAGTAAACTTCACGGAATTTCCCGTCCAAGCCCACTTCGTCCATCGCCTCTGCCATACATTCAAGCCATGCCTGGGCACGATCGGGTGTAATTTTAAAATGCATATGTCTAGCACGCATCATTGGATGACCATGTTCTTCACTGAAAAGGTTAGGCCCTCCAAGATACTGCGTTTGGAATTGTATTTGTTTACGAATTGTTTCCGTCAGATCTTCAGGAAAAATAGGAATTAATAAAGGATGCTTCGCCACTCGAGAGTAGAACGCGTTAATTAATTCAGAAAGCTTTTCAGCACCGAGTTCCTCATAAGGAATCGTATATTTTCGATTCATTAGTTATACTCCTTTGTGTCTTTCTTTGCCAGTATATGAAATATGAATGTCATGTAAGTAATGTAAATTTCATTTAGGCGATACAATCATTCTAGCAACGTAGGGCCATTTTAACAAATAAAGTGCCCTGCCAAAAAATTTGAAGGGCATTCCACTTCTATTAAAAGTATGTTGGAATTGTTGATTTAATAGGTGTCCACATCAATTTTCCAGCAAATCCAAATTAGAGCATTTCAGGAGCATTTACAATTACATCTCAAAATTCCTTTTTGCTTTCGCCTTCCGATTTTCACTGGTTCCTGTAAAAAATTAAACACTCATATAGTTCATTATTTTTTTAACATAATTTTGAGTTTCTTGGAAAGGCGGAATGCCACCATATTTTTTAACATTTCCAGGACCGGCATTGTACGCAGCAAGGGCTGTTTCCACATTATTATCGAACTGGTCGAGCATTTGGCGTAAATATTTTGCACCACCCATAATATTTTGGGCAGGATCAAAGCGGTCAGAAACTCCTAAATACCGTGCTGTTGCAGGCATGAGCTGCATTAAACCGGATGCACCGGCAGCACTTGTTGCAGAAGCATTGAAATTCGACTCTTGTTTAATAACGGAAGTAATCAGTTTTTCGGGTAAATTGTATTTCTTTGCGGCAGCAGCAATTTCTGCTTCATAAGTCTCAGCACCGGCAAAGAAATTTGCTACGTCGGTCTTTCTTGTGAAATCCGTCATATACTGTTCAATTGTGGGTGTTTCACTACTTGCCGAAAGGGTATTGAATGTCCCCGGTAAATTTGTTAAGTTTGTAGAATTGTTCAATAAAAAGGATGCGATATAGTTTTGAGCAGCCGATTTTTGCTGCTGTGAATTAGAAGTTTGGTCGGAATCCGTTAACTGTTGGAAAGTGCTCACATCACCTAGGCCATTTAGCGAACTAGATAATGATTGTCCGTCTAAAATGTCGCTCATTAAATCGGAAAATAAAGTCGACGTAGATGATGACAATACACTTGAGCTTGACTGATTGGATGTATTTAAATTTTGAATTGCCTGAAGTTCAAGCAATGTTCTCATCGATGAAATATCCATCACAGCACCTAGCCTTTCTGATTGTTTAAAGCCATCATAAAGCGCACAATTTTCTTTTGCGCAGGCTGTGGCTCAATTGCATGATGTGCTAAAAATTCAGAGAAAATTTCTTTTCCTACTGCTTCATCATGTGTCTCATATTCTACCTCATAATCGTCGCAGTGCAAATAGAAAGAATGGTCAAACACGAGCAAACCGCCTTTGTATGGGATTTCTACCCGGTCGGTCGTCAATGATCCGTAACAGTGCAGCTCGCCTACCGGAATATTAAATAGCGCCAGTCTTTCGTTTACAGAATACGGGGGCACTCCTTCACCGGCCAGCATACGATCTGCTTCCTCACTTGTTAAGTAATCTGTCGTTTCTAAATGCTGGTGCTTGGAAGCTTTTTCTTTTAACGTAAATTCAATCGAATCTTCCACGACACGAATTCGAAGAGCACTGTGAATTTGTTTTAAATCGTTTTCTTTTGTATCAAAATAATGGTTAACCTGGCGAATAATTTGTTCGTGTCTTATGGAGAATGCTTCAAGAAGCTGTTCATACTGTCGTTTTGTTAGCATATTCTTAAATTCTATTTCAATTTGCTGTGTCATTGTCATCGTCCTTTTTGTTAATAGTTTTCAATTAAATTCAACGGCTTAAAGAAGTCAAACGTTTCTGCACCAATCGAGTGTCCTATGGTAAAATGTGAAGGGTAGATGAATCATCAATTTTATTATCGGACATTTTCCGGTTATGAAAAGAAAAAGGAGATTAATTCATTGCGAAACGTATATATAATTGAACATGTTGAAGTAGTACATAATGAAATCTATTTTATTTTAAATGAAAAGAAACAACTTAGCCAATTGCAATCGACAGGGCAAGTGATCGTCGATTCGGATAATGAGGCGTTTCTATATATCATAGAAGAAAATGAGGCATACAGTTATTTAAGCTTTTCAAAAAATGTATGGCCGCAACTATTACAGCTGTTATTGGCAGAGCAGAATGCATACTTGAAAGTGGAAGACGGTTTGCTGCCGCTACAACAATTTGCTGATGAATTACAAGGATTACTTTATAATATTGAAGGCAACAGCAACTATGGAGATCAATTTGTTGAAAATATCGAAAAGGTATTTGCCGAATTCTTAAATAAATAGCATTTAACTTAATTATTACAAGAAAAAGAATCATTTCACGCGATTTAGGTGTGAAATGTGTATTTCTCGTTCACAAGAAGTATAATTGTTTGAAACAACGTGTTGATGAAATAGTGTGACAGAAATGAACTATTTCTAGTTGGGGGGTTTTTAAATTGGGGCAGTGGGAAGTATTTTTGAGTCCATATCGACAAGCTGTGGATGAACTTAAAATTAAATTAAAAGGGATGCGTTCGCAATTTGGTATTATGAGTGCCAATTCGCCGATTGAATTTGTTACAGGTCGTGTAAAACCACTTGCTAGTATATATGACAAATCGCTTGATAAAGAGATACCATTCGAACCGACTGCGCGTTTAGGAAATGAATTGCAAGATATCGCCGGTGTACGGATTATGTGTCAGTTCGTTGATGATATTGCAACAGTAACCGAGCTAATCCGTCAGCGTAATGATATGAAAGTGATCGAGGAAAAAGATTACATTACACATAGTAAACCGAGCGGCTATCGCTCACACCATATGATTATTGAATATCCGGTAGAAACGATTCAAGGTCGCATCGTTGTCGTGGCAGAAATTCAAATTCGTACATTGGCGATGAACTTCTGGGCATCAATTGAGCATTCCATGAACTACAAGTATAAAGGGATTTTCCCGGAAGAAATAAAAAATCGATTGCAAAGCGCAGCCGAAGCAGCATTTCGTTTAGATGAGGAAATGTCCTCAATTAGAAGTGAAATTCAAGAGGCGCAGGCATATTTCAGTGAAATAAAAGAAGCAACGAATACAGCTATCCATAAGTCAACTGACAAAGAGGAGCGTGACAACTAATGAAGTTTTCAATACAATCACGCAGAGATGACCAATCAAATGAATTGATGGAGCTCGCAAAATCTTATTTAATTGATTTCGGTTTACAATTTGATGAACAAGAGCCGGAAATTGTTCTTTCGATTGGTGGCGATGGGACATTATTGCATGCGTTCCACCGCTATTTGCACCGTTTGGATAAAACAGCTTTTGTCGGCATCCACACAGGACACTTAGGCTTTTATGCCGATTGGAAACCTTCAGAGCTAGAAAAGTTAGTATTATCGATTGCCAAAAAGGAATACAATGTCGTGGAATACCCGTTATTGGAAGTGCAGGTTCATCGCCTGCATTCCGACTCTAGTACGTTTCTTGCGCTGAATGAAGCAACGATTAAATCACCGGACGTAACGCTTGTGATGGATGTGGAACTGAACGGTGAGCATTTTGAGCGTTTCCGTGGAGACGGTTTATGTATTTCAACACCGTCAGGCAGTACAGCATACAATAAAGCATTAGGTGGTGCGATTATTCATCCGACATTGCAGGCCTTGCAAATAACAGAAATGGCATCGATCAATAACCGCGTTTTCCGGACGGTCGGATCTTCTTTAGTATTGCCGGCACACCATAACTGTGTATTAAAACCCGTACATGAGCAGCAATTTAATATGACGGTCGATCATATTAGCATGACGGAAACCGATGTAAAATCGATTACTTTTAATGTGGCAAATGAAAAAGTGCGGTTTGCACGTTTCAGACCATTCCCGTTTTGGGAACGTGTGCACGATTCATTTATCTCGAATGAATAGAATGAGGGTATATGGATAAACGATTTCAGTTACAATTTACGAATAAGGTTGATCAAGAGCTTTTGCGTGATGCAATTGCTCAATGGGGCATTTCAAAGCGTGCATTGACTGCTATCAAATTTGATGGTGGGGCAATTTTGGTTAACGGCGAAGAAAGAAATGTACGGCATCGGCTGGCAGAAGGCAATGATGTGACGATTATTTTCCCGGTAGAAGAAGCAAGTGAAGGGCTGATTCCCGTACAAGGAGAATTAACGGTTGTGTACGAAGATGAGGCAGTGCTTCTTGTCGACAAACCGGCCTTTATGAGCTCAATTCCTTCCCGGGAACACCCCAATAATACGCTTGCAAACCTTGTATATGGCTATTTTGAACAGCAGCAGCATGCTTCAACTGTTCATATTGTGACAAGGCTTGACCGTGATACGTCCGGGTTGATGCTTATAGCGAAGCACCGTCATATCCATCATTTAATGAGTGAACAGCAAAAAAAGGGACAAATTCACCGCGAATATGAAGCAGTTGCAGAAGGCATCATTGTACAAGATCAGCAATCCATCATCGCTCCGATTGGACGGAAAGATACGAGCATTATTGAACGTGAAGTCCGGCCAGACGGGCAATTCGCACATACGGATGTGACTGTGCTGACTCGTAAAAATAACATGACACATATTCGTCTGAAGCTTCATACTGGAAGAACCCATCAAATACGTGTTCATATGGCTTATATTGGCCACCCATTAGTGGGGGATGAATTATATGGGGGTACTCATACATTCATTGATCGTCAGGCACTCCATTGCCGCTACATTGAATTTGAACATCCGTTAACGAAAGAAAGAGTGCACTTTGAAAGCAAGTTGCCAGAAGAGATTTCTACATTGATTTACTAATGTAAGATGCCAAGATTTCATTGGCATCTTTTATTTTTGGGGAAAATGGGAATATACTGTTGAGAAGGAATTTGTGTTAGTCATTGGTCAATTTTTGTATATACAAAAAAATAATGATAAAACGTAATTAGCCTTGACGAGAGATATAAATTAATCATAAAATAACTCGTTATGAAATGTTGAAAGGAGGGGGCAAGCATGATAGAGGAAAAAAATGATGAAGTCCAGTACGATGAAGCGTTTTTGCGAATGCTGCTTGATGAAGAAAATATCGAGTCGTTCCGTGAACATTTCCTAGTACTCCATCCATATGATCAAGCACAGTTTTATGAAGAGGTGGGCCCGGACATACGACAGATTATTTATCGTTACTTGTCTCCTCAAGAAATGGCAATTATTTTTGAAACAACTGAAATTGAAGATGATGAATATAAAACTTACTTAGATGAGATGGATCCATCATACGGTGCAGCGATGTTCGGCTTCATGTATACCGACAATGCGGTAGATATTCTGAATGAATTGGATACTGAGCAACGGGAAAATTACTTGGAAATGATGGATGAAGAAACGGTCGATGAAATTAATGAGCTTTTAGGCTATGAAGAATATACTGCCGGCGCCATTATGACGACGGAATATGTATCGGTAGTAGAAAGTGCAACGGTTCGTGAGGCAATGCGTGTACTGCGTCAGGAAGCCCAAACAGCCGAAACGATTTACTATATTTTTGTCGTGGATCAGGCACATCGACTACTCGGTGTCATGTCTTTAAGGGAACTGATTGTTGCTGAAGGTGATTTATATATTCGCGACATTATGAGCGAACGTGTCGTATCGGTAAAAGTAACGGATGACCAGGAAAATGTCGCAAACTTAATAAAGGACTATGACTTATTGGCAATTCCAGTTGTTAACGAGAACCGTGAACTTCAAGGGATTATTACAGTCGATGATATTATCGACGTTATTGAAGAAGAAGCAGAGGACGACTATTCCAAGCTGGCAGGTATTGCAGATATGGATGATAATGATGCGGGTCCATTACGTGCAGCGGGCAAGCGTTTGCCATGGCTCATTATTTTACTGTTCTTAGGAATGCTGACATCAGGACTTATGGGGATTTTTGAAGCAACGCTCGATAAAGTCGCCTTGCTAGCAACATTTATACCGCTTATTTCCGGTACATCCGGTAATAGTGGAACCCAGGCATTGGCTGTAGCGGTGCGAGGGATTGCAACAGGGGATATTGGCGGGAAAAGTAAATTCAGGCTGATCGTTCGGGAATTAAGTACAGGACTTATTATGGGAATTGTAAGTGGTGCTATTGTTGTCGGAATCATTTTCTTCTGGAAAGGTACATTAATGATCGGACTGCTCGTCGGCGCAGCAATTTGCTGCTCGATTATTGTCGCAACACTTGCTGGATCGTTCATTCCGATTTTAATGCATAAGCTGGGTGTTGACCCTGCCGTCGCATCAGGACCTTTTATCACAACATTGAATGATGTTACAAGTATTATTATTTATCTTGGCCTTGCAACGACGTTTATTAGCCGGATTCTGTAAGGAACGATTTGAAAAGACTTTGCATATTGTATGAAAAAGGATGTGGAATGTGGAAATTCACCCATTACTTTTTATTGCAAGTCCTGTTTATATACAAGAAAAGCGGGTCGAAGTAGAAGAAGAAAGTACATCAATTTATGTACGTCCTGCAACTGAAAAAATAGAAAATGCGCTTATTGCCCGACAGCTCCATTATTTTTCGAAGCCGACGAAAGAGCCAAGGGTATTGGTGTTTATTTTGAAATCTGGCGAAAAAATACACGGATCAATCGATAAAATCAGTGGTAGTCAAGTATTGTTGAATTGCTATGATACGAAACGCTGGATTAAAGCTAATGAGATTGTGTTAATTCATCATACTTTATAAAAAAGAGGAGCCACGTTAATGGCTCCTCTTTTTTAGTACGTTTCATAGAAAATACACCATCTCGCGCTATATGCGCGAGATGTGTTTTTCCTGTGAATTAGTCACAAATGCCAAGGTCTACGTCATCGATACATTGAACAGCACAGAAGCAATCTAAATCAACTGTGATACAGCTATCTGAAGCTTCAAATTGTGTTACTTTACATACTTGACGGAAATCAATAGCAGTTCCGTAGTCGTTTAGTAAATCAACTGTATGCCCATTGTCATCTTGCGGTACAAGAACACGTAGTGTTGCACAGCAGCCATCAAATACATCTTCAACACGGAAATAAATTGATACACAATGACAAGAGCCATTTGGTGTATTGAATGTAGCGAAGAATGGTGATCCATCCTTGTTTAATAATGTAAATACACGTGTGTCAACATTTGATCGCGCCGGGCTAACGATTCCACCAAGCGGCTCTAAGAAACAGTTTGTTGTACAACGGTTACATTCATCCTGTACTGCTGCATTTTGAATTTCTAAAATTGCACGAACAACCTCACAGACACAACCACGTGAGTGATGATGTTCACCTGCTCCACCTACATCATTATTACCTCTTCCACAACCCATAATTTTTCACCTCCGGTATTCTTAACTCTTACTAATAATATGAATCGGTTGTCAAAGGAATCGGGCGAATGAACAGGTTTCCCCAAACTTCTATGCAAGGTGAATAATTCAAAATACGGACGGTTATACTTGGAGAAAAATGGACAAAAGGGGGACTATTATGCGGAAGGCATTCATGGCATTGAGTTTGCTTTTTATTCTTGCAGGCTGCAATGATCGAGAGAAAGTTGCAACGTATTCAATGACAGATAATGTACAAAATCAGCAGGAAGTAGAAAAGCTTTTAAAAGAAGATGATGCAATAGAACAGGCTAATCTTTTAGTATTTGAAGATGAATTATTTGTCGCTATGCAATTAAAACCATTTAAAAAATGGAATCGCGAAAAAATTGAAAAAGATTGGAAAAAAAAGTTGGAAGATAAATTTTCCGATAGTAAAGTCAACGTTTCATCAGATTTTAAAATGTTCTGGGAATCGACCAAATTAATGGAGGAAAATAACCAGAAAAAAATGCTGAAAGAATTGCATGAGCTTAAAAAGCTTGCTAAGGAGGAAACGTAACTTGAAAGAGCAACAATACAATACGTTAAAAGAACAAATTTCACCGAAAACACCTCTTGCCATTAATTGTCTAAAAGCATTTGTTGTTGGCGGTATTATTTGTTGTGTAGGACAAGCAATTTCCTTTTTTTATATGATGTTTTTTGATTTTACGGAAAAAACTGTAGGCAATCCAACAGTGGCAACAATGGTATTTCTCGCCATGCTCCTGACAGGGTTCGGACTATATCGAAAACTTGGCCAATTTGCCGGAGCTGGTAGTGCCGTTCCCGTAACGGGGTTCGGTAATGCTGTTGTTTCTTCAGCTATTGAAGGGAAATCGGAAGGATTTGTATTAGGTGTCGGCAGTAATATGTTCAAACTTGCAGGTGCGGTTATTTTGTTTGGGGTCGTTTCGGCCTTTTTTGTGACATTGGTTAAATTAATTCTGGTATCGGTAGGTGTCGTTTCGTGGTAATAGTTTTTAAGTCAAAGCCATCCATTCTTTCTTCTGGTGTTGTAGTAGGACCTTTGGAAAAGCGGAGTGTCTTTCAAACGTATTTTGACAAAATATCGACCGACGAACGGTGGCAAAAAGATTCGAATGAAAAAGGAAATGCCATGCTTATTTCTGAAGCATGTCAAATCATTTTGAAAAAGTCGAACTTAAACAATTTGGATGTTGATTATTTATTGGGCGGGGACTTAGTTAATCAAATGACGCCTACAAACTTTGCCGCACGGGAATTGGCGATTTCGTTTATCGGCCTATTTTCTGCCTGTGCAACATCGGTTTCTTCTATAGTTATTGCTTCATTATTGACAGAACTGGGTGCAAGTGAGTTTTCCATTGCCGGTGCATCTAGTCAGCACAACTCGGTCGAGCGCCAGTTTCGCTATCCGGTAGATTATGGAGGTCAAAAGCCTGCAACTGCTCAGTGGACCGTAACAGCAGCAGGATTTGTATTGGTTGGCAAACATCAGCCGAAGCTTCCTTATGTAGAAGCCGCAACAATCGGAAAAGTAATTGATTACGGAGCAACAGATCCATTTCATATGGGTGGAGCAATGGCACCAGCAGCATTTGATACGATTCAGGCACATTTAAAAAAGCGTTCACAAACGGTTCAGGATTACGATGTCATTATGACTGGTGATTTAGGGAAAATTGGATTAAAAATTTTAATTGCGATGTTTGCCCAAAGTGGTGTAAAAAAAGAAGATTTATCAAGATTCCGTGATGCCGGGGCTGAATTTTACGGAGAAGATACAGCATTTTTGGCAGGAGCGAGTGGGGCAGGTTGTTCTGCAGCAGTCTATAGCGGCTATATGATGGAACAATTTAAAACTGGTCGTTACAAACGCGTATTATTGGTGGCGACAGGGGCACTTTTATCGCCGCTTTCTTTTCAACAAGGCGAGTCAATTCCGTGCACAGCACATGCAATTGAAATCGGGATGGGGTGATTACAATCGGCTTTACATTTTTAGTGGCATTTGTCGTAGGTGGATTAATTTGTGTAATTGGTCAGTTATTATTGGATGTAGGAAAGCTGACACCTGGTCATACATTGTCCATTTTAGTAGTAGTAGGGGCAATTTTAGATGGACTTAATTTATATGAACCCTTAATAAGTTTCGCTGGGGCCGGTGCGACAATTCCGATTACTTCGTTTGGGAACTCATTGACACATGGTGCAATGGCTGAAGTTGAAAAACATGGCTGGATTGGTCTGTTGACAGGTATGTTCGAGGTGACGAGCTCCGGAATTAGCGCAGCAATATTGTTTGGCTTTATCGCGGCAGTAATATTTAAGCCTAAAGGAAAAGTAGATTAGACGAATACCCTCCTTTTTTTTGAGTGTTTGCATACACTACAAAATAGAAAGGGGGGTATAAGTATGTCTGGATATGGTTGGCAGCAACAAGGTTGGCAACAAGGCGGTTGCGATTATGGTTCCTCAGGCTATGGCGGGGGTAATAACAGTAGTACATTCGTATTGATCGTTGTACTATTTATTTTACTTATCATCGTTGGTAGCGTATTTATTTAAGGGAGGTAAGCAAACAGTATGGATCGTTCGTTTTTTAAAAAAGTGGAGCGCAAAACCGGCGTTGATTTCGATGAAATTATGACTCTTGCCAATGCATTGACGTATGCAGATTTCTCGGATGAAAAACAAGTTCGGAAAATCGTGAAAAAGGTGAGCCGCCTTGCAAATAAACCGATTACGAGTGAACTTGAAGACAAAATTGTCCAATCAATCATTCAAGACGGTAAATCTTTGGATTTTTCAAAAATCGAGAAAATGATGAAGTAAATCGGAACGTTAAAAGTGGCGTAATAATACGAAAAACATCCATTTTCTCCGGCGGAAAATGGATGTTTTTCTCCTTTTATGAGTTTTAAAGAATTAGATTTTCTTTTCCATAGCGCGATGTGGAATCCCTGCATCCATAAATTCCGGAGAAGTGACAGTGTAGTCCAGCTTTTCATAGAAAGGAATTGCATAGCTTTGGGCATTCAACTTAAGCTTTTCAAACGCAGCTTTTTTTGCATATTGTTCAACAGCTTCCATAATCAATGCGCCAAGTCGTTTACCGCGATAATTGTTCAATACGCAAACGCGCTCAACTTTTCCGACTTTCGGTTCGACTTCCCGAAGACGTGCTGTAGCAATTGAATTTTCACCTTCATTTACTAAAAAATGAGTGGCTGTTTCATCGTATTCATCTAATTCCAAACTCAGTGGAACCCCTTGCTCTTTGACGAATACTTCTTTACGTAGTTCAAATGCACGTTCGCGGTCTTCGTCGGTTGTAACTAGTTTTACTTCAAACACGTATTACTCAGCTCCAGTCAATTTGTATGTTTCATAGGTTGTCCATGAGCCGTCTTCCAATTGGTAAAGCAAGTGGAAACGATCGATCGAATCTTTTTCATCTACTCCAACCATACGCAACTGGCCGTGAATATCATCATGCTCGGAAGCGCTCATTTTTTGTGCAATTGTAATATGTGGCACAAACACATGCTTTGGCGCACCAAAATTAATTTTTTCCTGAATTGACTTTTGAATATTTTCCAACTGTGGTGTTGGCTCAACACGGAAGTAAATGGCATTCGTCGTCGGATAAAATGAACTGATTCGTGAGGCGTGAATTTGTAAAGGTGCAAACCTTGATGCCACTTCCTGCAAATGCTTGGAGATTTCTCCGATTTCAGCTTCATCCGCATCAAACGCATCTTTGAGCGTAATATGAGGTGTGATTAAAGCATAGTGCGGGTCGTAGCGTTTGCGATAAGTGTTCGCTAAATCTTGTAATTTTTTAGATGGAAAAGCAACAATACCATATTTCAAATTCATTACCCCCTAAAAATTTTATAATATCATTTAGCACCGTGCTAAATGAAGGTAAGACGTCCTGTAAATGGCATAGATTTTATACAACTATTTATACTAACAAAAATCTAGATACAGCCACACCAAGGCGTAATTGTTATAAGTATAACAGAAAAATTTGTGAATAAACATTTCCAACATACCGTATTATCCGAAAATTTCAATTAGTGCACGTTTTAAATCAGGTTTCCAATAAGTCCATGTATGATTTCCATTGAATTCTTCATAGAATGTATCAATACCATGTTGAACGAACAGTTGATGCAGCTCCCGGTTCGGTGTTAAGAGATCTTTGACCGTGCCGTCCTTTAATGAAACCTGATCTTCCTGTCGACCGATAATATGGTACAACGAAAGAATATCGACGTTTTTCGCATCCTTAACTCCCTGCAATACAAGCTCATCTACATAAGGTGATTGTAAAATGGCTTTCCCGAAAATATTTGGATAATGGATTGCAGTCATTAATGAAATGGTTGCAGCCATAGAATCACCTATTAATGCACGTCCGCCGCCAACTTGTGTAGTTGAAAATTCGTCATCCAAATAAGGCACGAGCTCATGTGCCAAAAACCGCATATACGCTTCAAATTGATCCCCTGCTGGTGTATACTTTCGCTTACGATCTTCGTAATTTTTGTATGGCACACCAACAATGATTGTATTTTCGATTAGATAGCCATCAATCAGTTCATCAGCAAGGCGCGGAATGCCTCCTAGCTGAAAGTAATCTTTACCATCGGACGCAATTAGAATTTTATATTCATATAATGGGGAATAATTTGCTGGAATATAAATTAATAACTCCAGCTCCTCGTTTAATGCATTGCTAAAAAAAGCAACGTCTTTTACTGTGCCTCTCTCCAATGTTGTCACCCCTGTATTTTGATGTATGTAAAATTGTATCATATAGGAAAATAAAGGTGTAATATATAGAAAGAAGACGAGAAATAAATACTTAAAATAAATAGAAGTGAGGATTTCTTATGCATAATAAAAATATTCGCGTACACTCTGACGAAGTGACAAAAGCTACTTATAACGCGTTGGAACGTCGTCATGTAACAATTGAAGATATTGCTGAAATCGTGTTTACGATGCAGTCACCATATAATGAAGGTTTAACGATCGAACACTGCATTCAATCGGTTGTTCGTGTATTAAATAAACGTGAAGTGCAACATGCTGTGCTAGTCGGAATTGAGCTTGATGAACTGGCAGAGAAAAGAATGCTGTCGGCACCGCTACAAGCAATTATCGAGGCTGATGAAGGGCTGTTTGGCGTTGATGAAACATTGGCATTGGGTTCAGTATTTACGTATGGAAGTATTGCCGTAACAACTTTCGGTCATTTGGATAAGCAAAAAATTGGAATCATTGAAAAGCTTGATACAAAAGCGGGCGAATCGGTAAATACATTTCTAGACGATCTAGTTGGAAGTATCGCGGCTTGTGCAGCATCTCGCCTGGCACACCGAATGCGTGATCTGGAAGAAGAAGGCGGAACATTTGCAGATATCCCACCGATCGTGCTGGGGCCGAACCCAAAGGCAAATAAAGAAATCTAAAAGAAGTAATTTAATAAAAAATTACAATCTTCGGTTTTTTAGGCTGAAGATTTTTTTATGTGTTCAATAATGATAAAATGGATTATACGTAATAGAAGAGAGGTACAGAATATGAGTGACAAAGATATTAAAACATTGATTACGAGTGGGACGATTATTTTAGCCGTTGTACTATATTTAATATTTAGTTAAGACTACAGTATGAATTGAACCGCCGTAGTTTAGTTTATAGCAGGTTAAGAAAGCAGGATAGAGATTTGAAAAAGATAATTATGGCTTTGTTTTTTTCTGCACTACTAATAAGCGGATGTACAGAGGAAACGAATACAGCTACTACTAATGAAACCAATACAATTCAAGGAATTGCAGCTTCTTCGAAAGAGACTGCAACAAAATATGATTTAAGCGATTTCGAAGAGTACGAACTGCAGGACATCATTGACGGTGATACAATACGGATTAAATATAACGGCAGTTCAGAAAAAGTACGTCTGCTTCTTATAGACGCGCCGGAAACAAATCATGAAACATTAGGTGAACAACCGTTTGGACCTGAAGCAAAAGAGTTTCTAAAGCAGTTATTAGCTGGACAAGATTCTGTTTATGTCGAATTTGATGTAACGTACCGTGATAAATACAAACGTTTGCTAGCCTATATTTATACAAAAGAAGGTATTAGCGTTCAAGAACAATTATTGAAAAGTGGACTTGTACGGGTAGCTTATATTTATGATCCAAATACGAAACATGTCGACTGGTTTAAATCCATTCAAAAAACGGCCCAACATAATGCGATCGGCATCTGGTCTGTTAAGGATTATGTAACGAATCGAGGCTACGATAAAGAGGTATACTATGCTGCTGTAAACGATGAAAATAAATCTACTGTAGAAGAAGATAGATTGAGCATGTCAGAAAATGACGCAAGTTGTAAAATTAAAGGAAATATAAATTCCAAAGGTAATAAGATTTACCATATGCCAGGACAGCGTGATTTTGAGAATACTGTAGCTGAAGAAATGTTCTGTTCAGAAAAAGATGCCAAGGATGCCGGGTTTGTACCGGCAAAGCAGTAAAATGCTGCAAGGTTAAGGTTAAGGTTAAATTAAATAGTCGCAGAATATGTGAAAAGCGCTTCCCTGAAAAGGGGAGCGCTATTCTATATAACAATTTATTTTAAGGAGTATGGATGATGACAAAAATTTTAATGTTACATGGTGTTAACCACAACATGTTCGGGAAACGTGATCCTGAACATTATGGCACAATTACTTTAGATCAAATTAATAACAACATTCAAGAACTGGCAAAAGAATTAAATGTAGAAGTAGAAACTTTTCAAACGAATCATGAAGGTGAATTTGTAGAAAAAATTCACGAAGCATTCCTTTCGGGAGTTGACGGCATTGTTATGAATGCAGGTGCATGGACTCACTATAGCTATGCAATTCGAGATGCTTTAGCTATTTTTACAGGACCAATCGTTGAAATGCACATGTCAAATATTCATGCACGTGAGAGCTTCCGTGAAAAATCAGTATTCGCGGATATTGTGACAGGGCAAATTTCCGGTTTTGGTGAAGAGAGCTACTTATTAGGAATTCGAGCAGCAGTGCAGGCAGTAAGAAAATAAGTGTTTATATATCTAAATTCAGAATGTGGGTTGTACATAACTAAATAGGTAAATTAATAAGCGATTTCTTTAATTAGAAGTCGCTTATTGTTGGATAGGGGAAAGGGTTATCTGCCAGGCGCTCTTCCACAAGTCAATGAGTAATATACAGGTCGAAAAATACAAGTGTCCGTTGTTTATACTCCTTTTTTGTAAAGAGATGAGTTTCAGTAAAAAAGAGTCAAGTTGTAATTGCGACAAATTCATGAATTATTAAAGGATTGGCCGAAATTTAATGGGAAAGGGGAATGTTGCCATTTGAGCTTCAACCATTTTTATGGCATGCTATATAGTGGAATTGAGAAATATTCTCTATTAGAAACTTTGATATTATATAGAAAAGGAGGAGAAATAGTGTGAGAAAAGGTTTCTTCATATTTTTTGCTGCTCTTTTTTTGGTAGCGTTTACTTTACCGAATAATTCATCTGCAGCAATTGCTGATGGTACATATGATGTTAGTTATCAAGTAAATAAACCCGGGAGCAATTCGGCATCAATGGCAAATGACTATTTTTTAAAGCCAGCCAAGTTAATCGTAAACAATGGGAAAATGACAATGCAGATTACGATTAAAAACAGCAGTTGGGTGACACAGTTTAATCCTCCAGGCGGAGCGAAAGTAATCAGCTCAAATGAATCCTCAGACCACCGTACAGTGCAATTTTCTGTTTCCAATGCAAATTTAGTGACAGTAGCGATGAAAATCGACATTGATGATATCGATTACCATCATAGCTATAGTGTAGACTTTGTATTTAATAGCGGGGGTTTACCTGAAGCAAAAGTCGAGGAACCTAAAGAAACGGTAAAGCAGGAACCTGCAAAAACAACTCCAGCACCTAAGGAAACACCGACAAAGTCGTCAGGAAGTCATACTTCTTCAAATACACCAGCACCATCAACTGAAAAGCAGAATACAGATTCGTCCGAACAGCAAGCGACAACAGAAACGACAGAGACAGATAATTCTACAAAACCAGATGAAGAAATTGCATCTGAAACGGAGCAAGCTGAAGATTCTGAGGTAGTAGAAAATCCAGAGACGAGCGATGAATTACCATTAATGGCAGTTATTTTATTTATCATAGCAGCCGTTGTATTCATTCGCACAAAGAAAACAAAAACTATATAAACAGACAGGGAAAATAAAGAATGGCTAACAAATCAAAAGCAACTAAAGCAGTATTAGCATCATTGCTTGCTACATCAGCAATCGTACCAGCAATGGCAGTATCTGCTGACACGACTACAGAAACAAAGGCAACAGATGCAGAAACTTCGACAGCATCAAAAACAATTGAATTTAATGTTGATGCGAATGATGCACTAAAAGGTTTTATTCCAACTACAGGCAAGTTAGTTGAACGTAATGGTCAGCAATTTATCAATATTGAATTATCAGATGCGGTGTTAGCAATGGTAAATAGCGTAACAGTAGCAGGACAACCTGCAATGGCTGAATATAACGGGAAAAAGCACATCAATATTCCAGTAACGGCAGATTATGCTCCTGTAGAAGCTACTCTTAATATGACAATTCCTTTCGTTGGCAAAGATCCAGTTGATTATAAAGTTACATTAACACCTGATGCAAAATCAATTAAAGAAGTAACGGAAACAACAAAGCCGGTTGAAGAAGAGAAAGAAGAGAAAGTTTATACACCAGGCAAAACTTTCGATTCAGTAGCGGATGGTACTTACGATATTGTTTGGGATGCATATAATTCAGAAAAAGTAGGTAACTACAAAGCAATTACAAACCACTTCACACCTGAAGCGAAATTAATCGTAAAAGACGGCAAATATTCTGTAGAAGTATCTGTAGCGGCAACTTCAAAAGAAATGGTAGCTGGATTTAAAATTGCGGGTAAAGAAGCAACTGAAAAAGATGGCGTTTATACAGTAGAAATTCCTTCAATTAGTGAATTACATGAAGCAGGTGTACATGTTGTTGTTCCTGCAGCGAAAATGGATAAATGGTATGACTTCGGTTTCGCTATCGAAACAGCTGACCTGGAGTTACCAAAAGCTGAAGTAAAACCTACGCCTGTTGAATCTGTAAAAATGGATGTTACAGCATTAAAGAACGGAACTCAAGAATTGTCTATTATGCACAATAAATATTTAGACGACGAGGTAACAGTGACAACAACTGAAGGTGGCTATGATGTAGAATTAACATTCCCTGAAGGTCAACACTTATTAGGCTTCGATGTTGAGGGCGCAACAGTTGCATTAAAGTCAGAAGAAAAAGTTGGCAATAATACAGTAAAAATCTACACGTTATCAGTTAAAGATTTAGAAAAAATCTATACAGCAACAGCAGATTTAAAAGTAGTTCTTAATGGGAATGTATTATATGAAACTGCACATGACTTCCAAATGAAGTTTAGCGATAAGAACTCAACAACTGTTCCATTTAAAGATATCGCAAACAACGGTAACAAAGATGCGATCATTAACCTTTATAACAAAGGGATTTTCAAAGCTGCAGACAAGTTCAACCCTGGCAACAACTTGAAGCGCTCTCAATTCGCATTAATGCTAAACCGTGCATTAAAATTGGATGTACCAGCAAAAGCGAATTTCTCTGATATCGCAAAATATGATGCTGAAACAAAAACAGCAATCAATGCATTAAACGGTTACGGTATTATTAACGGTAAAACAGCTACTACATTTGCACCTGGACAAGATATAACTCGTAAACAAGCGGCGTTAATGATTTACCGTCTATTAGAGAAAAACGGCTATAAAGCATCAGGAGAAGCAGCAAAATTCTCTGATATGCCAAAAGAAGTTGAAGCATCAAAAGCAATTTCTGAATTAAATAAATTAGGTATTATCTCTGGTTTTGAAGGGAAATTCAATCCGGAAAACAAATTAACACGCTCTCAAATGGCAAAAATCTTAAACAATACGTTAACAGTTGTTGATGGTCTAAAGAAATAATTCAATGAAACGTAAATGGCTTATTACAAATAGCCGTTAGCTAATATGAGTTTAGGTAGGGTTGTGTTAAAAGCTGCGGCTTTTAATACAGCCCCAATCCTATTTTTAAGTAAGGAAAGTGGAGATGCTACGCTTAAATTGAACTAAACTTCCATCCTGGATGTGATGAAATTTTACTTCAGTTTAAACAGCTAGGAGGAAAAGGAAATGAAGAAGTGGTTAATCGGTCTCACGCTGAGTATCGCCGTACTTGCGGGATGCGGAAATAGTGAACAGAAAGCAGAGTCATCCAATACCGGCGATGACAATACTTCATCAGAACAGGCTTCGGCAGTTGAAGAGGAGCATCGCATTATTGCGGGAACGGTTGTCATTGCACAAATATTAGATAGACTTAATCTTGATGCTGTCGCAATTCCGGATACGGTAAAGGATTTGCCTGCTCGTTTTGATGATCTGCCGAATATCGGGAATGCAATGGATCCGGATGCGGAAATAATCAAATCGCTCAATCCAACTGAAGTATTGTCTGTTTCAACATTGGAATACGATTTAAAGGATAAATTTGAACAATTGAAAATTCCGGTCGATTTTGTTGATTTAACAAGTATCGAATCAATGATGGGTGAAATTACAGCACTTGGCGAACGTTACAGCCGTGTGGACGAGGCAAAGGCTTTAAATGATGAGCTACAGGCTGAAATTGATGCGGTAGAGGTTGCAGCAAATAATGAAGAGAAGCCGAGGGTACTCATTTTACTAGGTGTACCAGGCAGTTATTTAGTGGCGACCGAAAATTCCTATGCGGGAGATTTAGTACGTCTTGCAGGCGGGGAGAATGTCATGGCTGGACAGGATGCTGAATATTTGCCATCTAATACAGAGCATTTATATTCATCGAACCCTGATATCATTTTACGTTTATCGCACGGTATGCCGGATGAGGTAATTAAAATGTTTGACGAGGAATTTGCAAAAAATGATGTTTGGAAACATTTTAATGCCGTGAAAAATGGACAAGTATATGATTTAGAGGAAGAACTATTTGGTACGACAGCAGCATTGAATGTACCGGAAGCACTCAATCAGTTAGTAGAAATATTTTATCCCTAATTAACGGGTAGTAAATTATTTGCTCCACTGATTGAAGTTTCACTATCTCAATAATAATGTTGGAAAAGCAAAGTCTTGAGGGAGGTTTTGCTTTTCATCATATAAAGGATGTTTTCTGTGACAAAAAAAATTATAAGCTTTATCGCTGTCACTGTATTGCTTGTTATGACAATTATTTATGCAGCGACAACAGGCAGTATACAGATGTCATTTATCGACTTTATAACGAATTTCTTCAATGCCGATAATGCGGATATGGCTGCGATTAAGGATTTGCGTTTTCCAAGAATCATCGTTGCGATCTTTGCCGGAGCTGCTTTATCGGTTGCCGGTGTACTATTGCAGGCAATTATGCGAAATCCATTGGCAGATGCCGGATTTATCGGAATATCCGCGGGAGCTGCATTTACAAAATTATTTATCGTAAGCTTTGTACCGACATTATTCTTCTTCACCCCGATTGCAGCATTTATCGGGGGTGCACTTGCATGTTTCTTCGTTTTCCTGCTTTCCTGGAAGTCAGGGCTGAATCCATTAAAGTTAATTTTAGTCGGGATTGCAATCAATGCGATGTTCTCGGGACTAACGGAAGCAATGATCAGTTTTGGCGCATCGGCAACAGGCGCAATTACATCGAACCTGTCCTTAAAAACATGGGATGATGTATCGCTAATCGTTACATATGGCTCAATCGGTTTACTTCTTGCTTTTATTTTATACGCTTCCTGCAATGTGCTCGTGTTATCCGATAAAACTGCCAAAAGCGTCGGTTTTAATATTACAGGTGCACGCATCCTTATTGCAGCGGTGGCCGTGCTGCTAGCTGCAGCATCCGTCGTGGTGGCAGGGGTCATTTCATTTGTCGGAATTTTAGTGCCGCATATTGCGCGTCGACTTGTTGGTTATGATCATAAAGTGTTGATTCCATTTACGGCACTGCTCGGTGCATTTATTATTTTGTTGGCAGATACCCTTGGACGTACAATGTTCAGCCCGATGGAAGTACCGGCTTCAACGATTATGGCCATTATCGGAGGACCTTTCCTCATATTCCTACTTAGAAAAGAGTGACAACCAATATGGAAATTAAACAAGTAGTCGTTTCCCATGATGGGGCGACCCGCCATTTAAATGCAGTTTCGACCGCCATTCCAAAAGGGAAAGTGACGACAATCATAGGGCCGAATGGCTGCGGGAAATCCACATTGCTAAGTGTTATGTCACGGAACAAAAAACCGCTTGAAGGTCAGGCAACGCTCGAAAATCGGGATTTAGTGGAATATAAGTCGAAAGAGTTTGCAAAGAAATTGGCGATTGTCTATCAGCAAAACGATATTCCTTCAGATTTGACGGTGGAGAAGCTTGTTATGTACGGTCGGATGCCGCATACTTCATTATTCAAGAAGCGAGCTGAAGAGGATGAGGAGGCCGTTACATGGGCGCTTACATGTACGAATCTGCTTGAAAAACGGCATAATGATTTGTCGGCACTTTCCGGCGGAGAACGGCAGCGTGTATGGATTGCAATGGCACTTGCACAAAAATCGGAAATATTGTGCCTGGACGAGCCGACAACGTATTTGGATATATACTATCAGCTGGAACTGCTGGAGCTCGTTAAGCAACTAAATGAACAGTATGGCTTGACGATAGTCATGGTACTCCACGACATTAATCAGGCAATCCGCTATAGTGACCACATTATTTTGATGAAAGCCGGTAAAATCATTGCTGAAGGTGCACCGCGCGATGTTATTACAAAAGAAGTAATTAAGGAAGTATACGGGGTCAATTCCGTGTTTCATGAAGATGAGCAGCTCGGGTTATATATGATGCCGTTAAGTATTTAAAATGCGTAAAATTATTCAAATTGTAAGCGGCATTGTTATGATTATTTGCGCGGCGATTATTATCCGGTATTTTTTCAGCTATCAGGAAGTGGAAAACAAGCTGGAAGATGCGCGGCAAATTGTCGAACAAAGTGAGCTTGCCGCAATTCAACAGCAAAACGATCATATCATCGGCTGGCTCACATTGGAAAATACCCGTCTTAATAACCCTGTTATGCAAAGGGATAATAATGAATTTTACTTAAAACATAATTATTTAGACGAGAAAAGTCGTGGCGGAAGTATATTTGCCGATTTTCGCAATGAGGTAATGGAAGATCGTCATACGATTTTTTACGGGCATGTTTTACGCAATGGTACGATGTTCGGAGATTTGCCTAAGTTTAGCGAGCAGGTATACGCAGAAGCCCATCCTGTATTTTATTATGAAACGAATGACAAGCGCTTTGCATTGCAAGTGTTTGCCGCATATGAAACGACAACCGACTTTTATTATATTGAAACACAATTTACAGACAACACGTATACGCAGTTTTTAGAGAAAATACAGCAACGTTCCAATATAAAATTGCCGGTTCATATAACGGCTGCTGATAAAATAGTTACATTGTCAACATGCACGACATCACAAAACGAAAAGGAACGTTTCGTCGTTCATGCAAAAGTAGTCGAACTAGAAAAATAAGAGGTGAAGTAAGATGAAAAACAGTAAAAAAATTATGACGGCATTACTTGCTGTTTCCGTATTGGCAGCATGTGGGCAAAAAGAAGAAGAACAGAAAGCAGAGCCTGTGGAACAGCAGGAAGCAGTAATCGATGTGAGTGCAGAAGCAGAGCAGTTCAAATCACTTTTAGCAGGGGAAATGGACAGCTTTGTAACAGATACCGAACTTTTAGCGACTGCTATTAACGAAGGAAAGCTGGAAGACGCACAGAAACTATATCCGCTAGTAACGATGTATTATGAACGATTACAGCCGCTTGCCCCGAGTTTCCAGAAGCTTGACGGAAAAATAAACGGTGATATTGTTGAAGGTAAAGAAACGGACACGACAGGTTTTCAGCGTATAGCATATGGATTATTTGGTGAGAAGAAGACAGCAGGTTACGAAGGAATTGCTGAGGAACTTGTTGCTGATGTGAAGTTACTTCAAGCCGATTTTGCGACAATTGACGTTTCTGAAACTAATGTACTTGCTTCAGCAGTAACAATGTTTCAGGATATGGCAAATAACCGATTAACTTTGCCGAGCATTGCTGGAAATGAAGTATATGCAGTGAAAGCACAAACGGATGCAGCAGAAGGTTTAATGGAAGTGTTTGTTCCACGTGTTTCTACTGAAAGCGCCGAAGTTACATCAAATGCTATTACAAAATTAAACGAAATTGTGGCGTACTACGAAGTGGGAAAAGAAGATTACGTAAACTATAATCTCTTCACGACAAAACAAGAACAAGAGCTAATTACAGCGGTAACAAATGTGGAAGCGGCATTACAGCAAATGAATGAATCAATAAAATAGCTGATGCTGATGAATAAACAGAAAAATTTTATTTGCATAAGCAAGTTACAGATAAATCTTGAGACATAAATTAAAGCGGTTCAAATTCTACGACACGTAAAGTTTGAACCGCTTTTTATTTAGTAAATGGACTTTAATCTAAATGTTCATGCTTTATATATTGAGTGGCTGCTTGAGGAATGTCTTTATACGAAATTTCGTTGATAGCAGCCAACGCCTCGTCATCAAAAGTGACAGTGAGAATTTCAGTATTATTGTTCTTTACAGGCATAAACCACTTTAATGTAATATCATTTATTTCTTCCACATGCTGAATTTCTTTTAATAAGTTGTAGCTATCTTTCAAGAGTGTACTTTCTTTAAGAAATTCTGATGCCCGCAATGAGACGATGACATTTTGCTTGTCGTCAACCGGTACGATTTCGATATTCAGCATTATATTTTCGACAAACTGCTTCAGCACAATTTCTGTCATCATAAGCATAGTGTGAGTTTTCAATTGCTCCTGGGTCATTGATGCCTTAGCTTCAATGATTGTTTCTTCCTCTTCGGAATTCTGCATTTTTATAATATATTGTACTGAAACGACGCAAACAAAAATAAGTAAGGCGATTAACATAAATTTCAGTAATTTATTTAAAATAAGGATAACCTCCTATGAACCTAGCGTAATAATCACTATTATATAGTCATTATGCCACAAAAAAATACTAAAAAGGACTGCCAATTGTGACAGTCCTTTTAAAAATTAAGTATTTTGTTCTTCATTAGGAATTGTAGCAACAAATTCGTCAAAGTATAAAAATGATTCATCCTCAAGTTGTTTAACTTTCTGTTCGTTTAATCCAATAGATAATGGCCCCGAAAAAATCTCGCCCCACCAAGTTTCAGTAATAATCATTTTATATAGCCTCCTTGTACGATTGTTTTACATTACTTATTATGTTCGATTATTTATTTAATTATGAAATTCCCATATGCCTTTATTTATAAACATTTCTTTAAAAATTAAGACAAATTTATCATCAAGCCTCCTTTTATTAGCAGGAAAATTTATTAACTTTGTAGTAGTTATTACTATAGTTAATATGTGTGAACAGCTATAATTTATGCATACATTTATCTTCATTCAGAAAAAATGGCCATTTTCTTTAGTCGTGATGAATGAAGCTGAATCTCTGTATATGTCACGGATATTAATTTTGGGAAGGATGAAAAAAATGAATTTTACTGCAAATGATGTTGAACTAATGATTGAGAATCAGCGCGCTTTTTATTTTACTGGCGCAACAAAAGATGTAGAATTTCGTAAAGAACAGCTCTTAAAATTAAAGGACACAATAAAAAAATATGAAGAACAAGTAATAGAAGCTTTGGCATTGGATTTAAGAAAAAGTGAGTTTGAAGCATTTACAACTGAAATCGGTATTGTTTATGATAGTATTTCTTACTTTTTAAAAAATATAAATAGCTGGATGGAACCGCAGCCTGTCAAAACACCGCTTCATTTCCAGCCTGCAAAAAGCTATGTTGTGCGTGAACCATATGGAGTGGCATTAATCATTGGGCCGTTCAATTATCCATTCCAATTAATTATGGAGCCATTGATCGGAGCGATTATCGGAGGAAATACGGCGATCGTAAAACCATCGGAATCCGCAGAACATACAGCATTTATTGTGAAAAAAATTCTCGGAGAAGTATTCCCTCCTGAATATATACGTGTTGTAGAGGGAGAAAAGGATGAAGTTACGGCTTTAATCCATGCATCTTTTGATTATATTTTCTTCACGGGAAGTGTCGCGGTAGGGAAGGTTGTTGCAAAAGCGGCAGCAGAACGTCTTACGCCGATTGCGTTGGAATTGGGTGGAAAAAGTCCGGCGATTGTCGACCAAACAGCAGATTTGGATGTAGCAGCGAAGCGAATCGTGTGGGGGAAATTCAACAATACAGGGCAAACATGTGTGGCGCCTGATTATGTTCTTGTCCATACAAGTGTTGCGAAAAAATTTACTCGTCTCCTAAAGAAAGCAATCAAAGAATTTTATGGTCATGATCCACAGCAAAGTCAGGACTACGGGCGTATTATTAATGAACGCCAATTCGACCGTCTACAGACGATTTTAGATAAGGAACGGGATACTGTCACATTTGGCGGGCGAACTGACCGTGAGGATTTATATATGGAACCGACAGTGCTGGAAAATATTACGTGGGATCGACCTTCGATGGAAGATGAGCTGTTTGGACCGATTTTACCGATTATGACGTATGAAAATTTACCAAAAGCAATTCATGAAATTCGTCAATTGCCAAAACCATTAAGTGCGTATTTGTTCTCGGAAAATGAAAAAGCCATCGCGTATTTTTTAGAGGAGCTTCCGTTTGGCGGAGGCTGTATAAATGACGTCATTACACATGTCGGCAATACGCATTTACCGTTTGGCGGAGTGGGGCCTTCAGGTGTGAAGGCATATCACGGGAAAGCAAGTTTCGAAAACTTCACACATCCGAAATCAATTATGCATCGTTCTAATAAACTGGCAAATAGTTTGCTATACCCACCATATAAACAAAAAGTAAAGCTTGTTCGAACAATAATGAAATAAAATAAGAAGAAGGCTTTCCCGCAAAAATCAGGAAAGCCTTCTTCTATTATTCTGTCATTATCGGGAATGTTAATAAGATTTCAGTACCGACATGCTGCTTGCTTTTAATTTGGATGGATCCTTGATGATCTTGCACAATTTTATTGATAATCATCATGCCGAGCCCGGTCCCTTTTGTTTTCGTCGTATAGAAAGGTTCAAATATCCGCTCCAGTACATGTGGCGGAATACCGCATCCCGTATCAATCATCTGGATATAGATTTCCTTCCCATCCTTACTTTTGCATACTTGCAATGTAATTGAACCGTCTTCATTAATTGCTTCAATTGCATTTTTAAATAAATTGATGAAAACTTGCTTCAGTTGATTTTTGTTACCTAAAATTGTAATGTTCAAAAATTCATTAATAATATTCAAGGAAATCGCTTTTGACTGGAACTCATATTGAAGAAACTGGACGACTTCCGATAATGCTTCCGCCAAATTAATCGGAGCATACTGATTTGCTTGAGGTTTAGATAATACAAGAAACTCTGATAAAATTAATTCGATACGCTCTGTTTCATTTTGAATAAGCTTTGTATACTCATAGTAAGGTGAGTTTGGATCTTCATTCATCATTTGTACATAGCCGGAAATGACCGTCATCGGATTGCGGATTTCATGGGCTACACCCGCAGCAAGCTCTCCAACAAGCTTTAGTTTTTCCGACTGCAATATTAGATTTTCATTTTCTTTAATATAGGAAATGTCCCGTGAAATTACGGACGATCCGATAATTTCGCCATGCGGGCTCAAAATAGGCGATAACGAAAGTTGGGCATCAAAAAATGTGCCGTCTTTTCTCATATCGATCGTTTCATGAAGATGATATTTCTTTCCAAGCTTTAAATCTTCTATTCTTTTTTTTGACTCTTCCACTCTTTCCGGGGGAATGAGCGGTAAAATACGCCCTAATGCTTCCTCTTTGGACCAACCATACAATTTTTCGAATGCAGGATTGACCGCAATGACACGGTCCTCCAAATCAAATACAGCAATTGCATCATTAGCCTGCTCGAAAAACAAATGTAAATATGCATGCTTGGAATTCAAATAGTACTCCCGGTCAATTGCATTTTTTTCTAACTTTAACCAAATCTGTTTTATAAAAAGACTTTGACCAATACTCATGATGATAACGGTAATTAAAAAACTGAAAAGTAAAAGGTGATCTTCTGATTTAAAGCTATGGTAGGGAATCATTGATAATTTATCTAAAATAAAAATTTCAATAAATACAAGGCAAATATTGATTAAAGTAATAATATATGAACGGTAAATGGTTAAAATCGCTATAAGCCATATAAAAGTATAAAACGAAATAATATTTACATTTTGATAATTAAAAAGGAATACGATTAAATGCCATGTACAAATCAAAATAATTTGAAGCATTTTTGGAGGCGTTTTTAAATAATACAAAGCAATGAATATAAAGAAACTTCCAATATTAATGACTAAAAATGAATAAGGATGCTTGAACAGCTGTGTAACAATGACAGTAGTAAAAATAAGCGTTGAGAAAAAATAAGTAATAATCATAAGCAGGTTTCGCTTATTTAAAATTTCATGTTGCTGCATAAAACACCTCGGATAAGTAATATTAACTATAATGATACAGTAATTCATGATGTCGATAAATGGCGAATTTTGATATGATAGATATATCGTATAAATAAAAAAATAAGTAAACAAAAGTGGAGTCTTATCTTAATATAATTTTAGTTCATTTCTTGTATATTGATTTAATATTGAGAAAAATGAACTTATGTATTATATGTCCAAAGTCCTTATTTTGCAAACAAGTTTATTTTATACGGAAACATTACAGTTAATGAAAAGCGTGGAAATTTTAATCTATGCACAGTATGATGATTAGTACATAGAAGGAAATTATCATTCGCAATTATATTGCAAGTGTGGGGGAAAGAATTATGTATGCAGAAGAACTTTTAAGTACACTGATGCAAAAAAAAGTTGTAGGTCAACTACCGAAATTGATTACCGATATTGCGATTGACTCGCGCAGTGTACAGCCAAACAGTTTATTTATTTGTATAAAAGGTTTTACGGTGGATGGGCATGATTATGCTCAAAAGGCAGTTGATGCAGGTGCAACTGTAATCGTTACAGAACGTCTTTTACAGTTAGATGGGGAAATTGCACAAGTAATCGTAAAAAATACAACACGTACACTTGGCATTTTAGCGGCAAAGTTTTTTGATTATCCATCAAAGGATATTATGATGATCGGGGTAACAGGTACAAACGGCAAAACAAGTGTATCTGGAATTATCCACAATATATTAATCGGGCTTGGCGAAAAATCGGCATTGTCCGGAACAATCGGTTTTAATTTAAATGGTGTGTTATACGAGTCGGCAAATACAACAAGTGATTCATTGAATACACAACAGATGATTTTCCGTGCGAAAAGCGAAGGCTGCCGTGCAATGGTGATGGAAGTGTCATCACACGGGTTAGCGTTAGGCCGTTTAGCAGGTGTCGACTATGATGTGGCGGTATTTACGAATTTAACACATGATCATTTAGATTTCCATGGCACAATGGAAAACTATGGTAATACGAAAGGTTTACTGTTTTCTCAACTTGGACAAGACTTGGAAAAGAACAAGCATGTCGTTTTAAATGCGGATGATCCTTGGTCTGAGCGCTATGCGGGAATGACACCATATCCAATTTGGACTTACGGATTGCATAATAATGCAATTTTCCGGGCAGTAAACTGCAATTATGATAATGGAATGACGCAATTTGATATGGAAACGCCGGAGGGTACATTCCCCGTATCAATGCATTTACTTGGTGAATTTAATATTTACAACGTCCTTGCAGCAACAGCCGTATTCTATGCACGCGGTTTCCCGATTGAAGTCATTATTGAACAAATTGAAATGCTGCCACCGGTGAAAGGTCGTATGGAGAAAGTAGATTCGGATTTACCGATTCAAATATTCATCGACTATGCACATACACCGGATGCTATCGAAAAAGCGATCAATGCGGCAATGCCCTATAAAAAACCGGAAAATAAACTGATTTTCCTTGTTGGAACAGGTGGCGGTCGCGATAAAACGAAACGCCCGACGATGGCAGAGAAAGCATCTGTTGCCGATTATGTTATCTTGACGACAGATGATCCTCGCTATGAAGAGTTCGACAGTATTACGGGTGATTTGGCAAAAGGCATGAAACATAAAAATTATGCGTGTATCGGTGACCGTGCAGAAGCGGTTAGACATGCGGTAAGCGTTGCAAATCCTGGCGATATTATTATTTTCGCAGGTAAAGGTCATGAGGATTACCAAATTATCGAAAATACGAAATACCCGCATAGTGATGCGAAAATTGCGATTGAAGCTGGAAAGTTAAAATTTGTATAGATTATGCTATAATTTTTTCAAATCCACCGTGTTAACGTAATAGCGTTAACGGTGGATTTTTTTGGAGGTGACAAAAATGATCCATTCATTTTTACTTAGTATGATTGCTTATTGCACTGTGAGCTTCCCGATTTATTGCATATTGCGAATGTTTTATATGAAGAATAAAACAAGTAGTGCAAGGCGCGAGTTGGTGATGCTCCTATTCTTCTTTTACAGTATCAGTATTTTTTCACAAACGATTATCCCAAGCTTCCAAATCTCAAATGGACAGATCATTTTTGATACTTCCAGCGCATATGTGCGCAGTAATTTCACCCCATTACAAACAATTATGCTGTATTATGATCAATTGAATGGACCATTGGCAAATATCGCATTTTATAATTTGGCAGGCAATATTGTCCTGTTTATTCCTTTTGGCTTCTTTATTCCGCTGTTATGGAAAAAATTTAGAGGATGGCGCATCATGCATATCGTTGCATTCGCAATTCCCTTATTTATTGAAAGTACCCAATATTTTATTGGTCGTAGTATAGATGTCGATGATGTATTATTAAATGCAATTGCCATCGTGATAGGATTTGTGCTCTTCAAAATATTCCGGAGATTACGTAAAATGAGCGCGCCAAAGTAAAAAAGGTTGTAACAACTGACTGTTGTCTTTTAAAATAAGAAAGTATGAAAAAAGGAGACGAAATTAATGACTTTAGAACAAGATATATTAGCGCGTCGTACATTCGCCATCATCAGTCACCCGGATGCCGGTAAAACGACGATTACAGAAAAGCTACTATTATTCGGTGGTGCGATTCGTGACGCAGGAACAGTAAAAGGTAAAAAATCAGGAAAGTTTGCAACATCTGATTGGATGGAAATCGAGAAACAACGTGGGATTTCGGTTACATCTTCTGTAATGCAGTTCGATTATTCAGATTGCCGTGTAAACATTCTGGATACACCTGGACACCAAGACTTCTCGGAAGATACGTACCGTACGTTAATGGCTGTAGACTCGGCTGTCATGGTAGTCGATGCAGCTAAAGGGATCGAGGCACAAACATTAAAGCTATTCAAAGTTTGTAAAATGCGCGGTATTCCTATTTTTACGTTTATCAACAAATTGGACCGTCAAGGGAAAGAGCCATTAGAGCTTATCGAAGAATTAGAAGAAGTGCTTGGCATTAACGCGTACCCAATGAACTGGCCAATTGGTATGGGGAAAGAATTCCTTGGAATTTACGACCGTTACAACAAACGTATCGAACAGTTCCGTGTAGAAGAAGGTGACCGCTACTTACCACTTGATGAAGACGGGCATTTAGCCATTGACAACGATATGAAAAAAACATCGTACTATTCACAAGCTATCGATGATATCGAACTTTTAAATGAAGCTGGTAATGCGTATTCAGAGGATAAAATTGCCCGTGGTGAATTGACACCTGTATTTTTCGGTTCTGCATTAACGAACTTCGGTGTTCAGACATTCCTTGATACGTATTTAAAATTTGCACCGATTCCTCAGCCTCGTATTACAGAAGATGAGCAATTTATCGATCCTGTAGAGCATGGCGAGTTTTCTGGCTTCATTTTTAAAATTCAAGCGAATATGAATCCGGCTCACCGTGATCGTATCGCATTCGTGCGTATCGTATCGGGTAAATTTGAGCGCGGTATGAATATGACACTTTCACGTACAGGTAAATCTTTCAAAGTAACACAGTCAACACAGTTCCTTGCAGATGATCGTGAAACAGTAAATGAAGCGGTTGCAGGTGACATTATCGGTCTTTATGATACAGGGACGTATCAAATTGGGGATACAGTAGTCGGCGGTAAGAAAACATTTAACTTTGAAAAACTACCTCAATTCACACCTGAAATTTTCATGAAAGTTTCGGCGAAAAACGTAATGAAAGGGAAGCAATTCCAAAAAGGTGTGCTTCAATTAGTACAAGAAGGTGCAATTCAGTATTTCAAAACAATGCATACTGAAGAAGTAATCCTTGGTGCGGTTGGTCAATTACAGTTTGAAGTATTCCAGCACCGAATGATTAACGAATACAACGTGGAAGTAATTATGCAGCCGATTGGCAGTAAGATTGCACGTTGGATTGAAAATGAAGAAGATGTGAAAGATTCAATGCACTCTCAACGTTCAATGCTTGTAAAAGACCGTTTCGATAATAAAGTATTCTTATTCGAAAATGAATTTGCAATGCGTTGGTTCTCAGAGAAGAACGAAAACATTCAGTTATACAGCTTGTTATAATTTGATATTAAAAGCCCCGGTAATTTTCTGCGAAGGAAAATTGCCGGTTTTTTTGTGTTTGGAGCTATGCTTTGGGATATGGGGATGGATGAGCTGAGTTGGGCTGGGCGTGATGTTTATTAGAAGTTTAGAGCTGAAATGTAGAACGGTGGACGGGGGAAGTAGAACATTTCCGGGAGAAAGTAGAACGATTTATTGGGAAAGTGGAAAGAAAGCGGGAGAAAGGAGAACCCGGAAAATAATTAGAAGTTTCGGGTTGAAATGTAGAAATTAGAACGCGAAAAGTAGAATATTTCCGGGAGAAAGTAGAACAAATCACCCGGAATGTAGAACAAAAGCGCGAGAAAGTAGAACCCGGAAATTAATTAGAACTTTTGTGCTAAAATGTAGAAATTAGAACGAGAAAAGTAGAATATTTCCTTGAGAAAGTAGAACAAATCACCCGGAATGTAGAACAAAAGCGGGAGAAAAGTAGAACCCGGGAAATTAATTAGAACTTTCCAGCTGAAAAGTAGAAATTAGAACGGGAAAAGTAGAACATTTCCGGGAGTAAGTAGAAAGAATCACCCGGAATGTTGAAAGAAAGCGCAAGAAAGTAGAACTTATCGCCATCCCCAAACTCCTCTCCATATGCTCATTCCTCCGAATCAATATGGTAAGACCGGTCAAATTTATAATCACCGTTCTCATATGTCCGTTCAAGAAAATCGATCTTCCCATTATTGTGATAAACAATGGCTGTCGAGCAGCGAGTACCATAATTAGGAATTTTAACAAATTGAGCGGATAAGGACCTTTCTAGATGGATACCTACACCAGTATTTGGCAATACTTCATCTTGTGCGATTTCATCATTTGCCAATAACGGTATTAAACTGTTTACTTCAATTTTGTCTTTATCGGTTGTTTTCTCCAATATGTGCTTTGCGGCTTCTACTTTTGGCCATGGTGTATTGAAAGTAGCGTTACTTACACCGTGAATGCCGCTTTCTACAATGCGGTGTTCATCGTAAATATTATTGTAATGATGCATGTCTTCGCCGTCGAAAAGCAGGACATTAAAGCCGCCGTACAAATCTCTTTTTGAACGAAGAGACTGAATAAATGAGTCTGTCGATTCCGTTGAAGTTAAAAACAGCCGTACAATTTCGCCGCGTGACAATTGGCCGGTTTCAGGAAGGCGCGGGTCACGGTAATTTGTAATTGCAGCAAAACGACCACTTTTCGACAGCCCCATCCAGCTTCCTTGCTGACGTAAATCCCGTCCGGCTAATATGTCAGATTCATCTTCCCAAAAATGGGCGGCGGCTGTCGGACGGTCATAAAATTCGTCACGATTTGCAACAATGATGAGCGGATATGCTGGATGAACTTTATAAGAAAATGCAATTAAACACATAGATGGACCCCGTTTCTTGAATAGCAGGCAAGAAAAATTCACTGGAATTCACTAGATCAAGTGCTTAACTCCTGCCTACCTTGTATGATTTTTTGTAACATTTTGCTGTAGTAACATAGTTTCTGTCAAATATTAAAGGGAAATAGATAGCTCTACACGAATTTTAATTAATATGAAGATAAATTGAAAGGACTTTCCACCGATGAATATAAGTAAGTTTTCTATAAAACGCCCGGTTTTTACAATTGTTTCAATGATTTTTGTATTAATACTCGGCGCAGTTTCATTATTTAAAATTCCAGTTACGTTAATACCTGATTTAAATCCGCCGATTGGAGTTGTTGTGACAAGCTATCCGGGTGCAAGTCCGATTGAAGTAAACGAAAAAGTGACAAAGCCGCTTGAAGCTTCGCTGGCGACATTGCCGGGGATTAAACGAGTGCAGTCGACATCGCTGGAAAGCTCGAACCTGATTATTTTGGAATTTGATTGGTCAACAAGTATGGATGATGTGCAAACCGACATATTACAGCGAATTGATCTTGTTCCACTTCCTGAAGATGCGGGGAAACCAAGCTTTTTGAAATTTGATCCTTCGCAATTTCCGGTCATCCAAATGGCGCTCGCAGCAGAAAATGAAGAAGTCGATATCCGTCAAATCGCTGAATCACTTGAACAGGAATTGCAGCGGACTGAAGGGGTGGCAAGTGTAACCGTTTCAGGTGAAATTGTAGAAGAAGTACAGATTGAGCTTGATGCCCGGAAGCTTGAGCAGAATAATTTGACGCAAAATGATGTGATGCAAATTATCCAGGCAAGCAATATTTCGATGCCGGGAGCTGAGCTAAGTACAAATGAGAATCAGCTGTTAACGACTCGAGTAGTCAGTTTATTTACAAGTCCGGAAGAAATAGCGAATGTTGCGCTTTCGGTCAACCCATTAACAGGTGAAGCAATAAAAGTTAAGGATATAGCGACTGTAGAACGCAAAGAACAGGAAACGAACACAATTACTCGAGCAAATGACCAACAGGCTGTCCTCATTTCGGTTTTGCAGGAGTCCGGGGCAAATACTGCAAATGTTTCCGGAACTTTTCAGAAGGAACTTGGTCAATTATTGGATGAGCCCCAGTATGATGGGGTTGAAGCAACAATTTTATTTGACCAGGGGGATTATGTTCGCTTAGCAATCGGTAATATTAGCTCCTCGCTTATTTTTGGCGGGCTATTTGCGATGCTTGTGCTTTTCGTCTTTTTATCCGGAATAAAAAGTCCGCTTATTATTGGCATCGCGATTCCGTATTCGGTCATCGTAACCTTTGTACTTATGTTTTTTGCGGACTTTTCTTTGAATATTATGACACTTGGTGCCCTTGCCCTTGGAATCGGGATGCTAGTGGATAATGCCATTGTTGTTATAGAAAATATTGAGCGGCATTTAGAGCTTGGTGAGAATCCGAAAGAAGCGGCAGCCAATGGAACGAAGGAAGTAGCTTTAGCCATTACCGCTTCTACTGTCACGACGATTGCGGTTTTCGTGCCGGTCATTTTTATAAGTGGGTTAATTGGTCAAATTTTTGTGGAATTCGCGTTAACGATTTCATTTAGCTTAATTGCCTCACTATTTGTGGCACTGACGGTTGTACCGATGCTGGCAAGCCGCTTCTTACGTACAAAGCCTTCGAATGTAGTAAAGAAGCGTCAAGATTCATGGCTGTACCGAAATTATACGAAAATACTTAAATGGGGCTTATCGAGACGAGCCCTTATTTTATCAATTACCATCGTCTTAGTCGGTATATCTGGCTTTATGGTATATAAAACAGGTACAGAGTTTTTGCCGCCGACTGATGAAGGATTCGTATCTTTGTCCGTGGAGCTTCCAAACAGTGCAACAGTTGAAAAAACAGAACAAATTGTTTCAGAAATCGAGGAGATGGCAAAGCAATATGAAGAAGTTGATGTAGTGGTCAGTTTAATTGGGGGGAATCAGCAATCTTTATCGCGGGGTACTAGTGAACAAAATGAAGGGGAGATTTCAGTTAAGCTCGTTGAATTATCGGAACGAGATCGCTCCATATTCGAGTTTGTTGAGCTTTTTGAAAAACAAGTGCAACAGCAAATCGGAGAGCGTGCAGAAGTGAATTTCTCGCTTTCATCTTCTTCAGGTTCAACACCGAACTCATTAACATTTCGCGTGACAGACAGCAATGAGTCTCAGCTGAAAGAAACGGTCGCTTCCATCCAGCAACGTATTGCAAAGATTGATTCGGTTACCGAGGTAACGACTGATTTGGATGAAGTTCAAGAGGAAATACAAATTGAAGTAAATCGTGATAATGCACTTCAATATGGGTTAATGCCCGCACAAATTGCTCAAACCGTCAATATGATGACACGAGGTGCATTTACAACACAGATCATTGCCGAAGATGGTGAAGTGCTAGGTGTATATACTGGATTCGGAAAAGCATACCGTGAAGATGTAGAAGCACTTAAAACGATGAAGCTTCGAACAAATGCGGGGGTGTTTGTCGAACTGCAGCAGCTGGCATCGGTTGAAATAAAAGAAACCCAAACGGCTATTCGAAGATCGGATCAGGCATCGGCCGTAGCCGTGTTTGTAAAATACAATACATCGGAGTCCCTTAGCGGCATTTCTAAGAAAGTGGATAATGCGATTGAAGAAGAGGGTATTCCTGCAACATCGAAAGTTGTTTTTGGTGGCGACCGTGAGCTTTTCGACAGTGCAAAACAAGATATGATACTGGCCATTCTGCTGGCTGTTATTCTTATTTATCTAGTAATGGGCGCTCAATTTGAATCCTTTAAGCTACCGTTTGTGATGATGTTCAGTGTTCCGCTTACGGTTATCGGTGTCGCTGTTTCTCTGTTTGTAACTAGTACATTGCTCGGTGTTACAGCCATTATCGGCATCCTTATATTAGTGGGGATTGTTGTAAATAACGGCATTGTTCTTATTGATTATATTAATCAGAAACGACAGCTAGGATTAAATATAACCGAGGCCATTATTACGGGTGCCCAGGATCGAATGAGACCAATTTTGATGACGGCTTTAACGACTATTTTAGGTTTGGTACCATTGGCATTGGGAATTGGTGAAGGTACAGAAATGAATCAGCCAATGGCCATTGTCGTTATTGGAGGGCTGGTTAGTTCAACAGTTTTAACATTATTTATCGTACCGATCATTTACAGCCTGATTGAAAAGGAAGCAAAAGAATAGATTGAAAAACTATTTACCGCACGACAATGTAAAATTTTGATGAATTATAAAAGAATGTTTGATTTTTCGGGACGTTATCGGTAAAATAGCAATATAATTGAATTGAATATCCAATTGACATTTGTCAAAGGGGAGTAGCTATAAGAGATTTAAGTAGCAGCCTGTCATTTTAGATAAGCGCTATTTTTAAATGTACTTACTTCACATTCGTCATTACATGGTTAGGAGCCATCGGGTGTGATAGCATTATGTGCTTAGCAAGACCTTTGCCTATTTACATAGGCAGAGGTCTTTTCTTTTTTGGCCAAAAAGGGTATTTTTTCAAATTCACATTATTAACGCCTAATTTATTGGGTACAAGTAAATAATAAGGAGGAGAAATTTCATGGAAGCAATTTTATTAGAATATGCATGGGTCTTACTTGTATTAGTTTTCCTTGAAGGGCTGTTAGCTGCAGATAATGCAGTTGTAATGGCAGTAATGGTTAAACACTTACCGAAAGAACAACAGAAAAAGGCATTATTTTACGGATTATTCGGTGCGTTCGTATTCCGATTCATCGCGCTGTTCCTAATTACATTCTTAGCGAAATACTGGGAAATTCAGGCGCTTGGTGCGGCTTATCTATTATTCATATCCATAAAACATCTATACGATAATCACTTTAAAAAGCAGGATGAAGATTTGGAATTGAAAGAGAGCAAAGGTTCTGGTTTCTGGATGACCGTATTAAAAGTAGAGCTTGCGGATATTGCGTTTGCAATCGACTCAATGCTTGCAGCCGTAGCTATTGCTATGACATTACCGCACATTAGTGATTACCATATCGGCGGAATTAATGCCGGTCCATTTGCTGTTATGTTCCTTGGTGGCTTTATAGGGCTTGTCATTATGCGTTTTGCGGCCCAAATGTTTGTTAAGCTGTTAAACGACTATCCAACATTGGAAACTGCAGCCTTTTTAATTGTAGGCTGGGTAGGTGTCAAATTGGCGGTATTGGCGTTAGGACATGAGAACTTGGCCATTATCGATCCGCATTTCCCGCATTCGACAACATGGAAAGCCATCTTCTGGGTAGTACTGCTTGGACTTGCAGTAGGCGGCTATTTAGTAAGTGTATACAAAAACAAAAAAGCAAAAGCAGAATAATATATGTTTTAGGAGATACTTCAACTATTAGAAGTATCTTCTTTTCATTTTCCATGATATTCATTATACTAGTAAAAATGTAATCAATTATCGGAGGCCAATCTATGCCTTTTAAAAAATTCGAAAAGCGTAAAATTACGCCTTTCCAAATTTTAATCACTTATTATTCTGTAGCCATTTTAATTTCGTTTTTATTGCTGCGACTTCCGGGAGTCCATTTGGAAGGTGTACACGTATCATTTTTAGACAGTCTATTTACGGCGGTCAGTGCGGTTAGTGTAACGGGTTTAACGACCGTTACTGTTGCAGAAACATACAGTAGCTTTGGGCTTGCCATGATTTTGCTTATTCTGCAATTCGGTGCGATTGGGATTATGTCCATCGGTACGTTTTTATGGCTGCTGTTTGGAAAGAAAATCGGCATGCGTGAACGTCAGCTTATTATGATTGACCATAATCAATATAATTTATCGGGTGTTGTTGCTTTGATTCGTCAAATAGCCAAGCTGCTGTTTATCATTGAATTTACAGGTGCCCTTATATTAACGGTACATTTTAAGCGTTATTTTGCGACATGGGAAGAATCGGCGATTAATGGATTGTTTGCGTCTATTTCTGCGACAACAAATGGAGGCTTTGATATTACGGGAATGAGTTTGCAGCCGTTTCATCACGACTATTTCATACAATTTGTTTGTATGATTTTAATCTTCCTCGGAGCGATCGGTTTTCCCGTATTAATTGAAGTAAAGGCCTACTTAACGAAAAAGGATCCGGCATTTCGCTTTAGCTTATTTACAAAGGTTACGACGTTTACGTATGTTGCCTTATTTGTTTTTGGTTCGGTCGTAATTTTTATTATCGAATCTTTTCAGTCCTTTAAAGGGATGCGATGGCATGAGGCTGCTTTTTCGGCTATGTTCCAATCGATTTCCACGAGGTCGGCTGGTTTAACAACCTATGATGTCACTTCATTCAACGAGGCGACACAGCTCTTTATGAGTGCACTAATGTTTATTGGGGCATCACCAAGCTCTGTCGGTGGGGGAATTCGTACCACGACATTTGCGATCGTTATTTTGTTTTTAATTGCATTCTCCCGCGGGCAGTCGGAAATTCAAATTTTTAACCGGGAGATTCATTTAATCGATGTATACCGTTCGTTTGCGGTGCTTATTTTTGCGATTATTATGGTGCTCGGCGCTGCGATGGTACTGTTTATCACAGAATCTAGCGCCTCTATGATGGAAGTCATATTTGAAATTACATCAGCTTTCGGAACGTGCGGGATGTCGCTCGGCATAACGGGGGACTTAACGGCATTCGGAAAAATGGTCATTATGGTGCTCATGTTTGTAGGGCGAGTAGGGCTCATTTCTTTCCTGTATTCAATCGGAGGATCTGCCAAGAAGAAGAAGTACCATTACCCGAAGGAACGGATCATTATTGGGTAGTTTTTCAAAAGTGTCTTAAAACAAGGCTTTTAAGGGTTTTCGAGGGGGTGAAGTTATTTCACCCCCTTTTAGATCCTCTAAGCTCTAATTTTGGCGAAGTTTATAAATTTATTGAATGATTTATGTTCTTGAGTCGTTTTGACATTACAAATAAACTTATAAATAAATTTTTTTAACCAGTTTACAAGTGTTATGCACAGGAGTAAAATAAGCTCGTAATTAAGAAAACTAACAAAGCCAAATCTCAATCATTGAGAACGGAGGACCCGATCTTTTGGGGTTAATTCTGCATTGCAGAAGGGATGATATATACTCTTTCGCCATCCTAACCCGTCAGCTAACTTCGTCGGCTAATGCGGAGGAGGTCATATAATAGACCGCCTTATTCAAGTATTCCTTTTGTCGTTTACCGCAAAGTTAATGCTTGTTTAAATCGGTCTTTTTGCGTTCATAAAACTTTATTAATTATTTTAGAATAAGAGCTTAGTAGATGCCTAAACTTGGTATAAATTCATGGGTAAATAACTTTTAACTTATTGTTAGGAGGGAGCAATGAAAATTTTCAAAGAGAGCCTTAATCCATCAAAAATACTTGTTATGGGATTTGCCATTTTAATCCTTGTAGGTGCATTTTTGTTGACTTTCCCGGTAGCTACAGCAGATGGTAAAGGACTTCCATTCCTAGATGCGTTATTTACAGCTACTTCTGCTACCTGTGTTACAGGTCTAGTGGTTGTAGATACCGAGGAGGCATTTTCACTGTTTGGTGAATTAGTGATCTTGTCGCTTATTCAAATTGGCGGTTTAGGATTTATGACGTTTGCAACCTTTTTATTTACTCTATTAGGAAAAAAAATCTCTTTAAAAGAAAGAATTTTATTAAAAGAAGCTTTTAATGCTGCTTCGACTCTTGATATCGTCAAAATAGTTAAAAGAATACTAATTTTTACTGTGATAGTAGAGGGTATTGGAGCTATCATATTATCGATCAGATTTTCATTTGATATGACGATTGGCAAAGCAATTTATTTTGGTTTTTTTCATTCAATTTCAATTTTTAATAATGCAGGCTTTGATTTAATGGGGGGATTTAAAAGTCTTACTGAATACGTTGACGATCCATTTGTAGTATTAACTGTTTGCTCTCTGATCGTTATAGGTGGCTTAGGTTTCATTGTCATACATGAATTATATGAATACCCTGTTACACATAAAATTTCATTACATTCAAAAGTTGTATTGTTTACAACACTAATGCTTATCGTTGGAGCATCCATCTTAATTTTCCTGTTTGAATATAGTAATGATAAAACATTGGGACCGTTGTCTTCCACAGGAAAAGCTCTAGGTGCCTTGTTCCATAGTATAACGCCAAGAACGGCGGGAGCAAATACATTACCAATGGCAGATTTGACTCATGCCACGCTATTCTTAACCATTTTCCTAATGTTTATCGGGGGAGGTTCAGGCTCGACTGCTGGAGGTATTAAAGTATCTACTTTTGCAGTTTTAATGGCAACAGCTTTTTCCCAGCTTAAAGGGAGAGAAGATGTGGTTTTATTTAAACGTCGTATTGTTATGCAAAGTATTCTAAAGGCACTTACTGTTGCGATGAGCGGCATCATGATCGTTGTAATCGTCACCTTTTTGCTAAGCATCACAGAACCAGGTCATGACTTTATTCTATATTTATTTGAAGCAACTTCAGCATTTGGTACCGTGGGACTTTCTATGGGATTAACACCAGAGCTATCTCCATTTGGACGCGTTCTAATTATCTTAACAATGTTCGTAGGGAGATTAGGTCCGTTAACACTTGGATTTGCTATTTCCAAACGACGTAAAAAAGAAGCATATCACTATATAAAAGGGAACATAATGATTGGTTAATTAACAAAGGAAAGGGATACAAAATGGCAATAAAACAATATGCTGTGATAGGTTTAGGGAGATTTGGAACGAGTGTTGCTAGAAGACTGCATGAAGCTGGGCAAGAAGTATTAGGAATCGATTTAGTTGAAGAAAAAGTCGAAGCTGCTGAAGGTTACGTAACAGATGCGGTGATTGCTGATTCGACGGAAGAAAAGGCTCTTACTTCATTAGGTATCACAGACTTTGATTGTGTAATTGTAGCGATAGGAAACGATATTCAATCCAGTATTTTAACGGTGGTACTCCTGAAAAATTTAGGAATTCCAAAAATTATTGCTAAGGCACTTGGTAAAAGGCATGGCCAGGTATTAGAGGCGATCGGCGCTGATTGGGTCATTTATCCGGAAAGAGATATGGGGGAACGAGTAGCCAATCAACTCCTCTCACCAAAGTTACTTAACTATATTGAACTCTCGAAAAATTACAATATTGAGGAAATTACAATTCCTTTAAGGATGGCAGGTAAAAATCTAAAAGAACTTGATATTCGTGCTAAATTTAATGTCAGTATTATTGCGATTGTTAGGAATGATGATATCATTGTTTCTCCTTCTCCAGAAGAGTTGCTTCAACCAGAAGATTTACTGGTCACCATAGGGAGTAGAAAAGACCTGGCAAAATTCTCAAGTTTAGAATGAGCTATAAATGATTCCTTTTATTCTCTGTTATTGCACAAACTAAATCACATAAATACGTTAAAACCCATTACCTGTAAAAGTAATGGGTTTTTTTCATACGTAGTATTGTAATAAAACACCATCTCGGAAGTGTTAACCAACGGATTTTTAATCGGATTAGCTATATACGAATTTTACTCTTTATTGGGATCGGTACAAGAATCGGGGAGACCAACTTTTTGAGGATAGAAAGGACGTCAAACCACATGACACCCTAAAATCTCGCCAAAAGGTTAGTTGAGCTGCTGGTATCATGGAAGAATAGGTTGGCTTATTTATATGGCTTAATAATGGGTCATGAAATATAAAAACCAGACTGCGTGATTTTGTTCATCTGATGCATTGGATTGAAATTGATGTGCTATATAGGAATTCCCAGCTTGTCTCGCAGCAAGATGGTAAAATTCAACAGCTTCTTGTTCATCTTTAAATGCACCTAATACACCTTGTTTAAAGTTATTTGGCATTTCTTCTGTAATTTGAGGCGTTGGATAATGGCCGGTAATGGAGAAGTAGGAATTAGAAAAGCCTTGAAAGTGTCTCATTTCATCATTTCGAATTTCAAGAATTCTATTTTGAATTTCTTGAGTTGGTGCGAGTTTAGCTAAGTGCTCATAAAAATGGATTGCCGTGAATTCACCATTGATCGCTTTTGTTAAATTACTAACTAAGTTTGAGGTTGATGAAGGAAAAGCAGAGTTTTGCAAAAATACACTCCTTTTTAACCAATATATTCGATTAAAATTAGAACGAAACTTGTCTTGAAGTTTTAGGCATAAAAATTCGTATTGTATCTACTTGGCTCTAATTAATACAAATAAACTTATTTCATCATTTTTTTAATCTGTTTCAATTCATTAATTAAATAGTCAAGCTGTTTTTGCATGTCTTTTGACTGTGGAGATGAATCGGATTTTTGAGTGCCTTGGTTACTTGAGTTTTCTAATGCCTCCAACGCTAAACCGGCAGCAATCGCAGCTATACCATCACCTAATGTAGCGATGGATGCACCAATAAAAGCAAGCCTGGCAATTTGAATTTCTTGAGAGTCTGGAGACTGTTCTTTTTTATTGGCATTCACTTTTAATATCCTCCTTACTAAAAAAGAATGGCTCTAATTGCATAATATGTATTTTTTGAATATTAGTGAGTTAGAAATAATAATAATGCTTAAATAACATCACTTTCTTACGGAGTAATAATGGTATTTAAAGAAGAACGGGCAATACGTAAAAACGTCCATTTCCTTTTAGAGAATGGGCGTTCTTTAATGTATTTAAAACATAACTATTTTTCATGCAATGTGAGAATCATAAGTCTGTAAATAGTAAATACTCCGATATATGCGCCGGAAATTAAGAAGAGTTCATTTAAAAAAAGACCATGAATTTTTGTCATAAAGACAGCATCGTCAATAATAATCTGATAAATTGAAGTGGATGCAATACTGCCGAAAATGATGACAAAAATAACAGCCAATATATTAAAAATAAAGGCTGACTTGCTGATTATCTTTCTTAGAAGGACCATAATAAGCGGAACAACAATGCTTGAAATAACCAATAAAAATTTCAAAAATAGCACTCCTTTCTATTAATTGAATTATGCCCTCTTTTTTGGGGTATAAAACGAGTATGCCGACTGCAATCAGCAGAATAGATTATAGCTAATTGGTTAATTTATGAATGGAGGTGATCATTATGGAAAAGAAGAAAGGCAATGACCGACAAAATATGAAAGAAGAGGTTGGACCGGAGTTAAACCCGGATGATCTGGATCTTCGCGAAGACAATGATTTAACGGAAGAGCAATATAAAAATGGACCTCAAAAGAAACAATCGGATGGTTCTAAATCAAATAATCGATAAATTTTTCAATTTGAAAAAACGCTGCACACTCTATATTAAGAGTTTGCAGCGTTTTTGAATTAATTGAATGTGTTGAAGTAAGGCTGTTGTCCATTGCGGAAGTATGTGAATAAATAGCCTGTTTTCTTTTCTGGTGCACCGACTTCGTAATTTTCTAAATCGATGTGGAACGGAATAATTAATGAATGCTTAAATAATTCGCGTTCAGTAATTTGCATTGCTTCAAATTCCTCACCTACAAGGGAAGGGCCTTCTTTAATACGCGTATAGACATCTTTCATCTCTTCATCAGAAAGACGGTCATCCCACCAAAGTTTACGCGGCTGGAACTGCTGACCTTGCAGGAAATCGTACTTCATTAAGCTTGTAATCACTTCTAAGTCAGCATGCTCGACCGTTTGAAGGAATTCTAGTAAACGGCGGAATAAATCTTCTAGCTGATGTCCAATACGTGACCAGCCTTTTGTTTCCCAGTATGTGCCGAAACTTTGGAAGAAATCGAATGGCGTTTCAAATACTTTTGTTACTAAATATTCAATCGTATTGTCCATACGATGTGCATTCCAATACTTTTCCAGTACGTCTTCCGCATGTTTAATACGAACAATATCATCGAAAGTTAATACATTATTTGAAAAAATTTCATAAGGCGAAATATCAACATATGTATAGCCGTACTTTTCGGCTTCCAACCGTAAGCCTGTCCCGCGCAGCAGTTTCAGGAAGCCAAGCTGCAGCTCTTCTGGACGCATCGCAAATACATCATTAAATGTTTTGCGGAAAGACGCATAATCCTCTTCAGGCAATCCGGCAATTAAATCCAGGTGCTGGTCAATTTTTCCGCCTTCTTTTACCATTGTGACAGTACGAGTAAGTTTTTCGAAGTTTTGACGACGCTTTACAAGATCGTTTGTTAGGTCATTAGTTGACTGGACACCGATTTCAAAACGGAACAGCCCTTTCGGTGCGTTGTCATTTAAAAATTGAATGACCTCAGGACGCATAATGTCCGCTGTAATTTCAAACTGGAATACGACACCTGGCTGATGTTCATCAATTAAAAATTGGAACATTTCCATCGCATAGCTGCGGCTAATATTAAAGGTACGGTCTACGAATTTAATCGTTTTTGCCCCGTTATTCATTAAGTAACGAATATCTTCTTTAATCTTCTCACGATTGAAATAACGAACCCCGACCTCTATAGAAGATAAGCAGAATTGACAACTGAAAGGACAGCCGCGGCTTGTTTCAATATATTGAATCCGTTTACCTAGATGAGGTAAATCTTCTTCAAATCGGAAAGGGGTAGCAATTTCTCGCAAATCGATTTTCGGTGGCTGTGCATGAATTTTTAATTTTCCTTCTTCTAAATAGCAAATACCCGGCACCTTTTCGAGTGGGATCTCACCATTGAAGTAGCGAAGCATTTCTTTAAATGAAACTTCGCCTTCACCCATAATAATGAAGTCGATTTCTTCATGTTTACGAATCCATTCATGGACATCATAGGAAACTTCCGGACCGCCTAATACAATTTTGACATTAGGCAATACCGTTTTTAGCATACGAATTACCGCAATCGTCTCATTAATATTCCAAATATAACAGCTGAATCCGACAACATCCGGTTTCTTTTGGAAAAGGTCTGATACAATGTTGAAAGCGGGGTCTTTAATAGTATATTCAGCAAGCTCACAGTCGAATTCAGGTAGTGCTGCTGCTTTTAAATAGCGGATCGCTAAATTTGTATGAATATATTTTGCATTGAGTGTACTTAATATAATTTTCATAATTTTATTCTCCTCTTCATAAAGTATATTGTAGCAGTGTAAACAGATACAAACAATATGGGAGAATTTGCCCATTTTATTCCAAATAGTAATGTGAAATAATATACCATAAGTATACAATTCTGAAAATTCTATAATATCTAAAAATGGGGGGTTGTAATTGTAGTGGAAGGTCAATTGAATTTTATGTTAGAAGATCTCTTTCAGCAATCCAATGAACAAATTATTATATTAAACCGCCAAGGTAAGATTGAATTTATGAATAGTAAAGCAGAGGAAATATTACAGTCAACCCATTTACCTAAATGTTTTTGGGAAAGTACGGACAAACTTAGTGGTGAGTGGGAGCGGTTTATCCATTCCGTCAATGAAAAATCACCATCTACTACTACATTTGTATTAATTAATAAATATCATCAGAAAATACCGGTCCAGGTTTGGGGGCATTTTCTTGAACATAAACAACTGATCTTTACTAGAATACAAGTTAACCCATCCAATGTTATTTCATTTGAAGAAAAAAGCAAAACACTTATGTTTCAGAATTTAATTGATGGAATGGCACAAGGGGTAATATTAACAACGTTGAACGGAAAAATATTATCCGGCAATGCAATGGCATTGCATTTACTTGATCGAAAAGCCGCTCAAATAGAAAATAGAAGCTATGATTATCTATTTGAAGATTGCCAGTACGATTCTGAAGTCATCATCCAATATTATAAAAAAATTTCAAATCGGGAAATGGCGAGTATTTTTGTTAAAAGAGAAAACGGAGATGGCACTCCGGTCTATTTAAACTTCATTAGTAAAGTAGATGAAAATTTAGGGATATTAGTAACAACGATTATTGATCAGACGGAAGAGATGATGTTGCTAAAAAGGATTGAGCATCAGCAATCTTTGTCGTTTATTGGTCAAAATATTGCGTCGATTGCCCATGAAATACGCAATCCTATGACATCGATCCAAGGCTTTATTCAGATGATTAAAAGCAGCTTAAATGAGCAGGAATATCCTTACTTCAAAATTCTAGAATCTGAGTTAAAACGTATGGATGATTTGCTTGGAGACCTTCTGAACATTTCAAAACCAAAGAAACAAGTATTTCAAATGCTTGATTTGAAGGATGTTGTAGACCAGTCAATTCAGCGTATGCAGCCTCTCGCAATGAAAACAAATGCAATGATTTTGTTTGAATATGACGAACAAGTAGAATACAGAATTAATGGGGACTATAATCGCCTGATGCAAATGATCATTAACTTGCTGAAAAATGCTATCGAAGCCATGGATACGAATAATTACATTGTTGTACGTTTACTTTACCGCGGCAAAAATACGCTGCAGCTTTCAGTTCAGGATAGTGGAAAAGGGATGAATGCGGTTGATATTGAAAATGCATTAAACCCTTTTTATACAACGAAAGAAACAGGATCTGGACTGGGACTATTGCTTGTACAATCTGTCATTAAAGAACATAATGGGACTCTTCACATTGAAAGTGAGCAAGGTGCAGGATCTAAGTTTTTAATTGATTTTGATTTAAGAAATGAAATTGAATATTTAAATTCTTCTCCTTCTTATTCAATGAGAGTTGCAAGAATGGCGGCAATTTCGAAGTGATTTTGACAAAACTTCCAATCCATCGCTATAATATGTACATCTTCATTTAGCAGATTTAGCAAACACTAGCTGAAATCTTAGCAAATCAGTGTAAGAGCACCGCTTCCATGAAGTAATGAATGAGTACGAATCTCGTGTAAGCCAAGCTTCTTGCAGATGTCACAGATTATTAAAGGGGATTTAAAGAGGAAGTTAGCTTAAAGTGTTCCATTATGGACAACAGAAGTCTGTCCCGTCTTGTGGGCCTCCTTAAATCCTACGCAATTGCGCACAGCGTAATTGATTATTTAAAATAGAGGATGGTTTTTATGGCTTCAGAGGAAGTAAAGCAATCGTTGAAATTATTTATCGTTTTATCAAGAGCACATAAAGCGATAAGTGAAGCTACGAATCAATTTATACAAACAAATGGTTTAAATCCCACAGAATTCGCGGTTTTAGAACTTTTATATCATAAAGGTCGCCAGCCACTGCAGCAAATCGGAAACAAAATTCTGTTAGCAAGCGGATCGATTACTTACGTAGTTGATAAGTTGGAAAAACGGAATTTTTTAGCGCGTGTTTCGTGCCCAACCGATCGTCGTGTCACATATGCGGAAATTACCGATCTAGGTTCCGAATTTATGGACAAGCTGTTTCCTGAGCATGAACAGAAAATTCATGAACTTTTAGGGGCATTATCAGCCGAAGAAAAACAGACAGCAATAGAGTTATTAAAAAAATTAGGATTATCTATTAAAGATTTATCCTATTAATCAAGAAAAGGACGCCCAAAATTTACGGGCGTCCTTTTTGCTCATTATTGAATTGTTAAACCCATTTGTAAAAAGGCATCTGTTAGGTCTGCTTGGACATTATCGTAAATTGTTAACGTAACAAACAGGTTTTCGCGCTCAATTACAACTTTTACAACCTTTTCATCTTCTAATAAAGCTTCATATCCAACAATATTTAAAATTTCTTTACGCTCTGTCAAAGTTGAAGCTAAATCCAGATCTTTCGTGTTTTCAGGAGCAATGGCAGAAATTGTTTCTTTTGCAGATTCTTTTAACTGATCAAAAGTTACATCTTCTTTTTTTACAACTTCAATTTGCATTGACGTTGTTTCATCAGCATTATTTAATAAACTGTCGACACCTGGTTCTTCTGAAGTCAGTGTATAGTTTTCTAAATGTTGAATCGTGTAATTCATTTCATCACTTTTTGAAGTTACTACTTTTTCTTCAAACGGCTGGCCATTTGAAATGTATGTCAATGTAGTAGTATCACTTTTATCTTCTTGTTCAGCTTTTGTTTCTTCTGATGACTCAGTAGTTTCCTCTTGCTGAGCTGAAGAAGATTCATCGGCCTCGCTTGTCTCGCTCGTTTCGTTTGTTTCTTGTTCTTCCTCATTTTGCACTTCTTCTGTTTCAGTAGGCTCTTCTTTTGCTGCATTTGTTGTTGTAGGCTCGTCTGTATCCGTATTACAAGCTGCTAAAAATGCAGATAAAATAACTACGGCCCCGACTTGATAAATTGTTTTCTTCATATGGATCCCCCTTTAACATGTATAGACGAAAATTTAGAAAGATAAGTTTCTGCTTTAATTGTATCAGAATAATGGTAAAACTAAAAATAATAGTAAAACAAAGACAATATGGGTAACGATAATTAACGGTAAACTTTTTTTCCATTCATATAACGCTCCCCAAAGCAAACCAGCGATAATAGCTGCAAGTGCACCTGGCAGGAACCCGCTAATTGCTAGAGACAGTGAAAATAGCATAGAAGTGATTACGACAGCCCAGAAAGGCGTTGTGTATTGTTTTAACTGCTGCTGAACATAGCCTCGCCAAAACATTTCTTCTCCTACAACTACGATAAAAATGAGCATTAAATAATGGAAAATATTTTGTGGGCCATATACATCTAAAAATTTCGATATATCCTTTGATGCGTTTTTATCGAGATAAGGCATTATCATATAACCGAGTTTTACAATTCCATACGTAATTGTCCCGTACCCAATTCCGTATATCAAATATTGCCATGTTGGAATACGGTCTTCAAATTTACCTGCCACTAAGCTGATGGCAATTCCAACTAGTAAGGTAAAGGCATATAAATACCAGAATATCGTCTTTTCATAAAATGTAAAAAACATCATGCTGAAAATAAAAACTAATGCCAGAAGGAGTGTAATGATTTGTTTTTTGTTTTTCAATAGCTTCAACCTCCCCTTACGTATCGTAACAAAAATTACCCTTTTTATCATCATCTCAATGTTAAAAAGGGTAATTTGCATTAAATTATTCGTTATTAGCTAATATTTTATACCGTTTGTGATTAACAACTGTTTTTTCTTCCATTTCTAAATCATGAAAATTATCCATAATCGTTATATCAACGATAACGGAATTCTCATTCACTTTTTCAACGACTCCTTTTAAGCCGTCTTTAAACTCGATTATATTTCCAACTTCCGCAATTTTCATACACAGTCAGTCCCTTCATCGACTACTAATTAACAGTTTGCTTGAAATTATACTACAAAATTCAATTAGTTTGAATAATTTTATTAATTTACTAGGACATATTTGGAATATATTTAATTTTCCTTTTCAATTAATAGTCTGATATATTGGATTTATACATATAAAAATGGAAAGAGGGTACCATATGACAGACTATAAAACAGTTCTCGATCAATTACGCAATGGCGAATTACAATCTGTGATTATAAAGAAGGAGGAATTTCTTCAGTTTCGTGAACACCTTATTAAGGATGAACAATTTAAAAACTTCCGTGGTGAGGCAAAACAAGGTGGGGATGTAGTGTATACATTTTCAGAAAATTCAAGAGCGTAATTATTGTCGAATTTTGAATGATGAAATTTTTGTAAGAAGATTACAAAATGGGTATAATAATGGTAAATGGCTAAAAAAGGAGGAAACAGTTTGGGTAGACCTATCTCGAATGAGGCACTACTATTGGAAATTGAAGAAAAGCGCAAACAAATGATTCAATCAGGTTTAGAAAATGGTTTACGAAGTGCTAAAACGATACAGCTAAGCGTCCAAGTAGACAATCTAATGAATGCTTTTAATCAATCGAGAAGTGCACATCTGTTATTTAAACATTAAATTGAAAATAATTATATATTTTATGTTTAAAACAGTGATGAGAAGGGAAGAGTAATTTTGAACACAGCAACATTCTCATTTCCCCCTTTAGAGTAGAAGCGGACCAACGCTACTGCTCTCTTTTTTTATATATGCAGGAAATTTTAATTTATTCATACATTTTCTTAAATCCAACTAATAAAATATATCATGAGAAGATCTTTCTTTAAGAGGCCACTCCTATGGGATAAGCATATTGGAAACTATCCTAGTGTGGATGTTATTTTTAGAATTATTAAAAAACACTGACATTGAAGTTCTCCCTGAGTTTGTTAAAATAAAAAGAAAATACTAAAGGGGCATACATATGGAATCAAAAAAAATAGGGTTTATCGGTACTGGTGTAATGGGGGCAAGCATTGTTATGCATTTGCTGAATGCCGGACATGATGTAACAATTTATACAAGAACTAAAAGCAAAGCGGCAGATCTTATTTCTGCAGGCGCGAAATGGGCGGAAACACCAGCAGAAGCAAGTAAAGAGCAGGAGATTATCTTTACAATGGTTGGCTACCCAAAAGATGTTGAAGAAGTTTACATTGGTGAGAAAGGTATTTTTTCTGCTGCGAAAGAAGGTGCAATTGTCATCGATATGACGACATCTGAACCGACGCTTGCGAAAAAGCTTTATCATGAAGCAAGGGAACGTGGTTTGCATAGTCTTGATGCACCAGTATCTGGAGGAGACATTGGTGCAAAAAATGGTACATTATCGCTTATGATTGGCGGCGACAAAGATGTATTTGAAAAACTGTATCCTATTTTCGAACTGTTTGGACAAAACATTGTTTACCAAGGTGTTGCGGGCAGTGGGCAACATACGAAAATGTGCAATCAGATTGCGATCGCATCCGGCATGATCGGTGTTTGCGAATCGATGGCTTATGGTTTAAAAGCTGGGTTGACGATGGAGGAAGTTCTTCGTTCGATTACAGCAGGGGCAGCAGGGTCCTGGTCGCTATCCAATCTTGCTCCACGTATGTTGAAGGGGAATCTGGAGCCTGGCTTTTACATTAAACATATTATTAAAGATATAAAGATTGCGCTTGATGAAGCAGAGCGTATGAATCTCCAATTGCCAGGCTTAACTTTAGCGAAATCTATGTACGATCAGTTACTTGCAGAAGGCTATGGGGACAATGGGACACAAGCATTAATCAAGTATTACGAGTAAGTACAAAGGGCACAATAATAGATAGTAGTTAAATAGTTCTTATGATACAATGGGATTATTGTAAGCGTGGCAGTTTGGAAGGAGAGACAAGTAGTGGAAAATCAGAAAGGGATTTTACTAGAAAGTGGAACAAATGAGCTTGAGATTGTTGAATTTGAGGTTGCGAATAATAAGTTCGGTATAAATGTAATTAAAGTAAAAGAGATTATTCAGCCAATACCAGTGACATTTATTCCACATGTACATCCACATGTTGAAGGTATTATTCAATTACGTGGGGAAGTATTGCCGGTTGTAGATATGTTAAAAGTATTAGGGATCCCTACAGAAAATCGAAACCCACAGCAAAAATACATCGTGGCAGAATTTAATAAGCAACGTGTTGTATTCCATGTGGATAATGTTACACAAATTCACCGTATTTCCTGGGATCAGATTGAAAAACCTTCAGATATGTATCAAGGCGGATCATCTCAGGTGATTGGCGTCATCAAGTCTCAAGATGAAATGATTCTACTACTGGACTTTGAACGAATCATGGTTGACATTAATCCTGAATCCAGCATAAGTGTGGACGATGTTAAAAAGCTTGGCAAGCGTGAACGTACCGAAAAAAAAGTAATTATTGCGGAAGATTCGCCATTATTGCGCAAATTGTTATTCGATACGATGAATGAAGCAGGCTATGCAAATACGGAGTTTTTTGAAAACGGCCGTGATGCATACGATTATCTGGAAACGCTGGCTAAAGCAGATAAACAGATCGAAAACCATGTACAGCTCGTGATTACAGATATTGAAATGCCCCAAATGGACGGTCATCACTTAACTAAGAAAATTAAATCACATCCTGATCTTAAAAAACTTCCGGTTATTATTTTCTCTAGTCTAATTACCGATGATTTACGTCATAAAGGTGAGCAGGTAGGAGCGGAAGAGCAAATTTCGAAACCTGAAATTGCGGAATTAATTTTACAGATGGATAAGTTGATTCTGTAAAAAAACTTATCTAATAATTGATGCATCGTTTTAAATTGTATAGAATAATGGGAAAGTCGGATACTTGAAAAAGTAATTCCGGCTTTTTTTGTAAACTGAAAATGAAATGATGTATTATGCAAATTTTCTTGAAGGCGCTTAAAAGAGTGTAATCGAATACAAAGGTATTCAGAAGGAAGTGAAGCGTATTATGAAAAAAATTAAGACAGCCATCATTGATATTGGTTCTAACACGATTCGACTTGTACTATATTCCTATAATAAAAACGAAGGGCTAAAGGAATTTGGAAATATTAAAACCGTTGCCCGCCTGCGCACATACTTATTGCCAAACGGAGAAATGTCCGAAGAGGGCATTCAGCTACTTGGTGAGACGTTAAGATCGTTCCGCTTAATATTGGCGGACTATCATGTAACAGACGTAAAAGCGGCTGCAACTGCTGCCGTACGACAAGCGATCAATAATGATAAAATCATCGCCCGTATGAAAGAAGAAACAGGTATTCTGATTGATATTTTAACGGAAGAAGAAGAGGCATACTACGGCTTTGTTGCAGTAGCCCATTCAATGGATACCCCGTCTGCAGTAACGATAGATATTGGCGGTGGTTCAACTGAAATTACATTATTCATCAACAAAAAACTCCAAAAAACGATCAGTTTCCCATTCGGTACGGTTTCCTTAAAGCAAAAGTTTGTAAGCGGTCCGATTATTGATAAAATCGAACGTGAAAAGCTGCGTACATTTGTAAAGGAACAATTTTCCTCACTAAAATGGATAGTTGATGTAGGATTACCGGTTATTGCAATTGGAGGAAGTGCACGTAATATCGCCCAAGTTCATCAGCAAAAAGTTGGCTATCCGCTATCGGGTGTTCATCAATACGAAATGACTGTGAGCGACTTACAACAACTGCGTGACTATTTGACGGAATTTTCGTACGATAATTTGAGACAGCTAGATGGTCTTTCGTCAGACCGGGCAGATACTATAGTTCCGGCATTGGAAGTATTTATGGAGCTTCTGTCTACTGTAAATTCGAATTCTTTCCAGGTCAGTAAAAAAGGGTTGCGGGAAGGGCTCATTATTAGCCGTGTCTTACAAGGAAATCCCCAGGCCTATGATAAATACAATGTTTTTGAAGAAAGTGGCCGGCAGCTTGCGTTAGCTTATGGACGTACGGAGGAGGAAGTACACACACTGGAATCATTGACAGAACAGTTATACCGGGGCTGCATTAATTTAAAGCTATTTGAATATAGTGAAGTAGATTTACAGCTATTAAAGAAAGCCGCAAAAGTTTATGGAATCGGGGAATATATTGAGCTGGATTCCTCCAGTCAGCATACATTTTATTTGATTTCCAATCAATCAATACCAGGCTTGTCCCATATAGATCGGGTTAAACTGGCACTGCTGGCATCGTATAAAAACCGTGACTACTTTTTGCGTTTCGCACGACCATTCGATTCATGGATTTCAAAAGAAGAATTCAAAAAGCTGCGTGATTTTGGCGCAATTTTAAAATTTGTTTACGCCTTAAATATGACAAAGCGCAATGTCGTAAAAAATATTGCGCTTGAAAAAGTAAACAATCATTTTCAAATAGAAGTACTGACTTCTGAACGGGCAATAGCGGAACTGGCTCAGGCAGAAAAACAAAAAAAGCATATTGAACGTGTTTTCAAAGGCGAGGTAAAACTTAAGTTCAACGAAGAAAGGCAGGGTTGATATGACAATGAATATGGAAAAGGATCCGTTTTTTGATCCGGAACATGAGGAATTCGAAAATAGTACAAGTTACAGCAACGAGCTGCTTGAGGAAATCGCAAAGCCCCAGTACTACAATAACCGTGAACTGAGCTGGCTCGCTTTTAATGAACGGGTATTGGAAGAAGCGGAAGATACAAATAACCCGTTGTTGGAACGGATGAAATTTTTGGCAATATTCAGTTCCAATTTGGATGAATTTTTTATGGTCCGGGTTGCGGGTTTGCAAGACCAAATTCGTGCTGGCTATCATAAACCCGAAAATAAATCGGGTTTAACACCGAAAGAGCAGCTTGCTAAAATTGCTGAACGTACGCAAGCATTGGTAAGACGCCAAACAGAAGTATATCGCCATTTAGTGTATGAACTTTTACCGAAAGAAAGCGTGCATATACTTGATTTGAAAATGCTGAATGAGCAAGAAAAAAGTTATATTAATGAATTCTTTGAAGAAACAATTTTCCCTGTCCTTACACCTGTTGCGGTCGATGCCTACCGTCCGTTTCCTACATTATTAGGCCGTACGCTCAATTTATTTGTCATGCTGGAAAACAGCAATGAGGATTTAGAAAATACTATGGATAAGGTCGCAATTGTTCAAGTGCCTTCTGTATTGAATCGTTTTATTAAAATACCATCAAAAAGTAAGGAAACGTTGTTTGTATTATTGGAAGATGTCATTTCAAGTAATATCGACCGTTTATTTTTAGGTTATAAAGTGAAATCGACACAAGCTTTCCGGTTAACGAGAAATGCAGATTTGACCATTCATGAGGAAGGTGCCCAAGACCTGTTAGTGGAAATTGAAAAGGAGCTGAAAAAGCGCAAATGGGGCGTCGGTTCACGTTTGGAAGTGCGAGACGGTGAGATGAATGACGACGTGCTGGATTATTTACTAAATGAATTTGAACTGGGAGAGTCCGATGTTTTCAAAATTGATGGCCCGCTCGACTTAACGGCAATGTTCGGCTTTGTCAAAGAGATTTCCGCAGGGCGGGAACATTTGGAATATGAAAGTTTTATTCCGCAGCCGCCTCATGATTTACAGTCGGACGAAAATATTTTTGAAAAAGCGTTAACCCAAGATATATTTTTCCATCATCCTTATGAATCATTTGGCCCGATTGTTGATTTTATTGCAGAAGCAGCGGAAGATCCGAGCGTTTTGGCCATTAAGCAAACACTATACAGGGTGAGCGGAAATTCGCCGATTATTCAAGCTTTAAAGCAGGCGGCGGAGAATGGTAAACAGGTGACGGTTTTAGTAGAGTTAAAAGCACGCTTTGATGAGGAAAATAATGTGCATTGGGCGAAACAGCTTGAACAAGCAGGTTGCCTCGTCATTTATGGGATGAATAATTTAAAAACCCATTCGAAAATTACACTTGTTGTTCGCCGACGCAATGGGAAAATTGAACGCTTTGTTCATTTAGGGACGGGCAATTACAATGATGCAACGGCAAAGATTTATACGGATATGGGGATTATTACATCGCATAAGGAATTTGGAATTGATGCGACAAATTTCTTTAATTATTTAAGCGGTTATACTGAAAAACCTGAATTTCATCATATTGTAGTCGCGCCTTTTGATATTCGGGATGAATTCTTAGAGTTAATCGATAAGGAAATTGCGTTACATAAAAAATATGGAAACGGGTTTATCCGGGCAAAAATGAATTCTTTAACCGACAAGGAATTAATGATGAAACTATATGATGCGTCGATTGCAGGGGTGAAAATCGAGCTGATTATTCGTGGTATTTGCTGTCTGCGTCCAGGCATCCCGGGGATTTCAGAAAATATAACTGTTTTGAGCATTGTTGGCCGTTTCCTGGAGCATTCCCGGATTTTCTGGTTCCATCATAACGGGGAGGATAATCTATACTTATCTTCTGCAGATATGATGACCAGGAATATGATTAAACGTGTGGAGATACTGTTTCCCATCTATTCACCGGAAATAAAATACCGCATCAAGCGTATTATGCTGCTCCAAATTAAAGATAATCAAAAAGTGCGCATTCAGGATTCCAATGGAAAATACCACTATAAAGAAGGCCATCAAAGTGATCTCCGAATCAACAGTCAGGAAATCTTTTTAGCTGAATCACTCGGTCCGATTATTGAAGAATAGTAGAAAAATTAAAGCTATGGACGAAATGTTCATAGCTTTTTAATTTTGCATAGAGCGGGCTAGGGACGGTGGGATTTTAAGAACAATTGTGTAGGATATTAGAATAAAGAACTATGATTTTAGAAGATCTGAAGGTGATATTAGAACAAAGCGCATACAAATTAAAACATGTTGAAGATATATTAGAACATCATAATTTTATTAGAACAAATAAATTTATATTAGACGATTAAATGATATATTAGAAAATCAGAATTCATCGCTCACTCCATTCCCTTCGAAGGAGAAAAAACACTATAAAATCATTTAAAATTCCGTGTAAGTGAGAAATATTTTATATTTTAGTATTTATTTCCCTCCTGTTATAGTAAACTCTATTTATGAATGGCTGTTCATTTTATATGCAAAGGGGATGTATGGAATGTTACAAGGCAAAACGATTATTATTACAGGTGGCTCTAGCGGGATGGGGCTTGGTATGGCAAAGCAATTCGTGAAAGAAGGAGCGAATGTTGTCATTACCGGGCGTGACTTAGAGCGTTTGACCAATGCAAAAAAGGAAATCGAGGAATTTGGGTCTTCAATCGAAACATTTCAAATGGATGTTCGAGAACCGGAACATGCTCAGGCAATGGTTGCATATGCAGCTGAAAAATTTGGTCAAGTAGATGGCTTAGTGAACAATGCGGCAGGGAACTTTTTAGTGCATGCAGAAAAATTGTCGCCGAATGGATGGAAGGCCGTTATTGATATTGTGTTGAATGGAACATTTTATTGTACTTCTGCAATTGGTCGCTATTGGATTGAAAACGGTATAAAAGGTTCGATTATCAATATGGTGGCTACATATGCTTGGGGCGCAGGAGCAGGTGTCATTCATTCAGCTGCAGCAAAAGCCGGCGTGCTCTCGTTGACACGTTCGCTTGCGGTTGAATGGGGCAGTCAATATGGCATTCGCGTAAATGCCGTTGCACCAGGGCCGATTGAGCGAACAGGCGGAGCAGATAAACTATGGGAATCCGAAGAACAAGCGAAACGCACATTGGATTCTGTTCCGTTAAAGCGTCTTGGCACACCTGAGGAAATAGCTGATCTTGCTGCATTTATGCTATCGGATAAGGCAGGCTATTTAAACGGGGAATGTATTACTTTAGATGGCGGACAATGGCTAAATCAGCATCCGTTCTAACTTTGTCAAATGATATCAAAAAAGAATAAATTCCAAATTATTGCTGCATACTATCGCTAACTGTTTAAAGGAGGCGATTGCAATCGGAATTTGGCTTTATCCAACAATTTTTGTTGTCATCCTACTATGTTTTATAGGTTATTATCTAACTGTACGTGTTGGACATAATATAGAGGACAGCGGTCAGGAACGTGATTCGGAAGTGCCTGAAGAAATTCAGGAGCATCCTTTCCTTCTTAATCCGATCATTTTATCGTATGCAGTTTTTGGAACATTTACGGGTATCATTATTTTTTATTATTGGGCAAGGGGTTACTGAAATTAATGCATAATGGGACGAATTTTCTCGTCCTATTATGCTTTTTCTTTTGCAATCATAGGCGCCTTTCATAGTCAGAAAAATGCTCCATATGGTATTATAGAGATTAGAGAAACTGTTTTGTCGAATGACAGAGCAAAGAATAACGGCAGTAAGTTTCGGCTTTTTTAGTATGGTGCTGCCCGTTATTAGCGGGATAAAGGAGTAGAATGTCATGATTTCAACGAACAACAGAGCTTTACTAGATATGCCTATAAAAGATTTTATTATTTCATCTGAGAAGGTAGCCCATGTACAAAGTGGAAATAACGCTGAACATGCATTATTAGTTTTAACAAAAACGGGGTATTCTTCTATTCCTGTACTTGATGTAAAGTATCGTTTAAAAGGTTTGTTAAGTACCAAAATGATAACAGAGTCTATTTTAGGCTTAGAGCGAATTGAATATGATAGATTAGCAGACATTCGTGTGGATGAGGTCATGAATCAGGAAGTTGTATATTTAAAAATTACGGATACATTCCAACGTGCACTCGATCTAGTAATTAACCATGCCTTTTTATGTGTAGTCGATGAAGAAGGCACTTTTGTCGGTATTATGACGCGAAGAATTATTTTAAAACAATTAAAGAAATATATTTACCAACACAACGCTTAAAATAAAAGTCGACAAAGTCCTAAAGGGATTTTGTCGTTTTTTTAACCGTTCGGTCGGAAAGGGAGGATTGTCAGTGACAATAACAGAAGCAGAAATTATTAAAGTGTTGGCAGAGGAAGGAAATATGCGAAAAGCGGCAGAGCGCCTTTTTTTAACGCAGCCGGCACTGTCACAGCGACTTCAATCAATCGAAAAAGAGTGGGGCGTACAATTGTTTATTCGTTCCCAGAAAGGATTAACACCAACTCCCGCGGGTGAACTGGTCATTCAGTATTCGAACGATTTGCTTGTGAAGCGTGAAGAAATTTTTGAAACGATTCATTCGTTAAATACAAAAGTGCATGGCACATTAAAAATTGCCTGTGCATCGATTGTCGGTCAAAATTGGCTTCCGAAAGTATTAAAAGACTATGTAACAAAATATCCGGATACGAAAATTTCATTAATCACTGGATGGAGCTCGGAAATCATTAAAGCCCTGTATGATGGGGAAGCGCATATTGGCATCGTCCGCGGGCAGGCAGAATGGAAGGGGAAGAAAATTCATTTGTTCCGCGATACGATGTATTTAGTTGATAAAGAAATTCAGGATATGGAAGATATATTGACATCAGACCGCCCATTTATCCAATTTAAAAGTGATTCAAATTATTATCAGGAAATTCAGCAATGGTGGCAACGTCATTTCAACTACAATCCAAGACACCAAATTATTGTGGATCAAATTGAGACATGCAAGCAGATGGCGGTAAATGGTATCGGATATGCGATTTTACCATCCATCACACTGAACGGTGAGGAAAATGTTCATAAAATACCATTGGCGAATAATGGAAATGACGATGGACTAACACGGGATACATGGCTGATTGGATATGAATCAACATTCGAATTACGCCAAGTGGAAGCTTTTGTCGATTTAGTACAGGATCATGCACGCTGTCTGTATGATTATTCGAACGAAACGAACTAAAAAATAGTTTTAATATTACTGAAAATTTAGTACAATTATTCATGTTAAAAAATCTAACACGCAGCGAGGTGTCATATGGAAAAATTAAATGCACAGCAAATTATTGATTTTATTTCAGAAGCGAAAAAGGTTACACCAGTAAAAGTTTATGTAAAGGGAATTGGTGTTGCGGATTTATCATTTGGTACCGAAAGCAAAGTGTTTGGTGAAGGTAATAATGCGGTAGTGTTTGGCGAATGGTCGGAAATTGAAGCATCGTTGAAAAAATATGCAGATCTTATTGAAGACTATGTAGTAGAAAGTGATCGCCGTCATTCAGGTGTACCGCTTTTGGATACAAAAAAAGTAAATGCGCGAATCGAACCAGGTGCGATTATCCGTGATCAAGTTACAATCGGTGACAATGCAGTCATTATGATGGGTGCCATTATTAATATTGGTGCTGAAATTGGTGCAAAATCAATGATTGATATGGGCGCGGTATTAGGTGGTCGTGCAACAGTAGGAGAAAATTGCCATATTGGTGCGGGGACGGTTCTAGCGGGTGTAGTTGAGCCACCGAGTGCGTTGCCGGTTGTTGTGGAAGATGATGTTGTCATCGGTGCAAATGCTGTTGTGTTGGAAGGTGTTCGCATCGGTAAAGGCGCGGTAGTAGCGGCCGGAGCAATCGTTATTAAAGATGTTGAGCCATATACAGTCGTTGCAGGCGTACCAGCTCGTCAAATTAAAGTATTGGATGAAAAAACAAAGTCGAAAACAGAAATTATCGATTCACTGCGTAATCTATAAAAAGGCGGGAACGACATGAGGCATCTTATTGAAGTAAGACGAGACCTACATAAAATTCCTGAAGTAGGCTTTAATGAATTTAAAACACAAAGCTATTTACTCCAATTCATATCAAATTTAGATCAGCAGCATTTGCAAAGAACGACTTGGAAAACAGGTATTGTTGTATTGATAAAAGGCACGAATCCATCAAAGCTGATCGGTTGGCGTACAGATATAGATGCGCTTCCTGTACAAGAAGAGACGGGACTCCCGTTTGAATCGGAAGTTGACGGATTTATGCATGCATGTGGTCATGATTGTCATATGGCCATTGCGCTTGGCCTTGTCGAGACGTTTTCAAAACAGCCGCCTGTTCACAATGTCGTTGTCTACTTTCAGCCAGCCGAAGAAGGTCCGGGTGGAGCAGAGCCGATGCTGGAATGGCTAAAAGAAGAACAGCCGCATCTTGTTGCAGATGAGATTTATGCATTGCATATTGCCCCGGAATATCCGGTAGGTACGATCGCAACGCGACCAGGACTGCTGTTCGCCAATACTTCCGAGCTGTTTATTGACTTGAAAGGGATTGGCGGACATGCAGCCTATCCACATAAAACGAGAGATATGACTATTGCAGCAGCCAATTTAGTTATGCAGCTGCAAACAATTATTAGCCGGAATGTTGATCCATTGGATAGTGCAGTCATTACAATCGGGAAAATGACTTCCGGTACGGTTCAAAATGTCATCGCGGAAAATGCGCGTCTTGAAGGAACCATTCGGACGTTGAATGCACAGGCGATGGCAGAGGTAAAACGACGTATTGAAGCAATTTGCAAGGGCATTGAAGCCGCATTTGAATGCACTACCGCTATCGATTACGGCTCGATGTATTATGAAGTAAATAATAATGCAAATTGTGCCAATGCGCTGCTGGAGTTTGCTGAACAGTTTGACGGGACAACCGCTTATGAATGTCCTGCTGCAATGACAGGGGAAGACTTTGGCTATTTCATTAAGGACTTGCCAGGCGCTATGTTCTGGACAGGAGCCAATTCCAACTACGGCCTCCACCATGCAAAAATGGCACCGGATGAGTCGCTCATTCCTCTTAATTGCCGCTTCGTCGAACAATTTATCCGCCAACTTGTTTAACATATGAAAAGGGCTATCCAATTTAATTTTGGATAGCCCTTTTTGATTTTTAAGAAGCAGCTTTCATTAAATGGGGTGCTTTTTTGACTGTCCATGAATAGGCAAGCATGAAACAGCCGACAAGTACACAAGTACCTAAAATGTATGGCGAATCAGGATTCCAGTCAAATAGTACACCGGCAAGTGCTGGACCGAACATATTGCCAAGACTCATATAAGCATTGTTCATACCGGCAGCAAAGCCTTGTTCATTACCAGCAAGCTTAGAAATGAGTGTATTTACTGCAGGACGTATAAATGTTGTGGCAATCGAGAACAGTGTAGCGACAACTAAAATGATGAAGAAACCACTAATGTAAATAACGAGCAGCATCATTGCGGCCGCCAACAATAAGTTGACTAAAATAACCTTCATTTCCCCGAAGCGTTTAAACAATTTGTTCACGACAAACATTTGCAGCACTACACCCGCAAACCCTCCGACTGTTAAAATTATGGCGATTTCTGATGGAGAATAACCGAATTTATGGTCTAAATAAAGTGTTAAAGTTGCTTGGAAATTGGAAATACCAAAACTGAATGTAAAGACGATGATTAAAAAGACAAAATAAGATGTCTTCACGGACTTGGCCAATTGCCTTGCTAATTTTTCCCTTGGTGCGATAACCTCACGAACATTTTTTATATTAGGTAAGTAAATGGCAGATAAAATGGCTGCAATATATGCTACAACCCCCGCTAAATAGAAAGGAAACGTCAGGTTGACTTCAGCTAGAAATCCGCCGATACCCGGACCGACCATAAAGCCTAAAGACATCGCAGCACCGATCATGCCCATCCCTTTTCCACGTTCTTCATATGTCGTAATATCAGCTACAAATGCCATTATCGGAGCCATAATAAATGCCGCACCTGTTCCGCTTAAAAATCTCGCTAAAAACAATATCCATACTTCCGAAGCGAGACCGAATAATATTTGTGCAGAACCATAGACAATTAGCCCACAAATAATAAACATTTTTCGTCCGTGACGGTCCGATAAGTCTCCTGCAATCGGAGAAAATAAGAACTGTGCGAGTGCGAAGCCTGCAACTAAGAAGCCCAGCACCTGCCCACCGACACCAAATACTTGTAAATAGGAAGGCATAACAGGAACAATAATCCCGATACCGCCCATTGTAATGAACATATTAAACATTAATAAATAAAGCGCTAACTTATTGGATTTTTCTGTCATATAATGCCAGCCTTCCTTTTAGATAATTCGATAATAGAAATATATATTTATAATGAATATCATACTCTAAAATTTTTGAAATTGCATTTATTATACCGAATATAATTCCCATTTTGTGATTACGAGTAAACCCCCTGCACATAATTCATTTATGCAGGGGGTTCATTATTCCGAATTAATTTATTTATTCGCTGCAACTAAATAAGTTTCGCCAAGAATTTCTTTTAACTCGTATTGATCTGCGGAAAGCTGCTGTTCAATAAAAGAATGAACATCCGATTTATCTAAATCGTACATCACTTCAATTTCTTTAGAAAATATCAGTTTTTCTGTTTCTAGAAACGCTGGTAAGGATGGCTGTTCTGCTGGTCGAAGTTCTTCTGTAATAATAACTTGTTTTAATCCGTCAATATACGCCTGTAATGGCTGACCACCAACAATTTTGACTCCTTTATTTTCCTTATTCACTATGATGATCGTTGGGAATCCTCTAACACCGAGTGTTTTAACAAGATCAAAATCTTCATTTAATAACTGTTGTCCGATCGGTTGCTCTGCTTCACTTACAATTATTTCGCCATCAAGGCCAACCTGATTGACAAGCTCCACTAAAACGGACCTTTCAGAAATATTCTCGTTAAATACAAAAAGTGCTTCTCTTGCACGACGCAAATATTCAGATGCGATTTTCTCGTTATAATTTTTCTGAAGTATTTTAAAAACATGAGATGGCGGATAGGATGATTGAACAGGATTGTCTACCATTAAAGATCCATCAATCGGCATTCTTGAATACTGCCCTACTTCACGCCAATGCCCTGCAACGTCAGCTGGCTTATATATTCCGTTTGCAGGATCAATAGGTCCATCATGCCATTTTTCCAGCAAGCCCCCCATTACTGTATGGAAGTTGAAATGCTTTCCATACTGTTTTACAAAACGTCCGATTACAGGTTCAATTGCCCAGCAATGCGAACAAATAGGATCTGTTACATAATATAGGTCCACTGATTTTTCCTGTTTGTTAAAATCAATTAGTTCCAATTCATTTTCCTCAGCCACACCACAAACCCCAGTTACTAAATCACAAACCATATTATTATTTTTCAATGTCAATTCCTCCCTTAAGTGATATCTTTGTTCTATAATTGAATTGTAAAATATGTAAAATATATTGAGTACCGATAGTTCGGGCGATATGTTGTATATTCAACACATTCGAAAATCTGTATAAAAAATAGGAGGGATAATAATGAAGGAAGTAAAAGTAGATCCTAGAATACGTCGTACACGTAAACTAATAATGGATGCTTTTATAGAACTTTCAAGTCAGAAGGAATTTAAGGATATAACGGTGAAGGATATTACAGCTGAGGCGATGATTAACCGTGCCACTTTCTATTATCATTTTGAAGATATTTACGATCTTTTGGATAAATCATTATCGGAAGTATTATTAGTTAATTTAGACTGTGAGACGTACAAAAGCAGTGAACTAAATGAAGAAGTGGTATGCAGCATTTTCAAGGCTATTACAGATTTCCAAATGTCACTATCTACTCGCTGCCATCGGGGGTATGAAGATACGATTGCTCGAATTATCAGGGAACAGCTTGAAATTATTTTTTATCAAATGCTCCTTAAACAGCGTGCCAATGAAGATATGCAAGCATTAAAGCTTACAGCACTCATGTTGAGCTGGGGGATATACGGAGCTTCTGTGGAGTGGAAAAGAAGCGGTGAAAAAGTTGAACCGGAAACCTATATTAAATCAGTAATACCATATATCATGTCTGGAATTAGCGGCATGTGAAAGGGGAGGTATAGATGAATTATAAATTTTGGACTGTTGTAATGATACAAAAAGAGGATCGTGTGTTATTGCTCAACCGCCAGCATGATCATTTCAAAGGCTATATTCCACCAGGTGGTAAAGTGGACTTTCCTGAAGGCTTTGCTGAAGGGGCAATCCGGGAAGTAAAAGAAGAGACAGGACTGGATGTACAGTCTTTAGTATTTAAAGGAATCTCCCATTATACAAATCCGGAACTGCACGATCATTTTATTATTTATAACTATTGGACAGATCATTTTACGGGCGAAGTTTTAGGCTCCTGCAATGAAGGGGAGCTGGAGTGGGTAAAAATAAGCGAAGCCAGGAATTACCCGATGCAGGAAGACATTCAAGTGCGCTTCGATTTATTCTTTGAGCCAGGGACATTTGAAATTCATACAATGTGGGATGAACGAAGCAATCAAATCGATAAGCGAATCATACATAAGCTATAAAAAAGCATGACCAAAAATTTTGGTCACGCTTTTGTTCTATCTCAAACTCATCTTAAATTCAAGGAAGTATTCGTTATATTTACCTAACCATTCAAGGCCAAGGTTTTCATAAACTTCCAATGTTTCACGTTGGTCATGTGACGGATAGAAACGTTCGTCGTTAATAACTTCCTCGTCCATGAGTTCCCATGCTGCTTCATTCGGTGTTGAATAGCCGACATAGTCCGCGTTTTGCGCAGCATTTTCAGGATCAAGCATAAAGTTGATAAATTTATGGGCACCTTCTATATTTTGTGAAGTTTTTGGAATGACCATATTATCAAACCATAAGTTGGAGCCTTCTTGCGGTACGGCAAACTCCAATTCTTCATTTTCCCACATCATATCTGCGGCCTGACCGGAGAATGTTAATGCTACAGATGCTTCATTGTTTATCATAAGCGGAGTAATCTCATCGCCGATAATCGCTTTAATATTTGGTGAAAGCTCAATTAAGTGATCTGTCGCTTCACGCAATAAATCTTCATCTTTCACATTAAGCGATTCGCCGATTGAGTTCAGTCCCATCCCAATTACTTCACGTGAACCATCAACTAGAAATACTTTTCGTTTTAATGAAGGATCCCATAAGTCTTCCCAAGTTTCGAATGTTAAATGGTCTTCGATTAAATTCGGATTATAGACAACTCCAACTGTTCCCCAGAAATAAGGAATGGAGTATTCATTGCCCGGATCGAACGGCAGATCCATAAAGTCTGCATTAATATTTTTCAAATTGGGCACTAAACCGTGATCAATCGGAATGAGCAGGTCATCTTCCTTCATCGATTCGATTGTATATTCAGAAGGGACCGCAATATCATAGGCAGAACCGCCTTGCTGTACTTTCGTCAACATCGCTTCATTTGAATCAAATGTTTCATATGTTACTTTAATTCCTGTTTCTTCTTCAAACTTATCGATTAATTCCGGGTCGATATATTCCCCCCAGTTATAAACCGTTAAAGTATCTTTACTTCCTGCAGAACCAGCTGATTGCATACGGTCAACTGTAAAAAACAGTAGGGCACATACAATGACAATGGCAGCCGTTGCTTGTACTAATTCTCTCATCGTTGTCCCCCCGTTGCTACTGATTTTGAACGTTTGTTAATAAAGTAGTAACCGATTACTATTAATACCGTTACAGCAAATACTAACCCGGAAATGGCATTGATTGTTAACGAAATGCCGGCACGGGCCATTGAGTAAATTTCTACAGATAATGTACTGAAGCCATTTCCTGTTACGAAAAATGTAACCGCGAAATCATCTAGAGAATAAGTCAACGCCATAAAGAATCCGGCAAAAATCCCTGGTGAAATATACGGTAAAATAACACGTGTTAAGACATCGCGTTTCGTTGCACCTAAGTCTCGTGCAGCATCAATTAGGGAAGTGTTCATTTCAAGCAATTTAGGTAAAACCATGAGTACAACGATTGGTACACTGAACGCAATATGCGATACAAGTACAGAAGCGAATCCTAGTTTTACACCGATCATCGTAAATAAAATTAAGAAGCTTGCACCGATGACAACGTCAGGTGAAACAATCAAAACATTATTTAACGAAAGCAATGTATTGCGCATCTTTTTGTCTTTTAATGATACAATACCGACTGCTCCGAGCGTTCCGATAATCGTTGCAATTAAACCTGATAAAAGGGCAACGAGTACTGTATTCAGCAAAATAATAATTAATCGTGAATCATCAAATACAGCCGCATAGTGCTCAAGTGTGAATGATTCGAAATTATTCATGCTGCCGCCACTATTAAAGGAGTAGAAAATTAAATAAAATATGGGTGCGTAAAGGATCGCGAATACGAAAAGTAAATATACTTTCGACATAGCGGACAACTTTTTCATCAGACACGTCCTCCTTTAGATTTTTGTTTCGTGAACAGCATTGTGAGCACCATGAATAAAATTAAGAACACGGCAATTGTCGAACCCATACCCCAGTTTTGGGAAACGAGGAATTGTTGCTCGATCGCCGTCCCTAAAGTAATGACCTGGTTTCCGGCGATTAAACGTGTAATCATAAACAGTGACAGTGCCGGAATGAACGTTACTTGAATACCTGATTTTACGCCGTCGATTGTCAGCGGGAAAATGACACGGCGGAAAGTTGTCCATGCATTTGCCCCTAAATCACGTGAAGCATAAATAAGTGAAGGATTCATTTTGTCCAATGAATTGAAAATCGGAATAATCATAAACGGAATGAAAATATAGACCGATACAAATACGAAACTAAAGTCTGTAAATAAAATTTGCTTTGGATCAAAACCAAACACTTCGATCAGTGCATTGATCGGACCGTATAAACCGAAAATGCCGATAAATGCGTATGTTTTTAACAGCAGGTTAATCCAAGAAGGGATAATAATCAGCATAAGCCATAGCTGTTTATGCTTCGTTTTTGTCAGTAAGTAGGCAGTAGGGTAGGCAAATAATAATGTGAATAATGTTATTAAAAACGCATACCAGAAACTGCTCAATGTCATTTTCAAATAAACCGGTGTAAAGAACTTCGCATAGTTGGCCAATGTAAAGTTCCCGTTCAAATCAAGAACAGAATAATAGACGATTAACGCAATTGGTGCGATAACGAATAAAATTATCCAAAATACGTAGGGGATTAACGGTCCTTTAGCTGTTTTATTCATGTTCTTCATCCCCATACGCTTCCAGACGTTTATCAAAATCTTCTTCCGTTTCGTTTAAACGCATTACGTGAATTGCTTCCGGATCAAAGTCCAGCCCAATTTCCGCTCCAACTTCCGCTTTTTTCAATGAATGGACAAGCCATTCATTGCCGTCTTTATCATATGTCGATAATTCGTAGTGCACGCCACGGAACAACTGTGTATCTACTGTTACGATCAGCTTGCCGTTTTCAGGTGTTGTTATTTCCAAGTCTTCAGGACGAATGACAATATCGATTTTTTCATTCGGCTTCATCCCTGCATCGACACATTCAAACTCTTTTCCGGCAAATTTAACACGGTAATCTTCAATCATGATGCCGTCCACAATATTGGATTCACCGATAAAGTCCGCAACAAAACGGTTGATTGGCTCATCATAAATATCAACAGGTGTACCGGATTGTTTAATTTCACCTTGAGAAAGAACAAATATTTCATCACTCATCGCAAGCGCTTCTTCCTGGTCATGCGTAACAAATATAAATGTTTTGCCAAGACGCTGCTGGAGTTCGCGAAGCTCATACTGCATTTCTGTACGTAATTTTAAATCAAGTGCAGATAAAGGCTCATCGAGTAAAATTACATCCGGATCATTTACAATCGCACGGGCAATCGCAACACGCTGACGCTGACCACCAGACATTTCTGAAATTTCGCGGCTGCCGTAGCCTGCCAAGTTAACAAACTTCAGTGCTTCCTGCACACGTTCCTTCACTTCTGCTTCTTTCACTTTTTTAATACGTAAGCCGAATGCTACATTTTCAAAAACATTCAAGTGAGGGAAGAGCGCATAATCCTGAAATACTGTGTTTACTTGGCGTTCATTTGCAGGTACATCATTAATTCGTTTCCCGTTGAAGAAAACATCCCCCGTAGAAGCTTCGGTAAACCCAGCGATAATACGTAAAATTGTCGTCTTTCCGCACCCTGATGGTCCGAGTAATGTGTAGAACTTGCCTCGTTCCAATTCAAAGTTAATATTTTTTAATACCACTGTTCCGTCATCATATGATTTTGTGACATTTTCAAAGCGAATAATTGTGTTATCCATTTTGCATCCTCCTAATTTATAAATATGATTGTGTCGCGACAAGGAGCAATTTTGTTATGCCACTGTGCGCATTGAAAATTTGATGGTTGGAAGATGCTTCGTAATATACGGCATCACCTTCACTTGCTATGTATTCATCATTGCCCAAAACGACTCGAATCCGTCCATTTTGCACATAGATGAAGGTCTCTGCCAGTGACGGCTCAAATGCTTTAAATTCTGCATCTTTTTGCAATGTAATGAAAACAGGCTCCATTTCTTTCTCGTTAGAAGTAGGAATAAGCCATTCAATTTCATATTTTTTATCCTGATCAATGAAGCATGTTTGATCATCTTTTGTGAAAACAATTTTTTCATTTTCTTGCGTATCATCAAAAAAGTCTCGCGGTGTACACCCGAGAACTTCCAGTAAGTTAAACAATGTTTCAATGGAAGGGGAATTTAAGTCTCGCTCAAGTTGAGAAATATAGCCCTTCGATAAATCGGTACGTTCTCCGAGCTCTTCCTGGGTTAACCCCTTTTTTATGCGCAAGGCTTTAATTTTTGAACCAATTTGCATATAGTCACACCCTTTATTTTAGTTCTCAAATAGTTTACTGTTGATAAACCTTGAGTAAGGAAGTTTACTTTTACATTACTTTAAGTTTACGAAAGCATTAATAATTATACATAATATCGCTGTATTTTCAAGGGTCTAAGCCAAATATGTATGGAAATACGTAAGGGATAATTTTTGTGGTACCGATAAAACCGTCAATACATATGTTACAACGAGGTGAGTATAATTGAGGATTCGCACATTAATGCCATCGTTAAGTGGCGCGACAAGAATATTAAATCGGAAAAATACTTACGAGGAAAGTGCTAAAGCAACATTGGTGTATTTTTGGTCAATGAGCTGTTCGGAATGTGCCCAGTCTATAAAGAACTTGAAGGAACTGGAACGTATATTTGGGGATCGGTTAACTGTTCACGCAATCCATATGCCCAGAGAGAAAGAGGACTATTCGGAAACCCTTGTAAAAGAAAAAATAAGGCAACTGGATATAATATACCCTGTTTATCTGGATAATGAACTAAAAATAAGCGACAGGTTTGGAAACAAATTTGTACCTGCATTCTATATATTTGATCAGCAGCAGCAATTGCGCTTTTTTAAGGCGGGTTATTTTGCATTGAAATTATTGCAACAGAAAATAGAACGCATAATTTGATGACAACAACTGAATGTATGCGTTAAACTAGTGGCAACTGGATGTTCGGAGGAGAATAGTATGAAAAAAGAATTCGTAGTAATAGGTCTTGGTCGTTTTGGAGGAAGTATTGTACGTGAACTCGTTAAACAGGGAGCCAATGTAATGGCCATTGATACAGATAGTGAACGTGTCGATGAATATGCCCGGATTGCCACACAGGCTGTAGTAGCAGATACGACAGAAGAGGAAACGATCAAATCACTCGGTTTATGGAATTTCGAACATGTCATTGTAGCCATTGGAGAAGATATCCAGTCTAGTATTTTAACGACGCTTATTTTAAAAGAGCTCGGCGTTCCGCAAATTACAGTGAAGGCGCAAAACGACTATCATGAAAAAGTATTGCTGAAAATCGGTGCGGACTTTGTTGTGCATCCTGAACGTGATATGGGAATCCGGATCGCCAATAACATGATGTCAAATAGTGTTCTTGACTACTTGGAGATTTCGGGTGAACATTCCATCATGGAAGTTAAGGCAAACGAAAGTATTGCCGGCCAGTCGCTCATTGAACTCGATGTACGTGCAAAATACGGCTTGAATATCGTCGGCATTACGCGCGGAGAGGAAATTATGATTTCTCCAAATGCAACAGAACGCATTCAAGTAGGGGATGTCCTGCTCATTATCGGCGCAGATGTCGATATTAACCGGTTTGTAAAGAAGGTCATTCAGAAGTAAGTTAGACCGTTGTTAAAGAAATTAAATGTAAACATAAAAAAAAAATCCATCATCTTGCGAAGGCAAAATGATGGATTCTTTATATTGAGGACTAGTGCCGATTTATACTTCCATAATGATCGGTAAAATCATTGGACGACGTTTCGTTTTTTCGTATAAATATGGGCCTAATACATCGGTAATCTCATTTTTCAAATCATTCCATTGTGTATCTTTTTCCTGAATCGTGCTGTTTAAATGATGATTCAGCATTTTTTGTGCTTCATTAATCATCATGCCCGATTCACGCATATACACAAATCCGCGAGAAATAATATCCGGACCAGAAACAATTTTGTTTTTAGCCATATCGACACTTACGACAACGATGACTAAACCTTCTTCGGAAAGAATTCGACGGTCGCGTAATACGATATTGCCGATATCCCCGATTCCGTTTCCATCGATATACACGTCGCCTGAAGGAATGCGCCCTGCAACATGTGCTTCATTTGCACTTAACGCAAGAACATCTCCATTTTCCATAACGAATGAGTTTTCCAATGGAACTTCACAAGCTTCAGCTAATTCAGTATGAATTTTCAACATGCGGTATTCACCGTGAATCGGCATAAAGAATTTCGGTTTCATTAAACGAAGCATAAGCTTTTGTTCTTGTTGAGAACCGTGACCTGAAGTATGGATATTATTTAATGCGCCATGGATAACTTCTGCACCAGCACGGAATAATAAGTTGATAATTTTGTTTACGCTCATCGTGTTACCAGGAACCGGAGAAGATGAGAAGACAACCGTATCACCAGGCTGGATTTGAATTTGACGGTGTGTACCGTTAGCAATACGTGATAAAGCAGCCATTGGTTCACCTTGAGAACCAGTACATAAAATCATCACTTCATTTGCAGGTAAGCGGTTTAAGCTTTGAATATCGACAAATGTTTCTTTAGGAGCTGTAATATAGCCTAATTCACGGCCGATTGTAATCGCATTATCCATTGATCGACCAAACACAGCAACTTTACGGCCATATTTTACAGCTGCATCTGTTGCCTGTTGTAAACGGTGGATATTGGAAGCGAATGTTGCAAATATAATACGTCCATCAACTTTACGGAAGATTTCGTCAATGCTTTTCCCAACTGTACGCTCGGACATTGTGAAATCAGGTTTTTCGGCGTTTGTACTATCCGATAGTAAACAAAGAACGCCATCGCGGCCGATTTCCGCCATTTTCGTCAAGTTAGCAGGCTCGCCTACTGGAGTAAAGTCAAACTTAAAGTCACCAGTATGCACAATATTACCCGGTGGTGTCTTGATGACAATACCATATGCATCTGGAATACTATGTGTTGTACGGAAGAAGCTAACAGCTGTTTTACGGAATTTAATGACATCATTCTCTTTAAATTCAATCAGTTTTGTTGTACGTAATAAGCCATGCTCTTCTAATTTGTTGCGAAGTAGACCTAGTGCAAGTTTCCCTCCATATACAGGAATGTTAACTTGACGTAATAAATAAGGAATACCACCGATATGATCTTCGTGACCATGTGTTATAAATAAGCCTTTGATTTTGTCTACGTTTCGAACTAAATACGTATAGTCTGGAATTACATAGTCAATGCCAAGCAAATCGTCTTCAGGGAACTTAATACCTGCATCTATTAGTATGATTTCATCTTGGAATTGTACTGCATATGTGTTTTTGCCGATTTCGCCCAGTCCGCCGAGTGCGAATACAGCCGCTTGATCATTCTTAACGAATTTCATAACTGTTAAGCGTTCTCCAGACGGAAATTCGGGCTATTTTGTTCATATTCTAAATAGTTGCCTTCTAGAAGTTGAACAAGTTCAATATTGTAGTTACGGTCTTTTAAATAGTGACGTACTTCACGTTCAGATGACGCCTCTAAATAAAGTGTTTTTGTGTTTTCGCGAACTGGAATCTCAGAAATGTTTTCTTGATAATAGACTTTGTAAATCATAGTTACTCTCCTTTAAGTACGAACATTATTACTGCACTTCTAACTTGTAGAAAAATGCATTTCCTTTATATTATCACGGGACTCCTTTAAAATAAAGAAAAGCCATTCAAATTTCGTCAACATCAACGTGTTCACGAATCAAAAAAAATGGCACGTCCTATAATCGGGCGTGCCATTGTAAATGAAGTGTTAGGCAATTAATTTTTTTCCGAGGATGCCATTTAATCGTTTCCGCCATTTCTTTTTGAGACGCTTTAACATAGGTCATCACTCCTCACACTCATTATACTAAATATTCAGATTTTTGTAAAGGGCTATAAAATAAAAGGAGTGTTATAAATTGAAGAAAATATTATTTTTTGATGTAGACGGCACACTATACAATTCAGATAAAAAATTACCTGCTTCAGCAAAGGATGCTATATTTAAAGCACGAGAAAATGGTCACGAAATTGCGATTGCAACTGGACGAGCACCATTTATGATAAAAGATATAATGGAAGAACTGCAAATCGATACATATGTGACATTTAACGGGCAATATGTCGTTTATAAAGGTGAAGTCGTTTATACAGATCAAATCGACAATGAAACTTTAACGGAAATCCTGGAATTTGGTGCACAGCGAAATCATCCGTTAGTTTTCCTGAATGAAAAGGAAATGATCGCTAGTGAAAGCGATTATGAAAGTGTGGAAAGCAGTTTAGCAACACTTCAATATCCATATCCGCAAATTGATCCGCAATACTATTTGCATACACCGGTGTATCAAACGCTTGTATTTATAGAAGAAAAAGAGCAGCCGATTTATGAACAGCAATTCCCTCAAGTCCAATTTATCCGTTGGCATCCTTTCTCATGCGATGTGCTGCCAGACGGTGGTTCAAAGGCAAACGGCATTCGAAAATTGCTGGAACATATTGATGTGCCGGTAGAGAATGTTATTACATTTGGCGATGGATTAAATGATATTGAGATGCTTTCAGAGTTTGGCTATAGTGTTGCAATGGATAATGGGCATGAGCGAGCGAAGGAAGTAGCTTCAATGATTACAGGACATGTGGATAATGACGGTTTAGCTGACGCAATGAAGAAGTTGAAATTGATATAAGCAGGTTGGAAAAAGCGTTGTGAGAAGATTTTTTCGCAGCGTTTTTTTGTTTTGAAAGATGGACGTGATTTTATTAGAACAATGTGAATGCTTATTGGAAAATCGGAAGCAGACATTAGAAAATAGAGAAAGGATTTTAAAATATGTAGCAGCCGTTTTAGAACAATTGGCAAGTATATTAGAAAATTTTAATTTTAATAGACAGGTTAAAAGGATATTAGAACAGTTGCAATTTTATTAGAACTTTTAAAAGCTGTGGCTACTTTCTTCTATAGTAACAGGTCAAAAAAAGACCCCATTTTCGCTACTAACGTAAACGGGATCTGCAGAAGTCAGTCTCTTCCGAATGGAATACTGTTTTCCAATTGGACAAACGGGTCTTTTTCATCGATACGATCGTAAAACATAACTCCGTTTAAATGATCTAATTCGTGCTGGAATGCGATTGCAGGAAGACCAGATAAACGCATTTTCTTTTCTTCTCCGTCCACTGTCATAAATTTCACAGTGATACGTGCATAGCGATAGACATAACCGGGAATGGCGCGGTCTACAGATAAGCAGCCCTCACCACTTGTTATATAAGTCTGTTCAACGGAATGGCTTACAATTTTAGGGTTAACTGCCACAAAGCTGATCAGTTCACCATTTTCATCTTCCAAATGCAGTGCAAACATGCGTTTTAAACTGTTTACCTGGTTTGCAGCTAAGCCGATGCCGCCGCGTAAATTATATTTTTCAGCAATTTCAGGATTTTGGCTATTAATTAAATATTGCAGCATATCATCTGCGAGCTTTCGATCTTCTGCTGATAACGGAAAAGTTACTTCCTCCGCGCGGGTGCGTAAAGTAGGGTGTCCTTCACGGATAATATGTTCCATTAAAATCATGTGAAACTTCCTTTCAGTTCAAACTTATATGTGTAAGTATACACGACTCTCCGGAATCGAAGTAAGAAAAAACCTTCTCGAAAAGAAAATTATCATAAATTCCGATTTAACAATTCATTATAAGGGAATGAATAAATGATAAGGAGTTATAAATTAAATAACAATATTTATAAGCTGTTTTTTCTATTATAGTACAGAGGTGATTCAAGTATGATACAGGTAATGTAACTGTATTAGTTTGGACGAATGTGAGGAAAAATCTTTAATTAAGATGATAAACAATGATTGACCGATAGAATTTTATTCTTTATACTCGGGATATAGAAACGTTGTACTAGTAAAAAACGAATTTTTTTTAATACAGTTCAAAGGGGATGTAAACAATGGCAGAAAAAATGAAAAATCAATTGGACCCAGCTGGAACGTTACAGGATATTGAAAGTAAGTTTGAGATGTTCCAAATTTTAAACGAGCAGGGTGAAATAGTAAACGAAGCGGCAATGCCGGACTTAACAGACGAGCAATTAGTTGAATTGATGGAACGTATGGTATATGTACGTATTTTAGATCAACGTTCGATTTCGTTAAATCGTCAAGGACGCCTAGGTTTCTATGCACCGACTGCGGGTCAGGAAGCTTCTCAGTTAGCTTCGCATTATGCGCTGGAAAAAGAAGACTGGATTTTGCCTGGTTACCGTGATGTGCCACAAATCGTTATGCACGGTTTACCATTATGGAAAGCATTTTTATTCAGCCGCGGCCACTTCATCGGTAACCAAGTACCGGAAGGCGTTAATGTATTGGCACCACAAATTATTATTGGTGCACAATATATCCAAACTGCCGGTGTAGCACTTGGTTTACAAAAACGTGGTTCAAAAACAGTTGCGATTACTTACACAGGTGATGGTGGTTCATCACAAGGGGATTTCTACGAAGGTATTAACTTTGCAGGTGCTTTCAAATCTCCGGCGATTTTCATCGTACAAAACAACCAATACGCAATTTCGACACCACGTGAATTACAGACGGCCGCTAAAACAATTGCACAAAAAGGTATAGCAGCAGGTATTCCAAGTATATTGGTAGATGGAATGGATCCATTAGCAGTATATGCAGCAACAAAGGATGCGCGTGATCGTGCAGTTCGCGGTGAAGGGCCGACTTTAATCGAAACAATGTGTTACCGATATGGGCCTCATACGATGGCAGGGGATGACCCGACACGTTACCGTACTACAGATATCGACAATGAGTGGGCTGCGAAAGATCCATTAGTACGCTTCCGAACATTCCTTGAAGGAAAAGGTCTATGGGATGAGCAAAAAGAAGAAGCAGTAATCGAACGTGCTAAAGAAGAGATTAAAGATGCGATTAAACAAGCAGATCAAGCACCAAAACAAAAAGTTACGGAATTAATGGAAAATATGTACGCTGGAGAAATGCCGGCGAACTTAAAAGAACAGTATGCGATTTATAAAGAGAAGGAGTCGAAATAAGCCATGGCACAAATGACAATGATTCAAGCAATTACAGATGCATTACGTTGCGAATTAAAAAATGACGAGAACGTTTTAGTATTCGGTGAAGACGTTGGTGTAAACGGCGGGGTTTTCCGTGCAACAGAAGGTCTTCAAAAAGAATTCGGCGTTGATCGTGTATTTGATACGCCACTTGCAGAATCAGGAATCGGTGGTTTAGCAATTGGTTTAGCGTTAACTGGATACCGTCCAGTACCTGAAATTCAATTTTTCGGCTTCGTATTCGAAGTAATGGATTCAATCAGCGGGCAAATGGCACGTATGAAATATCGTTCAGGCGGTACGTATAATGCACCAGTAACAATCCGTTCCCCATTCGGCGGTGGTGTTCATACACCGGAAATGCACTCGGATTCTTTAGAAGGGTTAATGGCTCAATCACCTGGATTAAAAGTAGTTGTTCCATCAACACCGTATGATGCAAAAGGATTGCTAATAGCTTCTATTCGTGACGATAATCCGGTTATTTTCTTAGAGCATTTAAAACTTTACCGTTCATTCCGTGAAGAAGTTCCGGAGGAGTCATATACAATTGAATTGGGTAAAGCAGATGTGAAGCGTGAAGGAAAAGACCTTTCTATCATTGCTTACGGCTTAATGGTACACGAAAGTCTAAAAGCGGCAGAAGAGTTGGAGAAAGAAGGCTACTCAGTAGAAGTCATCGATTTACGTACAATTCAGCCGTTAGATATCGAAACGATTATTGCATCTGTTGAAAAAACAGGCCGCGCAATTGTTGTTCAGGAAGCTCAAAAGCAGGCAGGTATTGCGGCAAATGTTGTCGCAGAAATTACAGAACGTGCGATTCTATCATTGGAAGCGCCGGTATTACGTGTAGCTGCACCAGATACAATCTATTCATTCCCGCAAGCAGAAGGTGTATGGTTACCGACGTATAAAAATGTAATGGAAACTGCAAAGAAAGTCTTAACATTCTAAGAATTGAGGGTGAGATAAATGGCATTTACGTTTCGTTTACCAGATATCGGAGAAGGTATTCATGAAGGTGAAATCGTCAAATGGTTCGTTAAACCTGGCGATCAAGTAAAAGAAGACGATATTTTAGCAGAAGTTCAAAATGATAAAGCAGTCGTAGAAATTCCGTCACCAGTTGATGGTACAGTAGAAGAAATTTTCGTAGAAGAAGGAACGGTGGCGATTGTCGGGGATGCCTTAATCCGCTTTGATGCACCAGGCTATGAAGATTTAAAACTAAAAGGTGATGATCACCACGAATCAAATGAATCAAATAAAACAGAAGCACAAGTACAGTCTACTGCTGAGGCTGGCCAAGATGTGAAAAAAGAAGAAACTAAATCGGATAAAAATGCAGACACTGCTCAGCCGGAAGCTCCAGCTGAAACGGAAAAAGCTGCATCACCATCTGAATCAGAACCTTCAGGCAAACGCATTATCGCAATGCCTTCTGTACGTAAGTATGCTCGTGAAAAAGGTGTCGAGATTCAGCAAGTTTCTGGCACAGGCAAAAATGGCCGTGTGCTTAAAGAAGATATTGAAAGCTTCCTAAATGGAGGTCAACAGTCTGCTTCTGAAACAGAAGAAGTGAAAGAGACACAAGCAGAAGAAAAACAAGCAGCAACAAAACAAGCTGCACCAGTTGCACTTGAAGGGGAATTCCCTGAAACACGCGAAAAAATGAGCGGTATCCGCAAGGCAATTGCAAAAGCGATGGTTCATTCAAAACATACGGCTCCGCACGTAACGTTAATGGATGAAGTGGACGTAACAGAACTTGTTGCACACCGTAAGCAATTCAAAGATATTGCAGCAGAACAAGGTGTTAAATTAACGTTTTTACCGTACGTTGTGAAAGCTTTAATCTCGACTTTGCGTAAATATCCTGAATTTAACCGTTCACTGGATGATGCAACACAAGAAATTATTCAAAAACATTACTATAATATTGGTATTGCAGCTGACACAGAAAGAGGTTTATTAGTTCCTGTTCTTAAGCATGCTGATCGTAAGTCTGTATTCGGCTTATCACAGGAAATTAATGAATTGGCTGTAAAAGCACGTGATGGTAAGCTAGCACCGCATGAAATGAAGGGTGCGTCAATGTCGATTTCAAATATCGGTTCAGCTGGTGGACAATGGTTCACACCGGTAATTAACCATCCTGAAGTAGCGATCTTAGGAATTGGTCGTATTTCAGAGAAACCAGTAATAAAAAATGGTGAAATTGTAGCAGCACATGTGTTAGCATTATCATTGAGCTTTGATCATCGAATGATCGATGGAGCGACTGCACAAAACGCTTTAAATCATTTAAAACGTTTATTAAGTGAGCCGCAACTATTATTAATGGAGGCGTAAAAAAATGGTAGTAGGAGATTTTCCAATCGAACTAGATACTCTTGTAGTAGGTTCTGGCCCTGGTGGCTATGTAGCAGCAATTCGTGCAGCACAAACAGGTCAAAAAGTAACAATCGTTGAACGTGGAGCATTAGGTGGGGTATGTTTAAATGTAGGTTGTATCCCTTCAAAAGCTTTAATTTCTGTAGGTCACCGCTTTGAAAATGCCCAACATTCAGATGATATGGGTATTACTGCATCTGAAGTGAAATTAGACTGGTCTAAAGCACAAGCATTTAAAGACGGCGTTGTTAAAAAATTAGTTGGCGGCGTTGAAGGCTTATTAAAAGGAAACAAAGTAGATATCGTAAAAGGTGAAGCATACTTCGTGGATGCAAACACTGTACGTGTTATCGACGGCGATAATGCTCAAACTTATACATTCAAAAATGCTATTTTAGCAACAGGATCTCGTCCAATCGAAATCCCAACATTTAAATTTACTAAGCGTGTAGTAAGCTCAACTGGTGCGTTATCTTTCCCTGAAGTACCAGGTAAATTAGTAGTTATCGGTGGCGGTTACATCGGTACGGAGCTTGGTTCTGCTTATGCTAACTTAGGTTCTCAAGTAACAATTATCGAAGGCGGTAAAGATATTTTAGCTGGCTTCGAAAAACAAATGACGCAAATCGTTAAAAAAGGTCTTAAGAAAAAGGGCGTTGAAGTTGTAGTAAACGCATCTGCTAAAGGCGTAGAAGAAAACGAAAACGGCGTTATCGTTACTTATGAAGCAGGTGGCGAAGAAAAAACTGTTGAAGCAGATTACGTATTAGTAACTGTAGGTCGTCGTCCGAACACGGATGAAATGGGCTTAGAAGAAGTAGGTATTAAATTCGCAGAACGCGGATTATTGGAAGTAGACAAACAAGGTCGTACTTCAGTATCGAACATTTATGCAATCGGTGATATCGTTGCAGGTCCACAACTTGCTCATAAAGCTTCTTATGAAGGTAAAGTTGCTGCAGAAGCAATCGCTGGTGAACCATCAGTAGTTGACTACTTAGCAATTCCAGCAGTATGCTTCACTGATCCAGAAATGGCAACTGTAGGCTACTCTGAAGAGCAAGCAAAAGCGGAAGGTTTAGAAGTGAAAGCTGCTAAATTCCCATTCGCTGCAAACGGTCGTGCATTAGCATTAAACGAAACAGAAGGCTTCGTGAAACTAGTAGCACGTAAAGAAGACGGCTTATTAGTCGGTGCTCAAATCGTTGGTGTTGGCGCTTCTGATATGATCGCTGAAATGGCAACTGCTATTGAAGGCGGCATGACTGCAGAAGATATCGCATTAACTATCCATGCTCACCCAACTTTAGGTGAAATTACAATGGAAGCTGCTGAAGTTTTACTAGGCAACCCAATCCATATTGTAACTAAATAATTTTATAAAATGCACTGCCCATTATCAAATGGGCAGTGTTTTTTGATGGTATGAATAATGTGAGGTTCTCACAAGGAAAAAAGCTTTATAGAGGCTAGAAAATAATTTCCCTGCGTTTATTACTCAAGGTTTTTATATTGTGAAAAATGGTTAAATATAACCGGAAGAACGTTTGGAAAGTTAAATTAACAAAGTGAAAAAAAGAAACTGCAAAGTAAATGGGCATCCTCGGCAGTTGTATTATTAAGCGATTCAAATGAAAAGAAACATGAGGGTAAAACAGATCGTTTTGCCATAATTGATTTAGATATATTAATAAGAAAACTGCTGGAAGTGCAAAAAGAAAATTTTACAAAAGACTCTTATGAGTTGTTACAGCGCGTCATATGCGGTGCTAACAATATTAAGTCTAATTAATATAGGGCAAGCTTGTGACGACCTGATAATAGCCGCCAGGATACTTCAAACAAAACCTTTAATAATGGAATCGCTTCCGGATATTTTAATTGAAAACTGCTGAACGAAACTATCTTGTATAAATTTTAACAAGGTAGCTTTTAACGTTTCTTTTAAAAGAAATAACCAAATTATAGTAGGAAAATAAAATAGACAGAAATTTCTAATGGACGTACAATTAATACTGTGTAAAGGGGGGTTAGCTGATGGAAATTATCCGTACTATCGTTCAAATTGGTATTATCATTTTGTTTTATCTCGCTGGAGAATTTATTGTTTCGATTACTGGTATTATTATACCGGGAAGTATTATCGGGTTAGTGATATTATGGCTTGCTCTTTACTTTAAAATTTTAAATGTGAAATACATACAAGATGGTGCCGGTTTTATGTTAGCGTTTTTAACATTGTTTTTTATCCCTTCAACAGTGGCAGTCATCAATTATCCTGAACTGCTCACGGTTTCAGGGGGGCTATTCATTTTAGCTGTTATAATCAGTACAATTTTTACACTTGTTATTACTGGAAAAATCAGCAAGTTAATAGAAAGAAAAGAGCGCAAAATGAAGGAGGAAGAGAATATTGCTGCATCTACTGTTAATTCTATTCATCATAAGTAGCACCGTTCTTCTTTTTATATTACTGAATAGACTGTACTTGAAAGTGGGTAACCCATTTTTATTGCCTATTTTAACGGCGACTATTATTACAGTCATTATTTTACTAGTATTTAATATTCCTTATGAGACATACATGGAGGGGGGAGAGTGGATATCCAAAATGCTTGGTCCGGCTGTTGTAGCGCTCGCATTTCCTTTATACAATCAGCGGGAGCTTATATTTAAATACAAATATTCTATTATTACAAGCATCATTGTGGCAATGCTTGCTGGTCTTATTAGCGTTGTAGCTTTACTTTTACTATTTGGGGCTAGCAAAGACTTTATCCTTACTTCTTTACCTAAATCATTAACAACACCCGTTGCGATGCAAGTAAGTGATATTGTTGGGGGGATACCGCCGCTCACTGCTGTAATGGTAATGGTAGCAGGGTTTACGGGTGCTATTTTAGGACCTGTACTATTTAAATTATTTAAAATTGATACGGCGATCAGTCGAGGGGTCGCTATGGGAAGTGCTTCACATGGTGTCGGATTGACAAAATTAAAGGAGTATAGTGAAGAAGATTTATCGATTGGCTCCCTGTCTATGGGGCTCAGTGCAGTTGTAGGGGCTTTCATTATTCCCCTTATTTCGATTTATTTATTTTAAAAAAGACAGACAGCATAGCTGTCTGTCGGTAATATTAATAAATCGCTTTACGCTCTTTAATAACACGAATATTTTGTAATGTACTATCTTCAGGACCTTGAACAGGAAGACCTGCTTCAATATTCATCTTAATAAAATCTATGTTGCTTTGCGTAATTATTTCCCCGGGAATAAAAATTGGAATGCCCGGTGGATACACCATAATAAATTCTGCGCAAATATACCCTTCTGCCTGGGATAGGGGAATACTTTCTGTTTGTGCATAAAATGCATCGCGCGGTGTCATGGCAAGAGCAGGAATTTCAGGTATTTGAACATTTGTTTCAATAACCGATGCTTCCGATTCGAAATTTTTCGACATACGTGTCAAAGCATTTATAAGTAAATTAATTTCTTTTTTCGAATCTCCGATTGTTACTAAGCATAAAATATTGTATAGATCGGACAACTCTACTTCTAAGTTGGCGTTTTGACGTAACCATTCTTCTGCAACATGTCCGGTAATACCTAAATCTTTAACGCTAATTAACAGCTTTAACGGATCCATATCGAATGTAGCAGAAGTTCCGAGTCTTTCGCGTCCTACACAATGTAGATGCGGAATTGCGTTAATTCGTTTACGGGCATCCTTTGCCAAGCGGATTGCTTCATCCAATAAATCATATCCGTGGACAGCAAGCTGGCGGCGTGCCGTATCTAAAGACGCCAGTAATGGATAGGAAGTCGATGTTGTTGTAAGCATTGAGAATACAGCCTGTACGCGTTTGGCTGTTACAAGGCCTTCTCTAACGTTTAATACAGAACTGCCTGTCATCGAGCCTCCAAGCTTATGTGTGCTCGTAGCGGCCATGTCTGCACCGGCTTGCATTGCGGATAGCGGCAATTCATCATGAAATTTAATATGAACGCCATGCGCTTCATCCACGATTACTGGAATATTACGTGCATGTACAATTTCGACAATGCGTTTTAAATCTGCAACAAAACCAAAATATGTCGGGTTGATGACAAGTACGGCTTTTGCATCTGGATATGTCGTCAAAGCGCGCTCAACCGACTCAGGTGAAATACCGTGAGAAATGCCGAGCTCACTGTCAACTTCCGGATGAATAAAAATAGGAATAGCACCTGCAAAAACAATTGCTGACATAATTGACTTATGTACATTCCGCGGTACTATAATTTTATCGCCTGGGCCAACGACAGTCATAATCATCGTCATAATGGCGCCACTAGTACCTTGCACGGAAAAAAATGTATGGTCAGCACCAAAGGCTTCAGCAGCAAGGTTTTGTGCTTGCATAATCACACCTTTAGGAGCGTGTAAATCATCTAGTGGAGCAATATTAATTAAATCAATTGATAAAACGTTGTCGCCTACAAATTCTCTGTAAGCTGGATCCATACCTTGCCCTTTTTTATGGCCTGGGATATGGAACTGGATAGGGTGTCTGTTGCGATGCTTAAGTAATGCATCAAACAAAGGAGTCTCTAACTGTGACAACGCAGGTACCACCTCACTATATAGTATTTTTTAAAAACAAATGAATTATAGCACCTATTAAAGTTGCTGACTATATAAATATTTTAATCAACTGAATTGACAGTTATTATTTTAGGAGGAATAACAATGAAATGGCAAACAAAAGTAACTGAATTACTGCAAATTAATTATCCGATTATTCAGGGCGGATTGGCATACCTGGCTTATTCTGAGCTTGCTGCAGCGGTTTCAAATGCAGGAGCCTTAGGGCAGATTACAGCGATGAGCCTATCGTCACCGGATGCGCTAAAGGAAGAAATAAAAAAAGTAAGAGAAATGACAGATCGACCATTTGGAGTAAACTTTGCGATTGGGATGCATGGAAAAGGTTACGAAAAAATGATCGAGGTGGCTGGTGAAATGGATGTGCCCGTAGTTACAATAACGGGAGGAAACCCTGCACCGATATTCGACATATTAAAAGACGCATCATGTAAAAAACTCGTACTTGTCGCTGCGAAACGACAGGCCCAAAAAGCTGAACAACTGGGAGCGGATGCAGTAATGGTTGTTGGGCAAGAAGGAGGCGGTCATTTAGGAAGAGATGACGTCGGAACTATGGTGCTAGTACCACAAGTTGTCGATAGCGTATCGATTCCGGTTATCGCTTCAGGAGGAATTGGAGACGGTCGTGGATGGATGGCTGCACATGCATTAGGGGCTGAAGGAATTGAAATGGGGACACGCTTTATTGCAACAAAAGAATGTGTACATGCTTCTCTAGCATATAAGCAAGCGCTGATTGAAAGCGAAGAAACAGATACAACAATTATTAAACGGTCGATTGGTGCACCTGCCCGAGTAATCCGCAATGCATTCACAAATGAAATTTTAGGAGTGGAACAAAAAACGCCTACTTATGAAGCATTGAAATCATATATTAGCGGTGAAGCAAACAAAAAATTCATTTACGATGGAGATGCAACTAAAGGTTTTGGATGGGCTGGCCAAGTAACGGGATTAATTCAAGATGTACCATCAGTGGAAGAATTAATTCAGCGTATGGTTGTACAAGCGGAAAAAATCCGTTTAAAATGGGGACAGTAATGATTAAAGGCAGGTAATAACTTATGGAATATTCATACCCATTATCGACGGACTGGTCAACAGATGAAATGGTTGATGTCGTACGCTTTTTTGAAGTGGTGGAAATGGCATACGAAAAAGGGGCAAAGCGTGAATTAGTCATGGCGCGCTACAAACGTTTTAAAGAGATTGTACCTTCCCAGGCGGAAGAAAAAACAATCTTCCGTGAATTCGAGCAGGCAAGCTCATATGTACCATACCGCATCGTGAAGCTGGCAAAGGAATTATCGGACGGTCAAATTGTAAGAATGAAATAAAAACGCTGTGACAGAAATAGAAAGTTATTGGATAAGGTAACACACTTATAAAAGAAACGAATTTTCGGTACAGCAGAAAGCAGCATTTTCTCACAGAGAAAATGCTGCTTTTCTTTTTAAAGATGAAACTTTTATAAATTATTTTTAAATTGTTGGAATGTTTAGCAGTCTTTTGTACATATTAATAATAAATGGTTGCAATTAACCTTTGATGATTTCATAAACAGGGAGAAGCTCATCAAATGTTTGTTCAGCCAACTGCAAAAATTGTTCTGCAGACATTTTAATTGCCTCATCTGCAGGTATACGACGCCCAACAAGAAATTCTCCTTTTTTTACATCACGCAGGCGTATAAGGAGCTGTTCAAGCTTTTCGGTGCGCGCTTCTTTTAAAGGGATTGTATCTGGTTGCATATGATCGCCGGAAAGTACGTAATCATCGGATAAATCTTTAATCACTTGCATATTTTTCAGTAAGCGCTGTGCCATTTCCTGTTTTTGCGGCGCTTCATAAATCACTGCAACAACGATGAAAAGATGCGTACCCCATAATCCAATCTGGAAATGCGGCAAAGCTTTATAACCACGCTTATAAGGAGCGAACGCAACCCAGGAGTCTTTTGGAGGGTTTACAGTACGGCGGGCATGTTTAGCTACATGACCGAAAAATTCTTCTCCTGTTTGTGCACTGAAATACCCTGTAAACGTTTCTGAAAGCTCATTAAACTTTGGGCGAATAATAGTTGTTAAAGCTTCCATACGTTCATCTAGGCCGTCAATATCAAATACTTGAAAGTCTTCTTTAGTCCATTTGACAATACTCATTTTTTTAATTCCTTTCGATTTAATGTTTATTTTATTAATTTTTTGGGAAAAAATCTTGTAATAGAAACTTTATACCAATGGAAAATATCAGGGACGAGGCTATAAGTCTTAAGGAATTGCTCATATTATCCAGGTTGGTTAAAGTCTGAAAAATTATGATAAGGAAGTGATTTATTATGAAACAGATGATTAAGATTATACGCAAAGTTGATATTGAAAAGCAATACGAAGAGATTTTAATGTTGGAAATGGATTACGAACTTGCAACACTCTACGCTGCGATGAATGACAAAAATCAATCTGAAATTGATAAATCTAAAAAACGCTTAACAGAAATTCAAGAGGAATTAAAAGGTCTACATGCATATGCGTAACAAAAAAATGTTTCCAAAATAAAAAATCACTTGCCGACGTAAGAAAGCAAGTGATTTTTTGTTATAATAAGGATACTTTAGAAAATGCTCAACATATTTACATAAATAAACTAGTGATTGTTGTCGGAAGGTGGATGAACGATGGATATAAAACAACTGGATGAATTTGCAAAAGAAATTATTTTTGAAGCAGGGAAAAATATTCGAGCAGCATTTTCCTATAATATTGAAATTGAAACAAAGTCGAATCCCAATGATTTAGTAACGAATATAGATCGGGAGACAGAATTATTTTTCATTGAAAAAATAAAGGCATTTAATCCGGACCATCGTATTTTAGGTGAAGAAGGAATGGGCGAAACGGTTGACAATTTGAAAGGTGTTGTATGGATTATCGATCCGATTGACGGGACGATGAACTTTGTGAAGCAGCATCGTCACTTTATGATTACGATTGGTATTTATGTCGATGGTGTCGGAGTGTTAGGCTACATATTTGATGTAATGCGAGAAGATTTATTTAATGCGATTGCCGGTGTAGGTGCATGGTATAATGATTCTCCATTGCGCAAATTGCAGCCGGTGAAAATCGAAGAGGCGGTAATCGGCATTAATGCAAACTGGGTTACACCGAATACTCGCATCAATCACGAAAAAATTATCGAACTTGTTCAAACGGTGCGCGGTACACGTTCTTACGGTTCGGCTGCGATGGAAATAGCTTTTGTTGTAAGCGGAAAGCTGGATGCCTATATGTCCATGCGTCTTGCACCTTGGGATATCGGTGGGGGAGTGATCATTGCAAAAGAGGTTGGGGCGGTTGCCACAAACTTGGACGGCAAAGATTTCGATTATTTATCGAAGGATACATTCCTAATTGCCAATCCTTCAATTCATCAATTAATCTTGGATAAATATATTGAAGAAAAAAAATAAAAACTTCGGTGCATTATTGCACCGAAGTTTTTATTTTCTATAATAAACCTTGATCTCTGAATTTACGTTTTGTCTTAAATGCCATCCCGAAAATTCCACACATTACGATAACACCTAAAATAACACCGATCCAGCCGGTTGTTTCATACTTTGGCCCTGTCATAAAAACAAGTGAAAAGGCAAATCCAATGCTAATCATTGAAAGAATTGCCGCTAATGCGTAAATAAACATCACAAATTTTGCTTTATTCATCGTTCGTACCTCCATATACTTTTTATATGTGACAATAAATGTAATTAATTATTGTGAAAAGACATTTAATCTTTCATGTGCTATAATATCACAGTTAAACAATTGAAAAAAGAATATGGAGTGGAATAATGACAAATTTACGTCAAGATATTCGTAATATCGCAATTATTGCTCACGTTGACCATGGTAAAACAACGTTAGTAGACCAATTATTAAAACAATCAGGTACTTTCCGTTCAAATGAACGTGTAGAAGAACGTGCAATGGATTCTGGTGATATAGAGCGTGAACGTGGAATTACAATTTTAGCTAAAAATACAGCAGTAGATTATAACGGTACTCGTATCAACATCCTTGATACGCCTGGACACGCAGACTTCGGTGGAGAAGTAGAACGTATCTTAAAAATGGTAGATGGCGTTTGTTTAGTTGTCGATGCGTATGAGGGTTGTATGCCGCAAACACGTTTTGTATTAAAGAAAGCGTTAGAACAACGCTTAACGCCAATCGTTGTAGTAAACAAAGTAGATAAAGACTCAGCTCGTCCACTAGAAGTAGTAGATGAAGTATTAGAGTTATTAATCGAGCTAGGTGCAGATGAAGATCAATTAGATTTCCCAGTTGTTTATGCTTCTGGTGTAAATGGTACAGCATCTTTAGATCCAGACCCAGCAAATCAAGAAGAAAACATGACTTGCCTATTCGAGAAAATCATTGAATCAATTCCAGCACCAATTGATAACTCGGACGAGCCTTTACAATTCCAAGTAGCATTACTTGACTATAATGACTTCGTTGGTCGTATCGGTATCGGTCGCGTATTCCGCGGTAAAATTTCTGTAGGTCAACAAGTTTCTCTTATGAAATTAGATGGCACAGTGAAAAACTTCCGTGTAACAAAAATCTTTGGTTTCTTCGGTCTTAAGCGTGAAGAAATCGAAACAGCTATTGCTGGTGACTTAATCGCGGTTTCAGGAATGGAAGATATCAACGTTGGTGAAACAGTTTGTCCAATTGATCATCAAGAAGCGTTAACACCATTACGTATTGATGAGCCAACATTACAAATGACATTCTTAGTAAACAACTCACCATTCGCAGGTCGCGAAGGGAAATGGGTAACTTCTCGTAAAATTGAAGAGCGTTTACTTGCACAATTACAAACAGATGTATCTCTACGCGTAGAAGATACAGATTCTCCAGATGCATGGACAGTTTCGGGTCGTGGTGAGCTTCACTTATCGATCTTAATCGAAAACATGCGTCGAGAAGGTTATGAACTACAAGTATCTAAACCACAAGTAATCATCCGTAACATCGATGGCGTAAAATCTGAGCCAATCGAACGCGTTCAAATCGACGTACCAGAAGATTCTGTAGGTTCTATCATTGAATCAATCGGTACTCGTAAAGGTGAAATGTTAGATATGATAAACAACGGATCGGGACAAGTTCGTTTAATCTTTAACGTACCAGCACGTGGTTTAATCGGTTATACGACTGAGTTCATGTCTATCACAAAAGGTTTTGGTATGATGAACCATACATTCGATCACTACGCTCCAGTAGTAGCAGGTAAAGTTGGCGGCCGTCACCAAGGTGTATTAGTATCTATGGAAAACGGTAAAGCAACAACTTACGGTATGATGGGTGTAGAAGATCGCGGTACATTATTCATTGAGCCAGGTACTGAAGTATACGAAGGTATGATCGTTGGTGAAAATACACGTGATGCTGATATTACTGTAAACATTACAAAACAAAAACAAAAAACAAATATCCGTTCGGCGAACAAAGACCAAACGAATGTTATTAAAAAGCCTCGTATTTTATCACTTGAAGAAGCATTAGAATACTTAGGTGATGATGAGTATTTAGAAGTAACTCCAGAATCAATCCGTTTACGTAAACAGATCCTTGATAAAGGTGAACGTGAACGTGTTGCTAAAAAGAAAAAGAACGCTGAGTTAGAAGCTTAATTGGCGTCATTAAGGAAAGGTTGAATGATGTTGAATATGATGGCTGTGTTTGGTAGCTATTTTAATTTAGTATTACTGGCAACTGTATCTACAAATGAAAGTGATTACGTGTTTAATCGTATGTCCGGAATTACAAGATATTTATACGAAAATTTACCTAGCTACGAAATAGCTGGCTATGCAACATTTGTTCTTGTATTCCTTATGTCGGCAATTGTATATAAACTAGGCTTTGCAAAAAAACTTTCATTCGGCAGAAATGTCATCATTTATACGTTCCTGTTTTTAGGATGTATGGTATTAACATTTTTGGCCCTATTCTTACCGATGATTGAAGGTTTAATTGTAGCTGCGTTAATTCTGATCGTCTATAAATCACGTTTATGGCGTGAAAAACGAGAAGAAGCGAAACAAATAAATTAATAGAGAGGGGAGTGTGTTAATTTGGACACATTCCCCTCTTTTTTTAAGACAATTTAATTGAAAACGCTTTATTCGGAGCGTTATAATTCATAACTGGGGATAATAACTAAAATGGAGTAGAGGAAAATGCATCTTACTAAAAAGCAGATCTTTATCATTGTTGGATTAGCGCTAATTATTATATCTTGCGTTATTTTTATACCTGCAGTATTATCAGCAAAAAATGAAGATAATGCAGCAGCGGAATTAAGTGAAATTTATAATGACCAATTTGTTGTTACAAAGTCTACAGCACCTGCAATCGGGGACGATTTTGAAGTGACGGTCCAATCGGAAACTTCAAAAACAGTGTATGATTTTGATGTTAAAGACGGTAAATATTTTGGTGAATATTATGGTGAAAATGTAAATATGCAAGTAAATGAACTGATTCAACCGATCGTTGGGGAAGAGATATTAGTGATGTCAAATGTATTCCAGAAAGACTTGGAAGAAGAGACAGCACTTGAAGATGTGAAAGCGGAGAAAGCTACTGTGCACTTATTAGTGGACGAAGAAATTTCAGAAGCAACAGCACAGCAAATTGCAGATGCTTTAAAATCACAATTCGGCGAAATTCCAGTAACTGTTGAAGCATATGTTGTTGACGAAGAACGTGTTTTTGAAGGGGTAAAAACAGAAGTATTAAACTTCTTCCAGTTAAGCAAAATTAACGGAAAAAGCTTTGTCGACTTTAAATTCCACGAACAGTCTTTTGAATATTAATAAAAATGCGACGAGCTCTTTTTATGAGCCCGTCGCATTTTAAAATTCTTCATCAAATTTTGATGATGTTCGGAAAAAGCGGAATTTTCCTGTTGCTATTCTTGTATGTGTGTTTTCGGAAATACGTTCCGAACATTCTGTGCACATAAAAGTATGAATGGGACGATTGCGTAATTTTTTCGCTAAAGGTAAATCGTTTGGTAGTTCATGTAGTGTATCGCAAATGACACATTTTACACGCATGACGAAATCCTCCTATTGAATACGAATCGCACGCACATTTTTTATTGGATTTTCTACATTTGAACCATCAGCAAATAGCACATGTACTGGTCCATCTTCCAAAAGAGGTTTGCCATCCTGGCTGAATTTTAAAATGAAAGTTTCAGCCTGTTGTAATGGAAAAGCAAATTCCTCGCCTGTTGTACATTCAAAAACAACTTCATTTGCACTATCAGCAATTTCGGCATTTTTCAGAAATGGTTTAATTTCCATTCCGAATGTACCTGTCATCATGCCTTTACGGTCAAACTTACGTTCAGTTTTTAATGTAGGCGGAAATACTGCACCTTCCATAATTTCACGTGACCAGTGTGCGCCCATCTCACGTAAATACTTTTCGTTATTTTCTTCAACTTTTTCTGAAACAAAATATGTATTCAGATCTAGTTTACGATCATCAAAAATCCATACAGTAGGATCTAATGTTAGTTCAAATTTAACCGCGCCTTTAATTGGAATGATTGTTTCGGTCATTTTTCAGTCCCCCTTCACTATGTTCCTTCATAATTATAACGCGATTCCTCATAGAAAGAAATATAATTGAATTGAATGTAAAACATACAAAGACACTTGCATTTTTGAATGTAAAAAGATACACTTTACTAAGATAGAATCGAAGAAATATCATAGATGGGGGCGTCCTCATGGATACGAAAGCACAAGCTTCCTTTCAGGAAAAAGCATTAGAGCTGTTAACTGCGGATGCAGATAAAATTGCTCGATTAATTCGCGTACAAATGGATAATCTGACAATGCCATCTTGTCCGTTATATGAAGAGGTTTTAGATACACAAATGTTTGGTTTATCGCGTGAAATTGAATTTGCCGCGAAACTCGGGCTGATCGAACGTGAACAAGGCAAGCAAATTCTCGATTCGTTAGAGAAAGAGCTTTCTTTACTACATGATGCGTATACAGACAAATAAAAGAAAACTCAAACGCAACAATGCGGTTTGAGTTTTTTTTTCAAAGATGAGGTTTTTAACATGAAACAATATTTTAAAAATTATTTTCGCAATTTTGATTATGGATTGTTGTTCGTTTACATTTTGTTAATGTTATTTGGACTTGTCATGATCTACAGTTCGAGTATTTGGGTATCTATTATTCAATATGATGCAAATCCGAACTTTTATTATAATCGCCAGCTCGTCAATATAATTTTAGCGTTAATTTTGTTTACGGTCGCTGTCATTACGCCCTATAAAAGATTATCCAATAAATCTATATTAGGTCTTTTGCTGGCAGTTATGTTTATACTAGAGTTATGGCTTTTAATAGCCGGTAATAGTGTTAACGGTTCTAGAAGTTGGATCAGCCTGTTCGGCCTTATGAATTTCCAGCCGTCCGAATTTGCCAAACTTTTTATTATTATTTTCTTTGCGGGAACTTTTTACCGTAAAAGTGTGAACCGTGGTTCGATGCAGCTGTTAACATTTGATGATGTGTCGTATCCTCTGGGCATGTGGCTATTTATCGTACTTGTTGTCGGTTTTGAAACTGATTTAGGTGCACTTGTTATTATTGTTGCTATTGCGCTTGTTGTCGTTATTACGAGCGGACTTAGAGGTAAGACGCTCGGCAGAATTTTTGGACTGCTCTCTGCTCTAGGGGTTGTCGGAATGATCGGAATCTTAATTTTCAAATGGGACACGGTTTTTAACGCAAGTCGGAGAGGCCGGATTACTTCCTATTTAGATCCTTTCAGTGATCCGCTTAATTCCGGGTATCATGTTGTCAACGGCTATTATGCAATCGGAGCAGGGGGCTTGGAAGGTCGAGGGCTCGGTCAGTCGATTCAAAAGCTGGGATATGTACCTGAACCGCAAACCGATTTCATTATGGCGATTATTGCCGAAGAGTTAGGGATTTTTGGTGTATCAATTGTTATTCTTGGTTTAGGCTTTATTGTGATGCGCGGTTATTATATCGCGATGTCAACAAAAGATCCGCTTGCACGAATGTTAGCGGCGGGCATTTCTACATGGATAGGATTACAGACTTTTATTAATTTAGGTGGATTATCGGGACTTATCCCGTTAACCGGAGTAACGCTACCTTTCATTAGCTATGGCGGTACTTCTATATTATTGCTCTCAGTGGCAATGGGGATACTTATTAATGTATCCACACATCACAAATTGGAAAAAAGAAAGTAATTGGGGGTTAAGGAGAAATGAAGTCGATTCAAAAGATTTTAGTTGCAAACCGTGGCGAAATCGCCATCCGTATTTTACGCGCCTGTAATGAGTTACATATTAAAACAGTGGCAATTTATTCTCGTGAAGATAGCGGATCTTATCACCGTTATAAAGCAGACGAGGCATATATCGTTGGCGTAGGGAAAAAACCGATTGATGCTTATTTGGATATTGAAGGCATCATTAAGATTGCAAAAGAGGCCAACGTGGATGCGATTCATCCTGGCTACGGTTTTTTATCTGAAAATGTTGATTTCGCGCGTCGTTGTGAAGAAGAAGGTATTCAATTTATTGGACCGACTTCAAAGCATCTTGATATGTTTGGTGACAAAGTAAAAGCGCGTGAACAGGCAGTTTCTGCACAAATCCCGGTTATTCCTGGTACGGACGGTCCTGTAGCAAACTTGCAGGAAGTAGAACAGTTTAGTGATTCATATGGCTTCCCGATCATGATTAAAGCGGCTCTTGGCGGTGGCGGACGTGGAATGCGTTTAGTTAATTCCAAAGAAGAACTGCAATCGGCTTATGAGCGTGCAAAATCTGAAGCGAAAGCCGCATTTGGCTCGGATGAAGTATATGTGGAGAAGGCGATTATTAAGCCGAAGCATATTGAAGTACAAATTATCGGGGATACACACGGTAATATTGTCCATCTCTATGAACGGGATTGTTCGATTCAACGTCGTCATCAAAAGGTTGTGGAAATTGCACCGTCAAATTCCATTTCCGAACAGCTCCGTAATGATATTTGTGATGCGGCTGTGAAGTTGATGAAAAATGTCGGCTATATTAATGCAGGGACTGTCGAGTTTTTAGTTGCAGACAATCAATTTTATTTCATCGAAGTAAATCCGCGTATTCAAGTTGAACATACGATTACGGAAATGATTACCGGTCTTGATATTGTGCATGCACAAATTAAAGTTGCAGAAGGACTTGACCTTCATTCAAAAGAAGTAGGAATTCCTGCGCAAGACAAAATTCCGCTGTTCGGTTACGCAATTCAGTCTCGTGTTACAACGGAAGACCCTGCGAATGACTTTATGCCGGATACAGGGAAATTAATGGTATACCGTTCAAGTGGCGGCTTTGGTGTTCGTCTGGACGCAGGAAATGGCTTCCAGGGTGCTGTTGTCACTCCATACTATGATTCCTTGCTTGTGAAAATCTCTACTTGGGGAATGACGTTTGAAGAAGCTGCGGCGAAGATGGACCGTAACTTACGTGAATTCCGTATTCGAGGTGTGAAAACGAATATTCCGTTTTTAGGAAATGTTGTCTTACATGAAAAATTCATAAAAGGCGAATTTGATACAAGCTTTATCGATACGACACCTGAATTGTTTGAATTCCCGGAACGTAAAGACCGTGGAACGAAACTATTAAACTATATCGGGAATGTCACATTAAATGGATTCCCAGGTGTTGAAAAACGTACAAAGCCTATTTTTGTACAGCCAGATAAGCCAAAATTAGATATTCTTATTCCTTCTCCAGCAGGCACAAAGCAAATTCTTGAGGCGCAGGGTGCAGATGGACTTGTGAAATGGATTAAAGAACAAGAAGATGTTTTACTGACAGACACGACATTCCGTGATGCCCATCAATCATTGCTTGCAACGCGTGTACGTACGCAGGATATGCTTGAAATTGCAGACGAAACTTCCCGTTTAATGCATGACTATTTCTCGCTTGAAATGTGGGGTGGGGCAACGTTTGATGTTGCATACCGTTTCTTAAGTGAAAATCCTTGGGACCGTTTGGAAAAACTTAGAAAGAAAATTCCGAATGTTCTGTTTCAAATGCTGTTACGCGGAGCGAATGCGGTGGGTTATACGAACTATCCGGATAATCTGATTCGTGAATTTATTCAGGAATCCGCTTCTTCAGGTGTGGACGTTTTCCGAATTTTCGACTCGCTTAACTGGATTAAAGGAATGGAAGTAGCAATCGATGAAGTACGCAATAGCGGAAAAGTGGCGGAAGCGGCAATCTGTTACACTGGCGATATTTTAGATGACAGCCGAGCGAAATATACGGTTCAATACTACAAAGATATGGCACGTGAACTAGAGGCGACGGGCGCACATATTTTAGCAATTAAAGATATGGCGGGACTATTGAAACCACAAGCTGCATACCGACTTATTTCCGAGCTGAAAGATGCGACTAGTCTGCCAATCCACTTGCATACACATGATACGAGCGGTAACGGAATTTTCTTATATGCGAAAGCAATTGAAGCGGGTGTTGATATTATAGATACAGCACTAGGTTCAATGGCTGGTTTAACATCACAGCCAAGCGCAAACTCATTGTACTATGCAATGAAAGGTTCTGAACGTAATGTACGTGGAGATATCGAATGCCTGGAAAAATTGTCGTACTACTGGGAAGATGTTCGTAAATATTACGTTGATTTCGAAAGTGGCATGAATGCACCACATTCTGAAATTTATGTACATGAAATGCCTGGCGGTCAATACAGCAACCTGCAGCAACAAGCAAAAGCAGTCGGTTTAGGCGATCGATGGGATGAAGTAAAGACAATGTATTCCCGTGTAAATCTAATGTTCGGTGATATTGTAAAAGTGACACCGTCATCTAAAGTCGTAGGGGATATGGCGTTGTTTATGGTACAAAATGATTTAACGGAAGACAATATTGTTGAGCGTGGACAAATAATTGATTTCCCTGAATCTGTTATTGAATTTTTCCAAGGTTATTTAGGACAGCCGCATGGCGGATTCCCGGAAGAAATTCAAAAAGTTGTCTTGAAGGATCGTACGCCTATTACGGTTCGTCCGGGAGAATTATTGCCGCCTGTTGATTTTGATCAGCTGACAGCAGAATTGACTGAAAAGTATGGACGAGCACCATCTAAACAAGACGTATTGGCCTATGCGCTTTACCCGAAAGTATTTGAGCAATATATTGATGCTGTAAATGCATTCGGCGATGTTTCTGTACTCGATACGCCTACATTCTTCTATGGATTGAAAATTGGCGAAGAAATTGAAGTAGAAATCGAAAAAGGTAAGACACTGATTGTTAAGCTCGTATCAATCGGAGAACCACAGCATGACGGAACACGTATTATTTATTTTGAACTGAATGGCCAATCTCGTGAACTGGTAATTCAAGACTTAACGGTTGAAGTTGACGGCAGCATTGCTTTGAAAGCCGATCCGTCCAACCCGAACCAAATTGGTGCAACAATGCCGGGTACTGTTCTAAAAGTCGTTGTTAATAAAGGAAGCACAGTAAAACGTGGCGAGCATTTATTAATTACTGAAGCGATGAAAATGGAAACAACAGTACAAGCGCCGAAAGACGGTATTGTAAAAGAAATCTATGCAAAAGCAGGAGATGCCATTTCGACAGGTGATCTGCTTATTGAATTAGAATAAGGTTAGAACATAATTAGTCCATTCAGCAGAACGAGAAATTGCACTATGCATTTTCTCGTTTTGTGCTTTTAAATATTTGGGAGTATACGTGAAAGGTAATATCATTTTTGAAGTAATTAATACGTAATGAAAATTTATATACTTGAAAATATGCAAGGTTCATTTTAAATAGAAAGATGATTTTTGTTCGTAGTGAAGGCGGCGAGTGCAACTGCCGGCTTCGCCTTTCGTTGCAGAGCGAAGCGGATTCGGAGTAGTAACTCAACAGCTACCTAGGGGACAAGCACGTGGGGGAGTGTACAGGCTCGACCTGTGCCCCCTGGAAAGCGTCCGCCGTAGCGGAAAACAATATAATCAACAGATAAAAATAAGACGTCCTAAACTTTAGAATTCAAAATTTGGGACGTCTTTTAATTTAAGATAATTTAATATAGGGTTTTATTTCGACCTTGAAACTAGCATAATCAAATAACATAATAAACCGAATAGAAGTGTTATTAATAACGAGTGCATTAATGAAACGAATAAGTGAAGTTTTAACAGGACTACGAGCATGCCTGCAATCACTTGTAAAATAACAAGTGAAAGGGCGATTGTCCAGCCCCAGAAAATTATCCGCTGATTTTTGTAGTTTCTGATAACATGGATAGCAATATAGGCAATCCAAACAACAAAGATTAACACTGCAAAACGGTGCCCCATCTGAACCCACTCATACATATTGTACGGCATCGTCATTGGCTGATCGTTACGGCAGAACGGCCAGTCCGGACAAACAAGACTAGCATCGGTATGACGTACAAGAGCCCCTGTATAAACAACTACATATGAATATAAAGTAACGCAAATAGTATGTATTCTTAATTTCCTGCTCATGTACAATCGATCGGCATCAAATTTTTTGTCGACTTCAAATACAATCAAGGTAAGCAGCAGTACAGCTGCAAATGAGATTAATGAAATTCCGAAATGTAACGCTAAAATAAAGTCACCTTGTCCCCATAATACTTGGGCAGCTCCAATGAGTGCCTGAAGAGCAAGAAAGAACAATGCCAAAAATCCTAAGAGCTTAACTTCACGAATATGGCCTAGTGCGCGCCATGTCCAAATAACAAGAATAAGAATAAAAATGGATACTGACCCTGTTACAAGACGGTGAGAAAATTCTATTAATACTTCGGTAGTAATTTCTTTCGGTATTAATGAGCCGTTGCAGTCCGGCCAGTTTCTACCACAGCCCAATCCGCTGTCAGTCTTTGTAACTAGTGCTCCACCTTGAAGGATGAGCAACATGCCGAGGGTAGATAAAACAGCAAACCATTTTAAAAATTTGTAATATTTTTGATGCATAAAATGAGCTCACCTACTTTAATTTTCGCTTCGCTACAAAGAGCGTCTCTAATTTTAGATAATAGCGAAAATATCTGAAAAATACAACCATATTAAGGATTGGATTGTAAACGCAACCATTTTTTCACAAATTGTTCATAAATTCGTCTCCTTGCATTCACAAATATTGGCAAAAAATACATTACTATATAGTTGTTGATGTGGATTTCTGCATGTTTCGTCAAGTTTGAGATGAAGTAGTTTGAAATTTCATGAAACGTCTAGAAATCCTATCCAAATTTAGATATAGTTATGGTAACGGAATATGCTTACAAATTTGAAAGGAGAAGTAAGTTATTGGACTCTTTTACCAAAACCCGTCGAACTATGTATAATTTTAGCACAATTATTCTTTAAGTTTTCTTGCACTTATAAAGATTGAGATTGGTACTTCACATTAATGAAAACTTAAAGAAGAATTGAAGAATTCTAGAATTTTGCTTATTTTTCTAGCAAAATAGTTTAAACTATGAGTTAGTAGTGAAATGGGATATAAGTAAAAATGTCTCAATAATTGAAAAATCCTACTTGTTTCGTAAGCGGATTTTTGTAACCGATAGCAGCGACTGCTGTCAGCATGTGAGGACTAATAATTTTCTAAGCCATATCATTTAAGCGAAACTTTACTCAAATATCTTAGATTTTTTCCAATCGATCTGGAATTTTCGTTAATAGATTGGAAGAACAGGAGACTAATCAGTATTTGAATATAAAGTGAAGCAGCGATTATGGGCGGCTAATAAAATCGGGATTCTTTCCAGTATGGTATTGCACTGTACAAGAATTCACATAGACATAACCGCAGTCCTGGTTACACATTAAAATACAACAAAGAAAGAGGGGTTTATTAAGCTATGATGAAAGGGCTTAAAAAATGGCGTTTATTCTCGTTATTAACAGTAATGACAGTATTCCTTTCAGCATGTGGTGAAGAGTATATTTCGACGCTTCGTCCATCTGGTCAAGTCGGTAAAGAGCAATTAAACATCTTATATTTATCCATAGCTATTATGGCATTAGTCGTAATTGTCGTATCGACAATTTATTTAGTTGCTTTCTTTAAATTCCGCCGTTCAAAAGTTGGCGAAGACCATATGCCGAAGCAAGTGGAAGGAAGCCATACTTTAGAGGTGATTTGGACAGTTATTCCGATTATTTTACTACTTATCTTAGCTGTTCCAACACTGCACTATACGTATAAATTTTCAAATGTTGCTGCAATGGACAAAGTAGACGAAAGCGGTAACAATACAGCACTTACAGTAAATGTTACGGCAAAATTATACTGGTGGGAATTTGAATATCCAAACCAAGGAATTATTACAGCACAGGAACTGGTTGTTCCTACAGGAGAAAAAGTATACTTCAACTTAATCGCATCTGATGTGAAGCACTCATTCTGGATTCCGGCTATTGGCGGAAAAATGGATACGAACGTTGATGGTATCAACAAATTCTATTTACAGTTTGATAGAGAATCAGCCGGGTTAAACGATGGTGAAGGCGTATTCTACGGAAAATGTGCGGAGTTATGTGGTCCTTCACATGCTTTAATGGACTTCAAAGTAAAAGCACTTGAGCCGGAAGCGTTTAACGCGTGGGTAACAGCAATGCAGGCTACTGAAGGTGCTACAGCGGATAAAGAGTCATCTAATTTAGGTGAAGCGACATTTGCCAACTCTTGCTTAGGATGTCACGCAGTATCCGGAGTTGCTGGTAATGGATTAGGTCCTAACTTAACAACTTTCGGCGATCGTAACCGTGTTGCCGGTTACATGGAGCATACAGTAGAAAACACGGCAAACTGGATTTATTTACCTTCTGAATACAAACCAGGTAATACAATGCCGGATAAACTTGTGACAGAAGAAGAAGCACAAGCGATTGCTGACTATTTAATGACATTATCAGTTGAAAAGTAATTATACATTAGAGAGAAACATTGAAGGAGGTTAAAGGTGTGAGCTCTGTTACACAGAAAAAGGGCTTTGGAGCACATGTATGGGACTATTTAACAACGGTCGATCATAAAAAGATCGCGATCATGTATTTAGCAGCCGGTACTCTGTTCTTCGCAATTGCAGGATTTGAAGCGTTACTGATGCGTATTCAATTAATGTTCCCTGAAAGTACATTCATTTCTGCAGGCCTATTTAACGAACTATTAACGATGCACGGCACAACGATGCTATTCTTAGCAGCAACACCAATAATATTTGCCTTTATGAATGCGGTTGTACCACTTCAAATTGGTGCACGTGACGTTGCATTCCCATTTTTAAACTCATTAGGGTTTTGGTTATTCTTTATTGGAGCAGTATTCCTTCACCTTTCATTCTTTTTAGGTGGAGCACCTGATGCAGGTTGGACTTCTTATGCATCATTATCTTTATACTCACCAGGCCATGGTATTGACTTCTATATTCTTGGTCTGCAAATTTCGGGTGCAGGTACGTTAATTTCAGGTATTAACTTCATCGTAACAATCATTACGATGCGTGCACCGGGTATGACGTTCATGCGTATGCCTTTATTTACTTGGACGACTTTAGTATCAAGTTCATTAATTTTATTTGCATTCCCTCCACTTACAGGTGGATTGTTCTTAATGTTAGTTGACCGTATGTTTGGGGCAAACTTCTTTGATCATACAATGGGTGGTAATACAATTATTTGGGAGCACTTATTCTGGATTTTCGGTCACCCTGAAGTATACATTTTAGTACTGCCGGCATTTGGTTTATTCTCGGAAATTATTCCGGTTTTCGCTCGTAAACGATTATTCGGATACTCATCAATGGTATTCGCTACAATTTTAATCGGTTTCTTAGGGTTCATGGTATGGGCCCACCATATGTTCACAGTTGGTTTAGGTGCTACTGCGAACGCAATTTTCGCTGTTGCTACAATGGCGATCGCTGTTCCAACAGGGATGAAAGTCTTCAACTGGATTCTGACAATTTGGGGCGGTTCGATTAAAGTAACAGTGCCGATGCTTTATGCACTTGGATTTATCCCGTCATTCGTTGCGGGTGGGGTTACAGGAGTAATGCAGGCAACTGCACCACTTGATTATCAGCTACACGATTCTTACTTTATCGTTGCTCACTTCCACTATGTAATCGTTGGTGGTATCGTAACAGGGTTATTCGGGTCAGCCCATTTCTACTGGCCAATTATGTTTAACCGTGCATTAAATCCTAAACTGGGAATGATAACTTTCTGGATGTTCTTCATCGGGTTCCACTTAACGTTCTTCATCCAGCATTTCTTAGGATTAATGGGTATGCCACGTCGTGTATTCACTTATATGGGTGGTCAAGGTTGGGATTTATTCAACTTTATCTCGTCAATCGGTGCTATTATGATGGGAATCGGGGTAGTATTGTTAGTAATCGATGCAATATTATCGATTAAATCAGAACCCGTTAACCGTCGTGATTACTGGGGCGATGGTCGTTCACTTGAGTGGGCGATTGAAACACCGCTGCCATTCTATAACTTTAAACAAACACCACTTATTCGTGGTTATGATCCGTATTGGATTGAAAAAGAAGAAGGCAACAAAGAAGGTATGGTCTATGCTGAGCCATTAGGTGAAATCCATATGCCAAACAATTCAATTCTGCCATTCATTATGTCAATTGGAATGATGATTGCCGCATTTGGTGCTCTATACAGCCCGTGGGGGGATCAAGTTCAGGCTGGTACAGCTACAGGAACAACACCTGCCATTTCTTTAGCATTAATTATTGGCGGTCTAGGATTAACAATTGCATGTATGATCACTCGTTCGTTCAAAGACGATTTAGGATTCCATGTAACAGTTGATGAAATTGAAAAAGTGGAAGCGGATTTAGCTCACTACCGTGCAACAGGTAATAAAGGGGGTATCAAGTAATGGATCTTAATCAAAAATTTACTCCACAAACTTGGCCGAAACACCCTGAACAAGCTACTATGGAAGGGAAAAACAAGTTAGTTGGACTTTGGATTTTCCTGGCATCGGATACAGTATTATTCGCGAGTGTATTTGCTACATATATCGCGCTTAAAGATAGCGGTCCGGCAGGGATGGAATTCGCGGCAAAGGATCTTTATGAATTACCGTTGGCGTTTGTGATGACCATGTTATTATTAACATCTTCATTAACTTCTGTATATGCGATGTACCATATGAGAAACTTTAACTATTCCGGTGTTCGTACTTGGATGGGCATTACAGTGTTATTGGGCTTAGGCTTCCTTGCACTGGAAATCTATGAATTCCAGCACTATGTACACATCGGGTTTGGTTATACACAATCGGCGTTCTCTTCTGCGTTCTTTACGCTCGTAGGGATGCACGGTTTGCACGTTATTATCGGTTTAGTTTGGATTACGGGATTAATCATCCGCAATAGTAGCCGTGGATTGAACTTATACAATGCACCGAAGTTCTTTGCAGCTTCACTGTACTGGCACTTTATTGACGTTGTATGGGTATTCATTTTCACGGTAGTCTATCTGATGGGAGTGGTTGGATAAAATGGGACACGAAACTCATGTAGAAGTACGTACTCAGGCACAATTCGAATATGACAGAGAACATGCCAAAGCGCATATGCGTAAACAAGTAGTAAACTTTGCGATCATGATTTTCCTGACTTTTATCGCATTTGCCGCTGTACTGGCTGATTTTGCTCCAACCTTTATCATTCCGATTATTTTATTATTGGCTGGAGTACAGGTAGTACTGCAACTTTATGCTTTTATGCACTTGGAAGATCGCACAACTCATATGGTTGGTGTTATTGAGTTCTTCATCTGGAGTGCAGCCTTCATCGCGTTTACGTTCTTCCTGGCGTTTACGACAATTATTTGGTGGGGTTAATCGCATAACAATGACGTCCTTAGCAAATGCTGGGGACGTTTTTTGTTTTTAAGGATATTAGCAAATGCAATATTATATAGGTACATAGAAAATTTATTATATTAGGGTTTACCCGCAGAAAGCGTCCGCACGCAACGGAAATCAACGGACTATAATTAAAAGCTGAGATTGACTTTAGTCTATTTCTATTTAAAGTACAATCTAACCTGTATATAAAATACATGTTTGATTCAAGCAATTGTCATAGTTCTTTCATTGATGTTGGAGAAATTGCCATCTATAATAAGGTGAAACTACAATTAATGGGGGTTTTCTTTATCACTACTGATTGTTAGTTAAATCAAACGGGCTTTTACGGGATAAAACTACTGATGTTTAAAGGAGCATGGTCATATGCCAATAAGTATATTCGGTTTTCAAGCATTATGGAGCCCATATTTATTCGGGTTTTTATTACTCGTAATGGCATTCTATTTTTTATTGACTGTTACGTGGCGAGAAAAGTTTAAAGTTAGCGAGCCGTTAAAGAAAAGTGAAGCAGCATATTTTGTACTAGGTATCATTTCTTTTTATATAATTAAAGGATCTCCAATAGACTTGCTGGGTCATATTATGTTTACAATGCATATGACGCAAATGGCATTTTTATTATTATTAGTGCCGATATTCTTTATTAAAGGAATTCCATGGTGGGTTTGGCAAGTAGTTGTGGAAGCACCGGTTATGCGAACAATTTTTAAAATTTTCACAAAACCGCTCGTTTCTATTATCGTCTTTATTGGTTTATTTTCGGTCTACCATTTGCCATCTGTATTTGACACGATAAAATTAAACGAAATTTACCACCTGGCATATACAGCAGTTCTGTTTATTTCTGCTATTTTTATGTACTGGCCATTATTGAATAATGTTGAAGGTCAGCATGAAATGAAGAATATGACTAAATTGGCCTATATTGCCTCGAATGCAGTATTAATAACGCCTGCCTGTGCGCTCATCATATTTGCTTCAAGCCCAATGTACGGTACATACAGTGATAGTGATATGTGGCTGAAGGCAATGGAATTATGTGTTCCTTCCTCTACATTGTCGGGACTTACATTGTCAGGACCAGAATTGTTCTCAAGCATGGATTTATTGAGCGATCAGCAAGTTGGCGGCGTATTGATGAAAATCATCCAGGAAATTATATTTGGTGTTATTTTATTTAAAATTTTCCGTAAGTGGTGGAATACAGAGCGCTCGAATCAGCAGGAAATTACGGATAATGCTTTAAAAGAGTTCCAAAATAGAACACAGTACTAATAAGATGTTAAACTGTGTAAAAATGGAGCAATCAACATAGTAATGTTGTTCATATTGATAGATTAAGTAAGAATGGAGATTTGAAAATGAATTTACCTATATTACCCACAATAAGCACGACGTTTATTGTCCTTAGTGCAGTGCTCGTAGCAATTGGCTGGGTATTGATCGCAAAGAAAAATGTGGAAGCACATAGAAAAGTAATGCTGGCAGCAGGTGTATCGGCACTGGCATTCTTTATCATTTATGTATCACGTACTGTGTTCATTGGCAATACAGCCTTTGGTGGACCGGATGAGCTGAAAATCTATTACACAGTCTTTTTAGTTTTCCATATTACATTAGCGACAGTTGGAGCAGTATTCGGTCTGACAAGTATAATTTCAGGTCTTAAATCCAATCTGAAATTACACCGCAAAATTGGTGCGATTACGAGTATTATTTGGTTCTTTGTAGCCATTACTGGGGTTATTGTTTATTCACTGCTTTACGTTATTTATGAGGGCGGCGAAACGACGTCTGTCTTTAAAGCAATTTTAGGTTTTTAAATTTGGGGGCTTCCTATACATTAGTATAGGGAGCTTTTTTGGCAAATAAAAAAAGCTGGGTTGGAAGTTGCCAGCTTTTAAAGGGATTAAATACCGTATGCTGATAGCTCTCTGCGAACATCTGCCAGTACTTTTTCACATTCTTTTACGAGATGTCCCGGGAATACCTCATCTGTGTATTCAACACCGTGTGGATAATAGTATTTTCCAATTGCAGGTTTGTTGATATTTAAAGTTGCATTATGTGCTCCTACATCTCCTGATACTGCATTACAAAAAACACGTAAATAAAAACGACCTTCACGTACATCATAGCAGCGGTCAAATGTCATCCGATCATAATCCCATGCACCGTGGCACTCTAAACCGAATTTGCCCATTACTGTCGTTAAAACTTCTTGATCAACTTTAACATGTTCGAGTTGTGTGTTTTCAAAATACATTTCTATATCCTCCCTTTGCCTATCATACATAAGTTTACGGTCAATTCTAATAATAGAACAAAATGGTAATTGATGCAATGACAACATTGTGTCATAGAGTCCAAAATTGGTATAATTATACTAACTGAAAATAATGTTGGAGGATGTTAATGAAAGTTTTATTTCGCATATTAATTATTGCTACTTGTATCGGGATTATTATTTATTATTCAAATGGAGTGTCCTCTCAAACAGAATTATTGGAAGGTCCGCCGAGCATTACGAAACCGGTAGTGGAACTTGAACCTTCTATGCCGTCTGAACAGTTTCTTCCGCGGCCAGCTACCGGTATTTCTACATTAATAGGAAAAACATCGAAGGAAATATTGGAAACATACAGTACCCCAAAACGAATCGATCCATCAGAATATGGATATGAATGGTGGATTTACGATACAGACAATGGACTATTAATGGTCAGTATGAAGGGGAATCGGGTAAATCAGATTTATACAAATAATAGCGAAATCGATATTGCACCGTTTGTAGTCGGGGAGCCACTGGATGATATATATCGTACGACAGTACTGGGGCAGGAGATAACGGTCGAAATCGGTGATAATATTTATATATTTGCAATGAATGAACAAGATTTACATGAACGTATTTTAGTGAAATATGATAATTTATATGCACAATTATACATAGATCATGAAACGAATCAATTACACAGTGTCCGTTTTCTGGATGGGGAAACACTCGTATTACATAAGCCATATGAAATGCAATTTATAGGGGAGCTCTATGAAGCAAGCACGCCGTCCAGCTATATGCAAATTGACATCAATTTGGCGAATCGGAGACAATTGACGGATTTGGCAAATTCCTTGCGCGTAGAGTATGGGTTACCGAAATTATTGCCTACAGACACGCTCGCTTCCTTGGCGGATTATAATAGTGAACATATGTTTTTGGAAATGATGGATTCTCAAATAACAAATGATGAATATGCGATTGGAGACCAGTTGAATGAAGTACAGCAAAGTTATGAGCGACATGGTGTCAATGTTGCAACAAATTATAAAGACGCCATTGAGGTAATTCATGGCTGGATGAACTCCAAAGAGCATCGGACATTGCTGATGGATGAGGAATTTACGCATATCGGTTCAGGAGCTTTTATGAATTACTATACTCAGCTGTATGTGAAACAAAAATGAAATAAATTAAAAATTAAACGCTGCGAAATGTAGCGTTTTTTTTTTGTCTTCATAAAGTAGGGTAAGGAGTGAAACCGTGCAAATTGGAGAATTAATTAAAGACTGGCCGTGCACTATGAAGGGCTCCATTAGAGTGGAAATAAAACGAGTGGAAGACGATGCGAATCTTATTTTACCTGGAGATGCTTTTATCGCCAGGAAGGGAAATAATTCGAGTGGTATTTCGTATATTGATAGCGCTTTGGAAAAGGGCGCAGCAGCAATTGTAGTAGATGATGAAAATTACTTTAATGAAGCGGATTTACCTGTACCGATTATTTGGGTACCGAACTGTTTAAGTTTTATTGCTTATGCAAGTGCAAAAATTTATAATTTCCCTGCCGAAGCATTAACCGTAATCGCAGTAACGGGAACAAACGGCAAAACAACTGTTACACATTTTATAGGACAAATTTTAAACCAGTTGGATAAGCGCGCTATGGTGATCGGGACAAATGGTGTTTTTATCGACCGGGAAAAATGTTATCCGGAAATGGAAGCACTAACAACATTACAGGCGAAAAATATTCAATTTTTATTTAAAGAAGCAATCCGTCTTGATGTACCTTACGTTGTTCTGGAAGCTTCGTCCATTGGTCTGGAAAAGCACCGTCTGGATCATTGTGATATTGATATCGGTATTTTCTTGAATGTGACAGAAGATCATATTGAAGACCATGGTAGTTTTGAACGCTACAAACTATCCAAACAGATTTTATCGACTTTGGCGAAAAAAAATATTATAAACAGTGATGACAGTGTTTGTCGTTCAATCGGTTTAGCGACAAAAGGCAAGCGTATTTTTTTCGGCAAAGGGAGCCATGTCGACTACTTTTTCCAAACGCTAGTTGACGGACCAGCATCAACGACTTGCTGTATTCAGCATAAGAAAGAGAAGCATATAGTGAACATCCCGTTAGTGGGAGACTATCAATGCAGCAATGTGCTTGCAGCGATCAGCTGTATTGCACAACTTGATTTTCCGTTAAGTGACATCTGCAATACAATCGGAAATTTAGTATTGCCTGAAGGTCGTTTTGAGCATGTGGAAAATCAGTTAGGCTTATCGATCGTCGTCGATTATGCACATACACCGGATGCGATGAAAATGATTTTACAGACATTGAAAAAACATACAAAGCGCCGATTAATTGTCATGTTTAGTTGCGGAGGTAACCGAGACAAGGCAAAACGTCCAAAAATGGGAATGATTGCATCAATTTATGCGGATTATATTATTTTAACGACCGATAATGCTCGTAACGAAAATCCGCAGCAGATCAATAAACAGATCCGCGAAGGCTTTTCTTCTACACAGGAGTATATTGAGTGCCTCAACCGAAAAGAAGCCATTGAGCATGCACTTAATTATGCGGAAAAAGGCGATACAATTGTACTGTTAGGTAAAGGTCATGAAAAAACACAGCAAATTGGAGACAAACAAAAATACTTTTCCGATTTAGTATTTGTTCGGGAAATGATAAGACAATTGGAAAAACGTAGGTTGAACAATCATTGATTTTCCCTTCAATTCTGTTATGATAAAGTGAGATTGGAGGAATAAACAATGCTCATGACTTCTGATTGGGTTTTTATTTTAGATGAGGTCGATGAATTAAATGCGATGATCCTTTCCTCTGAGCAAGCCGAAAACCTTCGTCTTGCGAAAAAGGCAGTCTACGAGGATGCGGAATTAAGCGCACAAATTATGGCCTTTCAACGATTAAAAGACCAATATGAGGATGTACAACGCTTTGGCAAATATCATCCTGATTACAATATAATTATGAAAAAAATTCGAACAGAAAAGCGTCTGATCGATATGAATGAACAAATCGCAGCACTGAAGGTCGCGGAAAATGATTTTCAGGATCTTCTCGATGAAATCAGCCTTCTCATTGGCCATTCCGTTTCGGAAGCTGTAAAAGTTCCGGTAAGCAATCCATTTTTCGCCAGCAGTTCTTCTTGTGGCAGTGGATGCGGTACAGGTGGCGGTTGTTCGTGTTCAGCTTAATGAAATAAAAAGAGCTCCCGAAAATTTCGGGAGCTTTTGTTATGGTTGCCGTCTAAGCTAAAGCGCCAACTCCTCGCACGAGGCCCCACCGTGCAAAAGTGGTGGAACGTTTACTTTTGCGTCGACTCTTCCAATGGCTTGGGCTCACACGATGTGAGTCATTGGGGGCATGCAACAAGGATGTGGGTGTTTTGCCCACTCGGAGTTAAACGGGCGCTTTAGCCCTTGGTTATTGCGATACTTTTTGGATGAGCACTTCTGCGATATCCGGACGGTTTGTCACGATACCCATTGCTCCTTGTCGGATGACACGGTTCATTGTTACAAGATCATCAATGTCGCTGTAGATCGTCGGCACATTTAGTTCCGATAAAAACTTAACAAAGCGCGGTGAATCATAATTGAAAACACCCTGTTTTAATGGCACGATGAACAAGTCTACTTTTGGATGATACAAATGACCGAATTGACTTGTAAATGAAGTCATCGCCTTTTTGATGTCGCCTTCACCGGCACCAAGAGCGATGCGGTTTTGTGCATACAGATTGAAGCGGTCGATTTGTTCGCTATAAGGACTTGTCACAATCACTTGATATTGAATATTCAATTCTTCGATTAACCGCCATAGTTTAGAAGGCATTAAACTACCTTCATATGTGTCTGGACTATCTTGGATGTTTACGATAAATAGTTTATCTGGATATGTTTCAATTAATTGGCGTAATGTCACGGCCAGTACATGCTGTTCTCTGTATGGGAAAGCACCTTCTAAATCTTCAAAGTTATAGCCGATATTGAGTTCTTTTAATTGTTCGAATGTAAAATCTTTAATAAAGCCAGAGCCATTAGTTGTGCGGTCTACCGTTGCATCATGAAAAGCGATAATTTCTTCATCTTTTGAAAGGCGGACACTTACTGTAAAGCCATCCACACCGATTTCCGCTGCTCGTTCAAAAGCAAGTAACGAATGTTCAGGTGCCAGACCCGCGCCTCCATGTTGTGCGATAATAATTGGACGTTCAAATTGTAATGCTTCTTTTGATTCACGTTTTTGCGGCTTTGAAATCGCTTTTGTTCCTGCCCATGCCGCCGCACTAGCCGCCGCGATTGCTAAAGCTACTTTTGTCTTCTTACCCATTAAATTCGTCCTCCTCTAACCGTACATTGTTTCGTTGAAAGCTATGTGCAATAAATGAGTGTAAAAAGCTTGAAATAGTATGAAGTGTATATCTCACTCTACTATTTTCCATTATAACGGAAAAGAAGTGGAACTGTCTAAACTCTGTTGCTAACAATTTGCACATTTGGTATGCTTTTAGTGAAAAAGACGGCTTGAAACTGAGGTAATTTGAAGGAATTTGTTGCATGATTTGGCTGAATATAAATATTTTTATGAAGAAACGGGGAGTTTTCCATGAATGAAAGACAAGGTTTAATTATATACGTTCATCAATTAAAACATGCGAAGTCGTTAAGGAAGTATGGTCACGTAAATTTTATCTCCAGGAGATTAAAATATGTTGTAATTTATTGTAATCGGGACGAGATCGAAACATTGAAAAATAAAATACAACGCCTTCCATTTGTGAAAGACGTTGTTGAATCATACCGTCCATTTGTTAAAAATGAATTTGAAAATGCAAAGCCGGATAAGGCTAAAGAATACGATTATAAAATAGGTTTATAATTTTTCTTTTATTGCATAGGTGGTATGTATCGGTTTAATCTCAAAATACCAATTAAGTATTGATAATATTGATTTTTTTCCGAAAAAACAGATGAGTGTTTAATTTCAAGAATGTTTTCTTGCTGCTTAACATCTTGAATCGTTTGTTTAAATATCTCAATTCGCTTTGACAGTTTTTCCTCGTTATATGGAATCCCTTCGCGGCAAATATATATTGGCATGAATTTGCTTTCACCTGATGGTTTAAACGCCACGGCTAGTGAAGCGACTGAATTGCCATCATGAGTTGCAGTGAAAATAAATGCGTTATGGAATCGATGCTCATTTGTTTTGACCAGTTCGCAAAGCTCATATATATCGCCATAGCCTTGACCGAGTTCGATAAATTGTTGAATCATTTTTTTAGCACATCCTTTCTTTATAATAGTAACATGATGCAGGAGGTCAGGCACTTGAAAATTGCCGTTAGTATTTTTTCATTTTTAACGATACTAATCGGAACTATACTTTTTATGCAGTTCCAAGTTTATTCGGAGGAAGTGGATTCAGCTGAAAAAGGCTATCGTTATTCTCAGGAAATTGAAATTGTGTACCGAGACGAAAGCTTGGATATTCGTCAGCATTTTAAAAATTTACCGAATGAAGAATTGACGATTGAATGGCCGAAAGCTTCCATTAATCCTGATTGTTTTATAGAAAATGAACATAGCTGTGCTCGACTAAGTGAAGACTCCACGAAGTTTAAAGCTGGAGAAACGAGGGCACAATCGATTTCCTATGTCATTCCATTAAAGGACGGCTTACAGTCTCGTCAGCTTATGAAAAATGTCTTTGCTACATTAAAAAACGGTGATGTTCAGTTTTCTACGGTTCATATTTCCACAGAAAAAGATGTGAAAGGACAGTGGGTAACGGGTTTGCCATTAATCGGTGAGCAAAATTTATCACTTGTCAACTATTCCATGTTCAGTGGGGAAGGCCCAGTGAAAGATCTGTTTTGGCAAGATGGAGACTTTGCGCTGCAATATGAAATGGGTGCTGTCTCTATTTATTCAAGAACCCCATTGAAAGCTGCATTTTATGAAAAGCTTGAAAAAGTTAATTTTTTAAGCAATGAACATCTTGCCATCGTTAATGGAACAAATACAGATGGTGTCGATGGGTTCCGTATGATTTTTGTACCAAATGTGACAGTGGCAAAGGTGCAACAAAATGTCCTGCTTACACAACTGGAAGCAACCTATGATTTTGGTGACAGTCCGCATTGGCTGAAAGAATTACTGGCATCCTTTTTAACGGGTACTGTATTTGGCGGCGAGAAAACAAAAGAAGTCGCTGCAACAATTACTGGCCAACTAACGGACGGGCAACTGAAGGAGTGGCAAGTACGTTTATGGGCACTGGAAGGTGAAACAATCAGCGGAGAACTGCTCGACAAGGAGTTGTCTGAAGTATTGGATGCTTCTACGAAATATATTTCGATGAATGCACAATCAGAAAAGTCCTATCCGTTTCTATATAATGACCCGCGTCAACTATATGTCAATTCGGAAAAGCAGCCTGCCGTTCAAGTCGTCTTAAAAGATGGTGAAGTATTGTACGGGGCAGATATACTGCTGGAATCGATCGGTTATGATGTAAGTATAGGAAAACATGGGTATTATGTAGTAAGTGAAACACGTGAATTCAGATTTCCGAATGAACCGGGTTTTTATGTATTTAATCAGCGACGATATGACACGGTATCTTTACCGGTTAAACAAGTAGCTGGCCAATATTTCATAGAGGAATCATGGTTGCAGCGTTTGTTTATAGTTGAAATTGAAAAAACGGAGGACCGAATTAATATTTCGGCTCCTTAAAAATGTTAGATGATTTAGTAGGAAAGTTTGGTGGAAATCATGCGCGTTGTCGCAGGAGACAGAAAAGGGATGCCATTAAAGGCAATTGCGGGAAATACAACACGACCGACAACAGATAAAGTCAAGGAATCCATTTTTAATATGATCGGCCCATTCTTTAATGGCGGTTTGGCGGTTGATTTATTTGCAGGGAGCGGCGGTCTTGGTATCGAAACACTAAGTCGCGGGGCAGATCATGCGCTGTTTATCGAGAAAGATGCCCGTGCTTTCCAAGTGCTTCAGGAAAATATAAAAAAATGCCGTTATGAGGATGTATCTGAACTTTTCCGTACAGATGCGATGCGTGCGGTGAAAGCCTTATTAAAAAGAGATATTGTCATTGACTATTTATTTTTGGATCCGCCATATCACAAAAAAGAATATTATGACTTAGTCGAAACACTTGTTGAAGGCGGAAAGTTGGCCCAAGATGCCATCATTATGTGCGAACATTCTACAGAAGTTACATTGCCGGAAAACTACGGCCGCTTTCACCTAGTAAGACAAGAAGAATACGGCAGTACGATCATTTCTATTTATCGTCATGTAGAGGAAGAGGGAGAAATCGTTTGACAGGAAAAATCGCAGTAGTACCTGGAAGTTTTGATCCGATTACGAATGGTCATATTGACATCATTCGTCGGGCAGCCGATGTTTTTGACACAGTATATGTAGCAGTATTAAATAACTCATCAAAAAAACCACTATTTTCAATTGAAGAGCGTACAGCCTTAATCAAAGAAGTAACAAAAGATTTGCCGAATATTCGAATCGAAACTTCTTCGGGACTGCTGATCGATTATGCCCGCGAAAAGAAGGCGAAAGCCATTGTACGTGGCTTACGCGCCGTTTCCGACTTTGAATATGAAATGCAGATTACTTCGATGAACCGAGTGCTTGATGAAAATATCGAGACATTCTTCATCATGTCAAAAAATCAGTATTCATTTTTAAGTTCAAGCATCGTCAAAGAAGTAGCCAAATACGGCGGAAATGTAAGTGAACTCGTACCAGCCATCGTCGAACAGGCACTAAAAGAAAAATTCGCTAAATAAAAAAGAGCTTCTGTGTAAGGAAAAATCCTTACACAGAAGCTCTTTTTTCATAAAGGAAATCGCCGGAAGATAATAAAACTCTCTCTTATAAAAACAGCAGGAAAAATAATATTGGGATGACGATACTGTAAACAATACGTATGAAAATATACGGACGAATTGCAATATTAGCAGAGCGGGCGATTACAATTACTTGCAGATGAATACTTAAACTTTGAGTCGTCAAGAATACAACTGTGAAAAAAATAAGCATGTCGCCATAGAGCTGCTGGTGGAGCAAATGTAATCCGTTCGTCACTTCAAGAAAGCTGGCAATTCCAATTTCTAAATAGGTAGGAATTGATTCGAAAACAACTTCGACACTATGTAGAAACACTTGGTAAATCGTCGTAAAAAAAATGATTGTTGTTGCAACAATTAATATTGTCGGAGCACTTTCCTTAATACTTGACGTAAAAGGTGTCGGATCTTTTGGTGCTTTATGCACTTCTTTTGAAAGCGGAGGGCAAATTAAATATACGGCAACCAATAAAATGAATGAAAAGCTATGTAGTAATATTAAATATTGCCAGCTGAATGTTGTAGAATTTAATAAGTCGCTTCCGACAAAGCCGAATAAAAAAAGCGGACTTGGACAATGGCAAATACCGAGCAAATAGGCAGCCTGCTGCTTTGTGATTGAATTACGTTTCACGAGTTGCGTAATTGTGGCAGCACCTGTAGGGTACCCTCCGACGGCACTAATTCCGTAAGTTTGCAAAAAAACGATAAATGGCGCACTGTTGTAAGAATGCGTCAATTTTAAAAGCCATGTTGTTAACACTAAATACGGCAGTAAATAGGGGAATAAAGCTTCCATAAAAAGCGATACACCAATGTCTGCGCCTACATGTGTCATTTCCGGAAAGAATAATAATAAACTAATTAATGTGATGCATAAAAGGATTGTCCAAATATTCTTCATCCTTTTCAATATTTTGTCATTCGCTCGTTCAAATGCTACACTAATTGTATGCAATTGAAGATTAAATTAGTATTTCAACTAGCCGGAACATAATTTTAAAGGAACGAATTTTGACATTAAATCGTCTTTGTTATTTGATCACGGCTTACAAAAATTGGTCCTGATACAATTGCGCCAATGCGAAATTGATTAATTATAGAGGAGTTTAAATACATGGGGAATAAAGGAAAAATAGCATTCGGCCTGTTTTTAGTTATATTAATGGGTTTGTCTTTTTATAGGTTGGATTATTATATTACAAAACCGGGTGGTACATATAATGTAAGCGATTTTCTGGCGATTCAGAATGGGGATCCGGACGATGAAGGTTCTTTTTATATGACGACCGTTGCAATGGGGCAGGCAACCCCGTTAACTTATGCGATGGCAGCTGTCGCGGATTATTATGATATTGTAAAATTAACAGATGTGCGACAAGAAGAAGAGGATGACGAAGAATATAATGTTCGTCAATTGAAATATATGACGGACTCCCAGTTTAATGCAACGTATGTAGCGTTCAATCGAGCGGGGCTTGATTATCAGGTGACCTACAAAGGACTTTATGTATTGAATGTTCTTGCAGAAGGTGCTGCTGACGGGCATCTAAAGCCGGGAGATGAGATTGTGGAAGTGGATAATGAGCGTATTGATAGTTTGGAAACGTTCGTTACCATCATTACACCGAAAGTAAAGGGAGATAAAATTAATCTAGTTGTAAAACGGGATGGAAAGCTCATTGATGAAACGCTGGAGATTAAAGAAATACCAGGCTCTGAAGGGCGTTTTGGCATAGGTATCACCTATTCCGAAAGTAAATCAATCAAAACCGATCCAAAAGTGACTGTGAAAACAGAAGATATTGGCGGACCGTCTGCCGGGTTAATGTTTACATTAGAGCTGTTAAATCAGCTAATCGATGAAGATCTGACAAAAGGCTATGAAATTGCAGGTACCGGTGAAATGCTGGAGGATGGAACGGTAGGCCGAATTGGCGGTATTGAGAAAAAGGTTGTTTCTGCTGATAAAGAAGGTGTCGATATTTTCTTTGCCCCTGATGATGAAATAACAAAAGAAATGCTTGAGTATAACCCAAGCATTACTTCAAATTATGAGGTGGCAGCTCAAACAGCAAAAGCCATTAATTCGGACATAAAAGTTGTTCCTGTCAAAACAATTGATGATGCCTTAAATTATTTAGATCAACTACAACCGAAAAATTAATAGCGAATAGGCGGAGTTTTATAATCTTCGTCTATTTTTTTATTTGAAAATTGCTGGATGCCTAATTGGTACATTTGGGTTGCATGCAGATCGATGGCCAATATTGGATCACTGACAGCTGCAACCCGGCTGATGAGCGGCAATGAAAGGGACTTTTTAATACGTGAAATATATTGCTGCCCTGCTGATGTCATGCCCAATATCCGAATATATGTAGGGCTGGAATAAGCATGCAGCTGTTCTTTCGTGACTCCGGTATAAATATGTGTCAACATTCGCTGGAGTCTTGTCCATGTATAACGTTTCGATTTCATCGCATTCATAAATTCCACAAAGTTCGAACTTGATCTTGCATATTTAATAAGCGAGTTTTCAAGCCCTTCTGATACGTCTGCATACTGTTTCAACTGCTGTGGAGTATGTCTTAAAATAGCATACTGTAAAAGTGGCCAAAAGCTTTCCCAGCTTGCAAAACGCCCATGTTCTGCCTGCCAGTGACCAAGCTGCTCAATACTTGCTTCGGGTAAATACTGTGTTACCTGTTCAAGCGACTGGCCGCTAAACAATGCCTGACGAATCCCGGTAGCACTGGCAATTTCACTGTCTGTGTCAATTGCATCATGATATCCCGCGGCAATTCGCTGAATGGTAGCAGGTCTCATAACTGTCTGAAGCTGCTCCATTGCTTCAACATAATGGAAGCCCAATATATTATTTGGTTGCCCTAAATCAATGTATGCATTCGGGGAAAGTTGTTTAAGCTGTTCATATGCCGCAAAAAGAGCTTGCGGGTAGCTTTTGCCTTGCTGAATTGTTTCTTTAATGATGGCGTTATAGAGCGTCCGATTGCTTTCGATTAAGTGAAAAGTGTTTAGAAACGGCGTGATGCTTCCTTGTTCGCTCCCGAATGCCAATGTCGTGCACTGCATTGCTTCCAATAGTTGGACAGCACCAGAAGCAAAACTAGTTGCCTGAGCGGTACTGAAAATATAAGGAAGTTCGATTACAATGTCAACTTCGCTTGCGAGTGCCATCTTTGTCCGATGCCATTTGTCGACGAGTGCGGGCTCTCCTCGCTGTAAAAATTGACCGCTCATAACAGCAACCGCAACATCACTGTTCGTTGTGCGTTTTGCTTCATTTACGTGATGCAGATGGCCATTGTGAAATGGATTATATTCAACAACTATACCGACGGCTTGCATAAACTTCCCCCTTACGCTAAAATAGTTTTTTGTTCGCATCAATACGTTCGAAATGAATGTATCTATGCAATATGTTAGAATTAATTTGATTATAAGCACGTTTTGTAATAGTGACAAGAAATTATCTTGACATCTTTTTTTATGGGCTATATAATAAACAGTGTTGTCTCGAGGTGATTAACGAATGAAATGGTCAATTCATCAATTATCAAAGTTTCGAAAAGACGGAATGCCGATTGATACAGTTGTTCAGTTGGATGAAGTAAAAAATCGTAACACCGATATACGTAACGTTTCACCCGTTCATGTAAAAGGGCTTTGTACTTTTGGTGCATCGCAAATGACTTGTCAATTAACGATTAGCACTACATTGACGCTTCCATGTGCACGCACGTGGGAAGATGTTGAATATCCTGTGAACATTGAAACGGTAGAAGTTTTCAGCTGGACCGATGAAAGAAATCGCGGGGATGTTGAGAGCGAAATCCATTATGTTGATGGTGACGTTGTTGATATGAAACCAGTCCTGGAGGAATTAATTCTTCTGGAAGTACCGATGCAAGTATTCAAAGAGAATACCGAAGGACAAGTGCAAGGCGGTAAAGGCTGGGACTATTCAACGGATGAAGATGTAGAAAATGCTAAGGAAGTTGACGAACCAAAATTGGATCCAAGACTGGCTGCTTTAGCTAAGTATTTTGATCAAACAGATGAATAAATATCTGTAAGGAGGTGCCATCAATGGCTGTACCATTTAGAAGAACTTCTAAAACTGCAAAAAGAAAGCGTCGTACGCATTTCAAACTATCTGTACCTGGTATGGTAGCTTGCCCAAACTGTGGAGAAGCTAAACTATCTCACCGTGTTTGCAAAGCTTGCGGACAATACAAAGGTAAAGAAGTAGTAGCGAAATAATTCAGTATTTGCGCTATATAAAGACTAGTTAAGAGACCATGGCTCTTAACTAGTCTTTTTTCTGTTTTTGCATAGAAACATTGTCAAAACAATAGTGGTCAACTATTATTAGAATAGTTTGATATATTGAAATAATTACTAAAGGGGATGGGCAAATGGATTACTTAATTCAGAATGAAGACGGGATTCTAACATTTACAATAAATCGCGAGGAAAAACGAAATGCCATAAACTATGCGGTGATGGATGGATTAAAGGAAGTTATTACATACATAAAAGAACATAATGATGTGCGCTTTTTAGTTATTACAGGCGCTGGAGAAAAATCATTTTGCTCGGGCGGGGACTTATCGGAATTTCATAGTTTGGAAACAGAAGAAGAAGCTTTTGGCATGCTGAGTAAAATGGGGCATATTTTATATGATTTAGCGACATTGCCAGTACCGACAATTGCCTTAATAAATGGAGCGGCTGTAGGAGGAGGTTGTGAAATAGCGACGGCTTGCGATTTCCGCCTCATTTCTTCTCATGCAAAAGCCGGCTTTATCCAAGGAACGCTGGCAATTACATCCGGGTGGGGTGGCGGTACTTATTTATTTGAGCGTGGCCTGCGCCATGATCGTGCATTAAAAATGCTGATCGATGCTAAGCCGTATGACGCGCAAACATTATATGAAATTGGTTGGGCAATGCGTGTGTATATTGAAGGGACGAAAGAGCAGGCTCTCGCAGATTTTATAGAGCACATGGCGAAAATCCACCCTTCTGTCCATCAGGCATATAAAGAAATTGAATTACGAAAGTGGCGTGAGCGCAATATGTATGAGCGTGTAATGGAAGAAATAAAACTATGCGCAAAACTGTGGGAATCCGAAGCGCACCACACTGCAGTACAGAACTTCCTCGAGAAGAAAAAGTAATTCGTTAACAGACTGCTTAAAGAATAATTTATAGGAAGTACGTTGATTGGAATGGAGGGGAGGGGAGCAGATTCATGCCTCAGTAGCACCGGCAACTGAGCAAAAGGAACAAAAGCCTCAACCCGCAATAGAAATCAACTTCCCCTAGTTACGATGAAAACTATTTTTATCGTAACTTTTTTTGTTTTTAAGTCTATTTTGTTCATCATGGCATATAGTAGTAAAAAATATGAGGTGGTGCAACTGTGGAGCAAAAAAGAAGGAAAGATCAATGGACAATTGCAGACGATGAAAAGTTAGCTGAAATTGTGATTCAAACAGTTCAAAACGGACGTACACAACTAGAAGCTTTTGAACAGGCAGCACAGGAGTTAAACCGGACGAAGCAAGCTTGCGGCTTCCGATGGAATAAAACATTGCGAGCACAGTATGGACAGGTTTTGAACAGTGTCAGAAAGCGTCCAAAACAATTAATGCGCAGTCACTTAAAGTTGGCGTTATCTAGTTTTGAAGAATTGACTGAAGCCTATAATGAACTAGAAATGAAGTATTCGGAATTACAATCAGAGTACGACAAAATTTCGAAGTGGCTACAACAAGGGGTAGCCTTAACAAAGGGGAAACCAAGTTAAAGAAAAACTAGTTATAAATAGAAATAAAATAATTTTTCGAGAAAATAATTGTAATTAATTTTAAGGCTACTTACAATAGAAGTAGAAACAAAGCGCGAGTAGCGCAAATATCTTCTAACAAGGGGGCCTTTCGCATGGCAGAAGTAAAAGCACAAATGGCAGGGACAGTATTTGAGGTAAGTGTTAAAGAAGGGGATAGTGTGACAAAAGGGCAGACACTCATCATTTTAGAATCGATGAAAATGGAAATCCCACATGAGGCAGAAACGGATGGGACAGTAGCAAAAATTACTGTTGCTGAAGGAGATTTTGTTGAAGAGAATGATATTTTAGTAGAATTAGCTTAAGTGATGGAGGGACGATAATGACACAGCCTACTTATAACGAACACTTACAGCAAAAAATAGAAAAAATATACGCAGGCGGGCAACCAAAATATCACGAAAAGTTAAAAGAAACGAATAAACTTTTTGTCCGGGATCGCTTGAAGCAATTGTTTGATGATGGGGTTTATGAGGAAGACGCCCGTTTTGCAAATTATGAGGCCGGAGATTTGCCTGCAGATGGTGTTGTAACAGCTATCGGGCAAGTTGACGGGCAAACCGTTTGTGTTATGGCTAATGACTCTACAATCAAAGCTGGATCATGGGGTTCGCGCACAGTTGAAAAAATAATCCGTATTCAAGAGACTGCGGAAAAAATGCAAGTACCAATGCTTTACTTAGTCGATTCTGCAGGGGCACGCATTACAGATCAGCTGGAAATGTTCCCTGGGCGACGCGGGGCAGGCCGTATTTTCCATAATCAAGTACGTATGAGTGGGATGATTCCTCAAATATGTATACTATTCGGTCCATCTGCTGCAGGGGGGGCCTATATTCCGGCCTTCTGTGACATTGTAATTATGGTGGACGGAAATGCTTCAATGTACTTAGGATCACCGAGAATGGCTGAAAAAGTAATCGGTGAAAAGGTTACGCTCGAAGAAATGGGCGGAGCACGCATGCACTGTACCGTTAGCGGATGTGGGGACGTATTGGCTGAAAACGAAGAACAGGCAATCCTTGAAGCGAGACGCTATATTAGTTATTTCCCTGCAAACTTTGCGGAATTCCCGCCAATTGATGAAACAAAGGCACCGAAAAGCGGGAGAACGCTGGAAGAGATTATTCCGGAAAATCAGAATGCGCCATTTGATATGTATGAATGTATCGAACAACTGATTGATGAAGGCAGCTTCTTTGAAATTAAAAAGCTATTTGCTTCTGAACTGATTACAGGACTTGCCCGCATTGATGGGCAAGTTGTAGGGATTATTGCCAATCAGCCGAAAGTAAAAGGGGGCGTACTGTTTATCGATTCTGCCGACAAAGCAGCGAAGTTTATTACGCTTTGTGATGCGTTCTCCATCCCGCTATTATTTTTAGCGGATGTACCGGGCTTTATGATCGGTACAAAAGTGGAAAAGGCGGGCATTATCCGACATGGGGCAAAATTTATATCGGCGATGAGCTCGGCAACGGTACCGAAAATTTCGGTTATCGTTCGTAAAGCGTATGGAGCTGGCCTTTATGCGATGTGCGGCCCGGCATTCGAACCGGATGCAGTCATTGCGTTACCGACTGCGCAAATTGCGGTAATGGGTCCGGAAGCAGCTGTAAATGCTGTTTATTCAAATAAGATCGAGGCGATTGAAGATCCGAAAGAGCGGATTCAATTTGTGAAACAAAAAATCGAGGAATATAAAGAAGAAATCGACTTATATAAACTGGCTTCCGAAATGGTGATTGATGATATTGTCATGCCAAATCAACTGCGACATACATTAATTCAACGTTTTAATTACTATAATTCGAAACAAATTGCTTTACCATATCGAAAACATCCGGTATATCCAGTATAATAAATTTAGCTAAAGGTCTGTCTTGAAGGCAGACCTTTTTAATTCGAAATAAATTTGAGGTATAATATAATGCGAATTGAAATCATTGGTGCAGGTGCAGTTGGTTTATTAGTAGCAAGTTATTTTGCTGAAAAGAATATGGATGTGTACATTGTCGGGAAACCTACGGGAGAAACGGTATGCAAGGACATACAGATTGAAAGGACGAATGTAAATCAATCTGTTACTTCCGTCAATGTGAAATATATTTCGGCGCTTTCAAATAAAGCGAACTTAATCATTGTAGCTGTAAAATATGGACAACTTCATGAAGTGTATGCAAGTATGGAGCATGTAAAGGATTCTATTCCATTATTATTTTTACAGAATGGTTTGGCCCATTATGAGGAAGCACTTGCATTAAGTAAAACGCATATTGCATTTAGCTCGATTCAATTCGGGGCACTTAAATTTTCGGAGCATCATGTCGCCCATAAAGGGGAAGGTATGATGAAAATTGCGGTGGCAAAAGGCGCTGGCAGTGAATTCAGTTTTTTAAACGGCCTTTCATCGGCGGAGCTTCCGATTGTATTCGAACAGGATGCTGAAAAAATGCTAATGGAGAAAGCACTGTTGAATTGTTTTATCAATCCGTTAACCGCGATTCTGCAAGTGAAAAATGGACAGCTAATTACACAAAGCCATACATTGCAATTATTGAAAGATTTATACAACGAACTCATGACGGCATTTCCGCAATTTAAAGAAACATTCCATTTTAATCAGGTCATTGCACTTTGTGAAAAGACAGCGGAAAATACATCGTCTATGCTGGCTGATCGTCTTGCAAATCGCAAAACCGAGATTGATACAATAGCAGGTGCGATTTTGAAAAAAGCGGAGCAAAATGAGAAAAAATTGCCTGTTTTACAAACACTTTATTATTTAGTAAAAGCATTTGAAGAGAGCGGTGAACAAATGTGATATTATTTTTTCAATATTTGGTGGCAACAATTATTGTATGCCCGATTATTGCTTTTATCACTGTGCTGCTCATATGCCGTAAGCTTCGAATAAAAAAACATAAAGCGATTGGCTTGGCAGCGGATATTACAACATTTCTTATGTTTTTTTCGATACCGATTGCGTTACAAGGACTATGGAATATTGGTATATTAATGCCGATGCTAATTGTTGTACTCGTAATCGCGATTGTTTTTACATATGTTGATTGGCGAACGAAAAAAGAAATTGAAGTAAAGCCATTACTGAAAAAAATTTGGCGCTTTTACTTTTTATTGTTCAGCATCACTTATTTTATAATTTGGATTGTTGGAATTACCCATTCAGTTATGATGTTTATGATGGTTGATTAGGTGGCTAAACTTTTCTTTTACTGTAAACTAGTATCCGGGAAAACATTAAGCTTTCAAGGCGGAAAATTAATACCCGTTAATGTGGGATAAAACAGTGATTAAGGTAATTTCAAAATTGAGTAAAGAGAAGTAGAGGAGAATTTTCATGGAGCTAGAACAAATAAATTCACCAGTAACGAATAAGCTATTAGCGGACTATTGGTCTGAGAATGCCGATATCCATTCGTTTTTTGAATATAAATATAATGAGGAAGCTTTTGGACAACGATTTGCATATTTAAAAAATCGAACATATCGTTCGGAAGAGCTTGCAAAAATTATTCGCAGTTATATGGAGCGGTATGGCATCTCGGAAAAGACGGCGCACCATTTAGATGAACTTGAGCAAGGTGCAGTAGTCGTGGTGGGTGGTCAGCAAGCTGGTTTGCTGACGGGGCCTCTCTATTCTGTCCATAAAGCAATTTCTGTTATTCTACTGGCAGAACAACAACGAAAAATATTAAATGCACCGGTCGTACCAATGTTTTGGATTGCGGGTGAAGATCACGATATAGAAGAGATCAATCATACGTATTCAATGACAAATGGTGAAGTGAAAAAACGTGGTTACAGTGAACGTTCTAAGCTGAAGAAAATGGCTTCAACTACACAATTGAATAAAGAAGCACTACAACAGTTTATATTAAATGTATTTAAAGATTTTGGAGAAACAGAACATACAGCGGACTTATTGAATAGTGTTTTGAGTCATGCGGAAAATAGTGAAACTTTTACGGATTTCTTTACGTTGCTGATGAATGATTTATTTAAAAAGCATGGCTTATTAATGCTGGATGCTACATATGAACCGTTCAGGAAGTATGAAAAAAACTATTTTGTCCAATTGATCGAAAAGAACGAATCGATTGCAACGGGTGTTGTAGCGCAGGAAAGAAAGCTCGGCGAGAAAGGCTATGCAATGCCGATTGATGCATCAGAGCAAAATGCCAATTTATTTTACATTAAAGAAGGCGAGCGTTTTCTGTTGGAGCGCAGTGGCGGCCATTTTAAAAATGTGACAGCCCATGCCAATTTTTCGAAAGAGGAATTAGTAGCTATTGCGAATGAGTCTCCTGAATGTTTAAGCAATAATGTCGTTACCCGTCCATTAATGCAGGAAATGGCGCTTCCGGTACTGGCGTTTGTTGGTGGTCCTGGTGAACTGGCTTATTGGGCTACATTAAAACCTGCGTTTGATGAGCTGCAGCTGCAGATGCCGATATTTGCGCCAAGACTCAGCATAACGCTTGTTACCCGTCAAGTTGATGCATTATTAGAACAAAAAGAGCTGACTGTAACGGATGTGCTAACAGGCAAAGTCGATGAACATTTAGCTCAATTTGTGGAAAGTGTAAAAGATGAGCAAGTAACGCGCGCAATTGAGCAGATGCAAAAACAGATGGAAGAGCAGTATGAGCAACTGACGAGTTATCTGCAGCATGGCAACTATCATGTAGAAGATCTATTGGAGAAGAATAAAAATTACCATGAACGTCAATTCCAATATTTACGTTCGAAACTTGAGCAGCAAAATATAGAAAAGTATGAAGTCGCAATTCGCCAATATAAAACAATTCAGTCACTATTATATCCGAATGATAGCTACCAAGAGCGCTTGTACAATCCATATATGTTCCTAAATACCTATGGGGAAAAGCTGATTGATGATTTATTGGAGTTACCTATGAGTATTTCCGTGAAACACCAACTTATTACCTTATAAGAAACAAGAGTTATCTCATATGCAGATAACTCTTTTTTGTGTCTTTTGGCACCGAACGTATGTGTGAGAATATGCTCATTTACGTAATTTCGTTTTATTGTTATGAGAAGCAAGGAATTTGGTGGTAGAAAGTGGGGGGATGTGGTACATTATTTATTAAAGTGGGGTGAGTAGCATGTTCATGGGAGAATATCAACATTCTATTGATGCGAAAGGCCGTATGATTGTTCCTGCAAAGTTTCGAGAATCACTAGGAGAACACTTTGTAATAACACGCGGGCTAGATCAATGCATTTTTGGATATCCTATGGATGAATGGCGAAAACTCGAAGATAAATTAAAGGATTTACCGATGACCAAAAAAGATGCACGTGCATTTGCGCGGTTTTTCTTTTCGGGGGCAACAGAAGTAGAAGTGGACAAGCAAGGCCGAATTAATATTCCATCTACACTGATTGGATACGCTAATCTTGAAAAGGAATGCGTAATCTTAGGTGTATCGAGTAAAATAGAAATTTGGGCGAAAGAATCTTGGCAGCAATACTTCGAGCAATCGGCTGAATCATTTGATGAAATCGCAGAAAATCTGATTGGCTTTGATTTTTAGATTTAAAAGATGAAGAAATTAGAATTTTGGTCACTATTACATGTCCGACATGAACTTTTAATCCGGGTGTAATAGTACCGACACGTAATTGAATTAATATTAAGAGGTGCTTCAAACTATGTTCGATCATACAACCGTATTATTGAAAGAAACTGTTGATGGGTTGAACATCAATCCGGATGGTATTTATGTAGACTGCACATTAGGTGGTGCAGGACATAGTGAGTACCTTGTACAACAATTGTCAGAAAAAGGCCGTTTAATTTGTTTTGATCAAGATACAACGGCTATTGAAAATGCAAAAGTACGATTAGCCGATTATTTGGATCGCGTTATATTCGTACACTCAAATTTCCGCTATTTAAAAGAAGAGTTACACAAACTGAACATTCATCAAATAGATGGGATTTTATATGATTTAGGTGTCTCGTCACCACAACTTGATACACCTGAACGCGGATTTAGTTACCACCATGATGCTCCGCTCGATATGCGAATGGATCAGACTGCAGAACTGAGCGCATATCATGTTGTGAATGAATGGTCATACGAAAATCTAGTACGTATTTTCTTCCGCTACGGCGAAGAAAAATTTTCGAAACAAGTTGCGCGCAAAATTGAACAAGCCCGTGAAATTGCTCCTGTTGAAACGACAGGTCAATTAGTGGAGCTTATAAAAGATGGTATTCCAGCCCCAGCACGTCGCAAAGGTGGACATCCTGCAAAACGAATTTTCCAGGCTATTCGAATTGCTGTAAATGATGAATTAGGCGCAGCGGAAGATTCTTTAGTAGATGCAATCGATTTATTGAAAATTGGTGGTCGTATAAGTGTGATTACATTCCACTCATTAGAAGACCGCTTAACAAAAACACTATTTAAAGAGGCTTCATCACTGCCGGATTTACCTCCCGGATTACCGGTTATTCCAGAGCATATGAAACCAATACTTAAATTAGTGTCAAGAAAACCGATTTTACCGTCAGACGAGGAGTTAGCTGCGAATAATCGTTCACGTTCAGCAAAATTGCGCATCGCTGAAAAAATTAACGATAAAGGACGTGGGTAAAAAATGGCAGTAAGAGCAAGACAAACTTATATACAGCAGCAGCCAGAACTACCTCAACAGCAGCAGCAGGAACAAAGACTGCCGGTGCAGCCGAAAAAACGAAAAGCAAAATATTTTTCGGCCCAGGAAAAGTTTTTGTTCCTAGTATTTGCAATCGTAGTAGCATCTTTCGCTATTTCCATATTACATACTCAAGGAGAAATCCAAACACTCAGTATGGAAATCCAAAAAATCGAACGCGACATAACTGAAGTCAATAACAATAATACAGATTTAAAAGTACAAGTAAGTGAACGCTCCACTCACCAACGTATTTGGGAAAAAGCGAAAGAACTCGGATTAACACTAAATGAGAAAAATGTGAAAGTAGTGCCGGGAGAATGAAAAAGAGAAGATTTCGTTACCAGATAGGAGCCTTTCTAATGTTTATATTCTTTGGAGGGCTCTTTTTACTATTATATTGGCGTTTTGCATCAATTCAGGCGACAGGAATGGTAAAAGGGCATGAATTAGAAGAAGAAGCATTATCAAGGTACGAAACTGGTTATGTGTTATCGGCAGACCGTGGGAAGATTCTGGACCGCAATGCAAATGTAATTGCCGAAGATACATTGAGTTACCGTCTTGTAGCGGTAATTAAAGAATCGGCAACAGAAAACAAAAAAAATCCAAGGCATGTCGTCGATAAAGCGGAAACAGCAAAATTATTGGCACAATATATTCCGATGGATGAAGAGAAAATTTATGAACGGCTAAACCCTTCCAAAGATTTATATCAAGTCGAGTTTGGACTAGCAGGTCGTGGCATCAGTCATGAAGTGAAAAAGAAAATTGAAGAGCTGAATCTACCTGGGATTCTATTATACAGCGATAAAAAACGCTATTATCCTAATGGTGCATTTGCCTCCCATCTTATTGGCTTTGCTTTGCGTGAAACTGATGATGACGGAAATTCATCGGTTGTCGGGAAAATGGGGCTTGAATATATTTATGACAAGCAATTAACAGGGACCGACGGGAAGTTAACGTACCAGCGTGATGCCCGTAACTATTTATTGCCAAGCAGCGATAAAGTAATACAGGAAGCACAGGATGGAAACGATATTTATTTAACAATTGATAAAACAATCCAAAACTTCCTGGAAGAAGCAATGACACGTGTCAATGACGAGTATAAGCCACAGTCTATGGTTGCTGTCGTTGCAAATCCGAAAACTGGAGAAATATTGGCGATGTCACAACGGCCAACATTCAATCCTGATACGCGTACAGGTTTAGATGGGAACTGGCTAAATGATGTCGTGGAAAATACGATTGAACCAGGTTCTACATTTAAAACATTTACAGTAGCAGCTGCAATCGATTCCAATAACTGGCATCCGAATGCGACTTATCAATCTGGACAGTATAAAGTTTATAACGATACAATACGAGACCATAATCGATACGGCTGGGGGAGAATTTCCTATTTGGAAGGCATACAGCGTTCTTCAAATACGGCGATGACGAACTTGCTTGATATTATGGGATGGGAAACGTATGAAAGCTATTTAAAGGAATTTGGTTTCGGTCAAAAAACAGGCATCGATTTACCGAATGAAGCGAGCGGCATTATTAACTCGCGCTATCCTTTAGAAAAGTATACGACAACATTCGGTCAAGGTTCGACTGTTACACCGATACAGTTAATTCAAGGAGTAACCGCAGTTGCAAATGACGGAAAAATGATGCAGCCATATGTAATCGATAAAATTGTTAATCCGAATACTGGTGAGGTTTTAGTAGATTCAGAACCTACTATAAAAGGTGAACCGATTTCGGCAGAGACAGCACAGAAAACACGTGAAGTTCTAGCTTCTACTATTTACGGAGAAGCAGGGAATGCGAAACGTTTCGAAATTGAAGGCTATAAAGTAGCAGGGAAAACAGGGACTGCCCAAATGCCGAAAGCAAACGGTATCGGTTATGACTGGGGTAAAAATGAATTCCTTTATTCGTTTTTAGGAATGGCTCCCGCAGAAGATCCACAGCTGGCTGTATTTATCTCAGTTGCAAAGCCAAAACTAGGTGCAACCGAAATAGGTTCTGACCCAGTTTCGCAAGTGTTCAATTCAGTTGTTCTAAACAGTTTGAAGTATATGAATATCAATCCGTCGGACGTAGCGGAAGTCGAAACGACAAAGATTGACGATTATGTAGGTGAGCAGACAGATACAGTCACGACTCAACTGGAGGCAGAAGGACTGATACCGGTAATAATTGGTCAAGACGGAGAAATTACAGAACAGTTCCCTGCAGCGGATTCATCATTAACAAGTGGAAGTATCGTGTTCTTAAAGACCGATGGAGAAATTACATTACCATCGTTTAATAATTGGTCATTACGTAACTTACTTGTCTATAAGTCATTATCTAAACTGCCGATTGAAATTGTTGGGGAAGGCTATGTTGAAAGCCAGAGCGTATCTCAAGGGACGCCGATAACGGATGATTCACCAATCGTTGTCAAGTTGAAAACCCCTGAGGAAATGCATTTGACTCCGCCGGCAGAGGATATGGAGCTGGAAGATGAAGAATTTAGTGAAGAACCGCCACAAGATTAGAGAGATTTGAATACAAACTTCATCTTTAACATACGTTGTTTTAGGTGAGGTGTCATATTATGAAATGGGTAACTACAAAATCTAAAAAACGTTTAACATGGATCGCCATCGCACTTGTACTATACGGCGTGGCGATTTTTGTTAAACTAGTATCCGTTCAAATTATTCAGTATGATGAGCTTTCAACGAAGGCAAAAGAAAATTGGGACAGGGAAATTCCGTTCCATACACAGCGAGGCGAAATTACTGACCGTAACAACGAAGTAATCGTAACGAATAAACTTGCCCCGACTTTGTACTTCATGCCTTCACAAAACGAAGATAAAGAACAAGCAGCAGATGCCATTGCAAACGTAATCAATAAAGATCGAGCCAAAATATTGGAAAGACTGCAGCAACGGGTATCTCTAGTGAAAATTGCGCCAGAAGCAAAGAACATTACTTATGAGCAAGCGGAAAAAATTCAGCAGCTTCAAATTCCGGGCTTATACAGTGGTGTCGATTATGTAAGGTCTTATCCACACGGTAATTTGCTCGCACGCTTTTTAGGGTTTACAGGTGCCGATAACCAGGGTTTGGCAGGAATCGAGTACGAGTATGATGAACTATTAAAAAGCTCGGATGCGGCCATTCGGTTATTTACTGATGCGAAGGGGAATGCATTGGAGCATGTAGATGATGAATGGAAAGACGGAAAAGATGGAGCGACAATACAGCTGACAATTGATTTAAAGCTTCAGAAAATTGTCGAGCGAGAATTATCGCAGGCGATGCTGGAGTATGATGCAGATCAGGCATTGGCTATTGCCATGAATCCAAACAGTGGTGAAATACTGGCACTTGCATCATTTCCGACATATGATCCGACGAAATTTTCGGAAGTGGAGCCAAGTATATATAACCGCAACCTTCCTGTATTTATGTCCTACGAGCCAGGTTCCACATTCAAAATTATTACACTCAGTGCTGCTATTGAAGAAGGTGTAGTCAACATGGAGGAAGAACACTTTCATGATCAAGGCTATACAATGGTCGAGGGAGCACGATTACGCTGTTGGAAACGGTCAGGCCATAAAGACCAGACATTTTACGAAGTTGTACAAAATTCCTGTAACCCAGGATTTGTAGAGCTAGGGCAACGAGTAGGTTCAACAAAGTTACTTGAGTATATTCATAAATTCGGGTTCGGGAAAAAAACAGGCTCGAACATTGCCGGAGAATCATCAGGCATTTTATTTTCGAAAGAAGCATTTGGCCCGGTAGAACATGCTACGACCTCTTTTGGTCAAGGTGTGTCCGTTACGCCGATTCAGCAGATGCAGGCGGTGTCAGCAGCAATTAATGGCGGTACATTATATACACCATATACGGTCTCGAAAATACTGGATTCCAAAACAAACGAAGTCATTATGGAACAAGATCCGGAAGCGAAAGCCCAGGTCATCAGTGAAGAGACTTCGGAAAAAGTACGTCATGCATTGGAGCTTGTAGTTGCGAAAGGTTCTGGTCGCCAGGCATTTCGTGACGGCTTACGCATCGGAGGCAAAACAGGGACAGCTCAAAAGGTTGAAAACGGTCGCTATAAAGACGGAGACTACATTGTATCGTTTATCGGTTTTGCACCTGCCAATGACCCGGAAATTATTGTCTATGTTGCGATTGACAATCCAAAAAGTTCATTGCAATTCGGAAGTGTTATCGCTGCACCGATTGTAGGCCGCATTATTGAAGATGCAGCACCACTGTACAATATCGAAAAGCAAAAAGATCAAATAGAACGGAATTACGTTTGGGGCGATGAATTGACGGAGCGTACACCAAACTTTATTGGAATGACCAAAGATGAAGTAATTCCGCACTTATATCCTTATAAAATCGAATGGCACGGAGAAGGTGATAAAGTGATTCAGCAAGTCCCGTCAGCTGATAGCCTCATTCACCAAAGTGGTAGTGTTCATTTATATTTAGGAAATTAATTTGAATTTCCATCTTTCAAAATGCAACTAAAACAACTATTATAGTGAAGGACGTTTTTTCACAATAATAACTAGAGGTCGTAACCGTTGAAAATCAAACGTTCCACCATATTCAGACAGAAGTTTTAAAGGAGATATATTATGACATTATCAACAACATTGACCATACTCTTTTCATCATTTTTAGTAACGGTCATTTTAGCACCAGTAGGAATCCCTCTTTTACGCCGATTGAAATTCGGGCAAAGCATACGTGAAGAAGGCCCTCAATCACATATGAAAAAAGCAGGAACACCTACAATGGGTGGATTAATTTTCTTGTTAGCCATTATTATTTCGACAATTGTAGTCGCAATGATTTTCGACTTGTTTACAACACAAACGATAGTACTATTACTTGTTTTAGTTGGATTTGGCGTAATTGGCTTTTTAGATGATGGGTTGAAAGTAATTTTTAAACGTAATTTAGGATTGACTTCCCTTCAAAAATTAATAGGTCAAATCGCAATTGCGATTGCAGCGTTTTTACTATTACGTTTAGGTTCATTTGATACATCTATAGGAATTCCGTATACCGATGTATCGATTGATTTAGGAATCCTATATGTTGGGTTTTTAATTTTCTGGCTAGTAGGTTTTTCAAATGCAGTCAATTTAACAGATGGCTTAGATGGACTCGTATCAGGAACGGCTTCAATCGCATTTGCTGCATTCGGTGTTATTGCATTATTTAACGAGCAAGCCGATATCGCCTTATTTGCATTTGCTGTAACTGGTGCATTACTAGGATTTTTGATCTTCAATGCAAACCCGGCAAAAGTGTTTATGGGAGATACTGGTTCCCTTGCGCTTGGCGGTGCATTGGCAATGATTTCGGTATTGGTAAAACAAGAATTGCTGTTACTGTTAATCGGTCTTGTATTTGTTATTGAAACATTATCCGTTATTTTACAAGTAGGAAGCTATAAACTGCGTAAAAAGCGTATATTCAAAATGAGTCCGATTCACCACCATTTTGAATTATCGGGCTGGTCAGAATGGAAAGTAGTACTTGTATTTTGGTCAACTGGATGTATCGTAGCACTTATAGCAGTATTAGCGGAGGCGTTATTATGATGGAATATGAAAGATTACAAGCTAAAAAAGTACTCGTTTTAGGATTGGCGAAAAGTGGTGTAGCGGCTGCCGAGCTTTTGCATAGGTTGGGTGCATTTGTAACAGTCAATGATGCAAAACCATTTGATGCAAATTCTGAAGCACAGGAGCTTTTATCGAAAGGAATTACCGTAATTTGTGGACGACATCCAGAAGATTTGCTTGACGAAGGTTTTGAGCTTGTCGTAAAAAACCCTGGGATACCATACACAAATCCGATCGTTGCCGATGCGATTGCAAAAGGTCTGCCTGTTATTACAGAAATAGAACTTGCCTATTTAGTAAGTGAAGCGCCATTTATCGGTATTACCGGTTCGAATGGTAAAACAACAACGACAACTTTACTTTTCGAAATGCTTAAAGTCGGCCGTTTAAAACCATTAATCGCCGGGAATATTGGAACCGTTGCTTGTGGTGTTGCAGCAGAAGCAAAAGCAGATGAAGTCATCGTTACGGAATTATCATCGTTTCAGTTAATGGGGACACGTGAATTCAGACCCCATATTGCAATTTTGACAAACTTGTATGAAGCCCATTTAGATTACCATGGAACGTTTGAAGAATATGCGGAGGCTAAATTTGGTGTCACACGCAACCAAACAGCTGACGATTATTTTATCTATAATGCCGATCAGGAAGTTGTCGCAAAATATGCTCAAAAATCAAAGGCAAAACTCATTCCATTTACGACAAAAGGTCATGCAAATGAGGGGATCAGTGCAGATAAAGAAAACATTTATTGGCAAGGCAATGCAATCTTAAAACGTGATAATATTGTATTGCCTGGAGAGCATAATTTAGAAAATATTTTATGTGCTGTGGCAGCGGCGCTACTGCAGCAATGTCCCGTTGAAGCGATTGAAGAAGTGTTAGGAACATTTGCAGGGGTGCGTCACCGTACGCAGTTTGTCCGTGAATGGCAAGGACGTAAAATTTACAATGATTCAAAAGCAACTAATGTACTGGCAACGAAAAGTGCCTTGGCTGCATTTGAACAACCGATCGTATTATTGGCCGGCGGATTGGATCGCGGGCATTCATTTGAAGAGCTTCGTAAAGAAATGACACGTGTAAAAGCAGTTGTCGCGTTTGGCGAGACTGCACTTCGCTTTATCGAATTTGCAAAATCATGTGGCATTACGAATATTGTGCGTGCAATTGATGTTGAAGATGCAGTCGGTTACGGAGCAAAAATGTCGGAAGAAGGTGACATTATTTTACTGTCACCGGCATGTGCAAGCTGGGATCAACATGCGAGCTTTGAAATTCGAGGCGACTTATTTATTGATCGTGTCATGAAACTTTCATAAGAAAGGATAGTTACACTGTCGCAAAAAAATCAACAGTATTTCATGATCAGTGCGATTGTATTGTCGCTTATTGGCATTCTCTTTATTTTTTCTGCAGGTACATATTGGGGGAATGTTCACTATGATGGACAAACCCCGTTTTACCTGAAGCAGGCAATCTATTTCATCATTGCACTTATCATTTGTGCAGCAATTATGAACTGGGAGTTTTTACAGCAACCGAAAGTGTGGAAAATTTTTTATATCATCTCACTTGGTTTACTTGTTGCTGTACTTATTCCGGGTATCGGGATTGTCCGAAACGGTTCGCAAAGTTGGATCGGAATCGGTCCTTTAACGATACAACCGGCTGAAATTGCGAAAGTAACGACAATTATTTATATTAGTGCATTATTAACAGAGCGGAAATCGTATGAGCGCATTGTTCAAGTGAAGCATTTTCTCATATTGATTCTTCCCGCAGCCTTAATTATGCTTCAGCCTGATTTCGGTGCTGTCTTTATTTTAGTTGTAGTTGTTTTAATTATATTATTTATTGCACAATATCCGTTGCGTTTATATGTAGTCCTTATCACGTTAGGAATTGGCGGTCTTGCAGGGTTAATTATTGCGGCTCCATATCGTCTTAAACGAATCGAAGCATTTATCAATCCTTGGGCAGACCCGCTAGGAAGTGGCTTCCAGGCAGTACAATCTTTATTTGCGATAGGTCCGGCAGGCTTGTTTGGACATGGATTATTAAAAAGTAGACAAAAGTATTTATACTTACCGGAACCGCAGAACGATTTTATCTTTGCAATTATTTTAGAAGAAATCGGACTTGTCGGTGGAATGGGACTGCTGCTTATTTTTGCGTGCTTTTTAATTCTTGGCTATCGTTTGGCATTACAATGTAAGCATGTATTTCATTTTTATGCGATATGTGGACTTACAACGATGATTGCAGTACAGGCAGCACTGAATATAGGGGTAGTTATTAATTTATTGCCAGTAACCGGTGTAACACTGCCATTTATAAGCTATGGCGGAACATCGCTGGTAGTTGTCTGGGTAACGGTAGCCCTTATTTTAAATTTCTCTTATGAAAGAAGGAAGGAGTAGGGATAATGGAAAAAGTAATCGATATTACAGAACGAGTACCCGCTATGAAAAAACGCAGAAGACGCCGTACAAATTTTAAATTTTTAGCACTAGTGACGATTTTTCTTTTTATCATTATCATCCTTCTTTATTTTCAATTACCTTATAGTGATATAAAGAAAATTGATATTAAAGGGGCAGCCCTTAAGGAAGATACGTATTATATCGATCAGTCAAATCTAAAAATCAATGATTCGTTATGGGGCTTTAAAATTTCGGAAGTGGAGCAGGCAATTGCACAGCATGAATGGGTAAAATCCGTTACTGTCGAAAGGAAATTCCTGAATGAAGTTCAAATTACAGTAGAAGAATGGCAAAAAGTGGCATATATTTCACAAGACGGGGAATTTTACCCTATGCTCGATAATGGCATTGTATTTGAAGAATCCAATGAAATTGTCCCGATCGATGCACCGATTTTTCGGGACTTTGAAAATGAGGCACTTCGTAAAAAGCTTTTAAAGGAACTTGCGAATCTAAAGCCGGAAGTGCTGTCGCTCATTTCACAAATTAATGCAAATCCTACAGAAGCGGACCCGTATTCAATTACGCTTTTCATGAATGATGGCTATGAAGTACGCGCTGATGCGAATACTTTAGCAGAAAAATTAAATTACTATCCATCAATTATCGCCCAAATTGAAAGCGAGGACGTTTCTGAAAAAGGGATTGTAGATATTGAAGTTGGTTCATATTACCGACCTTTTTCAGATGAATATACACTCATAAAAGAAAACACTGAAAAAACTGAAGAGCCTGCAGAAGAAACAGAAAATGCGGATACTGAGGAAGGGGGGCAACTGGAAGAACAAAATGAAGAAGAGCCAGAATGATACCAGCAGGCAGCCGAAGAAAAAATCAACCTTAATTTCGAAAAAGTATGGCGCTATACTCATTGTATGCGTAATCACAGGATTTATTATCGGCTTTTCCTATAATTTATCAAAGGACAAGCGTACATTAAGTTCTGCCTCTCCCCAGTTTGAGCAGGAAAATCAGTACATGGAAGATTTGACTGGAAAACAGGAAAGAAATAAAGAGCTTGCAGATGAGTTGGCCCAATTAGAGGAGAAAATTCGGATGTATGAAAAGCAGTTTTCTTCGAACGAAACGCAATATGAACAGAACCGTCAAGATGCTGAACAATTGCGGCTGTTATTAGGACTAACAGATGGAATTGGACAAGGGATCACAATAACACTGCAAGATGGTGATTATAATCCGAAGACGACCAACCCAAATGAGTATATTGTGCATGAAAGTCACATATTTAAAGTATTAAATGAATTAAAAATTGCAGGTGCCGAGGCAATTTCGATTAACGGGCAACGTTTGAAACCAAACTCCTACATTGTCTGTAACGGTCCTGTCATTACAATTGATGGACAACAGTACCCTGCACCATTTGTAATCGAGGCGATAGGTAATCAGGATGTACTTATTTCTTCATTAGAATTAACAGGGGGAGTATTTGACCAATTATTAAATGAACAAATTGTCGTTACATTAGAAACAAACGATTTAATTGAAATGAAAACAGTCAGCGATGAATAAGGCATAAGATCGGAGGGAAGATGATGACGAAAAAAATGTACCGTAATATTACAATTATCTCGTTCATCATCGGCTTTATGCTCGCAGTGCAGTACAACACTGTTCAAAATCCGACCGAAAGAACGACAGTCGATATTTGGGAAATTCGTCAGCAATTATCTGAGGAACAGGAGCGGCATTCCGAACTGCTTACCGCAATAAGCGAATTGTCCGAAACAGTAAGTAAATATGAGGATGCAGAATTTGATAATCCGGAAGTACTATTGCAGCAAACAGTTGATCAACTAAAAGAACGTGCAGGAATCTTGCCAGTTGAAGGGCCGGGATTAACATTAACAGTTGGCGCTTCGCCCGAATTAATGGGTTTAGGCTATGAAATAAAGCCTGTATCCCCCGAACTGTTAATTCGGCTGATAAATGATTTAAATCGCTATAATGCCCGGGCGATTGAAGTGGATGACAAACGTTTAAGCTACAATTCGGCCATTCGCGATATTAATGGAAAAACGACGATCAATAGTGAGCCGATTCAAAATACTGATATCGAAATAAATATTATTACGTATACGTATGAGCAAGCCGAAAAAATGAAAAACCATTTGCTTGCATCTTCATTCCAGGATGAGTTTTATATTGATAATCTAGTATTGACGATTCATGAAGCAGAGCAGAATATACAAATCGATTCAGTTGCATCTGTACCAAGAATTAAGTATTTATCAGAAAAGTAGAAGGGGATGCGAATATGTGGTTACCACTTTTAGGTCTAATATTAGGTGTGGTATTAGGAATTTTAACAGATATTCAAATTCCATCTGTTTATGAAAACTATTTATCCATTGCTGTACTGGCGGCTCTCGATACAATGGTCGGCGGTATCCGTGCTTTATTGCAACAAGTTTACGATGACAAGGTATTTATTTCCGGATTTTTCTTTAATATAATTTTAGCAGCGGGACTGGCTTTTCTCGGTGTCCATATAGGAGTCGATCTGTATTTAGCCGCTATTTTTGCATTCGGAGTACGACTGTTTCAAAATATCGCAGTCATTCGTCGGCTATTATTGACAAAATATGAGAACAGAAGATTGAAAAAGGAGGAAAACTCTTAACAATCACGTTAAAATATCATTACAATTTATCGTTTTACTTAGACAATCAACGAAATTTACAATAGAATGAACTATAGGAGTAATCGAAGGAGGTGCAGAAAGTTGAATCATCAAGAAATTTATGTTTCTCTCGATATTGGATCATCTTCAATAAAGGTCCTGATCGGAGAAATGAACGGTGATCAATTGCACGTAATTGGTGTAGGTCATGTGAAATCAACAGGGATAAGAAAAGGTGCAATAGTTGATATAGATGCAACTGTACAGTCCATAAAAAAAGCTGTAGATCAAGCAGAGCGAATGACTGGTATTAATATAGAAGAAGTGGTGCTTGGAGTTCCTGCAAACCAGACAGTTTTACAACCTGTCAAAGGGGTTGTAGCGGTAAACGGTGAAGACCGGGAAATCACGGACGATGATTTAGCTAGAGTAATAGACTCTGCACAGGTAATGTCGATTCCACCAGAGCGAGAGTTAGTAAATTTAATACCTAAACAATTTATCGTGGACAACCTAGATGAGATTAAAGACCCGCGTGGTATGATTGGCATTCGTTTAGAGATGGATGCGACAATGATTACGACATCCAAGACGCTTGTACATAATGTTTTAAGATGTGTAGAACGTGCAGGCTTGCAAATTCGTGAGATTTATCTACAACCATTAGCAGCAGGTAATTTTGCGCTGACGGAAGATGAAAAAAATCAAGGAACTGCTTATATCGATTTAGGCGGCGGCTCGACAACTGTTGCGGTATTCAAAGATGGACTGCTGACAAATACAGCTGTGATCCCGGTAGGCGGAGATCATATTACGAAAGATTTATCGATCGTATTAAAAACACCGACTGAACAAGCCGAAAAAATCAAAAAGCAGTATGGACATGCCTTTTACGATGATGCTTCCGATGAACAAACATTTGACGTTCCTGTTGTTGGTACTGATACAACAGATCAATACAGTCAACGCTTCATATCAGAAATTATCGGAGTACGTTTAGAAGAGTTATTTGAATTAGTATTGGATGAACTAGCACGTATGGGGGTACAGGATTTACCAGGTGGTGTCGTCATTTCTGGCGGGGTAGCACAGCTGGAAGGAATTGCCCAGCTGGCGCGACAAGTAATGTTAACGCGTGTTCGCATTTATACACCGGATTACATCGGTGTACGGGAACCGGCCTTTACAACGTCGGTAGGTTTAATTCGCTATGCAAATGCAGAAGACGAATTTTACGGAAGAAGCGAGCCGGTACCAGCTTCTTCATATGCAGCACCTTATCCTACTCAACCAACTCCTTCTAAAAAACAATCAAATGTGCCGGAGAGAGTAGAAAGCGCAAATAAAGTAAGTGTGATTGATCGCGCGAAAAACTTATTAAACAAATTTTTCGATTAATACGAAAATGAATGACGTGAACAATTAGGAGGAGAAGAGATGTTAGAATTTGAAACGGATGTTGAACAATTAGCCGTTATTAAAGTAATCGGCGTTGGCGGAGGCGGTAACAATGCCGTAAACCGTATGATTGAACATGGTGTACAAGGTGTAGACTTTATCGCTGTTAATACAGATGCGCAAGCTTTAAATCTATCAAAAGCTGAATATAAACTACAAATTGGCGGTAAATTAACACGTGGACTTGGTGCAGGGGCAAACCCTGAAGTAGGAAAAAAAGCTGCTGAAGAAAGTCGCGAACAATTGGAAGAAGTATTACGTGGTGCCGATATGGTATTCGTAACTGCCGGTATGGGCGGTGGTACTGGTACAGGTGCAGCACCGGTAATCGCTTCAATCGCACGTGATTTAGGTGCATTGACAGTAGGTGTTGTAACACGTCCGTTTACATTTGAAGGCCGTAAACGTCAAACTCAGGCAATCGGCGGTATTACTTCAATGAAGGAAGCGGTTGATACTTTAATCGTTATTCCAAATGATAAGTTACTGCAAATTGTAGATAAATCAACACCGATGCTTGAAGCGTTCCGTGAAGCCGACAATGTATTGCGTCAAGGTGTACAAGGTATATCTGACTTAATCGCAACACCTGGTTTAATTAACCTGGACTTTGCCGATGTAAAAACAATTATGTCCGATAAAGGTTCGGCATTAATGGGTATCGGGATTGCAGCAGGTGAAAACCGTGCAGTAGAAGCAGCTAAAAAGGCAATTTCTTCTCCATTACTGGAAACATCTATCGATGGAGCAAAAGGTGTTATTATGAACATTACAGGCGGAACGAACTTAAGTTTATTTGAAGTTCAGGAAGCGGCCGATATTGTACAGCTTGCTTCAGATGAAGAAGTAAATATGATCTTCGGTTCGGTAATTAACGATAACTTAAATGATGAAATTATCGTAACGGTAATTGCAACAGGTTTCTCGGATGACTTTATTATTCAAAAGCCACAGCCTGTACGTCCATCAATCGGTGCTCGTCAACAAGCTGCAACAAGCTCAACTCAACAGCAACAACAGCAGCCTGTACGTTCACAAGATCCAGTGCAGCAAGAAGCGCCACGTCAAACACAACAAACAAACTATCAGCAGGACGATGCATTGGATATTCCGACATTTTTACGCAACCGTCGCAATCGCTAATAGTACAAGTTTTCATAATATGAAAAACGATTATTTACATTTTTATGTGAATAATCGTTTTTTTTTAGTGTAAGAGATTCTTAAGAAATGTGTTGCTTTGTGCATGTATTGGAGTGAAAAGAGCTGAATAAATTTTGTGCATCTTATCGGAACTTCCTCATATCCCCTTGTTACACCTCAACTTTCCTGCCACCAACTTTTTGTCGATTGGATTTGAATAGCGTAACTATATGTCATACGATTCTTCCAAATTTATGCAACGGTTAGACAAAAATCTCTAGGGAGCTTTGATAATCTTATTTACAGGAGGACAATACATGTATGCAGAGTGGATTCTTTTAATGAACTTTTTAATGAATCTCGTACTACTAAAATTTACCGCAACTATAACATATACCATCATTCCAATTTGGAGATTACTATTAGGTGCCTTTTGTAGTGCGCTGATCGCTGTGTTATTTATAGGAAACATATTCATGTTGCTTGTAAGTTTCATCGTACTACTAGGGATTGCCTTTTCATTTAAATGGAAAATTTTTCGCGAACAAGGGAAGTGGATTGTAGTCGCTACTTTGCTCGCAGGTGGATTAATAACAGCAATACAACCATTTTTGCTTGCATCTCCGTTTTTCGTTTATATTTTTATATGTTTCGGCATAGTATGTATTAGTTTGACAGTGATGAAACAAGGCTGGTTTCAAAAACTGCAGAATGTTGCACAAAGTCGTTATGTAACGACAAGCAAAGTAGAACTATTTGAACATCAAATGGAACTCGTAACATATATCGATACCGGAAATGAAGCTACTGAACCTTTGAGTCAGGCACCGGTCCATTTTATATCGTTTAAATCAGTTCAATCGATGTTACCAGATGAATTTAGTGAATGTCTGCTCAAATGGAATGAGCAGGAGCCTTACTCATTGACAATGTTTTCAAAGGAAATACAGAAAAGAATACGGATTGTTCCTATTACAACGGTCCAAAAAGGCACATTACTCGTACCGGCCTTTCGTGCCACAATTGTCATTCAGAACAAGACGTATCCAAATCACTATGTTGTATTTACGAAAAATGATGCGCGATTTCCGCAAAATGCACAAATGATTGCACATGTGTTTGTCCTAACGAATTCATAAGGGAGGATCGATATTGCTTAAAAAAATTCAATCGATAATTGTAAACATACTAAGCTACTTTAGAAGAAAAAAAGGGACATACTATATAGGGGGACATGATTCATTGCCTATTCCATTAACTAGAGAAGAAGAAGTTGTCGTAGTCGAAGCATTTATGAATGGTGACTTACATGCCAGAGATATGTTAATTGAAAGAAATTTACGTTTAGTCGTTTATATTGCAAGACGTTTTGATAATACAAGCACGCCGATTGAGGATTTAATCAGCATCGGTTCAATTGGCCTTATTAAAGCGATTGAAACATTCAATTTGGATAAAAACATTAAATTAGCGACATATGCATCACGCTGTATTGAAAATGAAATACTGATGCATTTACGAAAGACGAGCCGCATGAAAGGCGAGGTTTCCTTTGATGAACCGTTAAATGCGGATGCAGATGGCAATGAACTATTGCTTTCAGACATATTAGGGACAGAAGAACATATAATAACACTTGATGTGGAACGTAAAATTGAACGTCAGCATATGTTTAATGCCATTAATCAGCTGACACCTCGTGAAAAATATATTATGGAATGTCGTTTTGGTCTAAACGGAAAAGAAGAAATGACTCAAAAGGAAGTAGCGGACCATTTAGGTATTTCACAATCTTATATTTCAAGATTGGAGAAAAAAATTATTATGGATTTACGTGAATTCTTGAACGAACCAATTGCATAAGATGGTTAAATTTGGCGCGCATAGCGATGACCATTTCGGACAAAATGATTGAAAAGACAAAAGACAATCTAGTTCGGAAGGTGAAGTTGGATGCGTACAAAAGTCGAATTATGTGGTGTGGATACATCTACATTACCAGTACTGAAGCCAGATGAAATGAAAGATTTATTTATACGATTACAGCAAGGAGAATGGATTGTTCGAGAGCAGTTAGTTTTCTGCAACTTACGATTAGTGCTCAGTATTGTCGGCCGTTATGCCTATCGTGGCGAACAGGCAGATGATTTATTCCAAGTAGGATGTATTGGTTTATTAAAAGCGATTGATAATTTTGATTTAAAGCATAATGTTCGATTTTCAACATATGCTGTACCGATGATTATGGGAGAAATCCGCCGCCACCTGCGCGATCATCATGCATTGCGTGTGTCTCGTTCATTGCGTGATATTGCATATAAAGCGATGAAAGCGAAGGAGCAATTTATTGCGGAACATTTAACAGAACCCACAATCGAACAATTGGCACAGGCAATAGAGATGAAAAAAGAGGATGTATTGTTTGCACTTGATGCAATTCAAGACCCGATGTCACTGCAGGAACCGATCTATTCCGATGGTGGCGATGCAATCTTTATGATTGACCAAATTAAAGATAAAGTAACAGAAGAGCATTGGGTCGGCTCGATTTCATTGCAAGAGAGTATGAAAAAGCTAAATAGCAGACAAAAAATGATTATAGAAAAGCGCTTTTTCCTAGGTGAAACTCAAACGGAAATTGCTCAGTCTTTAGGTATTTCACAGGCTCAGATATCAAGATTGGAAAAGAGTGCGGTAGAATTGATGAAACGGGATTTCCGTTAAATAGATAGAAATTCTGAGGGACTGTCCAACACGTAGGGCTGTCCCTTTCATCATAATTTCATGATGTTTAAATACTTATAATGAGGTAATTGTAATTAAATGATACAGAGAGGATGGAGGAATGCGGTTTTCATCCGTTCAGGAAAAGGAAATCATTGAGGCGACAAGCGGAAAATTTATCGGTTATATTGTAGATGCGGAAGTGGACGAAAAAGAAGGTGCCATTACTGCATTTATAATTTCCCCGCCCAAAAAGTTTTACCACTTATTTCAAGGGGAAGAATTAGTTAAGAAAATTCACTTTAGTAATATACTTACAGTCGGAAAAGATGTCATCTTAGTGAAGTCACCCGATGAATAGTTCACGCTATTCATTGAAAATTAAACTATCACTTGATACAATGAGAGAAACTATTGTTGTAAAGTTGGGAAAAAAGTGACGAAAATCATAGAAAACTTAAAACAGATTCAACATCAAATAGAAATTGCAAAACAACGTGTTAATGCACAACAGACAGTCGAAATTATTGCTGTGACAAAAGAAGTAGATGTTAACCGGACAGAAGAGGCAATAGAGGCGGGTCTCATCCATTTAGGAGAAAATCGTCCGGAAGGTTTATTAAATAAGCTAGATTCGATTAACTCGGCTGTTTCCTGGCATTATATTGGTTCATTACAGACGAGAAAAGTAAAGCAAGTAATTGATCAGATTGGCTATTTACATTCTCTTGATCGATTAAGCCTGGCAGAAGAAATTGAAAAAAGAGCAACAAAACGAGTGAAATGTTTCGTACAAGTAAATGTTTCCGGTGAAGAATCAAAACATGGCTTAACGAGAGAACAAGCGCTTGATTTTGTAAAGCAGCTTGAGCAATTTCCAAAAATTGAAGTAGTAGGTTTAATGACAATGGCTCCTTTTACAGAAGATGAAACGATGATTAGACAAGTGTTTAAACAGTTAAAACAATTGCAACAAGAAGTGTCACAATTGAATATTCCAAATGTACCTTGTACTGAATTATCGATGGGCATGTCAAATGACTACGAAATTGCAGTTGAAGAAGGGGCAACATTTGTTAGAATTGGAACAGCTCTTGTTGGTTAAGGAGGATTAATATGAGCATTAAAAATATTTTTGACAAGTTCTTTTATTTAGAAGAAATAGAAGAAGAATATGCTCCTGCCCAAACGCAAACAGCGCAAAAACAAGCACCAAAAGCAGTTCAAAATGAACCACAGCAATTTTACCAGGATTATGGACAAAAGCAGCAACCACAACTCATTCAAAATCGAATGAAGAAGGAGCGTAAAATGCAACAGCAACCACCACGCAATGAAGTCGTGATGCAAAATCATAACAATGTTGTGAGCCTTCAAGCTGCGTCTTCATCGAAGAATTCAAAATTAGTGTTATTAGAACCACGTGTATATGCAGAAGCACAGGATATCGCTGAACATTTAAAAAATAAACGTGCTACCGTTGTCAATTTACAGCGTATCGACCGAGATCAAGGGAAGCGAATAATCGATTTTTTGAGCGGAACAGTGTATGCTTTAGGTGGAGATATTCAGCGTATTGGAAATGATATTTTCTTATGTACACCAGAAAATGTAGAAGTATCAGGAGAAATTTCTAATTTAACGTTCGAGTAATTAAATTTTGTGAGGTAAAAACATGATTCTATTTTCAATTGTATCAACAGCATTTCTTGTTTACCGTTTTATGCTGATTGGATACATATTAATGTCTTGGGTTCCGGCACTGCAAGAATCGGCTGTTGGTCGTTTCCTGGAAACAGTATGTGAACCGTATTTAGGATTCTTCCGTAAGTTCATTCCACCAATTGGTATGATTGATATTTCACCAATTGTCGGATTATTCGCGTTAGTATTTATCGAGCGAGGCGTCTATAGCGTCCTAGCATTTTTCTTATAATCTAATTGAACTCCTGCAAATGTAGGAGTTTTCTTTATTTACGTTTGTTTAGTTGTTATGAATTAAGGTTATTAATAATTAATGGACCTGTATGTGTAACAGCATTAAAATGCAGGTTATTTATACATAAAATAAAAGTTTAATTTAATTGAAATATGGAGAAATTAGTAACACAGTTTAGAAGAAAGTAGGAATTGTGATGGAGCATTTAATCCAACATTTTCGTAAAGATGAACAACCTTTTATTGAACAAGTCATTGGATGGCAACGTGAGGTAGAAGATCGCTATGCTCCAAAATTGACCGATTTTTTAGATCCGAGACAGCGTTTTATTGTAGAGTCTATTGTTCAGCAATCAGATGACCTCCATGTATTCACAGAAGGGATATTTGAAGAGGCAGAGCGCAAACGCATGCTCATTGCCCCTTCCTATTACGAGCCGGCAGAAGCCGATTTTCAAATTGTCGTGTATTCATTGAATTACCCGACAAAATTTGTCCAGCTGCGCCATCCGGATGTTTTAGGTGCATTATTATCGATTGGGCTAGACCGCAGCAAGTTTGGGGATATACGACTTGCCGATAATACGGTTCAATTTGCAATTGCATCGGAAATCTCGGATTATGTGCGGGCGAATTTAACGAGTATCGGCAAAGTAAAGGTAAGTGCTGAGGAAATGGATCCGACTACACCATTTATTCAAAACGAGGAGCAATGGGTCGAAAGCTCTCATACCGTTTCTTCAATGCGCCTGGATGTCGTCTTAGCGACAATCGTTAATATCTCCCGTCAAAAATCACAAAGCTTAATCAATGCTGGAAAAGTAAAAGTTAACTGGACTGTCAGGGAAGCAGTGGCGTTTGAATTGCAGGAGGGCGACATTATTTCTGCACGAGGATACGGGCGGTTGAAAGTCATCCTGACAGAAGGGCGGACAAAAAAAGATAAGATTCGATTACAAGTAGGTCGTTTAGAGCAAAAAGTATAATTTTCAACTGTTTTTTAGGAAAACATGATGTTATTCCCAAAAGAAACGTTTATAATACTTGTAAGAATGTACGTAAAAAAGGAGAGTAGAACGATATGCCATTATCACCTCTTGATATACATAATAAGGAGTTTACACGTGGGTTCCGTGGATATGCAGAAGACGAAGTAAATGAATTTTTAGATCAGATTATAAAAGATTATGAGATTGTTTTACGCGAGAAAAAAGAGCTTGAAGAAAAGATTAAGATGATGTCAGAACAGATGAATCATTACAATTCATTGGAAGACACATTACAGAAATCAATTGTTGTTGCTCAAGAGGCAGCTGGCGAAGTTCGTCGCAATTCCGAAAAAGAAGCAAAGCTCATCGTTAAAGAAGCTGAAAAAAATGCAGATCGTATTGTAAATGACGCATTGGCAAAAGCAAGAAAAATAACGATTGAAATTGACGAATTGAAAAAACAGTCGAAAGTATTCCGCAACAGATTTAAAATGTTGGTGGAAGCACAGCTTGATTTACTGAATACAGGCGATTGGGATCAGTTACTGGAATATGATGTGGACTTAACGGAAATTCAGGACCACAATCGTAAAGAAACCAATGAAGAGAACCAAAATGACGAAAATGCCGTGTATTAGTCAACGATACTTGACATTATATACAGCCTTTTCATATACTGAAAAATAATGAATAGGATGCACTTGCATCATGCTTTGACGGAGACAGTAAATTTGACATTGTGGGGTAGCGATTCGAGGATGGTGAGAGCTCGAACGAAGCAAGTTAAATCGAAAATCACTCCTGAGCTAAATAACTGAAATTCAAGTAAGTTATTTCGTAGCACACGACGTTACAGTGTCTAATGAGGCTATTTTTATTTAGCGAATTTAGGGTGGTACCACGAGACTAATGCTCCTCGTCCCTTTTTACAGGGATGGAGGGGCTTTTTTTGTTTAAAAGTTCCTAAACCCCTATTGGAGCATTAAAAGCATGACAATCGATGAAACGCGGTCATTTTTGCTGAAACGTTGATTGGAATGGAGGGGAGGCGACTCCAGCGGGAATAGCGTGACGCCTGAGACTACAGGCTCAGGCCACGCCCGCGGAAAGCGTCCGCCCCGGAATGGAAATCAACACTCGATAAGATCACTAGGAGGAATTTACAATGGTAGAGTATAAAGACACATTATTAATGCCGAAAACCGACTTCCCTATGCGCGGCGGTTTACCAACAAAGGAACCGCAAGTTCAAGCACAATGGGATGAAATGGATATCAACAAGCTAGTACTGGAGCGTACAAAAGATCGTCCTCACTACTTGTTGCATGATGGCCCTCCATATGCAAACGGAGACATCCATATCGGTCACGCATTAAACAAAGTTATCAAAGATATGATTAACCGCCAAAAATCAATGTCAGGATTCCATGTACCTTATATTCCAGGTTGGGATACACACGGTTTACCAATCGAGCAGGCACTGACAAATAAAGGTGTTAAACGCAAAGAAATGTCGGTTGCAGAATTCCGTGAACTTTGTGAGAAATATGCTTATGAACAAATTGAAAACCAAAAAAGCCAATTCCGTCGACTAGGTGTACGTGGTGACTGGGCAAATCCATATATTACATTAAAACCTGAATTCGAAGCACGTCAAATCGAAGTATTCGGGAAAATGGCAGAGAAAGGCTATATTTATAAAGGCTTAAAACCAGTCTATTGGTCACCGTCTTCTGAATCTGCATTGGCAGAAGCGGAAATCGAGTATAAAGATGTTGAATCGTATTCAATTTATGTTGCATTCGGCATTAAAGACAGCAAAGGCGTAGTACCGGCAGATGCTAAATTTGTCATCTGGACAACAACGCCATGGACAATTCCAGCAAACTTAGGGATTTCAGTGAACCCTGAATTCACTTATGTTGTCGTTGAAACAAACGGCAGCAAATATATCGTAGCAAAAGATTTACTTGAAAAGTTATCAGCAACATTTGGTTGGGAAGATGTTCAAATCGTTCAGGAAGTACAAGGTGAACAGCTTGATATGATCGTTGCAGAACATCCTATTTACAAGCGTGATTCATTAGTAATGGTTGGTGACCACGTAACTGCTGATGCTGGTACGGGTTGTGTACACACAGCGCCGGGCCACGGTGAAGACGACTATCAGATCGGGAAACGCTATGGCCTTGACATTTTATCACCAGTAGATAACGGTGGCTGCTATACAAATGAAGCACCTGGTTTTGAAGGATTATTCTACGAAAAGGCAAATCCGGTTGTTATTGAAAAATTAAAAGAAGAAAATGCATTATTGCATGTTTCTAAATTTACACACTCATACCCGCATGACTGGCGTACGAAAAAACCGGTAATTTACCGTGCAACACCACAATGGTTTGCATCTGTTGAAATGTTCCGAAATGAATTATTAGATGCCGTAAAAGCGACAGAATTTACACCGGCATGGGGCGAAACTCGTCTTTACAATATGATCCGTGATCGTGGTGACTGGGTAATTTCTCGTCAGCGTGCATGGGGTGTGCCAATTCCGATTTTCTATGCGGAAGATGAAACACCGATCATCACACCAGAAACAATCGCACATATTTCAAAATTGTTCCGTGAACACGGTTCGAATATTTGGTTCCAGCGTGAAGCGAAAGACTTGCTTCCAGAAGGCTTTACACATGAAGGTAGCCCGAACGGCAAGTTTACTAAAGAGAACGACATTATGGACGTTTGGTTCGACTCAGGATCATCTCACCAAGGTGTGCTTGTAGAGCGCGGACTGAAATATCCTGCTGACCTTTATCTTGAAGGATCTGACCAGCACCGAGGCTGGTTCAACTCATCATTAATCACATCAGTTGCGATTAATGGGCATGCACCATATAAAGGTTTATTAACACATGGTTTCGTATTGGACGGCGAAGGACGCAAAATGTCTAAATCGCTTGGTAACACGATTGACCCGATCAAAGTGATGAACCAATACGGTGCCGACATTATTCGTATGTGGGTAGCATCTGTTGACTATACAGGAGATGTTCGTATTTCAATGGATATGTTGAAGCAAGTTTCTGAAACATACCGTAAAGTGCGTAATACATTGCGCTTCCTGCACGGAAATGTGACAGACTTTAACGAAACGACTGACCGTGTACCTTACGAAGAGTTACGTGAAATGGATCAGTATATGTACATGCGATTACAGGATGTTGTAAAAACAATCCGTGAAGCATATGACCGTTATGACTTCTCAACTGTTTACACAACTGTGAATAACTTTGTAGCAATCGAGCTTTCTTCATTCTACTTGGATATCGCAAAAGATGTTGTGTATATCGAAGGAACTGACAACAAAAACCGTCGTGCAATGCAAACGGTTATGTATGATACATTAATGGCATTAGTAAAATTATTAACGCCAATTATTCCACATACGACTGAAGAGTTATGGAGCTACATCGAGTTCGATGGCAAGCCGAAATCTGTACAATTAACAGATTTCCCAGAAGTAGTAGAACAAGCAAACTTTGCAGAACTACGTACGAAGTGGGTAAAAGTAATTGCAGTACGCAATGAAGTGTTAAAAGCATTGGAAGAAGCGCGTAATGCAAAAACAATCGGTAAATCACTGGAAGCAAAAATTTCGGTTTATGCAGATAGTGAAACAGTCGAGCTATTGAATGATGCAAACATCGATTTTGCACAGCTTTCAATTGTATCTCAATTCGTTATCGCAGGCAGTAAGGAAAATGCACCTGCAGAAGCGTTGGTACTTGATAAAACAGCGTTAGTTGTTGAAAAAGCTGATGGGGAAAAATGTGAGCGTTGCTGGACAATTTCAGAAACAGTAGGCGCAAGCGAAAATCACCCTACATTATGTAAACGTTGTGCAGATGTTGTAGAAAACTATTACGTATAAAAATCCGGAACGCTATTGCCATTTTGGCAATGGCGTTCCTTTATACCTTTTTTATTTTTTGAAAAAATAAATTATTTAGGAGTTGTACATTTTGGAACGAATCGAACAGAAGCCATTAACTCCTGATACGTTTCTGCAGGGGGTAAAAGACTGTGTGCCGACATTGCTCGGCTATATTAGTATCGGTCTTGCATTTGGTGTTGTCGGAATTGCTTCGGGAATTTCGGTATTGGAAGTATTTTTACTTTCGGTACTTGTATATGCAGGATCCGCCCAGTTTATCTTTTGTGGCCTGTATTTAGCCGGTGCCCCTGTAACGGCGGTCATTGCTACCATCTTTATCGTCAATTTACGGCACTTGCTTATGTCTTTGACTATTGCCCCGTATTTCACCAAGTATTCCACGCTGCGTAATATCGGGTTCGGGACATTGCTGACAGATGAAACATTTGGTGTTTCCGTCGTTAGTGCCGGCAAAGAAGGACGTCTTGGCGGGAAGTGGATGGACGGTTTAAACATTACAGCGTATACGACTTGGATTGCGGCATGCTCAATAGGCGGCATTATCGGGCAATGGCTGCCGGACCCGGAAAAGTGGGGATTGGACTATGCTTTGGTGGCAATGTTTGTCGCACTGCTTGTTCTGACACTTGCGAGCATTCCAAAAGAAAAATTAATGCATTACATAAAACTAATCCTCATTATGGTTATCAGCATGTACGGGATGCTTTACTTTATGCCCGGGCATTTAGCTGTCCTGTTATCAACCGTAATTGTTGCAACGATTGGGGTGGCATTGGAAAAATGACAACCTCGGTAGCGATGGTATTACTAATTTTAGGCTGCGCCCTAGTAACGTGGATTCCTAGAATATTGCCGTTTATATTAGTGAAAAATATGAAGATGCCGAAAATCGTGCTGCGATGGCTTGCCTACATACCTGTTTGTATATTGTCTGCCCTTGTAATTGAAGGTTTCTTCGAGAAAGTAGAAACAATCGTTACGGTTCATTGGCTTAATGTGATGGCGTTTATTCCTACGTTATTTATTGCTTTACTTACAAAAAGTTTATCGAAAACAGTCATTGCCGGAGTATTGACAATGGCAGGATTGCGATTATTTTTTGGTTGAAGGTATAGAGGATTTTGAGCTTGTTTAGTTGAATGTGACTAAACAGGCTTTTTTCATAATGAAATGTAGTGGCCGCTCTTTTATTAGCTAATGTGGATTAGAATGTAGAAACTTGATCACCGAAAGTAGAATCTTTAGTATGAAAAGTAGATCTTTCACCTAAAAAGTAGAAGCTGCTGCTTTTATTGTCACTTTTCACACATTAAAAATATCAGATGGTCTGATATTATGTTAAAATAGGTAAGATATATCGTAAACGGAGGATTTGCTGTGTATAAATATTACGGAATCGCAATAATTGCAGTCATTTTGGATCAATGTACAAAGTGGCTCATTGTTAAAAATATGGAATTAGGGGAACGCATCAGTGTATGGGATCCTTGGTTTGGCATTTTATCGCATCGTAACCGTGGTGCGGCATGGGGCATGTTGGAAGGACAAATGTGGTTGTTCTCAGTTGTTACAGTTGCTGTCATTATCGCCATTATTTATTTTAATCATACAGAAGCAAAAGGGAAGCCACTTTTTCATGTAAGCTTAATGCTGTTATTAGGTGGCGCGGTTGGTAACTTTATTGACCGATTGTTCCGTGGAGAAGTAGTTGATTTTGTCGATGTTTATATACCGGTAATCAATTATCATTTCCCGATCTTCAATATAGCGGACGCAGCTTTGACAATTGCTGTTGTAATGCTTTTCATTACGATCATACTAGAAGAAAAAAAGGATAAGAAAAAGGTGAAATAATGACAGTAGTCACATTAACAATAGAAGAATTTGCAGGGGAACGTATCGATAAGGCACTTTCACAAATGGAAGAATCTTGGTCACGTTCGCAAATTAGTAACTGGCTGGATGAAGAACGTATTTTAGTAAACGGTGCAGCCGTAAAAGCAAAATATAAAGTGAAGCAAGGCGACATTATTGAAGTAACGATTCCGGAAGTAGAAGATTTGGAAATCATTCCAGAAGATTTAAATTTGGAAATCGTTTACGAAGATGCGGACGTTTTAGTTGTGAATAAACCGCGCGGAATGGTTGTTCACCCGGCACCAGGCCATGCAACCGGCACATTAGTAAATGGTTTAATGCATCATTGCAAAGACTTATCCGGCATTAACGGTGTGGCACGTCCAGGTATTGTACACCGTATTGATAAGGATACGTCCGGTTTATTAATGGTTGCAAAAAATGATGTTGCCCATGAAAGTCTTGTTAATCAGCTTGTTGAAAAATCGGTAACACGTAAGTATACGGCTTTAGTACATGGTCATATTGCTCATGAAAAAGGAACAATTGATGCTCCAATCGGCCGTGACCAGAAAGACCGTCAAAAGCAGGCAGTTGTCGATAAAGGCAAGCATGCGGTTACACATTTCCAAGTGATCGAGCGTTTCGGTGAGTTTACTTTAGTGGAGTGCCGTCTTGAAACAGGCCGTACACACCAAATTCGTGTGCATATGAACTATATCGGTTTCCCGTTAGCAGGAGATCCGAAATACGGTCCAAGAAAAACAATCGATTTCAGCGGCCAAGTATTACATGCAGGTGTATTAGGATTTATCCATCCTGTAACGAAAGAATATTTAGAGTTTGAATCACCGCTACCGGAAGATTTCAAACAATTAATAGAAGAATTACGCGGATAATTTTGAACAGCCGGCTCCTTATATAGGGGGCGGCTGTTTTTTAGTTAGGAAAGGTTTGTGGTCGGCTTTATTAGAACTATTGAAGAGGATATTAGAAAATAGGTCGGCGATATTAGAAGGTGAAGAGGTTTTATTAGAAAATGACTGGGACGGGGTTCGATTTGGGGTTTAATTTCGGTATGTAGAGGCATTCACATAGCCTAAATTAGAACATTTGCAGTGGATATTAGAAAAAGTTGCGGTGATATTAGAAGGTGTATGGCTTTTATTAGAAAACGGCTGAAATTTGGTTCGAATTGAGGCATTATCTTTTGCATGCAGAGGCTTTCGAGGAGCTAAAATTAATTTTATTAGAACATTTGAAGAGGATATTAGAAAATACTCAGTATATATTAGCACAATGGGGAGCTATATTAGAAAATCACGCATACTTATTTGAACAATGCGCCAATAAATTAGAAGATACAGCATTTATTAGAAGATTTAAAAATATATTAGAAAATACAGCACACTTATTAGAAAATCACTACCAAGACCAAACATAAAATAAAATTCACACTTTTCAAACATTAAATTTCAGTTGTCTGACCTTCACTAAGTTAGTTGACTTATTAAATAATCAAGCCTATACTGACAACAGTGAACTACAGAACTTGACGAGAGCAAGCAGGTAGTCACAGCAAATCAAATCAATCTGAATATTGTTCACCTTTAATGGCAGTCCAGAGAGGCTGAGAAGGGATAATGTGAAGCAACGGAATTTTTGTGCGCAAAAATACCCGTGTGCAGTTTTTCAACATGACTTTTCAAACCCTCTAGAACTTTCTAGAGGGTTTTTTGTTTGAAATTTACATTGATCATACCCAGTGAACATGGAAAAAACGAAAGGAGCAGCACCATGGAAAATTTTACAGTATTACTTGATGGCCCATCGATGAACCGTGCGATTACACGAATTGCACACGAAATTATTGAACGTAACAAAGGCATTGATGAAGTGATTTTAGTCGGGATTAAAACACGCGGTGCCTATTTGGCAAGACGGCTTGCGGAAAGAATCGAATCGATTGAAGGAAAAGCGATTCGCACAGGAGAGCTTGATATTACATTGTACCGAGATGATTTAACACCTAAGCACGAGCAGGCACAGGTTAAGCAAGTTGATATTGAGCACGAAGTAAAGGAACAGAAAGTTGTGCTGATCGATGATGTTCTTTATACAGGAAGAACAGTACGTGCAGCATTGGATGCCATTATGGACTTAGGGAGACCGGCGCAAATCCAGCTTGGGGTTCTCGTTGACCGGGGCCACCGTGAATTGCCGATACGTGCTGACTATGTAGGGAAAAATATCCCGACATCAAGCGCTGAACGCATTGTCGTTAATCTCGTAGAAACAGACAAAGAAGATATTGTAACAATTCATAAATTTGAGGAATAAGTGAATACAGGGAGAGAACATCATGACAAAAGCAGTATTGGATATTCATGAAAAACCTACAGTAGGGCAGCTGATTACATTTAGTTTCCAGCACATGTTTGCCATGTTCGGATCAACAATTTTAGTACCAAAATTAGTCGGGTTAAGCCCATCCATTGCACTTTTAACAAGCGGAATTGCGACAATTATCTTTTTGATCATTACACAGTTTAAAGTACCGGCTTACTTAGGTTCATCATTTGCCTTTATCTCGCCGATTATATTAGTAGCAGGCTTATCGGAAGCAGGTGTTGCGATCAACCCTGGCAATGCAATGATCGGAGCAATGATGGTCGGTGTTGTATACGCAATCGTAGCATTATTAATCTGGAAAACAGGCTACAAATGGCTGATGAATATTTTACCGCCAATTGTCGTTGCACCAGTAATTATCGTTATCGGATTAGGGTTATCTGGCACGGCAGTCGATATGGCGATGAATGTAGACGGCGAATATAGCGGCCTTCACTTCTCGGCGGCATTGGTAACGTTAGCTACTGCGATTATTTTCACAGTATTCTTTAAAAACATTTTAAGTGCAATGCCAATTTTAATGGGGATTATCGTTGGTTATATTTATTCGGTCATCATCGGAATCGTTGACTTCACAGCTGTCAAAAATGCAAAGTTCTTCGCATTGCCAGACTTTTTAATCCCTGGTGTACACTATGACTTCCAACTTACAGGCGCAATTTTTATCGGAATGGTGCCGATTGTCATTGTGACGATTTCAGAACATATCGGCCACCAGCTAGTATTAGGGAAAGTTGTAAACCGCAACTTCATTAAAGACCCGGGCTTACATCGTTCGCTGTTAGGTGATGGCCTTGGAACATTTGCTTCAGCTTTGATCGGCGGTCCCCCAAAAACAACATACGGCGAAAACATCGGGGTTCTTGCTATCACACGTGTATATTCAGTGTATGTAATTTTAGGAGCAGCAGTTGTGGCCATTGTCGTATCATTTTCGGGTCAGCTGATGGCACTGATTGAAACAATCCCGACAGCAGTACTTGGCGGTATTTCAATCCTGTTATTCGGGATTATTGCAGCAAGTGGCTTACGTATGTTAGTGGAGAGCAAAGTAGACTTCGGAAATAACCGTAACATGGTCATTGCATCGGTAATATTAGTAGTCGGAATTGGCGGGGCGGCAATGCGCTTTACGGAAAGCTTTGCGATTGAAGGAATGGCATTAGCGTCGATTATCGGTGTCATCTTGAATCTCGTATTGCCAGGTCGTGAAGTAACAGAAAAAGATATTTACGAAACAGAAGAATAAAAGAAATACCTTTTAAAGATTGTCCAGAGAGGCAAGGAAGGGTATGACATGCATGAAAGGATCATTTTTAGAATGATACCTTACCTTGTCACACCCTCCAAGCCTCGCTAATGATGATAGCGAGGCTTATTTATGACGAGATATTGTATATTTAAACAAAAAGTAGATTAAATATTCATAATGTAATAAAATAATATCAAGCTAGCATTGCGCCGGGGCGTAATTGATATAAGCGGAGGCACTCACATGAAAAATTTATTATCGATGGAACATTTGTCAAATGAAGAAATAATGATGATTTTAAATCGAGCACAGCATTTCGAAAATGGGGGAAACCCTGTGTTACAACGCGAATTTCATGTAGCAAACCTTTTCTTTGAGCCAAGTACACGTACAAAAACGAGCTTTGAAATGGCGGAGCGTCGACTAGGATGTACAGTTATACCGTTTGATGCCGAGTTTTCCAGCACAACAAAGGGAGAAACGCTGTACGATACAGTCAAAACATTGGAAATGATCGGAATCGATGCTGTCGTTATTCGAGATAAGGAAGATGAATATTACAACGAGCTTCTAGAAGGCATCGGGTGTGCGGTCATTAATGCAGGTGATGGCGCTGGCCAACATCCTTCCCAGTCATTGCTGGATTTATATACGATCCAAAAAGAGTTCGGTCGATTTGAAGACTTGAATATTACGATCGTCGGTGATATTTCACATAGCCGTGTCGCAAAATCAAATGCGACAGCACTTACTCGATTAGGGGCAAATGTTCGATTCCTTTGTCCGCCGGCATGGGCAGGCAATTTTGAAGCGGCACATAGCTGGGAAGAAGTGCTGGAAGACAGCGATGTCATTATGCTGCTGCGAATCCAGCATGAACGCCACTCCGTAAGTAAAAACTTTTCAAAAGAAAGCTACCATGTAGAGTATGGTTTAACGATTGAACGTGAACAGCGGATGAAAGAGAGGGCTATCATTATGCACCCGGCACCGGTAAACCGCGATGTGGAAATTGCGGATGCCCTTGTAGAATGCAGTCGTTCCCGCATTTTTGAACAAGTGCGAAACGGTGTATTTACACGAATGGCCATTTTAGAAACGATTTTGAAAGGAAGAGATCAAAATGACAACAGTTATACAAAATGTGAAGCTACTCAATGAGGAAGGCGAATTAGTAGTTTCTACTATTGTAATAGAAAACGGCAAAATCGCTTCAATTAATGGAGACATTCCAGCTGGCGCTACAGTGATTGACGGGAATGGTCATTTCGCATCACCGGGTTTTGTCGATGTACATACCCACTTACGTGAGCCTGGCTTTGAACATAAAGAAACGATCGCAACAGGTTCTGCATCTGCAGCAAAAGGCGGTTTCACAACAATTTGTGCGATGCCAAATACAAAGCCGGTACCGGATTCGGTAGAAAATATGCAGCTCATTAACGGATTGATCAAAGAAAGTGCAGTGATCCGCGTTTTACCATATGGCTCTTTAACGAAAGATATTTCAGGTGAAGTTCGCACAAATATGCAAGAGTTAAAAGAACAGGGGGCAGTCGCTTTCTCGGACGACGGCATCGGTATTCAGCTAGCGTCGACTATGTATGAGCAAATGCAGCAGGCAGCAAAGCTCGATGCGGTTGTCGTAGCACACTGTGAAGATAATTCACTTATTTACGATGGGGTTATGCATGAAGGGAAGCGCAATAAAGAACTTGGTTTACCAGGGATTCCTTCAATTTGCGAGTCCGTACAGATTGCTCGAGATGTACTGCTGGCTGAAGCGGCTGGTGCACGATACCATGTATGCCATGTATCGACGAAAGAATCCGTACGCGCTGTAAGGGATGCAAAAGCAGCAGGAATTAAAGTGACAGCGGAAGTTTGTCCACACCATCTATTGTTAGAAGAAATGGATATCCCATCAGATGATGCCAACTGGAAGATGAACCCGCCATTACGTGCTGCAGACGATAAAGATTCACTGCATGCAGCACTGCTTGACGGTACGATCGACTGTATCGCAACAGACCATGCACCGCATACAGCAGAAGAAAAATGCTGCGGTATGGTTGGGGCACCATTCGGTATTGTTGGTTTTGAGACAGCATTCCCGTTATTGTATACAAATTTTGTAGAGACAGGGAAATGGACATTGAAGCAATTAGTCGACTGGATGAGTGTAAAGGCAGCCCAAATTTTCGATCTTCCATACGGAATATTGGAAGTAGGCGCTTCAGCGGATCTTGTACTAATCGATTTGGATAAAGAACAGACAATTGATGCAGAAGGGTTTGTCTCAAAAGGACGTAACACACCATTTAACGGATGGACTGCAAAAGGATGGCCGGTAGTAACGATGTTTGAAGGCAATATTGTATATCAGGAGGCAGAATAATGAAGAAGCGTTTACTAATCTTAGAAGATGGCACTGTATTTACAGGTACTGCATTTGGAAGCGACAAAGCGAGTCAAGGAGAAGTTGTATTTACTACAGGGATGACAGGCTACCAGGAAACTATTTCAGACCCATCATTTTACGGACAAATTGTTACATTAACATACCCGTTAGTCGGAAATTACGGCATTAACCGTGATGACTTTGAAGCAATTACTCCTGCAATCCGCGGTTTTGTCGTACGTGAATTGGCAGAGCAGCCATCAAACTGGCGCTCGGATATGTCTTTAGGGGATTACTTGGCAGCGCAAGATATCCCGGGCATAGAAGGAATCGATACAAGAAAATTAACGCGCATTATTCGTACAAAAGGAGCTGTACGAGCGATTTTAACTGAAGCGAATGCCGAAGTGGATATCGCAAAGATCGTAGCTCAATTACAGGAGACACCTTATATTACACACCATGTGCGCGAAGTATCGCCAAAAGCGGCATACCCGTCACCAGGACGCGGAAAACGTGTCGTGCTGATCGACTTCGGAATGAAGCACGGTATTTTACGCGAATTAAACAAGCGTGACTGTGATGTACTGGTCGTACCTTATAACACGACAGCCGAGCAAATTTTAGCAATGCATCCGGATGGCATCATGCTTTCGAACGGTCCAGGAAACCCGGAAGATGTAACAGAAGGAATCGAAACAATTAAAGGACTAATCGGAAAAGTGCCAATCTTCGGTATTTGTCTAGGGCACCAACTGTTTTCACTAGCTTGTGGCGCAAAATCGTTTAAATTGCCATTCGGTCACCGAGGCGGAAATCATCCGGTTAAAAACCTTCGTACTGGTCGCACGGATTTAACGAGCCAAAACCATGGCTATGCAATCGATATTGAATCGTTAAAGGATACAGATCTAGAGTTAACACATGTCGCTTTAAATGATGGTACTTGTGAAGGGGTTCGCCATAAGAATTATCCGATTTTCACTGTGCAGTATCACCCGGAAGCATCACCAGGTCCTGAAGATTCAAACTACCTATTTGACGAATTTATCGAAATGATGGAAATCGAAGCAGCAAAGGAGAACCAATATGCCTAAACGTACAGATATAAATACAATTTTAGTAATCGGCTCAGGTCCGATCGTAATCGGTCAAGCAGCAGAATTTGACTATGCAGGGACACAAGCATGTCTATCATTAAAAGAAGAGGGCTATAAAGTAATTTTAATCAACTCGAACCCGGCGACAATTATGACGGATACTGAGATCGCAGACAAAGTATATATCGAGCCAATCAGCCTTGAATTTGTATCGCGAATTTTACGAAAAGAGCGTCCGGATGCAATTCTTTCTACATTAGGTGGTCAAACAGGGTTAAATATGGCAATCGAGCTTGATGAGTCTGGAATTTTAGATGAACTAGGAATTGAAATTCTTGGTACAAAATTGGATGCGATTCATAAAGCTGAAGACCGTGATTTATTCCGAAACTTAATGTATGAACTTGGTGCACCGGTTCCAGAGTCTGATATTATCCATAACATGGAAGAAGCGAAAGCGTTCGTTGCGAAAATTGGTTATCCGGTAATCGTCCGTCCGGCATTCACACTTGGCGGAACAGGCGGCGGAATTTGCTACAACGATCAGGACTTACAGGAAATTGTAACGTCTGGTTTAAAATACTCGCCTGTAACGCAATGTTTACTGGAAAAATCAATCGCAGGCTTTAAAGAGATTGAATATGAAGTAATGCGTGATGCGGCAGATAATGCGATCGTTGTATGTAACATGGAAAACTTTGACCCGGTCGGTATCCATACAGGTGACTCAATTGTCGTGGCGCCAACACAAACTTTATCAGACCGTGAAAACCAAATGCTGCGTAACATTTCACTTGATATTATTCGCGCATTAAAAATCGAAGGTGGCTGTAACGTACAGCTTGCATTAGATCCATACTCATTCCAGTACTATGTAATTGAAGTAAACCCTCGTGTATCACGATCATCTGCGTTAGCATCAAAAGCGACAGGCTACCCGATCGCGAAGCTTGCAGCAAAAATCGCTGTAGGACTTACATTGGATGAGATTAAAAATCCTGTTACAGGTTCAACATTCGCGTGCTTCGAGCCGGCACTTGACTACATTGTGGCGAAAATTCCACGTTGGCCATTTGATAAATTTGAATCGGCAAAACGTAACCTTGGTACACAAATGAAGGCGACTGGGGAAGTTATGGCACTTGGTCGTACATTTGAAGAAGCGATTTTAAAGGCTGTCCGTTCATTGGAAACTGGCCATGTGCATATTGAAATGAAACATGCAGATGAATTAACAGATACATGGATTGAAAAGCGTATTAAAAAAGCAGGGGATGAGCGTCTATTCTTTATAGGTGAAGCAATACGACGTGGTGTTACTGTGGAAAAAATCCATGAATGGTCTGCAATTGACATGTTCTTTTTAACGAAGCTGAAAAAAATTGTAGATATGGAAACAACATTGGCAGAAAACATTGGCAATCAGGAAGTTTTACGCACAGCGAAACGTTTAGGCTTTGCAGATAAAAAAATTGCACAGCTTTGGGAAATGCAAGAGCAAGCGGTTTATGATTTCCGTAAAGAGCATGGCATTATTCCAGTATATAAAATGGTTGATACATGTGCGGCGGAATTCGAATCGAATACACCATACTTCTACGGTACTTACGAGGAAGAAAATGAATCGATCCGAACTGACAAACCTTCAGTTGTAGTACTCGGCTCAGGTCCGATCCGTATCGGTCAAGGCGTAGAGTTCGACTATGCAACAGTTCACTCTGTATGGGCAATTCAAGAAGCGGGCTATGAAGCGATCATCATTAACTCAAATCCAGAAACAGTTTCGACGGACTTCTCGATTTCGGATAAATTATACTTCGAGCCGTTAACAATTGAAGATGTGATGCACATTATTGATCTGGAGCAGCCAATCGGCGTAGTCGTACAGTTCGGCGGGCAAACAGCGATCAATTTAGCGGATAAGCTTGAAGCGAATGGTGTGAAAATTTTAGGGACGACACTTGAAGATATCGACCGTGCTGAAAACCGTAACAAGTTCGAAACGGCATTACAAGAACTGAAAATTCCGCAACCTCCTGGCGATACAGCAACATCAGCTGAAGGTGCGATGAAAATTGCAGAAGGTTTAGGCTTCCCTGTATTAGTTCGCCCGTCATATGTACTAGGCGGCCGTGCAATGGAAATTGTTTATAACATGGAAGAGCTTGCTCACTATATGACAAACGCGGTTGAAGCATCACCGGATCACCCTGTATTAGTAGACCGTTACTTAACGGGACAGGAAATTGAAGTCGATGCAATTTGCGACGGTGAGAATGTATTAATTCCAGGAATTATGGAACATGTTGAACGAGCAGGTGTGCACTCAGGTGACTCAATCAGTGTATATCCACCACAAAAGTTAACAGATGCTCAGAAAGAAATATTAGTAGACTATACGACTCGCCTGGCAAAAGGCCTTGGTATTGTCGGCTTAATGAATATCCAATATGTAATGAGTGAAGGTGAAATTTACGTCATCGAAGTAAATCCTCGCTCAAGTCGTACTGTACCGTTTTTAAGTAAAATTACAAACATCCCAATGGCAAATATCGCAACAAAAGCGATTCTTGGTCAATCGATTATTGAACAAGGCTATCCAACAGGGCTGGCACAAGAACAGAAAGGCGTATTCGTAAAAGTACCGGTATTCTCATTCGCAAAATTACGCCGTGTCGACATTACATTAGGACCTGAAATGAAATCAACAGGGGAAGTAATGGGGAAAGACGCTACTTACGAAAAAGCATTATATAAAGGTTTCGTAGCAGCAGGAATGGAAATTAAAACACATGGTACAATCCTGTTCACTGTATCGGATAAAGATAAAGAGGAAGCAATCAGTCTGGCGAAACGCTTCTCGACAGTCGGCTACCGTATCGTAGCGACAGAAGGTACAGCAAAAATATTTGAAGCAAAGGGTATTAAAACTGACGTCGTAGAGAAAATCGGCGGTAAAGGGAAGACATTGATCGATATGATTCAAAATGGTGAAGCCCAATTAGTTGTCAATACATTAACAAAAGGGAAACAGCCTGCACGTGATGGTTTCCGTATTCGTCGAGAATCCGTTGAAAACGGTGTACCATGCCTAACTTCATTAGATACAGCAGAAGCAATGCTGCGCGTAATCGAATCAATGACATTTACAGCAGAAGAAATGCCGAAAGCGGAGGTAGTACACTAAAATGATTCGTCAAGAGAAAATGACAGTTGTAGCGCAAAAGCAAATTGCGACGAACATTTTCGAATTGACACTACAAGGACAACTGGTTCAGGACATGACGCCTGGCCAGTTTGTTCATGTAAAGGTGTCAAATACATTCGAACCTTTGTTACGTCGACCAATCAGTATTGCTAATGTAGATAAAGAAAAAAATGAATTTACGATGATTTACCGTGCTGAAGGCCGTGGTACGAAATTTCTGGCAACAAACCGCGAAAATGAAATCGTGGATGTGTTAGGTCCGTTAGGGAACGGGTTTCCTGTTGAAGCGGCAAAGCCCGGCAAGACAGCGCTTTTAGTAGGAGGGGGAATTGGTGTCCCGCCACTCCATGAATTAGCGAAACAACTGAATGCGCGCGGCGTGAAAACGATCCATGTTCTAGGTTTCCAATCAGAGGATGTATGCTTCTACGAGGAACAGTTCACTGCTTTAGGCGATACTTACTATGCAACAGTAGACGGCACGAAGGGAACGAAAGGGTTTGTTACAACAGTATTTGATGAAGTAAAGCCTGAGTTTGATCTGTTTTATTCATGTGGTCCATTGCCGATGCTTCGTGCTTTAGAAAGCTATTACCCTGAAAAAGAAGGGTACCTATCCTTTGAGGAACGAATGGGCTGCGGAATCGGTGCGTGTTTTGCATGTGTATGCGATACGACAGAAGGTTATGGAAAAGACTATGTAAAAGTGTGCTCAGACGGGCCAGTATTCCCGAAAGGAGTTGTGGCATTATGAGCAGATTAAACTTACAATTGCCAGGTTTGGACTTGAAAAATCCAATTATGCCCGCGTCAGGCTGCTTTGGCTTTGGACGCGAATATGCCCAGCTTTATGATTTATCAAAGCTAGGTGCTATCATGATTAAAGCAACAACAGTGGAAACGCGTAAAGGGAATCCGACACCGCGTGTAGCCGAAACATCAGCAGGCATGTTAAATGCGATCGGCCTGCAAAATCCAGGGATTGAAAAGGTAATGGATGAAGAGCTGAAGTTTTTGGAAAGCTATGATGTCCCGGTTATTGCCAATGTTGCCGGCACGGAAGTTGCGGATTATGTGGAAGTAGCAGACCGTATTTCAAAGGCCTCTAACGTAAAGGCGTTAGAATTAAATATTTCTTGTCCGAATGTAAAATGCGGCGGGATTCAATTCGGGACAGATCCGGAAACAGCTAGGCAGTTAACTGCTGCTGTAAAGGCAGTTTCAAGTGTACCTGTATATGTGAAACTATCTCCGAACGTGACAAATATTGTAGACATTGCCAAAGCGGTGGAAGCAGGTGGAGCGGACGGTATAACGATGATTAATACACTTGTGGGTATGCGTTTGGACGAGCGTACAGGGAAACCTGTCATTGCAAACGGGACAGGCGGCTTATCAGGTCCTGCCATTAAACCGGTAGCTATCCGTATGGTGTATGACGTTTATAAAGCTGTGAATATTCCGATTATCGGCATGGGTGGAGTGACTTGTGCACAGGATGTGATCGATTTTATGTCTGCAGGTGCATCAGCTGTGGCAGTCGGGACAGCAAACTTTGTGGATCACTTCGTATGTCCGACAATCATCGAGGAATTACCGGTCTTGCTTGATACATTAAATGTGAAGCATATTTCAGAAATTATCGGAAGGAGCCACCGTTAATATGAATACAAAACCAATTATTGCTTTAGATTTTCCTGGTGAGAAAGAAGTTATGGGCTTTTTAGGACAATTTGAAGAAAAACTTTTCGTTAAAATCGGGATGGAACTGTATATGCAGGAAGGCCCAACTATTGTCCGAAAAGTAAAAGAACAAGGACATGATATATTTTTAGACTTAAAGCTTCATGATATCCCGAACACAGTGAAATCAGCAATGAAGGGCTTAGCAGGGCTAGGTGTGGATTTAGTGAATGTTCATGCAGCAGGTGGACGGATGATGATGGAAGGTGCATTGGAAGGCTTGGAGGCGGGTACACCAGCAGGAGCTAAAAGAGCGGCGTTAATTGCCGTTACACAACTGACTTCTACGACAGAACAGCGTATGCATGATGAGCAAAAAATTGCCCTATCTTTGAAAGAATCCGTCTTACATTATGCACAGCTGGCAAAACAAGCAGGCCTTCACGGTGTTGTCTGTTCTGTTCATGAGGCACAGGCTATTCGTGAAGCATGCGGAGATGACTTTTTACGGGTAACACCGGGAATCCGTATGCTTGGTGGGGAGGCACATGATCAACAGCGTATTGCAACCCCTGATGGTGCTAAAAAAGACGGCTCATCACTTATTGTTGTAGGACGTGCCATTACAGGTGCCGTCAATCCGGTGAAAGCATATCAAGAAGTTTGTAACTTATGGGAGGCTAATTAAAATGTCATTACAAAACGAAATTGCACACGCAATGCTAAAAGTAGGAGCGGTGGAATTGAATCCGACCGATTTATTTACATGGGCTTCAGGAATTCAGTCACCAATTTACTGCGATACACGTTTAACTATTTCGGATCCAGTTATTCGCAAGCAGCTTGCCAACGGACTTTCCTCATTAATTAAAGATCATTTTTCTGACTGTGAAGTAGTGGCGGGTACTGCAACTGCGGGGATTCCTCATGCAGCCTGGGTAGCGGATATTATGCAATTGCCGATGGTTTATGTGCGTTCAAAAGCAAAAGAGCACGGCCGCGGAAATCAAATTGAAGGAAAATATGCAAAAGGTCAAAAAGTGGTTGTAATTGAGGATATCATTTCAACAGGAGGTTCATCCATTACTGCTGTTGAAGCATTACGCAATGCAGGTTGTGAAGTGTTAGGGGTCGTATGTGTGTATACATATAATTTGCCTAAAGCGGATCAGGCGTTTGATGAAGCTGGCGTGAAATTTGTTTCATTAACAAATTTTGATTACTTAATCGATGCAGCAAAAGAGGCATCAGCCATTCAGGAAAAGGACATTCCTTTCTTAAAAAATTGGCATCAAGATTTAAAAACAGGTAAATTGAGATAAAGTAAAACTTCAATCCGGGGGCTCATCACCCACGGATTGTTAGTGGCACCAATCGGGCTTTTACGGGTAGTTGGTCATCCGCCTGGGTGTCTTACTACCCGTTAATGCGGGATAAAAAATATTAAAAATATTCAAAAACGTGTGAAGTTATCAAAAATATACTTTACACGTTTTTGTTATAGTTATATAATTCCATTATGTGAAATATCAGTTTTTTTAATAATGAAGTTTAATGAAATGCTTTTTTATTAAACAAAGCCTAAAAGTAATTCTCGTTGTTTTATGTTGGAAAAGCGATAAATTTAATCATTAAACGTTAATTTTTAAATCAAATTATCGGAAAATTTAAACTTAAAAGAATAGTTTGCTATTGATAAATTTAAAATGTTAAATTAGAATAGTTAGAAAGTTTAATAATTGACATGTAAATATGTTTTATGGATAATTTACAATGTAATACAAAAATTAACAAATAATTAATATTTTAAAAAGACTGAGTATTAGCAAGGTTTAAATTTTTTTGATAAGGGTATTTTATTCTATTTGGAAAAATTTAATTATAGAACGAGTTTAGCAGAGTCGAAGGTATGTTTAAGGAGAAAGGAGCGGTTATATAGTGTCTACGAATGAATTATTAGAAATCCGAAATTTACGTACGAGTTTCCGAATTAAAGATACATACTACCCAGCTGTAGACAATGTTTCGTTAACGCTTCGCAAAAATGAGATTTTAGCAATTGTTGGTGAATCAGGTTGTGGGAAAAGTACTTTGGCAACATCAGTGGTTGGGTTGCACAATTCTGTTACTACAAAAGTTGAAGGGGAAATTCTTTACAACAATCAAAACTTAGTTAAATTGACAGATGAACAGTTTAATAAGTTAAGAGGAAATGACATCGGTTTCATTTTCCAAGATCCACTTTCTGCATTAAACCCATTAATGCGTATCGGTGAGCAAATTGAGGAAGGGTTAATTTATCATACAAAATTAACTAAAGAACAACGTGAAAAACGTGTTATTGAATTATTGGATCAAGTAGGGATTGCGAATATGCAACGTGTTGCAAGTCAATTCCCACATCAGTTATCTGGTGGTATGCGTCAGCGTGTCATGATCGCCATCGCATTATCAGGAAAGCCTGCAATCATTATTGCGGATGAACCGACAACAGCGCTTGATGTAACAATCCAAGCGCAAATTTTAGACTTATTAAAGTCACTACAAGATGAAATTCAATCAGGCATTATTTTAATTACACATGACTTAGGGGTTGTTGCTGAAGTAGCGGACCGAGTAGCTGTAATGTATGCCGGAGAAGTAATAGAGGAAGCACCTGTTGTGGAATTATTCAGAAATCCGAAGCACCCGTATACAAGATCTTTACTGAAATCAATTCCTCAAACAAACAGTGAGAATGAAAAATTAGAAATAATTCAAGGGATGGTTCCTTCTTTAATGAAGTTACCACGCCAAGGCTGCCGTTTCTCATCACGTATCCCTTGGATTCCGCAATCAGCACATGAAGCAAATCCACAGCTTCATGAAGTTGCTCCTGGCCACCTTGTACGCTGTACATGTTGGAAAGATTTCCATTTTGAGGATGAGGAAGGGAGCGTAAATCAATGAGTTTCATGCAAGTAGAAGATTTAAAAGTTCACTATCCGATCCGAGGTGGATTTTTTAACACAGTAGTTGACCATGTTTACGCAGTAGATGGTGTAACGATGGAATTTGACCGAGGGAAAACTTACGGTCTTGTAGGGGAATCGGGCTCAGGTAAATCGACTACCGGTAAAGCAATTATCGGGTTGGAAAAAATTACATCAGGCCGTATTCTTTATGAAGGTGAAGATGTAACAAATGCACGCCGTAAACGTGATTCAGCCTATAACCGAGATATCCAGATGATATTCCAGGATTCACATTCCAGTATGAACCCGCGTAAACGTGTATTAGATATTTTAGCAGAGCCAATTCGTAATTTCCTGAAGTTGTCTCCGCAAGAAGAGCGCAAACGTATTAATGAGCTACTGGCAATTGTAGGGATGTCAGAGGACGTACTACTTAAATATCCGCACGAATTTTCTGGTGGACAAAAGCAACGTTTAGGGATTGCCCGTGCTGTTGCATGTAACCCAAAAATGATTATTGCTGATGAGCCCGTTTCGGCACTTGATTTATCCGTACAGGCACAAGTTTTAAACTTTATGAAGGATATTCAAGAACAATATGGAATTAGTTATTTATTCATCTCTCACGATTTAGGTGTTGTTCGCCATATGTGTGACCACATTTCTATTATGTATAAAGGTAGATTCGTAGAAACAGGTAAGCGTGAAGATATTTACACAAATCCGCAGCATATTTATACAAATCGTCTGCTTTCTGCAATTCCTGATATTGAGCCTGAAACTCGAATTGAACGTAAGCTTGAACGTCAGCAAGTTGAAGCAGCATATCGCCAGGAACAACATAAATATTACGATAAGGATGGAAAAGTATATCCTTTAAAATCGATTTCAGACTCACATAGAGTAGCAATGTCTGAAGATGAAAAGGAGCGTGTATAGTATGTGGAAAACGATAGTTCGCCGTGTATTAATAATGATTCCGCAGCTATTTATTTTAAGTCTCCTAATTTTCATATTAGCGAAACAAATGCCAGGGGATCCATTTACAGGATTAATTACTCCTGAAACAGATCCGAATGTTATTGAAGAATTACGTGTTAAAGCAGGTTTTTATGATCCATGGTATGTACAGTACTATAACTGGATAACAAATGCAGCACAAGGTGACTTCGGTCAAAGTTATACATTTAAAAAGCCGGTTGCAGATATTATTGGGGATCGTGCTATGAACACATTATTACTTTCATTGCTTAGTGTAATTTTCCTTTATGTGCTGGCAATTCCTCTAGGAGTACTGGCTGGACGTTACCACGATTCATTTTTAGATAAGTCTATTGTACTTTACAGCTTTATCTCTTATGCAATACCTGCATTCGTACTGTATTTAATTTTCGTATTCATTTTCGGTTACCGACTAATGTGGTTCCCGACAAGTGGTACGGTGGAAATAGGGGTAGATCCAGGAACCTGGAGTTATTATTGGAGTAAATTCTACCATTTATTGTTACCTGCAGCCAGCTATGCACTGCTAGGTACGACGGGTGTCATTCAATATTTACGTTCGGAAATTATTGATGCAAAAACAATGGATTATGTTAAAACAGCACGCAGTAAAGGGATACCGATGAAGAAAGTATATTCACGTCATATCTTCCGTAACTCTTTGTTACCGATTGCAGCGTTCTTAGGATTCACGATTACCGGTTTACTCGGTGGATCGATTTTCATTGAAACTGTATTCGCTTATCCGGGAATGGGTAAATTGTTTGTCGAGTCCATTTCAAGTCGTGACTATAGTGTAATAACGGCATTAGTAATGTTATACGGCTTCTTAGCATTATTAGGTAGTCTATTATCCGATATTATCTTAAGTATAGTGGATCCGCGAATTCGCATAGACTAATCAATCAATTAATAATGACTAAGGAGAGGTGATTTTAATCATGGAAAACAAAAATGAACAGACAGTAGAAAAATTAGAATCTCAAAGCTCTCCACCAACTGGTATTCAAGTAATATGGCGAGAGTTTAAAAAAGATAAATTAGCAATGTTCTCATTAATAGGAAGTATTCTGCTAATGATTGCGATTATGATTATGGCATTCTTCACTATTGATCAGACTGAAGTAATGAAAATTCAATTATTGGAGCGCTTCACTGAACCTGGTGTCCGAGGTTATCTCCTTGGCGCCGACGAAGCCGGACGGGATATGTTTGGGCAGCTGATCATTGGCGCTAAAAACTCAATCTTGATTGCAATTGCTATTACAATTATTGCAAATGTAGTAGGTATCGGTCTTGGTATTATTATGGGGTATTACGGTGGTTTCATCGATAATTTCTTCATGCGTATTATTGATTTCTTTATCACTCTACCAACTACTATGATCATCATCGTAGTCGTAACAATCATTCCATCATACGGAATATTGGATTTAATCTTAATTATTGCAGCATTTCAGTGGATGTCGACGGCCAGACTTGTGCGATCAAAAGCACTTTCTGAAGCACGACGCGATTACATTAGTGCCTCCAAAACAATGGGTACAAGTGATTTCGCGATCATGTTTAAAGGATTATTGCCAAACTTAAGCTCGCTCTTAATTGTCGAAGTGACATTAAGCTTTGCGGGAAATGTAGGGATTGAAACAGGTCTTTCGTTCTTAGGTTTCGGTTTACCACCGTCAACACCAAGTTTAGGAACTTTAGTAAGTTATGCTATGAACCCGATAATTTTATCGAGTAAATGGTGGGTATGGTTGCCTGCATCAATATTAATCTTAGTAATGATGCTTGGTATAAATTACGTTGGTCAAGCGTTACGACGCTCTGCTGACGCAAAACAACGTTTAGGATAATAAGGGAGGAAAAACAGATGAAGAAAAAGAAAGGTTTAATGCTGTCATCAGTATTTGCTACGGCACTAGTATTAGCAGCTTGTGGAGGCGATGACGAAACAACAACTGAAAAACCAGCTGAAAATACAGATGGTACAAAGACAGAAGAAAACACAAATGACGGCGGTTCTACTGCAGAATCTCCAACATTACCATCTGACGTTACAAATGATGGAGATGTAATCGAAGGCGGTACATTACAATTCGCTTTAGTAACAGATTCTCCTTTCCAAGGTGTATTCTCGTATGAATTATATGAAGACGGTTATGATTCAGACATTTTAGATTTCATGACAAACTCAATTTTCGAAACAGATGGTGACTTCCTTGTAACGGATGAAGGGATTGCGAAGTTAGATGTAGATGCAGATAACAACAAAGTAACAATCACTATCCAACCTGATGAAGTGAAATGGTCTGATGGTACGCCAATGACTGTTGAAGATATCATTTATGCATATGAAATTATCGGTCACCCTGACTATACAGGTATCCGTTATGATGATGATTTCAAAAACATTATCGGTGCTGCTGAATATAAAGCAGGTACTGCAGATACAATCTCTGGTATTAAAAAGATCGATGACAAAACAGTTGAAATTTCTATGACTAAAGTTTCTCCGGCTATCTACTCTTTAGGTGACGGCTTATGGGGTTATGCAGCGCCGAAACATGTGCTGAAGGATATTCCTGTTAAGGACTTAATCTCTTCAGATGCGGTACGTAAATCTCCTGTAACTTTAGGACCATTTAAATTAGATAAATTAGTTGACGGTGAATCTGTTCAGTTCGTAGCGAACGAGCACTACTGGAAAGGTAAACCGAAGTTAGACAAAGTAGTATTACAAGTAGTACCTTCATCTTCTATCGGTGAAGCATTACGTACAGGTAAATACGATATGGCATCTGCATATCCGACAAACCAGTATGATGGCGTTAAAGATCTTGAAAACTTAACAGTATTAGCTCGTCCGGAGTTAGCATACTCTTACCTTGGCTTCAAGCTTGGTAAATGGGATGCAACTGCAAGTGTAAACATTACAGATGAAAACGCAAAAATGAATGATGCTAATTTACGTAAGGCAATCGCTTACGCAATGGATATCGAGCAAGTTGGTGAGCGTTTCTACCAAGGTTTACGTTCACGTGCAACTTCATTAATTCCGCCAGCGTTCGCTTCATTCCATGACAATTCTTTAGAAGGATTCAACTATGATCCGGAAAAAGCAAAAGCATTATTAGATGAAGCTGGATACAAAGATGTTGACGGCGACGGAATCCGTGAAGATAAAAACGGTGAAAAATTCGAAATCCGTATGGCAGGTATGTCAGGTTCTGATACTGACGAAGCAATCGTTGAATACTACCGTCAAAACTGGAAAGATGTTGGTTTAGATGTACAGTTAACAACTGGCCGTTTAATCGAGTTCAACAGCTTCTACGACAAAGTAAAAGCGGATGATCCAGAAATCGATATGTTCATGGCTGCATGGGGTACTGGTACAAACCCATCTCCACTTGGTTTATACGGTGAAGGAGCTTCATTCAACTATAGCCGTTTCGTAACACCGGAATTACAAACATTATTAGCTGATATCGACTCTAAAGAAGCGGTTGACGCAGAATACCGTGCTGATGCATTCCGTAAGTGGGAAGAGTACATGTTCGAACAAGCAACAACAGTTCCAACATACTTCCGTACAGAAATCATTCCAGTTAACAAACGTGTGAAAAACTACAATGTTGACTATGGAAATGCAACTGAATTACATGAAATTGAATTAACAGCTGACGCACCAATTAAATAATTATTAACAAAAAAGCCGCTTAGAAATTTTCTAAGCGGTTTTTTCAATGTTTATTTTTTCAATTGCATCACAATCGCTTCATCCGGTGTTACATAAAGCGTTTTTTGCTCAAAATAAATGACAAATCCTGGTTTTGCACCATTCGGTTTTTTCACATGGCGAATTTCCGTATAGTCGACCGGAACCGATGAAGAGTCGCGTGCTTTGGAAAAATAAGCACATAATACGGCGGCTTCCGTTAATGTCTGCTCATCCGGGTTTTCCGAATGGATGACAACGTGCGAGCCCGGAATATCTTTCGTATGCAGCCATACTTCGTTGCGTTTTCCAATTTTGAATGTCAAATAATCATTTTGTTTATTGTTTTTGCCGACCGAAATTGAAATACCTGAAGTAGATACAAATTTTTCAGGTTCGGGTTTTGTCGGTTTCTTTTTTCGTTTAGCCTGGCGAATTCGCAGTAAACCTTGTTCTGCCAGTTCTTCACGGATTTCTTCAATATCTTTAGTGGAGGCTTGCTGTACTTGCTGTGTAAGCATTTCCAAATAGTTGATATCTTCCGTTGCTTTATGTTTCTGTTCTTCAATCATAATTAACGCAGTTTTTGCTTTATTGTACTTTGTGTAATAGCTTTGCGCATTTTCGATCGGTGTTTTTCTCGGGCTAATCGGTATTCTTACTGTTTCGGCATTTTCACTGTAATAGTTTTCAACATCTACAAATTCTGCACCTTTTTCGAAATTATAAAGATTGGCCATCAAAAGCTCACCGTAAAGTTGGAACTGCTCCAGATTTTGAGCACGTTCGAAATCTTTTTGAAGCTTTTTTTGTTTCAGCTTTAATTTATTCAATTCATTTTGCAGCCAGCGTTCAAGATCACCTGCTTGCTGTTTTACCCGGTCCCGTTTTGCACGGGCAAAAAATACACGGTCAAGCAGTTCGCCAAGTGTTCCATAGTTTGTAACAGCACCTGATAAATGAGTTAGCGCTGTTGGCGAGAAGTAGATTTTTCCTTCCTGCTCAACATAGGTCGGGTTTGCACTCGTTGCAATTTCATTCATCAGCTGTCTGCTAGCAGTAACAGCATCAGTTGTTGTGATACGGTGCAGCAATTCATTTGCATGCAATGGAGAAAAACCGGCAAACTGTTGGACAATGTCTTTAGCGGTTAGTTGTTTGGAGAAAACCTCTTTCAACTCAACATCCGATAAACTTGTCAGGGCAATTTTTTGTTGTTGGGGCGGTGCGACATACTGCTGCCCCGGTAAAACAGTCCGGAAGCTGTTCATCGATGGTGGCAGATGTTTTATGCTATCGATAATTACATCGTTTTTAGCATCGATTAACAGCAAGTTACTATGACGCCCCATAATTTCAATGACGAGTTTTCGCTTTACCGCATCGCCGATTTCATTTTTACTGTCAATTTCAAAAGTGATTACCCGTTCAAAGCCGTCCTGAATGACAGCTGAAATAAAGCCTCCTTCAATATGTTTGCGTAACAGCATACAAAACATTGGCGGATCTGCCGGATTTTCAATCGATTGATCTGTTATGTGAACACGGGAATATGAAGGGTGAATAGAAAATAATAGTTTACTATTTTGGCCTGCTGCACGAATTTGCAATACAACTTCAAGTGCATTCGGCTGATAAATTTTTGTAATACGTCCGGAAGTCAAGCTTTGTAGTTCCTTGCTCATCGAACGAGTAAATAGTCCGTCAAATGCCATCTTTATGCCTCTTTCATTAAATAAGTTCTTTGATTGTTTTATCATACCATTTTTTCGTTCAAACCTGTAGTTATCGTAAATTACTATATATTAAGGAAACGTATTATTTATATGAGGGAAATATGATTAAAGCCTGTTGATTGGAATGGAGGGGTGGCGACTCCAGCGGGAGCAGCGTGACGCCTGAGACTAGGAACAAAAGCTAAGAACGCCACGTCCTGTGGCGACGCTTTTGTGACCAACATCCTGTTGGTCTCACGCCCGCGGAAAGCGTCCGCCCCGCAATGGAAATCAACTCCCTAATTATAGGAAGCCAATTCCTTCCTTCTTACATAAAATAAAAAGTATTTTATTACATCCTATCTATGATAAAATATATATTTGGATAATAGACGTTAAAGCAAAATCGATAACACATATGCTATAATTGAAACAATTAAGTAAAGAAGGATGTGACGAACCTTGGTACGTAGTATGACCGGATTCGGCAGGGGGGTCACAACAACGAAACACTTTCAACTCACTGTTGAAATTCGTGCTGTGAATCATCGTTTTTTAGAAATTAATACAAAGTTTCCAAAAGAATGGATGGAATCTGAAGTAGTAGCAAAAAAAATGTTGTCTGATGCAGTTTCTCGTGGGAAAATAGATGTTATCATTTTTCTGAAGGAGCTCCATGACACTGAACAGACGATTCAAATCAATTGGTCACTGCTCAATGCTTTCCTCCAGGCAAAAAAGGAATTGTCACAAACGGTTCCAATGGAGGAAAAGTGGACAATGCAGGAGATTGTGAGTTTGGACCAAGTGTTGCAGGTTGAAAAAATTGAGTTCATGCAGGATGAGATCATAGAAGCTGTAAAAAATGCATTGGCAGAAGCGATTCAAAACCTCATTGCGATGCGTGATCGTGAAGGGCAAGGTCTGCAGCAAGTGATGCTACAGTACAAAAAAGACCTTGAAGCGCAAATTGCTGAAATACGCCACTATGCACCGCTCGCAGTTGAAAAATATCGCGAACGTTTAATGAGCCGTTTAGAAGAAGTGGCGAGCGGTCAAACGTTGGATGATCGTTTACTTACGGAAGTTGCGATTTATGCAGAGCGAATTGATATTACAGAAGAGCTGGACCGGTTGGATAGCCATTTCAATCAGTTGTCCGAAACATTAAATGAAAACATTGCGATTGGACGGAAGCTTGATTTCATTATGCAGGAAATGAACCGTGAAATTAATACAATCGGTTCAAAAAATCAGTCAACTCAATGTTCAGCTGCAGTTGTACAGGCAAAGACAATTTTGGAAAAAATGCGTGAACAAGTTCAAAATATTGAATAATATAAAGGAGTTACTTATGAAAAAACAACGTGGATTATTAATTGTTTTATCTGGTCCATCAGGTGTCGGTAAAGGGACAGTTCGTAAAGAGCTCTTTTCACAACCGGATACAAATTACGAATATTCGATTTCAATGACAACGCGTAATCCTCGCGAAGGAGAAGAAGATGGTGTAGACTATTTCTTTAGAACACGTGAGGAATTCGAATCGTTAATTGAGCAAGGAGGCTTACTGGAACATGCGGAATTTGTCGGCAATTATTACGGTACACCACTTGCATATGTACATGAAACGCTAGAAGCAGGACGCGATGTATTTTTGGAAATTGAAGTACAAGGAGCAGCACAAATTCGTGAAAAAGCACCAGATGCGTTGTTTATCTTTTTAGCACCACCAAGCATTACGGAACTGGAACAACGTTTAGTTGGTCGTGGTACGGAAACAGAAGATGTAATCGCCCGTCGTATCGCTACTGCACGTGAAGAAGTCGAAATGATGAGTTTATATGATTATGTTGTAGAAAACGACCAAGTTCAAAATGCATGTGATAAAATAAATGCTATCATAGTAGCAGAGCACTGTCGTCGTGAACGTGTGGAAAAACGCTATTTGTCAATGTTGAGAGGAGAATGAAACCATGTTATATCCATCAGTAGATAAGTTAAAAAAACAAATTGATTCTAAGTATTCTTTAGTGAGCTTAGCTTCAAAACGCGCGCGCCAAATGCAAGAAGAGGGCGGCGAGCACTTAAGCTCATACGTTTCTTACAAACCAGTAGGAAAAGCATTGGAAGAAGTAGCTGCCGGAAAGCTTCGCAAAGTTCAACAAGACGCTTCAACTGTTTACGAAGACGAAATCTAGTTGGTAATTTACTAAAAGAATACTCCCTGAGTAGAAGCTCCCTAAGAATTTTTCTTTGGGAGCTTATCCTTTGAAAGGACGGTAAAATAATGAAAAAAAACAATATACTATTGTGTGTGTCGGGTGGAATTGCTGTATATAAAGCGGTAGCGTTAGTAAGCAAACTGTCTCAGGCAGGCTTCAATGTAAAAGTGATCATGACAGCTTCAGCACAAAAGTTCGTTACCCCTTTAAGCTTCCAGGTGATGTCTAAAAATGATGTGTTTTTTGATACGTTCGATGAAAAAGATTCCAATGTCATTGCCCATATTGATCTGGCGGATTGGGCAGATTTAATTATCGTAGCTCCTGCAACAGCCAATATGATTGCCAAAATGGCACATGGAATGGCGGATGATATGGTAACAACAACATTACTTGCAACGATTGCACCTGTTTGGGTGGCACCGGCGATGAATGTACATATGTATGAACATCCGGCCGTTTTACGGAATATTGCACAACTTCACGAAGATGGCATCCGCTTTATCGAACCGTCTGAAGGATTTTTGGCATGCGGCTATGTAGGGAAAGGTCGTCTGGAAGAGCCGGAAAAAATTACTGCACTCGTAGAAAAGCATTTCCGTGAGCAATCAGGAAGCGATGGACAATGAGATTTGCACAAGTAATCGTCGATGTTTCCGCATATCCGGTTGACCGTCCTTTCGACTATTTAATACCGGAAGATTGGGAAGAGCTGATTGACATAGGATGTCGTGTAAAAGTCCCATTCGGACCTCGCAATGTGCTTGGTTTTGTCGTCGGCATTGTAGCCGAATCAGACGTTCCGGTTGAAAAAATAAAGCCGATTTCAGAAATACTCGATTTGGAATCCATTTTGACTGAGGAAATGCTGAGCTTGGCAAAATGGCTGAAGCATCAAACAATCTGTTATGAAATTGATGCATTACAAGTAATGCTACCTGGTGCTTTGCGGGCCAAGTATGAGAAGTATGCTGTCCTGCTAGGCGAAGTGCCGCAATTACCTCAAATGCTGCAGCCTTACTTTGAGAAAGCCAAAAAAGTGAATTTAGCCCAATTTGAAAAGGCAAATTTATTAAAACCATTAAAACGGGCAGTAAAAGACGGTCTTGTCAATATTGAAAATGAAGTGAAACAAAAAGGCCAAGTGAAACAAGTACGTAAAGTGCAAATTTATTCCCGTGAACAAATAGAAGAAGTGATAGGACAAATGGGAAAACGGGCACCAAAGCAGCTGGCATTGATGGAATGGATGCAAGACCATGCTGGAGCCATCGTTTTACCGGAACAAATATATGAAGCCGTTCAAGTGACAAGCAGTGTATTAAACAGTGTCATTGAAAAAGGGGCAGCAGCGTATATACAAGAGGAAGTTTACCGTGATCCGTTTACAAAGGAAGTCGTAAAAACAGACTTTTTACAATTAACAGATGAGCAAGACAAGGCATTGAAAAAAATTACGGAAGCCATAGATGAAAAACGTCAAGAGACCTTTCTTCTTCACGGCATTACAGGCAGCGGCAAAACAGAAGTGTATCTACAGGCAATTCAGCGCACAATTGCAGACGGGAAAGAAGCGATTGTACTCGTACCTGAAATATCATTGACACCACAAATGACGGAGCGTTTTAAATCGCGTTTCGGTGACGAAGTGGCAGTTATGCATAGTGGATTGTCTGTCGGTGAAAAGTATGATGAATGGCGAAAAGTGCAGCAAGGAAAAGTAAAGGTAGTAGTAGGTGCACGGTCAGCTGTTTTTGCACCGTTTAAAAATCTCGGTCTGCTTATTTTGGATGAGGAACATGAGTCAACATACAAGCAGGAAGATTCGCCTCGCTACCATGCACGGGATGTCGCGATATGGCGCGGAAATTATTATAATTGTCCGGTTGTTTTAGGAAGTGCGACACCTGCATTAGAATCGTTTGCACGTGCGAAAAAAGGTGTGTATACGTTACTGACATTGTCACAGCGGGCAAAAAATCAGGCATTGCCGACCGTTCAGATTATCGATATGCGGGAACAGCTGCAGGCAGGAAACCGTTCGATGTTTTCTGAACCGCTTATGGAAGCATTAAGGGATCGTCTCGATAAAAAAGAACAGACCGTCCTATTTTTAAATCGCCGCGGCTACTCATCGTTTGTATTATGCAGGGATTGCGGGACAACAGTGCAATGTCCGAACTGTGATATTTCGTTGACGTACCACCGTTATCAGGAAAAGCTGAAATGCCATTATTGCGGTCATGATGAATATATACCGGAAACATGTCCTGAATGCCTAAGTGAAAACATCCGTTATTTCGGTACCGGTACACAAAAGGTTGAAGAAGAGATTCATAAGCTGTTCCCGGAAGCACGTGTTATGCGAATGGATGTCGATACGACAAAACAAAAAGGGGCACATGAAAAAATGCTCGATGCGTTCGGCCGAGGGGAAGCGGATATTCTGCTCGGGACGCAAATGATTGCAAAAGGACTTGATTTCCCGAATATTACATTAGTCGGGGTATTGAGCGCCGATACCGCGCTTCATTTACCGGACTACCGTGCAGCGGAAAAAACATTCCAGCTCATGACGCAAGTAAGTGGTCGAGCAGGACGCCACAATAAGCTGGGAGAAGTATATATCCAAACTTATACACCGGAGCATTATGCAATCCAGCTATCAAAAGATCAGCATTATACCCCGTTTTACGAACGCGAAATGCATACAAGACACATTGCAGGATATCCGCCATATTATTATATTGCGCTTATTCAAGTGTCGCATGAAGACGTCATGTTTGCTGCTGAATATGCTGGCCGTGTTGCCGAGTATTTGCGGTCCAATTTATCATTTAATGTTTCCGTTATCGGACCGACCACTGCCAGCATCGCTCGTCTCCAAAATAGATATCGTTATCAATGTTTGATAAAATATAAAGTAGAGCCAAATTTGATTCCGGTTCTTTTACAGCTAATAAAACTGTATCGTTCGGAATGGATAAAAAAAGGCATTGTGTTAACAGTTGATTTAGATCCGACAATGATCTAATGCATATAGAAAGAGGTATTGAAATGGCAATTAAAGAAGTTGTAAAAAACCCGGCGAATATACTATCAAAAAAAACAAGAGAAGTTGAAGTAATCGATGAAAATATCATTCAACTTTTAGATGATTTATATGACACGATGGTAGAAAATGATGGTGTAGGAATTGCTGCACCTCAAATTAATGTTGATTTACGTGTAGCAATCGTAGAATTAGGTGAAGATATTTTAGAAATGATCAACCCGATTGTACTTGAAACACGTGGAGAAGAAGAAGATGTGGAAGGCTGTTTAAGTTTCCCGGACTTATTTGGCATGGTAAAGCGCCCAACATACGTAAAAATCGAAGCCTCAGATCGTGAAGGACGTATTTATGAACTTGAAGCTGAAGACTTTGAAGCACGCTGCATTTTGCATGAAATCGATCATTTAGATGGCGTTTTATTTGATTCGAAAATGACGCGTGTATTAACAGAGGAAGAATTAGAAGAGCTATACGCGGACGTTGAGGAGGAATAATCGATGACAAAAATCGTATTTATGGGAACACCTGCCTTTTCAGCGCCAATTTTGCGTATGCTTCATGAAGAAGGCTATGACATTGCAGCGGTTGTTACACAGCCGGATCGTCCAGTTGGGCGTAAAAAAGTATTAACACCGCCACCTGTAAAAGAAGAAGCACTACGACTAGGCTTATCGGTTATTCAACCTGAAAAGCTGCGCGGTTCACAGGAGCTGGAAGAAATTTTAGCATTAAATGCGGACATTGTCGTAACGGCGGCATTTGGACAGATTTTGCCGAAAGAACTGCTTGAAGCACCTCGACTAGGTTGTATTAATGTCCATGCATCATTATTACCTGAATATCGAGGCGGTGCACCAATTCATCAGGCAATTATCGATGGACAGGCATCAACCGGTGTAACGATTATGTATATGGCGGAAAAACTGGATGCCGGGGATATTATTTCACAACGGGAAATTGCCATTGAAGATACAGACAATACAGGTACAATGTTTGATAAATTAAGTGCAGTAGGTCGTGAACTATTAAAAGAAACAATGCCATCGATTATCGACGGAACAAATGCCCGCATTCCACAGGATGAATCACTCGTAACATTTGCGCGAAATATTAGCCGTGAGCAGGAGTTGATTGATTGGAATAATGAAGCGCGTGCATTGTATAATCAAGTGCGCGGACTACACCCTTGGCCTGTTGCCTATACGACATTTGAAGGGGCTAACTTTAAAGTCTGGGCAGCAAAGGTTGGGGAAACTGCAACAAATGCTGCACCGGGAGAAGTCGTGAAAATTGAAAAAGATCATTTTGAAGTAGCGACAGGCGATGGCAGTACATTGGCGCTGTATGATGTACAACCAGCAGGGAAGAAACGCATGACAGCAGAAGAGTTTTTACGTGGTACGGGCTCGAAATTACAGATTGGAGACCGTTTTGAATGAGTAAAAAGAAACAAGTAATTTGGGACGGTAATGTGCGGGATGCCGCTTTAACGATTTTACTGACGGTCGATAAAAGCCAGGCATACAGTAATTTATTATTACACCAAACGATTGAAAAATATAAAATCGATGCGAAAGATCGTGGCCTGTTAACAGAGCTCACATATGGAACATTGCAGCATAAACTGACACTGGATTATTATCTGGAGCCATTTATTCGCGGAAAAGTGGATATTTGGGTGCGCTGGCTGTTGCGTATGTCGCTCTATCAAATGCAGTATTTAACACGTATTCCTGCACACGCCGCTGTCAATGAAGCAGTGGAAATTGCAAAACGCCGAGGTCATAAAGGGATTGCCTCAATGGTAAATGGTATTTTACGTTCGATTTTACGTGAAGGTGTTCGTTCAACCGATTTAATAGAAGATGCAAATGAGCGTCTGGCAATCGAAACAAGTCACCCGCAATGGCTGGTCGATCGCTGGGTTGAAAGCTACGGCTATGATAAAACACGTGAAATGCTGCTTGAAAATAATATTGCACCATTGCAGACAGTACGTGTCAACACGACGAAAGCAACTGTTGAACAAGTATTGACAACACTTGAACGTGAAGGTGTAAAAGCGCGCCGCAGTGAATATATACCTGAATGTCTGCATCTTGAAAGCGGGCAGGCCGCACGTACGGGAGCGTTCCGAAATGGGCTTATTACGATTCAGGATGAAAGTTCGATGCTGCCGGCAAAAGTGCTGAATCCGCAACCAGGTATGAAAGTACTTGATATGTGTGCAGCACCAGGAGGGAAAACAACGCATCTTGCTGAAGTTATGAAAAACGAAGGCTCGATTTTAGCGACCGATCTTCATCCGAAAAAATTGGATTTAATCGAAGAGAATGTCGCGCGTCTAGGATTGAATATTATCGAAACAGCTCCGCTTGACGGAAGAAAAGCAGCAGGCTTCTTACAAAAGGAAGGCTATGATGCGATTCTGGTTGACGCACCTTGCTCAGGTTTGGGCGTAATGCGACGCAAGCCGGATATTAAATATACAAAGCGAGAAGAAGATTTAGAGAGCCTGCAAACAATTCAGCTTTCGATTTTGAATAATGCAGTCCAGCTATTAAAACAAGACGGACGATTAGTGTATTCAACATGCACAGTAGACCGTAGTGAAAATGAAGGTACAGTACAAGCCTTCTTAAAAGAGCACCCTGAAATGAACTTGGTGCCGATTGAAAATTTACCAACACAACTAGAAGCGAAGCAACAGGACGGGATGCTGCAAGTATTCCCGCAAGATATAGGCAGTGACGGATTTTTCGTAGCTGCATTCGTAAAAAAAGGAGCGTCCAATTAACTAATGGAGCAAGAACAATTAAAACAATTTGATGAACGAATTCAGGATTTAGTGGAAGAAACAGCAGATAAACCGGTACGTCGTGCGAAGAAAGAAAAGCCACAGTTAAAACCATCCGTCTACTCATTACGTCTAGATGAAATGAAGGAATGGCTGACAGCAAATGGAGAAAAGGCTTTCCGGGCAGCGCAAATTTATGAATGGCTTTATGAAAAGCGTGTCCAAACATTTGAAGAAATGTCAAACTTGCCGAAAGCATTGCGTGAAAAACTTGAGGCCGAGTTTGCATTAACGACACTATCGACAATTATAAAACAAGAATCAAAAGACGGCACGATCAAGTTTTTATTCCAGCTGCAAGACGGCTATTCAATTGAAACTGTATTGATGCGCCATGATTACGGTAATTCAATTTGTGTAACGACACAAGTAGGCTGCCGTATCGGTTGTACATTCTGTGCATCTACGTTAGGTGGCTTGAAGCGTCATTTAATGGCAGGTGAAATTGTTGAGCAGGTCGTAAAAGTTCAGCAACAGCTTGACGAAACAGAAGAGCGTGTATCTTCAATTGTTATCATGGGAATCGGTGAGCCGTTTGACAACTACGATGCGATGATGAACTTCCTTAAAATTATGAACGATGACAAAGGATTAAATATTGGGGCGCGTCATATCACGGTTTCGACTTCGGGAATTGTACCGAAAATCTATGAATTCGCAGATGAAGGCATGCAAATTAACTTTGCGGTTTCTCTTCACGCACCGAACCAAGAGGCACGTCAGAAATTAATGCCGATTGCCAAAGCATATAAATTAGAAGAGTTGATGGAAGCAGTAAAATACTATACGAAGAAAACAGGGCGTCGTGTTACATTTGAATACGGTTTAATGTCAGGTCAAAATGATACAGAAGAAGTAGCAATGGAACTGGCAAAGCTGATCAAAAATATTAAATGTCATGTTAACTTAATTCCGATTAACTACGTGCCGGAACGTGATTATATTCGTACATCACGCAGTAAAATTTTTGCTTTTGAAAGAACGCTTAAGGAGCAAGGTATTAACGTAACAATCCGCCGTGAGCAAGGTGCAGATATTGCAGCTGCATGTGGCCAGTTACGTGCACAAGAACGATCACACGAAACAAAGTAGGTGGACTATAGTGAACTTTACAGTGGAAAGTGATATTGGGTTGAAGCGAAAAATAAATGAAGATCGGGCCGCGTTTTTTGAGCGCCCCGATCATTTTAAGCTTGCGATTTTAGCAGATGGTATGGGTGGTCATAATGCTGGTGATGTAGCGAGTGAAATGGTTATTACCGAAATGCATGCACTCTTTAAACAGGAAAATGCAGAAAATTTCGCAACTAAACAGTTAAAGCTGGAATGGTTGCGTAATGCGGTGTCACATATTAATCAAAAAATATATCATTACTCATTAACGCATGAAAATTGTCAAGGTATGGGTACGACAATGATCGCTGTGTTGCTTGATAAGAATGATTGCACGATAAGCCATGTTGGCGACAGTCGTGTATACCATATTACAAACGAAACAGTAAAGTTAGTAACAAGAGATCATTCTTATGTAAATATTTTATTGGAAAATGGAGAAATTAGTGAAGAAGAGGCACAAAATCATCCTCAACGGAACTTTATTTTAAAAGCACTCGGTACAGAAATTTCGATTGAACCTGATTTTTATGAAATCACTCTATCAAATGAGGCCTTTTTACTCATTTGTTCCGACGGGTTAAGTAATAAACTGTCTACAGAGGAAATGGGCAAAATTATTACTACACAGGTTTCCGTTCAGGAAAAAGGAAAAGAATTAGTTCAATTAGCAAATGAGCGTGGTGGAGAAGATAATATTTCCCTTATCTTAATGACAACGGTGCAGGAGGTGTAACAATGCTAGTAGGAAAACATATAAGTGGCCGTTATAAAATTTTAAAATTAATTGGCGGAGGCGGTATGTCAAATGTATATTTGGCACACGACATTATTTTAAGCCGTGACGTCGCAATTAAAATATTGCGTTATGATTTATCGAATGAAGAAGAATTGCACCGTCGTTTCCAGCGTGAAGCATTGTCTGCAACAAGTTTGACTAATCCTAATATCGTAAGCATCTATGATGTTGGCGAAGATGGGGATATGCACTATATTGTCATGGAATACATTAAAGGGAAAACATTAAAACAATACATACAAGAGTTTTCACCTTTATCTGCAGCGCGTAGTGCCCATATAATGAAGCAGCTTACATCGGCAATTGCCCATGCACATGAAAACGGCATTATCCATCGAGATATAAAGCCTCAAAATATATTGATGGATGAAGAAGGAAATGTGAAAATTACTGATTTCGGGATTGCGACATCGCTTGGAGCAACAAGCTTCACGCAAACGAACTCAGTCATCGGAACAGTCCATTATTTATCGCCGGAGCAGGCACGCGGCGGTGTAGCAACGATGAAGTCAGATATATATGCACTTGGAATCGTTTTTTATGAGCTTTTAACAGGTGAATTGCCATTTTCAGGGGAATCTGCTGTATCTATTGCGTTAAAGCATCTGCAGGCGGAAACACCTTCCGTACGTGAATTCGATGCAAGCATTCCGCAAAGCGTGGAAAATATCGTATTGAAGGCAACAGCAAAAGATCAAAACCACCGCTACAGCAATGCAGAAGAGATGGAAGAAGATTTAAATACATGTTTATCATTACAACGGGTGAATGAACCTAAATTTATGCCGCCGGTTGATAATGGGGCGACAAAGCTAATGCCGATTATAAAAGATCCGAAGCCTGTACCTGTCCCGGTTCAGGAGCCATCTACCGGCATTACGGAACAGACAGTCCGAATCGATTCAAAACCGCCTGCAGAGGAAGAACCGAAGTCGCTTAAACCAAAAAAGAAAAAGAAAAAATGGCCGCTTATCGTTGGTCTATTAGTTCTTTTAGCAATTGGTGCAGTAGTAGCAGCTGTTCTTTTAACACCAAATAGAGTAGTCATAGAAGATGTGACAGATATGACGGTTGAAGAAGCAATTCGAATTTTAGAAGAGCAAGGTTTCGTTATTGGCGAACAAGAGGAACGCAACAATGAGGAAATTGAATCCGGAAATATCATTGAAACGAATCCGCAAGCAGGTCGGGAACGTGATAAAGGCACTACGGTGGATTTAATCGTCAGTATCGGTAAGGAATTGACAAAGATGGAGGATTTCGTCGGTAAACAGCGTGATGATGTAATCGATGCGTTAGAAGAATATAATAGCTATGATTTTAGAGAGGAATATTCTTCAGAGCATGCAGCGGGCGAAATTATCGGTCAAACACCGGAAGCTGGAGAGGAAATTCACGTCAATGAGACAGATGTTGTATTAACAGTTAGTAGAGGACAGGAACAAGTAACGGTGCGGGACTTGATGGCGTTTAATGATGCAAACCGTTCAGAATATGAAAAAAGCTCAGGTTTTAAAGTGAATGTAACTGGTGAAGAATATTCGGATAAACCGGCAGGTGAAGTAATCAGTCAAACACCAAAAGCAGGCACGAAGCTTGAAAAAGGTGGCACAATTAATGTCGTCATCTCAAAAGGACCAAAAGCAAAACAGGAAAAGTTCTATACAAAAACAATTGAAATTCCGTACGAGCCTTTTGAAGAAGGGATCGAGCAAGAGGTCTCCATTTACATTCAGGACAAAACACGTACAATGGCAGAGCCTGTAGAAAAGTTAACGATTAATGAAGATACTTTATATACAATTAAGCTGGTCATCGTTGAAGGGGACAAAGCAGCCTATCAGATTGTACGGGATAACAATGTAATCGAAAATAAAACAATTACGTATGAAGAATTGGCGGAATAAGGAGGAATTGGATGGCGCAAGCCCAAATTCGAAAAGCATTAAGCGGTTATTATTATGTTGAAAAAGACGGCAATTTAATTCAATGTCGCGCTCGTGGGATTTTCCGTAATCGCGGAGAATCACCACTAGTCGGCGATTTTGTGGAATATTCCTATGATGGGGAATCGGATGGTTCCATCGATAAAATACTGGAACGTCACAACGAACTCGTCCGACCACCGATTGCGAATGTGGATCAGGCATTACTTGTGTTTTCCGCAAAAGAACCGGATTTTAATACAGTGCTGCTCGACCGTTTTTTAGTCGTGCTCGAGTCGTTCCATGTACAGCCGATCATTATTTTAACGAAGATGGATTTATTAAATGATGCAGAACGTGCACATCTACAAACATACATTGACGACTATAAAGAAATCGGCTATGACATTATCGAAACATACATTGATGATCCAACATTGCTGGAGAAAATTGAACCATACTTGCAAGAAAAAACATCGGTGCTTGCCGGACAGTCAGGTGTCGGAAAGTCAACATTATTAAATACATTGCTTCCTGAGCTTGATTTAAAAACAGGTATTATTTCAAAAAGTTTAGGGCGCGGGAAACATACAACTCGCCACGTCGAGCTGATTGAAGTATGCGGCGGACTATTGGCGGACACACCAGGCTTTAGTTCTTTTGATTTTGAAATGATAGAAAAAGAAGAGCTGACATCCTGTTTGCCAGAGTTCGAACGTATTAGCGAGAATTGTAAGTTCCGTGGTTGTCTGCATATAAAAGAACCGAAATGTGCGGTAAAACAGGCAGTAGAAACGGGAGAAATCCGTTCGTACCGCTATGAGCATTATGAACAAATCTTACAAGAAATTATTGACCGAAAGCCGAGGTATTAGACATGATTAAAATTGCACCATCAATTTTAGCAGCAGACTTTGCAAAGCTGGGACAAGAAGTAAAAGAAGTAGAAGCAGCAGGAGCCGAATTGATTCATATCGATGTAATGGACGGTCATTTCGTACCGAATATTTCATTTGGTGCAATTGCATTAGAAGCCATTCGTCCTCTTTCTACATTACCGATGGACGTACATTTAATGATTGAAAATCCGGACCAGTATATTGAACAGTTTGCGAAAGCGGGCGCAGATTATATTACGGTACATGTTGAAGCATGCCGCCATCTGCACCGTACGATTCAGTTAATTCGTTCACATGGTGTGAAACCGGGTGTTGTATTAAATCCGCATACGCCGATTGAAACAATACAGCATATTTTGGAAGATGTTGATATGGTGCTGTTTATGACGGTAAACCCTGGCTTTGGCGGACAAAAGTTCATTGAATCGGTTGTGCCGAAAGTGGAAGCATTATCGAAAATTATTAAAGAACGTGGCTTGAATATCGAAATTGAAATTGATGGCGGAATTAACGCTGAAACAATCGTACCTTGTGCAAAAGCAGGTGCAACGGTTTTTGTAGCTGGTTCAGCTATTTACAGTAAAGAAGATCGCGCACAAGCTTTACAAGAAATTAAACAAGCAGGATTAGCGGCAATTCAATGATTGTAGCAATCTGCTCAGGCGGCCCCGTTCATGAGGTCGCCTTTTCTTTAACACCGGATGTCTGGATTGGAGTCGACCGGGGGGCATTATATTTAGTGGACAAAGGCATACAGCCACATAGTATTGTCGGTGATTTTGATTCCATTACAGCGGAGGAATTTGCGCGGATTTCCGAAGCTGTAGACCATGTTGAACAATTTCAGGCAGAAAAAGATGAGACGGATACAGACTTAGCCTTGCAGAAGGCACTCACATATGAGCCGCAGGAAGTCTTTTTAACGGGTGTTACAGGCGGGCGTTTAGATCATTACGAAGCGACATTACGGTCTGTATTTCTCATGCAGCAGCAGCATCCTCATATTACTTTTAAAATCATTAATTCTCATAATATCATTCAATTTTTACTGCCGGGTACACATATTTTGACAGAAGACTATTATTCTTACGTATCGTTTTTTGCCTATGGAAAGACTCTGCGAAACGTGACGTTGCGTAGTGTTAAATATGAGACGACAGATGAAGTAATTGAACAGGGGACAACGCGTTTCACAAGCAATGAAATAATAGGTACAGGGTCTATTTCATTTAGGGAAGGCATATGTTTAATGATAAAGAGTAAAGATTAAGGAGGAACAACACTGAAAGTATATACATTCCAAATGCCAAAATGGTTAAGCGGTGTGGCAAGAGGCTGCGTGAAGTTGTTTCGTAGAGATAAAAAAGAAAAATAAAGATCCTGTCTACAGCTCATAGTGATTATGGGCTGTATTTTTTATGTTGTTAAGGAAATTATATACTATCGCACTATGGATAACCTGGAAACAAGTTTTTGTCCCCGTCCAGGCTAAAGCGCCAACTCCTCGGCCATTTCAGTCCCTCCGTGCAAAAGTGGTGAACCGTTTACTTTTGCGTCGGGCCTTCCAATGTCTGAGGCTCACACGATGTGAGCCATTGGGGGTATGCCACAAGGACGTGGCGTTATACCCCCTCGGCGTTGAACGGGCGCTTTAGCGCTTTTGTTCATTTTTTGCAAAAAAATAGAGTACCAGCAAATTGCTGATACTCTATACGCGATTATACGCGCTCGATTTTACCTGATTTTAAAGCACGAGCAGAAACCCATACACGTTTTGGCTTACCGTCAACTAAGATACGAACTTTTTGAAGGTTAGCACCCCAAGTACGTTTGTTAGCGTTCATAGCGTGTGAACGGTTGTTGCCTGTACGAGCTTTACGGCCAGTAATTACGCATTGTTTTGGCATTGTAAAATTCCTCCTTACAGCTGAATCTGAAATCTTTATTTCAGTTCGTTATTTCACATACCATAATAATTTAACATACAGAGTCAATGAGTGCAAGACATTTTACATAACCTTTCAAGAAAAAAACCTTTACACCCCATTTTGCTTAATCGGGATTAAAAACTTCCTGGAAAAGGTAATGTACTATATAAACTAATTATTTGGGGGAAATATTTATGAAAAAGTGTATGGTCATCATCAACCCATCTTCAGGGAAAGAAAAAGCAAGTGAGTATGAAAAGAAAATTATCGGACAATTACATAATTATGAAGTCATTGTAAAAGAAACAGAAGGTGAGAAGGATGCAACCCGCTTTGCTAAAATGGCATGTGATGAGCAATATGATGCGGTCATTTTAGTCGGCGGAGACGGTACACTAAATGAAGGGATCAACGGAATTGCCGAGCAGCCTCACCGCCCTGTTGTGGGAGTTGTTCCATTAGGTACAGTCAATGATTTTGCGCGTGCATTGGACATATCGCTTGATCCTGATGAGGCGATAGCGTTACTTGGCGGAAAAACAACAAAAGCGGACATCGGGAAAGTGAACGATCATTATTTCACGAATGTCATTGCAATCGGATTATTGGCAGAAGCGGTTGGTGACGTGTCGGTAGAGCAAAAAACATCTCTTGGATCGCTCGCCTATTTATTTGAAGGAGTGAAAGCGGCCATTCAAAATGACTCCTACGAAATGGAAGTAACGGCAGATGGACAAACGTATAAAGAAAATATGATGCTCTTCATATGTGTATTAACCGATTCCGTCGGAAGCTTCCGCCAACTAAATGAAGATGCCGATAAATCAGACGGCCTCTTGCACGGGTTTATTATTAAAAGTACGAGCACACTACAAGTAGTAGGGACGGCTAAAAATTTGCTTACAGGCAATTATGAGGACGATGACAATATTATTAAATTGAATGCACGTGAAATGCATATAAAAGCGACTGAAGCATTTCAGCTGAATGTTGACGGAGACTTAATCAGCCAACTTCCGGCAAAAATATCCATTTTGCATAATCATATCGAATTTTTCGCGGTTAATAGTGGGACTCGGCCAAGATAGGTACGTAATAAATAGTCGGTTGGCAGCTAAGCATATGGAACAGAAGGCGGCGACTCCTGTGGGATAAGCGTGACGGCCGATATACCGAAAGAGCGTAGCGGTGAGGAATGGCCCACGCCCGCGGAAAGCGTCAGCCTGTAGTGGAATGTGCGGATAAACATATATTTCGGTATTGAGCTAAAATAGTCAGTGATATGTTTCAAAAATGCTTCCTTGTATAACAACTGAAAATTGTCGAATACTCTAATTAGGTTGTGCAAAAAAAAATATGATGTTGTTTTGCATTCAGTGGGGATAAAGAACCTAACTAATTGAAATTTCACTTTATTGAAAGATTAAAAATAAAGAGAAATTCAAAAAAACGACTTCAGGCTAGACGTAGATGAACGTTTTCTTTTATAATCGACTTTTGTGTAGTACAATATAAATTAGTCAAATAGAGCCAAGGGGGCATTCACTATGTCAGTAGAATTAAATAACGAATTCGGTCATATTGATATATCCAATGATGTTATTGCTCAAATTGCTGGTGGAGCAGCGATTGAATGCTATGGCATTGTAGGCATGGCATCAAAACATCAGATTCGTGATGGATTAACAGATATTTTACGAAAAGAGAATTTTGCAAAAGGTGTGCTCATTCGCCAAGAAGGTGATGACTTACATATTGATATGTACATTATTGTAAGCTATGGTACGAAAATTTCTGAAATCGCTTATCAAGTACAATCCAAAGTAAAATATACAGTAAATAAAACATTAGGTATGAGCGTTAAATCAGTTAATATTTTTGTTCAAGGCGTTCGTGTTGCGAACGTGTAAGAGGAGGAAATGAATCGAATGAAGTCTTTAGACGGAATTAAATTTGCTGAAATGGTACAAATGGGTGCACATCACCTATACCAAAATGCAGCATATGTAGATTCGCTAAATGTATTCCCTGTGCCGGATGGTGATACAGGGACAAATATGAATTTATCAATGACATCTGGTGCAGATGAAACAGAAGCCAATGTAAGTGCACATATCGGTAAAACAGCTCAGGCTTTATCAAAAGGCTTACTAATGGGCGCACGCGGAAATTCAGGCGTAATTTTATCGCAGTTATTCCGCGGGTTCGGTAAAGCGATTGAAAAAGAAGCTGAAATCGATGCAAAAGGCTTAGCGAACGCATTCCAGGCTGGCGTAGATACTGCCTATAAAGCCGTTATGAAACCAGTGGAAGGGACAATCTTAACGGTTGCTCGTGAAGCGGCGGCAAAAGGTGTGGAAGTTGCTGAAACAGAAGAAGATATGATTGTCTTGATGGAAGCGTTTATCGAGGAAGCAAAACAATCATTAAACCGCACGCCGGATCTTTTACCTGTATTAAAAGAAGTAGGCGTTGTCGATAGTGGCGGCCAAGGTTTACTGTTCGTTTATGAAGGATTCCTTGCTTCTATGAAAGGCGAGCCATTACCGGAAAAAAATGAATCTTCACTGGATGATTTAATTAGTGCAGAACATCACCGTGTACAAGACTTCATGGACACATCTGACATCGAATTTGGATACTGTACAGAAATCATGGTGCGTTTCGAAGAAGACAAAGCGCCTTTTGATGAAGACGAGTTCCGCCAAGAGTTGAATCCGATGGGCGACTCATTACTGGTCATCTCGGACGATGAAATTGCAAAAGTACATATACACTCGGAAACTCCAGGTGCCGTACTTGCAGCGGGTCAAAAATATGGTAGCTTAATTAAAATTAAAGTAGACAACATGCGTGAACAGCATTCTGCGATTGTCAACGATGCACCACAAGCACCTGCGAAACAGCAAAAAACAAAAGTACCATATGCGATTGTAACGATTGCAATGGGTGAAGGTGTATCCAATCTTCTACGCTCGATCGGTGCTTCTTATGTAATTGAAGGCGGACAGACGATGAACCCTTCTACAGAAGATATCGTAAAAGCGGTAAAAGAAATTGGTGCAGAGCGAGTACTAATTTTACCGAACAACAAAAATATCATTATGGCGGCAGAGCAAGCAGCTGAACTTCTGGAAATTGAAGCAGCGGTTGTGCCGACAAAAACGATCCCTCAAGGAATGGCAGCTATTTTAGCATATAATCCTGCCGAGTCAGTTGAAACGAATAAGGCGAACATGACACAAGGCTTTGCACATGTAAAGACTGGTCAAGTAACATTTGCCGTGCGTGATACATCGATCGACGGTGTTGAAATCCGTAAAGATGATTATATGGCATTAGCTGAAGGTAAAATTATTTTATCGACTCCTGAAATGATGGATGCAGCTAAAAAAGTGCTTGAAGGATTGATGGATGAAGATTCAGAAATCATCACAATCATTTATGGTGAAGATGCAACAGCTGAACAAGCCGAAGAATTACAAAACTTTATCGAAGAAAATTATCCGGATGCTGAAGTGGAAATTGTTGAAGGTAAACAATCCCTTTATCCGTTCATTTTATCTGTAGAATAAAATAAATAGTGAAAGCAGTGTGTACTTTCAAGTATGCACTGCTTTCATTATGTTTAAGTGTCTTAAGCGGGCGCTTCGGTAATAAACCCAAAATTTGCGGTATTTACAGTAGTGAGACCTAATCGGTGGGAAATAAGGGGAATGATTCTATTGATTTATCCATCTAACCGCTTAATTGTCAGCGTTAACTTATGGAGTTTAATCCTCATTATGGTTATTATTCTGTTTTTACAACAAGAAGTTTGTTAATTGCAGAAAAAATGAGTACACTAGGAGTAAATGAAAGTATAAAAGAATATGGGGGGATAACTTTATGAAATTTACTTCGGTTTTTGATATTATTGGACCTGTTATGATTGGTCCGTCCTCTTCACATACAGCAGGGGCAGCACGTATTGGACGTGTTGCACGCGATTTGTTTGGACGTCAGCCGAAATGGGCGAAAATTTATTTATACGGTTCTTTTGCCGAAACATACCGCGGTCATGGTACGGATGTGGCAATTATAGGTGGATTACTAGATTACGATACGGATGATGAACGGATTAAAACTTCTTTTGCTGAAGCGGAAAAAGCAGGCTTACAGTTTGAGTTTATTCCTGAAACAGCCAATAAAGAGCATCCGAATACTGCGCGCATTTTAATGGGCGATGATGAATCGGAAATGAGCGTTGAAGGTATTTCAATTGGTGGCGGTAAAATTGAGATTAGCGAAGTAAATGGCTTTAAGCTGCGTCTGACAGGCGGGATGCCGGCAATTCTGGTTGTGCATGATGACCGTGCAGGCTGTATTGCAAACGTGGCGAACTGTTTGGCCATGCATGATGTCAATATTGGACATATGGAAGTATCGCGTATTGAACGTGGATTAACGGCTTTAATGGTAATTGAAGTCGATCAAAATATAGATAAGCGTCTGTTAGAGCAAATCTCATATATTCCACATATTACGAAGGTATCGAAAATTAATAACTAGGGGTGACAAATATGGATGTTTTATTCCGCAGTGTTCGAGAGTTAGTGGAGTTGGCTGAGAGAGAAGGAAAGCTTATTTCCGAGTTAATGATTGAGCAGGAAATGTTAATTACAGGTCGCTCTCGTGAAGATATTTTTAAACAGATGGACCGCAACTTAACGATTATGGAAGAAGCAGTAGAGCGCGGCTTAAAAGGTGTACAATCCGTAACAGGTTTAACAGGTGGCGATGCTGTACTCATTCAAAATTATATTAAAAAAGGCAATACATTAGCCGGAGACCTTTTACTTGATGCTGTCAGCAAAGCTGTCGCAACAAATGAAGTGAATGCGGCAATGGGTACAATTTGTGCGACTCCAACAGCAGGTTCAGCGGGAGTAGTTCCGGGGACATTATTTGCAGTTCAAAATAAATTAAATCCGACACGTGAACAAATGATTCGATATTTATTCACTTCGGGAGCATTTGGATTTATCGTTGCGAACAATGCTTCGATTTCAGGTGCAGAAGGCGGCTGTCAGGCAGAAGTCGGCAGTGCATCGGCAATGGCGGCGGCAGCGATTGTAGAAATGGCTGGCGGAACAGCGCAGCAAAGTTCGGAAGCATTTGCCATCACGCTGAAAAATATGCTCGGATTAGTATGTGACCCGGTTGCAGGCTTAGTGGAAGTACCTTGTGTTAAACGTAATGCAATGGGTGCATCCAACTCATTAGTCGCAGCGGATATGGCATTGGCAGGTGTAACAAGCCGCATTCCATGTGATGAGGTAATCGGCGCAATGTACCGAATCGGTCAGGCAATGAGCCCGAACTTGAAAGAAACAGCGCGAGGCGGTTTAGCCGCAACACCAACTGGCAAAGCGATTACCCATGCAATCTTTGAAGGCGGAGACCTGAAAAGCCTGCTCAAATCTCGTGTAGGCAGTAACTAATGTTTGTTTATTAATATAATAATTTAATAAGGAAATTATCTCTTTGTTATAATATTGCATTGAATTAATAAAAAATTGAACACAAATTTTTGTGTTCTTTTTTTAGTTTATGAGAGAACGTATGCACCCATTTTATGATATTGTTAAACTATAAAGTGAAACTTCAATCAGAGGGGTCATACCCCACTGATTATAAGGAACACAAGCTAAAATCGTCACGTCCTGTGACAACGCTTGTGTGACCAACATCGTGTCGGCCCGAACCAATCGGGCTTTTACTACCCGTTAATGCGGGATAAATAATTCGTAAAGGAAGTGTCGACAATGATTCATGAGCCAGTTTCACAATTAAAGGGAATCGGAAAAGAAACAGCCGAAAATTTAATGAAAATTGGCATCGAGACAATCCATGACTTGATTTGGACATTTCCATACCGCCATGAAGATTTTCGATTAAAAGATTTAACTGAAACACCGCATAATGAGCGTGTGACGATTGAAGCCCGTGTCGAAAGTGAACCGACCGTATTATTTTTAGGGAAAAATAAATCCCGACTACAATTTACGGCTCTTGCAGGAAGACATTTAATTAAAGTTGTGTTTTTCAATCAAAATTATTTGCGGCAAAAAATTTCAACTGGCGGCATCATAACCGTTACCGGTAAATGGGATCGCGGACGTCAAGTTATTGTCGGATCGTCCGTGACATTCGGACCGAAAACAGAACAAGTGGATTTTGAGCCTGTTTATAGTTTAAAGGGGAATATTCAGCAAAAGCGCTTCCGTAAATATATGCGCCAGGCGTTGGATACTGTGAAGGAAGAACTGCCTGAAACATTGCCAAATTATCTGCGTGAAAGCTATCAGTTAGTTAATATTCAAGAAGCGCTCGAAGGGGTGCATTTTCCGCTAAATGCAGATCATGCAAAACAGGCCCGTCGCCGTTTCGTATATGAGGAATTACTGCAGTTCCAGCTGCGTATTCAAGCCCTAAGAAAAGCGAATAAGGAAAATGAGAAAGGAATTTCCGTTCGCTTTGATCTGGAAAAATTAAAAGCATTTATAACGACATTGCCATATGAGCTTACAGGTGCCCAAAAGCGGGTTGTCAATGAAATTTGCAAAGATTTGTTATTGCCGCAACGTATGAATCGTCTGCTTCAAGGTGATGTAGGATCTGGAAAGACTGTCGTGGCAGCGATCGGACTATATGCAGCTGTAACGGCAGGATATCAAGGGGCTCTAATGGCGCCGACCGAAATTTTAGCAGAGCAACATGCAGAAAACCTGCATATGTGGTTTGATCCGATTGGCGTTAAGATAGCATTATTATCGGGCTCGACAAAGACAAAGGCACGCCGTGAATTATTGGCACAACTTGCAGCAGGAGAAATCGATATTCTTATTGGGACACATGCACTCATTCAGCCGGATGTTGAATTCAAGAAGCTAGGATTTGTCATAACGGATGAACAGCATCGTTTTGGTGTAGAACAACGTCGTGTACTGCGTGAAAAAGGCGAAAATCCGGATGTACTGTTCATGACCGCAACACCTATTCCGCGTACATTAGCCATTACAGCTTTTGGTGAGATGGATGTTTCGATTATTGATGAGTTGCCTGCCGGGCGTAAAGAGATTGAAACGCATTGGCTGAAAAAAGAACAGCTGAACAGTGTGCTGATGCGCATGACCCAAGAACTTGAAGCAGGCCGCCAAGCGTATGTCATTGCGCCGTTAATCGAAGAATCCGATAAACTGGATGTGCAAAATGCAGTGGAAGCATACGAACAATTGAAGGCGTATTTCGGCACCCGTTTTGAAATCGGCCTGATGCATGGTCGACTGCATTCTGACGAAAAAGATGCGGTCATGCGAGCATTTAGTGATGGGGAAATTCATGTGCTTGTATCGACAACTGTTGTCGAAGTTGGGGTAAACGTACCAAACGCGACATTCATGACAATTTATGATGCCGAGCGTTTTGGTTTGGCGCAGCTTCACCAGCTGCGTGGACGTGTTGGTCGTGGAGAACATCAATCCTATTGTGTGCTGATTGCCGATCCGAAAACAGATGAAGGAAAAGAACGTATGATGAGTATGACCGAGACGAATGATGGTTTCCGCCTAGCTGAAAAAGATTTGGAGCTGCGAGGATCAGGGGATTTCTTCGGAAAACGGCAAAGCGGGTTGCCGGAATTTAAATTGGCCGACCTTGTCCATGATTACCGGGCTCTTGAAACGGCAAGACAGGATGCCGAGAAAATGCTCTATGATGAAGCATTCTGGAAAGATCAGGAATATGAATTTTTAAGAGAAGATTTAACGGCTTCTGGAGTTATGCAAGGAGAACGAATCGATTAAACGGTTAGAACCTGTAATTGGTGGAAAACTATTTAGGCTACTTAAAAATGCTGAAAAGAGGTAATAAGATGGGAAACATGTATCCGTATTTTGTGTTAAACGGACGAGCAAAAGAGGCAGTAGTGTTATATGCAGAACTGTTTAATGCCAAAAGTGTAACGATTTCAACATTTGGAGAATTACCGCCAAATCCTGAACACCCTATTCCGCCAGAAGCAAAAGATTTGGTCATGAATGCACAAATTGAACTGGAGGAAGGTCAAATGATGTTTTCCGATACGTATCCGGGCTCTCCGCAAGTGACGGTAGGGGACAATATCAGTATTGCCTATACGTCAAAAGACGAGCAGGAAATCCGATTTATTTTCGATGGTTTAAAAGAAGGCGGAAAGATCGTAATGGAGTTACAGGAGACCTTTTGGAGCAAGTGCTATGGGCAAGTAACAGATAAGTTTGGTGTGCTGTGGCAGCTAAGCTTGGAAGCTTAAGATTTCAAGGACGCAACAAAAAGTTGTTGCGTTCTTTTTTTTATACATGTATATTGATATTAGTACCAAGTGCTAATACTAATCTTTTAGAAAATTAAAGGTAGGTAACAAATACGATGAAGCGTTCCAAAAAAGAGCGACAGTCGTTATTGACTGAACAGATCGCAGACAATCCTTTCGTGACAGATGAACAATTAGCAGCTGAATTTAATGTGAGCGTTCAAACAATTCGATTGGATCGCATGGAACTCGCTATTCCGGAATTGCGTGAACGTATTAAAGATGTTGCTGCTAAAAAATATGATGAAGTAAAATCGTTGCCACTTGATGAGGTCATCGGTGAAATTATTGATATAGAGCTGGATAATCGGGCAATTTCAATATTTGATGTTGGAGAAGAACATGTTTTCCAGCGCAACGGCATAGCGCGCGGTCACCATTTATTTGCACAGGCCAATTCTTTGGCGGTTGCAGTAATTGATGATGAGCTTGCCCTTACTGTAAAATCAAATGTAGCTTTCGTAAAGCCGGTTCGTGCAGGCAATCGTGTCGTAACGAAGGCTGTTGTAAAAGGGAAAAACCCTGATAAAAACCGTACATTTATCGAAGTGACTTCTTCCGTTGATAATGAAGTAGTTTTCAAGGGAGAGTTTGAAATGTATCGGATGAAAGGTGAAGAAACAACATGAAAATAGCAGTAGATGGTATGGGCGGAGATAACGCACCACAGGCAATCATAGAAGGAGTCTTTATGGCGCTTGAAGATTTTCCGAAATTAACGATTGATCTATATGGCGATGAACAGAAAATGGCGCCATATTTAAAAAATCACGAACGCTTAACGGTTATTCATTGTAGTGAAGTTGTAGAGGCAGAGGACGATCCGGCACGCGCAGTACGCCGCAAAAAAGATTCTTCAATGGCTCGTATGCTGGATGCAGTTGCTGAAGGAAAGGCGGACGCTTGTTTATCGGCAGGGAATACTGGTGCCTTAATGGCAGGCGGACTTTTCAAAGTAGGACGTATTGATGGAGTAGCGCGTCCTGCATTAGCAACAACTTTACCGACAATGAATGGCGACGGCTTCCTTATGCTTGATTTAGGTGCCAATGCAGATGCAAAACCTGAAAACTTATTACAGTACGCAATTATGGGAGATATTTATGTGAAGCAAGTTCGCGGTCAAAAAGCACCTCGAATTGGATTATTAAATATCGGTACTGAAGATAAAAAAGGGAATGAATTAACTAAAGCGTCATTTACATTATTAAAAGAAGCGGACTTTAACTTTGAAGGCAATGTAGAAGCACGAGAATTGCTGAATGGGGTCGCTGATGTGGTCGTAACGGACGGGTTTACAGGCAATATGGTGCTGAAAACAATCGAAGGTACGGCAGGCACGGTATTCAAAATGTTGAAGGAAGCGTTATTTGCTACGACAAAAACGAAAATTGCTGCTGCATTAGTAAAGAATGATTTAAAACAGCTAAAAGGTAAAATGGACTATACAGAATACGGTGGGGCGGCTTTATTCGGCCTGAAAGCACCTGTTATTAAAGCACATGGTTCATCGAATGCACGTGCGATTTACAGTGCGATTCGTCAAGCGACAATTATGGTAGAGCATAAAGTATGCGAAACAATTGCCGAAAAAATCGAGCAATTGCCAAAGCCAGAATAAGCGTATTTACAAAGGGGATTATCAAATGACAAAAATTGCTTTTATTTTTCCAGGACAAGGTTCACAAACTGTAGGGATGGGTGCGGAGTTTGTTGCGAATGATGAAGTAAGCAAACAGTATTATAAACGAGCGGACGAAGTGTTAAACCTTCCATTGTCGGACTATATGTTAAACGGTCCACAAGAAACATTGACACTGACATACCATGCTCAGCCGGCTTTATTGACATCAGGGGTGATGATCGCAAATAAGCTGATTGAAGCTGGTATTGCACCGCAATATACTGCGGGACATTCATTAGGAGAGTACAGTGCATTTGTCATTTCAGAAGTAATTGATTTTGAAGATGCAGTTCAAACGGTTCATAGACGGGGTGTATTTATGGACGAGGCAGTACCTGCAGGTCAAGGCGCAATGGCAGCTATATTGGCGTTAGATGGAGAAAAACTAGACGCCATTTGCCAGCAAGTATCCGCTGAAGGAGAAGTCGTTCAAGTAGCGAACTTCAACTGTCCGGGCCAAATTGTGATTTCAGGGACGAAACAAGGTGTTGACGAAGCATGTAAAAGAGCGAAGGAAGCAGGAGCAAAACGAGCTTTACCATTAGTCGTAAGCGGTCCTTTCCATAGTTCATTAATGCAGGAAGCGGCACATAATTTAAAGAATACGGTAGCAAATTTACCATTACAGGAACCAAACATTCCGGTAATGAGCAATGTGACTTCAGAGCTCTTAACAACTGTTGAAGCGATTAAAGAAGAAATGGTAGCCCAAGTAACAAGCTCAGTACAATGGCAACAAAACATTGAAAAGCTTATTGCTGAAGGGGTAACGGTCTTTATCGAGTGCGGACCAGGAAAAGTATTATCAGGCTTAGTGAAAAAAATTGACCGCAATGTACAAACATACTGTGTATATGATGAGGCGAGTTTGACACAAGTTGTTGAGGCATCAAAGGAGTGGAAACAATGGGTTTAACAGGGAAATGTGCTGTCGTAACAGGGGCATCCCGTGGCATTGGTCGCGCGATCGCATTACAATTGGCAAGTGAAGGGGCAAAAGTCGTTGTCAATTATAGCGGGAGCGAGCAAAAGGCGCAGGAAGTTGTAGAAGAAATTAAAGCAAATGGCGGCGAAGCAATTGCCGTACAGGCGAATGTGGCAGATACGGATTCTGTACAGAATTTAATGAAAACAGCGCTTGATACGTATGGTTCGATCGACATTTTAGTAAACAATGCGGGCATCACTCGCGATAATTTATTAATGCGTATGAAAGATGACGAATGGGATGATGTCATCAATACGAATTTAAAAGGTGTTTTCCTATGTACAAAAGCTGTTACGCGTCAAATGATGAAACAGCGTGCAGGTCGCATCATTAATATTTCTTCTATCGTTGGGGTTGCCGGAAATGCTGGACAGGCTAATTATGTAGCGGCAAAAGCGGGTGTGATCGGTCTGACGAAAACAACTGCACAGGAGCTTGCGTCTCGTAATATTTTAGTCAATGCAATTGCACCAGGTTTTATTACAACGGAAATGACGGAAGGCTTACCGGAGGATTTGAAAGAAGGTATGCTAAAACAAATTCCGTTGGCAAAACTAGGTCAACCGGAAGATATCGCAAAAGCTGTCGTATTTTTCGCATCAGATAGTTCCAACTACATTACAGGCCAAACGCTCCAAATAGACGGCGGCATGGTAATGGCTTAATATAATTGAAATATAAGCCATCTAGTTGATTGGAGTGAAGGGCCGAGTGTAGCTGCCGGCGATGCCTTTCGCTACAAGCGAGCTTCCTGCGGGATAAGCGTGATGCCTGAGACAAGGAACAAAAGCTAAGAGCGCCACGTCCTGTGGCAACGCTTTTGTGACCAACATCGTGTTGGCCTCACGCCCGTGGAAAGCGAGCTCTAATTTCGCTTGTTAGTAGTAGAAAGCATTGTTAGTGATATTATTAAAGTAGCATGCATTGAGGGGAGGTGACTGATTTGTCTACAGTATTTGAGCGTGTTTCAAAAGTAGTCGTTGACCGTTTAGGCGTTGACGAAAGCGAAGTGAAATTAGAAGCATCATTCCGTGAGGATTTAGGTGCAGATTCATTAGACGTTGTTGAGTTAGTAATGGAACTTGAAGATGAGTTCGATATGGAAATTTCTGATGAAGATGCAGAAAAAATTGCAACAGTTGGTAATGCAATTTCATACATCGAAAGCAAAATTAGCTAATTCATTTATAAAACACCAGGCTGTACTAAGTCACAACGACTTTTGTACAGCCTTTTTTACGTCTGAAAATTTCGTTAAATTGCCATTTCTATTGGGCTGAATAAATATAGTGAAATTTGATAGGTTTTTGACTGATACCCTTTGCACAATGCTATAGAACAAGGTAAACTAAACGATAGAAACTAGAAGGAAGGCAGAATTACATGACCTATAGAAAAAAAGGGAACAACCAGAAACCCGGTGTACTCCCTGAAAAAGTAAAATCACAATTTGAAATTTTAGAAAACGAAATGAACATTCATTTCCAGAATAAAGATTTATTATATCAAGCATTTACACATTCATCTTATGTGAATGAGCATCGCCGCAAATTATTTACGGACAACGAACGATTAGAATTTTTAGGGGACGCTGTATTAGAGTTATCTGTATCAAAATATTTATTTGAAAAATTTCCGCATATGAGCGAAGGGGAACTTACGAAATTACGTGCATCAATCGTATGTGAGCCATCACTAGTTGTTTTTGCGAACGAATTGAACTTCGGACAATTTGTATTATTAGGTAAAGGCGAAGAATTAACAGGTGGTCGTGAACGTCCGGCATTGCTTGCTGACGTATTTGAATCATTTGTCGGAGCCCTTTATTTAGATCAAGGTTTAGAAGTTGTTGTCGCATTTTTAGAACGTGTCGTATTCCCTAAAGTTGAAGTCGGTGCTTTTTCGCATGTGATGGATTTTAAAAGTCAATTACAAGAAATTATTCAACAAACAAATAACGGCCTTTTAAATTACGAAATAGTTGATGAAAAAGGTCCAGCACATAATCGAACATTCGTTTCACGCGTATTGTTAAACAGCCAAGAGTTAGGTATTGGCCGTGGAAAATCAAAGAAAGAGGCTGAGCAGCAAGCAGCGCAAAGTGCCATGCTAATGCTTAAGCAGTCAAAGCAAGAGGAGGAATAACATGTTCCTTAAAAGACTCGAAGTAGTAGGCTTTAAATCATTTGCCGAACGAATCGGGATCGATTTTGTACCTGGTGTTACTGCAGTTGTAGGACCAAATGGTAGTGGGAAAAGTAATGTAACAGATGCAATCCGGTGGGTATTAGGAGAGCAGTCTGCCAAAAGCCTGCGTGGAGCCAAAATGGAAGACGTTATTTTTGCAGGAAGTGAATCGAGAAGAGCACTGAACTTTGCGGAAGTTACACTTGTTTTAGATAATACAGATGAACAAGTAGCAATACCTTATACAGAGGTAAGTGTGACAAGACGTGTCTATCGCTCGGGCGAGAGTGAATATTTATTGAATAACCAGCAGTGTCGCCTGAAGGATATTACAGACTTGTTTATGGATTCGGGGCTTGGGAAAGAAGCCTTTTCAATTATTTCCCAAGGACGAGTTGATGAAATTTTAAACAGCCGTCCAGATGACCGCCGCAGTATTTTTGAAGAGGCTGCAGGTGTTTTAAAATATAAGCTGCGCAAGAAAAAAGCGGAGCATAAACTTGTTGAAACAGATGAAAATCTAAATCGGGTTCTCGATATTTTGCATGAAATCGACCAGCGCCTGGAGCCATTGAAAATTCAGGCTTCCAGTGCGAAAGATTATGTGCGGATGACAGAAGAACTGAAAGATTTTGATATAGCATTAATGGTTCATGATATCCGTACAAGCGGGAAAGTATTGCAAGGCTATACCGAAGAGCAGCGCAAATTAACAGCAACCGAAAAAGAACATGCAACGGAAATTGCGACAGTTGAACAGCAATTGCGCAAAATGCGTACGGAGTTAAAAGCGATTGATGAAGTGCTGGACAGTTCTCAAGAGCAGCTTGTCGAAGCGAGCGCAGAAGTAGAACGTTGGGAAGGGCGTAAAGCGCTATTTAACGAAAAGCGTTCAAATGCCGAAAAACAAATTCAGCAACTACGTGATAGCTTAACGGAAGCATCCAATACGGTAAAAGATCTGCAAGAGGCTGAACGGGAAAAACGAGATCAGTTTACGGAAAAGCAAAAAATCGTAACTGAAATTCGTTCAACGTTAAAGCAAGTAGAGCAAGCTTTAACACGCTCTGCTTCGGAAATCGAACAAGAAATTGAAGATGCGAAAAATACGTATATTAACCTGCTGAACGAAGAAGCGACAGTAAAAAATGAATTAAAGCATATCGACCAGCAACTTTCGCAGGAACAGGCATCTGTTGAGCGAATGACAGGTCGTTCATCAGAAATTCAAAAAGAACTGACTGAAGCACTCGTTGCAAAAGAAGTGACAGAACGTGCGCTGGAACAGGCAGAACAGTCTGTGAAAGAGCAGCTTGGTCATTTTGATGTCATACAGCTTCAGTTAAAATCAGCGACTGCCGATTTAGATGAAAAGCAAGCATTATTGTATAAAGCTTATCAGCATCATCAGCAATTAAAGGCACGTAAAGAAACATTGGCTGAACTTGAGGCTGATTTTTCAGGCTTCTTCCATGGTGTTAAGGAAGTCCTTTTAGCGCGGGATCGTAAAGAACTGCAAGGGATTGAAGGTGCGGTTGCCGAGCTGATTCAAGTCGAGGCGAAATACTCACAGGCAATTGAAACAGCATTAGGCGCAGCTTCACAGCATATTGTGACTGATAATGAACAACATGCCCAAAAAGCAATTGGCTGGTTGAAGCAAAAACGTGCAGGTCGTGCAACATTTTTACCGAAAACAGTTATGCGCTCTCGGAAGATTCATGCACAGCAATTAAGTGATATTCAATCACATCCTGCATATGTTGCCTTAGCATATGAACTAGTGAATTATGCACAAGAAAATACTACAATTATCGAAAACCTTTTAGGGAATGTACTAGTTGCATCTTCTTTAGAAGGCGCGAGTCAAATTGCCCGTTTATGCGGATTTAAGTACCGGGTTGTGACACTTGAAGGAGACATCGTGAATGCTGGTGGTTCCTTAACCGGTGGTGCCGTAAAACAGCAAAGTTCATTGTTCTCGCGAAAAGCCGAACTCGACAAACTCGTATCAACATTAGGGGAAATGGAAACAACAATCCATTCTGCAGAGCATACGGTAGCGACGAAGAAAGAACAGATTGCAGCATTACGACATTCATTGGAAGAGATGAAGCTGCAAGGTGAATCATTGCGTGAACAAGAGCAAATCCACCGTGCGAAGCTTATGGAGCTCGATATGATTGTAAAGAACCTGCAGACGACTGTAACGATTACGCAGTCGGAGCAAACTTCATTATCGACACGTAAAGAATCTTTAAATGAACAACAGGCAGCTGCACAATCACGATTAGCCGAATTAAGTAAAGAATTACAGGAAATTCAGCAAACGGTTGATGAACTGACACTTGCTAAGGCACAGAGTGAAACACAAAAAGATGTGCTGCGTGAACAGTTAGCCCAACAAAGATCTGAGCTTGCTGTTGCCCAAGAACAATTAACGCAAGTACAGGCATCGATTGCAGGAATTGAACTGAATTTGTCAAAAGCACAGGCAAATGTCGAAAAAATTTCCCGGGAAATCGACTGGGTGGAATCTGAAGATGGTTTAAACGGGCCATCTGCAGAAGAATTGGCCCAAACAATTGTCGAATGGACGGAGAAAAAAGACGCGTTAACAGAAATTATTCAAAAGAACCGTACAATGCGTTCTACTTTGCATGAGCAAGTTACGGAAAATGAAATCCACCTGCAGGAAATACAGCGAGTACACAAAAGCTATGTCGATGCATTGCGTGCATTGGAGCTGAAATGCAGCCGAATTGAATTTGAAATGAATAGTTTGCAAGAGCAGTTGCTCGAGCAATATGAACTTGATATTTTATCTGCTCAAGAAGAAGCAATCGGCATAGAGGACGAAGAACAAGTTCGACGGAAAGTAAAGCTGTTGAAGCAATCGATCGAGGAACTAGGTCCAGTCAATTTAACATCGATTGAAGAATATGAGCGTGTTCAGGAACGCTATACATTTTTAAGTGAACAACGCGAAGATTTGGTCGCTGCAAAAGATACGCTGCACAAAGCAATCGGCGAGATGGATGAAGAAATGACAGAACGTTTCAGTGAAACATTTAAACAAATCCGCAAGCAATTCGTCATTTCCTTTAGAGAGCTGTTTGGTGGCGGTACAGCTGATCTGGTGCTGTTGGATCCTAATAATATGTTAGAGACAGGCATTGAAATTATTGCCCAGCCTCCAGGGAAGAAACTACAAAGCTTAAGTCTGCTTTCCGGCGGAGAACGAGCATTAACGGCTATTGCTTTATTGTTTGCGATTTTAAATACGCGACCTGTACCATTCTGTATTTTGGATGAGGTTGAAGCAGCATTGGATGAATCGAATGTTGTGCGTTATAGTGAATATTTACGTAAATTTAGTGAGCATACTCAATTCATCGTCATTACGCACCGTAAAGGCACGATGGAAGGGGCAGATGTTCTGTATGGTATTACAATGCAAGAGTCAGGTGTATCGAAACTTGTATCCGTAAAACTGGAAGAACATGCTGAATTAGTAGCGCAAGGGAGTGGCGGAAGATGAGTTTTTTTAAGCGACTGAAAGAAAAACTGGCAGGTAATAGTGAACAACAAGAACAACAAGATCAACAGGTGGATTTGTTACCGCTTGACGAACAAGTACAGGAAGAAAATCGATTAATTGAAACTGTCGAGGAAGAAGATCCTAATTCTGAACAAATTGTTGAAAAAGAACAGGAAGAAACAATTGAACAGCCGGCAATTGAAGAAATTCAACCTGTTGAAGAGGAGATATCGAATCAATCGGACACTGATGTTGTGGAACAACCTCAAAAAGAGTCTGCCTGGTCGATTACACAAAAGTTTAAAGCAGGATTAGAAAAAACACGTAATTCTTTCACTTCTAAAGTAAATGATTTAGTTGCACGTTACCGTAAAGTGGATGAAGATTTCTTTGAAGAACTTGAAGATGTATTGCTGCAAGCGGATGTAGGCTTTGAGACCGTGATGGAATTAATGGATAAATTACGTTTTGAAGTACAGCGTCAAAACATTAAAGATACAAATGGAATTCAAGCGATTATATCTGAAAAGCTTGTTGAAATTTATGAATCTGGCGAAGAAAATTTAACAGAATTAAATATTCAGCAGAGCGGAGATTTAACGGTTATTTTATTTGTTGGTGTAAATGGTGTCGGTAAGACAACGACAATCGGTAAATTGGCCCACCGTTTAAAATCAGAAGGGAAATCAGTGATGCTGGCAGCGGGTGATACTTTCCGTGCCGGTGCCATTGAGCAGCTGCAAGTATGGGGTGACCGTGTCGGTGTAGAAGTCATAGCACAGTCAGAAGGTTCCGATCCGGCTGCAGTAATGTATGATGCCATTCGTGCAGCCAAAAACCGAGGTGTCGATATTTTAATTTGCGATACAGCCGGCCGTCTGCAAAACAAAGTCAACTTAATGAACGAACTTGAAAAAGTGCACCGTGTAATTTCTCGTGAAATTCCGGATGCACCGCATGAAGTATTGCTCGCATTGGATGCGACAACAGGCCAAAATGCGCTTGTTCAGGCTCAAATGTTCAAAGAGGCAACAAATGTAACTGGTATTGTTTTAACAAAACTGGATGGTACGGCAAAAGGCGGTATTGTATTGGCAATTCGCAATAAACTGCACATCCCGGTGAAATTTGTAGGACTTGGTGAAAAAATGGACGATCTGCAGCCATTCGACGCAGAACGTTATGTATACGGTTTATTTGCCGAGGGACTTGAAAAAGAACTTAAAAAATCAGAAGAGTAATGATTTATTATATTCAAAAAGCAATTCGTATTCATTTTACGAATTGCTTTTTTGTTGAGAAATGAGTCAATCGACTGATTTTTCTTTTAATTCTAAATTGAGGGGTTGCATTTCGTATTATCTTTTGACATGATAAACTTTACCAAAACGTTTTAGTAAACTTTTACAAAAGGAGTCAAAAATGAAAAAAGTAACAATTGCCGACGTTGCTAAGGAAGCAAATGTTTCGGTCAGTACCGTTTCACAATTTATGAATCAGCGCTATGAGTACATGAGTGTTGAAACACGGGCAAAAATCCAGTTAGCCGTTGAAAAACTGCGCTATCGACCAAATATTTTAGCACGAAGCCTGAAAAACAAAGGTACACAAACAATAGGGATTATAGTTGCCAATATTATGTACACGTTTACTACGCATATCGTCCATCATTTAGAGCGTCAGTTTCAGCAGCACGGTTTTCAAGTCATTGTGTGCAATGCAAATGATAATCCGCAACTGGAACGTGAACATATTGATTTGCTGCTCGCAAAGCAGGTAGAAGGGTTTATTCTTTTCCCTACTGGCAACAACAAAGATTTGTATGACTATTTATATAACAGTAATATCCCGGTTGTATTTTTAGATCGTATGATTGCCGATGTGAAAATTCCAAGTGTTCTATTGAATAATGAAAAAGCAATCGATCTGGCAGTTGGAGAACTGTTAAATAAAGGGTATAGCAATTTAGCTATTGTGGCGGGCTCGATCGAACAAAATATTACGCCACGTGTCGAAAGGCTAGAAGGTTTCCGCAAGGCAATGAATAATAGGGGGATAGCTTATGGAGAACACCAAATAATTGCTACTTCAGCAGAAAAACTGCCTGAACAGTTCAATCAGTTGCTTACAGAAGTCAACCTCGACGGTATCATTGCCGGAAATGACCGCATGCTGCTCGCAATTTTACATTATTTAAAAGAACATGCTCCGGATTTTTTAGCGAAGATCGGTATTGCCGTAATTGACGAAATGCCATTAGCTAAATTTATGTCTACAAAATTGACAACGATTGAACAGCCAACAGAAGAAATGGCCAAACAAGCCGTTCATTTGTTTCTCCAAATCAAAAAAAGCGGCTACACAGAAGAATTATTATCCGCATACCGTTTTGATCCCATTTTAGTATAAAAATGATAACGATTGAGGAACTGTATAAGAACAGGTCCTCTTAAATTATAGAATATTATTTTTTAAGAATAATATTCTAAAAATTAAGAATAGTCCTTGCAAATGTTTAGAAGATAATTTATTATTTTTTAATAAAACGTTTTACTAAATCGTTTTAGCTAAATGTAAACGCATACAAGGGGGAGAAATGATGAAAACAAAAGGGGTTTTAATGCTATTACTTGCATTAACAATATTTTTAACTGCTTGTAATTCTTCAGAAGAAGCACAAACAATCATTTTAGCCGAGAACCAGGTAGATGATTATCCTACTTCAGTCGGCGATTATGAATTTGCGAGATTAATTGAAGAAAAAACAAATGGACGTTATAAAGTGGAAGTTTACACAGGAGGACAGCTTGGTGACGAAAAGAGTGCCATTGAATTAATGCAGGTTGGGGCAATTGAACTGGCGCGAGTTAATGGCAGTCCTTTAATGGAATTCTCGGAGTCATTAGGTGTTTTATCCTTACCATACTTGTTTTCAGATGATGAACATAAGTGGGAAGTATTGAATGGTGATATCGGCGAGACATTATTAGATGGATTAAGCGAATCAAATTTACAAGGTCTGGCTTTTTACGATTCCGGAAATCGTCATTTCTATAATGCAATCCGGGAAGTAAAATCACCGGAAGATTTAGCGGGGCTAAAAATAAGAGTTCAGCAATCAAGTTTAAATATTGACATGGTTGAGGCATTAGGAGCATCTGCCACAGCAATGTCCTATGGTGAAGTATATTCGGCTATTCAAACAGGGGTAATTGATGGGGCTGAAAACAACTTCCCAAGTTACTACACGACGAATCATTTCGAAGTGGCCAAGTACATAACGATGGATGGACATTCTGGTGTACCCGAAGTTTTGACGGCTTCGAAAGCATTCTGGGATACGTTATCCGATGAAGATAAGGAAATCTTTAAGGAAGCGGCGCTGGAATCACAAGTAGTGCAACGAAAAGCATGGGCAGAGTTGGAAGAAGAGTCTTTGCGTGAAGCAAAAAATGCCGGAAATACAGTTACTGTCATCGATGATGTCACACCTTGGCAAGAAGCTGTTCAACCGATCTACACAAAATACGGCGAGCAATTTAAAGAGAATTTAGAGAAGATTCAATCATTAGTTAAGTAAAACAAAGGGGAGGGCAAACGAGTGGCTACTATAAAAAAAGCAAAAAGTATTTTAGACCGCAGTCTTGATTATCTGTTAGGAACAATGATTGTTGCAATGACACTAATCATCATTTATCAAATATTCACACGTAACTTTTTAGATTTCACACCGAGATGGACGGAAGAGTTGGCATTGCTTTTACTGATTTGGATTGCCTTTATCGGAATTGCTATTGGTTTTAGAGACAACTTACATATTGGGGTAGGGGTTTTTGTAGGCTTGATGCCAAAGAACATTCAAAAGAAAATTGATCTCATTACAAAAGTTTTAGTGATCGCCATGAGTATTATTTTTATTTACTACGGCTTCCGTTTTACATTTTTAATGCACGGATCGCTAATGGCTGGTACAGGATTACCGCAAAGTTTTCTATACAGTGCAATTCCTGTCAGTGGTATTTTAACGTTCATTTATGGGGTTGAAATGTTCTTTAAAGATGCGATTCATGAAGATTTTGATGACGATGCCAAAGAAGCGATGGAGGCGGCTAAATAATGGGGATTGGGATTTTACTTGCAGTATTTGTAGTGTTATTACTTTTACGAGTGCCGGTTGCACTTTGTCTGGCTGTATCGTCATTTGTCACTACGATTTACTTAGGGATTGATTTAGCAGCTATTGTACAGCGAATGGTAAGTGGATTGAATAGTTTTTCGCTTATTGCGATTCCATTTTTCATTTTAGCTGGTGAAATTATGAATGAAGGCGGTATCTCACGTCGTTTAATTAATCTAGCGAACGTTATTGTCGGTAAAGTACGCGGCGGTTTAGCAATGGTAAACGTTTTATCTTCAACGTTTTTTGGGGGTATTTCCGGTTCGGCTGTAGCGGACGTTTCATCAATTGGTTCTGTATTAATTCCGATGATGAAAAAGCAAAAATATGATGCGGAATATTCTGTTGCCGTTACAATTTCAAGTGCTGCACAAGGGGTTTTAATTCCGCCAAGTCATAATATGATCATTTATTCTACTGCTGCCGGTGGTGTATCGGTTGGTGCATTGTTTATGGGGGGAATAGTTCCTGGTATTGCATTAGGGTTAATTTTAATGATCTTTGCGTATACGATTGCAGTAAAACGTAATTATCCGAAAGGTGAACCGATTAAGCGTGAAGAAGTTCCGAAAATTGTACGTGAAGGATTGTTAGGATTGTTTACAGCGGTCATTATTATTGGCGGGATATTATCCGGTGTTTTCACAGCGACTGAATCCGCGGCAATCGGTGCGTTATATGCGTTTATTATTTCGTTCTTCGTTTATAAAGACGTGCCACTATCGGCAATGGGGAACATTTTAAAACGTACAGTAAAAACATTATCGATGGTACTGTTTTTAATTGCTGCTTCTTCAGCGTTCGGCTGGTTACTTGCATTTCTAAAAGTACCAGCAATGGTAACCGAAACGCTATTGGCTGTTTCGCCGAATGATTTTGTAACATTATTAATTATTAATATCATTTTACTAGTATTAGGGATGTTCATGGACATGGCACCGTTAATTTTAATTGCGACACCAATTTTATTACCTGTAGCGCTTGAAGCAGGTATGGATCCGGTTCAATTTGGGGTTGTATTGATTCTGAACTTAGCAATCGGTCTTGTAACGCCGCCAGTTGGTACATGTCTGTTTGTCGGATGTGCGATCGGAAAAGTACCGATTGAAAAAGCGACAAAAGGGATGCTTCCATTCTATGGTGCAATGATTGTTATACTACTATTAATAACGTTTGTTCCAGACATTACGTTAAAACTTCCGGAATTACTATTAAAGTAAGGGGACTAGAATATGGCAAAAACATTTTTGGATAACTCATTTCTATTGAACAATAAAGTAGCGGAAAAGTTGTATTTCGACTATGCAAAAGATTTACCGATTATCGATTACCACTGTCATTTAAGTCCTCAGGAAATTTATGAGGATAAGCAATTTAAAAATATTACAGAGGCTTGGTTGTACGGTGATCATTATAAATGGCGTGCGATGCGCGCAAATGGTGTTCCAGAGCATCTTGTAACAGGTGATGCAGATGATTATGAGCGTTTTGAAGCATGGGCAAAAACCGTTCCGTATACAATTGGCAACCCTTTATATCAGTGGACACATTTAGAACTGCGCCGATTCTTTAATGAAGAAACTTTATTAAATGAAAAAACAGCACGCGCTATTTGGGATAATGTAAATGAACAATTACCTCAAAAGACAGCTCGTCAGTTAATTTTGGACTCAAAAGTAGAAGTGATCTGCACTACAGATGATCCGATTGACTCACTTGAATATCATATCGCACTTCAAAAAGATGAGCAGTTTAACGTGAAAGTACTGCCGAGTTTCAGACCGGATAAAGCATTGGAAATCAATAAGCCGACATTTGCGGCTTGGATTGGATCATTATCGGAAGTTGTCGGCGAAACAATCGAATCTTATGAACAATTAAAAGAAGCTCTTGCAAAACGAATTCAGTTTTTTGATGAAGTCGGTGGTAAAGTGTCAGACCATGCATTGGATACGATTTATTATGCAGAAGCGACAGAACAAGAAGTGAGTGCTATTTTTGAAAAGGGGCTTGCAGGGGAACAAGTATCGCTGGAAGAAGAAGCAAAATATAAAACAGCATTACTGATCTTTTTAGGGAAACAGTATGCTTCTTACAATTGGGCGATGCAATATCATATTTCGGCACACCGTAATAACAATACACGTCAGTTCAATAATTTAGGGCCGGATACAGGGTATGACAGCATTAATGACGGACCGATCGCAGTACCATTGACGCGTTTATTGGATGCGCTTGCACTTGAAGATGCATTACCGAAAACGATTGTTTATTCATTAAATCCGAAAGACTACTATGTTATTGCAAGTATAGTCGGAAGCTTCCAGGAAAAAGTGCCTGGGAAAATCCAATTCGGTACGGCTTGGTGGTTTAATGACCAAAAAGAAGGAATGCTTGATCAGATGAAGGCACTTGCGAGCATCGGGATTTTCAGCCGCTTTATCGGAATGCTGACTGATTCGCGTAGTTTCCTGTCCTACACACGTCACGAATATTTTAGACGTTTAGTATGTAATCTCATTGGAGAATGGGTGGAAAATGGAGAATTCCCTGAAGATTACGAGCTTCTTGGAACAATCGTACAAGATATTTGCTATTACAATGCAAAAAATTACTTTAACTTTTAAATGAGGTGGATGAAGCATGCAACAGTTATCTAACGAAGTGTATACTCGAAAAACAGCTGTCGTAGAGCGTATTGTCCAATTCGGCACGGGGAATTTTCTCCGTGCTTTTGTTGATTGGCTCATACATGAAGCGAATTTACAGCAGCAACAGGATTTAGGAATTGTTATTGTCCAGTCGACATCAGGAAGTACATCAGAAGTGATCAATGCGCAAGATGGTCTATACACACTTGTTACGCAAGGGATTCAAAATGGTCAGCAAGTCAATTATGAACAAGTGATTGAAAGTGTCTCGCGCAGTATTTCATTGCAAAACCAGTATGAAGAATATATGAAGCTCGCGGTTTCGGAAGACCTCCAATATGTTGTATCCAATACAACGGAGGCAGGAATTGTATATGAGCAGCTTCCATTTGATGCACAGCCATCAACAAACTTTGTGGCCAATGTGACGCACTTTTTATGGAAACGCTATGAAACATTTGGAGCGGATCCGTCAAAAGGGCTGATCTTTTTACCGTGCGAATTAATTGAACAGAACGGTACCGCTTTAAAAAACGGGATTGTAAGCTATGCAAATGCATGGGATTTAGGGCAGAGCTTCATCGATTGGGTGACAGGTGCCAATACGTTCTGCAATACACTTGTTGACCGAATCGTACCCGGATTCCCGAAAAGCCAATATGAAGAATTGACGTTGAAGCTTGGTTATGAGGATAAATTACTCGTTGCTGCAGAACCGTATTATATTTGGGTAATAGAAAATGAAGAAGCGCTTCATTCTTTTCCATTAGTTAATAATCAATTTGAAGTAAAGCTTGTAGACGACTTGAGTTACTACCGGGAGCGTAAAGTGAAAATGCTCAATGGTGCACACTCTGCCTTAACACCGCTTGCTATTTTGCTGGATACAGATACAGTCGGGCAAGTGATGGAACACTCTAAATTAAGACCTTTCGTTCAACGTTTACTTGTACAGGAAGTGATTCCTACGATTAATGGCGACAAAGAACAGTTAATGACATATCAACAGGCGATATTAGAACGCTTTGAAAATCCGTTTATTGCACATTACGTAAAAAGTATTGCACTTAATGCGCTTGCCAAGTTTAAAACTAGAAATATCCCATCTCTACTGGCGTATTATAAGCAATATGCAACACTTCCAAAACATTTAACAACAGCATTGGCTGCGTGGATATACTTATATCAAACTCCAGAAGTATTTTCACCGCAAGATGCTCCGGAAGCGATCGAGCAAATTAAGGGAAAGCCATTAGCGGATGTACTGAGTAATGAAAATCTTTGGGGGATAGATTTAACAACGATTCCGCAACTTGAACAATTTGTCGGGGAGGCAATTACGGCGTTTAAAGAGAGCCAAACAGCACAGTTCATTGCGGAATTGGAAGAGGAGGCACTAGGATTATGAAAGAAACGATTGTCATTCATTCGTCTGATAATGTTGTGGTCGCTTTACGTTCCTTTGAAGCGGGTGAACCATTTTCGATCGGCCAAGAGAAGATTAATCTAGAGCAGGAAGTTCCTAGAGGGCATAAAATTGCCACACGTAACATTCAAAAAGGGGAACATATTATAAAGTACGGCTATCCGATTGGGCATGCTACTGAAGACATTGCAAAAGGAACGGTCGTCCACACGCATAATGTAAAAACAAATTTGCAGGACATCATTAACTACAATTACGACAAGAAAGATATTTCATTGAACTATCCGCAACGTAATTTAACATTTAAAGGGTACCGACGTAGCAATGGTGAAGTCGGTATACGAAATGAACTATGGATCATACCCTCAGTCGGATGTGTGAATGGTATTGCGGACATGATCATTCGTGAATTTGAGCAACGGGTAGGAAGTATTGCGCCTTTTGAATCCACGCTTGTATTAAAGCATAATTTTGGTTGTTCGCAATTAGGTGATGACCATGAAAATACACGTACTATTTTACTGGATGCTGTTAACCATCCGAATGCTGCAGCTGTGCTTGTATTAGGGCTGGGCTGCGAGAATAATACAATTGAACAGATGAAGCAGGAACTTGGCGATTACGATACGTCCCGTGTGAAGTTTGTCGTGTCCCAGCAAGTTGATGATGAGGTTGAAGCTAGTGTAGAAGCGCTTGTATCACTACATGAGGCAGTCCGCAACGATCGACGAGAAGATATTCCGATCAGTGAATTGCGTATCGGACTGAAATGTGGCGGTTCAGACGGCTTATCTGGCATTACGGCGAATCCTCTTCTAGGGCGTTTCTCCGACTTTTTAGTATCCCAGGGCGGTACAACGGTGCTGACGGAAGTGCCGGAAATGTTTGGAGCGGAAACGATTTTAATGAACCGTGCACAAGATGAGGAAACATTCGAGAAGATTGTTTCGCTTATTAATGACTTTAAGCAGTACTTTATTGACTATAATCAGCCGATCTATGAAAATCCTTCACCAGGCAATAAGGCAGGCGGAATCACTACGCTTGAAGACAAGTCGTTAGGCTGTACGCAAAAAGCGGGCAGTGCTGAAATTGTCGATGTTTTAAAATACGGAGAGCGGTTAAAAAAGCGCGGGTTGAATTTATTGAGTGCGCCGGGAAATGATCTTGTTGCATGTACAGCGCTTGCATCTGCAGGTTGTCAATTAGTGTTGTTTACTACAGGACGCGGTACGCCATTCGGCTCATTTGTACCTACGATGAAAATATCCACAAACAGCGCTATTTATGAACAGAAAAAGCATTGGATTGATTTCAATGCAGGGCAAATACTAGAAGATGGCGTAGACGAAGATGCGGTTTTGGAAGAATTTATTCAATATATTATTGCTGTTGCTAGTGGCGAGCAATTAAACCATGAACGAATGAATTTCAAAGAAATGGCTATTTTTAAAACAGGTGTTACCCTGTAGAAAATTTGGTCCGGTTTATCATATTCTTCCTATTATATAAGAAATGGCGATTCTCTCTTTTTCTTGAAGGAGCATCGTCATTTTTTTGAAATCGTTTATTAATGAAAAGAAAAGGTTCTTCAATGGACAAGGGGATTACCTTGACAGTAACTGCCCACAAGATTATGATAAGATAGACAAATTATGATTGGAGAGATAAAAATGCTACTTGAAAAAACAACACGCATGAACTTTCTCTTCGACTTTTATCAAGCGTTATTAACTGATAAACAGCGCAGCTACATGGAACTATATTACTTGGACGATCACTCGTTAGGAGAAATCGCCGAAAGTTATAATATTTCACGCCAAGCTGTTTACGATAATATTCGCCGTACTGAGGCGATGCTTGAAGAATATGAAGAAAAACTAAATTTATTCGAAAAGTTTCAACAACGTCAAATCGTGTTAAAACAATTGACGAATGCGATCATGGATGAGGCTTCTACGACAGAGGCGAAACTAGCATTGGTTGAACAACTGAAGGAATCGGATTAGGGGGCGAACGAGTTGGCTTTTGAAGGTTTAGCAGAGCGACTCCAAGGTACGATCCAAAAGATTAAAGGTAAAGGGAAAGTAACGGAACAAGACGTTAAAGAAATGATGCGTGAAGTCCGATTTGCCTTAATCGAAGCGGACGTAAACTTAAAAGTAGTAAAAGAATTCGTTAAAAAAGTTAGTGAGCGTGCAGTCGGCGTCGACGTCATGAAATCATTAACACCTGGTCAGCAAGTCATTAAAATTGTTCAGGATGAATTGAAGAATTTAATGGGCGGCGAGCAAAGTCCGATTAAATTCAGCAACCGTCCGCCTACTGTCATTATGATGGTTGGTTTACAAGGTGCAGGTAAGACGACAACTACAGGTAAATTGGCGAATGTATTACGTAAAAAATATAATAAAAAACCATTACTCGTTGCAGCAGATATATACCGTCCAGCGGCTGTAGAGCAATTACAGACATTAGGGAAACAGTTATCACTGCCGGTGTTCTCACTTGGTACAGATGTTTCACCTGTTGAAATTGCACGTCAGGCAATCGAGCATGCAAAAGAAGAGCATTTGGACGTTGTATTAATCGATACAGCCGGTCGTCTTCATATTGATGAAGAACTGATGCAGGAACTGAAAGACATTCGCGGTTTAAAAGAGCCGGATGAAGTATTTTTAGTTGTTGATGCCATGACAGGTCAAGATGCTGTAAATGTTGCGCAAAGCTTTAACGAAACTGTCGGCATTACGGGCGTTGTCTTAACAAAATTAGACGGTGATACTCGTGGTGGTGCGGCACTGTCGATTCGCTCGGTTACAGAGAAACCGATTAAATTTGTCGGTATGGGTGAAAAGATGGATGCACTGGAACCTTTCCATCCGGAGCGTATGGCTTCACGTATTTTAGGGATGGGCGATGTCCTGTCACTGATCGAAAAAGCACAAGCAAACGTTGATATGGAAAAAGCAAAAGAGCTGGAAGAAAAGTTCATGACACAGAGCTTTACATTTGATGACTTTATCGAACAACTCCAAGCTGTGAAAAAAATGGGACCACTTGATGAATTATTGAAAATGATTCCGGGTGCAAACAAAATGAAGGGCCTTGACAATGTCAAAGTCGATGAAAAGCAGATGGGACGCATCGAAGCAATTATCTATTCGATGACACCAAATGAAAAAACAAACCCTGAAATTATTTCGGCGAGCCGTAAAAAGCGTATTGCCACTGGTTCGGGGACGACAATTCAAGAAGTAAACCGCTTATTGAAGCAGTTTGAAGAAATGAAAAAAATGATGAAACAGATGACGGGCATGGCTCAGGGTAAAGGTAAAAAGAAGATGAAAATGCCTGGTTTTGATTCATTATTTAAATAAAAAATAAGGTGTTAAGAAAAAACACTTTACAAACCATCAAGACATTGCTAATATAATATCTTGTGTGAAACTTATTCGGAGGTGCTATTAAAATGGCAGTTAAAATTCGCTTAAAACGTATGGGAGCTAAAAAATCTCCTTTCTATCGTATCGTAGTTGCAGACGCTCGTTCACCACGTGATGGCCGTCAAATCGAAACAGTAGGTACTTACAACCCACTTACAGTTCCAGCTACAGTACAAATCGATGAAGAGAAAGCTCTTAAATGGTTAACTGATGGTGCAAAACCATCTGATACTGTACGTAACCTGTTCTCAGAACAAGGTATCATGGAAAAATTCCATAACGCTAAATACAGCAAATAATTCAATGATTAATTCGGAGGTGGCATTATGCAGCAGCTGATTGAAGCAATTGTGAAACCGTTAGTCGATTATCCGGAAGACGTTCGTATTGAGACGGACGAAACTTCCAATCGAGTTGTTTATAAACTTTTTGTTCATCCAGAGGATCGAGGGAAAGTGATAGGCAAGCAAGGACGTGTTGCGAAGGCAATTCGTACGATTGTGTACTCAGCAGCGGGCGGCCACCAGAAGAAAAAGACGTATGTCGATATATTGGATTAGTAAAAGAAGGGTGGCATTTTGCTAACCCTTCTTTTTTTGTTATGATAATGTTGTTTTCCGTTACGGTAGGAGTTTATTGCGGTTGCCATAGAAGCATTGTGCATGTGCTCCTGTCGCTCCGCTTTCGTCGCAAAGTAACATTCAAATCAAAAGGCATTTGAATGTTACTTCGCCGCCTTCACTCCAAACAACGGTGTATATAAAAGTTATGTGGTAACAAATTATTATAAAAGGTGGAATATATATGGAATGGTTTAATGTAGGACGTATTGTAAATACACATGGTATTCGCGGGGAACTGCGAATTTTATCGACGACGGACTTTGAAGAAGAACGTTTTGCGGTCGGTTCTAAACTTGCGGCATTCAAAAAAGATGATAAAAAACCGACTTGGGTAACGATCAGTTCATCAAGACGCCATAAAAACTTTATATTGGTGACATTTGAAGGAATGGAAAACATTAATTTAGTGGAACCATTTAAAGAAGGTCTTTTAAAAGTGTCGATGGATCAATTAGCGGAAGATGAGCTTGAAGATAATGAATACTATCACTTTGAAATTAAAGATTGTGAAGTGTTTTCGGAAGAGGGCGAACTGATCGGCGTTGTTACTGATATTTTAGAGACAGGCGCAAACGACGTATGGGAAGTTAAAGCGCAAAATGGTAAGAAACACTACATTCCTTACATTGAAGATATCGTAAAAGATATTGACGTCGATGAAAAGAAAATCATTATTCATGTAATGGAAGGTTTGCTGGAATGAAGATTCACGTATTAAGTTTATTTCCCGATATGTTCACAGGTGTGTTTGGCGCATCAATTTTAAAAAAGGCTCAGGAAAAAGGTGCAGTCGAGCTCGCAGTAACCGATATCCGGGAGTACAGTGTAAATAAGCACAAACAAGTGGATGATTACCCATACGGCGGCGGTGCGGGAATGGTATTAAAGCCGGAGCCGATGTTCAATGCGGTTGAAGCCATTACAGAAGGCCGCAAACCGCGTGTTATACTCATGTGTCCACAAGGCGAGCGCTTCACGCAGAAGAAGGCGGAGGAGCTTGCACTGGAAGATGATTTAGTATTCCTTTGCGGCCATTATGAAGGATATGATGAGCGAATCCGGGAACATCTTGTAACAGATGAGATTTCAATCGGCGACTTTGTTTTAACTGGCGGCGAGCTTCCTGCGATGACGGTAATCGATGCGGTTGTACGTTTATTGCCGGGTGTATTAGGGCAGGAAGATTCACATATTCAGGATTCATTTTCAACAGGGTTATTAGAGCATCCTCATTATACGCGTCCAGCTGATTTTAGAGGGATGAAAGTGCCGGATATACTGTTATCAGGCAATCACGCGAAAATCGAAGCGTGGCGTGAGGAACAGTCCTTTAAACGTACGTTAGAGCGTAGACCGGATTTATTGGAAGCACTTGAATTAACGGACAAGCAAATAAAAATAATTGAAAAAATTAAGAGTGAAATGTAAAGCAAAACTACTTGCAAGCCTAAAATAATTATGGTAAGATTCATTTTGTGCTTCAATGTAAGCACTGAATTACGGTGTTCCGCTGTGGCTTAAATTAGCGTGCATGAGCATCTGTCTAAGGAGAGAAAACAATGTCAAACATTATTACAGAGATCACTAAAGATCAATTACGTTCAGACTTACCTACATTCAAACCAGGTGACACAGTTAAGGTACACGTTAAAATCGTTGAGGGTACTCGTGAACGTATCCAATTATTCGAAGGTGTAGTTATTAAACGTCGTGGTGGCGGAATTAGCGAAACTTTCACAGTACGTAAAATTTCTTACGGTGTTGGTGTAGAGCGTACTTTCCCAGTACACACTCCAAAAATCGCTAAGTTAGAAGTAGTACGTAAAGGTAAAGTACGTCGTGCTAAACTTTACTACCTACGTAACTTACGTGGTAAAGCTGCTCGTATTAAAGAAATTCGATAAGAACTTTTTAGAAGGGGGCTTGTATATACAAGTCCCTTTCTTTCTTTAAATAAAAAAATGTGTATTAACATGTGATTTTGACAATAAACTATAGATAATCTGATGCAATATTTAGATTAGATTTTTGCTTGATATACATATTTCGTATACAATAAATGTGATGAGCAAGGGGGATAGCTACGTGGAAAAAACTGAAAAAGAAAAAAATGAGCTTTGGGAATGGACGAAAGCTCTACTGATTGCGTTTGCGATTGCCGCATTTATTCGTTACTTTTTATTTACACCGATTGTAGTAGACGGGGATTCAATGATGCCTACCCTTGAAAATGGTGATCGCATGATCGTCAACAAATTCAGCTATAAAATCGGCGAACCCGACCGTTTTGATATCGTCGTATTCCACGCACCAGAACAAAAGGACTATATTAAACGTGTCATCGGTGTTCCAGGGGACTTTGTAGAATATAAGGATGATCAATTATACATTAATGGGGAACCGATCGACGAACCGTATTTGGACGCATATAAAGCCGAAATTAGCGAAGGCAACCTAACAGGCGACTTCTCGCTGAAAGATATCGATCCGTCACTGGATGTGATTCCGGAAGGCTACGTATTCGTAATGGGCGATAACCGTCGCTTCAGTAAAGACAGCCGCCATATCGGCATTGTCGACCAGAAAGAAATTATCGGTAATACGAATATCATTTTCTGGCCGTTAAACGAAATTGAAATCGTAAAGTAATATTTATTATCGTAAATATTGTCTAAAATGAGGGGGCAGTTTAAACTCCTCATTTTTTTGTTGAAAATAGAAGTATGTAATTTACAGGAGGTTACACATTATGACAATTCAATGGTTTCCAGGACATATGGCAAAGGCACGCCGCCAAGTATCGGAAAGTTTAAAGCTTGTCGATATCGTTTTTGAACTTGTCGATGCACGTCTACCATTATCTTCACGTAATCCGATGATCGATGAAGTCATCCATCAAAAACCGCGTCTGCTCATTTTAAATAAACAAGATATGGCCGATGAACAGGAAACACGCCGCTGGATTCAATATTTTGCCGACAGAGGCTTTAAAGCAGTAGCAATCAACTCGTTGGAAGGGAAAGGCTTGCAGGCGGTTACAAAGGCTGCTCAGGAGATTTTGGCGGATAAATGGGAGCGCATGAAATCAAAAGGAATGAAGCCGCGTGCGATCCGCGCCATGATTGTCGGTATTCCGAACGTCGGGAAATCCACTTTAATCAACCGTTTAGCGAAGAAAAACTTAGCGAAAACAGGAAATATGCCAGGTGTTACGAAAGCACAGCAATGGATTAAAGTCGGTAAAGAAATAGAACTTCTGGATACACCAGGTATCTTATGGCCGAAGTTTGAAGATCAGGAAGTCGGCTACAAGCTCGCATTAACGGGTGCGATTAAAGATACGATTACGAATATGGAAGACTTGGCTGTATACGGCTTACGTTTTTTAGAAACGCACTATCCAACACGCATGGAAGAACGCTATAAAATTTCATCTGTATCCGAAGAGCTTGTTGAAACATTCGATGCAATCGGGAAATTACGTCGTGTATTTGGACAAGGCGGAGAGATTGACTATGATCAGGTGTCCGTATTAATTGTACGCGACATTCGTGAACAGAATCTTGGGAAACTCACATTTGACTTTGTTTCCGAGCAACTTGAAAAAGAGCAACTGGAAGAAGCGATTGCCCTGGAAAACGAAGAACGCCGGAAAAAAACTGCCGCGCTAAATCGCCAGAAAAAGCAAGAAAACAACGGATAAAGTGGGATAATAGACAGGCAAAACCTTTTTCATTTATTTGAGAAAGGTTTTTTCTTTTATAATAAGAACAATAGACGATATAACAAGTAAGAATGATAGAAAGTAAAATTAGATAAAAAGCAAAGTTGATTGGAATGAAGGGGGTATGGAACGAATGCTAAAACCGTCACGCCCTGTGACAACGCATTCGTGACCAACAGCGTGTTGGCCTCCAGAATGGAAATTGACGATATATAAAGAAAACGGAATTAATAGATTTGAGGGCATTATATGAAAACAATTAAAGAGATTACAGAAGCATTGAAAACAGCAGCACAAATTGAGCCATGGATGGATTCTATAGTAAAGGATGAACGGTCAGGTGTTCAAAAGGCATGGATACAATTTCAAAAGCGTCTTGAGAAGATGGAGGCACTCCAACAAGCGCATAATGAGAAACTGCAATTTGACGCAAGCTATTTACCATATGAACATGCCTATATCGCAGGTACAGATGAAGCCGGGCGCGGACCACTGGCAGGGCCTGTCGTAACTGCGGCTGTTATATTGCCGAACCACTGCCAGGAACTCCTTGGTGTAAACGATTCCAAACAATTGTCAAAGGAAAAACGCAATCAATTTGCTGAACGGATCAAAAAACATGCATTGTATTATGCAGTTCATTTTCAAAGTGCCGAAGAAATTGACCGCCTTAACATTTATGAAGCAACACGACAGTCCATGTTAAAAAGTATTGAAGCACTTGAAGTCACACCAAATTACATATTGGCGGATGCGATGACTCTTTCAACATCAATTCCGCAAGCTTCCATCATAAAGGGGGATGCCCGCAGCCTGGCAATCGCAGCGGCATCCATTTTAGCAAAAACGGCACGTGATGACTATATGGAGAAGCTGGACCTCGAATTTCCGCAATATGGTTTTGCCCAGCATGCAGGTTATGGAACAAAACAGCATTTGGAAGCGATCGCGCAATATGGACCGACTATACATCATCGAAAAACATTCGAACCGATAAAATCCATACTTCAAAGAAGGGAGTAACGGCATGAACTTCTCAACGTTTAATGCAGTACAAACAAATACTTCGCAGCAAGTACCAGCAAATCAGCCATTATCGCTAAGGCAAGATCAAGTATTTCATGGGACGATAAAGCAGCTCTACCCAAATCAGATGGCGGAAGTCCAAGTGGGCAATCAAAAGCTCATGGCGAAGCTGGAAGTTCCATTAAAGCTTGGCGATGCACACTTTTTTCAGGTAACAGCGACAAATCCACAAACAGAATTAAAAGTCATTACCGGGCCGATGTCACAATCGATGACTTCCGGCCAGCAAATGTCCCAGCTGCTTGAGACGATGAATTTGCCGAAATCGAATGAAATGCAGCAAGTACTTTCACATTTTATGAAAGCCCAGCTGCCACTTGCGAAAGAACAGCTGCTTGCAGCGGAAAGCTGGATGAAAAACTTGCCCGCAGGAGTTGATAAAAATAGTGCACTTCAGGCACTACAGCGTATGGTGGAGCTGAAAATGCCTTTCACAAATACCGTATTTCAAGCATTGACTCAAGGGATTAAAACAGATGGTATGTCGGCAAATTTAGCGAATTTAGCGCAGCTCTTGGCAAATCAGTCTGGAGGGAATGAAGCGATTAAATCATCACTTTTACAGCAGATTGACCAGCTGGCAAAGCCGTTAAACAATGAAACAGGCGGTATTCTCCTTGCGCGGGCAACCCAAAATTTAATGGATAATAATTTGCCGATTGCATCAAAACTTCAGACGCTGACAGTATTAAAAGAAGCTGGAATTTTACCGCAAAATGCTACTTTGCAAAATTGGCAAACGGTAAACCAGCAAGGAAGCCAACAATCTGTAAACCAAGTACAGACAACAGCAACACCGCTATTTAAAGAAGCAGGTCAAATGCTGCAGCAGCTCGGGCAAACAAGCTCTGAACAGATAAAACCGATGTTAGAGCAAGTAAGAGTCTGGATTAATAATGAAAGCTTATTATCGTCAACACAAAAGCAGCAGCTACAGCAATTATTAACGCGTTTTGAGCAAATTCCGGCTTCGAAGCAAGCAGTGGAAGCATTGGTAAATCAACTACGGCAGCAATTGACAAACGCATACAGTGAAAATGTAACACCGCGATTGTTTATGCAAAATGATCAAGGATTAACTGCCAAGGATCAATTGTTTACGTTACTGAAGCCGGATGCGAATTTACCGGTTGCAGAGCAGCTGTTACGGAATTTAGTGAAAGTGACGGCTGATAGTCCACAGCCGGTCATGCAAAGTGCTCTTACGCAAGCAGAAGGTCAAGTACAGGCGGCAGTTGATGGTCGTGCGATGGAACAGGCAATAAAAACCGTTTTAAAGGGGCTCGGTGTCAGCTATGAGGCGACACTTGCAAATAAGGCAGGGGATATTCAGGCCATTGCCCAGCAGATAAAACCGCAATTATTGGCGCTTCTTCAAGATGTCCAAACACCCGCTGCAATAAAAGATGCCGCTGAAATGGTGATGGCCAGACTAAATGGTATGCAGCTCACTTCAGGGGAAAATGGGCATCAGCATCAGCTTGTCATGCAAGTGCCGCTAAATTTTTTTGGCAAGAAAATGGATGCCAAATTGCAATGGAATGGTCGAATGAAGGAAGATGGTAAAATCGATGCCAATTTTGCACGTATTCTATTCTATTTAAATATGGAAACATTGCAGCAGACGGTAATCGATATGCAAGTACAAAACCGTGTTGTCACAATTAATATATATAATGATATGCCGAATTTGGATTCGTTGGCGACATCGCTGAAAGGCACATTAAAGTCGGGATTGCTGAAAAAAGAATATACATTATCGGGACTGTTTATCAAACCTTTTGCAGACCAAGGAGAAAAAACTGTCACAAAACTGTCAAATCAGCGAGAAGACGAGCAGGGTGGTGTCGATATACGCGTATGACCGAAAAAAAATATATAAGAAAAGAAGCAATCGCCCTGTCCTATGATCCGCAAAAAAGCAGTGGTCCGACAATCGTTGCAAAAGGGAAAGGGAAAATTGCGGAAAATATATTAGAAAAAGCAGCGATGCATGAAGTACCCGTTTATGAAGACCCAAACTTAATCGAGCTGTTAGGCCAGCTTGATTTGAACACATCGATACCGGAAGAACTTTACCAGGCGGTTGCAGAAGTTTTTGCTTTTATTTATCATTTGGATGAAAAGCAGAGGTTAACTTTTAAAAATAAATAGTTGATGTTTTTTATTTTTATGTAGAGTATATCTTTCGGAAAATTAGAAAATATCTAGACAAAGAATAATTTGACATAAAGCAATCTAAAAATTGCTTGTGTGACAAATATAGACATTGTCTGAATAATTGTATAAAATAGATTATGTTAGTAGAATAATTTCCAAATGTCCGATGGGAGGATGTATCATGAATATCCATGAGTATCAAGGGAAAGAGATATTAAGACAATACGGTGTAGCGGTTCCAAGAGGAAGTGTCGCGTTTTCACCAGACGAAGCAGTAAAAGCAGCAAAAGAGCTAGGATCTAACGTAACAGTAGTGAAAGCACAAATTCATGCAGGGGGCCGCGGTAAAGCGGGTGGCGTTAAAATTGCAAAAAACCTGGATGAAGTTCGTTCTTTCTCTAAAGAATTATTAGGGAAAATTTTAGTAACTCACCAGACAGGTCCAGACGGTAAAGAAGTAAAGCGTCTTTATATAGAAGAAGGTTCGGACATTAAAAAAGAGTATTACTTAAGTTTAGTATTAGACCGTGCAACTTCTAGAGTAGTAATGATGGGTTCTGAAGAGGGCGGTATGGATATTGAAGAGGTAGCCGAGACGAATCCGGAAAAAATCTTCAAAGAAGTGATTGATCCGGTAACAGGCCTGAATGCTTTCCAGGCACGCCGTATGGCATTCAATATGAATATTCCTGCTAAGTTAGTAAATAAAGCAGTAGGATTAATGCTTGGTATTTACAAAGCATTTATCGATAAAGATGCATCAACAGTAGAAATCAACCCGCTAGTTGTAACTGGTGATGACCAGGTAGTGGCACTTGATGCAAAATTCAACTTTGATGCAAACGCATTATACCGTCACAAAGATATCGTAGAATTACGCGATTTCGATGAAGAAGATCCAAAAGAAATTGAAGCATCTAAATATGATTTAAGTTATATTTCGTTAGACGGCAATATCGGATGTATGGTAAATGGTGCAGGTCTTGCCATGGCGACGATGGATACGATTAGTTACTACGGCGGATCACCCGCAAACTTCCTTGACGTTGGGGGCGGTGCTACAGCCGAAAAAGTAACAGAAGCTTTTAAAATCATTTTATCAGACAAAAATGTTAAAGGAATTTTCGTTAACATCTTTGGTGGAATCATGAAATGCGACATCATTGCAAAAGGTGTTATTACGGCTGCAAAAGAAGTTGGTTTAGCGGTTCCGTTAGTAGTACGTTTAGAAGGGACAAACGTAGAGCTAGGTAAAAAGTTGTTAAATGAATCTGGTTTAAACATTGTGGCAGCTGACTCAATGTCAGACGGCGCTCAAAAAATCGTGAAATTAGTTGAAGCTGAAGGCGGGGTAACGGCATGAGTGTGTTCATTAATAAAGAAACAAAAGTAATCGTACAAGGGATTACTGGGGAAACAGCCCTTTTCCATACAAAACAAATGCTTGAATACGGAACAAAAATCGTTGCAGGGGTAACACCAGGTAAAGGCGGTCTTGAAATCGAAGGTGTTCCTGTATTCAATACAGTACAAGAAGCAGTCGATGCGACAGGTGCCAATGTATCCGTTATTTACGTACCGGCACCATTTGCAGCAGATGCAATTATCGAAGCAGTGGATGCGGACCTGGATATGGCGATTTGTATTACAGAACATATACCGGTACTTGATATGGTAAAAGTAAAGCGCTATATGGAAGGCAAGAAGACACGTTTAGTTGGTCCAAACTGTCCGGGTGTCATTACTGCTGATGAATGTAAAATTGGTATCATGCCGGGTTACATTCATACAAAAGGACATGTAGGTGTTGTATCACGTTCTGGTACTTTAACTTATGAAGCGGTACACCAGCTGTCTCAGGCAGGAATTGGTCAAACAACAGCGGTAGGAATCGGGGGCGACCCGGTAAATGGGACAAACTTTATCGACTGCTTAAAAGCATTCAACGAAGACCCGGAAACTTATGCGGTTGTCATGATTGGAGAAATCGGTGGTACAGCGGAAGAAGAAGCTGCTGAATGGATTCAGGAAAACATGAACAAACCGGTAGTAGGCTTTATCGGTGGTCAAACAGCACCTCCAGGAAAGCGTATGGGTCACGCAGGTGCCATTATTTCTGGCGGTAAAGGAACAGCTGCAGAGAAAATCAAAGCAATGAATGCAGCAGGTATTGAAGTAGCTCCGACGCCTTCTGTAATCGGTGAAACACTGATTAAAGTAATCAAAGAAAAAGGCTTGTACGAAGCTTGTAAAACACATTAAAATGAAAGATGTAGCGGTCGCCTCGCTACATCTTTTTCGTATGTCTCCGTACATTAGGTTGCGTGGACGGGTTAATAGCCTGTATTCATTGGCAATACTATGTTTTACACGATGCTTACCTCACACTTAAAACTGCGGTCATCTGAATTTCTTCTATTAAAAAGGAGTGTTGATATGACCAATCCAGCAAATGAACAATTATTGAAACTGCATTATATTCTTCCTCTCTCCTGGGAAAAAGTCCGAAATTTAATGAAAATTACAGATGATTTCGACGAAATACTGCATATTTCGCCAAAATTTTTAGCGAGCCAGCTAAATATAAGAGAAGAAAAAGCCGCACAGCTCATAAAACATTATAAAGAGCTCATACAAAGGTCGATGGCAATATATTATGACCAACATAATATTACGCCCATTCCTTATACGGACCCTTTATATCCGGAACGCTTAAAACAGCTGTACGATGCACCTGCTGTTGTATATGCGAAAGGTGAGGTTCAGCTGCTGAACAGACCGAAAATGATGGCGGTCATCGGTTCGAGAGCAGCGACTAGCTATAGTGAAAACGTATTGAAATCCATCCTTCCCCCATTAATTCGTGAGCAATATATCATAGTGAGCGGTCTTGCAAAAGGTGCCGACCGACTTGCACATGAAGCAACAATCCGATATGGTGGAAAGACGATAGGTGTTTTAGGCCATGGCTTATTCCATAGCTACCCACCACAAAATAAAGAGCTGAATGCATATATGGCAAGTGAGCATTTACTCATAACAGAATATCCACCCTATGTAGGTGTGCAAAAATGGCATTTCCCTGCACGAAACCGGATTATTAGCGGATTGTGTGAAGCACTGGTCGTAACGGAAGCCGCACTCAAAAGCGGGACACTTATCACAACAGAGCTTGCTCTTGAGCAAGGAAAAGATGTTTTTGCGGTGCCGGGAAATATTTTTAGCGAGCAGTCACGAGGGACAAATAAATTAATAAAAGAAGGTGCAATTCCAGTGTGGGATGGCTTTCAAATCTTAGAGGAAATCCAATTGTTTTCAAATTCGCGTTGAAAAAAAGTTGCAATATTAGCCAATCTGTTATACATTTTGCAACAGGAAAAGCTTTGACATACATGGACAGCTTCATGTGCGTGAATATAAGAAAAATAACTATACCTCTATAAGGAGGACAACAGATGGCAGATTATTTAGTAATTGTTGAATCACCTGCAAAGGCGAAAACAATTGAACGATATTTAGGAAAAAAATATAAAGTAAAAGCTTCGATTGGACATGTACGTGATTTACCACGTAGTCAAATGGGAATCGATACCGAAAATAATTATGATCCAAAATATATTACGATTCGCGGTAAAGGTCCGGTACTTCAGGAACTGAAAACAGCAGCAAAAAAAGTGAAAAAGATTTATCTCGCAGCCGATCCAGACCGTGAAGGGGAAGCGATCGCATGGCATTTAGCCACTGCTTTGAACATTGATATTAATTCAGATTGCCGCGTCGTATTTAACGAGATTACGAAAGAAGCAATTTTAGAGAGCTTCAAGCACCCGCGCCCGATTAATATGGATTTAGTCGATGCACAGCAAGCTCGTCGTATTTTAGACCGTCTAGTAGGCTACAATATTAGCCCGATCCTTTGGAAAAAAGTAAAGAAAGGCTTATCGGCAGGACGTGTACAATCCGTTTCATTGCGTTTGATTATTGACCGCGAAAATGAAATCAAAAGCTTTGAGCCTGAAGAATATTGGTCGATCGATGCAAGTTTCGAAAAAAACAAAAAGCAATTCGATGCGTTTTATTACGGAAACGGTAAAGAAAAAGTTAAATTAACAAATGAACAACAAGTTAAAGATATATTAAAAGGTATAAAAGGCTCAGAATTTGAAGTAATGAATGTTGTAAAAAGAGAACGGAAACGCAATGCTTCTCCAGCCTTTACGACTTCTTCACTCCAACAGGAAGCCGCACGTAAATTAAACTTCCGCGCCAAGAAGACAATGATGCTTGCCCAGCAGCTTTATGAAGGTATCGAGCTAAGCAAAAAAGAAGGTGCAGTCGGATTAATTACGTATATGCGTACTGACTCGACTCGTATTTCCGATACGGCAAAAACAGAGGCTAAGTCATATATCGAAACAAAATACGGCAAAGATTTCATTGCCGGAGAACAAAAACAGGCAAAAGCGAAGGCAAATGCACAGGATGCCCATGAAGCGATCCGTCCAACAAGTGCGATGCGTACTCCAGAGGAGCTTAAGGCGATTTTAAGCCGTGACCAGCTGCGACTGTATCGTTTAATTTGGGAACGCTTTATCGCGAGTCAAATGTCTCCAGCTGTACTCGATACTGTAACAGTTGATTTGCAAAACAATGACGTATTATTCCGTGCGAACGGATCTCAAGTGAAATTTGCCGGATTTATGAAACTTTATATTGAGGGTACAGACGATCAGGAAGAAGAAACGAATAAGCTTTTACCTGAAATGGAAATCGGCGATAAAGTGAAATCACTTGAAATCGAACCGAAACAGCATTTCACTCAGCCACCTCCTCGCTATTCGGAGGCGCGTCTAGTAAAGACATTGGAAGAGCTAGGTATAGGTCGTCCATCGACATATGCCCCTACACTGGATACAATCCAAAAGCGCGGCTATGTTCAGCTTGATGCAAAACGCTTTGTACCAACAGAACTTGGAGAAATCGTTCATCAAGCAACATTGGAATTTTTCCCAGAAATCATCAACATTGAATTTACCGCACAGATGGAGCAAAATCTGGATGAAATTGAAGAAGGCATTACACAATGGGTAAATGTCATCGATGAATTTTACAAAGACTTTGAACCGCGGGTAAAATATGCGGATGAAGTGATGGAAAAAATCGAAATTAAAGATGAGCCTGCTGGTGAAGACTGTGAAAAGTGCGGTGCGCCAATGGTATTCAAGCTTGGACGTTACGGGAAATTTATGGCTTGTTCCAACTTCCCGGATTGCCGCAATACAAAAGCGATTGTAAAACCGATCGACGTTAAATGTCCTTCATGTGAGACAGGTGAAATTGTCGAGCGTAAATCCAAAACAAAGCGCATTTTTTACGGATGCAATCAGTATCCGGAATGTGACTTCGTATCATGGGATAAGCCGATTAGTAGACCTTGTCCGAAATGTAGTGCATTATTAGTAGAGAAGAAATTGAAAAAAGGTGTTCAGATTCAGTGTACTAACAGTGAATGTGATTATGAAGAAACACCGTCACAATAAAATGAAGAGGTAACAAAAATGACACAACAAGTAGTAAATGTAATTGGTGCAGGTTTAGCCGGTTCAGAAGCAGCTTGGCAGATTGCAAAGCGCGGTGTGAAGGTACGTTTATATGAAATGCGACCAGTAAAACAAACACCGGCACATCATACAGATAAATTCGCAGAGCTTGTATGCTCAAACTCTTTACGTGCAAACGGACTGACAAATGCTGTCGGTGTAATTAAAGAGGAAATGCGTAAATTGGACTCTGTTATTATTGCAGCAGCAGACAATAGTTCTGTACCTGCCGGCGGTGCGTTAGCCGTTGACCGTCATGAATTTGCAGGAATCGTAACAGAAAAGGTGAAAAACCACCCGTTAATCGAGGTAATCAATGAAGAGGTAACTGAAATTCCAGAAGGCATTACAGTAATCGCAACAGGTCCATTAACTTCTGAAGCATTGGCAAAACAAATCCAAGGCCTAACAGGGGAAGACTATTTGTACTTCTATGATGCTGCAGCACCGATCATTGAGAAAGATTCGATCAATATGGATAAAGTATACTTGAAATCACGCTATGACAAAGGTGAAGCGGCATACTTGAACTGTCCGATGACGAAAGAAGAATTTGATGCTTTCCGTGAAGCACTTATTACAGCAGAATGTGCACCGCTAAAAGAATTCGAAAAAGAAAAATATTTCGAAGGGTGTATGCCAATTGAAGTAATGGCCGCACGCGGTGAAAAAACGATGACATTCGGACCGATGAAACCGGTTGGTCTGGAAGATCCGAAAACGGATAAGCGTCCATATGCTGTAGTTCAGTTACGACAAGATGATGCAGCGGGGACACTTTATAATTTAGTAGGTTTCCAAACACATTTAAAATGGCCGGAACAAAAACGTGTATTCTCGATGATTCCGGGTTTAGAAAATTTGGAAATTGTACGCTACGGCGTAATGCACCGTAATACATTCATCAATTCTCCAAAAGTGCTGACACAGACATATCAGTTGAAAGCGCGTCCAAACCTTTTCTTCGCCGGTCAGATGACAGGTGTTGAAGGTTATGTAGAATCTGCCGGCAGTGGTCTGATTGCCGGAATTAATGCAGCTCGGATGGCGTTAGGTCAAGAGTTACTTTACTTCCCGCATGAAACAGCATTAGGTGCGATGGCTCGATACATTACTCATACAGATGCGAAAAACTTCCAGCCGATGAACGTGAACTTCGGGATTTTCCCGGAATTTGGTGAACGCATCAAATCAAAGCCTGAGCGTGCTGAACGCCATGCTAACCGCGCATTAGAAGCAATTCAGAATTTTATTAATAATCAGGCAATTTAATTGCGTAAAGCCCTTAAAGATTGTTATACTTTAGGGGCTTTTAATTTTGCGGTGATTTTTTGTAAATGACTATAAAAATAAGAATTGCTTGACATGATATTGCGAAATTTGTCGAATAATACAAAGAAGTTGAATAACTCCAGCAAATTTTACTTGAAAAGTATTCATAATAGGTATAGTGTCAATATGTGTGTTTTTTTAGTAGGAAAATGAACATATTTATTCATACAACATCATTTCTCTTTTGCAATAACAGGGGGTATACACGATGGATGAAAATTTGCAAAGTCAGCTTGATCAATTTATTCGCTACGTGCAACTAGAAAAAAACTTTTCCCTACATACTGTTCGCGAATATACTTCTGATTTAGAAGAATTTTTTGCATTTTTGCACGCTGAGGGTATCCAAAAAATTGCAGAAGTTGAGTATATCCATGCACGTCTATATGTAACAAAGCTTTATGATGAACAAAAAGCAAGAACTTCAATTTCCAGGAAAATCTCATCGATCCGTTCTTTTTTCCGTTTTTTAAATCGAGAACAGAATATTGATGATGCTCCGTTTCGTTCACTTTATCATCCGAAAAAGGAAGAGCGATTACCGAGCTTTTTTTATGAGGAAGAATTGAAGGAACTATTCGAGAAAAATGAAGGCGATGAGCCGATTCAAATTCGTAATATGGCGCTGTTGGAACTTCTTTATGCGACTGGAATGCGTGTAAGCGAGTGTGTCAGTTTGGAACTGACGGATATCGATTTTCATTACAATATCGTCCGTGTAATGGGAAAAGGCCGGAAAGAGCGAATTATTCCGTTCGGTCAATATGCGCATGATGCACTTATACGTTATATAGAACAAGTACGTCCGACATTAATGAAGAAGGAAAATCATCAGAAAGTTTTTGTCAATATGCGCGGTGGCGAACTTACTACCCGTGGTGTGCGTTATATATTAAGTGAGATGATTGACAATGCCAGTATGCATACGAAAATTTATCCACATATGTTGCGACATACATTTGCTACGCATTTATTGAATAATGGGGCAGATATGCGTACAGTCCAGGAATTGCTTGGGCACGCCAATTTATCTTCAACTCAAATTTATACTCATGTAACGAAGGAAGCTTTAAGAAAGACATATATGAATAGTCATCCGCGAGCATAGTTAAGGAGGAAATAAAGAATGGGTCAAATTCATGCGACAACGATTTTCGCTATTCATCACAACGGTGAATGCGCAATGGCTGGTGATGGTCAGGTGACATTGGGAAATGCAGTTGTAATGAAGCATACGGCACGTAAGGTCAGACGTCTGTTTAATGGGAAAGTACTGGCAGGTTTCGCAGGTTCTGTTGCGGACGCTTTTACATTATTCGAAATGTTTGAGGCAAAACTGAATGAATATAATGGTAACCTGCAAAGAGCTTCGGTAGAGGTAGCGAAGCAATGGCGAGGAGATAAAATGCTCCGTCAACTGGAAGCGATGCTGCTTGTAATGGATAAATCAACATTGCTCCTTGTTTCAGGTACTGGTGAAGTCATTGAGCCGGACGATGGCATTTTAGCAATTGGGTCAGGTGGAAACTATGCATTATCAGCTGGCAGAGCATTAAAAAAACATGCGGGCGATCATTTATCGGCAAAAGAAATCGCAGAGGCTGCGCTGACGACCGCTGCGGATATTTGTGTGTTTACAAACCATAATATTATCTTGGAGGTATTATAATGACTGTGATCAATTTAACACCAAGACAAATTACGGAACAATTAAACCGGCATATTGTTGGCCAGGAAACAGCAAAACGTGCAGTTGCAGTTGCGTTGCGTAACCGGTACCGCCGCTCTTTATTAAGCGAAGAATTAAAAACAGAAGTTATACCGAAAAATATTTTAATGATTGGACCTACCGGGGTAGGTAAAACAGAAATTGCACGCAGAATCGCAAAACTGACGAATGCTCCGTTTATTAAAGTGGAAGCGACAAAGTTCACGGAAGTTGGTTATGTTGGGCGTGATGTCGAATCAATGGTACGCGATTTGGTAGAAGCTTCTCGTCGACTAGTGAAGGACGAAATGTTCGAAAGAGTAAAGGATCAGGCGGAGCGCAATGCGAATGATATACTCGTTAAACTGCTTGTACCCTCTAAAGTGAAAGAAAAGCTTACGCAAAATCCTTTTGAAATGCTGTTCGGACAAAAAGAGTCATCTCAAGAAGATACAGCAAATCAGGATGAACCGGAAATTCGTACACGACGTGCGCAAATTACCCAAGATTTAAAAGACGGTAAATTAGAAGAGCAATGGGTAACAATAGAAGTAACGGAAAATGCCCCATCTCTTTTTGATGCAATGCCTGGTATGAATATGGATAATGCGAACGGTATGCAAGATATGCTATCTAATTTAATGCCGAAAAAGACAAAAAAACGCAAAGTCCAAGTAAAGGATGCGCGTCGTTTATTAACACAAGAAGAAGCAAACAAGCTGATCGATACGGATGCATTGTCTAGTGAGGCGATCCAGCGTGCAGAACAGGCTGGTATTATTTTTATTGATGAAATCGATAAAATTGCAAGCAAAGGTTCTTCATCGGCGGAAGTATCCCGCGAAGGCGTTCAGCGTGACATATTACCGATTGTGGAAGGATCCACAGTTACGACAAAATACGGCACTGTAAAAACGGATTATATGCTCTTTATTGCAGCAGGTGCTTTCCATATATCGAAACCGAGCGATCTTATTCCTGAATTGCAAGGACGATTCCCGATTCGCGTCGAACTCGAAAAGTTAACGAAAGATGATTTTGTTCGTATTTTAAAAGAACCGGATCAATCGTTAATATTGCAGTATAAAGCATTACTTGAAACAGAAGGTGTTACGCTGAACTTTACGGACGAAGCGATTGAACGTATTGCGGAAATTGCAACAGAAGTAAATCAGGAGACAGATAACATTGGTGCACGCCGACTGCACACCATTTTAGAACGCTTGCTTGAGGAACTTTCCTTTGAAGCTTCGGAAATTGCACCCGCTCATATCGACATTACACCGAACTATGTCGATCAAAAATTGGCGAATATAGTAAAAAACAAAGATTTATCGCAATTTATTCTTTAAGTATAAGTTGAATTAGTATCTTTAAATTGTAAAAACCTTTAGAATATTAAGTGAATTAAAACGAAACGTTCCGTAGGAGGAAACAGAAATGAATTTATTAACAAAAACACGAAAAATCAACGCAATGTTACAAGCATCTGCTGGTAAACCAGTTAATTTTAAAGAGATGGCCAATACTTTAGGCGATATTATCGAAAGTAACGTCTTTATCGTAAGCCGTAAAGGTAAGTTGCTTGGCATTTCAATTCACCAACAAATCGAGAATGAGCGCATCAAGAAAATGTTCGAAGAGCGCCAATTCCCTGAAGAATATACACAAAACTTATTTAATATTACAGAAACTTCTTCCAATTTAGATATTAACAATGAACATACTGCATTCCCAGTGGAAAATAAAGACCTATTTGCATCTGGTTTAACAACAATTGTTCCAATTATCGGTGGCGGTGAGCGTTTAGGTACGTTAATGTTAGCGCGTATTAGCGATCAATTTGAAGATGATGATCTTATTTTAGCTGAATACGGTGCAACAGTTGTTGGTATGGAAATTTTACGTGAAAAATCAGAAGAAATTGAAGAAGAAGCACGTTCAAAAGCAGTTGTCCAAATGGCAATCAATTCATTATCTTATTCTGAACTTGAAGCAATCGAGCATATTTTTGAAGAATTAGATGGCAACGAAGGCTTACTAGTTGCTTCGAAAATTGCTGACCGTGTTGGTATTACGCGTTCGGTTATCGTAAACGCATTACGTAAACTGGAGTCTGCTGGTGTAATTGAATCACGTTCATTAGGTATGAAAGGAACATATATTAAAGTATTAAACGATAAGTTCCTGAACGCTTTAGCAGAAATTAAAATGAAGTAAGAGATATTCACAAACAGCAAGGAGGGTTTCCTCCTTGCTTTTTTTATTTATTTTTTTTATTTATTTATTTTTAATTAAGAAAATGCAGAATATTGTCGAATAAAAAGAGTTTGAACGAGTATTTTTCTAGAATTTAATATATAATTAGGTATATCGTCTTTATTAAAATTAAAAAATAAATATCTTTTAGACCTAAATGGTGATAGAATCCTTATGACAAACGATTTGTTACAAATTTATGAAATGTATATATATAAATATTAATATAAAGGGATTTAATGTATGATGTTTAAGGAATTAAATAGTATTTCTTCCAGATTGAAAATCTATATTAAAAATTTATATAATAACTTTCTGTCACCTATAATGTTTACGTAGGTCTAAATAATAGTATAAAATGAAATGTCGAAAAATATTTGAACTAATATATAGTTAACTGTTATTTTTTAAACATAAAAATAGTCCCTTTTGACTATTCGAAAGGGACTAAAGTCGATAGACACTAAGGTTTAATATAATTACAATTGTATTATTAAGTTTCTGTGCGCAAATTTTAGCGAAATATGAATGAGGTGAGAAATTTGGATTTATTTGGCGGGACGATAAGTAGCCTGGAAAAGGGACTTTCCTACGCAACATTGAAAAATAAAGCAATTACACAAAATATAGCGAATGTTGACACACCAAACTATAAAACAAAAGAAGTAAGCTTCAAAGACGTATTAAATAATGCAAAGCAAGCCACGATTCCTGCGTATCGCACAGATGCGAGGCATTTTGATTTTAAAATTAATATTGGAAGCAGCGGTGTGTATTCAAATGAAAACTTCCGCAGCAGAGCAAATGGAAATGCTGTAAACATGGATGCTGAACAAGCAAAGCTGGCTGAAAACACCATCTACTATAATGCGCTTATAGATCGTGTCAGCAGTAAATTTTCAACATTGAATAATGTTGTTAAAGGAGGAAGATAGCGATGTCGATTTTTCATAGTATGAATACGACAGCTTCTGCATTAACGACACAGCGATTACGAATGGATGTAATTTCCTCCAACATTGCCAATGTCGATACAACGCGAGCGAAGCAAGTAAATGGAGAATGGGAGCCATACCGGAAAAAATCTGTCACATTAAAAGAGCAGGAAAGCCAATTTTCTAACTTTTTAAATATGGCAATCGGAAAAACGGAAAAAAACGGTATCGGTAACGGTGTTAAAGTAAGTTCTATTAAAGAAGATACGGAAACCCCTTTTAAATTGATGTATGATCCATCACATCCCGATGCGAATGCAGAAGGGTATGTCCAAATGTCGAATGTTGACGTATTAAAAGAAATGGTTGATCTGATTTCGGCGAGCCGCTCTTATGAAGCCAATATTACTGCTTTTAATGCAAATAAGAACATGTTGACAAAAGCATTAGAAATCGGGAAAGGGTGATGTTTAAATGGCAATTAATCCAATAACATTCATGTCTCCTGCACAATCTGTGAATGAAGTAAATGTTCAGAATCAACTGACTCCTGCAAATGCCCAACAGCAATTTGCGGATACATTAAAAGAAGCGATTGCAAGTGTCACTGAACATCAAAAAACATCGGATACAATGACTCAAAAATTAATTAACGGTGGAGATGTTGATTTATTTGAAGTGATGATTGCTGCACAAAAAGCAAGTGTTACTTTAAACACAACAATTGAAGTTCGTAATAAAGCTGTGGAAGCTTATCAAGAAATTATGCGTATGAGTGTGTAATGATTTGAAAAACGACTGACGAATTGTTGGGCATTCACTTTAAGCGGAGGATTCATAATGAATGAACGACTTACAAAAATTAAAAGCGACTCAACCGGTTTCTGGCAAAGTCGTACAAAAAATCAAAAAGGCGCACTAATCGGGGCGTTTGTTGCTGTCATTGCGATTGCAGCTGCCATTACGTATTTCTCAACACGTACGACAATGGCTCAGTTATTTCCTGAGATGTCTCAAGCTGAAGTAGGAAGAATTACGGAAGTCCTTGCTTCACAAGGTGTCAAGTACGAAGTGACAAATGGCGGGACAGTAATTTTAGTGCCGGAAAATCAAGTACAGGACTTACAAGTGTCATTAGCAGCCCAGGGTTATCCTGATTCTGGGGAAATTGACACGTCTTTTTTTACTTCTAACGCAGGCTTTGGGATGACAGACAATGAATTTAACGTAATTAAACAAGCGACGATCGAAACGGATCTGGCTAATTTAGTTCGGAAATTCGAAGGAGTAAAAGATGCAAGTGTCATGATTACTTTACCTGAAGAAGGTGTATTTCTTAAAGATGCCAAAGGTGAAGCACAGGCTGCAATTGTATTGGATACAGCACCTGGACATAAGTTCTCAGACGACCAAATTAAAGGGTTATTTAATTTAGTATCGATGAGTATACCGAATTTACCTAAAGAAAATATTACGATCATGAATCAGTATTCTGAATATTATGATCTGGCTTCAGCAGAAAATGGAGACGGCGGAATCGATTCAGTTACTGGACAAATGGAAGTGAAAAAAACAATTGAGCGTGATTTGCAGCGCCAAGTGCAGCAAATGCTCGGTACGTTAATCGGTCCGGATAAAGTTGTAGTAAATGTATCGGCCGATATTGACTTTAAAAAAGAAAATCGCGAAGAAAACCTGGTCCAACCTGTTGATGAGGAGAATATGGAGGGTATTGAAATAAGTGCCCAACGTATTACAGAAACTTACTCGGGCGGTGCTGCAGGAGCTGCAGAAGGTACGACTGAAGCAGGAAGTGTAACAGATAACTTTGTGGATTATGTAGAAGGAACAAACGGTGACGGCGATTATGAACGAGTAGAAGAGACAATTAACAATGATGTTAACCGCATTCGCCGTGAGATACAGGAAAGTCCTTACAAAATTCGTAATTTGGGTATTCAAGTAATGGTAGACCCTCCCAATACAGAAGAGGGGTTCGATCAAGGTGTTCGCACAGATATTGAACAAATTTTATCGACAATAGTCCGTACTTCGATTGATCAAGAAGCTGCCGGTAATCTGACAGATGAAGATATTGCAAATCGCATTGTCGTATCTGTACAGCAATTCCAAGGAAATGATACAGCGGAAGATCAGCCGCAGTCAGTTATTCCATGGTGGGTATGGGTAATTGGCGGTATATTAGTTGTTGCAATTATATTATTGGTTATTAATGTTCTGCGTGCACGTCGACGTAAACAAGATGAAGAAGAGCTGGGAATTTTAGAACAGCAACAGCAATTAATCGAAATAGAAGATATTTCCGAAGAAAAAGAAACTGAAGCGACTGTACGCCGTAAGCAATTAGAGAAAATGGCTAAAGATAAGCCGGAAGATTTTGCGAAACTATTGCGTAGCTGGATTGCTGAAGACTAATAGGAGGTTCCGCTGTGTCCAAGAAAGATAAAGACCTATCAGGAAAGCAAAAGGCTGCTTTACTGTTAATTTCTCTAGGACCGGAAGTTTCGGCTTCTGTATATAAGCATTTAAATGAAGAGGAAATTGAACGTCTGACACTGGAAATTTCAGGTGTTAAAAGAGTGGAATCGACTGTCAAAGAAGAAATTATAGAAGAATTTCATCAAATTGCACTTGCGCAGGATTATATTACGCAGGGCGGTATCGGGTATGCGAAGACGGTACTGGAAAAAGCATTAGGTGCTGAACAGGCACAGGCAATACTGAATCGTTTAACTTCTTCATTACAAGTAAGACCATTTGATTTTGCCAGAAAAGCAGATCCGGCACAAATATTCAATTTTATCCAAAATGAACATCCCCAAACAATTGCCCTTATTCTATCTTATTTAGAACCAGGGCAAGCGGGAGTTATTCTTTCTTCGTTACCACAGGAAGTACAAGCGGATATTGCAAAGCGTATTGCAATTATGGAATCGACGTCTCCGGAAGTCATTAGTGAAATTGAATCCGTATTAGAGCGAAAACTATCATCTACGGTTACGCAGGATTACACAGAAACAGGCGGTGTAGATGCGGTCGTGGAAGTATTGAATGGTGTGGACCGTCAAACTGAGAAAACGATTCTTGATGCACTTGAAATTCAAGATCCGGAACTAGCCGAAGAAATTAAAAAGCGCATGTTTGTGTTTGAAGATATCGTTACACTCGATAATCGTTCAATCCAGCGTGTTATTCGTGACTGTGAAAACGAAGACTTATTATTATCGATGAAAGTTTCGTCAGAAGAAGTAAAAGAGATTATTTTCCGCAATATGTCCCAACGTATGGCGGACACATTCCGTGAAGAAATGGATATTATGGGACCAGTTCGCTTGCGTGATGTAGAAGAAGCACAGTCTCGAATTGTATCAGTTATCCGACGTTTAGAAGATGCAGGTGAAATTATAATTGCACGTGGTGGAGGAGATGATGTAATTGTCTAAAATCATCCGTTCAACAAAAGCACAGCAACCCGAAGATTCATCAATAGTTGAAATTAAACTTCATAGTTTCTTCGAGCCGATTCATTATGGGGAAACGGAAGATGAACGTATAGAGGAATTGTCACAACAAAAAACAATAGACATTGAAGCTGAACGTCAGCAAATGCTGGAACAGGCAAACGATGAAATCGAACAGCAAAAAGCCAAATTTGAGCAATATCGAAAAGAGCAGCTTGCGGAAATTGAAGCGTTAAAGCAATCGTGGGAAGAAGAAAAAGTCATTCTTCAGCAGGAAGCTTATGAAGGCGGTTTTGCGCAGGGGTATGAGGATGGCGTACAAAAGGCGAATGCAACGATGCAACAGTCGTTACAAACGGCAAATGAGACGATGGCAAATGCACAAAAAAATGCAGCTTCCTATATTGAGTCACAGGAGGCAGTCCTTTTGGAACTGGCATTAACAGCTGCAGAACGCATCATTCATACAACACTTGACCGTGACGATGAAATATTCGTTTCCATTGTACGACGTGGTTTAAAAGAAGCACGTGAAATGAAGGAAATTAAATTATATGTTTCGCCAAAATATCATCCGATTGTAACAGAGCAACAAAAGGAATTAGCGGAAATGTTTCCTGTAAATGTTCCGTTTATGGTATTTGTCAATGAAGATTTACTAGATTCGGAAAGTTATATCGAAACAAATCATGGACGCATCGTCGTTTCAATAGATGAACAGTTGCAGGAGCTTCGCAGACAGTTATACGAACTAATCGAAAGTAAGGAATGATAAGGATGAAAATGGCTCAATTAGTTGAACAAATTCCTAATCTTAATACATTTAAAAAGTATGGTAGAGTGACGAGAGTTGTCGGCTTGATGATTGAGTCCCAAGGTCCTGAAAGTTCCATCGGTGACGTATGTAAAATCCATATTCAAACATCGAAAAATGGTCCGCAAGTTATGCTGGCGGAAGTAGTAGGTTTTAAAGATGAGATTGTGATTTTAATGCCATACTCTTCGCTGAAGGAAATTTCGATTGGCTGTCTTGTAGAGGGGACAGGTTCACCGCTGGAAGTGAAAGTAGGTCCTGAACTGATTGGGAAAGTTCTAGATGCGATGGGTAACCCGTTTGATGGACAACCATTACCAAAAGGATTAATGACAGTACCAACGGAAAAAGAGCCGCCAAATCCTTTAAGTCGTCCGCCGATTAACGAACAGTTAGAGGTCGGGGTAAAGGCGATTGACGGAATGCTTACAGTTGGCAGCGGTCAGCGTGTAGGTATATTTGCAGGATCGGGCGTCGGAAAAAGTACATTGCTTGGTATGATTGCCCGAAACACGGAAGCAGATATCAATGTCATTGCGCTTGTAGGAGAACGTGGACGTGAAGTACGGGAGTTTATCGAACGGGATTTAGGTCCAGAAGGGTTACAAAGGTCGGTTGTTGTAGCGGCTACCAGTGATCAGCCGGCATTAATGCGGATTAAAGCGGCATTTACCGCCACAGCCATTGCAGAATATTTTAGGGATCGCGGAAAGAACGTCATGTTAATGATGGATTCCGTAACACGTGTTGCGATGGCACAGCGCGAAATTGGACTGGCAATCGGTGAACCGCCTGCTACAAGAGGTTATACACCATCTGTTTTTGCAATATTACCAACATTATTGGAACGGTCAGGTACGAATATAAATGGGACAATTACCGCATTTTATACAGTGCTAGTTGACGGTGATGATATGAATGAACCAATTGCAGATGCGGTCCGGGGGATTTTGGACGGTCATATTGTACTGGACCGGAATCTTGCCAATAAAGGCCAGTATCCTGCGATTAACGTATTAAAAAGTGTAAGTCGTTTAATGAATCATATTGCACAGCCTGAACATGTGCGTGCAGCAAGCCGATTGCGGGAATTATACTACAGCTATTCAAAATCGGAGGACCTGATCAATATCGGGGCCTATAAGCGCGGCACTTCAAAGGAAATCGACGAAGCAATTATGTATGAGCCGCTCATTACGGAATTTTTAAAGCAAGGGTATAAAGATAAAATTTCGATCGATCAAACAGTCAATGAAATTATCGCATTATCGAATGGTGGTGCCCGTTAACTATGAAATACAATTATCGTTTTGAAAAAATTCTTGTTGTAAAAGATCAGGAAAAAACGGAATCGGAACTGGCTTTTAAAGAATCCGTGCAAGTGTTTGAGGAAATTGCTACAAAGCTGTATGACCTGTTAAAGAAAAAAGAAGATTTAATCGAATATCAGCAGGAACGGTTAAAAATAGGATCATCCATTGATGAAATTAACCATTATTCGAAATTTATCGATAGTATGGAAAAAACAATCGAGGATGCACAGCAAAAAGTAATACAGGCACGGGCAAAAATGAATTGGCATGAGCAAAAATTATTGGAAAAAAGTTTGGAAGTACGCAAATATGAAAAAATGCGTGAAAGAGATCATGAAAGATTTATAGAAGATCAACTTCATATAGAAGCAATACAACTGGATGAGCTTTCGACAATTGCGTATTACAAGAAGGAAATCAGGTGATTCCGTGGCAAAAAAAATAAAAAATACGATGGAACAAGTGGAAGAAATGGAGTTGGAAAGCCAATCTCCAGGTTTTTTCAAAAAGTTTTTCTACCTTTTTTTAATCCCGTTTATGTTTCTCATCGCAATTTTATTGATTATTTCAACTATGACGGAATATAACGTGTTTAAAATAGCGGATGAGGCAGTTGAGAAAATCCCCTTTATCAGCTCTGATGAAAAAGATGGAGCAGTAGAAAACAGCTCACTAAATGAACAAAAAGTAGTAGAGCTGCAAGCGGAAATTCAAGAGAAGGAAGCGCAAATTTCCCAGCTGCAAACACAAATTGACGCATCGGCGACTGAAAAGGAAGAGCTTTTAATCGAACAAGAGCGATTGCTGTTTGAAATTGAAAAGCTTCAGCGCGATCAGGAAGAGACGAAAAAAGAGTTCAAAGAGATTTTGTCTACTTTCGAAAAAATGTCTGCTAGAAAAGCAGCTCCTATACTTGTTGAAATGAGTGATACAGAAAGCGTGCGTATTCTGTCGGAGATGAAACCCGATACATTATCAGCTATTTTCGCAAAAATGGAGCCGGCAGATGCTGCCCGCTATACAGAGCTTTTATCACAGCAATAGTCCTTGAATGGAGGGAGGTGTAATAAATGAATATCGCAATGCTACAAACAGTTAAAATGCCGAAGCAAGATTTCCAGCCAAACTTAGTGAAATCAGAAAAGCCGGATTCAAAAGCATTTGGAAGTGTGTTTAATTCGATGATTACAAAGTCATCTGCTCCAACTGCCAAGCAACCGGAAATGACAGAACCGCCGCTAGCTGAAAGTATTTCCGGAATTTTAGAAGAGGACTCACTGGAAAGTTTACTTGAACAATTATGTGTTGAAATGGATGAGACAGGATTATTTGCATTAGTAGGTGAAGAAAGTACACCAATCGCATTGGACGAACTAATGACTTTAGATAACTTAACGGAGCTTTTAGGAATAACAAAAGCGGAATTGAGTCAAATTATTGAACAGTTATTAGGCGATGCAAAGCAAGAAATTACGGATGTTTGGTCTCTTATCGAGCAGGCACCGAATATTTTAAATGAAGTATTGGCAGCTGTGCAGAAGCCTGAACAAAACAATGTGCAACCAAAAGAATTGCAGCAAATTGTTCAGCTATTAAAGTTAGCTCAATTGGCCGGAAGTAAAGTCGATACTGTCTATCAACAGGAAATCCAATTAGCCAGTTTAAAAGATGCATTACTGGCATTGGCAAATGAAGCTCAGAAATCAGCAGGGACAGAGCAGAGTACTGTAAAAACTACAACTTTCCAACAAGTAGTACAGCAAGGTCAACAGTCTTCACTAAACCAGCAGACGACCGTAAAAGTTGAAACGGATACGCAAACAGCCGGTCATATACAGCAGCAAGTGACACAGACAAAAACCGTGACTGTTACATTACCCGCTGAAAAGCCGGCACAGTCGGATGCATTAATAAAAGAAATTCAAAACTTGATCAATCGCAGCCAGCTTTCAGGACAGCCAGGTAATATGAAATTATTCCTGAAACTGTTTCCGGAAAACCTCGGTCAAATTCGCATTGAACTAGTTCAAAAAGATGGAGTTATGACTGCCCGATTATTGGCAACGACAGCGATGGGGAAAGAATTACTGGAAAATAATATTAACCAGTTAAAAGCCGGTTTCGTCGCTCAGAATATTCAAATGGAACGAATCGATGTTGCACAGTCTTTACAGGATGCCGATCGAAATGCGCGTGATCAAAACTTCTTTAATAATTTCTTCCGTCAAAAAGATGAAGAAAAACAAGAAAATAATGAAGATACCCTAGATGAAGAAAGTCTATCGTTTAAAGATCTATTAAGTGAGGAGGTAGAATAAGTGGCAAACCCAATTTCAAATGATTATTATTTACCGGCAAATAATGCAAATTTCAAAGTAACGGATAAACAGGATAACGGGGCGCTCGGAAAAGATGCGTTTCTAAAAATATTAATTACCCAATTGCAAAATCAGGATCCAACAAGCCCAATGGATGACAAAGAATTCATTTCTCAGATGGCACAATTTTCATCGCTGGAACAAATGCAGAATATGACAAAAGCGATGGAGAATTTACTTCAATCACAGCAACAGTCACAATTGATGAGTTATACAACATTTGTAGGCAAAGAAGTGAAGTGGCATGAGATTACAGATAAAGTGGATGCAGATAATAAGCCGATCTACAACGAAGGAACAGACACTATTAAGGAATTGAAATTTGTTGATGGTGAGGCCGTGTTTGTACTGGCTGATGGCAAGGAAATTAAACCAGGCAATATTTCATCGATTCTTGGTAGTACGAGTGAGACACAGCCTTCAGTTCCAACAGGAAATCCATTAGCAGAAGCAAGCAAGCTGATCGGACAGACCATTCAATATAAAAATGGAGATCAGGTCGTTGAGGCGATCATTGAAGCAATTAAAACAAATAATGTGAATATCGAATACATTTTAAATGATGGTTCCCGTTTGACGAAAGACCAATTTACGGTAAGTTCTCAAACAGCCCAAAATGAAAATGTAACAGAATAAGGGGTGGGGCTGATGAATCGAGTCAATGTTCAACATATCCCATACCATCCACCGATTAAGCCATTAGTAAAGCAAAATACAGACCAAGTTTCAAAGCAGTCCTTTATGGATCATTTAAAACAGGCGACCGGTGAAGAATTAAAAATAAGCAAGCATGCTTCAGAACGATTGAATGAACGAAATATTTCTATAACTGATCGGGAATGGCAGCAAATTTCAGAAAAAGTATTTGAGGCAAAAAATAAAGGTGTGAAGCAGCCATTAGTCCTGTTAGATCAGGCAGCATTAATTGTAAGTGCAAAAAATGCGACGGTTATTACGGCATTGGATCGAAATGAAGCAAAACAGCAACTCTTTACCAATATTGATGGAACAATCCTTTTATAGGCCGGACCTTCAGAAGTAAGGAAGCCTACAGTCGTTGAATGATTGAGACGGCTGAACTAAAAAACAGATGTGAAAAACGAAGGGAGAACGACATTTTATGTTACGTTCAATGTATTCAGGTATATCAGGTTTAAAAAACTTCCAGACAAAATTAGACGTGATTGGGAATAACATCGCAAACGTTAATACGTACGGGTATAAGAAAGAGCGTACTATTTTTAAAGATTTAATTTCGCAAACACAATCAGGTGCTTCTGGTCCATCAGCAACTCGTGGTGGAGTAAATGCAATTCAAGTAGGCTTAGGATCTCAGTTAGCTGCAATTGATACTATTCATAATGCAGGGTCTATGCAAACTACTGGCCGAACATTGGATTTAGCGATTTCGGGAGATGGGTTCTTTATGGTGGCAGATTCTGTAGAAATGACTCCTGGAGTAGATGGAGAAATCGATGAAATTACAGGTTTGACAAACACAGCCTATACACGTGCCGGGAATTTTTATATGGATAAAAATGGTTATTTGGTCAATGGTGATGGAAAATATTTGGTAGGATTTGCGAATGAAAATATCGCTGAATACGATTCTATTGATGATCCGGAAGGGTGGCTCTCTAACTTTGATGATGAAAAGGCTGCAACAGTCGGTGATATTGAAGCAGGTGCAAACCTATTAGAAGCGGGTGCTTTACCAGATGGTACAAATCCTATCCGAATACCAACTACAGCTCAATCTATGAGTATTTCTCAAGATGGGACAATTTCATTTGTGGATGCTGCTGGTAAATTACAATATGCCGGCACCTTGATATTATCTAAATTCCCTAATGCTAGTGGTTTAGAGAAAACTGGGTCAAACTACTTCCAAGTTACGCAAAACTCTGGAGAAGCTTATGCACATTTTGGTACAGTGGATGGCCTAGGTTCAATTAACTCAGGCTTCATGGAAATGTCCAACGTGGATCTTTCTGAAGAATTCACAGAGATGATTGTTGCACAGCGCGGGTTCCAGGCAAACTCTCGTATTATAACAACATCAGATGAAATTTTACAAGAGCTAGTTAACTTAAAACGATAGTTTAAGTTCATTTGAAATTCATTGAAAAATTCATTATAGAAGGGGGGCGGGCCGGCTCTCAAGTCAGGTCCGGCCCTATTTCAATGATCGAGGTTACTCGCCTTAACGGTAAAGCATTTACTTTAAATGCTTTATACATAGAAACAGTTGAAGCATTTCCGGACACCCAAATTACGCTGACGACTGGACGTAAATTTATTGTGTTAGAGACTGAAGAACAGGTGCGGCAAAAGGTGAAGACATTCTATCAGCATGTCCAAGTATTATCTAACCCGCATCTTAGAGGTGAAGAAGATGAAGAATAATAAATTACTGACAATTATGCTAATTATATTAGTGACGATTACATTATTCGGTGTTATTGTCGTTGTGTTATTGACACAGCTCAACAAAGAGAAGCCGGATGGTCCAACGATTGATGAAATCATCGAGTCATCGGTAGACATTCCTGAGATTACGACGAACTTAGCAGATGGAAGCTTTGTCCGAATTACATTGAAAATTCAGGCATCAGATAAAAAAGCTGGTGAAGAGTTGTTTAAACGAGATTTCCAAGTGAAAAATATCGTAATTCAGGAACTTTCTGAAATGGAAGAAGGAGCTTTAGAAGGTAAACAAGGGAAAATTACATTCCAAGATGCAATTAAATCTCAAGTGAATGAGTTAATGCAAGAAGGGGAAGTTACGCAAGTGTATATTACTTCATACGTACTTCAGTAATCAGTACTACACAATTTTAATTTTTGAAATGGAGGTGGGCAAATGGCAGGAGATATAATGTCGCAATCCGAAATCGATGCGCTCTTATCAGCGATATCGACCGGAGAGATGTCTGCAGAAGACATTAAAAAAGAAGATGAGACACGAAAAGTAAAAGTATATGACTTTAAGCGGGCTCTGCGCTTCTCAAAAGACCAAATCCGAAGTTTGACCCGTATACATGAAAACTTTGCGCGACTGTTAACAACTTTCTTTTCTGCACAGTTAAGAAGCTATGTCCAAATTACAGTTGCATCTGTTGACCAAATTCCGTTTGAAGAATTTGTTCGTTCCATCCCAAACATGACATTGATCAATGTATTTGAGGTTCCGCCTTTGGATGGCAATATTTTAATGGAGATTAACCCGAACATCGCCTATTCGATGCTAGACCGCTTGATGGGCGGAGCAGGGGGAAGTCATAGCAATGTTGATAATTTAACTGAAATCGAAACGAAAATCATGACGAATTTATTCGAGCGTTCTTTTGATAATTTGCGTGAAGCATGGGAAAACGTTGCGGAAATCGATCCGATGCTTGTGGAATTGGAAGTAAATCCACAGTTTTTACAGATGATTTCGCCAAATGAGACCGTTGTTGTCATTTCATTTAATACAATCATCGGAGATACGACAGGGATGATCAATATTTGTATCCCGCATGTTGTATTAGAGCCGATCGTTCCAAATTTATCTGTTCGCTACTGGATGCAGACGAATACGAAGGAAATTTCACCGGAACAAACGAAAATGCTTGAAACTCGTGTGAAACAAGCTAAATTACCCGTAATTGCAGAGTTAGGAACGACGGATATTACGATTGAAGATTTCCTGACAATGGCTGTAGGTGATGTCATTCCGTTAAATCAAAAAATTGAAAATCCGTTAACACTAAAAGTCGGCAGTTTACCGAAATTTACTGTTCAGCCAGGGAAATTGAATAATAAAATGGCTGTTCAAATTATCGACCCTTTGAAAGGAGGAGACGAAGATGAGTGATGAAATGCTCTCCCAAGAAGAAATTGAGGCTCTATTAAGGGGCGAAACGCTGGAGGATTTTTCTGCAAATACAGCAAATCCGCAAGAAGAAATTAAAGTTGAGGATCACTTAACTCCAATAGAAATTGATGCATTAGGTGAGGTAGGGAATATCTCATTCGGCAGTTCAGCAACTGCATTATCTGCATTGTTAGGTCAAAAAGTTGAAATTACAACGCCAAGTATCTCTATGATTAACCGTAATCGCTTGGAACAGGAATTCCCACATCCATATGTTGCTGTACAAGTAGAGTATACAACTGGACTTTCAGGAATGAATCTGCTCGTAATAAAACAATCGGATGCTGCCATTATTGCAGATTTAATGCTAGGCGGCGATGGAATAAATCCAAGACCTGAATTAAGTGAAATCCAGTTAAGTGCTGTTCAAGAAGCAATGAATCAGATGATGGGTTCAGCTGCGACTTCCATGTCAACAGTATTTAACCAAAAGGTTGATATTTCACCACCGACAATTGATCTACTGAATATTTCACAAAATGAAGGTACAGACAACATTCCTGATGATGAATTATTAGTAAAAATTTCATTCAGATTGCGTATCGGTGAATTGATCGATTCGAATTTAATGCAATTATTACCTTTAAAGTTTAGTAAAAAAATAGTAAAGTCATTAATGGGAGAAACTGACGAACCCCTTACTGCCGCAACAACAACTGTGGAGCCTTCGCCAGTCCAGCCGACACAACAGCAGCCAATGCAGCAGGCACAACAACCGACTGCACAGCAACCGATGTTTGAACAACCTGTTCAGCAGCCAATGAATGAGCAGCCAGTACAACAGCCGGTCTATCAGCAGCCAATATATGAGCAACCGGTGCAACAGCAACCTGTATATGAACAGCCGGTTTATCAGCAGCCTGCTTATCCAGCACCACCGGCAAATGTACAGCAAGCTCAATTTGCGAGCTTCGAGTCGGCAAATATTACACAGTCAGAAGCACGCAATTTAAATATGCTGCTTGATATTCCATTGCAAGTAACAGTTGAGCTGGGACGGACTAAACGTTCTGTAAAAGAAATACTGGAACTTTCGAGCGGATCGATTATTGAATTGGATAAGCTTGCAGGTGAACCTGTTGATATTTTAGTAAACAGTCGGTTAATTGCCAAAGGTGAAGTTGTAGTAATTGATGAGAACTTCGGTGTTCGCATCACAGATATTTTAAGTCAGGCAGATCGCTTGAACAATATTAGATAGTTTTAATTGGAGGAATTAGATTATGTCTAAAAGGATTTTAATTGTGGACGATGCAGCTTTCATGCGCATGATGATCAAAGATATTTTAACGAAAAATGGTTTTGAAGTAGTAGGGGAAGCAGCTGACGGAATTCAAGCGGTTGAAAAGTACAATGAATTACGTCCGGATTTAGTAACGATGGATATTACAATGCCTGAAATGGATGGTATTGCAGCATTAAAAGAAATTAAAGGCACGGATCCAAGCGCGGTAGTTATTATGTGTTCAGCAATGGGCCAACAAGCTATGGTAATCGATGCGATTCAAGCAGGTGCAAAAGACTTTATCGTAAAGCCTTTCCAAGCAGATCGCGTAATCGAAGCGATTCAAAAAGCTTTAGGTTGATGTGATGAAAGCAAAAAAATCATTTCGATTTTGGCTCGCTGTTGGAATTGTATGGATGACGGCATTATTTACACCAAACTCAAATGGAACTTTTGCGATGGTAAGTAACGTATACGAAAACTGTAATGAAAACCTTGAAGTATGTTCAGAAGAAAAAATTTCAGATGAAAATACTCCGGATGCCGACACAGAACAAACTGACTCGGCATCCGTTAGTATTGGATTTTGGGATTATCTTAAAGTTTTAATAGCACTTGTCTTCGTCATAGGGCTATTATTGTTCATTTTAAAGTATTTAAACAAGCGTAACTTCAACTATCAACAAAATGCCGTAATTAAGAATATCGGTGGCATGTCTGTAGGACAGCAAAAGTCTGTACAATTATTGTTAATTGGAAAACGAGTTTATGTAGTGGGTGTCGGCGATAACATTCAGCTTCTGAAGGAAATTGATTCCGAGGAAGAAATCGACCATTTACTGAATCAAATCGAAACTAAACAGAGCATGGTGAATACTTCACCTTATATAGCACAATTATTTAATAAGTTTTCACAAAAAAAACGCCCTCAAGATATTTCGGAAAGCCCTAAATTCAATGATTTGTTCAATGAAAAAATCGGGAAAATCAAGCAACAACGAAGTGATGAGCTGGAGCGTTGGAAAGAACAGGAGCGTGATGATCGATGAACGACATTCTTTCCGTGTTTTCTGAAAGTGATCCCGGAAATGTATCCACATCGGTTACGCTGTTATTCCTGTTAACCGTTCTATCTTTAGCACCGAGTCTATTAATCTTAATGACTTCTTTTGCGCGTATTGTCATCGTTTTGTCGTTTACTAGGACAGCCCTTGCGACGAACCAAATGCCGCCTAACCAGGTAATTATCGGGTTGGCATTGTTTTTAACATTCTTTATTATGGCGCCGACTTTCCAACAAGTAAATGAGCAGGCATTACAACCGCTTTTTGATGAAGAAATTAATTTGGAAGAGGCGTATGATCGGGCGACGATTCCGTTTAAACAATTTATGGCTCAGCATACAAGGCAAAAGGATTTAGAGCTTTTTATCGAATATAATCAGGCGGAGTATCCGGATTCCATCGAGGAAATTCCGATGACACTGTTAGTACCCGCATTTGCGTTAAGTGAAATTAAAACAGCTTTTCAAATGGGTTTTATGATCTTCATTCCGTTTTTAGTTATTGATATGGTGGTCGCAAGCACACTGATGTCAATGGGGATGATGATGCTGCCTCCAGTAATGATTTCACTGCCATTTAAAATCTTATTATTTGTACTCGTCGATGGTTGGTATTTAGTGATGAAATCTTTACTTCAAAGTTTTTAGGGGATGATATAAAGTGACACAGGAAATGGTCATTGCAATTGCAGAAAATGCAGTATTCACGATATTGATAGTTTCGGGACCTTTACTATTAATCGCGCTTATCAGTGGTTTAATAGTCAGTATATTTCAGGCAACAACTTCCATTCAAGAACAAACATTGGCGTTCGTACCTAAAATCGTAGCGGTTTTAGTGGCGATTATTTTTTTTGGCCCGTTTATGATCAGCAAGATGACGGACTACTTTCACGATATTTTAAATAACCTAGTTCGGTATATTGGGTGAGTAAATGACGGAATTATTACCGAATTTATCAATATTGCTATTAATTTTAGTACGTGTTTCTGCATTTTTCGTCTCCGTCCCTTTATTTTCATATCGTACAATACCACCGCAAGTGCGTATTATATTGGCTGTCGCTTTAGCTTGGATGATGTACTATACGTTTAATATCGAGCCGTTTAAAATTAATGCGTTTTACTTGCTGCTCGTTTTAAAAGAGGCAATTATCGGGCTCATGCTAGGATTGGCCGCGATGATTATCGTTTCCGCTGTTCAAATAGCAGGCGGATTTATCGATTTCCAGATGGGTTTTGCGATGGCGAATATTATCGATCCGCAAACAGGTGCCCAGTCTCCGTTGATGGGGCAGTTTTTAAACTTTTTAATGCTTTTATTATTGCTGTCAATAAATGGTCATCATCTTATTTTAGATGGTATTTATTATAGTTATCAATTTATGCCGATGGATCAGTTTTTCCCGAATTTCGGTGAAGAAGGAACCGCATTGTTTATTATTAAAATATTTGTTTCTGTTTTTGCCATAGCATTTCAAATGTCAGCTCCAATAGTTGCAACATTATTTTTAGTAACATTAGCGTTAGGAATTACAGGGAAAACGGTACCGCAAATGAATATATTTGTAATCGGATTCCCGATCAAAATTGCAGTAGGGTTTCTTGTATTGATTGTGACAATGGGTGTATTAGTGGGGGTTATGAAGGAGCTAATTGAATTTATGATTATTTCTTTACGTGACTTAATGGTTATTTTAGGTGGTGGCTAACATGGAAAGAAAGCTATTAATTAACGTTGACCTTCAGTTTTTTGCAGGTGAAAAAACGGAAAAAGCAACACCGAAAAAGCGGCAGGATTCACGAAAAAAAGGACAAGTATTAAAAAGTCAGGACGTCACAGCTGCCGTATTACTGCTATTGTCATTTTTCTTTTTACTTTTCTTCGCACCATTCATGTACGAAGGAATGAAAGATTTTTTATTACAAGCACTTAACCGCAATATGTTAATTGAAACGCTGAACGCTGAAACCGTAATGGATATGTATGTTGAGTCCATTAAAGAGATGGCAATTATCGTTCTGCCGATTATGGTCATTGCCATTATTGCAGGTATTGGAGCTAACTTTTTTCAGTTTGGCTTACTTTTTACAACAGAAACATTAAAAATAGATTTGAAAAAAATGGATCCGATTAAAGGGATCAAAAAGATTATTTCTGTACGTGCAATCGTCAATTTAATTAAATCATTATTGAAAGTAACGTTAATCGGAACCGTGACAACCGTTGTCATAATTATATATCTGGAAGATGTATTGTCGCTTGCTTTACATAGCCCGGCAGAAATTTTGGCCACTGTAGCATATATGTCGGCAATTATGGGAATTGCCGCGTCGATTATGCTCGTTTTCATTGCATTGTTTGACTATTTATATGAACGGCATGAATATGAGAAACAATTGAAAATGTCGAAACAGGATGTTAAAGATGAGCATAAAAATGCAGAAGGTGACCCGTTGATCAAGTCGAAAATTAAACAGCGTCAACGTGAAATGGCGATGCGCAGAATGATGCAGGAAGTACCTGCTGCAGATGTTGTCATTACAAACCCGACCCATTTTGCGATTGCTTTAAAATACGACGAAGATATGATGGATGCGCCGAAAGTTGTAGCAAAAGGGACCGATTTTGTCGCACAGAAAATAAAACTTATTGCAAAAGAACATGATGTCATTATGGTAGAAAATCGTCCGCTTGCCCGTGCGATGTATGACCAGGTTGAAATCGGCCAGGCTGTACCGGAAGAGTTTTTCAAAGCTGTTGCCGAAGTTCTTGCATATGTATACCGAATCAAACGCAAAATTTGACATAGATTTCAGGAGGGACAACAATGCAAATACGCGACTTAGGGGTTTTAGCTGCAGTGATTATGGTTGTAGCGATGCTCATTATCCCTCTTCCACATTGGCTACTCAGTTTTTTAATTATTATTAATATTACATTGGCACTACTCGTATTATTAACTTCGATGAATATGAAGGAAGCGCTCGATTTCTCGATTTTCCCTACTGTTATTCTATTATTAACACTGTTCCGTCTGGCATTGTCCGTATCGACAACACGTGCCATTTTAGCGGAAGGTGACGCAGGTAAAGTAGTAGAGACATTTGGTAATTTCGTTACAGGCGGTAATATTTTAGTAGGTTTAGTTATTTTCTTATTACTAGTTATTATCCAGTTCATCGTAATTACAAAGGGTTCGGAGCGTGTTGCAGAAGTTGCTGCACGTTTCACATTGGATGCGATGCCGGGTAAGCAAATGAGTATCGATGCGGATTTAAACGCCGGAATGATTTCGGAAAAAGAAGCGCGGGAACGCCGTGAAAAAGTATCCGGCGAAGCGGACTTTTACGGAGCAATGGATGGTGCAACGAAATTCGTAAAAGGGGATGCCATTGCCTCGATTATTATGGTTGGTATTAACTTACTGTTCGGTATGATCATCGGTATGATTCAGATGGAGCTAAGCTTTGCTGAAGCAGCATCTAAATATTCGATGCTGACAGTCGGTGATGGACTAGTATCGCAAATCCCAGCCTTATTAATTTCTACTGCGACAGGGATTGTTGTAACACGTGCTGCTTCAAAAGGAAATCTTGGTTCAGACATTACAGCACAGTTATTTGCACAATCCAAGCTATTGTATGTAGCTGCAGGTACAATTCTCCTGCTCGGATTATTTACACCGATTCCAGACTGGATTACGATTCCGATTGCAACCGCATTAGCGGTTGGCGCATTCTTAATGGACCGTAAAAAGGAAGAAACACCGGAAGAAATTATGGAATTCGAAGAGGAAGTTGCCTCTGATACGATGAAAAGTCCGGAAAATGTTATTAATCTATTAAATGTTGATCCGATAGAATTCGAATTTGGCTACGGATTAATTCCTTTAGTAGATGCAGCACAGGGCGGGGATTTACTGGACCGCGTTGTTATGATCCGTCGTCAGCTTGCATTGGAGCTTGGGATTGTCATACCGATTGTACGTATCCGTGACAATATTCAGCTGCAGCCAAATGAGTACCGGATTAAAATAAAGGGAAATGAAATGGCAAGAGGTGAATTGTTACTGGATCATTATTTGGCAATGAGTCCGGGGGATGATAATTCAATTGATGGTATTGATACAATCGAGCCATCATTCGGCCTGCCTGCAAAATGGATTACAGAAGCAGTAAAAGAGGATGCGGAAATGTTCGGCTATACAGTTGTTGATCCGCCAAGTGTTGTTTCTACACATTTAACCGAAATTATCCGTGCAAATGCCCACGATCTGCTCGGCCGTCAAGAGACGAAGCAATTGATCGATCATTTACGCGAAACACATGCCATTTTAGTGGACGATTTAATTCCGACACCATTATCAATAGGGGAAGTACAAAAAGTATTGGCAAAATTATTGCGTGAAAATGTTTCGATACGGAATTTGCCGATTATTTTCGAAACATTAGCAGATTATGCAAAGCTTACTAGTGATCCCGATATTTTAACAGAGTATGTGAGACAGGCATTGGCTAGACAAATTACATCTCAATTTATTAACGGTCAACAAGCGCTAAAAGTTATTACAGTGTCTGCAAAAGTCGAAAAACTTGTAGCTGACAGCATTCAGCAAACAGACCATGGCAACTATTTAGCGATGGATCCGCAGCAGTCGCAATTCGTATTGGAAGCTATTGCGAAAGAAGTGGAGCGTGTTTCCTATACGGAACAGTCGCCAATTATTTTATGTTCGCCGGGTGTGCGTCTGTACATAAGACAACTGACAGAACGTTATTTCCCGCAAGTCCCGATTCTTTCGTATAACGAATTGGATGCAGCCGTTGAAATTCAAAGTGTAGGGGTGGTGAATGTTGAATGAAGATGAAAAAATACAATGCACCTTCCATTGCTGAAGCAATGAAACAAATTCGCGCTGATCTAGGGGAAGATGCAGTTATTCTGAATTCGAAAGTCGTCGTGACGAAAAAGTTTTTCGGATTAGTAAAAAATAAAAGCTATGAAGTCGTGGCAGGATATGACGCGTTGGAAAAGAAACCTTCATTACCGTCTTTTGAAGACCTTCCGACATTTGCACCGCAATTGAAAGAGGAAGGAATCAGCGAAGCAGCATCGTCTGTGGAACAACATACAAAAGTTCCGCAAAACGGTGCTGCTGGCTTACCTGAAAACTTGATCAAAGAAATTGCTGATTTAAAATCGATGATGCAATCGATGCAACGTATGTCTACACAGTCTCAATATCCTGATGAACTCTTATCATTTATCGACTTTCTACGTGAGCAGGAACTTGGAGAGGAGCTTATCACAAAAATCAGTGATGAGCTTTTTATGTATTATAACGAGCATGGCAAACAAATGACATGGAACGAAATGCAGGAAGTTGCCAAAGATTATTTAAGAAAAGAATTGTATGACTTGCCGATTAGCGGAATTTCATATGAGAAAAAATATATTAACGTGCTAGGTCCAACCGGTGTTGGGAAAACGACTACGATTGCGAAAATGGCTGCACGCGCTGTACTTGAAAAGAAAAAGAAAATCGGTTTTATAACAACAGACACTTATCGTATAGCTGCGATTGAACAATTGAAAACGTATGCTGCATTGCTGCAGGCCCCGGTTGAAGTTGTCTATAATCCAACAGATTATGCAGAGGCGCTTCAAAAGTTTGACCATCTGGATTTAATTTTTATTGATACAGCCGGTAGAAACTACAAAGAAGCGAAATATGTAGATGATTTAAAGTCATTGATACAATTTAGTGAACAAGTAGAATCTTACTTAGTTTTATCGTTAACGTCTAAGCAAAAAGACTTAGAATCAATTATTGAACAATTTGCGAACTTGCATATTGGAAAATTTATCTTTACGAAGCTTGATGAAACAAATTCTATTGGCACTATGTTTAATTTAATGATTAAATATAATAAAGGACTAGCTTATTATACAAATGGTCAAGAAGTACCAGAAGATATCGAACAACCTAATAGTGATAATTTACTAGAACTTTTCTTCAAGGAGAACTCCGATGAAAGATCAAGCTGAAAAACTACGTCAGAAGATGCTTGAAAGTGAACATAAGCCAGGGCGATCAATTGCAGTTGTTAGTGGAAAAGGTGGAGTTGGTAAAAGTAATTTCACGACAAACTTCGCTACCCTATTATCTAAAAAGGGGAAAAAAGTAGCTATATTAGATATGGATATTGGCATGGGTAATGTACACATTCTCATAGGAAGCTCCGTGAAATACAGTTTAAAAGATTACCTGGATGGTCAAGTGCCGCTGGAAGATGTTCTTTGCGAAACAAAGGAAGGGGTAAGCTATATTTCCGGCGGTACCGGTATGTCGTCGTTAATGGAATGGTCTCCTGATGTTTTTGCACGTTTAATCACGGCTTTTGAAACATTGCAGAAAAATTATGATTTTGTCTTATTTGATATGGGAGCCGGTGTTGTGGATTGGTCACTCGATCTATTAACATCCATAGAAGAAATTATCGTTATTTCTACCGCGGAACCGACATCCATTATGGATGCCTATTCTATGATGAAATTTATCCATCTAAAAGACCCGATGAAGAAATTTTATCTATTATGCAATCGAGCATTTACCATCGAGGAAGGGCAAGATACGACACAGCGCCTGAAAACAGTGATGCAACGTTTTTTGGAAAAGGAAGTATCGATTTTAGGATCGCTGCCGGAAGACCCTGTTGTGCGTCAAGCGGTACGTCAGCAAGCCTTATTTGCATTGCTCTATCCTGATGCCCCTGTCACAAAAACAATGGATAAAATTGTAGAGCAATTTTTAACAACGCAGGCAGTAATGAAAGAAGTACATGCAACAAATGAGTCGATGAAATTTATATCAAAATTAAAAAGCATCTTTTCGAGAGGGCGTGAGTAAATGAGCAACTTACAGAAAACAAAACTGCTAGTTGTTGATGATTCCGCCTTTATGCGGAAGCTAATAAGCGATTTTTTTTCGGATCATCTGCATATTGAGGTCATCGGGGCGGCCCGTAATGGGAAAGACGCCATAAAAAAAATTGAGCAGCTTAAACCCGATGTCGTGACAATGGATGTGGAAATGCCGGAAATGAATGGGATGGAAGCGTTAAAAGAAATCATGCAAAAGTACCCATTGCCTGTCATCATGCTTTCAAGTACGACAAAGCGCGGTGCAGAGAATACATTAATGGCAATGGAGTACGGAGCAGTCGATTTCGTTGCAAAACCAAGCGGTTCCATTTCATTGGATTTACATAAAATTAAAGATGAACTTGTACGAAAAGTGGAAGAGGCATCTAAAGTAACGGTTTCAAAACTGAGAAAACCATACGAAAAATCGACTGTTGTAAGTAGAACAATCCGTCAACCTCTTCATAATGAAGAATCAAAACTAAAAAGCATGACTAAACCAACCATCAAAATTGATGTACCGACCCAAAAGACGGAGTGGAGCAAAACTTCGAAGAAAATCATTTTAATCGGAACTTCAACAGGTGGTCCAAGAGCTTTACAGGAAGTTATTACAAAAATTCCCGCAAATGTGGATGCACCGATCTTAATCGTGCAGCATATGCCTGCCGGATTTACAAAATCATTGGCAGCCAGACTTGATCAATTAAGTGAAATTCATGTAAAAGAAGCAGAACAAGGCGACCTATTGCAAAAGGGAACGGCCTATATTGCCCCTGGTGGCTATCATCTTAAATTAAGAAAAGTCGGATCGGCATTTGCTGTAGTCCTCGATAATCAGGAACCGCCAAGAGCGGGACATCGCCCGTCTGTAGACGTCTTGTTTGAAGATGTCAGTCAGTATTCGGAATTCGATAAAATTGCCGTCATTATGACCGGAATGGGCTATGACGGATCAAAAGGACTTGTCTCGCTCAAAAAAACAGGGAATGTCACGGCTATTGCCGAGTCAGCAGAAACATGTATCGTATATGGAATGCCAAAAGCTGCCGTGGAAACGCAGCTTGTAGATGAAGTGGCGGATGTTGATGATATTGCCAGAACAATTATGAAATATATGCCTTAAAAAGGGGTGCCCTCTAAATGGAATTAAATCAATATTTAGAAATGTTCATTGAAGAAAGTAAAGAACATTTACAAGCATGCAGTGAACACTTATTGGAACTTGAAAAAAATCCGGAAGATTTAACGATTGTCGGAGAGATTTTCCGCTCGGCACATACTTTAAAAGGTATGGCAGCAACAATGGGCTTTGAAGATTTAGCTGATTTAACACATAAAATGGAAAATATATTAGATGCGATCCGCAACAGTAAAATTAAAGTGAACGCAGAAATTTTAGATGTCGTTTTCGAATCAGTCGACCATTTAGAAGAAATGGTATTTGACATTGCTGATGGCGGCGACGGTAAACGCAATGTGCAGGCAACAGTGGAAAAGCTAAAGCGCATTGAAGCAGGCGAACCTGCAACTACCGATACAGAAGAAACAATGGCAGAACAGGAAGTTGCTGCTGCAGTAGTAGCAACTGAGCTTGAACAGCCAGCCCAAGGATTGGAATTAAAATTGTCCTATGATGATTTTGAAAAAACAGTCATTCTGCAATCATCTGAACAAGATTTCAATGCATTTGAAATTACAGTATTTTTGCGTGAAGACTGTTTATTAAAAGCGGCTCGTGTGTTCATGGTATTCGAAATACTGGAGAAAAATGGAGATGTCATTAAATCTTCGCCGACAGTAGATAAATTAGAAGAAGAACAGTTTGATAGTGAATTCCACGTTGCCTTTATTTCAAAAGAGTCAGCTGAAGATTTGCAAAAGATGCTCATGAAAGTATCAGAGGTCGATCGTGTAGTTGTCAATAAAATCAGCCGAGATGTATTTGTTACAAAAACTACGGCCATCGAAGTACCTGTAGAAGAAGTACAATCACAGCCAGCAGTAGAGGAAACTGTAACTGCCGTGTCTGAAGAACAGCCAAAAACAGCAGCTGTTAAAAACAATAGTAAATCGGGTCATGCATCGAGTAAAACGATCCGCGTAAATATTGAACGCCTAGACATATTGATGAACTTGTTTGAAGAACTTGCGATTGATCGCGGCCGTCTTTTAACAATTGCCGGTGACGTGAATCACGGTGAACTGAATGAAACAGTTGAACGTATGAGCCGTACAATGGGTGACCTGCAAAATATCGTCTTAACGATGCGCATGGTTCCTGTAGACACAGTATTTAACCGTTTCCCGAAAATGGTACGTCAATTATCGCGTGATTTAAATAAAAAAATCGAACTTAATATTGTCGGTGCAGAAACAGAGCTTGACCGCACAGTAATTGATGAAATTGGAGATCCGTTGGTTCATCTGATCCGCAACTCAGTTGACCATGGAATCGAAAGTCCGGAAGTACGCCGTGCAAAAGGCAAACCGGAAGAAGGAACGGTGGAACTTCGTGCTTATCATAGCGGGAACTATGTATTCATCGAGATTGAAGATGATGGGGCAGGAATCAACCGAGAAAAAGTATTGGCAAAAGCGTTGTCTAAAGGGATTGTTACACATGAACAGTCATTAACGATGACAGACAAGCAGATTAACGAGCTAATTATGGCATCTGGTTTCTCAACAGCGGACGTCATTTCGGATGTATCAGGCCGTGGTGTCGGTTTGGATGTTGTTAAAACAACGATTGAATCATTAGGCGGGAATATTTCGATTGAATCAACTCAAAATGTCGGTTCAGTTTTCTCGATCCAATTACCGCTGACACTGTCAATTATTTCAGTCATGCTTGTAGAAATTGAAAATGAAATTTATGCAATTCCGTTATCATCTATTATTGAAACATCGATTATCCGTCATTCAGATATTTTAAATGCCCATAATCAAAAAGTAATCGATTTCCGTGGTAAAGTTGTACCGCTTGTATTCCTGGAAGAAATTTTTGAAGTACCGCGCGCTGAACAAAAAGATGATGGCTTCCATTCAGTTGTAATTGTCCGTAAAGGCGATAAATTAGCTGGTTTAGTAGTTGATTCATTTATCGGTCAGCAGGAAATTGTGCTGAAATCATTAGGAAACTACTTAACGAACATTTTTGCGATTTCAGGTGCGACGATATTAGGAAACGGAAAAGTGGCGTTAATAGTAGACTGTAACGCACTAATGAAGTAAAAGGATAAGAGGTGTGAAGGATGACGAATGCAACAGAGCAAAAAAACTTGAAAGTAATTGTGTTTCAATTAGCAGATAAAGAATATGCCATTCCTGTTTCGCACGTAAAAGGAATCGAAAAATTAATGCATATTACACGTGTGCCAAAAACAGAACGTTATGTAAAAGGTGTCATTAATCTTCGAGGTGTTGTAACCCCTGTTATCGATTTACGTGAACGGTTTGAATTGCCGGTTTCAGGGAACGAGGAAACAACTCGAATCATTATTATTACACTGGAAACGATGGAAGTCGGTTTTATAGTAGATTCAGCAAATGATGTGTTGGATATCGATGCATCTTCCATTGAACAGCAGCCGGAAGTGGTGGGCTCATTAGAAGAAGATTTTATCGCTGGTGTCGCAAAATTGGAAAACCGCTTATTAATTTTACTTCACTTAGATAAAGTGTTAAATCCGTTCGATTGAATTCAATGAATAATTTTCCGGGTGAGCTTCGCTTGCCTGGAATCTATTAAAGTAGGGATTGAAAATGAACTTTAGTGAAAAAATCACATTGCTGCATTTAGATGTTTTAAAGGAAATCGGAAATATTGGTGCAGCACATGCGGCTACGGCATTATCGAATTTATTGGGAAAAAAGATCGATATGCGTGTACCCGACGTGAAGATGGCCTCGTTTAATGAAATGATGGAACTCGCTGGCGGCTCGGAAAATGCTGTCGTCGGTATTTATCTTCGTATAGAAGGGGATGCCCAAGGAAGCATGTTTTTCATTTTGCCAATTGAGCAGGCAAACCGATTTATTCGAAGTCTTATTCAGGATGAATCATTTGATTTTCACACACCTCCGTATTCAGAAATGGGCTTATCGGCAATGCAGGAAATGGGAAATATTTTATCCGGCTCTTATTTATCGGCCTTATCCGATTTTACAGGGCTGAAAATCTATCCGACTGTCCCTGGATTGAGTGTGGATATGTTTGGTGCGATTATTAGTATCGGCCTAATTGAACTTTCACAAGTAAGCGATACAGTCATCGTCATTAACACGTCCATATATGAAGAAGTCATGTCTGATGATGACGCGGTAAAGGGGCAGTTTTTCCTGTTACCTGAACCTGATTCATTTGAAGCGATTTTTAAAGCATTAGGAGTGCCTACGACATGATAGTTACCCATTCAAGCGAAGTGATTAAAGTAGGTATTGCACAAATGGATATCGTAAAAGTTCCTAAAACGATCCGTACTTCGGGTTTAGGTTCTTGTGTTGGTGCAGTCATTTACGACGATTCCAAAAAAGTTGCCGGTATGGTCCATGTCATGCTGCCGGATTCTAGTTTAAATCGCACGGCAACAATGAATGCCGCAAAATTTGCCGATACCGGAATTGCTGCTTTAGTTGATCTTTTAAAACAAGAAGGAGCACAACGCTTTAAGCTGAAGGCGAAAATTGCGGGTGGTGCACAAATGTTCCAATTTACAGCAGACAAAGATTCGATGAGGATTGGACCTAGAAATGTGGAAGCTGTAAAAGCGCAGTTAAAAGAACTGGGCATACCGCTCATCGCTGAAGATACGGGCGGTAACAGCGGTCGTACGATTGAGTTTAACCCTGAAACGAGCATGCTTTCAGTTCGTACCGTCAATAAAGGAGTGAGTGAAATTTAATGTTTGGTTCAATATTTTATAATTTTTGGGCAGCACTATTTTCATTCGCTGTATATTTTATCGCTGCAATTCAAAATCCGTATGCGTTGCCACTGCCGACGATTGGCACAGCTTTTGTCGTTGCTGTCATTGCATTTAGTTTAATGTTTCTTATCCGTTATTTCCTTGGGTATGTATTTTATACACCGGAATCACCTGATTTGTTACAAATAGAAGAGGAGCTTCCGGGAGCAGTTGCGAAAGAGACGGACAAAACACAGGCTGTTCCGCAAAGCGACCTTCCGGCAAAGGAAGTTGAAGATGAGAATTCGGAAGAAATTGCACAAGTCGTTCGTTCGATGCTTCAAGGCGATGAATCCCTTTCAAGGTAAAAGAGTCGTATATCCGGCTCTTTTTTATTTCGCAGAATATAAGGAAATACTGTGTCGAATTATTGGATTAAATGTATATTAAAAGGCTTTTTGGTATAATAAACATAAATATGTTACTTTTCAAAAAAGGGGTGGGTATGTTTGACAGAACAAAGGCATAGAGACGAACAATCATTATGGGTTCGTTGGACAAAGAACCGTGATCCCGAAGCAGGCGATTTATTAATAAAAAAGTTTAAACCACTCGTATCCTATCATGTACAGCGTATCGCTGTCGGGCTTCCGAAAAACATTTCCAGAGATGACTTAATGAGTCTTGGGATGATGGGGCTGTTTGATGCGTTAAATAAATTTGATATAAACCGAGATTTAAAATTTGATACGTATGCTTCATTCCGTGTTCGTGGTGCTATCCTCGATGGTTTACGAAAAGAGGACTGGCTCCCGAGATCAGCGCGTGAAAAAGCAAAAAAACTGGAATCGCAAATTGAGTCACTTGAGCAAAAGCTGATGCGACATGCGACAGCAGAAGAAGTTGCAGCACATATGAATCTGCCTGTCGAAGAAGTGTACCAAACTTTCCAGGAACATTTTTTCTCTAATGTGCTGTCCATCAATGAGCAGCTGGACCAGGAAGAATCGGAAGGTAAGTCCTTTGTTATCCGTGATGACAATACGAAAACACCGGAGCAGCATAGCGTTCATGTAGAACTGTTAGGCGATTTGGCTGAAAATATTAAAAAGCTGAATGAAAAAGAACAGCTTGTCATTAGTTTATTTTACTCGGAAGAATTAACATTAACCGAAATCGGTGAAATACTGGACCTGTCCACATCTAGAATTTCGCAAATTCACTCAAAAGCATTGTTTAAATTACGTAAATTATTGTCTTCAGAAATGATTAATACGTAAGGAGGCGGCGTTATGAGTTTAAAGGGCCTGGAATTGCAGATTGCGATTCCTAAAACATTTGAGGCAGGAAAGATGGCCGATCAGCGTCAACAAAATACAATCCTGCAGCAAATGCATGCAAATGAAGCATTGAATAGGGAACTGGAACGCAAACAATTATCCGTCAATGAAACAGAGCATCTGAACGCCCTCAAGGATGAGGAACAGGATAAGCCTTCCCAAAACGGACAAGAGCAAACTCAAGAAAACAAGAAAAATAAGGAACAGCTAGAACAAAAAGTGCAGCACCCGTTCAAAGGGAACCTTTTTGATTTTAGTGGCTAGGAGCAGTCATCATGATCGCAGTTGTAATTACCTTATTTCTCATCCAGATGATTACGATTTTTGTAATTGTTCTTTTATATAGTAAGCTTTCTAAATTTCAGAATATAGAAAAGCGCCAAAATGAACTGATTAATGAAATGGACAATGCGATTAGCGTATATTTAATGGAGATGAAAGAAGAAAACGACCGGTTAATCAGTGAACTGAAAAAACCGAATGTTGCCCAAAAGGCCGCATCAACCCGTAAAGAAGGACCGGCGCAGACTATAAAAGAACAACCGGTAAAAGAACAGGAAATGGAACCGCGCAAATTCGTACCGGTCAAGCAAGCAGCAAGTGCCTATCAAAAGCAAAAGACACAGCAGCAGGTTGAAGAAAAGGACAATGAAGCTTTAGAAAAAGCGGAAACACTTTCTGAAGACAATGAAATTCAAGAACAAAACCTGACATTTGAACAGCAAGTAATCAATCATTATCGCAACGGAAAAACAATCGAAGAAATTGCGAGAATGATGGGACGCGGAAAAACGGAAATTGAGCTCCTCGTAAAGTTTCATGCGTAAAGTAGTTGCACTTGAAAGTCCATTATGATATAGTTACAAGCGGTGTTAACAATACACACGTATTTTGATGTAGTAAGTGGTGCTCGTAAGTCTACGGGTAGCTTGTTGCAGATGAAAAATACGGAGGAAAAAAACCAAACATATTAGGAGGAAACACTCATGTCAGTAATTTCAATGAAACAATTACTAGAAGCTGGTGTACATTTCGGTCACCAAACTCGCCGTTGGAACCCAAAAATGAAGAAATATATCTTCGTAGAGCGTAACGGTATTTACATTATCGATTTACAAAAAACGGTTAAAAAATTAGAAGAAGCATACGATTTCATGCGTCAAGTTGGTCAAGACGGTGGTAAAGTTTTATTCGTAGGTACGAAAAAACAAGCACAAGAAGCGATCAAAGAAGAAGCTGAACGTTCAGGTAACTACTACATCAACCAACGTTGGTTAGGTGGTACTTTAACAAACTTCGGTACTATTCAAAAACGTGTAAAACGTATGAAAGATATCGAAAAAATGGAAGAAGACGGTACTTTTGCTGTACTTCCTAAAAAAGAAGTAATCCAACTTAAAAAAGAGCACGAGCGCTTAGTTAAATTCTTAGGCGGTATCCGTGATATGAAAGCTATTCCGGACGTAATGTTCGTTGTAGACCCTCGTAAAGAGCGTATCGCAGTTGCAGAAGCAATCAAATTAAACATCCCTCTAGTTGGTATCGTAGACACTAACTGTGATCCAGATGAAATTGATTACGTAATCCCTGCAAACGACGATGCTATCCGCGCGGTTAAATTATTAACTGCTAAAATGGCTGACGCTTTATTAGAAGCTAAACAAGGTGAAGAAGAAGCTCCAGCAGTAGAAGAAGCTACAGCTGAGTAATTCACTGTTAGAAAAGGTGATAAGTGGATGAACCCCTTATCACCTTTTTTTGAGAAATGAATTTGAAAATGTATGAATCGTTGAAAAATCGCGATTTATCGCTTAAAGTATGAAATAGTGTAAATAAATTTTTCATTATATTTAGGAGGAAACTCAACATGGCAAACATTACTGCACAATTAGTAAAAGAATTACGCGAAAAAACAGGCGCAGGTATGATGGACTGTAAAAAAGCTTTAGTATCTACAGAAGGTGACATCGATGCTGCAATCGATTTCCTACGTGAAAAAGGTTTAGCTGCTGCTGGCAAAAAAGCTGACCGTATCGCTGCTGAAGGTACAACTTACATTTTAGAAAACGGTAATGAAGCGATTCTTTTAGAAGTAAACGCTGAAACAGACTTCGTTGCGAAAAACGACAAGTTCCAAGTTTTAGTTGCTTCTTTAGCAGAGCAATTATTAGCTGCTAAGCCAGAATCAGTAGAAGCTGCTTTAGAATTAGAAAAAGACGGCGTGAAAATCGTTGACCAAATTTCTACAGCTACAGCTACAATCGGTGAAAAAATCTCATTACGTCGTTTCGAAATCAAAACAAAAACTGATGCAGATGCATTCGGTTCTTACTTACACATGGGCGGACGCATTGGTGTATTAGTAGTTCTTGAAGGTTCTACTGACGCTGCTGCTGCAAAAGATATCGCTATGCATATCGCTGCAATCAACCCAACTTACATTTCTCGTGACGAAGTTTCTACTGACGAAGTTGAACGTGAGCGCAAAGTATTAACTGAGCAAGCGTTAAACGAAGGTAAACCAGAAAACATCGTAGCGAAAATGGTAGAAGGCCGTCTTGGTAAATATTTCGAAGACGTATGTTTATTAGACCAAGCTTTCGTTAAAAACTCAGATCAAAAAGTACGTGACTTCGTAAACTCATTAGGTGCTACTGTAACAAGCTTCACTCGTTATGGTGTTGGTGAAGGTATCGAAAAACGTGAAGATAACTTCGCTGAAGAAGTAATGAGCCAAGTTAAAGGTAACTAATTAAATTACAACTTAAATTAACATTAATTTAAGCAAACAGTAGGGAGCACCATTTGCGTGTTCCCTATTTTTAAAGAAATCTATTTTGAATGAAGCGAAGTACGATACATAAAAAATTCGCGTCGTATTTCCTTTTAAATAAATGAGTAACGGAGGTCTACTATGGGTGTGTCAGAGTACAAACGAGTAGTTATTAAACTTAGCGGGGAAGCATTAGCTGGAGAATTAGGCTTCGGTTTCTCACCGGATGTTATTAAATCGATCGCTGGAGAAATTAAAGAAGTTATCGACTTAGGTGTAGAGGTCGCATTAGTTGTCGGCGGAGGCAACATTTGGCGCGGCAAAATCGGCGCTGAAATGGGAATGGAACGTGCCAATGCAGATTATATGGGTATGTTAGGAACAGTGATGAATGCACTGGCATTACAAGACTCGCTGGAAAATCTGGGTGTTCCTACACGTGTTCAATCATCGATCGTTATGACACAAGTGGCAGAGCCATATATTCGACGTAAAGCAGTTCGTCATTTGGAAAAAGCACGTGTCGTAATCTTTGCTGCGGGAACAGGTAACCCATACTTCTCGACAGATACGACAGCCGCTTTACGTGCCGCAGAAATTAATGCAGATGCAATTTTAATGGCGAAAAACAATGTGGATGGCGTTTATTCTGCAGATCCAAAATTAGATTCTGAAGCAGTTAAGTATGACACACTTACGTATTTAGACGTTATTCAACAAGGTTTGCAAGTAATGGATTCTACAGCTTCAACATTATGTATGGATAATGATATTAAGCTTGTCGTTTTCAACTTATCAGAACCAGGTAATATTAAACGTGCCGCATTAGGCGAAAAAATTGGAACAGTTGTTAGGAGAGATGCGTAATGACACAACAAGTATTAAATCAAGCACAAGAAAAAATGACAAAATCTATTAATGCTTTCTCACGTGAATTAGCTTCAATTCGCGCAGGTGTAGCAAATGCTTCACTATTGGATCGTATTACGGTGGACTACTATGGTTCTCCAACACCAATCAACCAAATGGCAGGTATCTCTGTACCGGAAGCACGCCTTTTAGTAATCCAGCCTTATGATAAATCAATTTTAGGCGAAATCGAAAAAGCGATTATGCGTTCAGACATCGGAATCACTCCGACAAATGACGGGAATGTTATTCGTTTAGCAGTACCGGCATTAACGGAAGAGCGCCGTAAAGAATTAGTTAAACAGGTGAAAAAAGAGTCGGAAGAAGCGAAAGTTGCTGTACGTAACGTGCGCCGCGATGCTAACGATGACCTGAAAAAATTAGAAAAGAACGGTGAAATCACAGAAGACGAACTACGCGGCTTCAACGATGACATCCAAAAGCTAACAGACAACTCAATTGTTAAAATCGAGGAGTTAGTGAAAGAAAAAGAAAAAGAAATTTTAACAGTTTAATTTTAAGTATATTTTATAAAACAGGTTCATTGGAATAGGGGAGGCGACGAGATTTCGCCTTCTCATTCATCAAGTCATTGCTTCTGCGGTGGCCGCAATGGATATCAACACAAATGTTCATAAGATAATACTTAATTTTCAATAATATTGTTTCGCGCTGGTGGATTACATTAGCGCGAAATCTTTTTCTGGCGATGTATGAACTTTACATGGATTAAAACGTCCTGCTAATAAGGACGTTTTTTTTACAATAATAGATAAATTTAAAAATTGTTAGGGAAATATAGCTGTAGCAAAAAAACATGCACATGAACCCGTTCCCCCTAATTGAAAGTATAAATTGTGGAAAAAATACATATGAAAGATTAAAAGAAGCACAATTATTCTTTAAGATACTAAAGAAGTTCATTATATAAAAAGGACAGGCTAACCCTTTTTTGATATGATAAAAAGGAAGCAGTCCGATATGTGCAGTTGGGGGTATTAACTATGTTTAAAAAACTTTTTGGGAAAAATACAAATAAAGAACAGTCATTCAGTAGTGAAAATGTGGACTTAGTTAAGGGCGAGGAAATCCCTACCCATATTGCAATTATTATGGACGGAAATGGACGCTGGGCGAAAAAGCGTTCAATGCCAAGGGTCGCAGGTCATCATGAAGGAATGAAAACCATTCGAAAGATAACACGTTGCGCTTGTGATTTAGGAGTACAAGTATTGACGCTCTACGCATTTTCAACAGAAAACTGGAAGCGTCCTAAATCAGAAGTGGAATTTTTAATGCGTTTACCAGAGCAATTTTTAAATTCCTTTTTGCCGGAGCTAATGGAGCGAAATATTAAAGTGGAAATGATAGGTGTAATGGATTCATTGCCGGACTATACGCAATCCGCTTTAAAAAAGGCGATGGAAGCTACTGCTGGGAATACGGGACTGGTCTTAAATTTTGCGATGAATTACGGTGGGCGTGCTGAAATTGTAATGGCGATGCAACAGCTTCTAAAAGAGGTAGAAGCAGGAAGTCTTACAATTGATGAATTAAATGAACAACATATTTCCCAGTATGTAATGACGGCTCATTTACCTGAACCCGATTTATTAATTCGCACGAGTGGTGAAGTGCGCATAAGTAACTTTATGCTATGGCAGCTTGCCTATACGGAGTTTTGGTTCACTGATACGCATTGGCCTGATTTTGACGAAGCATGCTTAAAAGAGGCAATCTCCGTGTATCAAAACCGTAACCGCCGTTATGGAGGGCTGAAAGGAGAAGGAACAAGTTGAAACAACGCATCATTACCGGAGTAATTGCTGCAGCATTATTTATTCCATTCGTAATTTATGGAGGAACGCCATTTGCGATTTTAATGAGTATTATCGCAGTCATTGGTTTCTATGAATTGCTGAAAATGAAAGGAATTTCAATTGCATCTGTTCCAGGTATTATTGGTACACTTGCATTAATAGTATTGGTTGTACCAAATGAATGGTCATTGAATATCGTTGAATTTTTTCAATATGATTCAATTTTGATGATTGTGTATGGAATTACGGCACTGTTATTGATTTATATTGTTCTTGTAAAAAATAAAATGACTTTTGATGAAATTGGTTTTATATTGTTAGGGGCATTTTATGTCGGCCTTGGATTCCATTATTTTATCGAAACACGTTTTATCGGTCTAGAATTTGTCGTCTTTGTATTGTTAGTCGTGTGGACAACAGATTCCGGCGCCTATTTTGTTGGGCGTAAATTAGGGAAAAATAAATTATGGCCGGAAATTTCGCCGAAGAAAACAGTGGAAGGTTTTGTGGGCGGGATTGTGATTGCCGTTATTTTCGCAATTGCTATGCAGCTCATCTATCCTTTTGCCTCAAGCTGGCTGCAATTAATCGTTGTGACAATTATCGCATCAATTATAGGTCAAATGGGTGATTTGGTCGAATCGGCTATTAAACGTCATTATGATGTAAAAGATTCAGGCAATATTCTGCCAGGACACGGCGGCATATTGGACCGCTTTGACAGTTTACTATTTGTCGTACCATTACTGCATTTTTTACATTTCTTTTCCTAGGACATAGAAGGGACGTATCATTGTGAAAAAAATTAGTTTATTAGGTGCAACAGGTTCCATCGGATGGCAAACCTTTGATATTTTACTTGCATATCCGAATGAATTTAAGCTTGTTGCATTTTCAGCCGGACAAAATATTGAAAAGTCCCGCGAAATCATAAAAAAACTGCAACCAGAATTAGTTTCAATGCAAACAGAGGAAGCGGCAGGCACTTTACAAAAAGAGTTTCCGCATATTTCCTTTACATATGGTGAAAAAGGATTGGTCGAAGTAGCGACACATCCGGATTCGACAGTGCTTATTAATGCGGTATTAGGCAGCGTTGGACTGGAATCGACACTTGCTGCGATCCGCATGGGGAAAACGATTGCCATTGCAAACAAAGAAACACTTGTAACAGCAGGTCATCTTGTCATGGCTGAAGCAAAAAAATACAATGCACCGATCTTACCGGTAGACAGTGAACATTCTGCTGTTTTCCAATCGATGAACGGTGAAAACAAAAAGCGTATCGAGCGCATTGTTTTAACGGCATCAGGTGGTTCATTCAGAGATCGAACAAGAGATGAACTAGTAGGAGTAACGGTAAAAGATGCTCTGAATCATCCGAACTGGTCAATGGGAGCCAAAATTACGATTGACTCAGCAACAATGATGAATAAAGGGCTTGAAGTGATTGAGGCACATGTATTGTTTGATATGCCTTATGACAACATCGGCGTATTGCTGCACCGTGAAAGCATCATTCACTCGATGGTTGAATATGAGGATACAAGTGTCATCGCACAGCTCGGAACACCGGACATGCGTGTACCAATTCAATATGCGCTTAGCTATCCGGATCGTCTGCCGCTTGCAAATGGCCAACGTTTAAATTTGGCCCAAATTGGACAGCTTCATTTTAAGGAAGTGGATTTTGACCGTTTCCGTGCATTAAAGCTTGCTTATGATGCAGGGCGCATGGGCGGGACAATCTTAACGGCAATGAACGCAGCAAACGAAGCAGCCGTTGCATTGTTTTTACAAGAAAAAATTACTTTTTTAGAAATTGAAGAATGTATTGAGCGTATTATGAATAGTCATAACAATATCGCTTTGCCAGATTTAGCAACTATTTTACATGTAGACAGTGAAACGAGAAAAACAGTCGCAAGCATGGTAAAATAGGAAAGTGTGAAAAACGGATGTGAAGAACAAAAAGGTGGATATCCCCTTTTTGTACAAGCGGTGCCTTTTTTCAAAGAGCTTGATTGCTAAAAAAGATTGGGCGAAATAATATTCGGCTCAGTTCCAATGAAGGTGGGAGATTATGCAAACAGTTATAGCCTTTATTTTAATTTTTGGCTCACTCGTTTTTTTCCATGAGCTAGGTCACTTCTTATTTGCAAAACGCGCAGGAATTATGGTGCGTGAATTTGCGATTGGTATGGGACCGAAGATTTTTGGGATGACGAAAGGTGAAACAGTCTATACGCTACGACTATTACCAATTGGCGGTTATGTAAGAATGGCCGGCGAAGATACCGATACGGTAGAGTTGCAGCCTGGTTACCGCGTAGCTTTAATAACAAATGAAGAAAATATCGTAGAAAAAATCATACTCAATCAAAAAACACATTATCAAAACGTCATCTTTTTAGAAGTAGAGCGTGCAGATCTGGAACGTGAACTTTGGATTGAAGGTTATGATGAGGATGACCAGTTCATTCGCTACAATGTATCCCGTACAGCAAGCATCGTTGAAAATGGTACGGAGCAGATGATTGCGCCGCTTGATCGCCAATTTAATTCAAAATCTGTTGGTGCTCGTGCGATGGCGATTTTCGCTGGTCCATTATTCAATTTTATTTTAGCGTTCTTCATCTTCCTGATTATCGGGCTTATTCAAGGGATTCCTTCTGAGGAACCGATTATTGCCGAAGTTATGGACAATTCTGTTGCGAGCAGTGCTGGATTGGTCGATGGCGATAAAGTAGTCAAGGTGAACGGACAGTCGATTTCAACTTGGGAAGAGTTATCAGAACAAATTTTCGAAAACCCGAACAAAGCCGTAACATTCGAAGTCGAACGTGAAACGGGTAATGAAATAATTGAACTTACACCAAAAGCTGTAGAGCAGGAAGGTGGTCCAGATTACGGACAAATCGGTGTGATGCGTTCCATTGAAAAAAACCCGCTAAAAGCCGTCGTGTATGGTGTGGAAGAAACGTATAACATGATTATTACAATCGGAACACTTGTCGGCAAACTGATTACCGGCCAATTCTCGATTGACGCATTATCAGGCCCTGTAGGAATTTATAAAACAACTGAAACGGTTGTCACATTCGGTTTATATAATATTCTATACTTTGCGGCAATGCTGAGCGTCAACTTAGGGATTATGAACTTGTTACCACTACCAGCACTTGATGGTGGCCGTTTACTTTTCTTCGCTGTGGAAGCAGTAAGAGGAAAACCGATCGACCGTCAAAAAGAAGGTATGGTTCACTTCGTCGGCATCCTCCTCCTGATGATCTTGATGGTCGTCGTAACGTGGAACGATATCCAGCGATTCTTCTTCTAAATTAATTGAGATGATTTTACTAAGTGGCAAGCTAGTTGATTGGAATGGAGGGGAGGCGACTCCAGCGGGAATAGCGTGACGCCTGAGACTACAGGCTCAGGCCACGCCCGCGGAAAGCGTCCGACCTGTAATGTAAATCAACCCTTGCCAGATGAAGGATCTCTTTTAAACAAAATACGTTTTAAAATGGCAGCTTTGAGCGTTTTGTATGAATAATACTAGCGTTCAAAGCTAAATTTGATTAGTATTATAAAGAGCAGCAATTTAAATAAAAAAGGTGGCACTATTTATGAAACAGACCAAAACGTTTATCCCAACTTTAAGGGAAAATCCATCCGATGCCGATGTGAAATCGCATCGCATGCTATTGCGTGCCGGATTTATCCGTCAAAATGCGGCCGGAGTATACTCATACTTACCATTAGCGCGCAGAGTATTATCAAAAATCGAACAAATCATCCGTGAAGAAATGGAAGCAATCAATTCAATCGAGCTATTAATGCCTGCATTGCAACCAGCAGAGCTATGGCAGGAGTCAGGTCGCTGGGAAGCATACGGTCCGGAGCTTATGCGTTTAAAAGACCGTCATGACCGTGACTTCGCTTTAGGTGCAACACATGAAGAAGTGATCACAACTTTAGTGCGCGATGAAATTAAATCATATAAAAAATTACCGTTAACACTTTATCAAATCCAAAGTAAATTCCGTGATGAAAAACGCCCACGCTTCGGCTTACTGCGCGGCCGCGAGTTCATTATGAAAGATGCATATTCTTTCCACTCTTCACGTGAATCACTTGATGCCACATATGATGATATGTACCGTGCCTATTCAAATATCTTCACGCGTCTTGGCTTAAACTTCCGTGCCGTAATCGCGGATGCAGGTACAATTGGCGGTAAAGGTACACACGAATTCATGGTGCTTTCTGAAATCGGGGAAGATACAATCGCTTATTCGGATACATCGGATTATGCGGCAAACATCGAAATGGCAGAGGTTGTTGTAGAATATACAGCACCGACAACACCGATGAAAGACATCGAAAAGATTGAAACACCAGATCAAAAAACAATCGAAGAAGTATCTGCATTTTTGAATGTAGAACCTTCAAATGTGATTAAATCACTAGTTTTTGATATTGATGGTGAATTGGTTGTTGTTTTAGCGCGCGGTGACCACGAAATTAACGACATTAAATTAAAAAATGCATTAGGTGCTACATCTGTTGAATTGGCAGAAGACGCAGCGATTAAAGAATTACTTGGCTGTACACCAGGTTCAATCGGTCCTGTGAAATTGCCGGTGAATGTAAAAGTAATTGCAGATAATGCAATCAAATCAATCCGTAACGGTGTTGCAGGTGCAAACGAAGATGGATTCCATTTATTAAATGTCAATCCGGAGCGCGACTTTGCGATCAGCTCTTATGAAGATATCCGTTTCATCCAACAAGGTGACCCATCTCCGGACGGTCAAGGTATCATTAAGTTTGCTGAAGGAATTGAAGTTGGACATATTTTCAAATTAGGTACAACATATTCAGAAAAACTAAATGCAACATTCCTTGATGAGCAAGGTAAAGCAAAACCTTATATTATGGGATGCTATGGTATCGGGGTTTCACGTATACTTGCTGCTGTTGCAGAACATTTCCAAGATGAAAACGGATTTGTATGGCCTGCACAATTAGCGCCATATGATTTGCAGTTAGTACCGGTCAATGCTAAAGACGAAGCGCAAGTTCAATTAGCAGACGAGCTTTACGGTGTACTGAAATCATACCGCTATGAAGTGTTATATGATGACCGTGCAGAACGTGCCGGCGTTAAATTTGCGGATGCGGATTTAATCGGATTACCTGTTCGTATTACAGTAGGTAAAAAAGCTTCAGAAGGTCTTGTGGAAGTGAAATTCCGTTCAACAGGCGAATCTGCAGAATGGGCGAAAGAAGAAGTAGTCGATCGCTTAAACGAATATTTCCGCCAAAACTAGTAACGATTAAGATAGAGAGAACGGGAAAGTACAATTTTTTATGTACTTTCTTTTCTTTTTCATTGGATGTGAAGGGACCGGTGATTGGTACGCGCGGAGTGTTTTCCATGCCGACGCAACCCTTTGCCTCACAATGAAAGCAGCATGATGAAAGGGTGAAACAATTGTCAAAACAGGAAGGAAGACAAAAATTCCTACTATTGTTACAGCAGCTTGAATTGACTGATGATGTCTATATGTCCTTTTTTGAAAATGGAACACTCGAACGTGTAACAGTTCATAAAAAGAAGCGTGTTTGGGACTTTAAAATAAAAATAGAAAATATATTGCCTTACCAAGTGTATCAATTACTGCGGATGCGGATGATCGAGAAATTTTCGCCCATTGCCAATGTGTTACTGACGATTGAATCATATAATCCAGTAGTCAATGAGCAGCATATTTTGGATTATTGGCAAGTAGTTATTGAGCAAATGGATGAAATGTCGCCAATGCTGCGTACCAATTTATCAAAGCAAACACCGAAATGGACAGGTCATAAGCTTGTCGTGACGTCGATGCTCGAAGTAGAGTACTTATCATTAAAATCAAAGTATACGGATAAAATTGCCGATTCATACAAGACATTCGGTTTCCCGCATATTCCGCTTGATTTCCAGCTGGTGGAAGAGTCAGATGAATTTATCGCACAGCAAGAAGCGTTTTACCAGCAGCGCAGGGAAGAGGAAGAACGACTGTCTAAACAGGCGATGGCCGATTTTGCAACACGCGAAAAAGAGAAAGCGGCCAATCCTGGTGCTGTTACTGGAGATACACCGTTCCAGATTGGTGCACTGATCAAAAATCCGGATCCTGTTGAAATCCGCACAGTACTGGAAGAAGAACGTTCGATTGTACTGGAAGGTTTTATTTTTGCATGTGATATTAAAGAACTTCGAAGCGGTCGTTCATTGCTTGAGTTTAAAATTTCCGATTACACCGACTCACTAATGGTCAAAATGTTCTCAAACGGGGATGAGGACGTCGTGAAGATGAAGCAGATGAGTAAAGGGATGTGGGTGCGTGTACGCGGATCCATTCAGCTTGATACATTTGCCCGCGATTTAGTCATGATGGTAAAAGACATCAATGAAATCAAGCATGAACCTAAAAAAGACCATGCTCCGGAAGGCGAAAAGCGTGTTGAGCTTCACTTGCACACACCAATGAGTCAAATGGATGCGATGACATCTGTCGATAAACTAGTAGCACAGGCAGCTAAATGGGGACATCCTGCGATTGCGGTTACTGACCATGCTGTCGTTCAGGCATTCCCTGAAGCTTATGCTGCTGGCAAGAAAAACGGCATTAAAGTCATTTACGGCGTTGAGGCAAACTTAGTTGATGACGGGAAACCAATTGTTTACGATCCGATAGATGTTGATCTTGAAGATGCAACGTATATCGTATTTGACGTAGAGACGACCGGCTTTTCAAACGTGTATGACACGATTATCGAACTGGCGGCCGTCAAAATAAAGAATGGACAAGTTATTGATACATTTGAACGATTCTCAAATCCGCACCGAAAATTAACAGCAAAAATTATCGAGCTGACACATATTACCGATGATATGCTCGTCAATGCACCAGAGCTGAGTGATGTCATTCGTGAATTCCATGACTTTATCGGTGATGGGGTCGTTGTTGCGCATAATGCGGCGTTTGACTTAGGCTTCTTATATGTTGCCTACAAAAATGCCGGCATAGAAGTTCGTCACCCGGGGATCGATACGGTCGAGCTTTCTCGTCTTGTAAACCCAGGGCAAAAATCGCATAACTTAAAAACCTTAACGAAAAAATACAATATTGAACTCACCCAGCATCACCGGGCAATTTATGATACCGAAGCAACAGGTGAACTATTCCTGCATTTGCTGAAACAGGCTGCAGATTTAGGCATTAAAAATCTGATTGAAATGAACGACCACGTCGGCGGTGAAGAAGGATACAAGCAGTCACGTCCAAGTCACTGTACAGTTTTGGCTGTAGATGATGCCGGGCTGAAAAATCTGTTTAAGTTAATTTCGATTTCGCATACGGAAACATTTTACCGTGTACCACGTATTCGCCGCTCTGATTTGCAGAAACTACGACAAGGATTAATCGTCGGCTCAGGCTGCTCGAATGGTGAGCTCTTTGAAACGATGATGAATAAAACGCAGGAAGAAGCCGAGCGTATCGCAAAATTCTATGATTATTTGGAAGTTATGCCGAAACCGGTCTATTCTCCATTAGTGGACGGCGGTACTGTCCATGATGAATGGGCATTGGAAGATATTATCCGCCGTATCGTAAAGCTTGGCAAAAAGCTGAACTTACCGGTCGTAGCAACGGGAAATGTCCACTACTTGCATGAAACCGATGCAAAGTTCCGTCAAATCTTAGTTGGATCAATGGGAGGCGCAAACCCGTTAAATCGTAATCCTTTACCGAAAGTCCATTTCCGTACAACGGATGAAATGCTGAAGGAATTCGACTTTTTAGGGCCGGATTTGGCAAAGGAAATTGTCGTGACAAATACGCAGCGAGTTGCCGATATGATCGGCGATGTAAAACCGATCAAGGATGATTTATATACGCCGAAAATTGAGGGCTCGGATGATGAAGTAACGAATTTAACTTATGAGATGGCACATAGCATTTACGGCGAAAATTTACCGGAAATTGTCCAGGCCCGTATTGATAAGGAACTGAAATCTATTTTAGGACACGGGTTCGGGGTAATTTATCTGATTTCCGCGAAGCTCGTAAAAAAATCGCTGGCTGACGGTTACTTAGTAGGTTCGCGTGGGTCGGTAGGGTCTTCCCTTGTCGCGACATTTATGGAAATTACCGAAGTAAACCCGCTGCCGCCGCATTATGTTTGTCCAAACTGTAAGCATTCCGAGTTTATCGCGGACGGTTCGGTTGCATCAGGCTATGACTTACCGAACAAACAATGTCCGGAATGTGGTGCCCCGTTCAAAAAAGACGGCCAGGATATCCCGTTCGAAACGTTCCTAGGATTCAAGGGTGACAAAGTGCCCGATATCGATTTGAACTTCTCCGGCGAATATCAGCCACAAGCGCATAACTACACGAAAGTGCTATTCGGTGAGGATTATGTATTCCGTGCCGGAACGATTGGTACGGTTGCCGAAAAGACGGCATATGGTTATGTAAAAGGGTACGGAAGCGACAATGGCATCACTTACCGGAATGCGGAAGTGGACCGCCTTGTGCAAGGATGTACAGGAGTAAAACGTACAACTGGACAACACCCGGGGGGAATTATCGTAGTACCGGATTATATGGATATTTACGACTTCTCGCCAGTACAGTTCCCGGCGGATGCTCAGGATTCGGAATGGAAAACAACCCATTTCGACTTCCACTCGATCCACGATAATATTTTAAAGCTTGATATACTTGGGCACGATGATCCAACCGTAATTCGTATGCTTCAGGATTTATCCGGAATCGATCCAAAAACAATCCCGACAGACGACCCGATTGTTATGAAGATTTTCAGTTCAACTGAATCGCTAGGTGTGACCGAAAAGCAAATTGGAACGAAAACAGGAACGCTCGGAATTCCGGAGTTCGGAACAAAATTCGTACGCCAAATGCTTGAAGAAACAAAACCGTCGACATTCAGTGAACTTGTTCAGATTTCCGGACTTTCACATGGTACAGACGTATGGCTTGGAAATGCACAGGAACTGATTAAAGACGGCACTTGTGTATTAAAAGAAGTAATCGGCTGTCGTGACGATATTATGGTTTATTTAATTTATCAGGATCTGGACCCGTCGTTTGCCTTTAAAATTATGGAGTCCGTGCGTAAAGGTAAAGGGTTAACAGATGAAATGGAAGCGGAAATGCGTGCGAAAAAAGTGCCTGAATGGTATATCGATTCTTGTAAAAAGATTAAGTACATGTTCCCGAAAGCCCACGCCGCAGCCTATGTATTAATGGCTGTGCGTATCGCATGGTTCAAGGTCCATCATCCGATTCTTTACTATGCAGCGTACTTCACTGTGCGTGCGTCGGACTTTGATTTAATTGCGATGACACAAGGTTCTGTCATGATCCGCAAAAAAATCGATGAAATCAACATGAAGGGGCTCGATGCAGCACCGAAAGAGAAAAGTTTACTGACAGTTATGGAACTAGCACTGGAAATGTGTGAACGCGGGATGAGCTTCAAAAAGGTTGATTTATACCGTTCACATGCGAGTGAGTTCATCATCGAAGGAAACTCATTGATTCCACCTTTTGATGCCATTCCAGGTCTTGGTACTAACGTAGCGAAACAAATTGTTGAAGCACGTAAAAATGGAGAATTTTTATCAAAAGAAGATTTACAGCAGCGCGGCCGTGTATCGAAGACCTTAATCGAGTATATGGATGAGCTTGGATGTTTGGAAGGAATGCCGGATGCCAACCAGCTGTCCTTATTCTAATGTACAGACAGGCTAAAAGAGAGGATTTTGTATTTTCGGATGCATATTCTCTCAGTAGTTGTTAATTCTATGTGTTAATAGGCAAAATTTGCATTAGGATAGCCTTTGTGCTATGCTAAATGTAATAATTTGTTGATAGTTCGCCAGCAAAAGAGTGGGGTTTCCCGCTCTTTTCTGTTGTTTACACAACTATTTAATTTCAACGAGCAAGTGTTCTGATTTTTGTGAGTGGAGTTAAAACTCTGGCGAATGTCGCAGATTTTATAATGAAAAAAAGAAGTCCGTCTAACGCGTCGCATCGTGCGGCAAAGACTGGCTGACCCACGTCCTGTGGGCCTCAAAAGAAATCTGGACGCCATTGCATTTAGTTGTAAATGTCCAATTTTTTCAATGAAAACTCGTCTTTTGTTTAACCAATACTATGAAGATCTAAAACAAACAAAGACGTTAGGGAGGATACGATGAGCAAAGTTACGTCGATCATTGAAGAGCTAGTGACACCGATTGTGGAAGAGCTTGATTTGGAATTAGTTGATATCGAGTTCGTAAAAGAAGGACGCGACTGGTTCCTGCGTATTTATGTTGACACACCAGAAGGCGGCATTGATATTTTACAATGTGCACAAGTGAGTGAGCGTTTAAGCGAGAAATTGGATGAAAATGATCCAATCGAGCAAAACTACTACTTAGAGGTTTCTTCACCAGGAGCAGAACGTCCGTTAAAGAAACAACAGGACTTTGAAAAAGCAATCGGCAAATATATTTATGTGAAAACTTATGAGCCAGTTAAGGATTTAAAAGAATTCTATGGTTATTTACGCGCATATACAGATGAATTTTTAGAAATGGAATTCCGTATTAAAACACGTAAAGTTACAGTACAAATTGAAAAAGAAAAAATTGCGCAAGCGCGTCTTGCTATCGATTTTTCAGATAAGCAAATTTAGGAGTGAAAACAAAAATGAGTAGTGAATTACTAGATGCCCTAACTGCCCTTGAAGAGCAGAAAGGTATTTCAAGAGATGTATTAATTGAGGCGATTGAGGCGGCTTTAGTAACGGCGTACAAACGTAACTTCAACCAAGCGCAAAACGTTCGCGTGGATCTTAACCTACAAACAGGTTCAATGGTTGTTTATTCTCGTAAAGACGTAGTAGAAGAAGTAGAAGACGATCGTCTGGAAATCGCTTTGGAAGACGCGAAGTTTATTAATGCAGCTTATGAAATTGGTGACGTCGTAGAAGAAGAAGTAACACCACGTAACTTCGGACGTATCGCGGCACAGACGGCTAAGCAAGTTGTGACGCAACGTGTTCGTGAAGCAGAGCGCGGTTTAATTTATGAAGAGTATGTAGACCGTGAAGATGACATCGTAACAGGCGTAATCGAGCGTCAAGATGCACGTAATATTTATGTGTCAATCGGTAAAGTGGAAGCGGCATTACCTGTTAACGAACAAATTCAAGGTGAAGTTTACAAGCCAACATCTCGCATCCGTGTTTACATTACAAAAGTTGAACGCACAACACGTGGTCCACAAGTAATTGTATCTCGTACTCATCCTGGATTATTGCGCCGCCTATTTGAAATGGAAGTTCCGGAAATTTATGATGGCACAGTTGAAATTAAATCAATCGCGCGTGAAGCGGGAGACCGTTCAAAAATCTCTGTATATGCACATAATGAAGAAGTAGATCCAGTAGGTTCATGTGTCGGAGCTAAAGGTGCCCGTGTGCAGACAATTGTAAACGAATTAAACGGTGAGAAAATTGATATCGTAGAATGGTCAGAAGATCCGGTTGTATTCGTTGCAAATGCACTAAGTCCTTCAAAAGTTCTGGACGTTCAAGTAAATGAAGAAGAAAAGTCAACAACAGTTGTCGTACCGGATTATCAATTATCACTAGCGATTGGTAAGCGCGGACAAAATGCTCGTTTAGCAGCAAAATTAACGGGCTGGAAAATCGACATCAAGAGTGAAACAGATGCACGCGAATTAGGAATCTATCCTTCTGAAACGAGCACATTCGTTCCACGTGAAGATGCAGAAGAAGTAAAATTTGATTTATACGGTGATGACGAAGAATAAGCCGTCATTTGGAATGATTTTGCAAGGAGGGTAAGCAATATGGTCGTTAATAAAAAAATTCCTTTACGCAAATGTGTTGCAACAGGCGAGATGCTTCCGAAAAAATCAATGATTCGCGTCGTTCGTTCTAAAGAGGGCGAAGTGACTGTTGATATTACAGGAAAAAAATCCGGTCGTGGAGCATATGTTTCTAAAACGGAAGATGCTGTTGAAATGGCGCGTAAAAAGAATATTTTAGATCGCCAGCTTGATGCAAAAGTGCCGGATGAGGTGTATGAGGAGTTGCTAACGCTAATCCGCAGGGAGTCGATTTTATGACAAACCCTGCATTGCTACAGCTATTAGGTTTAGCAGCACGTGCACGAAAAACAATATCCGGAGAAGAGCTTGTCGTAAAGGAAATTCGCAGCGGCAAAGCTAAGCTTGTCTTTTTAGCTTCAGATGCTTCGGCAAATACGAGCAAAAAGATTCAGGATAAATGTACGTTTTATAATGTTGAGTATTATGTTTTCGGGGATCGATATGATCTTGGACATGCTACCGGGAAGGAAGCCCGTGTAGCGATTGCTATTACAGATAGCGGATTTGCTAAAAAAATGTCTAGTCTACTCAACGAAAATTAATCGGGGGTGAGCAGATGAGCAAAGTAAGAGTTCATGAATATGCGAAAAAGGTAAATAAAACAAGTAAGGAAGTTATTGAGGAACTTGCAAAACATAATCTGCCGGTGAAAAATCACATGGCGGTAATTGATGAGCAGGCGGTCTCAAAACTAAATTCTGTCTTTAAGCAAGCAGTGGAACCAACGAAAGATTCTCCTGCAAAGACACCTGCCAAAGCTGTAAATGTAACACCGAGACGCGGTGAACAAGGGCAGAAAAAAGTGCAGCAAGGTCAAAAGCAGGATCGTCCACAATCTGCTTCGAATAACCAACAACCGAACAAAGCTTCAAACGCCCAAGGGCAAACAAAATCGCAACAAGGCGAAAAAATAAGAAATGAAAAAGGTAACCAAAATCGAAATATGACTCAAAATAACTCTAACAACCGCAAAGGCGGCACAACACAAAACACTAGTAATAATAAAGGCGGCGGTAACACGCCAAATAGAGGCGGTAACACGCCAAATAAAGGTGGTAACACACAAAATAAAGGCGGCTATCAACAACGTAGAAAACCAGGTATCAATGGTGGTAAACGTCGTACGCACCGTCCTGCACCACAACCAATGGTGCAAAAAGAATTACCTGAAAAAATTACTTTCTATGAAAGTTTATCAGTTGCAGAACTTGCAAAAAAATTACACCGTGAGCCATCGGAAATTATTAAAAAATTATTCATGCTTGGTGTAATGGCAACAATTAACCAAGAACTTGATAAGGATGCAATCGAGCTAATCTGTGCAGACTACGGGGTAGAAGTTGAAGAAGAAATCCGTATCGACAAAACAGATTTAGATACGTACTTCGATGATACAATCGTGGAAGTTGACGAAAACGCATTGGAAGAACGTCCACCAGTTGTAACAATCATGGGACACGTTGACCATGGTAAAACTTCATTGCTTGACTCAATCCGTAAAACGAAAGTTACTGCGGGTGAAGCAGGCGGTATTACACAGCATATCGGTGCATACCAAGTAGAAGTTAACGGAAAGAAAATTTCATTCCTTGATACTCCTGGACACGCGGCATTCACAACAATGCGTGCGCGCGGTGCATCAATTACAGATATCGCAATTATCGTAGTAGCAGCGGATGACGGTGTAATGCCTCAAACAGTTGAAGCGATCAACCACGCAAAAGCTGCAGAAGTACCAATTATTGTAGCAATCAACAAAATGGATAAACCATCTGCCAATCCGGACCGTGTACAACAAGAATTAACAGAGCACGGATTAGTTCCTGAAGCATGGGGTGGAGATACAATCTTCGTACCAATTTCAGCACTAAAAGGTGAAGGTATTGACCAGCTTCTAGAAATGATTTTATTAGTTTCCGAAGTAGGCGAATTAAAAGCGAACCCAACCCGCTCAGCAATCGGTACAGTTATTGAAGCACAGCTTGATAAAGGTCGTGGAGCAGTTGCAACACTTTTAGTTCAGGATGGTACATTACGTGTTGGTGATCCAATCGTAGTCGGTCATGCATATGGTCGTGTACGTGCAATGGTCAATGATCTTGGCCGTCGTATTAAAACAGCTGGTCCTTCTATGCCGATTGAAATTACAGGCTTAAACGAAGTACCACAAGCGGGCGACCGTTTCGTAGTATTCCAAGATGAGAAAACAGCTCGTCAAGTTGGTGAATCTCGTTCAATGACAGCTATCCAAGCGTCACGTTCAGAAAAACAACGTGTAACTCTTGATAACTTATTTGAACAAATGAGCCAAGGCGAAATGAAAGAGTTAAACTTAATCGTAAAAGCAGACGTACAAGGTACAGTGGAAGCAATGGCTTCGTCATTAATGAAAATTGATGTTGAAGGTGTTAATGTTAAAATTATCCACACTGGTGCGGGTGCGATTACAGAATCAGATATTTCTCTTGCTGCTGCATCAAATGCAATCGTTATCGGATTCAACGTACGTCCGGACACAAATGCTAAACGTGCTGCTGATGAAGAAGGCGTAGATATTCGTCTGCACCGTATCATCTATAAAGTAATCGAAGAAATCGAACACGCGATGAAAGGGATGCTTGATCCTGAGTTCGAAGAGAAAATCGTTGGTCAAGCGGAAGTTCGTCAAACAATTAAAGTATCTAAAGTTGGTACGATCGCTGGTTCATACGTTATTGAAGGTAAAATCGTTCGCGATGCCGGAGTACGTGTTATCCGCGAAAACGTTGTTGTGTTCGAAGGTGAACTAGATTCACTAAAACGCTTCAAAGATGATGCAAAAGAAGTTGCAAAAGGGTATGAGTGTGGTATTACGATCAAAAACTACAACGACATTAAAGAAGGCGACATTATCGAAGCCTTCGTAATGGAAGAAATCGTTCGTAAATAATGATTGTATACGCAGAAGTTGAATTCATGATTCAGACTGCCCACTCATTAAAAGAAAAGCGCGCCGTCCTTCAGCGGATGGTGACGCGTACGAAACAAAAATTCAATGTTTCCGTTGCTGAAATTGATCATCAGGATGTATGGCAGCGTACGAAGCTTGCGCTTGTCGCAGTTGCTTCTTCCAAAGAAGCGGCTGAACGCGAGCTAATGCGGGCGATCCATTATCTGCAGTCAAATCCGCAATGGGAACAGCTGGATTTCTATCGTGAATATTTATAAAGCCCACGATTTGTGGCAAATGTACTATTAATTACGCAATTTAAATGAGGTGACATTTATGTCTCTACGTTCCAATCGAGTTGCTGAGCAAATGAAAAAAGAAATTACTGAAATCATTGCGCGCAAAATCAAAGATCCGCGTGTAGGCTTCGTTACGGTTACAGATGTAGCAGTAACAGGAGACTTACAGCAAGCAACTGTTTATATTACATCGTTAGGCAATGACCGCGAACGTGCGGAAACATTGCAAGCGTTGGAAAAAGCATCCGGTTTCATCCGTTCGGAAGTTGGTTCACGTATCCGCTTACGCCGTACGCCTGAACTGGCATTCGAATTCGATACAGCAATCGAATACGGTAACAAAATCGATGCATTACTACGTGGTTTACACGAAGAGAAATAAAACTAAGAAGTCTGCACTGCATAACTATGCGGGCAGACTTTTTTGCTTTTGAAAATTCTTTAACGGAATTGTTAAATACAGAAGTTTTGTTAAGGAAACATATTTTATATTAAAGTAGAGTGACGCGAAGCGAAGGGGGCGACTCCTAGGGGATTAGCGTGCGCGGAAAATCCACTTGATGTATGCCGCCGTAGAGGCATACATCAAGTTAGTTGAAGCCACGCCCCCAGGAAAGCGTCCCCCCGTAGCGCAGCAGAACGGCCCATATGAAAAGTACCAACTTTTGAACTTAACTTATAATAATAAATTAATTAAATCTCGAAATCCTCATTTCGAATAAAGGAGCAAAACAATGAACGGTATTTTGCCATTATGGAAAGAGCGCGGCATGACTAGTCATGACTGTGTGTTTAAATTACGAAAAATATTAAAGACGAAAAAAGTAGGCCATACCGGGACACTTGATCCGGGTGTAGAAGGCGTACTGCCGATCTGTATCGGGCAGGCAACACGCATTGCCGAATATTTAACAGATGCCGGCAAAACGTATGTGGCAGTCGTATCGATTGGACGCACGACAACAACAGAAGATGCAGAAGGTGAAACGGTCGAGCAAAATACAGATTTCAAATCGTTTACACGTGAAGAAATTTTACACGCACTTCAAACATTGACAGGTGAAATCGAACAAACGCCACCGATGTTTTCCGCTGTAAAGGTGAACGGAAAACGACTGTATGAATATGCAAGAGCTGGTCAAACAGTCGAGCGCCCAACACGTAAAATTACGATTTATGAGCTGGAATTATTGGATGATGCACAAACGTTCGAAGGGGAAGAAGTGACGTTCTCTATTCGCATCAAATGTTCTAAAGGGACGTATATCCGTACATTAGCTGTTCAGATCGGTGAAGCACTAGGCTGTCCGGCACATATGCATGAATTAGTACGAACAGCATCAGGTACATTCACAAAAGACAATTGCTTCACATTGGCCGAAATCGCGGAAATGATGGAAGCCGGGGAGCAGGAGAAGTTTCTGTTGCCGGTTGAATATGCCTTATCCGACTATCCATACGTTGAAATTACGGAAGACATTGAAAAGCAAATTTTCAATGGGCAAGTTCTCCCGATGCATACTTTATTAACGGAACATGATAAAATTGTATATGGTGTAGAGGGACGAGCATTTGCGGTTTACATCGCCCATCCGACAAAGAGTGGGCAAATGAAGCCGGATAAGATGTTTCCCGAAATTAATTAGGAGGCACGAGATGAACGTTATTCATTTGAAATACCCCCATCAATTAGCACAGGAAATAGAAAAAGAGGCGTACTCATTAGCAATCGGATTTTTTGATGGGGTACATAAAGGACATCAGGCAGTTATTGAAGTGGCAAAGCAAAAAGCTGAGCAGCTAAATAGTAAAAGCGCCGTGATGACTTTTGATCCACATCCATCGATTGTATTAGGTAGACGTAATGAAAAAGTATTCTACATTACGCCACTTTCACAAAAAATAGATACTTTTAAAAAATTGAATATCGATACAGTATTTGTTGTAAACTTTACGTCAGATTTTGCGAAGCTTACACCTGAAGAATTCATTAAGTACTTTATCGTAGATTTAAATGTTCAGCATGTAACTGCAGGCTTTGATTTCTCGTTTGGCGCTTACGGCAAAGGCAATATGGAGCTGATGGACCAACTGTCAAACGGAAAGTATGGTGTGACGGTAATCGAAAAGCAGCAGGATGAAGTTGAAAAAATTAGTTCTACACGCATTCGCAAAGCATTGCAGGACGGAGATATGGAACAGGCTCGTAATCTATTAGGCCGCGCATTCGAAGTGCCAGGAATCGTCGTGCACGGAGATAAGCGCGGACGGACAATGGGCTTCCCGACAGCGAATGTCCAAGCGATGGAAGGCTGCTACATACCGGCAACAGGTGTGTATGCGGTGAAAATTTCAGTTCAAAATAAATGGTATGACGGTGTTTGTAATGTAGGCTATAAACCGACATTCAACAATCCGGATGAAAAGCAGCTGTCGATTGAAGTGCATATTTTGAATTTCAATAAAAATATTTACGGTGAAGAGGTCGTTGTAGGTTGGTATAAACGCATTCGCAGCGAACGGAAATTTAACGGCATCGAAGCGTTGATTGAGCAAATTGAATTGGACAAACAGCAAGCAATCGCCTATTTTGAGCAACTACGCTAAATAGTTGCGCATCTATAAACAATTATGGTACTATTCACTAGTACGAAATTCTCGTATGAACCTTAGCTCGGCTTTTCGCAACTCCAGCGACTGCTGTGCTATTGGGGATATCTTAATTATCAGGAGGTCATTTAAAATGGCAATTACACAAGAACGTAAAAACGAAATTATCGCTGAGTACCGCGTACACGAAACAGACACTGGTTCTCCAGAAGTACAAGTAGCTGTATTAACTGCAGAAATCAACGCATTAAACGCTCACTTAGCTACTCACAAGAAAGATTTCCACTCTCAACGTGGTCTTCTTAAAATGGTAGGTAAACGTCGTCATTTATTAAAATATTTACGTGAAAACGACGTAGCTCGTTACCGTGAATTAATTACTAAACTTGGATTACGTCGCTAATACGTCGTTAATCTGATAATAAAAAGCGGGATTTTTCCCGCTTTTTATTATGTTTGAAAAGATTAAGCTTTCCGAATCAATGGTGCGATGTTTAACTTCTTTGAGCAGGTGTCAATACGCCTGTTGAAAGAAGTTAAACCATTGCTGGAAAGCCAAAAATATTTTATTAAATTTATCGATATTTAGATCAAAAAATTTAGCATAGAAAACGCTTTTTTGATACACTAACTATGGTACATAATATGATACGTAGAGTGTTTCAATAAGAAAGGGGTTCATTTAATGAACGAAAAAAAGGTCTTTTCGTATGAATGGGCAGGCCGTCCACTAACAGTAGAAGTAGGACAGCTGGCAAAACAAGCAAATGGTGCTGCAATGATCCGCTACGGCGAAACAGCAGTTCTAGCTACGGCAACAATGTCAAAACAACCAAAAGCATTAGATTTCTTCCCGTTAACAGTAAACTTTGAAGAACGTCTATATGCAGCAGGTAAAATCCCTGGTGGTTTCATTAAACGTGAAGGACGTCCATCAGAAGCGGCAGTATTAACTTCTCGCCTAATTGACCGTCCAATCCGTCCTATGTTCCCGGATGGTTTCCGTAACGAAGTACAATCAATTTTAATGGTTATGTCAAATGATTCAAACTGCCCTGCTGATGTAGCGGCAATGTTTGGTTCTTCATTATCATTAGCAATTTCTGATATCCCATTCGACGGACCGATTGCAGGTGTACATGTAGGATATATCGACGGTGAATTCGTTGTGAACCCGACTGTAGAACAATCTGCCAAATCGACTGTTCACTTAACAGTAGCAGGTAACAAAGACGCGGTTAACATGGTAGAAGCAGGTGCTTTAGAAGTAACTGAAGATATTATGCTTGAAGCGATCATGTTCGGTCATGAAGAAATTAAAAAGTTAATTGCCTTCCAAGAGCAAATTGTTGCTGAAGTTGGTAAAGAAAAACTTGAAGTAACATTATATGAATTAGATGCAGACTTAACAGCAGCGATCAAAGCTGAATGTGAAGCTGATATGAATACAGCGATCCAAACAGTGGACAAGCAATTACGCCAAGAAAATATTACAGCAGTAAAAACACGTGTAATTGAAGCTTATGAAGCGCAGGAAGCTGACGAAGCTACGATGAAACAAGTGAATGCTATTTTAGATAAAATGGTAAAAGATGAAGTGCGTCGTTTAATTACAGAAGATAAAGTTCGTCCGGATGGTCGTAAGCAAGATGAAATCCGTCCACTTTCTTCTGAAGTAGATTTATTGCCACGTGCACACGGTTCAGCATTATTTACTCGTGGACAAACGCAAGCGTTATCAATTTGTACTTTAGGTGCTTTAGGCGACGTTCAAATTATTGACGGCCTAGGTATTGAAGAGTCAAAACGCTGGATGCACCACTACAACTTCCCTCAATTCTCGGTTGGGGAAACAGGCCGTTACGGTAGCCCAGGCCGTCGTGAAATTGGTCACGGTGCATTAGGTGAGCGTGCGATTTTAGCGGTAATGCCAACAGAAGAGGAATTCCCGTATGCAATCCGTTGCGTATCGGAAGTATTGGAATCAAACGGTTCTACTTCTCAAGCATCAATTTGTGCATCAACAATGGCACTTATGGCTGCTGGTGTTCCAATTAAAGCACCGGTTGCAGGTATTGCAATGGGTCTTGTTAAAAAAGGCGAGCACTATACAGTATTATCAGATATCCAAGGTATGGAAGACCACCTTGGCGACATGGACTTTAAAGTGGCAGGTACAGCTAAAGGTGTAACAGCACTTCAAATGGACATTAAAATCGATGGTCTGTCTCGTGATATCTTAGAAGAAGCATTAACACAGGCGAAAATCGGCCGTATGCACATTTTAGAGCATATGATGTCAACGATTTCAGCGTCTCGCACTTCATTATCACAATACGCACCAAAAATCGTTTCAATCAAAATTAATCCTGACAAAATCCGCGATGTAATCGGACCGGGTGGTAAAGTCATCAATAAAATTATTGATGAAACAGGCGTTAAAATTGATACAGAACAAGATGGTACAATCTACATCGCTTCAGCTGATGAAGCAATGATTAACCGTGCTAAAGAAATGATCGAATCAATCGTACGCGAAGCTAAAGTAGGCGAGTACTACATGGCAACAGTAAAACGCATTGAAAAATTCGGTGCATTCTGTGAAATATTCCCAGGTAAAGACGGCTTACTGCACATTTCGGAAATTCAGGAAGAACGTACGAAAGAAGTAGAAGACGTATTAAAACTAGGTGATGAATTACTTGTCAAATGTATCGAAATCGATAAACAAGGTCGCGTAAACTTATCACGTAAAGTAGTAATCAAAGAAGAAAAAGAGCGCGCAGAACAAGGAAAATAATTGAAACAAGCGTTTCAAACAAGATAAAAAGGGAGGTTGTACACTATTGTACAGCCTCTTTTTTAAATAACGTTAAGCTGAAGTTTGGAGATTTCCATTACTTGATGAAGTATGGTAAGAGGAGGTATGCGTAATGGAGCATACCCTTACTACAAAAATAAGCTTAAAATTGTAATATTACAGATTTTTAAATAATACTTATAGTTTATTAGCCGAAATAAAGGAGAAATTTATGGTACAAGTAATTACAGCAAAAAATGGCGTGCGCATTGTGACAGAGCAAATGCCACATGTCCGATCTTTATCGGTCGGCATTTGGGTCAACGCGGGCTCACGCTACGAAACAAAAGAAGAAAATGGGATTACCCATTTCATCGAGCATATGCTTTTCAAAGGAACGAAAAACCGTACAGCCCGTCAAATCGCGGAAGAATTCGACCGCATCGGCGGAGAGATTAATGCCTTCACATCGAAGGAACATACATGCTATTATGCGAAAGTGCTGGACCATCATGGGGAACTGGCTATCGATATTCTGGCCGATATGTTCTTTAACTCGCTGTTTGCGCAGGAAGATATCGAGAAAGAACGGCAAGTTGTTCTTGAAGAAATCTACATGAGCGAAGACGATCCGGCAGATGATGTCCATGAAAAATTATGGGGCGTCATGTTCCCGGATGATGCGCTAGGCCGTCCGATTTTAGGGACACCGGAAACATTGGCGACATTTGATGAAGAGATGATCCGTGCGTATATGGCGAAACATTACGGCCCTCAAAATGTTGTCATCTCCATTGCCGGTAATATTGAAGAGAGTTTACTGGAAAAAGTGGAAGCATTATTCGGAAACTATGAAGCAAGTGCGAAATCGATTGTTTCCAAACCATCCTATCCGACATTTACACCAGGTGAAATTGAAAAATTGCGTGATACGGAACAGGCGCATATTGCGATTTCTTTCCCTGCAATTGCGGTAAAAGATCCGAAAATGTACAGCTTTATTGCGTTGAATAATATAATCGGTGGCAATATGAGCTCTCGCCTGTTCCAGGAAGTGCGAGAAGATCGCGGGTTGGCGTATTCTGTATTCAGCTACCAGTCGAGCTATGAGGATGTAGGAACATTTACGATTTACGCGTCGGCATCAAAACAAAACCTCGATTCATTAAAGCAGCAGATCGATCAGACGTTATTTGACCTCGTTGCAGGAGGGGTAACGGAAACCGAGCTTGAAAATGCGAAGGAGCAATTAAAAGGCGGCTTCGTTTTAGGGCTTGAAGGTACGGAAGACTTTATGAACCGTAACGGGGTCAATGAACTCATTCACCAAAATCACCGTTCAGTCGATGAAGTATTGGCAAAAATCGATGCCATTTCGATGGAAACGATCGATGAGTTAATTACACAAATTTTATTATCCGAACCGGCAATTGCGATTATCGGACCGGAAAACGAATAACGCAAAAGGACAGCGCGGGCTAGTAGTTAGCATGCGCTGTCCTTTTAAAATTCGGCAGCTTTAAATTTTGTGATGGCTGTTTTAAAGTAGCGGTAATAAACAATCAATCCTAAAACTGGAACAATCGGTGCCCCTATGAGCTCAATGTCCATCATACTAAATATAAGCATGATCAGTAAATGAACAAAGGTAAAGATAAAAAAATAACCGATAATTGTCCCAATTGATATGCTTTTCGTACCCTTTGTCGGATTGCTTAAATAGTTTTTCAGCATCGAGCCGATAGAAGCAATTCCAGCAGCAAAGACGATTGAAATTAATGAAAGTTCAATGCCTTCCATTTGATTAGTTAAATATAAATAAGTTTGATAAATCCCGATTGGAACCGTGATGATCAGCATAAGCAGCAAACTGAAAATAAATAAACTTTTCACAAAAGTCTTTGGGTCAATCGGCATGACACGGAATCGGTTTATAAAATGGTTTTCAAGTAAATAGCTAACACCTAATGCGGGCGACAAAGCTAAAAAATAGAGTGTCAAAAAACCTAAATTAACTTCTTTAATGATCGCCCACTGAATTCCGATCATGATTAAAAAGAATAAAAAAACAGTGATGAATACCTTTCTTGATAAATAAAAATGCATTTTAAGCAGTGCAATCATGGGACGTCCCTCCTGAATTCACGAAAGTAAGTAATGCTTGCTGCGATGATGAGAAGTATCAGTAAACTCATAAATAAACTGAAACTCTGAAAAGTAGATAAGCTTCCTAAAAATACGAGTAGTTGAGATAATCCTAATGGAATAAGAAATATAGAGAAGTTTATCATTTGCCCAAACTTGCTGCGACGAAACAGCAGGAAAAAAGCGATAATAAAAAAGCTGATGGCGAAGCTTACTAATAGCTGTCTGACGGAAGGCAAAACAAGCTGCTTTTCAAGTAATGTTTGAATAGCGGTCGTTGCTACGATTGTATAAAGGATATAATATAGTGTGTAACGACCTAAAAAAGAGAGATCCACAATGAAAAATGTCTTTCTGGAAATCGGAAATAAACTTGTCATGATGAGCTGGTTCTCACGTTGATCCAAATAGACGGCACATAGCGCTGTAATACTGATGGACAGTATTAAGTATGCAGCCATTTCGGCACCTTCAAATAATAAAGGAAGAGCAAAAAAAGATGCTACAAGTGGTGTAAACAAAATCCAGGAAGCCAACCCCTGTTCGTAATAATGAAGAAGCATTTTTTTCATTATTTTCGCCCCTTTACGAAAAACAACATCAAATCATCAATCGTCGGTTTTTGCAATTCAATCATTGGATTTACAAATTCACGCAAGACTAAGTACTCGATTCCAAATACATAATCCCGTTTGCCGATAATCGAATGGTTCGGTATCACTTTCGCTTCCTCATACGTTCCTTTCCAAATCCCGTAACCGTACAGCAGGTCATCTTTATTTTCACTGAACAAAATTTCGCCTTCATGGATAAATGTAATCGTATCCGCAATTTTTTCTAGATCCGTTGTTATATGCGAAGAAAAGAGAATGGCATGATCTTCTTGTTCCATAAAGTGTTGAAGCATACTTAGCACTTCATCGCGCACAATCGGGTCAAGCCCGCTCGTTGGTTCATCAAGCAGCAAAAGCTTCGGCCGGTGTCCCAGTGCCAGTGAAAGAGCGAGCTTCATTTTCGTTCCTTTTGACATCGTTTTAATCTTGTCATACTTCGGTACATCCAGCTGCTCCAGCAACCCGTCAAAATAAGGACGGTCCCAAGTAGGATACACATTCCCGTACAGGACATCGAGCTCCTTTGGGGTAAAGCTTTCCGGTACATGCAGTTCATCAAACACGACCCCGATTTGCGCCTTTAGCTCCACCTCATGTTCGATATGATCTTTTCCGAATAAAAGAATGTCGCCGTCAATCTTTTTCAGCAAATTTAACATCAGTTTGATCGTCGTTGATTTCCCGGCACCGTTTTGCCCGATAAAGCCTGCAATGGTCCCGCTCTCAACAGTGAACGAAATATTATTTAAACGAAATTTTTTGAATTGCTTCGTAACATTTTTTACTTCGATTGCATTCATCATCATTCCTCCAATAGTAAGTCGAGTAAGTCATGCAGTTCCTCTTTTGGCATATTTGCCGTTTTGGCAATGGATACAGCCTTTGTGAAATGAACTTCAATTTGTCGGATCAGCTCTTCACGCAGGAAATCCTGATTGCGCTCTGATACATAGCTCCCTTTACCGGCAATCGTGACGATAAAGCCGTCCCGTTCCAAATCGGCATACGCCCGCTTCGTTGTCATCACACTGATTTTCAATTCTTTCGCCAACGCCCTAATAGAAGGTAGAGAATCACCGGTTAATAGTGTGCCTGTCAAAATAGCCTGTTTTAGCTGATCGGTAATTTGTTCATAAATAGGCTTTTCGCTATTATTGCTCAATTTGATTATCAATCGTTTCACCTCACATGTTCAAACTGTGTATATACAGTATATACAGATATGGCATATTATGTCTACTGAAAAATTAAACAATTTCAGAGGGATTTTTAAATTAGATTAATTACTACCATTATTTTTCCGACCGAGTGCTGTGTGACTCGTTTCCTGTGAGTAGGTCCTTCAAACTTAAATGATGAACCATTTCACTTCTGCCAAAGTTGATGCATATAGTAATGTAGGCTCTTACAAGAGGAGGGATGCAATGCTTTTATCGGAGCTCGCTGAAAAAGAACTGATCGAAATGGAAAACGGTGTTCGATATGGATTTTTAGCCGAGACGGAATGTATTTTTGATGCCAAAACAGGGAAGATTGTCGGATTTGAAATGCCGGCACAAATGGTGAAAATGCCCTTCCAAAAGAAAAAGGCAGGTATGGTAAAATACATTCCCTGGAGTGAAATTATTTTAATTGGGGAAGACCGGGTATTATTTCAAAAAACAACATCGACATTAAAGCATGCCTATGATGACTGAACGCTGGCTTGTGATCGGGACAGATGAGCGGATGAAGTTTTTGGCGAAGCAATTATCGACAAATGATCGCACGGTGTATTACAAAAACACGACTGTTTGGGATGAAGCGCTGAACAAAGTGGCGTTGGAGCTGCACCCGACAGAAATTGTGTTGCCGATCCACCCTTTAACGATTCAAGTGGAGGAGCTTCTAGGCATTCGACAGGCACAGTTTTTTGCGGGGAAATTGACAGATCAGTGGAAAGAAATACTTGAAAACAAGTGCTTGCATTATTATTTGGAAGATGAAACATTCATCTGGAAAAATGCTGCACTTACTGCAGAGGGCTTTTTAGCGCACCTGTATAAAGAAAAAGTAAATGTGCAGTATAAAACAATTATGATTACAGGGTTTGGACGTGTAGCAAAAATGCTTGCCCTGTTTTTAACACGTCTCAATGCAAAGGTCATCATCGCCGTTCGTTCGGAAACGCAAAAAGCCGAGGCCCTTGCATATGGCTATACTGGTATTGAATTAAATGAGAAAAATGATATGGAAGCGGATTTTCTGATTAATACGATTCCGACAAAATGGCTGACAAAGGATTTTGAATCATGGATGGTCCGTCCGATTTATGATGTCGCATCAAGCCCGGGATGTTTGAACGATATCAAATTATCTCAATATGAGCTGCTACCTGCATTACCTGGGAAATACTTTCCGCAAGCTGCAGCAAACTTGTTATACGAAACGATACTAGATTTACGAAAGGAGGAAGCAAATGCTTGAGGGAAAACGCATTGGTTTAGGAATTACCGCATCACATTGTACGTATGAAGATGTCATACCGAAAATTACCCAATTTCGTGAAGCCGGTGCAACCGTTGTACCGATTATAACGCCTTCTGTATTACACGCTGCTACACGATTTGGAACGGGTGAAGAATGGATTGCGAAAATCGAAGAATTCTCTGGGGAAAAGGTTGTCAGTTCCATTGCGGAAGCGGAGCCATTTGGGCCGAGTAATCCGTTAGACTGTATGGTAATCGCGCCGATGACAGGGAATTCCATCAGTAAATTTGCGAATGCCGCAACAGACAGTGCCGTACTGATGGCAGCAAAAGCAACACTCCGAAATGGTTCACCTGTAGTACTTGGTATTTCAACGAATGATGCGCTTGGGTTAAACGGGATGAATTTAATGAAATTAATGAATGCGAAAAACATTTTCTTCATTCCATTCGGTCAGGACGATCCAATTAAAAAACCGACGTCGCTTATAGCGGATTTCACAAAAATGCTCGATACTGTAGCATATACGCTCGCTCATAAAAAACAGATTCAACCGATATTTATACAATATTTTAAATAATCAAATTATCTCGCACAATTCTAATAATATATGATACAATATCCAACATTATATACATACCGATAATTTTAGGAGAGATGAGACATGACAAAGAAATTGAATGTTGCCGTAGTTGGGGCAACAGGAGCTGTTGGTTCAAAAATGATGGAGAAGCTGATTGAGCGCAAATTTCCAATTGCATCTATCAAGTTTTTAGCTTCTGCTCGTTCAGCGGGAAAACAAATTGAATTTAATGGTGAAAACTATACGATAGAAGAAGCGAAACCGGAAAGCTTTGAAGGGATCGATCTAGCATTATTTTCAGCAGGCGGGGCTGTATCAGAAGTATTGGCACCTGAAGCAGCAAAGCGTGGAGCGATTGTGATTGATAACACAAGCCATTTCCGTATGGATCCAGAGGTACCGCTTGTTGTACCGGAAGTAAATCGCCATGCATTAAAAACGATTCCAAAAGGGATTATCGCAAATCCAAACTGTTCGACAATTCAAATGGTTGCAGCATTACAGCCAATCCGTGAAAAGTTCGGTCTAACAAAAGTTGTCGTATCGACATATCAAGCGGTATCCGGTTCTGGTGTGGCAGCAATTGAAGAGCTGCGTGAGCAAAGTACACAGTGGGATGCAGGTAAAAACGTTGAAGCGAAAGTTTTGCCGGTAAAATCAGATAAAAAACATTATCCAATCGCACGTAACGTCATTCCGCAAATCGATAAATTTACGGACAATGGCTTTACATATGAAGAAATGAAAATGATCAATGAAACGAAAAAAATTATGGAAGCACCTGAGCTGAAAGTCGCTGCAACATGTGTACGTGTTCCGGTTGTTTCCGGCCACTCAGAATCGGTTTATATCGAACTTGAGCAAGAAGCAACAGTACAGCAAATTTTTGACGCATTAACGGATGCGCCGGGTATTGTTCTGCAAGATGACATTCGCGAACAGCTTTACCCGATGCCAATTTTTGCGGAAAATGAAGAACCGACATATGTTGGACGTATTCGCCAAGATTTAGACAACAAAAAAGGATTCCACTTATGGATTGTGTCAGATAATTTATTAAAAGGGGCTGCACTCAACTCAATTCAAATTGCAGAAGCTATGCTAGAGGATCACTTACTATAAGGGGAGGATTATTAGTTATGGATTTCGGACGTATTGGTACAGCGATGATTACACCGTTTAAAAAAGACGGTACGATTAATTATCCTGAGTTAGAACGTATCATTAATCATTTAATTGAAAATGGTACAGATTCAATTATTGCTTGTGGAACAACTTCGGAAAACCCGACAATGTCAACTGAGGAAAAAATCGAGGTCGTGCGCTTTACAGTTGAAAAAGTGGCAGGACGCATCCCTGTTATCGCAGGTACAGGTGATAACGAAACAGCTTACTCGATTATGATGACTCATAAAGCAGAGGAAAATGGGGCAAACGGAATCATGCTCGTAACTCCATATTATAATAAGCCAAACCAGCGCGGCATGTATGCCCACTTTAAAACAATCGCAAAAGAAACGAAACTTCCTGTCATGCTATATAATGTCCCTGGTCGTACAGGTGCCAACATTTTAGCGGAAACAACGATTGCGATCAGCAAAGATGTACCGAATATTACATGCATTAAAGAAGCAAGCGGTAACCTGGATCAGATGGGCGACATCATTGAAAATGTCGATTCGGATTTCCATGTGTACTCAGGTGATGACGGGTTAACATTGCCACTTCTTGCAATCGGCGGTCGCGGTATTATTTCTGTCGCTTCACATGTTGTAGGAAAAGATATGCAGCAAATGGTTCGCGCATTTGAAGAAGGCCGTCATCAGGAGGCTGCAAAAATTCACCGTGCATTACTGCCGCTCGTTCGTGCGCTGTTTGCACAACCAAATCCATCACCAATTAAATATGCGATGACAAAACTAGGCTTTGATACGCTTGATGTACGGATGCCAATGATGGAAATGCTACCGGAAGAAAAGGCAGCATTTGATGAAATTTGGGATACGTATCAGGAAAAAGCAAAAGGTTTCCGCGCATTACAAGTAAACTAACACATACACAGTCACTCCTTCCGATGAGAAGCGGGTGACTGTTTTTTTTATTTTAGCGAAATGAGGATTATAGAGGATGAACTGAGAATTATTCATAACTAACTGAGGATAATGCGTCAATGCTTGAGGAATATCCGTCACCAGCTGAGGATTACACAGTTTAAACTGAGGATTAAAATTTCCGCGCCAAGTAAAACGGCTGCGATTTTAATTTGCCCGGCATAACGTAAAAAAAGAAAATCACTTTTTTATTTGTACTAACGTCATTCTCACCGTATAATGAACTTTAAGTGGTTGCTGTTCGGAACAATTTAGGAGGAAATAAAGTGACAAAATCAAAAAATGAACTAATCCGTGTCATTCCATTAGGTGGAGTTGGCGAAATCGGAAAATCAATGTATGTAATAGAAATCGATGAAGAGCTTTTCGTAGTAGACAGTGGGCTCATGTTCCCAGAAGACGAAATGCTTGGAATTGATATCGTCATTCCAGATATCACGTATTTAGAGGAAAATAAAGATCGCGTAAAAGGTATTTTCCTAACACATGGACATGAAGATGCAATTGGATCGATTGCGTATGTATTAAAGAAAATTAAAGCACCGGTATACGGTTCGAAGTTAACGATTGCATTGGCGAAGGAGCATTTAAAAGAATTGCCTGCACCTTACCAAGTGAAATTCTTTGAAGTATCGAGCAATAGTCGCATGAACTTCAATTCTACTTATGTGACATTCTTCCATACAACACATAGTATTCCAGATTCATTAGGTATCGTGTTCCATACTTCTGAAGGGGCTATCGTTCACACGGGTGAATTTAAATTTGACCAGTCGGCAACAGGCAAGTTCAAGCCGGATTTGGCAAAGATGGCGATGCTCGGTGAAGAAGGCGTATTCATGCTTTTATCAGAATCAATGGAAGCAGAACGCCCAGGTTATACAACAAGTGAAGCAGTTATTGCAGAAGAATTGCAAAAAACGTTCCATTCGGCACCAGGTCGAATTATCGTAGCATTATATGCATCTAACTTTATTCGTATTCAGCAAGTGTTTAGACAAGCTGCCGCATCGCACCGTAAAGTCGCAGTAGTCGGAAAATCGTTAGAAAAAATGGTCGATATCGGTGTGAACCTAGGCTACTTGGAAATCGATGAATCAACACTTGTACCAGTAAACGAAATTCATAAATATCATGATGACGAAATTATTATTATGGCTACGGGCAACAAAGGTGAACCACTTGATGCACTAGATAAAATTGTGCGTAAACACCACCGTGACATTAAAATCAGAAATACAGATACAGTGCTGATTACATTTACACCATCACCAAGCATGGAAGTGCAAATGTATAACACGATGAACCAATTGGCAAAAGCGGGCGCACATGTCATGACTTCGAACAAGAAAGTTCACGTTTCAGGTCACGGCAGCGCCGAAGATTTAAAACTGATGCTGAACTTTATGAAGCCGAAATACTTTATTCCGGTTCAAGGGGAGTACCGCATGTTAATTGCGCACTCGAAACTTGCACAACAAGTAGGTCTGCAAAAATCACAAATCTTCATTGCAGATAAAGGCGATATTGTTGAATACAAAAACGGCAAAGTGCGTATGACAGGTCGTGTACAAGCAGGGAATGTACTGATCGACGGAATCGGTGTAGGCGATGTAGGGAATATCGTACTGCGCGACCGTAAACTGCTTTCTCAAGATGGTATCTTCATTGTCGTTGTGACATTAAATCGTGCACAGAAGAAAATTGCTTCAGGTCCCGAAATTTTATCGCGCGGATTCGTTTACGTTCGTGAATCAGAACAGTTAATGGAAGAAGCATCTGAAATCGCACGCGAAGTGATCGAGAAATATGTCGGCAAAGAAACGTTCGAATGGACAAACATTAAGCAAGAAATTCGCGACACACTAAATCAATATTTATTCCAAAAAACAAAACGTCGTCCAATGATTATTCCAATCATTATGGAGTACTAATTTGAAGGGGAGACATATCATTGCTCCCTTATCTAATAATCAAAAAGGGTTTTCTTACATTAAGCGTGAGAAAGCCCTTTTTCTAACTAAATTTCCGGAGTCGAGATGTTCTTTATAGAGTTGAAATTAGCGAGAGCTGGATAAAGACAGTAAAACCTGAAGATTACGTGAAAAAAACTGATTTTTCGGTACATAGCGGTAAAACTATTTTAATTCAGCACAAACTAAGTTATCGCTTACGCTTAAATAACACATCAACATAATTCGGAAGCCTATATTGCAACTTTGGCGTCTAACAATATGGAACAATTTTTAAGTAGGTGAACAACGATTGGATAAAAAGAAAAGTAGTAAGTCAAAAGCAAAAGCAAAGCCGACGCTAAAGCCAAAAACAAAAGAAGAGATGCATCCGCTCGCATATGAAATTATCGGATTGCTGCTCATCGCATTAGCCATTATCGAATTTCTGGAGTTCGGACTTGTTGGACGAATGCTCCATTCAATTGCCATGTTTTTCTTCGGCAATTTACATTTTATCATTCCATTATTATGCTTTTTAATCGCAGGGATGTTAATGGTTAAACGTCGGGGTGTCGCATTCAATACCCGTGTCGTATACGGTGTGCTGTTTGTTGGGGCAAGCTTGACAATTTTCAGTCATAGTTTGTTATTCGAACAAATGCATGCAACGAATACATTGTTGTCCAATTCCGTATTAAAGGAAACTTGGAGAATTCTCATCAGTACGGAGGGAATCGTAAACCGCAGCAATGCGCTCGGCGGAGGGATGATCGGCGGATTATTATTCAGCCTGTTCCACGTTTTATTTGATGCTTCGGGAGCTAAAATTGCCGCATTTGTATTATTGGCAATCGGAATTATTTTAATTACCGGAAAAGCGCTCGTGCCAATATTAGTGGAGAAAGCCCCGAAACTTAAGGGAAAGTTCAAAAGGACGAAACGCAGCACAAGAAGTAAGCCGCAACCTGAAACGAAAGAGAAGCAGCGTCGTTCTAAAACCGAACCGATTATAGAAGAGGAAGCGGCTGATTTGGAAGACCTGATTATTACAACGGCAACGCCAGCACCACATCATGAACCGATCATTTCAAATTTTGTGGAGCAGGTAAAACAGGAAAAGCAAAAGGGTAGCGAAATTGAGGTAGAAGAAAAAATAAGTGAGCCGATCATGGCTGTAACTTCCGAACCGGACCAAACTTACATTTTACCTTCCATGCAGCAACTGAATCCACCACCAGAACATGATCAAAGCGGTGAATATTCGGTCATTCAAATGAATGCAAAAAAACTGGAACAAACGTTTTTAAGCTTCGGTGTAAAAGCGAAAGTGACACAGGTTCATTTAGGTCCTGCAGTTACAAAATATGAAGTCATGCCGGACACTGGTGTAAAAGTAAGTAAAATTGTCAGCCTTCAAGATGATTTGGCACTTGCCCTAGCAGCAAAAGATATTCGTATTGAAGCTCCGATTCCAGGTAAGTCGGCTGTCGGGATTGAAGTACCGAACAGTGAAGTAGCTGTCGTAACATTACGTGAAGTGCTTGAAGCAAATGAGCAGGTGAAAGTCGGGGCCAAATTGCTGGTAAGTTTGGGACGCGATGTAACAGGTCAGGCGATTGCGGCAGAACTTAACAAAATGCCCCATTTATTGGTCGCTGGTTCAACCGGCAGCGGTAAAAGTGTATGTATCAATGGCATTATTGTGTCACTATTAATGCGCGCAAAACCAAGTGAAGTGAAAATGATGATGATCGATCCGAAAATGGTGGAGCTAAGTGTATATAATGGTATTCCGCATTTACTGGCACCGGTTGTAACAGATCCGCGTAAAGCGGCACAGGCTTTACAAAAAGTTGTGTCGGAAATGGAACGACGCTACGATCTATTTTCACATTCCGGTACAAGGAATATTGAAGGATATAACGAATATATCGATATAAGCAATGAAGAGGCTATGGAGAAACAACCGAAGCTTCCCTACATTGTTGTAATTGTCGACGAGCTGGCGGACTTAATGATGGTTGCGTCAAGTGAAGTGGAGGATGCGATTACACGGCTTGCCCAAATGGCGCGTGCAGCAGGAATTCACCTCATTATCGCGACACAAAGACCGTCTGTTGATGTTATTACCGGTATTATCAAAGCAAATATTCCTTCCCGTATTGCATTTGCCGTGTCATCTGCAGTCGATTCCCGCACCATTTTGGATATGGGTGGGGCAGAGCGACTACTTGGCCGCGGCGATATGCTGTATTTACCGGCAGGAGCATCCAAACCAGTCCGTGTGCAAGGTGCATTTGTAAGTGATCATGAAGTGGAACGAATTATTAACAGTGTTATTGAACAGCAAAAAGCACAATATGAGGAGGCGATGATTCCGACAGATGAACCGATTGTTGATGTGATGGATGAAACGGATGACTTGTATGACGATGCAGTTCAGCTCGTACTGGAAATGCAAACAGCTTCCGTATCTTTACTGCAGCGCCGATTTAGAATCGGGTATTCGCGTGCAGCCCGAATTGTCGATCAAATGGAGCAACGCGGTGTCGTCGGACCACCTGAAGGCAGTAAACCGCGTCAAGTTCTAGGGAACCGATTTAACTAGAAAACCTTGACATTATCGGACTTTTCGGAATATATTCTTTTCTATAAGTTTTGAAATAAATTCGCTAATTTTTCACATTAACGTAACACATTTAAAGAAATATGTTTTCTTTTTTCGTTTAAAGTGTTATATTATTCACGAATTAGTAGGAATGTTGTACATCAGATGTCTGATCTCTATGTTATGGTGGTGATACTAATTGACAATTAAAGCAGATCATCGTCATTTATACTTACAAGTTATTGATCGTTTGAAGTCAGATATAGATAAAGGGACCTATCGTGAGAACGAAAAATTACCCTCAGAATTCGAACTTTCAAAGACATTAGGTGTAAGTCGTGCAACGCTTCGTGAAGCACTGCGACTGTTGGAAGAAGAAAACATTATTGTCCGTCGTCATGGTGTTGGTACATTCGTCAATCCAAAGCCGGTCTTTACGTCAGGTATTGAACATTTATCGAGTGTATCATCTATGATTGAAAACGCTGGTATGAATCCAGGCACAATCTTCATCAGTGCGAAGGAAGAAAAAGCCACGGAAGATGATGTCGAACGTTTCCAAGCTGACATTGATGACAATGTTATCACGATTGAACGTGTAAGAACGGCAGACAATGAACCGGTCGTCTACTGTGTGGACAAAGTACCGGCAAATTTACTGCCAAAAGAATTTATAAGTAATCAAAACGTTTCTATTTTCTCGGCTTTAGAGCAAACCGGATCCATCCGTGTCGCATATGCAGTGACATATATCGATCCTGTAGGCTTCCACGATGAAGTATCACCGATATTGAAATGTGGGCCGGAAACAGCATTGCTTGTATTAAAGCAACTTCACTATGATGAAAATGATCGTGTTGTTCTTTATTCAAAAAATTATTTCAGAGCTGACAAATTCAGCTTCCATGTAGTACGTAAACGGGTGTAGAACAATAATTTCTATTATTTAATTCCTGCTAATATCAATTACCTTTGAGGGGGACTCATTAATGAAAAAGCGTAAATTTGGTTTATTAATTTCTTCTGTAGTAGCAACTGGTGCAATTTTGGCAGCATGCGGAACTGACGATGAGGGCACTGATTCAAAAGACACTTCTAAAAACGATTCTACTTCTGGTTCTGAAACAAGCACAGACGCTGGTTCTGGCGATTTCTCAATCGCAATGGTAACAGACGTTGGTGGTGTAGATGACAAATCATTCAACCAATCAGCTTGGGAAGGTGTTCAACAGTTCGGTGCTGACAACGGCCTTTCTAAAGGTGAAGGTGGTTTCGACTACTTACAATCTCAATCAGATGCTGACTACAACACAAACTTAAACAACTTATTACGTCGTGACTTCGATTTAGTATTCGGTGTTGGTTTCATGATGGGTGATGCAATTGAAGAAATCGCTAATGACAATCCAGATGCACAGTTGGCATTAATCGATGCTGAAGTTGAAGCTGACAACGTAGCAAACATCCTGTTCAAAGAACAAGAAGGTGCTTTCTTAGCTGGTGTTGTTGCTGCTTCAATGTCTGAATCAGGCAAAATCGGTTTCGTAGGCGGCGTTGATATTCCAGTAATTAACCGCTTCCACGCTGGTTTCATCGAAGGTGCAAAAGCTGTTAACCCGGATATCGAAATTCAAGTAAACTACACAGGTGTGTTCGATGATGCATCTAAAGGTAAAATTGCTGCGAACTCAATGTACTCTTCTGGCGTAGACATTATTTTCCACGCTGCTGGTGGTACTGGGAACGGTGTATTCTCAGAAGCAAAAGAGCGTAAAGCAAAAGACAAAGATGCTAACGTATGGGTAATCGGTGTTGACGCTGACCAATATGCAGAAGGTCAAGTGGATGACTCTACAAACATCACTTTAACTTCTATGTTAAAAGGTGTTAACAACGCAGTAGTGGATATCGCTACAAAAGCGAAGAATGGTGAGTTCCCAGGCGGTGAAACAACTGTTTACGGTTTAGCTGAAGACGGTGTTGGCTTAGCAGATTCTCGTGGTGCAATTCCTCAAGAAGTATTAGATAAAGTAGAAGAATATAAAGAGAAGATTGCTTCTGGCGAAATTAAAGTTTCAGAAGAAAAACCGAAAGATAAATAATAATTCTTAATGGTAATCATCATAGGGGAATTATTCCCTATGATGATTTTCTAATGTGAACGCGCGTTTTAAAAATTCAGTAAATTTAGTATTGATAGAAATGTAAGCGTTATATTTTCATAGAATGGTAAGAAAAAGACCTATTTAGTGTTGAATTCGTCTGAAAATTGATAGATGAAAGATTTTACCAAAAATCTTTCATGTGTTAATTTTATAAAAATAATTTTAAAAGATAAATAGCCTAAGGGAGTGAGTCTATTGGAATACGTGATTGAAATGCTAGGAATCCGTAAAGAGTTCGGTAATTTCGTAGCAAACAACAATATCACCCTCCAGTTAAAAAAAGGCGAAATTCATGCACTACTAGGAGAAAACGGTGCAGGTAAATCGACTTTAATGAATGTACTTTTCGGTCTATATCAACCAGAAGCCGGAGAAATTAAAGTACGCGGAGAATCAGTAAAAATTACAGATCCAAACAAAGCAAATGATTTAGGAATCGGAATGGTCCACCAGCACTTTATGCTTGTGGAGAACTTTACGGTTACGGAAAATATCATTTTAGGTAGCGAACCTACGAAACTAGGAGCTATCAACATTAAAGATGCCGCAAAAGACATCGCTGCATTATCGAAGAAATACAATCTGGATGTGGATCCATATGCGAAAATTGAAGATATTTCTGTCGGAATGCAACAACGTGTAGAAATTTTGAAAACGTTATACCGTGGTGCGGAAATCCTTATTTTTGACGAGCCCACTGCATCATTAACACCGCAAGAGATTACGGAATTAATGGCGATTTTAAAACTTCTGATCAAAGAAGGCAAATCGATCATTATCATTACGCATAAGCTAAAAGAAATTATGGAAGTATCTGACCGTGTAACGATTATCCGTAAAGGTGAAGGGGTTGGAACAGTCGTAACGAACGAAACAAACCCGGATCAGCTTGCGGAATTAATGGTAGGCCGACAAGTAGAATTCAAAACAGAAAAAGGGGAAGCAAACCCTACTGAAGAAATCTTCAAAATCGAAAATCTTGTTGTAACGGATTACCGGGATGTCGAAAAAGTAAAAGGTTTGAATTTATCGATTCGTCGTGGTGAGATCGTTGGTATTGCAGGGATTGACGGAAATGGTCAATCAGAATTAATCGAAGCAATTACAGGACTTCGTAAAATTAAGAGCGGTAAAGTTACTTTAGGCGGCAAAGATATTACAGGTTTAAAACCGCGTGAAATTACGGAAACAGGGGTAGGACATATTCCTCAGGACCGTCACAAACACGGGCTTGTCCTGGATTTCCCTATTGGGCACAATATCGCACTACAAACTTACTATAAATCGCCAATTTCAAAAGGCACAATCATGGATTATAAGAAAATTAACGAAAAAGCACGTAAAATTATTGAAGAGTATGATGTTCGTACAGGTCAAGGCGAAATGACGCCTGCACGTGCACTTTCAGGCGGTAACCAGCAAAAAGCAATTATCGGCCGTGAAGTTGACCGTGATCCGGATCTGCTGATTGCAGCACTTCCTACTCGTGGATTGGACGTTGGGGCAATTGAATTTATCCACTCTCGTTTAATCGAGCAACGTGATAAAGGAAAAGCCGTATTATTAATTTCATTTGAATTAGATGAAGTAATGAATGTTTCTGACCGCATTGCCGTTATTTATGACGGGACAATCGTCGATACGGTTTATCCGAAAGAAACATCTGAACAAGAGCTGGGCTTATTAATGGCCGGTGAAAAACGTAAAGCAAAGGCAGTTAAGGAGGGGAACGAATAATGTCAAATCGAGTTGTGAATCTGCTCGTTCCACTCATCTCGGTAGTTTTAGGATTACTCGTTGGCGGAATCATCATGGTTGTCAGCGGCTATGATGCAATCGATGGGTATACTGCCCTATGGAATGGTATTTTCGGAGATTCTTATTCTATCGGTAATACAATTCGCCAAATTACACCGTATATTTTAGCAGGTCTTGCGGTAGCATTCGCCTTCCGTACTGGATTATTCAACATCGGTGTTGAAGGTCAGCTATTAATGGGCTGGCTTGCAGCGGCATATGTCGGATATGCAATTGAAGGATTACCACGTATTATCCACTTGCCATTAGCATTACTAGCGGCTGCGGCAGCTGGTGCATTCTGGGCATTTATCGTCGGTTTCCTGAAAGCAAAACTTCAAGTACACGAAGTAATTGCGTCGATCATGTTAAACTACACAGCATTATATTTAACAAATGCTGCAATTAAATCATTATCAGACGGCGGTTTCAAAACGCCGACAGTATTAGAGTCCGCTACACTACGTAATCAGTGGTTACGTGACATTACAGATAATTCAAGTCTTCACTTAGGGATTATCGTTGCGCTGATCATGGTTGTTGTTATGTGGTTCATTTTAGAAAAAACAACGCGCGGTTATGAGTTGAAAGCAGTAGGGTTCAATAAAAACGCTGCTGAATATGCAGGTATGAACGTAAACCGCAATATCATTTTAGCGATGACAATTTCCGGTGTATTCGCCGGTCTTGGCGGTGCGATGGAAGCATTGGGAACATACCAGAACGCATCGATTAAAGCAGCTGCTTCAGGTATCGGATTCGACGGGATTGCCGTAGCATTACTTGGTGCAAACAATCCAATCGGTGTATTCTTCGGGGCTTCATTATTCGGTTCCCTGAAATACGGTTCTTTAAACATGCCGAACGAAGCTGGAATTCCGGAAGAAATCGTATCGATCATTATCGCAGTAATTATTTTATTCGTAGCATCAGGCTATATTTTACGTGTTGGTTTACAGAAATTCGGAAAGAAAAAGGAGGGCAAGTAACATGAGCTTTTTAGAAGTGTTATACTTTATCGTCCCTTCTGCCCTTTTATACGCAACACCGCTTATTTTAACAGGTATCGGGGCTCTATTCTCGGAGCGTGCAGGGGTAATCGGTCTTGGTGTTGAAGGGTTAATGATTGTCGGTGCATTTACAGGTATTTATATAAACCTTGAATACTATGCTGATTTTGGGAAAAACGTCATTTGGCTGGCTTTATTGGCAGCGTTGTTGGCAGGGGCCATCTTCTCGTTGATTATTGCCGTTGCAGCCGTAACATTCCGTGCAGACCAAACTGTTACAGGTGTTGCGCTGAACATGCTTGCTGCAGCGATTACAGTATTCTTGGTAAAATTAATTTACGGTAAAGGTCAAACAGACATGGTTTCAGCGCCATTACAACGTTTTGAAATACCGTATTTATCCGATATACCGTTTTTAGGACCGCTTTTGTTCCAAAATGTATACTCTACAACAATTATCGCATTGGTTGTTGCGGTAGGAGCATGGTTTGTTCTTTACAAAATGCCATTCGGTTTACGTATTCGATCAGTAGGAGAACATCCAATGGCAGCGGATACGATGGGGATTAACGTAGCAAAAATGCGTTATATCGGCGTTATGATTTCCGGTGCATTAGCAGGTGTTGGTGGTGCTTCATTGGCTATGACATCATCTGGTGATTTCTCTGGCTCTACAGTAGCAGGACAAGGTTTCATCGCCATTGCCGCAATGATCTTCGGTAAATGGCATCCACTTGGTACCCTAGGTGCTGCACTGTTCTTCGGATTAGCACAAACATTAAGTATCGGTGGCGGGAATATCCCATACATTCAAGAGATCCCACCAGTAATCCTGCAAGTCCTGCCATACGTCCTGACAATCCTGGCATTAGCAGGCTTCGTAGGAAAAGCAGTAGCACCAAAAGCATCAGGCGTTCCATACATCAAAGGAAAACGCTAATTATAAAACTGTCTGTACAAAGTAGATTTGTACAGGCGGTTTTTTGGTGTTGAATAAATGTGGGCACTGAATTTAATAGCCAAATTGCTGGAGAAAGTAGAACTGATTGAAGAGAAAGTGGAAAGTTTTGAGGCTAAAGTGGAAAATATTTAGAGGAAAGTAGAATGTTCAGGATCTAAAGTAGAAACTTTTCAGGGGAAAGTAGAGTTTTTTAAAGGAAAAGTAGAAAGTTATGGGGCTAAAATGGAAGCTATTTAGGAAAAAGTGGAACTTCTCGCTCGAAAAGTAGAAAGCGTTGATTTTATTAACCGAGTTGCGGGAAAAAGTAGAAAGTTTTACGGCTAAAGTAGAAGCTATTCATGAAAAAGTAGAAACCGCGGAATTTATTAGCCTTGATCTGTAAAAAAGAAGAACCATTATAAAGTAAAAAATAAAATTAACGAACCTTGCCACGAATTAGATAAGCAGCCCAAACTTCATACAAAACCATAGTTGTGCGGAGTGGAGGGTCCGACTCCTAGGGGATTAAGCGTGCGCGGAAAATCCACTTGATGTATGCCGCCGTAGAGGCAAACATCAAGTTAGTTGGAGCCACGCCCCCAGGAAAGCGTGCCCTGCAACGCAGCATAACGGACTCCATTAATAAACGCAGAAAGCGTCTAGAAATTTTATTATAAAAAGAAATATTTTTAATTTTTAACCGTTGATATTTTTCATTCATAAATGTCACGAATTAGGGAACACTTAGTACGGATAATAACTTTGCACAAATGAAGGCAACACATGTATAGTAGAGAAGAAGCATTTATATTTATATTCACGAGGTAGTCAGGAGGAGTTTTTTTGTTTTTAACAACCGAAATTGCGAAAGGTGTTTCGCTTCATATACGACAAACCGCCCAATTCAAAACGGTGAACTTTTCGATCAAATGGAGAGCACCATTAAATGAAGAAACAGCGGCACAGCGTACAGTATTATCGAATGTCCTGCAGCACAGCAACGAAAAATTTCCAACATCGGCAAGTTACCGCAGCTATTTAGATGACCTTTTTGGCACAGTATTGTATTTTGACACAGCAAAGCGCGGTCAGGAGCATACTGTACTATTAAATGTCGAAACAGTAAACGACCAGTATTTATCACATGGCAATGTATTAAATGAAGTAATCGATCTGATCCATGAAGCAATCTTCAAACCGAACTTCGAAAACGGCGTATTTAAAGAATCAATTGTCAACCGCGAAAAAGAGATGGTCATCCAACGTATCCAATCCATTTTTGATGACAAGTCACGCTATGCACAAAAACGTTTAACAGAAATTATCCGTCCAAACAGCGCAGCATCATTTTCTGCAAACGGAAACATCGAAGCTGTAAAAGCAATTACACCACAATCATTAACAAAAACATATGAAGATATGCTAGCAAATGATGTCATTGATATTTACGTTGTCGGCGATATTAATATCGAAGAAATGACGCAGCAGCTAAAAGCAGCATTCCCGTTTGCTGACCGCGATGCACATCAGACAACAAAAGAAGATACAACTCCTGCAAACGTTGAACCATATACAAAAGAAACGCAGGAAATGAAACAAGGGAAACTGCATATCGGGTACTCGACACCTGTACGATTTGGCGATAAAGATTTCCCGATCATGCAAATTTTCAACGGTATCTTTGGCGGATATGCCCATTCAAAATTATTTATGAATGTCCGTGAAAAAGAAAGTTTAGCTTATTATGCATCAAGTTCTTACGCTTCTCAATACGGATTATTGTTTGTCGTGTCAGGTATTGAGCCGGCAAATGAAGAAAAGGCACGCCAACTAATTGCCGATCAGTTAAAAGTGATGCAAAACGGAGAAATTACCGATTTAGAATTGGCGCAAACGAAGGCGATGCTTATTAACCAGTTAAAAGAAGCATTGGATTCACCTCGTGGCCAAATCGAAATTTTTGACCAATACAAAGCATTAGACGAACCGTTTAATTTGGATACGTGGACTGCACGCTGGCAAGCTGTGTCAAAAGAAGATGTGCAAAAAGTGGCACAGGATATTAAATTAGAAGCAACGTATTTCTTATGCGGTAAGGGGGAGTAATCCATGGAAACAATTGAATTCCAGCAACTAGATGAAACATTATATTACAAGCAGCTAAACAATGGATTAGACGTATACATTTTGCCGAAAAAAGGCTTTTCAAAAACATTTGTGACATTCACTACAAAGTATGGTTCAATTGACCGTACATTCGTACCGATCGGAGAAACAGAACCGGTTACTGTTCCGGACGGGATTGCCCACTTTTTAGAGCATAAAATGTTCGAAAAAGAAGACGGGGATGTATTCCAAAAGTTCAGTGAAGTCGGTGCGCAGGCGAATGCGTTTACATCATTTACCCGCACAGCATATCTGTTCTCTGCAACAGACCATATTTATAAAAGTACAGAAACATTATTGAATTTCGTTCAGGAACCGTACTTCACAGAAGAAACGGTGAATAAAGAAAAAGGCATTATCGGACAGGAAATTACGATGTACGATGATCAGCCGGATTGGCGTTTATATTTTGGCGCGATCGAAAATATGTATCATAACCACCCGGTGAAAATTGATATTGCCGGCACGATCGAGTCAATTGACGGAATTACGGCAGAGCATTTATATACTTGCTACAACACGTTTTACCACCCATCAAATATGCTATTGTTCGTAATCGGTGCAGTAGATCCTGTTGAAATGATGGCGTTTATTGAAGACAACCAAAACAAAAAGACGTTCCAGAAGCCGACAGATTTAAAACGTTTGTTTGATGAAGAACCAACAAATGTCGCAGAAAAAGAGCGCGTGCTTCATATGGATGTCCAAAAACCTAAAGTGTATGTCGGATTAAAGGCGAAGCAGGTTGATTTAAGCGGCGAAGAAATGCTGAAGCATGAGCTTGCTGTTCAGATCGGCGTTGAATGTTTATTCGGCCGCGCTTCATCGTTCTATACAGATGTATATGAAAAAGGCTTAATTGACGAATCATACGGCTATGATTTCTCATTGGAAAATGGCTACGGTTTTGCACTGATCGGCTCTGATTCGGAGCAGCCGGAGCAGCTTGCCAAATTGATTAAAGAGAAGCTTGCACAATCAGAACAGGAGAACTTATTCACTTCTGAAGATGTAGAACGTATTAAACGTAAAAAAATCGGTTTCTTCCTGCGCGCATTGAATTCGATTGAATTTATCGCCAACCAGTTTACTCGTTATAAATTTAACGACATGAACTTATTTGATGTGGTACCGGTGCTAGAGAGGATTACAGTCGAAGATATCGTCAATGCATTTAAGACGATTCAAGGTGAAGAGCAACAAACGGTGTTTACTATCATGCCGGTTAGCGGGCGCGATCAAAAATGAAGAAGTTTGCATTAGTTTGCGGTGCTTCCGGTGCGATTGGGCAAGCGATTTGCCAGCAGTTAGCACAGGATGGCTGGTCACTCTATCTGCATTATCACACAGGGCATACTGTCATTGACAGTATGCTTCAAACGTTTACCGAAAACTTTCCGAATCAGGAGTTTATACCAGTAAAAGCAGATTTCAGCAGTGACACCGGGGCGGAGCAAATCGCCGCCCAAATTTATTCTTTACAGGCGATTGTTTATGCGAACGGCCATGCATATTATGATTTGCTGGAAAACACACCAGCCGCGGAAATGACCAAACTTTGGCACGTCCATGTACAAAATCCGATGCGAACAACCGCACTGCTCGCGGGCAAATTACGAGCGAACAAAGTCAGCTATGTGCTTGTCATCGGTTCAATCTGGGGTGATGTCGGAGCAGCGGGCGAAGTAGCCTACTCAGCTGTAAAAGGCGCTCAGCACAGTTTCGTAAAAGCATACTCGCAGGAAGCGGCGTTTAGCGGCATTCGTGTTAATGCGATTGCACCTGGAATTATTAATACGAAGATGAATGCAAAGTTTGATGCCGAGGAGCGCGAAATGATCGAAAGTCAAATTCCTTTACAATCTTTTGGTGAAGCGCTCGATATCGCGAATATGGCGGCTTTTTATTTAAGCGGACGTGCAGATTATGTGACAGGGCAAATAATTCGAGTTAATGGCGGTTGGTACATATAATTTCCTGATATCCGCACATACTAATTGTGCGAGAGGAGGGAAAGCAAATGGGACTTTTACAAAACTGGGAACAATGGACAAGCTTCTTAGGTAAACAAGTATCTGATGCAAAAGAAAGCGGCATGCCTAATAAAATGATTGAGAAGGCCGCAGTTCAGATTGGTGAATATCTTGCGAAAAACGTTGACCCACAAAACGAGCAAGAGCGTGTGTTATCAGACTTATGGTCTGTTGCCGAAAAGGACGAAAAGCAAGCAATTGCAAGCTGTATTATGAAGCTCGTTCAAAATAAGCCACAACACTAATCGGCTATACGAAAAAATGTCACTCACTGCATAAGTGAGCGGCATTTTTTTCGGTTTACATATTTGCATGATTTACTAATTGAACCAATCTCCAACTATAAATGCATGATTGTCCAACATTGTTACTTCCAGAACGGGTTTTTTTAAAAATTATTTCAAGAAAACTAACAAAAACGTGGCTTTCTAACTTTTCAATAGGTAGAAAATCCGCTATGATGGAACTTGTAAGAAATAAATACGTTTCTATTATGAGGGGACAGATACAAAATGGGCGAATGGTATTTTGAATATGAAATTCAAGTGAATCGACCAGGTTTATTAGGAGATATTGCATCGCTGTTAGGAATGCTTCGCGTTAATATTGTCTCGATTAACGGTGTGGATGAGGAGCATCGCGGAATGCTGTTATCTACAGAAAACGAAGAATCTATCCAGCGTTTTATTTCAATCGTCTCAACAATGGAAAATATTAATGTAACAAGATTTCGTGAGCCAAAGCTGCGTGATCGGTTGGCTGTTCGGCATGGGCATTATATACCGAAAGATGCGGATGAAAAAAATACATTCCGGTTCGTACGTGACGAATTAGGAATTTTAGTTGATTTTATGGCCGAATTATTTAAAAAGGAAGGGCATAAATTAATTGGAATCCGTGGAATGCCGCGTGTAGGAAAGACAGAGTCAATCGTTGCCGCAAGTGTGTGCGCGAATAAAAAATGGATTTTCATTTCTTCTACTATGATTAAACAAACCGTCCGGAATACGTTAATGGGCGATGAGTTTAATGGGAATAATATTTTTATAATGGACGGTGCCGTCACACGTCGCTCGACGGATGAACGCCACCAGCAGTTAGTTCGGGAAATCATGGGTATGCCGACGATTAAAGTCATTGAGCATCCAGATCTGTTCGTACAGCATTCATCATATAAAATAGAAGATTTTGACTATATTATCGAATTGCGCCATGAGCCGGATGAAGAAATAACATATGAAATTATTGAAAAGAATAATATGTTATCAAGTACAGACCATTTTGGCGGATTTGATTTTTAGTAAATATGAGGGTACATAGTATGTGCTCGCATTATTTGAATATATTAAAAGTAGGTGTTTTTTTTGACGGAACTAGGAGCTCGCTTGAAAGAAGCGAGATTAGCTAGAGGTTATAGTTTAGATGATTTACAAAACATCACAAAAATCCAAAAACGTTATTTAATAGGAATCGAAGAAGGCAACTATACTATTATGCCTGGTTCTTTCTATGTACGTGCCTTCATTAAGCAATATGCAGAGGCAGTTGGATTAGATGCGGATGAAGTATTGACTGAGTATCGAAAAGATATTCCGGAAATGCAAAAAGAAGAGGTCGCGCAATCATTCACACAAAGTCCGAGTCGCCGCAATATGAAAGCGACATCGAGCAATAAAATGAATGAAGCAATGCCGAAGTTGATCGTCGCATTGTTTGCGATTGTCATCATTGTCGTGATTACAACTCTCTACATTCAAAAAACGGGCAGTACCCCGGATGGAGCAGAAGAGGATATTGAACCGATTGAATACGAACAAAATCCTAATTCAACACCAACAAAACCTGTTGAAGACAGCGAAGAAAACACAGATGCAGACACAGAAGAAAACACTGAGCCTGAAGAACCTGTTACAGAAGAGCCTGAAGCAGCTCAAACGATCAGTGAAGGTGTTGTACAAGGTGAAGATACAACGTTTGAAGTATCGGGAACAGACAGCTTGAATATCCGTGTTGAAGTAGCAGGTGATACATGGGTTGGCATTCGTAATGAAAACCGCCAAGAGCAAGTAAATGCACGTGTCTACAAAGCTGGAGAAGTAGTAGAACATGATTCAACGGCAAACGGTTATGCACGTATTCGCTTAGGAAACTCAAAAGTGGCAAAAGTTTACGTAAATGATGTAGAATTAGCTTACGCACAAGATATGGTTTCTCAAAACGTGATTTTAAAGTTAGTGAATGAAGGACAAGGAGAGTAGTCATCTTAAAAGATGGCTCTTTTCTTTAGACGAAAGGTGTTAGCAAATGAACATACCAAATAAGATTACAGTCTCGCGCATTTTATTGATCCCACTATTTGTGATTGTAATGATGTTTGATTTCGGTTGGGGGAATATGACGCTGTTTGGCGCGGAAATGCAAGTGAACTATTTTGTCGGGGCACTTATTTTTATTTTCGCTTCTGCAACGGACTGGGTAGATGGCTACTATGCCCGCAAATATAATTTAGTGACGAACTTAGGGAAGTTTTTGGACCCGCTTGCAGATAAGCTGCTCGTTTCCGCTGCCTTTATTTTATTGGTGGAAATCGACCTGGCACCTGCCTGGATTGTCATTATCATTATTTCGCGTGAGTTCGCGGTAACGGGACTTCGACTGATTTTAGCTGGACAAGGGGAAGTCGTAGCGGCGAACCAGCTTGGTAAAATTAAAACTTGGGCCCAAATCGTGGCGATTTCTGCATTAATTTTACACAATACGATTTTTACATTAGTTGGCATACCTTTTGATATGATTATGCTTTATGTAGCGTTGTTCTTTACAGTATGGTCTGGATGGGATTATTTCTATATAAACCGTCGTGCATTATTGGATTCAAAATAAATAAAATTTCTAAAACTAGGTTAGAATTTCTTTTAGGATAGGTAATAGTAATAAGTATCCATAAAAGACATAACAGATGCCCGTGCATTTTGGACGGCCTGTTTTTCTAATCTAGTTTTCTTTATTTTTACAGCAGTTGCCAAAACAACTGCTGTAAAAAAGCCTCTGGTAGATGTCACAGATTTTTTAAAGGAATGGAAGTCAGCCAAAAAACGTCGCGTCGTGCGACAATGGCTGACTGACCCACATCCTGTGTGCCTGCAATTCCGCCGAGGCGTAATTGATATTTAGGGGGTTTTAGGAATGAATGCAGAAATTATAGCGGTAGGATCGGAATTATTATTAGGACAAATCGCCAACACGAATGCGAAATTTATTTCGAGCCAGCTTTCGGAACTTGGCATTAATGTTTATTATCATACAGTTGTAGGAGATAACGAGGCGCGGCTACTAGAGGCGATCAAAATTGCGGAACAGCGCGCGGATGTAATTATTTTCTCAGGTGGTTTAGGTCCGACAAAGGATGATCTGACGAAGGAAGCGATTGCGAAGCATTTGAATCGTACGTTAGTGTTTGATGAAACGGCGCTGTTTGCGATTGAGGAATTTTTCTCGAAGCAAAGACGACCGATGACGGAAAACAACCGAAAACAGGCGCTAGTACTGGATGGCTGCGAGGTCTTGTTGAATCAGCATGGGATGGCACCGGGGATGTTTTTGGAGGAAAATGACCGCATTTATATTTTACTGCCGGGTCCGCCAAAAGAACTTGAGCCGATGTTCCAATATGAAACGAAGCCAAAACTTGCGGCACTTTTACATGACGGCGGCGTAATTTTATCGCATGTACTACGTTTTTACGGGATCGGTGAAGCAGATCTGGAAACCCGTATACAGAGTATTTTGGAGGAACAGACAAATCCTACAGTTGCCCCGCTTGCTTCAGATGGTGAAGTTACATTGCGCATTACGGCAAAAGCACAAAACGAACAACAGGCATTCCGTCTAATCGAGTTAAAGAAACGTGAAATTCTCGATATCGTCGGAGAATACTATTATGGCGTAAATGATGAATCATTAGGTTTCAAGCTTGTGCAAATGCTTCTTGAAAATGAATTAACAGTTTCCGCTGCCGAAAGTTTAACGGCCGGTCTGTTCCAGTCGGAGCTGGCAGAAATCCCGGGTGTTGGATCTGCATTAATCGGCGGTGTTGTGACGTATACGAAAGAAGCAAAAATTAAGCACCTCGGTGTTTCCGGTGAACTGCTTGATGAAAAAGGCATCGTCAGCAGTGAATGTGCAGCAGCAATGGCAACACAAGTCCGTGAAAAGTTCGGTACAGATATCGGCGTTGGGTTGACGGGAGCAGCAGGACCGGGTGATCATGACGGACAGCCTGCAGGATCAATCTGGGTTGGCATTAAGATCGGTGACACAGAACCGCTCACGTACCGACTACAATTAACCGGTTCAAGAAATACGAACCGAATCCGCGCAGTGAAGTTTACATTCAGCTATTTAATGAGAGAATTAGCGAATCAAGGTTACAAAAAGCTGATTTAGTTGTTGTATTCTAATGAAAAAGACAATTTGATCAGTGATTTAAAGACATTTAGAAACATTCAAAGAAAAAGCGAAAATATGTTCGCTTTTTTCTTGAATGTTATCTCATTAGCAAGTATAATAGAGACATAAGTTAAATAAAGCTTTTTCTTAAGGAGGAAATAGTTTGAGCGATCGTAAAGCAGCATTAGATATGGCGTTAAAACAAATAGAAAAACAATTCGGTAAAGGTTCTGTCATGAAGTTAGGTGAAAACTCGAACCGTCATATGGAGACAACTTCATCAGGCTCTATCGCAATTGATGCAGCATTAGGTATAGGCGGCTACCCGCGCGGACGTATTGTAGAAGTTTACGGACCAGAATCATCTGGTAAAACAACAGTTACATTACATGCCATCGCAGAAATTCAGGCAAACGGCGGTACAGCAGCGTTTATCGATGCTGAGCACGCACTTGACCCGGTATATGCACAAAAATTAGGCGTTAACATTGACGAATTATTATTATCACAGCCGGATACAGGTGAACAAGCACTTGAAATCGCAGAAGCATTAGTACGTTCTGGCGCGATTGATATTATCGTAATCGACTCTGTAGCAGCATTAGTGCCAAAAGCCGAGATCGAGGGCGAAATGGGTGACTCGCACATGGGTCTCCAAGCGCGTTTAATGTCACAGGCATTACGTAAATTATCAGGTGTTATTAATAAATCGAATACGCTTGCTATCTTCATCAACCAAGTTCGTGAAAAAATCGGTGTTATGTTCGGTAACCCGGAAACAACAACAGGTGGACGTGCCCTTAAATTCTACTCTTCTATCCGTTTAGAAGTACGACGCGGTGAAGCGATTAAGCAAGGTACAGAAATTATCGGTAACAAAACAAAAATCAAAGTCGTAAAAAATAAAGTAGCACCACCATTCCGTACAGCAGAAGTGGATATTATGTACGGCGAAGGGATTTCAAAAGAAGGCGAAATCGTCGACATCGGTGCAGAACTGGATATCATCCAAAAGAGCGGTTCTTGGTATTCATACAACAGCGAACGAATCGGCCAAGGTCGTGAAAATGTAAAACAATTCTTCAAAGAAAACCCTGCAATCAAAGAAGAAGTGACAGAAAAAATCCGTCAACACTTCGGTATCGGCGAACTAGGCTACACAATCGGTGCCAACGATACAACTGAAGAAGAACTGGACGAACTAGAACTATTTGAAGACGAAAAAGATAAAGAATAATGTTACAGACCCAAGCGAAGAATTTAGCTTGGGTTTTTGTTTTGTGGGGGAAAGGCGGTTTTATGGATAAGGTGGAGCGGTCTTTGGTGAAGTACCTGTTGGGTCAGGGGAGCGTTGGAGTTTATTAGAATAAATATGAGTTTTATTAGACGATCTTTGAGTGTTATTAGAAGATGGGAAGCAGGAATTAGAAAATGAGATTGACTTAGGCTACTTTGATTAAATTTTTCTAAGCAAAACCGGTGGGAAAAATAAAGCAGGGTTTTTTATTAGAACAAATGTTTGCTATATTAGAAAAGCTCCACCCCATATTAGAAGATTCGATGAGAATATTTGAAAATCGGGACGACTTATTTGAAGAAGTACAGAATATATTAGAAAATCGCAAGTTTATTAGAACAAATAAAAATATATTAGAACATTTAGAACTATATTAGAACTTCCCGCCTCCTGGTAGCCCGTAAATCGCGTTAACCGGATTCTTTATAGAAAAGATTGGTAACCCGCCACCCCAATACAGACTAATTTCTGGAAGTCCCTTAATGGACCATAAAAATATAAAAAACCCTTTAAACCATGGCTATTCTTGACATACCTAATTTTGAACTATACAATTAAAATGTATAATTTCTAAATTTTGAAATGAATAGGCGGTATGTTTGAATAATTCAGATATATTATGCCGACTAAAAGAACATCAGACATATATAGGCATAGGAGGGAAACGATATGGAAATGATACTCCCTGCTTTGCTAGGATTCGCTGTCGGTGTCGCTGTTATCTATTTCTACATGAAAAACGTGAATGATTCAAAAGTGACTGGTGCAAAGCATGTTGCCGAGCAAATCGTGGAAGACGCGAAACGTGAAGCGGATGCACTGAAAAAAGAAGCACTGCTTGAAGCAAAGGATGAAACTCACAAATTTCGTACTGAAGCGGAAAATGACATTCGTGACCGTCGTGGAGAACTTCAGAAACAAGAGAACCGTTTATTGCAAAGAGAAGAAAACCTTGACCGCAAAGATGAAACTCTGAACAAAAGAGAGATAAGCTTAGAGCGTAAGGAAGAAGCTCTGGCAAGCAGACAACAGCATATTGAACAGATGGAAAGCAAAGTAGAACAACTTGTTGCAAGTCAAAAAACTGAGCTTGAGCGCATTGCAGCTCTGACGCGCGAAGAAGCGAAAGAGGTTATCTTGAAGGAAGTTGAAAACGAACTTTCTACAGATATCGCTGTAATGACAAAAGAATCAGAATTGCGTGCAAAAGAAGAATCAGACAAAAAGGCTCGAGAAATTTTATCACTTGCATTACAACGCTTTGCAGCTGACCATGTTGCAGAAACAACAGTGTCCGTTGTAAATCTGCCAAATGATGAGATGAAAGGCCGCATTATCGGTCGTGAAGGCCGTAACATCCGCACATTAGAAACGCTTACAGGTATCGATTTAATTATTGATGATACGCCTGAAGCAGTTATTCTATCCGGCTTTGATCCGATCCGCCGTGAAACAGCTCGTCTTGCATTAGAAAAACTAGTTCAAGATGGTCGTATTCACCCGGCACGTATCGAAGAAATGGTTGAAAAATCCCGCCGTGAAGTGGACGAACAAATCCGCGAAACAGGTGAGCAAACAACATTTGAAGTAGGTATTCATAACCTGCATCCGGATTTAATGAAGATCCTTGGTCGTATGAAATACCGTACAAGCTATGGTCAAAACGTATTAAAACACTCAATCGAAGTAGCCCACTTAGCAGGATTACTTGCTGCTGAACTAGGCGAAGATGTCACATTAGCGCGTCGTGCAGGTTTACTGCATGATATCGGTAAAGCAATTGACCACGAAGTAGAAGGAAGCCATGTAGAAATCGGTGTGGAACTGGCAACAAAGTATAAAGAACACCCAGTTGTGATTAACTCGATTGCATCCCACCATGGTGACACAGAAGCAACTTCAGTTATCGCTGTACTTGTAGCAGCAGCCGATGCATTATCAGCAGCTCGCCCAGGTGCCCGCAGTGAAACATTAGAAAACTATATTCGCCGCCTTGAAAAGCTGGAAGAAATTTCGGAAAGCTATGACGGCGTTGAAAAATCATTCGCGATTCAAGCAGGTCGTGAAGTACGTATCATCGTACAACCTGAAAAAATTGATGATCTGGCGTCACATCGTTTAGCGCGAGATATCCGCAAACGCATTGAAGAAGAACTCGATTACCCAGGTCACATCAAAGTGACAGTTATTCGTGAAACACGTTCAGTGGAGTATGCGAAATAATTAAAGTTTTTTTATCTTTTTTAAAAATCCCCGTTTCATAGAAACTAATCTATGAAATGGGGATTTTTATTATATAAAATTTTATATTTCTCATTCAGCCTTTAAGGAAATTTGAAACTAAAAATAATTATTAGGACATTATAAAAGAGTTTTAGAGTTTTAATAGCATTTTTTTGTTCATATATTATTATATTGAGATTTGCGTATTTATAAGGCTTCGTAGGAATTCTTTTCAAAATTAATGGAGAGAGAGGGAAAAGACAATGATTGATATCCATAGCCATATATTATTTGGAGTTGATGATGGGCCAAAAGAATTGCAGCATACACTTGAAATGTTGCAAAAAGCTGTGGATGAAGGAATCACAGCAATAATTGCAACTTCACATAGTTTCCATCCTCTGTACCGTGTATCTCCCGAAACGGTGTATGAACAGATTGCTATTATACAGCAACAGGTAAATAAATATAATATTCCTTTAAAAATATATGCTGGACAAGAAGTACGCTTAGTCGGAGAGCTTTCTACACTATTAGAGGAAAGGAAAGTATTAACCCTTGCAAATTCCAAATATATACTCATTGAATTACCGTCCCACATTATCCCATTCTATACAAAGGAAATTATCATTAAGCTTAAATTAAAAGGAATTATCCCAATTATAGCGCATCCAGAGCGTAATAAAGTAATTGCAGAACGCCCTAGTAAGCTAGAGGAGTTAGTAAGGGAAGGGGCAATGACACAAATTACTGCTGGAAGTCTTACGGGGCAATTTGGAAAAAAGGTTCAAAAACTTTCGTTGGATTTAGTGAAAGCCAACTTAGTCCATACTTATGGTTCTGATGTCCATAACCTTACTACAAGACCATTCCTCTTTAATGAAGGATTATCTTTTTTAGAGAAAAAGAAAGAACTAGATGCAGTTGAGCTATTTTTAGAAAACAATGCTCGGATAATTGAAAATAAAGATTTTATATTATATGAACCAGAGGAAGTACAATTTAAAAAATCCTGGTTAATATTTTAAATTGAAAAACTTTACAGCTTTTGGTAAAAATAATGAAATAAAAATTATTCAAGAGAAGGTGAAAATTTGATTGAAGTTCGAAAGCATTCTGAGAAATGGAGAATAGCAAAGTTACCACAATATTTACAGAAAGAGCTTGAAGAAATTATTAAAGACGAACGATTAAAGGAAAGCCGTGTAGATTGAATAAATCTACCAAGGGCTTTTCTTTTTTTGCTAGCTACTATTTTACCGCTATAGACTTAAAGATGTTACAGGATTAAATTATTCTGTAACGGGATGGGGAGATTAGAGAGCTTAATGAAGTAGTAAAAGCTGAAGGTGTAAATTCAGGCGAGAAGCTGAATTTGTTTTAGAATAGAAAACCTTTGCTCATGAATTGAATTATGGTTTTACTATAGAACTTGGAAAGTTATAGTAGCAGCGACCTGTAAATATGCGCATACAAAAGGCAACCTCAGTAGAACTGACAGCTGCCTTTTAATCTCTTATTGCCTAATTTGTAATTTTTTTAAGAGTATTCTTTACATAGGATTTTTAGCCCAAATATTTGGATTTAACCTTTGATAAAGATTGTTTTTACTTCTGTATAAAACTCTTGTGCTGCTTCACCTTGTTCACGAGAACCAACACTGGAACCTTTCATTCCACCGAATGGGGCTTGTAGTTCAACGCCGGCACTTTCTGCATTTACTCGAACTAATCCAGCCTCAATTTCATCCGAAAATTTAAGGAAGGAATTGATGTTAGAAGTAAAAATAGATGCGCTAAGTCCAAATTTTGTATCATTAGCGGCTTTAATAGCTTCTTGAATATCCGCAACTTTAATAAGTGCGATTACTGGACCGAAGATTTCTTCTTGGGCAATTCTCATGTCTAAATTGACATTTTCAAATATCGCTGGTGTAATGTAGAATCCATTATCATATTCATCGCCTGTAAGAACTTGCCCTCCTGAAATAAGCTGTGCACCTTCTTCTTTTCCAATACTAAGATAGCTTTTGACAGTATTGAATTGACTTTCACTTGCACATGGACCCATCCAAATACCATTTTCCAATCCATTACCAACAGTAATTTTTTCCGTTTCTTGAAGGAGCTTTTCTTTAAAGGCTTCATAAATACCAGCTTCCACAATAACCTTGCTAGTAGCTGTACATTTTTGACCAGTAGAACGAAATGCCCCACTGATAACAGCTTCAACTGTTTTATCGAGATCCGCATCATTAGCTACGATGACTGGGTTTTTTCCACCCATTTCTACTTGGGATTTGATACCTCGTTCAGCAGCGGACTTTAAAACTCCCTGCCCAACTGTTTCGGACCCTGTAAATGTAATAGCATTCAGTAGAGAATGCTCGATAAGGCCTTGGCCAATGATTGATCCAGAACCTGTGATGAAATTTAAAACACCATCAGGTAAGCCAGCTTCACTAAAGCATTCAATGATTTTTGCTGCTGTGACTGCCGCTTCCGTAGCAGGTTTGAACACAACTGTATTTCCGTACACAAGAGCAGGTGCCACTTTCCAAATAGGAATTGCTACTGGGAAGTTCCAAGGAGTAATGATACCAACCACACCTACTGGTACACGTTTAGTAAACATAAGTGCTTCATTATCAGATGATGGAATGACATCCCCATTTTTTCTCATACCTTCACCTGCATAGTAGCGAAGAATTGCTACACCACGAGATGTTTCTCCTTTTGCCTCAGGAAGGGTCTTACCCATTTCAAGCGTCATTGTCTCAGCAATTTCATCGATTCTTGATTCAAGAATATTGGCAACTTTGAAGAGAAATTGGCCACGAGCACTTTGTCCGATTTTCCGCCAGTCTTCTTTTGCATGGTGTGCTGCGTTAACTGCTCTTTCAAGATCGTCCTGTGTAGAACTTTGAACACGTCCTACCACTTCATTCTTATTCATAGGGCTAATGCTATCAATTAATTTTGTAGAAGCAGACTCTACCCATTCATTATTAATGTAATTTTTGTAAGTTGGAATTTTTGAAGTAATTGAAACCATTTTAATATCCTCCTTTATTTTTAAGAAAACATTTTTTTCTAACCTAGGTTCATGAATAAATTGGGTTCAATATACAGAACAAAGTTCACACTACAGAACTATAAAGCAAGTGTATCAAGTAATAAGGGTAATTTCAATTTATTTTTTGAATATTTAAAAAAGTTGTTATATTAAAATTTCTTTAAGGGAATAATTGATCTTTTAATTAGTTTTAAGATGCTTTTTATCTTAGGGATTTTAAAAGTTCTGGTAAATAGTAGATTATTATAGAGGTATATTAACAATTTTAAAAATTCAAAAAAATGTTGATTTTTCTTTTTGAGTAGTGTTATATTCTCACTAGGTTCAATATATTGTAACATGTTCAACATAATGAACAAGAAGGGGGAGGTAACAAATGAAGAATGTATATAACTTTTATATGCCTACAAGAATACTCTTCGGGCAAAATTCTCTAAAAAAATTAAGTGGAATTCTAGATTTATATAGTGAAAGAAACTTTTTGATAGTAACTGATAAAGGGATTATTTCAGCTGGGATACTCAATAAGATAACTAATGTTACTGATATGAAGGGTGTCAAATATCAAATCTTTTCCGAGGTAGAACCGAATCCCAAATCTGCAACTATAAAAAAAGGGGTGGATTTTGCTACTCAAAATAAAATTGATTTTATTATTGCTGTTGGCGGAGGAAGTAGTATAGATACTGCAAAGGCGATAGCAGTAATGTTACGAAATCCGGGAAGTATTCTGGATTATGAAGGAGTTGGAAATATACCAAACCAGCCTGTCGAGACAATTGCTATTCCCACAACTGCCGGAACTGGAAGCGAAGTAACAGCTTCTACAATAGTTACTGACGAATCAACATTATTCAAAGTAGCTGTAATAAGCGAAAAAATTTTCCCGACGTATGCGATAGTGGATCCAATGTTAACTTTAGAATGTCCAAAATCGATTACAAGTTCAACAGGTATAGATGCGTTAACACATGCTATTGAGTCTTATTTATCTAAGCAAGTTAATGGCGTTGTATCGGAGATGGCATTAAACGCTATCAAACTAATAAATGACAATATCTTAAATGCATATATACGTGGTGACGATATAGAAAGTCGTACAAATTTACTAGAAGCTTCTATGTTAGCTGGATTATGTTTTTCACAAACACGTTTAGGAAATGTACATGCGATTTCTCAATCGTTCGGTGGAATATTCGATATCCCACATGGATTTGCAAATGCAGTTTTGCTGCCTTACGTCTTAGAATTTAATTTGCTAGCTGCAGTGGACAAGTATTGTGATATTGCGAAGGCAATGAGTGTATACGACGAAAAGTTGTCTAAAAATGAAAACGCATACAAAGTAATTGAACGCATAGTTGAATTAAACGAACAGTTGGATATTCCGAAGACAACCAAGGAATTAGGAATTAATTTGGATTCAATTGAAGTTCTCATTAGAGATTCTTTACGTAGCGGAAATATTAAGGTGAATCCTAGGATAACAAATGCTTCAGATGTTAAGAAAATTATAGAAGATTCATATTATGGGAAATTAAATTTATTGGAGGTTAGCAAATGAAAAAACTAAAATTACTGTTATTAACTTTAGGAATCATTATCCTTGCTGCATGTGGTGATGAAGGGACAAGTATTGAAACTAGTGCTAGTGGAGAACAAGTTTATAAATTAAAAGTGGCTCATTCATCTGCTGCGACTGATGATCGTTTAGAAAATTCGCTTCAGGAATTTAAAAAATCAATAGAAGAAAAATCGAATGGTCGTATTATTATTGAGACTTACCCTAATAGCCAATTAGGTGCTGAAAGGGAAACATTAGAAGGTGTACAAAACGGTTCAATTGAAATGGCAGTAATTTCGACCGGGCCATTTTCAGGATTTTCGAAATCTATGATGGTATTAGATTTACCATATTTATTTAAAAATGGAGAAGAGGCATTTGAAGTATTAGATGGTGATTTTGGTGATAAGCTATTTGATAATTTGCTAGAAGAGACTGGTTTACGTGGGCTTGCCTGGGGTGAAAATGGAGTGCGTCATATGGCAAATAATAGCCGAAAAATCGTGACTCCAGAAGATGTAGAGGGTTTAAAAATTCGTACACAAGAAAACCAAGCGCATATGGATATGATTAAAGCATTCGGTGGTGGACCAACACCTATCGCATTCAATGAATTGTATAGTAGTCTTCAACAAGGTGTAATTGATGGGTATGAAAATCCATTTTCATTAATTGTAGGAATGAAGTTTTATGAGGTAACAAAGCATCTTACATTAACAAGTCATGTTTACGGAGTTTATGGGTTTGTTATTAATGATGATGTATATAGTTCTCTGCCTGCAGATTTGCAAGAATTACTAGAAGAAGAAACAGATAAATGGGCAGTTATTGAGCGCGAAATGAATCAACAGCAAGAAGAAGCAGGAAGAAAAGTTATGGAAGAACACGGTGTTGAAATTACAGAACTTACAGATGAACAATATAATGCTTTCCGCGATCTAGCTGCTCCAGTAGTTGAGAGCTACCGTGATGTTGTAGGTGCTGATGTTTATGATCTATTGATGGAAAAATTAGAAGCATACAAGTAAATTTTAAAAAATACCTGCCAAGTCATTCTTGGTAGGTATTTTAGAAAGGTGTTGATAGGATGATAAAGAAAATTGATAAAATTATGGATTTCTTTGAAGAGAATTTTGTATTTATCGCTCTTTTATCAATGTTATTAATAGTATTCGCAAATTTTGTATCTCGGTATGTTTTTGGTTCTCCAATTACTTGGGGTGAAGAAGCTTCAAGATATTTAATGATTTGGGCAACATTTATTGCAGCTAGTCTAGGAGTAAAAAAAGGGGCCCATATTACATTAGATATTTTAGTTGTGTATCTACCAGAGAGAGCTAATCGCATTTTGCGAGCAACAAGTTATATCGTATCAATGGTTTACTGTGTAATTTTAATTGTAATTGGTATACCGTTTATTGATAGTTTAGTTGAAAAAGGACAATTATCCCCAGCTTTACATATACCCATGTCCATTATTTATCTAGCTGTATTAATAGGGACAATATTCATGTTTATTAGATATGTGTTACTGTTTATCTCCGACATTATTAAGTCAGAGCAAATTGAAAAACCAGAGATTTTTGTAGATTAGGAGGGAGCATATGATAACAATATTAATTGTGGTATTAATTGTATTACTCTTATTAAATGTTCCTTTAGCTATCGGAGTAGCATTTGCATCCATAATTGCATTATTAAACTCTGATCTATCTGAATTTGTTGCTATTCAACGTATGATCACGGGCTTAGATTCATTCCCTCTAATGTCTATACCACTATTTATGCTTGCTGGTAAGATTATGGAAAAGGGGGGGATTTCAAAAAGGCTAGTGGATTTTGCGGGCAGTATCGTAGGATCTGTCACAGGTGGATTTGCGATTATCGCAGTTATTGCTAGTATGTTCTTTGCTGCTATATCAGGCTCTGCACCAGCAACAGTAGTTGCGATCGGTTCAGTGATAGTCCCAGCGATGATTAAAGAAGGTTATGACAAAAAATTCTCATTAGCTTTAATTGCTTCTGCCGGAACTATTGGAATTATTATTCCACCAAGTATTCCATTCATTACGTATGGTATTTCATCGAATACCAGCGTTGGTGACCTATTTATAGCTGGAATCTTACCGGGTATTTTAATGGGATTAGCATTAATCACTTATGCATATATTATTTCGAAAAAACGTAATTATAAAGGTTTAGAAAAATCCACTTGGTCCAACTTTTGGAAACATTTTAAGAGTTCAATTTTAGGATTATTGATGCCGATAATTATTCTAGGTGGAATTTATTCAGGATATTTTACGCCAACTGAATCGGGTGCAGTAGCATGTGTATATGGTTTGGTGGTGGCATTATTTATTTACCGAACAATGAAATTTAAAGATTTAAAAACTACATTTGTAGAGGCTGGAGTTTTATCAGCTATGGTACTATTTATTATTGCTGCAGCTAACTTGATGAGTTGGGTCATTACAGTCGAACAAATTCCTACAAAATTAGCAGCACTATTAACGGAGATTACAAATAGTCCAGCAATGTTTATTATAATAATTATGTTGATATTCTTTATCGTAGGTATGTTTATTGAAATCAATGCAGCTATTATTTTAATTGTTCCAATTCTATTACCTATTTTAAATATGTATGATATTAATCTGGTATATTTTGGTGTTCTTATGATTGTAAACTTGGCAATTGGATTACTGACACCGCCATTAGGAGTAAATCTATTTGTAGCAAAATCATTAGATACAATACGATTTGATGAGCTTGTTAAAGCCGTCATACCATTTATCGTTATAATGATAATTGTACTAGCTTTATTAGTAATTTTCCCTCAAATTTCTTTAGTTTTATTAGGTGGTTAATATTAAAGGTTAAAAAAATTAACTGAAATTTTTGGGGTATTAAAATAGTATAAAATACACAAAATCATTATGGTTATATAGAGATATTAAAAGAATTGGGCATTTACGAGATTTTATTGCTATAATTATGCTAGTTTTGATAGTTAATAATGTTTTTTTAATGTCAATAATTCTACTAGGTGGTTAATATGAAAAAGGAATATCAAGTTCCAGCATTACTTAAAGTCGATAGAATTCTTAGAATGGTAGCAAACCATAAAGGCTCGTTACGTTTAATAGATATTTCAAAAGAATTGGGTATTAGTAAAAGTTCATGTTTCAATTTATTACGTACTTTAGAACAATTAAATTGGTTAGAAAAAGATCAACATGATGAATATAAATTAGGTCCAGTTCTTGGTCATTTTGGTCATCACTATTTTAAAGATTTGGAAATGATCGACATTTTTAATGCTGAAGCCAAAAAATCTTTACCAATTATTGATGAGCATATTCAATTGGGGATTTTACAAAGAAATCAGGTAATGTATTTAGCAAAAATCAAAGGCTCGTCAACTTTTGATTTAGTAACATATCCGGGTATTTTATTTCCAGCACATAGTACGTCCGTCGGAAAAATTCAATTAATAAATAAAAGCTATGAAGAGTTAGAAGAATTGTTTCCGGATGGTTTAGAATCAGTAACTCCATATACAATTAAGAATTTAAAGGTCCTCTATGAAAATTTACAAGAAGCTAAGATTCTTGGTTATATAGAGGAACATCAAGAATCTGCATTAGAATTTCATTGTGTAGCGTGTCCTATTTATAATGCAGATGGAGAGATTATTGCAGGTGTTAGTACAGCGATGCTAACAGAAAAATGGAAAATTAAGCATGATATTGCCCGTGAAGAAATTATTAAACTAAGTCAAAGGCTATCCTATTTAAACGGTTACGAAAGTAAATAAATTATTATTAGAAGGTTTTAGTTAAAGGCAAATTATATTCAAGGTGAGGTGTTTAATTATGAAAGAGTCACAGAAATTACTTGAAAAATTAGGCTATCCTATTTCGGATATAAATAATTTACCAACATCAACTAAAAGGTTTCCAGACGGTGCTCAATATCGTATTGAAATACCAAGTGTTGAAGGACCAGTCGCCCTTAAAGAACTTTTAAAAGCAATTGATGAATATGGTGTTAAGATTCATCGGATTTCGCAAGGTAGTGGAATTATGCTTCAAACCGATGAAGAGATCAAACAAATGTGTCAATTAACAGCTGAACGTGGCATAGAATTAAGCTTATTTGTAGGACCAAGAGGAACTTGGGATATTAGTCCTGGTCCTATAACTTCAGCAGGAAAATCACAAGCATTACGTCATGAAGGGACGGATCAGCTTGTTTATGCTATGGAAGATTTAATTAGAGGTGCCAAGCTTGGATTAAAAGGTGCGCTTGTCGCAGATGAAGGGCTACTACTAATGACAAAGCATATGAAAGATGAAGGTCTATTGCCAAAGGACTTTGTGGTAAAAGTTTCAGTACAAATGGGGGCCTGTAATCCAGTTTCTATAAGGCTAATGGAGGATCTTGGGGCAGATACGTATAATGTACCTTCTAGTATGACTCTCTCTAAACTTGCATCAATTCGTCAAGCGACAGATTTACCAATTGATATCTATATAGAAGTACCGGACAATTTTGGCGGATTCTTACGTTACTATGAAATACCTGAAATTATTCGTGTATTATCACCGGTCTATATCAAGTTTGGTTTAAAAAATCATCCAGATGTTTATCCATCCGGAAAGCAATGGGAACCTACAAATATCTCATTGGTTAGAGAGCGTGTTCGTCGTGCAGCTATTGGCATGGAAATTATTAATCGCTATTACCCTGATGCCGTAATGTCTGAATTAGGTGCTGAAGGTTTAGGTATTTCAGACATTACTAGAGAAAGTACTGTGAAAAATTAAATTTGCTCATGTATGTATTAGTGTTGTTGTTAATAGCTGAATGGATTTAAATTTCAAAAAAAGCAGCGTGTCATCCTTAAAGGAATGACACGCTGCTTTTCTCATTATTGATTAAGTTACGGTTGAATTTCCTTTACCTAAAGTTGAATAACTCATGAAATAGCATATAGGGAACATTGAAGGTGTTTAAAAATAATCATATTCTAAATATCTTTTTTTCGTTTTATACATAGAAGAAAATCTTGAATAATAGGTATATATTTAGTGATTCATGACTATACTAATAAAAGATAGTTATAGAATCTAAAAGAGAATATATTAAGTACTATATCTGCTTTACCATCCACCCTAATACCTCTCTATTATTCACAGCTAAAATTTCACTAATTACCATAATCCTGATCAATTAGTAATGTGAAAAAATAATAGAAGGAGCTGTGATTCGTTTATGCAAATCCCAGTACATGCAAAGCGCTATGCATTCACACAAGTCGTAAAGTTATCCCCAATTGCCGCAAGTAAATTATTATATTGGAACAGATTCAAAACCCGTTTAAACCTGGAAAACCCAAAGACCTTCAATGAAAAACTGATGTGGCTAAAACTATTTGAAGATGTTGAATTTAAAAGAAGATTTACGGATAAGGTGAAGGCACGCGAGTATATGATTACAGTCGGCTACAACTATTTACTGCCGCCACTAATCGGTATTTTTGATGAAATAGAAGATATTATTTTCGAACAGTTGCCGAGAAAATTTGTATTGAAATGTTCGCACGGCGAGGGCATGACAATTGTTTGTGAAAATAAACGTGAAATGGATTACCGGGAAACAAGGCAGCATTTGGCGGAAATGATGGCAAGGGATTATTCGCTAAAATATGCGGAGCCTCACTATTCATCAATCATTCCTAGAATTATTATCGAACGTTTAATCGAATCATCGACTGGCGATGATGTAAAAGAGTACAACATTCATTGTTTCCATGGAGTACCGAAGATTATCGAATCCACTTTCGACCGCTTTACACCGAAAGAGCAAACATTAATGTTAACACCGGACTGGTTCAATACGAATTATTTAAAGAAAAAGCATCCGTTTGACGAAGCAAAAGCAAGACCTGCACAGCTGGAAGAACTGCTCGCGATTGCGAAAAAGCTGAGTAAGCCGTTTACGTATGTGCGGATTGATTTAAAGGTAGTAGATGAGAAAATGTACTTTAACAACTTTACATTCACACCGGACGCTTGTTTAAATAACCAAATTCAAGAAGATGACAGTTTGAAACTTGGTCAATGGCTTGATTTGGATATTGAGAAGTCAAGGCATCCGGTTTATGTAGCCCGTTCCAAATATTAATCATCTTAACTAATTAGGAGGATTCCCATGATACCGATTGTGTCTATTATTGTGGCAACACACCATGTTGAATATTCGATAAGAGAATGTCTGAAAAGTCTGCAGCAGCAAACATTGCAAGCGATTGAAGTGCTAATTATGAATAATGGTTCTTCTAAAGGAACGGCTCTTATTTGTGAAGAGTTTGTCAGTGAAGATGAGCGTTTCAGTTTATTTAACGCGCAAAACCTTACGTTAAGTGAAGCGCGCAATTATGGGATGCAGGAAGCTGGCGGAAAATATATTGCCTTTGTGGATGGACATGATTTTGTGGAAAGTACGATGTATGAAAAGCTTGTGCAGCGAGCTGAGCAGAAGCATGCGGATCTCGTGCTGTGTGGGTATACGAAGTACTGGCCGGAAACAGAGAGAAAAAAACTGGTGAAAGTAAATGAAGCACTGTTAACAAAACCGAACCCTGTTAACTATTATCTTACAAAGCACAATGAAGCGTATATTGTGCCGTGGAACAAACTGTTTTTGCGTTCCATCATTATGGGGGAACAATTATATTTTGATAATCATCCATTTTTTGAAGATGTCGGATTTATCGCGCAGTACTTATCTTTTGCGAAAAAGATTGCTATTGTGAACGAAGCGCAGTACAACTTTGTGCAGTATGAAGATATGCTGATGAAAAATTATAGTCCGTCTATTGCCCATTCACATGCGCAAACGTATGCGCAATTGAAGCAGTTTTTTGATAAAAGGCAATACCGCAATGTGATGGAAGGTTTAAATTTACGTCTATATATTCACCGTTATCATCATGTATTATTAACGACGTCCAACTCACGACAGGTGAAATCGCTGGAACGTCAAATAATTCGGGAAAGCAAGAATTTCTCCCAGCTTCCATGGAATCTTCGCTTTATGAAACCGTTAGTGAAAATGAGGGTGTATCCGACATTTTTCCGGTTGGTTCATAGGGTAAAGGCTTAGAGAAAGTGGGAAAACTCGTTACATTACAAGTAAAATTCGAAGCCGATAAGGGGGAATATTTGTGATATTAGTCGTTGGTGGAGCAGGCTATGTTGGAAGCCATGTCGTAAATTTATTACTGGAAAAAGGGCCGGTCGTTGTGTATGATAATTTATCCACAGGACACCGCGGATCAGTTGATGAGCGGGCTATTTTTATTGAAGGCGATTTATCAGATCAGAAACGTCTAACACAAATATTCACGTTGTTTCCCGTTCAATCTGTCATCCATTTCGCAGCATCGGACTCAGTCAAGGAAGCAATGGGGAATCCTGAATATTACTATGAAAATAATGTAGGCGGCACATTGGCGTTATTGAAAGTTATGAGGGCATGCCGAGTGAAAAATATTGTGTTATCTTCAGCTGTTACAGAGGAAAATAAGCTACTAGAGCAAAAGTGCATGATTGAACAGATGCTGGAAGTTTATACAAAAGCTTATGATATGAATGGAATTGTTCTTCGTTATTGTAAGAGTACGAATGTACAAACAACGGATAGTGAAAGTCCTGAAGATGCGGTTTCTGAAGGGACAGGCAACCGTGGTTTCAATAATGTGACTGATGTAGCGAATGCCCATGTTTTGGTGCTTGAAGCGTTGGAGCGGGGCGAATTGGCTTATAAAATGTATGATTTATCGGCAGTTAGTTCGGAAAATTTGCAGCAGGAATTGGACTGGCAGGCGGAACGGAATGTACATGAAATGATTGAAGATGCATGGAATTGGCATGAAAACTCAAAATGTTAGCGTATTACTCTGTTACAATTCAATTTGTAGCAGTTTTTTTGCGTCCAGTGTGAAAACAGTGGTAAAATAATTAGATGTTGAAGAACAGAAAGAGTGGTTTTTAAAAATGAAAGTATTATTTATTGGCGATATCGTCGGTTCAATCGGTCGCGATGCGGTAGAGCAGTATTTGCCTCGATTGAAGAAAAAATATAATTTAGATGTAGTGATTGCAAACGGTGAAAACGCTGCAGCAGGGCGCGGCATTACACGTGCGATTTATAATGATTTACTTCAAATGGGTGTTGATGTCATCACAATGGGTAACCATACATGGGACAACAAAGACATTTTTGATTTTATCGATGATGCGGATTACTTAGTGCGTCCGGCAAACTTTTCTAAAGATGCACCAGGACGCGGTATGACACAAGTGTCGAAAAACGGTGTGACGATTTCGGTCATCAATCTGCACGGGCGCGTATTCTTGCCGCCGCATGAAGATCCGTTTGCGATGGCAGTCGAAATGGTCGAAGAAGCGAAGAAAACGTCACCAATCGTATTTGTCGATTTCCACGCTGAAGCAACAAGTGAAAAAATCGCTTTAAGCTGGCATCTGGACGGCAAAGCATCTGTCGTTGTCGGAACACATACACATGTCCAAACAGCGGACAATCGCATTTATCCAGGCGGTACAGCATACATTACAGACGTTGGCATGACAGGTCCATATGATGAAGTATTAGGTATGGGAAAAGACAACGTTATTTATAAATTCCTGACAAATATGCCAGCTCGCTACGAAGTACCAAAAAAAGGCCGCGCCGTTTTAAGTGCATTCTTTGTTGAGATTGACGATAAAACAGGCAAAGCAATTCGCCAGGAACGTGTACTCATTAATGAGGATAACCCGTTTCAAGCGTAAGTGAATAAAGCACCTATTGCTGAAGAAGAGGCAACTGTCTTTATTGTTCGGTGATAGGTGCTTTTTGTATGGGAGAATTTTATTAAGGCTTAATCTTCGGTTAAATTAAGAATTAAAAATGTAAGTGTGGGTAATCTTGTTGACTTTGAAAAGCTTTCCTATTCCACCTAAAGTTATTATTAACCCTGGCAAATAAATGCAACGGGGCGATTATGGTTTTGAATACAGGGGTAACCGACAAACGTGCCGCGAAAAAAGCGCAAATGCTGTTGTCGGCTTCACATACTAAGATATTAGGTGTCGTCTTGAACAACTACAAAACACCGAATCAGTTTAATTATTACAACGGGTATCGTTATGCTGAATAATCTGATTAATTTCTTGCACTAGTTACGAAAAACGGATTCTAATTGGTCATTGAAGCGCATACAATGACGTACAGGCAATAAAAATTGCCTAAAAAAAAGATAAAGCAGTACTAGATGAGGAGGAAATAGCTGTGGATTCATTAAAAGTATCATCTCGTTCTAATCCTAATTCTGTTGCAGGAGCACTCGTTGCGGTTATACGAGAGCAAGGGTTTGCTGAAATGCAGGCGGTAGGTGCAGGTGCGTTAAACCAGGCAATTAAAGCAGTAGCAATCGCTCGAGGGTTTGTAGCCCCAAGCGGCACAGATTTAATTTGTGCTCCGGCTTTCGCGGACATCATCATTGCAGGAGAAGATCGTACGGCATTAAAACTACTCGTTGAAAAAAGAAGTCGTTAATTCATGAAGAGCCATACACCCGCTTAGCATCCAATTTGCTAAGCGGGTGTTTTTTGGTTTGCGGGATATATTTAAATAGAAGGAATTTAAATTGGCGGGAGTTTTAATCGTCAATTTAGGCTAGTTATTCGTCACTTTTGACGTTTTATCGTCAACAGGGATTTTTTAATTCGCCCCTTTATAAGGATGGGAATTTTAATCGTCACTTTTATCACGATAATCGTCAAAACCAATTATTTAATCGTCAGTTTCTGTTGCTTATTCGTCACTTTGCAGTAGATAATCGTCAATCATGAACGGATATTCGTCACTTCCATTTTTGATGAGAAATGAAACTCTCCCTTCTTAAATTAAAATCCTAATCTCATTTTTTCCTGAACGCAACCCTTTTACATAATCAATCGTCCTCCAATAAAAGATTTCCCATATAAATTTTAGGGAATAGAAATCTAAATTTACATCAAAACAAATTGTGTACAGAACTTTCCGTCAAAGGTCTGATTTTTTGACTCGATATGACATTTGCAATAGTAGAGACTAACACTTCATGTTAAACTAATGTAGGAAAAATAACTTCTTTCAGTAGAAGTCTTCTTATATTTACAAGAGGCAGGATAAAAGCAAGTGTTTACTTTTTAAGTGAAATGCTAATTCACTGAAAGAAGTTAAGCACCGGCGGATATCACGAATTCGGAAAGGAGTTTTTTGAGCTAGCGTGCTAGCACAAAACCGAATTCGGATGCAATTACGCATTAGCGTAATTGATTTCTACAAGGCTGTGCAATCGGCAGCTGCTCGATAAAGCATCTTATACGCTTTATTTATAAATACAGAAACTTTAAGGAGATGTTGATATGTTACATCAGCTTTCATGGAAAGTCGGTGGGCAGCAAGGTGAAGGGATTGAGAGTACAGGTGAAATCTTCTCAATGGCAATGAATCGTCTAGGGTATTTCCTATACGGTTACCGTCATTTCTCTTCTCGTATTAAAGGTGGCCATACGAATAATAAAATTACGGTTCGTCCGACAGAAGTACGCGCAATTGCGGACGACTTAGATATACTAGTGGCGTTTGACCAGGAAACGATCGACGTGAACTATAAAGAATTAACACCATCAAGTATCATTTTAGCGGATGCGAAATTTGATCCGAAAAATCCGGAAGACTGTGTCGCGCCATTATACGCGGTGCCATTTACGGAAATTGCGGCTGAGCTTGGTACGTCTCTTATGAAAAACATGGTTGCGATTGGTGCAACGGCAGCACTTTTAAACTTGGATGAATTGGTTTTCCAAAGTGTTGTTAATGAAATTTTCGGACGTAAAGGTGAAGAAGTCGTTGCGAAAAACATTGAAGCGATCGAACGCGGACGTCAGGCGATTTCAGAGCAGATCGGTGATCGTGTAGGTACATGGGAAATTGCACCTGCTGACGGAAAACGCCGTATGTTCATGATCGGTAACGATGCAGCGGCATTAGGTGCATTGGCAGCAGGCTCTCGTTTCATGGCGGCTTACCCGATTACACCGGCATCTGAAATTATGGAATACATGATTAAGAAGCTTCCATTAGTAGGTGGAGCGGTTATTCAAACAGAAGATGAGATTGCTGCAGCAACAATGGCAATCGGTGCAAACTACGGTGGTGTGCGTGCATTCACGGCATCAGCTGGTCCTGGTCTTTCATTGATGATGGAAGCAATTGGTCTTTCAGGTATGACGGAACAGCCGCTTGTAATTTTTGATACACAGCGTGGTGGTCCATCAACAGGTTTACCGACAAAACAGGAGCAATCGGATTTAATGGCGATGCTTTACGGTACACATGGTGAAATCCCGAAAGTAGTCATTGCGCCTTCCACAATGGAAGAAGCGTTTTACGATACAATTCAGGCATTTAACATTGCCGAAGAATTGCAAATACCGGTAATCGTGATGACAGACTTGCAGTTAGCATTAGGTAAGCAGTCGGTTGATCCATTTGACTACAGCAAAATTGAAATTCGCCGCGGTAAAATTGTCGAAGCGGTGGAAGACGAAGAAACGAAAGATTACTTCAAGCGTTATGAAAATACAGAAGATGGCGTTTCTCCACGTGTCCTGCCAGGTACAAAAGGCGGTATTCACCATGTAACAGGTGTAGAGCATGATGAAACAGGTAAGCCATCTGAAGCTACGGGCAACCGTCGCACGCAAATGGATAAGCGTATGCGTAAATTACAGCATGTCCGCTTTGAAAATCCGGTATATGTGAATGCGCCTCATGAAGATGCGGACGTATTACTTGTAGGTTTCAACTCAACGCGCGGTGCATTGGAAGAAGTACAGGAAAAGCTGAATTCTGAAGGCGTAAAAGTAAACCACGCACATATTAAGCTGATCCATCCGTTCCCTGCAGAAGAGATGAGTGCATTAATGGATAAAGCGAAAAAAGTGATTGTCGTGGAAAACAATGCGACAGGTCAGCTTGCAAATGTGATGAAAATGAATATCGGTGGTCACGCGAAGACAAAATCGATTCTAAAATACGATGGTACACCATTCTTACCACGTGAATTAACAAACTTAGTGAAGGAGGAAATTTAATCATGGCAACATTTAAAGATTTCCGAAATTCCGTAAAACCTAACTGGTGTCCAGGTTGTGGTGACTTCTCCGTACAAGCGGCGATTCAGCGTGCAGCAGCAAATGTAGGCTATGAACCAAGCGAATTAGCAGTTATTTCAGGAATCGGCTGTTCAGGTCGTATTTCTGGCTATATTAACTCATACGGTTTCCACGGCATTCACGGTCGTGCATTGCCGATCGCACAAGGCCTTAAAATGGCGAACAAAGACCTGAAAGTTATCGCTTCTGGCGGTGACGGTGACGGCTTCGCAATCGGTATGGGTCATACAATCCACGCAATCCGCCGTAACATCGACATTACGTATGTAGTAATGGACAACCAAATTTACGGATTAACAAAAGGGCAAACATCTCCACGTTCTGCTGCTGGTTTCATTACGAAATCAACACCAGGCGGAGCAATTGAGCCATCATTAAAACCATTGGAAGTTGCGTTAACAGCAGGTGCGACATTTGTGGCACAAGGCTTCTCAACGGATATTAAAGAACTGACAGCAATGATCGAAGCCGGTTTAAACCATAAAGGCTTTTCATTTATTAACGTATTCTCACCATGTGTAACGTACAATAAAGTAAACACATACGACTGGTTCAAAGAGAACTTAACGAAGCTTGCTGACATCGAAGGCTATGATTCTTCTAACCGCGAAATGGCCATGCAAACAGTAATGCGCCATGAAGGTCTTGTAACAGGCATTATTTATCAGGATACTGAAACAACTTCGTATCAGGAAAAAATCAAAGGCTACTCAGAGCTGCCGTTAACAGATATCGATATTAGCTTATCAGAAGTACAATTTGATCAGTTGACTAAGGAATTTATGTAAATAGTTTTTAGGGCTATACAGGCTGGAGTTTCCGGCTTGTATAGTTTTTTTGTTTTGGGGGCAATTATAGATTTGGGCATTTTATTGGAACAATGGAGTGGTTTATTGGAACAATGGAGTGGTTTATTGGACAATAATAATAGTTTATTAGAAAAAATTGGTGCGTTATTAGAAAAACGAACAAGAAAATTTGAATAAAGCATCTTTAGAGCTATTTTTGAATTTAGGTGCGATAGGGAATGAGTTGGCATGGGTTTTTATTAGAACATTATAGTGGTTTATTAGAAAAAGTCACCGTGATATTAGCAAATCAGAAGATGATATTTGAACATTCCGAACACTTATTAGAACAACAGGGGGCTATATTAGAAAATCCGCATTTTATTAGAACAATTAAAAATATATTGGAAGATTTCTTAATATATTAGAACATCTCCAGCCACCAGCCTTTCTTAATTAAAAAAAGAACTAGACATTGCTAGATAAAACGAAATATTGCGGGGATACTAATTGGTTCAAATTTCGGCTCAATTGCTAACTTGTCCGTTATGACGGCAGCAATTATAATTTACATAACAGATTATCCGACACTCATTGTCATTATTTCAATCAATTACATTAAGTCTTCTAAGGTAACAGAAACGAAAACCCTCACACTTTTACAACAATTTTACATATTTACATATATCCGTTTACATAGTCCCTTTATACTGAATCAAAATACTTAGATAAAGGAGGTAGTGTAACGTGCGCTTTCGGAATGCGATTAAATTTAAAGACCGGCTTGCCGTATTAATGATCATTTGTATTTGCTCGAATATCATTTTAACCGTATTTAGTATGGATTACTTGAGGAAAATGGAAAGAGAAGCACAGGCTTTATATGAAGAAAAGCTCATGACCTTACATATGATGCAGGACATCGAACAACAGTATCTCAAAACGAATGAAATCCCGGTGCAATCCACAGAACACTTAAAAACAGCCGCATTCGATTCCAAAATGGAATTTTATATGAAGCAGCTGGCAAGCGATCCATCAGCCGCACTATTTGAAGAGATAGATGCATACATAATCGAGCGGGCATCCGCACAATTAACCAATCATGAAAATGATATAAAATTCGGCTACAGTCTCCTATTATCGATTTCGATCATATTAATGCTGCTTATCCTGTTTTTCGGCATTCAGGCGATTCGCTCGATTAATAAGCCGACACGGGAGCTAAAGCAGCTATTCAAACTTGTGCAGCACGGGGATTTAACGAAATACGCGACATACTCGGCGCGTGATGAGCTTGGGGAAACAACAAAATATTATAACTTAATGATCGCGGACATGAAGGAACTCCTAAAAACAGTGCGGAAAAATACAGAATCGGCGACAGAAGCGAATAACGAACTTCAAACAAATGCAGAGCAAATTACGACAGGGGCAGTCCGGATTGCGGCAAGCTCGGATGACATGAGAGGTTCACTGCAATATGCCACAGCCCGATTATCGAATAATGCGGCATCTGTACAGCAAGTAGCAGCCGGAATTGATGAAATAACCGAGCGTATGCACCATGTGGATCACTATATAAAAGAAACAATTGCACAGGCAGTGGACGGGGAAGCAATCGTCGGGCAAAATATAGTACAAATGCAGGATGTGGAACAGGCGATGCAAACAGCGAGTAATACGATTATCGAGCTGAATGAGCAGACACAGCATGTTTCACGGGCGGTCACGATGATCCACTCAATTGCCGATCAGACGAATTTGCTTGCACTGAATGCCTCGATCGAAGCAGCAAGAGCAGGGGAACATGGTCGAGGTTTCGCTGTAGTAGCTCAGGAAGTACGTAAATTGGCGGAACAATCGCAGGAGTTTACAAAATCCATTGCAACTATTGTTACAAAAATTCAGCAAGGAACGTTGGAAGCGACGACCAATATGGAAAATGCGATGCGCAGTGTTGATACGGGCGTCACTACAACGCAACTCAGCGCTGCCAAGTTCAGAGAAATTACAATGCAAGTACAACAAATCAGTCCGCAAATGGAGCACGTTTCTACTATTATGAATAAAATTTCCGACCATACCCATGATGTGGCGCATAGTTCTATTGAATTAAGCAACCGCTCCGAGGAAAATCTTGTGTCAATGCACCTCATTCAGGAACAGATTGACATGCAGAAAAAATCAACGACCGAAATTTATGAAGAGATCCAAAGCATCGCAAAAAATATGCGGTCCTTAACACATGCAGTAAAACGATTTCACATTTAATCAAAAATGCTTTTGACGAGTTTTGTCGAAAGCATTTTAATTTTTGTTATATTACTGTAATATTTATAAGTAATTTACAGGAAAAGATAAAAATACGATAAAATTTGTAATTATTTTCTGAAAACTGATGAAATTTATCATGAAAACTGGTATCTTTAATCAAGAAGTCATATTAATGAATGATATGTAAATTTATCCCATAATGCAATACGCCTATAGTCATTAATTTAATATTAAGAATATTTTTAAGAATCTATCTTTTAATAAATTATTGACTGTAGTAGAATAGTGGTATAAAAATATGTGTTTTATTTATTAATATGAAATTATATAGAGAGAATAGTTAGTAGAAAATACTTAGGTCGTACCGTTTCATTTCATTGCAGACTTCATTATTCTAAATGTTTGCAAAAGGACAGAGTGTTATGTTCAACGTGGCAAATATTTAATAATTGCTGTGATCAATTAGATTTGTCATTAGATAAATATATTAATTAAGGGGATGTATTTTTTATGAACAGTCAAATTCAACTAATTGCACCAAAGTGGTTTGTCCAGGATGAGCTACATATTATCGAAACGATCGTAAGCAAAACGTCAGCGGATACAGGTATTGTCATTGCAGGTGAAAACTTCGATGCAACAAAGCGATGCCATCCAACAGTTCGACTTTATATGATCCAACTATTTAATGACCAATATGAAATAACAAAAGAATTGGATGCCTTCCAATTTGACACTGCTGAAGAAGCGCAGCAATTTTGCGCAAAGCTGCCTGAAATGACGGCTATTGATTTGGTTATGCTAATGAATAAGGAAGAGCCTGTATTTTCTATTTAATAGATTAATCCAGCTTTGTTGAATGAATCTTCATTTAACAAAGCTTTTTTTGTTGTTCTTTTTCCGAGGGTCCGTATTTGTATTTTAGTGGAGAAAGGCTACAATAAAGGAGAACAACTAGAATAAGGAAGTGATTTTAAATGGCTAGAGGTGTATATATTCACATTCCTTTTTGTCATCAAATTTGTAACTACTGCGATTTTAATAAAGTATTTTTTAAAAATCAGCCAGTTGATGAATATATTGAAGCGCTTGGACGGGAAATGGAAATGACGGTAGCGCAAATGCCGGAAGCGTTCACGAATATCGAAACGATTTTCCTTGGCGGCGGTACCCCGACGGCATTATCCGCAGAGCAAATTGAAAAATTATTGGGACTGATTACGAAACATATTCAGATGTCATCCGTAAAAGAATTTAGTAGTGAAGCCAATCCGGATGAGCTGACAATCGATAAATTACAGGCACTTTATAATGGAGGCGTCAACCGATTAAGTATGGGTGTCCAATCATTCGACCAGTCGCTGCTTGAGAAAATCGGACGTACCCATTCAAATGAACATGTATATGAAACAATCCAAAACGCAAAAAATGTTGGATTTGAAAATATAAGCATTGATTTAATGTATGGTCTGCCTGGCCAGACGATGGAACAATGGCAGGAAACGCTTGAAAAGGCATTGGCACTGAAGCTGCCGCATTATTCGGCGTACTCGCTGATTGTAGAGCCTAAAACGATCTTTTATATCCAGTATGCTAAAGGAAAGCTGCACTTGCCGACAGAAGATCTGGAAACGGACATGTATAGTGTTTTGATGGATACGATGGAAGCGCATGGATTAAAGCAATATGAAATCAGTAATTTTGCGAATGAAGGCTATGAGTCAACACATAATAAAATCTATTGGGATAATGACGAATACGCAGGATTTGGTGCTGGTGCTCACGGTTATTTAGAAGGAATACGTTATTCGAATGTTGCACCGATCAAAAAATATATTGAAACGGTGATGGCAGGGGAGCGCCCTTTATTGCATGAGCATGAAGTGACAGCTGATGAGAAGCTGGAAGAGCAGATGTTTTTAGGATTAAGAAAATCTGCTGGTGTGACGCATGAAGAATTTGAAACGAAATTCGGTCAGCCGATGCTTTCTATATATAAGGAGATAATCGACCAGTTACAGCAAGAGCAGCTGATTGAACTGGACTCTGAAGGGATCCGTTTAACTAGAAAAGGCCGTTTTATCGGCAATGAAGTATTTCAGCGGTTTTTAGTAGGGGAATAATCTTTTTACAGCCGATACTTGAAAAATGTTAAAAAAAACGGACGAATTCATTGACATCAATTTAGAGATTTGCTAATTTATAAATATATTAGCACTCCTCTTAATCGAGTGCTAACAGAGGTGAGAAAGATGTTAACAAATCGGCAGTTACAACTATTGCAAGTAATCATAGACGAATTTGTGATGTCAGCACAGCCTGTTGGTTCGCGTCAACTATCCAAAAAAGAAGGAATTACGTATAGTGCTGCTACAATACGTAATGAAATGGCAGATTTGGAGGAGTTAGGGTTTTTAGAAAAAACGCATACTTCTTCAGGCAGGGTACCTTCTGAAAAAGGGTATCGCTTTTATGTCGACCATTTACTTCAGCCTCAAATCATTTCGAGTGGCGAAGTAGCGCAAATCCAGTCGCTCTTTAAAAAGCAGATTGTTGAAGCAGAACAAATTATAAAAGAATCCGCAAATATATTATCGGAGTTAACGACATACACGACGATTTTACTCGGTCCGGATGTTCAAAAACATCGTGTCAAGAAATTCCAGATTGTACCGTTAACAGAACAGACAGCGGTGGCTATTATCATCACAGATAACGGTCATGTAGAAAATCGCACATTAACGTTACCACCGGGTTTTAACCCGCATGATATTGAAAAGATGGTTAATATTTTGAATGACCGCCTAGTCGGTGTACCGTTATATGAGCTGCCGGTAAAGCTTCAGACTGAGGCAATATCGGTATTGAAGTCTCATATTCATGCATCCGATTCGATTGTCCGGTCCTTGTTATCCATTACTTCAAACCATCACGAAAATAAAGTTTATTACGGTGGTAAGTCCAACATGTTGAATCAGCCGGAGTTCCATGATTTAGAGAAAATGCGAATGCTGATGGATCTGATCGACAAGGAAAGCCAAGTTCAAACTTTATTCAATGAACAGAAACATGGTATTCAAATCCGAATAGGTTCAGAAAACAATCATTTAGCAATGGAAAACTGCAGTGTCATCACCGCTTCCTTCCTTGTCGGGGAAGAACAGCAGGGGGCGATCGCAATTATCGGTCCGACGCGCATGGATTACCGACGTGTTGTTACATTATTGGATGTTATGACAAACAGTCTGTCCAGAGCGTTTTTCGATAAAAAGCAGTAATGCCGTTGATTCAGCGGTCTTAGCGTAATACATTACCACTGAATTCATAAATGATTGATACTCGAGGAGGAAAAGAAGTGTCAGAAACAAAAAACAATGAAGAATTGCAGCAAGAAGAAACTACGGAAGAAGTAGTGGAAACAGCTGAAACTACTGAAACAGAAGAAATCACAGTAGATGAAAAAGATCAGAAAATCGCTGAACTGGAAGCAAAACTTGCTGAAGAGGATGCACGTTATCTGCGTTTGCGTGCAGACTACGATAACTTGGCGCGTCGCACGCGTTTAGATCGTGAAGCAGCGGAGAAATACCGTGCACAAAGCCTGCTGACAGAACTTTTACCAGTGCTGGACAATTTAGACCGTGCACTGCAAATAGAAGTGACGACAGAAGAAGCGGCATCATTGTACAAAGGTGTACAAATGGTATATGACCAGTTACTTGCTGCAACCGAAAAAGAAGGTCTTTCGATCATTCCGGCAGAGGGCGAAAGCTTTGATCCGAACTTCCACCAAGCTGTAATGCAAGAGCAGGACAGTGAAAAGGAAACAGGCATCATTTTACGCGAACTGCAAAAAGGGTATCAGTTAAAGGACCGTGTACTGCGTCCGTCAATGGTATCAGTAAACGAGTAATTTAGTGCTTTTCGGTGCTATTTATATATTTAATAAATTTGATGTTTATATCAAACACATTTTGTTTTTTACTATTAGGAGGAAATTAAATTATGAGTAAAATTATCGGTATTGACTTAGGAACAACAAACTCTTGTGTATCTGTATTAGAAGGCGGAGAACCAAAAGTAATTCCAAACCCAGAAGGTAACCGTACATCTCCATCTGTAGTAGCATTCAAAAATGGAGAAAAACAAGTTGGTGAAGTAGCAAAACGCCAAGCTGTAACAAACCCGAACACAATTATTTCAATCAAATCAAAAATGGGTACGAATGATAAAGTAAAAGTGGATGATACAGAGTACACACCACAAGAAGTATCTGCAATGATTTTACAATACTTAAAAGGCTATGCTGAAGACTACTTAGGCGAAAAAGTAACAAAAGCTGTTATTACAGTTCCTGCTTACTTCAACGATGCTCAACGTCAAGCAACTAAAGACGCTGGTAAAATCGCTGGTTTAGAAGTAGAGCGTATCATTAACGAACCAACAGCAGCTGCTTTAGCTTACGGTTTAGATCAGCAAGATGTTGATCAAAAAATCTTAGTATTCGACTTAGGTGGCGGTACATTCGACGTATCAATCCTTGAATTAGCAGACGGCGTATTCGAAGTATTGGCAACAGCAGGTGACAACAAACTTGGTGGTGACGACTTCGACGACAAAATCATTGCTTATTTAGTAGAAGAGTTCAAAAAAGAAAACTCAGTAGACTTATCAAAAGACAAAATGGCAATGCAACGTTTAAAAGATGCAGCTGAAAAAGCAAAAAAAGACTTATCAGGTGTAACTTCTACTCAAATTTCATTACCATTCATCACAGCAGGTGCTGATGGCCCGCTTCACTTAGAAATGTCATTATCACGTGCAAAATTCGATGATTTAACAAAAGACTTGGTAGAACGTACAATCGTTCCTACACGTCAAGCATTATCAGATGCAGGTCTTTCTGCTTCTGAATTAGATAAAGTAATCTTAGTTGGTGGTTCTACTCGTATTCCTGCAGTAGTGGAAGCAATCAAAAAAGCTACTGGTCATGAGCCACACAAAGGCGTAAACCCAGATGAAGTAGTAGCAATGGGTGCTGCTGTACAAGGTGGCGTATTAGCTGGTGACGTTCAAGGCGTATTATTATTAGACGTAACACCATTATCATTAGGTATCGAAACAATGGGCGGCGTTATGACGAAACTGATCGATCGTAACACAACAATCCCTACATCTAAATCACAAGTGTTCTCAACAGCTGCAGACAACCAACCAGCAGTAGACATTCACGTATTACAAGGTGAACGTTCAATGGCTGCAGACAACAAAACACTTGGTCGCTTCCAATTATCTGATATTCCACCAGCACCACGTGGAATTCCACAAATCGAAGTAACATTCGATATTGATGCGAACGGTATCGTATCAGTTAAAGCGAAAGACTTAGGTACACAAAAAGAACAAACAATCGTGATCCAATCTGATTCCGGTTTATCAGAAGAAGAAATCGAGCGTATGGTGAAAGATGCTGAAGCAAACGCTGAAGCTGATGCGAAACGTAAAGAAGAAGCAGATCTTCGCAACGAAGCAGACCAATTAGTATTCCAAGTGGATAAAACAATCACAGACTTAGGTGAGCAAATTACAGAAGATGAAAAGAAATCTGTTGAAGATGCACGCGACGAGTTAAAAGCAGCTTTAGAAAAAGGCGAGCTTGAAGGCATTAAAGCTTCTAAAGAAAAATTAGAAGGCGTACTACAACCATTAGTAATGAAAGTATACGAGCAAGCAGCGGCAGCAGCGCAAGCAGCACAAGGCGGCGCTGAAGGCTTTGAAGGCGCAGCAGACGCTGGTCAAAAAGACGACGGTATCGTAGACGCTGACTTTGAAGAAGTTAAAGACGACAAAGACAATAAATAATTCTTTCTGATTTTCACATAAAAGCCAAAGACCGCTTGCGGCTTTGGCTTTTAAGTTTGTACAGTAATGTTAATAAATACCGTAAGCTACTTATAAAGTCCAGTGCTTTCCATTCCGGGTCGGACGCTTTCCGCGGGCACGGCCTGAGCCTGTAGTCTCAGACATCGTGCTGTTCCCGCAGGAGTCGCCTCCCCTCCATTCCAAGCACTTCTGCTAAAATAGAAATTTCGTCTCCTAACTAATTTTCTTTATAATTAGCTATGAGGAAATTTATTTACTAACTTTAATGTTAGTACTTTAATACTAACCGGTAGTTGTGCGAAGTGGAGGGGCCGACTCCTAGGGGATTAGCGTGCGCGGAAAATCAGGTTGCTCCTGCGGTTACTCGTCGCAAAGCTTTATTCAAAGCTTTGGAGCCACGCCCCCAGGAAAGCGTGCCCCGCAACGCAGCACAACGGGCTATGTGATTACAACGGAATATTAATTGCATTCATTATGCAAAGCAAAAGCTATACATCATTTTTTCAACATGTTAAAATAGACGTTATGTAAAAAGAGCGGAGAGTGAACAATGAGTAAGCGCGATTACTATGAAGTACTTGGCCTGAGCAAAGGTGCAAGCAAAGATGAAATAAAAAAAGCGTATCGTAAATTATCAAAACAGTATCACCCGGATTTAAACAAAGAAGAGGGTGCAGACGAAAAGTTCAAAGAAGTCGCAGAAGCGTATGAAGTGCTGTCAGACGACCAAAAACGCGCACGCTATGACCAGTTCGGCCATGAAGATCCAAATGCAGGCTTTGGTGGCGGCGGCTTCGGAGGCGGCGCTGGCTTCGGCGGATTCGAAGACATTTTCAGTTCGTTCTTCGGAGGCGGCCGACGCCAAGATCCGAACGCCCCGCGTAAAGGCGACGATCTTCAGTTCCGTATGAACATTTCTTTTGAAGAAGCAGTATTCGGAAAAGAAACAGAAATTGAAATTCCAAAAGAAGAAACATGTGATACATGTCACGGCTCCGGTGCAAAACCAGGTACGCAGCCACAGACATGTACACAATGTAATGGTGCGGGCCAAATTAACCAAGCGGTCGACACACCGTTTGGCCGTATGGTAAACAAACGTTCTTGTCCATCATGTCGTGGTCAAGGTAAAATCATTGTGGAAAAATGTACACCATGTCGCGGTACTGGTACGATTACGAAAAAGAAAAAAATCAAAATCACAATCCCTGCAGGTGTTGATGATGGTCAACAATTACGCGTAGCAGGTCAAGGTGAAGCAGGATACAACAATGGTCCGGCCGGCGATTTATACATTATTTTCAATGTTCGCAAGCATGAGTATTTCGAACGTGACGGCGATGATATTTTATATGAATTAAAACTAACAATCCCGCAAGCTGCATTAGGTGATGAAATCGAAGTACCGACAATTCACGGTAAAGTGAAGCTGAAAATCCCTGCAGGTACACAATCGGGTGCACAATTCCGCCTGAAAGATAAAGGTGTAAAAAATGTACACGGCTATGGTATGGGGAACCAGTATGTTATCGTAAATGTTGTCACACCGACGAAATTAACGGAAAAACAAAAACAATTGTTACGTGAATTCGCAGAAATTAGTGGAGACATTCCGGAAGAACACGGAAGCTCGCTGTTCGACAAAATCAAGAAAAAAATTAAAGGCGACTAAGGAGTGTATTGCAAGTGAAATGGACAGAACTTTCGATTTTAACAACGCATGAAGCTGTTGATGCAGTGACGAACATTTTACACGAAGCTGGTGCAAGCGGTGTAGTAATTGAAGATTCAAAGGAATTAGACAAAGAGAGAATCGATAAATTTGGTGAAATTTACGCACTGAATCCAGAAGATTTTCCGAAAACAGGTGTCATTGTAAAAGCATACTTATCGGCTTCAAGTTTTTTAGCGGAAACAATCGAAGAAATTAAGCTTGCAATCGCAAACCTTGTAAACTTTGATATTAATATTGGTGAAAATGTATTAACTTTATGTGAAGTTGATGAAGAAGATTGGTCAACGGCGTGGAAGCAATACTACCATCCGGTAAAAATTTCGGAACGCTTTACAATTGTGCCGACTTGGGAAGACTACAAACCCGTATCAACGGATAAGCTGATCATTGAGCTGGATCCGGGAATGGCGTTCGGAACAGGAACACACCCTACAACGGTCATGTGTTTACAGGCACTTGAAAAAGTTGTACAACATGACCACACAGTAGTCGATGTTGGTACAGGATCTGGCGTACTGTCAATTGGTGCTGCCATGCTTGGCGCGAAAAGCGTTCATGCACTGGACTTAGATGAAGTAGCAGTTAATGCAGCACGTGAAAACGTTGAATTGAATAAAATGAGTGATATTGTAGAAGTATTCCACGGCAATTTATTGGACACAGTAAAAGAACCGGCTGATATTGTCGTAGCGAATATTTTAGCAGAAATCATTATGTCATTTACGGACGATGCATTTTCAATTGTAAAACCAGGCGGCATCTACGTGACATCGGGCATTATTGGAGCGAAGAAAGATGATGTCAAAGCAGCTCTTGAAAAAGCCGGATTTGTCATTGAAGAAGTATTAATGATGGAAGATTGGGTAGCGATTATTTCACGTCGTCCTTAATTAAATCGTTTAATCGAAAATCGAACATTTTGCTAATGTGCAAAATGTTCGATTTTTACGTTATCAACTAGGAGTGAAGACAATGCAAAGGTATTTTGTAGATACTGTGGAAAATGATATGGACCACTTTATGATTTCTGGGGAAAACGCGCGCCATATTTCAAAAGTAATGCGTATGGCGGTAGGAGAAGAAATCATTGTTGTACATGACAATGTAGCGTATGTTTGTGAAATTATCGAGCTGGACCAGGATGTACGTGTGAAAAAAACAGGTACGACAATCCCTTCGCCGGAAATGCCGGTACAAGTCGATATTGCTTGCGGCTTGCCAAAAGGCGATAAACTGGAACTGATTGCGCAAAAAGCGACAGAACTTGGTATGCACGCGTTAATTCCGTTTGCTGCGGAACGTTCGATTGTAAAATGGGATGATAAAAAAGCAAAGAAAAATCAGGAACGTCTTCAAAAAATCTCTCAGGAAGCAGCGGAGCAATCGCATCGTACATATGTCCCGGATGTTGTACAGCCAATCAGTTTTAAGCAGCTTGTACAAACATTCTCAAACTATGATGCTGTCTATATTGCTGATGAAGAGGATGCGAAGTTGGCAAACCGTACGACATTCAAACAAAAACTGCAATCGTTAAATAAGGAAAAAACGTTGCGCATTTTATGTATTTTCGGTCCTGAAGGTGGCATTTCCCGTAATGAATCGGCAGTATTCCTTGAAGCCGGTGCACAGACAATGTCACTGGGGCCTCGTATTTTACGGGCAGAGACGGCACCGTTGTATGCGTTATCTGCAATTTCGTATGAATTTGAATAGTGAATGATTTAAAATAACAGGCCTAAACAAAGCGAAGAGCCTTAATTTCTCACACAAAGAGAAATTAAGGCTTTTTGTTTTGTACATCGGAAATCCGTTATGTACAAACTATCTCAAATTAAGTGTATTTCTCCCTTGTATAACGAAAAATAAATATGTATAATGTTTGTATAACTTGGAACAGTGTTTCTGGACAAATTTTTATTGTAAACAGCTACAATATGGAATTTTATTAATATTAATCGTGAAATGAATAAAGAATATTACTAAACATTATACAAATTATTCTGTACGAGGAAATCGTTGTACAATTTCGAATCGAAACAGGGAGGAACTATAGATGAAAAAAATTGCAGTGGTAGGGGCAGGACCTGGTGGATTAGCGGTTGCCATGTTATTGGCGCATAAAGGCTATGAAGTGACGGTATATGAAAAGCAGGCTTATGTAGGTGGGCGAACAAGCGAGATTAAGCTTGGTGATTATAAATTTGATATGGGACCAACATTTTTAAATATGTTGTACATTGCAGAGGAAATTTTTGAGTTAACAGGTCGCGATATTCAAGACTATGTGGATTTGATCGATTTAAATCCGATGTATCAATTAATCTACCATAATAAAAAGATTAATATGACGCGTGATGCAGATGAGATGATTCGTCAAATCGATGAGCTGTTCCCTGGAAATGAGGGAAGTTATGAGCGTTATATGGAACAGACGCAAAAGAAACTTGAAGTGCTTGCTCCTGTATTGCAGGCACCGATGAACAAGCTGACAGACCTGTTCAATCCGAAAGTGATGAAAGCTTTCAAAGAATTGGAAGTAGGGAATTCTCTTGTTGATACGCTTTCAAAGTTTTATAACGAAGAGGAATTACAGCTTGCTTTTACATTCCAGGCAAAATATCTGGGGATGTCTCCATGGGAAAGTCCCGGCGCATTTTCAATTCTTTCATATATTGAACACGCTTACGGCGTTTACCACATTAAAGGTGGTATCAATAAGCTGACAGAAGCGATGGCGAAAGTTGTCCTGGAATCAGGCGGGAAAATTTTATTAAATAACGGTGTGAAGAAGTTAAGAACAACAGGCAAAAAAGTAACGGGTCTACTGCTGGAAGATGGTCAGGAAATTGAGGCAGATGAAGTAATCATTAACGGAGACTTCGCACATGCGATGACGAATCTTGTGGAACCCGGTCTATTGAAAAAATATACTCCGGAAAAGCTCGAGAAAAAACAATACTCCTGTTCAACGTTCATGCTGTATTTAGGTGTCAATAAACGATTTGATTTACCGCACCATACAATCTGGTTTGCAAAAGATTACCGGAAAAATGTAGAGGAAATTACAAAAACGAAATTGATGTCTGAGGATCCTTCGATTTACATTCAAAATGCCGTCGTTACGGATGAAACGGTTGCACCAAAAGGAAAGTCGACATTATACATTTTAGTTCCGGTGCCGAATAATATGAGCGGTATCGACTGGTCGGAAAAGGCAGGTCCTTTCCGGGATATGATTTTAAATATGGTAGCCGATAAACTGGGTGTTAAGGATATGTGGGAATATATCGAAGAGGAGCGAATGATTACACCAGCCGACTGGGAACGAGATATTCATGTATATAAAGGGGCAACGTTCAATTTAGGGCACCAATTATCGCAAATGCTTGTATTCCGCCCGCGCAATAAATTTGAAGAGCTCGATCATTGCTGGTTAGTCGGTGGTGGTACACATCCGGGCAGTGGCTTGCCGATTATTCTGGAATCGGCTCGAATTACAGCAAACGGTATTTTACAGCAGGATAAACAGACGTTACTCCCGGTTAAACCACTGCCGAAAGTGGAACTATATAGAAAGAAACAATCTCAATTAAAGCATCAGCCTGCAGCCATTCAAACAAATGTCTGACTAGGGATTTCAATGTAATGAAACCTTTAATTGAATGGAAACGTATAATAACTATTCAATTAAAGGAGGCAATACAATGTTCAAAAAATTAGCATCAGATGCATTAGGGTTATCAGATATCGGGGTAGTGATTTCAAGACAGGACTTTGACAAAACAGATGCAGATGATTTTATTTTTAATGAAGTGGATGAACAAATCTATTTTCTGATCAAAACAAAAGCGGATGAGTATTGCTTCACCAACTATGCATTAATCCATGTAGACGGGGCAAATGCGATCAGTAAAAAACGTATGCTGCGCCGCTATGACTACGAACATTTTGCGATTGAAGAAGTGCTGCTGGAAACGGCCGGAACAATTGATTTGGATGTGGAAATTAAATTTGTGATCGGAAATATGCCGTTAAGTATTGATATTCATAAAAAACACTTAACGGAAATTAAAGATCTATACAAAGCGCTTCATGCGATTTCCCTTGAACAGAAGGCGAATACATTCAGCATGGATGCGGCAAAACAAAGCTTGAATTTAGCTGCCTCTGCAATCGGCCGCGCGGGTAATGAAGGTGTTTCACCAGCTGATGCATTTAAGGAAATCACAGCATTTTCACATAGCTGGCTGTTGGAGCAAAAGAAAGCGTTTGTTAAAAAAGATTTCGGCGATGTTTTCGAGAAATATATTAATAACTAATAGATTGAAGATGACACTCATATCTGAAATAGGTTATGAGTGTTTTTCTTTTCAATTCTTTTCCGTTTTTGGACCGTGTTTAAGGGGAAGAGAAACAATAAAGTAATTCTTTCCCTTTTTAATTATAAATGATGATAGGTGGCGCTGATGAAAAAAATATTACTCGTACTAGGATTGCTGCTGATGATTACAGTTCCGTTAGGGATATATTTCATCAATGATAAATCCGTTTCGGAAAGTGATGATGCAGATGAGGATTCTTCAACATCGAAGCAAATAGTTACAACATCCGTTGAACCGGTCTATGAGCAGAATATTGCCTATAATGCCCGGGTGTTAAGCGATCGATATGAAGTGATGCAAAACGGTAAATGGCAGGAAATGACCATAAAAGGGGTAAATATCGGGATGGCTAAGCCCGGTCTTTTCCCGGGTGAAGCAGGAATTACAAAAAAAGATTATACAAGATGGCTCAAATCAATTGGTGATATGCACGCGAATGCAATCCGTGTTTATACAATCCACCCGCCGGCATTTTATGAAGCGTTGCTGGAGTACAATGAGTCGCATGAACAGCCGATTTACTTGTTCCATGGGGTTTGGCTGGAAGAAGAGCCGGTAATTGAGCAATTGGATGTATATGGTGAACCGACAGAAAAGTTTCAAAAGGAAATAAAAGATATTATCGATATATTACACGGCAATGCAGAAATTGAACATCAGCCGGGACATGCTTTTGGGAATTATACTGCCAATGTCGCTCCATATGTTATTGGCTGGATGATGGGCATCGAGTGGTATCCGGATGCAGTTAATTCAGTTAATAATAAAGGCAAGGCACAATATGACGGCAAGTACTTTTCGACAAAAGATGCTGCTCCATTTGAAATCTGGCTAGCAGAGCAGATGGAATATGCCGCCCAGTACGAAATGGACGAATACAAATGGATGCGGCCGTTCAGCTTTACGAACTGGGTAACGACCGATTTATTGGACCACCCGTACGAACCGAGTGAAGAGGAAGATATGGCGACCGTAAATCCGAATGTCATTTATGAGAAAAACGAGCTGCAGCATGTTGGTCAATTTGCAAACTACCATGTCTATCCGTATTATCCGGATTTTTTGAACTTTACGCCTGAGTATTTACAATATAAGGACCATCGCGGTGAACCGAATAGCTATGCAGCCTATTTAAATGATTTGAAAAAAGCGCACCGTCTGCCGATATTAATCTCCGAATTCGGAATACCGGCTTCCCGTGGATTGACTCATAAAAATCCGTTCGGCTGGAATCAGGGCTTTGTGACCGAGCGCCAGCAAGGGGAATATTTAGTCAGTCTCTATGAAGATATTCTGCAAGAAGGCATGCTTGGCGGTTTAGTGTTCTCATGGCAGGATGAATGGTTTAAGCGGACATGGAATACGATGGATCTCGATAATCCGGATCAACGGCCATTTTGGTCAAATGCACAAACAAATGAACAGCAGTTCGGACTGCTCAGCTTTGATACATTGAAAATAAAAGTGGATGGGGATATTTCGGACTGGTCAGGGAAAAAGCCGATGTATAAAACGAAACAGATGGCCATGTATATGGATTCCGACGAACGCTATTTGTATATACGGATGGATATGGAAAATACGGAATTCTCAAATGCCGATTTTCCGTTAATTTATTTCAATACAGTGAAAGGGCAGGGGAATTCAACATATAAGGACTACCCGTTATTGAACAAAGCTGATTTTGTACTGACGATTAAAGATGAGGAAAATAGCAGAATTGAAGTCGATGCCTACTATGATGTGTTCCAGAAACTGTACGGCGACCGATTGAAGCTCGTCCCGTTTGAAGGGATGACCGAAAAAAACAGCGGGCAATTTAACCCTATTGAGTATGCAATAAATAAACAGCTCACGATTCCGATTCTCGATAAAACCTATCCATTCGAAAAATACGAGACCGGGAAGCTGCGAAAAGGAAACGGTAACCCGGAAAGCCCGGATTATGATTCACTAGCCGATTATGAAATCAACAAAGCGGAGGGGATTGTCGAAATTCGTATTCCTTGGCTATTGCTGAATTTTACGGATCCGAGCCGTCTGGAAGTTTGGTCGGATTTATATGAAAATGAAGAAATGACAAAGGAAATAATAGAAGGAATTGAAGTCGGTGCATTGCTCGTCGAAAATAATACCGTGAAAAACCGTATACCGGACAAAAAATCCGACCTAAAAACCTATACTTGGGAAGGCTGGACAATACCCGAGTATAAGGAACGTTTAAAGCAATCGTATTATATTTTACAGGAAAAATTTTCAGAGATACATTGAGCTAAAGCAAAGACCCACTGTTTTCCGAGCGATTGAAGTGGATTACAGTGGGTTGAGGCATATGTATGAACAGGGGTGAAATAAAAATGAAAGAAACGGAGAATCAGTTTAGTAATAGCGTAGAGAATCTTCAAAATTTGAAGCATCTTTATGATTTGCAGTTAACTTATATCCGAAAAAAGGGGATTCATTTTACGTTTGTTTTCGTGAAATATTCAGATGAAATGTCTGTAAGCTATGAAGAATTCTATCAGTTGGTAAAAGAAAATTTACGTAAGTCGGATTTTGCTTTTTCGCATCAGTCAAAACAATACATCATTCTTGTTCTATCGATCAGTAAAGCAATGGAATCCAAATCATTTCTAGGTCGGCTTCAAACTGCTATGTCAACTTTCAAAATGCCGCTTGTTGCCGTTATTGCAGAAATTGCGAATTCTTTGCATCCGCTTGAAGAAATACTGGAAGTTGGCGAGGAAGAGTTGATGAGCCTTGATTTTTCAGATTCACAAATAGTGGTGATTCCGCAGTTTATGGAAAAAGAGCGAATCAAGATGAAAGTCAGCATCATCGAAAATGATCATATTACACAATCTATTTTTTCGAATCTGTTTCACAATCTGGAAACAGCTGAACAAGATTTGGAGGTCCGGGTGTTTAATGACGGACTTGAATTTATAGAATCCGACTGGTACCGAAGTGAGCATCATCATATTATCGTGCTGAATGATATTTTACCTAGAAAAAATGGCTTTGAGGTTTTGCATTATTTGCGCGGTTTGCCTAATGAACAAAAATATTTAATTTTATTTATTTCATCACGTAATTCCGAGGAAGCACAGCTTTATAGTTTTGAAAATGGAGCTGATGCTTACTTTGTCCGTCCCTTTAATTTGAAAATTTTTGAAATACGTATTAAAAATCATTTGAGAAGGTCGCGATAATATGATAGATCGTCAATTTTTAGTCGGGGCGGTTATTGCCGGCACTATCATGCTGATCGTTATTTTATGTATATTTATATATTTAGTCTATAAAGGGACGAAAAGAAATCGAATCAATGAAAGGATGAATGCGTATTTCGAACAATATAAAACGCAATGGTATAACTATCTTGTTTATAACAAACCGCTGGATCACCGGCCGGAAAATCAAATTACAATGAAGGCGGTTGATCATCTGTTTGTTTCCTATTTGACAACGCTTAATAATGCTTCTATTCACACCAAAGTTTCCGAATACGCTGCATCGAATATGCAGAATTATTATATCGAGCAAATAAAAAGCCGTGATCGATCGGTCCGTTTGAATGTATTGCAGCGTACATTACTGCTGGAGCTGGAATTTTTAGTGCCCCTCATTGAGCGGCGTTTAAAAAGAAAACGAGATTATGAGATGGAAGAGTATTTATTAATGCTGCGGGTAGTCGCGAAATATAATCAGAATTTATTTTATGCCCATGTTTATAAGCCAAGATTACCTTTGGATGATTATGAATATAAACTTTTGTTATCGACAATTGATGAAGGCTATATCGACTATTTCACAAGCCATTTTGATTCTTTGCCAATCGGATTGAAACTTGCCCTTCTTGATTTTCTGAGTTTAAGCACAAATGTAAGTAATGATTTTCTTTCTTTCTATGAGCGTTTGTTAACATCGGAAGATCAGGAGTTAAGAATTCGAGTTCTAAAAGCGATTGCATCATTCGGGATGGTTTCTGATTTCCAACTGTATGAGCGCTTTGTCGATTCCGCCAGCTGGGAAGAGAGGCTGATGATGGCGAAAATTTTGCGGTTTGTAAAAGAAGAGGTATCTTATCAAAATCTTCAGCGGTTAATGGCTGATTCAAATTGGCAAGTACGTAAACAGGCAGCCTTATCTTTACTGAATATGCCAAACGGACGAGTAATTTTACAGCAAATAATCGACAGTGAAAACGATTTGTATGCAGCAGATATGGCAAGGGAAGTCATGAAGTTAGGATGATGATAAATGAATCTAGATAACATACTTTATTGGTTTAACGAAGTGTTCAGTTCATTAATTTTTATATACATGTTATTTGTTATATTGGTTTATTCATTAATGCTGGTCTTTGCTTTCTTACAGTTGAGGAAAGACAGGAATCTGGATAAGAATTTGGAAGGAAAGGTAAATTTAAATGCGGTTTATTCGAAGCCTGTTTCAATCATTGTCCCGGCTTATAATGAGGAAATCGGTATTATCAGTACGGTTCAATCTTTATTGACACTTGAATACCCGCAATATGAAATCGTGATTGTAAACGATGGTTCAAAAGATTCGACATTGCAGACAGTGATTGATGTCTTTAAGATGGAGCCTGTTTTCCGGACTGTACAGAATCAGCTGCCGTCAGCGGAAATCAGGGGCATTTACCAGTCGAAGCTCCATTACAATATTGTTTTAGTAGACAAGGAAAATGGAGGGAAGGCCGATGCGTTAAACGCAGGCATAAATGTATCAAGATTTCCTTATTTTTGCTCGATTGACGGTGATTCAATTTTATCCACTAAATCATTGCTGCAGGTGATGAAGCCGATTGTCTCTTCCAACGGGAAAGTCATTGCTGCAGGTGGAAGTGTGCGTATAGCAAACGGTTCGGAAATCGAGTACGGCAGTGTTTTGAAATCGGTTGTCCCGAATAATCCGATTGTCGTCATGCAGATTATTGAATATTTACGTGCTTTTTATATGGGAAGAATTGCGCTGAGCCGTTTTAATTTATTATTAATTATTTCCGGTGCGTTTAGTGTCTTTTCGAAAGAATATACAATAAAAGTCGGTGGCTACAATAAGAATACGATCGGCGAAGATATGGAACTGGTCGTCCGGCTGCACAACTATTTACTGAAGAATAAAATAAAAAAATCGATTGAATTTATTCCCGATCCGGTATGCTGGACAGAGGCCCCGGATAATCTAAAGGATTTAAAAACACAGCGGAGACGATGGCATCAGGGGCTGTTAAGCAGTCTTATGCTGAACCGTAGGATGCTGCTCAATCCGAAATACAAACAAATCGGTCTCATATCTGTTCCGTATTTTGTATTTATTGAATTAATCGGCCCGATTGTTGAACTATTGGGATATATATATGTCATTTTATCATTTGTAATTGGGAACATCTATTTGGAATCGGCTCTTACTTTATTTGTCCTGTTTTTAATTTACAGTACCGTCATTTCGATGTTTTCTATTTTGCTGGAAGCATGGAGTATGGGTACTTATCCACGTATCCGGGATTCGGTAAAACTATTATTGTATTCATTATCGGAAGTGTTCTGGTTCCGTCCGCTAATGGTTGTTTTCCGTCTTCAAGGATTCTGGTACTTTATTCGGGGTAAAAACGATTGGGGAAGCTTAACACGTTCTGGATTGCAAAAGAAAACAAATGATACTTTATAATATAGACTAAGTTGATAGGCGGAACTACTCCGTCTATTTTGTCTGTCTTCTTCTTTATTTTCGAAAGAACCGGAATTTGTCCGTACATAAATTTTCCAAAACAAATTCATAAAGACTCCCCATTAATAACCAAAAAATTGGGTCAAATTCCATATATAAATGAAGTATTGGAGACAGGAGAAAAAATTGGTTGTATAAAGATAACGGAAAAAGGTGATATATTAGTAAATAACATGGAAAACAGATTGAGAGGGTCGCGATAATAATGGAGATTGAAGAAATTTTAAAAGGGATCTTAATTATCTGTAGTGTAATGCTTTTTATTTTATTATGTATTTATTTTTATGCAATTTATCGTAAGAACAGAAAGAAACACTCTTTTAATAAAATTAATAACTATATCCAGCAAAATGAAAGGGACTGGTATAATTATTTAGTTTTAAACAAGCCTCTTCGGAATCATTCTACTACAAAGAATGAGCTGGCGGCAATTGATACTATTTTTGTTTCGTATGTTACAACGATGAATAAAGAAGAAATCCTGGAGAGAGCTTCAACATATGCTGCATTAAATATGAAAAACTATTATGTGGAGCAATTGAATAGCCGTGATGAAACTGTCCGTCTACATGTTTTACAGCGCACATTGATTTTGGAGCTGGAATTTTTAGTGCCGTTAATCGAACGCCGGCTAAAAGATAATCGAACCGGCTCGATCGAAGAATATTTATTAATGTTACAGGTTGCAGCGAAATATAATAGAAATTTATTTTTGGCGCATATGTATAAGCCTAGATTGACTTTTTATGATAGTGAGTACCATCTGTTGCTATCGAATATTGAGAATAGTTATTGTGACTACTTTAAAGATCATTTTGAAGAATTGCCGATTCAGCTGAAATTAGCGTTTCTGGAGTTTTCATGCCTGAACATGAACATGAATCCTTCATACCTTGCATTATTTGAACAGTTATTGGTGTCCGAGTGTCCGGGAATCCGTCTTCGAGCATTAAGAGCCATTTCGTCGTATGGCAAAATTTCGCATGTGAAGCATTATGAAGTGTTTGTTCATTCAGCCCTTTGGGAAGAGCGTCTATTGCTTGCCGAAATTTTACGTTTTGTCAAAGAGGATGATTCATACACTTATCTGAAAATGTTAATGCTTGATCCAAATAGCCATGTTCGAAAACAGGCAGCTTTATCACTGATGGATTTACCGAATGGACAGGTAATACTGCAGCAGATTTCCGACAGTGAAGAACATATCTCTCCGGCTACATCTGTAGAAGAAAGCCGGTAGTTTAACAAGTAGTTAAAAAAATAGGCTTTGTATAGCGATTTATGCTATTATAAAACACGTTGATATTTTTCTTCATTTAGAGAATGAAGAGCATGCTACCGGTCGACTAAAAAGAGGCAATTCGCCGGAGTAAAATAGATAAGTGCTAACCTTGAAAGGATGATATAAATTATGAGTTACGAACGTACGAAAACCGTATCTCTACATACATTAGGGTGTAAAGTAAACCACTATGAAACAGAAGCAATCTGGCAGCTATTTAAAGAGCAGGGATATGAGCGTACTGAGTTCGATCATCAGGCGGACGTTTATGTTATTAATACATGTACAGTAACAAACACTGGGGATAAAAAATCACGCCAAGTGATTCGTCGTGCTATCCGTCAAAATCCGGATGCGGTTATTTGTGTTACTGGCTGTTATGCACAAACTTCACCTGCTGAAATTATGGCAATTCCAGGGGTCGATATCGTTGTAGGTACTCAGGACCGCGAGAAAATGCTTGGATATATCGATCAATACCGTAACGAGCGCCAGCCGATCAATGCGGTACGTAATATTATGAAAAACCGTGTGTATGAGGAATTAGATGTACCGGCATTTACTGACCGTACTCGTGCCTCACTGAAAATTCAGGAAGGCTGCAATAACTTCTGTACGTTCTGTATCATTCCTTGGGCGCGCGGCTTAATGCGTTCACGTGATCCGGAAGAAGTTATTCGCCAGGCTCAACAGCTTGTGGATGCGGGTTATTTGGAAATTGTCCTAACAGGTATTCACACCGGCGGATACGGACAAGACTTCAAAGACTATAACTTAGCACAGCTGTTGCGTGACTTGGAAGCGCAAGTAAAAGGCTTGAAACGTTTACGTATTTCTTCAATTGAAGCATCTCAATTAACAGATGAAGTAATTGATGTACTGCAAAACTCTGAAATTGTTGTAAACCACTTACACATTCCGATTCAATCGGGTTCAGATACAGTTTTAAAACGTATGCGTCGTAAATATACGATGGAATTTTTCGCAGAGCGTCTGGAAAAGCTGAAAATGGCTTTACCTGACTTAGCGGTTACTTCTGACGTAATCGTAGGTTTCCCGGGTGAAACAGAAGAAGAGTTCATGGAAACATTCAACTTTATCCGCGATCATAAATTCTCTGAGCTACATGTGTTCCCGTACTCTCAACGTACAGGTACACCTGCAGCAAGAATGGAAGACCAAGTTGATGAAGAAATCAAAAACGAACGCGTTCACCGCTTGATTGCACTGAATGACCAGCTTGCAAAAGAATATGCTTCTCGTTTTGAAGGGGAAGTGCTGGAAGTCATTCCGGAAGAGCGCTTTAAAGATAGCGACAACGAAAACCTATATGTCGGCTATACAACGAACTACTTAAAAGTAATTTTTGAAGGCACAGAAGAAATGGTCGGCCAGCTTGTAAAAGTTAAAGTTACTAAAGCAGGCTACCCGTACAACGAAGGACAATTCGTTCGCGTATTGGAAGGCCAGGCAATTTAATAATATGCTTGATAAAAAAGAGGGATTGCACTATGCAATTCCTCTTTTTGTCCGTTGTTCTCCTTTAATAACACTAATTCATTTTAATAATAAAAAATAGGGTAGAGAAAATAGTGTGCGCAAGTTTTTATGATCGGGCGAAACGTTATGTATTTTTTTACAGCATATTAATTTACAAATAGTTAGTCCTAAACTAATGGAAGTTTAAGTATATTATGTAGAGGACAAGCCAACACTATTATTTGGAACATTATGTTTATCCCGATTACAAGCAAAGAAGGTGAGCAATTTATATGAAGAAAATATGGATGGTTGCTGCAATTCTATTTATATTATATGGTTGCACGGAGAAAAAAGAAGAACCAACAGTAGAAAGTGAATCGGCTATGGTAGAAGTCAATATCCCAACGGAAGTAGCCCAGCATTACGGCTCGCTTAATATCGAGTACAAAGCATCGGACGTTTATAAAACTATTCAGCCGAATGGTGCCGTTTCTTTAGAGATTAATAAGCAACAATTAACTGAAATTGCGCAACAAACGGAACAATTCCTGGAGCAGTACAAAGAAACGAGTGAGCAAAGTACAGAAGATGGAATTACACATATCGATGCTAATGAAGACTTTTCAAATTGGAAAATTGTATTATCGGATGATGCACTTTTAGGCGAAGAAGCATTTGATTTGGCACAAGAGCATTTAATTAAAAATATTTTAACGTACCAGTTAGTCCACCGTAATATTCCTGAATTAAATATTCAGTATGTCACAGATACCGGTGAACCTTTGGACAGAAAAATTATTCGTACAAAATTTGCCTATTCAGACGAATAATTTAAGTTGTCTGATAATTTGCGTCAATTAAAATACATGCTAAACTATAGATGTACGGACAACTAATGTTTAGTAAAAGGAGTAATGAGAAATGACTCAAAATTATGCAGTAATGATTGATCATACTTTATTAAAAGCTGAATCTACAAAAGATCAAGTAGAAAAAATTTGTGCAGAAGCAAAGCAATATGGATTTGCTTCAGTATGTGTAAATCCTACATGGGTTAAATTCAGTGCAGAGCAATTAGCTGGGTCAGACGTAAAAGTTTGTACAGTTATCGGCTTCCCGTTAGGTGCTACAACATCTGCAGTAAAAGCATTTGAAACAAAAGATGCGATTGCAAACGGTGCTGGCGAAATCGATATGGTTATTAATATTGGTGCTCTAAAAGACGGAAATTACGATTTAGTTCGTGATGACATCAAAGCAGTAGTAGACGCTGCAAATGGTACATTAGTGAAAGTAATTATAGAAACTTGCCTATTAACGGATGAAGAAAAAGTAAAAGCTTGCGAACTTTCTGTTGAAGCAGGTGCCGATTTCGTTAAAACATCTACTGGTTTTTCAACAGGTGGAGCGACAGCTGAAGATATCGCATTAATGCGTAAAACAGTCGGTCCGGATCTTGGTGTGAAAGCATCCGGCGGTGTTCGTAGCCTTGAAGATATGCAACGTATGATTGAGAATGGTGCTACTCGAATTGGCGCTTCTTCTGGTGTTGCTATTATGAATGGTCTAAAATCAGATTCTAATTACTAATTCGATAGTTTTTGTTGACTCTTTTTTAATCATACGCTATACTACTTTAGTACACATTAACTAACAGTTAATGCATGTATGACGTGTGTTCGGAGGGAGGGAAAGAGAGATGTCAAAAACTGTCGTTCGCAAAAACGAATCGCTTGAAGATGCTCTTCGTCGCTTCAAACGTACTGTATCAAAATCAGGTACAATTCAGGAAGTTAGAAAGCGCGAGTTCTACGAAAAACCTAGCGTTAAACGTAAAAAGAAATCAGAAGCTGCACGTAAACGTAAGTGGTAATTTTCCCTGTAAAAACCCTACGTTCATAACACGCAATTTTCAGATTTAACTGAGCAGACAAATGATATACCCCGCAGTTATTTATATAACTGCGGGGTATTTGCATTTGTTTTTATTCTTCAAATCAACCATAATAGAGAAGAGAAAGAAAGCGTTTTCGAGAAACTTTTAATAATTAGCGATCAGTACCGTATAATTGGTATATGTTAGCAAATAATATAGGAGGAAGTTTTTTTTAGGTATTTAAAAAAAATTGAAACTTTTCTTCATCTCATCCGTAGAATTAACTGTACATAACTTAGCTAAAGGGGTGATAAAATTGAGACGAACGAAAGGGATTAGTTGGATTTTTCTGATGGTCATGTCATTCGTATTAATGTTTCCTTCTTTAACAGCATTTGCAGATGGTAAAGTGTATGAAATATCCATCAATAATGAAATTGAAAAAGGTTTGGTGGAGCATTTAAAGCGTGGATTTGATGAAGCAAAAAGTAATAACGCAGAAGCAATTATTCTGAATATGCATACACCCGGCGGATTTGTTGCTGCGGCTTCGGAAATCGGCAGGCTGATGGATGCAATCGATATACCGATTATTGCATTCGTCAATTCGGATGCGCTGTCTGCTGGTGCGTATATTGCTTTACATGCTGATAAAATTTATATGACACCAAACGCAACAATGGGTGCTGCGGCGGTCATCGATTCTTCCGGTAACACAGCAGGAGAAAAGGCGGAAAGCGACTGGCTTGCCAAAATGACTTCGGCTGCCGAAAACTCCGGCAGGGATCCTATATATGCGCAGGCAATGGTCAGAAACGACTACGATTTGCCTGAACTAAGAGCCCCTAAAGGAAAGCTCCTCACTTTAACTGCAGAAGATGCGGAAAAAGTTAAGTACTCAGAAGGCACTGTTGCTTCGATAACGGAACTGCTTGAAATCACCAACCTTGATGGCAGCGAAGTAGTAAAAGTTGAGCTAACATTTGCTGAAAAACTGGCACGCTTTATTACAAATCCGATTATCGTTCCTATTTTACTGTCGATTGCAAGTATCGGATTAGTTGTTGAGCTGTATTCACCAGGCTTTGGTGTTGCAGGGACAATGGGGCTTGCTTCATTAGGTATGTTCTTCTTTGGACATACGATTGCAGGTTTTGCCGGATATGAAACAGTCATCATTTTTGTAATCGGACTTATTTTACTCATTGCCGAGCTATTTGTACCAGGTGGTATAGTTGGTATTATCGGTGGCGCATTAATGATAGGAAGTTTGCTTTTTGCAGGGGAAAGCTTTGTTCATATGGCTTATTCGATTTTAATCGCAATGATAATTGCAGGTATAGGAATGGTGATACTTATGAAATTCTTCGGGAAAAAGTTGCATATGTTCAACCGTCTCGTGCTGAGAGATGCAACGACGACGGAAGAAGGTTATGTTTCAAACAAAAACCGAATTGAATTAATAGGCAAAACAGGGCAGGCTATTACGCCGTTGCGACCATCAGGAACCGTTGTTGTTGACCAGGAACGTCTTGATGTTGTAACACAAGGCGGTTATATTGATGCTGGTAAAACAGTTGAAGTAGTGAAAGTAGAAGGCTCTCGTATTGTCGTAAGAGAATTTATTGGAAGAGGTGGAGAATAAGTATGAATATGTTGGCAGATGCAGGAACAATAACATTAATTGTCGGATTAGTCATTGCATTTATTATCCTGGCAGTATTTTTCACATTTGTTCCGGTTGCACTATGGATTAGTGCACTAGCAGCAGGTGTAAGAGTAAGTATTTTCACATTAGTCGGAATGCGTTTACGTCGAGTAATTCCGTCGCGTATTGTGAATCCTTTAATTAAGGCTCATAAAGCCGGTTTAGAAGTATCGATTAACCAATTGGAATCACACTATTTAGCAGGTGGTAACGTAGACCGTGTTGTCAATGCATTGATCGCGGCACACCGAGCGAATATTGAGTTAACATTTGAACGTGCAGCAGCAATCGACTTAGCTGGCCGTGACGTTTTAGAAGCGGTACAAATGTCGGTTAACCCGAAAGTAATTGAAACACCATTTATTGCCGGTGTTGCGATGAACGGGATTGAAGTAAAAGCAAAAGCGCGTATTACAGTACGTGCAAACCTCGACCGCTTAGTCGGTGGTGCTGGTGAGGAAACAATCGTTGCCCGTGTTGGTGAAGGTATCGTTTCGACACTAGGTTCTAGTGCATCACATTCAAAAGTACTGGAAAACCCGGATTTAATTTCTCAAACAGTTTTATCTAAAGGTTTAGACTCTGGTACGGCATTTGAAATTCTATCGATCGATATTGCGGACGTTGATATCGGTAAAAACATCGGTGCCGAGCTTCAAATCGAGCAAGCACAGGCAGATAAAAACATCGCTCAGGCAAAAGCCGAAGAGCGTCGTGCAATGGCCGTAGCAAGCGAGCAAGAGATGATTGCAAAAGTTCAGGAAATGAAAGCAAAAGTAGTAGAAGCAGAGGCAGAAGTTCCAATGGCTCTTGCAGAAGCGCTACGTTCTGGCAACTTCGGTATTATGGATTACATGAACTACAAAAATATTCAGGCGGACACATCAATGCGTGATTCGATCTCAAAAGTTTCGAATGACGACAACAAAGATCCGAAAAACAAATAATCGAGGAAAGGAGTGAGCACTAAATGGAAGGAATTATCATTATGGTGATTGTCTTTATTGTCAGTTCTTTATTGGGTAAAGGTAAAGAACAACAGCAAAAAAAAGAATCAAAACAGATGCCGCCATTTAGCAGTCAACCTGCTCCTCGAAAACAGGAAGTTCAACGTCGAACAGAGCAAAAACGTCCAAAATCATTGGAGGATTTTGCGAATGAAGTATTCGGCCAGCTGAATGAAAAAGCAAAACCAGTAAGTCAAAGAATAGAACGCGAGCTCCCTAAACAAGTAGAAAAACCTGTTGAAGCTGCTCGCTCAATCGTGGAACCAGTAACTGACAAGATCAATAATCCTCGTTCATTAAAGGAGCGTCCAATTGTTGCAATGGCCAAAAAAGAAGCAGAAGCCTTCCAAGTTGTGCCATCGACCAAACGTGATTTAATGCAGGCCATTATTATGACAGAAGTTCTGGGCCCACCTAAAGCAAGAAAAAAATAATACGAGACTACCTATTTCAACGTAATGTGGGAATAGGTAGTTTTTTTACATAGTATAGAAAACCAGTAACTAAATTTATGCGGAAACGGGTATATCTATTATGAGAGGGGGATACAGACATGAAAAAAAGATGGATGTTATTGTTAATTCTTATTTTAGTATTGGCCGCATGCGGTAAAGAAGAGGAAGAAGCACTTTTGGAGACGGATGGAACGTCTACTGTATATGAGAGTGAGGAGTCATTGACACATAGTATGGAAGGTGTCACTTTAAAGCTCGACTATACGGTCAATAAGGTTTCCGCTGAGCCGGGAGAATTAATTCTTGAAATTAAAGGCACTATTGAAAATGAGTACAGCCAAATTGTCTACTATACGCCGGATTTTACAATTCAAACATCAGAGCAGGATGAAATAGAGCAGCTGTCGTCTTCTGTTGAGAACGAGCAAATTATGGTGAATCCTCAAATGGAAACGACTTTTAACGTGACTTATTTGATTCCTCAGCACATATACGATGAAAATAAATCACTGAATATGCGGGTTCCAGCTGCATTTAAGGAGCCGGAAAGCGAAAGTTCCGGTGATGCGTTGGGTGACTTTGCAAACTGGGAAATTCCGATCAAGTAAAAACAATCAGCCATTAACGGGTAGTTTTACTACCGGTTAATGCGGGATAAAGTGAAACTTCAATCAGTGGGGGTCTTTCATCAACCCCCAACTGATTGTTAGTTAAACCAATCGGGCTTTTACGGGTAGTTTTACTACCCGTTAATGCGGGATAAAATTATCTATACATGCCTTCTTTTTTCCAAGCATATAGTGACGTAAAAAGGAGGCTTTTATTGAAAAATTTATTTCCTAAAAACAATAAATTGCAAATCACCTCTTTTATGGATATCCGCTATGATGGTTCCTATACGATAGGTGATGTAACCCCGACTGAATATAACTGTACAACTAAAGATTTTACGATGTATGTTCATGCAGGGGAAGTGGAAGTCCAGCATTTATTCGAAGAAGGTTTTTTAATTCAATGTAAAAATCTGCAGAAGCTTACGATTGAGCGGAATGCAAAATGAGTAAATCCTATAAAAAGCTTATAACAATTAAACTAAAGCAATCTAAAGAAGCTAGTGCTTTTATTATGCTGATGAAAGAGCATAAAATCCGGATTTTCAACTTGAATTTTAAACAGAGCGAAATAACTTTCCAAGTAGCGCATAGTAACTTGTCTTTACTGCGCAGACTAAGAAAAAAAGCGAAAGTTAAAATTACAGTCCGTTACAGCGAGCCGGAGAGAATTCTGCAAAAAGATATGGTTACGGCGATTGGCATCATCATGTTAATCGTCCTGCCGATCATACTGTCACGGTTTGTATGGCAAGTTGAAGTTGATGCCGCCACAATCGAGCTGGAAGATGAAGTGGCACACTATCTGCAAAAGGAAATGGGTGTGGAGTTTCCTGTACCGAAAAAAACGTTTTTATCCGATAATGAAATCAGACAGACGATGATGAAGGAGTTTCGGGAGTTTTCATGGGTACATATTATGAAAAATGGAAGTAAGATTACGATTAATCCGCAATTGGCGCCAAAGATTGAGCCGGTACCAAAAGTAAATAAGAACCAGCATTTAGTGGCGAACAACAGTGGTGTCGTAACTCATTTCCAAATTGAGCGCGGAGTTCGTCAAGTGGAACAAAATATGACGGTATACAAGGGAGATATTCTCGTTTCAGGTGTTTTGCAGCATGGGGATAAAGAAATCATTGTTGGTGCAGAAGGCGAAGTGTTTGTTGATTACTGGCTTGAAACATCATTTTCTGTTCCTAAAACAATCGAAATTGAAGTATTGGATGATCATGGCTGGAAGTATGACGTGAACTGGGAGAAAATCGGGACAGCAATAGAACAGATGTCTATTGAACCGTTAAAGACTTTTGTAACGTATAAGCCTTATCGAATGTTTCATAAAAAGAAGGAAAAGATAAGTGAAAAGGATGTAGAAACGACTATCTTGCCATTATTGCACGAAAAGATGATTTCTTCATTACCACTTGAAACCGCCATAAAAGCAGAAAAACTTTTGCACGTCCACAGTGATGATGATACAGTTAAAGGGAAAGTCTTGTATTTAATTAATGAAAATATCGCACAACCACATCCAATTCACCAAGGAGAATGAGTATGTCAGAAAAATATGTTGAGCTTCAAATAGACAATCCAAATGAAGCTGTAATGCTTTTAGGAATGTCAGATGCAAATATAACATTGATTGAAGAAACTTATAGCGTACAAATTATTACGCGTGGGGAAGTCATACAAATTGCAGGCGATGATTTAGAAAAGAAAAATCAAGCATATGCCGTTTTAGAAGCGTTATTGAAAGTTATACGAAAAAATATTAATATCGATCAGCGTGATGTGTCAACAGCCATTGAAATGGCCAGCAAAGGCACAATTGAATATTATGCGGAGTTATATGATGAAGAAATTGCGCGTAATACAAAAGGCAAGCCAATCCGTGCAAAAACGATTGGGCAACGTGAATACATCCGGGCAATCCGTCATAAAGACCTGATTTTCGGAATTGGACCTGCCGGAACCGGTAAAACGTATTTAGCGGTTGTGATGGCTACACAGGCATTAAAAAATGGTCATGTAAAACGGATTATTTTAACACGTCCTGCCGTTGAAGCAGGAGAGTCATTAGGGTTTTTACCGGGGGACTTGAAGGAAAAGGTCGATCCGTATTTACGTCCGCTCTATGATGCACTTCATGACATTTATGGACAGGAGCAGACGCAGCGTCTAATAGAGCGCGGGACGATTGAAATCGCACCTTTAGCGTATATGCGTGGCCGTACATTGGATGATGCATTCGTCATTTTAGACGAAGCTCAAAATACAACGCATCAGCAAATGAAGATGTTTTTAACGCGTTTAGGTTTTGGCTCAAAAATGGTCATTACAGGCGATAAAACACAAATTGATTTACCTAAAAACACGGAGTCCGGTCTGATTATTGCAGAGCGTACATTACGTTATGTAAAAGATATCCATTTCCAAATACTTGAGCAAGGTGACGTAGTCCGTCACCCATTAGTAGCGAGAGTAATACAGGCTTACACGGAGCAGGAATTATAAAGGGTAGTAATCCTCTGTGCCGAAAGCGAAGCGTCAAGCACAGGGCGACATTGTCCGTCACCCATTAGTAGCGAGAGTCATTCAGGCTTACACAGAGCAGGAATTATAAAAAATGGAACTTTCAACTTTTATTTAAAGGTTGAAAGTTTTTTATTGGGAAAAATAGCATGAAACTTATTGGAAAAAACTCCGTATATAAACTAAGAGGAGGAATTATTCCACCCATTAGTAGGTGGAAAGACATTTATTTGAAAAACATACGTACTTTTCGTAACACCCAACATATAAATTTGATAAAATGAACATAGAAACAAAGGGAGGTGCATGATCATAAAAAGATTTAACAAGCTCATCCAATTAATCAGCTTTCGCGCACTGTTATTCATCGTCCTTGCGGCTACTGCACTCCTGCAGTTTTTCCTGATGATTGATAATGTTCGGGGCGTTACATATGATATCCAACTAACTGAATTATCACCGGAAACCATTCGTTCATCTAAAACAGTGGAAGATACGGTAAAGACAGAAATAGAAAGGGAAAATGCGGAGAAAGCCGTAGACCCTGTATACATATATAAAGATGAAGTGCCAAGTCAGCGTGCAACTTTTGTGACAACCATTTTTGATATTGCATTGGAAGTGAAGAAGGATATTGAAGAGGCAGAGGAAGAAATACCCCAAGCCGAACAAATAAAAATGCTGCGTACCGGATTAAAAGATATATTTGATAACCATCAAAATCTGATTTTATCGGATGCACAGTTGCTGAATGTATTAAGTGCATCACAAGCAAATCTTGAGTCTGCACGTGATGCATTGGCGACATTGGTTGAAGTGAACTTAAATTATCCGCTTCGTAAGGATAGCTTGCTGCCGTACCGTAATGAACTGGAAAGCAAGATCCGTCAGCAGCCTTCGATATCTGAAGGCTTAATGAGTGTGGCGATCGTTATTGGTCGTGCAGCTATTGTGGAAACAGAAGTACTGGATGAAGAAAAAACGGCCATTGCCAAACAGCAGGCAAAGGAAGCAGTTGAGCCAACACGTATTTTGCAAGGACAGATCATTGTCCAGGAAGGCGAAGTAATTACACGCGAAATTTATCGTCAGCTTGAACTATTAGGGATGCTGGACAGTGAAGAATCGATTAAACCGATTGCCGGATTAATCATTTTGATTTTACTGCAAATGTCTTTCCTGTTTGTTCTGTTTGATCGCACGGAAAAAGACATTGCTTCAAAGCGCAATGAACTGCTCGTGACGATTATTGTATATGTGATTGCGTTAATCATGATGAAACTGATCGCACTGATTTCAACGAATTTTGATCTGATGATTGCCTTTATATTCCCATCGGCATTAGTGACAATGCTAGTCCGCGTGTTAGCCAATGACCGCACCGCAAGTATTGTGACAATCATTACTGCTGCGTCTGCAGGCATCATCTTCCATGAAGGATTATCGGGTATTTTGCAGATGGATACAGCGCTTTACATTTTATTTGGCGGATTTGCGTCAATTATTTTTATGCGCAGCCTTGAAAAACGGACAGACATTTTGCAGGCGGTAGGTATCGTAACGCTTGTTAACATCGTATTTATCGCATTTTATATACTGATGGGACAGTCAGGATACGGAATGAAGGAAGTTGCGTTTTATGTTGCTGCAGCGATTATTTCAGGATTGTTATCCGGTGCTTTAATGATGGGTCTCCTTCCGTATTTCGAATCGGCTTTTGGACTTTTATCGGTCGTGCGTCTGATCGAATTATCGAATCCGAATCACCCGTTGTTAAAGAAAATTTTGACGGAAACACCCGGTACGTATCACCATAGTATAATGGTTGCCAATCTCGCTGAAGCAGCATGTGAAGCAATTGGGGCTGATGGCTTGCTAGCAAGAGTCGGTTGCTATTATCATGATGTAGGGAAAACGCGAAGACCTTTATTCTTCATTGAAAACCAAATGGGGACAAATCCTCATGATACGATGGCACCCGAGAGTAGTGCAGAAATTATTATTGCACATACTACAGATGGGGCAGAGCTGTTGCGCAAGCATAAAATGCCTCAGGAAATCATCGATATTTGTCTACAGCATCATGGGACAAGCACATTGAAATTCTTTTTGTTTAAGGCTAAGGAAGAAGGGAAAGAATTGGACGAAAGTGTATTCCGATATCCGGGTCCAAAGCCACAGACGAAAGAGGCCGCAATCATTAGTATTGCGGACAGTGTTGAAGCAGCAGTACGTTCAATGCAGCACCCAAATGCAGAGAAAATACAGAAGCTTGTGCAAACGATTATTCAGGATCGTGTACAGGATGACCAGTTTGATGAATGCGATATTTCATTAAAAGAACTGAAAAAGATAGAAGACGTATTATGTGAAACATTAAATGGAACGTTCCACTCGCGTATTGAATATCCAAAGGAATAGTAGGAGGGAACAACATGTTATTAATTGATTTTTTAGATGAAACAAATGAAGTACAAGAATCCCACTTGGAGTTAGTGGAAAAACTGCTTCAGCATGCAGCGGAACAGGAAGGAATCGAGGATGGCTCGGAAGTGTCGGTGACATTTGTGACGAATGAAGCAATCCATGAAATTAACCGTGAATACCGCGATAAAGACCAGCCTACTGATGTCATTTCTTTTGCATTGGAGGAAATGGGTGAAGGGGAACTGCAAATTATCGGTGAAGGGATTCCACGTATTTTAGGCGATATTATCATCTCGACAGACCGTACTCGTGAACAGGCAGCTGAATATGGCCATACGTTTGAACGTGAGCTTGGCTTCCTGGCTGTCCATGGCTTTTTGCATCTGCTAGGCTATGATCATATGACACCGGAAGATGAAAAAGTTATGTTCGGGAAGCAAGATACGATTTTACAGTCATACGGCCTAGGTCGTGATATTAATGAACGTCCGTAAATTTTTTCGTTCTTTTCGTTATGCAATGGAAGGACTAGTTACGGCTGTACAGGAACAAAACTTCAGATTTCACTTAGTGAGTGCAGTAATTGTCCTGATGGCTGGTTTACTGACGGGGCTATCGATCGTTGAATGGTGTATCATCACTTTAGTCATAGCTTTTGTCATCGGAACTGAGTTGATCAATACGGCGATCGAGCGTGTAGTGGACTTGGCATCACCGGAAATTCATCCGCTCGCCAAGCAGGCTAAGGATGTTGCGGCAGGTGCTGTACTTGTTTTTGCGCTCGCAAGTGTTATAATCGGACTACTCATATTTTTACCAAAATGGTTTTAAAAATAATGTTTTGGGGGAACCAAAGATGAACATGGAACAATTAATGGAACAATCTAAAATTGCACGTGAATTTGCTTATGTACCTTATTCGAAATTTAAAGTAGGTGCGGCATTATTAGCAGAAGACGGTACAGTGTACAATGGCTGCAATATCGAGAATGCAGGTTACAGCATGACAAACTGCGCGGAACGTACGGCGTTTTTCAAAGCAGTGTCAGAAGGCAATATGAAATTTAAAGCGCTGGCGATCGTAGCAGACACACCGGGTCCATGTTCCCCATGCGGAGCTTGTCGACAAGTAATGAGTGAATTTTGTGCTCCGGATATGCCTGTCTACTTAACAAATATGAATGGTGACGTTCAACAAACAACAGTAGGTGAGCTAATCCCGGGTGCATTTAATACGGAGGATATGAAAAATGCAGGAAAATAAAGGATACAAATCGGGCTTTGTCTCGATTGTAGGTCGTCCTAATGTGGGCAAATCAACATTTTTAAACCGAGTAATCGGCCAGAAAATTGCGATTATGTCTGACAAACCACAAACGACACGTAATAAAGTACAAGGTGTTTTAACACAACAAAACTCTCAAACGATTTTCATCGATACACCGGGGATTCATAAGCCTAAACATAAATTAGGCGAATTTATGTTGAAAACTTCACGTAATGCTTTACGTGAAGTAGATGTGATCATGTTTATGGTTAATGCTGAACAAGCTATCGGAAAAGGTGATGAATTTATCATCGAGTTGTTACAAGGCAATAAAACACCGGTATTTTTAATCATCAATAAAATTGATTTAGTACATCCGGATGAACTGGTAAAAATCATTGATTCGTATAAAGATAAGTTCGACTTTGCTGAAATTATTCCAATTTCAGCATTACAGGGCAACAACGTGGAAAACTTATTATCGACAATCGAAAAGTATTTACCTGAAGGCCCACAATATTACCCGGCAGACCAAGTAACGGACCACCCGGAACGCTTCATTATTTCTGAGCTGATTCGTGAAAAGGTATTGCACTTAACACGCGAAGAAATTCCACATTCAATTGCGGTTGTCATTGAGCGCATTAAGCCACATGAAGAAAAGGAAAATATGATTCATGTACAGGCGACAATCATGGTAGAACGCGATTCACAAAAAGGAATTGTCATCGGCAAACGCGGTGCTCTTTTAAAAGAAGTCGGCTCACGTGCCCGCCAGGATATTGAAATGCTACTAGGCTCAAAAGTATACTTAGAGCTTTGGGTAAAAGTTCAAAAAGATTGGCGTAACAAGCAAACGCATTTACGCGATTTCGGATTTAGAGAAGACGAGTATTAATAGATAGCAGCAGAACACACCGATTTTCTTTAAGGGAAACTCGGTGTGTTTTTTTATCTTATCGCATGACACATATTACTTGTTTAAATGCATTGGCAATTGCAGGCAATAAAATTGTTACAGGAAATTTTTGGGAGAAATCGCAACAACCTGATTCTGTTAAAATTGCTCAATTACTTTTAAATCTTAAAGAAATTGATTGGTTATCAACGAGAGATTTGAAGTATTTAAAAGGGGCAGCAGGTTCAAAAGTTTTAGCAAATGATATTTTAAATTGTTTGAAACTAAGTTAGTAGAAGAGGCTAAATATTAGCCGCTTCTTTTGTCGTAATATATTTATGATAAGTTAACAGCTATAGGCTTTTTAAACAATAGCGCCCTTCTACGCAAAAAAGGGCTTTCCTTCTTCAAGGAAAGCGCCAGATTGTGGAATAAGGGGCTGCCATATTCGAGTGGCTTACGACCATACGTAAAAAAATTTGTTCGCTAATACGATTTTGAAAACGAAGTTGGGCTATAATTAATGCTACCAAACTAACGTGCGTATAGACATGTTCTCTACTCAAAATATGATTCGTAATTGAAAAGGTGAAAAAATGAAATTTAATTATAAAATTACAGATGCAGGTTGGGCTACATGCGAACTGGAATCGTCAAGTCAACAATTTTCGTTTGAGGCTAGTTGTATTTCTGATGCATTGAAAGAATTTTTAGAAGCTATCGTGCGGTTGAATCCAGATATTGATCGAGAGTTTTATGAAGATGAAACAGAATGTAGTTGGCATCAAGAGCCCGGTTTAATTGAGTGGGAATTCAATCTTTCCGATATAAAAAGCGCTGAAGAAAATCTATTTGTTACAGTGAAACAATATGAAGATGATAGTAGAAGACATCGACCATTCATTGATGTGAAATTTTCATGTAATTACGATAAATTCGTGTCATCAATAGTAACGAGTTTAGAATCACTCATCACAGAGTTTGGTCTAGTCGGTTATTCGGAAATGTGGGATGGTGCCGATTTCCCAATAGCTTATTACTTAAAGTTAAAACAATACACTATAAATAAATCGGTTTTTCCAACCGTTACAGAAACGACTGACGATAGCTTAAAAACAACAACAGGCCTGGATTATGAATTAAATTTAATTGCGAAAAAGCTAAATATTTAACTATTATACAAAGCGATAAATTTTGGGAGCTACAAACCTTTGGCTATTAATTAATAAAATCTTATACAGTTCTCATACAAAAAGCGTTCCCAAATCAAAGTTTTGGAATTTACCAAAAAGCGGGAAACGTTAATTTAATAACGTTTCTCGCTTTACTTTTGGAAGAATGTACTCTGCGACTAACTTAATTGCCAGATTTTAATAGTGTTCTTTCTTATTTAGTACATTATCACCTCCGGATTTTAGGACAATATCAGGCTCTGTATAATAATAATAGTCATTACTTCATTTTCAGCTTTAGAGGGAGGTTATTATGAGCTCAGAAGTTAAAAAAATTCAAAAAGACCTTACAAGGGAAGAAAAAAATATGGTTCTTGCTGAAATAAAAAAAGTATTGAACAGTGGCTTCAGAATATTAGGCTTTGATGGTGGAATGGCGTTTCCACATTACCCATGTTATTTATATTTTAGTAATTCTGATAAAGAATTGAGACGGTATTCTATTGGTATATTTTCTATTTGGCTTGGCTATTGGAATACAGGATGCAGTTTCCGTTTTACTAAACAAAGTGAGTTATATAAGTATATTAAAGCTTTAGTTGAATACCAGGAAGAAATTGAAAAAGATTTCCCTGTATTATTTAATTATATTGTTTCCTTTCTAATAGAGCTTACAGAAAATTATGGTTATGCGGAGGAAACACGTATGAAACTATATATTATTAATATTGTTAAGGAAGATTTTCTCAGTAAAAAATCATATTATAGAGAAAAATATAGAAATAGAATAAATTTTATTGAATTTCTTAAAGAGCTTAAAGTTGAGGATTATGATAAACCATATGAATAAAAACTTAGGTATTTCTTATTAAATGAAAAAAAATAAATACACCTTGAAAACCCTTACTTTTAGAATAATAAGAAGCATCGCTTTTTATAAATTTTGCTTCTTAAAAATCAAGAAATACCTTAGGCACGAATGTTGTTAAAATCAACTTTTTATGCCTTTTCTTTTGAACATTGGTTATACAACATTTTATAAAGATGAGACGCAAACTACCGATGAAACGGTGTTTCTACTTGCTTGGCTTGTTCTTTGATTCGCATAAAAAATTGTATAGCCAATCTCTTATCTTTATATATCTGCATCTTTTCTAAAACTCTTCAGAAAAATAGGTTAGTTCAACAAAATGGCCCTTAACGGAAAAACGCGATCTTCCTATTGAAGAATCGCTCCCGATTGTGGAATAAGGGGTCGTCATATCCGTGTGTTTTCATACTTTACATACAAAGAAGTACCCAAATACGATTTTGGGTACGGGAATAGACTGTAATTATGTTACCAAACGTCGGTTTGGGAAGGTTATACTTCAACTAATGATGCAGGTTTCTTCAATAAGCAGGAATGTTTTAATAACCTATAGTTTCTAAAAGGGAGTGTGTTCAGATGAAAAAAATCGTTTTCCCTATTTTAATTAGTCTTGTTTTGGTTGGGTGCAACGGGAAGTCGGATGATAATGAAGTTATAGGACAACCAGAAGGCAAAATTACTGCGAATGGCGAACAGTATATAATGATGCCAAGTAATTACGAATGGAAAGAAAATAATATGGAAGTAAAAGATATAAGTCCTCACGATAGAGTTAAATTAGCGGGTAACTTTGAAACATTAGAAGCCGAAAAAGGAGATACTTTGAAATTAGAGATTGATAAAAAACCTTCTTCCGTTGAAATGATTAAGGTTAATGAAGATGACACAATTGAACGTATTGAAATGAAAGATAACGAAATAATCTTGCCGTCTGAAGAAGGATATTATATTTATGAACTAAATGCGACATGGGATAAAGGAAAAATAACATTTTTATTTGATGTTTATGTGAAATGACATTGCCCTATAATTAAAAACTTAAGGTCGTTTTTCTTAAACTAACAGGGTACTCTTTAGTGGAACAAGCATATCGGAATGTACCCAAACACCGCTTTGGGTGCATTTTAATTCTTCTACAAGTGGGCGATTTGATTAAACATCCCATTTAAATATAAATGGGATAATTCGTATCTATATTTACATTTTATTACTAATATATTATATTTTACTAGTTGTAAAAATTAAATCCTTAGAGAAGTAGAAATGAAAATACTTGGTTTTAAAAAGTGTACTTATTTAGATGGGAGATAACTTTTATGGAACAAAAAATACTAGAATTGCTCAACGGAATCTATCCAGTGGATTTTATTAAAGTAGAAGCCGTAACAAATGAAATGTTTCGCTGTACCGCAACACAAGGTGAATACTTTGCAAGAATTACTAACTACAAAAGTTATGATGAACAGTTAGAAGAGGTTACCTATACAAACTACTTACATAAAGAAGGACTAGGGGTATCACCTACAATTGTCTCAATTAATGGTAAAGAGGTAGAAAAGATCACCATTAATAACAAGGAGGTATTAACGGTACTTTATAAGGCTGCCCCTGGTAAGCACATATCAAGAAATCAATGGAATGCAGATGTTTTAAACGAATTAGGTAGACAAATAGGCAAATTACATCGCCTCTCTAGAAAATTTGAAAAAATCCATCCGACAAAATATACCAATGATTGGTATCAAAATGAGGAATATGCTTTCTTGAAATATATTCCTGAGGAAGAGACTACGATTAGAGATGTTGCTCAAGAGATTTTAACAAAGATTAAAAACATACCAAAAGACAATTCCAATTATGGATTGTTACACGGGGATTTATGGTTAGAAAATGTAGTAGTAGATCGTGATTTAAAATTGACGATGGTTGATTTCCAAGACTGTGAGAAGAATTTTTATATCTTTGATTTGGCCGTTCCAATATATAGTGCGATAGAGTATTCATTTGTCGGTGGTGGAAACATCATAGAATATGGAAGAAGTATTACAAAAGCAATTATCGAGGGTTACCAAGAGGAAAATGATATCCCAGAGGAAATGTTAGAAAAACTCCCCTTATTTATAAAACTAAAAGAAATATTTGAATATAGCTTAATGCATATGTACTGGGATAAAGAAAAGCTAACTGAAGAGCAGATAAGAATAATGAATCATTTTAGAATGAGAATTGAAAATGATCATACTTTCTTAGACACAAACGGATTGTTGATAAACTATACTTAAAATTTCGCATCGCTATTGTTGAAGCATCTCTATTTTCATTAAAAATTTATACATTATGCAATATAAATCTTAATAATGTTCCCAAATGAAAGTTTTGGGACACATTAAAAAGCCACGAATGTTGTTAAATCAACGTTCGTGGCTTTTTACGAGAACTATTTTTTATACAGTTTTTTATACAAAAGGTGCAAACGTTGATGCAGCAGCATTTATACTTGCTGGACTTGTTCTTTAATTTGCATAAAAATTTGTATAGTATATTTCATATCGTTGTAAATCTGCATCTTCTGCATCTTTTCTGACGCTACCCCATGGAAAATGTTATTCAATAATATGGCCCGATTGTGGAATAAGAAAACTGCATTCCATACAGCTTTTTTAAGTGCTGCAAATAAAACAGGTCCTGGGGATACAACAATTCGTAATGGCATTCGGGGTGCAAAAGTAATTGACGGATGTTATTTCAAAAAAAGAAAAGCTAGGGTAACTCCCTAGCTTTCCTTTCTATCTATGCTATATTTGCACCAATCCATAAAAACGAAACAATTATAATAACATTTAAACTAGTAAAAAGCAAACCCAATATTGGTAAAGTCTTTTTTTCATTTAAAGTACGGAAACAGAAAACAGCCAACACAATAGAACAAATTGTGCCAAGACCAATAAATGCTAGAATCACTGGCGTAAGTGTTTCAGAAGTTGCTCTAGCTATTGGATCTAATAGAAACATAGCTGCTGTTACTAATACACTTGATATTAAAAATAAATAACTTTTCCAAGAGTGTTTTTTAGCTGACATTGTGAATTGTAACCTCCAATCCCAATTAATTAACACTTTTTATTTTACCATTAATTTTACAAGAGTTCGATAACAAACTAATTTCGGAGACGCTTCAGACATTCGGAATCCAGCGATCACTAAGCATGAAGGGATGTCCGTACGATAACGCCGTGGCTGAAGATATTATGACGAATATGGAGTTTACTTTTTAGATGCGTTGTTCCACATTATCGGTGAAAAGTTCTACATTTGGCCGGAAACATTCTACTTTGCCCTCGAAACATTCTACATACTCTGATGAATTAGCGAATAAAATGAATAGGTTCTACATTTCAGCAGTTTTGTTCCACATTTCATTAAAAATTTTCTACATTCAGCCGGAAACATTCTACCTTCCCCACAACATGTTCTACATTCACCCACAACTTGGCGAATAAATCCCCCACCCTAGGACGACAATGATTTTGTTCTTGATTATAGGCAATGTTCTGCTACCATTTAGTAAGGGAATATTTAACAGAAGTTAGAAGGTGAACGCATTGAATAATTTAAATAAATTTTTATTGGCGCTTTGGGGGATTTCACTCGTTTTATTATTTATTGTCGTTGCGACAGTCGATCAGGACAAAACGATTATTGTCGCAGAAGGACAAATGAATATCGAAGAGCCCATCCCGTCGCCAACAATAAATATAGAGAATGATATAAAAGACAAAAACGAGCCAATTAGTGAACGTGAGCAACAAGCACCAAAAGAATCGATTCGTCTTGCAATGGCGGGGGATATTTTACTGCACTTAAGGCTTGCGGAATATAATGATTTTACTTCATCTTTTTCAGCAGTGACACAGATGATGCAAAGCTATGATTTTCTGATCGCCAATCAGGAATCGCCTCCTGTCGGAAATGAATATCCACTAAGCGGCTACCCACTATTTTCGAGTCCGTCCCATATTATTCGGGATATTCAACATGCAGGAGTCGATTTAGTCACAATCGCCAATAATCATATTATCGATCAAGGGGAAAATGGAATGCGTACCGTCTTTAACAATCTTGAAGACTACCATATGCCTTATGTAGGGGCTTATAAAAATGAAGATGACAGGTCTACCCAACGTATTATGGAAATCGGATCGATAAAAATTGGACTGCTTGCCTACACATATGGGACAAATGGACTTTATTTGCCACAGGAATCGCCATTTCTCATAAATTATATTGATGAAGCGAAAATAAAAGCGGATGTCGAGGAATTAAAACAATCGGTCGATGTTGTAGCAGTATCGATGCATTGGGGATCGGAATATGTGTATGAAGCAAATGACAACCAAAAACATTATGCAGATATATTAAATGAAGCGGGAGCCGATATCATTTTCGGGACCCATCCGCATGTCCTGCAACCGTATGACAAGCTCATCAATGAACAGGGACAGGAGACACATATTTTTTATTCTCTCGGTAATTTCTTTTCAACAATTATAACGATCCCGAACACAATGATCGGCGGAATCGCAAGCCTTGAAATTACTAAGGAAGGCGACCGGATTACTATAGATGAACCTGAGCTTTATGCCACTTCTGTATTACTGGATGCAGATGGAATTTATCGGGTTTATCCATTAAAAGATGTGGAACAGCGCTCTGTTAAAAATTTGCAGTGGGTAAAGCAAATCATGGGCCAACATGTAACCGTTTATTAAACTTTTCTAGCAATTGTGCGGTATAATAGAGATACGAAAGAAATAAAAGGATGTGCAACAGATGCTACATAAATGGGAAGGCATCGTTTTAAAGGCGCGTGCTTATGGTGAATCCAATAAAATCGTGACTCTAATGACACGTGAAGCCGGTAAAGTTGCGTGTATGGCACGTGGAGCGAAAAAACCTACGAGCCGTTTGGCAGGTGTAACGCAAACATTTATGCATGGCTCGTTTTTAGTCCAGCGAACATCAGGCATGGGGACATTGCAGCAAGGGGAACATTTCAATTCGATGCGCCACATCCAAACAGATATTGTGGCAACAGCTTATGCAAGCTACATCGTGGAAATTGTCGATCGCCTCGTTGAAGAAGGCAGACCGGAACCTTATGCTTTTGATATATTAATTCAGGCATTGAATGCAATTGAAGAAGGGTATGATCCGGAAGCGATTACATTGTTTGTCGATTGGAAAATGCTCCCGTTTGCAGGGATTCAGCCGATTTTGCATGCATGTGCAGGGTGTGGAGCTGTTGATGGAGAATTTGCGTTTTCATTTACACAAGGCGGATTTATATGTCATCGGTGCTTCCATTTAGACCCGTATATTATCAGGTTGTCACCAACACAGCTCAAGCTGATTCGCATGTTTTATACGGTGCCGATTGAGCAAGTCGGCAAGTTGGAGTTAAAACCGCAGACAAAACAATTTATCAAAAAAATTGTCACGACAATCTATGAAGAACAAACGGGAATTCGTCTGAAATCACGTAACTTCATCGAACAACTGGAGCGTACACCATTACTGCAGCGTGAAAAGAAGGAAGAGGAATAAAATTATTGCTATTCCATTTTAAGAGGGCAAAGTCTAGATTAAAAGAGTTGATTGAAATGAAGGGGGGACTCCAGCTGAAACAGCCCGACGTCTGAGACTACAGGCTCAGACCGGGCCCGCGGAAAGCGTCCGACCCGAAATGGAAATCAACTCCTGTTTAAGCACCGGGAAAATTATTGCCTAGGAAATAAAGCGAGTCGAAAGCGTAGAATCGCGCAGACTTGCTTTCTTTTGTTAAGGAGGGAAAAACAATGCGCCAATTTGAAAATGAGCATTTAACCGTATTTCAAAGTGTGTTATATCAAACGACATCAGCGGTAATCAAAACAAAGCAGGCATTAATCGTAACCGATCCTAACTGGCTGCCGAACGAAATTGCCGAAATAAAAACCTATATCGAGTCGATTATTGAAGATCGGAAATTATATCTTATTTATACACATAGTGATTATGATCATATTATTGCAGCAGGCGCATTTCCGCATGCGACAACAATTGCAAGTGAAGCTTTTGTTAAGCGGGCGAATAAACAAGAGGTATTGGAACAAATCCGTCAGTTTGATGCTCAGTACTATATTGATAGAGATTATTCTATTATCTATCCTCACATAGACATCGTGATTAAAGAAGATGGTCAAACAGTTGAGCTGCCGGATATAACATGTAGCTTTTACTTATCGCCAGGGCATACGGCAGATGGATTATTTACAGTTGTGGAGTCGTTCGGTATTTTTTTGGCGGGGGATTATTTATCGGATGTCGAGTTTCCTTTTATAGAAGATTATGAAGCCTATTTAGCAACAATCCAAAAGGCGCAAAAAATTATATCGGATAAAAAAGTTGAAGTTATTGTGCCAGGACATGGGACAACGACAAATAACCGAAGTGAAATTCAAAAACGTATTGATGCATCGTTATTATATTTAAATAATTTATCAAGCGGTAATGTGGATGAATCGGAATTACAGAAACTTTATCCGTTTTATAAAGGATTAAAAGAAATGCACGAACTTAATAAAAAAATATTCAACAAAAATAGCCACAGGATTTAAGAGATAGAACTTAAATTCTTTGGCTATTTTTTTGTGCATCTAGCGGTTATCCAGTTCATTCATCCGCTCCAGCACTCGTCGCTTGCGGTACAGCATCATGCCTGCCTCGGCAATATCTTCAATCATTGACTTATTGATAAAGGCACCAAAAATCATACCTGCTACAGGAATCATTTGAAAGAGCTTTTTCATACCAAAATTGTCCCGGTACGTAAAGAAAACTTCCTGCCAGCCTTGTAACTGAGAAACCATATTTTCTGCCGCGTTAGGTTTTTCATAATGCTGTGCCAGCTCATTTAATATCGCTTCTTTGCCGACAACATCAGAAGAGGCAAATTGCAGACACTTTACGATGAAAATACGCTCGGCTTTTTCATTTGGATCATATCCATGGATCATCGCAATTTCCTGTAATGTTTTTAACGCAATCCCTAGAATGACAGGAATATCGAGCGCCAATGTAAACACACCACCAAAGCCGGCGGATGCTCCTTGTACGGTTGCAATATTTGCCCGGTTTTTTTGTAGCTTTTCACTCAGTTCCACCATATCTTCAATTGGCATTTGACCAATATCCTCCAATGTGGAAACCGAATGCAGCGTATGTTTTTGAATATGACGCATCATCGATTTTTCGCTTACTAAATATTTTCCGCCGGTTTGAACATAACTCACCAGTTCGTCGATTAAAACGGATATTTTCTCTTGAATGAATTTCGGTGTTAATTTATCGAGTATTTTAAATGGGATGCGGCCAATCTTTTCCCAAAACCATAAACCGCTTTGATCTTTCTCCCATTGTTGGATTGTTAATAAGTGATTTTCCAGCTGCTGTTGTGTTTCCATGAATCGCCCTCCTGATGGACATGTTACTTATTTTACGTTCCTAAATGAAAAAGGTTTCAGCGAGTCATTCGAATTGTGTCAGCAATGGGATGATATCTTCTTTTAACCGCTCATAAAACTCTACTTCAAGTTTTAAGTGTTCATGATGGTGCATTTGTTCAAAAAGAGTAAACATCGCTTCGATTTTTTCTTTAGAAAAGCGGAAGTGGTGATTAAAGTGGTTGCGCTTATTATGGTCGCTTAAATGCATATAGCTCCGGATTATTGTAAATAATTGATGGTATTTTTTGTTTGCCAGTTCATACGCTTCTCGACTTAACCGACCAAGTGCATTGCTCGGATCGTCAAATTTTCTGTAAAATGACTGTGCTTCACGATAAGTTTCAAGTTTCATATTCGCCGTGTAGAGGATGTGATGCTGTGCGCGGTGTTCCGGGCATTCAAAGTGGAGTATAGCTTTAACGAGATGTGAAATTTTATCGAATGTGTCTAAAGTTGTGGCGGTGCTGTCCTTTAACTGAAAAAACATGTAATCCCCTCCATCTATTCTTTATTAGATTATATCGTTTTCTTACACAAATTATCTAAATAATCAAAAAGTTAACAGGTTGAAATTGTATATTTATCAAGAAATAGATAGAAAAATGATAAGTTCTCGATAATGCGCATTTTTTCTGTAATAAGCAATGATATTGTACAAAAGTTTTGACAATTCGGAAAAATGTATTTTATAATATCGTTATTAGAAAGTCGTTACACAATATGCGTAATTGGAGGTAAAGTTATGAATCTACCGAATGTACAATTTACAGAAGAACAAAAGCAGTTTAGACAGGAAGTGCGAAGTTTTTTAAAGCAACATATTGAAAACGGGACATTTGAAACACGCTGTGACTCATGGCTTAGCGGCTCTGACCCTTCTTTTTCAAAACTAGTGGCAGAGCAGGGATGGATCGGAATGACCTGGCCGAAGCAATATGGTGGCAGTGAGCGCAGTACAATTGACCGCTATATTTTAACGGAAGAGTTTTTGGCATTTGGCGCGCCGGTAGCTGCACACTGGTTTGCAGATCGTCAGACAGGACCATTGCTGTTGCGTTTTGGTACAGACTACCAGAAGGAATTTTTCCTGCCGAAAATTGTGAAAGGTGAATGCTTTTTCGCGATCGGTTTAAGTGAACCGAACAGTGGATCGGATTTGGCATCCGTTGCAACACGCGCGGAAAAAGTAGAGGGCGGCTGGATTGTGAATGGTGCAAAAACTTGGTCCAGTAATGCTCATGATGCACATTACATGGTAACGCTCATACGTACAGAACCATTAGGTGAGAAAAAGCATGAAGGTCTTTCGCAATTTATAATCGATTTAAAAGGTGAAGGTGTGACGATTGCGCCAATTCGTTATTTAACAGGAGAACCGCATTTTAACGATATCTACTTGGATAATGTATTTGTTCCGGATGAGATGGTAGTAGGGACACTAGGTAACGGGTGGAAGCAAGGTTTGGCAGAGCTGGCATTTGAACGCAGTGGGCCTGAGCGAATTTTAAGTACATTCCCGCTTTTAAACGAGGTAATTGAACAACTGAAGATTAAGAGAGATCTAGTGGGTCTGGAAGAAGCGACGAAGCTTGTTGCCGAACTGTGGTCATTACGCAACTTATCAATTGGGGTTGCAAAAGTATTGGAAGAAGGCGGCGAAGTTGCAGTACCGGCAGCACTTGTAAAAAGTATCGGCACGAAGTTTGAACAGAAAATTCCTGAAATCATCCGCCTGATGCTTGATGTGTATCCAAACTTGCATAGCGACAATAGGGTCGAGCGATATTTGGCTGAATCTATTTTACATGCACCAGGCTTTACAATTCGTGGCGGAACATCAGAAGTTCTGTATGGAATCTTAGCGAAGGGGGTTATTGCACAATGAGCGAAATTAAAGAAATGGTCTTAGAAGTAGTTGAAAAGATTTTTAAAGATAAAGTCGAAAAAGAAACAGTTGATCTTTTGGAGGAGAATAAGTGGGCCGAAGATGTTTGGCAGCTGTTGCTTGATAATGAACTCCATCAGGTAGTGGTAAGTGAAGAAGATGGAGGAGCAGGTGGGGATATTGAAGATTTATTGGCACTGTATGAACTTTTAGGAAAATATGCTGTACCTGTTCCGTTTATTGAGCATACGTTAGCCCATTTTTTATTGCAGCAAGTGGACTTAAAAGGATTTGAGCAGTTAACTACCTACAGCATTACAACCCCGCTGCAGTTAAAGGACAATGCTTTATCCGGTACATTAAAGCATGTCGGGTGGGCCCAGTATGCCGAAAAAATTGTGGCGGTTGCACAGGAAGAGGCACAGCAGTTTATTATTGTTGCCAACTTACAAGATGCCCTTCTGAAAAACAGCACAAATTTGGCAGCCGAACCACGTTCAGAAGTCGTATTCGAAAATATGAAAGCGCTTCAAAAAGTGCCGATTTCAGCAAAGCAGTATGAGCAATTTAAAAAGTTAGTTACAGCGACATCTGTCAGCAAAATGAGCGGAGCACTAACAACCGCATTTCAGCTGAGTGTTCAGTTTAGTAAAGAACGTGAACAATTCGGCCGTCCAATTCACCGGTTCCAGCTTGTGCAGCAGCATTTAGCGAATATGGCAGGAGAACAGACGCTTATGACAGTGGCAGTCAATAATATTCAAACATTATTGGCAGCTGGGCGAGAAGAAAGCGAAGTGGCGTATGCACGCTTGCGAATGGATGATGCGAGTCGTGTGGTGGCAACTTCTGCGCACCAAGTTCATGCAGCAATCGGTGTGACACATGAACATCGCCTCCACCAGTATACGCGCCGCTTATGGGCTTGGCGAGATGAAGAATTTACGGCACGCTACTGGAAAAAACAGTTGGCACAGCAACTGCTGAAAACAAAAATAGACTTGTGGGAAAGCATTACAGATGAAGTAGAAACGCATGTACATGCATAAGGAGGAAAAACAATGTCGGATTTATTATTTGAAGTGAAGGACCATATTGCAACAATAACACTGAATCGCCCGGAAAGTTTAAATGCATTTAGCGAAGAAATGATCCTTTCGTGGATTAAAGCGCTTGAAGAAGTGCGTGACAATGATGACATTCGGGCTGTCATTTTGAAAGGAAACGGCAAAGCATTTTGCGCAGGCGGAGATATAAAAGCAATGGTGGCTGGCCAGGGCTTTTACCATAGTGAGGAAGATATTACTTCAACAGCGTTGGCCCGGAAAAATTCTTTATGGAAAAAGGTGCAGCGCGTACCTTTATTACTTGAAGAAATCGATAAACCGGTCATTGCGCAGATGCATGGCTTTGCAATGGGTGCAGGACTTGATATGGCATTGATGTGTGATATCCGTATTGCTGCACAGTCTGCGAAGTTCTCTGAAAGCTATATTAATGTAGGAATTGTTCCTGGTGATGGCGGTGCTTACTTTTTACCTCGCCTCGTCGGTATCGACAAAGCACTTGACATGTTATGGACAGCGCGTGTTTTAACGGCAGAGGAAGCAAAGGAAGCACGTCTCGTAACATTTGTTGTAAATGATGAGGACTTGGAAAGCTTTACACAAAGTTATGCGGAGAAACTGACAAATGGTCCAATTGAAACGATCAAAATTATTAAGCGTGCTGTTTATCAAAGCCAATCAATGAGTCTTCGTTCTTCACTTGACTATATTTCGTCAAAAATGGGCTTAGTAACAGAATTACCAGCATACGAAGAAGGAGTCAAAGCAATAGTAGAAAAACGAAAAGCCGTTTTCAAATAATACAGTGCACATGGGGGGACGCGGATGAAGAAAAAATTTCTCGCAATAGTATCAATGGCTGCTATGTTGCTAGTAGGTTGCCAAAGTAATGCTGAGCGTTATGGGGAGCCGCTTATTTTTACAACAGGTACAACAACAGGTGTATTCTATTCACTTGGAGCAGGTATCTCAACGATGTGGACAAATGAACTGGAAAAGCGTGTTGCTTCTCAAGCATCAAATGGGAGTATTGAAAACTTGAATTTAATGCGTAAAGGTGAGGCGAATATTTCATTTACGACGGTGAATATTGCCTATGAAGCATACAACGGTGTAGGAAGCTTTGAAGGAAAACAATATGAAGACGTTCGCATATTAGGGAACTTATATCCTAATATCAGTCATATTATTGTGAAAAACGATGAGAAATACAATTCGATTGAAGATTTAAAAGGAACAAGCTTCGTATTCGGAGCTGCGGGAAGTGCAACTGAGGTAGAATCCCGTCTCGTCCTTGAAGCACACGGTATTGGAGAAAAGGATATTAAAGCAAACTATGTTGGCTTTACAGAAGCGACAGATTTAATGCGAAATGGTCAGGTGGAAGGTGTCAATATATACACAGGTGTACCGGCAGCTGCTGCGACAGAGCTGATCTCAACAGTGGATTCAAAAGTTTTAAGCTTTTCTGACAGCGCCATTGACCATTTAGTAGAGGAATACCCTTGGAACTTTGCTTATACGATCGAGCCAAACACATATGATAAACAGCCGGAAGCGATACAAACTGTCGGTCAGTACAGCACGATCGTAATTGACGAAAGTGTGAATGAAGAAACCGTTTATCAGTTGACGAAAGAGCTGTGGGAAAACTTGAACTCACTGCAAAAATCATTCAGCATTGCGAAGCAGTTCAGTCCGGAAAGCGCGGTTGCGGGAACGGCAGATATACCGCTACATCCGGGTGCAGAGCGCTATTATCGTGAAATTGGTGTAATCGATTAAAAGTAAAGGACAAGGAGGGGACGGTATGACAGAAAAAGTACTTGAAAAAGATGAAATTCAACAATTAATGGACCTTGAAGATAAAAATATCAATTCCCGTAATTATGTTGGTATATTTGGAAAAATCGTGATTGGTGTTGCAATCATCTGGTCCATTTTCCAAATATATATGAGCAGTATCGGTGTGATGGAAGCGACAAAATTTCGTGCGTGGCATTTAGGGTTTTTGCTTTTATTTAGTTTTATTTATTATCCTGCTACAAAGAAAAGTGTTGGGACGAGAAAGTTGCCTACATGGTTTGACAGCATCTGTATTACATTATCAATTTTCGTGACACTTTATTTCGTTATTATTTACGATATTTTAGTTCGAGACCGTGCAGGAGAAAATACGATTCTTGATTTATGGGTCGGCGGGATAGCGATCGTATTATTATTTGAGGCTGCACGTCGCGTTGTCGGCAATGCGCTGACGTTAATTGCACTGTTTTTCCTTGCCTACAATTTCTTTGGAGCCTATATACCAGGAATTTTAGGGCATTACGGATTTAGCCTTGAGCGGATCATCAACATTATGTTCTGGGGCGGGCAAGGAATTTTCGGAACGGCTCTTGGTGTTTCGGCAACATATATTTTTATTTTCGTACTGTTTGGTGCTTTTTTAAAAAACAGCGGGTTTTCGGATTTTATCAATGACTTGGCACTGACAATTGCGGGCCGTACAGCAGGCGGACCTGCTAAAGTTGCAGTATTTGCAAGTGCGTTGATGGCCACAATCAGCGGGAGTGCAGTAAGTAATGTTGTAACAACTGGTACAGTGACAATCCCGATGATGAAAAAGGCCGGCTATTCGAAAAAATTTGCCGGGGCTGTTGAGGCGGTAGCTTCGACAGGTGGCTTAATTGCACCACCGGTAATGGGTGCCGCAGCCTTTATTATGGCGGAGTATTTAGGTGTTGCGTATTCGGTTGTTATGCTGGCGGCAGTTGTACCAGCAATACTTTACTATTTAACATTGTTTATGATTGTGCACTTTGAAGCGAAAAAAATGGGGTTATCGGGTATTTCAAAAGAGAATATTCCGGTAGCAATGCAAGTTCTTAAAAACGGGGGGCACTTATTAATCCCTTTATTTATTTTATTATTTATGCTGTTTGCAGGCTATTCGCCGTTATATGCGGCAATCTTCGCGCTATTTTCAATCGTGCCGACAGCAGCCATTCGCAAACATACACGTATGAATCTGAAAGCGGTTATCGATTCTGTTGTTGAAGGGGTCAAAGGAGCGATTAGTGTAGGAATTGCCTGTGCAATCGTAGGGATTGTTATTGCGACGATCACGCTAACAAGTATCGGTTTGATCATCGGAAACAACGTATTAAGTTTTGCTGGAGACAGTGTCATGCTGGCAGCTATTTTAACAGCGGTAATCAGTATTATTTTAGGAATGGGGATTCCGGCAACAGCTGCCTATATTATTGTTGCCACAATTTCTGTACCGATTTTAACACAATTAGGTGTACCGGCGATTGCAGCACATATGTTTGCCTTCTACTTTGCTGCTTTATCAAGTATTACTCCACCTGTAGCATTGGCACCATATGCCGCAGCAGGTATCGCTGGGGAATCGCCGAATAAAGTATCATTTGAATCGGTTCGTCTCGGGTTGATTGGATTTATTGTCCCGTTCTTCTTTATTTTTAACCCGGCGCTGCTGCTAACAGGCGGTACAATCGGAGAATACATTTTTGCGGCCATTACGGCTTGTATAGGTGGTGTCTCGATTGCTGCCGGAATTAAAGGCTATTTATTCCGACACACGTATTTCATCGAGCGCCTCGTCTTTTTTGGCGCTGGGATTGCGTTAATGGATACTACGTTAATTTATAACTTAATCGCGTTAGCAGTCATTGCCGTTGCTGTTGCGACACAAATCATTTTGAAGCAACCGGAACGGAAAATTGCACCATCGTTAATAAAAGAGTAGAAGAATTGAGGTGATGGGGATGCGCCCATTGGATAATGTTAAAATATTGGATTTATCGCGTGTGTATGCTGCTCCGGCAGGAACGATGATTTTAGCGGATTTAGGTGCTGAAGTCATTCGGGTCGAGCATCCTGCTGGTTCGGATAGTATGCGTGGTTGGGGACCATTTATAAATGGGGAAAGCACGTATTATATTTGTGCGAATCGCAATAAAAAATCAATCACATTAAATTTAAAAGACCAGTCCGATAAAGAAGTACTGCTTGATTTAGTAAAAGAAGCGGATGTCATTATCGATAATTTTAAAGCGGGCGATATGAAGAAGATGGGGCTCGATTATGAGCAGCTTAAGCAAATTAATCCGCGAATTATTCAATGCTCGGTGACCGGATTTGGTCAGACCGGGCCGCTCGCTGCAGAGCCGGGATTTGATCCGGTTATTCAGGCAATGAGCGGATTAATGGATGTAACGGGACATCCTGATGGAGAAGCGACAAAAGTAGGGGTGCCAATTGCAGATATTTTAACATCCCACTATGTTGTAATTGGGATACTGTCGGCATTAAGAATGCGTGACATGACGGGCAAAGGTCAATTTATTGATCTGGCACTGCTAGATGTACAAATGAGTTCACTCGCTAATGTTGCAAGCGCATATTTGAATACCGGTTTCAAGTCGAACCGTCTTGGCAACCAGCATAATAACGTAGCGCCATATCAGGTGTTTGAATGTTCGGATGGCCCGCTCATGTTTTGTGTCGGCACTGAAGATCAGTTCAAAAAGTTTTGCCAGATGATTAATCGCGAGGGCTGGGTGACAGATGAGCGATTTAAAACAAATTCATTGCGCAAACAAAATGAAGACGCACTAGCAGCTTATATTTCCGATATTACCAAAACGAAAACCCGTGATGAATGGCTCGAGCTTTTGCAGCAGTATAAAATTCCTGGCGGACGTGTCAACACAATAGAGGAAGCGTTTCAGCAGCCGCAAGTTGTCGCCCGGAATCTAGTAGGCGAAATCGAACATCCGTCATACGGGACAGTGAAATTTGTGAAAAACCCTTTACAACATTCGGAGCTTAATATTTCCTATGAATACGGGGCACCGCAGTTAGGGGAGCATACGGATGATTTGTTGAAAATTAATAAAAATTAGGAGTTGTTGGGCCAAAATTGGTGATTCCTATTGATTGATATCTATTGTTGGTGAAAAAGTTAGGTGAAAAGTTTTATGACTTTTAACATAGCCCCTTCTTTTTTATATGAATGAGTTTTGCTACTATTAGGAAAAGGGGGGCTTTTGGGTGGAACAACAAAAATTTGAAAAAATGTATTTAATGCAAACAGTTCAAAAAACAATTGTAATATTGCGTGCCTTTACGAAAGAACAGCCAAAGCTTTCTTTAACGGAATTAAATAAAAAGACAGGAATCGGGCTATCTAGCTTGCAACGCTTTGTTGCCACACTAGTGTATGAAGGTTTTTTAATCCGGGATGATCGGACGAAGCAGTATCAGCTTGGCCTATCGTTAATCCACTTAGGGAAGCTAGTTGAGGAAGAATCAAGCATCATTACGATTGCACAGCCCATTCTCCAGCAGCTGAACAAAGCGACGAAAGAAAGTATTTCGATGAGCATTATTGACGGTAATGAGCGCCGCTGTATTATGAATATCGAGAGTTCATATGCTTTATCGGCACGTAATCATGTTGGGGATACTTCACCGCTCTATGCCGGAGCCTCTGCTAAATCATTGCTGGCCTTTTTACCGCAGGAAGAAATTGATCAGTATTTGGATGAAGTGGCGATGGAGCACGTAACGGAAAATACGGTTGTCGATCGCGAGCAGTTGTTGGAGCAGCTGCAGGAAATTCGAAAACAGCAATATGTTTTTACACGTGCAGAACGTATTATCGGTGCCTGCTCATTCAGTACGGCGATAATTTCTAACGGGCGGCCGGTTGCATCGATTGCAATTATTATTCCGGAAGCGCGCTTTGATGAAGAGCAGTTTGATGAATTACGTGAACTCATTTTACATGCAAAATTCGATATTGAAAAACAGCTGAATAAATAAAACAATCCAACCGGGTGTAGAACGGTTGGATTGTTTTTTGTTAAATTAAAAAACACTTTCTGCTCAAAACGAACAGAAAGTGTTTTATAAAATTAGAATTGTAAATGTTTTTCGATATAAGCTTTTACTTCAGCGATCGGCATACGGATTTGTTCCATTGAATCGCGGTGACGAACTGTTACTTGACCGTCTTCTTTTGAATCGAAATCGTACGTAATACAGAATGGTGTACCGATTTCATCTTGGCGGCGGTAACGTTTACCGATCGATTGTGACTCATCGTAATCAACCGGGAATGCTTTACGCAAGTCAGCCCAAACGTCGCCAGCTTCTTCAGATAACTTTTTAGAAAGTGGCAATACTGCTGCTTTAAATGGAGCTAGAGCAGGGTGGAAGCGTAATACTGTACGCGTATCATCGCCCTCTAATTGCTCTTCTTCATATGCATCACATAAGAATGCCAATGTTACACGGTCTGCACCTAATGATGGCTCGATGCAGTATGGTACATAGCGCTCATTTGAAACAGGATCGATGTAAGTGAAATCTTCACCTGAATGTTCCATATGCTGCTTTAAGTCGTAATCTGTACGGTCTGCGATACCCCATAGTTCGCCCCATCCGAATGGGAAGCGGAATTCAATATCTGTTGTCGCATTTGAATAGTGTGAAAGCTCATCATCTTCATGGTCACGTAAACGCATTGAATCTTCTTTCATACCTAATGCAAGAAGCCAGTTTTTACAGAACTCTTTCCAGTATGAGTGCCATTCAAGATCTTCACCCGGTTTACAGAAGAATTCAAGTTCCATTTGTTCGAATTCACGAGTACGGAATGTGAAGTTACCTGGTGTGATCTCATTTCGGAAAGATTTACCGATTTGTGCGATACCGAATGGTGTTTTTTTACGCATTGAACGCTGAACGTTTTTAAAGTTTACGAAAATACCTTGTGCTGTTTCAGGACGCAGGTAGATTTCGTTTGAAGAAGATTCAGTTACACCTTGGTGCGTTTTGAACATTAAGTTGAATTGGCGGATATCTGTGAAGTCGATTTTTCCGCAGTCAGGACAAGCTACTTCAAGCTCTTCCATTTTTTCTTTCATTTGATCGAAAGTCATACCGTCAACGATAATTTCTTTGCCTGTTTTTGTTAAAGAAGCTTCTTCAATCAATTTATCTGCACGGTGACGCGCTTTACATGCTTTACAGTCGATCATCGGGTCGTTGAAGTTACCTACGTGACCAGATGCAACCCATGCTTTAGGATTCATCAAAATTGCAGCATCCAAGCCTACGTTATGTTCTGATTCCTGAACGAATTTTAGCCACCAAGCTTTTTTTACGTTGTTTTTAAGTTCTACACCAAGTGGACCGTAATCCCAAGTGTTTGCTAAACCACCATAAATATCAGATCCAGGAAATACGAATCCGCGGTGTTTTGCTAATGATACAATTGTCTCCATTGATTTTTCTGCCATGAAAAAAACCTCCTATAAATATTTAATCAATTATGCCTCGGCATAATTGCGTCCAGATTTTTAGACCCACAGGATGTGGGTCAGTAAGCCGTTGTCACAGAATGTGACGTATTTAGGCTGACTTCTTTTTTCATCTAAAAAATCTGTGACATCTGCCAGAGCTTATTTTTATTCAGCGAGTGTATAAACACCCGCTGAATAAAAATAAAAGCACCCGTCTCCGGGCACAAAAGCTCTGCCCGGGGACGAGTGCATCAAGACGATGTACCCGCGGTTCCACCCCGCTTGTTTTTAAATAAATAAAAACCTCTTTTATAAAAATAGCTCAGGGGTGCCGTTTCTCAATTCAATGTAGGCTTGCACTATCCCTACTCGCTTATGTTAGAATTGATACTTATAAATCCCTTCATCGCTTACATATTAATAATCATAAACAACAAGTGAGTTGTTCGGTAATATTGTAGCATGGGTTTGTTTTCTTCGCAATATAGAAGGAAATAGTATATAATAATTAATGAAAAAGTATAACATTATTTGAAGCGGGTGAGTCCAATCGAACTCAATAAACGTCAAGATGTAATCTTGCAAATTGTAAAAGAAAATGGCCCTATTACGGGCGAACATATCGCAGAGCGCCTTGGATTAACGCGCGCTACTTTGAGACCTGATCTAGCTATACTAACGATGGCTGGATTTTTAGATGCGCGTCCACGTGTGGGCTACTTCTATGCAGGCAAAAAAACAACGGCAGCCTTTACGGAATCAATGCTGAATTTAAAAGTGAAAGATTTCCAGTCAATCCCGGTAGTTGTTCCGGATGATATGACGGTGTATGATGCGATTATCCATATGTTTTCCGAGGATGTCGGAACACTATTCGTTATTGATAAAGATGAAATATTACAAGGTGTGCTGTCTCGAAAAGATTTACTGCGTTCCAGTATCGGAACACAGGATTTAAATAAAATGCCTGTGCATATAATAATGACGAGAATGCCGAACATCGCCTATTGTGTTAATTCGGATTCATTAATCGTGGCGGCTAAAAAGTTAATAGAACGAGAGATCGATTCCATGCCGGTTGTTGAAGAAACAGAGCGGGGATTAGTCATTACCGGGCGGTTAACGAAGACGAATATTACACGTGCGTTTATTTCGTTAGCAGAAACGCATGATTTATAGGTGATCTCATGAAAAAATTGACTATATTTGTTGTGTCAGATTCGGTCGGTGAAACTGGAGAAGCTGCTGTGAAAGCAGTAGTAAGCCAGTTTCGGCCAAATTTCGAAAAAGTAAGGATTCGAAAGTTTCCTCATATTGCGAATGTTGATGTACTGGAAAAAATTGTCCAAATTGCGATTGCAAATGAGGCAACCATTGTTTTTACGCTAGTTGAAAAGCAGATGAGACAGGCACTTCAAAAAATTGCAAGTGAATATAAAGTGCATGCAATCGACTTATTGGGGTCGATGCTTGATTTAATCGAAACTTCTTTTGATGAAATGCCATTGCAAAAGCCTGGACTTGTGCATCAATTGGATGATGATTATTTTAAAAAGATCGAAGCGATTGAATTTGCTGTTAAATATGATGACGGCCAGGACCCGCGCGGCATTTTGCTGGCGGATATTGTGTTGGTCGGTGTATCAAGAACATCCAAAACTCCTTTATCGCAATATTTGGCGCATAAACGATATAAAGTGGCAAACGTGCCGCTTGTTCCGGAAGTGGAACCCCCTATAGAATTAATGCAAATCGATCCGAAAAAATGTTTTGGGTTAGTCATTACACCGGAAAAGCTCAATAATATCCGGAAAGAGCGCTTAATAACTTTAGGATTAACGGAAAATGCATTTTATGCGCAACATAGTAGAATTGAGCAGGAAATTAGCTATTTTTATAGTATTGTTGATAAAATAGGTTGTCGAACGATTGATGTGACGAATCGTGCTGTCGAAGAAACAGCGCACAAAATAATTGATATGCTAGAGCTTGATTGTTGATAGCAACTGAAGCCGCCTCTCCAAAAAGGAAGAGGAGGTTTTTTTGGTGGAATAATATTCGCGTTTTTTTAGAAACTAAGTGAACTATACTTTTGTTTCAGAAAACCTTTTGTATTTTGCTGAATTTCGACATTTATAGTTATATTCTGATTATTTTTTTGAAATTATATAGCAAGTATAGTCTTTTTGTTTTATAATAATAAAATTGTGGTAAAAATATTTATTATAGGGTAATTACAAATTTATTAAAGAATTTTGTCGTATTATAGAGGAAATTTGTAATTTATCTCGAATACTGTAGATGGTGATAATATGGCTGGAAAAATACCCGAACATGTGATTGAACAAATTCGTTCGCAGTCCGATATAGTCGATGTCATTAGCGATTATATGCAGTTAACGAAAAGAGGGCGCAACTATTTTGGATTATGTCCATTCCATGGTGAGCAAACACCCTCTTTTTCCGTATCCAGCGATAAACAGATATTTCACTGTTTTGGCTGTGGGGCAGGAGGAAACGCCATTACTTTTGTAATGGATATGGAACATCTGTCGTTTCCGGATGCACTCATTAAACTAAGTCAACGTGCGGGAATCCCGCTTGAAATGGAATTGTCGACCGATCAATCGATGTCGAATTCGCCCATTTCAAAAAAAGAGCAGCAAATGCGAGAGGCTCATACGTTTGCAGTGGAGTTTTATCATCATATTTTAATGAATACAGAAGATGGCGAACCTGCATTAAATTATTTGCTTGAAAGAGGATTTACACGTGAGCAAATCGAAACACATCAGATAGGATGGGCGTTACCGAACTGGGACACGCTGTCCATCTTACTGGAGCGCAAAGGATATGATCCGGAAGAAATGGTCGAAAGCGGTCTGATCATTCGTAAAGAAAGTGATGATAGCTACTTTGACCGTTTCCGGGGACGGATTATGTTTCCGATTCGAGATGAAAATGGAAAAACGATTGCATTTTCAGGCAGGATTTTGAATTCCGATGGCGAAGATGCTAAGTACTTAAATAGTCCTGAAACGCCGATCTTCCATAAAAGTCAAGTACTTTATAATTTGGATAAGGCGCGGGCATCCATTCGTAAATCAAGACAAGTAATTTTAATGGAAGGCTTTATTGATGTTTTAGCAGCAAACCAGGCGGGCATATACAATGCTGTAGCAACGATGGGTACGTCTCTTACGCCCCAGCATATTACAAAGCTCAAACGCTTAGTTCAGCAAATTACGATTTGCTATGATGGTGATAATGCTGGTTTTGAGGCTGCCAAGCGCGCTGCACAAATGCTTCATCAAGAACAGATTAAAGTTGAGGTCGCTGTTTTACCAGATAAACTTGATCCGGACGAATATATTCGTACACACGGACAAGAGGCATTTAAAAATCAAATAATAGAAAAGCCGCACGCGTATATTGCATTTATGATGATGCATGCGAAACGCGGCAAAAATTTTCAATTTGAAAATGACACACTTCAATACATTCAAGAAGTTCTGGAAACATTAAAAAATAATACTTCTCCAACTGAACGTGATTTATACATTCGCCAATTGGCAAATGAAACGAATATTTCCCATGAGGCAATCAGCACCCAATTAAGAAAAATGGTCGCGGATAATGTAAAAGAGCAGAAACGCGATCAAAAAATGGTGGAAGAACCAACTGTCCTACTCCAAAGGGAGCGTAAAAAAGACGCAACAGACCGTGCCGAAAGTATACTTTTAGCACATATGTTGCATGATGTAAATATTGTGAATAAAGTTCTCAGAGAGGGAAATAACGAACCTTTCATCCATGAGGAATATTTATCCGTATTTGTACGTTTAATTGGTTTTTATGAAGAATATGAAATGGCTGATTTCCATCGATTCGTCGAAGTGTTGGATGATCATGATTTACGAAAAATCGTGATGGATGCTGCGTTACTTGAGCGTGACCCTGATAATGGTGAAGCGGAAATAATTGATTGTTTAAAGCAAATCGAAAAACGCCGATTAGAACTAAAGATTGAACAATTAAAGCACGATCAAAAAGAAGCAGAAAAAATGCATGAGCATAGACGAGCACTTGAGATTGCCCAACAAATAATTAACTTAAATAGAAAGATAAAAATGGGCGTTTAACGCGATTTGTTTTTAGAAGGAGGAAGGTTTATGGCGGACAAGTCAAAACATTCAAAAGATACGGTAGTGAACGGGGTTTCATTAGAGCAGGTAAAAAAGCAACTTTTAGCTAAAGCAAAACAGGTTGGCGAAATGTCAATGAAGGAAATCTCTGATACATTAGCATTTTTTGAACTGGAGAACGAAGAGATTTTCAACTTTGCCGATGAAATCGAAAAAAATGATGTAACAGTTGAAGGAAAAGAAGAATTTGAAGAAGAAGCACTTTCTAAGCAAGAATCAAGTGAAGAAGCTTTCGACTTAAATGATTTAAGTGTTCCTCCTGGCGTTAAAATTAATGACCCGGTACGTATGTATTTAAAAGAAATCGGACGTGTGGATTTACTTTCCGCAGATCAGGAAATTCGTTTGGCGGAACGTATTGAACAAGGTGACGAAGAAGCACGTAAACGTCTGGCAGAAGCTAATTTACGTCTTGTAGTTTCGATTGCTAAACGCTATGTAGGTCGTGGAATGTTGTTCTTGGATCTTATTCAAGAAGGAAATATGGGTCTGATTAAAGCAGTTGAAAAATTTGACCACCGTAAAGGGTTCAAGTTCTCGACTTATGCAACTTGGTGGATTCGTCAAGCGATTACACGTGCGATTGCAGACCAGGCCCGCACAATCCGTATTCCAGTACACATGGTTGAAACAATCAACAAACTAATCCGTGTACAACGTCAACTTCTTCAGGATTTAGGCCGTGAACCATCTCCAGAAGAAATTGGAGAAGAAATGGATTTAACACCTGAAAAAGTTCGTGAAATTTTAAAAATTGCACAAGAGCCTGTATCATTGGAAACTCCAATTGGGGAAGAAGATGATTCACATTTAGGTGATTTCATCGAAGACTCAGAAGCACAATCTCCTTCTGATCATGCAGCATATGAGTTATTGAAGGAACAGTTGGAAGACGTGCTGGATACATTAACAGACCGTGAAGAAAACGTATTGCGTTTACGTTTCGGTTTAGATGATGGCCGTACGCGAACTTTGGAAGAAGTAGGTAAAGTGTTTGGCGTTACACGTGAACGTATTCGTCAAATCGAGGCGAAAGCATTACGTAAACTGCGTCATCCATCTCGCTCAAAACGCTTAAAAGATTTCTTAGAATAAGCTAAACAGGAAAAAGATGAAGGAGTATTTTACTCTTCATCTTTTTTTGTGTAAATATAGCAGGTAATTACTATTTTCCAAGAATAATGGTATTGCTTTTTACCGATGTTGTTTATTCGTGAATTATTTACAATATGATGTAGCATATAAATACAGATTTGGAGCGAAACGATGTCAAATCCAAAAAAACAAATTATTATGAATGAAATCACGTTCTGGAAACAAAATAAAATGTTACCAGAACATTATTGCGATTTTTTGATGTCGCTTTATTCGGAAGGAAATCATCAAGAAGAGATTGAAGGAAAATCAAAAAATGCCGTCATAAATGTCGAAAAACGAAAAAACCGGAATCTATCGATGTTCTTTCCCATCAGCGCATTTGTTATGTTGCTACTGCTGTTTACAATGCAGTTCGAATGGGTTGTCATTGCTGTTGCCGCAGTTTTTGCAACAGGCTGTCTGATCGGGGCTATCTATTTTGCAAAAAGAAACCATCTCATGGCAGTAATGCTGCAGCTGGCGACCGCTTTAGCGATTTTAGGTGTAACATTGAAAGTGAGTACAACATATTTTGCCGGCAATAATGAAATGCTTTATATCATCCTTATTGTGAACTGTCTATTTTGGCTGTTAAGCGGTGTCATGCTGAAAATTATTTATTTTACGATCTCAGGCGTTCTTGGGTTAATTGCCATTATTAGTGCATGGATTTATTTCCTTTAGGAACATCAAAATAATACATAAACTTATACTATTCTTTTAAGCTATGCAGAAGAAATGAAACTTTTCTGTATGGCTTTTTTGTATCATTTTACAAAATACTCTGCAAAATACATATATTTTCTGTAAAAATACATATTTTTAGATTACAATAGAATTGAAATGAAATAGGCTGAGAGGATGAATGGTATGCATTTTGATTTAACAACTGAGCAAGCGATGTTACAAAAGATGATACGTGAGTTTTCGGATGAAGTAGTGGCACCAGGAGCAATCGAGCGTGATAAAACGAAAGCCTTCCCAGTGGAAATTTTTAAAGAACTATCCAATATGGGCATTATGGGTCTGCCATTTCCAGAACAATATGGCGGGGCGGGTGCAGATACAATCAGCTTTGCAATCGTTACCGAAGAGTTGAGCCGTACATGTGCTTCGACAGGAATTACATATTCGGCACATATTTCATTAGGCGGTGCACCATTGCATTTATTCGGTACAGAAGCGCAGAAGGAAAAATACTTAACGCCGATCTGTACAGGTGAATCATTCGGCGCATTCGGTTTAACAGAGCCTAATGCCGGTTCTGATGCAGGTGGGACAGAAACTACCGCTGTGTTGGATAATGGAGAATTTATCATTAACGGGTCGAAAGTTTTTATTACAAATGCAAGTTATGCCAAACATTTAGCGTTAACAGCTATTACAAATCGAGATGGAAACAAAAAAGAAATCAGCGCCATAATTGTACCGACTGATGCAAAAGGGTTTACGATTAAGTCGGAATACGAAAAAATGGGCTTAAATGCTTCGAATACAACGGAATTGATTTTAGAAAATGTCCGCGTTCCGGAAGAAAACTTACTTGGAGTCCGGGGGAATGGCTTTAAACAATTTTTAACGACGCTTGACGGCGGCCGGATCGGTATTGCGGCAATGGCAGTTGGAATTGCACAAGGCGCATTAAATAAAGCGGTCCAATATGCAAAAGAACGTAAGCAATTCGGAAAGGCACTGGCAGATTTTCAGGCAACGCAGTTTAAATTGGCTGATATGGAGGTAAAAATACAATTAGCGCGGACATTTGTGTATAAAGCGGCATGGTTGAAGGATCAGGGGCGTCCATTCGGCAAAGAGGCTGCTATCGCCAAATACTACGCTTCCGAGATGGCAATGGAAGTTTGCGATGAAGCCATTCAAATTCATGGCGGCTACGGCTATATGAAAGAATATGAAGTGGAACGCTTTTTACGGGATGCAAAACTGTTGGAAATTGGGGAAGGTACGTCTGAAGTACAGAAAATGGTAATTGCAAGACATATATTATGATAGAAATAGCAAATTGGTAAAATTGTTACAAAGCTAGTAAAACTTGTCCGTAAAGTCTTTCAGTTTTCTATAGAATCAAGTACAATTAATATTGTTTACTAGGCTAATGTCTAGCATGAAATAGAATATTTAATGAGGGAGGGGAACGCAATGAGAAACAATCCACTTATTCCTTACGTACTTATCATGGCATTCGGTATCGGACTAATTTTCTTCATGTCATTTGAGGGTGCAGCTGATAAAAACAGTGCGGACGGCGAACATTCAGGGGAAACTGCTGAATTAAATGGTGAAGATATTGCTCAAAAGAACTGTATTTCGTGCCACGGTGGTGATTTAACTGGTGGTGGAGGTCCTTCAATCGTTGGATTAGATGCTGAGCATATTAAAGATTACGCATTAAATGGTTCGGAAAACGGCATGATGCCGCCAGTTCTTAAAAACGAAGCGGAAGCAGATGCAGTAGCTGAGTATATTTCAGGTTTATAATGAATAGCCAAGTGCAGAAATGGAGTGATCCTGTTCTGCACTTTTTTGTATTCTGGAAAGAGACGTTTGTGTGAAAGTTCTATATAATAGGGGTAGTTTGTGATATAGAAAAGAGGATATATAAATATGAACGCACAAAAACTTTCAAAACGACTGGAAACGGTCGCTTCATTTGTACCGACAGGAGCAATTGTAGCGGATATCGGAAGTGACCATGCCTACCTGCCATGTTATTTAGTGCATAAAGGAATTGCTGCACGTGCAGTAGCGGGTGAGGTTGTAAAAGGACCTTATGAATCAGCTGTAAAACAAGTTCGCACAGAAGGCTTAACAAATAAAATTACAGTACGCATGGCAGATGGTCTGGCAGCTGTTGAAGAAGCGGATGAAATTACAGCCGTTACAATTGCAGGGATGGGCGGACCATTGATTGTGTCCATTTTAGAAAAGCATCCACAAGCATTAAAATCGGTAACCCGATTAATTTTACAGCCGAATATTCATGCAAAGGCCATCCGTGAATGGGCAATGGAAAATGGCTGGGCAATCCAGGATGAGGTCATTTTAGAAGAGGATGGGAAAATCTATGAGGTCCTTGTATTACAGCGCGGGGAAATGAAATTAAACGAAGCGCAAACTTTGCTTGGACCAAAGCTGATGGAAACAAAAGTACCTGTTTTCATTGAAAAGTGGTCACGTGAAATCGCGAATTGGCAACGTGTTCAACAAGCAATTTCAGAAGCGGAAAAAACACCTGAAAATCAGGAAAAGTATGAACAACTTACACATTACATTAAAATGGTACAGGAGGCGATTGCGTGAAATCCGTAAATGGCAACGAGATTATCCAAGTATTTGAATCATGGTCACCTAAAAAATATGCATGCATGCCGAATGATCCGATCGGCTTGGCCATTGGTACGTTAAATAAGCCTGTCACAAAAGTGCTTGTAACACTTGACGTGACAAATGAAGTCGTAGATGAAGCGATCGACAACGGCTGTGAGCTTATTATTGCCCATCATCCGCCGATCTTCATGAAGCTTTCGAACTTGCGTACAGATAATCCGAAAGGGGCACTGTATGAAAAGTGTCTGAAAAATGATATCGCAGTATATGCAGCGCATACGAATCTCGATGTAGCGCCAGGCGGGGTCAATGATTTACTGGCAGATGCTTTGCAACTGGAAAACCGCAAAATTCTGGAAGTGTCGTTCGAAGAAAAAATGATGAAGCTAGCCGTATTCGTTCCTGTGGATGATGCAGATGCTTTGCGTGATGTGCTGGCTAAAGCCGGAGCCGGTCGTTTAGGCCATTATGAGGCATGCAGCTATACATTGGAAGGTAAAGGCCGTTTTCGTGCAACAGAAGGAGCAGATCCGGCTGTAGGAGAGATCGGTGAGCTTCACATCGAGGAAGAGGAAAAAGTGGAAGTCGTGTTCCCGCAATCGATGAAAAATAAAATATTAAAGGCGATGCTAAACAACCACCCGTACGAAGAGCCTGCCTATGATCTGTTTACGATGGATGTTGATACGAATGCACAAGGACTTGGTCGAATCGGTAAGTTAAAACAACCAATGACATTACGGGAATTTGCTGAATTTGTGAAAGTGCAGTTGGACGTGCCTTGTCTGCGAGCAGTTGGACCTTTGGATCGTATTGTCCAGAAGGTTGCTGTTGTCGGAGGAGACGGCAATAAATATATTCGCACTGCAAAATATGCAGGGGCGGATGTATTTGTAACAGGAGATATCGGCTTCCATATGGCACAGGATGCAGAAGTGGAAGGCTTAAGCATTATCGATCCAGGTCACCATGTTGAAAAGGTCATGATTAAAGGCGTTGCAGAAAAAATGGCTTCTTTATGTGCGGATCAAAAATTGCCTGTTGAATTTATCCAGTCAAAAATTAATACAGAACCGTTTCAGTTTATTTAATCAGGAACAACAAAAAAACTCAATTTTCTCCGGTAGAAGAAAATTGAGATTTTTTAGGTTCGCTTGCTTGGCATTAGTAAGGCATAATTTTTTCAACTGGTTTTGGAGCTTTAATTTTCGGTAAAATTTTGTCCAAAGTTACGGAGCGTACGATTTCATGTGTTTCAGGATCATTTTTGTCGAACTTTTCCAAGAATGAAATGACTTCCTTAACGATTGGTGTCGGTGTTGAAGCACCTGCTGTTACTGCTACTGTTTCAACGTTTTCCAGCCATTCAATTTGCAGCTCTGAAATATCTGAAATGCGGTAAGATGGTGTTCCGGCAATTTCTACTGATACTTGTGTTAAACGGTTCGAGTTGTTCGATTTTGGATCGCCTACAACGATTAATAAATCGGAAGCACCGGCCTGTTCAGCTACTGCTTCTTGACGGACTTGTGTCGCCAGGCAAATTTCTTTATGCACTTCGACATGCGGGAATTTTTCTTTTAAACTATCCATCAGAAAAGCGACATCCCATTGACTCATCGTCGTTTGGTTTGTTACGAGAATTTTTTCGTTTTCAAAAGCAAGATTATCGATATCGTTCATCGATTGAACTAGGTGAACATGGTCTGGTGCAACACCGATTGCGCCTTCCGGTTCAGGATGTCCCTTTTTACCGATATAAATAATATCGTAGCCTTCTGCTGTTTTTTCGCGGATTAAGTCATGTGTCACCGTAACGTCCGGGCAAGTCGCGTCAATTGATACGAGTCCTTTACGTTTAGCGATTTCACGGATTTCAGGTGATACACCGTGTGCCGTGAAAATAACTGTGCCTTGCTCTACCTGTTCAATTATTTCTTTACGGTTGTCGCCATCAAGTGTAATGATGCCATCTTGTTCAAATGCATCTGTAACATGTTTATTGTGTACAATCATACCTAAAATGTAGATTGGTCTTGGTAATGTAGGATCAAGTGCAGCATTGCGTGCAATGACCATAGCGTCTACTACCCCATAGCAGTATCCACGCGGATTAATTTTAACAACTTTCATTTATACGTAACTCCTTTCAAAGCCCTGTAATTTCATTATATAGGACGTGTATGCTTTATTCAAAGTTCGCTTACTGAAATCTCTAGTAAATTCGATGGAAATGTCGCGATATTGCGAAGTAATCGCATAAGTACAGAATTTTGTGAACGTTTGCTATAATAGCAGAAATAAATAAAACGTAAAGTGGGGAAATGGGATGGCGTTTTCTTTTTTTAAGAGGAATAAATCAGTAGCTTTAAAAAATCAGGTGGAGTTTTGCATGACGAATTTATCGCTCGGCGCAGCAGATGTATATGATGTGCTGCTGGAGCGGGAAGATATTGAATTAACGGAGTCCGGCTGTACTTCAAACTGTGAAATTTGCGAATGTCATCTATTTGCGATTGTAAATGGTGAACTGATCAAAGCAGAAGATGCCGAAACACTCCTACAAAATGTGGTAAATGAGCTGAAAGAAAATTCAGTCTTGTTTTAAATTGCCTTGCCGGGGAAAAATATTACATAAATAGTTTTATGTGAACGGAACAATCGAAAACTTTTCACTAAAACTTTATAACAATATTTCAATAGAGGAGTGTTTCTTTCATGACAAACGTTGAAAATAAACAAGTTGGCGGTACACCCGCACAAACTCAGCCATCACAACCTGGAATCGAAAGCAAAATGAACCCATTACCAACACAGCCTTATGAATATTCGGGAAGCGATAAGTTAAAAGGCAAAGTGGCAATTATTACTGGCGGTGATTCAGGAATTGGCCGAGCGGTTGCCATTGCCTACGCAAAAGAAGGGGCAAATCTTGTTATAAACTATTTGGAAAAAGAGCAATCCGATGCAGAAGAAACGAAACAACTGGTTGAAAAAGAAGGCGTTCAGGCGATTCTTGTTGAAGGTGATATCGGTGATTATGAAACAAGTAAAAAACTTGTAAAGACAGCACTTGACCATTTCCAGCAAATTAATATTGTCGTAAATAATGCAGCGGTACAATATCCTGTCGATTCATTTTTAGATATTACGGTCGAACAATGGGACAAAACATTCCGTACAAATTTGGATGGTATTTTTTATTTATGCAAAGAAGCTGTTCCGCATTTGGGGCAGGGAGATTCTATTATATGTACGACATCGGTCAATGCCTACCGAGGCCATTCGATTTTAATTGATTATACATCGACAAAAGGTGCGATTGTGGGCTTTGTCAGAAGTTTAGCACAAAATATAGCTGATCGAGGAATCCGCGTAAATATGGTCGCACCAGGACCGATTTGGACACCATTAATTCCTTCTACATTCGATGCGGATCAAGTAGCGGAATTCGGTACTGAAACACCATTAAAACGCCCAGGACAGCCGAGTGAGCTTGCTGGGGCATATGTGCTGCTGGCATCTCAGGACGGAACATATATTACCGGCCAATGTATCCATGTAAATGGCGGCGGCACTATGTGCTCATAAGCATGATCCAAGGAGTATATTGATTCAGTAAGTATACACGGTTAAAAATAGAAAGCTACTCCATTACGCATATGAGAGGACTCGTAATAGAAACGAATCTGCACTTATTTGCTTGGGGTAGCTTTTATTTTGTTATTCAAATGGAGGCTGAAATATCTTCGGTAATGATGGTTTTGTCGTAATTTTCTCCTCAACTGGCTCCTGTTCTCGCCGGTTGCCTCGTGGATTTCCTCTTTCTCTCACTCTTTCTCTCTCTCTTGGCCGTTCCTGCGGCATTGAAACAGTAGAAGACTCCAGCGGGTCGGAAGTTTCTTTAAATCCTTTATATAAACGCCATAAAGCGGGCAGATTTTTAAACATTGGGGCTGCCTGCTGAATATATGGTGTGAACTTTTGGGCATTACTAAATAAAGAGTTTGCTCCTGATAAAAACCCTTCGAGCTTCGGTGCACCTGCTGCACCTTGCACAGCTGCCTGAGGTGGAATTGGCATTTGGTTCATAAATTGACTAGCTCCAGGAATAGCTCCTATTCCAGGAATCGGACCTCCTCCTGGACTCGGGCCTCGCATCATGTATGGTGCATACATTGGAAAACGTGGTGCAACCGGCATTTGATTCATCATTCCTTGAGGTGGAAAGTAATAAGGTGGGCGCATAATAAACTCCTTTCTAAAAATCGACATGATATTTCAATTTTCTTTCATAAATTCGTCCCAACAGTTTGACGTTGAAACTATTTACCGTTATGATATGCAGATGGTCACTTAAATGTACGAATTATGGTACAATAGGAAAGATGTAAGGAGGTACGTGAATGTCAAAATATACTGATTATCAATTCAAGCCATTTTTGCAGGACGCCATTGCAAAGCTTGGATTTACAGAGCCGACACCCATTCAAAAAGAAATGATTCCACTCGTATTAAAAGGTAAGAGTGCAATCGGACAAGCTCATACAGGAACAGGAAAAACACATAGTTTTTTATTGCCGATCGTAGAGCGTATTGTAGAAGAAAAACAAGAAGTACAGGCGGTTATCACGTCGCCGACACGAGAACTGGCACAACAAATTTTTGATGCGTTAAACCAGCTTGTTGAAGGAACGGAAATTTCAACAAAATTATTTATAGGCGGTACGGACAAACAACGTACAATCGACCGATTAAAAACACAGCCTCAAATCGTTGTAGGTACACCAGGTCGTATTAAAGATTTGGTGAAAGAAAATGCATTGCTTGTTCACACTGCGCCGATTTTAGTTGTCGATGAAGCAGATCTGGCATTTGACATGGGCTTCATTGAAGATATTGACGGCTTTGCGTCGCATATGCCTGAAAAGCTTGAAATGTTCGTGTTCTCAGCGACAATTCCAGAAAAATTAAAACCATTCTTAAAGAAATACATGGATTCACCGATCCATATTCATATGAATGATAAACGTCCGGTGGCGGAAGGCATTGACTTTGTATTAGTACCTGTACGTTCGAAGGCACGTAATACACGTTTACTTGAAGTAATTAAGGGAATCAATCCATTCCTTGCTGTTATTTTCTGTAACACACGTAAAAATGCAGAATCGGTAGCGAGCTTTTTAGCAGAACAAGGTATCCGTGCAGGACAAATCCACGGAGATTTAAGTCCGCGTGACCGTAAAAAGATGATGAAGCAAGTACGTGATCTTGAGTTCCAATATATCGTAGCAACAGATTTAGCTGCACGTGGTATTGATATTCAAGGGATTTCGCATGTTATCAACTATGAAATTCCGGAAGATCTTGAGTTCTTCATTCACCGTGTTGGTCGTACAGCACGTGCCGGCTCAAAAGGAACAGCTATTACGTTATTCCAGCCGGAAGATGAGGATGCAGTAGTACGCATCGAAAAAATGGGGATTCCATTTGTACAAAAAGATATTAAAAATGGCGAATGGTCTGACTTAAAAGACCGTCACCAGCGTGCAAGCCGTAAAGGTGAGCGTAAAGAAGATGAAATCGATGCAAAAGCCAAAGCCCTAGTACGTAAGCCGAAGAAAGTTAAACCAGGCTATAAACGTAATATGAAGTGGGAAATGGAAAAAGTGAAAAAACGCGAACGCCGTATTAAAGCGCGCCGCAACAATAACTAATTACACAAGGGGCTGCTTAGAATGATTTTTCTATGCAGCCTGTTTATTCGTTAAATGGAGGAAAGTAGAATGTTATTAGGTTCACATGTTTCGATGAGCGGAAAAAAAATGCTGCTAGGTGCCAGCGAAGAAGCATTAAGCTATGGTGCCAATACTTTTATGATCTATACAGGCGCACCTCAAAATACGCGCAGAAAGCCGATTGAAGAGCTGAATATTATGAAGGGCCTGCTCCATATGAAAGAGAACGGACTATCCAACATTGTTGTCCATGCACCGTATATTATCAATTTAGGGAATACGACAAAACCGGAAACTTTTGAGCTTGGCGTAAACTTTTTGCAGGAAGAAATTAAACGTACTGCTGCATTGGAAGCGACACAAATCGTACTGCATCCTGGTGCGCATGTCGGTGCAGGTGTTGATGCGGGTATTGAACGGATTGTAGAAGGTTTAAATGAAGTGCTGACACAGGACTACCCAGTACAGATCGCATTGGAAACGATGGCGGGCAAAGGCACTGAAATCGGTCGTACATTTGAAGAATTGGCACGTATTATCGATGGTGTGACAAACAATGAGCGCCTGTCGATTTGTATGGACACATGCCATATTCATGACGCCGGCTACGACGTTACAGGTGACTTTGACGGAGTGTTAAATGAATTTGATAAAGTCATCGGGTTGGATCGTTTAAAAGTACTGCACATTAATGATTCAAAAAATGTGCGCGGTGCTGGAAAAGACCGTCATGAAAATATCGGTTTTGGTGAAATCGGTTTTGAGGCAATGCACTATATTGTTCATCATCCACAGTTAATGCATTTACCGAAAATACTGGAAACACCATTTGTCGGTCCGGATGCAAAAAACAAAAAAGCGCCATATTTACATGAAATTGCGATGCTTCGCAATAGTGAATTCCAGCCAGCATTAATTGATGCAATGCGCGAATAATAAGAATAAGTAAAACATACTTGGCACAAATTTGATGCAAAGTATGTTTTTTTGCGTTTTTTATGACATAATTTGTTATAATGAGTTAACTGTAAATTAGCAATATTCAAAAGGAGGTATCAGTTGATGAAAAAAATATTTCAGCTCGTCATTTTGTTAGCGTTATTCTTTTCATTGCCTATTCAAAGTTTCGCATCGATTAATGGTGCGGTTACAACACATTTAGGGAAAAGTAATGCAGCAGTGACGATTCGTGACGCAGAGAGCGGGAAAATCGTCTATTCCCAAAACGGGGACAAACTGATGCGACCGGCTTCCAATATGAAATTAGTTTCCGGTGCTGCAGCATTGTCGATTTTAGGCGAGGACTATCGTTTTAAAACAAATTTATATATCGATGGAATTATTGTCAACGATACATTAAATGGAAATGTTTACATAAAAGGCAGTGGCGATCCGACATTAAAAAAAGATGACTTTTTAGAGTTTGCAAAAGAATTGAAGCGCATTGGCATTCGTACAATCAATGGTCATTTAATCGGTGATGATACAGCATTTACCGGCAGTACATTGCCACCGGGTGTTCTAAAGTCGGATGAGACGTATTACTTCGGTGCGCGTACTGCTGCGATTACGATGTCACAAAACAATGACTTTGATGCGAGTACAGTCATTATTACTGCAAAGCCTGGTAAAGTTGGAGCAAAACCGAGCTATTCGATTGAACCGAATTTAAGCGGTATGGTCATTTCCAACCAAGCAAAAACAGTTAGTAAAGGAAGTCGTAATACAATCACAATCAAGCGTGCCTACAATACAAACCGTATTATCATTTCCGGAAACCTGCCACAAGGGAGCAGTAAGAAGGAATGGGTAACATTGCAGGACCCGTCGAAAAACACAATGCAGGCAATTAAGCAGACGCTGCAAGGGACAGGTTTAAAATTTGTGAAGAGTTCGAAAGTGGAATTAGGAAAAGTTCCGCAAAAGGCAACATTGCTTTACACGAATGAATCACGCACGTTGGCAGCCATTTTCCCGGCATTTATGAAACTGAGCAACAACAGTATTGCCGATATTCTTGTAAAGGCAATGGGTAAGCAGCAGCTAGGTGAAGGCAGTACGAACAAAGGTGCCACGTTACTGAAAAAGTACAGTGCTTCATTGGATATTCCTGTGAACAACTGGCGTTTTGCAGATGGTTCTGGATTGTCCAATTCAAACCGTGTAACGTCAAACGGACTTTCGCAGTTATTGTACAAAGTTCAAAAAGAATCTTATTTCGGTACATTTTTTGATTCGTTGCCAGTCGCCGGCAATAAAGATCGCATGGTCGGCGGTACATTAAAAAGCCGTTTAACAAACAGTGCTTTGCAAAATAGAATTTATGCAAAAACAGGCTATATCCCGAATGTATATACATTATCAGGTTATATGAAAGGCCAAAGCGGAAAACAATATATCTTCTCGATCCTACTGGAAAATAAATCAAGTGGAAATGTATATATTGACCGTACAATGGCAGCGCTTGTAAAAAACTTATAGAGGGGCAAGACAGATGGAGAAATTACTTTTAACAGGATTTGAACCGTTTTTATCAAATCCGATCAACCCTACAATGGAAGTGGTACAGGCACTGAACGGAAAATCAATCGGTCAGTATGAAATTGTTGGCCATGTATTGTCTGTCGATTTTGCAAAAGCACCGGAACAGTTTTTGGCACTGGTCGAAGAAGTAAAGCCGACGATTATCGTTTCATTAGGCTTAGCGGCGGGCATTACGAAAATTTCTCCGGAACGTGTTGCATTGAATGTAAAAGATGGGGAAAAGGACAATGCAGGGAATGCATTTGAGGATGCACCGATCAAAGAAGATGGGGATGTTGCGTATTTGTCGACATTGCCGATCCGTAAAATTGTCCACCGTTTAAATTCTGCAGGTTATCCGACAGCAATATCCAATTCTGCCGGAACATATTTATGTAATAATATTATGTATGAAGGTTTGTACTACGCTGCAAAGAATGAAGCAATCCGAGCTGCAGGATTTATTCATATACCTGCATCATTCGAGCTGGCGATCGAACACGGCCGGATTCCGGGCTGGTCAATGCGTGATTTAACAGCGGCCATTGAACTGGCACTCGATGTATGTGTAGGTAAGAATGCTGGATAAGGCATTTAAAGTAATGGGAAAATAATAAGACAAAAAAATCAGCCGTGTTGCGGCTGATTTTTGTTTTTATAAGTTTGGAAAATAATTTACGGAGCATTACAAAAAAATGTGTTCTGAAAAACCGTTTAAATTACAAACCGACTAACTTCATTAATTTTTTATAACGTCTATCCCCAAGCAGCTTCTGAATTTTTTTTAAAACTTCTTTTGGAACGCCGGTAAGAGCCCAGCTGATATTGGCATGCTTCAGAATTTTTTGCAGCTTCTGAACTTCTTCTATGCTCAATTCAAGTCCCTGCTGTTTGGCGAAATCCTGCAGTTGCCTGTCATTCATTCCTTTTAAGTTATCAAGCCATTGTAGCATTTGAATTATCTTCATCCTTTCAAGTTTATCCCGCATTAACGGGTAATAATTCATCTGCCTCTAAAGCGTAGCGGCAGAGCCAAGACTCCCGCCTCTAAACCTAATCAGATCGAAAAGGATAGGCGGGAGGTCAACTACCCGTAAAAGCCCGATTGGTTAAACTAACTTTCAGTGGGGGATGAAAAAAATCCCCACTGATTGAAGTTCAACCTTAATCCCTTTACATAAACAAAAAACTGCATTATACTAACTTGATGTAAATCGTAATGATTTTGAATTAGAAAGAAGCGAACGAAATGAAAAAACCATTGATAGAATTGAAGGATGTTTCCTTTCAATATGAATACACACAAGCATTGAAAAATATTTCACTACGTGTCAATGAAGGCGATTTTTTAGCATTAATTGGGCAAAACGGCTCCGGTAAATCGACACTTTTGAAATTGATTTTAGGACTGTTAAAGCCTATGTCAGGGGAAATTAAATTATTTGGCGAACAAGCAAGCCATTTTAAACACCGCGAATGGATTGGCTATGTTTCTCAAAAATCCAATGCCTTTAACTCGGGGTTTCCTGCAACGGTCGAAGAAGTCGTGAAAAGTGGTTTATCGCAAAAGGTAGGGCTGTTTAAACGCTATCCAAAAGATGCGGATATTTTAGTGAAAAGTGCTTTAAAAGATGTCGGCATGGATAAATTTCTAAAACGGAATATTGGACAGCTTTCCGGCGGGCAGCAGCAGCGTGTGTTCATTGCACGTGCTTTAGTATCCGATCCGAAGCTTCTTATTTTGGATGAACCGACAGTCGGAATTGACCGAGAAAATGTGCAGGCATTCTATGATATGCTCGCACATTTAAATAAGCATCACAATATGACGATGATTTTAGTTACACATGATGTGGACACGGTTTCGGATCGTGTCAGTCATGTAGCGTGCTTAAATCAGTCGATTCATTTCCACGGGTACAAAAATGATTTTGATACGATTTCGGAAGAACAGATTGCTAGCTGGAACGGCCACTCTGTTCGAAAGATTCACTAAGAGGAGCAGGCCGTTATGATAGAAGCTATATTAAACTATGAATTTTTGCAAAATGCCTTTTTCTCAGGGCTTGTTATTGGAGTAATTGCACCATTGCTTGGTGTATTTATCGTAGTAAGACGTTTATCGCTAATTGCGGATGCACTGTCGCATGTAACACTGGCGGGGATTGCCGGGAGCCTGTACTTGAGCCAATCGTTTGCAGCGCTGGCTTTGCTGAATCCGATTTATTTAGGGATTATCGCATCTGTAAGTGGTTCGATCTTAATTGAACGATTACGCCGACTATATAAACATTATGAAGAACTTGCAATACCAATTATTATGTCGGGCGGAATCGGTGTGAGTGCCATTTTAATATCACTTGCAAGCGGATTTAATACCGATTTAATGAGCTATTTATTTGGCTCTGTATCGGCTGTATCACGTCAGGATCTATATGTTGTGCTGGCAATTGCAGTCGTAGTTGTATTATTTTTAGTTTTATTTTTTAAAGAGCTTTTCGTATTGTCATTCGATGAGGAATATGCGAAAGCGAGCGGTTTACCTGCGAAATGGATTCATTTATTGTTCATGATCGTTGTCGCACTCGTTATCGCAGCAAGTATGCGTATTGTCGGGATTTTGCTTGTTTCAAGCTTAATGACATTGCCGGTAGCTGCAGCGATGCGTTTAGCTCGCGGTTTTAAAGAGGCGATTATTTTAGCGATTGTATTTGGAGAGCTGGCAGTAGTAATCGGACTCATTTCTGCATTTTACCTGAACTTGGCACCGGGTGGAACAATTGTTGTCACATCTATTTTGATCTTGCTATTAGTAATTTTAATCAAAAAGCTTGTTTTGAAATTCACAATTAAATCGGAAGGGGAAGAGATACTGTGAATGCAGCGCGCGCGTGGGAAATATTAAAGGATAATGGCTATAAAAAGACGGATAAACGAGAGTTGATTTTGGGTATGTTTGCAGCTACAGACAAATATTTGACTGCCCGTGATTTGTTATCAGTATTGAAAAAAGATTTCCCTGGGATGAGTTTCGATACAATTTACCGTAACCTCGCTACTTTCGTGGAGCTTGATATTCTAGAAGAAACAGAATTAAACGGTGAGCGTAACTTCCGTATGCATTGTGAGTCGGATCATCATCACCACCATTTTATTTGCCGTGATTGCGGGAATGTAAAGGAACTGTCTGTTTGCCCGATGGAAATGCTCGGTGAAAAGCTGCCGGGTTATGCTGTAGAAGCACACAAATTTGAGATTTATGGCAAATGTCCGGATTGTTTGTAAATTTCCATTGCATATTTCTGTTAATATGCTAAAGTGATTAAGACAAATTGAATAAATTTGCAGGAAAAAGATGCATTATGCATAAATGGGAATTCGGTGTAAATCCGAAGCTATTTCCGTAACTGTAAGCGTTGATGAAAATAAGTGTGAGACCACTGCTAATATAGCGGGAAGGTACTTATGAGTAAAGTGAAACGCAGAGCCAGGAGACCAATCTTTTTCTTATCGTAACATCCCTCTTCGGAATTAAAGAGAATGTACGGCAGTCACTGATCGAATGAGCATCCTTTTGCAGCACTCTTTTTTGATTTTTGAAGCCATCCATTTTCTTGGGTGGCTTTTTTTCGTACACTCGTAATTTCGTGAGGCACTACTTGAAGTGAGGAGAATTTTATGAAAAAGGATATCCGTTTTTCCTGTTATCCGTTTATGAGGGAAAAATCATGCTGCGTCGACTATGAAATCCGCACCGATTCTTTAACAACGCGAATCGGTACAGTCTTTCCGACGTTAGTTGATGATGCTTCCGGTCAGCTCGTTTTGGAAGATTTGAGGAGAATCCAACCGTTAGCTTATCATGTCAATGGTTCGGTAAGAGGTAAATTAGCCATTACATTTGAGGATTTGCAATGGCTAAGCGATCGATACGATTTTTATGTAAGTGAAGTTGGAGAAGCGATTCAGCAGTTTGTACTGCCACAAGGAATCGAAAGTGCAGCAAGACTGCATATTTGCCGCAGTGAGGCGAAAAAGTCTTACAGGGCATTACATAAAGTGAGCGAGGAAAGAGAAGTGGATGAAATTTTGTTTGATTTTCTCGGGCTGCTTGCCAATGTGTTTTTTGTCATGGCGGTCTATATGAATCAGCAGCATCAACAAGAGGAAATTCCATTTATCTCAAAATCTTATCCGACGAAAAAGAAAAAAGGGGTTACAACAAATGAAATTTAAGAACAAATGGATCGTTGCTTTAGCGGCAACATTCTTATTAGCAGCATGCGGATCAAATGATGAAAAGTCTGAAAATGATGTGAAAAAAGAAGAGCAGGCCGGTTCGAAAAGTGAAGGTGTACCGTATACAGTTGTTGATGATCGTGGTGTTGAAGTAACATTCGATGAAGTACCGGAAACGATTATTTCCCTGCAGCCTAGCAATACAGAAATTTTGTTTGAGCTGGGTGTCGGTGAACAAATTATCGGGGCAACAGAATATGATACATATCCGGAAGCCGCACAAAAAATTGAACGTGTGTCGACTTCTACTGTCATCGATGCAGAGCGAATTCTGGAATTGGATCCGGATGTCGTAGTTGCCTATACAATTGGGGAGGAAGCACAAATTGCCCAATTGGAAGATGCAGGTTTGAAAGTATTTGTAATTGCTTCGGCTGCGACATTTGATGATGTTTATACGGATATTATCCAACTGTCCGAAGTAATGGATGTAAAAGAAAAAGGCGAAGAAATTGTAGCCGACATTAAAGCACAAATCAAAACAGTACAAGAAAAAACAGCGACAATTGATACGAAGAAAAAAGCATATTATGAAGTTTCGCCAGCTCCGGATCTTTGGACTACCGGCAGCAGTACGTTCCAGCAGGAAATAATGGATCACGCCAATGTTGAAAATATTTTTGCTGATCAGACGAGCTGGATTAGTGTGACGGAAGAAGATGTCATTACTCGTAATCCTGAAATTATTATTACACCGGCAACCTATATGGAAAATGCAGTTGACGAGATTCTAGGACGCACAGGTTGGGATAAAATACAGGCAGTTTCAGAAAAGGCAGTTTATCTGGTCGATGGAGATATTATGTCCCGTCCTGGACCGCGTATTGGTGAAGCCGTTGAAATTATGGCACAATCAGTATACCCGGAACTATTTAAATAAGTATAGAATAGAAGGACATGCCTAAGTTTAGGCATGTCTTTTTCAATTAACTTCATTCAGCGGATATCGCTGAATGAAATTAATTGGCTTCCGGCGGATGTCACGACTTCGGCGATGAATTCTTTGCGCTTCAGCGCAAAGCCGAATACGGACGCAATTACGCCTCGGCGTAATTGATAAATATAAGGGGGGATACGATTGATTTTTATAACCGGTGGTGTGCGCAGCGGCAAAAGTGCTTTTGCAGAAAAATTTGCTAGGCAGTTAGGTGAAGAAAAGACGCTCTACTATGTCGCGACAGGTGTATCCTTTGATGAGGAAATGGAAAAACGAATTATCCGCCATCAGCAAGACCGCGAAAATCAGAACGCCCATTGGAACACAGTGGAAATGCAAGTACAGATTCCTTTTACGATCGAGCAGCTTTCAAATAATGATGTTGTGCTTTTTGAATGTGTGACAACATGGCTTTCGAATGTACTGTATACATATGAACAAAAAAATGAAAATAGCGAGTACATCGATAATTGTATCGAATCACTGCAAAAGCAATTGCTAACATGGCGGAAGCAAGGTGCTACAATAATAGTTGTATCAAATGAAGTGCTGGATGAACTGCCATCACAGTATGATGAGGTAAATTTGTATCGCAAATTGTTAGGTGAGCTTCATCAATGGATTGTCCAAAATAGTGATGAAGCATATGAAGTACAATTTCAGCTTGTACAGCGTTGGAAGTAAGGAGGAACCAAGTTGAAAAATAGTTTGAGCGGTTTTTTGTTAGCTTGGCAATTTTTTTCGGCAGTGCCGATAAAAAAACAGCTGGATATGAATGCCAAGTCTGTTACATGGATGTATGGATTTTTACCGATTGTCGGTTTACTTATCGGGTCCATCATTAGTAGTGGTGTATTTATACTATCTCGCTATAGTGAGGTTTCAGAGTTGCTGTTGGCGATTTTGATTGTGATCGGATTCATCGTTCTGACAGGTGGACTGCATTTAGACGGCTGGATCGATATGAGCGATGCGTTCTTTTCCTATGGAGAAAAAGAGAAACGGCTGGAGATATTAGATGATCCGCGAACAGGCGCATTTGGGGTACTTAGTGTTTTTGGTTTACTTGTATTAAAAATCGGCGTTATTTATGAAATGTTGACGTATGGGCAATTGGCGATTGTGCCATATTTAATCTTTATTCCTTTTATAGCGCGAATGGGGATGCTGCTCTATTTTGTAACGATGCAGCCGGCAAAAGAAAAGGGGCTCGCTGCTTATTTTAAAGGGATTGTCATTCGAAATAAGCTTGTTTTTTTAATTGTTTTTCAAAGTATTCTAGCATTTGTAAGCTGGTTTTACATTGGCGCACTCAGCTTATTTATTTTAGTTGTCGTGATGCTGGTAGCCGTTGTTTTTTACCGGAATTGGTCAAGGAAACATTTCGGCGGTGTAACAGGCGATTTGCTCGGTGCGCTCGGTGAAGGATTGGAGGTTGTCCTATGGCTCACGATATTACTGTGCATTTAATCAGGCACGAAAAAACGAAAGCAAATACAGAACGGAAATATATTGGCTGGACAGATGAGCCGATACTGAAAAAAGTGGAAGCCAAGATCGATCTACAGCCAGGTATCGTTTATGGGAGCGATTTACGGAGATGCCGTGAAACTTCACAATGTTATTTTCCGAATGCCGAATTTATCGCTTCCCGAAACTTGCGTGAGCTGCATTTTGGGGACTTTGAAATGTGTACATATGAACAATTGCAGCATAATGGAATATACCGGGCTTGGATTGATGACCCGATTAATCATCCGATTCCAAACGGTGAAACCTTTTTCCAGTTCAAGCAGCGTGTATTGAAAGGCTTTCGTGAAATTGTAAATGAAAAGAAAGAATATACGCTGATCGTACACGGAGGAGTGATTCGGTTATTACTTGCCGTTTACGGGGTGAAAGCGAAATTCTTTCAGCAAACAGTGGCCAATCATCGAACGATTTATACACTTGGCTGGAATACGATAGAGGAACTCATAGGAGGTGCGAGATGTACGTTATACTCGGAGGCGCACATAACGGTAAACGAAAATATGCAGAAAAAGTGATCGCGCAGTTACCGGCAAAAGAACTGATTATTTATGAAGGATACTTACCACAACCGGAAGAAATAAAAGAAAACGAGCGTTACATCGTAAGCAATTTTGAACAGATGATTTTACCGTATCTTCATGAATCCGAAGAAAAGGTAGCACAGCAAATTTTCGGACAGATTATGCAAATTGCTGAACAGGCAGAACTGATCTGTATTTTTACAGATACGAGCCGCGGTGTTGTCCCGCTTGAAAAAGAAGCACGGCAATTAAGAGATACTTGCGGTCGGCTATACCAGAAGCTTTGCAATGAAGCACAGACGGTCATTCGTGTATGGTATGGCATACCACAAATTTTAAAAGGAGATTCTCATGAACAAAACTAAATTACGTTTAATTATTTTAACAGCATTAATTGCGGCTATTTGTGTGATTGGCAGTTTTATTAAAGTGCCGGTAGGGGTCGTGGCATCAGCTGCACTCGATTCTGCTCCGGCTTTAATTAGTGCAATCTTTCTACCGCCAGTCTTTGCAGGCGCGGCAGGAGCACTCGGGCATGTCGCGACAGGATTTACATCCGGTTTCCCGCTAGGCATTTTACATCTTTTAATTGCGGCGGAAATGTTTGTGATTGTTGCGATCTTTGCAGTTATGCATCAAAAAGGCCTTCATATTTTAAAATGGATATTTGTCATTATCGCAAATGGTATTATTGCACCGATTCCATTTTATTTTCTTATTTCTACGGCATTTTACATCGGCTCGATTGCCTCATTAACAATTGCGACAGCTGTAAACTGCCTTATCGCAATACTTGTCATGCCTGTATTGAAAACAGTCGTACAGCGAGTAGGGGTTAATGTATGAGAAACTCGATAGAAGTAAACGGGTTAGTCGTTTCGATTGATAATTCGGGTTGTATCGGCACAAAAGAGCACGATATTGTACAGGTACCAAATGAAGTGACCGCCTATTTTACAGCACGTACTGCTATTTTAGAGCAACTATGCGCGGGTGCCATCCCGGTTCAATTATTAATGGCCAATTTCTCGGGCGATGATGTATGGTCAGAGTATGAGCAAGGGTTTAAAAGAGCATTTTCCGAAATGGGGTTGGAAATGCCTCCTTTAATGGGCTCGAGTGAAACGAATTTTCAGTCGCTTCAGTCGGCGGTCTCTCTTACGATGCTTGGAAAAAAACAATTCGAACGGAATACGAATCGTTGTGAGTTTTATGTTATCGGCGAACCGCTTGTTGGAAATGATGTGATAGAAAATCCACATAAAATTGCACAGTTAAATGAGGTGTATGAAGGACTGATCAATGGCATCATCCAAGCAATATGGCCAACAGGTTCTAAAGGGGTTGGGGCAGAAATTACACGTTTTGCCGGGGAAAGTTATACAACCGATGTCAATTTAACCAGTTCGGCAGGTCCATCATGTGCGGTTTTGGCTGCTGTGAAAAACGAACATGAAGAAACGTTCTTACATAGTATAACAGCACCTGTTAGAAAACTTATAAAAGCAAAAGAGTGATTGGGTAGAAATTTGCTCGAAAACTAATAAAACTGCTAGAATAAAATATTTTTTGACGGAAATTAAAAAATACTAAATTTTCTAAAAATAACATGGTATGATATAGTGTATCAACTTAAAATTAGTTAAGGAGCATGAGATTATGACAACATACCAAATTACAACTGAGTTATCAACAAATAGAAAAGAAAAAACACCTGCAGAACAGCTTGGTTTTGGTAAGATTTTTACTGACCATATGTTTGTTATGGATTATGAAGATGGAAAAGGATGGCATAATGCGACAATTACACCATATGCTCCGATTACATTAAGTCCTGCTGCGATGGTATTCCACTATGGACAAGCGGTATTTGAAGGTTTAAAAGCATATATGACAGAAGATGGGGAAGTCCAGTTATTTCGCCCGGACCGAAACTTCCAACGTTTAAATACTTCTAATGCACGTCTTTGCATTCCACCGATTGACGAGGATTTTGCATTAGAAGCATTAAAAGAGTTAATTCGAGTAGACCGTGAGTGGGTTCCGACATCACCAGGTACTTCTCTTTATATTCGACCATTTATTATTGCAACAGAGAGCTATTTAGGTGTAAATCCTGCGAAAAGCTATAAATTTATGATTATTATGTCACCGGTTGGCTCTTATTATAAAGAAGGCATTAATCCAGTCAAAATTTTAGTCGAACAGCAATACGTGCGTGCCGTAGTTGGCGGTACAGGTGAAGCGAAAACTGCCGGCAACTATGCTTCGAGCTTAAAAGGGTCAGAAATTGCTGCACAACAAGGCTATTCTCAAACATTATGGCTGGACGGGAAAGAAAATAAATACGTAGAAGAAGTCGGCAGTATGAACATCTTCTTTAAAATTTCAGGAAAAGTAATTACGCCTGCATTAAACGGCAGTATTTTACCAGGGATTACACGCGATTCGATGATTGAAGTATTAAAATCAAAAAATATCCCGATTGAAGAGCGAGCAATTGCCTTTGAAGAAGTTGTGGAAGCTGCTAAAAACGGCACATTGGAAGAGGCGTTCGGTACAGGAACTGCCGCTGTAATTTCGCCGGTAGGGGAGCTGAAATGGATGGATGATGTCATTTCTGTCAACAATGGCCAAATCGGTGAAGTAACACAAATGCTTTACGATACATTAACAGGCATCCAGTACGGTAAAGTTGCAGATACATTTGGCTGGACGGTTAAAATTTAATAAAAGAAAATACAGCATTTTCCTTTATGGAAGAATGCTGTATTTTTTATTGAACACCTTATTTTTCAAGTACTTCTTCAACTCTTGAGAAGTCTTCGCGAGGAATTATTGCCGATTTTTCAAATGCATTTTTTCCGACGTATGTTTCGATTAGTTCTTTTACATCAATACCGGAAGATGCTTTTAATGTTTCCTGCAAGCCAGCCATTAAATCCGTCGCATAGCCCGTCACTTTACCAGCACCGCCGTTTGTACCGCCTCCTGTATCAACAACTGTAATCTTGTCGATATTCGAAAGTGGACTAGCAACTTGTTTTGCGTATTCTGGTAACATTTTAACAATCATATCAAGGACAGCTGCCTGACCGTACTGTTCAAACGCTTCCGCAATTTTCTCTTTCGCTTCCGCTTCCGCAAGACCACGTAGACGGATAATTTCTGCTTCAGCCGTACCTTGTGCACGCTCTGCATCTGCTTTCGCAAGACCATCTAAACGAATGCGCTCTGCTTCAGCTTGTGCCTGTGCTTCAATACGGTATTTCTCCGCATCTGCCTGCGCAAGCTCTTTACGTTTTTGTGCTTCGGCATTTTGTTCGATCGCATAACGATCAGCATCTGCCTTTTTCTTCACTTCTGAATCGTATTGCTTTTCGCGACGCAGAATTTCTTTTTCTTCTAATTCGATTTGCTTTTGACGCTCAATAATTCGTACTTGCATTTCCTGTTCCGTTACTTCCTGTTTAGCACGTGCAGATTCCAATTCGTACGCCTGATCGGCACGGGCTTTTGCAATGTCCTGCTCGCGGCGGTATTCTGCCACTTTTAACTGATTATTTTTCTCGGCTTCTGCAATCTCAGTAGCGCGCTCTAATTCGGCCTGTTGCGCTTCCTGAGCTGCTTGAGCACGTTTAATACGTGTTTCTTTATCTGCTTCAGCAGTTGCGATATCGGCATCACGTTTCACTTGAGCGATTCGTGGTTTACCTAGAGAGTCCAAATAGCCGTTTTTATCGCGCACATCTTTAATTGTAAATGATACAATGATCAAGCCCATTTTCGCTAAATCCTGGGATGCGACACGTTGTACTTCCTGCGAGAATTTATCACGGTTTTTATAGATTTCTTCTACCGTCATCGAACCTAAAATCGAACGTAAGTGACCTTCCAGTACTTCGCGTGCTTCACTTTCGCGTTCCTGTTTATCTTTTCCTAAAAATTGCTCGGCCGCTGTTGCAATTTCCGAAATTGAGCCACCTATTTTAATGATTGCTGTTCCATCTGCCATTACAGGAACGCCTTGTTCTGTATAAACTTCCGGAGTCGTTACTTCTAATTTACTTGAAAGTAGACTTAATGGTTTTGCCTGCTGGAAAACCGGGAATACAAATGTACCACCACCGCGGATAATTTTAATACGATTTCCTGAATCGTCGGTATGTACATTTTTGCTGCCTAAATAACTACCTGTTACGATTAATGCTTCATCCGGACCAGCTGTGCGATATTTCATAATATAGACGGCTACAAGAGCGACAATTAGAAATACGACTACCCCAACTGCTATTAAAATTCCAGATATACCTGCTAAACCTGACATAAAAATTCCTCCCTGTTTCTAAAAATGAATTTCTTCTTTCTCATAAATCGCGACCATTGCTGTACCATCACGCATCTCAATAATTAAAACCTGTGTGTCATACGGTATCTCTACTTTATGATAACTTGCTGCACGCTTTGATATAATGCCGTTTGCCGTTTCAATCACCATTTCCCCGAAACCATCAAGAGGAACGGGAACAATCACTTTTCCTGTCTGACCTTCAAGCGATTCATCTGTATAGGCAAGGGACACTTCCGCTGAACGTAAAGGAACGAGCAGGAAAAAATAGAGAAGCGCTGTCAATAAACTTGCAATTAAAAGAGCAATGATGAATATGATGAAACTTGTTAATCCTGTAAACTGTTCCAGCAAGTAACCCGCAGCCGAAGTGAATGTAATAAACGATAGGATTACAGCTGGGTCAAAAAATGGCGTTCCATCGATGGACACATCTGCAATATCTGCAAAAAATAAGTAAAGAATAGTGCAACACCCGATAACGATTAAGATGAATAAATAAATGGTTTCAATGGAATAACCAAACAAGTTGCCACCTCCTTCATGCTATTTATATAAATTTACGGATGAATTGGGAAAAAGTTTCAATTTTTTCGAAAAATAAAAAATGTATGCCAATTTAAGTGATTGACATACATAATGCGCAGATCATTTACTTCATTTGGAACTCATTTTTAATCTGAGTCGTTAGCGGACTGGTTTGTTCTATGTAATCCATCATTAAATCGGGAATGAATTTATCCGCTTCTCGAATAGGCTGTTTTTGAAACATCGGCAACTGGTGCGCCCCTGTAGCACGGTAACTATTGACGGCAACTTCAAAGATCTCATTATCCTGAATGGGATTTCCTTCAAAAGTCAGCTTTGTGACGCGTTGACCTGTTTGTTGGCGTAAATCAATTGTATAATCAATGCCGCCCCACAGATCGTAAATATACGGCTGAGGCTCCGGATAGTACACAGCCATACTAAAATCGATTTCCCCTTGATCATTTAGCGCAAAGACGGCTGCACTTTGTTCAATCGCCCGGCGGATTTCAGCGCCTGTCATTTGGATGACGAGCAGTCGGTTTGCCCGGGGGAGGTTATGTAAAACATCTTCACGGGTTATTCTCTGAGGTAAGCCCCCTTGTGAATGGTAGGGCAGTTCAATAACAGAAATTTGGGCACCGGTGTAGTGAAGCTGCATATCATGTAGCATTTGTGTATATGCGGTCATTTTTGTTCGGGGCGTAAAAAAGTCTGCATAGGTCAGCGCTTTATCCGCTGTTCCGATTTGTTGCTTTTTCCAGGCATCAAATTGGGGAAAAGACTGTATTTTTAATGTGGAATCAACTTGGACGATAGATGGTTCAAAGGAAAATGTACCATCTTCCACAGTGACATCGATTTGCGCAAAGCAATGTGCATTTGCTCCAGGTTGAACAACACCGACACCATTTTGTACTGTGGCAATTTCCAAATGCTGATGTCCTGTAATAAATAGATCAATGCCTTCTATTTCTTGAAGCATACGATAGCCTTCATTTTCGCCTTGTTCCAGATCTATTAGGTGACCGCTATGAAGATCACGTTCAAAACCGCCGTGATAGCTTAAAATGACAAGCTGTGCTTGTTCAATTTCGCGGACGTGCTTAACGTTTTTTTTCGCACATTCAAATGCGTTTTCGAAGTGCAGATGCTTTGTCGATTCACATTCATCCCAGTTTTTTGTGAAATGAGTTGTGATCCCTATGACAGCAATACGTAGCCCGTTTATTTCCTTAATAACATATGGTTTGGCAAACCCCGGGATATTTGCGGCAATCCAAGGAAAACTGCATGCATCACGGATCGATTGTATTTTTTCGGAAGAATAGTTGAATTCATGATTCCCGAAAACTGCGACATCATAGCCGAGTTTGTTCGCAAGTTCGATTTGCGGGTGCTGTTTTTCGACAATATAATCATAATAATAGCTTAAATGACTGCCCTGCAAAAAATCGCCATTATCGATTAACAGCGCGGGCTGTCTAGCAGCAATCATTTGCGCAAGCTGTGAAAAACGTTCTGTATGTCCATGAATATCGCTCGTCGCAATAATAGTAAATTTCATTGAGATAACTTCCTTAATATTTGATTTTCCTTATTATAGCGTGAATAATTGCGCAACAGTTCTGAAAGTGCTTAAATAAATATATAAGCAGTTAACGCTAAATTATAGGAGTTGGTAATCATGATTACTGTAACAAACCGTATCCAAGTAAAAAAAGGTTTTGCCGAAAAAATGGCCCCACAATTTGTACAACCAGGTCCATTACAGGAATTTGAAGGTTTCCAAAAAGTAGAAGTATTAGTTTCAACGCAATTTGAAGAATATGATGAAATGAGCGTTGTTATGTACTGGGATTCAAAAGAAAACTTTGCTGTATGGCGTGAAAGTGATGCATTCAAACAATCTCATAAACGTCCATCTGAAGGTGAAGGCGGCGGCCACCACCAAGGTGAGTCACCAATGCTAGGTTCACAAATCGTGATTGCCGAAGTAGCAGGCACAATCTCAAAATAGTTCAAAGGGGTGTCCTAATGTTTTCGTTAGGACACCTTTATTACTATACATACTTTTGAATGAAATACATATTATCGATGCATTCACAAATAGTGAATGAAAAACAGAAGGGTGTTTTAAATGTCGAACATGGAGCAGTATTTTTATGACGGGCAGTTTTTGAAATGCTATGAAGAAGCGAAACGCCAATCACACAGCGGCGAAAATGAACAGGCAACTCAATTTTTAAAAGTCTTCGAAAAATACGAGTATGAAAAATTTCCGAAACCGACCGTACAGATTTCGCAAAGTGTCGAACGTGCGAATGAAAGCTATCCTGAAAATGATGAGCTTGAGCAATTGCGGGCAATCAAGGATGAACAGCAGTTTTCAGCAAAAGTCAAACAGCTTGAAGATGATGCACGAACAGCCGATGCGGAACGGAAAGCGCAGTCGTTTTATGTACAGGGGCATCTTTTTTTAATGGCGCACCATTATGATGAAAGTGTGCACTGCTTTATGGAAGCGGTGAAGCATCATCCGAACAAGGCGTTGTATTACGGGATAGCTGGACAGACGATGAACCGTTTTAACTGGTCGCCGTTTGATGTGATGGTCTATATTGAGCGGGCGATCGAGCTAGATCCCGCAAATGCAAGATGGTACTGGAATAAGGCGCTCGTGTTAACACAGCTTTACAAAGATTTGAATGCCGAGCCGTTTTTGGAAAATGCTTTGATTGCCATTGAAAAGGCAATCGAGACATGCCGCGAAGATCAAACATCGCTGCGTTCAGGCATCGACACAACATTGGAAAATTTGAAAGAATATCTTTTCAATTAAATAAGGACCGGCAGATGGAGGAAAAAGCATGAAGTTTTTATCTTGGAAAGGTATTTCGATCTACTTAACAATCATTCTATTTTTACTCATTTTTATTCAGATTCTGGACTGGAATAAAGGGAATGTTAAAGAGGCCCAATATGCAGTAGAACTGGAAAAAGCGTATATAGATCTGGTCGATTTTCAGACGTATATTTTGAACGATGAAGTGCAGATCGATGACAACAAGAATGTGTTGACGATGTATGAAAAAAACTTTCAATATCAGCTAAGCATGTTCATTGATATTTTCGGTAATAAAAAAGTGGATGATTTAAACCTATTTGATTCCTATAAACAAATCGATGAGGCATTATCATCATTTTATGAAGCGGAAAATGCGGAACAGCAGGGACATGCACATGAACAGTTAATCGATGCGAAACATGCACTGTTTACTATATTGAATGATTTGAAATAATATGGTCTGGGGCTCACGAACGCTTTGCAAGGAAGCGGGGCGTGGGCTTTTTTTAGCTGAAGTATTCATTAATACTACGGACGCTAATAAAACGCCGAAAGTTCTAATATCCATGCTGGAAGTTCTAATAAAACCGAAAAAGTTCTAATATATGGGCGATTTTCAAATATATGATGCGGTTTTTCTAATAAGTGTATCCGATTTTCTAATAAACCGAAAAAAGTTCTAATATAACAATGCCGGGGCATTCCATAGCTCCCCCGAAACCCTATAAAAACCAGTTCTAAGGCCAAAAACACCCGATTTTCTAATAAAGCCATCAGAAGTTCTAATATATCACTCCCATCTTCTAATAAACCGAAAAAAGTTCTAATAAATCAACGAAAGGAGTACTCTATCTGGTCTTCCGTCAATATTTCGGACAAACGTTAAGAGACTTTTTTTGCTACCGCCCTTCGGTTGCTCTGCTTTTCATCCCTCCATGCCCAGACCTGGGCATGGAGGGATGAAAACCCTGTAAGAGAACTTTATGAGACATTTTGACAAACTGACTCCTGTTGATTTCTCTCAAATTGGTTTGGTGATAAATAACCGATTGTTGAATGACGTCGTCGTTCATTGTAAAAGTTTACGATATATGACTCCACGCTCTTTCGTGCTTCTTTTTTGGATTCGAAACGGTGACGATAGATCCATTCTTTTTTGATTGTGGCGTGGAAGGATTCAATACACGCATTGTCATAGGGATCTCCTTTACGACTCATGCTAATTTTAATCCCATGTTCTTTTAAAGTGCTTGTATAGCTTGTGGCACAATATTGTGCGCCTCGATCTGAATGATGAACTAATCCCTTCTCGGGTTTTCGAACTGCTAAAGCATGCTTCAAGGCTTGATCTACTAATGTTTCTTCCATATGATCTGCGATGGCCCAGCCGACGATTTTACGAGAATATAAATCCATGATTGACGCAAGATACACCCACCCCTCCAGTGTTCGGATATAAGTTATATCTGCGACCCATACTTTATTTTTCTCTTTTACTTGAAATTGACGTTTGACTAGATTCGGATAAATAAATTGATGGTGATTGGAATCCGTTGTTCGTTGAACAGTTCTCGGGATTATGGCACTTAACCCAAGGTTTCGCATCATATTCGCAATTTTCTTTTGCGAACAGACATAACCTAAACTCGCTAAGTCTTGCGCAATTCGAGGGCTACCGTATGTACCAAAACTCCTCGCATACGATCGATGAATCTGATGGGCAATTTCTGTATCACGTACTTCTTTTTCCGATAAGGGCTGTATCTGTTTTTTACGCCAATCATAATAACCGCTTTTTGAAACCATCAATACTTTACACATCATCGCAATGCCAAAGTCGTTTTTATGCTTTTCAATGAATGCATAAATCACTCGGGGTTTTTCGCGAAGATGTGCATAGCCTTTTTTAGAATTTCATTCTCTTCTTCCAAATCACGTAACTTCTTATCAAACGCTGCCTGCAACTTATCTACTTCGCTAGAAGTAAAGTATCGTGTGACATCCTGATTTTTCGATTCACGATAATCTTTAATCCATTTATGGATCGTTGAAGACCCAATTTCAAACTTAAATGCCAGATCTGAAACTTTTGCGCCATCTTCTAAAACAGACTTTAAAATGTATTCTTTTGTTTGTGCGTCTAATCGCTTACGAGTTTGTTTTTCTTTCATCGGTTCCACGTCCTTTTTTAGATATCTTAATCTTAAAGTGTCTCTTAAGACGTGTCCATTTTTTATACTAACCTCAATCCCTCCTTAAAGCCCCTGCCACCCCCAAAAAAACCGCCCCAAAAGTTATCAACTAACCTTCAGGGCAGCTTCAGCCATTCGCTACTATTTCTTCTTTTTATCCTTCACAAACGCAAACACGATTAATCCTAACTGAATCACAACGATTGCGATAAAAATGTAAAAGTTTTTCGAAGAACTTGCTAAATTTAGTTCATCTGCCAAAATTCCTGCAATCGACTGCAATTGTGCACTTAATAAAATAATGAGTGCACCAATAAATAACATGATCTTAGGATTGATACTAAAGCCCAGCAGCACGATAATGAACAACGCTGAGAAAATCAGCAATAGGGTGAACAGGGGGTCAAGTAATGTGAGTGTCCCGTCTTTTGCAAAGTTTTCGTACGTAAATGTCATGAATAATTCTCCTTACTTTACTAATCCATTTTGAAATGCATAGACGACAGCCTGTGTCCGGTCCTGCACTTCGAGTTTACTTAAAATGTTGCTGACATGGGTTTTGACCGTTTTTAATGCGATAAACAGTTCTTCCGCGATTTCCTGATTGGCAAGGCCGCGAGCCATACATAATAGGACTTCCATTTCCCGGTCTGTTAAATGGTTATGCAGGGCAGGGGCGGTACCGCGCATACGTGCCATTACCCGAGTCGTTGCTTCCGGCTCAAGAACCGTTTCTCCGTCCATCGTTTTCCGGATTGCGTCGGCAATTTGTTTGGCGTTGCTCGTTTTCAGTATATAGCTGACAGCACCTGCTTCAAGGGCAGGGTATAATTTATCGTCATCGATAAAACTTGTGACAATCATTACTTTTGCTTGCGGCCATTGTGCCAGAATTTCTGCAGTCGCTTCAGCACCCGTTTTAATCGGCATCACATTATCCATCAGCACAATATCCGGCTTCAATGCCAACACTTTTTCAATCGCTTCCTCGCCGTTTGTCGCTTCACCGATGACTTCGATATCGGGTTGTGCCGATAAATAGGCAGCAACACCGATTCGAACCATTTCGTGATCATCTACTATGACAACTTTAATCATTCATTTGTTCCTCCTTTTTGAGCGGAACTTTCACCTCGACTATTGTTCCTTCATCCGGTACAGAGACAATCTTATACGTACAGCCAATTTCGACAGCGCGTTCGGCAATATTGCGCAGCCCGTAAGAAGTCGTTTTATCTCCCTCCAAATTAAAGCCAAGGCCATTATCCTGAATGCGCAAAATCGCAAGCTGATCACGTGCGATTAATAACAGCTCGACTTCAGTTGCTTTTGCATGCCGTAAAGTATTTGATAAAGCTTCTTGGGCAATACGGAATAAATGATCTTCCTCCGCTTTCGATAATCCGATTTCTTCAATCTGGTAATCAATATTGAAATACACTTTTTCCTGTAATTCTACAATCAGATCTTCTAAACCTTCTGCCAAGCTTTTATTATGCAATGCGACAGGTCGCAAGTGAAGGAGAAGGGCGCGCATTTCGAGCTGTGCCTGCTGGACGATTTTTTCCACCTGTTTGAGCTGCTTTTGTGCAAGATCATCTTGACGCTGTTCTGTAAGCGCGGAGAGAAGCATGGATGCCGCAAACAGCTGTTGGGAAACAGAATCATGCAGTTCCCGTGCAAGACGCTGACGTTCTGCAAGGAGCCGCTCCTGGACGATGGCGTCATTTGTTTCCACTTTTTCATTGGAAAGTCGCTGTAAAGATGTCCGCTGTGTTTCAATTAATTCGTTCGTTTCGCGCAAGGCCTTTTTTAACGAACCATTTGCTTTCTTGAATTTTTGTGCAAAATCAGGCTCAGCTACTTTTTTCACAATGCGGGTCATCTGATTTTCTTTTATTTTTAAAGAAATCGATATCCATAAAGAAATAAAGAAGCTGGTCGTTGTTGCGGTAATGGCGATCACAGCGACAATCGGTATTGAATACTCACCGCTTTCCCATAAAAAACGCCAAGTCTCTTCCTGCGGCTGACCGAGCAGGAAAACAAAAATATTCAGAGCAAATGTCGCAAAAACCATCATCAAAATAAAAAATCGTATTATAAATGCAATCATCCGCGCTGCACCTCCACATCACCAATCCACGATGTCACATAAAGGACAAGGACACGTTTTGCATCCATTTCTCCATCCTCAAAATGGAGCTGTTCATTAATACACTGCTTTGGCGCATAGTGCAGGCATGCTGCTTCACCATATAAAGTGGAATAATGAAGCTGAATCGTCACTTCATAAGGTACGATAACCCGTACTTTTCCAAGAGATTGATGGATCACTATAATTGATTTCCCGTTTGGTAAAATGGTTTCGGTCGTATCGATAGTAATATCTCCGATAAAGCGTTGAATATGAATATCCTTCCAATGATAGCTTTCTGTCGGAGCACCCGTTGTTCCGATTAATATATTTTGATTGGATGTATTGGCAAGCTGACTTTTGATTTCCATCACTTGCTCTTTTTTCGTTAAGTATTGGTATAAAATAAAGACAAGCACACCAATGATTAAAAGGCGCAATGTCCAAATATTAATTATGGCAAAGAATAATAGAACGAGTCCCGTCCATAATAAGTAACGTTTCTTCTTTTTAAAGCTGAAAAAGAGAAACAGTGCACCTAAAATCAGTATAAACACGGTGCCATTATTGAAAAGAGTTAATTCGATTAATACGACAAGTGCCATACTCATCGCGATAATTGCAAGCTGATCAGACGTGATTTTCGGCATAGTGCCTCCCCCTATAACGTACAAAATGGAGAAAGCACGATGCCTTCTCCTTTAACGCATTATATCATTATTTTTGCTGTTCTATGAGCTTTTGTTCTTTTTCAAGCTGTGCCAATCGAGCTTCAAAAGTAGTTATTTCATATTTACGCTCAATATTTTGTGATAATTCATCAATATAAGTTGATAGTTCATCGAAATTACCGGCATTGTCCGATGTAAGAACTTTATCCATCTGGTGGTTGGCACGCACAACATTTTCCTTGCCCATCAGCTGAAGTTGGCGCACTTTCATGTCTTTAATTTTATGTTTCATCGTTTCGAATTTGCGTTCCAGTGCAAAGTATTCAGTATTGGCCGCATCAATGCTTGCAAGAAGGGCATGCTTTCTGGCAGTGTAAGCTGTGACTTCTTCCTGTGCAAACGCAATCAGTTCAGCCTCTTCTGTCGAAAGTGCCAATTGAAGCTGTTTTTCACGCTTCTCAAGCATTTCGATTGTTTGGGAAAGCTGCAGTTCCAGTTCTTTTTTAAGCTGTGCCTGACGTGAAAGTAATTTACCTGTTTCTTCCGTTTGTTTTTCTGCTTCACGAATATAGTGGTTAAGCATTTTAATCGGGTTTTTGTCCACCTTTTTGTCAAACATATCATGTAAATCTGCCTGAATTGAATACTTAAATTTTGTAAATAAATTTTTCATTGTCCATCGCTCCTATTTATTTAAATTTGCCCATTCACGTTCAAAGTTTGTAAATGGATCTTCTTCCTCTTTTTTGCCTGGTAAAAATTCAATCTTTTCGTTTTTACGTGCTTTATAAAGATAAAACAATACGCCGATCGCAGCTAAACCGATAAAGCCTGGAATGTTTGATAATGCACTTACTAAACCGGCTAAAGCGACAACGAGGCTCATTACTTTTCCGAAAGTTGATTTACTTTCTGTGTAATAGTGCAGACCCGCTGCTAAAAGTGCTCCTGAGATTAATAAGCCGGCTACCGGTGCGAGCAGGCAAAGTGCGATGATCGCTGTGATAAAAGCCGCTGAATATAAGAAAAACTTTTTCATTATGTGTTCCTCCTTGTAGTTGATATGTTCATGTTACCGTGGATTTAAAAATCCGATAACGACCTGTTACTGTATTTTCATCTAGGTCTCGAGGCTGAGATGGACTCAGACGGCTATTTGCATGACTTAACTTCTGTCAGGAGAAGTTAAAATATATAGAAACGTAATAACTTTTATTGTATAATGCTTGTTGGAGAGTTTTTCTCGGTACATAAGTAGTGGAGGAGGTTGGACAAAATGGCTTTATGGTTAGGTATTACACTTATCGTCGTAGCTTTAATCGGGGGCGTGGCAATTGGGTTCTACGCAGCTCGTCAATATATGATGAAGTATCTAAAAGAAAACCCGCCAATTAATGAACAAATGATTCGCGTGATGATGGCACAAATGGGACGTAAACCGTCTGAAAAACAAGTGCGTCAAATGATGGCACAAATGAACAAGTTCCAAGATAAATAATAAAAAGTTGGACTACCTTTCGCATTCTATTGAGTGATGAAGGTAGTTTTTATTTCTTCTAAAACAAAATTCAGAATATTTTGTTGAAAAGAAAAATAATCTAGTCTATCCTTATATAGATTGTAAGTATTGGAGGGACAAATAAATGGCAACAGAAAAAACGAATGTAGAGAGCTTTGATTTAGACCATACGATAGTGGTTGCACCGTATGTACGGTTAGCAGGCACAAAAGAAGGGGCAAAGGGCGATGTCGTGACAAAATATGATATCCGGTTCAAGCAGCCGAATAAAGAACATATGGAAATGCCGGCACTTCATTCACTGGAGCATTTAATGGCAGACCGTATCCGCAATCATAGTGACGCAGTTGTTGATATCTCGCCAATGGGCTGTCAAACAGGCTTTTATGTCTCCTTTATGAACTATGATGACTACGAAGGTGTGTTGTCGATTTTGGAAAAGACTGTTCAGGATGTGTTGGCGGCGACTGCTGTACCTGCCTGCAATGAAGTACAATGCGGTTGGGCGGCAAGCCATAGTTTAGAAGGTGCACAGCAGTTGGCCAAAGAATTTTTAGCAAAACGCGATGAATGGCATATCGTTTTTAATAATGAATAGGTAATGTGAAGTGCCCTCAGATAATTTTTATTAAAAGTCAAGTTTTAATTATTTATACGTGTTTTAACAACAATAGAATATAATGTTACACATTATGAATATTCAAGACGGAATCCAACAGGGTTTCGTCTTTTTATTTTATTAGCACTTAGTAAATGGTGAAATTTTGTAGTTAGATAGAGAGTTTATTTTATTGTGGTTTTATAAGAAGATTGTTCATTTTATAAATTTCGATTATCATGAATTCCTTCTTATTCGACAATCGGACCATTTAATGGAATAACACCTTAAAAGGAATTCAGATATTTATGTTAAGATTTATGAAAGATTGTAAAAAATGCACTTAAGCTAACGGGGAAGGTTATTAAAGCAGAAAGGGGAATAACGATGGAAATAGTTAATTTCTTCTATAATAAATCACTTTACGAAAAAGCAGAGGTAACTTTTTTTATACACAAAGCATTAATTGAAGAGCTACTACCTGAATCTGATGTGCAGCATGTTGGTAGTACAGCTATTCCAAATAGTATTACAAAAGGAGATTTAGATATTCAAGTAAGAGTTAAAGCCAACATTTTTCCTAAAGCCGTTAAAGAACTTGCAAAGTTATATGAATTAAATGAGGGTAGTGTGAAAACTGAAACCTTTAGAGCCTTTAAGGATGATTCGACTGTACCTCCAGTGGGTGTTCAATTAACAGTCATAAATTCGGAATTTGATTTCTTTTGGAAGTTTCGCGATGTCTTACTAATGAATGCAAATTACCGAAAGGAATATGATAATTTAAAAAGGAAATACAAGGGAATGGAAATGGAAGATTACAGAGAAGCCAAGAATAAGTTCTTCGAAAAAATGATGGCTACTCTAGAATATAAAAATATTTAAAAAGGGGTTTTATGCTTTCTTGAACTAAAAAGGGCTATCCTTTAATAAGGTTAAATAAAAATGATTTTCTGTTAAGTGAAAATAAAGTTATTCCATTAAAGGGCCAGATTGTGGAATAACTACTTTGAAGAGAATATGTTACTTAAAGCGTATAATAAGGTAAGTTGAATTAGAGAGAAATCTTTGTTCTAATACTAATTAGATTTTATGTAGGTGGAAATCTTGAAAAGAAATGAATTAAAACACTTTTTATTAGGTGGTTATACAATTGGTTTTATTGTGGGATGGTTGGTAGTTCTTATATCTGTTATTAATCCCACTTTTAATTTAAGCTTTTCCTTTAAAAGTATCTTCTGTATTCTAGTGGTTTTACCCATATTATATTGGACGTATCGTTACTCAGGGATGGTTTTCAATGATCAAACAATGAAAGTAAAGTTGATATATTCTTTTGTATTATTTTTAGGTTTTTGTTTTGGAATATTCTTTACAGAATTGCTTTTAAATTAATAATAAAACTCAAAATTCAGATTATTGTAAATCAGTTTAAGTAGACGTCAATTCCACAATTAGGTGCAGTCCTGTAAGAAGGTAGGAGAAAATTTTGTCTAAAATGAATAGAAAAGTGTTCAAATTCAATCAAGAAGATATTTTAGAAATATTAACTGAGCATATTGCTGAAGAAAATGGTTTTGATACCTGGCAGTCAAAGGCCATATTGTTAGGTTTGCCAGATAAAGATATAAGGCTAATTGCTATTATAGGTGAAGATGACGACGATGATATAAGTGACATTGATTTGCACGAAATAGACATGAATATGGATTACAATGGTTCACATTCAGAAATAGATGAGGGATTTTATTTTAATCCTAATGATAAAAAATAAATAATTGTCTTATTAAACAATCGGGCGCGTTTATGGAGTAACGAAATGATCAAACTTTATTTCAAAGCTACATTTTGATCGGTATAATGAAAAATATAAATAGAAAAGGGGCTGTCCAACTTAGACGCCCCTTTTCTATTTTTATTTTTCAATCTTCATATAAATTAACCATCATTACACTATGATTATAGCTTCTTGTAATTCATCAATATGACTGTAATAGTTCGGGGAATAAATAGTGTATGATATGCATAGTTAAACGTCGTGATTTACCTTTATATGGATAAATGTGCATATACATGGATGGGTTAAAGTTCGCTTCAATAATTCCATAAGCATTTTTATTAGCAGCAGGAATTTCGGTATTTTCAATAATCAAATCAATACCGCAAATTTTAACTCCAAGCGCAGCTACCGCATCCACTGCTACTTTTTTATAATCATCAGGAATTTGATCTGTCACATCAATCGAATCTCCTCCTGTACTAATATTCGAGTTTTCACGCAAATAGATAATTTCATCATTCTTTGGAATTGAATCCATTCGGTATCCTTGAGCTTTTAGCATAAGGTTCTCCAATTCACCTAATTGTATGGTTTCTAAAGGGGTTCTATGGTCTTTACCTCTTAATATGTCACGATTCTTTTGCATAACTAACTCTTCGATTGTATGTTTACCGTCACCTTTAATATTCGCAGGAACTCTTAATAAAACAGCCTGAACTTGATCATTTAATACAAAAAATCGATATTCTGTTCCATTCAGAAACTCTTCTACTAATATGGAAGAGTCTTCTTGGAATGCCAGTGTAATAGCCTTTTGATAATATTCGTAATTGGCACCTTCTTTGAAAATCGATATTCCTAATCCATAGTTTGTTGTTTTTGGCTTCACAACAAAAGGTTTAGTGGAAAAGAGATCATAGGCACGTAAAGCCTGTTCAATCGTATGAAACTCCTCACCTTTTGGCACACGGAATCCATGTTGTTGAAGAATTTTTTTTGTTACTGTTTTATTTTCCATAATTAAAGTGGATATATAAGTATCTTTACTTGTCATATTACCATTTTTCACATATTCAACATGATCTTTTAATTTCAGCTTCAAAAATTGATCTTGTCGATCCAAAATTTCCACTTGGATTCCTTGTTGAATTGCATCAAACATTAAAATCTGAGTAGACAATTCCATGTCAGTAAATCCTGTTAATTGATAGGGCTTATCCCATGATTTTTTGTAATTTTCTTTAGCAATCAACTTTGCCACTTGACCTTGACTATTTTTTTCACTTTCTTTATAAAGTCTTCCAGCTAAAGTCTTGCTTGGGTCCATTATCATTTCCCTCAGATGAGAAAATAGCGTTTTGTAAGTTTCCAAATTTAAAATTGCTGCTAAACTTTCCATTTCATCAATCATATTTTTAGCTTCTATTTCAAATTGTGTATGCTCTAATGGGTGCTCAAGAGCCACTATATCATTGTGAATATTCCCCATTTTTACCCATTCATCGCAATCTTTCTCTTCATCTTTCCATAGTAAATAAATTAAGAAAAGATGGAGAAATTCTGCTTGTTCATAGCTAATTCCATACGCTTCAAATGGATTTAAATCTATATTTCGCAATTCAATATAACTAATGCCGTGATTTTCTAGGTCGGAAACATGATGACCACCTCTTAAACGGACAGGTGAATAAAATTCTCTCTCTGTTGAAAGAAGTCCCTTTTCTACCATCAAGGAAAGATCTGATACATATCTCTGTATACTACTATATGAAACTTGAACATCGTCTGAATTTGTATAACCATATTTACTACTTCTAATACTTCTTACTACACCTTTCAACGAATCTTCTTTAAAAAAATTCTTTTCACTACTAGGAGAAGCTCCATAAAAGTAAGTGACTAACCATCGATAGTGTAAATAGTTTCTTGTAGCTTTTAGATAAATCTCTGTTTTAAAATGCTGATAATCTTTAATCTCTGATTGTGCGTTAAATAGGGAGTGGATTAACTCATCTCCAAATTCAAAGTTAAAATGTACACCGCAAAGCATTTGTTTACGACGACCATAAGAATTTGATAAATATTGACGATATCGAACCTTTTCTTCTCTTTTTAATTTCGCAATTACAATTTCTTCTTCTTTCTCTGGTAGCTGTGGTGGCATACTTAAAGGCCAAAGCATTTCATTCTCACCCATAGAACGATAAGCAACATCATGAATCGCTGCCAAGTAATCAAATAGTTCCTCTAGTGTTTCGGTAACAGGTGTGATTATTTCCAACTGTAATTCTGAAAAATCTCGCTGAATATACGGATGATCATCTCGCATTGAAATACTCTTAGGATGATCTGTCTTAGCTAAATTCCCTAACAAATCAACACGTTTACTTTCTTTTTCAATCCCATATCGAGCTTTTAATAAGTATGGTTTAACACGTTCATCGACTAACATTTTTTTATAATCCACTTTAACGATACCCCCATCATTTTTTAGTTAATAACTATAGAAATATAACAAGATGTAGCCATCGAAAAATATCCACATTTAATTATAATGTGGATATTTTTCAAAAAAGGTTATCTTAAATACTTCATATGAAAGGCGAAATGTTCCTCTAAGAAAGTAGTAATGAAGAAATAGCTATGATCATAGCCCTCCATTTTCTTGTAATTTACTATTTTATTATTTTCCTGAGCAATCTTTAGGAATAACGTTTCGTCTAATTGTTCTGAATAAAACTCATCTTGAGTTCCTTGCGTAATGAGAATAGGTGGCGTACCGATTTCTTTGATTAGTTCTGAAGCATCCCATGGTTTCCAAATAGCTTGATCTTCACCTAAATATGCTGAGAAGGCTTTAATTCCCCATGGGACTTGGCTTGGACTTAATATTGGTGAAAAAGCAGAAATCGCTTTGAATCTTTCTGTATTTTTTAACCCAATTACTAAAGCACCATGACCGCCCATAGAGTGTCCCATAATACTTTCTTCACCAGAAAAATGAGGAACTAAAGATATCGCTATTTGTGTTAATTCATCTACAATATATGAATACATCTTATAGTGCTTTGACCATGGTTCTTGTGTAGCATTAACATAGAAGCCGGCACCTTGACCGAGGTCATAGCCTGCATCATTTGCTATATGCTCTCCACGTGGTGAAGTATCTGGAATCATAACAGCAACTTGATATTTTTCAGCCAATCTTTGGAACCCACTTTTTTGACTAAAATTATCATCTGTACATGTTAAGCCAGATAACCACCAAATAAGAGGGATTTTTTTCTCTTCTTTATTGGATGGTAAGAATATACTAAATGTCATATCACATTGTAAGGTTTTTGAATAATGGCGGTACTTATATTGTTCTCCGCCGAAAGAGCGATGTTTTTCAATAAGTTTAAAACTCACTTTTCTCACTCTCCATATGTTAACATTGTACGGATAGACTCACCCTTATGAAGCAACTCAAATGCCTCATTGATGTCTGTAAAGTTTAAATGGTGTGTGATAAATGAATCGATATCGATTTTACCGTTCATATAATCTTCAACCATTCCTGGAAGTTGTGTTCTTCCTTTTACGCCACCAAAGGCAGAACCACGCCATACTCGACCTGTTACTAATTGGAATGGGCGAGTATGAATTTCTTTACCAGCGCCAGCTACACCGATAATAACACTTTCGCCCCAACCTTTATGACATGCTTCCAAAGCTGATTTCATTACTTCTACATTACCAATGCATTCGAAACTGTAATCTACGCCTCCATCCGTCATTTCAACAATGACTTCTTGAATTGGTTTATCAAATTTAGAAGGATTTACAAAATCAGTTGCGCCCATTTTTTTCGCTAATTCAAATTTATCCTCATTTAAGTCTACAGCAATAATTCGGCTTGCTTTTGCTTGAACCAATCCTTGAATAGCAGCTAAGCCAATGGCACCTAAACCAAAGACGGCTGTCACAGCTCCTTCTTCTACTTTTGCAGTGTTGTGTACGGCACCAATCCCTGTAGTCACGCCACAACCAAATAGTCCAACTTTATCAAGTGGCGCTTCTTTGTCAATTTTCGCCAAAGAGATTTCGGGAACGACTGTATATTCACTAAATGTACTTGTGCCCATGTAATGATAAATAGGCTCTCCATTATAAGAAAAGCGAGTTGTCCCATCAGGCATTAAACCTTTACCTTGCGTTTCTCGTACGGCACTACATAAGTTTGTTTTGCCAGAACGACAGAATTTACATTCTCCACATTCAGCCGTGTATAGTGGAATAACATGATCTCCCGGTTTTACTAAAGTCACTTCATCTCCTACAGCAACGACCACGCCAGCACCTTCATGACCTAGTACGGCAGGAAATACGCCCTCTGGATCATTACCTGATAAGGTAAAAGCATCTGTATGACAGACAGAAGTATACAGAATTTTTACTAATACCTCTTTCGCTTTTGGCTCTTCTACATCGATTTCTACAATTTGAAGTGGTTCTCCTGGATTAAATGCAACAGCAGCTCTACTTTTCAAATGAATCCCTTCTTTCTGTTTTTCTATTTCTTACATTCCTCATAATTACATACCACCACATACAATACAATACTGACTTTTTTGTCGCTATAGACATAAATTTATATCGAACACCATTTAGAAAGATGGGGCAATTTATATCTATAAAATGGGGTGAAAAATACCTCATTCAGAAATATTCATTTTCTGAATGAGGTACTTCTAATATTTACTATGGTCTAATCTCTGTATGTCCCTTTTAATTTAGCTGTTTGGATTGAAAGCACATCCATTAACTCAGGTGACAAAGAATCATAGGTAGGTAAACCTATATTGTGTAAAGCATTTCTAACATCATTCATTTTTGAAGCTGGTGTTCCTGTCTCAATTACAGAAGAAACAAATGCTGCAAATTGAGGCACCGACCAGCCATTTTCATTAGATAATTCTGTGTGTACAAAATCTAATCCATAAAATGCATGGTCTTCATTTTCAATTCTTCCAAATAAATGGGTACCGCAATCTTTACAAGCATGGCGTTGAATTACTGCTGATTCATCAATCACTTTTAATTTATCCTCATTGCTTAGTACCTTAACATTATCTTTACCTACAACGGCAACAAGTGAGAAAATAGCTCCCTCTGGTTTCCAGCATTTAGAACAACCACATGCATGGTTATGCATTGTTTGGGCTGTCACCGCTACTTCTACAGGGTTATTTTCACATAAGCATTTTAATGTTCCACCAGAAAAATTTGAGTCTTCTTGATAGTGATATTCGTTATCTAATCTTGGATGAAGTGAAACTTTTGTCATAAAATAATATACCTTCTTTCTGTTTTTAATTGTTTACACCACTAAGATTACTCTCTATAATAAATATTACAATACTGACGTATTTGTCATTATAAACTTTTTTACAGAAGGGACCACAAATTTTATGGTTATTCATTATAAAGATAAGGAATTTTTCACTGGGAAAGATTTAGCTCTATCCGTAATAGGAGGTCGGTGGAAAATATCTATTATATGGTGTTTGTTGAATCAATCCCCATTGAGATTAAGTGAAATACAAAAAAAGCTTCCTGATGTGAATCAACGCATGTTAATTAGACAATTAAGAGAATTAGAAGACGATAAAATAATTACCAGATGTATTTATCCAGTAGTCCCTCCAAAGGTTGATTATAAACTTAGTGAAATTGGACATCGTTTAGAACACGTAGTAACTGCCATATGTGATTGGGGAGATAGTTTTAGTGAGTTTGTAGACAACACAACTGATAAGGAACCGGAGGAATGAAGCTAATGGTAATCTAAATCAGTTCTAATATGAGATATTTTGGACATATAAGAACAAGCATTTTAAATGCTAAATTTTGTACCTTTTGTTATCAATGTATCGAAACATATAAATGAGCGAAACCACAAAATGCTGTTATATAGCATTTTGTGGTTTTTGAATTAAAAAATATTCTCTAGTATATCGGTTCATTCTGAATGCATGTTAAAATGTGGTCTTTAAATAAAGATTGATAATTTATAATTAAGTTCGATCATTTATAAAAAAGTTTGATAAAAAACCTGTATGGAATGCAGTTTTCAACAATCGGGCCATATTATTGAATAACATTCATAATATGTAATATTCCGCGTTTCACAAGGTATAAACCGTCACAGCGGCAGTAGTGTACCGCCATCCATATAAGACATATAAGGAAGACCATTGTTGAGGCAACAGTTCTCCCTGTTTTCTCACTTGATATAAACAATATGTAATATATTTCCGAAAAATCGTTATTCAACTTAAATTGTTTTAAATCCTGCTATATCTTTGTTATTCATATCAATTTTAACTCCAGGGCTAGTAGATTCATGTTTTGGACAAAAAAGAGCATCCAAAGCTACAGTTAGCTTTTGACACTTCCTTATTATAACAATCTATTAAGATGAAGAAGGCCTAATCTATTATGAATTGCCTTTGTTCCTCTAAGGTCTTATGCTCCTCTACGTATTATGTATATTTTAAAATTAAATGGCTAATAATGTGTATAAATATGGAATATTTAAGTGCGACTAGAGATTAGAGGGGTAGGATGTACGTGTTTTGGAAAAAAAAACAAATTGAAAGTAAGCTTGTTGCTCAATCAATAACTGAATCAGAATTATCGATAGAAGCTCTGAAAAAAAGCCTCGTTCAAATGGATGATGCAGAATTTGTGGAATTTGACATTTCCGATATTCGAAAAATTCATCTTGTTTATATACGAACTCTCATTGATCAAGAAAAATTAAATGAAAGCATTATAAAACCTTTAACTAATTGTTCCAAACCGTCTATTCAAGATTGCATTGTGAATTCCTCAATTATTCACATTCCTATTTTTATAGAGGCAATAAAACAGTTGTTTTCAGGGTCCATTTTGTTATTTGATTCTTCGCAAAACCTTTGGTTAGCTGTGCCATTAAAAAATCCTCTTGGACGTGCCATTGAAACTTCCGAAACTGAAACCATCCTGTTCGGAGCAAAGGACAGCTTTAGTGAACAAGTGGAACAAAATATTACGCTTATTCGAAGACGACTCCCCATACATGAACTGAAAGCAGAGAAGTTTATTGTCGGTTCTATGAGTGAGACAAGTGTTGTTTTAATGTACATAGAGGGGCTGACTAATCCAGATTTTGTTTCAACAGTCAAAGAGAAGATTTCTGAAATTAATTTTGATCTCTTCTTTGACTCCTCTCAAGTTGCGGCATTCATGGAGGAACATCAAAACAGTATTTTTCCTCAGTTTCAGCAAACTGACCGGCCTGATGTAGTTGCTTATTCTCTGGGATTAGGAAAAATCACCCTTCTGGTAGATAATACACCATTTGCTCTTGTTGCACCCATTACTTTTTTCCATTTGTTCCAATCACCCGAGGACTATATTAATCGATGGGTAGTTGCCAGTTTTTTGCGCATCATCCGATATGTCAGTTTTGTTCTGTCAATCACATTGATTCCTTTCTATGTGGCATTGACAACTCATCACTATCAAATGATTCCTTTACAAACCCTTCTGGTCTTGGTCGACTCAAGGAGCAAGCTTCCTTTCACTCCTTTTTGGGAAGCATTTATCATGTTAATTTTTATTGAAATCATAAGAGAAGCAAGTTTAAGGATGCCTACAAAAACAGGTCAAACACTTGGGGTTATTGGTGGTATTGTAGTTGGTCAAGCGGCTGTTGAGGCTGGATTCGCTAGCAACGTATTAATTGTCATGGTTGGGATCTCGACGATAGCTTCCTTTCTTATTCCCAATTACCTTATGACAAAAGCAAATTCATTAATGCAATTGATGCTTCTTGTTTTTTCTTCTTTATTTGGGTTAATTGGGATTGCACTAGGAATTATTGCTATTTTAGCCCATCTTAATAGCTTGTCATCAATCAAGCAACCCTATTTTTCACCAGTTTCCCCTTTCTTTAGAAAGGATTGGATTGACTTATTCATTCGAGGACCATTAGTCAAAATGTTGGAACGTCCAGAGCATCTTAAACCTCTAAAACTGAAGAGATATAAAACTAGGAGATGACTTGATGGAAACCCACCAATTATTTGAAAAGAATGTAACCTATAATGGGCTCTATGCCATGTTGTTGGTAAATCGCCTCCAAATGCTATACTTTTTTCTTATTATGCCAAATATCTTGATCAATCCATATATGATTTGGGTGCTTATAGCTGTCGGGATATTATCCCAACTAAACCTTCTTCTTTTATCTAAGTGGCTTTCATCCCGATTATCTAGCAATGGATATAATGGATTTGTCCAATTGTTTGGAAAAAAACTGGTACGGTTTCTCTCTTTCATCGGATTGTTCTTTATTCTACTTAAACTTTCCGTCATAACCTTAGGATTCAGCGAAATTGTTCAAACATTTATGCTTCCATCAACAGATACAAATTTTCTTGTCTTTTTTATTTTGTTGTTCTGTTTTTATGTCGCAGCTAAGGGCATTGAACATACCATTCGTTTTGTGTTAATTTCTTTTTTCAGTACATTTTGGATGATTACATTTTTCGTTTTTTTCTTCTTTCCTCCAATAGCTCAACTCAGTGATTTGTATCCACTTATTCCAATGGAGTGGAAAGTAGAAAATTGGAAGGCTTTTTTTTTAATTTTGTCTTCCTATTCTGGTCCGGAATTTCTGGTATTTTTGGGACCATGGCTTAAAACAAACAATAAAACCTTTCGCTATTTGTCATACGGTAACGCTCTCACCGTTGTAGAGTATGTATTCCTATTTATAGCATCCCTACTTTATTTCGGTTCTAATTATTTAAGTAAAAGTCAATATCCAATTATTAATATGGCCCGTTATTTTCAAAACCCAGTGTTTGAACGAATTGATATGATCATGCTTTCCTTTGAATTATTTAACTTAGTTTTTGCGGTTTCTCTATTTCTACTATTGTTTTATGGAGCATCTAAAATAGCTTTTGGTAAAATGAGCAAGCCGTCCAGTGGAAAAGGTTTATTATTCAGTGTATTCCTTATTTTTATCGGCATGGTTCTTTTGAATGAATTATTTTGGAAACCCTGGGAGAAGCAGAACTTTTTACTTAATCTTCAAATTATAGCTGGAAGCCTAAGCTATTTTCTTGTTCCACTTGTTATTGTTTTAGTAATGAAAAAAAAGGGGGGTTAAAAAACATGTGTCTATATAAAAAGATATTTAAAAGATCGACACTCCTTTTTATGACAATTTGGTTAGCTGGCTGTGCCCCTTTTACCGAAAATAACCTTATTGAAGAGATTTCTCCCATTACTTTTTTGTCAATTAGTAAGGGGGATAATGGGAAATTAAAAGTTAGTACAATTTTGCCTTCTCTAAGTAAAAAAAATAAGAATGTTATGTCGCAAGAAGTCAGCTTATTAAAGGAGGGAGTACAGAAGTACAACTTAAACTTCTACCAGGAAGTTAAATCCGGACAAATGCGGATGCTGTTAATTAGTGATGAACTTGCAAAAGAGGGGATTATGTCCATTATAAATGTAATATTGACTGATCCGGATATTCCTTTGAGAATTTATTTAGTTATCGTAAAAGGAAATTTCGAAAAATACTTAGAAAGTCAATTGGACAAAGATGAAAACTTTGATTACTCGTTTTATCGAATGCTGAAGCATTATGAGGAAAAAAGTCAAGGAGAATTAACTGTCATTAATCTTCATCAATTTAAGCATTTGCTCTATTCTCCTTATTCAGATCCTTTCTTGCCTGTATTCAAAATACAAGAGGATGGGGTCAACTATGAAGGTACAGCCTTGTTTCAAGATGACAAGCTAGTTGAAACTATTTCATCTTTTGATGATCGTATCTTCCAGTTGATAAACAACAATCACTACTTAGACATTTTACCGATTTCAGAATTTGAAGTTGTACTGGGTCATGTTAGATCTAAAATAATAGTAGATATCGATAGCAGCTACTCTACAATGACCTATACCTTGAATATAGACACTAGGATTGAGGAATACCGGGGAGAGAAACAATTATTTGACCCAAAGGAGTTAGAAAATATGAAAGAAGATATCGAAACCCATCTTGAAAAACAAACACATGAACTATTTAAAAACATGCAAGAATTGAGAGTGGATCCATTACAGCTTGGCGTAAAAACAAAAAGACCATTCTCAAAACCAATGGAAGAAAAAAAATGGATTGAATTGTTTGAGGAGATGGACATTAAAGTAAAATACAATATAAATATTGATCCTTTGACGGATGCAAATTCATAAAGGTAAAACCTTTAATTTTTCCTATTGAATAACTTATAACGTAAACAAAATGCCCTAGAATCTAACGATTTTAGGGCATTTTATTTACAATCTATCACTTTTTGTAATTTGAATAAAGTTTTAATTTCTTGTTTTGAATACTTAAATAACTGGTCGTATGTGAAAAAGCTCGCATAATTTACCAAGTTATTAATAATGTATATCGGAAAGTCCTCGCTAAGCAGTTAAATTGATATTTGAGATGTTAGAAGACACTGTCATTATTCTCGATAAGTATAAACCGAGGAAAAATAATTTCCAATAACTAACTTGAGTAAGGACGATACAAAATTTGTGTATATCTTTTATTTAAGCAATCGGGCGCGATTCGGTGCTGCACCCCAAAAGTTAGAGTAAAAAACTAACCTTTGGGGTGATTTTTTATGACTAAATTTAATGAAGAATTTAAATTGATGGTGGTTCAAGAATATTTAAGTGGCTCACTAGGATATCGAGCGATCGCGAAGAAATATGCAGTCGGTGCTACACCGTTAAGGAAATGGGTACGTGCTTATAAAGAGTTTGGATGTAGTGGCCTATCTGTTAAGAAAACGAAGCAGTTTTATTCTGTTCAATTTAAATTAGATGTATTAAGCTATATGAAACGAACAGGTGCTTCCCATCAAGATACTGCGATTCATTTTAACTTGAATGATCCAACTTTAGTTGCTAGTTGGTATCATCGGTTTTTAAAAGAAGGGATAGAGGGCCTGCAAAGAAAACCAAAGGGGCGCCCATCCATGTCTAAGAAACAAAAATCAACAGTGAATAACCAAGAAAAAACAATGTCACGTGAGGAGCAGCTAGAACGCGAAAATGAACTGCTTCGTTTAGAGGTAGCTTATTTAAAAAAGTTGAAGGCTTTTCGGGAGAATCCAGATGCCTTCCTCGAAAAGCACAAGCTGCCATCGCATTCGAACTTAAACAAGAAGGATTTCGATTAAAAGATATTTTAAAACAAGTGGATATTCCTGAAGCAACGTATCATTATCATATCAAACTGATGAGGCAAAAAGATCCAGATTTAGAGTGGAAAGCCTTGATTTTAGAGACTTTTGAACAACATAAGGGGCGATATGGCTACCGCCGAATTCATGCGGAATTAAGAGTGCAAGGACACATAATTAATCATAAAAAGGTACAACGAATTATGAAAAACCTAGGGTTGAAATGTGTAAAATTCATACGTAAATCACGCTATAAATCCTACAAAGGAACAGTTGGAAAAGTCGCTAAAAACCTTTTGAATCGTAGATTCAGAACGTCATATGCCCTTCAAAAATTGGTGACTGATGTAACTGAATTTAAATGTACAGATGATGAAAAATTATATTTAAGTCCGATCATGGATTTATTTAATGGTGAAATTATTGGGTTTAGTATGTCAAAACGGCCGAGCCTAGATTTTGTGTTAAATTCACTTAGACAAGCACTACCAATTATTCAAAAGCGCGCAGAATATCGGACAACAATTCATTCCGATCAAGGCTGGCACTACCAACACAATACATGGGTGAGAACATTAAGACAGAACAGGATTTTTCAAAGTATGTCTCGTAAAGCAACATGCGCCGACAATGCGGCCATGGAGAACTTCTTTAGCTTACTAAAACAGGAAATGTATTATGGAGAACAAATCATCTCTTATGAAGCATTACAAAAGAAAATAAATGAGTATATCCATTATTATAATAATGTTCGTATTAAACAAAAACTGGCCGGCATGAGTCCGGTAAATTACCGAAAACATGCCAGCCAATTAGCAGCATAATAAAAACTCTAACTTTAAGGGGTCACTACCTTCTTCCATAAGAAGATCGCGTTTTTCTGTTATAGGGCCAGATTATTGAATAACACTTGATCGATAAGAAATATGTTCTACAAGTTTTTATGCAAATTTATGAATAAGCTCTGCTAGGATGAATGCAGCTATTTCAACTGTTTATGCTACCTGTATAAAAATTTGTATAAATAAAGTTACTCTAAAAAGAGACTAACGCTGTTACATCAAAGTTAGTCTTTTTATTTGTACTCCAAAACTTTGATTTGGGAACGTTATTATATTGTAACTCCAAGCAACTCAAGATTTATTTAAATTATAATTCATTTTAATTTTTGAAAGCAATCGATGAAAGAAATAAAGTTCCCCAAACGTCGTTTGGTAGCATTAATTATTGCCCAACCCTAAGCTGATTTGTTTAGTTCCTTTAAAACCGTTTCCTAGGCCTGTCTAAAGCATAAAATTTGATTTTGGGTATAAAGGAAATTAATATATAGAAATATCGGAAAGTATCGATATTCTTTCGTTCGATTAATTTATACGCATTCCAAGCAAAATAGATACTAATAAAATCAGAAAGAGGCGGGCAGCGTTGAATCGTGAATCAAATCTGATAAATGACGAACAGGCAGTTGAAATATTCAAGGCTCTGTCAAATCAAATAAGAGTAAATATTCTGCTAATGTTGAAAGAACCTGATAATAATTTTTCTCCGCAGGCCCATGTCATCAAAGAAAAGGGCTTTGATGGCGGGGTTTGTGTTAGTGATATTCACAGCAAAGTAGGATTATCACAGTCCACTACCTCCCAGTATTTATCTATCCTATTGCAAAGCGGACTGGTGGAAATGAAACGAATCGGACAATGGACTTATTATCGACGGAATGAGGAAACGATTAAACAGTTTGAAAAGTATATAAGCTTAAAAATATAACCTTTAAGGAGGACCAAGAGTGAGTTTTCAACATCATCATGCCTATAATAGCATGTACCAGAAAGACAAAATGACACTCGGATTTGTCCTTCCGACTGCCAGGATGTCTAAAAATCCAATTATGGAAAATCAGCTGGAGCTGGCCCGTAAAATTGAGGAATATGGCTTTGCTTCATTATGGCTCCGTGATATTACAATACAGAATTTGAATGTTGATGATAACGGCCAAATGTACGATTTATGGATTTATTTAACGTATCTTGCAGCCTATACGAAGCACATTGCGTTAGTGACAGGAAGTGTAGTTCTCCCTTTGCGCCACCCCGTCAGGGTAGCCAAGGAAGCTGCATCAATCGATCGATTATTTCCAGGTCGATTGATTATGGGAGTGGCATCAGGGGACAGGGAAAAAGATTTTACAGCTTTAGGGATATCTAAGCAAGAAAGTGGTCAACTATTTAAGGGAAATTTCGAAATTCTCGAACGTCTGTTAAAGGAGGATCAACCGACAATCCACACCCCCGCTGGACTGATCGATGGCACAGATATGAGGTTATTCCCAAAGCCTGTATCTTCGATTCCGACCATGGTGACCGGATTTAGCAATCAATCTATAAATTGGATAGCCGGGAATGGTGATGGGTGGCTTCAATACCCAAGAAGCATTATTCAACAGGCACAGCTTATCCAGGATTATCGTGCTTTAACTGAAGTTCATGCTCCGGGAGAGTTTAAACCCTTCTCTCAAAGCTTGTTTATCAATTTATTGGAAAATCCCGATGAAATGCCAGTCTCCATACCCTTAGGCTATTCCGTGGGAAGAAACCGTTTAATTGATCTGCTTCATCAATTTCACGAGATTGGTGTCAACCATTTGGCGTTTGTTCTTTATTTTTCCAAGCGCCCTCCAGAGGAAGTAATCCAGGAACTTGGAGAATTTGTTTTACCCCACTTTCCAACCCATAAAGGTGCTGGCCAGCTTTAATTAAATTGTATAAAAGGAGGATGAATGATGACAAAGAAAATAGAACTTTCAGTACTAGATTCCTCCCCCTATTGTCGGGGGGATCAGCCGAACTTTCCCTTTAAAACACGCTTAATCTAGCAAAGAAAACAGAGCAGTGGGGATATAAACGGTTTTGGCTTGCTGAACATCATAATTGGGCAGGAATGGCGAGCTCAATTTTTGCTCAAGCTGCATTAAATTAAACAGTGTCTAGTCTAATAAAGGATGTATTTTCTGCAGATATTAAATCAGTTAAATCAATGTGATTTAGATTTAGGCAATAAAAGAAGACAAAGAATACAACCTGTAAATTCATTTATAGGATTGAAACGAAATTTTAAAGGAAGAAGATGAGCATATGCCTGAAAATGATACAAAACAAATTACGGAAATTCCATTCTCGGTCCTGGATCTGTCTCCAATTACAGATGGAAGTACGCCGGCAGACTCTTTTCGCAATACTTTGGAGCTAGCCCAGCTCGCTGAAAAGCTGGGGTATAACCGATATTGGCTCGCTGAGCATCATAATATGCCGTTTATTGCCAGCTCTGCAACATCGGTAGTCATTTCCCATGTTGCAGCAGGTACATCAAAAATCCGGGTAGGTTCAGGCGGTATTATGCTGCCGAATCATGCACCTCTTGTTATTGCTGAGCAATTTGGGACTCTGGAAACATTATTTCCAGGACGTATTGATCTTGGCTTGGGCCGTGCACCAGGCACTGATCAGCTTACTGCACGTGCATTAAGACGGGACTTGAGAAGTTCAGGAGAAGATTTCCCTGAGCAGCTGGCTGAGCTCCGGAATTACTTTGCCCCTTCCCTGGCACAAGGACATAATCATGTTAAAGCAATTCCGGGTGAGGGATTGAACATACCTATTTGGCTGTTAGGTTCGAGCGGATACAGTGCCCAGCTGGCGGGAGAGCTTGGACTGCCGTTTGCATTTGCGAGCCATTTCTCGCCGCATAACACACTGCCGGCTATCCAGCTGTACCGCCGTTCGTTTAAGCCTTCTAAAATTCTGGATAAGCCGCATGCAATGGTAGGACTAAACATCATTGCGGCCGATACAGATCAGGAAGCTGAGCGGCTCGCTACAACTTTGCAACAGCAGTTCTTGAATTTGATGCGCGGGAAGGAAGTCCCATTGCAGCCGCCAGTGGATAATATTAATAGTTTAGCGAGAGACTATGAAATAGCTGCCCTTGAGAATCAATTAGGAACTTCGATTGTCGGCAGTCCTTTAACCGTAAAAGAAAAGCTGGAAAAATTTCTGGATGAAAGTCAAGCCGATGAAATCATGGCAATCGCCCAGGTTTACGATCATAAGGCACGCCTCCATTCCTATGAAATATTGGCAGAAATTACTCAGCTAAAATAGGTCAAAACTGGCCGATCCTTATGGCAAGCTTTTAAGGTATTCTGTAATTTTTTTGTATAGAATATAAAAAAGTTCTTGTCAAAGAAATTTTGTAGTCTATGTAAACCATTTGCAAAACCCTTTAACAAACTTGATGTAAACAAAAGGAGAAAAAAAGATGAATCCAAAATGATCAAAGAGAACTGGCTATTTCTGATAAAATGTGGGAGTACTATACTGGCATCCCTGGCTGGCTTCCTATTATATATGGAGTTTACTTTTCTAATCCCATCTCTGCTTCCTTGAATTGTTCTACAAAAAATGGGAATCGTGATGATAATTGTCCTTGCTCAGCAAGTATAAAAATATAGTTTATACTAAAAAAGGCGGAACATTTTAAAGGGAAACCATCTTAGTGGTTTCCCTTCTTTATTGAGTATTAGAGTAAAATCTGATGCCACCCTTATGCAACAATTGGGCGCTTTTCTTGAATGAACTGCACCCCAAATGTTAGACACAAATCTATCATTTGGAGGTGCTTTTTATATGACAAGGATTACTTTTGAACAAAAACTGGATACGATTTATCGTGTTGAAAAAGGTGATGAAGGTATTACTTCAATTGCTAAATCACTTAATTTTACTAATACTGAATTGATACATTTCTGGATTGGAAAATATCATCTTCATGGACCAGAATCCTTAAAAAAGAGCTATACACGTTATTCTGTTGAAGATAAACTATATATACTCAATTATATGAACGAGAATAGGTTGTCTGATATAGAGACTGCAGTTCATTTTAATTTACCTACTCCAGGTACAATAAGAAAGTGGCGAATTAGTCTTCAAAACGTAAGTGTAGATACCCTAGTTCTTAAGGAAAAGGGGCATAAAAAGTTACTATACGGATACTGTTTTAACCGTATCATAGATTTGTATAATGATTTTAATGCTGATAAAAATCGACTGATTGTGTTAGGACTCTTGTTAGTTAAATTTACAAAACGAAAGGTGTCTTGTGTCTTTATCACGAATCTTACACTTCATTTCATGCATCAAATAATCTTCAACCACAACACGTATTTTCTCTTCTGAATCATTCCATTGCACTCTGTTTCCTTGATAGTTACTTTCTTTCTCCAACCATTTAAAAAACGGAAGGAAACAATTCAAATATGATATTGCAGAGCTTTTATCAATTCTCCCTAAACAATCATGATAATAATCCGTCAAAGGAATAAATGGCTGGTTATCTTTAAAGACAAGTAACTGATATTTACTCTCAATATGCTTCGGACAATACTCAAACCAATACAATTATTCTCCCCCCTTATATAAGAATGTATGTTCCTACATTAATATCTTTCTTAGTCATTGTAAAGTGTTTAACCTTTTAACAAATGTACATGAAAAAGTTAATAAAAATAAAAAGCACATTACTAAAATTGCTATAATAATGTGCATTTTTATTTAATGTGTAACATTTTAAAAGAAACACTACTGAATAAGATTTAATGTACCATTACTTGTACTTAATCTTACAGAGTATGGGGGCTTTTTTGTTTGGGCGGGGGATGAATAAGGGGAATTAGTTCCCGTCCCTCAACTAAGTGAGGTTGGGACAGAAGTAGAAATTTCATTAAATAAGGAGAAAATCCTTATTAAGAAACGGATACTTTATAAAATTGATTGGAATGGAGGGCGAGTGTTCGTGCTGACGGTTTCACCTTTCGCACTGTGAAAACATTAGCTGACGGCTACGCCTTTCGCTACAAGCAAGCTTCCTGCGGGAATAGCACGACGCCTGAGACTACAGGCTCAGGCCGTGCCCGCGGAAAGCGTCCCGGAATGGAAATCAATTTTTAAGCATAGCAAAAACTTGCCACTTTTCTATTGGAGAAAAGTGGCAAGTTTGAATTATGTCCCAAATTCTTATTACCTTTATAGTAAAGAATCCGTTATATTGCGGTATGCCGGTACATAGTCGTGCAAGAACTTGGCAACCGTTTGCTCATAATCACCTGGGTTATCATTGAATGATTTCGCATGCTCTCCTTTTTCAAACAGTTTCAGCATTTTAGGTTCAGGTTTTTGTTCGTACAGTTCTTCGGTCATAGAGGAAGGAATGAAATCATCCGGTGTACTGTGAATAAAGAGGACAGGTTTTTGAATGTGTTTCACTGCATCAATCGGCATCACTTCTTTAACAGAATAGCCATCGCGAATCCGCATGAAAAAGTCGGCAAAAGGGAGTGTATATTTCGAATCAATTGGTACAACACTTTCAAAAATCCGCTTTAATAGTTCTGGGAAGTTTGAAAAAGCACAGTCGGAAACATAGAAATCTGCATTATCGGCCAGTGTACCTGCATAGAGCAGGGTTGTAGCCGCACCCATTGATTCCCCGTGAATACCTAGCAGGGCGTCTTCACCGGTAATAGTTCGGATTGTCTCGACTGCTGCCTGTAAATCGTATTTTTCATAATGGCCGTAACTTGTTGTTTTCCCTTGTGATTCTCCGTGACGGCGATGATCGTACACAAATGCATTAAAACCTAGCCGTTCAAACATACGGGCATATCGCATTGAGTTGATTTTATTTTCTGTGACACCATGACAGATAATCACTGTATTTTTCGTTTCCAGAGGTTTTAAATAGATGCCGCTTATTGTATAGCCATTTGGAGAATCGATCGTTAAAATTTCTTTTGGACAGCCTTCATACCATGCTTCGTCAAAGCGTTTTGCCGCAATTTCACGTTCACGGATGAAAGCATCGTCCTTTTTCTTTATATACATAATGTGATTTGTCATCACGACACCAGTGATCGTTGTAGCAGCTGCCAGCAGCGTGGTTACAATACTGCCAGATAAAAACAGTGTACGTTTTTTCATGAAAATCACTCCTTAATTAATTTAATATTCGATGAATTATTGTGATAAATCAACTAATATGTATCTATTTACTATTGGAAACTTTTGTGTGAAAAATACGAAATATTTGATAAAATCTTTGTAAGCTCATTTGCTCACAAAGGGACCATTCACAATAAAGGGGGATATATTCATGACAGAAGTTGTAATAGTAAGTGCAGTACGTACGCCAATTGGTGCTTTTCAGGGGGCATTAAAAGATATTTCAGCTCCGACTTTAGGGAGTATCGTAATAAAAGAAGCGTTAAATCGGGTTCAATTAGATCCGACGACAGTTGATGAGGTGATTATGGGGAATGTTCTCGCAGCAGGTTTAGGTCAAAACCCGGCAAGACAGGCAAGTATTCAGGCTGGTCTTCCATACACCGTTCCAGCGATGACAATTAATAAAGTATGTGGTTCAGGCTTAAAGGCCGTTCATTTAGCAGCACAAGCAATCATTGCCGGGGATGCAGATGTTGTTGTCGCTGGAGGCTTTGAAAATATGAGTCAAGCACCATATATTATGCGAAATGCAAGAGAAGGTTTCCGCATGGGCGATCAAAAAATTGTCGATACATTAATTCAGGATGGCTTATGGTGTGCATTTAATGATTATCATATGGGGATCACTGCTGAAAACCTGTGTGATCAATATAACATTTCGCGTCAGGAACAGGATGAATTTGCAGCACGATCACAGGCTCGTGCATCTGAGGCGATTTCTGCAAATAAATTTGCTGAAGAAATTGTACCGGTAGAAATTCCTCAACGTAAAGGGGATCCGATTCTATTTACACAAGATGAATATGTGAAACATGGAACAACAGCAGAAAAATTAAGCGGATTACGACCTGCTTTCAAGAAAGAAGGTTCGGTTACTGCAGGGAACGCTTCAGGTATTAACGACGGAGCTGCAGCGGTTGTTGTTATGTCAAAGCAGCGGGCTTTTGAATTAGGCCTTACACCACTGGCTACAATCGTCGCAAATGCGAGCGCTGGGGTTGATCCTTCTGTGATGGGGATCGGACCGGTAACAGCGGTCAAAAAAGTCTTGGCGAAAGCGAATGTAACATTGGATGAAATGGATTTAATTGAAGCGAATGAAGCGTTTGCAGCACAGGCGATTGCAGTTGATCGCGAATTGGCGTTCAATCATGATAAACTAAATGTAAATGGCGGGGCAATTGCTCTTGGTCACCCAATTGGGGCAAGCGGAACACGTATTTTAGTTACTTTGTTACATGAAATGCAAAAACAAGATGCAAAATTAGGTCTTGCAACTTTATGTATTGGTGGGGGACAGGGTGTTGCAACAATTGTACAACGCTAAAATTAATTGTAGGTGAAAATAATGGCAAAAAAGAAACAGCAAAGAACGACGAATGAATTCGAGCTTCCAAAGGATAAGGCGGTAACATTGGCCGATCAGCTAGGCGGCGATGTATTGGCCAAGCTAAAGGCAGCGAAGCAGGAAATGGTGGCAGACGAAAAGGCGAAAGAGGAAGAACGTCTGGCAAAAGCAGCATTCGAACGCAAACAACGCGAAAAAAATATGAGCTTTGAAGAACTGTTAAATCAATACGGTGATAAAGGTTCAAAATTTTAACGGTTATCCGAAACGGCCCGATAGAAGCTTAATATATTTGTAAGATGTTGAGAAAGAACAAAGATTTTATTAGATAAGGAGATAATCCTTATTAAGAAACGGATATTTTATAAAATTGATTGGAATGGAGGGCGAGTGTAGCTGACGGCTACGCCTTTCGCTACAAGCAAAGCTTCCTGCGGGAATAGCGTGACGCCTGAGACTAGGAACAAAAGCTAAGAACGCCACCTCCTGTGGCAACGCTTTTGTGACCAACATCCTGTTGGCCTCACGCCCGCGGAAAGCGTCCCGGAATGGAAATCAATTTTTAAGCACAGCAAAAAGCCATTTTTCTCCCGGAGAAAAATGGCTTTTTGGTTATGTCCTACCCTCTTTTTTGAATACAATAAGAATGAGTTTTGCGCATGCTAACAATGTCAACGCGCCACATGCATCGAGGACGACATCTTCGACGAGGCCGCTGCGTCCCGTAATCGTACTTTGGCGGTATTCATCGAGACTTGCGATCAGTACGGTAGTAATAAAGGCAAGCAATGCTGCAAAGCGCCATTTCAGTTTCCGATACAAAATATAGACTGTAACCGCTAATAAACCGTAGCCGAAAAAATGCGTTGCTTTCCGAATAAGAAATTCAAGGAATTGAAAGTAGCCGCGAGTTTCGACTGATATAATTTTTCCCCAATAAGGAATTTCAAATTGACTTAACCATGCTTCAAATGGCTTGTCTTTTAAAAGGTCTTTTAACGCCGGAATAATCGTTTGCTGTTCATAGCTCATATTGGACATGACAATGACCACCATTACCCCGACAATGACGAGAGCGATCCATTTTTTCATCTATGCTCAGTGTAACGGTCGGTTTTCGTCCATTTGTCGATCTCCGAAATATTTTGCAGCAATTGCGCTTTTTCATAGGCATCCAGATTTTGTTTCAGTTGTGTAAGTGTACGCGCACCGATGACTGTTGAAGCAACCGTTGGATATTGTAAATTGAAAGCGAGGGCTGCTGCATGAACATCGCCGAATTGCTGTTCGATTTTCTGCAATACATCGTTTGCATCCGCTTCATCGTAACTCATAAAGGGCTTTAAGCGTGTGCGCCATTCATTTGTCAGCAAGCCTTTTGCAATTGATCCGCGTGTTACGACAGAAGCGCCAGTCTGTTGAATCGAATCGAAGAATTCACTTGCACGTTCATCAAAAATATTAAACTGCATCATATTGCTGATTGCATCACTGTTTTGCAGAAATGGCATGAACACATTCGGCCGGATGGAGGAAATGCCATATTCGCGAATAAGTCCTTCTTTTTTCAGGCTTTCAAATGTGTCGGTAATTTCTTCCCAGTTATCTTCAGTCGTTCCTCCATGTAGCTGGTAAAGGTCCAGGTAATCGGTCTGTAGACGCTGCAGACTGTCACGTAAAGCTTTATTAATATAATTTGCGGACGTATCCCAGCCCCATCCTTCCTTTCCTTCTTCCCAACGATTTCCGACTTTTGATGCCAGGTAAATATTGTGGCGGTGTTGTTTCAGTGCAGTGCCAACAACTTTTTCATTTTCTCCTTTATTATACAGGTCTGCGGTATCAAAATAATTAATGCCTGCATCAATTGCAGCATGAATGACCTCTTCTGCTTCTGCTGGATTTGGAGGTAATGACATACAGCCTAGACTAATTTCAGAAATATGAAGATTGCTTGTACCTAATTGTCGTTTTTTCATCTTAATTTCCTCCCTGGTTCAATATTTTAGAAAAGCTCTTACTAATGGTACAATGAATATAAGCAAGAGAACAAGTGGAGGCATGGTCATGAAAAAATTTGAAGAAAAAACAATTCAATCCCAACCCATTTATTCCGGGAAGGTTATTTCATTAAAAGTAGACGATGTATCGCTTCCGAACGGTGAAACAGGGAAGCGCGAAATTATTAATCATCCAGGTGCAGTTGCAGTAATTGCCATCACAGAAAACAATAAAATTTTACTTGTGGAGCAATACCGTAAAGCTCTTGAACGTTCCATTATAGAGATTCCTGCCGGTAAGCTGGAAAAAGGGGAGGAGCCTATTGTAACGGCTCGCCGTGAGCTGGAGGAAGAAACGGGGTATACGTCTGATCATTTCGAATTTGTTCAGGCTTTCGCAACTTCACCGGGATTTGCGGATGAAATTATTCATATTTACGTAGCCGAAAAGTTAAAAAAATTAGACATTCCGGTTGATTTGGATGAAGATGAATTTGTAGAGTTAATGGAAGTATCGCTGGAAGAAGCTGAAGCGATGGTTGCGGACGGCCGTATTTACGATGCCAAAACGGCTTTTGCGATTTTATGGTTGAAGTTAAAAATGAATATTTAAATCAATAATTGTTTACGCATAAGGACAATTTATGTGCATAAGTTGTATGGACAAGGAGGCGTCCAAATGCGTAAATATCTATATATTCAATATACTTCGATGATTGTCGTATGTTTCATTTGTGGTGTGGTATGTTATCAGTTATTCGATATTGGACAAGTGCAGCAAATTATTAAATATAGTGATCGTAGACTGCTCCAAATGGAAAAACCTGAATTGCTTTGGAGTGTAGTTCCTTTCATAGTTGCCTTAAGTATTGTATTATTCTTTTCGACACATAAATATTTGCCGCGTATCGGCCTTATTTTTATTGCGATTAAAGTAACATTTTTAGGCTTTAGCTCGGTCTATTTACTCGTACAGCATGAATCTATTAAACTCTATGCATTTTGGTGGTTTCCGTTTCAGTTAATATATTGTGTATTGTTAATTATGCTTTACCAAATAACAACTAAAACTACGAATAGACGAGCATTGAAAACGGTGATGCCATGGAAAAAGGTAATTTTCCTTATAGTGGTGATGATAATTGTTTTTGCAGTCGAATATTTAGCAATTACTTATTTATTTAAATAATCATTATCTTGTAATGAGATTTACTCATTTGGTATAATGAAAAGAGTTTAGGAGGGCGTCACATATGGAGAGCCGTATTGATCGAATTAAAAAGCAACTGCATAGTGCGAGCTATAAGCTGACGCCACAGCGAGAAGCAACAGTAGCGGTTTTATTGGAGCATGAGGAAGATCATTTAAGTGCTGAGGATGTTTACTTATTAGTAAAAGAAAAGGCACCAGAGATTGGACTAGCTACTGTATACCGTACACTGGAGCTTTTAACAGAGCTGAAAATTGTCGATAAAATTAATTTTGGTGATGGTGTATCCCGTTATGATTTACGTCAAGAGGGCGCGAAGCATTTCCATCATCATTTAGTTTGTATCGAATGTGGCGCAGTAGATGAAATTCAAGAAGATTTACTAGAAGATGTAGAAGAAATTGTGGAGAAACGTTGGAACTTTATTATCAAAGATCACCGTCTGACATTCCATGGCATCTGCTGGCGTTGTCATGACAATAATGACAACTCTGGAGACAGCGATGCATAATCTATAATCAAAAAAAGAGCAGTGTATATAGCTGTTCTTTTTTTGTGTGTAAAAATAGAATTGAAGAATTCTATGTTCACTGGCTCGTTCGTGGAATAGACAAGAGAAATCCAATTAGTTCTCAGCAGACAGTAAAAAAGAGGTTGAGACAGAAGAAGAAATTTCATTAACTAAGGAGAAAAACCTTATTAAAAAACGGATATTTTATAAAATTGTTTGGAATGAAGGGCGACTCCTGCGGGAATAGCGTGACGCCTGAGACTAGGAACAAAAGCTAAGAACGCCACGTCCTGTGGCAACGCTTTTGTGACCAACATCCTGTTGGCCTCACGCCCGCGGAAAGCGTCCCGGAATGGAAATCAATTTTTAACGCTCAGCAAAAAAATGCCATTTTTCTCTCAGAGAAAAATGGCATTTCTGGGTTAAGTCCCAACCTCTTTTAATATTTTTATTTATTTCCCAGGATGATGGGCAACAATCAGGACCTTACCGGCATCCAGATCATTCTTTGCTGATGCATGTTCACTTTCGCCTACACCAATATCAGCAAGCTGGTGATGCAGATCTTCAGGAGTACTTTGGAAGAAGTTTTTGATTGATGCCAGGAATCCTTTGTCATCTTCCGTTGTTTCAGGCGTTTTGCTTGCATCCACATTGAAAAAGTCTGCAATGTCTTCTGCACGCTTGTTGCTGTTTGCGAAAACATGAATATGATCGCGATCATAGCCCTCGGTAATAAATGATTCGATTACTGATTTTGCTTGCACACCGTTTTCTACTGATTTGATAATTGCCATATATATACACTCTCCTTTTGTATGAATACTTATTGTATTCCCGAAGCTCTTACAATTAAAACGTTACGAGATTCATACTGTCGTATTAAACTTTCAGGAGAATGTGCATACAGATGAAAATTATCTTGTATACAGGTTACTGTTCAATAAGATCATGCACTTTTTTGATCTCTAAAAATTGTAGCTGATGACCATCAATTTCATGGATCTTAAATGCATAGTTTTCAAATATAAATGTATCTTCAATATTCAGGTCAGGCATGTTTGTGAAGTACCAGCCGCCGATTGTATCTACATTTGCGTCTTCGATGTCCAGAAAGAGCAATTTAGAAATATCTTCAAGCAATACTTTCGAGTAGACTAAATAATGGTCTTCACCGATTTTCCGAATATCTGAAACTTCATCATCGTCAAACTCATCACGGATTTCACCAACAAGTTCTTCCAATATATCTTCAACGGTAATCATGCCGCTCGTACCACCGTATTCATCGAGCAAAATGGCAATGTGAATACGTTTTTTCTGCATAATCTGAAGTAAACTTTGAATAGGCGTTGTTTCAATTGTATGGATAACTGGATTGATGAAGTCTTCAAGCTTAAATGTTACCGGGTCAATCCTGTTATTCATACCAAGTGTTAAAAAATCTTTAATATTTAAAAAACCTAATATATTATCGCGGTCCCCATTGTAAACCGGGTAGCGGGTATAGCGTTCCTCTGAAACTTGTGTTAACACTTCCTCGAATGTTGCAGTTACATCGAAACCGATAATATCTGTTCGGGGAACCATAATTTCACGTGCGATTTTATCGTCGAATTCAAACACATTGTTTACATATTTTAATTCATTGACATTAATCTCGCCGGATTTGTAGCTCTCCGATAGAAGCAGGCGCAATTCCTCTTCAGTATGTGAGAGTTCATGTTCGCTCGCTGGTCGCATACCGAACAATTTTAATAATAAACGTGCAGAACCATTTAATAGCCAGATTAAAGGGAACATAAGCTTATAGAATAATTGAATAGGCTTTGCGAATGCCAGTGTAATAGCTTCTGCTCTTTGAATAGCAATCGTTTTAGGTGCAAGTTCACCTACTACTACGTGGAAGAATGTCGCTAAAAAGAATGCGCCACCTAATGTAAACCAATGAATATATTCTGTGCCAATTCCGATCGATTCGAACAGTGGGTGAAGTATAAACTCAAATGTGGATTCACCGACCATACCGATTCCTAGTGCTGTTACCGTAATACCTAATTGACAGGCCGATAAATATTCATCAAGGTGGGTTGTTACATTTTTAGCTGAAATGGAACCGGCTTTACCTTCAGCTACAAGTTGGTCAATACGGGATTGACGTACTTTTACGATCGCAAATTCCGTTGCAACGAAAAAGGCAGTAAAAGCGATTAAAACCGAGAAAATAATTAAGTTAATGATTGTGGTCAAACGAGCGTCCTACTCACGAAGTAGAACGTTCACCTCCTAGTTATTTAAAATTAATAATAGTGATTGCATGAGTGCAACACTTTCAGGCGACACTTTTTTTCGAAGCTTCTGCCGCTCTTTGTCATCTAAATGCTCCATTAATACCGTTACATCATGTTCAAGCTTACGCATTTGCAATCGAATATCCTGAATATCAATTTCTTCGGGTTCTTCTTTAGAAGGGCCAAGTAAGCTGTGAATCTCTTCAAGGCATTTGCCAAGCTTCTTCTGCTCTTCAATCCAGTGTATACGCTCAATCATCTCTTTATCATAATAGCGATAATTGGATGCCGAACGTTCAACTTTTAGAAGGCCCAAATTCGTATAATAATCAATAGTTCGTTTTGTTACACCTGTTGCTGCAGCAAGCTCTCCGATTTTTAGTTTGTCGATCCCAAATTATCACCTCTATCTGTCACGTTTTACTTTCAAGAATACCGCAAATAGTACATTTTGTAAATGGAAGCTATTACATATGAACAGTGTGTTTTGTTGAAAGAATGGATCATCGAAGGATAAAACAACACTTCAATTGTACGAAAATGGTAATATAGATGTATAGAATGCAAGAGGGGCGATTTTTATGCAAGCTTTAAAAGATTCAATAGAAGATTATCTACATTTTATTAAAGTGGAACGGCAGCTTTCTGATAATACACTACAATCCTATAAGCGTGATTTAGTCGCATATGCCCGTCACATCCATTATGAACAGCAGATTATGGAATTTGATAACGTTATGCGCGAACATATTTTGCTTTATTTGGACAGCTTACGTTCTGTAGGGAAGTCATCGAAGACGATTTCAAGACAAATTTCATCGATTCGCTCCTTTCATCAGTTTTTATTGAGGGAAAAGGTGACAAATCAAGATCCTACCGTTCATTTGGAAATGCCTAAAAAAGAACTGTCCTTACCAAAAGTATTATCAATAGAAGAGATTGATGCACTTTTGACAGCACCGTCCGTTGAAAAACCACAGGGCACGCGGGATATAGCGATTTTGGAAATGATGTATGGTTCCGGTATGCGTATAAGTGAACTGATTGACCTGAACTTGGAGGATGTTCATTTGACGATGGGCTTTGTCCGTGTGTTTGGTAAAGGCGGTAAAGAGCGGATTATTCCACTCGGTCGAAGTGCGATTCAGGCATGTATCAATTATTTGGAACAGGCGCGGCCTCAGCTTTTAGGTGATGCATTAAAAAATGATGCGTTTTTCATTACACAGAGAGGGAAAAGATTCACAAGACAAGGCTGCTGGAAGATCATTAAAGAGCATGCAGCAACAGCAGGTATTTCCAAAGAGATTACACCGCATGTTCTGCGTCATTCCTTTGCGACACATCTGATAGAAAACGGGGCAGATCTACGTGCAGTACAGGAGCTTTTAGGACACGCAGATATATCGACGACCCAGATTTATACACATGTAAGCAAAACTCGTTTATCGGAAGTATATAAACAATTCCATCCGCGTGCTTAAAAACGGCATAAACGCGTAAGACTAATGGGAAGCTTACTTTTTTCTATTAAAAATAATTCTTTCTGAAATCGGATGTCTGACCTTTACTTTATTTAGACGTTTTATGTAAAATAGAATGAAAGAAGAGGAGTTGAAAGCATTATGCAACCGTTTAAAAAAATACATGTAATTGTAATGGACTCTGTTGGTATCGGTGAAGCACCGGATGCCGATAAATTTGGCGATGCTGGCTCAAATACATTAGGACATATCGCAGAAAAAATGAATGGCTTAAATATGCCGAATATGGAGAAATTGGGTTTATCGAATATTCGTGAACTTAAAGGGATTAATAAGACTGAAGAACCGGCTGCATTTTACGGCATGATGCAAGAAGCATCTGTTGGTAAAGATACAATGACGGGTCACTGGGAGATTATGGGGCTTAACATCGATACGCCGTTTAAAGTATATCCTGAAGGCTTTCCTGAAGAACTGATTTCTAAGTTGGAAGCTGCAACTGGCCGCAAAGTGCTTTGTAATTTACCGTACAGTGGAACCGCTGTCATTGACGATTACGGTCCGGAACATATGGAAACAGGTGCAATTATTGTGTATACATCGGCAGACCCGGTTATGCAAATTGCAGCACATGAAGAAATTATTCCAGTAGAAGAACTTTATAAAATTTGTGAAATTGCACGTGAACTAACGTTGGATGCTGAATTTTTAGTAGGTCGTGTCATTGCCCGTCCATTCGTTGGCCAACCAGGCAATTTTACGCGTACATCAAACCGTCATGACTATGCATTAACGCCATTTGGACGCACAACAATGGCTGAAATGAAGGACTCGAATCTTGATGTCATTGCAATCGGTAAAATCTCGGACATCTTTAATGGTGACGGGGTAACAGAAGCGATCCGTACGAAAGACAACACGGACGGTATGGATAAGATGGCGGAAGTTGTTCGTCGTGATTTCCATGGCATTAGCTTCTTGAACCTAGTGGACTTCGATGCGAATTTTGGACACCGACGTGATCCAATTGGCTATGGTCAAGCATTGGAAGAATTTGACCGTCGTTTACCGGAAGTTCTGGATGCTTTGTCAGCAGATGATTTGCTGATTATTACGGCAGATCACGGGAACGACCCGACATTCCCTGGTACAGACCATACACGTGAATACGTACCATTAATTGTTTACTCACCGCGCTTTACAGCTGGGGCAGAATTAGAGTTACGTGAAACATTTGCGGATATTGCAGCAACAATTGCAGATAATTTTAATATTGCGGCACCGCAGTTCGGAAAAAGCTTTTTAGCAGAGCTGAAATAAGGAGGATTTTCCACATGAGAATGGTAGATATTATTGAAAAAAAACGTAACGGCGAAGAGTTGACAACTGCTGAAATTCGCTTCTTTGTAGAAGGATATACGGATGGCACGATTCCTGATTATCAGGCAAGTGCGTTATGTATGGCTATTTACTTTCAGGATATGACAGATCGCGAACGCGCGGATTTAACAATGGCAATGGTTGAGTCTGGTGATCAAATAGACCTTTCTTCAATTGCTGGTGTAAAAGTAGACAAGCATTCAACAGGCGGAGTTGGCGATACAACGACATTACCATTAACTGCAATGGTAGCAGCTGTCGGTGTTCCGGTAGCAAAAATGAGTGGTCGCGGTTTAGGTCATACAGGCGGTACGATCGATAAGCTTGAGGCAATTGAAGGTTTCCACGTTGAGTTATCAAGTGAAGAGTTTTCAAAACAGGTAAATGATATCGGAATGGCTGTTATTGGTCAATCAGGCAACTTAACACCAGCAGATAAAAAGCTTTATGCGCTACGTGACGTTACAGGAACAGTTTCAAGCATTCCGCTAATTGCCGGTTCAATCATGTCGAAGAAAATTGCTGCAGGTGCAGATGCGATTGTCCTCGATGTTAAAACTGGTGACGGCGCATTTATGAAAACAGTTGAAGATTCAATTAAATTGGCTGAAGCGATGGTGAAAATCGGAAACAGCGTTGGTCGTAAAACAATGGCGATTATTTCAGATATGAGTCAACCTTTAGGATATGCAATCGGAAATGCCCTTGAAGTTCAGGAAGCAATCGATACATTAAAAGGTAAAGGTCCAGCTGATTTAAATGAACTTTGCTATACATTAGGCTCTCAAATGGTTGTTGTTGGCGGAAAAGCAAAAACAATCGAAGAAGCTCGAAAAATGTTGGAAGAAGTTGTTGCAACCGGAGCAGCATTGGAAGTACTGAAAAAATTCATCACTGCTCAAGGTGGGGATGCTTCAGTCGTTGATGACCCATCTCGTTTACCTCAGGCTAAATTCAAATTTGATGTGCCGGCGAAACAGGCGGGCTATATTTCAAAAATTGAAGCGGATGATATCGGAACAGCTGCAATGCTTCTTGGCGCAGGTCGAGCTACGAAAGAATCTGAAATTGACTTAGCGGTAGGACTTGTCCTACATAAAAAAGTAGGCGATGAAGTCAAAGAAGGCGAATCGCTTATGACAATTCATGCTAATACAGAAAATGTCGACGCAGTATTGGAAAAGATTTATGCACATATATTCATTTCTGCAGAAAAAGTCGAAGCTCCAAAATTAATCGAAGCAATTATTACACAATAACAAAAATTTTGAGTCTTTCACAGTCCGGGATGGATTGTGGAAGACTTTTTTGTCCTTTAAATATTCTACAAATATGTTAAACTAAGAGTTGTATTACTGCTTAAGGTAATAAAAATTCTGCTTTATGAATATTTATAAGAAGAAGGGATACTATGAGAGTTAAGTGGTATGGAAGGTTTGAAGGCTATTCATTTGCCCATTTCAAAAAGGATCTGTTATCTGGAACGATTGTCGGGATTATTGCTGTACCGTTAGCGATGAGTTTTGCTATAGCTTCTGGGGTCAAACCGGAATATGGAATTTACACAGCAATTATCGCAGGGATTTTAATTTCCTTACTAGGGGGTTCAAAATTTCAGATCGGCGGTCCGACAGGTGCGTTCGTTCCGATTTTGCTTGGGATTGTACTCGTTTACGGGTATGAAAACTTGCTCATCGCAGGTTTGATGGCAGGGATTATGCTGTTGCTGATGGGGATTTTTAAGTTGGGTTCACTGATTAAATTTATCCCGAGACCGGTTACTGTCGGTTTTACTGCCGGAATTGCCGTCATTATTTTTACTGGACAAATCGGAAATTTTTTAGGATTAACGAATATGGAGCAGCATGAGAAGTTCCATATGAACGTTTATGAAATCGCTTCCAATATTGATACCGTTAATTTTTATAGTTTACTTGTTGCAATGGTAAGTTTCGCATTGATACTTATGGCACCGAAAGTTTTACCGAAAGTACCGGGTGCTCTTATAGGAATTATTGTGTCATCCGTTGTGACGGTTCTTTTTTTACAGGGGCATGTTGCAACAATTGGCTCCACGTATGGTGCAATACCGAATACACTGCCACAATTCCACATACCGGAAGTTACATTTGAACGTATTTACATGCTTATCGGACCAGCATTTGTTATTGCAATGCTCGGTGGGATTGAATCACTGTTATCAGCGGTTGTTGCAGATGGGATGACGAACAGCAAACATAACAGTAACCGGGAATTGATCGGGCAGGGGGTTGCCAATATTGTTACACCGTTTTTTGGAGGGATACCTGCTACCGGGGCCATTGCCCGAACAGCTACGAATATTAAATCCGGTGCCGTGTCGCCATTGTCAGGGGTAATCCATGGGATCTTCGTTTTAATCACACTATTGTTGCTCGCACCATTAGCGGTACATATTCCACTTGCGAGTTTAGCGCCTGTCCTCATGATGGTCGCCTGGAATATGAGCGAACGACACCATTTCGTACACATATTGAAATTAAAATCCGGTGATTCGCTTGTACTATGTATTACCTTTTTATTGACAGTATTTATGAGTTTAACGGTTGCCGTAATGGCCGGACTTATTTTGGCGGTGATTCTTTTTGCGAAAAGTATGAGCGATAGCCTTACTGTTTCCAAAGTGCTGCCGAACTTGAAGAACGACAATGGAAAGGTGCAGCCTCTCGTCGTAGCGGATTTACATGAGTGTCCACAAATCAGTATATATACAATAGAAGGTCCTCTTTTCTTTGGCGCTGCCGAAAAGTTTGAACAGACGATGCTGAAGACGATACAGGAAAATCCGAAAGTATTTATCCTCCGTATGCGAAAAGTGCCGTATATCGATTCGACAGGGGAAGAATATTTCCGCAATATCCTTCAAAATATAAAGGCATCTGGCGGAATCGTTTTCTTAACAAATGTTCAGCCAGGATTAGAGCAAATGCTTAAACGAAGCGGATTGTATAATTTAATGGAAGAAGAACATTTTTATCATACGACAAATGAGGCGATTTCAGCAGCATTCCAGTATATCCAGCTAAATAAATGTATTGGATGCACTCATTATGAGTTAGAGGAATGCCGGTTGCTGTCTAATGGAGTGCCCCTGCCAGAGCAGCAATTGCTTGTACAGAAGAAATTGACCGAAGCAACAATATAGCGTGTATAAAATAATGAAAAAGCACAAATAATAAGAGACTGAATGGAAAGCTAAAAACTTTCTGTTCAGTCTCTTTTTTCATGTTTGAAATGATTAAAAATAGAACGCGCTACCTATACTGAATTTAGTTGTCGCAGGAGCACTACTTTTAACGAATGAGCACTAGTTTTGTCAGTTAGATAGGATAATTTCTGAACTTGCCGAATTTGCATGCAAGAAGGAGGCGATGTAGGTGAACTTTAATTTAACGATGTATCCAAATGATGTATTGATTGTCCAACTATTTGGCGAACTGGATCATCATGAAACAGAAAAAGTGAGAACACATATATCGAAAGCTATTTTACAAGGAAATGTAAAATTACTCGTTTGGAATTTAGAGCATTTGCATTTTATGGACAGTTCCGGAATTGGTTTAGTGCTTGGGAGAATGCGAGAACTCCGAGCTGTCGATGGACAAACAATTTTGTTAAATCCGTCAAAAACGATGCAGAAAATATTCCAGTATTCCGGTTTAGGAAATCTTATACAATTTGCATCTGAACAGCAAGTTATTTCACACAGCGAGGGGGATTGTCAATGGATAACGAAATGACGCTAACTTTTTTGGCGCGCAGTGAAAATGAAGGGTTGGCACGTATTGCCGTTACAAGCTTTATGGCACAACTCGATCCGACAATTGAAGAGCTATCGGAATGTAAAACAATCGTATCAGAAGCTGTATCGAATGCCATCATCCATGGTTATGCCGATAATCCGCATGGCATTATTACGGTTTATGCGGTTCGTTACGGTTCGGAAGTAAGTGTGACAATTAAAGATGAAGGTTGCGGAATTGAAGATATTGAACAGGCACGTGAGCCATTATTTACAACAAAGCCGGATCTAGAGCGTTCCGGAATGGGCTTTACAATTATGGAAAGTTTTTCGGATTTCCTGCAAGTAGAATCCGTACTAGGAAAAGGTACAGTCGTAACATTCACAAAACAAATTTTGCCAATAGGGACACTCGTGACATAACGAAATAAGGGGATGGGGAACATCGAGCAGTCATCTGAAACGTTATTAACGCAAGCTTATATGCGTGAACTAATCGCAAAATCACAACAAGGCGATCAAGTTGCGAGAAAAACGATGATTGAAGGAAATACTAGACTTGTTTGGTCTATCGTTCAACGCTTTGCATCAAGGGGTGTTGAACTGGAAGATTTGTTTCAAATTGGCTGTATTGGCTTAATGAAATCGGTTGATAAATTCGACTTGTCCTATGAAGTGAAATTTTCCACATATGCAGTGCCAATGATTATTGGGGAGATTCAACGTTTTTTAAGAGATGACGGTATGGTAAAGGTTAGTCGTTCTATCCGAGAGTTGAATTATAAAATTCGCCATGCGACAGATGACTATTTAAAAACGAATGAAAAACCTCCATCTGTTGCACAATTGGCTGAAATATTGCAAGTGTCACAAGAAGATATTTTATTGGCAACTGATGCGATGCGTGATCCGGCGAGTTTGCATGATCAGCTATTTGAAAATGATGGAGATTCCATAACGTTAATGGATCAGATGCGGGACGATAAGTCTGAGCTTGCATTTGATTATGTTCCATTGAAAGACATGTTGAAGAGACTTGGAAAACGGGAACAGTCAATCATTTATTTCCGCTATTACTTGGATTTAACGCAAACGGAAATTGCTGATCGTCTCGGTATTTCACAAGTACAAGTATCACGATTGGAAAAGAAAATACTAGCTCAGTTGAAATCATGGATGGATCAGTCTACATTAAGCAGATAAGTTAAGTGACCCGCAATTACTCCATGGTGTATTAGACTAAAAATGAATAAGCGGTGAAAAAATGACAAATCAGCTTTTTACATCAATGAAAATTGCAGAAGGATTTTTTAATTCACAATTTGAACCAGATAAAAATTTTGATTTATGTATTAAAGAAATTATGATCAAAAATTTGCCGACATTAACGGTATATGTGAGCGGGCTCGTAAATGGAGACAGTTTGACAGAAATTCTTTCGGAATTACAGCGTGACAATGAGGAAGAAGAAATTCTGGATGAACAGGACTATTTTCACGCCCACTTCAATTATTATGGGGTAGATTTAGCGAAATCGATTGATGACTTTATGCTCGGCGTATTAAGTGGCCGGGTAGGCTTTGTAACGAAGAGCGGTTATTGTTATTTGGCGGAATTCCGAAATTATCCTGGTCGGAATCCGGAAGAGCCGGATAATGAAAAGGTTATTCGTGGTTCGCGCGATGGTTTTGCCGAAAATATTATTTTGAACACGGCATTAGTTCGTCGACGAATTCGAAGTGAAAAGCTGCGATTTCAAATGCACCATGTAACGACCTATAGTCAAACAGATGTCGTTCTTTCCTATATGAGTGATTTAGTCAATGATAAGCATCTTAGTTGGCTTGTTGAACGACTTCAGCAAATTAGGCATGATGGGTTAACGATGAGTGACAAATCGCTGGAGGAATGGCTGTTTAAACAGAAATATCACCCGTTGCCTTTTGTGCGTTATACGGAGCGACCCGATATTGTAGCCGCGCATATTTTAGAAGGACATATTGCAATTATGGTTGATACATCACCTTCCGTCATGCTCGTCCCTGTAACAATGTTCCATTTGCTTCAGCATGCGGAAGAATATCGACAGGCACCGCTAGTCGGGACGATGATGCGGTTCCTTCGTTTTGGAGCGGTCATTTTAAGCTTTCTATTACTTCCTTTCTGGTATTTACTCGTTACACATCCGGAACTACTCCCCGATAAGTTAGCGTTTATCGGGATAAATGAAAAAGGTGAAATTCCTATATTTCTGCAAATATTGATTGCCGATATAGGAATTGAATATTTGCGGATCGCTGCGATTCATACACCGACACCGTTATCGACTGCAATGGGTTTAATCGCCGGTATTATCATCGGACAAATTGCAATCGACGTTGGATTATTTTCGAGTGAAATTGTATTATATACAGCAATCACCGCAATTTTTACGTTTGCTATTCCGAACTACGAATTGAGTATTTCGGTGAAGGTATTCCGTTTGATGTTATTAAGTGCGACGGCGTTATTTGGTATCAATGGATTCTTTATTGGCGGGTTCCTGATTTTTACGTACTTATGCTCATTAAAGCCGATGAATGTTCCGTATTTATGGCCTCTTGTTCCGTTTTTCCCAAAGGCGTTTGCACGTGTCATTATTCGGACACCAATGTCGGAGGATGCGCCAAGACCATTTATAGTGAACGCAAAAAAGCGAAAACGTGTATAAACATGAATTGCATCACTTTGACACCTATGTTAAAGTTCTCATATAATATTTTGTGATTTTTGAGAATATTAGCGAGGATTAGCTAAAGTCAGGGGAGAATACGATGCATTTATATGGAACACAGCAAATTAATGAACTCGGTCATTTAACAATTGGCGGAGTAGATACAATTGAGTTAGCAAAACAATACGGAACACCGTTATTCGTTTATGATACAGCACTGATTCGTAAACGTTCACGCGGCTTCATCGATACATTTGAGCAATTAGGTGTAAAAGCACAAGTTGCCTATGCTTCAAAAGCATTCGCCTGTGTTGCTGCATATCAATTGGCTGCGCAGGAAAACCTGTCGCTGGATGTTGTATCGGGCGGAGAACTCTATACAGCGATTAAAGCTGGTTTCCCGGCAGACCGCATTCATTTCCATGGCAATAATAAATCGATTGCTGAACTTGAATTGGCGTTTGAAACGGGGATCGGTTGTATTGTAGTCGATAACTTTTATGAAATTTCGTTAATTAAAGAAATCGCACAGCAGAAAAATCAAAAAATGAAAATCTTATTACGTGTGACACCAGGTGTTGAAGCACATACACATGATTTTATTACTACAGGTCAAGCTGATTCTAAATTTGGCTTTGACTTAAATAATGGACAAGCTGATGAGGCATTTAAGCAAGTAGTAAACGATGAACATATCGAACTATTAGGTTTACATTGCCACATCGGCTCTCAAATTTTTGAAACAGAAGGCTTTAGTTTGGCAGCGGGCAAAGTAATGCAAAAAATGGGTGCATGGAAAGAACAGCATGGATTTGTTGCACAAGTACTGAATCTTGGCGGTGGCTTCGGAATCCGTTATACAGAAGAAGATAAGCCTTTAGAACCACATGAATACGTGGCGGATATGATTCGCACAGTTCAGGATGAAAGTAAAAAGCTGAATTTAGCGATGCCGGAAATTTGGATTGAGCCAGGCCGTTCTTTAGTTGGAGATGCAGGTACATCACTGTACACAATCGGTTCTCAGAAAACGGTTCCAAATGTGCGTGACTATATTGCTGTCGATGGCGGAATGAGCGATAATATTCGACCAGCACTTTACGATGCGAAATATGAAGCGATTATTGCCAATAAAGCAAATGACCCAAAAACAAGTACATACACTGTTGCAGGTAAGCTATGTGAGTCAGGAGATAAGTTAATTATTGATGCGTCTTTACAAAATGCACATACCGGGGATATTTTAGCGATGTTCTGTACAGGAGCATACGGTTATTCCATGGCATCAAACTATAACCGTGTTCCAAGACCGGCAGTTGTATTCGTTGAAAACGGAGAGCACCAATTAGCAATTAAACGTGAAAGCTATGAAGACTTAGTGGTAAATGATTTGCCGTTAACATTAACAAAGGGTGAATAGTCGTTGAAATTATCCAAGCAAGCTAAATGGGGTTTCGGTCTATTAATTGGAATTGTGATTTGGTCGCTCTTGTTCATCTACATTATTAGTCCGCTAATTTACAAATTTTCAAACTGAACGTTGGAAAATTGTGTTATTGCATTTCAGTCAATCTTTTGATAGGATTTGCAATGGTAGAATTGAGGGAATGTAAAATGTTAGTTCGATATAAAAAAGCACTTGAAAAAATTGCAATGGGATTAATTTCGTTAATGCCACAAGAAAAAGATATTAAACGCTTAATGGAAACCATTCAACAATATGAACAAAACGAAAATTGGACACTCTTCTTATGGAAAGATGGCGAAGAATATGTAGGGGCTATAGGAATTGCAGAGGAAAATGATGCTGCAATCGTTCAACATATTACAGTCATCCCATCGTATCGCGGGGAAGGTGTTGCATTAAAAATGTTACACGAACTGCGGAATATGGGGTATGAGCATATTCAAGCGAATGAAGATACAAGTGCATTTGTCCAAAAGTGTATACCTATATTAAAAGAAGTCGACTAATTTACTGTCGACTTCTTTTTTTTAATTCTCTTGCTTCAAGTATTTCTGTACGGTCCCGAAGCATATGTTTATTGAAAATAAAGTGTGAATCCATAAGAGGAATCGTCTTTATTCTTTGCTGTACCAATTCTTGCAGCTGCCGATCTGTAATAGGGAGTTTGAAATGTTTAAATGATTCATTTTCCTGTATTTTTCGGTGCTGATTTTTCATTATCAGGAGCAGTTGTTTTAAATCAATAAACTCGAAAAATTCACTATTGCGATTGAGCTCAAAATTAAGAATGGCTTTCTCTATTATGCGTGCAGCGCCAGTTACGTTTGACCGCCGCCAATGGTACATACCTGTCGCAAGCTGGACATAGCCTACTAGCGGATGAAGCTTTTCTTTTGGTGCAAATTCCTTCCAATATTCTTCTAAAACTTCATGGCATTCAAAATAGTCATTATTGCCGTTGAAATAGGCGCAATAATCGATAAATAGTGGATGAAACAAAGGATGCATTGTTGTCCCCTTTCCTCTATACTAATTAAATAGGTTCTGCTATATTTTGTTGAATTTTGACGAATAAAGTAACTAGCAAAACGTAAAATTAATCATAGCGCGAATTAGATGCTAATGATAATTTCCGATTAACGATAGGTGGTATTTTATGTCTTACGAAGTGAAACTAGACGCCTTTAGTGGGCCACTAGATTTATTATTGCATTTAATTCATCGTTTGGAAATTGATATATATGATATTCCAATGGCGGAATTAACGGAACAGTATATTGATCACATCCATGCGATGCAAACATTGGAACTGAATGAAGCGAGCGAATATTTAGTAATGGCCGCAACATTATTGGCGATTAAAAGCCGTATGCTCATTCCGATTAATGAAAATGAAATCGATGCAGAGGAGCTCGAAATTGATGAGGTCGATCCACGGGAAGAGCTTGTTGCACGTTTAATCGAATATAAAAAATATAAAGAAGCAGCTGTCCAACTTCAGGAATTGGAAACAGAACGTGGGCAAGTGTTCACGAAAGCGCCAGCGGACTTGTCGGAATTTATGCCGGAAGAACAATTAGCGCTTTTTGATCAAAATGTAAATGTTTACGATATGTTAAGTGCGTTTCAAAAACTAATGCGTCGTAAACAATTGAAAAAACCGTTGTCAACGCGTATCGCAAGACAGGAAATTTCAGTGAAGGAACAAATGCGTTCCGTTGTAAACATTTTAAAAAATGCAGGCGGAAGAGTGATGTTCTCGCAATTATTTGAAGCAGAGGATAAGCCAATGCTTGTTTTGACTTTTTTAACATTACTGGAATTAATGAAGCGCCAAGTGATTTTTGTCGAACAACAAAACAACTTCGATGATTTATCCGTATTATTGACAAAGGAGGAGATCAATGATGAATACGAACAACTTACTGAGCCGAATTGAAGCACTGTTATTCGTAGCTGGTGATGAAGGTATGACCGTTAAACAACTGGCACAATATATAGAAGTAGAGCCAATGGATATTGAAGCAGGATTAAGCGAACTCCTGTCTCATTACAATGAGGAGGAAATGCGGGGGATTACATTAAAACAACTTGCCGGTACATATCAGTTAACAACAAAACCGGAAGTAACCGACACGTTAAAAAAATTAATTGAAAACCCGACAAATCAAGTATTAACCGCTGCTTCATTAGAGGTTCTGGCAATTATAGCGTATAAGCAGCCGATTACGCGCGCGGAAGTGGAAGATCTGCGCGGGGTGAAAAGCGAACGTCCGATTGCAACACTTGTTTCAAGGGCGCTTGTACAGGAAGTTGGCAGAGCGGAAGGAACAGGACGGGCAATCTTATATGGGACGACAAAAGAGTTTCTGAATTATTTTGGGTTAAAAAACATTAAAGAATTGCCGCCGTTACCGGAAGAAGTCGATCAGGAAGATGATCAGCCGACAGATTTATTTTTAACGAAGTTCCAGGAAACATTTAACCAAAATTAAAGGAGTGGCCTGTTGAAAAAGTGGTTTGTTTCTATTGTTGTAATGTTCGTATTTTTGAGTGGTTCGTCACAAATTCAGGCGGCGTCTAATAGCTATGTTGTTATCGACGCGGAAAATGGGCGGACATTAATGGGCGTGAATGAACATGCACGCCTTCCGATCGCCAGCCTCACAAAAATCTGGACTGCCCTAGTTGTTTTGGAAAATAGTGAGCTTACCGATGAAGTGGTTATTTCGAAGGAAGCCTCACTTGTGGAAGGCTCATCGATATATTTACTGGAAAACGAGACATATACGATTGATTACTTGCTTCATGGTTTAATGATGCAATCAGGGAATGATGCCGCTACTGCGCTGGCAGAGCATATTGGCGGATCTGTAGAAGGTTTTGTTCAGCTTATGAACGAAAAGGCCGAGCTTTATCAATTGCATGAAACAACTTTTACAAATCCTACAGGGCTGCACAATGAGGCCCATCTATCCTCTGCCTACGATACGGCAAAAATGCTGCAAATTGCGATGATGAATCCACAGTTCAGAAAAATTGCATCTACTCAAAATTTTTCGGATGGTAGGCAGTGGAAAAATAAACATCGACTTATGCATGAAAAGATAGGCGCCATTGCAGGAAAAACAGGCTACACAAAAGTGGCTGGACGAACATTGGCAACTTTCTTTGAACGGGAACAAAAATCATTTGTTGTCGTTACTATTAATGAAGGAAATGATTGGAATATCCACCGTAACTTGGCGGATTTTATCGACAATAATTTTGAGCAACAAACGATTGTGAAAAAAGGGAAGTATAATGCGAATGGATTGGCCATCGAGTTAGATGAACCGTTCCAAATGCTGCTTCATAAGAAAGAACGGCCGAATTTTGAGCATATTGTTAAAGTTTCACGGCTGAAAGGGTCAAATCGAGGGGTTTGGCTTTTATACGCAGATGAAATGCTCGTATCATCAAAACTTGTTACAGTAAAATAATCCGAAAAGTGAAATATCTTTAACTTCAGGATTGAAGTTAAGCCTCCGGCGGATGTCTTGGATTAAAAAAGGAGTTTTAAAAAAGGAAGCAAGCTTAAAAGCGTCGTATCTTGCGACAACAGCTGACTGACCCACATCTTGTGAGCCTCAAAGCCCAGTCCGGACGCAATTACACCAAGGCATAATTGATTAAGTTCTGAAAGTATGACATAATTTTTATTCGTTAAGGATTTATTTTCGCTCGTAATTGTGGATTGCAGCAATGATATTTAAAATTTAACAGAGCAGTAAACGAAAAGTGCAAAGGCGAATGCTGAAGAAGTATGCGTCTTTGCAGTTTATCAATCAATGAGGTGAACTTATGGAAAGATTACAAAAAGTGATTGCCTATGCAGGCGTTGCATCACGACGTAAAGCAGAGCAATTAATCGTAGAAGGTAAAGTAAAAGTAAATGGAGTCGTAGTAAAAGAGCTTGGAACAAAAGTATCCAACTCGGACACGATTGAAGTAGAAGGCGTAAAACTTGAAAAAGAAGATAAAGTATATTTCTTACTATATAAACCACGTGCCTATATTTCGGCAGTTACTGATGATAAAGGGCGAAAAACGGTTACAGACATTTTTAAAAAGCATGTTCATCAGCGTATTTTCCCGGTAGGGCGTTTAGATTATGATACGACAGGGTTATTGCTTTTAACGAATGACGGCGAGTTTTCAAACTTAATGACGCATCCAAAATTCAAAATCGACAAAACGTATATTGCGCGTGTTAAAGGAATTCCTACAAAGCAAGGTTTAATGAAACTGCAAAGCGGGATTAAGCTGGAGGACGGTAAAACGGCTCCTGCAAAAGTAAGCATGACTAGCTTTGATGAGAAGGCCGGTAAAGCAATTTGTGAGATTACCATCCATGAAGGGCGAAATCGCCAAGTCCGCCGTATGTTTGAAGCAATCGGTACACCTGTCGTGAAATTAAAACGCGAGCGCTTTGCATTTTTGGATTTAACAGGTCTTAGTCCAGGAGAATACCGTCAGCTGACTAAACATGAAGTAAAACTACTTCGTGTATTAGCGGAGACAGGTAAAGTTGATTATAACAATTAATTGTTTATGATATTCATAAGCCCTTCTGAAAGAAAAGAATTTAAATTTTGTAATAATTTGCTATAATAGGCAACAGTACTTGCTGAAGTGGAAGGGGGTTTTTTATTTGGAAAAAAAGAAACAACGTTCTGTGACTCGCGGCATCATTTTAACCATTTTAGCAATCGCAATCGGATATACAGTTTACGCTGCCGTAACGAAAGATAAAATAAATATTGTACAAGCCGGGGCACAGGCGCCTGATTTTGAAGTAGTAGATTTACAAGGGGAAAAACATAGATTGAAAGACTACGAAGGAAAGGGTGTCGTACTGAATTTCTGGGGTACATGGTGTGAGCCATGTGAACGAGAATTCCCTGCAATGACGCGTCAATATGCGGAATTTAAGGGCCAGGATGTTCAAATTATTGCCGTTAACTTCGCACAGTCTGAATTTGAAGTGAAAAAATATGTGGCGAATATGGGGATGACGTTCCCGGTTGCGATCGATAAAACGAAAAGTGTTTTCACTGCCTATAATATTGGACCCCTGCCTACATCAATTTTCATTAAACCCGACGGTACAATAGACCGTATTATTACTGGAGAAATGACCGAGAAGGAAATTGTGCAATATATGGAGTCAATCAAGCCGGAATAGGAGTTTTTACGCAATGAATAAACTACTTTGTGAATGCGGGCATGAAAATCCTGAAGGTACAACGCTCTGCCAAAAATGCGGTTCTCCATTATCCGCAGAAGAAAAAAGCAAAAAAATTGCAGATATGCGGTACGAAGGGACAGCCATACGTTCAAAAACTTATAACAAGTCAATTATTGATAAGATTTGGAATTTTTTCTCAAGTGTGAAAGTCGGAATTACGCTCATTATTATCAATTTAATAGCAGCATCAATTGGTACAATCCTGCCTCAGGAGTTTTACATAAGCGTAGCGACTGACGCTGAGAAGGAAAAGTACTATTCGGATGTTTATGGATGGTTCGGTGAAATATACTACGCGTTAGGTTTATCGGATCTTTATTCATCCTTATGGTTCCAATTACTTGTATTAATGTTAGGTGTGTCCATTATTATTGCAAGTATAGATAGAGGTATTCCATTACATAAATCTTTAAAAAACCAACGAGTTAAACGACATTCAAACTTTATGAAGCGTCAGCGAATTATTGGTGAGGGGAAACCAACTGAAACGCCCGATCAAACGCTTCAGCTCGTTGAACAATCTTTAAAAAATTTGAAATACAATGTTCGACGTGAAGACGATTCCATTTTAGCAGAACGCGGGCGTTTTTCGCGCTATGGTGCATACGTAAACCATGTTGGATTAATTGTCTTTATAATTGGGGTCATGCTCCATTTAGTCCCGGGCATGTACGTTGATGAATCGATGTGGCTTCGTGAAGGGGAGACGCGTGCCGTACCGGGGATGGACGGATATTTCCTGAAGAATGATAAATTTATTTTGGAGACTTACGATAATGTTCCGCAGGGCGAGCAGATCAAACAAGGGGTCAATGTAGTCGCAAAAAATTACCAGACAGACGTGACATTGTATAAACAGCAGGAAAATAGCGTACCAGGACAGGCGGAAAACCTGGAAAAAGTGAAGCAATACGGAATTCAGGTGAACCATCCGCTCAAGCATGAGGGCTATGCATTTTATCAGATGGATTTCCGATTAAATGAGATTAAAACAATGGTTTTTGATTTAATCAATAAGGAAACAGAACAATCGCTAGGCCAATTAAGCATTGATTTAACGAACCCGCAGGAAGTATATACGCTTGAAAATGGGGCACAGGTCGAATTAATGGGTTTTTATCCGGACTTTTCAGGTTTTGAAGATGGAGTACCGCAAACTGCTACCCAAACACCGAATAATCCGGCATTTATTTTTAAAATGACTACCCCTGAAACACCAGATGGTGAGACAAGCTTTGTTGCGATCCAGCAAACACTGGAGCCAGAAGGTGACAATATTTATAAAATGAAGTTTTCGAATGTGGAAACGCGACATATGTCGGGTTTAACGATCCGTTATGACCGGACAATCCCTATTTTAATTGTAGGGGGCATTATCTTTATGATTGGCGTTGTAATCGGTTCCTATTGGAATCATCGCCGTATATGGATTGAACAGTTGGCTGATGGAACAATACGCATGGCAGCACATACGAATAAAAACTGGTTTAGTATGAAAAAAGATTTAGATGCATTAACGAAGCATGCTCATTTACCACAATACGTAGATCAACAGGAAATAGAAAACAACGAACATGTTGAAACAGAAAAGGATGGTAAAACCTTATGAGTTTAATCGATTTAAGCGGTTATTTACTGTATGCGGCATTTATTAGTTATTTGGTAGGGACATTTTTATTTGCAGGCGCAATTAAAGTGAAAAATGACACAGCAGCAGCTCGGGCAGATAAATACGGTAAAATTGCCCTTGTTGTTACAATTATCGGTTTTGTTGCGCAGTTAGGTTATTTTATTACACGTTGGATTTATACAGGACATGCACCGGTTAGTAATATGTTTGAATTTACGACAGCATTCGGTATGTTCATCGTTCTATCCTTTATCGTTATTTACTTTACGTATAAAGTTGCAGCATTAGGGGTTATTGCTTTACCAATTGCATTATTGATTATTGCATATGCCTCTATGTTCCCGACAGAGGTAAGTCCATTAGTACCGTCACTGCAAAGTCATTGGCTGACGATCCATGTTACAACTGCAGCGTTAGGGCAATCGATTTTTGGGATTAGTGCGGTAGCAGGACTTATTTATTTGCTGAGAAATGTGAATATGGACGAGCGCTCAAAAGAAAGTTTTTGGCTGGAAGCAGTCATGTTCTGCTGTGTATTAGTTGTAGGATTCGTTGCGGCAACGGTTACATTTAATGCAATGGATTATGAAGCGAAGTATGAATATGTTGATACATTGGATCAGGTCAGTACTTCAACGTATTTGATGCCGGCTATTTTCGGTATGAATGAGTATGTGGAGCTGTCTGAAGACCGTATGACACCGATATTTGAGTTACCGGCATTGATCGATGCACGGAAACTCACAACTGTTTTTTGGTCTGCTCTATTCGGTACAATTATTTATATACTCATTCGACTAATCTTTAGAAGAAAGATAGCGAAAATGTTTCAGCCATTAGTTAAACGGGTGAACTCGACGCTGATGGACGAAATTGCCTACCGTTCGATTTTAATTGCTTTTCCGATTTTTACATTAGGCGCACTTATTTTTGCGATGATCTGGGCACAGGAAGCATGGGGACGATTTTGGGGCTGGGATCCGAAAGAAGTATGGGCCCTTATTACATGGCTGTTCTATGCAGCATTTTTACACCTGCGTCTGTCAAAAGGCTGGGAAGGAAAAAAGAGTGCTTGGCTAACGGTAATTGGTTTTCTAATCATCTTATTCAATTTAGTCGTTGTAAATCTTGTTATTGCAGGATTACACTCTTATGCATAATGTGACAATAACTGCTTTTCAACCTATCGTTAAAGCAATTATAATAGTTTCCAATTCTATACAAAATAATTAATAAACAGTCATAAAGTTCGAAAAGTTCAATCACAATGATTGGGCTTTTCTTTTCAATCGTTCACTAAAAAGGTACAATAGAGAAGAGAAATAGAGTTTTGAAAGGGGCAACACCAGTGTCTGAAAATATTTCTGTGTTGATAGTGGATGACGAGGATCGAATTCGTCGTTTGTTAAAAATGTATTTAGAGCGTGAGGGCTATTTAGTAGAAGAAGCGGAAAATGGAGAACAAGCACTTTCGATGGCACTTGAAAAAGATTATCATTGTATTTTGTTGGATATTATGATGCCTGAAAAAGATGGTTTGGAAGTTTGTGCTGAACTGCGCGAAAAGAAAACAACGCCTATTATATTGTTGACGGCAAAAGGTGAAGAAGCAAACCGTGTACAAGGATTTGAGCTTGGTGCGGATGATTATATTGTGAAACCATTTAGTCCGCGAGAAGTCGTGTTGCGTGTAAAAGCAATATTACGACGTTCAGCAGTATTTTCACCTGTTTCAAATTCTTCATCATCTAAAGATCTAGTTGTGTTCCCGCATTTAACAATTGATCATGATGCACATCGTGTGACAGCAGATGGAACGGAAGTAAATTTAACACCGAAAGAATACGAATTATTATACTTTTTGGCGAAATCACCCGATAAAGTTTTCGACCGTGAGCAATTATTAAAAGAAGTTTGGCATTATGATTTCTTTGGTGATCTACGCACAGTTGATACACATGTAAAGCGCCTGCGTGAAAAACTGAACCGTGTCTCTGAAAATGCAGCGAAAATGATTGTAACGGTTTGGGGAGTAGGCTATAAATTCGAGGTCGTAAATGATTAGAATAGCAACAAGTATTGTCGGGAAGCTATGGGGAACCATTTTGCTTCTCGTTTCATTTGTCCTGTTTATTTTCACCATTTTCATGTTGGAGTTTCTTGAAAACTATCATAACGAGCAGTCCGAGGCTTCATTAAGGCAAACAGCTGCAGCTATTGCGAGCATTATCGATGAGGAAGAAATCGATGATAAGCAGTTTGCGATTATTTCGGAATTATTAACGGAAACAACAAATGTACTTATCGCCAAAAATTCAGATGAAATATTGTATGCAAGACAAGAAGGAATCAATAAAGAAGAAATTCAGCAAAAAATCATAAGCAGTAAAGCATTTGAAGAAGTATATGCATCATCAGAGCCGATTGTAGAGGAACTGAAGCTGCCTTCAAATCGGGAAGAAGATGCGAGCGACACCAATTATATTGTATTAGGTTTCCCGCTGAAAAGTGTTGAAGACTTACATGGGGCCGTTTTTATATACAAAAATCCCGATGCGTTACACCAGACAAGTAATGAAACAACGAAAATTGTTGTTATAGCTGCAGCCATAGCATTTATATTGACGACAATTTTTGCATTTTTCCTATCTTCTAAAATAACGCTTCCATTGCGTAAAATGAGAGAGCATGCATTCGAATTGGCAAAGGGACGTTTCGATTCTAAAATTGAAACGAAGCAAAATGATGAAATTGGTCAGCTTGCCGTTGCGTTTAACCAGATGGGTCGCCAATTGAAGCATCATTTGGAAGTGATCAACCAGGAAAAAGAACAATTATCGAGTATTTTAACATCGATGACCGATTCCGTTATTACATTTAATCGTGATAAAACGATTTTAGTGAGCAATCCTCCTGCAGAGCGGCTACTGCAAAAATGGTTCGTCGAAAAAGGATTGGACAGCTCCAAGCCGATACCTGATGAACTTTACCAAATGCTTGATCATGTTTTGAATTTTGAAGATCAGCTGGACGAAGAGTTTGAAATGGGAAAATCCTATTACAGTATAACGATTAGTCCGCTGTACAGCAGGGACTCCATTCGTGGTGCAGTCGCTGTTATACGAGATAAAACCGAGGAAACAAAACTGGAAAAGCTGAAATCGGATTTTATCGCCAATGTTTCACATGAACTTCGGACACCAATCGCGATGCTACAAGGCTATTCAGAGGCGATTATTGATGGGGTTGTGACAACAGAGGAAGAACGTATAGATATGATCCGTGTAATATATGATGAATCACAGCGTATGAGTCGTCTTGTAACAGATTTACTTGACTTGGCGCGGATGGAATCGGGACATATGACCCTGTATAAGGAAGAAGTACCATTAGTTACAGTTATTGAAAGAATGACACATAAGTTTGACCAAACAGCGAAAGAAAAGCATGTGCAACTGCAGATTGAAACAGATTTTTCGGACGAAACGCTTATTTCGATTGATGAGGACCGCATCGAGCAAGTGTTAACGAACTTAATTGATAATGCGATTCGCCATACACCAGCCGATGGATCCGTGACTGTTTCAATGATAAATGAGCAAAATTACGCAAAAATTCAAGTAAGCGATACAGGGCAAGGCATTCCTCAAGATGATTTGCCATATGTATTCGAACGGTTCTACAAAGCTGATAAAGCACGTACTCGCTCAAAAGGCGGAACGGGCTTAGGTCTGGCCATTACGAAAAATATTGTGGAAGCACATAACGGAAGAATTTCTGTTGATAGTGTCGAACAGCAAGGTACAACCTTTACATTTTACTTGCCATTACCTTAAAAAAATGGGGTAATGGAATAATGAGTATGAAAAAGTTTATCATTTTGAATCGCTCAAAGTGATAAACTTTTCTTTTTAATTGACTAGTTCGTTTATAAACGGATGATTATTGTAACTTTTTTGTTTCGAAAACGACAAATTACGTGAATGGAGGTGGGATGGGTGCAGCAATCCATTTTCCATCGATTATACGATACGTATCATCAGGATGTTTTTAATTTTTTGTTCTACTTAGTAAAAGACCGTACCACAGCTGAGGATCTTGCCCATGAAGTGTATGTTCGTGTATTAAAATCATACGACCGTTTCGAAGGGAAAAGCTCTGAAAAGACCTGGCTGTTTTCAATAGCAAAAAATGTAGCGATCGATCATTTTAGAAAAAAACAAGTACGTGATAAGCATGCATTTACAGCATTTGATTGGGAGACAGAGCAACTCGTAAGCCCAATCCCTTCACCTGAACAATTTACCGAATTAAATGATCAGCTCCATCAATTATTGGTTGCATTGGAAGAATGTTCAGGAGATCAGAAAATGGTTATTATTATGCGATTTATTCAAGAACTGTCCATCCAGGAAACAGCTGAAATTTTAGGGTGGACGCCCGGCAAAGTTAAAACGACACAGCACCGTGCTTTAAAGAATCTGCGGCTGCTATTGGAAGCGCAAGAAGGAAGGGAGGCGAATCCATTATGAAAAAGGAGCATTGGGATGAAAAAGAGATTGAACTTTTTCTGAAAAAAGCACCGAAAGTAACCGATCATCGTTCAAAAGATGAGGTATTTAATCGATTAAAGGATGATGGAGCATTTAATGAAGATCCGCCTCATATACAGCAAAACAATCAAAAAGGCATCCGTTGGACACCGTTATTCGTTTCGATTGCATCAATATTTATTATTGTTTTAATCAGCGCACAATTTATAGGGAATAATGAGTCCGTCACAATGCAAAATGAAACATTTGACATTCAGACTCCAGAAACGGAAGAAAATATGACGATGAGTGCAAAAGAAGATGCGTCTACACAAAATGAGCGCTCCATGATTAATAGTTTTACGACGGAAGCTCAACCGGAGCAAACGTTAGTTTATGAAAATGAGCTTGCCGACAACACATTATTAGAAATTGGTCTTGCAGGGGATGATGCAGAAAGCGTACCAGTGAGCATATTGATTCCAAATGAAGTTGTTGCCGAAAAAACAGGTACAGAAAATCCGTCAAAGCTGGAACTTTATAATACATTCAGTCCGTTGCTTGATGAACAGTCGCTCGGGTTTAATGAATATCATCCTTACAAGGGTGAATTGCGAGAAGAAGGGAACACGCTAGTTCACATATTGCCGGAGGGTCACCAATATGATGCAGGAACAGCTTCCTTATCGAATTATCTTGGTTCACTTGTCGATACTTTCAGTGATGCATATACGGAAGTGCAAATAGAAAATATCTCCGGAAAACCAATTTACTTCGATCATATTGGCGATGTAAATGAGCCGTTTCTATTAAATGATGAGAACGCTCAATATAATTATTTTATGTATCAGATGCGCAATGGGGCGGTATATTTAAGTCCGAATTTCCGAATGAGCTTTACAAATGTCGAAGAAGCAATCAAAAATATGACGGTGGAAGCGAACGATATATATAGAACGGTTATATTGCCAGGTGTATATTTAAAAGTTGAAGACGCTGAATCAGTCGTTACGATTACATTTGAAGAGCCTTTAAACTTGGAGAATTACGAGCCTGCACAAGCAATGCGAATGATTGAAGGGTTAATAATGACAGCGGCAAGTTTTGATAAACAAGTCAAATTCGAAAATATTGTACAGGAACAATGGGGCGGTTTTGATTTCACAAAACCAGTGGAGAAGCCGATTGCTGCAAATCGTATCCATTATGAATTTCAATAATCCAAATTAATTTACTAGGAATTGTAAGCAATGGGCTTTACAATTCCTTTTTTTTATATATAATAAGAATTGTAGCAAGGTAATTGTTACATAATTTCATATTGATTCATCTTCGGGGCAGGGTGTAACTCCCGACCGGCGGTAATAAAAGTGATAACCTCTGACCATTTACTTGGAGGAAGTTATGTCAAACTTTTCGAGCCCGCGAGCCACTTTTGTGTGCAGGATTTGGTGCAATTCCAAAGCCGACAGTATAGTCTGGATGGGAGAAGGTGAAGGTACGGTCGTCATTTTTTTGAAAATGCCGTGCTTTGCAGTACTTATTTTCAAGTTCCTTATTTGTTGCGGAATATTTTTTCGTATACAAAAATCAGGAATTGCTGCAAATGCACTGATAGACCCTTTATTTAAGTGTGCCTATTTCTCCCTTATGCTCTATTTGAGTATAAGGGTTTTTTCATGAAATGATTTGATACGTCCTTTCTTCTTGCGAGATGGAATCAGCAAAGAGGAGAGATTTATATGCAAAAAAGAAGTTTAAAGTTACGATCATTCGTAACAATCGCAATGCTGAGTGGAGTTTCATTTGTTCTAATGTTGTTAAACTTCCCACTACCATGGTTCCCAGTGTTTTTACAAATTGATTTCAGTGATGTGCCAGCATTGATTGCGGCAATTACAATGGGTCCTGTTGCGGGTATTCTAGTTGAACTTGTCAAAAATGTGCTTGACTGGATTTACACAGGGGCTCCTGAAGGGATTCCGGTAGGTCATATGGCAAACTTTGCTACAGGTGTATTATTCATTTTACCAGCTTACTATATTTATAAAAAATTCCCTTCTGCAAAAGGGTTAATGACAGGCTTAGTGGTTTCTACGGTTGTTATGTCACTAGGAATGGCAGCATTAAATTATGTGGCGTTCTTACCGCTGTATACGTACTTACTAGGCTTCGAATATAATATGTACGAAACGATCGTACTGGGTATTTTACCATTTAATATTGTTAAAGGAATTATGATGATTGTTGTCGTGACGATGCTTTACCGTACAATGCGTGTATGGATTGAAAATCAGCGCCGACAATATTTGGCTTAATTAAATAATAAAATTTGGAGCGATGTCGTAAAAGTGTTAACTTTATGACACCGCTCCTTTTATATTTACTATTACTATTGTCATTCTGTTATAGGGCTGATATGATATTGTACATTGTTAAGAAAATTAGGACGTTTCATTAAAACACCATGAAATGACATCTTGGGAGAGAATATGATGGACAAAAAAATACCATTTTCAACCTATGCAGTAATCGGAACGATGCTGTTTGGTATGTTTTTTGGAGCGGGAAATTTAATATTTCCGATTCAAATGGGGCAATTGGCAGGAACGAATTATTGGTTTGCGCTAATTGGCTTTTTAGTTACGGCAATTGGTTTGCCGTTTTTAGGAATTCTGGCAATCGGATTGTCGGGAAGTAATGGATTGCGTGATTTGGCAAGTAAAGTACATCCGGTGTTTGGATTGTTTTTTGCATTGGCTTTATATTTAACAATCGGGCCGTTTTTTGCAATTCCACGTACAGCAACCGTACCGTTTGTCGTTGGATTTGAACCGTTTATCGATCCTTCACAGGCAACATTGTGGCTAGCGGTATTCAGTTTTATTTTCTTCACGATAGTTTTTTACTTTTCGTTAAATCCGGCGAAAATAATGGACATTATCGGAAAATACTTAACGCCAGCCTTTTTAATATTTTTATTTGTATTAATCGGAATTAGTCTATTTTCTCCGATGGGGAAATTTGTTGAGCCTGCTGGGGCTTATATTAACGAGGCGTTTATGACAGGATTTAAAGAAGGCTATAATACGATGGATGCACTTGCTTCACTTGCGTTCGGTATTGTAGTCATCCATGCGATTAAACGGACAGGTATTACAGATAAAAAAGAAATTGCAAAAGCGACTTGGAAATCGGGTATTTTTGCAATGGCATTAATGATGCTAATATACGGTCTGATTGCTTACATGGGAGCATCAAGTGTAACCGCTATTGGTACATTTGAAAATGGCGGGCAAATTTTTGCGGCTGTAGCTGATCATTACTTCGGCTCATACGGTGCGATTTTGTTGGCGATTATTATTGTACTTGCATGTTTGAAAACAAGTATTGGGCTCATTACTTCATGCAGTGAGTTTTTCCATGAAGTGTTTCCGAAAATCAGCTATAAGACATTTGTAGTGATGCTATGTGCTGTTTCTTTTATCATTGCGAACTTTGGGTTAACGAATATTATTACATATGCGGTTCCGGTGTTGATGTTCCTTTACCCGCTGGCAATTGTGTTAATAATCCTGGCACTTTTAGGACCGTTGTTTCACTATAAAAAACCTGTATTTACAGGTGCGATTGTGCTGGTATTCTTTATTAGTATAATTGATGGATACAATGCATTGATCGGTAGTATACCGGCATTTGAAGTAAGTTTGTTGTCATCTATTTCAACGATCTATGCGGACTACTTGCCGCTTTATTCAATTGGCTTAGGATGGATTGTACCGGCTGTAGTTGGAGCTGTTATCGGATTATGTATTCCGAATCGCAGCGGTGAAGTAAATACGAATTAAAAAAATGGGTGTGTAAGAGGAAAAATTTCCTTTTACACACCCGTTTTCTGTTTTAGTGGATATTTTGCTTTTTGAAGTTTCCGCCTTTAACTTCGACTACTTCGTACACCGTCACAAAGGCATTCGGATCGATTTCACGAATGATTCCTTTTATTTTGCTTTCCTCCATTCGGTTAATTACACAAGTGATTTCTTGGAATTCCTGATGCGAGTAAGCACCGTATACCGTATTGAATGTGGCGCTTCGTCCTAAGCGGTCCCGGATCGTTTCGACCATTTTAAGTGGCTCGTTCGTAATAATTTTGTATGTTTTAGAGCCGCTTAGTCCTTCTTCTACAATTATGATAACTTTCGATGCAATATAGTACGCAATTGCTGATAGCAAGGCACCTTTGAATCCGAAAACAAACGAAACGATAATGAAAACGAAAAAGTTTAAAAATAGAATGAGATCACTTGTACCAAAAGGGAGTTTTCTGGAAAGTAACACAGCAAGCATGTCTATCCCGTCGAGAGCCCCACCATTGCGGAGTGCTAAACCCATACCGATACCTAAAATGATCCCCCCTACAACTGTAATAAGCAACGCATCGCCAGTAATGATTGTTGGTACATGGTGCATAAGCGAAGTACCGATTGCTAATGATGCAATCCCGATAACAGAATTGATAGCAAATGTTTTTCCGATTTGTTTATATCCTAAATAAATAAACGGGATGTTTAGTAAGGCGATCAGCAGGCCTAATGATATTGGCGTTAGCTGAGAAATAACGATACTAATCCCCGTAATTCCGCCATCCGATACGTTATTTGGTATTAATACTGCTTCTAATCCATAAGCGGCGATTAAACCGCCAATAATAACAATGATTTTTTGTCCGATTGACTTTGCGATGTCTTGCTTCGACATAAAATTCCCCCTCAATTTGCATGGTAATAATTATACATGAATTTCGGCCAGATGACTTTTCAACGAGTAAATTAACCAACTTTTTTGCAAAAAAAATAGCATCAATGTATATAGTAATGAAATTTTACGTCATTTAATTACGGGATATGTACTGAAACGTAACATGGATTATAAAACCATTTAAGGGAATGTTCGAATTATGCGATAAGATCGTTCTAAAAAACGTATGTTAGTTTTTATAACATTGAATTGACAAGGGATATTACATTGGTTTAAAGTAAATGGTAAGAAGAGGGAGGCGAGATAATGAGTCGAGAGTTTCGAAGAGCTATGCCGTTACTGCCGATTAGCATGGTTATGCAATTGACAGAATTAACGGCCAGACAAATTCGCTATTATGAGGAACATGAACTAATCGTCCCTGCCAGATCAGAAGGGAATCGCCGGATGTTTTCTCTTGATGATATTGATGCATTGCTGGAAATAAGAGAGTTACTTGACCAGGGCATTAATATGGCGGGTGTCAAAAAGGTATTTGCAATGAGATCGAAAGAGTATGTAAAGAAACCTGACGTAGTACGCGTGACAGATACAGAATTGCGGACTATATTGCGTGAAGAAATGCTGCAGGCACAGCGCATGCAAAAAACATCGCTACGTCAAGGCGATTTATCGCGTTTCTTTCAATATAAAACTGAGTAGGACCAACTAAAAAGGAGAGTGTTGAAGTATGGCAAATGTAATGGTGAATGGAACAAGCAAAGCAACGAAAGAAAGCATTAAGAAAATTGTAGCAGATAAAAATGTTAAATTTATTCGTCTGCAATTTACCGATATTTTAGGAACAATTAAAAACGTTGAAATTCCGGTAAGTCAGTTAGACAAAGCACTGGATAACAAAATGATGTTTGACGGTTCTTCAATTGAAGGCTTCGTACGTATTGAAGAATCTGACATGTATTTGCGCCCGGACCTAGATACATTTATGATTTTCCCATGGACTGCAGAAAAAGGGAAAGTAGCCCGACTAATTTGTGACATCGCCCGTCCGGACGGCTCTCCTTTTGAAGGGGATCCTCGCTCTAACTTAAAAAGAATGTTAAAAGAAATGGAGGAATTAGGTTTTACAAGCTTTAACTTAGGACCTGAACCAGAATTCTTCTTATTTAAATTAGATGAAAAAGGCAACCCGACATTAGAGTTGAACGATGATGGTGGCTACTTCGACTTGGCACCGACAGATTTAGGGGAAAACTGCCGCCGCGATATCGTATTGGAATTGGAGGAAATGGGCTTTGAAATTGAAGCATCGCACCATGAAGTTGCTCCGGGTCAACACGAAATTGACTTCAAATATGCCAACGCGGTGGAAGCATGCGATAACATCCAAACATTCAAATTAGTAGTAAAAACAATTGCGCGTAAACATGGCTTACATGCGACATTTATGCCAAAACCATTATTCGGCGTGAACGGTTCAGGAATGCATTTCAACTTATCATTATTCCAAGGAAGCAAAAATGCGTTTTGGGATGAAGGGGAAGACTTACAGTTATCAAAAACGGCAAAACATTTCTTAGCAGGTGTATTAAAGCATGTTCAAGGATTTACAGCGGTGACGAATCCGACTGTCAACTCATACAAACGTTTAGTACCTGGCTACGAAGCACCTTGTTATGTGGCATGGTCACCAAAAAACCGTTCACCATTAGTACGTATTCCGGAATCTCGCGGTCTATCAACTCGTATTGAATTACGCTCAGTTGACCCATCTGCAAACCCTTACTTAGCAATGGCTGTTATTTTGGCTGCAGGATTGGATGGCGTAAAAAATGAAATCGAGCCACCAGCACCGGTTGACCGTAACATTTATGTGATGAATGCTGAAGAGCGTGCAGCTTATGGTATTGCAAGTTTACCAGGTTCATTGGATGCTGCATTAAGTACTTTAGCGAAAGATGAAGTAATCATCGATGCGTTAGGTGAACATATTTATGCAAACTTTAAAGAAGCAAAAGAAGTGGAGTTTGATATGTTCCGCACAACCGTTACTCAGTGGGAACGTGACCAATATATGAAGATGTACTAAGAGGGAAGCGTTGGGGCTGTTGGCTCCAACGCTTTTTTTGTTTTTACTGTCCACAAGCTGATTTTTCCTTGTCCACATTTGCCCACAAACTTTTTTATTACTAAGCCATTGGACAAATTTCCTGTAAGTACATATCTCCAAAAGCAAGGCCTGCATGATCGCGGAATTGTATTGCGGTATGTTTTATAAGTATTGGGCTTCAATTTATCTTTTACATAATTCTCAAGCCACATCTCTCCAAATACTTTAAAAAGCATTTTACCACCATAATGTTCGTTATTTTTTAATTCAACTTCTTTCTCCATGGCTGCTTTGCGAGCTTCTGGTTTCGAATGAAAGCCACTTTCCGAATACTCCGTCCACTCATCATTAAATCCTTTTACACGTATACGATAGGACCAATACTTGCCACGTTTGCGGAATGACGCCATACTACCATCTCCTTTACAAATTAAGCTTATATGTATTTCACTCATTAGAGAATCGAATTGGATATTCCAATTTGGCATATAATTTGTGTTGTGTTAAGTAATGCTGCAGTCGTTTCAATGCAAATTCATATTCTACATTGAAAAGTTTTTGTATTTCGTGACCGTCAAAAAATGTAAATCATAAATAGGTAAACGATCAAGCATGAAAGTAGGGATCGCTGCATGGTACATAAAACTGTTTGCCTTTGCTTCCTGGTACTCACGAAAGCTTGTAGGAATTTTGCTTTGGATGCCGGTATGAAATAGAACATGGGCGAGTTCGTGACAAAACTCCTGCCATTGTTGCTGAGGGGTTAGGGTTTCTTTTAATAATATAAATCCTTTATTGCCTGTAAAAAGAGCTTGGCTATCATCTGGCCAGTAAAACACATAAATCCCAAGTTGTTCGGCAATCGCTCGGAATTTTAGCTCCTGTGGCTTTGTAATGCCGATTTTCTCATAGAAGTTTTTGACGTAATCTTCGGTGTGCGTGTAATGCTGTGCCATCTAATCATCTCCAGTAAAACAAAGTAAGAACAAATGTTCGTAATTTAGTATATAATAAAACTCCACTATTTGGTAGTGGAGTTTTATTATTGAATATCACCGAATTTCTCTATTAATAGCTTTTCATGTCTACTGAATTCATTACTTGTTATTACACCTGCATTATGTAATTGGCAAAGTGAAGTATGAAGATTTTGGTTAAAAGGTACTGTAGCTTTTTCAAAACCAAAATCATCATTTGTTTCATGAAACAAACAATTATATTTTTGTTTCAATAATGTATAGAAATTATTAGTTTCTAAGCTTTTTAATTCTTTTAAAGTAAAACCAAGAATGATTGTTTCATCAGATAAAAACATTTTTCTTCTCTTTCCCTCACCAAGAGTCCACATATTTTTCCCTCGTCTAGAAAATGTCTTAATAGATGAAAATATTCCAGTACTACATTTGTTTCTTCTTAGTAATTCATTAAGATCTGCTACATCTCTTACAGAAATAGAATCTTTATGATTTTTAGATTCACAAATTATTTTATTACCTAAATGTTCCTTGATTAAAGCAGGTCGGAAAAAATCATTAAATGTAATTATATGATCGAACTGATTTCCGTTTAATATCACATTACTTTCAACCTCTGCGAAATTGAATTTTGAATAAATAAACGTCATTAAAGTTTCTAAAGAATTTCCTTTTAATTGTTTATTATTACTTTTAATCGAACTTTCTACATCTATTATAAGTTTGTTAAATTCGGGAAGTTCAGTATCCGTAAATGGAGACCAAAAAAAGCTGTCATCTGCATTATTAATAAAATCAATAATTTCTACATAATTATCAGGATTCAAACTATATCCTCCTTATTTAGAGGCAAAGTTTTAAAGAATACTTTTGTATTTTCAAAATTATATGTGCCATCACATCTTAAACATTGATATTTTTTATTATTTACGAAAGAAGCAAGTTTTTCTTGACTGTTAAAGCTAATGCTATGGGTCTCTTGGGTCTCTTCGTTACCCGTACAATCAATAACAAAAAATGGGGTAATTAATTTTCTATTAGATAGTTTGACTAATATCCCCTTTATGGAATCTAACTCAATATCTAATTCAAAAGCCAGATAACTAGGAGTTATAGTACTATTGGGAGGTATTATTGTTATTAATTCGTCCAACTGTTTCAGAAGGTTGGACGATAGCTTTAGATTCATCTCTTGATCTATACTTTTTAAGCTCGGATAATACATTATCTACAACCTCCTTTTTAGTTGTTTTATTTGATGTGTTTTTTAAGCACACATAATTATGTTCCTGAAAAATTTTATATGGATAACTTACTGATTCAAAGTTGTATATAATCCCTAGCCCAGAAGTTTGAGAGTTTGTAAGCATCATTTTGATAATTCTACGTGATTCATTAAATTCTATAGAATGTTCTTTGTTATTAGCAGTATAATTTGTTGTCCCTTTTTCTGAGAAATGCCAATAAATTTCAAAAGGTACATTATCACGGTGTGTATTATAACCATAAGCTAAAACAAGTTCATTTTCAATTAGCTCTTGTAACTCTTTTTTTACACGATTTCGAACACTTAGTTGTTTAAAAGCTTCATCTAGCTTTTGAAAACTATCTAAAAGGTTTGATATTTCAGTGGTAGTAATTTCCTTTGATTTCTGAGAAATTATATCATTGTGGTGATTATAATAATCATTAGTTATATGATGTAAGGTTTTTAATAACCACTTAGGTTGATTGAAATCTAGGTTACCTAATTTTATCTTTATAGATGAAGTTAGTATCGAAATAACAGTATCATATGCTCCTCTTTTTATATTTATGTTATTGAAAGTAACAATATTTGTTAAGGGAGGGAGAGACCAAATTAATTGATTTGTGTTTGCTAATACCCATGCATAGCAAAAATATTGTTCATTAATGAAAGTTGTTTCATTATCTTTAATGATAATTTTCTTTACAGGTACGATAAAAGTCATCAAAGTTTCATTTATACTTTTTTTATAATGAACTAATTCAATATTATTTAAATTAGATTTATTATAATCAAACAGATTTACTGTGTTAGATTTCAAATTTTTTTCTGTAAAAAATTTCTTGACTTGTGTTTGGGTAGCTTTACTTTCTGAAAGCTCAAATATAAATATATGATTGTCCCTGTTTAAAAAGTGATGAGAGCACCATTCATAATAATAATTTAAGTTTATAGTACCATTCATTAATTGATGTAATACATGTTGAGCTTTTATAGTTAAATTTTTCCCTTCAATTTTTAACTTAAAAGCACATTCTAAATCATCATAATTAGCTGTTTTCGCATTTAATGTTAATGCAGATAAATTGTCCTGTTGAGAATCAGTTAAGTCCAAGTATTTATCAATAGTATTCATGAAATTTTTCCTCCGAATTTATAGTAAGAAATTTAGTGAAAAAGAGATAAATAATATTTTGTTCTTTTAGGAGCGACAATCATTATAGTTTTACCTGGAAATGACTGGCGAACTATTTATTAATACCCATTAAATAGTTGTATTTTCCTGAGCACATTATACTACTTAGAAGCCAAAAAAAATTAGCCTTTCATTTATTTAATTTTGAAACAAATAGGCTGCCAGTTGACTGGTGAGCCTATTTGTTTTTTTCTGCTTTAATCATTTCCCAAATGGTACGTAACTTTCGAAGCTCTTCTTCATCTGATTTAGGGAGCTCCTTATACCAAACACCAAGCTCGGGATCATTAATAAATGCTTGGAACTCTTGTTCATCTTTTTCATGTGTTGAAAGTGCAGTGGTGTCTGTGCGGCCAAGAAGGTAATCTGTACTGACATCAAAGAAATCAGCTATCAATTGTAGGGTATCGTAATCAGGTTTTCGATCTCCACTTTCATATCTTGATAACACTGTATTGGAAACGCCAATTTTCTTAGCGAATTCAATTTGAGAAATGTTATTACGTTCACGTAAATATTTTATACGATAGCCTAATGACTCCAAATAATTCACCATCTTTAATTTTTTATTATTTAATATTAATTATTAGTTTAATATTACCATTTACCACAACGGTAAAAAATATAGTTACCAAAAAGGTAAAAATATATTGACTTTGCCAAATCGGTAATTTATATTTAAGTTAAAGTTACCGATAAGGTAATTGCGGGAGGTGTGTAATATGAAAAAACCTTTGGTAGTTAATCTTGATTTAATTAAACAAAAAAGAAGCAATAAGGATATCTCTATTGAAGAGATGTCAAAGTTCATGGGATATAAGGGTTATCAAGGTTACTACTATAAAGAAAATGGAATTCGGAAAATGAGTGCAGATGATATTGCAAAAATTAGTGCTATCTTATCTATTCCAATTAACGAGCTTTTTTTGAAATTTAAATTACCAAATCGGTAATTTTTATTGGTAAAGGAGGAGAGTGAAGCTATGTTCCAAATCGATAATAACTACGTAAAAGAAGTTTTTCGTCAGGAAGTTCGTAAAAAAATTGAGAACATTAGTCACACTACAATGTACTGGGATATGAAGGAACTTTGCAGACAGGTGAGCCTTAGCGAAACTACGGTTAAGGAAACCTTCTTTTACGAAGAAGGCTTTCCAAAATTCCGAGTCGGTATAAAGTGGCTTATTAATGCAAAACTCGCAGAGGAATTTCTTGCGAAGTGGTCAAGCCAGCAGCCTAACCATTAAGTGGGGTTAGTTGTGTAATTGTTGCTGTGTATTTCTTCTATATAAAAATTTTATACCAATTCATTCCATTTTAAAATTCCAATACGGAATATGAAAGGTGGTGAAATCGATGAATGTAAAGCTAGGTGCGTTATTAAAGGCATGCCGACAAAAAGCGGATATTTCGCAGTTTGAAATGGCAGCAAATATGAACCGATCTCAATCATGCATAAGCAAATTCGAAAATGATGAAAAGGTACCGGATGCTTATACACTGATGCAATGGGGCCAGCTCACGAACTGCTCGGAAGTTATTGTTGCATTCTTATATGGAATGGATGGGATTACGATTATTCAACAGTTGCTACCTATTATTGGAGCAATTGCAATGTGGACTGTAAGACTAATTTAAAGGAGTGTATTTCTTTTGGAACTATTAAAGAAAAACATAAAAAAGCCCAAGCGATCTAAAGAATCACTTGAGCGATATACTGAAAACTTTGGCGAGTCCTTCAGTAAATATTTATGTACTTCCATTATAACATATGGAGGAATGAAAATGGAAAAATTACAGCAATTTTTAGTGGACGAACAGGAAGTATTAGCAGACTTCTTATTAGATATGGAAAGTACAGAGGACAACAAGGAGTACGCGAGAGCTGCTGCTTTATGGTCGATGCAATCGGCGCGTGTTGGAGCGATTAAGGATGTACTGACTTTACTAGGTTATGGGTTGGATGAGGAACAAGGAGAACAATTATAACTCATTGAAGGTGTGCGACAAAATGTCGCCACCTTAGCTAATCCATATTTGAAAGGAGTTTAACCATGACACTACAAATCATTGAACGTGAAGGCAAACGTGTACTAATGACATCGCAAATTGCAGAAGCGTTTGGGGCCGATACCAAAACAGTGAATCGTAATTTTCAACGAAACCAGGAGCGATTTGTCCAAGGACTACATTTTTACGCTTTGACAGGAGAAGCATTAAAGCATTTTAAAGGCGAGCGACAAAATGACGCCACCCTTAAATTTGCATCTAACTTGTATTTATGGACAGAGGAAGGTGCGTTTATGCTAGCTAAGTCACTCAATAATGACAAGGCATGGCATGCTTATAATTTGCTCGTCAGTCAATATTTCCAGATGACGAAGCAACTTGCACAAGATCCTACAGCTAATGAATTGTCATATAATCCAGAAAGATTTATGGCATTGGAGCAACGTGTAAAAGAAATTGAACTACAGCTGCTGCTAGTCACGCTTCACACATGGGAACAGAAAAGACTGCAAAAAGCAATTAATGAACGTGTGTATGAATTGTGTGATGTGAAAGCGCGTCGCCCAGCTTATTTTAGCGAGTTATACCGAGCGATTAAAAAACGGTACCATGTGGACTCTTATCGGGATGTACCACAGTGTCAGCTACAAGATGCGCTGCTATTTGTTCAAAATTGGGGAGGTATACAAACATGAATCTATTAACCAATGAGCCTCCGTTACAAGTTTTGCCTAGTCTTGCAAAAAAGGTTGGGTTAAACGAGGCAATTTTTTTACAGCAACTGCATTTCAGGCTGCTCATTTCAACACAAGTACGTGACGGTCACAAATGGATTTATAAGTCATTGTGTGAGTGGAATGAGGAATTTCCGTTCTGGAGCTATGACACTTTAAAGCGCATTGTCTCAAAACTCGAAAAAGAGGGCTATATCGTTACGACAAATGCTTACAACAAACTCAAGATGGACAAGACCAAATGGTACCGAGTGGAGTACTCGAAAACGTTGATTTCACCGATAGGGCAAAATGCACTCTCGAATGGGGCAAGTTGCACTGATGGAACAGGGCAAAATGCACCGTTGGAAGAGGGCAGATTGCACCCATCTGATGAGGGCAATTTGCACCCAGCAATACCTAAAGACATTAAGACTAATAAAAACAATATTGTCGAGAAACTCGAAGTTGCAGATGAAATCATTGATTACTTAAATGTAAAAGCAAACAAAAATTATCGAGCTTCCACACCGGCAACGAAACGCTTGATCAGTGGCCGACTTGCAGACGGGTATGTACTGGAAGACTTTAAGCGCGTAATCGATTTAAAGGTTTCTCAATGGCTAAACGATGCTTACTGGAGCAAGTATCTTAGACCCGATACATTGTTCAACGCAACGAAATTCGAAGCCTACTTGAACGAAGCGCCAGTTAAACAACGGCAGACGGTAAAGAGCACATATCAGCCACCACAATTAGATTTTAGCAAGGGGGAAAACTTCGGATGATCATGGAACAAACAATCAGCTTGGAACTAGCGGAAAAAAGTATTTTAGGCTCAATGCTTGCTGAAAATTACTTGATTTTAGATAGCACAGTGAAGCTAGAACATTTCAGCTTAACACATCACCAAGCAATTTATAGTGCCATGCTGGAACTTGCAAGAGCCAATAAAAGCATCGATTACATCACATTACTAAGCGTACGAGAACCAATCGAACTAGGTGGAGCAAACTATATTGTTGACTTAAAAAACTATGCGAACCCTACGAAATTTAACGAATATGCAGAAATACTATTTGGTCATTGGCAGCACGTGACGAAGCAACAAATCTTGGCCCAAGCCCAGCAGGAGAATTGGCCGATTGAACAAATTCAAACCCAGCTTGATGCGATTACCGACAGTGATAGCTTGCAGGAGACAAGCATTACAAATGCTCTTGTGGAAGCTGCCAATCGTCCGTATGAACCGGAAAGCGCAAAAATAGGCATTAATTCCGAGTTGAGGGACTTTGACCGGATGACAAACGGCTTTCAGGATGGCGACTTGTTCATAATTGCTGCCCGTCCATCGATGGGGAAAACGGACACCATGAACCACTTTGCAGTACATGCAGGATTCCAAGGGTACTTGCCCATTATCTTTTCGTTGGAAATGAAAAAGGAACTGCTTATTGATCGTATGATTGCAACAACAGGCAATATTAACCGATTGTATTTACGTGATCCATATGCCACAATGTCGGATGCACAAAAAGCGAAATGGACACAGGCAATCGGATTGCTTAATAACGCAAAGATTCAAATCGATGATCGCCCAGCAATGACCGTACCGCAAATTAGAGCAACAGCACGGAAGCTCATTAAGCAGTTCCCGAATCGCAAGCCGTTAATATTAATCGACTACCTGCAAATCATTCGGGCCAATAACTTAAAGGACAATCAAACCCAGCAAGTCGCACAGATTAGCCGTGACTTAAAGCAAATGGCACGTGAATTTAATTGTCCTGTTGTATGTCTGTCACAGTTAAATCGTAGCGTGGAGCAACGCCAGGACAAGCGCCCGGTAATGGGTGATATTCGGGATTCAGGAAACATCGAACAGGATGCCGATGTAATTGCCTTCCTGTACCGTGATGACTGCTACGACAAAGAATCCGAGTCCAAGAACTTGCTAGAAATCATTATTGCGAAACATCGAAATGGACCGACTGGAACTGTACCGATCGCTTATGTAAAAGAGACAGGTCGTTTATTAAACCTTGATTGGCAACAACCGAAATGACAGCCATTACGGTTAAGGAGCTGTTGGAATATGCCATTGAAGGAGAGCACCGTGTGCTGGCACATACGATTTATTGGAGCATGACAACACAAGGGAGTGCGTTGACGGATGATTCACAAAAGTTATTGGATTTACCATTTGATCGTGACCACATTAGTCAGCTTGTTCAACAAAATATTTTAGGTATGGGGCAAATTAAACTTTACGTTGTGAAAGTAAAAGCCGATTTATTCGCCTTCTACTTTGCACGCAATGCCCTGGAAGCAAGCGCTTATCATAGTCGTTTATTTTTCCAAAAAGCTACGAGCATTGTTGATGCTGAGCGATTGCTATATAAGTACATGTATTTGGTCGATATCGATAAGCAAATGATGTTAATTGACTTTCGAAAAGAGTTGCTGCAGTTTCCGGCCTACCTTGGCCACGCCAAAGCAAATGACCATAAATTGTACCGTTTAGATCAGCAGCAGAAAGGAATGAATCAAGTTGTCTAAAGCCCAGCGTGAAGAAATTATTACGGTTCTGATGATGCGTAGAAATTACTCTTTAGAATTTTTGGATAGTTGTACAGATGAAGTGTTGTTAAAACTGTATGAGCGAGAAGCTTAATTTTTTTTAGAGTTAGATGTAAATATTTTTCATTTGAGGAGTCAACTCTATGAGATACCGAAAGGTGGAATTGAAATGTTGAATATGAATCTATTTGAAGAGATCGGTGTTGAATCAGATCCGATTTATCAAAAAATAGCGAAACTCCAAACAGGCGATGTCATTGAAATCGATGGCATCCAGATTCGCCGTCATAAATTTTATGAAATTGAAAATGAGTATGAGCACACACCTTTTCAAACATTAATCAGCTGTTATCGCCATGTGAGCGATCTGATTGTAAAGCAGGTGGCAACAGCATGAAGAAACTGGTGCAGCAACAACGCCATTTATTGCTCAAGCGTTTGGATGTGCTCTCGCCTCAATTAAAAATCGAGGTCGATTCTCTAAGAGCCGACGAAATTCTGCAGGAAATGCATAACATCGGAAATTTGCTTCAAGAGCTTGTGAATATACCAGTAGCTAACCATCCTTTTACACTTGATCCAGAATTTAAAGAACACGGGAAAACAGGCTATCAAGCAAAAATTGCAAAGTGAAAGGAGTACAATGAAAAAGCTTAGGATTTTTATAGATTGGATTGTTTATTTTGCAGATCGGATTATTAAGTAATTGAACTATTATATGTAGGAAGGGGAGTGTACGAAATGATGTTAGGGAAAATTAGCGTTGTAAGTGGACAAATAGCTTATTCTCGTTTAACTAGTAAAATGTCAGAAATTGAATATACTTAGGCGAAGGCTCATGTTTGAATGCACATGCTGAACGAAAGTCAAAATCCGAAGGAATGGCTAAAACCTAATAGCAAAGGTACGAAAGTCAACTTCCATTATATAGCATCCCAAGAAGAATACGAAAAAGGATTAGTAGATCTTAAGTGCTGCTTAACGGAAATAAATGTTCGTTTTGATTTGGATTACAAATTGAGAAAAGAAGGAAGTGTATGAATTGTGTGGTAGAAGAAGTGTCTTTCTTGGCTATACTGCCATGAATACCTGGTAGGAGGCACAATGATTTGTTATTTCTAATGGCTTTTGTTATACAAATTGTTATTTTTGGTTTAATCGTGTTATCGCTTTTTATAGTAAATGGATATAAGTTCTAAAACCCATAAAAAAAGACCTGAAATTCCAGTCCCAAGTCAGCAAAAATATACGTGATTATTATAGCACGTATGTCCGGTATATGCAGGTGTTTTGATATAATAAAGATAAAAAAAGCTACGGGTGCAACCGTAGCTTGGATTTAGAACAGCCCTTTGATTTGTACAATATTATTATATCAGAGAGGTGTCGAATTGAGAATTAAAAATTTGGAAATTAATAGCGAAGGGCTCCTGTCGGTTGATATAAAGGAGTTGCCTGAGAGCTGTGTCATCATTTTGTCGAATGGAATAGCAAAGTTTTCAGAACTACCAGCATTTGCTGAGACAAAAATAGTAACTCATCAAGGGCGAGTGAAAAGAATTCGTTGGGATGAGGTAGAAGAATTTTGATATTAGATGAGGTAAAAAATTTTATTAAATAGAACGCAAAATTCAATTATAAATAGAAATAAAAAATGAATTGTTCTTCTAAGTTCAAGGCATACTTTTTAGATATAGAAAATATATTTTTCTTATATACGAAAAAATAAACTTTCACAGAAAATACGAATATAAATGAAAAATTAAAATGTATAAAAATCAATAAGTAACATATTATATAATATTGATAATTAAATTAGACAAAACGTTACCTATATGTCAAAATTGGATTAAAGTGATACATAGGAGTGGTGATATGGAACCTTTATACAAAGTTTTTAATAAATATGATAATAAAACTTTTGAAGAAACTTCTAGAATAAGGCAAATCTCGCCATCAATTCAAAAATGCGGATTAATTATAAAACCTTTAAATAGCTTTAAAAGCCATGAGTTGTACTATATACCTTCAGTTGAAATGCTTAAGTTAACTGAAGAAATATTTGAAATTGATCAAAAAATTAGTGAAGAATTTAATTCACTTCCTCACGTAGCAAAAAAAAGATACATTATAGAATCAATTGTGGATGAGTTACAAAATACAAATGAAATCGAAGGGGTTAGGAGTAGTAGAGAAGAAATTGTTAGAAGTGCTAGAGCTTTAACAAACAATACGAATGAAAAAGAAAGATTTTCAAGTATGGTCGCATCCTATGCCAAACTAACTTCAAATGAATTAACAAAAATTAATAATCCAGAAGATATAAGAAAAATTTATGATTACCTTCTTGAAGGAGAAATTGAAAAGAATGAATTGCCTGATGGTAAAATATTTAGAAAAGATCAATGTGTAGTATATAAAAAAAGTGGGACCTTAAAGGAAATTCATAAGGGCGTCTATCCAGAAGAAAAAATAATCGAACATATAGTTAAATTGATTGAATTTGTCAATTCAGATTCTCATTCGTTACTAATCAAAATTGCAATAGCTCATTACTATTTTGGTTATATCCATCCTTTTTATGATGGTAACGGAAGGATATCAAGATTTGTAAGTAGTATGTACCTTAAAGGAAAATTTTCACCAATAACGAGTCTTTCGTTATCTAGAGGTTGCAATAAATTTGTTGAAAAATATTTAACAGCATTTGAAAATACTAATAAGTCAAGTAATCGTGGTGAAATGAATCAATTTATAGTATCTTTCTTAGAAATAATTAAGGATACTCAACTTGAAATGTTGGAAGAGATTAAAGAAAAAGTATATTTATTAGAGCAATTCATTGAACATATGGAAAATGATGAAATTGTTACTGAACTTTCTGAATTTGAACAAAATGTGATTTATGTATTAGGACAGAATTTATTGTTCTCATCTGATAAAGGTTTAACAGCGAAAGAACTTCATACAATATTTAATGAAAAATCAATCCAAAGCTTTAGAAGAATACTAAATCACCTTGAAGGATTGGGTATCGTTGGCGTTATTGGTGAAAAACCTAAAATTTACTATATAAGCGATGACTTTTTTTAATAAGTTCAACCAGCCATCTGGAGGACAACAATAGATTGCAGTGTGCAGCTGCATCTTTTGTTGTCCTTTTTATTTTGATGAAAAATGGAGGAAATCAAAATGAACACAAGAATTATTCAAAGAGTAGACGAAAAATTAACTCGCAAGGCAGTAGAAGAAAAAATGGATACGATCTTCGAATAATTTTATTTGGCCAGCCATTGCCTTCTTTTTTCCGAATCCGGCCATACTAATTGTTTCTTCTATTGTATTCAAAATATCATCTCCTCATTTACATTTTATTGGTAGAAGATAAATTAAACAATAGTATAAATAAGAAGGTTTATGTTGTATAAATACTTGTATAATTTTTGCCCACAAATGATTTTCTGCTTTGCCCACAAATTGCCCACAAACTTATAACTTTCTACAGTGTATTATAATGAACGAACTTCTCAAAACATTGATTTATCAACATTCCTAGTGAACTGAATTACCACCTATTATATAGGGACAGAATCCGTACAACCGTTACACAGTGGGAACGCGACCAATATTTGAAGATGTACTAAGAGAAAAGCGTCGGGGCTGTATGCTCCAACGCGTTTTTCATATTAACAGATATACGATATGTAGGATCTTGATTTCATCCGTATGTTGTAGAGTATTTTTCTCCTTTTCTATCTAAAATGGAAGAAGGAGGGGATGTAAATGAAACAGTGGACAGAAACATTACATGTAGCACAATTTCGTATCGCACGGCCAACTGATCAATTAGAACAAATCGAACGTTTTTACTGTGAAGGTCTTGGTCTTAAGAAGCTTGGTGGCTTTAAAGGGCATCGTGGATATACCGGCATCATGATTGGCTTACCGGATGCATCGTATCATTTGGAATTTACTGAGCATGTTGATGGAAGTCCATGTACTGCGCCAACGGAAGATAATTTGCTCGTTTTTTTTATGCCTAATGTCAAACAAATTCAAACTGTACAGTCTCGACTCGCTAATATGGGATACGATGAAGTTCCACCGGAAAATCCGTATTGGGCAGAAAAAGGTGTGACGATTGCGGATCCGGATGGTTGGCGTATTGTATTGATGAACACGGACGGTATTTAATTGTGTATATACAAAAATTTAATAAAAAGAAAGCGTTGGGGCTTATGCTCCAACGCTTTTTTAATAACAAAACATAAATACGGCAGGTCTACGTACAGAACCTGAGCGACATTATTTATGTATTCTCTCTATTGTTATGCAGCAGTATCCGAATACTTATTAAGTAATTCGTCTAACTCTTGACTGCAATGTACTACTTCAGGGTGTGTGAATCCTAGATCATTTGCTTTTTTGTACATGTCTTTTCTTTTAGATTCAATTCTTATTCTCAATCTTAGTCTAAATATTTTTTTGAAAAATAAAAATCTCATTGCTAAATTTATATTCCTTTCTGAAGTTTTACGATGTTTTACTATTTTTGAGTTAAATAAAACAGCGCTTATTCATCGTAACTTATTACAAAATAATACAGTGTCGAAACATGTTAGAAACAAAAAGTTCACAATTTTGTAAAAAACAGGTGTATTATATAAAAATAATTTTATCTCATATTGACTTCAGTTATGAAACGAAATAGTTAAAGGAGAGTAGTGAATTTAGAAGGGTTTTCTTCCTTTTTATTGAAAAATTACCTTTTAGTTTGAAAATTATTAATTGATAGATTATTCTAATAAAGTACCTGTTTTTGAACTTTAGGTTTGTAAACGTTTTCAATGTCGATATATAGAAGGGGAGGGAGATTATCTATGTTGCAGGCGTTAAAAGTAGGGTTATTAATCGAACGCTCCAACCGAAAAAATATTGTCGCGTTACTTGCAGTGATCGTCATTGTGTTCGGCTGTATGTTTTTTATTAAAGCACAGTCAGTAGGGGATCAGCTCAATGAAAAAAGGGGCGACTACTATAGTTCGCGTGCTGTATTATCCAAGTTCCAAGTGCAGGATGCCTCAAGGGACGGGGATGGCAGTGAATTATTTAAAAATCTGACACAGCAAAAAAGTGCCGTCGCTTTACAAATTGCCTCATTAACTGTAGAAAATTATCCGATGTATTATGAGGCGTCCTACCGTATTGCAGAACTGCGTCAACAAGCTTTTGATATGGAAGAGTATGAAAAAGTGGAGGATTTACTGCCTTCCAAGTTCCAAAATTCATTAAACTATTTATATTTTAAAACGATGTACGAATCGGGCAAAAATACGATTAGCGATTTATCTCATTACATACCATTTTTATTGTATTTCTTTAGTTTAGTAGGTGTTGGCTGGTACATATTCATGAGCTTCTATACGAGCTCGATTTTGCTGGATGATTTTGAGCATTCAAGTATTATTAAAGGCTATCCTGTTCGTTTTGACCAATATATGATATCCAAATGTATCATTGCCTTTTTATATGTTGTTGCATTTATTGTACTCATCTTTATTAGTGCGTCGCCATTGTTATTTAATGGTTTGGGAGATAGTTCCGCAAAAGTAGCTGTTTATTTAGGTGAGCCGGCATTAATTTCAAGTGTGTACTATATTGTACTATGTATTGTCTACATGATCGTCAGCTCGATATTTGTAATGCTCTTATCAATTATTTTAAATGTTCTGCTGAAAAATATGTATTTAACATTGTTTGTTCATTTTATTCTATTCTTTTTACCTATTATTTTCCCTTCAATTATTAGTATGTTCCCGTACAATCCGTTCCATTTTATGAACTTCAATGAAATTTTAAATGGAATGCCGTTAGATTTAGTACGTCCTGTGGATGTAACGATGAATTTTGGATTACTGATTATGAGTATTTGTATTTTAATCATGTTATTCGTCATTAAAACATTCTTCTCTACAGGAAAAATTAAAAGGGCCTAGGGGGAAAGAAATGTACGGATATTTTAAATTTGAACTGAAACAGTTTTTTACGAATAAGAAAAACTTGGCGATCTATTTTCTACTGGCATTTGCTGCGATATTTTATGCATTTAAAATCGCACCTGCCTATGATCCGATTGAAAAGGTCGATCGGGAGGAAATTGAAGCCCGCTATTTAACGCGTCAGGAATTTATTGATGATTTAAGTAAGAGGGATTTATGGGAAGTACATCCGACATCAGTTAAAGCATATTATGATTTTGCTGATATCAACCCGCTGGATAAGGCAAGAATGGATGCCCTTGATGCAAATGATCTGAAAAAGTATGCGGAAGTAACAAGCGCCTGGTATGTTCAAATGAACTATTTGACTTTTTATAATGAACAACTTTTCTATAATGACCGATATTATGTGGCAGACAGGGAATTTGCAAATGTTGAAGGTGCTTTAAATGCGATGGATCAACATTACCGGTACGGTGCTTTTGATGAGGCGAATTACGAGTTGTCGATTGGTGTTTTTGAACAACGTACGGCATTGCAGACGTTTGAGCGACTTCTGAAAGGCCCGCTTCCTTTAATATTAATTATTTGTACCTTATTACTGGCGATCGATATTGTGACGAAGGATCGTCGTCACCCGTCGCTGTTAAAAGGTTTTCCGATTGCCGACTGGAAGAAGCTGCTCGTAAAAATATGTGTTGCTTTTATCGGCAGTATTACATTATTTGTTCCTTTACTTATTGGTTTTATGATAATCGGGGCTCAATCAGGTTTCGGCCATCTTAAACTGCCATCACCCGAGTATGCTTTTAATTTCTTGCAATGGGGGAATGAGAGTTTAGCTAATATGATGACATTAGGTATGTTTTTGGGTCGGTCTTTATCATTACTGCTTGTATGGTTCATTGTCATTATCAATGTAGTTATTTTAAGCAGTGTACTGTTCCGCCAAGAAATGGTGAACTTGGCGGCCGGACTATTAGTCATTTTTGGCGAAAAGTTTTATCTAAGCCGCGGTATCGGGTATTTTTGGGGAGTGGAAAAAGTTCCTACAACGTATATCCATGTCGGAAAAGTTGTGTCTAGTTATCAGAACTATTATTTAGGAAGTGAGAATGTAGATTATCAATACGGCCTGCTGTTATTGTCAATATGCGCAGTTGTCCTATTGGTCATTACGCTGCTCATTTCATTTAATAAACGTTTTAAGCTTATAAAATAAAGGGGGGGACAACGAATGATTGCTATTGAAAATATTACCGTTCAATTTGCTGAAAAGAAAGTACTCAACGATATTTCAATCAAGTTTGGACAGGGCGAGATGATCGGGCTAGTTGCACCAAACGGAACCGGAAAATCCACTTTGATGAATGTCATAATGAACTATTTGCCGCCAACAAGCGGGAAAGTATCGTTTAACGGTAATCTTAGCTATTCGAGTAAATCAAACGAGGTGAAAATTCACGAGTTTGTGTCGATGATGCCGGATCAAAGTGATTTATATAACCATTTAAGCGGTCGTGCCCATTTAAAAATGTTCGCAACGATGTGGAAGTCCGATCCGAAAATGATCGACGAAACAATTGAAGCGCTGAATATGGGCCATTATGTAAATAAAAAAACGGGTACTTATTCACTCGGTATGCGTCAGCGTCTTTGTTTTGCAATGCAAATTGTAGCAAATACAGACATTATGATGATGGACGAAGTAATGAACGGGCTCGACCCGAATAATATTGAAATCATTTCTAAGATTTTAATGAAGAAAAAGGCCGAGGGGAAAATGATCATTATTGCTTCGCACTTGCTCGATAATCTGGAAAAGTACGCCGACCGGATTTTCCTGTTCAATGGAGGCAAATTGGTCGATACGAATGAAATTATTGAAGGGTTCAGCCAGGCGAAAATTAAAACAGTACGGGTAAAAAATATGGAGGAATCCGTTAAAGCGCTGCTAAAGGAGAAATATCCGCTAATTGAGCAGCAAACACTCGTTACAGATATGACACTGCTGCATCTTCCTAGTTCGGAACCGATGCTGTTAAGCGAGCTAACTGAATTTTTGGTGGATAACAATGTAATGGATTTTGCATTTGGCAAAGTGACATTGAATGATTTATATGCGCTTTACTATCATGAAGTTGTATAATAAAAAGCCTTCGTCAATCAATTTTGACGAAGGCTTTATTTATAACGAACACAAGTTTGAATGGTATGCTTGTAAGTTATTAAAGAGTAGAAATTTTACTTTTTAAACATTTAATTTTTTCTTCCAGTTCAATGAGAAGATACTTGAAGAAATAACAACTACAAATAACGTAATTACCGTAATAAATACGATGTAGTAAGAACCAGTTGTATCGAAAATATAACTGAATAAAGTAGTACCGACTGCAACACCTAATGTAGAAGCAGACATGATTGTAGTATAAATGGATGCATAGTCTCTACCGCCAAATACTTCACGAATAACCATTGGAGGTAAAAGGGTAGACCCTGAGAAACCGATACCGAATAATAATGCACCTAAATACACCATAGCGATGCCGAATGAATCAGAGAACAGTAGCGCAATCGTACCTAAAATACCACTGCCGATACCAGTCAACAATGCTAATTTAACGCCAAATTTATCGTTAACCGCACCGATCAGAAACTTCCCGCCTGTTTGACCGATCGTTACACATGTAACACCTGTAGCGGCCATTGCAGCAGAGAAACCAACTGATTGGATAAAGTTTGGTACGTGGAAGCCAACTGTAGATGCTAAACCAAATAAACCTGTAAATCCTAAAATTAAATAGAATGGAATTGTTTTGATGGCAACGTTTTTCATTACCCCAGTTTCAGGTTGTGCTTGTACAGCAACTTTATTTGTTGTTTCTTCAGCTCCATAAGGCTGTTTATTCATATCTTCTGGTTTTGAACGAATAACGAATAATGTAAATGGCAAAATTAATAGGGCGATACATACACCTAAAATCATGTATGTTGGACGCCAGCCGATTGATTCGATTAACGCACCAGTGATTTGAGCGAAAATCGCACCACCAATACCCATGAAGGCCATCGCAAAACCTAATGCTGTACCGGCTTTTGCTTTAAACCAATTGTTGATTAGTAATGGAATCGTACCATAAATCAGGAATGTACTACCGATACCAAGTGCAACACCTGAGATGTAGAAATTCCAGGCAGATGTATAGAAGCCCATTAATCCGAATGCGAGTGCATTTATAATACCAGCTATTGTTAAAATATAACGAACATCGAATTTATTTAAAAACTTCCCTGCAAACGGTAAGAAAATTGTTACTGTTAAATACATAATTGAAGTATACAAACTAATATCAGAAACACCAACACCGAAATCTTGTGCTACAGCGCGATATAATAGACCAGCACAGCTTACGATAATACCGACACTTGCCGCATAAATTGCAGCACTTGCGATCATGATCCACCAGGCATAGTGCATTTTCCCTTGTTTTTCCATGTTATCTCCTTTTTTATATCGGAGAAGCAGATGAATGCTTCTCCTCATAATTTATGCAAAATAATTTATTGAATTGTGAAACCGCCATCAATTGTTACCGCAGTACCGCTCATGAATTTCGCTTCATCAGATGCTAAAAATACAGCTAAGTCTGCTACTTCTTCAACTTGACCGAATGTACGTGTCGGTACAGCTTCTTTAGAAAGACCAGCTAAAACGTCTTTTACTAAAGGCGTTTCAATTGTACCCGGGCAAATTGCGTTGATTTTAATCCCGTAGCGAGCGTATTCGCTAGATAAATGTTTTGTATAACCAATTGCACCGTGTTTAGAAGCTGTGTATGCTGCTCCACCTTTACCTGCAACTAAACCGGCAACAGAACAAATGTTTACGATTGCGCCAGTTTGACGCTCGATCATGCTTGGTAATACAGCGTTACAGAATTCGAACATGCTTGTTAAATTAATATCAATTAAAAATTTCCATTGATCTAATGTAGTTTCAAGCGATTTTTGATATTTGTCGAATACACCGGCATTGTTAACTAGCACATCAACTGGACCGAAAGTTTCTTCCGTCACTTTGATACAGTTTAAAATATCCTCTGTTTTCATGACATTTACTGATACAGCGATTGCTTCGCCACCAGCTGCTTTAATTTCTTCTGCAACTGTTTGTGCACCCTCAAAGTTTAAGTCTGCAACAACGACTTTTGCACCTTCTTTTGCAAACCGAATTGCTTCGCCTTGACCCATTCCGGAGGCTGCTCCTGTAATAATGGCAACTTTATTTTGTAAACGCATAGTAGATCTCTCCTTAAATCAATTTTTAATAATTGCTTGTGCGCAATTTATATCTTAAACTTAGGACATATATAATTAAAAATACTTATTTTTTATTTTGATATAACTTAAAGTTATTAAGAGGAGGTGATTTGAATGGATTTAGTAAAACTGCGCTATTTTTATGAAACAGCCAAAGTGCAAAATATGTCGCATGCTGCAAAAGAACTTTTGATTTCACAACCGGCATTAAGTAAGGCAATTGCCCAGCTGGAAGAAGAATTGGAGATGGATCTTTTTTACCGAAACGGCAAACGTATTACACTAAATTCAAATGGTGAGTTTTTATTTAAACGAGCGGAGCGGATTTTTGCTGAAATACTGGATCTGGAGAGAGGTCTACGTGAATTTCGTGAGCAGGGGAATGGGGAACTGTCCATTGTTACAACGTTACCTTATACATTCACGAATATATTGAATGAGTTTTTGAATTTCTATCCAACCATAAAATACAAGCAAGTACCTTTATCGAAGGATAATCTTGAACAATTTATTGAATATGGAAAGTTTGATTTGTGCATCACAACGGAGAAGTTGAACCATCCGAATGTAGAGTGGCTTCCATTGTTCAACGAAGAAATATTTTTAACGGTACCTTCGACATACCCGGAAGCTAAATTGGCGTCGGTTCATCTTTCCGAATTGCGTTCTTTACCATTCATTGGTCTGACTGCTGAATACCGTTTCCGTCAACTGACGGATAATTTTTGCCAGGAGAACGGTTATACACCTGAATACCAAGTGGAAGTAGAAGAAGCAACGACAATATTACAGCTTGTAAAAAATGGTCGTGGAGCTGCCTTTACACCTGAAACGTCGATGAATATGTATGATGATAAAATCAAGCATGTTCGCATTGAAAATGGGGAATTTACTCGAACGATTGGATTATTAAAACATAAATATACTTATGCTACAGCCATTTCTAAAGCATTTATCCAGCATTGCTATGATTATTTCGAGAATACACATAAATAACACGATAAAAGACGAATTCCCCGCCTATTGAACATAGACGGGGACATTTAAATATTAGGGGGGAGTTGATTGTTTTGTCGAACAATGTATTGTAATAGTTTAGTAGTCATTCGTTGAGCAGAACTTAATAAACTATAATTCGTCCAAATTTCTTCCAAGAAATTTGATGGTTCTGAATTTTATAGTTGGAGGCTGTAAAATCCAGTAGTAGACTAAGTAAAAGTCCTGAATTAGAAAAATCATAATTTAAATTCGATTATTTGTGCTGCAAAATTAATCTTTTGCACAAGTAAAATATACACGCATTTCTATATCATTAAAAATACTTATTTTTTATTCTGATATAACTTATGGTTATTAAGAGCCTGCTACTTAAAAGCAAAACGCCATTTCTTTAATAAGAAATGGCGTTAATGATTGTATGGTGAATGGGGATCTGTATCACAGTGCAATATAATATTTAGTAAAAAAATATCTATTCGAGTAGAATATATTGTGCACTAATTACTTTCTTTCATTAATGCAACGGATGGTGCAGATGCAATGGTGGTGGGATTAGCCAGCCTTTTGCTTTGTTTAAGCGTAATAACTTTGCCCCAAGCTGTGCCTTTGCTGTATGGAATTGACCATACATCATTCCGATATCTTCTCGCATTGTCATACCCATAGCCTGACTGCAAGCAACTAAACCGGCAGCGACATCTACAGATAATGCGGCACTAATTTCAGGATCATTGAATCTTGCTCCTGGCGGGATATTTTCGATTCGTGCTTCAGGACGTTCCGGTGGTGCAGGAGGAAGTCCAACTCCATTTAATTTAAGAATTTTTTCTAATTGCTTAACTTCATCTCTTGCAAATTGGATAAAGTCTTCAATTATTTTTTTCAAGTCCTGGTCACCGGCATGATTATAAAAAGTCTGATACCCTGCAATCATACTGTAACCTGCAGCCAAACTTGTCCAAATGTTAAAAACTTCTCCATAATGTAACGGTTCGTCTTTTGGGTTACCCGTTAATATTCCCATCATTACACTTCCTTTCAAAATTAGGTGAATTTCATACAACGGTAGTATGAGCATTAAAAGTGTTTTAATTCATTTATAAATGAAAAAAATATGATTGCAGCACCTGTTTTTGGATAACAAAGGAAGTGAACAAATAATCGAAAAAATTCACCTAATGAATAAAAAGTGAATTGAAAATAAGACGCTTGCATTAAAATAGCAATCGCCTTAGTTGAATGTGTTTTTTATGTATAAAGTGGTAAATCAATCCGTAACGAGTATTGTTGAAGTAAACGGAATTTACTTCAACTCGTTAATAAGGAAAGCTGATTTTGACAATCAGGTAGTAGGTCCTTGAACTCTTTTGTAAATTTCCTTTTCAATCGTATCTTTTGGCTTTTTAAGCGCGATTTCCAGGACATCTAATATAATCGTTGAGAGTTGTTGTAAAATTTGTGAATCTTGGGATGTTATTTTTTTCTCGTCTTTTTGTAATTCTAAATCTTTTCTTAGGAGAGTATTCATTAACTGGGCAGCTTCTAGATGATTGTTCGCACTTAAAATTTCTGCGTGATTTCTTTGACGGTTTGTGCTGCGGTCATTCCATTCGCTTGGTTCATTTGAGAAACAATCCATAATTTGAACTGCTTCATCATAGCTCAATATTTTTTCAAGTTGTGAGTTTTTACTTTCAACTGGATGATATAGTGTTACTCCCGGTCTAATTTTTGATTGCATAACATAGTAAAGCATAGGTTCTCCTGTGAAGTTTTGTTCTACAATGCCCTCAATCTGGCAAATACCATGGGATTTATAAAACGTTAAGTCACCAATTTTATACATATATACGCCTCCGGAAAAAGTTATAAATTTAATTTTAAAGTAATTTTGCATTTAAGTCAACTAAGTTGACTTAAATGTCCTATTAGTATCGTGAACTTGAATTAATATTTTTCCTTTAGTATGATGCTTGAGAATATTTAAGAATTATGTTGATAGAAAGAAGGGAAAAAGCCATGATTGACTTTATAGAATTATTGTATCGCCAACATAAACATTTGCGCCAAATGGCTGAAATGATGTGGAATGAAAATAATGACCTTCATATAACGAGTTCGGAATGGTTTGTACTGAAAAACATATATGAGGGCTATGTAACAGTACCTGAATTAGTTAAACAATTGGACATTTCAAAGCAAGGGGTTCATAAATTTGTGACTTCCTTACAAGAAAAGGAATTAATTACGACCGAATTAATAAAAGGGTCGAAAGTTCAAAAGATGGCTCATTTGACCGAAAAGGGAATCATTATTTTTAATGAAAGCAAAAAGATGGAGCTGGAAATAGAAAAGATGGTAAGAGATACAATCGGGGATAAAGAATATGAAATGCTGCTGGAAATGCTCAAAAAGCCGCTCTTGAAAATTTAAATGCGATACTTTCAAAATGAAGACAACAGAAAACCGCACGAAAGAGTACTTCCTTCATGCGGTTACTTCAATACATTTTATTACTTATTTAAACGAACCCTCAAATACAATTTCATTTAATGGGCGTCGGCCTGACGGTGTCTCACGTGCCTGTAATTCAGGAGAGAGCATTTCTTTATCGCCTTTGTAACCAATAGCAATTGCTAAATGCACATCAAACGTATCCGGAATGTTAAACGCTTCTTTTGCCACATCTTTATAAATACCGCTCATTGGATGAGTGATTAATCCTTCTTTAGCTGCCTGAAGTGACAGGAAGCCCCATGCTGTACCTGAATCAAACTCATGTGAACCTTTTGTATTGTCTGAAACGACTAATACTAAAACGGGTGCACGTTTTGCCCATACTAAGTTACCTTCCATTAATACAGGGTGGAATTTTGCTAAATCCTCTTCTGTTTTCGCTACGATAAAACGCCAAGGTTGGTTATTGCCTGCTGAAGGAGCCCAACGAGCTGCTTCAAATAAACGGTTTAATACATCTTCTGCAACAGGTGTGTCTGCGTAGGCGCGCGGTGACCAACGATTTAAAAATACTTCAGAAATGTCGTGCTCCGCAGTTCGAAATTCTTTTGCTTGTAATACCATGAAAAAAATCCTCCTAGTTCTATGTAATACATCTCCTATATTAACCAACGCGAAAATATAATTGCAAATAAAATGCTTACAAAAAGTAAGTAAATAATCATTAGTTAGTAATTGAGAATTATTAATGGAAATCCAGGTCATCTATTGTAAGAAAGGCAGAAGCAGATAAAGTTGTTTTTAATAGTAGACAAATGCAATTTTTTGCTATATACTAAGGTCAATGAGATAGTTACAAGACATTAAATTCACCTATTACAAAAAGTATTCGTGGTTTAGTTGGTACTTTTTGTAATATGTGAATTTTTTTCTTTTGGAAGAATTGCGATCTTATTAAATTTAATTAATTGGAGGTCATTTAAATGACACAAGGTACAGTAAAATGGTTTAACTCAGAAAAAGGTTTCGGTTTCATCGAAGTTGAAGGCGGTTCTGACGTATTCGCTCACTTCTCAGCTATTCAAGGCGACGGTTTCAAAACTCTTGAAGAAGGTCAAAAAGTTGAGTTTTCAGTAGAAGACGGTCAACGTGGACCACAAGCTACAAACATCGTAAAACTTTAATTTTAATGATGTAATCATAAAAGAGGGATCCTTACATTAGGATTCCTCTTTTTTTGTATATTTTTATTTAAAATTTTGCAGATGAAATTGGAACTGCTATTTATCGTATCTATAAGTAGTAAGGATTTACAATTTATCTTATTTCACCGGGAATTTAACGGCAAGTTAGAATGATAAATACGACTTTGACGATAAAATGGCGAGAGTTGATGGGGGAGGGTTATGGAAATTCCGAGGTTTTTACATTACCCGCGTAGTAATTGAAGTATGACGGATTGTCAGCCATATGCCTTTTCGTGGTTCATTAGCTTTAGTAGTTGAAACAGAATGTTAAGAAAATCGAATTCAGAAGAAAAGCCACTTTCTAAAAGAAAGTGGCCTCTTGTTTACTTAGTCTGCTTCAATTCGTATCGCATCAATTTTTTGACAGTCTACGATAAGTGTTGAACCGCGTTCAGTTATTGGATCAATAAATATTGCACAGCAGTTATTGTTGTCAAATCTTTTAAAAACGACATCTTCTAATATTTGTCCGCCTGATAAGAAAACGTCAACTTCTGTCCCTTTTCTTAATTCTCTTAATAGGTCACAGATACAACCTTTACAACGATTCTTATTATTGTTAGAACTTAATTCACTTGTACATTTGCTACAATTACAACCCATTTGTAACACCCTTTTCTTATCTGAATTTGTAAGGCTAGCCTTACATTATTAGAATATGATATGGAAATGAAACGAACTAGGTAACGTAACTAGTGAGAAAATAGAACATTTGATAAAAAACATCTTAACCGAGCAAATAAGAACCTTTCCAAAAAATAAAGGTTTAGAAAAAAAGGGGATGGTAAAACCTATATTAAAAAGTTAAATGAGGTATAAAATGCTTGAACATTTTGAGATAATTTTGAGGTCGTTTACTTCTTTCGGACTGTTACTAGTAGGGACACGAATACTAGGTAAACAAACGATTTCCCAAATGACCATGTTTGATTTTGTTGCAACAATTTCTTTAGGAGCTATATCGGCGAACTTAGCCTTTAATACATCTTTAAAGGTTTCTCATACTATCTTAGCATTTGTCATTTATGTCTTTATAATATTTATGATTGCTCTCATTTCTCTAAAAAGTAAAAAAGGCAGAAAGTTCTTAGCTGGTGATCCTACAATAGTTATTGAAAACGGAAAAATACTTGAGAAGAATATGAATAAGATGCGCTATACGTTAGATTATTTAAATCAACAATTAAGAGAAAAGGATGTCTTTAATATCGAAGAAGTATTATTTGCAATTATAGAGACAAATGGGACATTAACAGTATTAAAAAAGCCTCAATTTAGAAATGTCAATAAACAAGATTTAATGATACCGATAACCCCTGAATTTAATTTACCAATTGAACTAATTATGGATGGAGAAGTAATGAAACAGAATTTAGATCAGAATAACTTAACCGAACAATGGTTGCATTCTGAATTAAAGCAACGTAACTTGGTTCAAAGTAATGTATTATACGCAGTATTATCCGGTAATGGAAATATGTATATTGATACATATGAGAATCATATTCATTCTCCAATTGATAAAGAATAAATGATTAACCATTTGTTTTAGAGGGAAATTGGAGGCATTGGCTTCTGAAAAGAGGTAATTAAGAATTTCAGTAAAAGGGACATTGAAGTGGCGAGGACATAACTAATTTCAGTTCACAAAAAATCGAAATTGCACCATGCAATTTCGATTTTATGCTTAATAGTGAAGAGTTCTATAGTATAGCCTTCTTAGTACAATTATTTATTATGATGATAATGTTTTTCTTCACCGTTTTGGAATTTTACTTCAAGTTCAAATGACTGATAATTCTCATCTAGAGCAAATGCCTTTAGAACTTCTTTACGAACATCCTCATCACTGGTATTTTTATCAAATGTAAGTTGTTTTAATGCATCGGCAAAATTGTCGTAGGCTTTATCGCCATTATATTTAACACCATTAAGATCATCATCTAGTTCAGCATAAATATTGTTTCCATCGTTTTCATATTCAACATCGTATGATTTATGGTCTGCATATTCTACGTCTAAATCAAAATCAGTAAAAGTATAATTTACATCTGCAACTTTTATTCCAGTCCGTTCATCTTCTTCATTTTCTGTATTATTTGTAGCATTATTATTCGTTGTTTCATCAACCACACTATTATTTCCTGTAACTTCTTTATCCTTATCTACATTTGCATCTTCATTGTTACAGGCATACAATAATCCCAATAATAATGGCATTGTAAGAATTCCTTTAAATACTTTCATTAAACTCTCTCCTTTAAAAGTGTCATTAATAACTACTATTAAAAGAGAGTATTCCCAAATTAAAATGATCTATCCATGTTTACTTCAATTAAAAAAGCCTTCTTGCCGAATTTTTCGAGAATACCTTTCAAAATGTAAATTCAGAACTATGCCACATTTATTGAATTTAAAGTTAAGGGCACCGGTCAAATAGTAAATCTACACAAAACAAAAGAAATAAAAATTAATGAAATTAAGTCTTAACTCAGACATTATAGAGTACATAGAAAAATAAAAATAAGCCTTCCACTAAATTGCGGAAGGCTTATTTTTATTTTAGGGTACAAAAGAGTATGTACCGTGTATTAACTTTAAAATAGTCTAGCCCACTAAGTTATGCTTAACTACTTCATACGCTTGGCAAATATTTTTATAAGAATCTTTATGCTGAGCAATCATTTCAACTGCAATTTCATATAAGTCAGAAGAGTCTGTTGTGACTAAATCATTAAGTAAAGCTGCTTCCATTTTTTCTACAAATGACAGAATTTCCGTATTCATAATTTCATCTCCGAATCGTTAGTTGTTACTATAAATATACAGTAAACAGACGTCTGACTTCAAAGGAGATGGGAGTGAAAACGAGTAAAACTTTTAAAGTTTGACGATAAAATGAACTTCACGATTTTTAGCTCTTTGAAAGCGTTTTTCTAATAATAATCTAAATATTTACATAAAAACCTGTTTTCAGAAGAATTTCTCTGAAACAGGTTTTAGTTATTTTATAGGTTTACTACGTCAGAAAAAACAGCATCGATGCCGAGTGATTCCATTTGCCGGGCTATTGCGCCATCATTTACTGTATAAGCTCGGACGATTATCCCGTTCTTAACGGCTTGCTGAACAATGGATCGCATCCCGTAATAATAGGGGATATGTATAGCATCAGTATTGAACTTCTTTATATATTCCTCTAAGTTCATAATAAGCGAAGCAAATAGCAATGCGGTTTTCACATTAGGCATGATTTGCTGGAAGCGTGCAATGCTTTCATGATTAAAGGAAGAAATAATGACCCGATCTACTAAATCAAAGGCATGTATTTCATTTGCAATGAGCGCTTCAATGCCTGGATATTCAAAAATGTCTGACTTAATCTCAATATTGATCTGGAAAGGGGTCGCTTTGAAAACTGTCAGTACTTCCGCCAATGTAGGTATTTTTTGACCCGCAAATTCCGGAGCAAACCATAAGCCATAATCGAATGTTCGCAATTCCTCCAGCGTCATATCTTTCACAAAGCCTTTCCCCGTTGAAGTCCGGTTGATTGATTCATCATGAATGACGACTAACTGGTTGTCCTTTGTTAAATGGACATCAAATTCAACTCCCCAAATATTCAACTTTGCGGCTTCCAGAAAAGCGATCATCGTATTTTCCGGATATTTGGCACTGTAACCACGGTGAGCGAGAATTTTCATCTATTTCACAACTCCTATTTTTCGCAAGCAATGCCGTCATTATCGCGGTCACTTTTCTCGTTTAATTTATAAAGTTCGGCTGATACGAATGGTTTATATTTTGTTTTTCCGCCTTTGTTCGTTGTTTTTGCGTCTTTTGATACGCCGCCTTTGTAAACTTTGTTTAATTCTGTGCAATTTTTATAAGCGACTGCTTTTACTTTTGCAGCTCCTTCTACTTCCATTGTCGAAAACGAGAAACTTATTATTAAAACAGTACCCATTAACAATGCGGAAATATACTTTTTCATTGGAAAAAACCTCCCAAACCTTTATTTTCCAATATTTTACCATAGAAAAAAGCGAATTCACAAGGGAGGTAGTGAATTCGCTCAGGACTAACCCATAATATTATAACCGCTATCGATATAAATCGTTTCGCCAGTCACACCGCGGGATAGATGGCTTAACATCACGATCGTCATGTCAGCAACTTCTTCCTGGTTTGTGTTGCGTTTTAACGGAGATGTTTCTTCGATTTTGTGCAGGATCTGATTGAAACTTGGCACACCTTTTGCTGCCAATGTCCGGATAGCACCAGCTGAAATCGCATTTACACGAATATTTTCTGCACCAACATCCGCTGCCAAATAGCGCATCGATGCTTCGAGTGCTGCTTTAGCAACGCCCATTACATTGTAGCCATCAAGCACACGCTGTGCACCTAAATAAGACATCGTTACGATAGAGCCGCCTTCTGTCATATAAGGTTTTGCAGCTTTTGTTACAGCAATCAGCGAATAAGCACTTGTATCTTGTGCAAAGGCATAGCCATCACGAGTTGTTTCGACGAATCGGTTGTGCAGGTCTTCGGCATGTGCGAAGGCTACAGAGTGGATAATGCCATGAATTACTTTAAATTGCTCACCAATTTGATTGAATGCTTTTTCAATGCTTTCGTCGCTGTTTACGTCACACTCAATAACTGTTGCATTATGATCTTCGTAATTTGTTAAAAGCTTTTCGATTTTTCCTTTTGAACGTTCTTTCCGATATGTGAAAATTACATTTGCTCCAACATCAAATAATCGCTTTGCGATGCCCCAAGCAATACTGCGCTCATTGGCAACACCCATTACGACAATATTTTTCCCTTTTAATTGTAATAAATCCATAATGACACCCCTAAAATAGTTAGTTAATATTAGTACCTACTACTAATATTAACTATAACATCTCAATTCTAGATGCGCAATGAGAAAAATAGGGCAAAATAAAAAACGATCCTTGAAAAAGAATCGTTTCGTTTATAAACTATTCGAATTTTAGCGAGTCGCCGTCGAATGTTTCATCTGCAACTTTAATAGAATCTGTTGGACAGCCTTCAAATGCATCTTGCATATCTTCTAGTAGATCTTCTGGAACTTCAGCAGTACCCATGTTATCATCTAAAATAACGAAAGCGATTCCTTCATCATCATAATCATAAATATCTGGTGCAGCAGCGCCACAAGCGCCACAAGCGATACAAGTATCTTTATCTACGATAGTATATTTTGGCATTGTTACCTCTCCTTTATCCGTTCGTTTCCATAAAGCTCTTACTTATTCTAATGCTGTTTTCAGTACTTTTCAACCTAATACTACTAAAATGGGGGATTTGATATGCTAATCCAACAAATTCTTTTAAAAATTTTACATACTTTTCAACAGGAACGTACTGTTTCCGCCGCCTATCATCTACTGAAGGGTAAGCGGTCGGGTCAGACAATTCATGATGTAGGGCTCTTTAATTTATATTCCTACTTTGGGCTGCTCCCAAAACTAGCCCGTCATAAATTTGATGAGCAAATTGATCTCATGTTTGCCAAGAGTATTATTATAATAGAAGAAAACGGTTTTTATACAATGACTGAACAAGGAAAACAACTTGCGGTACAACCGCTGTCTCTTTCTTTTGATGGCTGGCATTACCGTGGCAATGAACATGTGTTTTTCGGCAGACTTGCGCTTATTATCCAAAGCCTGTCACACCAGCAGCATCATAAAAAGGCATTTATACCGATCGAAAAGAACGAACAGACACAGCAATGGGTACGCCAGTTTTTAGTACGCCACCACTATCAGAACGGCATGCTGCAACAGGCGGTTTACAGCGAAATGACGGCGAGTTTGTCCAAAAGCGCAATAGAAGAAAATATGAAAGATATACTCATGTATCGACTGACAGGCTATAATGAACCCGGATTTACGTGGCAACAACTTGCTTTTGGCTATAACATGCAGGAAATGGATGTTCAGCTGCATTATATAAGTGCATTGCATACTTGGTTAAATGAGTTGTACCGTGAAAAATCACAATACCCACTATTAAATGAAATCATGCAAAATATACGAGTGGAAGTAGTATTGACTGCTTCGACCAACTCAACCGCCCAGTTATACAGAGCGGGTAGAACATTGGAAGAAATCAGTCATATTCGACGATTGAAAATGAGTACGATTGAAGATCATATTGTCGAGCTTGCGATGAATGAACCGAACTTTTCAATCGAACCATTTGTAACAAATGAAGAACAGAAACAAATTTTGGATGCAGTCGAAAATTACGATACGAAACGATTAAAAACATTAAAGGAATTACTACCGCAACTCAGCTATTTTCAATTGCGGCTAACGTTGGCGAAAGGAGCGTCCCCTACATGAAATTACAAAGTGCCTTAAAGCAATATTTCGGATATGATGCATTCCGGCCAGGGCAAGAAGAGATTATAAGAAATATTATGGATGGCAAAGATGTTGTTGCCATTTTACCGACCGGCATGGGGAAGTCTCTATGTTACCAACTGCCGGGCTATTTATTTGAAAAACCGGTACTTATTGTGTCGCCGCTTTTATCGCTCATGCAAGACCAGGTCGATCAGCTAAAGCAAATGGGGGAAAAACGGGTTGTTGCATTAAATTCATTTCTAACGGTGGACCAGAAAAGATATGCACTTCACTTTTTGGACGAGTACCGGTTTATTTTCGCTTCTCCCGAAATGCTATTGCAGCCTCAAGTGAAGGCGCGGGTTCAGGAGATGGAACTTTCGTTGATTGTTGCAGATGAAGCACATTGTATTTCACAGTGGGGTTTTGATTTTCGTCCGGACTATTTACGGATTGGCGAAATATTATCGGAAACGAACCGTCCCCCTATACTCGCGTTATCTGCCACAGCAACAGATACCGTATTAGAAGATATCCAATCCTATCTGAAAATGAAATCACCTTTTCACTACGTACACGCTGTAAACAGGGAAAATATTCATTTAGTAAAAAAGTTATTTTCAGAGCGTGAAGAAAAGATTGAATGGATTATTGAACATGTGAAAAATACAGCCGGTCCAGGCATCATTTATACACAATCCCGCTCAAAAGCAGAAGCAATCAGTTTACAGCTTTTACAGCAAAATATTTCAGCGGCCGCTTATCATGCCGGTAAGGAAGCACAGGACCGTCAGTTTATACAGCAACAATTTTTAGCGGGACATCTTGAATGGATTGTTGCGACAAATGCATTTGGTATGGGTGTCCATAAAGAGAACGTCCGTCAAGTCATTCATGAAACAATGCCTGCAACGTTGTCGAACTATATGCAGGAAATTGGCCGGGCGGGTCGAGATGGCAAGAAAGCAGTTGCCTTTTTGTTATATTGTGAGGGAGATGAGCAATTTGCAAAGTTTATTGCGTCAGAAGATTTGCCGAAAAATATACATGTAGACCGATTTACTGAAGTGATAGCCACTGGGGAACAGCCGCAGTCATTGCTTGCAAATGGTGAAATGTCAGAAGTGGTTTTCCGTGTATTAAGTTATTGGCTGGCACGTGAATCAGCTGAGGAAGTAAAGAGCCGGATGATGAATTTACAGATAAAGAAATATGAAGAAGTTCAGCTCGTATTAAAGCTTATTAAACATTCGGATTGTATGCGTAAGCAAGTAGTTCAACACTTTGGTCAACAATTAACAAAGCAGCAGGAATATTGTTGTTCCAACTGCGGAATTGAAATTTCTGAACTTGTGGAAGAGAGAGATATTTCAAAAACTATGATTAAAATGACAAATTGGCAACATCGCCTCAAGAAAATATTGTTAATAAACTCTTAATCTACTATCGAACCGTTTACTTTTATGTAGAAATTGGTCATAATAAAGTTATAATTTTTAGTAGTTGGAGGGGTGCAGGCCATGACAAAAGAAGATTACCGGGAAAAGGTAGAGGAGCATCGTCAAGAGATTGACCTACATAACGAGTCAGGTACAAAAATGTCACGTGTTAGCCGACATCGAAAGAAAAGCGGAAAAAAACAAACAAACCCAATGATGACGGTTTTAACAGTTGTCTTAATTTTTATTCCTTTAGTTATTTTAGCTTATGTGTGGTTGATCTATGAACCGAACACATCTGCAAGTGAAAACGTAAATGCGGATAAGAAGGATGACTTAGTAGTGGAGATTCAAAAGCAGGATCCGAAAACACAGCCATCTGCTACTAACGATGACGAAGAAAAAGAAGAAAAAAAGGATGACAATACAGCCGAAGTGGATGAGGCGAAAGCGGAAAAAGAAAAATTAGCTGCTGAAGAAGCGAAAAAAGCGGAAGCACGAATCGCAAAAGAAAAAGCGGCAAAAGAAGCAGAGGAAATAAAAAAGGCGGAAGAAGCACAGAAAGTAGCAGCAGCTAAAGCTAAAGAGCAGGAAGCGAAGAAAAAAGCGGCTCAGGAAGCGGCTAAAGCACAGCAAAAAACACATACTGTACAATCGACTGACAATTTATACCGTATTGCATTAAAGTACTACGGCAATGGTAGTCCTGAATATGTTAATAAAATAAAAGCTGCCAACAATTTATCATCCGACAGTATTGCAACGGGGCAGGTTTTAGTAATTGTTCCATAATTTTTTCTATCTTGTATAACGACTAGTAAAAAGACGAACCGTTCCGGCTCTCGTCTTTTTCTTTATGAAGGAAATTTATTATTTTAGCAAACTTTATAAAGACTATGCTAAATTAATGGTTATCAAAACGTTAAAGAAGGCTATTGTATAATTAGTCTTTTTTGAATTGGAGGACCGTGTATGGTCATAATAAGTATTATTGGAATCGCATGTATTTTAGTGCTTCTCTATATGTATAAAGAAGGGCATGAAAACAATATCCGCTCACACGAAGTGAAGGCAACAGGCGACAGTGAAACAATCAACCTTTTTTTCATATCGGATACACATGCGCGCAAAATTAATGAGGCAATGATTGATTCGATTGATCAAAAGATACAGGCTGTCCTTATAGGAGGAGATTTTGTCGATCGCCGGACTTCTGAAGAAACGGTACTTCACAATATCCGTACGCTCAAAAAACTGGGCCCTACCTATTTTATATGGGGAAATAATGATATCGAATTCGGCGAACAAAAGCTGCGACAGCTACTTGCAGACCATCATATTCGTATTATAGAGAATGGGACAGTCAAGCTGGAAAGTAAAAATGATGTGTTAGTCAGCGCGGTCTCATATCGTCCGGGAGAACAAAATATCCAGCGTGCAATTGAGCAATGTGAAGAAAAGAATACCGTTTTCATTGCACATAACCCGGAGTTGTTCGGCAAAGTACATAAGCAGTTTCAGCCACTGCTCAGTATTGGAGCACATTTACATGGAGGGCAAATCCGCCTTGGGAAATTTGGATTGCAGCCACACGGATATTTTAAGAAAATCAAAAACCGCTATGAACTTGTCAGCAATGGGTATGGTACGACTCTTGTCCCGTTGCGCCTCTGTGCTAAACCGGAAAGTCATCTTATTACAATTAAATTTGAACAAGGGGAATTGGAATAGTAAATAGCGATCTATAGGAATTGGAATAAGGAGATGTTAGTATGCAAAAGGTAGAAGCGATCATTGTTGGTGGAGGTCCTTGTGGATTATCTGCAGCGATTGAACTACAAAATATCGGATTGACCCCAGTCATTATCGAAAAAGGTAATATTGTCAATGCGATATACAATTATCCGACACATCAAACTTTTTTTAGTACGAGTGAAAAACTGGCTATCGGTGATGTACCGTTTATTATTGAACAACGAAAACCAAAACGCAATCAGGCGCTTGTCTATTATCGTGAAGTGGTGAAGGCAAAAAAACTTCTTGTGAACCGTTTTGAAAAAGTGGAAAGTGTTAAAAAGGTGGATGGTATATTCAATGTCAAGACAGACAAAGACAGCTATGAAACACCGTATGTAGTCATTGCAACAGGCTATTACGATCATCCAAATTATTTGCATATACCTGGAGAAAGTTTGCCGAAAGTTCATCATTATTTTAAAGAAGGACACCCGTTTTTTGATTTGAATGTGTTAGTAATCGGCGGGAAAAACTCTGCAATTGATGCGGCATTGGAACTCAATAAAGCAGGTGCACATGTGACGGTAATCTATCGGGGCAATGATTATTCTGCCAGCATTAAGCCATGGGTATTGCCGGAATTTATAGGTCTTGTCCGAGAAGGAGAAATTACGATGCACTTTAATACAGAAGTGAAAGAAATTAGAGAAAACAAAGTCATTGTCGAAATAGCCGGCCAAAAAGAAACAATTGATAATGATATCGTATTTGCAATGACCGGTTATCATCCTGACCACCGCTTCATCCGTGAAATGGGCGTCGAAATTGATGAACAAACAGGAAGACCGACATTCGATCCCGAAACAATGGAAACAAATGTACAAAATTTATTTATTGCCGGTGTCATCGCTGCAGGAAATAATGCAAATGAAATCTTTATAGAAAATGGTCGCTTTCATGGGAATTTGATTGCTCAAAAAATTGCTCGTCAAACTACATAAGGGGTGAATATTGTGAAGAAAAAAGTAGTGCTTATTACGACAGGCGGAACGATTGCGAGTACTCGCAATAATAAAAACAAACTCGAGTCCGGCAAACTGGATGGCCAAGCCATTTTATCAATGTGCCAGCTGGAAAATGAGATGGATATTGAATTGATTGATCTCTATCAAATCCCATCGATGCATATGACATTTGAAAATTTAAATTTACTGAATCAAACGATTAAAAATGTTTTTAATGATCAATCGGTGAGCGGAATTGTCATTACGCATGGTACAGACAGCTTAGAGGAGACAGCCTACTTTTTAGAGCTGACAATTCATGATGAACGTCCAATTATTGTAACAGGCTCACAAAAATCACCTGGCGATATTGGTACAGATGTTTATTCCAATCTGCGTAATTCATTATTGGTTGCTTCAAATGAAGAAGCAAAAAATATAGGGGTTTGCGTCGTCTTTAATGAAAAGATCATTCATTCCAAATACGTAAAGAAGATGCACTCATCAAGTATTAACGGCTTTGGGGCAATTGGCTATGGCATGCTTGGATTTATCGATAACGACGAGGTAATTATATACCAGAAGCCAACCCATAAAGAAGTATATGAAATAAAAGAAAGCTATCCTGCTGTCGAGATTGTATTTGCCTATCTTGGAGCAAGTTCTATTATTTTGGATGCCCTTTACGAAGCAAATGTTGAAGGTGTCGTGCTTGTCGGTGCCGGTCGAGGTCAAGTTGCCCCAAAAATGATGGGCGCGATCGAAAAGCTATGCCAAAAAGGAACGAAAGTTGTATTGACGACATCGACAGAAGAAGGGCGTGTTTTCCCGACTTATGATTATTACAGTAGTGCGAATTATTTGAAGGATGCCGGTGTCATTATGGGCGGGGATTTTGATCCGAAAAAAGCACGCCTCAAGCTCCTGTTAATGATTGCAAACGGTAATAAGAACTTTGATACATTTATGCATTAACAATAAAAACTCGGTGTGAAAGTAGCCGAGTTTTTATATTTTCTATACAAAAAATGGGTATGCTACACTGCATTGAAAAAAATAGTGCTATACTAATAAGAGCCTAGAATCGAAAGGAGCCGGCATGATGTTTATACTTTTATCAGCAGCGATTGCGCCGGGTTTAGCCCTTTTAAGCTACTTTTATTTACGCAATGAGATGGATACCGAGCCACGGCGTACATTAATGCATTCCTTCATATATGGCGGGGTTATTACATTCCCCGTTTTATTTATACAGTTCGTTATAAAAGAAGAACAGACATTTTCGAATCCATTCTTTATCAATGCCGTATTTACCAGTTCGATAGAAGAATTTGTGAAATGGCTCATTATTCTTGCCGTAATCTTACGCCATATTGAGTTTGATGATCCTTATGACGGTATTTTGTATGGGGCAGCTGTTTCATTAGGCTTTGCTACTGTGGAAAACGTTCTCTACTTACTATCTTTCGGAATAGATCAAGCTTTTATGCGTGCGTTATTGCCGGTATCGAGTCATGCACTGTTCGGTGTAGTCATGGGTTACTATTACGGAAAAGGGAAGTTTTCAAGTGAAGAAATACAGAAGAGGTATATCGCCCTTGCACTCTTTGCACCTGTTGGACTTCATATTATCTATAATTCGATATTAATGTTAGAAGAATACTTTTTGTATGCGATGTTGCCGTTTATGCTGTTCTTATGGACATTTGCTCTGCGCAAAGTAAAGCAGGCACACGAACATCTAATTGAACATTTATCCCGCAGTAACGGGTAGTAATTTATCTGTCTCGAAATTGAAGTTTCACTTTATCCTATAGCAATCATTTATTAAAGGTTTGTTACAAATGTTTTTGTAGCAAACCTTTTTCTATGTGAAAAATCTTATTAGCAAACGAAAAACGAGTAAAGAAAATATTTTCAATAGACTTAAAAATCAACTTTACAATGTATAAACTTTTCAAATTTCTCCATCCTACTGAAAAAGGAGTGGAAATGTCAGTGAAAAAAATCGTCTTGTTCGTATTCATTATATCAAGTAGTTTTGTAAGTCATACATTTGCATTTTCAGGTCAGGATGTGCAACGGGGTGCATTTGGTGACGATGTAATCGAGTTACAGGCACGACTTCAATATTTAAGTTACTATAATGGAAAAATTGACGGGAAATTTGGTTACGGAACGTATTGGGCGCTTCGTAATTTTCAGGAGCAGTACGGGCTACCTGTAGACGGAATTGCCGGAAGGTCGACGAAGGAAAAGCTTGAAAATAATTCGGATTTTGATAAAGCATGGGTTCATAAACAAATCAATGCAGGGAACAGCTTTACGTATTACGGCGGAATAGCATTGGAAAACCAGGTGAAAAAAGGCGGAAATGGCGGTACAAGTGCAAATAATACAACCTCCATGCAGCTGCCGCCAGGCTATACAGAACAGGACTTGCAAATTTTAGCGAATGCAGTGTATGGGGAAGCGCGAGGCGAGCCGTATGAAGGACAAGTTGCTGTTGCAGCTGTAATTTTGAATCGTTTGGAATCCCCTGAATTTCCTGATACGATTTCGGAAATTATTTTCCAGCCGTTAGCTTTCACAGCGGTTGCGGACGGTCAGATTTGGCTTACTCCAAATGAACGTGCCAAACAGGCAGTACTGGATGCGATCAACGGCTGGGACCCATCCGAGAATGCATTGTATTATTTTAATCCTGTTACAGCGACGAGTAAATGGATTTGGTCGAGACCTCAAATCAAACAAATTGGTGAGCATATTTTCTGCTTATAGGCGGGGGTAAAAACATGAAAAAATTTGCATATTTATTAGGTTTATTTGTTGTTATATTAGCCTTTGTATCCTTTGATTTATTTACACAGAATAAAGATTTGGAGCGAGCTGTTTATGCTACCCAATCAAGGGATCTCTCGGCAGCGACTGAAAAGTTATCGACATTGCATACAACAGTGGAACAATCTTTACTCTTTAAGGATGAAAAAGCATTAAATAATGAATTGGATTCCATTTGGCGGATGAGCAGTGATTTAAGAAAAACTGTTGCGAATTTGCCGATCCAGGCAGAAGTTCAAAATGAATGGATGCGTTATTTAGGGAAAATCGGTGATAATGCAAAACAAGCGGCTGCTACGGGAGACTACGAAAACTGGCGCAATAAAATGGGAACGGTTGCTTCCAATTTACATTCTTTCGCAGAGGAATGGAATATTGCCACAGTCGCATTTTATGTAAATGATGGTAATTTAAAAAAATGGTCAACGAATCAAACGACCAATCTTAAAGATTCACCATTTATGAACGTATCAAAACAATTGAAAACATATAATGAAACCGATTTTCCATTAACGGCGAGTGAATCGGACTATGAAAAAAAGCGTGAATTACAGCATTTAAAAGATAAAAAAATTACGAAAAACGAAGCCATTCAAAAATTTAAAAACTTCTTCCCGAATATCGACGATTCGATTGTAACGGTTACGAAAAGCAGTGATGATGCACCATACCCGTTCTATCATATTCAATTTATCCATGGTTCCAAAATCGGGTATGCCGACATAACTGAAAGTGGAGGCCATCTTCTTTCGTTCCTGCTTGAACGACCGGTTAAAAAGGATGCGCGTTCACATGAAGAAATTTTAAATACGGCAAAAAGTTTTATGAATAAAGTGGGATACACTGATGTGAAGCTTTCCGAATCACGAGAAAATCATGAAGCATGGCATCTCGTATTTACAAGAGTGCATGGAGATGATGAAGCTTTAATTTACCCGGATAGTATTCAAGTGAAAATTGCGAAGGATAACGCGGAGATTTTAGGTGTCAATGCAATGGAATATATTCAGGAAGAAAAAATTAAAGAACAAAGCGAAGTACCGATAGATTGGGATAAATTTTTTGCTGATCATGTAGGTGTTGAACAAGTGCAAAAAATTTATACAGGCAATGGAAATCTGGAACTTCGTAAATGTTATGAGGTTATTGCAAGGCTCGACAATAAGACACAGGATACGTATCGTGTTGTAATCGATGCGGAAACACATGAAGTAATTAAAAATGAAAAAGTGTTTTAGTACCTTGAATCAGGTGCGAGGTCCAGTGAAATTAATTGTAAAAATATAGCTATATTTACATTCCCATGAGATAATAAAGTATGAATAATTTCTTATGGGGAGAGGCAAATGGAACTAAAAATTGGAACGCAACTAACGCTGGAGCCAACCTATACGGAAAGGGTCGAAAAATTTAAATGTCGTGTTGTCGATCGACAGGACAATATGATTTTTATCGATTATCCAATTAATACGGCAACTAAAAAAATTGCTTTTTTAATTGATGGCGCACAATTCCGTGCAACATTCAGTACGGAAAAAAAAGAAAGCTACTGCTTTAATACGGAAGTTTTAGGACGTAAAGGCGGCAATGTTCAGATGATACTGCTTGCATGTCCACCTGCTGAAGAATTTATTAAAATTCAGCGTCGCGAATATGTTCGTGTGGAAACACCTGTAGATATTGCAATTGAACATGAAGGACAGAAATTTCAGCTTGCAGCTGAAGACATTAGCGCTGGAGGGTCATTGATTCATATTAAGTCACCGGTCAATTTTACTGAAGGTGATACAGTCAAGGCTTTTGTCGTCCTGCCATTTATAAATGGTGAAATTCGATATGTAGAAACAGATGCGAGAGTAGTGAACGTGTTCAATCGTAATGAAATGATGATGGCTTCATTGAATTTCACGGATACGGATGATTATGATAAGCAGCAAATTGTCCGTTTTTGCTTCGAACGACAAGTAATGATCCGCAAGAAAGAAATGAATGAATTATAAGCGAGAGGTCTAAAAAGTATCATACTTTTTAGACCTTTTTAAATAAGTAAAACTAATGTGACGGAAGTTGATCCGGTATGTATGGAGGAGCAGCTTTTTTCAAAAAAATATAGCGTAAAGAAGGTAAAAATTTTTTCGGTTATGATACAATAGCAACGGAAAGTAGGGAATTAATTATGATGAAAAAAATTCAAATTGCAATTGATGGTCCTGCAGGTGCGGGGAAAAGTACCATTGCAAAAATTGTAGCCGAAGCACTTCGATTTACATATATCGACACAGGTGCAATGTATCGGGCAGTGACGTATAAAGCGATGAAAGAAAACATACAATTACATGACGCAGAAGCGATTGAAAAAATGCTGCAGCAAACGGCGATTACATTACAACCGTCTGAGCAGGGACAACTCGTTTTTGTGGATGGACAAGATGTGTCACAGGCTATACGTTCAAATGAAGTTACAGCAAATGTTTCAGAAGTTGCGGCACACGCGAATATTCGTGAAATTCTCGTAGCGATGCAGCAAAAGCTGGCTGCTGATGGCGGCGTTGTAATGGATGGACGAGATATTGCGACACATGTACTCAAAGATGCAGAGCTTAAAATCTACATGTCTGCAACAGTTGAGGAACGTGCACATCGACGCTTCCTTGATAATGAACGCCGCGGTATTCCTTCAACAATCGAATCATTACAGAAGGAAATTGCTTTACGGGACAAGCTTGATAGTGAACGTGAAGCCTCACCGCTCATCCAAGCAGAAGATGCTTTATTTTTAGATACGACGAATTTATCAATTGATGAAGCGGCACAGGAAATTTTGAAATTAGCGCAGCAAAAAATGCAGTAACCGCTATTAAAAAATGAAGCTAACGTACGAAATTTCTGAAAATAAAGGGTTATTTTTTGTCTTTGTAGAACTTATCGAATAAAATAAAAGTGGAATACGCGAAGGAGGGCTACATATGTCTGAGGAAATGAATTTAGGGTCAAACCAAAAATTTCAAGAAGGAGATATTGTGAAAGGTGTTGCTGAACAGGTTGAAGAGAAGTCAGTAACGGTTTCGGTCGAGGGGGCACCATTCGACGGGATTATACCTATTAGCGAACTTTCAAGCTTACACATTGAAAAAGCTTCTGATATAGTTTCAGTTGGCGATCAGCTAGAGCTTATGATTACGAAAGTTGAAGAAGAGAATTTTGTATTATCGAAACGCAAAGTAGATGCACTACATGCGTGGGATGATTTAAAAGCGAAATTCGAATCTGGTGAAGTATTCGAAGCAGAAGTGAAAGATGTAGTGAAAGGCGGACTTGTCGTCGATTTAGGCGTACGCGGTTTCGTTCCGGCTTCACTCGTTGAAGATTATTTTGTCGAAGATTTTGAGGATTACAAAGGCAAAACATTACGTTTAAAAATTACAGAGTTAGATAAAGAAAAAGGCAGACTCATTTTATCTCATCGTGCAGTACTGGATGAAGAAAAAGCGTCGAAAAAGCAACAAGTGATTCAAAACATCCATCAGGGTGATATGCTTGAAGGTACAGTTCAGCGCTTGGCAAAATTCGGTGCGTTCATTGATTTGGGCGGCATTGATGGATTAGTCCATATTTCACAAGTAGCGCATGAACATGTTGAAGATATTTCGACGGTATTACAGGAAGGACAATCCGTAACTGTAAAAGTGCTTTCAGTGGATATTCCGAATGAACGTGTTTCATTATCGATCAAAGATACGTTGCCTGGTCCTTGGACAGACATTGAAGAGAAGGCTTCAAAAGGCGCAATTTTAACAGGTACTGTAAAACGTCTTGTTACATTCGGCGCGTTTGTAGAAGTATTCCCTGGAGTAGAAGGACTTGTTCATATTTCTCAAATTTCCCACAAGCATATTACGACACCACATGAAGTTTTAAAAGACGGTCAAGAGGTGGAAGTAAAAGTACTTGAGGTAAATGAGGCGGAAAAACGACTTGCACTGAGCATTAAAGCATTGCAGGAAGATTCAGCGAGTGACGAGGATTTCGATTATGAACTGCCGGAAGAAAATAAAGGCTTCTCATTCAGCGATGTCATCGGTGATCAGCTAAAAGGATTTAAAAAATAATAAAATCAAAACCGCCCGTGTAAGGATTCCTTATATGGGCGGTTTTTTGCTGGGGAAATCTATTGGTATAGCTGTAAGGCGAATTTTATTAGAACGATCTATTAGTTTATTGGAAAAAGAAAATGATATTTTAGAAGAACTGCAAGCATTATTTGAACAAGTGGCATTCATTTTAGAACTTTCGGGAAATATATTAGAAAGCTGGCTACTTATTCGAACAAATAAAAATATATTAGATAATTCTTGAGTATTTTAGAAAATCACGCGCCTCGAAAAGTTTGTCGATAAATCGAAATCGATTTTGAATGTTGTGAAAAAATGATATAATAGTCAAATTCGTGTATAATACGGAAAGACAAGAGTTTGGAAGGATGAAGTACAGATGACAAAACCAGTAATCGCCATCGTAGGACGTCCGAACGTAGGTAAATCGACAATTTTTAACAGAATTGTTGGAGAACGTGTATCGATCGTGGAAGATATCCCAGGTGTAACACGTGACCGTATTTATAGTTCGGCTGATTGGCTAGCACATGAATTTAATATTATCGACACTGGTGGTATTGAAATTGGAGACGAGCCGTTTTTAGAGCAAATTCGCCAACAAGCGGAAATTGCGATTGATGAGGCGGACGTTATTATTTTCATGACTAATGGACGTGAAGGTGTTACGGCTGCAGATGAGCAAGTAGCAAAAATTTTATATAAAACAAAAAAACCGGTTGTCTTGGCAATTAATAAAATCGACAACCCGGATATGCGTCATATGATTTATGACTTCTATTCATTAGGTTTCGGTGAGCCTTGGCCAATTTCAGGTTCGCACGGATTAGGCTTAGGGGATTTATTGGATGAATGTGCGAAACATTTCCCGCAGCCGGATGAAGAGCAATATGATGATGATACGATTAAATTCTCTTTAATCGGGCGTCCGAATGTTGGGAAATCTTCACTTGTGAATGCCTTTTTAGGTCAGGACCGCGTTATTGTAAGTGAAATTCAAGGGACAACTCGTGATGCAATCGACTCTCCGTACTCATATGATGGACAAGATTATGTCATTATTGATACAGCGGGTATGCGTAAAAAAGGGAAAGTCTATGAATCAACAGAAAAGTATTCGGTACTACGTGCACTGCGCGCAATCGAACGTTCAGACGTTGTTTTAGTTGTTCTGAATGCAGATGAAGGCATTCAGGAACAGGATAAAAAAATCGCTGGCTATGCACATGAAGCTGGTAAAGCAGTCATTATTGTTGTAAACAAATGGGATGCGATTGAAAAAGACGAGAAAACGATGAATATCTTTACAGAACAAATTCGTGAGCATTTCCTGTTTTTAGATTATGCACCAATCGTGTTTGTATCTGCTAAAACAAAACAGCGTGTACACAATATTTTACCGATTATTAAGCGTGTTAGTGAAAACCACGCAATGCGTATTCAATCATCAATTTTAAATGAAGTAATTGAAGATTCGATCGCACGTAATCCTGCACCAACAGACAAAGGGCGTCGTTTACGTATTTACTACGCAACACAAGTGGCGATTAAACCACCGACATTCGTTGTATTCGTAAATGAACCGGAAATGATGCACTTCTCATACGAGCGCTTTTTAGAAAACCGTATCCGAGAGACTTTCGACTTTGAAGGAACTCCGATACGCTTAATTACACGTGCTCGTGACTAAATCAATAAAAAGAGCGCTAGTTTATGTAAATGAACTAGCGTTTTTGTTCATAATAGGGTTTGACTTGAAGGATAAATTTTAAATGACTTTAAGTGAAATTGGGGGTTTTTTTAATGGAAAATGTAGTAGTTTTAGGAGCCGGTTCCTGGGGAACGGCACTGGCCGTTGTTTTAGCTGAAAACGGCCATAATACGTTAATTTGGTCGCATCGCGAAGATCAGGCATCTGAGATTAATGAACAGCATACAAATAAAAAATATTTGCCGAATACGATATTGCCAAGTAATTTAAAGGCGACTTCAAATTTAGAAGAGGCAGCGCAACACGGTTCTACGATTGTTATGGCAGTACCGACAAAAGGGATTCGCGAAGTTTGCGGCAACATTTCGGAGTATTTAACTGAAAAAGCATTATTTGTCCATGTATCTAAAGGGATTGAGCCGGATACATTAATGCGTATCTCAGAGCTGATGAAAGAAAGCCTTGCTGAAAATGCGGTAAGTGATATCGTTGTTTTATCTGGTCCTTCTCACGCGGAGGAAGTCGTTTTGAAACACCCGACTACGGTAACTGCTGCTTGCGAAAACTTAGAAGCTGCAGAAAAAGTGCAGGATTTATTTATGAATCAATATTTGCGTGTTTACACGAATGATGATGTAATTGGTGTTGAAATTGGCGGGGCACTTAAAAATGTTATTGCGCTTGCTGCAGGGATGACGGATGGACTTGATTTCGGTGATAACGCAAAGGCTGCCCTGATTACACGCGGTCTCGCAGAAATTACGCGGCTAGGTGTTAAAATGGGGGGCAACCCATTTACGTTTGCTGGACTGACTGGGATGGGCGATTTAATTGTTACATGTACAAGTGTCCATTCCCGAAACTGGCGCGCGGGCAATATGCTCGGAAAAGGAATGAAGCTTGAGCAAGTACTGGATGAGATGGGAATGGTTGTCGAAGGTGTACGGACAACGAAGGCGACATATCAGCTCTCAAAAAAATACGATGTTTCTATGCCAATTACATCAGCTCTATATGATGTGCTGTTCAATAATATGGAACCGAGAGCATTGGTTGAATCATTAATGCTGCGGACGAAAAAAAGCGAAATTGATGAGATGAGCTGAACTAGTATATTTTTCAGGATTTCCAATTAATTTAATAATTTGTCACAAATAAGGAGGGATACTTGTATGCCTCCTGTTTTTTTTTACCTGAAAAGGCTATAATTATTAGCGGTATCAACAATAAATGGAAAGGCGGTTTTAATGTGCAACACAATCTGCAGCTCATGAATCCACTATCAAATTTACTTTTAAATTCTGCACGTGGCCCATTAGCGAGTATGCATGCGTTAGATGTTATGTGGATTTCTTTTTATTCGATTGGTTTACTGTTAGTATCAATTCTCATTATTACAGCAGTCCGTAAGTGGGTACATAATATGGTTTTGTCATTTTTAATGAAATTAGTAGCTTATGTCATGTTTTTTATCGGCACATTGTTAATGGTTCTTGTCGTGCTTACATGGCCGAACTAATATAGGAGGAAATACATAATATGAGATCATCAAAATGGTTTGTTCTATTGTCGTTGGTCATTTTAGTGTTGACCGGCTGCGGCTCACCGACAAACTTTGACCAGTCCAGTTTAAGGCCGGATGTCGATATGCTTGCCAGCGTACAGCGTGCGGTCAATGAATATCGCGAAGATACAGGGGTTCTTCCGATTAAAACTCGTGACCAGGATACAGACATCTTCATTAAATACTTAATCGACTTTGAAAAGCTTGTTCCAAAATATATTGGCTCCCCTCCTGCAAATTCCTATGAAAAGGGCGGTATTTTTCAATATATTATTTGGGATCCGGAAGAAAATCCAACAGTAAAGCTCGTCGATTTACGCACACCGGAACGTATTCGCGAAATTAATATCCGCTTCAAAGGAACAACATATCCGCAATTCAAAGATAAAATAGTTGAGCATGTCTACACGGTTAACTTTAAGAATATTGGCTATGAAGAAGATATAACTGTACAAAGTCCTTATTCGAACAATCAGCTGCCGATTGTCGTATCTGCTGAAGGGGACTTGTATGTCGATTATTCAATCGATTTATATACGTATATGAAAGACAATAATATAACAGCGGAGCCGGGAGAAGACATTCGCGAAATCTTGGTGGAAAACTTCCCGGTCGTTCCAGCTTACTCATTGCCGTACACGGTAGATGAAAACAATGAGCCTGTCATTATGTATGATCCGACGAAAAAAGAAAATTAAACAAAAAAAGGTGTGTAAAAAGTTAAATCTTTCTGCACACCTTTTTCATATTTAAAAATGTCAGTACATATAGTGTTTTGATAATGAATACTTCTAATTGGAGAAGATTACGGTATATAAAGGAGGCAATACAATTAGCGAGCATATTTTTCAGCAATTGGCAGAGCGTACGAATGGTGATCTTTATATCGGCGTTGTAGGACCGGTTAGGGTAGGGAAATCGACGTTTGTTAAAAAGGTAATGGAAGGCGTGATTTTACCTAATATCGAAAATGCCGAGGACCGCATGCGAGCGATGGATGAACTTCCTCAAAGCTCACCTGGACCTACAATTATGACGGCTGAGCCAAAGTTTGTCCCAGCACAGGGAACTACGGTTGCCTTTGGGGAAAGTGCAATACCGTTTCGCGTTAGAATGGTAGATTGTGTTGGCTATGTGATTGATGGCGCAAAAGGCTATGAAGATGAGTCAGGACCGAAGTATGTGCAAACACCTTGGCATAATGAAGCAATAGCGTTTCAAGAGGCTGCTAAAATCGGTACGGATAAAGTAATTCGGGATCATGCCAATATCGGGATTGTTGTGACAACAGATGGAACAGTAAACGGCATGTCACGAGCGGCCGTAGAAAAAGCGGAACAGCAAATTATTGAGCAGCTTACAGAGATTGGAAAGCCTTTCGTTATTGTTCTCAATAGTACGACACCGCATTCTACTGAAACACTACATTTACAGAATGCCCTGGCACAAAAATATGATGTTCCTGTTATTCCGACAGCCATTCAACATATGCAGTTGAACGATGTGATGCTTATTTTGCAAGAAGCGTTATTTGAGTTTAATGTGAATGAAATTCAAGTTGAAAAACCGGATTGGTTGGATGTTTTAGATGATACTCACCATTTAAATGAAACATTGGCATTTGCAACGGCGCAATTACAAGATGATGCAATGAAAATCCGTGATGTGGAAGCAGCAAGTCAACTGCTTCGCGAAATTGATTTTGTAGAAAGTTGTACCGTTGAAAATATTGATGCTGGACAGGGGATTGCGACATTACGTGTCAACATTCACAACGATTACTATAAGGAAGCATGTACAGAATGGCTTGAAAAACCAGTCGATACAAAGAAAGAGTGGCTCCTATTTATTAAGGAAGCTTCAGAAGCAAAAGCGGCACAGCGAAGATTCCGCGATGCGATTGAACAAGCGAAGGAACACGGCTATGGTGTCACATTGCCTGCGATGGATGAATTTGATCCGAGCGAGCCGGAGCTGATTGAGCAAAACAATTTCTATGGTGTTCGTATGAAGGCGAAAGCTCCTTCTTATCATATTATTCGAATTGATATGGAAGCGGAATTCTCGCCGTTGATCGGATCTGAATTCCACAGTCAGCACCTGCTGAAAGACTTGCAGCATGCTTATGAATTTGACCGTCAGGCATTATGGCAAACACAATTATTCGGAACACCGCTCCATGAAGTATTGACGGAAAGTATTCGTTTCAAAATGAAAAGTGTTCCGACACATGCGAAAAACAGAATGCGCCTCATGCTGGAAAGATTAATAAATGAAGGCGAAAGAGGTTTAATCACGTTTATTATCTAACATACTAATTGAATAGGAAGTACTTACAATTACAGGGCGGTTCACTTTTATAGGTGAATTGTCCTGTAATTTTAGTTTTTTTTCAAAAAATGATGAAATATATGCAAAACATGAAGGAATTCAGTTGCGTCGCGGTTTTCTGTATGTTAATCTTTTTACAGGATTTAGATTCATGACCCTTTGAGAGGAGGTGAATGGTGTGAATAAAACAGAATTAGTAAACTCTGTTGCTGAAGCTGCAGGTCTTTCTAAAAAAGACGCTTCTAAAGCAGTTGAAGCTGTATTTGATACAATTCAAGATGCTCTTGCAAAGGGTGACAAAGTACAATTAATCGGTTTTGGTAACTTTGAAGTTCGTGAGCGTGCAGCACGTAAAGGTCGTAACCCACAAACGGGTAAGGAAATCGAAATTGCTGCTTCTAAAGTACCTGCTTTCAAGCCAGGTAAAGCACTTAAGGACGCTGTAAAATAATTCAGTTTCTCGAGGTACATAGAGCAGCTCTCAGTCTAACTGAGAGCTGCTCTTTTTTACGTCTAGGCTCAAGCGCCAGCTCCTCGGCCATTTCGGTCCCTCGGGCAAAAGTGGTGAAGCGTTTACTTTTGCGTCGGGCCCTCCAATGTCTGTCGGAGCTGAACGGGCGCTTTAGCGCTTTTGTTCATTTCAGTTGTTTTTACCTAACTATGCTAAAAATAGTATAACTGTTTTGAACTTATGAGCTTAATGTGCTACGATTCAAGAGTGTATTTAACCTTTTTCGCTTAGGTATGAACAAATAGTGAAAAATTTAATATAGATTAAAAATTAATTTTCCCGCAATTAACGGGTACTTAGCTTGTGTTTCTTCTAATCCGTAGGGGAAAACCTTACTGATTGAAGTTTCACTTTATATAAATTTATACATAATAAACGTTTTGGTTTGTAGGAGGAATTTGTTTCATGTCAAATGTCGATTTAAATAAGATAGAAGAAGCAGTAAAGATGATTTTGGAAGCAGTTGGGGAAGATGTGACGCGTGAAGGATTACTGGATACACCAAAACGTGTTTCGAAAATGTATGCGGAAATGTTCAGCGGTTTACAAGAAGATCCGCGTGATTATTTCAGTACAGTGTTCCATGAAGATCATGAAGAACTAGTTTTAGTGAAAGATATTCCATTTTTTTCAATGTGTGAACATCATTTAGTTCCTTTTTACGGAACAGCCCATATTGCCTACATACCTAAAGACGGAAAAGTTGCAGGTTTAAGTAAACTTGGACGCTGCCTTGAATCAGTAGCACGCCGTCCACAACTTCAAGAACGTATTACTTCAACTGTAGCGGATACAATTATGGAAATGCTGAATCCAAAAGGCGTTTATGTTGTAGTGGAAGCAGAACATATGTGTATGACGATGCGCGGATTAAAAAAACCGGGCGCTAAAACAGTTACGGCTGTAGCGCGAGGTATTTATGAACAGGATGCAGTAAAGCGCAATGAAGTGAATACATTCATCCAAATGAAATAATAATAACAAATATGGTATTATAGACAAAGAAATTAACATGTGGGGAGATTGTATAATGGGACAATCAGAATATATTATTATTGAAGCAGAAGAAGATGGTGTACATGTTATTGGTTTAACACGAGGGACAGATACTAAATTCCACCATTCAGAAAAGCTGGATGCTGGTGAAGTTATGATCGCCCAGTTTACTGAACATACATCGGCAATGAAAATTCGCGGTAAAGCTAAAATTCACTCTGCACACGGTACGGTTCAAAGTAAAAAATAGCATATCGTAATTTTTAGGCAAATATAAAATCGTACTTATGCTTTATAACATTGAAATGGAGTAATTTCTATGAATGCAACATCTATTACACAATCGGTTCAGACGCTAAAATCTAATATTCTTCAGCATGTTCATCATAGAGCATTACTTCAAAACGTTGGACAACCGACTTTACAAGAAGAACAGCTGTTTTTCATCCAGCTTCCTTTTTTAAATGGCGCTCTTATGAACGATGAACATCAAATAAGCGCAGTTACAGTTGGGATTGTACATGCTTCACTGACAGAGCACGAAAAAGTGAAGGAAGTGGAAGCGACGAGCAAGGAACAGCAGCTGCTTGTTCTTTCCGGTGATTATTATAGTGGTCGGTATTATCAGTTACTCGCACAATCAGGGAATATTTCTTTAATCCAAAAGCTGTCGGAAGGAATCGTAAATCGTTGTGAGCACCAAATACGTGTTTATGAAGCGCAAAAACGGTCATTTGAACAGTGGATTGAAAGTTTGATGGTGATTGAAAGCGAATTGATTGCCCAATATTATGATGTATATGGTTTCGCATCTTATGCAGAATTGATGAAACGAACGTTAACATATATTCGTTTGAAAAAAGAGCTGGATTTATTGAAAAAAGAACAGCCTTGTTTTTTATATAAGGTGTTTGCAGCTGATTCAATTATGATGGACTCTATTATTGAAGCCTTACAGGATCATTTATATGACATGGAGCGACAATTGAGAGAAGACTTGACGAATATCGATTTAAAAGATGAATTAAAACATTCCATTGAGCAATACATCACTTTTTAGTGAGTTTAGAAAGGTCTTGAAAAAAATGGCGAAATCCAAAGAACAACATGTTCATGAAGTGTTTGAAAACATTTCAGAGAGCTACGATAAAATGAACTCGGTCATTAGCTTCCAAATGCATGTTGGATGGCGTGAAGATACGATGAAACGTATGGCAGTAAAAAAAGGTTCGAAATGTCTTGATGTTTGCTGCGGTACAGCTGATTGGACAATGGCTTTATCGAAAGCAGTCGGTGAAGAAGGGGTAGTAAAAGGGCTGGATTTCAGTGAGAATATGCTGAAGGTCGGCAAGCAGAAAACTGAGAATATCCCGAATATCGAGCTGATTCATGGAAATGCAATGGAACTACCATTTGAAGATAATACATTTGATTACGTGACGATTGGTTTTGGCTTACGAAATGTACCGGACTATATGCAAGTATTGCGTGAAATGAATCGGGTTGTTAAACCAGGCGGAATGGTCGTATGTCTGGAAACTTCTCAATCCGAAATTCCGGTATACCGCCAACTTTTCCGTTTTTACTTTAATCATATTATGCCGCTGTTCGGAAAGATTTTTGCGAAAAGCTATAAAGAATATTCATGGCTGCAAAAGTCTGCGAATGATTTTCCAGGCATGAAAAAATTAGCGCAAATGTTCCGGGAAGCCGGTTATGAAAATGTCACATATAAACCATATAGCGGTGGGGCAGCAGCTATGCACATGGGTTTTAAGAAGAAATAAAAGTGGGAGTAGGTTTTGACGCGTGGAAAAGATGAAAATCAAAATGCTATATGCCGATATTAAATCAGATATAGAAGTCATCGAAAACGAATTGGAACAAGCGTTGAATTCATCTTCACACTTATTGAATGATGCCTCAGTTCATTTACTGCAAGCTGGTGGAAAACGTATTCGACCAGTATTTACGTTACTAAGTGCCAAGTTTGGTGACTATAATATTGACCGAATGAAAAACATTGCCGTTCCCCTGGAATTGATTCATATGGGTTCATTGGTGCATGATGATGTCATTGACAATTCAGATATGCGCCGTGGCCGGGAGACGGTGAAAGCACAGTGGAACAACCGTGTGGCGATGTATACAGGAAATTTTATATTTGCACGTGCATTACAATATGTAACAAGCATTGAAAATCCAAGAGCCCATCAAATATTAGCTAAAACAATGGTTGAGCTAGTAAATGGTGAAGTCATTCAAATTGAGGATAAGTTTCGTTTAGATCAAAGCTTGAAAGATTACTTCCGACGTATTAAACGTAAAACGGCTTTATTGATTGAATCGAGTTGTGAGCTTGGGGCAGTCGTAAGTGGTGCCGATGAAAAAACAGCAAGGCATTTAAAACGTTACGGTTATTTTGTAGGAATGAGCTTTCAAATAGTAGATGATATATTAGATTTTACAGCGACAGACAAGCAGCTCGGGAAACCGGCTGGCAGTGATTTAATGAACGGGAATGTCACATTGCCGATATTGTTGATGAAAGATGATCCACAGCTTGCCCCTTATTTGACGAAAGTGGCAGTAGCTGGATTAACAGAAGAAGAGCGCCAAAATATGCTGGCCCTTGTTCGTAACTCGGAAGCGATAAAAGAAGCAACCCATATTAGTAATTTGTATTTAAAAAAGGCTTTAAAAGAAATCGAGGCATTGCCGAAGCACCCAATGAAGAAAAAACTGCGTGATATTGCGCTGTTTATGGGGAAGAGAAAATCTTAAAAATTTAGTCAATTGATAGAATCATCATAAGTTGGTGATGGCAAAATTTAATATCAACGCAAGTTGATTGGAATGGAGGGGAGGCGACTCCTGCGGGAATAGCGTGACGCCTGAGACTACAGGCTCAGGCCACGCCCGCGGAAAGCGTCCGACCCGCAATGGAAATCAACCTATGTTATTGAATGAACCAATTTATGGGCAAATCTAATATTTGTTGCAGTATGAGTAGGATTTTGGTAATATTTATCGGTAGGTGTAAAACCTTTTACTCAAATTTAAGGAGTGTTTATAATGGCAATCGAAAAAACTTTTTTAATGGTTAAACCAGACGGCGTAGAACGTCAAGTAATCGGAGATATCGTTGACCGTTTTGAGCGTCGCGGTTTCGTAATGCGCGGAGCAAAATTAATGGTACCAACTCGTGATTTAGCTGAAAAACACTATGCAGAGCACGCTGAGCGTCCTTTCTTCGGTGAATTAGTAGACTTCATCACTTCAGGCCCAGTATTCGGTATGGTTTGGGAAGGCGAAAACGTTATCCAATTATCTCGTATCATGATGGGTGCTACAAAGCCAGAAGAATCAGCTCCTGGTACAATCCGCGGTGACTACGCTGTAACTTTATCACACAACGTAATCCACGGTTCTGACTCTTTAGCTTCTGCTGAACGTGAAATCGGTTTATGGTTCCCAGAAGGAATCGCTGAATAATAAAACTAACAAAAAGCTACCACTTTTAAGTGGTAGCTTTTTTTATATGGAACAGGAAAAACATGGACTATTAATGGTATAATAAATCGGAATAATGAAACTATTTTTGGAATACATACGTATAAAAAGTACTGATAGATTAGGGGGATGTATATGTGGGTTTTGGCCGTTATTTCAGTTATGGCAGTAGGGGCGATTGCAGTCATCACCGATGCGCGCAATGAAAGTAAACGGATTGAAGTAAATAAATTAACGAAAGAAATTGAGCTGGAACAATTACGTCTTGAAAATTACGATAAAGAAACAGAAAAAATGCGACTGGAATTGGAACATTCAAAGCAAATATTGTTGGAGCATAACCAAAAGTAATTATTCTACTAATTTAACTATTCATAAGGGGTGACATCCATGTTCTGGGCAATGATTACAATAATCGCTGTAGTAGGGATATTAACAGACACGTATACGAAAAATAAAAATATAGAGCTAAAGCGTCTCGATAAAGAAATCAAACTTGAAAAACTTAGACTCGAAACTTACGATAAAGAAACAGCGAAGATGCAGCTTGAATTGGAACAGACAAAGCAATTACTGCTTGAAACACAATTAACAGATCGATCAGAAAAGTAAAATAATAATTAGAGGAGCGTAATGAAACGTATGGAAGATATTATTATTATATGTATTATTTTCGGGTCAGGGGCTTTGATTGCATTAACCGCAATACTGACAGCACATAAACGATCGAGTATGAAACTGCAAATTAGAATGTTGGAGAAAGAGGCCGAACTTGAACAGATTCGTTTGCAGAGCTACCATTCTGAAACGGAAAAGATGAAGCTGGAACTTGAACAATCGAAACAACTTTTGCTGGAAAGACACATTGATTAACGTTTATGGGCGAAATCTGTTTCGAGTTCTGAAATTTTCAGCTATAATAGGCATACGTTAGATGAGGGGAAAGATGAATAATGTCAGATTATGTACAATTTATTGATGGCATTAAGCGCAAAACGGGCATTGATTTAGCCCTTTATAAAGAAGCGCAAATGAAACGTCGGTTAACATCATTATATGAAAAAAAGGGATATCGGGACTTTGTTGATTTTTATAATGCATTGATAAAAGACCGTGAACTGATGAATGAATTTTTGGATCGCATGACAATAAACGTTTCAGAGTTTTACCGGAACGGAAAACGGTGGGAAGTATTACAAAATAAAATTTTCCCTTTACTGCTGCAATCTAACAAACGTCTGAAAATATGGAGCGCTGCTTGTTCAACTGGAGAAGAGCCGTATAGTTTGGCGATGGTGTTGTCCCACCACTTACCGTTATCCCAAGTGAATATACTGGCAACGGATTTGGATGAAAATGTTATCCAAAAAGCGAAGTTGGGTCTTTACCCGGAACGGTCTCTTGCAGAAGTGCCAAAACCTGTTCAGTCAAAGTATTTTACCCAAGAAGGTCCGTTTTACAAAGTGAAAGATGAGATTAAGCGTACGGTTAATTTTAAGAAACATAATTTACTAAATGATCCTTATGAATCGAATTTTGATTTGATTGTTTGCCGGAATGTAATGATTTATTTCACTGAAGAAGCGAAAGATCAGATCTATGCAAACTTCAGTAAAGCATTGCGTCCAGGTGGCATTTTATTTGTTGGGTCAACAGAGCAGATATTTAATCCTGCAAAATATGATTTTGAAGTTGAAGATACATTTTTTTACCGTAAAAAATAATAGTACAATAATAGATGCTCTGTCGAACGTAGAAGCTTAAGTTGAGATATACTTTAAAAAGCTATATATGAATGCGCTTTTCGGATAATAGAGCGAAAAGCGTATTTTTGTTTCTTTCTGCTGATAAATGTGGCGTTTTTTAGTTGGAACGTTCAGAATATTCTAAAATAGCTTGTTTAATAGCGGAAACAGTACTGTTATTTAATTTGAAATATGTTATAGTGAAAAATACATACTTTAGCGAGTTGAAGGGAGAAAGTGTTTAATGCGTTATTTAACAGCAGGTGAGTCACACGGACCACAATTAACAACAATTATCGAGGGGTTGCCTTCATTACTTCCAGTAACAGCAGAAAAAATAAATTATGATTTAAAACGTCGTCAAGGTGGTCACGGTCGTGGTCGTCGCATGCAAATTGAGACAGATACAGTGGAAATTGTATCAGGAGTCCGTCACGGGCAAACATTAGGCTCACCAGTCGCATTAGTCGTAACAAATGATGACTGGAAACACTGGACAAAAATTATGGGTGCGGCCGAGTTGCCGGAAGATATCGATCCATCTGAAATTAAACGTCAAATTTCACGTCCACGTCCAGGTCACGCTGATCTAGTCGGAGGAATGAAATACGGTCACCGTGATCTACGGAATGTACTGGAGCGTTCAAGTGCACGTGAAACAACAGTACGTGTTGCAGTTGGTTCTGTGGCGAAAGCGTTGTTAAACGAGCTTGGGATTTCGATTGTTTCTCATGTTACGGAAATTGTAGGTATTAAAGCAGACAGCAGTTTATTAGAAGGAAAAACAGCAGATGAAATCCGTGCAATTATTGAAAATGACCCATGTTACTGTATCGATCCGGAAGCTTCGGCAAAAATGGTTACAGCTATTGATGAAGCGAAGAAGGCTGGGGATTCAATCGGCGGTGTTGTAGAAGTCATTGTAGAAGGCTTACCTGCTGGAATCGGTTCTTATGTACATTATGATCGTAAGTTGGATGCAAAGCTGGCATCAGCAATGTTGAGTATTAATGCATTTAAAGGTGTCGAGTTTGGGATCGGTTTTGAAATGGCACGCAAAAAAGGATCGGAAGTACACGATGAAATTTTATGGGATGAAGAAAAAGGCTATACGCGAGCAACAAATCGTTTAGGTGGTTTGGAAGGTGGAATGACGACAGGAATGCCGATTGTCGTACGTGGTGTGATGAAGCCAATTCCAACATTATATAAACCGTTGCAAAGTGTGGACATTGAAACGAAAGAGCCGTTTAAAGCAAGTGTCGAGCGTTCTGACAGCTGTGCAGTACCTGCAGCATCAATCGTTGCGGAACATGTTATTGCCTGGGAAATCGCAAATGCAATTGTTGAGCAGTTCCATAGTGACCAATTACCACAATTAAAGGCGCAGTTGGATGAAATGCGTCAGTACACGAAGGAGTATTAATATGGAGATTCCGGTAAAAACTCCTTCACACTCATATGCTGTAACGATTGGGAAAGGGATATTACGTGAAGCTTTAACAGCACAACATGACTTGTTTACTAAAGCCGATAAAATCATCGTATTGACAGACGAAAATGTTTGGACAGCACAGCAAAGCTATTTTGAAGCGAATTTCCCTTATATATTCGAAGTACATGTCATGCCTGCAGGGGAAAAGTGTAAAAGCTTTGAAAACTACAATGAGGTCCAAACATATTTACTTAAGCAAAAGTGTACTAGAAAATCACTCATTATTGCGTTCGGCGGTGGTGCAGTCGGTGATTTGGCCGGTTTTGTTGCAGCCACTTATATGCGGGGTATTCCGTTTATCCAAGTGCCGACAACAATTTTGGCGCATGATTCAGCTGTTGGCGGAAAGACAGCCATCAATCATGAATTAGGGAAAAATATGATCGGTGCATTTTACCAGCCGGAAGCCGTAATTTTCGATATAACATTCTTACATAGCCTATCCGAAAAAGAAGTGCGCTCAGGGATGGCAGAAGTAATTAAGCATGCTCTGATTTCCGATGCACAATGGGTAGAAGAGCTGCTGGAAGGTGATCATGTTACGGAACTTCCGGAAGATCTATTGGCGAATTATTTGGCGCATGGCATTCAAGTGAAAGCGACTATTGTTGAGCAGGATGAAACAGAACAGTCTGTCAGAAAGTATCTTAACTTAGGCCATACTTACGGACATGCAATTGAAGCAGCTGCAGGCTATGGACGTGTCGCCCATGGAGAAGCTGTCATGATCGGCCTTATTTTTTCACTTTTATTAAGTGAGAAATTCGGAAAAGTAAATCATCAATTTACAAAGCGCTTTTTACATTTTGCTATGGAAAATGGCTATCCGTTTGAAGCTGTTCGGGAATTTACTTTTGAACAACTGACTGAATATTTACTGAAAGATAAAAAAGCAGACTACGGTCAATTGCAGTTCGTACTGCTTGAAACGATCGGACAGCCATTTGTCCAAAAAGTTGAACTTGAACAATGCAGAGAAATTGATCGTCAACTAAGAGCATTATTAGCGGAGGTGTAGCAATGATTCGTGGAATTCGCGGCGCAATTACGATTGTGGAAGATAAAGCTGAGTATGTATGGGGAGAAACGGCAAGACTTGTGAAAGAAGTTGCTAAACAAAATAAGATTGAACCGGAAGATATTGCCTCTGTGACAATTTCTACAACACCGGATATTCATTCTGCCTTTCCTGCCAAATCGGTACGGACGATGCCAGGATGGCAGTATGTGCCGATAATGTGTATGCATGAAATGGATGTGCCGGGTGCATTGCCATTATGTATTCGAGTATTACTACATGTAAATACGGATACGCCGCAAAAAGAAATCCATCATGTATATTTAGAAGATGCGGTAAAGTTAAGACCAGATTTAGTGAAATAATTGCAAGTTAGAGGAGACGTTGAAGATGAAGTGGAAACAACAGTTATTTGGAATGAAAGCTTACCAACCGGGTAAACCAATCGAGGAAGTAAAGAAGCTTTTCGGTTTAGATGAAGTCGTGAAGCTTGCTTCAAATGAAAATCCCTTTGGCAGCTCACCAAAAGTAAAACAATTTTTACAAAAAGATGAGTCCAATCATGCAATTTATCCAGATGGCTATGCACAAAGCTTACGTACATCGTTGGCGAATTTTTATGGTGTTGCAGAAAATGAACTTATTTTAGGGAATGGATCAGATGACTTAATCGCAATCATTACCCGGGCATTACTTTATCCGGGTGTGAATACAGTCATGGCAGACCTGTCATTTTCTCAATACTGGCATAATGCTGAGATTGAAGGAGCAGAAGTGCGTAAAGTACCATTGAAAAACGGTGTCCATGATTTAGAAGCAATGCTAGAAGCAATTGATGAAAAAACATCAGTTGTTTGGGTATGTAATCCGAACAATCCGACAGGTACAATCGTATCGGATGACACATTAAGTGCCTTCTTGGCAAAAGTGCCTAAGGATGTTTTTGTAGTATTGGATGAAGCATATGTGGAATACATTAACGATGCCTCTTATAAAGATACATTGCATTATTTCCGTGACTACCCGAACTTAATTTTACTGCGCACATTCTCAAAAGCGTATGGATTGGCATCTTTCCGTGTCGGTTACGGGATTGCGCAGGCTGATATTATTGCGAAGCTTGATCCTGTGCGTGCGCCGTTCAACAATACAATCCTAAGTCAGCAAGTTGCGCAAATCGCTCTTCAGGACCAGGAATACATTGCCAGCTGCCGTGAAGCAAATGAAATCGGCAAAAAGCAGTTTGTAGAGTTCTGCAAGCAGCACGGATTAAATTATTTCCCTTCTCAAACAAACTTTGTGATGTTTGAAGTGAAGGCTCCAAGTAATGTAGTTTTTGAAGAAATGATGAAGCGCGGATTTATTATCCGAAGCGGTGCGGCACTAGGATTGGAAGGGTATATTCGGGTGACAATCGGTACGGAAGCTCAAAATGCGAGATTTTTACAATTGCTTGGAGAAGTCTTAAATGAGCAAGGAGTACTTGCATGACACGAAATGTCTTCGTAATCGGACTAGGGTTAATTGGTGGATCTGTAGCGATGGCTCTGCAGAAGGCACCACATACAAAAGTGTTCGGCTATGATGCTCATGAACAAACGCGACAATTAGCAGACACATTACAGGTCGTTCATGAAGTAGTTAAAAATCCTGCAGAGTTTGCAAAAGAAGCAGACGTAATTATATTCGGTACACCGGTAAATATCACACTCGATTTTATGGACCAGTTAAAGTCATGGGAATTAAAACGCAATGTCATTATTACAGATACAGGCAGTACGAAAGCAAAAATAATGGAAAAAGCATTAGAGCTGAGACAAATGGGCATTACATTTATCGGGGGGCACCCAATGGCAGGTTCCCATAAAAGCGGTATTACAGCAGCGAAGCCGTATTTACTGGAAAATGCCTACTATATGCTGACTCCTCATGAAGGAGAAGAACTTGAAAAGCTTGCGGCACTGGACGACCTGCTAAAATTTACGCTCGGTAAAATGGTCGTTGTCGATGCAAAGGTACATGATCATATGACGGCTGTTGTCAGCCATTTCCCTCATATTATCGCAGCATCTTTAGTACATCAGCTAAATAGTGAAAAAAAGACGTATCCGATGACCTCTTCGTTAGCTGCCGGGGGTTTCCGTGATATTACACGTATTGCTTCCTCGAACCCTGCTTTATGGCGTGACATTACAATGCAAAACAAGCAGGAACTAGTCGATCAGCTTGATAATTGGCTTACAGAAATGCAGAGGGTACGCAATTTATTAGCTGAAGGTGATGCGAAAGCAATCGAAAATTACTTCAGTGAAGCGCGTGATGTCCGGGACAGCTTGCCGGTTGCAAACGGTGCCTTATATATGCCGTATGATTTATATGTCGATATCCCGGATTATCCAGGGGTCATTTCAGAAGTGACAGGCTTATTGGCAGAAAATAATATTAGTATTACAAATATTCGTATCGTTGAAACACGTGTCGATGTTTTCGGTATTTTAGTCATTAGTTTCCAGACAAACGAAGACCGGGAACGTGCTGCAAAATGCATTGAGCACAAGGCGAAGTTCGATACTTATATTTCTTAAAGGGGGGTTCATATGAGTACAACATTACAATACAGTCAACCGTCATTACGGGGAGATATTACAGTACCAGGTGATAAATCTGTCTCGCATCGGTCGGTTATGTTCGGCTCCATTGCAGAAGGAAAAACGACTGTCAGCGGCTTCTTATTAGGAGAAGATTGTCTGCGTACAATTGACTGCTTCCAAAAGCTTGGGGTAGACATTGAAGTGAACGGGACAGATGTAACGATAAACAGTCCAGGAATCGACGGTTGGACAGAACCGAAAGAAGTGCTTTACACAGGAAATTCCGGTACGACAACGCGTTTAATGTTAGGACTGTTATCCGGCACGAAATTACATACAATCATGACAGGTGACGCATCGATTGGTAAGCGTCCAATGCGCCGTGTTGCAGATCCATTGCGCTTAATGGGTGCGCAAATAGCCGGACGAGACAATGGTCAGTATACTCCACTTGCCATTCAGGGTGGACCCTTAAAAGCAATAGACTACAAAATGCCTGTTGCAAGTGCCCAGGTGAAATCAGCTATTTTACTTGCCGGTATCCGTGCAGAAGGTACAACGGTTGTCCATGAGGAAGAGATTTCACGTGACCATACAGAACGTATGCTGCGACAGTTCGGTGCAACAGTAACAGTTGAAGATGGTGTCGTGTCACTGCAGGGCGGCCAAACACTGACGGGGACACATGTAAATGTGCCTGGCGATATTTCCTCGGCAGCATTTTTCCTTGTTGCTGGTGCCATTGCGAAAAACAGCAAAATTGTTCTGAAAAACGTGGGTGTCAATGAGACGCGTGACGGCATTTTGGAAGTGCTTCAAAAGATGGGTGCGAAAATGTCGGTTGCTATCGATGATGAGAATGCGGCAGAACCAACTGCCACAATCACGATAGAAACTTCCGATCTAAAAGGAACGACAGTGGAAGGGGCTATTATTCCACGCTTAATCGATGAAATTCCAATTATTGCGCTGCTTGCCACACAAGCAGCCGGTAAAACGATTATTAAAGACGCGGAAGAACTTAAAGTGAAAGAAACAAACCGTATTGATGCCGTTGTCAATGAGTTAAAGAAGCTGGGAGCAAATATTGAAGCAACAGATGACGGTATGGTAATCGAAGGCCCAACACCTTTACATGGCGGAAGTTTAAGAACATATGGTGATCATCGAATAGGGATGATGGGTGCAATCGCTGCCCTTATTGCGGACGGAAAAGTGGAATTGGATGATGCGGACTGTATCGCTGTTTCCTACCCAACTTTTTTTGATCATATCAATAATATTTTAAAATAATGATTTGCGGAGATGTAAAAAGAACTCACTTTTTACATCTCCTTTTCACTTTGCCAAGATGAATTTTATAAAACATCCAGATTCTTTTTCTTGTGATGCATTGCTTCGTCATGTAGCATAATATTGAGAACAAAAGAAAAAGGTGAACTACACATGGAACTATTACTACAAGCGATTCAAGAAGGAAATTTAGAGGAGATTAACCGACTTCTTGAATCTTTTTTAATGGATGCTGAACCCGCAGCACAATATGAAGTAGCTGAAGCACTTATGCATTACGGATTTTTAAATGAAGCAGACCGCGTATTTGAGCATTTGCAATTTTTATTTCCTGAGGAAGCGCAAATTTCAATCGACCGAGCAAGTGTGCTAATTGAGCTAGGTGAAGAGGATAATGCCCTTGATTTATTAATGGGAATTGCCGATGATGCACCAGAATATCCTCAAGCATTGTTAGTATTGGCGGACTATTATCAGATGCAGGGATTATTTGAAGTGGCGGAACAACGAATTAATGATGCGCTGCAAATTTTACCCCATGAACCTTTACTGCAATTTGCCAAAGCGGAATTATTATTTGAAACAGGACGTTTTACTGAGGCTGTTCGAATTTATGAGGAGCTTTATGCAATCGATAAAAAGTTTGCCGGTATAATTTTAGCCCAACGTCTTGCGGAAGTTTACCGTGCAGGTGCAGGTTATGAAACGGCCCTCGATTATTATATGGAAGCACTTGAAGAAGAAGTTACAGCAGATTTACTGTTTGGCTCGGCCTATGCAGCCTTCCAGACGGAAAAATATGAGCTTGCTATAAAACAATTGGAAGATTTAAAAGAGTTGGACCCTGACTATTTCGCTGCTTATTTACTGCTGGCGGAAAGTTATGCAATGCTCGAGGATAATGAGCGTGCTTTAAAAGTGATTAAAGAAGGTCTTAAACGAGATGAATACGATAAATCCCTCTATTTATTTGCGGGGAAAATGGCGATAAAAAATGGCAAACAACAAGAAGCGGTAGAGTTTTTAAGTGAGGCTATTGCCTTGGATCCAGAATATATGGAAGCAATTTTAGTATTAATGTCTGTTTACAATACGAAACAACGTTATGAAGAAATTATTTCACTATATGAACAGTTGCATCAAAATGAGTTCGAATGGGTCGCTTTATATCCATTTGTGGCCAATGCTTATAATGAAGAAGAACTGTTCGAAAAAGCATACGAAATTTATAAAGAGGCATATAATGAATTTAACGATGATGTTGAATTTTTAGAGAAGTACTTCCTGTTTTTAGTTGAGGACGGCAAGCGTGATGAAGCAAAACAAATTGCAGAGCGACTTGTCCAATTACAGCCTTCTGAACAGCAATGGACTGATTTATTAGAACGCTTTGAGTAAAGGGAGGATTGCATGTTGACATATTCCGTACCACTGAATGACAAAAAGTTGTTTATCAGGTGGTTTTTGAAAAATTTCCAGTTAAAAAGACGTGAAGGTGTATGGATTTTAAATTACTTACTAAGTAATGATGACTTGTTGAAAAACGTTCACTTTGTTGATGAAGCACATTATTGCCCGCGTTCCATTGTTATGTCGACAATTGAGACGACGAGCATCCCATTCCGATTTTATAAAGAAAATATTATGACATCCGATGCTGAAAAAGCATTCCATGATTTACGTATTAATGCTCATGAAGCAATTTATTTTCAGTTGAATTTTCCTAGTGTACCGCCTGATCCTCTGTATTTGGCGGTACTGGAGGAGAATCCTTATGTACCTGCTGATATCTTTATCAGTGAAAAAGACCGTCTAGCAGCAGAGCGTTTGCTGGAAAATAGTGTTCTAGAGTTCCAGGAACAGCAATTATTGAAAGAAATTGATGAAGCGCTGGATTCGGGAAATAAAGAGCGTTTTTTCGAGTTATCTAATTTATTGCAGGCATTAAAGCATACGAAGTAATTTTGAACTTTATAAAAAAATTACTTCTTTCCTATTTTCAGAAGTTTTATATGTACTAGGAGGAAAGAATATGAACTTTATTGTAAAAGATGTAGAGCAATTTCAGGCACAAAAGCAGTTTATAGATACGGCGATTGTCCCGCTCGTACATTTGGATTTTTCGGATCAAGGAATGAAGCAGAGCAGTTCTGCTTCAGAATATTTAATGACGTTGACGAATTTCATAGAACAGCAGTTTAAAGGTCGTCTTTTATTATTCCCCCCCTTTTCATATACGATGGGATCCAAGTCAGATACAATGCCAGCTACATTGGAAAAAGAACTGAAGGAAGCAGGTTTTAAAGCAGTGGTCTTTATTACCTGTGACCATTCATGGACTGAATATAAAGAATATTTAAATATTATTTGGCTTCCAGCTATCCCGCTTGAGTCCATGGATCAAGCCGTTAAGCAGCGAATTTTGGAAGATCAGTTAAAACAAGTTATCCCAACTTTTACGAAAATATGGATTTAACGAGCAATTATCTGCAACATTTGTTTCATTAAATGTTCACAAACTACACTTTTGGAAATGAATGCTATATTGACCAACTTATTCAGTTGATATATCATAGATATGTCCTAGTTATTTACTATTTTAAAAAGTATATGTCCGTTGGACTGACCTTTTAGTAAGAGGGGGGAAAAGGATGAGTAGGAATCGAGTTACAAGACGTCAATTTTTAACTTATACAATTACTGGTGTAGGTGGATTTATGGCGGCAGGAATGTTAATGCCAATGGTACGTTTTGCTATTGACCCAATTCTTCAGTCAAAAGAAGATGGAGATTTTGTACAAACAAGCAAAAAAATTGCCGAAATTACAGAAGTTCCAGTTAAAGTGGACTTCTCGTATGAACAGACGGATGGTTGGTACAAATCAGAAGTAGCAGATGCTGCTTGGGTTTACAAAGAAGGTGACGAAATCATCGCAATCTCACCTGTATGTAAGCATTTAGGGTGTACTGTAAACTGGGAAGGTAATCCAGAACACGCAAATCAGTTCTTCTGTGCATGTCATGCGGGACGTTATGAAAAAACAGGTGTAAACGTCAAAGGTACACCACCTCTTGGACCACTGGATATGTATGAAGTGTCAGAAAATGATGGTTTCTTAATGCTTGGGAAAAAAATCGCTAACACACACAGTAAATAAATAAGTTAGGGGGTACGACACAGTGCTAAATAAAATTTATGATTGGGTCGATGAACGTTTAGATATTACTCCTATTTGGCGTGATATTGCCGACCATGAAGTGCCAGAGCACGTTAACCCTGCCCATCACTTTTCAGCATTCGTTTACTGTTTCGGGGGATTAACATTCTTTATTACAGTAATTCAAATTCTATCAGGTATGTTCTTAACGATGTATTATGTACCAGATGTAGAGAATGCTTGGAAATCAGTTTACTATTTACAAAACGAAGTAGCATTCGGTGAAATCGTTCGTGGTATGCACCATTGGGGGGCATCTTTAGTAATTGTCATGATGTTCTTACATACACTTCGTGTATTTTTCACAGGTTCATATAAAAAACCGCGTGAATTAAACTGGTTAGTTGGTGTAGGTATCTTTGCCATTATGTTAGGTTTAGGTTTCACAGGTTATTTATTACCATGGGATATGAAAGCATTATTCGCAACTAAAGTAGGTATCGAAATTGCTGCATCTGTTCCGTTTTTAGGTGAAACGATAAAAATATTATTAGCTGGGGATTCCACGATTATCGGGGCGCAAACATTAACTCGTTTCTTTGCAATTCATGTATTCTTCTTACCAGCAGCGTTATTTGCTTTATTGGCAGTTCACTTTATTATGATCCGCCGCCAAGGTATTTCAGGACCTCTATGATCCGAAACTAATTGTACTATTTTTTAAGGAGGGGACACTATGCAACGCGGAAAAGGTATGAAGTTCGTAGGTGATTCACGTGTAAAAGCGAATAACCGTATGCCGAACGTGCCAAAAGATTATTCCGAGTATCCGGGGAAAACAGAAGCTTTCTGGCCTGACTTCTTATTAAAAGAATGGATGGTTGGTGCAGTTTTCTTAATCGGTTATTTATTATTAACTGTCGCACATCCTTCACCACTTGAAGGTCCGGCAGATCCAACAAATGCATCGTATATACCGTTACCAGACTGGTACTTCCTATCAATGTACCAACTATTAAAATACTCTTATGCATCTGGTCCATATAACGTAATTGGCGCGATGGTCATTCCAGGTATTGCATTTGGTTCATTAGCATTGATACCATTTTTAGATAGAACACCTGAACGTCGACCATTTAAACGACCATTACCGACAGCATTTATGTTGTTGGCAATAGCAGCACTTATTTATACAACATGGGAATCTGTTCAGGCTACTAACTGGGAAGCAGTTCATGCTCAAGGTGAAATTACGGATAAACATTTAGGATTGCTTCCGGATGTTGAAGTAGATGAAACGTCCGAAGGTTATGAAATCTATCAGGCCCAAGCTTCATGTATTGGGTGTCATGGTGGAGACCTGGCAGGAGTATCCGGCCCAATGCTTCTCGGCAATGAGTTAACAGCTGAAGAAGTTCAAGAAGTAATTGTGAACGGACGTGGCGGTATGCCTGCCGGAGCATTTACAGGAACAGACGAAGAACTTCAAGTTTTAGCCGAATTTATTGCAGGATTAAAAGAAGCTGAATAATTTTTACACTGGGGAGTCAGAATATTGACTCTCTTTTTAATTTTCATTTAGTTGCAATGTTATAGTGAGCGCTTGCGTATCAATTGAGAACATATATAATTAAAGACGTACAATATTTAGTTTAGTTGCACAGAATACATAATACGGAATGATGAAGAATGAAGGAGAAAAAGGTGAACAAATGAAAGCATATATGATGCAATTATGGTACGTGTTAAACCATCGTGCCTTTTTAACCTTACTGCTTATTATTAACTTGCTTGGTACGATTTACGGCTATTACTGGTACCGAGGGCAGTTGGCAGTAACAGAACCGATTTACTATATATTCGTACCGGATTCGCCCACCGCAAGCTTATTTTTCTGTTTTGCCATTATTGGTTGGCTGATCGGCAGAAATTTTAAATTAATCGAAGTTCTTGCCTTTATCACCTTAATTAAATATGGATTATGGGCAGTTGCGATGAATCTTCTAACATTTGCGGAGAATGGACAGTTGGGAATGGATGGTTGGATGCTCGTGGCCTCACATTTTTTGATGGCTGTACAGGCTGTTCTTTATTTACCGAATTATCGATTTAAAATGTGGCACGTGATGGTTGCGGCCATTTGGACATTGCATAACGATATAATCGATTATTTATTTGGGCAAATGCCATTTTACCGAGTCATTTATCAGTATCCGAGCGAGATTGGGTACTTCACTTTTTGGCTTTCTGTGGCCTGCATAATCTTTGCTTTTCTCGAAAGTCGTAAGCGTGAATATTTGCAACAAGACTAGATAGCCTTTAAAATTAAACAATAGAAAGAGATAGAAAGGGAGTTCGATAATGGGATTGTATATCATTTATTTTATCATCATTTTGCTGTTACCGTTGTATGCGCAAATGAAGGTAAAGAGTACGTACAAAAAATTTGCTCAAGTTTCAGCTGAAAAAGGGATGACAGGTGCTCAAGTAGCACGTTATATTTTAGATCAACATGGTTTAACAGATGTTCGTGTAGTTCCGACTCAAGGCTATTTAGCTGACCACTATAATCCTGCAACTAAAACGGTTGCCTTGTCTGAAGACAACTACTATAATTCTTCAATCGCCGGTACAGCTGTAGCGGCGCACGAAGTCGGTCATGCAATGCAACATGCGGAGGCTTATTCGTTTTTAACATTACGTTCGAAATTAGTGCCAGTAGCTAATATTTCATCGAATATGTCTTGGATTTTTGTAATGATCGGTATTTTTGCTTCATCTTCAGGTTTCCTGTTACTGGGTATTGCTTTATTATTAGCAGGTGTTGTATTCCAAGTTGTAACATTACCGGTTGAGTTCGATGCATCAAAACGTGCGATGAATGAAGTTGTTTCTTTAGGTATTATTAACAATACTGAAGAACGCTCAGCACGCAAAGTTTTAAATGCAGCGGCAATGACATACGTGGCAGCAGCAGCTGTAGCAGTAATGGAGCTATTACGTTTAATCCTGATTTACACTGGTATGACTTCGGAAGATTAATCATTAACGTAAAAAAGTTAGAAAAAAAGAAAAAAGTCATTTTCTCATTAGGGAAAATGACTTTTTCTTTTGATAATTATTTAAACATTAACCTAAGTATGTCCACTTAAATCAATGGACTTTATAAGAAAGGCCTAATGGATAGGCTGCTTTTTATCATCCAGTGTGAAGCCTTCTCCTGTTACATCGCGAACATCCATGACGGAAACAAATGCATGTGGATCAACGCCGTGGACGATGTTTTTTAACCGGACGAGTTCGTTTCGGCCGATGACACAGTACAGAACATCGCGATGCTCTTTTGTAAAATGCCCATGTCCGTCAAAAACGGTTACGCCGCGGTCCATGTTATTTGTAATTAAGTTTGCGATTTCATCAGACTTAACCGAAATGATAAACGCGCCTTTTGCTGAATAGGCACCTTCCTGCACTAAATCGATGACACGACCGCCTACATAAACGGCTACTAATGTATACATCATCGAGCGGGCATCCAAAAACGTCATCCAGGAAAGGATTATGACAAAGAAATCAAAGCCGAACATCGTTTTACCCATACTCCAACCAAGATATTTATTTGCCAGACGGGCTAAAATATCGACCCCGCCAGTTGTCCCTCCGAATCGGAACACAATCCCTAAACCGATTCCGACAAATACCCCTGCAAACAACGATACAAGGAATAAATCATCCTGCAAGTTCATATCGACTTCGTAAATTTGAAAGATTTTTAAGAATACTGATACGCTAAGTGTACCGATGATCGTATAGATAAATGATTTTTTCCCTAGTAAACGCCAGCCTAGAATAAACATTGGAATATTTAATAGTAAATTCATTAATGCTGGGTCCCAATTTAGTGTAAAATATAAAATAAGTGTAATACCACTAAATCCACCTTCACCCAGTTGGTTTTGCATATTAAAGTGGACAAAACCGAAACTGAATATTGCGGATCCTATCAGAATTCCGATGATATTCTGTATTTTTATTCCTTGCATAGTAAACCTCCTAAAATCGGTTGAGTAAGAATATATGTGTTGGAGCAGAAAAAAGGTTACATTGTTTATTATGTTTGATTTTGTTGCATTTGACAACAATATGGATAAACGGTTGAATGACGCAACATATTACTCAAAATAAATAAACAAGGATAAAGCAACTAAAAGTAAAAAGGAGTTATTTTAGTATGACAATTAGAGTAGCAATTGCCGGTGCACGAGGCAAAATGGGTACAGAAGCAGTACATACAATCATGAATAATGACGGGATGGAACTTGTGTCAGCACTCGACTATAAAGAGGTCGGTACATCGCTGGGCCTACTTGAAGAGTTTCCGAATCATTATGAAGTTCCGATTTATACAAATTTTGTTGAGCTTGTGCGTGAGACAAAGCCGGATGTGCTTTTGGATTTAACAAATCCGCTTTGTGTTTATGAACGAACAAAACAGGCACTACTACATAATATACGTCCAGTTGTAGGGACGACAGGTTTTACCGAAGAACAACTTAAAGAACTGCAGCAAATGGCAACCGAAAGACAATTAGGCTGTATTATTGCGCCAAACTTCGCGATTGGTGCAATATTAATGATGAAATTTGCCAAAGATGCCGCAAAATATTTCCCGGATGTGGAAATTATCGAAATGCATCATGATCAAAAGCTTGATGCGCCATCTGGTACCGGCATTAAAACAGCGCAAATGATCAGTGAAGTACGAAAGGCGAAAAAGCAAGGGCATCCAGATGAAAAAGAAACACATACTGGTGCAAGAGGCGCAAACTATGACGGAATGCACATCCATTCAGTAAGACTTCCAGGTTTAGTAGCGCACCAGCAAGTACTGTTTGGCAGCACAGGTGAATTATTAACGATTCGTCATGATTCTTTAAATCGCGGAAGCTTTATGAGCGGTGTTACATTTAGTATTGAAGAGGTAATGAAAACCAATACATTAATCTATGGATTAGAGAACATCATTTAGAAATGAGTTGATAATAATGAAAATTGCATTAATAGCACATGATCGGAAAAAGGATAATTTAATTCAGTTTGCGATTGCTTATCGCGGTATTTTGAAAGAGCATGATCTATATGCGACCGGCACTACGGGTACAATGATTGAAGCCGAAACAGCACTTCCGATTACGAAGTTTCGCTCAGGTCCACTTGGGGGAGATCAGCAAATTGGTGCGATGATCGCCAATAATGATATGGATATGGTATTTTTCTTCCGAGATCCATTGACAGCGCAGCCGCATGAACCGGATGTTATGGCGTTAGTGCGGTTATGCGACTTGTATCATATACCGCTTGCGACAAATATGGGGACAGCGGAAATTTTATTAAAAGGGCTTCAGGAAGGTTTTGTTGACTGGCGTATTTTAGAAGAGCGCAGAAAATAAAGAGCCAGTCAATTTTACTTTATAAATGTGTTAAATCATTTTGAAGAAAGTTAAAATCGTATTGTTGAAAGGATGGGGAGCCGAATGAAGAAATTAAAAATTGGTATTACATGTTACCCGACAGTGGGAGGCTCGGGTGTAATTGCAACAGAGCTAGGTAAAATGTTGGCAGAACGAGGACATGAAATTCACTTTATTACATCAAGTGTGCCATTTCGACTTAATAAAATTTATTCAAACGTCTTTTTCCACGAGGTTGAAGTGAATAATTATTCGGTATTTCAATACCCACCATACGATATTGCATTAGCAAGTAAAATGGCTGATGTTATAAAAGAGGAAAAACTCGATTTATTACATGTTCATTATGCGATTCCTCATGCGGTTTGTGCGGTATTGGCCCGTCATATGAGCGGCGAGAACTTTGGTATTGTCACAACACTTCACGGAACAGATATTTCTGTTTTGGGAGAAGATTCTACGCTGGCGCAGGCAATCAAGTATGGAATTGATTGTTCGGATGCAGTGACGACTGTTTCGGAATCGTTAAAACAGCAGACGTATGCTTTAATCGATACGAAAAAACCGATTGAGACAATTTATAACTTCGTCGATGAGGATGTATTTAAGCCAGTGGACCCTGGCAATCTAAAAGAGCAATTTGGTATTTTGCCGCATGAAAAAGTAATTATCCATGTGTCGAATTTCCGTAAAATAAAAAATCTGCCGGATGTAGTCGAGTCATTTCTGAAGATTCGTGAGCGTATTCCGGCGAAATTATTATTAGTCGGGGATGGCCCGGAAAAGCATCGTGTCACAGATATGGTTAAAGATTCACCTTATACGGATGATGTTTTGTTTTTAGGTAAGCAGGAAAACATTACAGAGCTTTTTGCAATCAGTGATTTAAAGTTATTGCTTTCAGAAAAAGAATCGTTCGGGCTCGTATTATTGGAAGCGATGGCATGCGGTGTACCAGGTATCGGTACTGCAATCGGAGGGATTCCTGAAGTGATCAATGATGGTGTGAACGGCTATTTGGTGCCACTTGGTGATACCCAGGCTGTCGCGGATTATGCGGTCGAACTGCTGCAGGATGAAGAAAAACATCAAGCTTTCAAAGAAGCCGCACTACAATCAGTACGCGAACAGTTCCATCAAACAAAAATGGTTGAACAATATGAACGGATATATGAAAGTGTGGTTGAAAAAAAGAATGATTCCGCAACAATGGCAAGCGGCAAAGGAAGTCATTAAAAAGATTGAACATGCCGGCTTTGAAGCTTTTATTGTAGGTGGAGCGGTACGTGATTATTATTTGAAAAAGGAAAATAATGATGTCGATATCGCAACGAGTGCAATGCCTGAAGAAATTCAAACGATCTTTTCACAAACAATTGATGTTGGAATCGCTCACGGAACGGTCATTGTACTGGACTGTGGAGAGCCAATCGAAGTGACAACTTACCGGACAGAGTCTACTTACAGTGATCATCGTCGTCCGGATACTGTCGAATTTGTTCGTAATTTACAAGAAGATTTAAAACGCCGGGATTTTACAATGAATGCGATGGCACTTAGCCAATCGGGAGAGTACATCGATTATTACAATGGCCGCCAACATATCGATAGCAAAGTTATTTGTGCGGTAGGTGAGCCGGATCAGCGTTTTGAAGAAGATGCTCTCCGAATGCTGCGTGCTCTCCGATTTGCTGCACAGCTTCACTTCTCAATCGAGGAAAATACATTCGAAGCAATCCGAAAAAAAGCAGCTTCAATTGAGTATGTTGCAATCGAGCGCATTCAAGTTGAACTTTCAAAGATTTTTATATCTGCTCATGCGTCATTCGGCATTGATTACATGGAAAAAACGACATTGGGCGATTACTTGCATGGCAATTTTACTGCTTCTAATTGGACACATTATTATTCGGAAGATCGCCAAGTTGGGTGGGCATATTTTTGTTTAGTAAACGGCAGCGATTTATCGTTGCTTACGAAGTATCGCTGTTCAAATAAGGATAAGCTTTTCGTAAAAACAGTTTTGGCTGCTTATGAAAGCTTACGCAATGGGATGAGCCTTGTTGATTTGTTAAGCTACGATACAATCGTTCTTAAAACGTCCTTCCAGTTTACTATTTGGCAAAATTGTAAACTGGAATTGAGTTATGAAGAATTAGTGGGCAGAAAAAATGGATTGCCAATTCAGCATGTAAATGAGCTTGCGATTACAGGAAAAGACTTGTTGGACTGGTCCTCAAAAAAGCGCGGCAGTTGGATTAAACAGACATTAGATGCAGCAGTAGAAGCGGTCTTAAATGAGGAAGTACAAAATGATAAACAACAATTAAAGGAATGGTTTTATGCATTTCACGATGAAGGATGAAATTTTGAAACGGTTTTTGACTGCGGAAGGAGAACCGATTTCCGGCCAAGTGTTGGCGGATGAGCTGAATGTGTCTCGAACTGCTATATGGAAACATATGCAAACATTGAAGCAGGAAGGCTATGAGTTTGAAACAGTAAAAAAACGCGGGTATAAACTTCTATCTGTACCGGATAAAGTGGATATGGGACAATTGCAGCAATTTTTGACGACGGAACGTTATGGTCGCCAAGTACATTATTATGAAAAGGTTGAGTCGACACAGCTTGTTGCGCATGAACTTATCCGAGCTGGTGCACCGGATGGCACGGTTGTCATCGCTGAGCATCAAACAGCAGGGCGAGGGCGGATGATGCGTGAATGGGAATCTACAGAAGGGCAAGGGATTTGGATGACGGTCATCATTCGTCCGGATGTTGCCCCGCACCAAGCCCCTCAATTTACCCTAGTCACTGCTGTAGCCATTGTTGAAGCGATGAAATCCAGTTTTAAAAATTTCACTCCTGAAATCAAATGGCCGAATGATATTTTAATTAACGGCAAAAAAACAACGGGAATTTTGACTGAAATGGTAGCTGAGGCTGATCGTATCCAGGCATTGTTAATTGGTATAGGCATCAATGTCAACCAGAAGATAGATGATTTTCCTGAACAGTTACAAACGATTGCTACTTCGATTGCGATTGAAGAAGGAGAACCGATTGAACGTGTACATTTCGTCGCCAATGTGCTTGAATCTTTGGAGAAATACAGTGATGAATACGTGAAAAATGGCTTCGGTCAAATAAAACAGCTATGGGAACAGTCTTCGGGGACAATCGGAAAGCGTGTAAAAGCAACGACACTGCGGGAAGTTGTTGAAGGGGAAGCTGTCAGTATCACTGAGAGCGGTGTCCTGGAAATTCGTCAAGCGAACGGGGAAATTAAAGGCATTTACTCTGCGGATATTGAACTTTTACCGTAAAAGCTAAGTAGAAATATTATTTCCATTAATTATTTATTCTGTACGTTTTCTTGCAAACTTGTTATAGTAGCTTTAGGACAGTATCTTAATAGAACTGTACCTGCAACTGCTAGTCAACATTTAAAAAATCTGCTTTGATCTACACAAGACAGAGACGGAAGAAAACTCGCATAAATGAATTCATTTTATACTTGTCGTTGGATTATTTCCATTTTAAGTATGGAATGTATTGAATTTACGTATGGTACTACCCTTCTGTCTAATTTTAGATAGAAGGGTATTTTTGTTTTCTTTCCACTTAAGGAGGAAGAACATGAAAACAACAGCACAGTTTTTAAAAATGAAAGAGCAAGGCGAGAAAATTGTCATGATTACCGCTTATGATTATCCGGCAGCGAAATTTTCAGAAGCGGCAGGTGTTGATATGATTCTTGTCGGGGATTCCCTCGGGATGGTCGTATTGGGCTATGAATCCACAATGCGTGTGACAGTAGAAGATATGATCCACCATAGTAAAGCGGTTCGCCGTGGTGCACCGGATACCTTTATCGTAGTCGATATGCCTTTCGGTTCTTATCACGGAGATATCAATGAAACATTGAAAACAGCTGTGAAAATGATGCAGGAAACGAATGCGAATGCCCTCAAAGTTGAAGGTGCAGATGAAATCGTACCTGTTATTAAGAAATTAACGAATGCTGGTATCCCGGTAGTTGCACATTTAGGCTTACTACCACAATCGGCTGGTGTACTTGGCGGTTATAAAGTGCAAGGCAAAACAGCTGAGCAAGCAGAAAAGTTAATAAAGGATGCTTTACTCGTTGAACAAGCAGGCGCATGTGCCGTCGTACTTGAATGTATTCCGCATCAGTTGACGGAAGCTGTATCGCAAAAATTAACGATTCCGACGATTGGCATCGGTGCAGGTGTAAAAGCGGATGGCCAAGTACTTGTATTCCATGATTTATTGCAATACGGAAAACATCACATACCAAAATTTGTTGAAGCATTTGCACGAGTAGGTGATGAGGTGGAGAAGGGGATTACAAGTTATACAAACGCAGTAAAATCAGGTGCTTTCCCGACATTACAACAAAGTTTCACAATGAAAGAAACGGAGCTAATCGAGCTTTACGGAGGCGTAAAATAATGAATGTATTAACAACAATTGCCCAGCTGCGTGAAGTAGTTAAAACGGCAAAATACAACCGGCAGTCAATTGGTCTTGTTCCGACAATGGGCTATTTACATGAAGGGCATCTAACATTGGCAGCACATGCACGCAGCGAAAATGAGCTTGTCATCATGAGCATATTCGTCAATCCAACACAATTTGGTCCAAATGAAGATTTTGAATCATATCCAAGAGATTTACCGCGTGATACAGAACTGGCAAAATCGGCAGGGGTAGATTATATATTTGCACCCTCTGTAGAGGAAATGTATCCGCACGATGGAGGAATCACTATTCGAGCAGGACGTCAGGCACATATTTTATGCGGGGCGACCCGACCTGGTCATTTTGACGGAGTTTTGCAAGTTGTAGCGAAGCTCTTTAATTTAGTGCAGCCGGACCGTGCTTATTTCGGACAAAAGGATGCCCAGCAAGTGGCAATCATTCAAACAATGGTGCGCGATTACAATTTTCCGGTAACGATCCGTGTTGTTCCGGTTATACGTGAAGAGGATGGTTTAGCCAAATCAAGCCGCAATATTTATTTGTCTGCTGAAGAGCGTTCACAGGCACCTGCAATACAGCAGGGGCTCCAACTGGCAAAAAGGGAACTGTTGGAATCCGGAAGTGTGGAATCCGCCATTTCACTGGCTAAGAAAATAATACATGACAACACGGATGGCCACGTTGATTATTTGATGATATTATCCTACCCGGATTTACAGGAAGTCGATGATCAGACTGATCAAATCGTTGTTGCAGCTGCCGTTCATATTGGTGAAACACGTTTAATTGATAATTTAATTTTTTCGTTAAAAGGGGAAATAATCCATGTTTAGAATGATGATGAACAGTAAAATCCACCGTGCCCAAGTGACACAGGCAGATTTAAATTATGTTGGTTCCATTACAATTGATGAAGATATTTTGGATGCAGTTGAGATGCTGCCGAATGAAAAAGTCCATATTGTCAATAACAACAACGGTGCGCGCTTTGAAACATATATTATTGCCGGGGAACGTGGTTCAGGCGTTATATGCGTAAATGGAGCAGCGGCACGTCTTGTTCAAAAAGGTGATATTGTCATCATCATTTCTTACGTGTATGTGGATAATAAAGAAGTTGCCGAACATACCCCAACTGTGGCCATTATGGGGGAAAGCAATACAATTAAAGAAATAATCGCATACGAACCGGAAGCAACAATTTTGTAAATGAACATATGAAAAGCTGTCATGGATTATTCCTATATGACAGCTTTTTTTATATTACATTTTTGGTTTGAAAAGGATATTTTTGTAATTTTTATATTATCTCCCTGTAATCTTTTTGAAATATAAAATGTGTAGACTTGGATTTAGCTTTATTTTACAAAATAGACAAAAGATACAGGGGGAAATAATTAGTATGTTTCAAAATAAACTATTATTTAGCTTTGCCTTCTTTATGGTCACTACCTTATTTTTCGCGAGCGGAGCAATCGCAGCTACGCATACAGTGAAGAAAGGGGAAGAATTGGATGAAATTGCAGATCTTTATGACACATCAGTATATACATTGCTAGAACTAAATGAGGTTGAAGATATTGAAGAAGTTACGGAAGGTTTCGTGCTGAAATTACCGGACCATATTCAAAATAAAAAAGTACCGGCTGAAAAAGAGAAAAAAAAGGAAACGATTGAGGACTATGAGGTTGTCAAAACATTAACTGTTGAAGCAAGTGCTTTTACAGCCTATTGCAAAGGGTGTTCGGGAAAGACGGCATCCGGAATTGACTTGAAGAAAAACCCGGATATAAAACTAATCGCAGTCGATCCAAAGGTGATTCCGCTTGGTACAAAAGTATGGGTGGAAGGATATGGGGTAGCGGTTGCCGGTGATACGGGCGGTTCGATTAAAGGAAATCGTATTGATGTATTTGTCAAAACAAAAAAAATAGCCCTTAATTGGGGACGTAAAAATGTGGAAATTAAAGTATTGAAGTAATGGATGAAAAAGCGGCGGGTGCAGTTGGCACTTCGCTGCTTTTTATTGACCGAATATTTCGAATAAAATAAAAATAGGTATACGATTTGTTGCATTACCTGAACTGTAATGCTAATGTGAAAAATGAGGTGGTATATATGGAAAACTTTGATTTAGCTGTTATTGGTGCGGGTCCCGGTGGATATGTTGCAGCAATTCATGCGGCAAAAAGCGGGCTGAAAGTAGCGCTTGTAGAAAAAGATAAAGTCGGCGGGGCATGTTATAATGTCGGCTGTATTCCATCGAAAATTATGCTTGAGCATAGCAAATTGGTACAGGAAATTCGGCGCGGGACGGATTGGGGTGTGACAGTACCGACGATTAATATTGATTTTCCGAAGTTAATGCAGCGAAAAGATCGAGTTGTTGACGAACTATTATCAAATATTGAAACGTTTATCGAAAATGCGCAGATTACAATGTATCGGGGGAAAGCGACTGTAACCGCAGAACGAAAAGTGATCATCGGTAATCAGGCATTTACAGCAGATCATGTCATTTTAGCAACAGGCAGCCGCCCATTTGTTCCGCCATTTAAAGGGCTTGAAAATGCAAATTATCATACAACCGATACGTTTTTTTCGATCCAGGAGCTGCCGAAACAATTAACAATTATCGGAGGCGGGGTCATTGCAATTGAAATGGCATTTGCGCTAGCGCCAATGGGAACAAAAGTAACCGTATTAAACCATAGTAAAGATATATTGCAAACAGAAGAACCAGATGCACGACCGATTATTAAAGAAAAAATGAAACAACTGGGAATCGAACTTGTGACAGACTTTACATTCGAAGAAATTTATGCTGACTATGTTCAAACATCAATCGGAAATTTCCCGTTCGAAAATTTACTGTTTGCGACAGGGCGCCGTCCAAACACTGAAATCGCGGAAGTGCTGGAAATGCAAATGGATGGTCGTTTAATCAAAGTAAATAACCATTATGAAACGAGTATTCCCGGTATTTTTGCGATAGGGGATTTAGTTGGCGGATTCCAGCTTGCCCACTCTGCAAGCGCAGAAGGGGTACATGCGGTGGATTATATTTTAGGGAAGCACCCGAAAGTGATTAATCAGCAGGAAATCCCGCGATGCGTTTATACGCATCCTGAAATTGCAACATTTGGCATGCTGGAGCATGAAGCACCTGCAGATAGTATTGTTACGAAGATGTATTTACCTACAAATCCTAAAGCACTGCTTGAAGGTAATACACAGGGCTTTATGAAGTTTGTAGCGAGTCCTGAAGGCGATATTTACGGGGCATGTGTCGTTGGTGATGGAGCGACAGAAATGATTAACTCCATGCTGGCAGCAAAAGTATTGGGAGGATCAGTAAAAGATCTGGCAAGACTCATTTTCCCGCATCCGACAGTGAGTGAACATGTTGGAGATGCGGCACGTTCGGTTTTCGGAAAAGCAATTCATGCAAAATAACCTGATGCTACGGTGCAGATAACAGGCTCCGTAGCTTTTTTCAATCCAATTTCTTTTTTATTGTGCTGAATTCTACTATACTTGTTGTATACAATTCCAACATGAGGTGACATATGGAAAATCAGTCAATGGAGCTTGTAGAAAAAGAAGTGGAAAACACATTATATCAATGTATTGATTTTAATATAGAAGAAAACTATATAGCGATGGGACAAGAGTTTGCAAAAGTGCTTGCACTTTTGCAGGAACATAGGCTTATTAGTCCGGCTTTACAAGTAATTATTGCTCCGGAACAATGTCTGACGGAAACACGGATATTGCTCGAAAGTCTGCAGGAAGCGCAAAGAAGGCATGCTTCACGGAGAAAGCTGCTGACACATCGCCATATTTTAAATGTTTGGTTAAGAAAAAATCAATATTTTCAACGAGAGGTATTGCCGGGGTTTTTCTAATCTATCTTTTTGTTATTGAATAAGGAATATTCAGATAATGATAAAATATTATTGCTTTTTCCTTTTTTATTGTTTAAAATAAAACTAATCTTATATGAAGCGAGGCATGGTGGAGTCAGTCAAAACTGGCGGCACCATGCCTTTTTCTATAGTAAAAGGGGGATATTATGTTTATTTTTCAAATAGTTATCGTACTATTGGCAACAAAAATAGCAGGGCATTTTACAGTGCGACTAGGACAACCTTCAGTACTGGGGAAAATCCTGATCGGTATTATTATCGGTCCTGCTATGCTTGGCTGGATTACTGACAGTGAAGTGATGCAAACATTCAGTCAGATAGGGGTTATTCTATTAATGTTTTTAGCCGGCTTAGAAACCGATTTGGAAGATTTAAATGCAAATATGAAAGGGGCAATTTTTGTTGCAATTGGCGGGGTAATTTTACCGATTGCTATGAGTTATCCGCTAGCATTGGCATTTGGACTTACACAAGGTCAGGCAATTTTCATCGGACTAACATTAGCTGCTACATCAGTTAGTATTTCAGTTCAAACATTAAGCGAAATCGGTTGGCTGAAGAGTAAAGAAGGGTCTACATTATTAGGTGCTGCTGTACTGGATGATATTATCGTCGTAGTATTAATCGCAATTGCAATGAGTTTCCTTGTAGGGGATGATGTTTCAATTCCAGTATTAATCGGCGGAAAAGTATTCTTCTTTGTTTTATTATTTGTTGTAATGAGATGGGTTATTCCACCGTTCCTAAAAGCGTTCAGCCGTCTGAAAGTTACGGAGGCACTGTTAAGCGGAGCGCTTATTGCATGTTTTGCGTTAGCATACATAGGTGAGCATTATTTTGGTATCGCTACAATTATCGGAGCATTCTTTATCGGTATTGCGATCGGACGCACTCCATATAAAGAGACAGTCGAGCATAAAGTTGAACCAATTGCGAGCGGAATTTTTGTGCCGTTCTTCTTCGTTAGTATCGGATTATCTGTTACATTTGATGGGATTACAGAGAATATTTGGTTTTTGGTGATCTTCTCAATCGTTGCAATTTTATCTAAGCTGATCGGATCTGGTATTGGTGCGAAATTGGCAGGCTTTAGCTGGAAATCTTCTGCAGGTATCGGTGCAGGGATGATTTCTCGTGGTGAAGTTGCATTGATTCTTGCGGGTATGGGTTTATCAAGTGGTTTACTGCCGGCGGAAGATTATACGCCAATGGTAATCGTAATTATTATTACAACATTAGTTACACCACCAATGTTAAAAGGAATTTTCGGAAATCGTTCAAATTTAATGGATTAATCTAGTTGAAAGAATTCTTAATTTGTTGTATTCTATGTTTTAGGTGCCAAAACCTCTGTGAAGATTTAGTCTTCACAACAAAAGCCTCCACTAACAGCACGGATTTGCTGGGAAGCTTTTGAATTGTGCAGGGAGATGAGCCCCTGCACACCTATACATAGTATATTAACCTAGTGTTGTCCTTGAGGCGGCACTAGGTTTTTTTTGCCTAAGAAAATATGAAAAGTAATACGTTAGTGGCAAAAGTGAAACTGCGTGTAATTTTTATTAGAACAATTGAGCTTATATTAGAATACTTGAGATGGATATTAGATGAACTTGAAATGATTTTAGAACAATTTGGATGTTTATTCGAACAGTTGGCGGTTATATTTGAAAACCGTAATTTTATTAGAACAAATAAAAATTTATTAGATGATTTTAAAATATATTAGAACATTTAGAACGTTCATATATCGGCATCGGCTCTATATTTACGATGGCAGCATTCTACCGCCACGTTCATCCGTTCTATCCAATTACATGACCTCATCGCCTCCAGTATGATAAAATGCCGTTATATTACTTGAACTGTGAGTTGAAGAAAAATGAAGGAAAGTCAAAAGTATGCGATTGTCGACATAGAAACTACAGGACATTCTCCTGCAAGCGGCGACCGTATGATACAAATTGCGATCGTTATTATGCAAGGATGGGAAATCGTAAAAAAATATTCTACATTTATCAATCCGGGAAAACCGATCCCGTTATTTATACAGGATTTAACTAATATTACAGACGAAGATGTAAAAGATGCTTTACCATTTGAGGCGTATGCGGATTATATTTACGAGCTGCTGGAAGGGGCAGTATTTGTTGCCCATAATACCGATTTTGACTTGAACTTTTTACAGGCAGAATTTAACCGTGCAGGCCTATCGAAATGGCACGGCAAGAAAATTGACACTGTCGAACTAACAAAAATTTTGTTTCCGATGTCGCTAAGCTACAAATTATCGGATTTAGCGAACGATTTTAATATTCTGCTGCAAAGTGCACACCGAGCGGATGATGATGCACTCGCAACAGCTTACCTGCTTAAACATTGTTGGGAAGAGCTGTTAACATTGCCGCTCGTTACTTTGGAACAATTGCATAAACGTTCTTTCCGTTTGAGAACAGATTTGGCCCAGCTGTTTTTTGACGCGCTTGTCATCAAACGCAACAAAGCAATAACGGATGAAGGGCATGTCTTTTACCGTAAAATCGCAATTCGCAAAATGGCACCAACGCCAAAGAGCGATGGGGATAAACTTGTTTATCCGCAGACGACTGATGAAAAAATGACTTTATTATTAAATGGAATTCCCGATTTTGAAGAGCGCCCGCAGCAGTTTCAAATGATGGACAGCATTTGGCATGCACTCAACACAAATGCGGAGCACGTTATCGAAGCATCAACGGGCATCGGAAAAACGATGGGCTATTTAGTGCCATCGATTTATTATGCTAAGAAAACAAATCGGAAAATAGGAATTAGTACGTATACTTCTCATTTGCTTGATCAGCTTATGCAAAACGATATTCCGATATTGGAACAGGCACTTGGCCAGCCGATTAAAATGGCTTTATTAAAAGGGATGAATCACTATATCGACGTTGAAAAGTTCGAGAAAGAGCTAAAAACCCAGGATGAATCCTATGATCAGACTTTTACAGTACTGCAAACACTGATCTGGCTGGCGAAAACGGAGACTGGTGATTTAAGTGAGCTGAATGTGTCAGGCGGCGGTCAGCTGCTCCTTGATAAAATCCGAAAGAGCGCATTGCCGAAAACGACAATGCCGCTCTATGATTTTTACTCACGGGCAATTCAAAATAGTCATCAGGCAGACATTATTGTGACAAATCATGCAATGCTGCTAAGTGATCTGGTTCGCAATGAGCAGATTTTTAATTCATTAGGCGGATGGATAATTGATGAAGCGCATCAGTTTATTCAGGCTGCAATCAATCAGCATGAAAAAATCTTTACTTATATGAATTGGAAATATTTATTTGGACAAATTGGTATACAGGAAGATGAACAGCTGTTTTATAAAATTCGTCGGGTTGCAATTAAGAAACAGCTGCTGAATTATCAAACACTGGATCAGCTGGAAAAGCGCTATATTCAAATGGTCAATGCGTTTGATACAGCAATGGCGGCATTGCTTCGAGAAGTGAAGGTTGCAAATCACCAGTCTAAACAACAGAAAATTGAAGTCTTCATTTCTGAATTGCAGTTGGGGCGTGAAGTTTTAATAAAAGTTTCGCTCACTGTGCAGCAATGGGTGGATGAGGCGACCGAGCTTATACGGAAGTTCACTTCTAGTGTGGAGGAGCTTGCACCAGAGCATGAATATTTAATTGAGCAATGGCAGTATATCGTCAATGAGTTTACGATTAAAATTGCAGAATGGGATGATGTATTTTTAAGCCAGGATCCCGACTATTCATGCTGGCTGGAATTGGACCAGCGCAGTGTTCCGGGAAGTATCCAGCTTTATAAAAAACCGATCGAAGTGACATCGACGATTGGGAAACTTTTTGATCCAATCCGTGAAAAAAGCGGCATTGTCTGGACATCCGGAACGTTAACAGTGCCAAGTAATGAGCGTTTTATTACGAACCAGCTGGGAATCGATCCGTCGATTCCAATTGAAAAGCTCCATGCTGACCCGAGTTATTATGACGGGGCGGAAGTGTATATTGTCAATGACATGCCGGACATTCAGGCCGTTTCACAATCCGAATATATTGAAGAGGTCGCGCATGCGGTCACAAATACAGTGCGAATGACGAATGGTAGATGTTTTGTTTTATTCACATCTCAGGACATGCTGCGTAAAACGGTCAATCTAATACAGGAAAGTGAATTGTTAAGTGACTATATGATTTTTGCACAAGGTGTCACATCCGGAAGCCGTATGCGCTTATTAAAGTCTTTCCAAAAGTTTAATCATTCCGTATTATTTGGAACGAACAGTTTTTGGGAAGGGGTCGATGTGCCGGGTGACGGTTTGTCTGCAGTTATTGTCGTGCGGCTGCCGTTTTCTTCTCCGGAAGAGCCTGCATTTAAAGCGCGGGCCAATTATTTAACACAGCAAGGACGCAATTCCTTTACAGAGCTTTCGCTGCCTGATGCTATTATCCGGTTCAAACAAGGGTTCGGCCGGTTAATTCGTTCCAGCCATGATAAAGGGGTGTTTATCGTTTTGGATCGCCGGATTGAAACAAAATCATACGGACAGCAGTTTATCGAGTCATTACCGCCAATTTCTATACAAAAACTGCCTCTACACAGTATGGTACAAAGCTTAGGAAATTGGTATAATGAAAAACGATGAGGAAGGAAAGCAGGTTGACAAAAATGAAACAAAATTTTAAACAACATTCAAATACATCGGAATGCAAGGTGCAGTTATGAAAAACTGGATTATCTTTTCGGTTGTCTTTATTTTATCTTTGTCGCTTGTTATTTCAGTGTTCGTATTTTGGAAAGCCAATGCACCGTTTAGTGAAATAGAACAAAAGGCGGAAAGTTTTGCGCTGGATACGAAAGCACTTGCTGTTGTTGATGATTCCTATGTTTACAATGGGAATAAGCCATATGTCACTGTTTTCGGAGTGGATGAGTATGGGAAGGAAAAAGCAGTCTTCGTCCCAATGAGTTTAGATGAGAATTCAATGCAAGAAGTATTTTTAGCGGATGGCATTACAGAAGAACAGGCGTTGTCTGTTTTTCAGGATGATACTGCCGTGAAAGAGATTCTTCATATGAAGTTAGGATTCGAGGAGCCGGGTCCAGTATGGGAAATTACCTATAAAAGTGAATCCGGCAGCTTGAATTATGTCTATCTTCTATTTGAAGACGGGCAATGGTGGAAACGCATATTGAATTTGTAGAGGAGAGAGCAACATGAAACAATTGTTGGCAAATCGTGTAAAAACTTTAACACCATCTTCTACTTTAGCGATTACAGCTAAAGCGAAAGAGTTAAAGGAGCAAGGTATTGATGTAATTGGTTTAGGTGCAGGGGAGCCTGACTTTAATACACCGGAGAATATTTTAAATGCAGCAAAAAAATCGATGGATGCTGGTCTGACAAAATATACACCGGCTGGAGGGTTGCCTGCTTTAAAGAAAGCAATTATTGATAAATTGGCTCGTGACAATAACCTTACATACAAAGCAAATGAGATTATCGTTGGTGTCGGAGCAAAACACGTTCTGTATACATTGTTCCAGGTTATTTTAAATGAGGGCGATGAAGTAATTATCCCGATTCCTTACTGGGTATCTTATCCTGAACAAGTGAAGCTTGCTGGCGGTGTACCCGTATATGTAGAAGGAACACAGGAACAAAACTTTAAAATTACAGCACAGCAATTACGTAATGCTGTTACAGAAAAAACAAAAGCTGTAATTATAAACTCGCCATCCAATCCTTCTGGTATGATTTATACGAAGGAAGAATTGGCAGAGCTTGCACAAGTGGCAGAAGAAATGGATATTTTAATCGTTTCAGATGAAATTTATGAAAAGCTTGTTTACAATGGAGTAGAGCATTATTCAATTGCGGAAGTTTCAGACGCAGTGAAAGCACGTACAATTGTTGTGAACGGTGTTGCAAAATCTCACTCTATGACAGGATGGCGCATTGGCTATGCAGCTGGTGATGCGACAATCATTAAAGCGATGACGGATTTAGCCTCTCACTCTACTTCAAATGCTACAACTACAGCTCAATATGCAACGATTGAAGCATATAACGGCTCACAGGATACAGTAGAAAAGATGAGACAAGCGTTTGAATCACGTTTAGAGGCGATTTTCCCGAAATTAGCAGCAATTCCCGGCGTAAAAGTATTAAAGCCACAGGGTGCTTTCTACCTATTGCCGGATGTTTCAGAAACAGCCGAAAAAACAGGTTACACTTCAGTGGATGATTTTGTATCGGCACTATTAACAGAAGCAAATGTTGCGGTCATTCCAGGTTCAGGATTTGGTGCACCCGCGACAATACGCTTATCGTATGCGACATCTTTAGAACTATTAGAAGAGGCAGTTCGCCGAATCGATGCATTTGTTAAAGCAAAATGGCAAGATTAAGCGAGCCTGCAACTTAAGCTTTGGAGGACTTTATGAAAAAAATTATGATTAAAGATATGCCAAATCATATTGGCGAAACAGTAAAAATTGGTACATGGTTAGCTAACAAACGTTCTAGCGGTAAATTGGCTTTCCTTCAGTTACGTGATGGCTCAGGCTTCGCACAAGGTGTAGTCGTGAAAGAAGAAGTAGGCGAAGAACTGTTTGCAGTAGCTAAAGGCATGACACAGGAAACGTCAATGTATGTTATTGGTGAAGTTAAAGCAGACGAGCGTTCTTCTTTCGGTGCTGAGTTAAATGTTACAGGTATCGAAGTAATCAGTCCTGCTAAAGACTACCCAATTACACCAAAAGAACATGGTACAGAATTTTTAATGGACAACCGTCACTTATGGTTACGTTCTCGTAAACAACATGCGATCATGAAAGTACGAAACGAAATTATTCGTGCGACATATGAATTTTTCAATGAAAATGGCTTTACAAAAATGGACCCGCCAATTTTAACAGGTTCTTCACCTGAAGGGACATCAGAGCTGTTCCATACGAAATATTTCGATGAAGATGCATTCCTTTCTCAATCAGGTCAGCTTTACATGGAAGCTGCTGCAATGGCATTAGGAAAAGTATTCTCGTTCGGTCCTACATTCCGTGCAGAAAAATCAAAAACGCGTCGTCACTTAATCGAGTTCTGGATGATCGAGCCTGAAATGGCATTTGTCGAACATGATGAAAGCTTGGAAGTACAGGAGCAATATGTATCACATATCGTGCAATCTGTTCTGAAAAACTGTAAGCTTGATTTAGAGCGTCTAGGCCGTGATACATCTAAACTTGAAAACGTGAAAGCACCATTCCCGCGTATTTCTTATGATGAAGCGATCGAGTTTTTACATGAGCAAGGCTTTGATGATATTCAGTGGGGTGATGATTTCGGTGCACCACACGAAACAGCAATTGCCAACCATTATGACAAACCAGTATTTATTACATGCTACCCAATCGGTATTAAACCGTTCTACATGCAGCCACACCCAGAACGCGATGATGTTGTTTTATGTGCAGACTTAATCGCTCCGGAAGGCTATGGTGAGATTATCGGTGGTTCTGAACGTATTTATGATTATGAATTAATGAAGTCACGTTTAGAAGAACATAACTTATCAATGGATGCATATGCATGGTATTTAGATTTATGTAAACAAGGTGCAGTACCTCACTCAGGCTTCGGCTTAGGGTTAGAGCGTACAGTTGCATGGATTTCCGGAACAGAGCATATCCGTGAATCCATCCCGTTCCCACGTTTATTAAACCGTTTATATCCATAATTAATTTTAATTTATAAAACGAGAAGACGTCCGGAATTTTGCCGGGCGTTTTCTCGTTACGAGCGCACAAAGGGGGATTCAACTATGTCTAAAAATTTTAATCGAATCCGCGTTTGGACGGAGCAATTGCAAATTACTATTCCACAATTATTTTTTAAACATTATAGCGAACTAAATATACAAGATGACGAAGCATTAATTATTCTGCATTTACTAACGTTCGAACAGGAAGGAATCGACTTTCCGACACCAAATGATTTAATACAGCGGACCAATTTCCAATTGACGGCTATTTCTCAAATAATACAACGCTTAATGCAAAAAGGCTTTGTCGAAATTTCTCAAAGTACTGATGAATCTGGACGCCTTGCCGAGAAATATTCAATTTATCCTTTATGGGAACGACTATTGGATTTGCTGCAGTCAAAAGAACAACAACAGGTTTCAACTGCCAACAAAATGGATGAGGCAAAAATTTTCCAGCTGTTTGAACAAGAGCTGGGACGCCTGCTTTCACCAATGGAAATCGAAACAATCGGTATGTGGATGGACTTGGACCAACATAGTCCTGAAATCATAAAAGCCGCATTAAAAGAAGCGGTACTGGCTGATAAAGTGAACTTACGCTATATTGACCGTATTTTGATCGAGTGGAAGAAACGTAACATTAAGACACTCGCACAAATTGAAAAGCATAGTGAGCAATACCGGAAAAATACGATGACAGCATCACCGATTCAACCGGTACATCAGCAAGAAGCGGTTCAGAAAACGGAGAAAGTTTCTTTCTATAACTGGTTAGAGGAGCGAGAATAGGAGGACATTCAACTTAATATGATAACAAAAGCAAAATGGAATCACTTTCTAGATGAGATGGATCACATGTATCCCGATGCACATTGTGAATTAGTGCATGACAATCCGTTTGAGTTGACGATTGCAACATTATTATCTGCACAATGTACGGATGTCCTCGTCAATAAAGTGACGAAACAACTCTTTCAAAAATATAAAACACCACAGGATTATTTAAATGTGTCACTTGAGGAACTACAGAATGATATTCGTTCAATTGGACTTTACCGAAACAAAGCAAAAAATATTCAATTACTATGTGCACGTCTGATAAATGAATATGGTGGAGAAGTTCCGGCATCCCGTGAAGAGCTAGTCACATTGCCAGGTGTAGGCCGTAAAACAGCAAATGTCGTATTGTCGGTTGCATTTGATATACCTGCGATGGCTGTCGATACACATGTAGAGCGTGTCTCGAAGCGATTAGGACTTTGTCGATGGAAAGACAGTGTATTGGAAGTAGAAGAAACAATTATGAAAAAAACACCGATTGAACGATGGAGCCGTGCACACCATCAAATTATTTTCTTTGGTCGCTATCATTGTAAAGCGCAAAATCCGGGTTGCGGAACATGTCCGTTACTGGATGACTGTAGGGAAGGGCAGAAGCGTTTGAAAAAAGGTTTGGTAAAAATATGATGATTTCAGTACAACAAGAGGCAATTTCAAAAGAAGTGGTGGACGCGTGGTATAGTGAGTGGGAGACAATGCGTGAGACGATTCATGCAGCCCATGAACGACGTGATGGATCAGCACAGCAATTCATGGTGGAAGGTATCGAACATTTCGAACAGTTTATTGTGGGCGGTTCAATTACAGAAACACCGTTTTCAGTGCAAAGCGAGTATGAGCTCATGCCAATCAATGGGATGGAACGTCTGCAGTTTATTAAAGCACGCCCTGGGCAATATGCATGTTATCGTCAATTGGACGAACTTTATAAAGAAACAAAAAAGCGCTGTGCAAGACTGAGAATGAAAAAGTAAACTAACCTGAAAATTTCTTCGCTTATTTCATGAATTTCCAATTATATAGAAAAAAACATCAATTTTTCCCGTAATGAGAAAAATTGATGTTTTTTATTTTAATCGCCTTCTGAGTCTTCAGGTCTTGTTTCGCCGCCTGAAGCGGGTGGGCTAGGCTGGTTCGGTGCTGGTGGTTCAGGATTGGATTCATCTGGCTCTACCGTATTATCGTTGCCATTTCCATTGCCGTTATTTCCGTTACCGTTCCCATTATTTCCATTACCGTTACCGTTGTTTCCGTTGCCATTTCCATTATTCCCATTGTTGTTCCCATTACCCGGCTGTTCAGGTTGTTCAGCTTCGTTCGGATCTTCAATGGAGTCATTCGGATCTTCAGGTTCTGTTACCTGGTCACCTTCCACGAATAATGCAACGCTTGCCGGATCACTTCGTAAATCACCTGAAATCGCTGTAACTGTAAATGTATACTCTTTACCGCGTTCGATGTTCGGCACTTGAATTGCGGTTGCGCTTGTCGTAGAAATGACCGTTGCCGGACCGCCATCAACTTTCATCGATACTTCAAATGTAACGGGATCCGTTTCTTCGCCGGAACCGTCCAGTGACGAATGTGACCATGTAACATCGGCCAGTTGTGCTGCATCATTGTATGATGCTTGTAAACTACTAGGTGAATCTAAAGTTTGAGGGACAAATTCCTCTGTATATTCAGTTGGCTCCGTTCCTTTAACGAAAAGCTCTGTTGTCTTTTGTGTAGCAGGTGTATATTCATTTGCCAGTTTTAAAGGATTCGATCCGATTACAATCGAAGCCGATACAACGCTGCTTGGCTGTTTAAATGATGATGACGGGTTATGCTGATTTAAATCCGTCATGATCGATTTGAACAATGTTTGTGGCAACCAGCGCTCTTCCCATGTTGTAATGGCATCTTTACGCTGTGAATAACCGCCCCAAATAGCGATTGAGTAGTTTGTTGTATACCCGGCAAACCATGTATCCGGTACTGAGCCACTCTTTAAATTGAACTTTTCAAATTCATCTGAGCCATAGTTTGTTGTACCTGTTTTACCGGCGATATCAACGCCTGATACCATCGCACGTGTCGCAGAGGCATTGCGTTTGTTACTAACTACATCACGTAAAATATCCGTTACCATATAAGCGGTATAATCACTCATTGCTTTTTTGGACTCCGGTTTAAACGATTTTGATGTTTTTCCATCACGGAAAACAATCTTAGTAATGGCATGCGGACTATTATAAGTACCGTTGTTGCCGAATGCTGCATAAGAAGCGGCCATTTGGACAGGAGAAATATTGACGCGTCCTCCACCTAAAGCCTCGGATTCTGTTAATCCGCTTGACTCAATACCTAAATTGCCTAAAAACTCTTTAGCACGTTCCGGACCTACTTCACGGAAAGTCTTCACTGCCGGAATATTTCGTGATGTATAGAGTGCTTCACGTACTGTCATCGTACCTAAATAGCGGCCGTCCCAGTTTCCGATAACTTGATCTGAACCGGAATACGTAATTTTTTCATCGACCGTTGTTTGACCAGTTGACCATTTTAAATATTCAATGGCAGGACCATAATCAATTAAAGGTTTTAAAGTCGAACCAGGCTGGCGGGTTGTCATATCGTAGGCGAAGTTATAGTTAAATTCACCTGTATAATTGCGTCCGCCGCCAATTGCACGAATTTCACCTGTTGGTGTATCGATGACTGCAACACCGGCCTGTATCTCTTCAGTAGGGAAGTTGCTGTCATTGTTCATCATATCTTCCACAATCGTCTGTGCTTTCGGGTCTAGCGTTGTATATACTTTGACCCCTTCGGAAGTCAATTCGCTATCACCATTTTTTTCAAGTTCTGCTAACACAACATCCAAAAATGCAGGATATTTAGTAGTATTATTTGCTACACGCTCTTCTTCAGGAATGAGACCGCCTGTAATAGGTTCCTTTTTTGCTTTTTCTGCGTCAGCTTCATTAATTTTGCCGTGCTGAACCATTAAGCCTAAAACGATGTTACGACGTTTTTTTGCACGGTCCGGCTTTTTGTATGGATTATAGTTGTTCGGACTTTGCGGCATCCCTGCTAATTGAGCTGATTCAGCCAATGTTAATTCACTTAGTTCTTTTCCGTAAAATTCTTTTGCGGCTGTACCAAAACCGTGAATTCTACCTGACATTAGGATTTTATTAAAGTACATTTCAAAAATTTCTTCTTTACTATATTGACGTTCCAGCTTAATTGCGAGCCAAGCCTCCTGTGCTTTACGCTCCAGCTTTTTCTCATTTGTAAAGAATGAGTTTTTTACAACTTGCTGTGTAATTGTACTCGCACCTTGTGCACCAAATCCATCGCGGAAGTTGGCAAGTACAGCACCGCCAAGACGCCACAGGTCAACACCGAAATGTTCAAAGAATCGTGCATCTTCTGTTGCGATAATCGCGTCAATCATTTGCTGTGGAATATCTTCGTACTTTACATAATTTCGTTTTTCTGCACCAATTGTTGCAAAAAGTTCTCCATTTATATCATAAAACTCCGACGAAATCGGATCCTTTAATGCATCTTCATCCAGTTCAGGTGCTTTGCTGACATAGTAGCCAAATAATGCAGCACCACTTAGGAAACCAATTACCCCAATTAAAACGATTGCTAAAACAATGCGCTTAATCCATTTTCCTGCAGAAGTTTTCGGTTTTCTGGATTTTTTATTTTTTTGTTGACGTTCGCGCTTAATTTGTTCGCGTGTTTTTCTATTTTCCGTCACGTTGTTTCTCCTCACTTTCACAAACATTGTAGTTTGCGATTAACTTTTTTACCGCCTGTAAATAATCGAGCCTTGGTACATAACCTTCGGAAATTTCGATGGCATCCTGCTCAAAAACGGCGATTGGTATGGATTTCCTTCCACCTTCACCCATTGCTGAAAACCATTTTGCCACAACATGATACGAAATGACAAAGTTACGGTTTAACGTGCTGAATCGTACAATGAAAAATGCAACTCCTCGCTGGTTTGTCACGGAATGCATATGATCCATTTGGTGAGGGTGAATGTTTTTTAATGGAAAGGATGTTTTACTATCCGTTTCTTTTGCTTCAAAGTCAATGTAATATCCATTCCATACGCCATTATAATCCGTCGTTGAAGGTGTGCGGAAATAAGCCTCTTTAATAACCGCTGCACTTCTTGCCGGATAATCTACTTTGACGATTTGTATAGGAACAGGTTTCTTGTGTATATTTGCCATATTCCTATGTAAATAAAACATATTTGTTTCATTTAGGTCATCTTCTAAGCTTTTTCCACGGTTACTGTAATTGACGGCTCTTTTATTTTTTTCTTTTGCAACCGATTGAGAATTGGCGGATTCCTTTTTTGTCTCAATCTTTGGCGCACTTTCGTAGAGTTTACCGTTTGGATAACGAATCACCATGGAATCACCTTCTTTCCTGGAAGAAATAATACTTTAATAGTGTATCACAAACAATGTACCCGTTAATAATTTTGTAAAAGCTATGCAAAATATAACTTCTTTTAGCGAATGGACACTATTTTTGCCACATGACAAGGATTCCGTAAAAAAAGAAAGAATCATTGTGAAAAGGGGGCATTATATGTCGAAATTATCACGCTTAATCGAACAAGTTGAAATGGCACAAACATTATTATCTTTGCAAATGGAACGCGAGCAATTAAGAATGAAAGTGGAGCATTTAACCAATCTACTCTCAGTTTATCAAAAAGTTAGCTTAGCAGAAACAAAGAGTCAAGTAAAGAATGCCTGTTCGCATATAAGTAGTACAAACGATGAGAATTTGATACACTTAAGAACAAATATACTTTAGCCTGAATGGGCAAAGACTATTAAAATATTGTTTAGCAGCGAACTACAGTAATTTCCGCTGCAAGGCTAAAACAGATGAAATCATTCGAGGTGCACTTTATGCAATTAATAGATAAAACATACCAATTAATAGAAGAATGTGATGCGTGTTTACATCGTTTTCAGGAAATGCGACGTTTAGACAAGGAGCCGGACTTCTTTCAAGAGGTCAAGCCACATGTCGATGAAGTCCATACACGTATTCACGAATGGCAGCAGCAGTCGACAAATTGGATAAAAAGTACGTACCCAAAAAATTTATATGTACAACAAATTGACCACGCAGCCGATGCGATGGAACAATTTGTTGTACAGTCTTTCTTTAAAGGAACGAGCAAAAAACGGTTTATTCAATCGATCCAATCTGCCCAATATACATTGAAGCTACTCGCAACGAAGATTGAGGAAGGTGAAGACGGTGCTTAGTAAGAAAAGAACCATTTCGCAGCTTGTCGACGAGTGGCAATATGACGGGGAAATGAAGCAAAATATTGTCGCCATGCATACGATCGATGAAAAACAGGCCCAGTATGCAGACTTTCCGCCCAATCTACACCCATCGATTATTAAAGCATTGCATGGGCGCGGCATTGAGCAGCTTTATATCCATCAGCGTCAAGCATTCGACTACGCACAACAGCTAAAGCATTTTACTGCGATTACACCGACTGCTTCGGGGAAATCGTATTGCTACCATTTGCCAGTTTTACAGCAAATTTTAGAAGATCGCTCAAGTCGCGCCATTTATTTGTTTCCTACTAAGGCGCTTGCACAGGATCAGAAATCAGATCTTAATGAACTGATTGAACTGATGGATGAGGATATATTAAGTTACACATATGATGGAGATACAGCACCAGGCATTCGCCAAAAAATTCGAAAAGCCGGTCATATCGTCATGACAAATCCGGATATGCTGCATTCAGGCATTTTACCGCACCATACGAAATGGGTATCCCTTTTTGAAAACTTAAAGTATATCGTCATTGATGAGCTGCATACGTATAAAGGCGTGTTCGGTTCACATGTCGCGCATGTTATAAGAAGACTTCAGCGCATTTGCGAATTTTATGGAAGCAATCCGATTTTTATTTGTACGAGTGCCACGATCAAAAACCCTAAAGAATTAGCAGAAAGCCTGACAAATAGTAAGCATGAGCTAATCGAGCAGTCAGGTGCACCTGTAGGAAAGAAAACATTTGTTTTTTACAACCCGCCGATCGTCCATCCGACATTTGGCGTTAGACGCAGTGCCGTGCTCGAAGTACGCGATATTTCAAAGCGCTTGTTTGAAGCGGGTATTCAAACGATTATTTTTGCAAAGTCAAGAGTTCGTGTGGAAATGCTCGTTACGTATTTAAAAACATTAACAGCAAAGAAAATTATGGATGAATCCATTCAAGGCTATCGTGGCGGTTATTTACCGAGTGAACGGCGAGAAATCGAGAAAGGCTTGCGGACTGGGTCGATTCAAATGGTGGTCAGTACGAATGCACTTGAATTGGGTGTCGATATCGGCCAATTACAGGCATGTATTATGACCGGTTACCCCGGGAATATTGCGAGTGCCTGGCAGCAAGCGGGTAGGGCAGGAAGACGTCAAGATGAGGCGCTCATTGTGTATGTTGCGCAATCGACGGCATTGGACCAATATGTTGTCCAAAATCCTAGCTATCTATTAGGAAGTTCACCAGAAGAAGCACGTATTAACCCGGAAAACCTGTTAATTTTAATGGAGCATTTAAAATGTGCTGCGTTTGAACTGCCATTCTCGATGGAAGATACGTACGGAGAATATGAAGTTCAGGAACTATTAGCCTATTTAGAAGAAGAAGGCGTGCTTGTGCGTACGAGTACGAAATGGCATTGGATGAGCGACCGTTTCCCGGCTCATGAAATTTCGCTGCGATCTGCGGCACAGGAAAATGTCGTCATTATCGATATTTCAACACCTGCCAATACGAAAGTAATCGGGGAAATGGATACGTACAGTGCGATGACTCTTTTACATGAAGAAGCCATCTATTTGCACCAGGGGATTCAGTTCCAAGTTGAAAAGCTGGATTGGGAAGAGAAAAAGGCATTCGTTCGTGAAGTGGATGTCGACTATTTTACAGATGCGAATTTGGCTGTCGAGCTGAAAGTGCTGAGTGAAGATAAATCGGCACCATTTAAAAACTCGACAGTAAGTTACGGAGATGTAAGTATTCTGGCCATTCCTACTATATTTAAGAAAATCCGTTTTAATACACATGATAATATCGGATCCGGTCCGATTTCGATTCCTCCGATGGAAATGCATACAAATGCGACATGGATGAGCTTTGACTTACCGGCTAATTGGACAGAAGAGCAGCTGACCGATGCACTGACAGGGGCTGCCTATGCAATGGGGAGCTTTATCCCTCTATTTATCCATTGTGACCGGTCGGATGTGTCGGTTGTCCCGCAGGTAAAAGCGATTCATAATGAAAAGCCGACATTGTTTATTTATGACAGTTATCCCGGTGGAATCGGCTTGAGTGAACGTGTATACGATGTATTGCTGTCGCTGCTTGAAAGAACAGCGCAGCATGTGGAGAACTGTCCGTGCCAGCAAGGTTGTCCTTCATGCATTGGTGCGCAGGATAGTTTAGGTGAAAACAAAAAACAAGTAATGAAAGTGCTAAATATTTTAATAAACGAAATGATGTGAGAACATGTCGTATGAAAATAAACTATTGCAAATGAAAAAACTGCTTGGTAAAAAAACGGAGCAAAAAAAAGAAAAGCCAAAATTCATAAAACCTGAACCGCCTTTATATAGCGAGCAGTGGCAACAGGCAGGGCTTGAACGGGTAGATAATGAATTCGGTATGCTTTTTAAACGGGAAGTGCATTATCCTTTCGATTATCAGCACGGTGATTACAAGCTTGGGGAATTTTTTCATTCCTTAAAACGCTGGAAGTTCGAAGCCGAAGATCATCCGTTCGCCATAAGCGGTAATGAAACGATAGTGTTTTTTGATACAGAAACAACCGGTTTAAAAGGTGCGGGTACCCACATATTTCTGCTCGGTTTTTTGGAGGCGGATGATGAAGGTTTTACGCTAACACAGTATGTATTGGCGGATCCTTCGAATGAAGCGGCACTTCTTTTTGAATCAAAGCTATGGCAACGAAATGTTACGATTGTTTCCTATAACGGAAAAAGCTTCGACTGGCCGCAGCTTCAAGTGCGCTGGACGTTGAATCAGCAATTTTTACCGCCTTTGAAATCACAGCGGCAAATTGATTTGCTGCATAGTACGAAACGTCTTTGGAAAGATGATTTATCGCGTATGAAGCTTACCCAAGTGGAACAGGACAAGCTCGGATTTTACCGAAAAGGAGATATACCAGGTCATTTAGCACCGATAATTTATTTTGATGCGGTAAAAAGCGGGAATGCGGAAACGTTAATGAAAGTACTGTTGCATAATGAATGGGATTTACTGTCGCTGATCACTTTGTATATTCATTCAACGAATTTATTGTTCGATGATATATCAACAGAATCGGCGACAACGTATACGAATATCGGAAAATGGTTTGGCGATTTAAAAAAGCGGCAAACTAGTACGGAAATACTTCAGGCAGTGACGGCACATTTCGAAACAAAAGATACCGGTTATGCGCATTTTTATTTAGCGTATGAACTGAAGCGCATTGGAGAAACAGATCTGGCAATCCAATCGTTTCAAACAGCTCTTCCGGCAATCCCGGTCAGAAAACAGCTGCTGGCATACGAACAGCTAGCCATTCTATATGAACATAAAGTAAAGGACTACGAGCAGGCATACAATTATACAAAAATAGGGAATAATCTACTTCCTGATATCCCGTTTCAAAAAGAAACCCATCTTCAAAATCAGCAAAAGAATTGGCAGAAAAGGCTTAGTCGTTTGGCCAATAAAAGAAATAAAAATTTTTTCGACAAATAATGAAAAATTTTTCGACAACTAGAACATATGTAGTCGTCCCATTTGTCAGACCTATGCTATAATAAATCAAAGAAGTAGCGTGATGGAAGGACGAGGAATAATGGATATTAAATTAACAGCTGACCATATATTGGAAAAAGAATTCAAAAAGAGTATGAAAGGTTATAACATTGACGAAGTGGATCAATTTTTGGATGTAATTCGCGAAGATTATGACACATTTACTGCAAAAATTGCTTCTTTAGAAGAGGAGAACGAGCGCTTAAAGCAAGAGCTGGCAAACTCAAGCCGCAAATCGGCGGTAGCTCCTGCTCCAACAGCAAATAGTACAAACTTCGATATTTTAAAGCGACTTTCAAACTTGGAGAAGCATGTTTTTGGGAGTAAGCTTTACGAATAGTTAAACTATTCATGGGAATATTGTTTTTTTTCTATTATTGCAGTATACTTTATTCATACATCAATATTCGAGTAATCGCTGCGATTTCTATATCGTAGAGGAAAGTCCATGCTCACACGGTGCTGCGATGCCCGTAGTGTTCGTGCTTACTGAAAAAATAAGGTAAGGCAAGAGAATTTCTCTTGACGGCGGAAGGAACTCCTAAGTCTTTTAGATATGGACAAAACTTCCTGAAAGTGCCACAGTGACGGAGCTTATAGTGAAAGCTATAAGGTGGAACGAGGTAAACCCCATGAGTGAGAAACCCAAATTATGGTAGGGGCACTCTCCTGAAGGAATTGAACGGATGGAGGGACGGTCAGCATGGCCGTAGATAGATGATTACTACCTAGTCGTACGAGGCGCAAGCTGTTTGAGTACTTAGGAACAAAACATGGCTTATTGATTATTGATGCTTTTTTCTGAACATATAAAAGGGCTCTCCATTCTTTTGTGGAGAGCCTTTCTTAGTAGGAAAAATTATTATAATATTAAAAATGAAGGCTCATGACGGGCGATTACGGATTAAAATCTTTAAAACAACACTTATTTCTGCCGGAGTGAATATATATAAAATTGTTTTTTATTTAAGGGTGATATTTCTTGAGCGAATTGAAGTCTAATAGATCCATCATGCAAGAACTGGCACTGTCTCAGTTCCCAAAAGAATTAATCGAAAGAGTTTTTGAAAATATTGCGGAAGGTATAATGATTACCGATCGGTATAGAAGAATTTTATCGATTAATGTTGCTTTTGAATTTGTAACAGGCTTTAAATTAGAAGAGGTACAAGGGGAAAAACCATCTATTTTGCAGTCTGGTGTGCATGACAGAGCTTTTTATATAGATATGTGGAAACAAATTGGCAAGACAGGTATATGGCAAGGCGAAATTTGGAATAGACGCAAAACAGGTGAATTATACCCGGAGTGGCTGACAATACTAGCGATTAAAGATGAGGCAGGGAAAATCACAAATTACTGCGGCATTTTTACTGATTTGTCGGAACGTAAAATCGTGGAAGACGAACTTGAAAAAAAGATCTCTTCATGATTCATTAACTGAAGTCTGCAACCGTTTTGCCTATATTGAACGTATGAAAGCATTGCTGGAAGTGACAGAAAACCAGATGATGCCGATACAGCATGCCGTTCTTTTTATAGATTTAGACCGTTTTAAGCAAGTAAATGACATGCTCGGACATGCCATTGGTGATCAGTTATTGATAGAGGTATCCAAACGTGTAAAGGCATTAGTGAAAAACAAGGATATTTTAGCGCGCTTTGGCGGAGATGAATTTGTCATTACATTAGCAAATATCCAGCATCCACGGGAAGCTGCAAAATTTGCGGAACAGGTACTCAGAGTTTTTGAAGCGCCGATTAAAGTTCATGATCAGGATGTCTATATATCGACAAGTATGGGAATCAGTATTTATCCGGCAGACGGTACGACAACAGAACAGCTGTTGAATCGTGCAGATCGTGCTATGTCATTTTCAAAAGATAATGGGCGTAATTGCTATTCGTTTTACTTTGACGAGTTGGAAACGGATTCGAATCGAGTGCTGACACTTGATAGTGAGTTACGTAAAGCGATTGAAAACAGAGAATTTACGCTTGCCTACCAGCCGAAAATTAGTACAGAAAAAAACGAAATTGTCGGGATTGAAGCATTGGTACGATGGAACAGTGAGAAACTTGGCTTTGTATCACCTGCTGAATTTATCGAACATGCCGAAGAGTCGGGTTTAATTATCCCATTGAGCGAGCTTATTTTTGAGCTTGCATGTGAAGGCTATCATCAGCTTGTTTCTGCTGGTTATCCGAATGTTCCGATCGCAGTAAATGTTTCCAGCATCCACTTTCAGCAACAAAGCTTTTTGGATTCGGTTCAGACAATTTTAGAGCGTAATAATACTTCGGCCCAAAGTTTTGAAATCGAAGTGACAGAGCGGACAGTGATGAACAGTGCGCAGGAGACCGTGAGTAAATTAGTAAAGCTGAGGCAGTTAGGTTTTAAGCTTTCAATTGACGACTTCGGGACGGGGTATTCTTCGTTAAGTTACTTGGTACGGTTCCCGCTCGATGTGCTGAAGATTGACCGCAGCTTCATTCAGCATATTTGCTCGCTTGATGATAAGCAGGCAATTGTCGATGCGATTATTCAAATGGCGCATCGCCTGAAAATGAAAGTAGTGGCAGAAGGTGTGGAAACTAGCCAGCAAGTCGAACTGCTTAAATCGATGGGCTGTGATTATATTCAAGGGTATTACTACAGTAAACCTTTGCCTATGGAAGAATTAATTGACTTTATCCATTTTTGGGAAGTCGAGCATCAAGGAAGGATTTAGACGCATGACAAAATTTAATTTAGTTGCAACAGCTGCGATGGGCCTAGAGGCAATTGTAGCAGAAGAAGTACGTGAATTAGGATATGAAACACGTGTTGATAACGGGAAAGTATATTTTGAAGGGGATGAGATGGCGATTGCACGCACGAATCTATGGCTACGAGTAGCAGACCGTGTGAAAATCGTCGTTGCCCAATTCCCTGCTAAAACTTTTGACCAGTTATTTGAAGGCGTAAAAGCGGTTCAATGGGAAAAATACTTACCGGTGGATGCAAATTTCCCGGTATCAGGAAAATCGGTAAAATCGACATTGTTCAGTGTACCGGATTGTCAGGCAATCACGAAAAAAGCAATTGTTGAACGAATGAAACTTGCATATAAACGTTTAGGATTTTTAGATGAGTCCGGCCCGACATTTAAAATCGAAATTTCGATTTTAAAAGATATGGCAACATTAACGATCGATACATCCGGGGTCGGGTTGCATAAGCGCGGATACCGCACGACTCAAGGTGAAGCACCATTAAAAGAAACACTTGCAGCAGCTTTAGTAAAAATTTCAAAATGGTCACCAAGCCGTCCGTTCGTAGATCCTTTCTGTGGTTCAGGAACGATTGCATTGGAAGCGGCTATGATTGGCCAAAATATTGCACCGGGTTATAATCGTGAATTTATTTCGGAATCATGGCCATGGATGAAGCAGGATATTTGGGATAAAGCGCGTGATGAAGCGGATTCTTTAGCGAATTATGATCAGGAATTAACGATAATCGGTACAGATATCGATCATAAAATGGTTGCCATTGCGCAAGAAAATGCACTTGAAGCAGGCTTTGGCGATTTATTGACATTCAAGCAAATGCAGGCGACAGATTTCACAACGAAGCTGACAGACGGGGTTATTGTTACAAACCCACCATATGGTGAGCGTATCGGTGAAGTGGAAGAAATCGAAAAAATGCTGCGCCAGTTTGGACAAGTTATGCAAAATTACCCTACATGGTCAGTGTATATGCTGTCATCAATGGAAGACTTCGAAGTACATTACGGTAAAAAAGCGACGAAAAAGCGTAAATTATTCAACGGATTCATCCGCACAGATTTATACCAGTATTGGGGTCAAAAATCTAAGCGCGAAAATTAATAACGAAGAGCGTGTCCGAAAAGACATTTCGGAGAACGCTCTTTTTGTTGCATATTATTAGTCTTTTTTATGTAAATCGTTGTATAATGATGAGTACAGAATTTTTAATATAAATTGTAAAATGTTAGTATTTGCGGGAGAAATTGTAGATTTCTTCCGCCTCATATTGAGGGGGAACATCCATTTGAGAAAATCTTTACCTTTTGAACTTTCAAGAGAAAAAACTTTCTTTGATTCGTTAGGTGATTGGCTCGGTGACGTATTATATGATGAGCTACCAGAACGAGGATTTGAATGCCGTGACGAACAAATATTCATGGCCTACCAAATAGAGCAAGCTTTAAAAGAAAAGAATGTATTATTTGCGGAAGCGGGTGTAGGAACAGGAAAAACAATTGCCTACTTATTACCGGCCGTATCATATGCGCGTTATACAGGAAAACCGGCATTAATTGCCTGTGCTGATGAAACTTTAATCGACCAGCTCGTAAAAGAGGGCGGCGATATTCATAAACTTCGTGATGTATTAGGACTTGATATCGATGTCCGTCTTGCAAAATCACGTGACCAATATTTATGTTTAAAGCGTTTTGAAGAAGCGGAAAAAACTGAAACGGAAGATTGGATTGATGATATTGCGTTTTCAATTCCGGATGGTGTGTATGCACAAGGCAGTATGATTGCGGTGCAGCCATACGGGGAGCGCTCGGATTATCCGTTAGTGACAGATGAAGACTGGGAGAAAGTAAACTACAATTCAATTATGCAATGTGCGGTTTGTGATTTACGTAATCGATGCGGTCAAACATTGCATCGTGCCCATTACCGTAAATCGACGGACCTTATTATTTGCTCGCAGGATTTCTTAATGGAACATTTGGCGACTAAGGAATCACGTGAGCGTGAAGGACAATTGCCGTTATTACCGGAAGTTTCAATGATGGTGCTTGATGAAGGACATTTACTTGAATATGCAGCTCAAAAGGCATTAACGTATAAAGTTCAGGCTTATACGATTGTCGAGTTATTGGAACGATTAATGGTAGATGGTGTCCGTGAACGTACTTTATATGCGATGGAACATTTACAAGATCACCATGAACTGTTTTTTGACCAGTTGCGTGAAGATGTCATTAAGTCAGAAGAAGAACGTAAACGTATTGTGAAATCAGAGCGATTGATCCAGTTGGGCGAACAGGTTATTGCAAATGTCGACCAATTGCTGGAAGAATTCGTTTTTGAATCGGAACTCTATATGATTCCTGAATATGAGCTGAATATGGCAGAAGAATTTTTAGAGCATTATGTTGCGGCAATTCGTATATTTGTTGCACAAGGTGATGCTGTTGATTGGCTGGAGGACACGGATGGCGAAGAGACGCTCGTCATTATGCCGCGCCTAATTACCGATGTCCTTTCCGAAACATTATTCTCGAAAAAAATGCCAATCGTGTTCTCATCGGCTACACTTTCGGTGAATAAAGATTTCAGCTATATCGCATCAAGCTTAGGCATCGAACAATACCAAAGCTTCAGTGTCCCATCACCGTTTGATTACGAAGAAGTAATGAAGATTTATTTACATGAACTTTCTCAATCTGAAAAAACTGCAAAAGTAGAGCAGCTTTTAAAAGATGATAAACAAACGTTAATTTTATTTAAATCAAAACAGGCAATGAATCACTTTAAATCAAATGTAGGTTTAATGGAGCGATTGAATATCGCATTTGAAGGCGACCGTGAGCTTTCTGCAATCGTCCGTGAGTTCCAAAACGGTGAAGTGAAAACATTATGTTCCTATCATTTATGGGAAGGCTTGGATTTACCGGAAGAAGCGTTAACGCGTGTTATTATTTTCGACTTGCCATTCCCGCCGCATGATCCATTGTTTGATGCAAAACGTTCATTTGCACAAAATCCTTTTGAAGAAGTGGAGTTACCATTCATGCAGCTTCGACTTCAACAAGGAATGGGCCGTTTAATTCGTACATCGAATGACCATGGTGACATTCATATTTTATTAAATAATGAAGAAGTAAAAGTGAAACCAAACTTTGTAGACATTTTGGCAGTAGAGCCACAATAGTATTACTTAACCCGTTCGTTTATTCGAACGGGTTTTTTGTTTGTTAATTTCTTGGGTGGCCGTTTTTCTAATAAACGTAATGGGTGTTCTAATATAATGCTGATTTTCTAAAAAGCAGATCATATTTTCTAAAATGGGTTCGACAAGTTCAAATAAACTAGTGAATTGTGAGGTTAGTATAAAAAATGGACACGTCTTAAGAGACACTTTAAGATTAAGATATCTAAAAAAGGACGTGGAACCGATGAAAGAAAAACAAACTCGAAAGCGATTAGACGCACAAACAAAAGAATACATTTTAAAGTCTGTTTTAGAAGATGGCGCAAAAGTTTCAGATCTGGCATTTAAGTTTGAAATTGGGTCTTCAACGATCCATAAATGGATTAAAGATTATCGTGAATCGAAAAATCAGGATGTCACACGATACTTTACTTCTAGCGAAGTAGATAAGTTGCAGGCAGCGTTTGATAAGAAGTTACGTGATTTGGAAGAAGAGAATGAAATTCTAAAAAAGGCTATGCACATCTTCGCGAAAAACCCCGAGTGATTTATGCATTCATTGAAAAGCATAAAAACGACTTTGGCATTGCGATGATGTGTAAAGTATTGATGGTTTCAAAAAGCGGTTATTATGATTGGCGTAAAAAACAGATACAGCCCTTATCGGAAAAAGAAGTACGTGATACAGAAATTGCCCATCAGATTCATCGATCGTATGCGAGGAGTTTTGGTACATACGGTAGCCCTCGAATTGCGCAAGACTTAGCGAGTTTAGGTTATGTCTGTTCGCAAAAGAAAATTGCGAATATGATGCGAAACCTTGGGTTAAGTGCCGTAATCCCGAAAACTGTTCAACGAACAACGGATTCCAATCACCATCAATTTATTTATCCGAATCTAGTCAAACGTCAATTTCAAGTTAAAGAGAAAAATAAAGTATGGGTCGCAGATATAACTTATATCCGAACACTGGAGGGGTGGGTGTATCTTGCGTCCATCATGGATTTATATTCTCGTAAAATTGTCGGCTGGGCCATCGCAGATCATATGGAAGAAACATTAGTAGATCAAGCCTTGAAGCATGCATTAGCAGTTCGAAAACCCGAGAAGGGATTAGTTCATCATTCAGATCGAGGCGCACAATATTGTGCCACAAGCTATACAAGCACTTTAAAAGAACATGGGATTAAAATTAGCATGAGTCGTAAAGGAAATCCCTATGACAATGCGTGTATTGAATCCTTCCACGCCACAATCAAAAAAGAATGGATCTATCGTCACCGTTTCGAATCCAAAAAAGAAGCACGAAAGAGCGTGGAGTCATATATCGTAAACTTTTACAATGAACGACGACGTCATTCAACAATCGGTTATTTATCACCAAACCAATTTGAGAGAAATCAACAGGATTCTGTTTGTCAAAATGCCTCATAAAGTTCTCTTACAGGGTTTTCATCCCTCCATGCCCAGGTCTGGGCATGGAGGGATGAAAAGCAGAGCAACCGAAGGGCGGTAGCAAAAAAAGTCTCTTAACGTTTGTCCGAAATATTGACGGAAGACCAATTGTTCTGATAAAGTATAGAGATGTTCTAATAGACTTAAATTTCTTCAAATAAAAAACCTTTCATTGAAATAGTCAACAAAAGGTAATATTAATTACTCGTCTTCTTCAGTATCGATTGTATAGAGAATAACAAAATCTCCAATACCTTCTATTGTTGCGGGTATTTTAAATGCTTGCTTAAAGCCATATAATTTCGTATGTCCAACCATCACGGTAGGTGGCGTAATATCAAGCTCCAAATCATGTTGGACCGTGTATGTACATAAATTACCGGCAATCATATTGCCGAGTTCCCCTGTAAAAGATTCCAGCATAGCACCTTCCAAAGGCATTCCGAACATTGCAGAGCCGAGTGAACTAAATTTTTCCGGTGTACCATCAATGATAATGCGTCCTTTAATATCACCAACTAATCCTATTAGCACACCCATCTCAAGTTGTTCATACGGTTCATTTATGATGGAAGGAGATTTTACATCTATAATCATAGGTAATATAGTTTTTAGTGAATTTATTGTCCCGTTTAAAATAGTTTGAATATGCGTCGAATTACTCAATATTTATTTCTCCTTCCTAGACTTTTAATTCATATTAACATGTGGCTTCGGTATATGTATAGAACAAATTTAAAAGAGACTGTATTGACAGACAATTTCAGAGCATATATAATGAAAATGATAATTATTATCAGTGAATAGGGCGGTGTTTAAAATGTTGTATACTTTTATTGGGGCAACAGTAATCGTTTATGTAGCAATTGGAAACTATGTATTAAAAAATGTAGCGAATTAGAAAGTAAATATTAAAAATTATTCATCGCATTGTCACATAGACAATGCGATTTTTATGTGGAAGCTAAACATTTAGGTCAATTAATAGTTTCCAAATATTTTTGGATTACTATTTGATCGGGAGGGCTGATTTTTTCAGGCAGAGCACTGAAGGGGAAAAATTTTAAATCTATTGCTTCATCTGAATCAAAACGTAATGTACCGGAATAATCATCACAAATATATGTTGTTGCAACTATATATACTTCATCTCCATGTGGATATTGATAGTATAATTCTTTGCCGGAGAATATACCAAACTGTTGTAGACTATGTGCTGTAAGTCCAGTTTCCTCGTACATTTCTCGTATAGCGACTTCTTCCAATGTTTCACCTAATTCCATTGATCCACCTGCAAGTCCCCAGCATCCATTATCCTTACGAAGCTGCATTAGTAATTGCCTTTGTTTATTTAAAATAATCACGCAGGCACCCACCATAATAATAGGTGTAGTGCCAATTTTTTTGCGTAGATTCATTATATAGCTCATTGAAATTCTCCCACTTCCATTGGTTATTTTTACAATAAACGTTTCATACACAAAATAGGTTGCGTTAATTTACTAAAGCCAATGTTCAATACAGGTAATCGTTTGAGTGATTGTATCGAGACATATTTTTTTGCCGATTGCTAAAGGAAACATCGGATGGGTATGGGCACAGTCGACATCGGCAAGTATAGGAATTATTTTTCCATCCAACTGTTCCAATAACAGATCAAGCGGCTGTTTACCGGTTCCTTCATCATCAAAGAGCTCATGTTTCCCGAGGATTATACCTCCAACTTTGTCAAAGATCCCGTGCAGTTTCAACATGGCCAAATTCTTTTCTACAGTTGACGCACTCTTTAAAGAATCCTCAATCAATAAAATATCGCCGTTTTTAATAACAGGAAAATAAGGTGTCCCGATGAAGCCATACATTGTATTATTATTGCCGCCAATTAGTCGTCCTTCGACAACACCTTCATGAAAGCTAATCCATTTATTTGAATAGAGTGTTTTTGGCTTCTCATAAGTTAGCCAGTTTATCATTTCATCTGACCAGACAGGTGACATTGGAATCGTATACTGAACGCTTGGTTGAGAAAAATAGTGTTTGAAATAATTGTAAGTTTCATGGACAAGCGGCTCAAATTCGCCAAATGACGGGATGAGTGCAGGGCCATAATATGTAGGTATATTTGTTTTTGCGAAAAGGGCCAATAGAATTGCAGTAGTATCAGAGTATCCGATCACAATTTTCGGATTATTTTTAAACGCTTCGTAATCGATATAGGGGAGCAGGCTATTTGAATTTGTCCCACCGATTGAGGACATGATCATTTTAATCGAAGGATCTCTTAGTAGTTGATTGAATTCTTCAGCTCGTTCTTTTGGCGTACCTGACCGATAACCATCTTGTTTACCTGTTAGATTTCCCTCTATAATATGAAATCCTTTTGCCTGTAAAAATTCTTTACCGCGATCGTAGCGTAATTTTGCGGTAGAGGTTGCCGGGACAGAAGATGAAAAAATACCAATTTTATCTCCTCGTTGCAATGGTTGAAACATACAATCACCTATCTTTGCTAATTTATAGTTTTCGATATATGTTAAAATTATACAATATATTCGAATGGAAAAAAGGAAATAATAAATATAGCGTATATGATAGAAAATAGGGAGGTGAGCAGCTAGTTACAGCAACTAGTGTCCAATGAATAAATTACAAATGATTTATGAACAGGCAAAGCAAAGGACAGATAATGGTCAGGTCGCATCTTATATACCGGCGCTTGCTGCAGCAAATGGTGATTTATTTGCTGTAAGTTTACTAAGTGCAGAACATGAAATCGAATTAGGGGATTGTACAGAAACTTTTACGCTTCAAAGTGTCGTGAAAGTAATCAGTTTTATGGTTGCTGCTAATTATCACGGGATAGAGGAAATCATGCACTATGTTGATGTGGAGCCGACAGGAGATTCATTTAATTCGATCGTCCGCCTGGAGAGCCATAATAATAAGCCGTTCAATCCGATGATTAATGCAGGAGCAATAACAATTGCCTCGTTACTTCCAGGTGAGACAATGTTCGAAAAAGTGAAATCTGTGACGACTTTTTTAGAACAAATTATCGGAAAGAAAGTGCATATTAATAATGAAGTGTATTTTTCGGAATACCAGTCCGCTGATTATAACCGCGCAATCGCCTATATATTACAGGCGAACGGTTTTTTGAAATCCGATGTGGAAGAAGCGCTTCAAGTGTATTTACAGCTTTGCTCGATTTCAGTAGATGTATCGGATTTAGCGAAATTAGCATTTTATTTTGCGACAAATGGAAAAGAAAGTGAAGCTATTTGCAATAAGGGAGTCATTAATATTGCGAAAGCATTAATGATTACATGCGGAATGTACAATGCGTCCGGAAAATTTGCGGCATTCATTGGATTACCAGCCAAAAGCGGAGTATCCGGTGCAATTATTGCCGTTGTGCGTAATGCAGAAATTGAACAGCTGCAAGGGCCAATTGGAATCGGCATCTATGGACCCGCAATTGATCAAGTCGGCAATAGTGTGGCGGGCATCGAGTTTCTGATGCATCTGTCAAAGGAATATGATTTGTTTTGTTTATAGTACAAAAAGGAACATTCCATCATAATAGATGAAGGAATGTTCCTTTCTTAATTTAATGATAAGGGATGAGCTCAATAACTTTCGTTGCTGTATTTTTTACGAATGTTGCATCATGCTCCACGAATAATAAAGTCGGTTTAAAGTGAGCGATCATTTTCTCGATTTGTTGCTGGTTAAAGACGTCCAAATAGTTGAGCGGTTCGTCCCAAATATAAAATTCAGCTTCGAGTCCGAGCGACCTTGAAAATTCGACTTTCTTTTGCTGACCCATGCTCATCTTTTCAATAGGCACCTGAAAAACATCACGGTTAAATCCGAAAATACGTAAATTGTTCAAAAATAAGGTGTAGTCGATTTCATGATCCGAAGCAAAATCCTTTAATATCCCCCGGTTATCCTCATAATTTTGGCGAATTATACTTGTGCTCAACCCTTGCGGCATCAGTATTTCGCCATTAGCGGTACCGGAAAATGTTCCTTGTAAAAATTGAACAAGTGATGTTTTCCCGCTGCCGTTCGGTCCGACAATAGCAACTTGCTCTCCTTGGAATAGTTCAAAGGAAATAGGATGGAACAGCGGTTGGTCACTGTAACTTAACGTAAAGTTTTTCATTCGAAGCACAGGATTCCGATGCTTATATTGACAGTTAATCGTCAAATCGCTTACCGTCTCGATATTTTTTAACAGTTTCGTTTTATCTTCAATTTTCTCCTGTGTCCGTTTTTCAATCGCCTTTGCCCGTTTATTCATGCGCTTTGCAATGGCATTCCCAAATGGATCATTGCCAGAAGGTTTTTCGCGTTGCGCGGCCCAGTTCGATTTTTCCCGCGCCGTTTTTTGCAGGCGATTTATTTCAGCATTTAATGAGCGATTTTGCTCTAGTTCAAACTCATCCTGCAGCTTTTTTTCCTGTTCATAGATGGAGAAATTCCCTTTGTATAGGCTCAGCCGGCTTTTTTCAATCGCCAAAATATGCGTCACTACTTCATTGATAAAATGCCGGTCATGACTGACGACAATAAAGCCTTTTTTCTTTTTCAAATAGTTTGCCACAATGGATCGGCCTATCGTATCCAGGTGATTCGTCGGTTCATCGAGCAGCAAAAAACGGTTTTCTCCACAAAAGACGGCCGCAAGCATTACTTTCGTTTGTTCACCGCCTGATAATTGCTCAAAGGGCGCCCATAGCAACGATTGATCAAGCGACAAAAGCCGACATTCCCGCTCTAGCTTCCATAGCTCTACAGGCATTACTTCATCAATTGCGTAATACGTACTAACTTTTGAATTACGAATGGCAAGGGGAAAATATTGAAATTCTTCGTCGCTCGTAACCGTTCCGCTGTAAGGTAATTTGTTTTGCAGTAACCGCAATAAAGTTGTTTTTCCACGACCATTGCGTCCTATTAGTCCGAGTTTCCAGGAATTATCGATCGTTATATTAATGTTGTTAAATAATGGTTCATCCAGCAAGTCATAGCTGAACGATACGTTTTTCATTTCTATCGGCATATATGCATACCCCCAAATGTTGATTTGAAAGTATACGCATTCACAAAGATATCGATATATAAAAAATCCTTCTGAAAAAGTCAGAAGGATTAGTATTCATACGTAAATAAGCCTTTAAGTTCGCTAAAGGAAGTATAAATGGGCAGACTAATCCTATTTTATGTGAAAATGCGTATACATTTTACGTGTAAAATAGAATTATTTATCCATCAGCCATTCAACTTCCTTTCCAGTAAATTACTAGTAGTATGGCATAGATTGATTGGAATTTCAACCCTCTTTATTTCTGTAACAAATAACTCCAGAGTGCATTGACCTCCGAAAAACCTGTCTTGAAGCAAATTGGCTTTACTTCAAGGATACAATAAATCCGATTTTCCGCGAAGAAAATGAAAAAGGTGAATTAGTTATATTTAATAAACAAAAAATAAAAATGTTTACAAATACAATAACATATATTATAAATGTTACAGAGGTGATATTTTTGGAAATTCAAAATATTTCAACGGAAGCACTTATAAAAGGATATGAAATGAAACAGGAACGATATCAATGTTTGTTTTGTGGAGAATCCTATCATTTGGATGAAGTTTTTCCTTACGACGAACGTTTTCTAACAGCGGAAGGCATGATTAAAAAGCATATTGAGCGTGCACATATTTCATCATTTCACGCTTTGCTTGCTTTAGATAAAAAAGTAAGCGGATTGTCAGATGTTCAAATTGAAATGATGCAGCATTTTTTCGAAGGCAAAACAGATCAGGAAATTGTAAATGATAGCAATGTTTCAAGTGTATCAACAGTTCGCCAGCATCGGTTTAAACTTCGCGAAAAGGAAAAACAGGCAAAAATTTTTGTTGCACTTATGCAGTTAATGAAAAACCCTGAACATTATCAGATTCATAAAGGAGCGAGGCAAGTGGACGAACGTTACAGTATTGAACAGAAGGAACGAGAAAAAGTGCTGACTACCTATTTTAAAAACGGATTGGACGCCGGGATTGAGACAATTCCAAGTAAGGAAAAGAAAAAGCTTATTATCCTGCAGCATATTTTAAAGCGTTTTGAAGAGGGTAAACATTACCATGAAAAAGAGGTAAATGAAATTTTAAAGACTGTTCATGATGATTTTGTATCGCTGCGCCGTCATCTGATTGAGTACGGCTTTATGGAGCGCAATGACGACGGTTCGGAGTATTGGGTGAAAAAATAGGGGGGCACGAGATGAAGGTGGAGTTGACACGATATCGTGTGAAAGAAGGGAAAACTTCCAAAGTTATGGAATGGCTTGATTTTTTAAACAATCATATGGAAGATGTACTCGTAACACTGGAGGGGGAAAAGATGTTTGTGGAAACAATTTTTCATGAACATTTGAATGGTGAAGAATATTTATACTGGTATTCTGTGCAAGGAAACGGTGGATTGGATGTAGAAGATTCCGCACATTGGATCGATAAAAAACATCTGGAATACTGGGATGAATGTATCGATGAAAGTTTTGGTTCGGTTGATTTAACAACAAAAGTTGTAATGATTCCTGAAAAAGTTCGGGCTAGTATGAACGATTAACGAAGCCGTTACTCATGATTTCAGGAAAAGGAACTTTAAAATAGAAGTGATTGTTGTTGAATATCCTTTAATAAAAATCGTTCATTTCTGTCCTTTAAACAAGAAAACCGACTAAAACTATATGATTATCTTAATATCAATCAAAATACTTGTATTATAGTAGTATTATATTATATTATATCCCTATTGATAAACTTGGTTTTATAAATAGGAGGAATTATTTTGTTGCAAATGGCAATTACGGGTATCCTTTGTGGTGCTCTATTAGGTTTTGTGATGCAACGTGGACGCTTCTGTTTAACAGGTGGTTTCCGAGATATGTACATCGCAAAAGATAATCGTATGTTTTATGCTTTACTAGTAGCCATTGCAGTTCAAGCGGTAGGTGTATTCCTACTGATTGAGGCAGGGGCGTTTGAATATACAGCAGGTCAGTTCCCATTATGGGCAACGATAGCAGGCGCATTTATTTTCGGTATCGGGATTATTTTTGCAGGCGGTTGTGCTACAGGTACTTGGTATCGTGCAGGTGAAGGCTTAATCGGAAGTTGGATCGCCTTAGCATTTTACATGTTGATGGCAGCTATTATGAAGTCAGGTCCATTAGCACAATTTACAGTTGATGCACGTACACCGGTAGTAGGTACTGATTCAATTGCCGATACATTTGGCATTAATGTCTGGTTTTTAGTCATTCCATTTGTTGCATTGGTGGCGTTCATTGTTTACCGTGAATTACGCAAACCACGTGTGAAAATTCCAGGCTTGAAACCTAAGAAAACAGGCTTGGCACATATTTTATTTGAAAAACGCTGGAATCCGTATGTGACAGCAATTTTAATCGGTTTGATCGCAACATTGGCATGGCCTTTAAGTGCCGCATCAGGACGTATTTTCGGTTTAGGGATTACAACACCTTCAGCGAACATTCTGCAGTTTTTAGTAACTGGGGATTTAGATATCATTAACTGGGGTGTATTCCTTGTAATGGGTATTTTATTCGGTTCATACTTTGCTGCTAAAATGAGCGGTGAATTCCGTTTACGTACACCCGATACAAAAACAGTTGTACGAAGCTCTGGCGGCGGTATTTTAATGGGATTCGGCGCAAGTCTTGCAGGCGGCTGTTCAATCGGGAACGGTCTTGTTATGACAGCTATGATGACTTGGTCGGGTTGGGTAGCTTTAGTATTCATGATTTTGGGGACATGGACAGCATCGTACTTCGTATTTGTGCGTCCATCAAAAAAACGTGCAGTAGCGCGTGCTTAAGGAGAGAATTAATATGAAAAAAACATTAGAAGTTTTAGGGATGGTTTGTCCGTTTCCGTTAATCGAAGCAAAAGAAGCAATTAAAGAATTAAACACAGGCGATGAGCTGGAAGTGCAATTCGACTGTACTCAAGGCACGGAATCAATTCCACGCTGGGCAGCAGAAGACGGTCATGAAGTGACAAACTACGAGCAGTTAGGCGAAGCTTCTTGGACAATTACAATTAAGAAAAAATAATTTTAAGACTGTGGGGCAGCATCTCGATTTTTGAGGTGCTGCTTTTTTTTATTCGGTTAGGGAGGAGCGGGGGATTAGTTGGCTTTGGTTTTTTATTAGAACAATAGGGATGTTTATTAGAAAAAGTCGGAGTGATATAAGAAAATCTACCATAGAGGTTAGAAAAAAAGCGTGCCGACTACTATTTTTCGGCGGGTGCGATAGAAAAGTACTTGGCTTGGGATTTTATTAGAACAAAATAGCGGTTATTAGAAAAAGTCGAAGAGATTTTAGAAAATCCCAAGGTGATATTAGAACATCCGAACACTTATTAGAAGAACCGGGTGATATTTTAGAAAATCGGCATTTTATTAGAACAAATAAAAATATATTAGAAGATTTCCAAATATATTAGAAAACCGCCCAACTACAGCCGCTCTCCGCTCTTAATAAAAGACAAAAGGGACTACCGAATAGCCCCTTACAATGAATTGGCGGAAAAAGACAACTGATAATTTGTCAGCGCAGGTTCCAATAAATCAAGAAATGCTTTAAAAGCAGGAGATTGCAGGCGCTCCTTTTGATAGATCAGCAATGTTTCTCTTTCCAGTAAAGGATGCTGAATGATATGAGCTTGCAGTTTATCCGACACATGAAGGTCAAACAATGTTTTGGCTACAATCGTTCCACCAAGACCTTGCTCGACAAATTGAAAAATAGCGGGAATGCTCGATGTTTCAAACTTCGGCTCAATCGTTAACTTGTCCGATTTAGCCGCTGCATTTAAAATTCGCCGGCACAGGTGAGCATTTGGAAACAAAACAAGTGGTTCGTTTAGAATGTCACGCAATTGTACGGGTTCATGTTGTGCAGCGTTGTCTTTGCTTTCTATATAACAGAACTGTTCAGTGTATAAAGGGATTTCCACAAACTGCTCATCGTAGTTTTCAATCAGTGGTGAAAACGAAAAGCCGATATCGATTTTATTGTTCTTCAATAATGTATGAATATCTTCACCGGAAGTAACGGTTACTTGTATATGCGGAAATTTATGCATGAACTTTAATACTAAATCTGACACAATATTGGTCAATTCACCGGGCAATGCGCCAATACGAAGAATCCCTTTTTCAAGTGAAGCCAATTGCTGCATTTGTATTTTCGTCGTATGCAATGTTTGAAAGATTGTTTGTGCTTGGCGGTAAAGGATCTGACCAGCTTCCGTAAGGGTGATTTTCTTGCCGATCCGGTGAAACAATGGGGTATTTACTTCATTTTCGAGCACTTTAATTTGTTGACTTAAAGTTGGCTGTGCAATATTAAGCCGTTCAGCTGCTCTTGTGAATTGCATCTCTTCACATAACATTAAAAAATACTCTAACTGTCGTAATTCCATTAAGAACGCCTCACTTTATTATAGTTATAAACTATCATATATATGTATTTTATAAGATATATCTATTGTAAATTATATATAGATAAATAGAAAGATGAGTATTTTAAATTTTTCTAAGTAACGGTTTCACTTATTGTTGCTTGAATAGAAATTCGCTTTTATTCATAACGTGAATATTGAGGTGATTTTTTGAAGTGGATTTCAACTATTTCTAAAAATAGATTGAGGTTAATCTTTGCGGCTTTTATACTTTTCGGCGTTATCGTTTTTATAAGACTGTTTTATGTGCAGGTTATTCAGCATGATAAACTAACTGAACTTGCAAAAACGAATTGGGATCGGGAAATTCCGTTTACTTCAGAACGGGGAGAAATTACGGACCGTAACGGTGAAGTTATTGTTACAAACGAATTGGCTCCAACACTGTATTTCATGCCAACACAGAATGATAATATCGAAGAAGCTGCAAATCAAATTGCAGATGTGCTAAATTTGGATGCAAAAAGATTATTCGAAAAAATGAATTCTAAAAGTTACCTGGTCAAACTTGCACCAGAAGCGAAAAATATTTCATACGAACAGGCGGTTAAAATTCAGGAATTGAAAATTGACGGACTCTATAGTGGTGTAGATTATGACAGGAGTTATCCGTACGGTAACTTGTTATCCCGACTAGTCGGATTTACTGGATATGATTCACAAGGACTTGCAGGAATTGAATATCAATATGATAAACTATTAACTTCAAAAGATGCAGCGATCAAGTTATTTACGGATGCAAAAGGGAAGGCATTACCCCATGTGAATGATGAATGGCGAGAAGGGAAGCAAGGAGCAACGGTAGGTTTAACAATTGATTTAGAAGTTCAGAAAGTAATAGAACGGGAACTGTCACAAGCTATGACAAAATATAATGCGGAACAGGCACTAGCTATTGCGATGAATCCCAAAACTGGTGAAATTTTAGCACTTTCTTCATATCCTACATACGATCCATCAAAGTTTGAAGAAGTAGAATCATCCATTTACAATCGAAATTTGCCGGTATGGATGACTTATGAGCCAGGGTCAACCTTTAAGATTATAACATTGAGTGCCGCTGTTGAAGAAAATGTAGTGGATCTGGAAAAGGATACTTATTTTGATAAAGGTTACACAATGGTGGAAGGTGTGAGACTTCGCTGTTGGAAACGCGATGGTCATGGAGAGGAAACGTTTTTACAAGTCGTGGAAAATTCCTGTAATCCAGGATTTATCGAGCTTGGGCAACGAGTAGGTGCTGACAAGTTAATGAAGTATATCAAGAATTTTGGGTTCGGTAAAACAACAGGTTCTAATATTGCCGGAGAAGCGTCTGGTATTTTATTTTCTGAAGAGGCATTTGGACCAGTTGAACATGCCACCACTTCTTTTGGGCAAGGTATTTCGGTGACACCAATTCAACAAGTTCAAGCAGTTGCTGCTGCGGTAAATGGTGGAAAACTGTTTACACCGTATGTTGTTTCGAAAGTTTATAATCCGGAAAGTGGAGAAGTGGTTATCGAAAATAAACCGAACTTAAAACGTAATGTGGTTAGTGAGGAAACTTCTAAAATAGTAAGAGATGCGCTGGAGTCTGTTGTAGCAAATGGGTCAGGGAGAGCTGCATACCGGGATGGACTTCGAATCGGAGGGAAGACGGGAACTGCTCAAAAAGTCGAAAATGGACGTTATAAAGATGGGGACTATATTGTATCATTTATTGGTTTCGCACCAGCAAATGATCCGGAAGTTGTCGTATATGTTGCGGTTGATAGTCCAAAAGGAGAATTGGTATTCGGCAGTACAATTGTAGCGCCGATTGTTGGACAGATTATTGAAGATATTGCACCTATTTTGGGAATAGTAAAAGATCGGGAAGGTCAATTAGAAAAGCAATATCGTTGGGGTGATAAAATTACAGAGCGTGTACCTGATTTAGTAGGTGTACCAGTTAATGAAATTATGGAGTTGGAATATCCTTATCAGGTCGAAGTACATGGTGAAGGTGAGACAGTAAAAGCGCAGTTACCGGAGCCTGAAAGTGTATTGGAGCTGGATGGCACTCTTCATCTTTATTTAGAAAAATAGATAGATAAATTTATTGAAAACAACCATTTCCTCAAAGGGCAAATGGTTGTTTTTTTGCTGATTTCTAATGAACTATATTAGTGGGCTATCATCTCGTGTGCAATCTCATGGCCATCCAATTGCGAAGGGTAATAGGTTGGCCAATTCGTTACTTCCTTTAATAAGGCTTCACGGTCATTACCCCAGTAGATGTGGTAATGCCCCGATTTTTGAGGCGCAATAATATGATCACTGAACTGAATATAAGCAGGTACTCCTTTTTCATCTCCCACATGTTTAAAAATAAACCGGACTCCGCGATTACCTTTTTCATACGTTAAAATTTCAAATCCATCATATTTATATTCTCCTTTGTGGGCGTGACCGTGATCATAAAATGTAACAAAATTATCCTCTATTACAATACGGTCGGTAGTTGTTTTATAGCCTATTTCATAATAATCTTTAAACTCCTCAAAGCTTTTGCTGCCATCCTGGGAAGCCTTATGTTCAAATACTTCATCTAATGTGCCATCCTGCAAATAAGGATAGACCGATTGCCAGTCACCGGCCCAATCGCTTAATGGACGATCTTGTACTTGTTCATCTTCGAAATAGCCGTTGTAAATTTCTTTTTGTTCCTCGTCGGATTCATGCTGATGTTCATGGTCATGCTCGTGTTCTTGTTGATTTTCATGTTCTTTTACAGCTTCTCCCTTTACTTCAATAGAAGCCTTATTTTCCTTTTCGTCGGAACTTTCTGCACAACCTACCAGCATGAAGCTAAATGCCAGCATACTTAACCAATTTAATTTCCTTTTCATAACTTACCTCCTAAATAGTAACTGTTACGATTTATAATATTATATAGTTGACCCTTGCTTGTCAATGGTAATCGTAATAATTACTATTTAAGGTTTTAATTCCAGCTGAAAAACTTCCCATGCCCGTCTGTATCTTTTAGTGATTTGACGGTTTGAATTACACCACCGGCAATGTAATCCACATATAAATCAGCATCATCCATATTGTTATAAATGTGATAAATGCTTTGAATATGGCTTAGTTGCTGCAGCATTGTCAGCAATTCCGTTTTTAATTTTGCGGGAAACTGATTTGCCACATGTGTGTGGAAAATAATAATCTGGCTACCTTTAAATTCATGAGTATCAAATAAAGGGGGAATAAGCTCTCTAAAATCACCAGTTAGTAAAAGCTTTGAATATTGCCGGTGAATCGCCCTTGCTTTCTCTAAATTTTCTTTCCGTATAATTTGTTCAGGCCAAATTAAACTTTTCAGCCATAAATATTCTTCGGAATCTTGTAAATCTATAATATTTAAATCGATTCCAATGCGGTATAAAATGTCCAAGTTTTTTACAGAAGTTATAGAAGTGCCGTAGTTTTTAGCAAAAAGAGTGAGAGGGCTATTTTCATTACCAAATGAGATCTGCGGTTCTTGTTCGATTTCATACCGATACCCGTCTAAATTAAGCAAAAGTCCTGCACTTGTACCGATTTCCAATAATGTTAACGGAAGTTCCACTTCTTTGGCTATTTCCGAGAAAATCGGGAAAAGATAGCTGGCCCGCTGTACTTCATTTGTTTGAACGGATTTTGTATGAAACAACTGCAACAGTTCATCTGAATGTGTTAAACAGAAATCGATGAGTAATTGAAAGCTTGCTTCCAAATCCACTTCGAAAGGACTTTCGAATATTCGTTTCAAAGGGGTTTCTTTTTGTACTGATAAATACTGCACAGACCCGAAAAATAAATTAGGCTTTGGCTGCGTCTCCGGAATATGCATAATGAGATTTAATAGTTGCTCATTTGTCATAATCCTTTTACACCAATATTCGTAAAGTTGACTATTGTTTTTGGCTTCATGGCTGGCGAAACGTCCGAAAGCGGCGACTAGTTTTTCCATTTGAAACACCTCATTTCGTGTATTGCTTACAGTGTATAATAGACTTACAATTAACGGAATTAATGAATTTTAATGTATTTGATTATTAATCTTAATAAGAGGGTGATGAACATGGATATCAAGTGGCTAAAAACATTTATAGCAGTTGTCGAAGAAGGGAGCTTTCGAGCAGCAGCAGAAAAACTGTTTATTTCTCAACCAAGTATCACTGTACATATGAAGTTATTGGAGGAGCATTTACGGGTTCAATTGTTTCACCGGGAACATACAAAGGTTAAGGTATCTGCAATTGGCGAAAAATATTATCCTATGGCCAAAAAACTTGTGGCTCAAATAGAAGCGAGTACAAAAGAAATTCACCTTGAAACACTAAATCCGGCTGTTCCATTAATAATTTCAGTTTCACCCGCCTTGCTGTATACGAATCTATTAGATCGAATACATGATTTTATTGAATTGCATCAACAATACATTGTAGAAATTGTTATGGAAGATCAGGTACAGTTAGAAAGTGCAATAAAAGGACAACAAATAGATGTAGCACTAGGTTTACACAAATTTATTTCTAAAGAGTTTCATTCGGAGCGTATTGACCGTTCACCATTAAGACTGGTATATTCTTCTAAATTACAGCTCATGGAAAAGCAGTTGGATTTACAGCTTAAAGCACTTTTTAATGAGCATCCGCTTTATATAGGTTATTTAAATGAACATATTCCTGTAGTTGAATGGTTAAATAACGAGTACGAGATAAAGAAATTCAACAAAATAAAGGATGTTATTTTTGCTATAAAATTAATTAAGGAAGGTTTAGGTATCGGGCTATTGCCTGAAAGTTTAATTTCAGAGAAAATTGAAGCGGATTTATTAAGGGTAGTGGATATAGGTCCGATCGGGACTATTAATCCAGTTGATATTTATATGAGCCACTTAAGAAATTCTATTAAAATTATTCCTTTGACGAGTTTTATCCGAAATAGTTTACTGGAAAATTGAGGAGAGGGGAGCATAGTTTGTTTTTTAAAAAAATGACAGACATTGAAAAAAGAAATAGTAAAAAAGCTGCGCAGTTTGGATTTTTCTTTTATTAGGTTACCCTACTTGCACATTCTATCTATTCATACATAAACAATGCTGTTTTAAATAGTTCATTTTATATTTTAATGGCGGGACTGGTCATCTTTTTTATTTGTGAATTTATATTTAATAAAAAAAGGTAAAACAAATAGAAATTATGGCGTCACATATTTATTTAAAATGAGGTCAATGTTGTACGAAGGTCATTCTCATCCGTAATGTACACTATATTTTCGTACCTATTCTGAACCGCTTTTCTGTAAATCCGTTCAGTTACATGTTGATCTTTTACATAGATCGTTACATAGGCACTATCAACAATTAAAAGAACGATTTCACACTGGCAATTAAGGAACTCTTCATATGTAGCAATGTCCTGCACATGTAATTTATCTTTAAATGCTTTTAAGTCTGCAAATAGTACATAATAGTCTTTTACGGAAATTCGGGTATATAGTTCTTCACCGGTATATATACAAGGCTGCGGGAACATGGCCTCATCCAACTGATTATTTTCAATATAATATGCTTCTTCGGCTTCTGATTTCCAAAAGTAATCCCTTATGTCGATAGCTTCTAAAATTTCATATAAATATCGGCCATGCCGGTTCGGTATCTCAAAGGATAAACCTCTCATTGCTTCGTCATCTCCTACTTCTCAATTGTTTAAATAAGTCCCCCATTTACTGCTCCAATCTTTTTATTTTCTCATTATACTGATATTATGTTGGGTAATGATGAGTTTTTGTGATTTTTAATAAAACGGACATGATGATACGTTTAATTGAGTATAATAACCTGGTTATTCCGAAATACCAATTCAATTAAGGAAAAGTCAATATTTAACGAAAATATGCACAAAACAATAATTTTAAAAAAATACTAGCCGATTTTATTGACTGGGCATGGTACTATAGAAATGTGACGAATTTAAGGCAAAAAGATATAAATTGATATAAAGGGGTCGTAATATGACGATGTTTGACGAGAAAATTCAGGGATTGTTACAGCAATCGGCATTACAATACATAATTTATAAAGAAAATGAAGATACAGAACGAATTGAAAAGCTCCATCTGTTTGCACGAAAGCTTTTACAAAAGGAATTTGTCATCGGTTTTGCCGGTCACTTTTCCGCGGGTAAATCGAGTATGATCAATGCGCTGTCGGGGGAAAACATTTTAGCGACAAGCCCAATTCCGACAAGTGCGAACATTGTTAAAGTGCACAAATCGGATGAAGATTTTGCGATTCTTTATTTGCATAATGAAAAGCCGGTAAAGTTTGAAGCGGGCTATGATATTAAACAAGTAAAAGAATTGAGCAAAAACGGCGAATTGGTATCACAAATTGAAATCGGACATAGTACTTCAAGCTTGCCTGAAGGGGTAACTGTTATGGATACTCCGGGTGTTGATTCAACGGACGATGCACATGCGATGAGTACGGAGTCTGCCTTGCATATTGCCGATATGGTGTTCTACACAATGGACTACAATCATGTGCAATCTGAGCTGAACTTCCAATTTACAAAACAGTTGATGAAATACAATCCGAATGTGTATTTAATCGTCAATCAAATTGACAAGCACCGTGAAGCGGAACTTTCGTTTGAAGATTTCAAGCAATCCGTTCATAACTCATTTGCGGCATGGGGTGTTTACCCGAAAAATATTTTCTTCACATCATTACGTGAAAAAGAGCTTCCGAACAATGATTTTGATCAAGTGAAAAAAATCGTTATGGATTCGATGAATGACTGGCAGGAACAGCTGATTTTAACAGCAGAAAATACACTGACAAAGCTGCAGCACGAGCATGAAGCGTATTTGGAAGAGGAGAAGCAAGACCGCTTCACAACATATGCTGAACTCGTTTCTGAAGATGACTGGCAGCACCGTGATGATATTTTAGAGCAATATGAAAAACTGACGCGTCAAACAGAACTTTTCTCGTTTGATGTATTTGATATGCAGTTTGATGAAAAACGTAAAGACTTGCTTGCAAATGCTGCAATTATGCCGGCGGATGTCCGTGATAAACTGCGTGCCTATTTAGAAAGTCAACAAGATGACTTTAAAGTAGGCGGACTGTTTACTGCGAAAAAGAAAACAGCGGAAGAGAAAGCACGTCGTCAGGAAGATGCATATGCAGGCTTTAACCATGTTGTCCAATCACAAATTACAGGTCATATTAAAGCATTGATGAAGCAAGCGTTAAAAGATGTCGGTGCATTGAATGACGAACGGGCAGCAAGTATTGATAAGAAGGAATTTAATTTCCCGTTCTCGATTATTGAAGAACAAGTTCAAAAAAGCGCGGTTATTACAGGAGATGCGGTACTAAACTTTGCGAATCGAGTTTCTGAGGCGACAAAACGATACTTTGTCCAAACAACAGATGCATGGAAACTTGAACAAAAAGAAACATTGGAGCAAGTAGCGCGTGAAGCGGCAGCGCCTGTTAAACTGAAAATTAATGCAATGTCCGAAAAAGTGAATGCGCTTCAGCATATTATGCAAATCGAGAAATTCCAGGTGTTCAACAACACATTAATGAAACAAGTTTCCAATGAAATTCGCGCAGAATCCAAAATTTATTTGGAAAATTGGAAGCGTGAACATGAGCAGGCATTGAAAGATATTCGTCCCTTTGATGAATCGATGCTGCAGTTAAAAAATCAGGAAACAGAAATTGCTGCTGAACAAACAGAGGAAAAAGCGGGAACAGGATTAAATGTTGACACGGTAACGGAAAAAGCATTGAAAACAGCGCATATTATTAAAGATGTACAAGGCTTTAAAGAAGTATCGAGCTTCCTGACAAAAAAAGTGGAACGTCTGCAAAAACGTGACTTTACGATTGCCTTATTCGGTGCATTCAGTGCGGGTAAATCAAGCTTTTCGAATGCTTTGATGGGAGAGCGTGTATTACCTGTATCACCAAACCCGACGACAGCGGCAATCAATAAAATTCGTCCTGTCACACCGGAACATCCGCACGAAACAGCAGATGTTCATCTGAAAAATGAAGCACAGCTACTTGAAGATATTCAAGGCTCATATGCAGCAATTGGCATCCAAGTATCATCTTTGAAAGAAGCGTATGATCGTGCAGAAGAAGGATTGGCTGTTCCATTAACAGATGAGCGCCTGAATGTTCATAAATCCTTTATCCGTGCTTATTCGGAAGGTTATGAAACATTCATTACAAAACTTGGAACGACATTACGGGTTAATCGTCATGATTTTGAAAAATACGTGGCGCAGGAAAACCGTTCTTGTTTCGTAGACAATATTGATTTCTACTTTGATTCACCACTTACGCGTATGGGTGTAACGTTAGTAGATACACCAGGTGCAGACTCGATCAACGCACGCCATACAGGTGTAGCGTTCGATTACATTCGAAATGCCGATGCCATTCTTTTCATAACATACTACAACCATGCATTTGCAAAAGCGGACCGTGAGTTCTTGATCCAATTAGGTCGTGTTAAAGATGCGTTTGAACTGGATAAAATGTTCTTTATCGTGAATGCCATTGACTTAGCTTCGACAATGGAAGAAGAGGAAGAAGTAAAAGGCTATGTTCGTTCAGAACTTCAACGCTTCGGTATCCGTTTCCCGAGACTTTACGGAGTATCAAGTTTACTGGCATTAAAAGAAAAGCAGGATCAGCTCGAACATCAGTCGGGTATGGCACCATTTGAAGATGCATTCCACCACTTCCTAAATGACGAACTGATGGGTATTGCGGTTCAGGCATTACAAGAAGAAGTGGATAAAACAGAAGCACGCCTGAATGATTTAATTACACAAACAGAAGAAAACTTGAAACGTAAAGATGAACGACTTGAAGAATTGGCTCATTTGGAAAAGCTAGTACGTTCCAAATTCCAGACAACCCAAACAGCGATGATTGAAAGTGAGACAAAGCAAGAACTGGATGAACTGTTATATTACGTACTGCAACGTGTGTACTACCGCTATCCGGACTTCTACCGTGAAAGCTACAATCCGTCCACTTTTGCGCAAATGCCGGCACAGCAAGCATTGCAAACTGCATTAAAAGAAGTGCTGCAGGCGTTAAGCTTCGACTTCGCTCAGGAGTTGCGGGTAACGAATTTCCGTTTAGCACAATTTGTCGAGAAGAAAATGAAAGAACTGTTCAAAGAGGAAGCGCGTGAATTAAAAGAACTAAACCCAAGCTTCGCGTTTTTAAGCTATGAATCAAAAGAACCTGAAATTTTGGATTTTACAGGTCCATTTTCAGATCCGGCACCATATGAAGTGGTAAAATCCCACTTTAAAAATGTAAAAGCATTCTTTGAAAAGAATGAAAAAGAGCAATTGCGTGATGCGCTGGAGCAACTAACAAAACCAAATGCGCAAAACTATCTGGATATGGAAAAAGCTAAAATAATGGAGTGGGCAGCAAGCCATATCGCCATTGAAGCAGAAGGATTGCGCCAGCATATGCTTGAACAGGCAGTCGAGCAGATTGAGACAGAACGTTTATTACTTCAGGAAGAAAGTCGCTTAGCTGTTTGGAAGGATATTTACGCGCAACTACAAGCGTAAGGAGGATCTTTTTAATGACGAATATTTTTGTGACCGCAAATCGAATGGAAAGAACAGGTCGGTTGATCGATACAAGATTTGATATGAGCAATGTAGAGTCAGGCAGAAAGATGTATGAAGAGAGCCATATTGAAGGGGCGATATACTGGGATTTAAATACCGATCTGTCGGATTTATCGAAACAAGAAGGGCGACATCCGCTTCCTGAGAAGGAGCAGCTTCAGGCTTTGTTTGAAAAGCACGGTTTAAATTACAATGATGCCATCTATATTTACGATCAAGGGGCGGCAGCAAGTGCAACACGCGCCTGGTGGATATTGCATTATGCAGGCTTCAAACATGCCTATGTCGTTAATTGCGGTTTTGAAGCACTGAAGGAAGCAGGATTCCCTGTAACGACAGAAGTACCTGTATTTAAGGAAAGTAATCTTGATATACAGTGGAATGATGATATTTTATTAAAACGTCAGGATATTATGCATATTATTGAAGGCAAGCGAAAAGCGACATTAATTGATGCCCGCGCACCGGAGCGTTACCGTGGTGAAACAGAGCCGTTTGATAAAGTGGCAGGACATATCCCAACAGCAAAAAACTATGATTGGGAACAGTTGCGTAATGGCTCTGAATTGGTAATTACGTCTTCTCTCCTCAAGGAAGTTCCAAAAGATGAGGAAGTAGTTGTGTACTGCGGGTCAGGTGTTACTGCTACACCGGTATATACAGTATTAAAGGAAGCAGGCTATCAAAATATAAAAATTTATATGGCAGGCTATAGTGATTGGGTACATCATCACTCTGTCGAAAAAGGTTGACACTGCTTAACAGGCCGTTATGTAAACAAGTTTTACATAACGGCTTTTTGTCGTACAAAAATTTAACAAAGAGTTGGGTCTAATTTCCAATATTTGTGATAAAGTGGTATTGTAGAAAAATAACGGTCAAAGGAGTGAGAAATGTGTTATTTAAGAAAAAAATAGAGCTGAGCGAAAAGAACGGCGTGAAAATGATCAATGGATCTGTCCAGTTTCAAGCGGTTTATTTAAATGTACATTGTTTTGAAGTGGACGGTATCCTAATTGATACAGGTTCTGCATCGCTTCTTAAGCAGTTTAAGCCCTTTTTTGAACAGATGGACGTTGACCGGATTATGTTGACTCATTATCATGAAGATCACTCCGGAGGCGCTCATTTTTTACAAAAAGCATATAAATTGCCGATATTTATGCATCCGCTCAACATAGAAGAATGTAGGAAGAAGGCAAGCTATCCTTTATATCGTAAGCTTTTCTGGGGGGCAAGGCTGCCGTTTCTTGCACAGCCTGTCGGAGATTCTTTTTCATCTAGAACGACGAATTGGAAAGTGATTGAAACTCCCGGACATACAGAAGACCATGTTGCCTATTTGAATGAATCGACAGGTCAACTCTTTACAGGTGATCTGTATGTGACACCGAAAACAAAAGTCGTCCTGCGTGAAGAAAGTATTCCTCAAATTATCCGATCGCTGGAGAAAGTATTAACGTATGACTTTCTTGAAGTGTATTGTAATCATGCGGGATATATCGAAAACGGAAGAGAGGCTTTAATGCGAAAACTTCATTACTTAAAAGAGCTAAGTTATAAAATAGAAATGATGAACGAAGAAGGCTTGACCACTTCTGAAATTACAGCACAGCTTTTCAGTAAAAAGTATCCGATTACAAAACTGTCTTTAGGTGAATGGGACGCAGCTCATATCGTATCTTCTGTCCTAAACAAATAAGGAAATAGGATCATCGTCTAGTAAGTAGAAACTTACTAGGCTTTTTTTAATGAAAATTGAGGGTGAAAAAATAACTTTTATGAAACTTAAAATTTACATTAGCTTTACAATTAACATGACATAAAATTGGGTACTGAAGAATAAAAGTGAAATTTTATTAGCAATGCTGTCGAAAGTGCCGGAAAAAGGCACTATATTAATAAATTTCGGTTAGTTTCAGAATATTTCATTAAATATCGACTGAATTTAACCGGATATGTTAAAAAAGTTATGTTTCACAATTGTAAAGCTTTTGTAAATAACATAAATTAATGTTGAAGATATTGAAAAATCGGTGTTATGATAACCTAGGTTTTAATTTACAAACTTCATTTTAGGAGGATTTTATTCGATGTTCAACTCAAAAAAACCAGATCCATTTTTTGAAGGATTATTAAATATTGCAAAAAATGTACAACAAGGTGCCAACTATGCAAAAGAATCGACAATTACTACAGTATCAGAACTGAAACAAATTCAGATTAAAATGAAATCATATGAAACAGCGGGAGACAAGCTGATCCATGAATTAATCGTTAAATTAAACGATTCGTTTATGACTCCTATTGAGCGTGAAGATATTTTATCATTAGCCATTAAATTGGATGATATTCTGGATGGCATCGAAAATACAATTGCCCACTTTGAAATGTACTCATTTACAGAAGTAAATCAGTATATGCGCGACTTCGTAGACTATATCGCTAAATCATCAGATGAAGCTGTAAAGGCGATGGAATTATTAAATAAAAAAGACTTAATCGGTATGCGTCAACATGCCATCCTAATCAAGGACTATGAGCGTGAATGTGATGAAATTTTCCGTAAATCCATTACTGAACTATTCCAGATTGAGAAAGATCCAATTCGCTTAATTATCTTTAAAGATTTATATGAGCAGTTAGAAGAAATTGCAGACTACTGCCAAAATGTAGCGAATACAATCGAATCGATTATTATGCGAAATGCATAATGAAAAAGGAGTAAATTATGGATACGCTATTAATCATTACCGTACTCGTTGTCATCTTTGCGCTGGCATTCGACTTTATTAACGGTTTCCATGATACAGCGAATGCAATCGCCACATCTGTATCGACACGTGCATTAAAACCTCGTGTAGCTGTTCTGTTAGCGGCAGTGATGAACTTCGTAGGTGCGATGACGTTCGTAGGTGTAGCAAAAGCTGTAGCATCTGGAATTGTGGACCCGTTCTCTTTAAACGCATTTGAAGGGGATACAACAGGGTCTGTAGTAATATTGGCAGCATTATGTTCTGCCATCACATGGAACTTATTAACTTGGTATTTCGGTATTCCATCAAGTTCTTCCCATACACTGATCGGCTCAATTGCTGGTGCAGCAGTTGCCTCTGCAGGTATGAATATTTTAAACTATGAAGGCTTCTTTAAAATTTTACAGGCGTTAATTATTTCGCCGATTTTAGCATTGACTCTTGGTTTTATCGTCATGAAACTATTCAAATTTATTTTCCACCGTTCACCATTATATGGGACAACGAAAGCATTCCGATTAACGCAAATCGGTACGGCGGCATTACAATCGTTTACACATGGTACGAACGATGCTCAAAAAGCGATGGGTATTATTACAATGGCTTTAATCGCTGCAAACTGGCAATCGACTGATGAAGTTCAGGATTGGGTACGTTTTGCCTGTGCACTTGCGATGGGTCTAGGAACGTCAGTAGGCGGATATAAAATCATTAAAACAGTCGGCGGTAAAATTATGAAAATCCGTCCGGTTAACGGGGTAGCGGCTGACTTAACTTCTGCATCAATTATTTTTGGTGCTACAGTCATCGCATTACCAGTTTCGACAACACATGTAATTTCTTCTGCAATTATGGGTGTTGGTGCAGCTCAACGTGTGAAAGGTGTTAAATGGGGAATGGCGCGTAAAATTGTAATCACGTGGTTTATCACATTGCCAATTTCCGCATTAATGGCCGCATTATTCTACTTCTTAATTAGCCTGATTTTCTAATTTTAAAACGGCGCTCAATGATCGAAATTGAGCAGCCGTTTTTTGCTGTTTTGGTGAGGTGGCATTTTCTAATAAACTTGCAGGATGTGCTAATATAAAGCGAAAAGTTCTAATATAACACGGAGTTTCTAATAAAAGGAACGTTTGTTCTGATATGAGCGATTGATCTTCTGATAAACGATATGAAAGTTCTAAAATAGTATCCAACTCTTCTAATATCATTCACAAAAGTTCTAATATACTGAACTGCCCCACGATGGTTCCGAAACCTTTAAGCTGAGTGATCGATTTTCCTTATCACTTCAAATAAGCGTGAAACAGCTCATGCACATTTTCAATCGGGATAAACAATCCCACTTTCCCGTGACCTTCACGAGTACCTGTTGCAAACACAATGCCGATTACATGTCCGTTTTCATTGATGACCGGGCTACCGCTGTTTCCGCGATAAACAGGAGCATCCATCATAATGATGTCGGGCTGGATGTCAGCAGCAGTCGTATAGCCAATAACCGTTCCTTTATTTGCAATCCCGCTAAATGCAAGCGGATTGCCGATAAAATAGACAGGCTCATTTTTACGGAATTCGCTCGATGGGGAAAGTGACAGAAATGGCAAGTTTTCCGCATCCACTTTCAACAGTGCTAGATCATATTCTTCATATGATTCAACTATTTCAGCTTTATAGAGTGAGTCATCAGGAAAGACAACGGTAATCGTCAATGCATCCTCAGTGACATGATCATTCGTAATTATGTAGCCATTATCCGATACCGCAAATCCTGTTCCTTTTCCGGAGTCGGTATCAATTGTGACAACAGATTGTTTATATGTTTGGATATTTTCCTGATTTGATAATTGTGCCGATACTTTTAAAAATTCGATGGCAGGAATGGAATACACATTGAAAATCACAGCAAACGTGCTAAAAGCTAATGTTAATGCCATCAGCCATACTACAATCCGAACAAATGGTTTTTGCTTTTTCGGTTTTTTCGGCTGTGGGTTTAACCGTTCCTCTCGTGCTTTTGCAAGCGCCTTTTCCTGTTCTTCCAAAACAAGTTCCAAAAATTCTTCTTCTGTCAGTTCCTCGGTATGTGTTTTTTCTGTCATTGTGTTCCCTCCGTTATGTATAAGTGTAACAAATGTACGCGGAAATGGAGACAAAAAGTGCTGTTCAAATTTTTTTTTGGAAAGTTTGTGAAGTGTTTCATATTACTAAATTGAAAATACTTCGTGCAATTCATCACATACTTCACCTTGATAAAGCGCGGTTTTGAAAATGACAGCCCTTACATTTATTATTCTATAATAATTGATTGTGTTTAAAATCACAAGTTAAATAAGCGTTTGCTAATTGCTATAAACGTTGTTATATCAATGTTTATAGAGTATTTTAAGAACTTATTATAAATTTCAAAAGCTATTGTTGACAAAATAAAAGGTAGAGGTTAACATTCGTAATTACAAAGGACTTCAAAAATTAGAAGGAGATGGTAATTATGGATTTAATGAAAAAGTCGCTTGAAATGCACGAACATTTTGGAGGGAAAATGGAAATTCGTGCAAAAGTTCCGGTTCAGGATAAATATGATTTGAGTTTAGCTTATTCACCGGGTGTCGCCGCCCCTTGTCTTGCAATTGAGCAGAATCCTTCCACGGTGTATGACTATACGATGAAAGGAAATTTAGTAGCGGTTATTACAGACGGAACCGCGGTTTTAGGATTAGGGGATATTGGACCGGAAGCTGCCTTACCGGTAATGGAAGGGAAGGCGTTATTATTAAAGCGCTTTGCAAATGTTGATGCGGTGCCGGTATGCTTAAATACTAAAAACGTAGACGAGATTGTCAATATTGTAAAAGCGATTTCACCGACATATGGTGCGATCAACTTGGAGGATATTTCAGCACCACGCTGTTTTGAAATTGAAGACCGACTGCGTGCTGAATGTTCAATTCCTGTATTTCATGATGACCAGCACGGAACAGCAATTGTCGTAGGGGCAGGTTTAATTAATGCGGTGAAACTTGTGAAAAAAGACGTCGCGAAATTAAAGGTTGTCATAAACGGAGCTGGAGCTGCAGGTATTGCGATTCTCCGTATTCTAATTCAGATGGGTTATACAAATGTCGTAATGTGTGACACGAAGGGCATTATTTATGAAGGCCGTCCTGAAGGTATGAATCCGGTGAAAGAACAGGTCGCTAATTTATCGAATCCGGATCAATTACGTGGCACATTAGATGATGCATTAATAGGGGCAGATGTTTTTATCGGGGTTTCGGCAGCAAATATTTTAACGGAAAAGCATATTAAATCGATGGCTATAGATCCAATTGTCTTTGCATTGGCAAATCCGGATCCTGAAATAACGCCGGATAATGCGAAAAAGTGGGGCGTGAAAATTATCGGTACCGGCCGTTCTGACCATGCTAACCAAGTGAATAATATGTTAGCTTTCCCTGGTATTTTCCGTGGTGCATTGGATGTAAGAGCAACGGATATAAATGAATCGATGAAGCTGGCGGCAGTTGAGGCTATTGCTTCGCTTGTAACGGACGAAGAGCTGAATGAAGATTTCATTATCCCAAGTTCGATGGACGAACGGGTTGCAGGAGTAGTTGCGAAAGCGGTTGGATCAGCTGCAATCGAATCAGGGGTATCTGAATTGTTCCAGCAAGAGAATTTTATCAACACTTCGGTAGCCATATAAAAAGGATGTGCTTGAAAGTAAATTCAGCACACCCTGCAATCTAATATAGTGAGGACGAACAATCAGTGGGATGTAGATAATCTCCACTGATTGTAGGATCACGCTAAACTGTTTGAAGCTCAGAAGTCAGTTGCTCCAATTGCGTAATTAAATCACCGATAAATGCGATTGTGTCACGTAATGGCTGTTCAGTCGTAATATCGACACCGGCCATTTGTGCAAGTTCAACAGGTGTTTTCGTGCCGCCTGCTTTTAATACATCGATCCACTGTTCAACAGCTGCTTCGTCACCGTTTAAAATCCGTTGTGAAACTTGAGTTGAAATAGTTAAACCTGCAGAGTACGTATATGGATATAAGCCCATATAGTAATGTGGCTGACGCATCCATGTCAATTCTGCGCCTTCAGTTACTTCAACTGTATCTCCCCAGAACTGCTCAAGCACCTCACGTTTTAATTCATTTAGTTTAGGTGCATTGACGCTTCCTCCAGCATCGATAATTTCATATACTTTGCGTTGGTAAGCTGCTTCAAGTAAATGTGTCACGAAATTATGGTAGTACGTACGGCTAATAATTGTTGAAATGACCCAACGTTTAAAGCGCGCATCAGTTGAATTTTTTAATAGGTGGTTTGCCATAAGCATTTCATTCATTGTTGATGGAGCTTCAATGAAATAAAGTGATGGTCTTGCATTAAAAATGTTTTGCTCTTCATTTGCCAAATAGAAATGACCGGCATGACCAAGTTCATGGGCTAAAACGAATACTTCATTCATTCGGCTTGTCCAAGAAATCAATACATACGGGTGTACACCATATGGGCTTGAACAGAATGCACCAGTTGATTTTCCGGCATTTTGTGCAAAATCGATCCAACGCTCATCAAAAGAACGATCAATCATATTCGTATAATGCTCGCCCATAATAGATAACCCGTCTTTCATATATTGACGAGATTCTTCCACCGTAATTTTCGGCTCATATGATGGGTCCAATGAAATTTTAAGATCCGCAAATGTCATTTTATCCAACTGATGTGTTTTTTGCAGAAGTTTCGCATAGCGACGCATATGTGGTGCCAGCTCATTCATAATTAAATCGATTTGACGGTTATACATCGAGCGGTCCACTTGCTGTGACTGTAATAATGAATCAAAAATATTGTCGTAGCCACGAAGGTCTGCATCCGTTTTTTCAATCGTCAAGTGTGAATTATATGTTTTGGCAGTCGTATGCTGATAGTCACGCAGTTTTTTTGAAAAGGCTTCAAATGCAGCGCGACGTTTATCCGTGTCTGTTTCAAGCTCCCAATCGCCTTCAAACAAGTTGTAGCTAAGCGGGAATGATTCACCATCTACTTCAAAATTCGGGAACTGCATATCGACTAATTTTGTTGTATTGTAAAGCTCATATGGCGCGTCAAATGTTGCACCGAATGCAGCTAGAGCTTTTTCCGCTTCGGGATGTAATTGATGCGGCTTTTGTACTAATAATTTATTAATAAAGTTAGCGTATTCCGGTTTTGTATTTTGTGCTTCTTTTAAAACGGCTTCGTCCAAGGCAAGCAAATCACTTTTTACAAATGATAGCTTGGTTGCAAGTTTTGCAGCGAAAGAACCGAAGCTAGCAGCACGCATCTGATTTTCGGTGCTCGTCTGATCAACACTATGTGAAAGACTCGCATATGTTCCAATGACCACCATCTTCTCCTGAATTTTTTCCGTTGCCTCAATTGCCTTAATCGCACCTTGTACATCTGTAATTGTCCCTGCGAGTTCAGCCGCAGTTTCCTCTACAAGTTGCCCTAACTCTTCGATTGCCGCTGTGTAGGCCTGTTCTGTAGCAAATAAATCTTCCAAATTCCAAGTTTCTTCAACCGGTACATCACTACGTTTCAACATTGACATAAGTAGCCTCCTAATATTACGATATTCGAAATAAATAATACCATATTTCTGAATATTTTGGAAGTAGCGAAAATTTGATTAAGAAATATTTTTTATATTATTTAAGGCATATAGTAAAATAGAGGAAAGATGGAAATAGGGGAAAGAGTGTGACGATGATGCATGAAGTAAAGGATTGTAGTTTAATACTTGAAGGCGGTACATTTCGAACAGTTTTCACAGCAGGAGTTTTAGATGCTCTAATGGAGGAACAAATAAAGATGCCGTATATTGCAGCGATTTCAGCGGGTGCCATTAACGCGGTGTCCTATATGTCAAATCAGCCTGAACGGACAATGCGTGTGTTAACGACGTATCGCAATGATCCACGCTATATGGGAGCGCGAAATTTCTTAAAAGAAAAAAGTCTTTTTGGATTGGATTTTGCCTATAATATTGTGCCGAATCAGCTTGATTTATTTGATTGGGATGCTTATTACAACTACCCGGGTGAGGTGGAGTTCGGGTTAACGAATGCATATACCGGAAAGGTAGAGTATAAAAGTGCGCATAGTATGACAAAAACATGTGATATACTTCAGGCAACTTGTGCGATTCCAATACTTTTTCCCGAGATTAAAATTGACAATGTTCCGTATTATGATGGGGGACTATCCGATTCGATTCCAATTAAACGTGCCATCGAAAAAGGATATAACAAGCATTTGCTAATTTTGACGAGGGAACCCGGCTATATAAAAAGTGCCTCGAAAACGAATCAGTGGGCAACGAAGCTTTTCCAAAAACGTTACCCAAGACTCGCGGCTGCAATGAGACATCGTGCGGATATGTATAATGAAACAATGCAATATATCGCTCAAAAAGAGACGGATCAGGAAGCATTCATTTTTAAGCCGGACCGCCCAATCAAAAGCTTTGAAAGCAAAGTCGATCAAATGAAAGCCAATTATGCGGTCGGCTATGAACAGGCACAAAAACAAATGCCTGAATTAAAGATGTTTTTGGGGATTGGATAAGGTAGAAATAAGAATACTAGCATAGTTTAATATAGAATATACTTGCAATAGCGAGGGTAATTATATTAAAATAAAGCTAAGAACATTAAATTAAATAATAAGTGCAAGACAAGGTGGAGCCATAGTCAACTATGGCACCGCCTTGTCTTTTTTGCATTGAAAGGGGAAATTTATGTTTATTTTACAAATTGCGTTAGTTTTATTTGCTACGAAGCTCGCTGGAAATCTTGCTGCAAGAATTGGGCAACCATCTGTACTGGGGAAAATAATTGTTGGTATTATTCTCGGTCCAGCCCTTCTTGGTTGGGTTCATGATACTGAACTGTTGACCGTATTTAGTCAAATAGGTGTTTTACTTTTAATGTTTTTAGCTGGTCTTGAAACGGATCTTCAGGAAATGAATAGAAACAAAAAAGCGGCGATTTATGTTGCTTTAGGTGGTATTATCCTGCCGATTATTTTAGGTTATGCAGGTTCACAGTATTACGGAATGTCTGTAGGAGAATCCATTTTTATTGGTTTATTACTTTCTGCTACATCTGTTAGTATTTCGGTACAGGCATTAAGAGAGCTTGGCTGGCTGAATAGTAAAGAAGGGTCAACATTACTCGGTGCGGCCGTATTGGATGATATTGTAGTCGTTATATTAATTGCAATTGCGATGAGTTTCTTTGCCGGTTCTGATACAAATATCGGTGTATTGATCGGTAAGAAAGTATTATTCTTCGCCATCTTGATTGTGCTTGCAAAATGGTTTATCCCACACTTCATTAGAATATTTAAGAAATTTAAAGTTACAGAATCGATATTAAGCGCTGGCCTGATTATTTGTTTTGGCTTGTCATATTTTGCGGAATTCCTAGGTATAGCAGGTATTATTGGTGCTTTCTTTGCGGGGATCGCGATTGCACAAACAGAATTTAAAAATGAAATTGAGCATAAGGTTGAGCCGATTGCATACGGGATTTTTGTTCCATTCTTCTTTGTCAGTATCGGGTTAGCCGTTTCATTCGATGGAATTGGCGATCAAATCGGGTTTATCGTCGTGTTTTCCATTATAGCAGTCGTATCGAAATTTATCGGCTCTGGATTAGGTGCAAAATTAGCCGGATTCAATACGAAATCATCGATGGGTGTTGGTGCTGGAATGGTTTCGCGAGGCGAAGTTGCACTAATATTGGCTGCAATGGGACTTGAAGGTGGCTTGCTGCCGGCTAATTACTATACATCCATTATAATTGTAATTATCGTAACAACAATTGTGACACCACCTCTTTTAAAGGCGATTTTCGGGAAGCGAATTGCAGTTTAGTTTGTAGCATGCTGAAAACTTAGGAAAAAATGAAAAGCAGCAATTTTCTAAAAAGAAAATTGCTGCTTTTCTGCTCTGGGGAGCTTTATTCACTGGATTTTAGTTCTGTCTCAACCGATTCCTTAATATATTATGCTTTCCTGACTTTAATCAGATGATAAAGAGACATTAATAAGGAAATAAACGCTACAAAGACGGTTGCACCAATGACAGCAGCAGCTACAATCTGTACTGCTTTTAAGTCCGATTGTAACAATGCAAAAATCGCAATTAATACTGCGATAGCAGGGATCAACTTCGTAGCTATAACGAAACCGTTTTTGTTTTCTGCTTTCCATTGATTCCCGAATGCAGTCAGTGCAGTCCAGAGTAAAGGGATCGTAATTACGGTAAATAGAAGAGCTAATATAAAGGAAATTGTGTGAATGATGCCAAACGTTTGTTGTGTAATCATCCAAGAAATGATTGTACTCGGAACAAGTATCAACGAAGCAAGTTGTAATGGCTTTACTTGGTTTTTATACTTCTCAATCGTTGTATCACGGTCCGTGTAAATCGGCTTCGTGTTGGGAGCAGCACGAAATAAATGGATATCACCTGCAGAATCCACAAGTGACCAGCCTGCATCTTTGAAAAGTTCAAAGTATTCTTCATCCGTATTTTCCAGTGTTCGATAATCTATACTGTATACATAATCAGCACATTCACCTTTTTCAAGTGTGTAGCCTAAAAATGAAAAACTTCGGACATGCCAACCTTCAAGCGAAAGTTTATGCAATTTTTCCAAATCCTTTTGCTCAGAAAATGCTAATCCACCAGACATCATATACTTCGTTTTTGTCATACTTCATCCTCCATTCCTCTTTCAGCTAACTGAATCATCAGCTTTCTAATTGTTAACTCCTCTTTTAAAACGGTTTTGCCTTTTAGCGTCAGTAAATACACTTTACGCCTTGAATCCGTATCGTCGTATAAATAAATCCAATCATTTTGTAAAAGTTTTTTTATAATCGTGTACATTGAAGCTGGACCGATTGAAATATTCCCTTTTGATGTTTCTTCAATTAAATTCATAATCGCGTATCCGTGTTGGGGCGTTGTTAATGCGGCCATAATATGAAACATTGAATCGGTCAATTGCTCATTGTTTTTCATTATGTCACCTCCTGATATATCATAAAATGATATATATGTCTGAAAACAATATATCACTTTATGATATATATGTAAACAGAATTATCGATTAATTTGGTGGGGGAGTGGGAATGCGGGAAAATTAAAAGAGGGTGGGACATAACCCAAAATTGCCATTTTTCTCTGAGAGAAAAATGGCAATTTTTTGATGAGTTTAAAAATTGATTTCCATTTCGGGACGCTTTCCGCGGGCGTGGCCTGAGCCTGTAGTCTCAGGCGTCACGCTATTCCCGCAGGAGTCGCCCTCCATTCCAATCAATTTTATAAAATATCCGTTTCTTAATAAAGATTAAATACTTATTTAATGGAATTTCTACTTCTGTCCCAACCTCGATCTTTTAATTATTGCTGATTTTCGTAATCGTAATATTCAACCAGCCAAACAAAATCGTAATGACTGGACTTAACAGGCAAAAGAATGCGAACGGTAAATAGTCGATGACAGAAATATTCAATGTAGAAGCAATGAACAGACCGCACACGCTCCATGGAACGAGCGGATTGATGACAGTACCTGCATCCTCAATTGTACGGGCTAAATTTTTCGGATGAAGCTGAACGGCTTTGAATTTTTCCTTAAATGCTTCACCTGTTAATAACAGCGATAAATACTGTTCACCGATTGTAACGTTAATTCCGATTGCTGTAAAAGCTGTTCCCGTAATAACAGATCCGACCGATTTCAACTGGTTTTGAAGCGCCTGCAGCAATGTTTGGATAATACCAAGCGTAAATAGCAGTCCGCCCATAGAAAGGGACAGCACAATCAAAATAATCGTAAACAGCATACTGTTCATTCCGCCTCGAGTCAGTAATGAATCAATTGCGTCGACTCCTGTTTCCATTGAATAGCCGTTATATAAAATTGCAAACAGTTCGCTTAACGGAATCGTACTGTGGAAGTAAGATAACACAATACCGGAAATAGCACTTATCGCTAATGTAGCAAGGCTTGGTAATTTAAAGATCGTGCACACAATAAGAACGACAAGCGGAATGATTGCATACCAGTGAATTAGATTTGTTGCAAGCAGTGTTTCTTTAAAGCTTGTAATAAGCTCTGTGTCCATATGCTGGCTTTTGGGAGAAATCCAGGCATATACGATGAGCGAAATAATAAATGCCGGAATGGTCGTGAACATCATATTTCTAATATGCGTAAACAAGTCAATACCGGCAACAGTCGCCGCCAAGTTCGTCGTATCGGACAACGGTGACATTTTATCTCCGAAAAATGCTCCGGAAACAATCGCTCCTGCAGTAACCGCAAGCGAAGCATCTATAGAACTCGCAACTCCTAGCATTGCAACACCAACTGTTGCAACGGTAGTAAGCGAACTGCCGATTGCTGTGCCGATAATGCTTGTAATAAGGAAGACAACTGCATAAAAAAAGCTCGCAGTAATGATTGAAAGACCTATATACAATAGTGTAGGAATTGTCCCGCTTATTAACCAACTGCTGATTAAAACACCGATCAACAGAAAAATATAAACTGCGCCTATACTTGTTGAAACAGAAGCAATCATACTTTGCTCCATGATTCGGTACGGTACTTTTCGCAGAACACCATACATGATCAGTATAATAATGGCTATGAAAATCGGAATATGCGGAACACTGCCGAGTTTCATAATGCTATAAGAGATGAGTGCAATAATAAATAAAATTAAAATAAGTGCTTCAAAAAAATGTGGTTTTACATGTTGTTTTGCATTCATGATGATTAGACCTCGCTATGTAGTTTCGCGCTTCAACGCGTTGAAGTACAAAAGTAAGTGTAGCATTTTATATAGAAAAAGGGAAGGGGGTAAAAATAAAAGGAACATACCGGATAGTCCGGAATGTCCCTCTAGCGCTTGATGAAAAGCATTAAAAATATTTGAAATTATTCAGCAAGCATAATCTTTTCTAATTGTAATGGTTCAATATATGTATCACCTTGATATGCACGCATATTACCGCCTGAAATTTCATCGATCAGTAAAATTTCACCTGTTTTTGCATCGCGGCCAAATTCCAATTTAATATCATAAAGCGTTAATCCTTTTTTCTCTAACTCAGCCGCAACAAATTTTGAAATTTCGATTGTGCGTTGTTTCAAAATTGCATATTCGTCATGAGTTAAAATACCAAGCATTGCGAGTGCATCTTCTGAAATAGGAGGATCGAGTCGTTCATCGTCTTTAATTGTTACTTCTACAAATGAATCCAAATCCTGACCTTCTGTTGCATAAGCACCATAGCGGCGTAAAAAAGAACCGACTGCTTTAAATCGGCAAATAACTTCCAAACCTTTTCCGAAAACAGTTGCTGGTTTAACCGTCATTGTCGCTTCATCAAAATTTGCCTCTACGTAATGTGTCGGTACATTTAATTGATTTAATTTAGAGTAAAAGAAGGAAGTAAGTTTTAACCCGGCAAGCCCGGCACCATCAATTGTTAAACCGACTGTATTTGCACCTGGATCAAAAACACCATTTTCTCCAGTTACATCATCTTTGAATTTTAATAAAAAAAGTTCATTTTCTAGTTTAAATACATCTTTTGTTTTACCTGTATAAATTAATTCCACGTGAGACACCTCCAATAGTAATTTCAGATTTATTATAACACGAATGATTTTATATTAATAACATAAAAATGTTCGTATTTTGAAGAAAGACGTCTAACCTTATGGGAAGTGTGCCCCTTTGTTTACAATGTAATGGTAACATTTGTTATACTAATTTTAGACAAGGAGTGATTTAGATGCTAAAAACGTATAAAAATATTGTTGTGGCAATAGACTTTTCGGAAAAAGCTAAAGTTGCTTTTGAGCGCGGTATGAACGTTGCTCGATTGACAGATGCCACATTGCATTTAGTAAGTGTAATTGATACACATTCTTTCGGCTCAGTGGAAGCATATGATCTAAAGTATGCAAAGGCTCTAACGGAAAAAACTCTTGATCAGTTAAAGGAATACAAGGTTATAGCAGAGCAAGCCGGCGTTAAAAATGTACAAGTATCAGTTGAAGAAGGGTCGCCGAAAGCAGTATTGACGAACTTGGCCGATACCGATTTGATTATTGTCGGAGCAACTGGTTTAAACCGTGCAGAACGCTTCCTACTCGGCTCTGTATCGGAAAATGTTGTACGCAGCGCCAAATGTGATGTTTTAGTAGTACGTTAAAAAAATAAACCCGCAATACTCCTTAATCGAAGGGAATTGCGGGTTTTTGTTAATTAATAAACGCCTTCTACAAGCATACCGTTCGCTACTTTAATGAAGCCGGCAATGTTTGAACCGACAACTAAATTGCCTTCATAACCGTATTTTTTCGCTGCATCCGAACTTTCTTTAAAAATTGATTTCATAATGCCATGCAGTTTTTCATCTACTTCCTGGAAAGTCCAGTAATTACGGCCGGAATTTTGAGCCATTTCAAGTGCTGACACGGCAACACCACCTGCATTTGCTGCTTTACCAGGACCAAATAATACATCGCTCGCTAAAAACTCATTGATTGCATCTAAATTCGATGGCATATTTGCACCTTCCGCAACGACTTTTACCCCATTTGCAATTAACGTACGAGCCTGATCGCCGTTAATTTCATTTTGTGTTGCACATGGAAGGGCGATATCACATGGAATTGTCCAAATACCGTCACAGCCTTCTGTATAAAGAGCATTTGGACGATAATTTACATATTCTTTAATACGCTTCCCTTCAACTTCTTTTAACTGTTTAACAATTTTTAAATTAATGCCTTCCGGATCGTAAATGTAACCTGAAGAATCTGAGCAGGCCACTACTTTCGCTCCAAAGTGCTGGGCTTTTTCGATTGCATAAATTGCTACATTTCCAGATCCTGAAACGACAACTGTTTTGTTGTTAATTGAAAGTTTTGCTTCACGAAGCATTTCTTCAACAAAGTATACTAAACCGTATCCTGTTGCTTCTGTACGTGCTAATGAACCGCCGTAGCCAGGTTTTTTACCTGTTAATACACCTGCTTCATATGCACCGCGAATTCGCTTGTATTGCCCCCATAAATAGCCGACTTCGCGTGAACCTACACCAATATCTCCGGCCGGAACATCGACATCAGGACCAACATAGCGGTATAATTCTGTCATGAATGCTTGGCAGAAGCGCATAATTTCTGCATTTGATTTACCTTTTGGATTAAAGTCGGAACCGCCTTTACCTCCGCCGATCTGTTGACCAGTTAAAGCGTTTTTGAAAATTTGTTCAAAGGCTAAAAACTTCATAATAGATTCGTTTACAGTAGGATGGAAGCGTAAACCACCTTTATATGGCCCAATAACGTTATTATATTGAACACGGTATCCGCGGTTTACTTGTACTTGGTTTTGATCATCTTGCCAAGCGACACGGAAAGAGATGATTCTGTCGGGCTCAACGATACGTTCTAAAATGTTATGTTGAATGTATTCAGGATGTTGTTCGAATACAGGAACTAGAGAAAGGAAAATTTCTTCCGCTGCTTGTAAGAATTCTAATTGATGTGCGTTCTTAGATTTTAATTTTTCAAACACTCCATCAACATATTGCTGTGCGTTACTCGTTGTTGTCATTGTCGTCATGTCTATACCCCCAAATGGATTAATAAGTATACATTAGTATGAATTATCAAACAATTCAATTATATTTTATGTAACATCACTGTGTGAATTCGATGTTAAAAAAGAGAAAACGTTTTCAAATATTATATCGATATAATGATTTGGAGTTGCTTTTGGAAAGGATGATGAACTATTTTACAACTATTAATTGATGCAGATGCTTGCCCGGTTGTTGATTTAGCGCTGTTTATTTCATCTCGATATGAGATAAGACCAATCTTGTTCTGCGATACATCACATCGAATGGAACGGGAGGGTGCAAAAACAATTATTGTCGACAAGGGACCAGATTCTGTTGATTTTAAGCTCCTCAGTGTCTTAAAGAGAGGAGATCTTGTCATAACAGGAGATTATGGTCTTGCTGCGATGTGTATAGCAAAAGGTGGAATTGTGATCAATCACAACGGGAAAGAACTGACGTCAGACAATATAGATCAACTGTTGGCATTTCGATTTGAAAGTGCGAAAATAAGACGTGCAGGGGGACGTACGAAAGGACCCAAAAAGCGCACGGAAGAAAATAATTTGGCTTTTGAAACAAAATTTCGACAAATTTGTGAACGTGCGATTTTTGAGAAGGAGGAATCATAAATGAATCAGCAAATCTTAAATTTAGACGCATTAAAAGCGCGCTTTCCGTTAATTGAAAAGCTGCAATCCGAACAATACGTATTTTGGGAAAATGAAAATGTAGCGAAAGATAGTCAAGTATCCAAACAAGTAACACTCGATATGATCCAGGACGCAGAAAATAGATTGAAGCGTTTTTCTTCTTATATAAAAGTCGCATTTCCAATCACGAAATTTTCAGACGGTATTATTGAATCGGAATTAAAAGAAATTGCGTCGATGAAAAAACTTATAGAAGGAAGACGCGGTTTTAATATTCCCGGAAAATTAATGCTTAAATGTGATCATGCATTACCGATCGCCGGTTCGATTAAAGCGCGTGGCGGTATATACGAGGTGTTGAGTCATGCCGAAAAGCTGGCAATCGATGCCGGTATGATAACAGAACAAGATGATTACGCAAATTTCCATAGTGAAGAATTCCGTAAATTTTTTAGTCAATATAAAGTAGCGGTCGGGTCAACGGGCAATTTAGGTCTGAGTATCGGTATTATTAGCGCAGAGCTTGGCTTCCAGGTAACGGTGCATATGTCGATAGAGGCAAAGGAATGGAAAAAAGAACTGCTGCGCGAAAAAGGAGTAGAAGTAATCGAATACGAATCTGATTACACGTCTGCCGTGGAAAACGGCCGCCAAGTAGCAGAACAGGATCCAACATGCCATTTCGTTGATGATGAAAATTCCATCGATCTGTTTTTAGGATATTCAGTAGCGGGTCTGCGCCTGAAAGAACAGCTACAGCAAGCAAAAATTACAGTCGATGCAAATCATCCGTTATTTGTTTATCTGCCTTGCGGTGTTGGCGGTGCGCCTGGAGGAATTGCCTATACTTTAAAACAAATTTACGGTGAATATATTCATATTTTCTTTGCAGAACCATTTTCATCACCATGTATGCTTTTAGGATTGATGACCGGTATGCATGACAAAATTAGTGTGAATGATATTGGATTGTCCAATCGGACGGAAGCTGACGGATTGGCAGTAGGGCGGCCTTCACGATTTGTCGGAACATTGATGGAATCCGTTATAAGCGGATGTTATACTGTGGATGACAGCTTTTTATTTAGAAGTTTAAAAGGTATGTTTGAGACGGAAAACATTTTTATGGAACCTTCAGCACATGCGGGAGTTTATGGTCCGATCGAATTAATGATGCAGGGCACTTCATACATTGAAAAGCATGGGCTTACAGATAAAATGGAAAACGCCACACATATTATATGGTCAACAGGCGGCGATTTAGTGCCTGAAGAATTACGACAGCAGTATTTACAAACAGAGATATAGAAGGGAAGTCGCTTGTGTTAATTGTAGTAGTAATCATCGCATTTTTTGGAGCAGGTTTACTCGATTTAAACTTACGTAAAAAATATAACATCCCAAAAAACGAGAAATTTATGGATCAGTATGTGGGGATTTGGCATCTCTTCTTGGAAATCTTCCTATGTTTCATGTTTTTATCGTATGTAACTATTAATCTATTTGACCAAAAAACATTATATTCAGTATTGTTTGCGTTCATTATGATTTTATTTATAGTTCGTGGATTATTGGAGTTTTGGTTAAGAAGAGAAAAGCGTCGTCATATTATTTCATTTACTTATGTAGTGCTTTGTGCAATTTGCAGTATCGCAATTGCCATTATTATGTAAGAAAGAAGTGTGTTGGGGGAGAACCCCTCAACACACTTCTTTTTAGTCTACCTGGATTTCTTCAACTGTCGCTTCAACTTCTGAGCGGGACATTTTTTCTCGTCCTTCTTTCATGGCCTGCAATGTTTTATGCGCCAATGCTAAAGGCAGTCTACAGAATAATTTAATCGAACGTTTATCTAAATCTTTCATATAAAGGTCGGCCTTTGCCAGGTTTTCCTCCGCATAAGCAAATAGTTCAGCACGGGTCCAGCCATCAGGTACGAAGCTGACGCCGCGCTCATCCAAATCTTCCTGCTCATTACGTAGAATGTTTACTGCCTGTAAACCGCGACCATAGCCGATTGCCAGTTCACGGTCTGTTTTCGTGCCCGCACTCCATTCCCAAAGCTCCGAAAGCATGACACCGACTAAACCGGCCACGTAGTAGGTATAGTCGTCCAAGTCTTCTTTCGTATGCACCTGCCAATTTGCGAGCGCCCATTTTGCCATCCCTTCCGCCATCTCACTCGTCGCAGATGTGACAATAGAGAAAGCTCCCTGAGGGCAAACTTCCAGCCAGTCAGCAAGACGAAGTGTCACTTCAGGCATTTTGTCCTTTATAGGTGCCAAGGCATCAAGGTAAGCATTGTTATCGAAGAAAGAGGCTTTCAATAATTCCGCTACTTTTAATAATGTTGCATTTTTCATTTCATTGGAAACATCTTCATGATCTTCAATTTCATCAATCGCTCGCATCGCTAAATAGGCCGAGGCAACCGTTAATTTTAATTCTTTATCTAAAAAAGTAATGGGGATAAAAAATGTACGGCTCGTCTCTTTTAATACGCGCATCGCATCTTTTTGTAAAGCTTTATTCGACATAAGGAAAACTTCCTCCATTCTAAATTACATCCACTTATTATCGTAACGCAAATTTGTAAAAAGGGAAAATAAAAGTTCCGGCTTTTCTTGTTCAAGGGTGTAGGGGGAATAGGGTGGATGTAAAACATCGGGAACCGAAAATGTAACGAATGAAACGGAAAGTAGAAAGTTTGACTGAAAAAGTGGAACATCGCAACCGGAAAGTAGAACGAAATCGTCGGAAAGTAGAAAGTATGGCCTGAAAAGTAGAATCGCCTTTCCGAAAAGGAGAACTCCGCCCCCAAAAAAGCACTCATTTCCAGTATGTACATATTTATTGAAATATGGTAATATTAGAACAATTCAAATGGACGGAGGTGAACGGAATGAAGAAGTTGGCGATTGAGACAGGTGTAAAAGTGGATACAGCTATGTATTTTGCACGTGTCATTACTTTTAAATTTGGGTCTAACGGGATAGGTGTGTCCTTTTTTAGACAATTTAAAAATAATGCGTAGCTAATTAACTTCATTCTTTTCACCAATACTGAAAAGACTGCTCTCGTTAATGAGCAGTCTTTTTGTTTTTTAGCTGCGCCGGTGGAGGCGTAGAAATATGCAGTTAAAAGCAGAAAACATTACGAAAATTATCGGTGGCAACACCATTTTTAAGGATCTTTCTATAGAAGTAAATACAGGTGAACGTATCGCAATTGTCGGTCGAAACGGCAGCGGAAAAACGACATTATTTAAAGTACTGGCAGACATTGAACAGCCGGATGAAGGACGGATCATAAAATCGAAAGGTCAAACAATCGGCTACTTGCATCAAATTCCCCGATACACGGATACATCCGTTTTTGATGTATTGTCGAAAGCATTTGCTGAATTACATCAAATTAAAGACCGTTTAGCTCATTTGGAAAAGCGGATGGCAACTGATTTATCGGAGAAGATTTTAAATCAGTACGGTGAGCTGCAAGAGCACTATTTAGCAAAGGGCGGATACGAAATCGAAGCGAAAATCGCATCGATCGCCAATGGACTCGCGATTACAAAGTTATTAGATCAACCTTTTGATGCGCTGAGCGGTGGAGAAAAAACAAAGGTAATGCTCGCTCAAATTTTATTGCAGCAGCCAGATATTTTGCTGCTGGATGAACCGACAAATCATTTGGATCTTGCTGCAACACAGTGGCTTGAAGATTATTTACAATACTTCAGAGGTACCGTTGTTGTAATCTCGCATGACCGGATGTTTTTAAATAAAATTGTTCAGTATGTGGCAGAAATTGAAGACGGCCAAATTTGGGTAAGTAAGGGTAACTATGATCAGTACATTAATAATAAAGAAGCAAAAATAGCGCAACAGTTTGCGGCATATGAAGAACAGCAAAAAAAGATTCAGAAGATGAAAGAGGCGATTCGCCGATTACGACAATGGGCGAATGAAGCGTCTCCTCCCAATCCTGATTTATACCGTAAAGCGAAAGTAATGGAGAAAATGCTGGCACGAATGGAAATCGTCAAGAAGCCCAAAACCGAGCGCCATATGAATTTACAATTGAAAACCGAAGACCGGACTGGCAAAGAAGTGTTTATGCTGAAAAACATTTCCCATGGGTTTGAACATGACTTTTTATTTATGGATGTTGATTTATCGATACATTTTCAAGATAGGGTAGCGATTGTTGGGAATAACGGTACGGGAAAATCCACGTTATTAAAAATTCTATTAGGGGAAATTGCGCCGGTTGATGGAGAGGCAAGGCAAGGGAGCAATTTAAAGATCGGTTACCTTGCACAGCAGTTTGACCAATTGAACGGCAAGCAGCGTCTTATCGATGCATTCCGAGAGCAGGTGTCATTAACGGAATACGATGCGCGGCATATGCTCGCCAAATTTTTGTTTTACGGTCATGATGTATTTAAAAAAGTGGATCAACTAAGCGGCGGGGAGAAAATGAGGCTTCGACTAGCTCAATTAATGATTCAAAAATGCAATGTTCTCGTTTTGGATGAACCAACGAACCATCTTGATATTGAGTCGAGAGAAGCGCTTGAAGAAGCATTGGAGAACTTTGAAGGAACCATTCTTGCAATTAGCCATGACCGCTATTTTTTGCAAAAACTATTTACGAGAACGGCTTGGCTGGAAAATCAGCAGCTAACCGTTCATGATGGTCCATTTGAATGGGCGCAGTCGAAACAAAAGGAGTTAAGCAAATGAATAATATAGAAGCATTTTGGCAGCAATATTGTGATTCGGAAGGTATGGAAAATATCCGTTATAAAGAAGCATTTCAATTTGGAGAAAAGGTGGATTGGCTTGCAGGACTTGTCGAAGAGGGCACTAAAACCGCAACTTGCTCGAGTTTTCCGTTGTATGAACGAGAAGGGGAAAGTTTACCGGAAATTGGGGACTATCAAATTGTTTTAAACAGTAAGGATGAACCGGTAGCGATCATACAATCCTATTCTATTGAAATATACCCATTCAATGAAGTACCTGTTGATTTTGCTTTGGCAGAAGGAGAAGGTACTTATGAGGAATGGAAGGAAGCACATGTCGCGTTCTTTAGCAAAGAACTCTCAGCGCAAGGTCTGGAATTTTCCGAGGAAATGCTGACTGTTTGTGACCGCTTTAAAAAAGTTTTTCCTAAATAAGATAAGAAAGCTACAATATTTAATAGCTAGACCTAAAAAATGGAGGAATTTGCTTAGGCAGCCTCCATTTTTTTACTGTTTTTGTTCAAGAACAACATCCTGGCAACAATTGCTATCGGCCATCGTTACATAATAGTTGCATAGGTTAATGTTTTTTTGATATATTAAATCTTGTTTTTCTCTATATAAAGGGAAAAATGTTTTGAATAGAAAGAGTGATTACAAGGTGAAAAACTTAGTAAAAAATAAAAGCTTATTAAATAATTTCCTAGCGATTTTCGTTCTGGCCGTTTTAATGCTATGGGCGAAAACTTACATTACACAAGTGACGCAGTTTAAGCTGGGTGTTGAGGGGCCGCTCCAGCAGTTTCTTTTATTGATCAACCCATTGGGATCTGCGCTACTATTTTTATCAGTTGCATTTCTGTTTAAAGGAAAAAGAAAACTGACAGTATTGATCTTTATCTATACGTTGATGACAATTCTTTTATTTGCAAATGCTGTATATTATCGTTTCTTCAGCGATTTTATTACACTACCTACGATATCTCAAACACAAAATTTCGGGGATTTAGGCGGCAGTGTATTAACTTTATTAAAACCTTATGATGTATTATTTTTTGTGGATATTTTCGTGTTGATCTATATTCGTTTTTCAAAAAAAATTAATTTCCAATCCGGCAAAATCGGATTTAAAATGCCGGCAGCAGTTGTGGCTGCGGCAATTATATTGTCTATTGTTAACTTGCAATTAGCGGAAGCAGATCGCCCGGATTTATTGAGCCGAGGCTTTGACCGCAGTTATATTGTAAAATATTTAGGAATGTACAATTATTCAATTTATGATTCTGTTAAAACGTTTGAAGCATCTTCAGAGCGTGCTTCAGCAGACAGCAGTGATATTGCGGAAATAATAAACTATACAAATTCATTTTCATCTCAACCAAACGAGAAGTATTTTGGTAAAGCAAAAGATATGAATGTTATTTATTTACATTTGGAATCTATGCAGTCATTTTTAATTGACTATGAGCTTGATGGCGAACAAGTAACACCGTTTTTAAATTCATTGGTTAAAAATGAAAATACAATGTATTTCGATAACTTTTATCATCAAACAGCGCAGGGCAAAACGTCCGATGCTGAATTTATGTTAGAGAATTCTTTATTCGGATTGCCACAAGGCTCGGCCTTTATAACGAAAGGACAAAATACGTTTGAAGCCGCACCATCGATTCTAAAAGATTATGGGTATACGTCTGCAGTATTCCACGGTAATAACGGCAGTTTCTGGAACCGAAATATGATTTATAATCAGTTTGGCTATGATGAATTTTTTGATGAAAGTTCATATGATACAGCCGATTCGAAAAATATGGCGGAGTACGGTTTAATGGATAAACCATTTTTCGAGCAGTCGCAAAGCTTGCTAGAAACATTGCCGCAGCCATTCTATACAAAATTCATCACGGTTGCCCATCACTTCCCATATAAGATTGACCAGGATTTAGTGTCGATCGGGAAAGCGACGACAGGTGATACGAGTGTCGATAATTATTTCCAGACAGCTCGATACGCTGACGAAGCAATTGAACAGTTCTTTACGTATTTAAAAGAATCCGGTCTGTATGAAAATACAATGATTGTGATGTACGGAGACCATTACGGAATTTCCGACAACCATAATAAAGCGATGGAACAAATTATTGGTGAAGAAGTGACACCTGTTGTAAATGCCGATTTACAGCGTGTGCCTCTCTTTATTCATGTGCCGGGTATGGAAGGCGGCGTTAACCATACGTATGGTGGCCAAATAGACCTTCTTCCGACAGTACTGCATTTACTTGGTGTTGAAACGAAAAACAATATTCATTTTGGGACAGACCTGCTATCGGAAGAGCATAGCGAAATCGTTCCGTTCAGAAACGGTAATTTTGTCAGCCCGACGATCTATTCATTGGACGGCAAATACTACGATCCGAAAACAGGCGAAATGCTCGATGAATCGAAAATGGAAACAGCAGAAAAATTAAAAGCGATGGTAGCAGAAAAACTTCACTATTCAGATAAAGTTGTTAATGGGGATTTATTACGCTTTCATTCTAAAGATGGAAGTATAAAAGAATAAGCAGAACAATTTAAAATTGAATAAATATACTCAGGCATCATCTATTTTGATTAATTCAAATGGATGATGCCTTTTTATTATGGCTTAAAAAATAATTATAAATATCCGAGTAAAGAAAAATACTTTTCAAAATCTATCGAAATACACGAAAAACTCTATTTGTTTCATAATAATTCACTATTGGAATTAATGTTCATTTTACATATACCACAATGAATCGATATTTAAATTACCGTCTGATGTGATGTATTAACTTATATTGGAATATAAAGTGAAATTATGATTTGTTATTAAAACCATAACATTAATCGTGGTATCAGTTAATTTTATTATTTAAAAGTACTAAATTGTTGAGAATAATTTCACCTGATTGTCTATATAAATTAAGAGACAGATATTCAATTGCTTAATAGGTTGTAATCTTTTTGTATAAGCAACATATAGTGGGTTTTGGGAAAGCGAAACGATTTTAGAGTTTTTATGAGGCGATCTAAGCAATTCGCCACCCAATATACTAAGGGGGAATGAGTGTATGAGAGAAGCCGTAATCGTCGCTGCAACACGAACACCGGTAGGCAGAAGAAATGGTGTCTTAGCAGAAGTACGAGCAGATGATTTAGCTGCAGATGTACTGGAGGAGGTAGTAAGTCGAGCAGGAATTGAAAAGGCACTTGTAGAGGATGTTATTTTCGGCTGTGTTTCCCAGACATTGGAGCAAGGCGGAAATATCGCACGAATTGCCGCACTGATGGCAGGCTTTCCGATTGAAGTGCCTGGTGTAACGATTGACCGGCAATGTGGCTCGAGTTTACAGGCAGTCCATTTTGCGGCACAAGCGATTATTTCTGGCGATATGGACATTGTCATTGCGGGTGGTATTGAAAGCATGAGTCGAGTACCGATGGGATCCAATATGGAGGGTACGCGTAAAAGTGATCGTATTAAAAAATATGAGTTGATCCACCAAGGTTTATCCGCAGAGCGAATTGCAGAACAATGGCAATTAACAGAGCAGGAAATTAATGAATATTCTGTGTTGAGCCAACAACGTGCCAGTGAAGCAATCAAAGCCGGCTATTTTAATGATGAAGTTGTAGCGATTGGTGATGTGGATACCGATGAAGGCCCGAGACCCGGAACAACCGTTGAAGTTCTGCAAGGCTTAAGGAAGCTGTTTAAAGAAGACGGATTTATTTCTGCCGGAACTTCATCACAAATGAGTGACGGTGCGTCGGCTGTACTCATTATGTCCAGTGATAAGGCAGAGGAACTCGGTGTGAAACCGATGGCAAAAATCATCGCGCGTACTGTCGTAGGTTCTGACCCGACACTTATGCTGACAGGCCCAATTGAAGCGACAAAACGTGTCCTTCAAAAGGCAAACTTAACGATTGAAGAGATCGATACGTATGAAGTGAATGAAGCATTTGCTCCAGTACCAATAGTTTGGGCAAAAGAGCTGGGAGCCGATTTGTCGAAACTGAATCCGGAAGGTGGTGCAATTGCGCTAGGTCATCCACTTGGCGCAACCGGAACGAAATTATTAACTTCGATGCTTTATCGAATGGAGCGTAATAACCAACGTTACGGCCTGCTTGCGATTTGTGAAGGAATGGGCATGGCCAATGCCACAATTATTGAGAGAATTTAAATAAAGGCGATATTCATATTTTAAAGATTTGTAATCGCTTTCAATATAAAAAGGTGTTAAAAATATGATGAAGAGAGAGTGAATTCAATGAATAAAACATTGGCGAAATCTAGAAAAGAGTCCCGTACATTTTTTAATGATGATCATATTATGTTCAGGGATTCTCTTAGAAAATTTGTAGAAAAAGAAATTGATCCTTATTTTACACAATGGGAAAACGATCGTATTGTACCGCGTGAATTATGGTTGAAGCTAGGCAGTCAAGGATTTTTATGTCCAAGCGTAGAGGAAAAGTACGGTGGGACGGGCTTAGACTTTATCTTTGATATTGTTTTGTCCGAGGAATTATCAAAAGTCGGCGGCGGCTTAAGTGGGATTGGTCTGCACAGCAATGTCGTAACACCGTATATCACTTCTTTTGGAACAGAAGAGCAGAAGATGAAATACCTTCCGAAGTTTGTAAGCGGTGAATGGATTTCAGCAATTGCGATGACAGAACCGGGTGCAGGGTCTGATTTACAAAAAATGACGACGACTGCTGTGAAAGATGGATCAGACTATATTGTAAATGGTCAAAAAACATTCATTACGAACGGAATTCTTTCCGATGTCATCATCATCGCCTGTAAAACAGATCCAAAAGCGGTACCTGCCCATAATGGGGTAAGCCTATTGATCATTGAGAGAGGGATGGAAGGTTTCTCCCGTGGAAGAAAATTAGACAAGGTTGGTATGCATAGTCAGGATACAGCAGAACTGATTTTTGAAAATGTACGAGTACCTGCAGAAAATCTTCTTGGGGAAGAAGGAAAAGGGTTCTTGTATTTAATGCAAAAATTGCAGCAAGAACGTCTGCTCACAGCAGTAGGGGCAATTACCGCTGCAAAAGATATGCTGGATTTGACGTTGCAATATGTAAAAGAGCGGGAAGCGTTTGGTAAACCAATTGGTAAATTCCAGAATACACAATTTACACTGGCGGAAATTGCGACACAAGTAAAAATCGGCCAAACATTTGTGGATGATTTGATCTTACGCCATTTAGAAGGACAGGATCTCGTGACGGAAGTATCAATGGCCAAATGGTGGACAACGGATATGGCTCGCAAAATATCAGTAGAGTGTATGCAATTACATGGCGGCTACGGCTATATGGAAGAATATAAGATTGCGAGACGATTCCGGGATATTGCCGTTACACCAATTTTCGCCGGTTCCAACGAAATTATGAAAGTCATTATTGCCAAAAATTTGGGGCTGTAATAAATCCGAAATTATTTCATCAAGTATAAACACATGATACGTAATATGAATTAATGAGGTGAGACGCAATGAAAAATGCCGTAATTATAGACTCTGTACGTACAGCAGTTGGTCGTATGGGCGAAACATTAAAAAATGTAGAGGTAGATTATCTTGCGGCAAAAGTGTTGGACGAAATTACTGTTCGTACCGGAATTGGTAAGGATAAAATCGATGAAGTCATTATCGGACAAGCAAAGCAAAGTACTGATTCGCCTAATCTAGCCCGCTTAGCCCTTTTACGTGCAGGTTTTCCGATTGAAATTACCGGCTATACAGTTCACCGGCAATGCGGTTCAGGTCTGCAGGCAATGAATAGCGGTGCTCAGCAAATCATGTGTGGGCTTTCGGATATTATTATTGCGGGTGGAGCTGAAAGCATGAGCACAGCCCCATACTATTTGCGGAATGTCCGTTACGGTTACAGTGCTGGAAACGGTGAAATTCTCGATTCGAACACTGAAAGTCAACCACGTGCCCAGCCAATTGAAATATATGGCGCATTAACAATGGGAATGACTGCTGAAAACTTGGCTGTAAAATACGCCATTTCCCGAAGTGAACAAGATGAGTTTGCCATAAGGAGCCAGGAGAATGCAAAAAGAGCCATCGAAACGGGATTGTTCAAGGATCAAATCGTCCCATTTGAAGTGAAGACGAAAAAAGGAATGGTCGAATTTAAAGTAGACGAACATCCGAGGGAAACAACATTCGAAAGATTATCTCAATTAAAACCGGTTTTTAAAGAAAACGGTACAGTTACTGCCGGGAATACAAGCGGTCGTAATGATGGTGCGGGTGTGATTATGCTTATGTCGGAAGAAGCAGCTGCACAGTATGATAAAAAACCTAAGGCGAAAATTATTGCGCAAGCTGTATCAGGAGTTTCACCGGAAATTATGGGAATTGGCCCTGCCCCGGCAACTAGAAAAGCGTTGCAATTAGCGGATTTAACACTTGATCAAATCGGTTTAATAGAATTAAATGAAGCCTTTGCAGCTCAATCCTTGGCCGTCATCAAGGAACTTGGCATGGATATAAACCGAGTAAATGTAAATGGGGGCGCAATCGCACTTGGTCATCCGATTGGCGGCACAGGTGGTGTATTAATGACGAAGCTGCTTCATGAAATGGAAAGACGTGGAGAAAAATACGGTCTAGTTACATTCTGTATTGGCGGCGGTCTTGGTATTACAACAATTGTTGAAAATATGCAGTTGTAGATACGGAACCGGAGCTGATCACGATGAACAATACCGATTGGAAACCCCACTATACAAAAAAATGTACTACTGCTGAAAACGCAATCCAACTTATTGAATCCTCTCAAACGATATTTTTGGCACCGATGTGTAATGAACCTCAAGTACTTGTAGAAGAATTGATTCGTCAAAAGGCGCGATTACAAGAGATTTTATTATATACCATCATTTTAGGGAGTCCGTGTAAATATGCGGATCCCATATGTCACCCACACTTTAGAATTCGAACATTCTTAAATTCAACCTTATTGAAAAAAGCATACGAAAATAATAATTGTGATTACGTTCCTGTAAATTTCTCGGACATCCCTCGGTGGATCAAAGAAGAGAAAATTGATGTTGCACTTATTCAGGTTTCCCGTCCAGATGCAAACGGTTTTTGTAGTCTTGGTCTTTCGGTAGATGTTGTACAGACATTGATAAAGGAAGCGACGGTTGTAATTGCGGAAGTAAACAGCAATATTCCTTATACATTTGGAGAAACTCTCGTCCATGTATCCCAGATCGACAAGTTTGTTCCATCTGACCGACCGTTACTCACGATTCCAAACAGTCATCCGGCTAAAGAAGAATTAGCTATCGGTAATTACGTTGCAACGCTAATCCCTGATTATGCGACGATACAAGTTGGCGTCGGTAAAATCGCTGCTAGTATTGTCCGGTCACTCCAGTCCAAAGCAGGATTAGGAGTGCATTCGGGTTCGATTTCCGATGAGATTATGCAGCTCATTAATCTTGGAGTTATTACAAATGAACGAAAAGAGATCAACCGGCATAAAACCGTTTGCACAACACTTACAGGAACAAATGATTTATATAAATTTTGTCATCAAAATAAAAGCGTTGAACTGTATCCGGTAAGTTACACCCATAATGCAGCGATTATATCGAAAATAAGTCATTTTTATTCAATTAACTCGGCGTTGGAAGTAAGCCTGTCCGGCCAAATCAATGCCGAGCAAGTTAAGGACTCCCATGTTGTTGCAGGGGTTGGAGGTCAAATGGATTTCATTCACGGCTCAAAGCTTTCTTCAGGTGGAAGAGCAATTATTGCGCTGCCTTCTACGGCGAAAAACGGATCGGAATCCCGGATAAAGATTCATACAAAATACGTGACGTCATTAAAGTCTGAAATCGACTACGTTGTCACAGAGTATGGTATTGCAAAACTGTTTGGAAAATCTTTAAGTGAACGGGCGCAAAACCTAATTGCCATTGCGCATCCGAAATTCCGGGCTGCTCTTACGGAAGAATACAAACAATTAGTGTAATGAACCAAATAAGAAAGGATGTTAACTATGTCGAATTTAAAAGATAAAGTTGCAATTGTCACAGGTTCCGGTCGAGGTATTGGACGAGATATTGCCTTACTTCTAGCGAAAGAAGGAGCAAAAGTTGTAGTCAATGATTTAGGTGGCGGATCCGATGGGCAAGGAAATGATACAAAAATTGCAGATGAAGTGGTGCAGGAAATACAGGACCTTGGCGGAGATGCTGTAGCCAACTATGATTCCGTTGCTGACTATGAATCTGCTTCCAATATTATAGACACAGCATTATCACGATTTGGCCGCTTAGATATCGTCGTGAATAATGCAGGTATTTTACGTGACCGGATGTTGTTTAAAATGAGCGAAGAAGAGTGGGATACAGTAATTGCGGTTCACTTAAAGGGTTCATTTAATATGACACGAGCGGCATCAACAATCTTTAAAGAACAAAAAAGTGGGCGTTTTATTCATTTCACCTCCACATCCGGGTTAATCGGTAATGTGGGGCAAGCCAATTATTCAGCTGCTAAATTAGGGATTGTCGGATTAAGTAAAAGTACTGCGTTAGATATGGCCCGGTATAATGTTACATCGAATGCGATTGCCCCGTTTGCATGGAGCCGATTAATCGGGACAATCCCTACAGAGACAGAGGATGAAAAAGAGCGAGTGGAAAGACTGAAGCAGCTTTCGCCAGCTCATATTGCGCCATTAGTTGCCTTTTTGGCATCGGATGAAGCTGCCGATATTTCCGGTCAAATATTTGGTGTACGAGGTAAGGAAATTATGGTGTTTTCTCAGCCGCGTCCGATTCGCTCGGTATTCAATGCGAAAGGCTGGTCCGTTGATAGCTTAAGTGCAATCAAAGGCTCGCTTCAATCAAGTTTTACACCGCTTGAAGCTAGTGCGCAAGTTTTCCCGTATGCCCCATTAGTGTAATTGTTTGGACTGTTAAATTGGAAGGGAGAGAGAAAAATGGACTTTCAGCTACCACCCGATTTAATCGAAATGAAAAAAACAATTCGAGAGTTTATAGACAATGTGGTGGATCCACTTGCAGGAGAGATTGATCGTGAAGACCGAATACCGGACCATATTATGGAAAAGTCAAAAGAAATGGGGTTGTTCGGTCTAAGTATCCCTGCAGAATACGGTGGTACAGGCATTGATATGGTCGGGAAATGTAGTCTTTTTGAAGAAATCGGCCGTACATCGAACGGTTATATGACGGTAATCGGTGCACATACAGGAATTGGATCGGTCGGGATTGTGGAATTGGGGACGGAAGAGCAAAAGCAAAAATATTTACCCCGCATGGCTTCGGGTGAAATTATTGGTGCGTTTGCTTTAACTGAAACGACTGCGGGTTCTCATGCAGCAGCTTTAAAAACAACGGCCGTTCGTAAAGGAGACAAATACATTCTGAATGGCGCGAAGCAGTATATTACAAATGCGCCGATTGCAGGGGTTTTTACGGTAATGGCTGTAACCGATCCAACTAAAGGCGCAAAAGGAATTACTTCTTTCCTTGTGGATAAAAGCGCTCCTGGTTTAATCATTGGAAAAACAGAAGAAAAAATGGGGCTTCGCGGATCCCATTCTTCTGAGATTTTCTTCGAGGATTGTGAAGTGCCGGTCGAAAATGTGCTTGGTGTAGAAGGATTAGGTTATGTCAATGCCTTAACCATTTTGGCAAATGGTCGTGCTGGGCTCGCGGCGAGAAACTTAGGCTCAGCGCAAAAGCTTTTTGAGCTATCCGTCAAATATGCACATGAGCGTGAACAGTTCGGAAAGCCGATTTTTGAACAGCAAATCATTCAACATTACTTGGCGGAAATGGCATTGGATATCGAAACATTGAGATCCTTTACGTACCGAGTGGCATGGATGGTGGACCAGGGGATGAATGTCATCAAAGAGGCAGCGATGGCAAAACTTTTAGGTTCGGAAATTTATAATCGCATAGCAGATAAAGCTGTGCAAATTCATGGTGGCCTCGGTTATATGAAAGAGTTCCCTGTTGAAAGATATTATCGGGATGCACGTATTACAAAAATATATGAAGGCACATCTGAAATTCAAAAAAATATTATTGCTGCTCAAATTCATAAAGAATATTTGAAGAAAGCACCGCCCGTATCAATCTAGTAATCTGATTTGGAATATCTGAAAATAACGACAAATTAAATTGGAGGAGGTAATTTTTTGAGTATAGGGCTTAAGGAAAAAGTTGGTCTGAAGTTAGAAGCCTACACCTTTCGAGTTGAAAAAGGAAAAATCAAAGAATTGGCCCAAGCGATTGGTGATGTGAAAGAGGAGTATTTGAATGGTGAAGCGGTTCCACCTACATTCCCGACAGTAATCGACTTTTGGGGTGGAGGTGCTTCCTCGTCCGAGCTATTAAATTTAAACATGAAAAAGGTTCTCCATGGCGAGCAGGAGTATGAATATTTCAGGGAAATCGTTCCCGATGAAGAAATTACAGTACATGGGGTCATTGAAAAAGCTTATTCAAAAGCGGCGATGAACTTCTTTATCATACGAAAAGATTATTTGGATAAACATGGTGAAACGGTTTTAATCAGTCGATCCACGATTATCGAAAGGCATTAGGGGGTTATTTTATGGAAATAGGCCAGACACTGGAACCTTTACAGAAGGAAGAAATAACGCATACGCAGCTCGTTCGATATGCAGGTGCATCCGGAGACTTCAATCCGATCCATACCGTTGTCCCATTTGCAGAGGCAGCGGGTTTAGGTGGGGTCATTGCACATGGCATGTTGGTTATGGGCTTTGTCGGGCAGGCAATTGGGCAATGGTTTGAAGTAAAGAACCTGAAGAAATTCACAACGAGATTTAAAGCAATGACAAGACCAGGAGAAAGAATAACTATACAAGGCCGTGTTGTCGATGAAAATGAAACTTGCTGGATTTGTGAGGCAGAAGCAGTTAATGAATCTGCTGAAGTAAAGGTAAAAGCATTTTTTGAAATAAAAAAATAATTGCATCCAACGTTGTTCTAGAGAGATGACTCGTTACGTAAAATTTGTGATGTTGACTGCAATATTTATAGGAGAATCTCTTTTATCATTACGCAGTTATGGAGTAACAAACAAAATTTAAGGAGGAGCTCGCAATGAGAGAATACGTCACGACTAAACAGGAAATCAACAAAAATTCACTACCGTATAATTTGTATCAAAAGGCAAAAAAGTTCGGAATCTGGAATCCGGTAGATATCGACTTTACGCAAGATAAAGAAGATTGGAAGAAATTAAATGAAGAACAGCAATTAGAGGTGCTTACTCAGTTTGCTCAATTTATTGGCGGTGAAGAAGCGGTCACACAAGATATTTTACCGATGATTATGGCGGTTTCTAAAAAGGGATGGTTCGAAGAGGAATCTTATTTAACAACTTTCCTTTTTGAAGAAGCGAAGCATGCTGAATTTTTCAGTCTGTTCCTGGAAGAAATCGGCGTAAAGGATGATTTGACTCATTTACTGACACCAGGCTACCGGAAGCTATTTGATGAAACGCTGCCAGCAGTGATGGGCAGATTGATTGAAGATCAGTCACCGGAAGCAATGATAGATGCTGCGGTTACGTATAATATTTTTGCAGAAGGTGTTTTGGCTGAAACAGGTTACTGGTTCTTCCATGAAGCACTATCAAGCGCAAATTTGTTCCCGGGATTTATATCAGGAATTCGAAACGTTAAGCGTGACGAAGGACGTCATATAGGTTTTGGTACATTCCTCATTCAGCGCCTAATTAGTGAGAATCCTGAACTGGAGCTGTTTGAACGCGTACAGCAAAGACTGCAGGAGCTGTTACCGATTGCGATGATGTTAACAGAAGGAAAAGAAGACAAACAAGTAACAAGTCTTGGAATTGAACGAGGAAAATCGATGGAATTTGCCATGAAGCAATTACAGGCACGTCTGACAGTGCTTTCCCGAGCTAAAGGAAAGACGTTAGAAGAAATCTATAATACGGACATTGCTTTAGAAGAAGTATAGGAAGTATTCATTCAGACGCTGTAATAAACAGTTTGCTATTTAGAGGGGGATGAAGGATGACGACAGACGTACAAGTTAAGATCTTTCCGCAGTTTATCAATGGTGAATGGACACCACCTGCTTCAGGTGAATTTTTTGATGTGATCAATCCGGCTACTTCAGAAGTCGTAGCGAAAGTTTCAAAAGGAAATCAGGACGATGTGAATAATGCGGTTCAAAATGCGAAAGAAGTTTTTGAATCAGGTGTCTGGTCAGGGAAAACGCAGGCAGAACGTGCACAGATCATGATGCAATTTGCGGGGAAAATCAGACAGCATGCGCAGGAAATCATTTTCTTAGAAGGGATTAGTACGGGGGCGACACTACGTAAATTGGGTGGCGCAGATATTCGGCAGTTAGTGCTTTCTCTTACTCAAACAGCGGATTTATCGCTGAAATATGAGGCAGTAACAGCTCTTCCGGTCAACGAACAATTAGGTGCAAATCGTAGTCTGCTTGTTCGCGAACCACTCGGAGTAGTAGCGGCGATTACACCATTTAACTTCCCGCTAGTTTTAGCGATGTGGAAAATCGCACCGGCAATTGCGATGGGGAACTCCATCATTATTAAGCCGGCTTCCAATACACCATTAGGTACATTGAAGCTTGCACAATTAGCAGTTGAAGCAGGTATTCCACCAGGGGTTATTAATGTCGTAACAGGTCCTGGAGCTGAAGTGGGCGATGCACTTGTTACACATCCAGATGTATCGAAAGTGGCGTTTACTGGATCTACAGAAGTAGGTAGAAAAATTATGGCACAAGCTGCAGGTACAGTTAAGAAAGTTACGCTTGAACTTGGAGGAAAGGCGCCTGCGATCGTGCTTCCTGATGTAAATCTCGAAGTGGCTATCCCAGGAATTCTGCTCGGCGTATTTTTCCATTCAGGACAAGTATGCGAAGCGAGTACACGTCTCATCGTACATGAATCCATTTATGACATTGTCGTGCAACAACTAGTTGAGACAACGAAGAAAATAAAACTTGGACAGCCGCTTGATATGACGACTGGAATGGGACCGGTCATCTCGGAAACACAGATGAATAAGATCCTCGACTATATTCAGTCTGGTATTGATGAGGGAGCAAAACTTGTATGTGGCGGTAAACGTGCAGCAGGTCCAGGGCTGGAGAACGGGTATTTCATCGAGCCGACGATTTTCGCAGATGTGACGAACGATATGAAGATTGCGAGAGAAGAAATCTTTGGGCCGGTATTATGCGTGATTAAATATTCAACAGAAGAAGAAGCAATCGCCATCGCAAATGATACGGAATATGGATTAACAGGCGGTGTTTGGGGCCGTGATGTGACGAAAGCAAATGAAATTGCTACGAAAATCAATGCCGGAACAATCTGGATCAATGACTGGCATATTTTCCGTACAGATGCGCCATTCGGTGGCTATAAGCAAAGTGGCTTAGGTCGTGAACAGGGAGCTCAAGTGTTTGATGACTACACAGAGCTTAAAAATATTTGCACTTCACTTACGACGGAAAATGCACAGCGCCCAGCTTTAGGACTAATCTTTTAATCGAAAAATGAATGGAGAGATACGATGAAAACGACTTCCTATTTTGAATTCACACATCGCCCTGAAATCCGAAGTGGTGCAGGTTCACATATTTTAGTACCCGATCTAATCCAAGGTTTAGGTGGAAAGCGCCCTGTTCTATTTTCTGATAAAGGATTGACGGATGCAGGCTTAACACAAAAAATCAAAAGCTTATTTGATATGGTTCCTGGCATAAAGCTGGCTGGTGTATTTGATGATATTCAGCAAGATGCGAAATCGAGCAATATTAACAGAGGCCTGAAATATTTTAAAGAATGCAATGGCGACTCCATTATTGCAATTGGCGGCGGGAGTGTTATTGATACAGCTAAAACTGTCAAATGGGCTCTTTATAATGGTGTTAACGAAGTTGAGTATATTTTAACAGGGAACGTTTTAGAAGTTTGGCCGGATGCAAAGCCATTCGGTATTCCGCATATTTCAATTCCTACTACAGCTGGAACGGGTTCTGAAATCTCCAGTATTTCAGTAGTATTCAATGAAATGCTGAACCTGAAGTGCAATTTAATGAATCCGTATTTGAGTTCTGATATTGCGGTTTTAGATCCTGACTTAACTGTTGGTTTACCGCCAAGAGTAACAGCGTTTACTGGTATGGATGCACTGACACATGCTGTAGAAGGATTTTTCTCAACAAAATCAACGAATTTTTCGGATGCATTTGCACTGCATGCCGCAAAAATCATTGTCGAAAATTTGACTACGGCTGTGCGTGATGGGAAAAATGTGGCTGCACGTGCGAATATGCTACAAGCAAGTGCAATGGCTATTACAAGTTTCCAATCGGCGATGGCCAATATCCCAATCCACAATATAGCCCATACGTATGGCGCGAAATACGGCATTCCACATGGGCTGGCAAATGCAGTTCTCATGCCGAGTGTAATGAAAAATATGCCGAGCATGTATTTACCGAAAGTGAATGCATTTGCACCTGCACTGGGAATTATTCCAAACGCAGAAAATCCGCAAGAAACATTGGAAGAGTGCATCAATGTAATTGTTGACTTAAGAAATACAGTCAATCTACCGGACAGCTTCGACGAGTTTAATATTGATGCGGCAGATATTCCGCAACTTGTCCCAGCCGTACAAAATGACCCGTCATCATTAAGCTTCCGTATTCCTGATGACATCATTGTAAACGTTTCTAAAGAAGTAATCAGTTCTAAAGTAAGTATTTAATTAAAAGCAATTGCTCTTCATCATGAAAGGGGGATCCTCCTTTCCTTTGATCGAAAATTTGAAAGTAGGAGGTTACTATTATGAATATTGTTGAATTGCTTACTTCAACAACTTCCCGTTTGCCAGATCAACCTGTCATCCACTTCAAAAGAGCTCTACTTACTTATAAAGAATTACAAGATAAAGTTTACAATATCGCTGCAGGATTGAAAGATCAGGGTGTCACAAAAGGTGCGAATGTGGCATTAATGATGACAAATCGTCCGGAATATATTATTACGTATTTTGCTATTTTAGCAAATGGAGGTACGGTCGTTCCGATCAACCCTACATTTAAAGAGCAGGAAGTAACATATATCGTAAACGATTCGGAAGTTGAATTGTTGATTATTGAAGATACGGCGAAACCGGTTATCGAAAACGCAATGGATCAATTCAAAACAGTCAAAACAATTATTAATTACGGTGATCATGTAGATGAACGATATTTATCATGGCATCAGCTAGATACATCTGCCTCTATTTCAGAAATTGTCCCCCTTCATGAATCTGACGTCGCACAAATCATCTATACTTCCGGTACAACCGGTAATCCGAAAGGCGCCATGATAACACACGGTAATTTAAACTGGATGGCGATTACAGCAGCCGTATACAACCAGTTAGTTCCAAGTGATCGTGTCCTATGTGTATTACCATTGTTCCATGCTTATGCAAAACTTCAAGGCTTCCTGGCACCGATAGCTCATGGATGTGCAATCTATTTGGAAGAACGTTTCCACCCGGTTGAAACATTAAAAGCGATTGCCGAACATGAAATTACAATATTTTTAGGTGTGCCGACAATGTATGCCTTTTTTGCCCAGGTTCCTCATTTAGTAGAGCAACTGGACTTCTCAAAATTACGGACAGCTGGTTCAGGTGGGGCAAGTTTACCATCGGAGCTATTGCATAAGACGAATGAATCGTTCGGTGTCAGTATTTCTGAAGGATATGGTTTAACCGAAAGTACGGTCATGCTGATGACAACACACCGAAGCTTACCGAAAAAAGTCAATTCAGTCGGGATGCCATTACCGGGAATCGATTTGAGACTGGTAGATCCGGAAGGCAATGAAGTAGCCAATCATGAAGTAGGCGAAATCTTATTTAGAGGGCCGAATATGATGAAGGGGTACTACAAGAAGCCGGACGAGACCGCAAATACGATTAGGGACGGCTGGTTGTATACAGGAGACTTGGCGTACCGTGATGAAGAAGGCTATCACTTTATCGTTGACCGTAAAAAGGACATCATTATTCGTGGCGGGTTTAATATTTATCCTCGTGAAATAGAGGAGCTGCTCTATCAGCACCCGGCGGTCGTAGAATGCTCTGTAATCGGCAGACCGGACCCGGTATTCGGTGAAAAAACGGTAGCGTATGTCGTATCGAAAGACACCGAGCTAATAGAAGATGATGTTCGTGAATACTGCAAAGCGAAACTTGCCGAATACAAAGTGCCGGATTATATAATTTTCATTGAAGAAATTCCAAAGTCCGGAACAGGTAAAATTCTGAAGACCGCTTTGAAAGACTTAGACAAAAACGCAATGCCTAAATAAGAAGCGTCGGCTGGTCGGAGTTCATAAACTTCAGTACATGAACTAGAACGCAGATTATGTCGTTATGGACGAGCCGCTTATTGCGTAGCCCTAAATGACAAATAGGTTAATGATTGAACAGGAATAAGGAGGGGTTAATAGATGAATTTTGACCAAAAGGCAATTATCGTGACTGGTGGAGGATCTGGTTTAGGAGAAGCAACTGCACGAAAGATTGCATCTGCTGGAGGCTATCCTATCATATTGGACTTAAATGAAGAAAAGGGGCAAGCGATAGCCGATGAATTGAATGGTTTATTTTTTAAAACGAATGTTGTGAAGGAAGAAGACGTACAGGCAGCAATTAACGGTGCAGTAGAAAAATTCGGTTCGATCCAAGGTATTGTGAATTGTGCAGGTCTTGGTACTTCAACTCGTGTAGTGGGCAGAAAAGGTGTATTCCCATTAGATGAGTTTAATTATATTATCCAAGTTAATTTAGTTGGGACATTTAATGTCATCCGTTTAGCTGCAGCTGCCATGATGACAAATGAACCGAATGAACACGGGGAACGCGGGGTTATTGTGAATACAGCTTCTGTCGCGGCGTTCGATGGACAAATCGGTCAGGCTGCCTATTCAGCATCCAAAAGTGGAATTGTAGGAATGACATTGCCAATCGCAAGGGACTTGGCTAGCTATGGCATCCGCGTTATGACAATTGCACCGGGAATTTTCGATACACCTTTAATGAACAGTGCGCCTCAAGCAGTTAAGGAAGCGTTAGGAAAACAAATTCCATTCCCGTCCCGTTTAGGGGAAGCGGATGAATATGCCCATTTAGTAACGGCCATTTTTGAAAATCCAATGTTAAATGGTGAAACAATTCGACTCGATGGAGCGATTCGCATGGCCCCAAGATAAGGAGGATAACGGATGAACCTTGAAACAATGACGATAGAGAAGCTTGACTACGGTGTACATGTTGTAACAATTAATAATCCGCCTGCCAATACATTAAATGCAGGAATTCAGCAGGACTTAGTGCAACTAAATTGAGGAAGTCGAAAAAAATCCGGCAATCCGGGCCATTGTGTTCAAATCGGCCAACCCGAAAATCTTTATTGCAGGTGCAGACCTGGGTACAATGGGCAGCTCTGATGAAAACGTGGATTTTGCTGAAAGTTCAAAACATGTGCAGGGTATTTTCAACCGGTTGGAAGCATTGCGGGTACCAACTATTGCCGCAATTAATGGTCATGTATTAGGCGGTGGCTGTGAATTCGTGCTTGCATGCGACTTCCGTATAATGGGTGGCGGCACAATCGGATTAACGGAAGCATCATTGGGATTATTGCCTGGTGCTGGCGGTACACAGCGTATGACGAGATTAGTAGGCGGAGCAAAAGCGCGCGAATTAATGTATTTAAGCAAACGTTTAAAAGCAGAGGAAGCAGCAGCAATCGGCTTAATTACAGAAGCGGCAGCTCCGGAAGAAATGGAAGAAAAAGCAATCGCATTTGCAACATCGCTTGCTCAAAGTGCCATTGGAGCAATCGGCCTCATTAAAAAGAGTATTTTAGCCGCGGAAGAATTGCCGTTAGAACAAGGGTTATTAGTAGAACGGGAAGCCTTCGCGAAAACATTTACTACAGGGGAAGTAAATGAAGGCATCCGCGCGTTCTTTGAAAAGCGCCCTCCAAATTTTTTGAAGCCAGTCACAAATCAATAAATGGAACATTTGGGGGCCGTGTTGAAAGTTCAGCTTTCAGTACGGCCTTTAATTTAATATGGAAGGATGAAAGATTTATGCTGTTAAAAGGATTAAAAGTGCTGGATTTCTCCACATTATTGCCAGGCCCGTTTGCGACGATGATGCTGGCGGATCTTGGAGCGGAAGTTGTTCATGTTACCAAACCGGTAGAAGAAGGGAAGCAATGGGGGCCGAATGATTATTTGCAGCGTTCTAAAAAGTCGCTGGCGGTCGATTTGAAGTCTCCGGAAGTAGTCAAATCGCTAAAGGAGCTTTTAAAGGAGCAGAAATATGATATTGTAGTTGAGCAGTTCCGGCCTGGCGTGATGGCGCGCCTTGGTCTCGATTATGAAACGCTTAAAGCCATCAATCCTGGCTTAATTTACTGTTCCATTACAGGCTATGGTCAAACAGGTCTATATCGTGAGCGTGGCGGGCATGATATTAATTATATATCCTTGTCGGGAGTGCAAGGCTACTCCGGCACGAAAGAAAATGGCCCGGCAAATATAGGTTTTCAGGTGGCCGACTTGGCAGGTGGATCAATGCATGCAGTGATCGGTATTTTATCGGCTGTCATTTATCGGGATAAAACGGGGGTAGGGCAGCATCTTGATATTAGTATGACGGACTGCGCATTAACGCTAAATGCCTTATTTGCCCAGGATTATTTAGCAGAAGGAAAACCGCTGCCACGTGAAGAGCTGATCCTAAACGGCGGCTCGTTATATGGTTATTATGAAACGCTGGATGGTCGGTACCTTTCTGTCGGCAGTCTTGAACCGAAATTCAGACAGCAGTTATGTCAGGCAATCGGTCATCCGGATTTACTTCCATTAGCGATGAGTAATAAACCGGAAGATATTGCAAAGATGAAAGAACAGCTGCAAAGTATTTTCCTGCAAAAGACGCTTGATGAATGGCACTCTATTTTCTTCGAAGTGGATGCTTGTGTTGAACCGGTATTGACCTTTGAAGAAACGGTTGCACACCCGCTTTTCAAGGACCGGGATATGTTTGTGGAAATAGCAAAGCCGGATGGAACAACCCAAAAACAAATTGCATGTCCGATTAAGTCCAATCTCTTCAAAGCTTCGTATGGGACAGTCGGAGTACATGCAGGAACACATAACAATGAAATTTTAGGAAGCCTGTTAAAGAAGTAGGGAATGCGATACGGATGAATACATGTATAAATATGTCTCCTAAACCGCATAACACCGGAGATCTGGGAGTGCAAGTGTAAAAAATATTAATTTTTATTGCGTTCATATTAAAAATACTTAATATTTATAAGAGTAATTACTGTTCTTTTTTTGAAAAATATTTTAAGATATAAACGAATTACAAGATTGTTGAGCAGGTGAACTATGAAAAACTTAAAACTTAGTGTTTTCCTTCTAACCGTTCCACTTTTACTGGCAGGTTGTGAGAGTGTTGAGAACAAAGAAGGCTTCTTCTATTCAACATTTGTACGTCCGATGGATTGGACACTAAACACATTTGGTGAATTATTTAACGGCAGCTATGGTTTGGCTATTATTGCTATTATTTTAATTATTCGTCTCGTACTAATGCCGTTTATGCTTAAAACTTACCGCAGTCAAGCTACAATGAAAGTGAAAATGGATTTTGTCCGCCCGCAAATGGAGGATATCCAGACACGTTTAAAAGCAGCAAAAACTCCGGAAGAAAGAATGACAGTTCAGCAGGAAATGATGTCGCTCTACAAAGAACATAATATTAATCCGTTAAATATGGGCTGCCTGCCAGCGCTTATACAAATGCCGATTATTATGGGCTTATACTATGCGATTTTATATTCAGCTGAAATTAAAACACATTCATTCCTATGGTTTGACCTTGGCTCTACGGATATTTGGATGACTGCAATCGCAGGTGTCGTATATTTTGTACAAGCGAAAGTCTCGCTTCAAACCGTACCAGAAGCTCAGAAGAATCAAATGAAACTGATGATTTACGTATCGCCGATTATGATTGTCATTATTTCATTGTCTTCGATGGCTGCACTCCCACTGTACTGGGCAGTCGGAGGGTTATTCTTAATTGTCCAAACTTATATTGGACGCAAATTTTTCTCAAGCATCCCTGAAACTAAGGGAAATGAATAAATATAAGTTATGCCGCTGCTAAAGGCTTACTGAACTAAAACTACTGAGACAATGATTTCAGTAGTTTTTTTATGCGTTGCGATCAGAGTGAATTTATTATCTAATAAACTTGAGTATTGTTCTAATATATTTTAAAATCTTCTAATAAAAAACTTATTTTCTAATATAGTTGTCAGTTGTTCAAATAAGTGGTCAAGATTGTCGAATAAAGCGTCCGGTTGTTCTAATATGTCATAAGCATCTTCTAATAAACGTGTCAACTGTTCCAATAAAGGTAATTCCAGATATTTGAAAGCCCCCTTAGTAACTGAAAAACTTAGCATACTGCCTATATTTCCGGTAATTTTCTAAAATATAGTCGCAATTGACTAATATCCACCTCAGATTATCTAATAACAACGATTATTTAGTAATTAAATTTGCATACAATTTATATTGACATTGATTATCCTTAATGGATATAATTCAGTAAATTTAAATTCGATGAAAAAGACAGTAATTTACAATTTTTTTGGTAAGCGAGCTGGGGATTGGTGAGAGCCTGGTGCAAAATATGTAAATGAAGCGCACTTTGGAGAAGCAGTCTGAACATAAGTAGGACCTGCCGGGGAGTCACCTCGTTATTAATGGAAAGTGGTCACAATTTGTGGCAACTAGAGTGGTACCACGGGAATTTGAAGCTCTCGTCTCTATTTTTGAGACGGGGGCTTTTTATATTGGGAGGAGATAATATGTATAAAAAAATTGCATCAATTATTCAAGATGCTGTGCCGCAGAAAATAATAACAAATATCGAAATTGAACAACTATTAGAAAGGCCAAAGTATCAGCATTTAGGGGATATAGCTTTCCCATGCTTTACGCTTGCTAAATCATTAAAGAAAGCCCCAAATGTTATCGCTATAGAAATAGGCGACAATATTAAAAGTGATTTTATTCAGGAAGTTCATGTTGTTGGAGGCTATATAAATTTATTTTTAAATAAGTTACAGGTGACAAGAGACGTCATGGCCAAAATTATGATCGCTCACGAATCATATGGACAACAAGAAATACAGCAGAAGAATATCGTGATTGATTTTTCATCACCGAATATTGCAAAGCCATTCTCAATGGGGCATCTTCGTTCTACGGTCATTGGAAATGCTCTTGCAAATATTGCAGAAAAGAACGGATACAATGTCATTCGGATAAATCATCTTGGCGACTGGGGTACCCAATTCGGTAAATTGCTTGTGGCATTCCAATTGTGGGGAGAAAAAGAACGTGTTCAACAATCATCTATTGAAGAACTTTTGAAGCTATACGTGAAGTTCCATGATGAGGCAGAAACAAATGAATCCTTAAATGAGGAAGCAAGATCGGCATTTAAAGCGCTCGAAGATAATGATCCACAGGCAATGGCATTATGGACCTGGTTTAAAAGTGCCTCCTTAGAAGAATTTAAGCAAATCTACGAGCAGCTTCATATTCAGTTTGATACGTATGAAGGGGAAGCTTTTTATAATGAAAAAATGCAGTCTGTTGTTGATGAATTAAAAAAGAAGCAATTACTCACAGAGTCGGATGGTGCGAATGTTGTTGAGCTTGAAGATATGCCACCTTGTTTAATAACAAAACAGGATGGTGCAACATTATATGCTACCCGTGATTTAGCCGCAGCTTTTTATAGACAGGCGCAATATGAACCATCCCAAGTTTTCTATGTGGTAGGGAATGAGCAAACACTGCATTTCAAACAAGTATTTCAAGTTATCTCAAAAATGGGCTATCCATGGTCGGGAAATCTGAAACATGTACCATTTGGAATGATGTTGAAAGATGGGAAAAAGATGTCCACACGTAAAGGCAGAGTCATTTTATTGAAGGATGTATTAAAAGAAGCAGTGGAAACAGCGTCGAGAAATATAGAGGAAAAAAATCCGACGTTAAATAATAAACAGAATGTTGCTGACCAAGTAGGGATTGGCGCGGTAATATTTAATGATTTAAAGAACTTCCGCTTAAACGATATTGAATTTTCATTACCTCAAATGTTGAATTTTGAAGGTGAAACAGGTCCTTATGTACAATATACGCACGCCCGGATCCATTCCATTTTAGAAAAAGCAAAGTATACAGCAAGTAATGAAGTAACGGTGATGGAATTAGAGAATTCAGCTTGGGAGGTTATTAAGCTGCTGCAACAATATCCTCAAGTAATTACAGATAGTTTCGAACAAGTAGATCCTTCCTTAATTGCGAAATATGTATTGCAATTAGCGCGGATATTCAATAAATATTATGCAAATACAAAGATTTTAGTGGAAGATGAACAGCTAGAAAGTCGTTTACAGTTATGTTTTGCAGTAGCAACCGTTTTAAAGGATGGTTTGAAGTTACTGGGAATAAAATCACCGGAAAGTATGTAAAGAATTAAATTTTCTTTGAACGATTTAAAAGTCAACAACAGTATTTAATCGATATTTAAATATAAAGATAAAAATATTAAATACTCATTGTATCCCCAGACCAACTATGCGAAAATTTATTAGAATATTGGAAAAATAAGGGGTGGGACTATGTGGGAACAGCAGCTAATTGAAACGAAGCGTGGAATTTTTGAAGTTTTTACAAAAGGCGAAGGGAATCCGGTCTGTGTAACGCATTTATACAGTGAATTTAACGAAAACGGGAATCGCTTTGCGGAAATGTTTGTCCCGTATTATAAAGTGCATTTAGTGAACTTACGTGGCTGTGGAAAATCAACGGATGATGTGTCTGTTTTTAATTATGGCATGCACGATAGCGTAGAGGATCTGGAGGCAATACGTTTAGCATTAGGTTTTGATATATGGGGATTTGCCGGGCATTCAACAGGCGGGATGCTGGCATTAAACTATGCTATTTTGCATCCGGAAAGTGTAGAATTTCTCGTAGCTGGCGGTCTTTGTGCTTCTGCAGAATATATGCATCATCCCGCAAGTATTTACTGCAAGGAAAATCCGAACAATAAAAGAATTCTTGAGATTTTAGCGATGCTTCGAGATCCATCTTCAACGGTCGAACAAAGAAGAGCGGGTTCTAAAGAATGGGCGCTTATGTCGCTATACAAAGAACAAAACTATGACAATATGATAAGTCGTCCGAACAGCGGAAAAACAGTTTCGAAAAGACTGGATTATTTTTCATATAAAGAGCTGCCCAACTTCGATTTGCGACCACAATTACCGACTGTGAAAACAAGAGCTTATATATACGGCGGTTTATACGATGCGCAATGTCCATATGAATTTGCAGTGGAAGCAGCGGATTTACTGGCGAATGCGACATTGACGACATTTGCAGAGAGTAACCACCACCCGGTTATTGAAGAAGAAAAAAAGTTCTCGGAATTTGTGCGCAACCTATCTCAACTGCAATCCATCCGATAGTGAATATAGGAGTCATGCTATATGTATACAAAGAACGAAAGAGAAAATTATTTTCAAAATGTAGTATCTAAGATTAAAGGAATCCAGGATGTGGAAGGCATTATCCAGTTAGGCTCTGGAACTATTGGCTACAGTGATCGATACTCTGATATTGATTTAATGATAGCAACGACAGAACAGGTAGGTTTGGCAAAAGATTTCATTAAAGCTGAGCTACAAAGGATGGGTGCCTTTTATATAAAGGAAGGAAAGTTCAGCGATGAGATTTTTTTACTTATACCTTTCTTTGAAAATGGACTAGAAATGAATTTATCTGTATTATCAACCCCTCATCTGAATGTAAAATCCCCTTTATGGAAACTTGTTTTTGATCGTAATGGTGGAGTTCAGTCAAAAATGATTGAAGAAAATGAAAATTTTTTAAAGCAAGATCAGCCTTATATGAATAAGTTCAATATTACATTTGAATATGCCTATCATTTAAGAAAGTTGCGTATTGAAGTTCGACGCGGGAATTTAATATATGCGATGAAGATGCTTGAAGTATTGCGGGAGTTGACGTTAACAGTCCAAATATTAAATGAACAAAAAAAGCTTCATCAATTTAAAGCCTACCATACATTAGAAAATGATTTTGTAACGCAATTAATGGGTAGTTATCCGACATTAGTAGGCACTACAGCGATTGAGCAGGCTGCTTATACAGTAACCGAACTTTTTAAAAGTACAGTAATGAAAAATGCAATGTTCGATTATGACGAACAATTATTTAAAATCTCCGAAATTTGAATAAGTGAAAAGGAGAAATTTATGGAAGAAATAATAGTAGAAAACGACATCGTCAAATTAAGACCGGTCCAAATGAGCGATATTGAAGCTATTGCAAATGCTGCGAATGACGAGCGGATTTGGGAGCATATGTCGGTAACATTGCTTACGCAGGAAGCAGTTGAGAACTATATCGAAAATGCGATTAAAGAAAGAGAAAAAGGCATTTCATATATGTTTGCGGTGATCGAGAAAAAAACGGATAACATTGTAGGCTGTACATCTTTTCTTGATATTTCATTTCCCCATAAACGGCTGGAAATAGGGGCTACGTGGTATAACCCGACTGTTTGGCGTTCAGCGATTAATACAAATTGTAAGTTTTTATTATTCCAATACTGTTTTGAAGTACTTAATTTAAATCGTATTCAAATTAAAACAGGGCACGAAAATTACCGTTCACAAAAAGCCATTGAACGCATTGGTGCAGTAAAAGAAGGCGTTTTACGCAATCATATGATTCGAAAAGAAGGAACAATTCGTCATACCATTATGTATAGTGTCATTGTGGAAGATTGGGAAAAACTTAAAACCAGGTTCATTGAGGCTTTGTTAAAATAAATTTGAAGGTTAGTTAATGGCAATGATAAGTATTTATAAGAAAATCACATTTTTTCGAGCCTTTTAACACGAATTGTATGGAATAAACGAACATTATCGTGTCATATCACAAATTTTCATATACAATGAAAGAGGTTAATCTTTAATAGGAATACTCATTACCTATTAAATATAGATATATTCGGTGTAGGTGAAAAATTTGGGACGAACGAAAACATATATAAGTATAGATATAGAAGCCGCCCTTATACGCGGTAAGCAGTATATTATTGAAATTGGTGCGGTTAAATGGTTGCCAGATGGTACAACAGAAACATTTACGCAGCTTATTCAGCCTTATAAATTCAAAAAACTGAACGCGCATATTCAAAAGTTAACTGGTATTACCACAGAGCAGCTAGTTGATGCACCTTCTTTTAAAGAAGCTTTTACTAAATTTAAACGCTGGTGTAAGCAGGATTATGTATTTTTAACATTTGGTGAATTTGATCGGAAAGTATTAGAAGAAGAGCTGTCACGCAATTACATAAAAAACGATTGCTTATATCCAATGATCGATTTTCAGCAAAAATATATGATTGCAAACGGTTTAAAAGAGCAGCCTTCATTAGGCGGGTTAATGGCACAGCTTGGATTGGAAAACGAAACACAGCACCGGGCATTAGCTGATGCGGCAAGTCTGCTCTCAATCTTTGTTAAAGTGGATGGAGATAAAATCATTGAACAGCAGCAGACGAATGATTTTATTTTATTGCTGACAAATTTCAAAATGCTGGAAACGACATATGAGCTTGTCATTTCTGCGACAAATTGCAAAATCGAGGATAACGGGATAACGATTCAATCAATGGAAACTTTCCGTGATGAGCTTCCTTTTACTGTTCAAATGGTTGAACGTCAAGGAGAAGATGGGGAAATGACAACAGTGGAAAAAGTTTCGATTAAACCGAATGTGCAGGCAAAGCAGCTGTTGCAACAGATTTCCGAAAATATGTCCGGTAAAATTTTAATTTCACGAACGGCATTACGTTCAATGTCAAAAATATTGAAATTACATCAAGTAACTTTACCAAAAACAGAAGTGATGACATTAGTAAATTTATTGAAAAAAGAAGAGATTATTGCAAGATTTAATTTGGATGATGAACCTACAAATACATACGAAGCAAGGGTTTTACGTTTACTTAATAAGTATGATCATATGTTTGTTTCTGAGTTTTATAAACGGGCATTAATCGAGGAAAATATAATACAAGTATAATAAATTCTCCGTTTTTAGGAGAATTTTTTCTTTAATGCCGACTCCTATTACGTTATGATAGGGGGGTACGAATCACTCGTGGGATAATAAAGGAGATTAATTTATGTCAGCATGGATCGGAATTGATACAGGGGGTACGTTAACGAAGCTTGCCTATTTAGATGAACGTCAGGAGCTTAAATTAACGGTCTTTCCATCTAACGAAATGCATTTAGTAAAAGAATGGTTGGAAAATCATCCTCAAGTGGAAGAAATCGGCTTAACTGGAGGACGCACAGAGCAATTGCTGGACGTTTTAAAGACGATGAAGTCGATTGAATATATTGTAGAATTTGAAGCAACTTTAAAAGGTGTGCGCTATTTGCTGGAGAAAGAAGGCCACACAATTGATCAAAGTATCATTACAAATATTGGTACGGGTACATCGATTCATTATATGGATGGCAATACTCATGCCAGGGTTGGCGGTACTGGAGTAGGCGGAGGTACCCTGATTGGACTATCAACGATTATGACCGGGATTTCAGATTTTGATGAGATAAAAGCAAACGCTTTCAAAGGAAAGCGGGAAGGCATTGATTTACTCGTAAAAGATATTTATCAAGGAATGGATACACCGATTGACGGGAATTTAACAGCCAGTAATTTCGGGAAGGTCGGGATTACCGATCAACGTGAATTTGAACAAAATAATGTACTGGCAACAACACAGGGTCTCATCGGTGAAGTGATTTCAACGTTAAGTATTCAGCTTGCCGTACAGCATGAGACAGAGCATATCGTATATATAGGATCAACGCTGATCGACAATGAACAGCTTGTAAAGGTAATTGAACATTATACTATATTAAAAAAACATAAACCTATTTTCTTAGAGGATTGTGGATTTTCCGGTGCAATTGGTGCATTGTTGAATATTCGTGAGCACAGCAGAAAATAAAGGACAGCATTTAGGCTAGCAAAATAGTTTAAATGCTTCTTTTTTGCCATTTTTATCTCAATTACTTTACTTAGGTTTTTAGGAAGCGTAGAATTGGAAAGTAAATTATTTAGTTAGGTAAATAAGGAGTGATTGCGATGAATCCGTTATTTCATATATTTTTTCAGCAAAATCGTTATTTAGTAAATCAGTTAAATGATGTTTTAAAACAGCATGGACTATTCAGCTCACAATGGACGGTTCTTTTTTTATTGCATCAAAACGGACCAATGACACTCACAGCTATATGGAAATACCTTGATGTAGAAGCGCCAACTGTTACGCGAACAGTCACTCGTCTGGAGACGCTTGGATGGGTGGAGAGAGTTCACGGAGCGGATAAACGTGAAAAAATGATTGATTTAACGACCAAAGCAATTGAACAATTTCCTCAAATTGAAGCATCCGTCGTTTCGTTCGAGAAAAAAATGACTGATAATCTGTCTGAGGAAGAACAGGTGCTCCTAATTCACTTACTAAAAAAGATGGAAGGTTAGAATAAATGGAGCTTCAAGAACAAACAAATAAAATTTTCACGAAACGATTTATTAGTCTATTCTTTACAAATATGTCCATATTCCTTGTGTTTTACGGATTAATCACAACATTGCCATTATATGCTATCGGCGAGTTAGGGAAATCGGATGACGATTCCGGACTCCTTGTCACGGTATTTTTAATTTCAGCGATTATCGTTCGTCCATTCAGCGGAAAACTGCTAGATCTCTTTGGCAAGAAGCGATTGTTGATTTTAAGTCTTGTACTTTACTTTGCATGCACAGTGTTGTACTTATTTTTTAAACCTTTTCTGCTTTTGCTTGCACTTCGTTTTTTCCAAGGGATATGGTTTAGTATTGCAACGACTGCATCGGGCTCTTTAGCAGCCGATATTATTCCGAAAAGACGTAAAGGAGCAGGATTGGGCTATTTTGCAATGTCTACGAACTTAGCTGTCGTATTCGGTCCTTTTATTGGGTTGCTCATTATTCAATATTCAGGATTTGATATGCTATTTATCGTATTATCTGTATTGGTGGCAATTGGCGGTTTACTTGCATTAACTATTCAAACGAAGGACTTGCCAAAACCAGTAGTAACAGACCGCAGCTTTAAATTTTCATTTAATGATTTATTTGAACGAAGTGCCTTGCCACTTGCCGCGTTAGCTAGCTTGATCGCGTTTTCTTATGCGAGTGTTCTGTCGTTTCTATCTCTGTATGCCGAGCAGAAAGACTTGCTGAGTGTTGCAAGTTATTTCTTTGCGGTATTTGCAGTTGCAATGATTTCGGTTCGTCCGTTTACAGGAAGAATCTATGATACAATAGGCGCAAAATTTGTTATTATTCCGTCCTTCTTTATTTTTGCATTAGGGCTGATTATTCTAGGGAATGCAGATCAGGAAATACCGTTCTTATTATCGGCAATCTTTATCGGTGCAGGGTACGGTACGTTAACAACAAGTTTCCAGTCACTCTGTATCCAGTCAACATCGATCCAGCGAAGCGGCTATGCAACGGCCACTTATTTTACGCTGTTTGACATAGGGATTGCTATCGGGTCATATTTATTGGGGATGGTAGCAGTGAAACTTGGCTATGAATTTGTATATTACATTGCGGCATTCATCATCATTGTCGTATTTGCGCTTTATATGCTGGTACTTAATCGTCAAAAACACAAAATTGAACAATAATAAAAACGATTCATCGTTCCTTAAATGGAATAGATGGATCGTTTTTTGCCACAATTAGTTTTAGAGATTTTTGAATATTAATTTGGTTGAAAATGAAGGATTTCTTAATAATTTTTACCGCTTATCAAATTGCTTCATGGAAGAGCCCTAACTATTTTTCAATATGGCCTCACGTGCAAGAACATCTGCTGCTTTGTTTTCTTTTTCCGGAATCCATTTAATGAAAAATAGGTCAAATTGTTCGATCAATGAGAGGGCCTGCTCTAAATAAGGTTTGAAATCCTCATTTTTCACATAAGCTTTGTCGATTGAGCTTACAACAATTTTTGAATCGGAGCGCACGGAAACAAAGGAAGAACCGATTTTCAATGCTTCTTCCAAACCACGTAAAAGCGCAGTAAATTCAGCCTGATGATTGTTCGTATTACCGATTGGTTCACTGATTTTTACATGCTGTCCTTCACCTTTTATAAATATTCCAATCCCGCTAGGACCTGGATTGCCGGCACTGGCACCATCTATATAGACTTCTAGCATAATTTCGCTCCTTTTATGTTCTGTTCATTTAAGTATAACAAATACATGTAAGTTGGAGAAAATAAAAAAATAACGTACAATAGTAAAACAAATTAATGGGAGGTACATGACTTGAATAAAGTAGATGTTATGAAAGATATTGATGAATTAATGGATATGTACTGTGCTGATTGTCTAGTCATTCAGGACCTTCGCAAAGAACGAGGTAAACATGGTGCACACCGTTTCTGCATTGAATCTTGTACGGTAGGGGAACAGCTTCAGTTTCTTGGAAAAGAGATAATGAAAGTTTCCGAAAAATAATAATTTTAAAACATTCTTCTTACTATTGAATAATAATGTTTTTTTGATATAATAATTAAGTATTTCTTATTTACCTAGTATAAATCTCTGGTACAGATTTATTTTTAATAGGTAAATACTTCAGCGGAGTGGTTACCGTTGAAAAATTTCTTTATTTTTTAATCCTTTTTTATTAAAAAGGGAGAGACAACTTGTAATGAGTAGCGCATAACTACTATATTACAAGTTGTTTTTTTGTGGATTTATTTTGAAAAAAAGCATAATAAAAAGCTACTTTCGACGTCTCGAAAGTAGCTTTTCTGTTTTGTGCTTAACTATTAACAAGTTGCTTTTCATTATAGAAAGCATTTAATTCCTGATAATATTTATTTAAAGAAGATGAGGAAACACTGAAGCTTTCGCCAATTTCTTTTACAGTAAATTTTTGATCAAATAAATCGTTCTCCTGACCAAATCGTACTGCACCGGCTGCTATCGCTCCCGCTTTACGTGCTGTAGGCTGCTTTTCGATTAAGTAATCTTCAACCAACGCTACGAAGCTCTCATTATTAATCGCTTTTTCAGTCATGAATGCTTTTAACTGTTCGACTACTTCCTGCTCGAAAGGTGTAAATTCTTCCCCTTCATAGCCGTTTTCGACTAAACCTTCCCATAATAATAAATGGTTTTCTTTTGTGAATTGCTCAACAGGTAAACGACTTGTTTTGTACGCTTCTGTAAACTGTTCAAACGAAATCGCATGCTCTTTATGGAAGAAGATTAGTGTAGAGACAGCTAATACGTGGTTTTCCTTGTTTGAACCATCCGGTAATAAAAAGGCGAACACACGCATTCCTAGAGGGATTGATTTGTGGCTTTCTCGCTGAATATGATATGTTGTGCCAGTTAAAGCAGAGATAGCTGTAAAGTAATCATCTTGCACATCTTCGACAGTTCCGATGAAGAAAATCGGCTGTTCCCATGATTTCAATAATTCGATCATAGATGGGCGAAGTGCTTTCTTAGCTGTTTTTGCTAAGAAGTTTTGCCAAATATCAGGTCGTTGATGGAAGAAGTATTCGTCCAATGCAACAGCTTCCACTAATTCCTTGTGTAATTTTTTTTCTAGTTTCGGTGCCCATGTACGAACCAATTCCATAAATTCACGGATATCTTTTCGTTCTGGGTAATTACTATAGAAAGTTTGTAATACGTTTTCGATTTCATCTTGGAAAACGTTTTGTGAAGTTACTTGATTTTTTCCTTCACAACATTTTTTGTATTTTTTTCCACTACCGCATAGACATGGGTCATTACGTCCAATCATTGTAACACTTCCTTTAATACAACTTTTAAATACTAATGTCGCAGTATTGCTACTAATAATAATAACGTCAGATTGTTATTATGAAAACTGATTATGTTTTTAGAACTATCAGAAAAATTGTTGCATTTTACATTATATTAAACTTTACATAAAAATAGAACAATAATAGAGTTAATTCTATCATTAATTTATAAAAAAAGAGACATTGCACGCTCGATGCGATGTCTCTACCTATTATAACGTAGTTTCAGAGTGAGTAGGTGCCGGAATTTTTTTCATTGCTATAAATTGTTCTAACTGAGCAACAGTATTGCCGATTAAAATAAATGCGCCACCAATCACAAGCTGTGCAGTCAATCCTTCGCCCAGGAAAATCATGGCGAAAAGAGCTGCGAAAATCGGTTCAAGTGAAAAGATTAACCCGGTATGTGTGGGAGAAGTATATTGTTGTACAACAGCCTGAGCAATAAAACAAAATGCCGTACAGATAATACCTAATCCAAGTACAGCAATCCAACTTGAAGAATTGGAAGGGAACATTGGAGATTCGAACATCATTGTGAACACTGCGCCAAACAAGCCGGCAATACCTAACTGATAGACACCATAAGAAATAGATTCAACATTTTTAGTGAATTTGCTGTTTAATATCAAATAGATTGAATAGCAAACTGCTGCAATCGCAACCAATAAATCTCCTGTCTGGAATGTCAGAGATTCTTTCAATGTCAGAACCGTAATTCCAATCATCGTAGCAACAACGGCAAAGCTCACTGCTCGCGAAGGAAGCCGTTTTTCAATGAAGCTTGTCATGATTGGTACTAATACAACCGTTAGACTTAATATAAAGCCTGCGTTACCTGCAGAAGTCGTCTTTAATCCTAATAGGGATAAGGCAAATATCGTGAACAATAAAAAGCCTTGTATCGATGCATATAAAATCGTTTTAATATTCACACGCAACATCTTCGGTAAAAAGATTAGCCCTGCAATGATAAATGCGATTAAGCATCGAAGTGCCACAACATTAAAAGCTTCCAAACTCTCAAGGCCCATGACCATGAATGTATACGATAGCCCCCAAAACATTGTAACAATCACCATTAAAATATTTGCTTTTCCTTGTAAACTCAAAGATGTCACCACATTTCTAAAAAGTAAGTTTTAAATAACCAGTAAAAATATGTATTATACGCCAAATTTAACTATAAGATTAATAGATCGAAAATGTTGTATCATCTACAAATCTGACCTGTTATAAAACAGTATAAAACACGATGTTGTGATTAGTAAAACGAATGTTTATAATGATTGATATGAAAATAATTCATGTTTAAAATTTATTAGTGGAGTGAATTATAATGAGTTTAGTAAAATACGAAATTTTAAATAAAGTGGCGGAAGTACATAGCTTTACTAAAGCGGCCTCTATTTTGGGCTTGACGCAATCGGCAGTAAGTCATGCGGTTTCAAGTTTGGAAAAGGAATTTGGATTTAATTTAATTCACCGAAATCGTACAGGTGTAACGCTGACTGAAGACGGTATGAAAATGCTCTATGAAATGCGCAAAGTATTGTTGGCGGAGGAGCATCTGCAGCAGACCGCATCCAATATTATAGGTGTAAGCCAAGGGACAGTTCGAATTGGCCTAATTTCGACGATTTCTACACATTGGATGCCGAACATCATTCATATTATGGATTCGCAGTTTCCGGGTATTCGTATTGAATTGCGCGAAGGGGATTATTATGAGATTGAACAGTGGCTATTACAGGGGGAAGTCGACTGCGGATTTTTAAATCGGACAAGCTCCAAACAGTTCGAGTTTATGCCGCTAAAACGCGACCCGCTGTTATGTATTGTGTCGTCGCATAGTCCACTATATGATAGAGCAGAGATCGATTTATTTGAAATTGAAGATACCCCGATTATAATGCCTTCCTATAAAGGAACAAATGATGTTATGACAACATTTGAGAAATATGGTGTATTTCCGAATATACGTTTTGAACTTTATGACGAAAAAGCCATCGTATCAATGGTAGAACATAATCTAGGTATTAGCATACTGCCTGAAATGGCGATTTCGATGCTGCCGGATACTGTAAAGGCACTGCCTCTAGTACAGGAAAGTTACCGGATCCTCGGTTTATCGACAAAGCAGAAGCTGTCACCGGCATCGCAAAAATTTGTAGAAATATTAAAACAGTGGCTGGAAAACGAAGAACACTAAAAGGGGAAACTACAATGCTGACAGGAAAAAAAGTATTAATAACGAGTGGCGGGACATTTGAAAAATGGGATAATGTCCGCGGCCATACAAACTTATCAAAAGGGACGATGGGGTGCTATTTAGCAGAAGCCGCACTTGAAAAAGGTGCGAGCGTCATATATATGCACGGTGTATTTACACAGCTGCCGGAACATCAAAATAAGATGCAGCTTATTAAATTTGAAGGTATTGAGGACTTAGGAGAAAAGCTGAAAACAATTCTTGAATCCGAGGAAATTGACTATGTCATTATGGCGGTGGCCGGCTCAGACTGGCTTATTGACAAAGTGTTCGATCAGCATGGCCATGAGCTGACGGAAAAAGGGAAAATGCCATCGGATGAACCACCGATTATCCATTTTAAAAAAGCGCCGAAAATATTGGCACAAATTAAAAACTGGGCGCCTGAAACAACATTAATCGGTTTTAAACTGGAAGCAACGGATGATGAAACGTATTTGTTGGAACGAGCTTCTGCAAGAATGGAAACGGCAAAAGCAGATTATATGGTCGCAAATAGTTCCAAATCTTTATATGGTGCGATGGAGCCTCACTATATTATTCATAAATCAGGGGAGACTGTTAAAGTTGATGGGAAAAAGAACGCTGCAACTACATTAATCAATGTCCTTTCTTAAATGGAGTTTGCTCATTTTCAATTATCTATATATGTTATAATTTAGAATATTTAATCTATTTTAAACTGAAATGAGGTTGAAGCATGTACCAGTTCGATCATCTCGTCCATTTTGTTTCATATCCAGAACAGACATTGTTAAAATTACAAGAAGAAGGCCTTCATGTAGTGCCGGGAGGAAGCCATGAAGTGTGGGGTACATATAATACACTAAGCTACTTTGATTTGGCTTATATTGAATTGATCGGCATTGAAAATGAAGAAAAGTTTCAGGAAGCTGCCGATAAGAAGTATTCATTACATGCAAGCTATAAAGAAAATCGCCGACGTGATGGATTGACGCGTTTTGCTGTTCGTACAACGACAATTGAACATGATGCGAAGCTATTTGCGCAAGCAGGTTTGGAAGTAGTTGGACCGGAACGTTATTCCCGAATACGGGAAGACGGCTCTGAAGTAAGCTGGCAACTGCTTTATATTGGTCATCCGAAATCGAAAATTGAATTTCCTTTTTTCATTCAATGGGATGAAGCAGATACACTTCGACGCAAAGAACTAACGGACCGCGGTATTATAGCGCAACATCCGTTAGGAAATTTAACGCTTCAGGCTGTCCATTTTGTTGTACCGAATTTTGATGCAGTGGAGCAAATTGCCCAACTATGTGGTGCGACAATTTTAAAAAAGGTCAATGAAGAAGAGAATGTAGAGTATTCGATTATTCTGCTTGATGAAGTGAAGCTTATATTTGTCAAGCCAATCGGTGATGGAGTCGCCTGGGATTATATGCTCGAACATGGCTACGGCATAAAAAAGGTCGTCATATCAGGTGCGACAGAGCAAAAGCATTTTACAATTGATGGTGCACAATACGAAATTAATAAGAAATAAAAAAAGCTGTAAACGATGAAAATCTTTCGTTTACAGCTTTGTCTATTTTTTTATAACATTCGCTGCCTGTGGACCCCGGATACCATCGACTAAATCGAATTCAACCACTTGTCCTTCATCCAGTGAACGAAATCCTTCTTCTTGTATGCCAGTAAAGTGTACAAAAACATCTTCACCATCTGCAGATTCTATAAATCCATAACCTTTTTCATTATCAAACCATTTTACAGTGCCTTGGTGCATCCGCTTTCTCCTCCGATACTGTCAAAATCAATTGATGAAACATGAAGATTCCAGAATATTACGAATAAACTATATCCTATAAAGATAAGAACTGTCAATAATTTGTCGATTTACATCGCTTTTTATATTTAACTTCTATTAGCGTGTAAATAAGACACGCTAATAGAAGTAGCCGCTGGCAGATGTCACAGATTTGGTAAGGAGTTCTTTGCGTCAGCGCAAAGCCAAATCTGGACGCAAATACGCTAAAGCGTATTTGATTAATTCAGACAAAACAGACTATAATAAAGTGACTACATATAGAAAGCAGGGCAAAGCATGACAACAACTACGAAAAAACCATTATCAGATATTGAAATAGCCAACAAAGCGACAATGAAGCCAATTTTGGAAATTGCTGAAAATGCACAAATTCCATTAGATGCGGTTGAACAATATGGTCGCTTTAAAGCAAAAATTGATACAAGTAAAATTAGTGGTGAAGCAACGGCGAATGTGGTGCTTGTAACAGCGATAAGTCCTACACCTGCAGGAGAAGGGAAATCAACGGTAACAATCGGTTTGGCGGATGCATTGCACCAATTGGATAAGCGAGTAATGGTCGCTTTACGAGAACCTTCATTAGGACCGGTAATGGGTGTAAAAGGAGGTGCTACCGGCGGCGGTTATGCACAAGTATTGCCGATGGAGCAAATCAATTTGCATTTCAATGGCGATTTCCATGCAATTACGACTGCGAATAATGCATTATCTGCATTGATTGATAATCATATCCACCAAGGGAATGCATTGAACATTGATCCAAGACGAATTGTCTGGAAGCGTGTACTGGACTTAAATGACCGTGCACTGCGCCATGTAACGGTCGGGTTAGGAGGTCCGATGCAAGGCGTACCTCGTGAAGACGGATTTGATATTACAGTAGCTTCTGAAATTATGGCCATTTTCTGTTTGGCGACAAGCCTGAAAGATCTGAAACAGCGTTTAGCACGCATTGTAATCGGTTATACGTATGATCGTAATCCGGTAACTGTAGGTGATTTACAAGTAGAAGGAGCACTCGCTCTTATTTTGAAGGAAGCAATGAATCCAAACTTGGTTCAAACAATTGAAGGCACACCGGCCCTGATCCATGGTGGACCATTTGCCAATATTGCCCACGGATGTAATTCAATTACAGCAACGCAAACAGCACGTAAACTTGCGGATATTGTTGTAACAGAAGCAGGATTTGGTTCCGATTTAGGGGCGGAGAAGTTTTTAAATATTAAAGCACGTGAAGCAGGATTTAAACCGAGCGCTGTTGTTATTGTTGCGACAATTCGTGCACTAAAAATGCATGGCGGTGTAGCAAAGGCTAACTTAGTGGAAGAAAATGTGGACGCATTAAAACAAGGTATTGCCAATTTAGCACAGCATGTAGCCAATGTTCGTAACTTTGGGTTAGAGCCGGTCATTGCTTTAAATCGTTTTATTACGGATTCTGAACAGGAACTGAAAGCTGTTTTACAATGGGCCGCAGCAAATGAAGTTCGGATTGCCCGCACTAATGTTTGGGAAGAAGGCGGTAAAGGCGGTATTGAGCTTGCCGAAAAAGTACTCGAAGTAATTGAACAGCCGAATACTTTCCACCATTTATATGATTTGCAAGAAACCGTGAAACAAAAATTAACGAAAATTGTACAACAGGTGTATGGTGGTGCAGGTGTGCAATTAACGGATGCTGCGAAAAAACAGTTAGCAGTCATCGAAAAAAATGGGTGGGACACTCTGCCGATCTGTATGGCGAAAACACAATATTCATTATCGGATCAACCAAGCTTAGTAGGCAGACCAACCGATTTCGTTGTTACAATTCGTGAAATTCTTCCGAAGTTAGGTGCGGGATTCCTTGTTTGCTTAACTGGGGATATTATGACAATGCCAGGCTTGCCAAAACAGCCGGCAGCACTGAATATGGATGTGGCTGAAGACGGAAGTGCACTTGGATTATTTTAAAATGAAAATATATAGCGACCGACAAGAAATTGCTGTCTGAGGACAAAATAACGCCGGAGCGATTAATAAAAGTAAAAGAAACGTATTCGTTTGATTATTCATTCGAATACGTTTCTTTTATTTGCTGTGAATATTTAGTTTAAATTTACGTTCGTCCATTAAAACATGATTTGTAGAAGGTTAGTCGCAATCATAAAAGTGGCACTTAATCCGTATGCAACCGATCCAATTAAAATTGGTGAAATAACAATTAGTCCCTTACGTTGACTTTCATTCATATTTGGTGCTACAGCTTGCATCATTCTTTGCATAATTAACACTCCTTTTCCCTGTTTTATGTTTCCTTATTTCTAGTATATGTCACAAATTTGTAAAAAACAAGCATTTAGTTCACATTTTGGACAAAAATTATCTCCGCATAATGAAGGATACTTGATTTTTCGTGTAAAAGTTGCTACGGAGGGGGTTAGGGCAAGAGTAGGGAAGACGGAATTTTTTAGCAATAAACATGTCAAATAACTGAAGTCATCCTACTTCTCGTGGTAATATAATTATGTAAACTATAAAAAGAAAATGGTGAATGTAACATGTCCGAAGTAATCGTACGTTGTGAACAATTAGTAAAAGAAATTTATGAAACAATGGATGCAAGCCATGATTTTCAACATATTGAGCGTGTCTATCAAAACGCTATGACAATACTGAAATCAGAACCTTTAGCAAGTGGAAAAATCGTGAGTTTAGCCGTGCTGCTGCATGATGTCAGTGACGAAAAATATGCTGTCGATAAACAGCAGGAACAGCGGATCCTGGATGAACTTGATTTAACGGAAGAGGAAAAACAACATATCCAAACGGTTATTGCAGAGGTTTCATTTAATGGAGGCAATGAACGGGAAATTACAACAGTTGAGTCGAAAATCGTCCGGGATGCAGACCGACTGGATGCGATTGGTGCGGTAGGGATTGCGCGGACGTTCGCATACGGTGGTGCGAAAGGACGCAAGTTATATGATGATGCAGAAGAAGTGCGTGTAAATATGACGAAAGAACAATATCGCAGTCAATCCACAGCCTCTGTTACGCATTTTTATGAGAAGCTTTTATTATTGAAAGATTTAATGGTAACTGCAAAAGGGCGCGAAATGGCTGAAGAACGTCATGCCTTTATGGTACAATTTTTAGAGCAGTTAAAAAAAGAAAGAGACGGGATTTCATGAGTCATTTAATCGTATCAAACTTAACAAAAACAGTTGGCGATAAAACGCTATTTCAAAATATTGAATTTACCATTTATGACGGGGAACGTGCAGGATTAATCGGGATAAACGGGACAGGAAAATCTACTTTATTATCGATTATCGCTCGAAAACAAGATGCGGATTCAGTGGAATTTGACCATCCGAATAAATACCGTATTGCCTATTTGGAACAAGATCCCCAATTTCCGCAAGATTTAACGGTTTTACAAGCTGTATTTAGCGGAGATTCACCAATATTACAGTTAAACCGTGCCTATGAAGAGGCGGTAGCGGCATTGTCCCAAAATCCGCAATCGGAAAAGCTGCAAAATGAACTATTTCGATTACAGCAACAAATGGACACGGAAAATGCCTGGGACGTCAATGCTTTGGCAAAGCAAGCATTAACGAAGCTTGGGATCGGCATGTTTGACCAGCAAGTAACGAGCCTTTCGGGTGGACAGCAAAAACGTGTTGCATTGGCAAAAGTATTAATTGAACCGGCAGACTTATATTTACTGGACGAGCCAACAAACCATTTGGATGTCACATCGACGGAATGGCTGCAAGAAATGGTAGCACGTCTAAAAGGAGCGGTCATCTTTATTACCCATGACCGTTATTTCCTGGATGAAACAGCAACACATATTTATGAATTGGCAGATAAAACATTGTACCGTCATACAGGATCGTATGGGGATTTCCTGGAAGCGCGGGCAATTCGTGAAGAAATAAATGCAGCTTCCCAGGCGAAACTGCGTAACCGCTACCGTTCGGAATTAAAATGGATACGCCGTGGGGCAAAGGCCCGTACAACAAAGCAAAAGGCTCGAATTCAGCGTTTCGATGCATTAGATGAATCAATCGACCGTTCGAATGATCAGACGGATCTGGAATTAGGACTGGCAACAACACGTTTAGGAAAAAAAGTATTGGAATCGGATGGGATTTCCAAAGCTTATGGAGACCGAGTCATTATTCAGGATTTCGAATTTTTACTGCAGCACGGGGACCGTATTGGCATAATTGGCGCAAATGGCTACGGAAAATCGACACTCCTTAACATGCTTGCAGGGGAAATTGAACCGGACAAAGGTGAGGTAATTGTCGGGTCCACAGTAAAGCGTCTGCATTTCAAACAAGCATTGCCTGCCATGAATGAAAATGCGCGAATGATTGATTATATCCGTGAAGCTTCAAATGATATTACCGATTCTGACGGTGTTCGTTATTCTGCATCGCAAATGCTTGAACGTTTTTTATTCCCGCTGAACACACACGGGACACCGATCAGCAAGTTATCGGGCGGTGAGCGCAAAAGACTTCACTTGCTTCGTCTATTGATGGAGCAGCCAAACGTATTGCTTTTAGACGAGCCGACGAATGACTTGGATATCGAAACATTGGGTGTACTTGAAGATTTCATCGAAAACTTCCCTGGCGTTGTTATTACAATCAGTCACGATCGTTTCTTCTTGGACCGTATTGCGAAAAAGCTGTGGATTTTGGATGGAAAAGGCGGTGTATCGAAAAGCCTGGATATCTATACCGATTATTTAGCAAAACGCGAGTCCGAGCTGCAACAGGAAGCGAAAGAAATGAAGCTGGAAAAGCCAAAAGTTGAGAAACAGAAATCAGAAAAGAAAAAGCTATCATTTAAAGAGCAGAAAGAATGGGAATCGATTGCTGATACAATTGCTCAAGTTGAAGAAAAAATTATGACAACTGAAGATGAAATTTCATCAGCTGGTTCGGACTTTACAAAACTTCAACAACTGACTTCTGATCTTGAAAAACTAAATCAGGAATACGAGCAATTAATCGAGCGTTGGAGCTATTTAGACGAAATTGTAAATGGATAGGAGCATAACAATGAAAATTTTATCAATTGAACCAACACCAAGTCCAAATTCAATGAAAGTAATCATCGATCAGGATTTACCATTTGGTAAAAGCTTTAATTATACAAAAGACAATATTGGTGAGGCATCACCTGAGATGCAAGCCATCTTTGGAGTAGAAGGTGTAAAAGGCATTTACCATGTATCGAACTTCCTGGCGATTGAACGTAATTCGAAATATGCTTGGGAAAATATTTTAGCCGATATTCGCCGCGCAATTGGCGGAGAGGCAACGGAAAGCACGGAGTATGAGATGAATGAGCATTATGGGGAAGTAAATGTGCATGTTCAAATGTACAAAGCGATTCCATTGCAAATTAAAGCATTTGATGGTGAAGGAGAAGTGCGAATTAGCGCTGGAGACCGTTTCACGACAGCTTTTAAACGTCTGCAATTCAGTGTGACTGACGAAAATTATATTTTTGAACGAAAATGGGTCGATTTTGGTGTTCGCTATGGCGATAAAGAACAAGTTGTACAAGAAGTGCTTAAAGAAGTAGATGCACTTTATCCGCAAGATCGAGTGGAAACTATTGTTCAGTCTGCTAACGAACAAGTTGTCACAGCAGCGCATGAGCGTAAAGAAGTGACTTTAGAACAATATGAGCGAGTGGAAGATTGGCAACAACGCTTCCAGCTGTTGGATCAATTACCGGATCCGGAAGTAAAGGATGTTCCTTTGTTCGAAAAAGCGCTGGAAGATGAGCAAATGTCGATACGACGCCTTGCAACCGTTTATTTAGGGATGATTGAAGATGTAGCGGTCGTTCCAGCTTTGACGAAGGCATTGAATGATAAAAGTGCAGCCGTTCGCCGTACAGCAGGCGACTGTATGAGTGATTTAGGATTACCGGAATTTGAGACGGCCATGATCGCTGCATTAGGTGACAAAAATAAACTCGTCCGCTGGCGCGCGGCAATGTACTTGTATGAAGCAGGTACAGAGCATGCAATTGACGCATTAAAAATGGCGAGTGAAGATAAAGAATTCGAAGTAAAACTACAGGCAAAAATGGCGCTTGCCCGTATTGAAGGCGGAGAAGAGGCTAAAGGTTCAGTGTGGAAACAAATGACAGAAAGCCGCAAAGCATAAATTTTAAGCTGCTAACGAAATAATCGTCAGCAGCTTTTTTGTTTATTTAAATTTACATTATTTAGTTTGGTAAATGGTATAATTTGAGAATATGGTATATATTTAAAAATATACTAAAGAGAGGTGGGTCCATGATGGAGGAGCTATTGTTGAAAAATCCTAGCTCTTTAAGCGCTGAGCGTAAAGAGGCACTGTTAAAGTTACTTTATTCCGAACAATGCACTGACTCCATAATATTGAAAAGTGATGATTTTTATTTATTTTTTCATGATATTTGGTCACTTTTTGAAATTGGAGAAAAGTATGAAAGTGAAATTGTAGATGGAGATATTAGACTGAAAGAATGGCGAATTTTTATATTGGAATTTTTTTCTGCCAGAAATTTAGATAAATTGAACTTTGAATACTTAACCAATTCCTCTGTAAAAAAATTTTTTATAGCACTATACATATGGAAAAAAATTAAAAGAGAATATTTTCTGGATATGCGGAAAACATTGAAGATCGAAAAATTTAACAATGAATTTGTGAAGGAACAAGCCGATAATCAAGTTAATAAGGACATTTATCACGAAATGCATTTGAAGATTCAAAATAATTGGTACTTGAATTTATTTAAGTTCAATTCTATTTACGACAGAATTTTCGAAGAAGCCCTGGAAGAAACCAAAGCGGTAGAACTGCTATTCGGTGACACGATATGGGAAACAATCAGCAATGAGAATTTAAAGAAATTAATGAGTTATATTGAATCAAGGCACTTTTCAGAAGTTTTGTTTTGGAAAACCAAATTTCAGACAGAACAATTTCTGGAAGTTGGTCTGGATCCGAACAGTACATATGTATTTTGTGTTCAAAAAGATATATCAATGAAACGCAGCCTTACTTTACAAAAAGGATTGGCACTGGCCGTTTCGGAATTTTCACAAAAACATGAACACAATTTTGTTTTTTTACCATTCATAAACGCAATTGATCAGGAAATGATTACACATAAAGATACTACAGATTATAATTATTACTTTGAGCTGGATAAATCATTCGGACTTAAAACCGAACCGATTAACTATAAAGGTGTGATTAATTATGCCTTTACGATGTTGAAGTTAGAATTATCTCATAGCAGTAGCGGCAAAATCTATTTAATCTGCAATGAATTACTATTTGATGACTTTCCAAATGAAGAAGATTGGATATCGGCTGTAACCCACTACAAAAAGTTAAAAAATATTGAAATTGTCGTTATTTATATGGGGGATAAAACAAAACTGCAGCAAATATGGTTTGCAGATAAAATATTGATTCCCCAACAACTGGCCCAATTTAAATAATAAAAAATAAACTCTAAATAGTAAGCGCTTAAATTCAGCCACTATTGAGAGTTTATTTCTATTTTGGATTTTATTGTGAACTACTTGTTTTTACCTTGTTTATGGTTTGTTTAGGATAGAAAACGGTGTATAAAATACTTCCAAAAATGAGCACAATTCCAAGCACTTGCAATAAATCTGGTCGGAAGGATAGCAGCAAAGCATCCAATAATATGGCTACTACCGGATCGACAAATACGAGTACTGAAACGATGACAGTAGGGAGGTCTCGAACACTGTCAAAAAATAAATAGTAGACAAATCCCGTATGGATTAAACCTGTACCAAGTATGTAGAGCCAGTTTGTATTCGTTAAACCTTCAAAAGCAGCAAAATCGCAAAATGGGAGCAACAGTATAATCCCGGTAATCGTTTGAATATATGTTAGTGCATAAGATGACATGCCATGAATGGTTTTACTCGTGAACATTGTCAGTGCATAGCAAATGGCCGAAAGAAGCGCCCATATAAATCCTGAATTCATAAATTGCGAAACGCTTGTAAAGCTCTCAATACCGATAATGAGAATGCTGCCAAAAAAGCAAATAGCTGTTGCACAAATTGAACGTAGGCCCATTTTTTCTGCCAAAAACACCGAACCTAAAATTAATACAAATATCGGAGCTAAATTATAAATCGAAATGGCGACTGAAATTGACATAACTTCGAACGCTTTAAATAAAAACACCCAGTTTAAGACAAGAAATATGCCGCAAACGATTGTTTTCATCACTTCGCTTCTATTCCAATCTTCTGTTTTATGACCACCTGTAATCAACCACAATCCGCCTAAAAAGATTGTCGCACATATACAGCGTACAAAAACGAGTTCCACTGCTGGCAATCCGGTTTGTGTTGTAAAGAAGCCGATAGAGCCGAAAATAGCCATGGAAATAGTAAGTTTAAGCATCGAACGTACATTCATATGATGAACCTGCTTTCTTTATCCCGCATTAACGGATAGTAAAATGTATCTGCCTCGAAAGCGTGGGGCACAGGCAAAACTCCGCCTCCAGACAATGATCGAAGTTTTACTTTACAGAAGGTGAATATTAATCACGGATCTGACCGTTGCCATGAATATAATATTTTGTAGATGTTAATGCCGGTAAACCCATTGGGCCTCGTGCATGCAGCTTTTGAGTAGAAATTCCGATTTCAGCGCCATACCCGAATTCAAATCCATCTGTAAAGCGAGTGGACGCATTATGATATACTGCTGCCGCATCAACAGAATTTAAAAAGATATCCGCATTATGACGATCATCCGTGATAATGGCTTCCGAGTGATTTGTTCCGAACAGATTAATGTGATGGACGGCTTCAGCTACATCCTCCACTACTTTGACACTTAATGTCAGCGCCAAAAATTCTTCAGCATAATGTGCCTCTGTTGCTTCAATTGCTTCTGGCAGTAAAGCACACACTTTTTTATCGCCATAGATTTTGATTTTAAGTTGATCCTGTAAGTAATGTAAAAATTCTGTACCGTAGTTTTGGAAAAATTTCTGGTGAAGCAATAAACTCTCCGCTGCATTGCACACGGACAAACGCTGTGTTTTCGCATTTTTTACAATTGATTTTGCCATTTCAATATTAGCGAATTCATCCAAATAAATATGGCAATTCCCTGCACCGGTTTCTAGGACAGGAACCGTTGATTCACGCACGACCAAATCGATCAGGTTCTTCCCGCCACGCGGAATAAGTACATCCAAGTATTCAGTCAATGTAAATAAAGATTTCGCTGTTTCACGGCTCGTATCTTCAATAAGCAAAACAGCATCTTTCGGATAGCTGACAGCGTCCAATGCCCGGTGAATCGATGCAACGAGTGCAATATTAGAGTGTTTGGCAGATGAGCTGCCTCGTAAAATGACCGCATTACCGGTTTTAATCGAAAGTGTTGCTGCATCAATCGTTACATTCGGGCGTGCTTCATAGATCATGCCGATAACCCCGAGTGGAACACGCTTCTTAATAATTCGCAGACCATTTTCTTTCGTAATCTGTTCGACTACTTCACCTACAGGATCCTCTAATTCTATTAGCTGTAAGATTGCATCGCTCATCGCCTGAATACGGTTTTCATTCAGTAAAATCCGATCTATAGTAGCTTGATCGAGTCCATTCCCTTTACCGGCAGTAATATCTTTGTCGTTTTCTGCCAGCAAAACATCCAAATCAGAAAGAAGCTGCTGTGCAATACTTCTTAATGCTTCATTTTTTTCTGCTGTTGATTTGGTATTTGTTAAATAGCTTGCCTTTTTTGCGCGCTTGCCTTTTTCCACAACTTCGTTTGTTATCGTTTTTGACATAAAATGACCTCCTTAAATTTTGACCCATTGATTCCGGTGAATAACTTCAATCGGGTAATGCATGAGCTCTGTCGTTCTTTTCCCCATTGCTTGCTCCAATTCTGTTGAAGAATAAAGAATTTCTCCACGCCCGATACAATTATGCCGGTCAAAAACTTCTACAACATCACCTTTTTCAAATTGTCCTTCATATGCATAGACACCGGCCGGCAATAAACTTTTTCCGCCAAATTGCAATGCTTGAACTGCACCTTCATCTATAAAAATCTTCCCGGAAGATTTTGAGAGCTGGACCCACTGTTTATTTGTCGGTATATACTTTTCATTGCGTTTAAAATAGGTACCGTCCCCATTATTATCGAGAATATCTGTTAGTTTTGTATGGCCGATACCTGTGCCGATAAAGACTTCGACACCTGTATTGACGGCATAATTGGCTGCAACAAGTTTTGACTGCATCCCGCCGGTACCAACTTTTGAGCTTGAGCCTGAAGCAAATTGAAGCATTTCTTCTGTTACTTTTTCGATACGATCAATACGAACAGCATTTGCGTTAGTTAAAGGATTTGCCGTATAGAGCCCATTCACATCTGTTAGAATAATTAACTGATCTGCGTGAACGAGCCCACTTACTAAAGCGGAAAGCATGTCATTATCACCAAAAGTCAACTCAGCAACAGATACAGTATCATTCTCATTGATAATTGGGATAATTGAACGCTCCAATAGCTCTGTTAATGTTTCATAAGCATTTCTATAGCGCTGTTTATCATTAAAGTCAGAACGTGTAAGTAAAATTTGGGCGGACGTCACATTATATGTGGCAAATTTATCTGCATAAGTTTGGATTAATATACTTTGGCCGACCGCGGCAGCAGCTTGTTTCCCTTTAAGGGTAATTGGTCGAGAAGGGTAGCCAAGCTTTTTGAAACCTGCCGCTACTGCCCCTGAAGATACTAAAATGACTTCATGACCTGCCTGTTTCATTGTGGCAATGGCGGCAACATGGTCATGAAATTTTTCATGATCAAGCTCACCCTTACTATTTGTTAAAGAACTGCTTCCGATTTTTACTACAACTCGTTTTCTTTCCACCAAAAAATCCCCTTCCATAGAAATATTGAAATTATCCCGCATTAACGGGTAGTTAGACTCCCGCTTCTGGGCGGGAGGTCAACTACTCGTAAAAGCCCGATTGGTTCAACTAACAATCAGTGGGGAGGTAAGGATACCCCACTGATTGAGTTTCACTTTATTACATTAAAAAAGCACATTTCGATCCTATCGATTAGGACGAAATGTGCTGTTTCCGTGGTACCACCTAAATTGAATGCTAATACTTGCATTCCACTTCATCTCATAACGCTGAGTCTGCGCCTATTTTTCTAGGAGCTGTTGAAGTAGGTTCGGCAGGTTTTGCTATGCCATTCTTTCAGCCTGTGGAATGTGCTCTCTTGTTTAGCCAATTGCTACGTACTTGTCTTCAATATGCCTTTATATTTTCTAATAGCATGCATGATAGCCGGTTTTTTGTCAATATCGTTAAGTCTGATTTATTTGAAAACTATGCGAAAATCTCCTTTTTGTACCGATTTACTGCATAAAAGTGTGAATTTTACGACTATTTTCTATTCAAATGTTATTTTTCATGATAAATCTGTACTTTGTTTCTTTTTCAATTATTTTTTAAATTTGTAGTACCTAGGAATAATCAGTTGTGCACAGCTTAAAGGATTTGGAATCATGCTGGATGTGGAGCAACTTATTTTTGAAAATGAAACATTAATAAAAAAGGTCATTTTTAATCTTAAAATTTATCGAGATATTGATGAATATATGCAAGTAGGGAGGATCGCTTTATGGCAGGCATCGCAAAAATTTGATGAAACAAAAGGGGACTTTGCGATGTTTGCTTACATGAGCGTTAAATATGCAATAATTCGAGCGTTATCCAAAGCCAATCATGTATCTGAGCATGAATTAGCAGTGGAAGAAGACGTAATGATCATTAATTCGCAACAACATCATTTTATTACATCTAATATGGAGTGGCCCGAATGGTTTGAGGAGTTAAATAAAGATGAGCAATTTCTGTTGATCGCGTTGTACGAAAAAGAGCTTTCGGTAAAGGAGTTTGCTGACAAGTATAGGCTGAATTATGAAACAATAAAGAAAAGACGGCAGCGATTATTGTCGAAGTTAAGAAGTTTATTAATATAATTTTAGGGTTTTTGGTATATAAAAAGTGGAAGCTTATGAAGTTTCCACTTTGTAATATTTTATTGAATTGTATCCAAAAACGCTGTTCGCTGCTCTTCGGATTGCTGTTCACCATCAACAAGCATTGCCCCCATACGGTAATCTGTTTGTCCTTTTTCAACAACATACTGTAAATTAACAGGCTGTACTTTGTTATCAATATTGCATTTACCTTTAAATTCCACTACATGCTCCATCATTTTAGTTTGGAAATATTCCCAGCGGCTTTCTTCACAATAATTTTTGAGGGCATCTTCTATTGTAATATCGCTATTTTCCATAACGGGTGTAGCATGAATATATGTAATGTAGTCGTTATCAGTTACGGCTTTTTGTGGACCGAAAAAATAAAAAAATACCCCGATTACCCCAATTGGTATGATCCAAAATATCGTCCGCTTTCTTTTCTCCATAAAATAAATCCCCCTTTTTGTATCATTAGTATAACATTGAAAAGTTCATATTTTCTACATTGGGATAATATTTATCTCGGTGAGGATTATTGTTGGTCGATAACCCTATTAACGTTTTCAGATGGCGTTTGAACATGTATTTCAAATCAACATATCGTTAAAGGAGGAGCTTCCTTCATGACGCTGCTCCAAGTTATTGTTTTGATATCAAAGGGATTATTACGAACTTTATAGAATATGAATGATTAAGTAGTTAAAAGTGACCGAGGAAGGGCTGGGCTGGAGAGAAATGAAGAAAATCTTGAAATCATAAGGATAATGTTTTGAGTGTATATGGACGAAAGGAGTACATAAATGAAAATGAGACAAATAATAGCTATGGGTGGCGGGGGTTTTTCAATGGAACCCGATAACCCGTTATTAGATCGCTATATTTTAAAAGAAGCGAAGACTGCTAATCCGAAAATCTGTTTCCTGCCTACAGCTAGTGGTGATTCCGAACAATACATATCAAGATTTTATAGTTTTTTTAATGACCAAAATTGTGATCCTTCACATTTATCTTTATTTAACCCACCTTCTCGAGACTTGGAAAGTTTTGTTTTAGAAAAAGACATTTTATATGTAGGTGGTGGAAACACGAAAAACCTTTTAGCTTTGTGGAAGGAATGGGGATTAGACAGTATTTTGCGAAAAGCATGGGAGGAAGGTGTTATTTTAGCTGGGCTGAGTGCAGGAGCAATCTGTTGGTTTGAACAAGGGGTGACGGATTCCTATGGGGATGGACTTGAGCCTATTAACTGTTTGGGGTTTTTAAAGGGAAGTAATTGTCCGCATTACGATGGAGAAACCGAAAGAAGACCTGCATATCATAAACTGATGGAGACCAATAAATTACACTCTGGAATTGCTTTAGATGATGGCGTTGCGATTCATTATAAAGAACAGGAAATTCATAAAATCGTAAGCTCAAGACCAAATGCCAAGGCGTACAGTGTGTCTCTGGAAAAGGGCATTACAGAGAGGGAACTCCATGCAAAATATTTGGGTTCTGAATAGTTTAATTTTGACGAGTGAATAAAATTCCGATAAAAGTGAGTTGTTTAAGTATGTTTTTTGTACAAATGTCCGGGTTCCCGGGGTCTGGAAAGTCGACGCTTTCTCGACAGATTGCCAAGAGAACAGGGGCAGTCATAATAGATCATGATATTGTAAAATCTGCGTTACTGAAGTCGCTGGAGGAAATTTCGATCGATGAAAAACTTGTTGGTAAAATGGCCTACAATGTAGATTGGTCTTTAGTGGAATTTCACTTATCCCAAGGACAAAATGTCTTGTTGGATAGTCCAGGTCTCTATCAGGAAATGGTAGATCGAGGCATCGAGTTGTCAAAAAAGTACAAAACCACATACAAATACGTGGAGTGTTATCTGAATGATTTTCAAGAAATTAATAATAGATTGAAATGCCGAAATAGGATGGTTAGTCAAATTGAAGTAGCCAGCTCAGAAGAAACATTTAAATTTACCATTGAAAATAGTAAGAAACCAAATGAAGGTTTATACATCGTTGTAAATACTAAGCAACCTTTAGAGAGATACATAGATCAGGTAATCCGTTTTATTAAGGAGTAAGCCATACTCTGCATATTGTTTTTTTATTTAAGGAAATTGTAAGTGGAAAAGAGTAAAAAAGGGGGATTTTAAATGAAAAGCAAAATGTTAATCCTTTTGTTTAGTGTTGCTCTTTTATCTGCCTGCATACAAAAAGATTATGTGTTTTTTGGTGAAAGTGAAAATTGGAGAGTTCAATATGTAGTGACTGATGATAATAGCTGCAATTCTACTAAAGGCTATATAAAATACCTAAATAATGATCCGCTGCCTGAGCAATTGGAGTTTAGTGTGGATAATAAAGAAGGGGCCTCCATCTCTTTAGATGAAAATGGAATGTTTTTTATGCCTTACGGCTGTTCGAATGCAACGGAAGGATCAGAACTTAAAGCGACAATAAAGTGGAACAGTCAATCAGAAACAATCCAATTACGATTAAAATGATAAATGGTTTTTTTTAAGGCAAAGTGTTTTATAAACTATATATTAGTAGGAGGTTCTATTATGAAACAGTCGACTTATTTAATGGGAGCAGTACTGTTGGGTTTATCTGTTGTAATACCTGCTTTTATATTAAGTAATTCAACGAACATACCGAATTCCGATATAGATTCACAATATGTCAATAGTTCAATACCAGATTTGATGACAATCACTCAACTGGCTGACTACCTTCAAATAAGCGAACAATCAATTGAAATCATTATATCGAATGATGATTCGTTAAGAGAGGGGTTAAGCAGCTATGATACTTATCAGTTCATCCCCTATGTATTGCTCGATAATCAGAAAAGATTTATGAAAACAGAAATAGATGCGTGGTTAAAATACAGGAATGATAACAGGTTAAATTATTGATTAAGAGATAAGAAATTCCCCCGAAAGTTAAATGTTCGACACTAACTTTCGGGGGATATCTTTTAAAGGAAGTTGATTACTTAGTATTTGTAAACTTAAAACTTGTCTTTCGTTCCTTCTCATCCCAAATGAGGTGGGCGTTGAAGATTTTACCGCCTCTTTTAAATCCTTTGATCAAGTCTGTTTCACCGGAAGCCAGAAGTTTCTTCAAATTCGTTTGCGTAATTGTTTTTCCGAGAATTTTTTTGGAAACCGAGAATTTACAGTTGGCTTTCTTATAATTCGAACAACCGTAAAAAGTACCATGGTCGACAATGGATCCATCACAAAGGATGCATTTACCGACAACCGTTTTTACTTTGTTATACTTTTTCGTATATGGATTGTTTGCGGTAATTTTCTCCACATCATTTTGGTTGAATGCCCACTCTTTTTCACGTTCGCCTGCATCTACTATCAATTTATCGGCCAGTTTTTTCACCTGTTCCATAAATACTTGCGGGGAAGCGTTCCCTTCACCAATTTCAGAAAGGCGCTGCTCCCATTTAGCTGTCATTGAAGCGGACGTTAAAATGCTTTCACCTAGTGCTTCAATGAGCAGCATTCCTTTCGTCGTTGCAAACACTTGGTTTTTCTTCACTTCGATATAATTCCGGTCTTTCAGTGTACCAATAATTCCGGCACGTGTAGCTTCTGTCCCTAAGCCTTCCGTTTTCGATAAAACCTTTTCCAGTTCCGCATCTTCCAAATGCTTGCCCGCTGTTTTCATAACTGTAATTAAATTACCTTCCGAATAGCGGTTTGGCGGTTGGGTTTCTCCTTTTTTTACATTTGCCTTCACGACAGTCCCTTGCTCCTTTTCTTGCAGAAGGGGGAGCAGTTCATCTTTGTCAGCATTATCTTTCGAATGATGAATGACTTTGCGCCAACCTTCCTCCAGCAATACTTTTCCTTTAGAAATAAACTCAGCACGATTATCGACAAGTGAGTGAATCGTTGTATAGGAGAATACGGCATTATTGTAATGTGCCGCAATGACTTGTCTTGCAACTAAATCATAAATCTTTGCTTCCTCGGCACTGAGCTTTCCCATATTCGGAACTTGTTCTGTAATGATAATGGCATGGTGATCGGTTACCTTTTTTTCATTCACGAACCGTTTATTGTTCATAAGTGAAGTTGTCGGTGGAGGCAACAGATTTTTATATTGATCTAACTTACCTAGCTGTCCGAGAATGGCCGGCAATGTTTTTGCTTCTTCATTCGTTAAAAATTGGGAATCCGATCTAGGATAGGAAACGACACCTTTTAAATAAAGCTTCTGTAAAATATCGAGCGTCATTTGCGGTGAAAATTTAAACGCTCTGTTTGCTGTTGCCTGTAGTGCAGACAGATTGAACAAAAGAGGTGGCGCATATTCCTTCGTTTCCTTTTTGATATTCTTAATTTCTACGTTTTTATTGATGCAAAAATTGGCGGCAGCAATTGCTTGGCGTTCCTCTAGAAGCCTTGTCACGCTATTTTTATGCCATTTCGCTTTTAGTATCTTGCCGTTAAAATTAAATTCTGCTTCCACTTCCCAAAACGGTTCAGGTTTAAAGTTTGCAATCTCATGCTCTCGTTTTACAATGAGTGCTAGTGTCGGTGTTTGAACTCGTCCAATGGAAAATACATCCTTTACTCCATTTCGTTTAAGCAGCACTGTGTACAATCTCGATGTATTAATCCCGATTAGCCAATCTGCACAGGAACGGCTTAGTGCTTCAAAATAAATATTTCTCGTTTTTTCTTCTGGTAGTAAGTTTGCAAATCCGTTTTTCACCGCATTTTCCGTTAGCGATGATATCCATAAACGTTTCATTGGTTTATTCACGCCGCAAACTTTTAAAATGGTCCTTATAATAAGTTCACCTTCGCGCCCTGCATCCCCGCCGATGATAATTTCCCTTATATCCGGCCTTTTCACGAGTGTCTTAATGATATTAAATTGCTTGTATTTTGTTTTCGTTACTTTATACTCGAAACGTTCTGGAATGATCGGCAATGTTTCCAACGTCCATTTTTTCCAGGAAGCGTTGTATTCTTCCGGGGCCTTCAATTCACAAAGATGACCGATTGCCCATGTTATAAGAGCACCTTCCGGAAAATATGTGTTTGGCTTTACTTCAAAATAACCAGCCTTTTTAGTAAATGAAAATGGGGCAGCCAGTTTTGCAGCCTGGTCTGGTTTTTCTGCAATTACTATTTTCATATATCCTTCTCCTACTAATAATAATTACAACTTCTTTTCTAATAATTATAGATTAATTTGCAGTAGAATGGGGGAACAAACATTTTTTCATTGCTAGGGATTGACGGGAAGGTTGTTTAACTATTGTGACACTTCATTTGCCTAACAAATTATATTTATTTTTTATTGTAAAAATGTTATAAAATTGAACAAATAAATATCATTTTATATAAAAATCTCATATAATATATTGACAAAATGACGAATTATTCGTATTTTGACAAATAGATTAATGAATTTACTGAATAGTCTTGACTGAAATAGGATAAATTTGTACACTGTGTAAAGTCAAATGTTTTTTCGGTGAGTACAAATATCAATTTTGAGAGTAAGGATATGATGAGATGATAGTATGTAAATTTGGCGGCACATCTGTCGCGAGTGCAGAACAAATCAAAAAAGTAGCAAGCATTGTGAAGTCTAATCCTGAAAGAAAGATTGTCGCTGTTTCTGCGCCTGGTAAGCGTTCAAGTGATGATATTAAAGTGACGGATTTATTAATAGATTTAGCAAACACCGTGATTAATAAAGGCGATGTTGAAGCAAAAATTAAAGCTGTTGTAAATCGTTACCGTAATATTGCTGAAGATCTTGGTTTAGACAATACAATTTCAGATATTATTGAGCAAGATATACGCGGGCGTGTGACAGAAAATTGGTCAGACAAAGACTTATTCTTAGATAATATGAAAGCAAGCGGTGAAGATAACAACGCAAAACTAATTGCGTGTTATTTTAATGCAATTGGCATGCCCGCAAAATATATAAGTCCAAAAGATAAACTAATTTTAAATGACTTCCCGGAACGTACGTATGCATTGCCAGAAGCATACGAAAACTTAAGTGTATTGAAAAATACAGAGGAGATTATTATTTTCCCGGGATTCTTCGGATATACAAAATCAGGCGTATTACGTACATTTGACCGTGGCGGATCTGATATTACTGGTTCGATCTTGGCATCAGCTGTTGGTGCTGAGCTATATGAAAACTTTACGGATGTGGACTGTGTGTTCGCTGCTAACCCTAAAGTCGTAAACGATCCAGTCGATATTAAGGAAATTACGTATCGCGAAATGCGTGAGCTATCGTATGCCGGTTTTTCCGTGTTCCATGATGAAGCATTAATGCCAGTCTATAAACAAGGTATTCCGGTCAATATTAAAAACACAAATAACCCCTCGGCATCTGGGACGTTAATTTTACCGACTCGTCCGGCAACGAATCGCCCGGTTACAGGGATTTCGGCGGATAGTGGTTTTTCAATTCTATATGTATCAAAATATTTAATGAATCGAGAAGTTGGCTTTGGCCGCAAGCTACTTCAAATTATTGAAGAGGAAAACATTTCTTATGAGCATACACCATCTGGTTTAGACGATATTTCAGTTATTATGCGTTCTAGCCAGCTGTCACCTGAAATTGAAGCGCGAATTGTAAAGCGCGTTAAGGAGGAACTATGTGCAGATGATGTTCAATTCAGCCATAATTTTTCTATGATTGTCATTGTCGGGGAAGGCATGCGCCATAATACAGGGTTGGCAGCACGTGCAGCCACTGCGATTTCTGCAACAGGAGCGAATATTGAGATGATTAATCAAGGTTCTTCGGAAGTTAGTCTTGTATTTGGCGTTCGTTCGGAATATGAAGATCAAATATTAAAGGGACTTTATGAAGAGTTTTTTGCAACAATTACTTCATTTTAGATATTATTTAGTCGAATCCATGTCGGGTTCGGCTTTTTTCTTTGGATTTTTGGGTATTGTAATAAAAAACCCATAGAATAGAGGGATATAATTACATAATTATTAGGGGGAGACAATATGAAAATAGAGATTTTTTCTGATTTTGCTTGTCCGTTTTGTTATATCGCTAAAACGAAGTTATTTCAAGCTATCGAACAATTAAATTTAGGTGAAGAAACGGAAGTCGTTTACAGAGCGTTTGAAATAAGCCCTGCCGCTTCAAAAACGGAAACGTTATCTTATGTGGATTCCATTTTTAAAAAGAAAAATAATGACCTCCGTAAAACAGAGGAGTTCATGGAAGCGTTGCAAATGCATGCCCAGGATGTAGGAGTCGTATTCAACTTTGATAAGATAGTTCTCGCCAATACGAAAAATGCGCATCGCTTAACTAAGCTTGCAAAACTCTATGAAAAAGAACTGGAGTTTGTAGATGTTGTAATGAAAAATTATTTTGCGGAAGGTCTTAATTTAAATGACACTGAATCACTTCTGACCATTTGCGAACAGATTGGCATCGATCGGAGCATGGCACAAAAAATAATAATAGAAGAACAATTCACAGAAGAGTTAGTGCTAGATCGATATGAAGCACAGCAACTTCAAATAAAGATTATCCCTTTTTTCGTATTTGAAGACCATTACGGAATTAGAGGGGTGGAGCCAATGGAAGTATTTACAAATACTTTGCTTCAAACAAAGGAATATATTAAGAAAAACCAAAAATAGAGATAGAATTGACTAGTCGGAGGAAGCCTTGTGGACAGAATTAAACGCGTTATTCAACTGATTTTCAGAAATCTATATTATTATCGAGTCGATTATATACGGACGTTTGCGATATTACGGATTGTGCAGGCATTCATTTTACTGCCTATCATCTGGCTGATTACCGCAGTTGTCATGGATATTACCGGAGTACAGGTAATTACGCAAGATAGTATCCTTTATTTACTGACAAATCCGTTTGCGTTATTTGGAATAGGAATTATTTTATTTATCGGAATTGTATTCATCTATTATGAATTAGGATTTTTAATACTATTGGCATACTATCAGCAGCGTGGAATTCCATATACATGGAAAGAGCTTTTAAAACGGTTAAATCAGAAGGTTGTCTATTTTATCAGCTTGCAGACATTATTGATTGCAGTTTACTTACTATTATTGATTCCACTTATTTCATCATTTTTGCCAGTTTCGTTGATTCAAAATATAAATATACCAAGCTTTATTATAGACGAACTTTTAAATTCTCGTAATGGTACGTTTCTATATGTTGTGCTAATAATTATATTGAGTTTTATAGGCTTACGTTTCATTTTTACATGGCCGTTTTTTACGGTTTATCAAGAGGTTTCAATAGTTGAAGCATTAAAGATGAGCTGGCAGTTTTCAAAAAGAAAACTAATTGAGACGGTCGGGATGATCGGGGTTATTGTCATCGTCAATATAACGCTTTTGTTGTTCGCGTTATTTATCGTATTGACACCGCTCTTTATCATTGAAAGATTTAAGCCGAGCTGGGGACTTGTCACTGCAAGTTTTACAATGACACTTGCACAGGGCGTCATCATCCTGTTCTTCACAATATTGCAGGTTTTGTTTACTCAGCTAATCGTTATGGTGGCATTCCAGTTAACACGTCATAAACCGTTAATCATACAGGAAGAGCCATTTAGACTAACAATTCGTCAGTGGTCCTTTCTAATTGCTGTATATGCGTTTTTCCTGGTGAGCGGTATTAATTATATCAATTTGGGAAAAACGATTTACGAACCGGACACAAATATTGTTTCCCATCGCGGCTTTATGGATGGCGGTGTGGAAAATACATTGAGTGCGATTGAAGCGGCTAAAGAAGCAGATGCGGATTTAGTGGAAATCGATATCCAGCAAACGAAGGACGGGGAATTTGTCGTCTATCATGATAAAACTTTATCACGTTTGTCAGGGGAAGATGATATCATTTATGATTTAACGCTAAATGAATTAGTCACAACAACCGTTTTGGCGGATGGATTCAGTGACACGATCGCTTCTTTTGAGGAAGTGCTTGAAATGAGTCATGATTTAAATATAAAATTGCTTATTGAGCTGAAAACTCATGGTTTTGAAACAGAGGACTTTTTACAGCGCTTTGTTGATCTGCTTGATGAATATGATGCCTTGGATTATCATTATGTTCAATCACCTGATTTACCGACAATGGAGCTGCTTGAAGAACTGGAACCCCGTGTTCATACTGGGCATGTGTATTCCATCGCATACGGCAAGTTACCAGAATCAAATGCCGACTTTATTTCGGTGGAGCAGTCTTTTGCTACGAAAAATATCCAGCAGCAAGTAGAGGATCGTGATATGGAGTTGTTCGTCTGGACGATTAATGATGAGTCGGATATGCAGAAATTTTACGAGAAAAATGTAAATGGTGTCATTACCGACCATCCTGATGAGGCACTTTCGATACGGGAAAAATTTGACGAAAAGCAAAATTTTTTACAACGGATACTCAATAAAATTAAGATTATTTATTAAGGGGAAATCAATGCAGACTTATACGTACGAAGTATTAGGAAATATAAAATCAACGGAACAACAGCCTGTTTACAATGAAGCGGGGGGGCAAATCCTAAAAGTTCAGCGTATTTATGATAACGGTTTGAAAAAATTGCTGGACGGCTATTTCGATCACCGCTATTTTTTGAAATATGCGGTGCTTGGTAATGATGGACAATCATTATTCGAAGTGAAGAAAATCTTCAGACGTGGAAAAGTGTGGTTTGAAGGAAAGGATCTTGTTTTAAACGAAAAATATATCATTAATTATGAGAACTGGCGTATTGGCGTTCCCGAACTGTTTATATCAAGCGATAAATTTAAGATGAAAATTGATAAAGAAATGGAAGACTGGTCCAACTTTATTATAAATGACGAGGTTATCGCAAGGTGGCTTGCTGTTTATAATGAACAATCGGATATGTTTTCGGTTAAGCTGGTAGTATGGGAAGAAGCACCGGTACAGGACCCGGCGTTTTATATCGCCATTGCGCAGGCGACACTATTCATAGGGGTATAGGAGAGTAAAAAAGATGAATGTAGTATTTGTATTAACAGAAACGGCTGAAGAAGTTTTGCAGATGGTCAGTAATGATGTTGCGGGACTGCTAGCTGCTGTAAAAGGCGAAAGTGTTTCATTTCCATTTGGCAACTATCAGTATGACAGCCATACACTTGATCATTATTTACTGGAAAATAGTACATATCAGCAAGAGCTTGTCATTTATTTAAAGCCAGAGCAGAAAAATAATGAAACGATTTTGCCATTACCAAAAATGCAGGATTAACGTAGTTGACTGCATTAATTAGATTCATGTTTCGCCTGAATAAAGGAAAATAAATTCACTTGTCGAATGTAATGTTGAATACATATTGGCAGGTGAATTTTTTTGCGGCAGCTAAATTTATTTGAACTGGAGTTTGAACAGCATCAGCCGAAGTTTCAATTGATGGACACTGTAAAAGTTATCTTAATCGATGAACAATTGGATAGTGAAACGTATCATTATCGCAAATTTTATGAAGCCCATATCATTAATAAAGCAGGGGAAATAACAAACATTCATATAAGTCCAGCCGGAGTCACCTATGAAGTGGATATATACGGAGCAAAATATTATTTGCTTGAAGAGGAACTGATTTAAAAATGATATAGGTAAAGGAAAAATCCCGAGTACTCATGCGGTACTCGGGATTTTTATTTATTTTTCCGTTCAAGTTTCATACCGATAATGCGGATGACGATGCCGATTAGGATAAACACCCATCCGATGCCGATAAATACATAATTCAATGTTTGGTTAGTGTTAGGTAGGATGCCAAACAAACCTAAACAAACGACAATAATGCCGGAAAATGATACAAGCATTCCTGCTGTTACAATATTCACGAACTTCACCTCTGAAAGATTCTAACATGACTTACTATTGAACACAATGTATAGTATTTTCCTGAAAAAAAGTAATAATTTTATAAAATGTACAATATATTGAAACTATTGCCAATAATTAGGCGTATAATAGATAGAAACAAAGGAGGAATTGAATATGAAAAAATGGACAACCGCTTTAGGCATGTCGATTGTTTCTTTAGGATTGCTTGCCAGTCCTGCTCTTGCAGAGGCTTCTGTCAATCCGAAAGAAGAAAGGGTACCCATCTATGTTGCGATGACAGATGAAAGTGTAACAAAAGAACAGTTGATTAAAATTTTAAAAACGAAATTACCGGAGATGTTTGCTACATACTCTGATAGTGATTTCCAAATGACTTCTATGAGTTATCATTATGCTGATGATTTAACTACACGTTATGAATTAATGTTCCAAAAAAAGGTCAATAAACAGATGGAAAGCGGCAGTGTTTCATTCAGATCGGACAACCTAGAAATTGAGCATTTATATTTCAGTCCTGCAAGTGTGAAGGATGCTTTATTCCCAGGTAAAATAACAGAAGAACAAGGACGTAAAATTGCAGAAGATTTCGTTAAAAAGGTGGCCTCGTCATCGAATTACGTGATATCAACTGAAACACCTAGTTATTTCAGCCGTCTAATTACTGAGCCGATCACGTACAATTACAGCTTCACTTCAACCGAAAAAAATATTCCAATTCAGGATCAGTCAATGATAGTAAGTGTACTTGGCGATGGTAAAATCCAATATTTCACACAAATGAGTCCTGATCAAAAACGCATGTCGTTTGAAGAGACGACAAATGTTGTTACAAAAGAAGCAGCGTTAGAAAAAATGAAAGATCAACTAAATTTAACTTTGCAATACACGGTTGATTATTCCCTAACATCTTCCAAGCCTGCTGTTAAACTTGTTTACTTGCCAGCCCCAAATGTAATTGGTTTACATGCGACTTCTAATAAATGGGCAACTACAACAGGCAAAGTGGATTCGTTAAATGGCAAAGTAGCATTACAACCGCTTGCGCCAAACCAATTAAAAGAACCATCACCAATTACAATTGATGACGCGAAAGAAATTGCAAAACAGTTAGTAGCAAGCCAGGGAAATACAACAAAATTCACAATTGATCATGCCTATGAACATGAAATGAATGATCAAGCCGTAATCAGTGTTTCCTATTCTTACCGCTACCGAAACGGCTCGTTCGGTTCATCAATCGAATTCAATAAAAACACTGGGGAACTTATCTCTTACTCTGACTTCTATAGTCCACTCCCGCTAGAAGATGATGAAACGGAAAATACAGTTCCAAGACTGGATAAAGATAAGGTCCTCGCAGCAGCGGAAAAATATGTGAAGGAGCTTGCTCCAACATCCGTACATGAATATGCGAAGGCACATACAGATCCGGTTTATGATAAGGAATCAAAAGTGCATTATGTGAATTTCCCACGAATTAAAAATGGACTGATTGTAAATGGTGACAGTCTATCGGTAACAATTGATGACGAAGGGAAATTGAAATCATTCTATCGCTATCCATTGGATATTGAGGAATGGCCAGATGCATCAGCAACAGTTTCAGGCGAAGAGGCAAAGAAACTATTTGCAGATGCACTGGATGTTAAACTTGTTTACCACCGACTGCAAAATGAAGACGGTAAATACGAGCTTGTATATGTCCCGACAGTAAAGGGACAAGAGTACTACCAAATCGATGCCAACAGTGGCGAGATTGTCAGTCCGTATGTACAAACTGAAAAAGCGAAAGTAACTCACCCGACTGCCGAAAAGGAACTGAATTATTTAATTCAGGCTGGTGCAATTGAAGTGAAGGATCCGAAAACTTTCAATGCGGATACGGCCATTTCACAAGGGCAGGCGCTTCAAACTATCATTAAGTCCATCACTTATTTCTATGAGGATTATTATGCATATCGTCCGGAGCAGCCACCAGTTTCATTCGATGAAATCAATCCGGATCATCCGTATTATAATGTAGTGGAAACTGCAACACGTCTAGGCATTTTAAATCCGCTGGAAGATGAATTAAACATCGACCAGAAAGTAACAAATGAGCAATTAGCCGTTTGGTATATCCGAACACTAGGTCTTGAACAAGCGGCAAAGCATGCGGACATCTATCAGTTAACGATAAAAGATGCGGCTGATGTTGATCCTGAAAAAATCGGATATGTTGCAATTTCGCATGTATTAGGACTTCAAGGTGCGGAACAATCGATGTTCTTACCGAAAAAAGAAGTAACATATGCACAGCTTGCAAAATCTATTATTGAACTTGCATATGAAATAGCAGAAAAACGCAATAGCGGTTCGTATTACTACTAACCTTTATAATGGTTTTAAACTCGTGAAGTTTCTAAAGACTCCACGGGTTTTTTTTATTTTTTTTCATAAAATAAGGAATATACGTTCTCTTTTGTGCAATAGTTAGTGGTTTAACTGTACCGACTTGTGATAAAATAATTTAAAGTGCTAAACTGAAAAAAATCGCGATAATTTTTTTGAAACGTTGTAAGATAGTACAAGTAACGAATCAATAATGGAAGTTGGGAAAAAAATGCAAAAAAATAAATACCGAATTCATAGTAATGTTCTGTTTGAAATTGCACAAAGCCGTTCATTCACAGAAAAGGATAATATCGAGGAACGTTTTGATGAAGAGGGAAAAATCAAATTATTAAGTGACCGTGCTGGAGCGGATTTATCACTATCGATTGTAAAAACTGAAGATGGGATCGCTTATTCAGTAAAATGGGATGACTCGGAAGAAGTTTTCAAAGGTTGGAACATGGCTTGGGAAGAATTTATTTGGTGCTTAGGTGTTGTCAACAAACCACTTGAAGAAGCGGCGAAAAAAGCTGCAGAAGAAGCAAAACGTCGTGCAGCTGAAGAAGCATTGCTAGCAGAAGAAAATGCAGAACTTGAAGAAGCTGTAGCAGAAGAAGCATCAACTGAAGAAGCTTCGGCTGAAGAATCATCTAAATAATAATGTGAAACGCCTTCTCAATATAATTGAAGAAGGCGTTTTGATTACGCCATACAATAGTGAGAAGCCGATAATTTAAATGGATTACAAGTAAAAAAACATCCATCTCCTCACATAAGGGGAAATGGATGTTTCAATATATCTATTTATCTGAACTAACAATGGCATAGCGTTCCCATTTTCGACTGCGCCAGCGGAAAATAACGAGCACTGCGCGGATCCATTCATCACACGCAATAGCAAGCCATACACCAACAAGGCCCAAGTCAAGAACGAAGACGAATAAATAACCTAGAGATAAACCGATAACGATCATGGAAATAAAACCAATACGGACAGGATAAGCGGCATCCCCTGAAGCACGCAAAGAGTTAATGATCGTAATGTTAATCGTACGTCCTGTCTCCAGTAAAATACTTAATAATAGTACGCTCGCCCCGATTTGAATAATTTCTTCATTGTCAGTAAAGATGCGCATGAACGGTTCTCTAAAGAGGATGATAATTGCGACCATGGACAATGTAAAAATTAAAGCCGATTTTACACCAAACCATACTTTACTATAGGCAAGTTCTTTCTCGCCTGCTCCGACGTACCGGCCGACTAAAATAGCTGTCGCCATCCCGATTGCCATTGCAAAAAGATAAGTAAACATCGAGATATTCACGGCATACTGACGGGCAGATAATGCCTCGGCTCCAATAAATGTTACATAATAGAGAAGGACAATTTGATTGGTCTGGTAGAGCACCTGCTCAAGGGCAGACGGAATTCCGATTTTCAATATTTTTGAAATATAGTTTTTGGACAATCTATAGTAATCTGCCCATTCAATACGAACCTCCAAGGCCTGGTATAAAAGCCAGAAAAATACAACTGATGCCAGGACACGACTAACAACAGAAGATATTGCTGCACCTTCCACGCCAAGTTCCGGCATTCCAAATTTACCAAAGATTAAAATATAGTTTAAAACAACGTGTACAATATTCATTGCAAGCGACACGTACATCGTTTGCTTCGTCCAGCCTTGCACACGAATAATTGAAGACATGGAAGTAATTAAAGCCTGAACGAAAATAAAGCCTCCAACAATGACCAAATAGCTCTGCGCTGCTTCCAATACAGCACCTTGCAGGTTCATCATCTTCATTAGAACATCGGAAAATAATATAAATAACCCACTAATGACTAAACCGACGAGTAAATTGAGTGTTACCGATAAAGCTGCGATTTGGGATGCTTCAGCAATTAGGCGGGAACCTAAAAATTGAGAAACGACAATGGATGCACCCGTACCGATTACCCCTAATAATAAAATTGCAATTTGTATATATTGATTGGCTGTTCCAACGCCTGCTACTGCATCATCCGATACAGCACTTAACATAAATGTATCCGCTAACCCCATCAGCATAAATAGGAACAACTCTAAAAATAATGGCCAAGTTAACTTAAATAAACTCAATTCTTTCGTGCTATTTTCCAATCAGTTCACTCTTTCTATTGTTTAAATCAAAACAAAAAATATATTAGCATAAATTGTTACAGTAGGATAGTTTTTTACTCACCGCTCAAAAGAAGGTAAAAAGTCATGTGGAAATTGTTAATATATGGTTCTATTTTACGCGAATAATAAAGTTATTCAGATATTTGTAATATATTCTCGACATATTTCGACTATTTGTTATCGAATTGTAATATTGACGGCATGAAGATGTCATCTCACTGAAACATTGGGAGGTTATGCTAGGTCATGTTGAATCAAAAAGATTTTTCACGACACTTTTTCTGGAGGGAAATATTCAAGTATGATCAAGAAAATAGTAGCATTTATTGCGGTTATGGTCGCAAGCACATTCATTTTTGCAGGAACGTCAGAGGCAGCTTCACATACAATTAAAAAAGGCGAGAATTTAACAATGCTTGCGAAGAAATACGATACATCAGTAAAAGAACTTATGGCATTGAATGATTTAAAGACTACAAAAGTACAAATTAAACAAGTCCTTAAGTTACCAAGCCATATTAAAAATAAGCCGGCAGCAAAGAAAGCGACAATAAAAAAATCAGCCACACATCCTTCTAATGTAAAAAAGACAATTAAGATGTCATCAACGGCTTACACAGCTAACTGCAAAGGCTGTTCTGGTATTACGAAAACCGGGTTAAATTTACGTAAAAATCCTAGTTTGAAGGTCATTGCAGTAGATCCGAAAATCATTCCACTTGGCTCTAAAGTATGGGTAGAAGGCTATGGAATTGCCGTAGCGGGTGATGTTGGCAGTGCCATTAAAGGAAAGAAAATTGATATTTTTATGAGTAAAAAATCGACAGCTAAAAATTGGGGTCGAAAAACAGTCACGGTTAAACTTTTAAAATCATAAAACAAAGCCTATTGCGATGAAACTTACTTTTCGCAATAGGTTTTTTTTATTTTAAGTTATAATATAAAAAGATTTTGCGGAAGGAATGGATCTGAAATGTTTTTTTATGAGACAACTTGCCGGTATTGCCGGAAGCCATTCAAGTTGATGGAAGGTACAAAAAAATATAACCAATATAAAGTAAACCGACAAGCAAGCATCAGTTGTGATGATTGTGAACGGCGGATCGAAGCAGATTCAAGAAAATATTTGTTTAATCGGGATTAGGGTTTGCCCATCATTTTTCTTATTTGCCGAAGTTCCCGAATTAATTTATCGATTTCATCTTGCATTTGCTTAAAATCAGATTCGCTGCTATAGGATGCCGAAGCCTGCTGTCCGTTTTGCTCCTCAAGCAGTTTTAATGAAATTCCTGCAGAAATCATAGACAATACATCGCCAATCGTTGTAACAGCAGCACCTGCATAGGCAAGCCTGGCTGCGATTACTTCTAAAGAGGGTGTAGAATCCGAACCATTATTCAATTATATTCCTCCTATTCATAGGCAGATGCCTTTACCATATGTATATACGCCTGAAAAATTTTCATTACAGGTATCATTGCGTTAAGAACGAAATAAAAGGAGTTGGTAGTCATGGATGGCAAAAAAGTAGAAATTGAATGCAGAAACTGTCACGAAAGGATGACGATCGATTTTTCTACAGATCATTTTTCTTCGGAAATCAAAATATTTAACGGAAAAAAACAACAGAAAAGGACTTATATTAAGGAATGTCCGCATTGCCAAACAATTAACTCCGTCACGAGTGATAAAAAAGAGGAATGGGGCGGTAGGAAAGGACCAAATATAAAACTTTTTATGTTTTCTGGTTTATTCGGCTGTTTAGGATTTATCGTTATTGGTTTCCTTTTACTTTATTTTGCTTTTAAAGGTTTCGGTTTTTTGGTCGATTGGTTATTTAATTAAGGAAATGATAAATTTTCATGCTATAATAAATAGCTTGTGGAGGTGTAGTTAATGTCAAAGAAATGGACAATCCATTCGATTCGCGAATATGTAGAAAAGAATACAGATACAAAATTAATATCAACAGAATTTAAAGGATTTTCGCAAAAATTAGATTTCCAATGTGCATGTGGGAACACATTCCAAAAACCTTGGAAAAAATTCAAAGAAAACAAACAGCAAAAATGTGAAGTGTGCCAGCCACCGAAAGAATCACGCTAAAGAAATAAACGGTATACAAATACGTCAAAAACGCTGTCTAGCAATAAACTAGTCAGCGTTTTTGACTGTTGCTTCGTTCATTATGAATCGCTAACAATTGTCAGATTTAGTTCATTATAAAGTTCATAAAAACTTTTATGTTCAGTATTTTCTGCAGAGCCTATATAAACAACACTATTTTTAAAGTGCAGGCTGTTTGACAGTATTTCTATATATTTTCCGGTAGTAATGAGTAAAAACTTTTGCTCACAGTAAGGATAGATGATTAATTGACTGTTGGCTGTTTCAATATTTATTGTCTCAAACAGTTTCCTAAAATTCATATGATTTTTCAGCTTAAATTTATACATTGAAATCAAATTGTTTTCATTAGAGTGCTCACTGAAAAATGTATTGGCAATTTGATAAAACTGCTTTGAATTATATATGAGAACACTCTGAGACTTATTGATTTCAGATGGCATAAATGAATTATGACGTTCAATTATTTCCTTGCAAAATGTCAGCAGATCGCTATATAGATCACTGGAATCCGGATGTTTTTTTATTATCCGGTAAAAATGCCGGGCTAAAAAAGAAGTATACATAATTTCGTTCGATTCATTAAATTTTTTTAACAATGAAGACATCGAAAAAACAGCCATTTCATAATTTTGCTTTAAGAAATTTGTACTTGCCTGAATGGAATGGACAAAAACAACTTCCGCATCATTTTTACATTGTTCAATATACCAGTTAAACTGGCCTATATATTTCCTTGCTTCCTCAAAGCTTCCCGTTTCCAATAGGGTGGTAACGAGCTGTAACTGTGCATTACATTCATAAAATAATCGGTCCTCTTTCATTTCCAAAGCATAAAAGTAAGCACTTTTAGCATATTGAACCGCTTCGGGATTATTATTTTTTTCAAGTGCAAGGATGCTTAGTAAATAGTAGCACATTGACAGATTTTGAGGGGAAGAATCTGAATCAATTGAGTGAATGATTGAGTTAATCAGCATGTCGCTTTGTGGAATAATAGCGACTATAGAAGCAAATTTAACACAGCAAACAAGCGCTTCTGTCACATGTTCCGGGTTGCCCGATCTTTCTATGGTCGCCAAAATAAACTGAAGCTGAGCAAATGCTTCGTCAAACTGTTTGTTTGAATAATAAGTCTGAAAATGCTTTATACTCAGCGTTAAAGAGCTTTCGATCAATCGCAATTCGTTGTTTTTCAAACTATTTTGTAAAGATGATTGGGAACAGGTATGCATATCAAAACTCCTTTAGATAGATAAAATAATATCGATTTGTACCGTCAATAGAATCTGTAATCAGTTGACTGAAATAGGTGTCCACAATAATTTTCGCCTTTAAACTGCTTAGAAATTGGATATGGATTTGATTGATAGTCAGACTTGGTGAGGAGGTACTTGGATTGTTTTCATAAAAGTTAATTAGTTCCAGCGGTAATTCAGATTCAAAACCTGTTTCATCTACAAGATTTTGTATCATCTGCTTTAATTTATTTTTTAGGAGAACGGAAAAGAGTAAGCATATTAAATGATTATTACTTTTTCTTTTTTTGAATTTCTGAAGTTCGCTTTGCTTTATCGTTAACTCATGAATATACGATTGAAAAGGATAGTAAAAACGTATGTTGTCATCCATTATTAATTCATAATCATCTGTAGTTAAATATGTATACAGATTATAAACAAATTGATAATAAAAATTATAACATTGATTATAATCTTCCAAATGGACGGCCAGAAATGGGTAGTTTGACAGGAGCTGCTGAAATTCTGAATACTTATCTCCTGAAACAAAATAATAGTTATGGAAATTCAATGAAATATCAGCCTCTCTATTATGGAAATTAATACAATATAAATTGTACAGAATCTTTAATCGTATATCAAACTAATATAGGTTCCAATTTAATAAAAAAAGAGCTAAATTTAGAAAATTAGCCCTAATTCTAGATTATATTATTCAGTTACAGGTTCTGTTTCTAATTTCGCCTTTTTCAGTTCAGGATGAGCCATTTCCAATATAGAAGGGCGCAGTAATAATAGTACAATACCAATTAGAATCAGCCCGCTGACGATTAAAATATATTGGGCCGGAATGAATTCGTATAAAATCCCGAATACAAGTGTTCCAACAGGCATGGCACTCATCGCCATCATTTCGATAATTCCAAAAACCCGCCCCCGGTATTCTTCTTCAATAGAAGTTTGCATCAATACGCCAAGCGGGGTATTTGTAATAACCCCCAATGCTCCAAATAAAAACATGATAATTAAATAATAAATGAAATTCATCAATACCGAAAATGTTACAATGAGCGGCAGTGCCGATAAAATGACAACAATAGAAGAGGCGAACACGGACCGTTTAACTGTCAGTAAAGGAAATTTGACGGTTGCTCTTGATGCGAAATAAATGGATGTAATTAAAATTCCGACTGCACCTCCAGCCTCTGTAAAACCGATGTATTTTGGATCTAAATTCAAAATCGTCAATAAAATATAATCCCCGCCAACATTGATTGCTGTGAAAAATAAGTTTAACCAAAGTGCTGTCCATAAAATCGCTTTAATAATCGGCTTTGTATTGACATAGCGGAAGCCGGCTTTGAAACTTTCGAACATCGATTCTTTTTCAGCATTATCATTTATTGTTTCTTTCTTATATAGTACAAAATTCATTGTTGATTCCAGCATTAATGTCACTACAGCAGCGCAGATGAAGATAATAAGGAACATTTCCATCGATACAAAACCAAATAACATCCCGCCGAAGATCGGTCCGCCAATTCCTGAAATAGAATAGGACAACTGATTAAAGCTCATCGCCTTTTGCAGTCGAGCTTCATCGACCAAATTGGCAATAGATGCGGAAAACGCTACACCGGAAAAAGTACTGAAAATACTATTGAACACCGTTGTGATATAAATCGCCATTAAAGATAATCCGAATTCATGCGTGTAGAGCAATAAGCCGCTTACTGTCAGGATGACCCCGGTTTGCCCACCGAGCACAAGCCATTTCCTGGGGAAACGATCCCCTAAGAGACCTGCAATCGGTGACATGATTGTGCGCGGCAAGTAGCTTAAAATAATATTTGTCGCAAAACTGAGCGAAGAGCCTGTCATCGATAAAATATACATACTGATCCCAAAGCTGTAAACATGTGACCCAAGTGCACCAATCATTTTACTTACTAGAAACGTGTATAAATGATACGTTGCTTTTTTCAATTTCTGTTGTTCATTCATAAACAAACCCCTTTGTTTAATTTAATTAAACTTATTATATGGCGGAGTTTTTAAAATTACAATACAAAAGTTTAATTTAATTAAAATAATTTCTCTTTGTTACATTAAAACCTGAATCAAATGTTTAATAAGGTTAAAATATTCGCCTTTTAAATGATTTTTGGTAAACTGTATTTAATGAGGTGACGACGTGTTAAATATTGGTGCAAAAATAAAAGAACTAAGAAAAGAACGTAAAATGACGCTTGCCCAAGTAGCGGGAGACCGAATAACGAAAGGGATGCTCAGCCTGATTGAAAACGGGAAGGCACAGCCGTCAATGGAGAGCCTTCAGCATATTGCGAAACAGCTCGACATTGATGTGTCCGAGCTCATGCAAAACGAAAATCATCAGCAAATGAAAGAATTATACCGTGATGTTGAAATAAAACGTTTAGCTCTAAATAAAGAGCATGATGATAAAAAAATAAACGAAAAAGTTCTCGAACTGTATCATCTGATTCATCCATTTCATGAAAATGGCAGCCTTAAGGGGGCAACTTTTGAGGAAGTACGCATTTACGAAGTGTATTTGACAATGCGCTACTTTGCGAAAATGGATTTATCGGAAAAGCCATTCGTCAAGCTCGTCAGAATGTATGAACAAGTACATGGCTATTCAAAAATATTGAAGATTTATTCCCGCATGGGGAACATTAAGTTTCTGGAAAATGATTATGCGGAAGGTCTTCGCTATTTACATGAAGGGGAAAAGTATATCGAGAAATACGGGGATTTGATAGACGACCTTGAAAAACTCGATCTATACTATAACATTACAGTTTCCTATGCAGCGCTGAATGATGATGTTCAAATGGAAGTTTATTTGGAAAGAGCTTTAAAATTGGCAAAAGAGAAGAAAATCGTATATCGGTTAAATGATTTTTACCGCTTTTTGTTTTTCATTCACTGTTCAAAAGAAGAAGAGGAAAAGGCTACTTATTATTTAAAGAAAATCCGGGCATTCGCAGAAATTATGGAAGACCCGACTGAAACGCTCATGGAACGGCTAGTAACGCTTCTATATACAAATCAAATTGAAAAAGATTACGAGAAAACGGTTGAGATCCGATTTGAAAATGATTTTGAATTAGAAGGCTTTTTATACAGCACGGACATTTTCTTTAATGGGCAATATGGCTTTGCCTACTACATGCTTGAGCGGTATGAAGAAGCACTGCAAACTTTGAAAGACATCGAAATATTGGAATACAATCAGCACCCGATTGATTTGTCGATGATGTACCGGGCGTTTGCTGTAAGGGCATTATGCTACTTCAAACTAGGGGACAAAGAAAACGCCAAACGCGATATTTTATATGCAATGGATGGTGTGAAAGATTTGAAAGTCACAAGAGAAATCCAGTTCATCATCGATGCATATGAAGAAATAATGAAGTAAATGAAGACACGGATAATCCTAGAGATTATCCGTGTTTTTCTGCGGTATTAGTTTAAATTACTCCATATGAAGTTCTAATCATTCAGTTGGCTGAATAGATTGGTAGGGTGAGTTTAATTTTTGTGACATGGAGGAATGAAGATGATCAAACGAGTAAATCCAGAATTTTTAGCCGGTTTAGAATCATTTACGGACTTTGATTTTAAGGTAGAACAATTGGAAGCTATGCGTGAAGGTATGGCACAAGCGGTATTACCTTTAACAAGCACTGAAACAGTGAATATTATCAATAAAACTATTACTGGCATTGATGATAATGAAATCCGCGTTCGTATTTATAAACCAGCCCACCACGATCAAGAATTACCGGTTTTACTGTGGATTCATGGCGGGGGTTATATATTAGGTTCCATCGAAGACAATGATCATCTTTGTGTACAAGTTGTAGAAACAGCAAACTGTGTCGTTGTTTCCGTTGATTACCGTTTAGCTCCGGAACATCCTTATCCAGCACCACTTGAAGATTGCTATAGTGCTCTTGCATGGATTGCGGATAATGCAGTAGAACTGCAAATCGACAAAAGTCGTATTGGCGTAGCCGGGGCAAGTGCCGGCGGTGGTTTGACAGCGGGTTTAACATTGCTTGCGCGTGACCGTGAGTATCCGTCAATTTGTTTCCAAATGCCGCTTTACCCGATGATTAATGACAGTAACGATACACCTTCTGCGAACGAAATTACAGAAGGTATGATCTGGAACCAAAAAACGAATGATTTTGGCTGGAATTGCTATTTAGCCGAATTGCACGGGCATGATGAAGTACCGATTTATGCTGCACCGGCAAGAGCTGAGGATTATCGTAATCTTCCATATACGTATACATGTGTAGGTCAGCTGGATCCTTTCCGTGACGAAACAATTACGTATGTATCTAAATTGGCACAGGCAGGTGTTGATGTGGAATTCCACTTATATCCTGGTGCATACCATGGTTTTGAATCACTGAATCCTCAGTCAGAACTTGCTCAAAAAGTGATTAAAGAATATGTAAATGCAATTAAAGTAGGCTTTGACCGCGTGAAAGCAAGTGCTGACCAAGTGGAAGAAGTGAAATAAATTCATTGTTTTTAAATTGACAAGTGCTCGGTTCTATATTGAACCGGGCATTTTTATTTTGAGAGGTGTTACTGAATTTAAAGATAGGATTTAAACGAGAGCACGTTATAATTCCGTTTTTCATACAGATCGATTATATGAGCGGCTAATTGCCGAATACCGAGCTGGATTTTGGTTTCATTTACTTGTGAAATACTTAGTCGAATTGCTTTCTGACTATATTCGCTTAAAAACATCCTCGAAGCATTATCTACATAAATATGGTTTTCATGCAGCATGTATATCAATTTATCGACATCAATACCGGAAGGCAAGAAGATGGTGAGATAAAAACCGGTTTTAGGCTTTGTAAATTGTACATAGGTAGGTAAATACAATGAACAAGCTTCTAATAATAGATTCATTTTATTTGAATATAATTTTTTCACCTTTTCTAAATGGTATTGAAACATCCCGTTTTTTAAATAGATTTCCAAAGCCCCCTGTGAAAGTGGCGATGTATTGAAATCCGCGCTGAATTTATTGTGTACAAAGGAAGAAATCATTTTTTCAGGGAGAACCACTGTTGCGATTCGCAGTCCAGGCAAAAATACTTTGGAAAAGCTCTTAACATAAATGACTCTTTCATTAGGTTCATATGCAAACAAAGGATCGGCTTTTAAATCTGTATCAAGTTCTGCCAAGTAATCATCCTCTACGATATATACATCGTATTTTTCTGCAAGAGCAACAATTTTTTTCTTTTCCTCATTAGTGTAATGATGTCCTAATGGGTTGTGGCATCTTGGGATGATGTAAAAGAATTTAATATCATCGGTGCGAAATAACTTCTCCAGTTTTTTAAAATCCATTCCTTCCATTGTCACTTCAATTCCAAATGTTGTAATTTCGTTTACTTGTAAGGCATCAATCATACCAAAGTAAGTGGGCTGCTCAATTAATACATTCTTTTTCCCGTTTGGAAACGGCATGGCAGAAAGAATATGGAGGGCTTGCTGTGATCCGGACGTAATGACCAGTCGATCGGGTTTCGCAAATACTTGTAAATGTTGTAAATACTTCGCAAGCTCCTTACGTAAAGAATAGAGTCCCTGTTGATCACTATAAGTAAATAATTGTTCTTTATAATGATCGATCGCCTGGTTAATACAATGTTGAAAGTCCTCATAGGGCATAATCCTTTGATCTGGACCGGCCGATAAAAAATCAATAGCAATGTCCTGATGATGAACGGATGTATTATGATTATCCACTACATAATAGCCACTTTTCGGTTTAGCGTAGATAATATGCTGTTTTTCCAACTCAAGTAATGCTTTCGCGACCGTATTTTTGCTGCATTGAAATTGTTCAGCGAGCAGTCGAATTGATGGTAATTTATCTCCTGTTTTTAACTTCTCATCCTGTATTTGTTGTTTGACCCATTCCAATATGCCAATATATTTAGTTGTCATCCAGTTCTCCTTTGCTATCTGTCCCATGACAGATGGGGAATTCTCTTATTTTAAAAAGAGCGGATCTTCCTTACAATCTGTTTAATTAGCTTAATCGTATTAACTAATTATGGAATATTTTTTTAAAACTGTGAAGGGGGAACGAAATGGAAATCAGTATGAAAAAAGGGATGCTGTTAGGCTTTATTGGAATCATTTGTTTCAGTTTTACATTACCGGCTACAAGTATTGCTGTCCCTTATTTTGGTGAGACAATTGTCGGATTGGGTAGGACAGTTATTGCAGCAATTATAGTAGGAACAGTATTTATTGTGAAAAAGCAGCCTTTACCGAGTATAAGCCAATTTAAGAACTTACTTATTGTCGCTGTTGGAGCTGTACTGGCTTTTCCGATATTAACAACTTATGCGATGAAGTCATTGCCGGTTTCACATGGTGCAATTGAATTGGCCTTACTTCCACTTGCGACAGCAGGCTTTGCAATGTGGCGAGGAGGCGAAAGACCTTCGAAACGCTATTGGATTGCGAGTGCAACAGGGGCGGTAACGGTCATTATTTATGCCATCTATTTAGGATTAGGGCAATTGCATAAAGGAGACTTTGCGCTGATTGCAGCGGTCATATTACTTGGATTAAGTTATGCAGAAGGTGGCAAACTTTCAAAGGAAGTTGGTAGCTGGCAAGTAATTGCCTGGGCTATTTTAATTGGTGCACCCTTTTTTATTATTCCTGTTGGCCTTGGCTTATCTGACAGTATGCTGGATGCGCCTATTGAAGCATGGATCAGTTTGTTTTATTTAGGGATCGTCAGTCAGTTTTTAGCTTATGTAGCATGGTATGGTGGTATGTCTTTAGGAGGTATAGCTAGGGTAGGGCAGATTCAATACTTGCAGCCTTTTTTAATGATTGGTTTTTCTGTATTATTTTTAGGAGAATCGATCACATGGATTACAATTGTTTTAGCTATGATCGTTGTGCTTTGCGTTATAGTAGGGAAAAATGCTGATGATAAAAACAAAGCTTGGAGCTGAAATAGGGTTGCAGAGTTTATAATTCATATTTTATAAAGAATGATTTCCTATAAGGGGATTCGTTCTTTTTCTTGTTGTCCCTAAAAGGATAAAAATATTTTTATGTTGAAGTAAATTACATAGCTCTGTCTGCACATATGTTTGTGATAAATGATTAAGCATGGTATAAGTGTAAATGAATTTTAATCTGGGAATCTAAATGTTAAAAGGAAGTGAACGTATGTCAAAAATCGTGATTATAGAAGATACAGAAACGATAAGAGAAGAATTGAAAAGCTTTTTAAACACATATGGATTTGAGGCAATTGCACCGACAAACTTTGAAAATATTATTCAGGAAACGCTAAACGAAGCACCGGACCTTATTTTGCTGGACATTAACCTACCCATTTTTGACGGATACTATATTTGCAGAGAAATCAGGAAGCAATCGGATGTGCCGATCATTGTCGTGACGAGCAGGGATAACGAGATGGACGAACTGATGAGTATGAATTTAGGCGCGGATGATTTTGTTACAAAGCCTTATAACACTCAGATTCTTTTGGCGAGAATTGAAACCATATTAAGAAGAGTTCAGGGGTCAAGTATAAGGGATACCCTTGTTTATAATGATTTAAAGCTCAATTTATCCAACGGTTCTGTTATTTATAAAGGGGAGAAGGCAGAGCTCACTAAAAATGAAATCAAAATACTTTCCTGCCTTTATAAAAACAAAGGAAAAATCGTATCAAGGGACGATCTCATGGATTTTATGTGGAACGCAGATGTCTTTGTAGATGATAATAACTTATCGGTCAATGTTACGAGATTAAGAAAAAAACTGGAAGCGTTAGGTATGGAGAAAAATATTGAAACGAGACGCGGGTTAGGATATATACTTCCATGACACTAAAAGAATATGTTAAAGACAGAACAGTTTTCCTGCTCATTAATTTCATCTTATTTATCATTATTGGCGGGATTATGATACTTGTCGGGGTGAATATCCAAATTGTTTTTCTTATTTTCTGTATTTGGTTTTTCCCTCTCATCATATATGTACTGATCGAATATTTTAAGCAGAAAACATTTTATAACGAAATAACTAGCATTATGGAAAATTTAGATCAGAAATATTTGCTGCCGGAAGTTATGAAAGAGCCTGAAACTGTGGAAAGTAAGGCATTGTATGAGGTATTGCGTCAGGCAAACAAAGATATGCATGAGCATGTAAAGAGTTATCGGGACCGGGAAAATGAGTATAGGGAATATATTGAAACATGGATTCATGAAATTAAAACACCCATTGCCTCAACACGGCTGATTATTGAAAATAATCATAGTAACGTTACCCGAAATATTAAAGAGGAAGTAAAGAAGATTGAAGAATATATTGAGCAGGTTCTCTATTATTCAAGAAGTAACAATGTGAGCAAGGATTACCTCATAAAAGAGGTGTCTTTAGCAGGTCTTGTAAGAAGTGTTATAAAGAGAAATTCAAGGGACTTTATTAGTAAAGGGATTTCGATTGATCTTGAAAAAGTTGAAGGGACCGTTTTCAGTGATGCAAAATGGCTGGAGTTTATCTTAAATCAGCTGATCGGGAATGCAATTAAGTATATACGTGAACGTGATGGAAAGGTGATCATCCATACGGTACAAAATGAAAATAATATTGTCCTTACGATTGAGGATAACGGGATAGGGATAACAGAAAAGGATATACATCGGGTTTTTGAAAAGGGGTTTACCGGGGAAAATGGACGGAAATTCGGGAAGTCTACCGGTATCGGTCTTTATTTATGTAAAAAACTTGCAGATCAGCTTGGTCTAGGTCTTACCATCACTTCAAAAATTGGCGAAGGAACAAAGGTGAGTATTATTTTCCCTTTAGGCAGTGTAGTCTTCATGCAGTAATTCAACTTTAGAATAGCGGATTTATAGCGATTGTACATTACAATTGCTATAAGTCCGTTTTTTTATCTTGCAAAAATGTCACTTTAATAAAATATAAAGCAATATGTCTTCCCGATAGCTATTGATAAGATACAGTTAGAAATCAATTAGGGGGAATAAAAAATGAAAAAAGCAATTCCAATAATATTAGGAATCTTTCTGTTAGGTCTTGGAATTTTCCTGGTGTATGAATATGCAACAGAACCAAAAATTGTAGAAGGTGTCATGTCAAAAGCGATTGATGAAAAGGGCAGACCTTCTGATATAACGAATATATTTACACAAGGGGATACAGTTTATTTTTCCGCAAAGAGAAACCGATTCTGGACCAATGAAGCCGAAGTGGTTTGGTATAAAGGCGAAATAAAACAAGAGAATCGATTTTTAGTGGAAGAGGAAGTACTTGTGAACGATGCGAAATATTTCACTGCCGAGCTATCCGTTCCGGAAGGTCTTGAAGAAGGGCATTACAGTGTCACGATATATGTAAAAGGGAAAAAAATTATGGAAACAAAAGCCGAATTTGATGTGAAAAAATAGATGTATCTTGGAGGAAAAGCATGCAACCGATATTAAGTGTAGAAAAAATTGAAAAATACTACGGAAACAAAGGTAATATTACAAAAGCAATAGATAATATCAGCTTTAAAGTAAATGAAGGTGAATTTTTAGGAATTATGGGTCCTTCAGGGAGCGGAAAGACAACGCTCCTGAATTGTATTTCGACAATTGATCATGTTACAACTGGCAAAATAATTATCAATAATCAGGATATTACAACTTTAAAGAAGAAAGGGCTTGAAGCATTCAGACGGGACGAGTTAGGTTTTATCTTTCAGGATTTTAATCTGCTGGATACTCTGACAGCTTATGAAAACATTGCTTTGGCTTTGACGATTCAAAAAAGAGAAGCAATGGAAATCGATCAACTCATTAAAGCCGTTGCGGAAAAGCTTGATATTACGGGCATCCTTAGCAAATTTCCATTTCAATTATCGGGAGGCCAAAAGCAAAGAGTCGCTTGTGCAAGAGCGATTGTAACTGAGCCTTCCCTCATTTTAGCCGATGAACCAACGGGTGCACTTGACTCAAAATCATCACGATTACTGTTGGATTCCTTTGAAAAGCTGAATAAAGAATACCAGTCAACAATTTTGATGGTTACCCATGACTCGTTTACGGCAAGTTATGCCAATAGGATATTGTTTATAAAAGATGGTCGGATCTTTAATGAGCTCGTGCGCGGAAATGATACGAGAAAGGAATTCTTTAATAAAATCATTGAAGTGGTGACTTTACTTGGAGGCGATGTTAGCAATGTTCTCTAAAATCGCAATCAACAATGTTAAAAGAAGTTTTAAGGATTATTCAATCTATTTTCTGACATTAACTCTGGGAGTGTGTATATTTTACAGTTTCAACTCTCTTGACTCGCAAAATGCTATCCAGGAAATGAACAAGAATACGATTTTTCGTGAATCATTAGAATTGCTTATGTCTGGAACATCAGTGTTTGTATCAGTTATTCTTGGAGGTTTGATTGTATACGCCAATAACTTTTTGATCAAAAAGCGGAAAAGAGAACTTGGCTTATACATGACATTAGGTATGTCAAAAGGGAAAATCTCGAGAATTTTAATTGTCGAAACTCTCCTAATCGGTATAGTCTCATTAATCGTAGGTATTGGACTTGGGATTATTGTATCGCAGGGTCTGTCAGTGCTGACGGCAAACATCCTGTCTATGGATCTTGATAAATATAAGTTTGTTTTTTCACTTGGCGCCATGATGAAATCGATTGTCTACTTTGGCATCATCTATTTACTTGTCATGATTTTCAACCAGTTTACGATTTCCAAATACAAACTGATCGATATGTTAAATGCTTCAAAACGTAATGAAGAAGTAAAACTGAAAAATCCTTTCGTATCAGTGCTAACCTTTATTTTATCAGTAGCATTTCTGATATTCGCATATATGAGAATCCTAGAGACAGGCTTAAATGCTGAAGATACGGATCTGATAATTACGATCTTAATGGGGGTCTTTGGAACGCTCCTATTCTTTTTCAGCCTATCGAGCTTCTTTATACAAATTGCGCAAAAGAATAAGGGGTTCTATTTTAAAGATATAAATATTTTTGTCTTAAGACAAATAAACAATAAGGTCAACACGAACTTTCTTTCGATGACAATTATCAGTCTAATGCTTTTTTTAACTATTTCACTCATCTTTACCGCGTTTGATTTAAAAGGAACGATTGATAAAAATACAGCAAATACAACTCCTTTTGATGCTTCGGCATTTCTTGTTGTTAATCAAGAGGAAGAGGATCCTGCGGTAAATGATATTGAAGCTTACTTAAACAATATAGACTTTACATTTGAAGCATATGAAAAACATGCCTTCTTTGATGAATATCTTCTTGATTTAACGATTGAGGATCTGTTATCACAGTATTTAAGCGACGAGGAAAAGATTGCTATACAGGAAAATTACATGTATGGTCCGGTATCTGCACTAAAAATATCGGATTATAATGCAATTATCAATCTGACGGGGCAAGAGTCTGTTGATTTAAAGGAAGACGAAATATTCGTTGTATCAACCTATGGCAAGATGATTCAAGCTTTGCCTGAGTATATGAAAAATGAAGAAAATATTATCATTGAGGATAAAGCATATAAAATAAAAAATGATGTGCCTATTGAAGAAAATATAAAAATTAACAGGGGCAGTAACTTCTTTTATCTTATTATTCCTGATAATTTTACAGGAAACCTTCAATTAGAGTATACAAGTTTTAATGTAATATATGAAGATCGCTACATTGAAAAATCAGAAGAGAAATTTATAACCCTGTTTAATGACCTTGATGAAAATAAATATAGATCCATTAATCCAGGATTAGTCATTGGAAGTACAGAAAATCAGATTAAAGAGCAAGAAAAGGGTTCAGCAGCATTATTTATATTCCTTGGCCTGTTTTTAGGGCTCATCTTTATTATATCGAGCGCGGCCGTAATGGCATTGCAGCAGTTATCTGACGCAAGTGACAGCTTGGAACGCTATAAATCACTGAAGAAAATCGGTGTCACGGATAAAATGATAAATGGGGCTATATTAAAACAATGTCTCATCTATTTTTTACTCCCTTTAGGTCTGGCTGTCATTCATTCCATTGTCGGAATCAAGGCGGTAAGCGGAATGTTCCATTTCAACTACGAAAGCGTCCTAATCAGTTCATTAATTCTTGTCATCATTTATGGCGGGTATTTCTATGCAACGTATATCGGTGTAAAGAACATTGTTAAAGGTAGTAATTAGGTTATATGAAGGGCTATAATTAAAAGAAGAACGAATTTCCGTAAAGGGAATTCGCTCTTTTCATGTTGCTCTATTGCGATTATGAATTAATATCCTGTATCACTTTTTCCAAGAATTCACCCATGCGTTTAACAGTTGACTCTGAAAAGTCAAAATCGACGCCGGTTTCTTTATAAATCGCTGCAATGGATTGACTGTAATCCGCACTTGCACCTTTTTTGTAAAATTCGACAGCTTGCTGCGGATTCTTTTGATAATTCTCAAGTAATTGAAGTGCACCGAGCATTGACATCGAGTATTCAATATCATAAAAAGGATATTGAATAAAGTGGAGGGTACCGATCCAGCTCATGCCAATTACCTCTTCAAAACCGGTCGTATCAACTGGGCTCAACCCGTAACGTTTTGAAATTTCATAAAACTTCTCATCACGTTCCTTTGCTGTATGCTGAGGATTTGTATACATCCAATGTTGGAAAAGATCTCCAGACAATGGGCCGAATAACATCGTAAATGCCCGTCTCAGTTCTTCACGTTGTGCGCTTTTGAATTCCTCTTCTTCCGGATAAAATAGATTAAATTTATCCAATAATAACAATTCCATTCCGTGTGAATACAATTCAGCTATTTCCGCTCGCCACTGGAATTCTTCAATAGGGCCCTGTTCTGAAGCTTGGAGGTAACCATTCACCGCATGCCCCATCTCATGGATTAAAGCAATGAGCGAGAAAAAGGAAGGACTAAAGTTTGCAAAAACAAATGTATCACCGGAAACAGGTAATGGGACACAGAAACCACCCGGACTTTTACCTTTACGGTCTCCAAGATCAAGTAATCCATGTTCTCTCATGTACTGCAAACGGTCTGAAAAATACGGGTCGGTTTTTCCTAACATTTCAGCAACCCCGTCCAAAAGCTCTGATGTCTCAGCGTAAGGAGGATTTTTCAACAGTTTTGCAGTGTTATCCCAAGGGAGATATGTTTCGACACCAAGTTTAGACTTGAAAACATCTGCAAGCCTGTTCCAAGCCGGAATAATATGCTTTTCAACATTTTCATGAAAGTCGTAACAATCTTGAATACTGTACTCACGGTTTTTTGCGACAAACATATAATCACGGTAATTTTCAAATCCGGCATTGATTGCGATTTGGTGGCGTAGTTGAACGAGTTCATCCATGAGCGCATCCGTATCCGGCTTAATTTGACGGTAAGCAGCTCTAATTAAATGATAAGCTTTTTCCCGAACGTTTCTGTCCATATTGTCAAGCTGCGATTCGATAAAAGGGAAAGGTTTTTCCTCTCCGTCCCATTCCACAGTGAGACCACCCATAATTTCACTGTACTTTGTGCATAGTTCTTGTTCCTTAACTAATAGAGGGATATTCTCTTTTCTAAACAGTTTCACTTTTGACTCACGAAAACGTTTCATTAAGCCGTAACGATTTTCATCCAATTCATTGAAATAAGGGGATTCACAGCATTTATCATTTAACTTTGCCTCGTATGTCATTAAAAGAGGCTGAATGACTTGCTGATCCTGAAGGTAGGTTGATTTGATATGCGGATCTTCAGTATTTCGGTAGAAGTCGACAAGATGGCCTGTTAACGCCTCTTCTATTTCAAAGCGTAAACTTTTTTCATCCTCTATCCAATTCTCCAGATCATGGATGGATTCAATTGAAACATTAAGTAAACGTTGAAACTGGGCTTCAATCCCTTCGACATCTTTCAAATCAATTAATTCTTTGTAATAGTTAATACTTTTCGCTTGAGACATGAATAATTCTCCCTTTACCTTCAGATTATTTTGACTAATGAATTAATTATATTATAGATTGCTGGTCATTCATTCTTTTTTTGAAAATAAATTACTAAATAATAAGAGGATGAAGAGAACAGTTTGTAAAAGAAGAAATAAAAGGATAACATGGTCTCATTGGAAATGGATCGGTAAAAGGAGTTTTTGTCATGATTTCAAGAGAACAGCTTGAAAAGAATCAAGTAACGATATATATCATAACTTTACTATTGGCCGGATTTACAGGATTGAATTTTCTGGAGTTTCAAAATGAATTGGAAAAATTAATCCCGTTTATCCTTGGAATATTAATGTACAGTATGTTTGTTCAAATTCCTTTTGCAGCTTTAAAAGAAACTTTTTCAAACCGGCGTTTCTTTTACGCACTCTGTATAGTCAATTTTATTGCGGTTCCGATTGTCGTATGGACCCTGACGTTGTTTCTTCCAGATTATCCGCCACTACTTTTAGGCGTTTATCTTGTTTTACTCACTCCATGTATAGATTATGTCATAGTATTTACAATGCTTGGCAAGGGGAATGAAAAAGCGATGCTCAGTGCCACACCCTTTCTTTTTGTTGCACAAATGCTGTTACTGCCGTTTTATTTATGGTTGTTTATCGGCGAACAAGCGGCAAATATAGTAGAAGTGGCTCCATTTTTTGAAGCGTTTGTCTCATTTATTGTTTTTCCATTAGTTGTTGCACTTATTGTACAAATTTCATCAAAAGAGGGCGGTCGTGTTTTTGAGATATCTTCGTGGCTTCCGGTACCATTTATGGCTTTAACTCTTTTTGTAATTGTTGCATCACAAATCGGCAAATTGTCGGGTTCATTTGAATGGATTTTAAAAGTAATCCCCATCTACATAGCATTTTTGATCATTATGCCTTTCATCTCAAAGATCATCGCGAAAAAGCTTCATCTAGATATCCGGACAGGCCGTGCATTGATCTTTAGCGGATCGACACGTAATTCACTTGTTGTATTACCATTTGCACTTGCAATGCCTGAGGAAATCCGATCGCTCGTTGTGGCGATTATTGTCACCCAGACACTTGTTGAAATTGTGGGGGAGCTTATCTATATTCGCATCATTCCACTTATCATCTTGCGTGATGAATAGAGAAGCACTTTATTAGCTATTGTCCGTTAGCTGTTTTACAATTTTGAAAAGAAGGGTCAAACTGCGCGTTTTGTGTAGTATAATCTTCATTACTATGTATTTTAAATAGAAAAGGAGTTTTAGCATGAAAATCGAGGACTGGTTAAATAAAGAAACATCAACAATCGCTAATAAGCTAATCGACTATAACAAAAAACATATTGAAGTGGAAAAATCGATTGGATTCACTGGCCGTGATCAAATCCATCATATATTGGATAGTTTTTATGAAGTTTTCTTCCCGACGATTTATAATCAAGGTGTCGTCGATGAAACACGTACATTGATGAAACTGAATAATAATCTTCGTCAATCAGCGTTGGATTTGCGTGATATTATCGAGAAAGTATTAATCTACCAAAACTTTGATAATTGTGATGGCCAATGCCGAGAAAAAGCGGATCATGTTGTAATGAAGTTAATGGACCGTTTCCCTGAAATCCGTGAAACAATTCAAACAGATATCCAGGCTGCATATAACGGAGATCCTGCTGCTACATCAACGGAAGAAATCATGTTAAGCTACCCGTCGATACGTGCTGTATTTATCCATCGTATTGCACATGAACTGTATAAAATGGATGTCACAATCGTTCCACGTATCATGTCTGAATATGCACACCAGTTAACAGGAATCGATATTCATCCAGGTGCCAAGATCGGCCATTCGTTTTTCATTGACCACGGCACAGGTGTGGTTGTTGGAGAAACGTGCACAATCGGCAACAATGTTAAAATCTATCAAGGTGTAACGTTAGGTGCGTTAAGTTTCCCGCTTGATGAAAACGGTAACCCGATTAAAGGTGTAAAACGTCATCCAAATATTGAGGATAATGTTGTCATTTACGCTGGAGCTACAATTTTAGGCGGGAAAACGACAATTGGTCATGACACGGTGCTTGGCAGTAATATTTGGCTGACATATTCGGTGCCGCCATATTCACGTGTTTATAATTCACAGCCATCTCCGAATATTAGCAATAGTAAAGAAGTTGTAATCGAATACGAAATTTAATCGGAAAAAAGAATATGTTGAACGGACGGAATGGAGTCATATTACTTCATTCCGTTTATGGCGTTAATAGGGATCAGAGAATGTGCCATGGAAGAAAGGAAAGCAGGTGTAACCATTAAAAAGGATACACCTGCTTATTTATTACTTAATATATTTATTGCTCACCAGCACATCCTGAAGCAGCTCTGTCGGAATTTCAAATGTTACAAGTCCCATAAAGGCTGGTGCTGCTTCATATTCATCAAAGGAGATCACAAGCTTACCTGCTTTTGTAATATAGAAGTTTTGCTCAGGTGAAATGCCTTCAAAGACACCAAATGATTCGTCATGCCATTCAGTTCCGCCTACCCAGTACATTTCATCACCTTTTGTTTCAATCATTTTCCTGCGCATTTCATCTTCCAAATAGCGACTGATAATTTCTACGTAGCGATCGTCTTTAAACAGACTCGGTAATGTAATGGCCGTTTCCGCCTGTTTATCAATCGTAGTGTACTGCATAACAGATGAAGAGGAGGCGACAATAACTTCTACATAACGACCGAATGACAATATTTCATCGGTATCTGTTTTGATAACGTAGCCGCTGTTCACTGCCATATTTCCAGCTTCCATTTCCTCAATATCCGTCTTGAACTGCTCATAAAGTAATTTACCTTCCTGAGCGTATTTTTCGTTCAATGCTTCGATGTCAGCAGAAGAACCAGAAATTTGAGGCACTTGGATATCAACTGTATATTCATCCTTGACCATTTCATATTCTGTAAATGTAAGCACCTTGACGACTTGACCGATGACCGGTACATCCGCCAAATTTTTCGCCATCGCAGGATTTGTATTAAGGCCTACTGTAAACAGAATTGCCGCCGCAGCAACAGATGTTAAAAAAAGAGGCAGTTTACGTTTTCTCTTCTTAGGAGGACGTTGCAGATTTTTTTCAATCATCATCTCAAGTTCCTGTGGAATAGGTATATCCTTATATTGTGTGTGTAGCTTTTTTAATTTATCATTCATGTTTAATTCTCCTCCGTTTCAAGCTCAATTTTTAATAGCTTTAACGCTCTATAAAGTCTTGATTTCGCCGTGCTTAGAGGAATCGTCAAAATGTGCGCGACGTCTTCGATTTTCAGATCCTCAAAATAGCGCAGCACTACCACCTCGCGCAGCTGTAGAGGTAAACGATGCAATGCCTGCTGTAAATCAAGATTGAGGTATGAATCTTCCTCAGATAATAGCAGAAGGGAATCGTCCCCAATGAGCTCGACCCGCTTTTGTTTACGTAGTAAATCAATCGCTGTTCGGACTAAAATCGTATAAAACCAGCTTTTCATCTGATCACGGTTTGTCAGTTTCTCAAGTGCAAGCCAACCTTTTTGAATACTGTCCTGCACGACATCGAGTGCATCCTGCTCGTTTTTTGTATAGCTATATGCCAGTAAATATAGCGAATTTTGCTGCGTCCGGATAAATGTAATAAATGCATTTTCTAATTCTTCAATCATTATTCGAAGCTCCTTTTTTTACTCTGTCGACAATTATAAGACGACTGATGGTAGGTGGAAAGTTTAAAAGGGGTAACTTTTTTTATAAAATACCATTCTATACACTTGTATTCACCAATTTATAAAGAAGAGGTAACCCCCACATAAGCAGCCAATGCAATTACAATCCTTCAAAACACCAATAAAGAAAAAATTATAAGAACCACTTGACGTTTGTAAAATCCTTTGTTATATTTATCTCAAGTTCGAGATATTCAATTTCGAAATTTATTTTTGTAATATATCTTGATATCGAGATAAAATGGAGGAGAATTTAAAATGACAACATTTACAGTCGATCAAACGCATTCAACAATCGGTTTTGAAGTAAAACACATGATGGTATCAAAAGTAAAAGGTCAATTCAATGACTATACTGCTGATGTAAAAGCAGAGGATTTAACGGATTTAACGACAGCGACAATCAACTTTGAACTGGATGTAGCAAGCATCAATACAAGTAACGAAGACCGCGATAACCATTTGAAATCTGCAGACTTCTTCGGTGCAGAAGAATTTACAAAAATCAAATTTGCTGCTACGAACATTGCGAAAGACGGCGATGATTATAAAGTAACTGGTGACTTAACAATAAAAGACGTAACAAAGCCGGTAACATTTGATGTGGAATACGGTGGTAAAGGTACGAACCCATGGGGCGTAGAAGTATACGGTTTTGAAGCGGAAACAAAGATTAATCGTGAAGATTTCGGATTAACATGGAATGCTGCTTTAGAAACAGGTGGTGTACTCGTAGGGAAAGATATCAAAATTAAAGTAGAGTTAGAATTAAACCCTGCTGCTTAAAATATGAAGGCATTTATAAGGATAAATTGTCAGCAAAACGGCAATAATGATTTACGTTACTGATAAGAATGCATAATAGTACAAAATTAAAATTTGAGGCAAAACTTCAATTATTTATATGCATACCTAAATCAATCTATTAAAACCCTCAAATTTTTAATTGATATCTTATTTCGAGATAATTGAAGGAGTGTAAAAAATGGGATTCATCAGTAAACTATTTGGAAATAAGAAAATGGAGGAAACAAAAATGGAAAAATTAAACATCGGTATTATTTTAGGATCAACTCGTGAAGGCCGTGTAAGCCCTCAAGTCGGTGCATGGGTAAAAGAAATCGCGGATAAACGCGGAGACGCGAACTATACAATTATTGATATCGCGGACTTCAAACTACCATTGCTAGGCGAACCTGGTGGGGATGCGTCAGGTGCTGGCGGCTGGTCTGAAGCAATCGCAAAACAAGACGGTTTCGTATTCATTGTTCAGGAATACAATCATTCAATTACAGGCGCACTGAAAAATGCATTAGACTATTTACGTGAAGAGTGGAACAATAAAGCAGCTGGTATTGTATCTTACGGTTCTGTAGGAGGAGCACGCGCTACTGAACATTTACGCGGTATTCTAGGGGAATTATTGGTTGCGGATGTACGTGTGCACCCGGCATTATCATTATTTACGGACTTCGAAAACGGAACAGACTTTAAACCAGCTGTCCACCAACAAAACTCAGTTAATGAAATGTTAGACCAAGTAATTCCATGGTCAAAAGCTTTAAAAACAATTCGTTAATTAACAATCATCGGTCTAGCACATGTTATTTCGTGTGCTAGACTAATTACATAAAAATTGGACAGAGTGTTTTATCAAATAGAATATTGTGTTCAGTTTTTACGAATGGAGGAAATGAATATGAAAAAACATACAACGGGTATTCATCACATTACAGCAATCGTCGGTCATCCTCAGGAAAATGTCGATTTCTATGCAGGTGTTCTCGGATTACGACTCGTAAAAAAAACAGTCAATTTTGACGATCCAGAAACATATCACCTATATTTCGGAAATCAAGGCGGGGAGCCAGGGACAATCATTACTTTCTTCCCTTGGCCGGCAGCATATAAAGGTAAAATCGGCGATGGTCAAGTTGGCGTGACGACATACTTGGTGCCTTTGGGAGCAATGGACTTCTGGAAAGAACGGTTAACAAAATTCAATATACTATTTAAAGAAGAAACAAGATTTGAAGAGAACTATCTACAGTTCGACGATCCACATGGACTGCATTTAGAAATTGTTGAACGTGATGGGGGTTCACCAAACGGCTGGACGTTTGGTGGAATCACTGCGGATGTAGCAATCAAAGGCTTTGGCGGTGCAATTTTATATTCATCGCAGCCAGAACAAACAATTAATACATTAGTTGACGTAATGGGACTTGAAAAGATTGGCCGTGAAGGAGACTATGTACGACTAGAAGCAACAGCATCCATTGGCAATATTGTCGACGTTAAAATGACGGTCGGCAATCGTGGGGCGATGGGTGTTGGAACGGTGCACCATATTGCATGGCGTGCAAACGACGATCAAGATCATAAAGAATGGCAGCAATACGCTTTGGATAAAGGTCAGCATGTAACGGAAATAAAAGACCGCAATTATTTCAATGCTGTTTACTTCCGTGAGTCGGGTGAAATTTTATTCGAAATTGCGACAGACCCCCCAGGATTTGCGCATGATGAAACGCCGGAAACAATGGGCGAGCAATTAAAATTGCCGGTGCAATATGAAGAGTTCCGTGACCGTTTGGAAAACTCGCTTGTCCTGATTAAAGTTAGAGAGCTAGATTAATAGTGTGACACTAAAAGGGGTTTACTCAGTTTTACTTGAGTAGACCCCTTTTATAATTAAAGTAATTTTGCCATATATAGTTCATTTACATATTGTCCGTCAATAAGTAAAGAATTGCTTTTTAAGCCTTCAACTTCAAACCCCATTTTCTTATAAAGATGGACAGCTTGTTCATTATGTTCAATTACCGTTAATTCAAGTCGGTGGAGCTGCCCCTGTTTTGCCCACTGAATCATATGGGCGAACAAAGCGGTGCCGACCCCTTTACCGCGACTTTTACTATGTACACCGACAGCAATTTGAGCCCGGTGAGAAGTGCGGGATAACGTTTCCGCTTTTAAAAGGAGATACCCTAAAATCTCATCCTGATGCTCTGCGATAAAGAAACCGGATGTTGGTGTTTGATTAATGGAATTGATTAACTTGCTTAAAGCAGCTGGTGCCATGTTTCTTTCATCCGGTGCAAAGAGCATAAATCCGGACTGTTCTGCATCTTTCATCACTGCAAGTATTTGTGATGTATCACTTTCGTTCGCTTTTCTGACTATACTTTTTTCACCGATTTTGTTCATCTAATTCACCTCTATCTTATTGTAAGAAAATTATATCATTTCCAGAATATTTAAATTAGACTAAAATTAAATAGAATGAAATTCAAAGGAGACTGAATATGAAATTATTAAAAAACGGGTTTATCGTTAATATGGAAACAGGGGAGTTTAGTAGGCAGGATGTTTATATTGAATATAATAAAATTATAAAAATAGCTCCCAATATTCAAATGGATGATGTAGAAGCGATTGATTGTACGAATAAATGGCTGATTCCAGGATTGATTGATATGCATGTCCATATAAAAAAACACTTTGCCAATTACTTCACAGCAGCAGGTATTACAACGGTTCGCAATACTGCGGGAAGCATTATTGAACTTAAACCATTTATCGATGCGAACGGGAGTAAATTAGAACCGCGCGTTATTTCTGCAGATCGTATGATTGACGGTCCTCCAGGGTTATGGGGAGATGATACTGCCTATAACATTAATGTCGACAATGCAGATCTTGCAAAACAGGAAGTAGCACGGCAAGTAGAGCTTGGTGCACATTTTATTAAAGTTTACGGCTGGCTTGATCCGGAATATATGGAAGTAGTAGTGAGTGAAGCGCGAAAACATAATTTAGAAGTAAGTAGTGATATATTATATTCAAAAAAAGTAGATGCACTTCATGCGGCAGCCATAGGGATTGATTGGCTTGAACATGGCTCTGGTATTATTCAGGCGATGTATCCAGAATGGTCAATGGATGCACCGAAAGAGATCTGGGATTCAATACCTTGGGAACAGCCGGATGAACAATTGATAGAAAGCATATGTAAAGAATTATTGAAAAAGGATATTAAGCTTTGCCCAACAATCGTTTTATATGATCAAATGCGATTAGCAGATCACTATTGGACAACAACACATGAAGTTGTTCATCATATGGAAAATAGTGACTACTTATTTAAGCATTGGCCACAAGCTGTACAGGCAAAACAAGGACAGGTTACGTTTGGAATTCAAACGAAAACGATTCAAAAAATTGCCTATACCTATTATAAAATGGGCGGTACTGTTGTGACAGGGACAGATACACCTGCGGGAAGCTTTACATATCCGGGCTTTGCGTTACATCGGGAGCTTCAACTGTTTGTTGATGCCGGATTTACACCATTAGAGGCCCTTCAACAAGCTACAATTAATGCAGCGAAAGCTTTGAAAGTAGCTGATTTAGGAGATATAAAAGAAGGTTTTACTGCGGATCTATTAGTATTGAATGAAAATCCCCTTAGCGATATAGAAAATACAATGAAAATCGATCGGATAGTAAAGGATGGCAAACTGTATGCCATTCATGAGCTACTTGAAAATATTCCGACGGAGCAAGAGATAAACGATTATACCAAAGAATTAATTAAAACTTTTGAAGAACTAGGATTAAATGCAGGAAATTAGATATCATCAGGTTTAGTCTTGTGGGCAAGAGGGGAATTTCTATTATCGAATATGTTGTGAAGTATTTGGAGAAATTAAATGTAAGTAATTACACGTAAAGGAGCTCTAAAGTACATGAAAAATAACAATGATAAAGAAGTTTCGCGCCGTAACATGTGGTCTGGTATTTTGTTTGGTGTCGGTTTGATTGCCTTTATTGATGAAACCGTTTTTCACCAGTTATTAAGATGGCACCATTTCTACGATAAATCGACAACGGATATTGGGTTGATTTCCGATGGTATTTTTCATGCATTCAGCTGGTTTGCAACGATTGCAGGATTATTCTTATTTGCGGATCTGCGTCGGAGAAATGGCTTAATCTTTCAACGCTGGCTTGGAGGCGTATTACTAGGGATTGGAGTATTCCAGTTGTATGACGGCCTTATTCAACATAAATGGATGCGAATTCACCAGATTCGTTATGTGGATAATGTCATCGTTTACGATATTGTATGGAATGTCAGTGCCTTTATTATTTTACTTATCGGACTTTTTCTTTTATTCCGTAAATCCCAAAGCAGTAAATTAAAAGAGAAGACTGCTAATGAGTAGCCTGTACTTGTTGCATAGTCATAACCATGCTGAAATGAACCATTCGGCGCCTGTATTCAATGTTCAACTATTGCTCGGATTATTTTTTGTACTGTTATTTACGGCATATATAATCGCTGTTTTCATAACGAACCAGCGCTATAAAAAATGGCCCGTTTTCCGTACAGTTTCCTGGACAATAGGGATCGGGTTTGCACTTGTGGCCGTTGTAGGTCCGTTGGCAAGCAGCGCTCATACCAATTTTACGGCACATATGATGAGTCACTTATTATTAAGCATGATCGCACCGATTTTTATGGCGATTGCCAAACCGATGACTTTGCTGCTCAGAACAGCAAACACAACATTAGCACGTAAGCTGACGTCCATTTTAAAAAGTCGCTTGCTAAAATTCATTTCGCATCCGATTACTGCCGCCGTCTTAAATGTAGGCGGACTATGGCTGTTATATACAACGAATTTATATACTTACATGCATGAAAATGCGTTTATTGCCTTATTTGTTCATTTCCATTTTTTCATTGCAGGGTATGTATTCACAATTTCCATAATATATTTCGATCCGGTCTACCATCAGTATTCTTACCGGTTCCGGGCTGCTGTTTTAATTGCTGCGATAGCCGGTCATGATATATTGTCGAAGTATATGTATGCGAATCCGCCTGCAGGAGTTTCACGGCAAGAAGCAGAGATGGGGAGTATGGTCATGTACTATGCAGGGGATTGGATTGAAGTGGTGCTCATTATTATTTTTTGCTGGCAATGGTATAAATCGACGAAGCCGCGCAGAAGTGCTGCAGTCGAGTTCAATCGGGAAGAACAGGTTGCTTTGTATGGAAAGGAAGGTTAGTCTTTAAGTCTTTTCAACTCCATGTATCGGTAAAACTTTTATCACCCTCGACTAATACAAAAAAAAGCGCCGCAAATTTGCGGCGCTTTTTTATTTGAAAGTCAGCTATCTTTTTTCTGACCATCCGGGGTATGCTGTTTTTTCGGTCGAATATATAGTCCTAATTTCTTCCGTTCTGCCATTAACGATTTGTAGAGTGAAAGCATCATCAGTAATATGATAAATGAAAACGGGAAGGCAACTATAATCGCTGCATTCTGCAGTGCGGTCAGACCACCTGAGAATAAAAGACTTGCCGCAATGGCTGCCTGTAAAATTCCCCAAATCAGCTTAATTTTAAATGATGGATTCATCGATCCAAAAGTTGTTTGCATACCTAGAACAAATGTAGCCGAATCCGCTGAAGTAATAAAGAAAATCGCAACAAGCAGCAGTGCGATAATTGATAATATAAAACCGAATGGCATATTACCAAATACACCGAACAATAGTTGCTCTGTCGGTAATTCAACTAGTGTCTGGTCTTTCGTAAGGTATGTTTCTATCGCTGTAGTACCGAACGTAGCAAACCAGAAAATACTAACAAGTGTCGGTGCTAAAATAACACCCATTAAAAATTCACGGATTGTCCGTCCTTTTGAAATACGTGCAATGAAAATACCGACAAATGGTGACCACGACATCCACCATGCCCAATAGAAAATGGTCCATCCATTAATCCACTCACGACTGCCCGCATCACCCGGTTCCATGCGTAAGCTCATATGCACGAAATTCTGCAAATAGCTGCCAAGCCCCGAAGTGAAATCATTCATTATTGCAACAGTAGGTCCAATAAATAACGTTAATAATAGTAAGGTAGCTGCTAAATAGAGGTTCCAGTTACTCAATAGTTGTATCCCTTTATCAAGACCTGTTGAGGCTGAGACAATAAAGAGTACCGTAACAATAACGATAATGATTAATTGAACAGTAAAGTTTATTGGAACATCAAATAAATAGGATAGACCGCCATTAATTTGTTGGGCACCTAAACCTAGTGTAGTTGCCACGCCGATTACCGTAGCGAATACGGCAATAATGTCTATTGTGTAACCGATAGGACCTTTTGTTTTTTCGCCAAAAAGAGGGAAAAGCGTTGAACTTATTAAACCAGGTGCTCCTTTACGGAAATTGGAATAGGCAAGTGCAAGAGCAACTACACCGTAAATGGCCCAAGCGGAAATTCCCCAATGGAAGAATGTGAAGCGAAACGAATCTTTTAATGCCTGTTGGGAACCTTCAGGAGCTTGGGGGGAACTAATAGCGAAATGTGATAATGGCTCTGCAGCACCCCAAAATACTAAACCAATTCCCATACCCGCACTGAATAGCATCGCAAACCAAGAGGCATTGCTATAGTCCGGTCGGTCAGTCGACTTCCCGAGGCGAATGGCACCAACAGGACTTAGGATTAGAAAAACACAAAACGCAATAATGATTGCAACGATTAATAAATAATACCAGCCGAAATTATAAGTAAGTAAATTTTGGACATTCTTTGTTACTTTTTCCAATGTTTGTGGCGCAAGTACACCAACCAGAACAGCCAGCATTACTAAAGTAAACGAGCTCCAAAAAACAATGCCTACTTTTTTCATTTAAATTACCTCCGTTCAGCGACATATAAATGTATTTCCTAGTTTGAAAAAAATAAACATTTTTATTCAATTATTTAGCAAATAGCGCAGTACTTATTTAGAATCGTACGTTTAAGCATTATTCGGCCATTAAATATTTATAAGGAAACAACACTGGTTTTTCTTTATATTACCCAAATTTGCAGACTTTAACTAAAATGAATAACCTTTTTATAAATTTCCTATACTGTGTCAAAAAGGGGGGAGTCGTATTGACACAAACATTGGAAATCAAGCAGGAAATAAAACGACTAAATAAGGAATTCCTCCATTCATCGGATTTTGTTGTGAAAGAGATCATGTTAGGGCAAGATGAGAACGCAATTTTGTGCTATTACTCTTCACTAGTAAATAAAAAAGATGTTGAACAAAACCTTTGGAATCTAAAACAGTTAACTCAACAGTCCAATCAAGTAAGTCAGGATACGAGTGAAAATACAGATGGGGAAAAATCGAATGAAAATAATAATGGGGATAATAGCGCCGGACAGAATCAGTTATTGAAAGAAGATTCGATTACTATTACTACTGAAAAATATGATCAGAAAAAAATTAATGATTATGTTTGCAATGGCGAGACTTTAATCATCTTGTTGCAGTCAAAGCAGATGATACGAATAAATAATGCAGAATTTGCTCACAAAACACCAGAAGAGCCTGAAAATGAACAAATATTAAGAGGTTCGCATGAAGGTTTTGTGGAAAATTTTGAAATGAATATGCAACTTATTAGAAAGCGTATAAAAAATAATAAGCTTGTTGTAAAACAAATTACGCTCGGAAATGAGACCAAAACAACAGTTTACTATATGTTTGTAGAAAATGTAGTTGACAACGAGGCACTTAAAACGGTAGAAAAGCGATTAAATGCAGTTGATGTCGATATGTTTTATAGCATTGGCCAGCTTAGTGACTATTTGGAAGATCAAGTATGGTCTCCTTTTCCACAACTTTTGAATACAGAACGGCCAGATCGTGTAGTAGCGAATATTTTGGAAGGTAAAATCGCCATAATGACGGATTTATCACCAAATGCACTCATTGGACCAGTTACATTTTTTTCTTTTTATCAAACACCGGATGATTTTAATGCACGTGTATTTGTCGGAACTTTCTATCGGCTGATGAGACTATTCAGTGTCGTTGCCGCCATTTTTCTACCAGCATTTTATATAGCGATTGTAAGCTTTCATTTTGAAATACTGCCGCTTGAACTGGCAAATAAAGTGAAGACGGATATAAACCAGATACCATACCGGCCACTTATTGAAGCGATGATCATGGAAATAACCATTGAATTGATTCGTGAGGCGAGTGTTCGACTGCCGAAATCGATTGGACAGACAATTGGTATTGTCGGGGGACTTGTAATTGGGGATGCGATTGTGAGCGCGGGACTTGTATCGAACTTAATGGTAATTGTCGTAGCGTTTACTGCGATTTCAAGCTTTGTTGTCCCATCTATCGAACTCAATACAACAATTCGAATGCTCCGTTTCCCATTTATGTTTTTAGCATCTCTTTTTGGTTTCTTTGGAATTGTCATCGGGACATTTTTATTAGTTGTTCATTTATTGAATTTAAGCTCATTTAAGCGGCCATATTTTTCTCCAATTATTCCATTTGATCCAGTAGAAGTGAGAAAGATCTTTTTCCGTGGTCCTTATTATGGAGCTAAACGACAGGCAGAAGACTTTTCTCCAAAAAAGGAAGATAAAGCATGACTGTACAGTTGACGAAGGCACAAATATTTCTTCTTATGTTCGTTATGCAAACCGGCTTTGTCTATATATCTGTTCAAAACCTGATCATCGAGCATGCACATCGGGACGCTACAATACAATATTTAATTATAGCGTTCATTTTCTTTCTGCAATTATTGTTTTATGAACGAATGCATCAATACATGTATTTAAATAATTTTGTAAAAGCACTTTACCTGATTTATTGGACCATTTATATTACGATTTATGTCAGTTATATTACGTATGTATTAACGATATGGGTGTTTCCTAATACACCTACACTGGTTTTAATAACAATCTTTTTATCGGTTTGCCTTTATGCGAGTATTAGCAGACCCGAAACTGCCATTAATATAGGTGTTGTGCTAATTCCAATGCTTTTCTTGTTTCTAATATTTATGTTTTTAACGGTGAAGAGCTTAAATGTGACCAATTTGCTTCCACTTTTTTATGATCGATCAAATACTTGGTTTAAAGGCTTCATTTATTGTACTTATGCATTTAGTGGAGCGGAAACGTATTTCGTACTTCGAAAATATCTGGTGAAAAGTGAAAAAATTTCCAAAAAGGCAATTGCTATTTATTCCATTATTTTAACGAGCTTTTATTTATTGTCGATATCTTTTACTTTAATGTATTTTGCATTGGACGAAATAAAAATCATTCCCGAACCGATTTTATATATATTACACGCTGTGGAAGTAACATTTGTAAAACGGCTTGATTTATTTTTCGTATATATTTGGCTTTCATGGTCGTTAGTTAGCATTGTCAATTATGTACTCGTTATGCGCCTCTTATATTTTGAGAAAAAAGTGAAATTACCGAAAATAAAGCAACTTATTTTTTTTGCTGTTATTGCCGTATCTGCTAATTCACTTATCCGATTTTCAGCAATTGAATTATTCCAAGACTATTTAGTGTATGGAACTATCTTTTTTACCTTTTTGTTGCCGATGATTATTATTCTCTTGAATAGAGTGAGGGGGAGAACCTTATCCGGATCGGAAAAATCATCTTAATAATTACTCCACTGATACTGGCAGGTTGCTGGGATGAAAGGCTCTATAAAAATTCATCCGTCGTATCGCTTACAGGCATAGAAGGGACAATAGGAAGTTTAACTGCTTACTATGCCTATCCGGAAGCTACAGCAACAGAAATGAAAACCATTGTTATTACCGGAGATGGGGTTTCGCCTCGTGATGTACGACAGGATGCTGAGCTAAAAGTTGAGCAGACAATGGATTTATCTGTCTTATCAACAGTTCTAATCTCAGAGGATACCGCGAAACATGATATTTATGAATATTTAGATATTTATTTTCGGGATGCGAACAGTCCAATAACTTCGAAAATGGCAATTGTACAAGGGGATTTAAAACCATTTTTTGAACTAAGCGAAAATAAGCAATCTACAGCAGGGGAATTTTATGACCGATTTATAACAAGTCTGGAAGATAACTCTTTTGTTATTCCTTACACTTTGCAGACAGCTACTTCTATCATTTTCGAAGATGCCCAGGACTTGGCTTTGCCCTATTTAAAAATGGGGGAGGATAATCGGCCCAAAGCAGACGGGGTTGCCTTGTTTTCAGGTAAATCCTTTACTGGCAAGACTTTAACAGCTGATGAAGGATTATTGTTAAATATTTTAAATGATACACTTGGATTTTCGACGCGTATTTCTCATTTATATAAAGAAAGTCCTTTAACAGTAAGGGTCAATAACTTAAAAAGAAAGCTTAACATATCCGAAAATAAAATTGTAATCGATCTTAAAATTCAGTTTATGGTTTCTGAATTTCCAAAGGATAACTTAGATAAAAAAAGTACAAGAAAAGAGCTGGAAGGATTTCTGAAGGAAAAGATTGAGCATGATCTGAATGAAGTTATCAAAAAATTGCAGGAAGCAAAGAGTGATGCTCTAGGACTTGGTCGTAGCGTTCGAGCATTTCATCCAGAATGGTTTAAAAAAGATTGGAACGAACGTTTTTCAGAATTGGATATTTCGGCTAAGTTAAAAGTTGAAATTGTGAAAACGGGTATATTGGAGTAACTGTATTGCATCATAATACAGTTGAATATTTGAAAAAGGAGTGAAAAAAATATGAACTACGGTGATGATTATAAATTTATTCCTGCTACATCTGTACAAAGCGGTGTAAGCCAGGAAATATTGCCGGACTTGTATGCACATACAATTCAAATTGCAAATATTGTTTTTTACAGCATTCCTGGCAGTAACGACTTTGTTTTAATAGACGCGGGTATGCCGAAAAGTGCAGAAGAGATAATTGCTGTTGCAGAGAATAGATTTGGGGAAAATGCTAAAGCAAAGGCGATTATTTTGACACATGGTCATTTTGATCACGTTGGTGCAATCATTGAACTTGTAGAGCACTGGCAAGTTCCTGTTTTTGCCCACGCACTGGAACTACCGTATTTAACAGGCGAACAAGATTATCCAGAGCCGGATCCAAGTGTGGACAGCGGATTGGTTGCTAAAATGTCACCGATGTTCCCGAATGAAGCGATTGACTTAGGTGAGTTTGTTCAGGAACTGCCATCAGATGGAACAGTGCCATTTATGGAAGGGTTCAAGTGGATTCATACACCGGGACATACACCTGGACATGTTTCATTGTTCAGAGAGCGAGACGGGGCACTCATTGCAGGGGATGCTTTTGTGACGGTCAAGCAAGAATCATTATATAAAGTGTTTACTCAGGAAAAAGAAGTGAACGGTCCACCGAAATATTTGACACCGGACTGGGAAGCAGCATTTGAATCGGTAAAAAAATTAGCAGCCTTGAAACCTTCTATAGCGGTAACAGGCCATGGTGTGCCGATGAGCGGGGCAGAACTTTCCAATGGACTGGAGAAGCTCGTTGATCAGTTCCAACAAATCGCACTGCCGAAAAAAGCAAAATAATGATAAAAATCATCCATTTACTCAATAAGAGAATGGGTGATTTTTTGTTGGGGACAGTGGCAGTGCAGATAATGAAACTTAACCTGGTACAGGCGGAATTCATAATTATAAGATATAGAAAAGTACTAAATTTTGAAGGAAAAAATATTACGATTATATTTCACTGGACTACTTTTTGAAAAATAGGGTAGAAAAGTAACAGAGATGGTTGAGGGAAAACTAATCTTATAAATACGCTATTTTTGTATGAGGAGGATGTAAATTGGAAAACAACAATAAAAAAGTCGAACAATTGAAACAATTCACTGCGAAAGATGAAGGGCAGCCGTTAACGACGAATCATGGATTAAAGTTAACGAATGATGAGCATTCATTAACAATAGGCGAGCGCGGTCCAACAATTATGGAAGACTTTCATTTCCGTGAAAAAATGACGCATTTTGACCATGAGCGAATTCCTGAGCGTGTTGTGCATGCAAGAGGATCGGGAGCTCATGGGGTATTCGAAAGCTATGGAGATGCTTCAGATATTACAATGGCTCATTTTTTGGGTGAAAAAGGGCGACAAACGCCTGTTTTTGTTCGTTTTTCAACAGTAGCAGGGTCACGAGGTTCAGCAGAAACCGTTCGTGATGTACGAGGATTTGCTACGAAGTTTTATACGGAAGAAGGCAATTACGATTTAGTAGGAAATAATATCCCTGTATTCTTTATTCAGGATGCGATAAAATTCCCTGATTTTGTCCATGCCGTAAAGCCGGAGCCTCATAATGAAATTCCACAAGCGCAAAGTGCCCATGATACTTTTTGGGATTTTGTCGTAAGCAATGAAGAAACGGCACATATGACAATGTGGCATATGTCGGACCGAGCGATTCCAAAAAGTTTCCGTACAATGGAAGGATTTGGTGTCAATACATTCCGTTTCGTCAATGCAAACGGGGAAGCCCACTTCGTTAAATTCCATTGGAAACCAGTATTTGGCGCACATTCTTTAGTGTGGGATGAAGCTCAAAAAATTGCAGGTAAAGATCCGGATTTTAACCGCCGTGACCTTTTTGACAATATAGAAGCAGGTAATTATCCTGAATATGAGCTTGCTGTTCAGCTAATTCCACAAGAAGATGAATTCAAATTTGATTTTGATATTTTGGATCCAACAAAAATTTGGCCGGAAGAACTGATTCCGCTGCGCAAACTTGGAAAAATGACATTGAATCGAAATACGGATAACTTCTTTGCTGAAACAGAACAAATTGCTTTCCATGTAGGACATGTCGTTCCGGGAATCGATTTCTCAAACGATCCTTTACTGCAGGGACGCTTATTCTCTTATACGGATACACAATTGATTCGATTAGGTGGGCCAAACTTCCATGAGTTACCGATCAATCGTCCTGTATGCCCATTCCATAATAATCAGCGTGACGGCTATGGACGCATGACAATCAATAAGGGCCGTGTTGCATACGGGAAAAATAGCTTGCAAAATAATACACCGCATGTGGTGACTCAAAATGAAGGCGGCTATTCTCATTACCAGGAAAAAATTGAAGGACGTAAAGTAAGAGCCCGAAGCTTATCGTTTGAGGATCATTATAGCCAAGCTCGTCAATTCTGGTTAAGTCAAACAGATGTGGAAAAGCAGCACATTATTAATGCTTTCAGTTTTGAATTGGGGAAAGTAGAAACAATCGAAATCCGCAAGGCCACAGTCGATATGTTTGCCCGAGTAGACCGTGCAATGGCTGAGCAAATTGCCCAAAATATCGGTGTTACACCACCAGATGAATCTATCCAGCAAGTTGCAGACCAACAGCCATCTGATGCAGTTAGTATATTGAAAAATCAAGTTCCGTATTTAAAAACAAAAAAGGTTGGTATTATTGTTGATACAAACAGCAATTTAGAAGAACTTGTTATGCCTCTCGAAAAAGAGGGGGTTGTCGTTGAATTAATTAGCGATAAGCAAGGAAGAATCGGCCAACGTGAAATTGACCATACGCTGGAAACTGCATCTCCAGTACTTTATGATGGCTTAATTATTGCTGCAACTTTTGAAGGTGTAGTACCAAACCGAAAAGTTCAAACCTTTGCAGATGAAATTTTTAATCATTACAAAGCATTGGGTTATGTATCCGTTGAAAGTATGGATAAAGACTATGCCAATGCACCGGGTGTCGTAACAGCTATCACAGAATTCGTAGAAGCACTGAAAAAAGGCCGCCACTTTGACCGAACAGATGCAACGGGTTGATGAGTATAATAAAAATTAAGTAACACAAAACAAAAAAACATTTTTCTCAGTGAGAAAAATGTTTTTTTGTTTATATCCCTAATTTCCTACATCGCTTACGAAAAATGAATATTTAGAATAATTAAATATCAGTTCGATAGTATGTTATAATATTAAAATTGTAGATAATAAAATATGGAAGGGGAGTATGTAGGGGGAAGTTGAAAAAGGGGCTGTATGATTGAAAAATTTTATTATGGAGAATCAAGCCTTTGTTATAATTTATAAAATACATAGTTGTTAATGGATTAAAGGGGTGTCAAACGTGTGAAAAATATATTTAAAATTGGAAGCGCATTTATAGGAGTAATCGTTGGTGCAGGATTCGCTTCAGGACAAGAGATACTGCAATATTTTACAAGCTTTGGAATACTCGGGATGTTCGGGGCAATTTTATCAACTGTACTGTTTGCATGTATTGGTATGCTTTTAGTATGGCTCGGCAGTTATACAAAAACGAAATCACATAAAGATGTTATTTACCGGATTAGCGGGCGTTATCTAGGAACGGTAATCGATTTTATTCTTATTTTTACGTTGTTTGGCGTAGGCGTCGTTATGCTTGCCGGTGCCGGTTCGAACTTAAATCAACAGTTTGGATTACCGATTTTTGTAGGTACGACCCTTATGACAATACTCGTACTATTAACAGGATTTTTGAAAGTTAATCGTGTTGTTTCCATTATTGGGAGCATAACGCCGATTCTCATTATTTTTGTTATATGTATAGCAATATACAGTTTACTAACTATGGATGGCACTTTTGCATCATTGAACGAAGTAGCACAAGCAACACCAACTACATTGCCAAACTGGTTTGTTTCCAGTATTAATTATGTTTCATTCAATATCGCTGTTGGAGCATCGATGTCAATTGTAATGGGTGGGGCTGAAAAAAGTCCAAAAACTGCAGCAATCGGTGGTTTAGTTGGTGGTCTTGTTTTAGGGATACTGATTCTCTTAATCCATTTAGCTATTTTTTCTAAAATTGAGGAAGTTGGCACATTGGACATGCCAATGCTAGGAATTGTTAGTAATATATCTCCAGCATTAGGTATTGTCATGTCTTTAGTTATCTTTGGAATGATCTATAATACTGCGGTTGGAATGTTTTTTTCTTTCTCGGCTCGTTTTGCAGAATCAGGAACACAGAAATTTAAAATATTCTTTATCATTACGATGATAGTTGGCTATTTAGCAAGTTATGTAGGGTTTACAGGACTGGTTAGTTATTTTTATCCACTAATCGGTTATTTGGGAATTATCCTCATTATTGCGCTATTGGCAGCTCCGTTTATTATTAAGAGACAAGAGGCGCAATAATAATCTATCTGTACAAGCTCAAAGCTACCATTTTTCAACAATGGTAGCTTTTTACTATACATTTGTCTATTTCTAATTTGATTCAGCCTCTTTAAGGCTTTTTTGTATCGTATAATCAATATGTAAAAACTTCATTCCAAAAAGTTTCATATCATGTGTAGCAGTAAGTATCCCTTTTTGTTCTTTTATTACAAAATACTCATGGAGCGGCAGTTTGAAAACGTAGGAACCGATCGCCAAATATGTACCTGCATCGCCTTGTCCATCACTTGTTAAGTAAAGTGCCCGGTCTTTTGCGGAAAGCTGTAAAATTCCGTGCATTGAAGAGAATGGCAAGGGCAGTGCGATATTCATATAGGTATTAGTTGCATCTTTATGCTGCGAATAAATCGCATTAAATACAGGTTCGCCATTGATCGACCGTTGCCAGACACGCGGTTTATCCCGGCCATCATTTTGCGGTTCAACTTGCCAAATTTCACCGTCCATCATAATCATTTTTGAAGAAAAGGGTAAATTCAACTGTCCCATTTTCCGGCTGATAAACTGATATACAAAAGCAAAAGGTTTAAACCATGGTGCCCACTGTACAGATGCTTTTAATTCAAACTGCGTCGTACGTTCATAAAAATCAGCGATTAAAACATGGATATCCTCTTTATTTATATAAGAAGACATCTCATCAACCAATCCGTGAGCCGGCTTGTTAGTCGGAGAAAAGTTGCCTCGGATTTTACTTACCGGGAATGAATAATCGATATGCTTTGACGGCGGAGTATAAAGACTCCAAGCGATTACCACGGCAATACCAAACCCTAAACAATTTAAAAGCCCATGAAAGTCCAGCATATCCGGAATATCCACAATAATCATTCCAGTTAAATTACTGTAAGCGTATAAAAATGACCAAATGATTGTAAAACATAACGTTATAAAGGCAAGCCGGATAAATAAGCTTTGCACACGCGGCAACCGCCATTTCATGACATAAAAGTTAATACTGAAAATAGCAAGTACATATAAGCTGACCGAAACGATTTCAACAATTCTTGAAAAGGTAATTCCGACAGCTACTAGCATTGGTCCTGCGGCAATAACGGCACAGCAAAATTTATAGTATCGGGTCATATGAAGACGCCCAATCAATCCAATTGTAATACAAAGTAAAAAGGCGGAATAATGAAAGTGAATAGCAGTTAGCCATGTAATAATCGGACTAAATCCTGTATTCAACTGTAAATGGAATGCCAAAAACCATAATCCACCCACCACAATATAAATCAGTCCGATATCAATCATTATTTCAGCCGTATTTGTAAATCCCCGTCTCAAAAATCGGTTGACCCCATGGGAAGCAATGACAAGTGTACTTAGCAAATAAGCCAGCACACAAAGTAGGATGAGGAAATCCTGTTGCGTGAAATACAGCATTGTTACAGCCAATTGGCCGATCACAATAATCAGCTTTTGCCAATTTTTCAGCAAAACTAACTGTTCCAGTATGACTGGTACAAAGATCAGTTGTGCCAATGTTAAGTAGTAGTACATTGATGTTGGCTCATTAAATAACAGTAGGGCAGCCATACAAGTAAGACCGATGATTGTTAAAGGTCTACTGAGCACACGGCGTAAACTGACCAGCATACATCATCATCCTTCCAATTAAATCATTGTAAATGGAGACATGGATCGTATACACATCCAACACATCGTCATAACCTTCCGTTACAACTACTCGACCTGTCAGTTTCTTTGGCAGGGCAACCTCAGTCTGACCAATGACAGCACGCTGATCTGCGGAGCGTATCATTAAGGAACCATCGTTTGTAACATCCATTTTTAAATCGGAGTAGAACAGGGCCGGATCCCCTAAATAATCTTTTACAATTTGCCGCTCCAAATCGACCGTCATTGTCGCATTGAACTTGCGTGTTGCCTGTGGAAAGAGAAAAGTGCGCTCCCAGTATACTTCAGCTTCCTTTTCATTGTTTAATCTTGCTGTATTCATTATTGTAAAAGGAATTTCCTCACCATTTTCGGGAAAAAGAAAATCGGTTTTCGTAAACAAATGATACATCGGACGTAAAAAACGCGGTCCGGAATGAATGACTTGCATTGTTCCTTGAGCATGAAAAGGCTGACCTAATGGAAGTCGGTATCTTTCCTGCAGTTTTGGATGCAATTGATTAAAGTTATTTCCCAGCATTGTTTCGTAAATCATATTAAGCACCTCTTTTTCGTTTGCAAAATCTTGCAGTCGGTAATTCTTTAGTTAGCAGTAAAGCAATAATCGAAGCAATCCATAATCCAATATTCAGTGTGACAACATTAAATGGAGCTGTTGCAACTGAAGGCGCAGCAATAATTGCGCTTAATGTCAGAAAAGGGAACAACATAATTTGCGCCTTTAACAGCAGTGGCTGCAATTTCGGCACCAAAAAAAGAATTCCAATGATTATTTCCAAAACACCTATTGCAATAATGGCCGTCGATGCTTGCCCCAATGAAAGCGGAGAAAGGTTCATCAGCATATCAATTTCAAGGGGATGCTTCATTAACACTTTCGGTATGAAACCTTGGTAGAGCCAAGTAAAACTGAACAGGAAGCACAGTAAATAATAGCTGAAAAAACGCCGGTACTGGGTTGCCGGCTTTTCTCCGGCTTCAATCCATCTGGCCAGTACATTAAAACTGAGCGCGGTAGCCCAGCCGATAACAGGGCGAAACAGTTGGTCGAATACTTGACCGAATTGACCAAACCGGACGTCATAGTCATACTGGGTTAGAAAGGTAACACGGTCACCATTCGGAATATATTGCCAATAGCCGCGACCTTCTTTAATTGGGGAGATCTGTTGCGGTGTCCCGAAATGGAGAGAAGATGTTTTAACACCACTTGCTTTTTCGTGTGTTCCTTTACTTTCACCCCAACCTGAAACTGACAGGCCGGGCATGATTTTTGTCGTATATGTAAATGTTTGAGGTTCGTCCTCATGTTGTTTTTCGTTGTAAGTGATGGATGTAAATCGCAAATCCCACTGTTCATGCAGATCGGGCTGCTGTGTATAGTGCCATACCTCTTCGATCGAGCTGTCTATTACGGTTTCCACATAAATTGGCTTTTTCTTCAAGATGTTCAGCTCCTTCATTAAAAATGAAATAATGTATTCTCCCCATTCATCATACCTTAATATTCCTCCTGTGATTAGTCGGAATTTACAATATATTGATTTTGCAGAATGAATATGAATCTTTTACATTATGAAGTAATATAAATGATGGGTAGACCGAGTAACCGATTTTAAGGGGTGAAGCAATGGACTTTATTTTAGATTATAAATGGTTTTTCCTCATTACTGCAGAAGTCGTTTTCTGGGTGTGTGCGATTGCTTTTTTATTATTACGCTACTGGTTTAAGTTGAAAAAGCTGAGTTTATTTGTTTTTGTCATTTTTATCTTGAATGATTTATGGATTGCACTATTGGCTTATTTGGATTATCAGCGAACTGGTGAATTTTCGATTTATCAAATCATCATCGTCATAATCATTATGTACGCAATGACATTCGGAAAATCTGACTTTAAAAAGTTGGATGCATTTATTAAAAGGTGGGTTGCTAAAAAACGGGGAGAGCCGATCGATGAGTCACTTCAACCTGTCAAACTGTATGGTAAGGCATATGCGTTACATGAATGGAAGCAATTTGCGGGGCATTTCGTTGTTTTTATCATTGTTCATATAGGGTTTGCTATTGCAGTCGGTCTTTCAGATAGCATGCAGGAAACGCCTTATAATGAATTATTCGGCATGTGGTTCGATGATGAAAACAGTAATTTCCCTTTTAACAATGAAGGGGTTAATAAATTCAGTCAGGTGTGGCTGCTAATTCTGGCCATTGATTTTGTGATTACATTATCATATACATTATTCCCGAAAAAGAAATCATAAAGGGCAAATCCGGTTAACTAACTAAAATAGATTAAATGGAGTGAGTTTTTAAAGAAATAATATACCCCTTTTGATTATTCATTCAAAAGGGGTTTGGATCATATTATTATCGCTTAAATATTTCAGTCAATGCTTGGCCGTCTGTATTTCCAAAATCCAAATCCAAAATATGAGCAATTGTCGGACCGAGATCGACGACACAAGCTTCGCCAATGTCTGAGCCGGCAATTACATTGTTGCCGGAAATAATCAGATTGCTCGTATAGTCAGGTTTAGTTGGTGAGTAGCCGTGAGTCGCGTACTTTTTACCGAGTGCATGTAAGTCGATGACAGCTTCCTGTAAATGGTCATCTTCAAAAGCATAGCCTTCTTTTGCCTCAATCATATAGCGGAACTGACTGTCTACATGAAACTCTTGTAACTGCTGCGTACTCAAAATAGCTTCGATGCCGTAAGTTTTATTGCGTGCAGCTTCCTGTAAAATAGAAAGAGCTAATTGTTCTGCTTCCGTATCGCCTGGCTGTACATGCAAATAAGCAGCTCCACCGGCACTTTGGACATATGCGCGCCAATGCCATTTTCCATTTTCCTCATAAATAAGACCTTCCTCGTATAAAATTCGGTTCAAATACACTTTGTACTGAACATCGAGCTGACTATGGTCACCGACAATTATAAAAGTCGTTTCTTCATAAATACCTTCATCTTTTGTCGCCTGGACTAGATCTCCAATCCGACGGTCCATCCGTTCGATTACTTCTTCGATATGTGGTCCTTTTGTTCCAAGTAAATGCTTCGTATCATCGAGGTCAATTAAGTGCATTAAAAGTAAATTCGGCTTTCTCTTCTTAATCGTATCTACTGCGCATACTGTTGTGAAGTCATCTAAATAAGGCTGCTGAATCCCTTGCCGAACTTTTCCGTACTTCATTTCCATTTGCAATGTAAACAATTTACTGCCGCTTTTTAGTATTTTTAATGCCTGATTCTCGTTTTTGATCGCTTTTATTTCCGGGATATTAAAGTTAATATTCGCTTTTCCTGATACTGGCCACAAAAGCCCGGCTGTCGTGAGTCCTTTTTCTCGAGCTGCTTCATATACAGTTGGAGCTTGGATATCACTGCGGAACCAGTGCCAGTTTTGCTCGTTTTCAGGGACGAAAGGCTGGAACGGATTATTATGGAAAACCCCGTGCCGGTCTGGATAGACACCAGTCACATAGGAACTGTGTATGACATACGTAAGGGTTGGGTACACACTTTTCAGTAAATTTGTAGAGGCCCCTCGTTCAATCAGTTTGGCTAAATTCGGTTTAGACGCTGCACTTTCCCAATTATCCTTAGAAAAGGCGTCATACGAAACAACAATCACATAATTACTTTTTTTCTTCATCTGATCACCTTACTAATTTAGTTTGTTCATGCGCATCTTTTGGCAGCATTAAAAAGACAATGAGCCCAATTATGAACAGAGGAATAATCGATAAAATGCTATATCGGGCATCGCCGGTAATCGTTGTTGTCAGTGCCATTAGAAAAGGTCCGATAATTGCAGCAAATTTACCAAAAATGTTATAGAAACCGAAAAATTCGTTGGAACGCTCTTTCGGAATAATTTTACCATAATAGGAACGGCTTAATGCTTGAATCCCGCCTTGAGCAGAACCAATCATAATCCCTAGAATAAAGATATGCCACATTTCCGAAATGAAAAAAGCTGCGATACAGGCAATGACATAAGTCGTAATCCCGACGATTATTAACGCCCGAGTCGAATATTTTTTTGCAAGTGACCCATAAAGAAGGGCAAACGGGAATGCTACAATTTGAATAACGAGTAAAATGGCCAACAGCATAAAGGTATTCAACCCGTCGGAACCTAAAACGCTTGTCGCGTACGGAACAACCATTTTAATAATTGTATCGACACCATCGATATAGCAGAAATAGGCGATTAAAAACATGAATACTATTTTATAGTCTTTAATATTTAAAAAGGTTTGCCCTAATCGTTTGAAACTATTGCCGATCGGATTTGGTTCGGGTTCAATATAATGGCGCTGTTTGACGTCTTTAATCATCGGGATTGTCAGTAACCCCCACCATAGCGCGGTAATGCAAAATCCGATTTGATATCCGATTGCGGCATCCATTCCCATAATTAAGATGACGGCTAAACTAATCCCAAATGGAATGACACTTGAAATATAGCCGAAAGCAAAGCCGGACGATGATACTTTATCCATTTTCTCATCTGTCGTCACATCGACTAAAAAAGAATCATAGAAAATATTAGCGCCGGCAAAGCCGATGCAAGAAAGAATGTACATGACGATTAATAGCTGCCATTGCCCGCTATCGGGTGAAATAAATGTAAAGGAAAGAGTAGAAATAATGCCGACTAACGCAAAAAATGTGAAGAAACGCTTTTTCTTATCCTTATAGTCCGCAAAGGCTCCTAAAATGGGACTAAGAACGGCGACTAATATGCTTGCAAGTGAATTGAAATAGCCTAAATCCATGTTGTCAACACCTTGAAACATCCCAAAGACAATCGGGAAAAGGGCGGTTGTGATCGCAATGGAGTAAGCAGAATTCCCGCAGTCATACAAAATCCAGGACTTTTCTTCTTTTGTCAGCTTCACTTAATTAAAACCTCCTAACCTACTATTTTCAGTCATTATACCATTATCTTGAAATTGAATATTGAAGACATACAGAAATTTCATATTAGTGAAATATTGTTTACGTAAACTCTGTATAATGGAAGTTATCTCTAAAAATTTACAGGAGGCCGGCTATGACAAGGATTTTTAACTATTTTCATCCACTTGTATGGATTATATTAAGTGGGACGATTTTTGTACGGACTGCGAGCTTCATGGCAATCCCGTTTTTAGCTTTATATTTACATAATGAACTTCAAGCCTCGCCGTTATTAATCGGGGTTACGATTGGAATTGCGCCGCTGTTCTCAACCTTTGGCGGACTGATCGGCGGCTACTTGACCGACAGATTTGGACGAAAAGCGGTTATTATTATTACAGTCTTTATATGGAGTCTTACATTTATTGGTTTTGCACTGGCTCCTTCAGCTGTGTATTTTGTCGTGTTGAATGCAATGAATGGGCTATGCCGTTCATTTTTTGAACCGGGTACCCAAGCACTGATGATTGATTTTACAGAGGATGCGAAAAAAAGACGGTTATTTTCTGTACGCTACACGGCCATTAATATTGCGGCTGTAATGGGACCACTACTTGGTGTATGGGTCGCAGGCTTATCAAGTCCAGCGACACCGTTTCTGATTACCGGCATTATGTATGCATTGTATGGCATATTTTTACTCGTAATATTAAACCGCTATGAAATGAAACAAAAAAGACTTGGTTCAAACCAACAAATCCGAACGATATTACGTGCAGTTATCCAAGATCAAAAGCTGTTGCTGTTTATCGCAGGAGGTATTTTGATTACAGTTGGTTATTCCCAGTTCGACTCGACACTGCCGCAATTCATTAATATGAATGTGGAAGATGGGGTGAAGCTCTTTTCCTATGTGATTGTCGCAAACTCCATTACAGTGCTGGCATTTCAGCTGCCATTAACAGTATTAAGCGAAAAAATTTCAATTTATAGTTCACTGAAAATTGGCGTTGTCATTTTTGCGGTCGGATTATTTCTGTTTGGCGTTTCTGGCAGTTCTTGGATGTTCATTGCGAGTATGATAGTATTTTCGGTCGGTGAGATTTTCTGTTTCCCGATGATGAATGCCGTTATTGAGGAAATTGCGCCTGAGGACCAAAAGGGGACATATCTTGGTGCGTCTCAGTTTAAAAATATAGGCGGATTTATCGGGCCGATTATTGGTGGCTGGCTATTAACAGCTTATATAGATTATATGTTTGCAATTATTTCATTAATCATGCTTTGCAGTATTTATATATATAACCGCGCGCAAAGGCTGGCTTAAAATCTGTAAAACTGGCGGCGCTATGTAATAAAACAAAACAGCAGCTCATAAAGTGAAGCAGGTTCCTCTAATGAAAAAACTTGATAAATAGAACTCTGTTAAGTACAATGAACTCTTTGAATACATAACGAGTTCGCGGTAACATCCGCTATAAGACTTTACAACAAAGAGGTGGCAACATGAAAGGTCGAACACATTTAACGATTGGGTTAGGAATCGGGGCAGTAGCATCTGTCAGCCAAGCATCTGAAATGATTCCGGTCGTCTTAGCTGTATCTGCTGTAGCTTCACTGGCTCCGGATTTAGACGGAAACAATCTGTTGAATAAACATGTAACGAAAACGGCGAAACAAATAAAAAAAGGCGGACAATTGGTCGGCGGTGTGATAATGGTTCTGTCCTTGGCAGCTTATTTAAACTTTCTGCCTTTTTTGGATGGTGTATGGTTTACACAACAAAATAAACTGCTGTTTTTAGTATTGGGCGCCATCATCATTGCCTTATCCATGAGAAGTCAGGAAACGCTTAAAAATATTTTAATGACTATTTTGAGTTTATTCCTTCTGTATTATGCGATTACCGATGAGATGTGGTGGCTCGTACTGTTTGCTGTATACATTGGGGCAGCTGGATGGTTTCCGCATCGAGGATTTACCCATACGATTTGGGCGGTGGTCTTTTGGGCATATATGTCCCATCTGCTGGAAGTGAGTACAGGCGCGGAAAATTTAGCGATTATCTCAACGATGGCTTATTTATCTCATATTTTAGGTGATATGATGACGAAAAAAGGGGTTAAATTCATCGCTCCTATTACGAATAAAGTATTTAAAATACGAATATAGATTTTTGGAAAGGTCTTTCATCAGTTGTTTTAATGAACTGTCGGGAGATCTTTTATTTTTAGTTAATTATTATTGAAATAACATCGTATTATGCATAAGCTATAATAAATTATGGGATTATAATTTAGAAATATATCAATAATTTTAGCCCAATATGGATGTTAGAGGAGGGTGATTTATGATTGAAATGCATCGTAAAAATTCTTTATTACTTCTTTTAATAAGTATTTTTTACTTTACACAAATAATATTTAATATTGTCATTGAAGGAATAGAGAGCATATTTCCTCCAGCAATCTTTTTTGGGATATTTGGGCTTATCATGATATTGTTGATTCTAAAGAAAGTAAATGCCAAATTTACAATGTATGTAATGGTCGGTAGCATGTATATTTATTTTTATTATCTGCTTAACGATTCTCCGTATTTAGTAAATTATCTCTTCATGTGGCTCGCTCTGCCGCTAAGTGCCATTTATCAACAGATAAAAGCCGTTTTAATGTCAGGGATCGCTTCGATTATTCTTACATTCTATTCGTTCTTTTACCTTCACGATGAAATTTTTCCGAACGTCATCAAAGAAGACTTTATTTATTTAGTACTGTTTGGAATTTTTATTACGATTTTTCATATTACATTCATTCTTAAAGTAAGAGCGGCCAATGACAAATTACAGGACTTAGCCTATCATGATCCATTAACCGGAGCAGCAAACCGTTTATTGCTTAAGGAAAAGTTTGATGTGATGAAGTATGAGAATGTCGACTCAATTGCATTATTGTTCCTTGATATGAATGGCTTTAAAAACGTAAATGATACATATGGCCATGAAGTTGGGGATCAGTTATTGCAAATTATTGTTTTAAGGATAGATGGTGTATTGAGAGATACGGATTTACTTTGCCGATTAGGTGGAGATGAATTTATCGTTCTAACGTCTAATATCGATCAGTCTATAGTAGAAAAGATTGCAGATAGAATCCAATCTGCACTAGAGAAACCAGTGATTTTAGATCAACATATAATTAATGTTTCGGCAAGTATTGGATGGCACTACACAACGGAAGTTTTAAATGCAAATTTAGATGAGATGATTAAAGAGGCGGATCGAGCAATGTATAAAGAGAAAGAATTGAAAGATTTACCAGGCGGTACGATCAACTAGTAAAAAATATAGTAGAGGCTAGGATAAAAACCGCCTCAAAATCAAAAGCCGTTCAAATTTGAACGGCTTTTTTGTGACTAGTTCGTAGCAGGAGGAAGCTTTCCAGGGGCAAGGTAGATATTTAATTCCTCGTTTTAAACAATATAATTTGAGTATTTTTCGACTTCTGTTTTTAATATAGATAGTAAATCGAACTGATCTAAAACTTCCAACATGTTCATCCCCTTATGACTCCAATATAATCCGCATTTGCCCATATTGTTCAAACAAATACCCTTACGTATATAACAGATTGATAAATTAATAAAATGTTTTTCTATTTTACACAGTTCGATTGAATTTTCTAATTGCTTTAAAGCCATATTATAATCGCTATTTTTTAAATATAGCAGCGATAGATTAATTAAGAAATTTATTTTTATCCGATTTATATTCTGGAAATTTTTGTACTTTTCAATGTGCCGAAAAGCAAATGTTTTCATTTCCACAGCAGTTTCAATTGGAAAAATATATAGTATAGAATTTAGTAAAAAGATATCGGATAAATACAAATTGTCTCTACGAGATAGTTCTTCCCAAATGGGCTCAGCAAGTAATTTTGCATAATGAATATCGTTAGTATTGGCTAATATAGCTAGACTTTTTATAATAATATTTATTTTATTAATTAGTTTATCCTCTGGAAATTCTTTTAAGAATGAAATACAACTTTGCTGTAATTGCAATAATTTTTCCGAATTATTATAGGTTTGATTATAAAAATTATTAATAATTTCATCTCTTAAAGGCATGGTATATCCATTATCGATATATCTAAATTCTTCATAGGAAGTTTCTATACGTACTAGAAATTCACTTAAGGTAGAGTGTTTTATATCTTTATTTTCTCCTAGTTCAAATTTGGAGAAATTACCTTGAGTACAGATATTGTTTGATACATATTTTTGCGAAAATCCTTTGCCAACTCTGATTTTTTTTATAGTTTCTCCATAATTATTCATAATATCCTCCCAAATATTCTTTTACTAATATTATAAGCCGGGAAAGTGTAAATTATGTAAAATAAGTAAAAAGGGGGGTGAGAACATGATTGATATAATTATTATCGCTCTAGATTTGTGGTTAGTAGGAATTGGGGGAGGTTAATAAGACTTTTTTACAGTAGCATTTGGTGTGTGATAACGGGATGGCACCAGTATCAAGTAGTAAGATTCACAACTATTACTGCTGGTGCTCATCTTGTATTATCTAGTGTACCATCAAGGTTGAAAAATTACATCAATAGGGATATTTTTAATATCCCTATAACTAAATTTTTGGTTGTATTATTCTTTGGAATTTCCCCTATATATAATAAGAAGGTAAACGTTCTATTCGGTCTTTTTTAATTAAAAACGAACGGAAGTTCATGTTTTAAGAATAAAAAGATAAGGGGTTTGAGGAATGAAAATTTTAAATCCTGATGTCGTGAATAGTAATGTGTTTAAACGGTTTTTAGAGATCGAAAAATATAACAAACTGTATAATGCATACTTACAGGAACCGACAAATACTAATGCGGATTTTTTAAATGAACAATTCAAATATTTTGAAAGGCAAATCATACGTATCGCCTATATCAAAAAAGCAATTATTTATGAATCCAGAAAATTTGATTCAAAGTTAAGAGAGCACAATAGGAAGTATGAATTGAATTTGGATGCTCCAATAAATGAAGGCCTGGCAATGGTTGACACAGTTCAAGATGAAAAATCTTTTATACAATTCGAAAACATTTTTGAGAATGACTTAGAGAGCTTGTTGAGTGATGAACTGTTAATAACCTTATTAAAACGTTTAAATGCTAAGCAAAAACAGGTTTTGTATTATCGGTATGTAAACGAGTTAACTGAAAAGGAAATTGCGAAGATTTACAATGTATCACAACAAGCTATTTCTAAGATGATTCATAAATCAATTAATATTTTAAGAGAAGGGAGGGAGGGGGATGATTGAAGGACAGCTGTTTCAAATATTAGGGAATTTCGGGTTTCCTATTACCATTGCGATTTATTTATTAATGAGATTCGAAGGCAAAATTGATTCATTGCGAAATTCGATTGACTTATTATCGAACGACCTCACGAAGTCAACCCATGATAGGAGTAAAAAATAGAGGGGAGGTTAACTATGGTCGAGCAGTTAGATCCAAATGAAATTATTCAAGTAATAAAAAGAATGGAACCTGTCATTTCATATTCTTCACTGCAAACTAGAATGGAAAATCGGGATGACCTTAAGCAGCACCTTTATGAAGTTACCATTAAAACTTTAAAAAATACGGTTTTTGTACAACCAAAAGGATTGTTTAAATGAATAGAATAGTTGGTGAGGCATTTTGATATCTAAGGAGTTCGTTGCATCTTTGGATTATTAAAATGCCTTTTTAATTGATATTTGCCTTTCGCATGGAAGTTATATAAAAAATAATCCAAGAAACTCGCCTGATATTTCAAAGGTGTTAAAAGTGATACATAAGGTGTTTTACTGTATAAACTGCATTATTTGGGGGTTTTCCATATTAATAAGTTTTAGAAACAGTAATAATAGGGAGAAAAATGTCTTTTTTATTTAGACAATTTTTACTGACATGAGATATATGTAAAATAATTTAACCTAGTTATACAGTAAAGGAAATTACATGAAATAACATACAGAGCAAGTATGAAAGCGTAATCATTCTAATTTAAGGGAACGATTTTGGCTGTCTTTTTTATTTCGTATGTTGCAAAATTCGAAAAATTCGTAATGGAGTCATCAGCTCTTTTAATCTGAGTTAAACAATATTGTAATATAATTTTGGTATATTCTTAACAGGCAGTAGATGGTGCTGCCAAAAAAATTGAGGAATCATTTTACTCGGTTCAATCAGAGGTGAAACGATCAATACCGGGAGTAATGAAAAATCCATCCTATCAGTACAAAATACGAATTAGGAGCGATCAAGTAATGAATAAAAAACAAATGGACTCTAAAACAGCGAATAAAAATTTTTCTAAGAAAGTAGCGCCACTAGTGATGTCAACATCATTTATAGCTGCATCATTTTTAGCGGCTGGTGCACCTATTTCTGCAGCAGAGCTAGATGCAAAGGATGTTAATCCGGAAATTATTGAACACGCAAAAAATCATGGACAGAAAGTGTCTGAATTTGCAAAGAGCCTGCCAGGTTCTCCTGAAAAAGGGAAGCTTGTTAGCCAAGTAGCCCAACAAAAAACCGAAACTACGGATGAATTAGATAATATAGATGAAACAACAGATGAGGTTGTTGAAGATGGTGTAGCAGAAGTGCCAGAAACACCGGCGACTGAAGAGGATCAAGTAGAAGAAGGTATAAATGAGGAACCAGCACCAGAGTCTGATGATGACCCAGTAGAAGAGGGTGAAACTGAAGAAAATCAAGCAGAAGAAGAGGTAACTGAGGAACCGGCAGCTCCGGTAACTGAAGAAGATCAAGCAGAAGAAGGTGCAACTGAAGAACCGGCAGCACCAGTAACTGAAGAAGACCAAACAGAAGAAGGTGCAACGGAAGAACCGGCAGCACCGGTAACTGAAGAAGACCAAGCAGAAGAAGAGGTAATTGATGAACCGACAGCACCAGTAACTGAAGAAGACCAAACAGAAGAAGGTGCAACGGAAGAACCGGCAGCACCGGTAACTGAAGAAGATCAAGCAGAAGAAGAGGTAACTGAGGAACCGGCAGCACCGGTAACTGAAGAAGACCAAGCAGAAGAAGGTGCAACTGAAGAACCGACAGCACCGGTAACTGAAGAAGATCAAGCAGAAGAAGGTGCAACGGAAGAACCGGCAGCACCTGTAACTGAAGAAGATCAAGCAGGAGAAGAGGTAACTGAGGAACCGGCAGCACCGGTAACTGAAGAGGACCAAGCAGAAGAAGGTGCAACTGAGGAACCGGCAGCACCTGTAACTGAAGAAGATCAAGCAGAAGAAGGTGCAACGGAAGAACCGGCAGCACCAGTAACTGAAGAAGATCAAGCAGAAGAAGGTGCAACGGAGGAACCGGCAGCACCTGTAACTGAAGAGAACCAGGAAGAAGATGGAACATCAGAAGGTGACTTTACTTCATGGATAGAAGGATCTTATCAGTTTATCGATAATAGCTATCAAAGCCTAATTAACTACTATCAAACTCATATTGAACAATATTTAAGTAATATTGATTCTGAACAATCTAATGAAGAACCTGAAAATGTTCCAGTAATTGATGAAACAACTGAGGCTGATACTGATGTTGTTGAAACGGTTCCAACAGATGTAGAGGAAGATACGGCACAAAATCTTCCGGTTGATGATACAGTTCTACCAACTGAAACTGAAGAAACGTTGGAAACTCCAGTAAATGTAGATATTGAAGAGCTACCTTCTACTGTAGAAACTCCAGAGCAGGTAACTGAAGAAGGGGATAACACTGTTTCAGAACCAGTACAAGAACCCGTACCAACAGAAACGGAAGAAATAAGTGTAGATCCTGAAAAGGAACAAAATCAAGCTGATAAAATCGCATTAAAAGATAAAGTGGTTGGTTATTATCAAGATCTTGTAGCATCATTCTCTAACTTTTTAAGCTTCCTAAAATAAGAGGGACAAAGTGAAAATAATTAAATAACAGCTAGTAAAAGCTTGGAAAGCCTTAATTAATAAGGTTTTTCCAAGCTTTTTATTTGTTAGGAAAGCAATTTATTTAAAGTGGAACACTAATGTGCAATAAATAAATAACGAAATTTGATATAAATTTATTGATTATCGATAAATAGTATATTAAGATCAAAAGTGAAAATAAATAAGTGAGGTGCGTTTTTATGGAAAAAGTAACTACGTTGTTTTTAAAAGTTGCTGTTATTTTTTTGGGGATTCCAGTTTTGGCGCTGTGTATCTTTTTAGTTCCTGAGCTGGCAAATGTTGCAGCTGAAATGCTTCCGGATTTTGCTTTCATAAAGTATTTTGTTTACATTGCTTTCGATGCTTCGGCGATTCCTTTTTTCTTTGCTTTGTATCAGGCTTTCCAACTTTTACGCTATATCGATAATAATAAAGCGTTCTCCGATTTAGCTGTGAAACCTCTAATGAAAATAAAATACTGTGCGATAACAATCAGTGTTTTGCATGTGCTAGTTTTACCGCTTTTTTATGTCTTTGCGGAATTGGACGACGCACCAGGAGTTATCTTTGTCGGATTGATTGTTCCTTTTGCTTCATTGGTAATTGCAGTCTTTGCAGCTGTTCTTCAAAAACTTTTACAAGAAGCAATTAATTTTAAATCTGAAAACGATTTAACGGTCTGAGGTGAAAAGCAATGGCAATTATAATCAATATTGATGTGATGTTAGCAAAAAGGAAAATGAGCGTAACAGAACTTTCGGAAAAGGTGGGGATCACGATGGCGAACCTTTCTATATTAAAAAATGGGAAGGCAAAAGCAATCCGGTTAACAACTTTAGAAGCCATTTGTAAGGCGTTAGAATGCCAGCCTGGTGATATTTTAGAGTACAAAAGTGATGAAGACTGTTAACTATTACAGCGGAAATAAAGGGAGGGAATTCAATGGAGAGTAGTAATTTGGTTATTGAAAATAGTACTAAACCCGATGTACTCGAGAGAATGTATAGAAAAGACCCGAACGCTTTTACCAAGTCATTCAAACAAGCATGGGAACAAAATCCTGATTCTCCAATTCTGAGTGTTTGGTATGAAAGACTGAATTTCAGCGAAAAGGAAAAGAAGTCGTCGATGCTTGAAAATGGATTTATTTTCATGGGCATACTAGCGATTATGGCAGGGGTAAGTACGAGAATCATATTCCATTTTATCGAACAGGAAACAATTGCTCCCATTAATTTGGCATTTGGTATTATTCCCTTTATTGCCGCCTATTTTGTTTACAAGCATACTCCTAATAGAAGTATTATTTATTCTTTAATAGCCTTATTTCAAGTTTCGGGAGTATATTTGAATTTGCTGCCCTTAGATTTCAACAGTGATAGCATTATTTTAGCTTATTTACATTTCCCCATATTCTTATGGGTATTGTTAGGGCTTGCATATACAGGAAATGATTATTTACAAAGCAGTACAAGATTAGCATATATTAAATTTAATATAGAATATGGTATTCTCTATGCCAGCATGGCAGTAAGTGGGATGGTTCTTGCATTATTAACGATGCAGTTGTTTAGCTTTATTGGCTTGAATATCGGGGACTTCTATTTTAGTAATGTCGTGTTATTTGGTGCAGCGGCACTTGCAATAGTAGGTGTGCACCTCGTTTCAATGAATCTAAAGCTTGCTAAAAATGTTACACCATTTATAGCGAAAATTTTTAGCCCTTTAGTTTTAATCACTTTGCTCGTATATCTCGTAACAGTCATATCAGTCGGAAAAAATCCGTTTTTGGACCGCGACTTTCTGATTGCCTTCAACGGAATACTACTTGGCGTCCTTGCTGTTACAATATTCTCCATTACCGAGAAAGAACCGGATGGTAAAAAGAGCATCTTTGACTATGTCAATATGGCATTAATCGTTGTTGCGCTCATCATTGACAGTGTTGCATTATCAGCGATTATGTTCAGGATTACTTCTTATGGTATTACCCCTAATAGGCTCGCCGTTTTAGGTGTAAATATACTGATCTGTGCAAATCTGCTATGGATTATGATTTCCTATATGCGTTTTCTACAAAACAAATCCGGACCGATTGCTATCCAAAATGCCGTTACGAAATATTTGCCCGTATACGGAATATGGGCGGTTTTCGTTATATTTACTTTTCCGGTGATTTTTAATTAGTCATATAGCAATTACAAGCAAAATATAAACGACCTCTGCTTTTTTGAGCAAGGGTCGTTTTATTTTTCTCTGGACTTTACAAATAGAGTGGACATTCTATAAAGAGAATAGTCATTCTAAACATATCAGCGATTGAATATTTATTAATAATAACAACTTAATAATAATTTTAGAAAGAAAGGTGATGGAGATGGAACAAAAAGTATTATCGATGTCCCAACAACTGTTGATAGGGGAAGCGCTTAAATATGCTGCACATAATGTTCCTGAAAGGGATGCGTTTATTTATGGAGATCGTCGTATAACCTATCGGGAACTTTTGACGCGTTCGATTCATTTAGCGGGATGGCTTCAAGCGCAAGGGATTGGTGTAAATGATAAAGTTGGATGTTTGCTGAAAAATGGACTGCCCTTTGTCGAGCTATATTTTGGTGTCTCTTTATGTGGTGGCGTTTTTGTCCCGATCAATTTCCGTTTAGTTTCTAAGGAGATTGAATATATCGTTAACCAATCCGATGTAACTATCTTATTTATTGAAGAAGAATTTATCGAAAGCATTCGCTCGATTAACTTGCCTCAAGTTAAACTCATTGTCCCAATTAAATGCGGGGATTCCGAACTTCAAACAAATATGATTTCATGTGAGGCAATATATAGTACACCTGCTGACTACGAGGAAGTAAAATTCACTGACGAACATGCACATGCAATTATTTATACATCAGGAACAACAGGTAAACCAAAGGGCGCAGTGTTAACCCATAAAAATTATTATATGAATGCGATGAATAAACTCTATCATTCTCCACCTAGAAAGGGAGCAAAGCAACTGATTATTCCTCCTCTTTTCCATGTTGCAGCTCTATCCTCTCTTCTGCAAAATTGTCTAATAGAAGGCACAATTATTTTGCATCGTGAGTTCCAGCCGGATATTGTTCTAAAAACGATTCAGGATGAAAAAATTGAAACAATGTTTATGGTTCCTGCGATGTGGAATTTTCTGTTTCAAGTGCCAAACTTATTAGAATATGATTTAAGTTCGATGACAAACTGCGCTTTAGGAGGAGCAATCTGTCCAATTGAAATAAAGAAGAAGATTTTGCAAGTATTTAAAAATGCAAGTATTTTAGAAGCATTTGGGCAGACAGAAATGAGTCCCTCCACAACATATTTAGCGGGTGAAGATGCACTAAGGAAGACTGAATCAGTTGGAAAACCTTCTATAAATGTAAGAGTAAGAATCGTGGATGAAGAAATGAATGATGTGCCTATTGGAGAAGTGGGAGAAATTGTGTACCAGGGACCCACTACAATGAAGGAATATTATAAAAATAAGGAGGCCACAAAAGAAGCATTTAAAGGGGGATGGTTTCATAGCGGCGATTTAGTTCGAATGGATGAAGAAGGATTCATTTATGTAGTAGACCGGAAAAAGGATATGATTATTAGTGGTGGTGAAAACATTTATCCGAAAGAATTGGAAGATGTTTTATATGCTCATCCGGATATTTTGGAAGCTGCCGTAGTGGGTATTCCCGATCCTCAATGGGGTGAGGCTGTCAAAGCATTTATTGTCTTAAAGCCTGGTAAACAGATGACTGAGGAACAGGTAATTCAATATTGTCAAAATAGCATTGCCTCGTATAAAAAACCCCGGGCAATTGAATTTATGGAATCTTTGCCTAGAAATGCAACAGGAAAGGTACTTAAAACGGTTTTACGTAAGGGAGCGTACCAATTATAACTACAAGAATGTACAGAATCCAGGTTTTAATTTTCGGAATAGTCATAATTTTCCGGGAAATAATGAAGGAGGCAGAAGCGGCTTGCTTAACAAAAGGATACAAGTGACAACTGCAGAAAATGGTGTTTGTACCGTTAAATTAAATCGCCCTCAAGTGAGAAATGCGCTAGACCTTCCAATGCGGGAAGAATTAAGAGATTTCTTTACTGAAGTTAAAAACAATGATGATGTGAAAGTAATTGTTTTAACAGGTGAAGGAAATACGTTTTCTGCGGGCGGGGATTTAAGTGCGTCAAAAGCGGTTGATGGGGCAACCGGACGGAAGAGACTGCAATCGGGACATGAGATGATTTCTTCCATTGTAAATCTTGAGAAACCTGTTATCGCTGCAGTAAACGGAGCGGCAGCTGGAGCAGGGGTAAGTCTGGCATTAGCTTGCGATATGATCATTGCAAATCAATCTGCTGTATTCATTCAAAGCTTTTCAAAAGTTGGGTTAATTCCTGATTTAGGTGCAATCTACTTTTTACCTAGACTCATTGGAAGACATCGGGCACTTGAAATGATGTTTTTGGGAGACAAAGTATCAAGCGAGCAGGCTTTAGATCTTGGGATTGTTAATCGAGTAGTTGGAGACGAGTCGTTGACAAATGAAGTTTACAAATTAGCGGAACAGCTTACAGAAGGTCCACAAATGGCTCTAGGATTAATGAAGAAATTAGTAAATAGAAGTGTTCTTGATGATCTGTCCCAATCTATGGAGCTAGAAGGATTTGCACAAGCAATGTGTTTTGAGTCGGCAAATTTTAAAGAGGGTGTCGAAGCCTTCTTTGAAAAACGAAAACCTGTTTTTAATAAATCATAGATCGAAAAAATTGATTTCATGAAGAATGTACCGGGTGCATTGACAATCCTAATTTTTTTCTGCACCAGGTACATAATGAAATAGAATAATTATGAAAGCTTGAAACGCAAGTGCAAATGCAAAAGGATTAATTAATAATAGAGCTCCCAGCAAAGAATGAGTACGACGAGTAATAGTGCTGACATATATGAACATACATAGCGAATTTTTATCCCACCTGCAGGCTTTATTTTTCTCCAGTTTAAAAATAGCGTTACTAGACAAATGGCTACGAAGGCGATATATGCGAAATTCAGCCAAAAATGAATTTTTAAGGCTGAGTAAGAAACATAATTCAAAGTTCTATATGCTAAAATTATGATATTTATAAAAGGTATAATATTCGTGGAAAGTAAAAGCAATTCCCATTTATCTATAACTGTCCCTCTGACTGCTTTTTTTCGATTGATGATTTTTTTGATAAACAAAATCACTAAAACTATGAGCGTATACAAACCACTAAAAGCTGCCGCTATGATACTAAAAATATTAATGATTTTCATATTTTGAGAGACAGGCAAAAAATCACTTGTCGGCATTGAAATCTTTTCCACGCTACCACCATTCAGCGTAACATGAAAATATATACGGTAATCATCTAAAGATCTATAAAGATAAGGCGCGATTTGTTCAATCTCCATCCCAAAAGCATTCACTCTGTTTGTTTCTGTCGCTTCAAAATGACCAATACTAAGGGCGCTGTACAGTTTAGTGAAACCTTTATAAGGTTGCCTTGCCATAAAGTAACTTCCATCAAGCTCATGCGCATTTGGCATTGTTTGCTTGCCAACATCAGCAGAATACTCCCCGTACACAAGGGTTGGCAAACCGTAACTCAGTCCTGCTTCACCCGCCTGATTAGTAAAAACAATTACGCCCAAATTTTTATCTTTTGAAAAGGTAAAATTGCTCGAAAAACTATCTGTATTTCCCGCATGTTCAAACACTTCAACTGTATATAGCCCTTTCCAAAAACCATGTGCATTACGTGGTACGCCATCGTCATAAACATCACTTGTCGTCAGCATTTCATCTAATGTACGATTATTGTGAAACAACGGGCTGTTCTCGCCGTCTACCGGCATAAGAGCCAACATGAATTTAGCTGCATCCTCGATTGTACCGATTGCACTTCCGGCGGGATATAAACCGATAAAGATTCGTTCATTTTTAGAAATAGTAAATTCACCGTCGCTGCTCACAATATATCCATAAATGTCATCTCTTTTTATTTTTACATTGTCGTTATCTTCCTGTGTCGGATGAATCGTTGTGTCCTTCATACCTAAAACAGAAAATATATGCTCGTTCACATAATCATAAAAGGGCTGTTCTGTAAGCTGCTCCACAATAAAGCCTGCAAGTGCTACACCATAGTTTGAATAAGCGACTACACTTCCTGGTTCGTGCACTTGATAAGGCTCAGTAATATGAAGCATTTCTTCCAAAGGCTTTATTTCGTTTGCTGACATATAGAAAAGATCTGTAAATTTTTCTTCCCAGCCAGCATTATGGTGCATAAGGTTCAACATTGTAATCGGAGCATCATGCCGTATTTTTGTCAAAAATCCTTCCGGTAAATACGTACGAATATCTCCATCTAATTTCAATTTCCCTTGCTCTACAAGCTGCATCACACTGGTCCACACAAGAAGCTTCGTAACGGAGCCCCATTCAAATACAGTATCAGTTGTGACTTTTACCTGATTTTCAACATCAGCAAAGCCATACGACGTATTCAAGAAAATTTCTCCGTCCTTTATAATCAGTACATTGGCTCCAGCTGTAGAAGTCCCGATGTATTTCGAAGCATATTCATTCACACGGTCCTTTAGATCGGTATAAGCAATCCCTGAAGGTGTAGACATAAGTTCTTTTGCAGAAACAACTGGTACAAAACTTAGCACCAGTACAACTACCAATAAAATTATTTTTCTTATTATTTCTCTCCTCCTCTTATATCAATACATACTAAATAATTGAAATATTACAATTTTAAATAATTTACATATGTTTTTAAGCGAAGCTATCTGTATACAAATGATAATTTTTCTAATATTCTTAATACAAAATAGATAATGGGGTGAAGTTAGTGAAAACGATACGAATCAATCAATTTGGTACTTCAGAAAATTTAGTAGTAGAGCAGGCAGAATTGCATACGCCAGCTGAAAATGAAGTACTGATAAACCTTTATGCAGCAGGCGTGAATCCAAGTGATGTTTATACTTCTACAGGTACATATGCGATAAAACCGAATCTTCCGTATACGCCAGGCCTAGACGGTGCTGGAATTGTGGAAAAGATCGGCGAGCAAGTGACAAACGTAAAAGTAGGGGACCGAGTATTTATCGCGAGCTTGCCGAATGGTAAGGCGACCGGTACATTCGCACAACAGATTGTTTGTGAATGCCGCTTTGTTCATCCGATTCCTCAGCATATTTCGTTTGAACAAGGAGCAGCATTAGGAGTTCCGGCATTGACTGCATACAGAGCAGTAGTTGGAAGAGCAAACGTGCAGTCAGGGCAAACGGTTTTCATTCACGGAGCTAGTGGCGCTGTAGGTTTGCAGGCTGTTCAAATCGCAAAAGCTTTAGGTGCAAAAGTGATTGGAACAGCAAGCCGTGATTCCGGGAAACAGCTTGTAAAAGAAGCCGGCGCGGATGTCGTGCTGGATCATATTAAAGAAGAAACAATGAATGCAGTTTTGGAAGCCAATGACGGCAAAGGCCCAGATGTTATTATTGAATTTCTGGCTAACGAAAATCTGCAGACCGATTTGCAGATGATTGCTAAGCACGGCGTAATCGTTATTGTCGGAAACCGTGGAGAAATCGAGATTAATCCTCGTCTAATTATGCAAAAAGATTGTGATGTACGGGGCATGGTGCTGTTTAATGTGTCTGCAGAAGAACATCAGGAACTGATTCATGGTGTGGCAAAGCTTCTTGAATCAGAACAGCTCAAACCTGTTGTTGGTTACAGTTATCCGTTAGAACAGGCTGGCAAGGCATTTGATGCCGTAATCAAGGGTGAACATAACGGGAAAGTAGTTGTAATAACTCAATAATAGATTTTTGGACTAGTAAATATACTAGTCCTTTTTTTATCTAACAATACTCATAAATAATTTGAATACTTATGTTACTATTTTGTTAGTTTACAACTATTTAACAAAAAGTTATCAAAGATTGTTATGATAGTTGTATAGAACGAGAGGAAAAGGTAGCAAACAAATGGGATTTAAAGAAGAATTTAAACGGGAAATGCGCAATGTCAAAAGCGATGTTGCGAAAGAAGTGGAAAAGCATTGGGTCCTCGATTTTGAAGGTCATCAAATAGAAGTAATGAATGGCATGATGGAAGAAATATTAAAAGTAGATGGACAAATTATTGCAAAGAATGTACGGAAATCAATCTGGTCGCATATTGTACCATTTTCAACGCTGAAAGGAACATTCCAATCAAACAGCGGTAAAACACATAAAGTATATGTGAAAATAGGCGGTTTTGTTAAATTGAATGTAACAGTAAAAGTGGATGGAAAACAGCTGATGCATGAGGCTTTGAAACTTCATTTTTTACCTTGGACAAATAAGGAGTACATTGTTCCTTTTTTAGAAGAACAATTTCAACAGAACCAGCAGCTTATAACAAAAGATTTGCCGGATGACGAGTTTTTATATGATGAACATCATCCGAAATTTGCACCGGGGTTTGCAGACCAGCTTCATCAGGAAGCCGTAACGCCATTTTATACTAAAAAGCTGATAAAGTTATTTTTGGAACAGGTCGTGAATCCGAACGATCAGACACGGAAAGCAACTTACGAAAAAATTAAAGATGAAAAGGTTATCAGCTACTTCCATGAATTTCTGGAACTGTTTTATGAAGCGGAAAAGGATGAAAATCGTGTGAAAGAAGAGGCAATTTGGCTTCTGGAACATGCGGCACATCGTGAAGTCGTTAAATTTGCACTGCTTGTTCTGGGTACTGTGAAATGTGAAGAGTATAAGCAACGCTTGAAAGTGATTGCATTGCATGAAGAATTCACCGGCGTTGCGTTATATGCATTGACTAATGGTACAACAAACAGTAATGAGACGGTGTGGTATATTGCGAAAAATGTTTCGGACTGGGGTAAACTCGAAGCATTGAATTTCCTGGATGCTTCAAATGAAGAAATTCGCCAGTGGATATTACTGGAAGGTCTAAAAAATACCGTACCGGGAAATGCCTCAGCATTAATGTGTGCTGAAAAAGGTAAACTTGATATTGAACTGCATGAAAAAATTATTTCCGGGAAAATATTTGACGGTGCTGGGGCGATAATATTAGCTCTTCTATATGAAGGGGCGTACCAAAGATTGGACGAGTATGAATACGCGGGTCAAGTTCTGATGCGCTATACGCACCATGCGAAAACACATTGCCGTACCTTCAACCAGTTTTACATTTTGACACAAATTCATGAATACTTGCAATATGATGAGGAAACATGGGAAGACCGCTTTTCTTCTAACTGGAAACCGCATGAAAAGCGCGCGGTTGAAGAAAATATTGAAGAAATTTCCCGGAATCCTATATGGCTGCAGCAAGCGATGGAAATTCTGCAAAATGACCAAGACGATGAAGATGAGGCGTTAGCAGTAGCCCAATTTTATAAAGCGGATATTACTGACATCGTATTTCAGAAATTAAAGAATAATCCGGAAAACGTACAATATTATTATTCATTATTTGCTGTAAAAGATCCGAAAATTATCGAACGGCTAATAGGAATTACGGAGTCATTTGGAGATTTCAATGAACTGACGAACGATCAGAAAGTTGTTGTTTTATCTCTTATTGAAGAATTGGATCAGTATAATGGTGTTGGTCTGAATTTCATTGGGCAAGCGCTAAAAACTACTGACGACCATCTGCAGTACATGGCGATTCTGACATTGCACTCATTCGATCGTGCGTATTGGCGAGGTACGGAAATCGAACAGCTTGTTGGACGTTATGCAAAAGAATCCAAAGATGCGGATGTGAAAGAAATCGCTAAGCAATTGCTTTCAATAAATGAATAGATAACGCTTTTTAAAAATTCGAAGTGCTATTACAGGCTTCGAATTTTTTTGTGTTCTAAGGTGAATTTCAAATGTTTACAGACAAGCACAAAGGGAATATTTTTTATAAGTCGATTTATAAAGGAGTTTGATTATGCTAAATCATACAAAACAGTACATCAATGGGGAATGGGTTAATTCTACTGGAACAGATACTATTGAAGTTATTAATCCGGCGACAGAAGAAGTAGTTGGTAAGATTAGCAGCGGAACTGAAGAAGATGTGAATCGAGCGGTCCAGGCAGCAAAGGAGGCGTTCCCGGCATTTTCTAAAATGTCAGTGGACGACCGTATAAAGCTTTTAGAGGCAATTGCTGAGGAATATGAAAAACGTAAAGACGATTTAGTAAATATAATGACCGCTGAACTAGGTGCGCCTATTACAAAGTCGGAGGAAATCCACTATAAGATGGGGCTTTCACACTTTAAACAGGCGGCAGAACAGTTAAAAACCTTTAAGTTTACGGAAGAACGAGAGAAATCCTATATTCAAAAAGAACCGATTGGTGTAGCAGGTCTGATCACACCGTGGAATTTCCCTACAAATCAGATTTCCACTAAGCTTGCCAGTGCATTGGCAGCAGGTTGTACGATGGTTGTGAAACCTGCTTCCCAAACACCATTTGCAGCAGTAATTCTGGCGGAAATTTTGGATAAAGCCGGTGTTCCAAAAGGCGTATTTAATCTTGTCAATGGTTCGGGTTCAACAGTTGGTGAGGCAATCAGTTCTCATCCGGATGTCGATATTGTATCGTTTACAGGATCTGGAGAAGTAGGCAGCGGTTTAATGAAAAATGCTGCAGAAGGTATTAAAAATATCTCCTTGGAACTTGGAGGCAAATCGCCTTTCGTTATTTTAGAAGATGCGGATGTAAAAGAAGCAGCAAAAACGGCATTGGCTCAAATTGCTATGAATACTGGGCAAGTATGTTCTGCTGCTACACGCATGATTGTACCGGAAGAAATGCATGATAAGTTCATAGAGGCAATGAAAGAATTAGTAACAGAATTCCCAGTTGGCGATCCGCAGGACAAAAACACATTTATGGGTCCGCAAGTTTCAAAAGACCAATGGGAAACAGTTCAGTCCTATATTAAAAAAGGGGAAGAAGAAGGCGCAAAAATTGTAATCGGCGGCCCTGGCAGACCCGATGGAATTGATAAAGGATTCTTCTCCCAAATAACCGTTTTCACAAATGTGAAAAATGATATGACAATTGCACAAGAGGAAATTTTTGGTCCGGTTATGTCGGTTATCACTTATAAAGATTTAGACGAAGCAATTGATATTGCCAACGATACGATTTATGGTCTTGCCGGTTATGTATTCGGAAATGATAAAGAAGAACTGAAGAAGGTCGCTTTATCAATCCGAGCGGGACAAATCCGTATTAATAATAGTGAAACGGATCGATCGGCACCATTTGGCGGATTCAAACATTCTGGTATTGGCCGTGAATGGGGCGATTATGGAATCGAAGAATTTCTCGAGCCAAAAGCGATTATGGGAATGCCGTTATAATCGTGAAGCTGTCCAAGTATCAGTGACTTGGGCAGCTTTTTTTGTGCTTTGGAGAAACGTTAGGATTTTATTAGAAAAGTTGGAGAGTTTATTAGAAGAAGTGTATTGGTTATTTGAAAATCTAAGTGGGATATTTGAAAAGTTGCCCCTCCTATTAGAAGAAACATGAAATATATTAGAACTTCGGGATTTTATTAGAACATATAAAAATATATTAGAAGATTTAAGAGTTTATTAGAAAAGCGGTACCTGATACCCCCGAAAAGAATCAACTAATATTCAAGTTATCCACAAGTAACTGAAAATTTAGAAAATTATTGCGCGGGCAATATCTGCACGTTTCCATTGTCCCTACAATGATTGCCTCAATTTCCTTTGCTTAATTTCAAACGTAAAGTAGGTTTTTCCTGAAATATAAACTTAATGACTACGCCAATATTTATTCCCCTAAGATTCTGAGTTTAATAAAAATCCCCCGGAGAGAATGAACTCACAGGAGATTGCTGAGAAAATTTTTATAGAAATTAATCATGAGAATAGGGAGAGTTTTTTTGAAAATTTATAGCTATCATTAAATCTGTAAACTCACCTGTTCCTTATTCTTTTTAAAATGGTTTCTCTCCGGCCGGACCAAACCTAGATGCTCGCGCAGCGTATCACCTTCGTACTCTTTGCGGAAAAGACCGCGTTTTTGCAGCTCGGGAATTACTAAATCCACAAAAGTGGTTAAGTGATCCGGAAGAACAGGTGGCATAATATTAAACCCATCGCAAGCATATTCATTAAACCAAAGCTCCAGTAAATCTGCCAGCTGTGCAGGAGTGCCGACAAATTCCAGATGGCCCCGCGCTCCGTGCATCTTGCGGCCAAGTTGGGCAATGGAAAGATTCGCTTCACGTGCGGAGTCTATAAATAACTGGATGCGGCTCTTCATCGCATTTGATTGTGCAGCTAAGTCCGGCAGCTCAGGTAGGGGACCAGTTGCCGGATAGTCGGATAAATCAATACCTAAAAAAGCGGAAACGGTTTTCAAAGCTTCATCATCCGAAATTAATTGATTGAGCTCTTCATATTTTGCCCAAGCAGCTTCTTCTGTTTCGGCAATAATTGGTGAAATACCAGGCATAATCTTGATGCTGCGTGGATCACGGTTTTCTTCAGCCAATTTCGCCTGGAGCTTCTTATAAAATGCTTTTGAATTTTCCAGTGATTGACTTGCAGTAAAGACCACTTCACCGGTTTTTGCCGCGAAGGCAATACCGGCTTCCGAACCGCCTGCTACAACGAGTACCGGATAGCCTTGCGGTGGACGGGGTACATTTAAAGGACCACGCGATGCATACCATTCGCCTTTATAATTAATTTCCTTTACGGAACCTGGCTTTATAAATTTACGATTTTCCTTGTCATTAATGAGTGCATTGTCATCCCAGCTATCCCATAGATTACGTGCCAGATCTACATATTCTTCAGCCATCTTGTAGCGTAGCCCGTGCTCAGGATGCTTTTCTTTACCAAAATTCTGTGCTTCGGTGTCATGCTGTGATGTTACAATATTCCATGCAGCCCGCCCGTGACTAATATGGTCTAGTGTTGCAAAGCGTCTTGCTAAATGAAACGGTTCGTTGTATGTTGTAGAACTAGTTGCTGTTAGTCCTAATTTTTTTGTATGAACGGCTATTGCTGATAATAGGGTAACAGGATCAAGCATACCGGATGCCGTCTGCTCAGCACCTGAAACGTGTAGGTAATCCGCCAGAAACATCATATCGAATTTACCGCGTTCGGCAGTTTTTGCGACTTCTATGAAGTAATCGATATCAAAAGGGTTGTGGCCTGATCCGGATGGATGCCGCCAACTTTCACTATGATGACCACTGTAATAAATAAATGCACCTAAACTTAATTTTCCTTCTCTTTTACTCATATTAAAATTCCCCCTTAACCTTTGTATGTGTCACGCCATTTTAAGGCGCGTTTTTCAATTAAACCGACGAGCGAATCCGTGAATTTGCCAAGAATAATAAATAAAATGAGCCCGACAAACACAATATCTGTTTGCGAATAAGCACGGGCATCCTGAATCATATAGCCAATTCCAGCACTTGCGCCCATCATTTCGCTGACAACGAGCACAAGCCAAGACGTCCCCATTGCCAGACGAAGACCAAGTAAAAGGTTGGGCATTGCTGAAGGAAAAATAAGCTTTGTTAATTTTTCCTTAAAAGAATATTGTAAAATACCGGTCACTTCATAGAGTTTTTGGTCAACAAGACGAATGCCAAGAAAAATATTGACGTAAACCGGGAAAAATGCGCCAAGTGCGATCATCAGCACTTTGCCAAACTCACCAACACCAAACCATAGGATAAAAAGGGGTATGAGCGATAATAGCGGCACAGTCCGTAACATTTGAAGGGACGGGTCTATCAATTGCTGTGCAATTTTACTGAAGCCGGTCGCAATACCTAAAATGATCGCGGTAAGGGCACCTAACAGAAAGCCGAAAATTACACGCTGCCCACTAGCAAGAAAATGAACAGGCAATTCCCCATTGGCCAATAAAATCCAAAATGTCGATGCAATTTTAAGTGGTGTCGGTAAAATATGTTCTTCTACGAGACCAAATGTACCTGCCAATTGCCAAAGCACTAAGATTGAAACAGGAAAATAAAGCGGATAAATGATGTGCTGAACTTTCTGCAATGGCCATCTACGTTTTACTTCCAGCGTTTCCTTTGAAACTAGCGTCATTTATTTCCCTCCTTTAAAAGTGCTCTGCCAGTTTAATAATTTTTTCTCCACTGTGAGCACAAGAAAATCCGATAACTTTCCGAGTAATGCAAAGATGATAATTCCTACAAATACTGTCGTTATAATGGACATAGAACGCGCATCATTTATTAAGAATCCAATTCCCTCTGTTGAGCCCATCATTTCAGCGACTACCAACCCTAGCCATGAAACCCCAACAGACAGGCGTAGTCCTAGTAAAATATGGGGAAGCGCGGACGGGATAATTAGTTTTAAAACAAGCTGCATTTTATTAAACTGCAAAACTCGTGCTACTTCGAATAACTTACTGTCTGCTGAACGAATTCCTAAAAATGTATTAATATACAGAGGGAAAAAAGCGCCTTTTGCAATTAACAATAGTTTCGATGTTTCCCCAAACCCGAACCATAAGATGAATAGTGGGGCAATTGCTAGATGGGGAAGCATGCGAATCATTTGAATTGTTGGGTCAAATGCACGTTGGCTTTTATAGGAAAATCCAATAATCAGGCCCAGCACCAAACCAAGAGACCCGCCAATAGCCAGACCGGCCAGTGCACGTAAAACCGATACTTGCAAATGTCCGAGCAAATGCTGTTGCTGCAGTAAAAAAATGAATTCATTCCAAATAGCTGAAGGGGCAGGGAGTAGAAGCGGATTTAAATATCCACTTCGGCCAGCCCATTCCCAAAGAAACAGTAAACTTACAGGAAGGAGCGCACCCAGTAGTAGCTGCCTGCTCTTTGCTGAAAATGCGATCTTTTTCCTGTCTTTGGGTAGAGTTTTATTAAGTGTGACCATGATAACGCCTCCTCAAAAATTATTTAACGGCTTCCTTATAAAAGCGATTGTCGAATACTTCGGAAACATCGATTTTTTGACGAATTGTCCCCTGTTTATATTGAAAATCTGCCGTTTTTTGGTGTTCCTGAATAATTGCATCCTCTACTAAAATATTTATGCTTTTTGAGCGTTGTCTTGTTTGCTCCATTAACGCAACTGGTAGATTACGTTCTTTCGCATAACGCTCCACGGCTTCGGTTTCGTTTGCAGTTTCCCATGCCAAAAGCTCATTTAATGTTTTTAAATACGTTACAACAAGTTCGGGGTGTTCTTCAGTAAATTTTGACCGTGCAATCGTATATGAAGGGGAGAGAAGACCGACTGATTCTCCGTCTGCAATAATTGTTCCTTTTTCAGACAGCGTATTAATTGTTAAGTAAGGCTCCCAAATCGCCCAGGCATCGACACCCCCTGAATCGAAGGCAGCCTGTGCTTCATCGGGATTTAAGTTAATCAGTTCCACTTCATCTGGATTGATGTTTAATTTATCAAAGCTTCGCAAAATAAAATCATAGGCATTTGTTCCTTTACCGACAGCTATTTTTTTTCCTTTCAGCTCTTCCAAAGTAGTAATGCCGCTGGATGACTGGACAATAACACCTACGTTTTTCTTGCCTTCCAATGTTTGAGAAATAATCTTAAAAGGGATATTGGCAGCTTGTGCTGTAATAACAGGCATGTTGCCAAGTCCTGCAATATCCAATTTGTTCGAGGCAATTGCTTCAGTCATCGGAGGGCCGCTTTGGAATTCCACCCATTCCACCTTTGCCCCATGTGATTCAAAAGCCTCTTCAAATAATCGATCTTCCTTAGCTTTACCGAACAAGCCGCCACTCCCTTGGATCCCGATTCGAACGACTAGATCATTACTATTTGAGGATGCTTTGGAGGATTTTGTTTCTTCACTTGCACACGCTGCCAACAGGAAAGTTAAAGCTAATAATAAAAATGTGTATAACTGTTTTCTCATATAATTTCGCTCCTTTTATATACCTGCACCAACTGTGTAGGACTCATCTTCAACTCTTTCAAATTCATTCAGTACTTTGCGACGCATTTCCTGGAAAGACAGCGAAGACCGTTTTCTCGGGAATGTAAGTTCAATAGGCAACACCGCTTTAATATGTCCCGGTCGCGGATTCATAATGACAACCCGTTGTCCAAGGAAAACAGCTTCATCCAAATCATGTGTTACAAAAATCATCGTTGTTTTGTTTTTCGTCCAAATATCGAGCAATACTTCCTGCATATGCGAACGTGTGAAAGCATCAAGCGCACCAAACGGTTCATCCAACAGCAACACCTTTGGATTTCTTAACAGTGCACGTGCAATGGACACACGCTGTGCCATGCCGCCTGAAAGCTGTTTCGGATAGGCAGTTTCAAATCCTTCTAGTTTCACAAGCTGGATCAGTTCATCTACCTTTTTACGAACAGAAGGATTTTTAAGGGACTGATCACCGGCGATATTTTTCTCGACCGTTAGCCATGGAAATAGGCGCGGTTCCTGAAAAATAAATCCTTTCTCCAGACTGGGTCCTTTAATAGGCTGTCTGTCCAGTTCAACAATGCCTTCATAAGTCGTATCTAGACCTGCGATTATTTTAAGCAAGGTACTTTTGCCACATCCGCTTGGTCCAATAACTGTTATGAATTCACCTTGCTCAATTTGCAGATTCACATCTTTTAATGCAATTACTTCTTCGGTTTGCGTTGAGAAAATTTTGTTTAACGATTGAATAGTTAACGCATGTTCCATCAATATTTTCCTCCTTGTCAATAAAAAAGAGGCACATAATTGGCGTATAAATACCCCATTATGTGCCTCTAGTTATCTAGTCAGCTTCAATACCTAGTAAACTTATATACATAATAAATAATGTTAGCTTCATTGTCAAACAATTTCGAAAATAATTCTTTTACCCATTGGATAAAAGAATTTAAATACTTATTTTAAATGCAATTAATTTATATAATATCTGTTTTTTCATAATGCTTTTAATGTTTTCAAGCAAATTATTTTCAATTAATAAACAGTCCCATTATTACAATTAAATAAATAATAATGCAATATTGAAAAATTAATGTCATTCTTGTTACGTTTTTTGAAATAAAGGGTAAGGAATGGAAGTATTCCTCAAATAAACTGAGAAATACAACAATACATAAGAAGAAGGAATGAGCTGTATGTTACATATCGAAAACTTACGGAAGGTATACCGTGGCGGGAAAGTGGCCGTTGATAACTTAACACTTGATATTAAAAAAGGAGAGTTTATAGCATTTATTGGTACAAGCGGGAGTGGTAAAACGACAGCCCTTCGTATGCTTAATCGCATGGTAGAGCCTACAAGCGGAATGATTTCAATAAACGGAAAAGAAATCACGAAGCTGAATCCAGTCACTCTTAGGAGAAGTATCGGCTATGTCATTCAACAAATTGGTTTAATGCCGCATATGACAATCCGTGAAAATATTACGCTTGTCCCGCGGCTACTTCAATGGTCGAAAGAAAAACGCGATGAAACGGCCAAATACCTTTTATCGTTAGTCAATTTACCGGGAGCGTATTTAGACTATTATCCATCCCAGCTTTCGGGCGGGCAGCAGCAGCGTATCGGTGTAATTCGTGCTCTTGCAGCTGAGCAGGACATTATCCTAATGGACGAGCCGTTCGGTGCACTTGATCCGATTACCCGCGATACATTACAGGATTTAATTAAAGAGCTTCAAAAGACGCTTGATAAAACGATTATTTTTGTTACGCATGATATGGATGAGGCGATTAAGCTTGCTGATCGCATCGCTATCATGCATGAAGGGAAACTTGTGCAGTTTGATACCCCTGACAATATTTTAGCGAGTCCCGCAAATGACTTTGTAAAAGAATTCATCGGTTCCCATCGTTTAATCCAGCAAAGACCAAATATAAAAACGGTGGACGAAGTAATGATTAAACCAGTATCAATTACCGTTGAACGCAGCTTGGATGAGGCAATCCGCTTAATGGTTAAATCACGAGTGGATACGTTGTTTGTTACAGATGGACAAAATCGATTACTCGGTTTTTTAACAGTCGAAAGTTTAACAGGGAATGCGCGCACGAAAAAAAGTGTTTCAGAAGTTTATAATCAGGATGTCATTTTCATGAAGACGGGTTCCAAACTTCAGGATACGGTTCGTCGTATTTTAAATCTTAATTTGAACAATATTCCGGTTGTTGATGATCAGCAACATCTCATGGGCCTCATTACTCGAGCGAACATCGTAGATATTGTTTACGATACGATTTGGGGAGAAGAGGAACAGGAGCTGATGGATGTATGATGAGCTTTTTCACGGAAAATAGTGCCGATATTTTACTTAAAACATGGGAGCACTTCTACATATCTTTTAGCGCTCTATTATTAGGAGTGATCATTGCCGTTCCTTTAGGCATATTGTTGTCGAAAACGAAGACAGTCGCAAAAATCGTTCTTACAGTTACAAGTGTCCTGCAAACAGTACCGTCCCTTGCTCTGTTAGCGATTATGATTCCTTTTTTAGGTGTCGGCAAAGTACCGGCAATTTTTGCGTTATGCATCTATTCTTTACTGCCAATATTGAACAATACGTTTATTGGGATGCAATCTGTTAATCAAAATATTAAAGCGGCAGGTACAGCAATGGGCATGACCCCGTTGCAATCGATGCGAATGGTTGAATTACCGCTTGCCATGCCAATTATTATGTCGGGCATCCGATTATCTGCAGTATATGTTATTTCATGGGCAACATTGGCATCATATATTGGTGCTGGCGGATTAGGAGATTTTATTTTTAATGGACTAAATTTATATAAAACAGAGCTCATTGTAGGAGGGGCATTATTAGTAACTGCCTTAGCCCTGCTCGTGGACTTTCTGTTAAGCCGTTTTGAACGCTTCATGATTCCAAAAGGGCTTCGTATGCAAGGAGGTCGAACATCATGAAAAAATTGGTAGTAATTTTACTGGTCGCAACTTTATTAAGCGCTTGTGGCAATGAAGCGAATGATAAAATCCGTATTGGTTCAGCTGTAACAACCGAGAGTCAGATTATCGCTTATATTGTGAAAGGAATGCTTGAATATTACACCGATGAAGATGTGGAACTAATAAATAATTTAGGGTCATCCGTTGTACTTCATCAGGCGATGCTGAATGGCGATGTAAATCTTTCAGCTGTGCGCTATACCGGGACGGATTTAACAGGGACGCTAAACCAAGATCCGATAAGCGATCCGCAAAAAGCTTTGGCAGCGGTTCAACGATTATTTCAGGATGGGTTTCAAATGACGTTTTTCGATTCATACGGTTTTAATAATACGTATGCTTTTATGGTGACACAGGAAACAGCCAAAAAATATGGATTAGAGACGATCAGTGATTTGAAGGACATAGCTCCTGATTTACAAGTGGGTGTTGATACATCATGGATGAACCGTGAAGGTGATGGTTATGAAGGCTTCGTAGAAACTTACGGGTTTGATTTCGGCCGAGTTTTCCCGATGCAAATCGGACTTGTCTATAATGCTGTTTCACAAAACGAAGTAGATGTCGTGCTGGGCTATACAACCGATGGACGTATCGCTTCTTATGATTTAGTCGTTTTAGAAGATGATCTGCAATTTTTCCCACCGTATGATGCGTCCCCATTTGCAGACACGGAACTTCTGGAGAAAAAGCCGGAAGTGAAACAGGTACTTCAGCGACTGGTCGGAAAAATTTCTACAGAAGAAATGCAGCGCCTGAATTTCCTGGCTGACAATAACTTAATTGAACCGGCCGTTGTTGCTGAGGAATTTTTAAAGGAACACGATTATTTTTCAGGAGATGATACACCATGACAGATATGACACAGCTATCGGTAGTTGAACAATTTTTCTTTTATATGAGAGAAAATGGTTCTTATGTATTTTCACAATTTCTCGCACATTTTCAGTTGTCTGTGTATGGTGTATTGTTTGCATCTATAATAGGTATTCCAATAGGGATTTGGATTTCGAAATTTCCGAAGTTTTCAGGTCCTGTCATTACACTCGCCAATATTATTCAAACGATCCCAGCGCTCGCATTAATGGCAATGATTATGCTCGTTTTAGGTCTTGGAAAAACGACGGTTATTGTGACCGTATTCTTTTATTCTCTTTTGCCGATTGTTAAAAATACATTTGTCGGTATTCGGAATATTGATCGTAGCTTAACTGATGCAGGGCGCGGTATGGGAATGACCAAGCTACAAATTCTGTATATGGTGGAGCTGCCTTTAAGCCTCTCTGTTATTATAACTGGTATTCGCATTGCCCTTGTCGTGGCAATCGGTATTGTCGCTATTGGTGCGTTTATTGGAGCTGGCGGTCTTGGTGATATAATCATTCGCGGAACAAATGCTACGAGTGGTACTGCTATTATTTTAGCGGGAGCACTTCCAACCGCATTAATGGCAATTTTGGCAGATGTACTACTGTTATGGCTGGAGAAACGACTTGATCCAACAAAACGAAAAAAATTAAGAGTCGCAGCTTAGAATAATAAAAATTTTCAAAACCCCTATTTTCAAAATAGGGGTTTTTTATTCTTTTGGGAATATTTTGCGATAACTGTTATAACAACTGGTAATATTTTTAAAAAGAGGGAAGAGGGAGGGCTTGATTTTTTATGTTATTAATAAAACGGTTAGATATTTGGCTTATTGGCTTTAACGTCTTATAAATTTATGTAAAATTATAACAAATATGAAACTTTTTGTATGTTCATTTCGTATTATATAAGTGTAAACATATGTTTTACGAAAAAGAGATAGGGGGATGAAGAGTGGTAACATTTAAAAAGGCGGGTGCAATGTTAACCGCAACAGCGCTGTCTGTTGGTTTATTAGCACCAATTGCAAGTGCTTCAACAGTAGGGAATGATCGAATGGAGTCATTGCCGATTCAAGTGGCACAAACGAATACAACGGTAACAAAAGAGGATTTAATGAAGCGTTTCCGAGAATTATTTCCGAATGAGTTCAAAAATGTAACTGAAAAAGATTTCCAAACGGGTACGGGCTATTCACGTCCAACAGACACGACGGTAAGCTACGAACTTTATTTCTCTAAGCGAATTGATAACCAATATGTTCATGGAAGCTTTATTTTTGTTGGAGAAACGTTGGAGTTAGAACAATTCTATTATCAACCAGTAAACACAAAGGATATATTGTTCCCGGCAAAATATTCAAAAGAAGAAGCACAAAAAGTAGCGGATAAATTTATGGAAAGGTTCAATAAAGGCGAGGGGTATGAGCTTGTGCCAAACGCACACGATTTTTACTCACCTTCAATTTTAACACAGCCTGTTGAATACTCATTTATGTATGAAAAGAAAAATTCGGGTATTCCCATTTCAGATCAAACCATTAATATCCGTGTGTTAGGGGATGGCACAGTATCATCATTTTATAGAACAACACCTCCAAAAAATAATTTTACGTATGATGATCCATCAAAAAAACAAAATGAATCATCTATTGCCGACCGCTTGCAAGATGCTTTAAAAGCACAGTTGTCATATTCAATTGTTCCGGATTACACAACAGGGGATCATAAAGTAAAGCTTGTTTATGAACCGAATAGCCAAGTTATTTCAGGTGTCCATGCGCAAACAGGAGATTGGTTAACTATGGACGGGCTCTCTTCAACTTTATCAGCTAAATCACTTACACCAATTGTTTCGGCGCCATTAGCGGCAAAACAGCCGAACATGACAGCGGAGCAGGCGCGAGCAATGGCAGAAAAATTGCTGGCAACAGATATTAAAGGTGTTCAACTAGAAATTGGAGCAGTTGATGAAACAACAACAGAAACTGGTAAAGAAGTATTCAACATTCAATATATGTATAACTATCGTAATGGTGGAACAGGAACTGTACTAACAATTGATAAAGCAACAGGGGAATTTATTCATTATAGTGATATAAAAAGTAACCTCGAGGTAGAAGAGGATGAAAACGATACAGAAGTAAAATTATCGCAAAAACAGGCGTTGGATAAAGCGATTGCCCATATAAAAGATTGGGTACCTTCATCTGCTCATAAGTATGCAATACCGGTGAATGAGGGCTTCCATGAGAGTTATAATGACAGTTATTACTTTACGTTCCCGCGTATCGTGAACGGATTAACAGTAGCAGGAGACAATATCTCCGTAAATGTCGATGCTAAAACAGGTGATTTAGTAAGCTTGTATGTAAGCGATTATGGCGAATTGGAGTGGCCGGCAGCAACTGATATTATATCAGAACAGGAAGCAACAAAAATGTTGAAAGACGAGTTGAAACTGAAGCTGCAATATGTGAATCATCCAAAAGTGGGTAATGAACAGCATTATAGCTTAGCGTATCAACCAGTCTTCAAAGAAGGATCGTCTGCTGCCATTGATGCCAAAACAGGAGAATGGTTAGATGTTTATGGAATGGCCAGTTCGGACAAGCCTAAAATCGAGCATCCAAAAGCCGCTGAAGAATTAAATTATTTAATTCATGCAGGTATTTTGGAAGTAAATGACAAGTTTAACCCGGATGCTCCGATTACGAAAGAGGAAGCGTTAAAAGTTTTACTGAAATCAGTGACTTACATGTATTACAGCTCTAGATTCGATGAGTTTGAAATGGCGGATGAATCATTTACGGATATTACGCCAGATGATGCTATATATGCATTTGTCACACGTGCCTTAAAAATGGGGATGCTAGATGCATCTACTAAAACATTCAATCCTAAAACAGCCCTTACAAATCAAGAGCTGGCAAAATGGGTAATTGGTACACTGAAGTTAAACAAACCTGCACAACTTAGCGATATATATGAATTGAATTACAGTGATGCCGCACTAGTGGATAAGAAAGTACGTGGTCACGTGGCGTTAGCATATGCAATGGGATTACTTGAAGCCGAAAATAATCAGCTAAAACCAACTAGTGAAGTCACGTATGCACAATTAGCTCAAGTGACGATTCGTTTAGCTCATAAAATGAATGAATATCAGATTGAAAATTATTAATGGCAGGTTTTGTATTGAACACATTGATTAAATGAAATATCCCTTGCCATTTAAACGGCAAGGGTTTTCATATTTAAATATAGAGATCATTACTTAGGTAGAAGAAAAGAAGATACTTGAGACAGGTGTACGATACAACCTTTGCAAATATATATATACATAAAAGCACTCTATACAAATGAGGAAGTCAGAAAATACCTTGGTGGAACTGTCAATTCGAAAGTCAGATTAATGGGGCAATTCATGCAAACTGCTTAAAATTAAAGTGTTACGAAAGGAGCAGTACTATGTTTCCAAAATTAGAAACTAAACGACTAGTGTTAAGAGAAATTCTTCCTTCCGATGCGGAAGATATTTATTCAATTTTTTCAAACGAAGAGGTAACAAAATATTACGGATTGAACACATTTAAAAAAATAGAGCAGGCAGAGAAGTTAATCGAGGCATTTATTATTAATTTTCAATCTGAAAAAGGGATGCGCTGGGGAATTGAAAAGAAGGGCGTTCCGGGTTTAATCGGTACAATTGGCTTTAACTCATGGTCAAAAACGCATCGGCGTGCAGAAGTAGGGTATGAAATTTATCCAGACTTTTGGCGGAATGGTTATGCATCGGAAGCAGTAGCTAAAATCGTTGACCATGGATTCCAGGAGATGGAGTTAACACGAATCGGTGCCATCGTTTTTGTGGAAAATATAGGCTCCAGTCAATTATTGATGAAACAGGGTTTTGAAAAGGAAGAAATTTTAAGAAAGTATATGTATCAAAATAACGAGGCTTTCGATGTAATTATGCTATCGAAGTGTAATCGGCAAAATAATGGAGATGAATAATGGATATTAATCGAAATGAAATTTACTTTAGAAAGTTAAAATTAGAAGATTTTAATGCTGTCGTTGATTGGAGTAGGGATGATGGTTTTTGTGAAGCAAATGGATGGCAAAAAAATAGAGATCATCTGGAATTATTTAAATGGTGGGAACGTTGTGTAACTAATCAACAAAAAGATATGATCCGTCTTGGAATTGAATATAAAAATAGACTTATCGGTTATGCCGATTTAGCAGAATTTAAAAATAATAGTGCAGAAATAGGTATTGCTATTGGAGATAGTACTCTTTGGAATAATGGTATTGGTACTCATATGATTAAAAAATTGCTGAATTATGCGAATGAACAATTCGGAGTCACCACATTTTACGGAGAAACTAATGAAACAAATCATTGTTCCAGAAAAATGATGGAGAAGGTTGGATTTACTGAAGAAAGCCGTGAAGGAACTGAATTATATATAGGTAAAGAAGTTAAGTTAGTACAATATAAGTTAGAATTGAATGAATAAAGCTCTCTAATACATACATATATCGAAATAAAAAGTGGTACGAATCAACAACTTCGTACCACTTTTTGTGTAATATCTATTTGACCTTCTTATTCGCTCTTGAACCCCAATACGTAGCAAGAATCGGTCCGGAAATATTGTGCCAGAAACTGAAGATTGCACTCGGAACCGCTGATACGGGATCGAAGTGTGCCATAGCTAATTGGGCACCTAATCCCGAATTTTGCATCCCAACTTCAATCGAAATCGCTTTTTGATCATCGTATTGCAATTTGAATAATTTCGCTACTAAGAACCCTATTAAGTACCCTAACCCATTATGTAAAATTACAATGGCAAAAATGATTAATCCTGTTTCTAAAATTTTATCCCGGCTTCCGCTTACTACGGCTGCAACGATCATGACAATCGCAATAACGGATACAGTTGGAAGTATATCGATGCTTTTCTCCACAATTGGTCTAAATAAGAACTGAGCAACGATTCCTAAAACAATTGGAATTAATACAACTTTGATTACCGACATAAACATGGCCATAAATGAAACCGGTAACCATTCGCTTGCTAATAAATAAATTAGCGCAGGTGTCACAAACGGTGCCAATAATGTCGTACATGATGTAATCGTAACAGATAATGCTGTATTTCCTTTTGCCAGGAAAGTCATAACATTTGATGAAGTACCTCCTGGACAACAACCTACTAAAATAACACCAACTGCAATTTCAGGTGGTAAATTGAAAATTTTTGCTAACGCGAATGCCAATAGCGGCATAACCACAAACTGGGAAACAATCCCGATAATCACGCCTTTCGGATGTTGAAGAATCAATTTAAAATCATCTAGTTTCAATGTCATCCCCATACCAAACATGACAATCCCTAATAATATGGTGATGTAACTACCAATCCAAGTGAAATATTCAGGCAGCCAAATCGCTAAACCAGCTGCAACGAGTACCCAAATCGCAAATGTATTTCCTGCAAACTTACCTATCTTCTGTAAAACTCCCATGATGATGTAACCTCAGCTTTCTATTGAATTCATGTTATTTTAATATATTGTTTTTATAATTGCAATAATATTTTGAATATTACAAACATAAATCGGTAATTTCTTTTAAGATTATCCTGATAAATTTTGAATATCGTGAGTGTCGTGGCCGACATAAAAAAAGTCGGTTGAAATGGTGGAAGGGAGTTGGCTATGATTGAGTTAACTCGAGGATGAATTACTATAGTAATATTACAGTTTAATTATTTTAGGAGATGAAAATTATGAAAAAATATCTTATCACTGCTGCATTAACTTTAGGTCTTTTAGTAGTAGGAACAACAACAGCTCAAGTAAAAACACATTGGGGATTCTCTGAAACAGGTACAATTAATGTTACTGCAGAAGCTTGGTTTAACCCGAGTATTAAAGTTCCATCGGGTACTTCATTAGATGGATTAAAAGCTAATAGTTATGTAAAACAAGCTTGGGTACGTATCGTAGAAGGAAGTTATGATTCAGGCCGAGCATACACAGCTGTAGCGCCAGCTTCTAAACCAAACAAAGAATACAGTGTGAAAATTACAAGAGTTAATAATCCGTTCGCTGATTTAAAATCTTCTAATGGTTGGTTATATTATTAATTTTAATTAATTAGTATTTTTTACACACGCTCATTCCTCGAATAAAGGGATGAGCGTGTTTTGATTGGAGGGGTTAGATATTTTACTTAAAAAATCATTATATATCATTATTTATTATATAACGGTAGCAGTGTTTAGTTGTTTAGCTTTTTCGTCATTAGTAGTATCTTTTGAGAAAACAAATCAGCTTCAGGATGGTTTAGGAATAGAAAGTTTACAAGTAAATATTCAAGAACAAGAAATCGATGAAAGTTCAAATTCGAATTTCAAAACAGCGGATCTAATTGAATCATTGAAGGAGATTAGTATAAGTCCATTTATCATGTATAAGGATACAGGTACTCCTCATGGAAAAGAATTTTATGTCCATAACAGCAAATTACCATTAGTAAAAGAAAATGCGGAAAACATACCGAATACGGTTTACTTAGATAAATCTTTTGAAAAAAATAGTATAGAAAATAAAAATAACCATTACTTTATCTATAAAAGCATCCCATATAAAGTAGTGGGGATATACGAACAACAAAGAAAAAATATCAATCAAAACAGTGTGTTCCTAGCTGCCATGGATATTACTGCAAACGGCTTAGGTATGTATTATATCGATGGCATCCACCCATCTGATATGAATAAAGTAGTGGAGCACCTGGAAAATCGCGAAATTTTTGTAGATGCGACGATTATACCTATGAAAAAAACAATGAAAGAAAGAATCACCTTAGTTGCAAAGGATCAGGCGGTAGTATTAATACTGTTAATTGTAACCCTAATTTTAATAGGAATGAATACAATAGGCGTGACAATAAACTGGATTCTTTCTCGCAATGATGAAATATACGTAAGATACCTCGTGGGAGGAACTACAAGAAAAATTAATTGGTGGCTTTTAAAAGAGTATTGGTTAATTTTAATCTTTAGTTTTGTAATTGGGTTTATTTTAGCGATGATGCTATTAAAAATAGGCATTTTTAAGTATGTAGTGAGTGAAATCGATCGGTATGGAATTGGGTTAGCATTTGTATTTTGTTTAATTATAGGGACACTTACAAAAATCATCTCCTTATTGTTGGTTTACAGGGGTAAAAATAAGTTCAGGAAAGGATATTAATCGGATGAATCAATTTATTCTTGCTCTTTCGGATCTTTGGAGAAGAAAAATAAACTCAATATTTCTCTTTATTCAGGTAACATTATTTTTAATATTATTAAATTTTGCAATTATGGCATTACAGGATTTAGAAAACATGAAAGCTGAAGTAAACCGTTTAAATAAAGATGAGCAAATTTATTCTTTAATAGATGTAACCAATCAGGCACAAATTGATCAACTTCTAAGTGATGAGAGCAGAATAGAAGATCTTCAAAGCCTGTATACATATATGTTTAACAATACAGCAAACAATGCATTCACTTTATATTCTTCGTACCTTTCGTTTAATGATCACAACTTGCAACAAATTCCTACTTTAGCTCATCCGGATAGTAGGACATCGAATGTAAGATACCTTTATGTGAATGAATATTTTTTTAAATACTTTGATATGGATTTAGCAGAAGGGCACTACTTTAATCATGAAGATTACACAAGCAATAGTGAAATCATCCCGGTCATATTAGGGTATGATTATAAGGATATATTGAATATTAGTGACACTTTTGAAGATATATCAGGTACAACCTATAAAGTGGCGGGTTTTTTGAAGGAGAATATGAATTATATTGATATAATGGCAACTCGGGAATTTATAAACCTCAACAATATGATGCTGATTCCTTTAAATGAAAACAAACTGATTAGTAATACTGATTATGATGCGGTTATTAATCGAGCATATATTATTCCGGAAGCGGAGTCGGTACTAGCTGACATTGTGAATTATGCCGCTGATTTGAATACATATTCTTTTGCGTATAAAAGTATGAATGAGCAAATTGAATATGTCATTATGGACAAAGAAAAGTGGATTCAAACCCAATTGTTTTTGGCTGTCCTTGTGGCTTTATTTACGATTGTTAGCTTTATAGTGACATTTTTACAGTTTATTGAACAGAATATGTATGAGTTTGGTGTGCACTATCTGAATGGTGCGACCAACAAGGATATTATGATGAGAATTGTTTTTCAGGTAGTCCCTTTCATTGTAGTAGGGGATATCGTATCATTAACTTTCTCAGGTTTTGATCACTCTGGTTGGTTAACAATTCTAGCCAGCATTTTATTACTGATCATTGTTTGTATTATTCCGGTATTAAAAATATACCGTCTGGAAGTAACGTCAATATTAAGGTGGGGAGTACGATGACTTTAATCACATTAACCAATATAAAAAAAAATTTTGGGAAAAGCGAGTCGCTGACACATGCATTAAAGGATATAAACTTTAAAGTGAAGGAAGGGGAAATGATTGCGATAACTGGAACATCCGGATCAGGTAAAACGACATTGTTAAATATTATTGGGTGTTTGGACCAACCAACCCTGGGAGATTATCAGTTATTAGAACAACAAATAAGCCAAAAATCCGGAAAAGAGAGGGCTGTATTAAGAAATAAATTTTTCGGATTTGTCATGCAGGATTTTGCATTAGTTGATTACTATACAGTGTTACAAAATATTAAATTACCGTTATTGTATACTACGGATAAAAAAATAAAACAAACTCGCATCAATAGGATTTTGTCATTGCTAGAAAGTTTAGGAATCGAGGATAAGGCAAACGTTAAAGCAGGATTGCTCTCTGGAGGACAAAAACAGCGTGTAGCAATAGCGAGGGCATTAATTAACGATCCGAAAGTAATTTTAGCGGATGAACCAACAGGTGCTTTGGATCAGAAAACATCATTGGAAATTATACAATTATTAAAAGAGTTAAATCGAAAAGGGAAAACGATCATTATCATTACGCATGATCCTACCATAGCAGCACATTGCTCAAGGATTATAGAACTGCAAGATGGCATCATCACAAATGATATAATAAATACATAAAGGTAGATGTGAGAATTAAATGAAAAGGGGAATTTTTGTGAGTGGAAATATAGCGAAGTTAATGGATTGGATAAAACCTATTGTAATAGCCACTGTTTTAATTGTATTAGTGCGATCTTTTCTGGTGACTCCGATTGTGGTTGACGGTGCATCGATGAAACCTACATTAGAGAATGGTGATCGGTTAATTGTAAAAAAGATTGGTGATTTTGAAAGATTTGATATTGTGGTGTTTAATACTAGTATTGGAACCAAATATGTAAAGCGGATTATTGGTATGCCGGGTGATCATATTGCCTATAAAAACGATGAATTATTTATAAATGGAATCTTATTTGAAGAGCCATATTTAAATTCATCGAAATCACAATTAGAAGGCGCACTTCCATTTACATTGGATTTTTCGTTAGAGGAAACCTTAAATATCTCGAAAATTCCAGATGGCTTTTATTTTGTAATCGGTGATAACCGAAGAAACAGTAATGACAGTCGTAATGCTGAAATAGGCCTTGTTGCGGAAAAAGAGATCATAGGAACAACAGATGTAAGGTTTTATCCATTTAATGATATTGAATTACTGAAATGATGAAGACCAATCTTTATTTTAATTGAAGTAAATTGAATAAATAATGAAAAATACGTATGAGATGCTTCTTCGGAAGTTTCATACGTATTTTTTAAATATTCTTCAACTAAAATAACCTGCCAAATTTGGTTATGATGATAATGACGGGTTTAAAGTAACCCCTTTTCCTGAACTACTCTGATTGCTTCCTGTCTTGAAGATACATCAAGTATTATAAAGAGCTGAGTTAAATAACGCTCGGCAGTACGTTGAGTTACATTGAATTCTTCAGCAATCATTTTGTTCGTATAGTTTGCAAGAAGCAGAGTAACGAGTTGCTTTTCTTTAAAATTCAATTGGAGTTTACTGGACTTAATTTTTATTTTCTGATTTACGTACTCGATAAAGTCGGACGGTAATAGATATTCGTCTCGAATGACTGAACGTATCGTTTGAACAATTCTCTCATACGGTGCTGTTTTGGAAACAAGACCATCAATCTTTTTTTCTAAAATTAAGGGATAGTATGGATGAATATCTTCCCCGGTATATAGAATTACTTTTGAATTGGTTTGATACATTTTGATTTCGGAAGCTAATTGTAAGCCGTTTTTTTCCGTCATATTGATATCAATCACATATACATCGTATTGTTTGTTTACTATTGTAGAAAGTACATTTTTCGGATGATTTTCAATTTCTACATTCATGTTCGGGATGTCATCAAATAATGTTTTAGTACCTTTTAATACAATAGGATGATCATCTATTATTAAAATTGAAATCATTACTATTCTCGCTTTCCTTAATAAATAGTTTCATTGAAAAACCTTTATTTTTATTTGATTTAATTACCACTTCACCGTTTAAGGCATGAACTCGTTCCTTAATACCATATACTCCTAAAGTTTCGGACTGATCTAATATCGAAATGTCACAGCCGACACCGTTATCCTGATATATAATTTCTATCCCTTGGACTGATTCAAAAACTGAAATAGTTACTAGTGATGCTTCAGAATGTTTTATCGCATTATTTAATAGTTCCTGAATGATACGATAGATACTCAAAATAGTTTGATCATTTTCGAGATACATACGATCAATTGTTGTATCCAAAGTAAAGTGTGCCTGTGACTGAATTTTTTCAAAAAGTCTTTCCAGTGCGGTATTTAGTCCCATTTGAAATAGTAAGGGAGGCTTTAATGTTTCGCAGTATAATCGCAGCTGCTGTATAGAATGAAGCATTTGATAATGAATATCTGCTAATTGCTCAGATTTGGCATGCCGCTGTGTTGTATCATAAATTAACTTATCCAACTGCCGTGCAATGGATATATTTTCTTGTAAAATTGTATCATGCAAATCCTGTGCAAGAATAAATTTTTCATTTTCAATTTTAAACCAAAGTAGTTTTTTCATCCAAGATGGTTCAATAATATGTTCCTGCTTTAAAAGATTTAATTCTGCAATAAGTTCTTCGATAATTTTAGTATTTTCAATAAATATACTCGTATAAGCTAGGCTAAGTTCTATCCAAAGAAGTTCTTCGGGTTTTAACCGAATATTTTTATTATGATCGATAAATAGAAAACGTTTAAAATTACCATCTTCATGGATAGTTGCTAAGTAAAATTGCTTGTTTTTTACTATTGTACCAGTAGGCAATAATAATAAATTCCTATCATCTATTGAGTGTGCCAAATTGTCATTCTTACTAAACTCTTTATTTTTAAAATCATAGATCACTATGTAAATATTATTAATTTCTAAATGATTTGAAATTTCTTGTGAAAGAACCGTCAATAGTTCATTAATACTGTATACTGTTCCGAGTTTTTGAATTGTTTGGTACAGTTGGTGAATATAATTACCTTTTGAAGAGAACAGTATTTTTCTTCCATGAAAATCAAAATTTTCCTTAATATATAATAAAATAATTAATGAAAGAGTAATAAATAAAAAAGTTAAAATAACCTCGGTAATTTTCAAATCGATAAATAGATAAAGCCCTGAGGCAATCCATACACTAAAGATCATGGCTATAATTAAATAGTACCGTATTCTCGTAATGTGGTATTTAAAATCGTACAATCTCTCAGTTAAATGAAAGAATATTACGTTAAACGGTAGTAGCAGAAAAAACACCGTACAAATTTCAGCAGACAAGATATATTTCCCTAAAAGAATTTTAGGTAATAGAAACAATAATATAAAAGGGGTGAATGGAATAATTAACCCTATAAATAAACTTTTAAGTTGAAGCAAACGTGATTTTACATAAATTACTGCAAAAATAGAGAGCGTATATATTACCAGTACAGATAATAGAATTAATATAATGAACGAATCAGTGCCTGCGAATGGCGGATAAATGAATCGGCAACATCTTATAAAAATCGCTATAATAGGTAATATATAAAGATATTTTATATTTGATAATAATTTATTTGGTATATTCCAGAAGTGCAAATAATGTTTTATAAAATGTAACAGTAAGACCAGACTCAATAGCAGACAGCCACTATTTACAAACACACCTAACATATCCATACGTGCTGATGCACCACTACTTATATAAGCAAGTGAAACAGCGAGATTAAACCCAATTAATAAACTTATTGAAGGGATATTTTGCTTTTTTATGTACAAGTAGAGAACCGTAATGATTGATAGAATAAAATAAAGAGAAGGGATGACAACTTGCATAATCCATTGTTCAGGTAAGTCTTTATAATGAATAGGGACTTCGCGAATGTTCTCATCACCGGATTTTATTAGTATTGTTTCTGCTGCTCGAATATAAGGGTCATATTCAGTTTGAGTAAATTGATGAATGGGTATTCCATTTATTTGTAAAATAATATCCCCTTCATTTACATCATGCTTTTGAGCCCATTTCGAGTAAGTCATGTCTTGGATGACATAGTTTGAATTAACCTGATTTAAGGAAATGTCGATTAAAGGAGTATTCAGGACAATGGAAAAAACGTAGATTCCAGATAAAATATAGGTTAGTAAGAGTAGATAATACGCTTTCAATTTATCCCCAAAATGCACTTTCCTGCTTCACATCTTCTTCAAATGCTTCTAGAATAGAAACTTTCTCAACTTCGCTCACTCCGATTAGGGAAATTTTCTCTTCCTTTAATAATTGAAACATAGTTGGGTTTTCCTTAAAATATTGAATGATTTTTAACATAAATCATACCTCATTTCATTAAATTAATTAGAATTTTTTGCAATTCTTTACTCTTTACATTATTTTCGATTAGAATCAGCGTTTTGTGCTTATAAACATTTTTAATCGCAATTGTATATTGATAAGCTCCGCTAAATTGAATAAAATCTTTTAGTTCGGAAAGATTCAATTCAACATTATCACCCTGATAATACTGTTTCAAGTTGCATACCAGTTTGTGGTTGGTGTTCATCAGGTAAATTATAGGTAAAGAGTACTTCCTGTTTAGTAAATCATTTGAGTGATTCCAATTATTTAAGCTTTGAAGATCATTTTTAATTTGTTGAATAATACCGAGGTTTTTGGCGTACTGTAAAATTTCCTTAGAAACTTCCCCTGTTGCCAAAATAGATCCTACTGCACAACTCATCATACAGAGTGAAGCTGATTTTAATTCAATCATCTCCAAATACGAAGGTTGATCGCGGGCTTGATTTAATAAGTCCAAATGCTGGCCATTAATTGATGATAAAGAATAATAATCAATAGTACTCATGGCTGTATGTGTAAATTCCGAATCCAAACTGCGTAATGTTTTGTTTCCCAATGTTAGTATTGCAATAGCAGCATTTAAAGTTAATGCTGGATGATCTCCCCACCGATTGGGTTGATCTTGATCTTGTAAGTCATCTATTATATTAGAGGCAACAATGATTAATTCTATAGCAGCTGCAGCTTTTACTATAGTTTCACCAAATCTCCCGCCTTGATCTAAAAAATGTAATAGACAAAGTTCACCAAAATTGAAGCATTCTTGTTTAACAAAACTGATTATCAACTTTTTGAAATCTTGATCGATTAATAATTCTTTATCGATAATTTCATTCAAAGTACTTTGAATTTTTTCTGAATGATTATCCAACAAATTCACCTCATGAAACCTTTTCGAAAATAATACAAATTTCATAGTATCCCTTAATTTGTTATTTTACAATGATTTTGTCATGAGGTGTACCGTCTATTTTTATTCGGTACCGAAAAATAATTTGTCGGTGGCCCGAGTGTATTTTTCTAGGAATGACGCTGTTTGTTATTTTTTTATTCTAGAGTTAGAAGATTTTATAATAGTAATTATTTCTTTTCAAAAAGTTATAGTACTTTTTCTTGTATAATAAATGCTTTGAGAAATAGCTCATACCAACTAGAAAAAGCAATGGCAAATAGGGCAGGCAGCAAAGAAGCCGCACAGCCTACTCGTTAATCATTTTAAACGCTCTTTAATCGCGCAACTTCCTCACGTACGATTGGCGCAACTTTTGTGCCTAATAGTTCGATGGCATGCATTACTTGGTCATGCGGCATGGAACCGACTGGCATATGCAGGAAAAATCTTGAAATACCGACATGTTCGAAAAGATAGATGATTTTCTTTGCAACCGTATCAACATCTCCTACATAAAGAGCGCCTTCCGAGCTGCGGGCATCATCAAATGCTTCACGTGTATAAGGAGCCCATCCACGCTCACGGCCAAGTTTCGTCATCGCTGCTGCTGTGGACGGGAAAAACTGCTCAACAGCAAGTTCTGTTGTATCCGCAATAAAACCATGCGAATGGGAAGCGACCCGCAGCTTCGAAATGTCATGGCCTGCTTTTTTCGCCACATCATAATACAGTTGAACGATGCGCGCGAAATACAGGGGACTACCACCAATAATCGCCAATGTTAGCGGCAAGCCCAATGTAGCAGCTCGAATTGCAGATTGTGGTGTACCGCCGCTCGCTACCCAAATCGGCAATTTTTCCTGAACAGGGCGCGGGTAGATGCCACGATCTTGAATTGATGGACGGAAATGGCCAGATGATGTCACAATCTCATTTTCCTTAAGATTTAATAATAGATCGAGTTTTTCTTCAAAAAGCGCATCATAGTCGTTCAAGTTGTTTCCGAACAGCGGGAACGATTCAATAAATGAACCGCGGCCAGCCATAATTTCGGCGCGTCCGTTCGATAGTCCGTCAAGTGTTGCGAATTGCTGGAACACACGTACCGGATCATCCGACGAGAGTACCGTTACAGCGCTCGTCAGTCGAATTTGTTTTGTTTGCATTGCAGCTGCAGCGAGCACGACAGATGGAACTGATGCTGCATAATCTTCACGGTGATGTTCCCCGACACCATACACATCCAGTCCTACCGAATCCGCCAGCTTAATTTCTTCGACGATTTGGCGCAGTCGTTCGGCATGACTTACTGTTTTGCCAGTTAAAGCGTCCGGTGTTGTTTCTGCAAATGTTGAAATACCTATTTCCATGTGATGACCTCCAAATAATAAATAGCTCGTTACCTTTTCTTACTATGATTACCATATGAAATCATTTTAGTGCACATCGATTGGAAATGAAAGGATTGTTCAATTCGAAACATTACAAGTAAAGTCAGATTTCAATTAAGGCCCTATCTTTTATCTCTATAATTCTTGTAGTTACTTGTTTCACAAAGTAGTCATCATGGGAGACAAAAAGAATAGTGCCGTCATATGCCCGGATAAAGTTTACCAACGCCTCTTTTGTCGCCATATCAAGGAAGTTGGTCGGTTCATCGAGCAGGAGAATATTATATTGACCTAAAAACAGCTCACTTAAAAGTAAACGAATGCGTTCGCCTCCGCTTAAAACAGTAATTCGTTTTTGTAAATCACTCTGGTCAAACTGCATCTGATGTAAAACAGTACGAATAAATGCATCGCTATATTCGCTTCGTGTTTTTATAAAACTCCAAACCGTCTCATCCGGCAAGTTTTGATATGCAAGCTGAGAAAAATGGCCGATTTTGACTTTCGGTGAGAGATCCATATGGGGATGCTTTTCGACCATCGCCTGCAGCAACGTTGATTTCCCACTGCCGTTCGGACCGGTCAGAGCAATTTTATCCTGTAAACGAACTTGAAGCTGACATTGATCAATCAGTATTTTCTCACGGATCGACAAAGTGAAATCTTGCATCATGATCGGCACTTTATTATGAAGTTCCAATGCTTTCGATTGTTTGAAATGAAGTGGAACATCTTCTTTTACTTTCTCGACAAAAGGAAGCTGTTCGATTCGTTTTTCCATCGCCTTTGCCGAGCGATAAGCCGCTTTTTGGCTTGTTCCTTTGGATTTTGTTTCAAACATTCGATTCGCTTTAGCCTTCGTTTCTTTTTTTGAAAGCTTCTTTGCCTCGGTAATTTTTTCGGCCTTTTTCATTTTTTCGGCAACTGCCTTTTCCAAGTGGGCCTTTTCGCGAACGTATTTTTCATGGGCAGCAGCTTGCTCATGTTTTTCCCGTTCTTTTTGCGCGGAATAATCGGAATAATTTCCGCTATAAACCGAAACTTGGCCATCATTTACTTCCCAGATTGTCGTGACGACGCTATCCAGCAGGTTCCGATCATGGCTGACTAAGACGACAGCTCCGTAATAATCGCGTAGTTGATCTTGCAAAAATCGGATGCCTTCTTGATCTAAGTGCGTTGTCGGTTCATCGAAAATCAATGCCTCATAGTAATGACTGAATGCCTGTGATAACTTCAGCCTCGTCAGTTCACCACCGCTATGTGGATCGACTGCCTTTAATTTATGAAGAAGGGCGATGTCAATATTGTGTTGTGTGAAAGCAGGGGATGTTTGTTCAAAATAATAATAATCGACATGTGAACTTACATTTCCTTGCTGCGGCACGAGTTGACCCGTTAATATTTTTAATAAAGTACTTTTACCGGCGCCGTTTTTACCGACAATACCGATGCGGTCAAATTGATAAATAGCCAGCTGCGGGATTGCGAGTATATCCTTATCTAAAAATTGTACGTGTATATTTTTCAGTTCAAAGCTTAAGTTTTCCATTATTGCTACCTCCGAAATATAGAATTTCGTACCGATAGCTTATCGATACGAGCGGTTTGTGTAATCCGCCCGTATTAAAAGAATAGAAGCATCTGCATTGTTTTAGCCCTCCATTTTATACGTGAGTCTAAAACGCAATAAAAAAGCAGACATATGTATGCCTGCGCCGAAAAAATATAGAAGTCTCCCGTTTAAAGAGGAATCTCTATGGTTTCATCGTTTACAAGCATGACAAAAAAGCCCATCTCAAATGGGTTTGCTTTTTTATTGCCAGCTTAGCGTAAACGAAGTAAAAACATAGAAAAATCCCTCCTTCTCATAAATTAATGACATCATAATAGTTTTCCTGAAATAAGTCAATCCAGGAATTAATAATTAATTAGGGGAGTAATTGAAAATTTATAAATATTCAAATATAATTATATTTATAAAACGGACGTAAGAAGAAATCTTTTTTGGAAGATGTGGTCGAATGAGTTTATATTTTGCATATGTCATGATTGGCCTTGCGATTGCAATGCCGGTTGGTGCCATTACAGTTGAAATGACAAAACAGGGGTTAAAAAATGGATTTATGCATGGTTGGGCGGTAGGGCTTGGTGGTATGACAATTGATTTAGCTTTAATCATTGCCTTATATTTAGGGGTAGCTCAATTTTTATCGTTGTCTTATATTCAACTTCCGCTTTGGCTTATTGGAGCCGCGTTTTTATTTGTTTTGGCTTTTGATTCTATTAAAAACGCAGATAAAGATATTGCATTAGCTGGTGAGAAAGCCAATAAATCCTTTTTGTCAACTTACCGCAATGGTTTATTGGTTGCTGTTTCTCCAGGAAATCTTGTTTTCTGGATTTCTGTATTTGGAGCAGTTTTGGCCGACTCTTATTCAGGAAAAGGTACCCATCAATTTTTAATTGTTGCGCTTGGTATTTTATCGGGGATTTTACTGCATGATATTGGACTTTTAACAATTGTTTCACTTTCTAGAAAAGTTATGAATCGTACTATGATTAAATGGACTTCCATCATCGCGGGTATATTATTATTCGGATTTGGCTGTTACTTTATCTATGAGTTTATTCATGATTTAAAAGCATTAATTTAACTAAGAGACAGACGATTCCAAAGCATAACTGGTTTCGTCTGTTCGTTTTTTATATGTGGAGTTAGTTGGAGAGGGGAAGTCACAATTGTACTAACATATCGCTTTTTTCATAGACATACACTGCTATAATTAAAAGTTTTGCGGATGAGGCAACATTTGTGAGGAGAAGACGTTCTATTCTAAAGAAGAGCATACAGAATAACGGCATGTTTTCACAATTTCTATTGTGAATCGATTAAAGTTTTTGTATGCTAAGTGAATGTGGAAGTGGACTATGGAGTTAAAATCAGAAAATGATGATTTTAACTTTGGGATAATGCAAATGATTGGAGTTGTTTTTGTTGTTAGATACAATCATTCTATCAATGATTGAGTTTTTTAAAGGGTTTGGCTATTTTGGTGTACTGTTGGCGCTCTGCTTTGAGTTTATTCCAGCAGAAATTATATTACCGATGGCTGGCTTTTGGATTGCTCAAGGGGAATATAGCTATTGGTTAATGGTGCTTGCAGGAACGGTAGGCGGAACGATTGGTCCGTTGACTTTATATGCAGTCGGGCGTTATGGTGGTCGACCAATCGTTTTGAAATACGGGAAGTTCTTCTTGATCAATGAAAAGCAAGTGAATGCATCGGACAAGTTTTTCGCTAAATATGGCGCGGGTGTCGCATTTTTCGGACGCTTTATGCCAATCGTCCGTACGGCAATTTCGGTTCCATGCGGGATGACTAAAATGAATGTATGGAAGTTTACAATTTACACATTTTTAGCGATGTTCCCAATTACCGCGCTTTATGTTTATTTAGGCATTAAGCTAGGGGAGAACTGGGAACAGGCAGGAGATCTGTTTAAACAATACTTGCAGCCGTTTGTTATCATCATCATTGTTCTAGCAGTAATTTATGCGATTTACAAATACCGCATTAAATTATTAGAGCGTAAAATGAACTTACCTAAAAAAAAATAAACTAAAGGGCAGCCGACCTAACATTGGCTGCCCTTTTATAATTATCTTTACATTATTTAACGATTAAATTATTTTTAATTTCCTTCTCCAACATTTTTACTAGTTCTTCCTGTTCTAAATGTTGAAGTAATGTTAAGCCCTTATTGATAAAACCTTCATCCGCTCCGTTTAAATTATTGAGGCAGACGCCTTTTCTCACATAACAAATCGACAGGTTGATAAAAAGCTGCTCCGATTTACATGCACTGATTGCATCATTTAACAGATGAAGTGCGGTTTCATAGTCTTTTCCTTTAATATTAATAAGCGACAGATTGATCAGAAAATTAATTTTTAATTTATTTATATTTTGAAAGCCATTGTACTTGTCGATATGACGAAAAGCAAATTCTTTTATTTCGGTTGCAGTAGGAATCGGAAACACAAATAAAATAGCATTCAGCAAATAAATATCAGCTAAGTACAATGTATTTCGTTGAGAAAGATCTTTCCAAATGGGAGATAAAGTTTTAGAAGCCATTACAAAATCGCTGGATCTGGCCAAAATGAGCATCCCCTCCATTACGGTTTGAATATTGATAATTAAATTGTCGTTCGGATTTTGCCGTAAATAAGCAGCACATTCTTCAATCATTTGAAGCAGTGCATTTTCGGAATTGTACGTTTGATTGTAAAACCTCTTCATAATTCTTTGGCGCTCATGCATTTCGTAGTTATTGCTTATGTATTCAAACTCTTCGTAAGACATTTCGAGCCGACCCAAAAATTCCTTTAAAATAGAATATTTAATTTCTCTGTTTTCCCCTTTTTCAAATTTTGAATAGTTGCCCTGTGAGCATATTTTCTCGCTGACATATTGTTGTGAATAGCCTTTACCAACCCGTATGTCTTTTACAACTTGCCCGTAATTATTCATTTCATCACCTAATTATTCTTTTAGGCATATTATACACTTTTTGTCTGATAATTTGTAAAATTAATACAAAGGAGGGGACGAAATGGTAGATTTATTAATCACTACTTTAGAACTGTGGATTATTGGAACTGGTGGAGGATAAGTAAGGATTTAAAGGATCATATATTAATTAGTTTTGGAATAAAAAGGAGTTAAGGGTAAATCTGAATTTATATTATTTTCATATCCCGGGCTGAGTCATTCGATTTATTGTCCAGAGTTGCTTAAAATAGAAACAAGCCGTTGTCAAAAAATGTGACAACGGCTTGTTTTAAATTGAGATCATTAAATTAAACAGTAAGCGAACCTCGAAATCCTCGAGCACCATAGTAAGAGTCTGCACCATTATGATACATGAAAACCGTCTCATATCGACGGTCACAGAAAATTGCACCGCCAAGTTTGCGGATATCGGGTGGTGTTAAAACCCAGCTGGACGTTTTTAAATCAAATTTCCCAAGTTGCTGCAACGAGCGGTATTCAACTTCTGTTAAAAGTTCAATTCCCATAGAAGCCGCCATATTCATCGCACTGTCTTCAGGTTTGTTTTTCTTTCGCGCATCCAGTGCTTCCTGGTCATAACAAATACTTCTGCGTCCTTTAGGGCTTTCAGGTGAACAGTCCATAAATGTGTATGTGTCCATTTCATGATTATATGCAACGACATCAGGTTCTCCTTCAGTACGTTCCATTTCATGAAGCGACCACAGTTTTACAGGATTTGCTTCGAGCTTTGTCTGCACATTTTCCCAATCGATATTCGGATGACGTTCCATATGCTGTAAAAAGCGTGCTTTCAATGTTGTAAGAAGTTGTTCTTGTTGTTCGTTTGTTAATACTTTTTTAGCTGTCATAATAGAGAACACCTCGATAAGTAGTTGATGCCATTAATGATACTGTAAGCTAGAGAATAAAGTCTAGTAATGATTAACTTTCGAAATAAGATAAATCTATTCAAAACTTAGTTTGCATCATGATTATACTTGCACTCGAATGAAATAAAATAATAAGAATAGACAAATGGTTTTGTTTGTTATATACTATGGTTAATAAGAAATGTTACAAGACAACAATAAATTCACCTATTACAAAATGTATTCGTGTTTTATTTAGTACTTTTTGTAATATGTGAATTTTTTCTTTATGAGAATTGTGATCTTATTAAATTTAATTAAATGGAGGTCATTTAAATGACACAAGGTACAGTAAAATGGTTTAACGCAGAAAAAGGTTTTGGTTTCATCGAAGTTGAAGGCGGAAACGACGTATTCGCTCACTTCTCAGCAATCCAAGGCGAAGGTTTCAAATCTTTAGACGAAGGTCAAAAAGTTGAATTTGAAATCGAAGACGGTCAACGTGGCCCACAAGCTACAAACATCGTAAAACTTTAATTTTAATGATGTAACGATAAACTGCATCCCAAATATGGGGTGCAGTTTTTTTGTGTCTAAAATTAAAAAGCTGCTGGAGGAGAAAGAAATATAGTTTACAGGTGAGCGGGACCATTTTGTTAGGAAGGTTATACTAAAAGAGGATTTAATGGTAAAATTTATGGGAAGGGGGTATTCATTTGTTTAATGAATTGAACGCTGTTATTGATCAATTAGAAGGCAAAGAACGGAAAGCCTTATTAATGCAAATCTTTTTACGGATGCAAGTAGTCGAAGAAAGAAATGGTTATTCAGAGGAGCAATTTTTTTTAGATATTAAAAATACATATAACAACCTGTTGGAGTACAAAAAGAATCAAGCAAACGTTGAGCCTGTACAATATCAAGCAACACATATTGTCTTTGGAGATTCGCCATCAGGCAGCCTGAAATTTGCTTTAAAAAAGTTAGGGCTAAGTCATCAGGAAAGGATTATTACGTTTTCCGATGTGTTTTCTATTGGTCCCATTTGGAACTTACATAACTTACAAGGTATTTCGAATCGATCTAAATGGTTTAGAAATCATATCATTATTGATGATGAGGACCTCTATCATCACGAAGAACATTTTAAACAAACGATTGTAGATCTTCAACAAACGCCAAATGATCACCCAATTATTATTTGGGCGGGGGATAATGCACATGAACAAACGGGTTTACGGTTTGTACTTTATTTATTAAAAGAGAAGGCAAACGATATCCATATCATTCATACTAATGGAGCATATAAAACTTATTTTGATCGACCCGATATCGATTTTAAGCCGTTAAATATGGGGGAACTGTCATCAGATCAATTAATGGAAATTTACGAAAACGAGAAAAAGGGTCAACTATTGACGCTAGCGGAACATAAAACATTAGAAGATGAATGGAAGCAGCTTTGTCAAACTAATGATGTTTTACGAATCTGGGAAAATCAAAAGATAAAAAGTGTTCCTGAAAATTTTTATGATGCTTACATTATCAATACAGTGAAGAAACTTCATCAAAATAAACAGAATAAGGACTTTATAAAATCAGCCAGAATTATCGGAGAAGTAATGGGTCATTTAGATCAATATATTGGTGACCATTTTTTAGAATATCGTGTCAGACGTTTAATTGTCGATGGTGTATTTGACTTGGAAGGTGTACCAAAGGCAATGCGTTACTATAGCATAAAAATTCGGTGAAGGTACTATATGTAAATTTAGCAACACTTCAAAACATCCAGTATAAGAGCAGGGGAGTATATGAAAAAAATTAATATACCGATTATTTTGAATGTAGCCGCACTTATCTTTATAATGGCGACCTTTTATTGGGGATTTGAACAATTATTTATGACGAGACTGGTGTTAATTTTCTTTGCACTTGTCTGCTTATTATTTGAAATAAAAAAGGATAACATTTCGAGAAATAAGATGTTATTTATCATTTTTAGTGTCGTTAGTCTAATCGCAATAGTGATAAGTATTCTTGCAAATAATAGCTCATTAAATCACGCAATCAATAATACGGATTATCTTATTCCATTGTTTATGTATGTCCTGATAGTCATTATGTATAAAGAGCTGTATACGGAAAGTGGATAAAGAATCAGAGGATTAATCGATTGAAAAAGATGCTTAGCCAAATCAGGCAAAGCATCTTTATAGATTGTTGCGGTATTTATAAAATCAAACCAAACTTAGTTTAAAAGCGCCTCACGTACCTCATCGCGAAAACCTGCATCGTTCAAAAGCTTTCTTTCAAATGAATTTCGATTGTTTCTCAACAGGAAATGCTCATGAAATTTCAGGTTATTAAGTAAAATAACAAATTCGTACTGATCACCCTTAAGGTTTTCAACATACATCGCGTTGTTTAAGACGAACAGTGTAGAGCCGCCCTTTGAGCCAATATGTGTATATTTCCTATAATTTTCTTCATTTAATTGCATCGGCCATTCCAGTAGATCCCGGATTGTTTCAGCTGCATTTGATGGCAGCTCGTCATTGGAAATAAGGGCGAGCAGTTTCCCGTAATCATTTGCAGAAGCGCCAATTAACCGATCTGACCAAACTCTTTGTACGGCAGGGGATGAGTCAAATGTAGTCTCACTTGCATTAATTTCTCCTGTTTTCATTTGCAGGCTTATCGATTGAGCTAACTTACGATAGTCGTCCATTGATAACTTTTGGAGCGCCTTGATTAATTCTTTTTCGGACATCCCATCTTTTTGGATAGAATCAGGAATGAGGAGCGCACTGCCAATTGGATAAATGTCTTCATGCTGTGTTAAGCCTAACGCTGTTTTACGCTGATTTATCGCATCAATACCGAGCAAATTAATTAAATAGTCTGTATTGGCATTTGAGCTATATGTAATCATTCCTTTTGCAACATCATGCAAAGTGACTTCATTATTTTGGATGCCTCGATCTTGTTTCACAGCTTCTAACCATGCTTCATGACCGCCCCCATCAGTATTTTTCCAATAAAAACGGTTCAAATCGCCCAAAGGTATTGACTGGTCTTTTTGAATTTTATTTTCTTCGACCTGCATGGCATATTCAACTGCAATAAGGATTTTTACTGTACTTGCTAATGGCCGTCTAACAGTTGACTGGTAAGTAATTACAGGTTTGCCGTTTTCAGCAAAATAAAAGGAGCTGGATTCCGGATTTTCCTTTAAATGTTGAATAACATAATTGGGATTGTCCCGAAGTAGAGCATATGCTGCAATTCCTGCAATTAAAGTAGTGACCCCATAAATCGTTAACCTCTTTTTTGTATAGGTTTTAGAATCAAACAAAATCATAGCCAGAACACCAAATAGGAAAGCAATGAGGAAATTTATATTGAAAACTAAAACGGCAATAATAATTCCGGATATAATTCCAATCGTTACAATGGCTTTCTGAACTTCTTCACGAGTTCTTTGCGCCTTATTCAAAAAGGGAATTAAAGTAAAGAAAATAATACCGAGCAAACCAATCCAACCATAAATATTCATATATGCCCTTTCCTCCTTCTTATCCAATCCCTAAAGCAAAGTGGGTAATTCCATAAATTGTTATTACTGTTATTTACGGAGGGAAGCAGTAAAAGTTTCATTTCTTTTTGGTTTGTCTATGTATGTAATCTCCTTGAAAAGCCAAAATGAAAAGAAAACGCTACATAGTATGCAGCGCTTCCTTTTCGTTAATTATTGTTGATTGTTTGAGTTTCCGCGTAATTGTTGCTCTGCCATTTGTACTAGGCGTTTCGTAATTTCGCCACCTACAGAGCCGTTAGCACGTGCTGATGCGTCTGGTCCTAATTGAACACCAAACTCTTGTGCAATTTCGTACTTCATTTGGTCAACTGCTTGTTGTGCACCAGGTACACGTAATTTGTTTGAGCTGTTGTTGTTTGCCATCTGTTATCGCCTCCTTATGACATTAGAATGCACAGGGAAGAAAGTTTCATACCACATCAGAAATAGGTAATTTACAGTTCAATTGGTAACGTTTTTATAATATGGTGTTTTTATAATAACAGATAAACACTAAATCACACAGGATAGCTCGCACCGCAACTAAAACAAATTAGAAAAATTGTCGGATTGTAACATGTGGAATAAAGTGGTTTAATTGGGACATACAGTATAGATCCGTCATCGTTACAGAAAGGAATGACTTTTTTGAATACAATTATCGAAAACAATAAAAAAAGCTGGGATATAGTAGCAAAGCATTTTGCTGGAGGAGATGCGTTGCCAAGCTATGGACCATTAGCACAAACCGAAGAGGAACTGAATTTAATCGGAAGTGTTGCCGGCAAAACAGTGCTGGAAGTTGGATTTGGGAGCGGTCATTCTCTTTTATATATGAATAACAATGGTGCAAAGGAGCTTTGGGGTGTTGATTTTTCGAGTGCCCAAATGGACCTGGCACAGAAAACGTTATACGGCATTGAGGCAAGCTTATTTACGGCTCCAATGGAAGAAGAAATCGGTCTGCCGAAAAATTATTTTGATTTAGTGTATTCCATTTATGCGATTGGCTGGTCAAGTGATCTTCCGGCAACGTTTAAGTTAGTTTACAGCTACTTAAAAGAAGGAGGCGAATTTATTTTCAGCTGGGAACACCCTTTCTATAATCAAATCAAATGCCGTGATCATCAGTTTAGTTTAACGGATTCCTACCAGCGTGAAGGATATATCGAAACAACGACATTTAAAGGGGAAGATGCGCCAATGCAAATACCGAAATATAAAATGGCGACATTTATAAATGCACTTTTAAAAGCAGGCTTTGAACTTGTAGAAATTATTGAAAGTGATATTCCGGTACATGCAAAAGGTGAAGAAATTCCGTATTCCGAAAAATATTATTCTCTACATAAAGCAAGCAACTTTCCAACAACCTTTATCGTAAAAGCTCGTAAACGTACTATATAGGAGGCAAATATAATGATTCGAAAGTTAACAAACGAAGACCTTGAAACTACATTGGCACTTGTACATAAAAAGCCGGCAGAAAATTTATTTATCATCGGTGATATTGAAGCGTATGGGATGGAATCGGATATCCAGGATTTATGGGGGCAATTTGAAGGTGATCAGCTAAAAGCGATTTTACTGCGCTATGATCAAAACTATATCCCGTACAGTGAAGGAAACTATGATACCGAGGGATTTGCCAAAATAATTAACGGAAATCAAGGACAGATAGAAATTTCGGGACTCCAACATTTAGTCGCTCCATTAAAGAAATGGATTGACCGCGGTATTCGTCGGGACAGCGAAACGTATTATGCAAAATGTACAGAATTGACCGTTCTCACATCTGATTTGGATTTTTCAAATGTGACGTATTTACAGCCAATTGAATACGAAGAAAATATTGAAATGCTCAAATCGATTCCGGAATTTTCAACGGGTACCTTTAGTATTGAAGGAAGAGAACGCGCGGAAAAATTTAAAACGGGGCGTACTTATATTATTCGTGACGAACAGGGTGTGATGGTCTCTTCAGCATCTACCACTGCAGAAAATTCCCAGTCTGCAATGATTGTAGGCGTCGGAACGAGACCAGGTTACGGAAAAAAAGGGTATGCCACGCACTGTATGTTAAAGCTTTGTCGTGACCTGCTCGCTGAAGGAAAATCAATCTGTCTGTTTTATGATAATCCGGCTGCCGGACGCATTTATAAGCGGATTGGATTTGAGGATATCGGTTTTTGGTCTATGGTTCGTTATGAAGAGAGAAATTAAGGGGGACAAATATTGTGAAAACATTATTAGCAGAACAACCGATTCAAATAAACGCCTATGATATCGATGCAATGGGCATTGTAAGTAATATTGTATATGTAAGATGGTTTGAGGATTTACGGATGGCTTTTTTAAATGAGCATTACTCATTGGCGGAAATGATGGCAGTGCAAATCTCCCCGATTTTGATGAAAACAGAGATTGAATACAAAGCCCCTTTAACAATTTTCGATAAACCGGTCGGACGTTGCTGGATGGTAAAAATCGGGCAATCAAGTTGGGAAATGGAGCTGGAAATTACAACGGAAAAGCATATCCATTGCATCGGAAAACAATCAGGATGCTTTTTCAATTTAGAAAAGAAAAGAGTTGCGAAAATTCCTGATCCATTAAAGAAGCTTTTTGAAATGGAGCAATAAAATATGATGAAAGAACAATTAGAAGGAATTGTAAAAAAGTCGATTAATCTGGATTTAATTGATTTTAACGAATTAATCCAGTTCATGCTAAAAAATATTGGAAATCCGGATGGCTATTTACGTGACAACTTAATTTATCGGGGATTTTGCGAATTAATTCTGAATGAGCAATTTACTGAAGAACAATTAGTTTTAATATTAAAAACATGTTCGGATGATGAGCACCTTTATTTAAATATTACACAGAGCAATCCTTCTGATGATGTATTTACGAGATCTTTTTCAGCACTTGTTATTACCCTTATTTTAGGGATAGATCGTGAAAAAAGAAGTTTGCCTGAAGAACTTGTTGTTGAGGCTATTCACCGAAGTATTCATTATTTATTTCTTGAGAAGGATTACCGAGGATTCGACAATACGAAGGGCTGGGCACATGCGGTTGCACATGGAAGTGATTTATTAACAGAAGCAATTAGACATCCGTTGATGAAGGATTCCAAATTATTATGTAGTGCATTACAAAGTTTAAAAAGCTGTCTTCATACTGAATATGCTTTAATCGATGAGGAAGAAGAACGCATGTTACCGGTCATTGATGCATTACTGGATAAGGGACTGACGGATGAGCAATTGGTAACGTGGTTAAAAGAACTTCATTCCATGCAAATAGAGGATTGGCATAAAAAATACCGGTATGAATGGAACGTAAAGAAATTTGAGGCAACATTATTAAAACATTTATTAAAATCAACCAAATGTACAAAAACAGCCGATTGGATTATTTTTGGAAATCCAACTTTTGTTTAGTAAGGAGTTGAAAAATTGAGACGTATTTTTTTAATGATACTGCCATTCATCTTATACATAACAGGCTTACTCGCATATTATTTTGATAAGATTAACGGTTATCAATTTATTGTTTTTATTATAGTGGGCCTGGGTATTTCAATTTTCGGATTCTTTGTTTACCGGAACCAGAAGAAGTTGAAAGCAGCTTTTTTAGGGATTTTTTATATACTAGCCCTATTAGCTGTCTTTGAAAGCCGACTGATTGATTATGAAAAATATACTTATTTTCTTATGTCATATAACGAGCCTTTTGAAATAGTGAAAGACTCAGGAATCAATGTATTGGCAGTGGAAATGATTGAGATTCCATATATAACGGACTTGAACTACTTAATTCATACTATGGAATTTTCAACTAATAAAGAAGTTTTGGATGCGGAAGTTGTTACGAATAAAATCCGGTATCGTTCGAAAAATGAAGAATTACTTAGTTATGTACGTCCTACGGAGAAACATTTTGAGACGATGAAGGAAAATGTCATTGCTTATTTACCAGAAAACGCTTTTGCTATTAATCAATTTTTAGAAAGAGAAGATATAGAAGGTGATAGTGCAGGACTTGCCACTGTATTAAGCGCTCTTATCGAAAATGGTGACGTTAACAATAATATTCCGATTGCCGTAACAGGAGCGATTGATAGCAAAGGAAATGTGAAGGAGATCGGTTCAATAAAAGCGAAAACTTTGATTGCCGAACAAAGCGGTTTTTCTCATATAATTCTACCTGTAGAAAATGAAGAAGAGGCGAAGAGAGTAAAAAAAGATGAGCAGCTTAATATAGAAATTATCGCTGTGGCATCTATAGAAAATGCTGTAACTGATATAAAAAAACTAGATGAAACAGGGTCATTAAATAAATAAAATGAAAAACAGAAAATAAACAACCTTTGTTAATTAGGATAGGGAATTAATGTGCAAAGGACAAAAATAATGAAGGAACAATGCTTTATCTTCACTGAAAAAAACAGATATCATAATAATTGTTCTATCATTTTTTAATAGACTATGTTATTTTTATAATAATTTAATAATTTGCAATTTAAATAAGTGCTTACAGAATTTTGTAAGGTAAAAGGGAAATTAGTGAAAGACTAATGCAGCCCCCGCTACTGTAATAGCTGATGAAATCACAATGAATCACTGTCGTAAAGATGGGAAGATGTGAAAGTAAAAGGAAGCTTAAGCCAGGAAACCTGCTTATTTAAACGATACTTACTTTTCGGAGGGAGAAGTATAGGCGAAACAAGTAATTGTTTTTGTGTTTTTCTATACTTTTTTAGTATTAATTTCACATGCCCGTACCTCTTTCTAACGAGAGGTGCGGGCTTTTTTATTTCTTAGTGGATAAGCAATACTAGTTTTTAATGAAATCCACATAAGAAAAATTATCATCACGTCCTATTTGGTGCGAGATGTATTTTTCTACTAGGGAGGGTGTTTACATGCAAAAAGGAAAGATCTTTGTTGTAGGGTTCGGACCTGGAGATCGGGAACATATAACAAAACGTGCAGTCGATGCACTACAGCAAAGTGATCACATTATGGGCTACAAAACGTATGTTGAACTGATTGAGCACTTAGTAACGGCGAAAACCATTGTCAGTACGGGAATGACTGAAGAAGTTTCACGTGCGCAAGAAGCTGTAAAACAGGCTGAAGCCGGCCATATAGTTGCTGTTATTTCCAGTGGTGATGCAGGTGTTTACGGAATGGCGGGCCTCGTATATGAAGTATTAATTGAAAAGGGATGGACTGCAAAAGAAGGGATTGAAGTAGAAGTCGTTCCGGGTATATCAGCGATTAACTCCTGTGCAAGTTTACTTGGCGCTCCTGTTATGCATGATTCCTGCACAATTAGTTTAAGTGACCATTTAACACCATGGACGGTCATCGAAAAACGGATTGAGGCAGCGGCAATGGCAGACTTTGTCGTTGCGTTTTACAATCCTAAATCCGGCAGACGGACAAGGCAAATTGTGGAAGCGCAACGAATACTGCTTAAGTATCGTTCACCTGATACACCTGTCGGATTAGTAAAAGCTGCCTATCGGGATACGCAGGACATTGTGTTAACAACACTAGAAGAAATGCTCGAACATGATATCGGAATGCTGACAACGGTCGTCGTGGGGAATTCCTCAACATTTTACTACGATAATAAAATCATTACACCGCGTGGTTATCAGCGTAAATATACGTTAGGAGAAGAAAAGCAACTATTAAAACCGCACCAACGTTTGAAAAAAGAAGCGGAACCTTGGGCGTTGGATCAGGAAACGGGTGAAGCAAAGACCGGGTATGAAAAAATTGAAGCTATAGAGAAAAAAATAGTTGAACCAGCAGCAATTAAAACAACCGCATTACAGCTTGCAAATGAAGCATTAGCGCTCGTACATAAAGAAACGTCAGCAGTAAAAGTTGAAGAAAATCCTTTTTTAGTGCAGCAAGAAGTGGAATCCATATTTGAGTTTGCTGTATCACCAGGTGTTGCCAATAAAATGATTACACCTGCACAAATGATTACAATGGCAGAGGTTGTAGGAGAACGGGGTACGATGGAGTATACGCCTGATCACCGTCTCTTATTGAAGGTACCAACTGATTCACCTCAAAGAATCGTAGAAACGGTAGAAAAAACGGGTTTACTTGTTCAACCTGTCGGCGACGTAGTAATCGTCAAGGCGTGTGATTTCTGTTACGGCGAAAAAGCCGAATCCATTCCATATGCTGAAGAGATTATGGAAACACTTGGTGGCATTAAAATGCCGAAAGAACTACATGTCGGTTTTAACGGTTGCGGAATGGCATGTTATCGCGCGGTTTTTGATGATATCGGCATTGTTTACCGCAAGAAAAAGTTTGATTTGTTTATCGGTTCCAAACCAGTTGGACGAACAGCACATGCAGCACAACCTGTCCTTGAAGGGATCGATCCCGAAAAATTGATTCCTTTACTAACAGAAATCGTTGCGGACTATAAAGAAAATGGACATCCGAATGAACGTTTTTTCAAATATTTTAAACGTGTAAAAAAAATCCTGAATTTCAATTATGTTGATATGTCATGCAAAATTAAAGTGGAAGAGGCCCCTTGTGGAGATTAGGTGAAATGATGATTTTATTTTTAGCTGGAACAAGTGATGCAAGAGAGCTGGCGGTTCAATTAATGCAAGCGGGACAAGAATTGGTGGCGACTGTCGTGACGGAATCTGCTGCAGCGAGTCTACAGGAAGCGAATGTTCCGTACCATGTCGGTCGTTTAAGAGAACAGCAAATGAAGGAACTAATTGAAGAACGGCGGGTAACAACGGTTATCGATGCCAGTCATCCATATGCGGAAGAGGCTTCCAAAACAGCGATGGCCGCTGCAAATTTAACGGGTATTCCCTATATTCGATATGAACGTCCGCAGCAAAGTTATGTACATCCGCTTGTTACGGAAGTGGAAACGTATACAGAAGCGGCAATTGCTGCATCCGCACATTCAGGAACAATTATGCTGACGACAGGCAGTAAAACGCTTGCCGTTTTTACGGAACAATTATTACATAACGAAAATATTCGTCTTGTCTGCCGGATGCTGCCAAATAAAGAGAATATGGAGAAATGCGATGACCTTGGGGTGAAGCAGCGTGATATTATCGCAATCCAAGGCCCGTTTTCAAAAGAACTGAATAAAGCGCTTTACGAACAATTCAGCACAACACTTATTATTACAAAGGAAAGCGGGAAAGTCGGTTCAGTAGACGAAAAGATGGATGCGGCTCTTGAAATTGGTATTCCAGTCATCTTAATTAAAAGACCAAAAATACAATATGAAAACTTATGCACTTCATTCGAGAAAGTGTTTGAAAAATTAGGAGGCAAATAATAATGGCAAATATGAATTTTAATACAGACTTCGTACCACTAACAGTAGACCCGGACAAAATTTATGATTACAGTTTTGCGATCATTAAAGAAGAAATGGGCGAACATTCTTTTACAGACGAACAATGGCTTGTCGTTCGCCGCGTTATCCATGCTTCTGCAGACTTCGAATTGGGACGCAGCATGATTTTTACGGATGATGCGATTGAAGCGGGCATTCAGTCCATCTTAGCAGGACGTCATGTTGTAGCTGATGTTCAGATGATTGAAAGTGGTTCAGGGCGCAAACGATTCCAAAAACATGGCGGGGATTTACATTGTTATATCGCAGATGAAGATGTATCGATCGAAGCAAAAAAACTTGGAACAACTCGTGCGATTATTTCGATGCAAAAGGCGACTCAACTACAAGAAGGCGGGATTTATGCAATTGGGAATGCCCCGACAGCTTTACTTGAATTAATTCGCCTGATTAAAGAAGGTCTTGCAAAGCCGGATTTAATTATCGGGATGCCTGTTGGGTTCGTTTCGGCAGCAGAATCGAAAGCGGAATTAGCGATTTTAGAAGGAATTCCGTTTATTACGAATGTAGGAAGAAAAGGTGGCAGTACTGTAACCGTCGCAGCATTAAATGCCATCTCAATCATGGCAGATGAACGAGCAAAAGAAACGAAATAAAAAAGATCCGTCGGAAATGCGTCACGGCTATACAACGGGAGCTTGTGCAACTGCGATGACAAAGGCTGCCTTGTACGCACTTGTGACCGGAGAAGTTCCTGAACATGTAACAATTCATTTACCTGTAGGAAAAGATGCAACATTTACGGTGGCATCTTTTGCAGTAAAGGACAATGAAGTGATGTGTGAAACGATTAAGGATGCCGGTGATGATCCGGATGCGACACATAAAGCACGCATTCAAAGTACGGTTCGTTTTATAGAGAAAAGCGGTGTTCACTTAGATGGAGGAATCGGTGTTGGTCGTGTAACAAAAGCAGGACTGCCCGTCCCTGTTGGAGAAGCGGCAATTAACCCTGTTCCGAGAAAAATGCTTCATGGTGTCGTCGAAGAAGCGATTCAACTTTTCCAGATTGACAAAGGAATCGAAGTGATTATTTCTGTTCCGGACGGTGAGGAAATTGCGAAAAAGACGTTAAATGCAAGGCTTGGTATACTGGGCGGAATTTCTATATTAGGTACGCGCGGAACAGTCGTGCCCTTTTCAAGTTCAGCATATATGGCAAGTATCGTGCAGGCAATCAGTGTTGCAAAAGAAGCAGGCTGTGATCATCTTGTCATTACAACCGGCGGACGCAGTGAAAAATATGCAATGAAGCAATATCCGCATTTACCGGAAGAAGCATTTATAGAGATGGGGGATTTCGTCGGTTTTACGTTAAAGCATATCGCCCGTAAAGAGATTCCCCAAGTATCGCTTGTCGGAATGATGGGGAAGTTTTCGAAAGTGGCACAGGGTGTCATGATGGTGCATTCCAAGAGTGCGCCAATCAGTTTCCCGTTTTTGGCTGAAATCGCGAAAAAAGCCGGAGCTGATCCAGAAATAATCGAGCAAATTCTGCATGCGAATACGGCATCGCAAGTAGGGGAAATCATGCAGGGGAATGACCAATTTTTTAAAGCGCTTTGTAAAAACTGCTGTTACTATGCACTGGATCATACGAAAGCGAAATTACGTGTCTCCACAACTTTGTATGCAATGAACGGTGACATGCTAGGAAAGGCTGAGAATATTGAACAATTGGATGAGAATGATTGGTATCGGGGATAACGGACCAGCAAGTTTACTTCCTCAATATATCGCTTGGATTGAATCAAGTGAAGTACTAGTTGGTGGTGAACGTCATCTTGACTTTTTTCCGGACTACACTGGCGAAAAGATCATTATAAAAGGTGGACTCTCACGACTAGTGGAAAAGCTGCAAGAAGAAAAAAGAAACGTCGTCATTATAGTATCGGGTGACCCATTGTTTTACGGTTTAGGAGGAGTTTTGGCAAAAAAGCTCCCATTAGAAATTTACCCATATGCTAGCTCTGTTCAATTAGCATTTACAAGAATGCAGGAAAGCTGGCAGGATGCCTATTTAACGAGTGTTCATGGCCGGTCGATGAAAGGGCTTGCCCAAAAAATCGATGGTCGAAAAAAAGTAGCCATTTTGACAGATGAAGTCAATTCACCAAATGCACTGGCCCGCTATTTAAAAGCATTCGGTATGACAGAATATGATGCGTTTGTTGCAGAAAACTTGGAAGGTAAGGCAGAACGATGTCGCCATCTTTCTTTAGATGAAATGGAAAACGCTGAATTTTCACCACTAAATGTTGTCATTTTAAAACAGCGTGAAGTGGTCGAGCGTGCGTCAATCGGTATTGATGATGACAAGTTTATTCAGCGAAAACCGGATAAAGGGCTCATCACAAAAAAGGAGATCCGTGTACTTTGTCTGCAAGCACTGCAATTAAGAGAAACAAGTATCGCATGGGACATTGGGACATGCACGGGGTCAGTTGCTATAGAAATGTCGAAAATAGCCCGGGAAGGTCAAGTATTTGCGATTGAAAAAAATGAAACAGATTTGGAAAACTGTCTTCAAAATCAGCATATTCATCGTACAGATTTTACAGCTGTTTTAGGAAAAGCTCCAGAAAGGTTAGAAGAATTTCCTGATCCGGACGCCATTTTCATCGGTGGCAACGGCGGTAATATGGAGCAGTTGCTGCAACTATGTGTGAATCGATTAAAGCCAAATGGCCACATTGTTATGAACATCGCAACAATTGAGAACTTAGCAGAAGCTATGGGGCATTTTAAAAAGTTCAATTGTGATGTTTCTGTACTGCAGGCACAAATCTCAAAAAGTAAGCCAATTTTAAATTTAACGCGTTTTGAACCGTTAAATCCAATTTTTATCGTAACAGCACAGAAAGGGTTGGAATTATGACAATCGGTACATTAATCGGATTAGGTGTTGGACCAGGTGATCCGGAACTTATTACAGTAAAAGCGTTTAGAATGTTAAAAGAATGCCCGGTCATTGCATATCCTCAAAAATTGCGCGGCAGTAAATCGTATGCGCAACGAATAATCGATGTGTACGTTAATCCGGCGGAAAAAGAAATGCTGGGGCTTGTATTTCCGATGACGAAGGACGAGGAGACATTGCAGGAAGCATGGTCAAAATCCGCAGAGAAAATCTATGCACATTTGAAAGAAGGCCGAGATGTCGCATTTGTAACGGAAGGCGACCCGATGCTTTTTAGTACATATATACACTTGATGAAATTAATGAAGGAAATGCATCCCGACGTTCCAATGAAATCGATTGCAGGGATATCTTCATTTAATGGAACTGCCAATCGTTTAGGAATCCCATTGGCAGACGGCGATGATCATGTAGCAATGATTCCGGCAACTTCGGATATGGCAGAGATGCGTCGTGTTATTGAGAACCATGACGGGATAGTGTTCATTAAAGTAGCGAAAGTATTAGATGACATGCTGGATTTGCTTGAGGAAATGAACTTACTAGAAAAAACGTTTGTTGTGACAAAAGTAACTTCAGATGAAGAAATTATTTGGAAAACGAATGAATTGCGTGGAGCTGAGCTCAATTATTTATCATGTATGGTGGTGCGAAAATAATGAAGAAAATTTGGATTATAGGTGCTGGCCCCGGCGACCCGGATTTAATTACCGTAAAAGGCCTTAAACTTCTTCAACAGGCGGATGTTGTCATGTATACAGATTCGTTAGTTAGTGAAACTCTAGTTGCCGAAGCCCGTGCGGATGCAGAAGTAATCCGTACAGCAGGCATGCATTTACAAGAGATGGTTGATTGCATCGTTGAACGTGTCAATGCAGGGAAAATGGTTGTGCGTTTACATACGGGTGACCCGGCCATGTACGGGGCCACAATGGAACAAGTGGCATTGTTGAAAAAACATAATATTGGCTATGACGTTGTTCCAGGTGTGAGTTCCGTATTTGCTGCCGCTGCAGCAGTAGGGGCCGAATTAACGGTTCCTGACTTGACGCAAACGTTAATCTTAACAAGAGCAGAAGGACGTACACCGGTACCTGAGCGTGAAAAACTGCAAGCATTGGCAAGCCATCATTGCACAATTGCAATGTTTTTAAGTGCCACATTAACGAAAAAAATTACAAAAGAACTACAGGCTGCGGGCTGGTCGGACGATACACCGGTTGCCGTTATTCAGCGGGCTTCATGGCCAGATCAAAAAATCGTTCGCACGACAATTGCTGAACTGGATGAAGCGATGCGGAAAAATGGCATTCGCAAACATGCGATGATTTTAGCCGGCTGGGCACTTGATCCGAACATTCATGAAAAAGATTACCGTTCAAAATTGTATGATGCTACATTTACACATGGTTTTCGAAAAGGTGTGAAAGTCGATGATTAATTTACGTGAAGGGGAAATTCCGGAAGTTCGTGTGACAAAACATTATGCACTTGTAGCCATTACAAAGCACGGTGTGACGAATGCGCGAAAGTATGCGGAGAAGTTTCCTTATGTCGATGTATATTATATGAAGAAATTTGAGCAGGGCGATGAGGCTGAAAAAAATATTCAATTATTTGACGGGACGGTGCGCCTGTTACTGCCTGCATTATTTAAAGCATATAAGTCGATGATATTGATTATTTCCCTTGGTGCAGTCGTTCGGATGATTGCCCCCATTTTAGTAGATAAAAAGAAAGATCCGGGTGTTCTTGTTGTTGATGATAAAGGACAATATGTCGTAAGTGTTTTATCCGGACATATCGGTGGTGCGAATGCCCTGACAAATGAGTTTGCACAAGCAATCGATGCGACTCCGATTGTAACTACAGCATCCGATGTTCAAAAAACAATCGCGGTTGATTTATTTGGTGCACGGTACGGATGGGTTTGGGACAGTGAAGAGAAATTAACGCCTGTCAGTGCTTCAGTAGTGAATGAGGAACAGGTTGCGATTGTTCAGGAAACCGGTGAAAAAAAATGGTGGCTGCATGAAACACCGATGCCTGATACTTTGAAAATTTACCGGACAACAGGGGAAGCAATCGCTGCAAAACCACATGCCACATTGCTCATTACTGATCGTATTATCGAAAAAGAGGAAGAAATATTACTTGAAAACGGTGTAATTTACCGACCGAAATCAATTGTTTTAGGAATGGGCTGTAATCGCGGAACATCTGCTGAAGAAATTGAACTACTAATTGATGAAACGCTTGCAGAACTAAAGCTGAGCAAAAAAAGCGTTAAAGCAATCGCCACAATCGATTTGAAAAAAGATGAACAAGGTTTCCTGCAAGTAACGGCTAGAAACAACTGGCAGTTTATAACGTATACACCGGCACAGTTAAATGAAATGCCGCTGCAAAATCCATCGGAAACTGTTTTTAAATTTACAGGGGCATACGGTGTTAGTGAACCTGCTGCATTACGGTGTGCCAATGCGACAGACTGGCTGTTGGAAAAAAAGAAAAGCGGCAATGCAACCATTTCCATTGCCCGGATTACATTTGATGAGGAGGAAATCGAATGAATCGTTTCGTATTAGCCGGAACAGGCAGTGGCGTAGGAAAAACAACATTTACAATTGGCATTATGCGTGCACTGATGAAGCGCGGCTTAACTGTTCAAGGATTTAAATGCGGTCCGGATTATATCGATCCGACGTATCATACAGCGGTAACAAGAAGGTCTTCACGCAATATTGACAGTTTCATGATGACGGAAGATGTCGTACGCACAATTGTTGCGAGAAACAGCATTGATTCAGATGTGTCTATTATTGAAGGTGTCATGGGATTTTATGACGGGAAGTCACCATTATCGAATGAAGGATCGGCTGCACATATTAGTGAAATTACAGACAGTCCGGTAATTTTAATTGTTAACGCAGCAAGTATGGCCCGAAGCGTCGCTGCTATAGTAAAAGGATTCCAGCAGTTGGACAAGAACGCCAATATTGTGGGGGTTATTGCCAATCAGCTTGGGAGTAAAGGTCACTTTGAAATTATTAAAACAGCGATCGAACATGAATGTAGCATCCCCGTTCTCGGCTACCTACAAAAAGGTGCGGTACCAGCGTTGCCGAGCCGTCATTTAGGTTTAGTACCGGCTATTGAACGAGGAGAGCTCGATCCGTATTTCGATGAGCTTGCAGCTGCTATTGAAGCAACTGTTGATCTGGATTTATTGTTACAAGTCACAAAAGCGACCGAATTGGAGCAAACTTCAAAGATTTTCGAAATACAAGAAAATACGCAAGAAATTCATTTGGCTGTAGCAAAAGATGCAGCATTTAACTTTTATTATGAAGAAAATTTTGAATTACTGAAAGCAAACGGTGCAAAACTCCATTTCTTCTCGCCTCTTGAAAATGAACCGGTTCCTGAACAGGCACAAGGTTTGTATATTGGAGGAGGGTTCCCTGAAGAATTTGCTGAGAAGCTTGCACAAAATGAACAGGCAAAAAATTCGATAAAACAAGCGATTGAAAAGGGAATCCCGACACTTGCGGAATGTGGCGGCTTCATGTATTTAACAGAAGAAATTTTCAACCGTGAAGGAAATGGCTACAAAATGCTTGGTGTCATTCCGGGAAGCGTTCGGATGCAAGAAAAACTGGCCGCATTAGGCTACAGAGAAATTACCGGTGTGGAGGGCAACTTTTTAATCGGTGAACAGGAGCTTGCTAAAGGTCACGAGTTCCATTATTCAGTTTACGAAGGAAATCACGAAACACCTGCTTATTTTACAAGAGGGCGCTTTGGAGCGAAAAAGGAAGGGTACTCACATGGAAATCTAGTTGCTGGATATACACATTTTCATTTCGCATCCAATCCACAACTCGTGAAAAAATGGCTTGCAGCTTGTTTGGAGGTAAGAATATGAATTATTTTCAGTTAATGGTCAATATTGAGTTTAAAAAAGTGGTGATCGTCGGTGGAGGCCATGTAGCCCGTCAAAAAGTGGAAGCATTATTACCTACGAATGCCAAAATTACCGTTGTAAGTCCAACCGTAACGGATAAGTTAAAAACATATTTAGATGAAGGAAAAGCAGTCTGGAAACAAAAACTTTTTGAACCGGCTGATTTAGACGGTGCAGCCCTTATTTTTGCGGCAACGAATGATGAAGCGGTAAATGATGCTGTGGAAGAAGCAACACAGCATTGGCAATTATTAAATCGTGCAGATGCTTTAGGTCGTATGGATTTTATGAATCCTGCGGTTGTCCGTCGTGGAGATTTTGTTGTAACGGTGTCGACAACTGGCGCAAGTCCGGCGCTTACTAGAAAAGTAAAAGCGGACTTAGAGGAACAATACGATGAAAGTTATGCAGAATATGTTGCATTTTTAAAGGAAGCCCGTCTGCTTATTTTGAAAAACTATGAAGGCGATGCAAAAAAAGCAGCGCTGGCTCAATTGCTTGAACCTGAAATACTCGATTGGATTCAGCAAAAGAATAAGGAAAAATGTGCACAGTTTTTACGTCAGATTGAAGCGGGAGAAGTCAATTGAGTGGATTTGTTTATATAGTTGGTGCTGGACCGGGTGACCCGAAATTACTGACAATACGTGCATTAGAGTGCATTCAGATAGCTGAAGTCATTTTATATGACAGATTAGTAAACCCCCAAATTTTAAAACACGCACCAGCCCATTGCGAATTAATTTATTGTGGCAAAGAACCGGGGAAGCATGGCCTCATACAAGACGAAATTCATCGTGTGCTCGTTGAAAAAGCACAGCAGAACAAGCAGGTTGTCCGTCTAAAAGGTGGCGACCCATTTGTCTTTGGACGAGGCGCAGAAGAAGCAGTTGTTCTTCGCAATGAAAATATTGAATTTGAAATTGTCCCAGGGATCACAGCAGGAATAGCGGCACCGGCATATGCAGGCATACCCGTTACACATCGTGATTATGCAACAAGCTTTGCTATTGTTACCGGGCATGGCCGTGAAGAAAAGGGACAGGATTTTTTAAGCTGGGCAAGTCTCGCACAAATCGATACGATTGCGTTTTATATGAGTATCGGCAATATCGATCATATTACGAAAAGTCTAATCAGACACGGAAAGAAACCGACAACCCCGGTTGCAGTAATTGAATGGGGAACAACAAGCAATCAGCGTACGATTACTGGTCAATTAGAGACGATTTGTGAACAAATTCAGCAGCAGAAAATGGTCAACCCATCGATGATTCTAGTAGGGGATGTTGTAGGAATTCGTGAAGAAATTGCCTGGTTCAATGAAAGGATTGAGACAACATGTTAGAAGCATTAAAAAAACGACGGGCGGTTCGTCAATTTTTAGCAAAGGAAGTAGAACAGGAAAAGATTGAACAATTATTGGAAGCAGCAACTTATGCACCGAATGACCGGATGCGCGAGCCTTGGCAATTTTATGTGCTGCAAGGAGATAGTTTAAAACGTTTTGAACAAGTAGCATTCAATTATTTACAGCAGCGCTTCCCGACAAAACCAAACTTAGTGGAAAGCTCAATGCAGGCCGTTACAAAAACACCGCTCATCATTGTCGTTACTTCTGCTGTAGTCGAAGGTGATGAAGGGGCGACGCTGGACAATAAATTTGCTGTCAGCAGTGCAATCATGTCGATGTGGCTGATGGCTGAAGCGCTTGGTTTAGGCATGGTGTGGCGGACACGCGGAGTCGGTCTTGTACATGAAACAGCTTTGCATGAATTTATCGGGGCGACGGATTCTGAACACCTCGTAGGTACGTTATGTATTGGCTATCCGGAGGAACCAGTTACAACGGAGAAAAAACGTACACCATTTTCAGAAAAAACTACTTGGGTATAGGGAGGTACTAACATGGCGAGAAAAGGAATGCTGCTCGTATATACGGGTGAAGGAAAAGGCAAAACAACCGCTTCATTAGGTGTAACCTTACGTGCAATTGGCCGTGGGATGACGGTGAAGTATTTTCAGTTTATTAAATCACCGGAACGTACATATGGAGAACAAATTGCACTTCGGAAATTAGGTGTTGAAACCGTTCAGCTTGGCATTGGTTTTACGTGGACAAAAACACCGGAAGAACATAGAGAAGCGTTAAAAAAGGCTTGGCAAATTGTAAAAAAGGAATTGCAGGATGAAACGACGGACTTACTTGTTTTGGATGAATTAAATAATGCATTGGCAATTTCAAAATTCCCAATCGATGATGTTTTGCCTTTAGAGGAAGTACTTGAAGCAATTCGGAGTCGACCTGCCACAATGCATTTAGTCGTTACAGGACGTTCGGCACATCCGGATCTTATTGCGATGGCTGATCTGGTTTCAACTGTTGATGCAACGAAACATTATTACAGCGAGCAGGATGTCACAGCTATGAAGGGGCTGGAGTTTTAGTGCAGGCAATCATGATTCAGGGCACAGCATCCGATGTGGGAAAAAGTGTACTATGTACAGCATTATGTCGCATCTTAGTTAATGACGGTTACCGGGTTGCTCCGTTTAAATCACAAAATATGGCGCTGAATTCGTATATTACAAAAGATGGCGGAGAAATTGGGCGTGCTCAAGGGGTCCAGGCAGAAGCGGCAAAAATTGATGCAACGACAGATATGAACCCGATTTTACTGAAGCCAAAAGGGGATATGGTGTCGGAAGTGATTCTGCACGGTAAACATTTTGCCAATATGGACGCGGTCAGTTATCGTGAACAATTTGTAGAGGCGGTCATGCCTGAAGTTCGTACATCACTTGACCGTTTATCGGAGAACTATGATGTTCTTGTTTTGGAAGGTGCGGGAAGTCCTGCGGAAATTAACTTGAAAAGCCGTGATATTGCCAATATGCGAATGGCACATGAGACCGACGCGACAGTGATTTTAGTGGCGGATATTGAACGCGGTGGTGTTTTTGCTTCACTCGTCGGAACATTGATGTTATTGGATGATGCGGAAAAAGCACGAGTTAAAGGAATCATTATCAATAAGTTTCGTGGCATGAAAGAACTGCTGACAAGTGGAATCGATTGGCTGGAGGAGTATACAGGTATTCCTGTACTGGGCGTTATTCCGTATTTCGATGTTCAAATTGAGGCAGAAGATTCGATGGCCCTATCCAGCTTGCGCTTGAAAAAGCCACAGCAGCACGAATTTGCCATTGATGTCGCCATCATCCGTTTACCGCGTATATCTAATTTTACTGATTTGGATCCGTTGTTTGAAGAACCTGGTGTAGGCGTGCGCTTTGTCTCAACGCTTAGTGATTTAAAAAATCCGGATGTCGTAATTTTACCAGGGACTAAAAACACGGTGGAAGATTTTTTATGGCTTCAGCAAACCGGGTTGATGCAAGGTATTTTACAGTTAGCGAATCAAAATGTCCGCATTATCGGTATTTGTGGAGGTTATCAGATGCTAGGTGAGATTATCCGTGACGAAAAGGCGGTTGAAAGCACTGGCGGAACGTATTTGACATTAGGTCTGCTGCCGATCGAAACAACATTTATCAATAGTAAGCAAACGGTTCAAGTTTCGGGAAGAAGCTGCACAGGTCATGAGATTGCAGGCTATGAAATTCATTTAGGTCGCAGTGTTGCGACTAAACCGTTGAAGCCGTTCATCCAATTTTATGACGGCCGGACAGATGGTGTCTATACGGAACAAGTATTTGGTACATACGTTCACGGGATTTTCCAAAATCGCCTATTTACACGCGATTATTTTAATACAATCCGTGTGCAAAAAGGAATGGAGCCAATTACAGGAGAAGTGTTATCCGATTTTGAACGTCGCGAACAAGCCTATGAATTGTTGGACCGCCATGTACGGGGGCATTTGGATATGGAGAAGATTTATTCGTTTATTTCGGAAGCCAAGTTTGAAAAGAGGTGAAGTTGATGGCTGTTTTACATGGGCCACTTGCAATTGATTTTGAGCAGCTCTGGAAGGAAGGGATGCTGGACTGGCATGGAAATATGCCGGAACGGATGAAAAATGATGCATTGGAGGAAGCATTTTGGGCCCAATCGATGCAAAAAAAATCCTATAAACAAACGGATGCACATGCCATTCCGATTTATGAAAAAATTCGTCAATACATACCACAGGGTGCAAGCTGTCTGGAAATGGGACCAGGTTGGGGGAATTATACATTTCCCTTAAGAGAAGATGTCGGAAAACTGACATTGGTTGATGGCTCAAAAAGTGTTTTAAACTACCTGCAGCAGTATTTCATGGAAGACGATGCGGTAAATTTTGTCCATGCGAAGTGGGAAGAAGCAGATGTTGAACAGCATGATATAGTAATCGGGGTCAATTGCTATTACCGAATATATGAGATGAATGATGCACTGCTGAAAATGAATAATTGCGCAAAGAAAAGAGCAATCATCGGTTTAACAACAGGTCCAATTCAACCACATTATGATGTTTTAGCGAAAGAATATCACTATCAGATTAAATATCCCAGAAGAGACTATATTGAAATTTTAAATATGCTGTACCAATTAGGAATTTATGCAGATTGCGAAATGCTGCCATTGGAACGTGTTTATTACTATGACAGTTATGAAGCGCTTTATGAAGCACAAAGTAAAAAAGTATTATCAAATCCGTTTGATTTAGAGCATGTTAAAGAGGCACTTGCCCGATTCGTTAAAGTGGAGGAAGGCAAGATTGTTTACCGTCATAAATTTTATGCAGCGATCATTAGTTGGGAGCCGGTAAACTTTTATGAATAAAAAAAAACTTTGGCTATGGATGCCTATTTTAATCATTGTGCTCGTCATATCGATTATTGGTGCAATCATGGTAGGTTCTGTAGGGATCACACCCCAGTTAATTATTGAGGTTTTACTTTTTAAAACAGGAATTTTAAGTGAAACAAACGCTTCTAAGGCGCAGCAAATAATTATTTGGGAAATCCGGGTGCCACGTGTACTATTGGCACTTCTAGTCGGAGCATCATTGGCAATATCGGGTGCCGCAATACAGGCTCTAGTAAAGAATTCTATTGCAGATCCTTACATACTCGGTGTTTCGTCGGGAGCATCTGTCGGGGCAACTTCAGTAATTTTATTCGGTACATTTAGCTTTTTCGGAGTGTTTGCTTTATCGCTTGCCGCTTTTTTTGGTGCAATATTTGCCGTAATGATTGTATTTATGCTTGCCCGTGTGAACGGGAAAACTTCGATGATTCGATTATTGCTGTCGGGGATTGCGGTTTCCATGGTGTTAGGTGCGATGACCAACTTTATGTTGATGATTTCGAAAGAACAGGGCGGTGTTCAGGCAGTCATGTTTTGGATGCTTGGCAGTTTAGGCGGGGCAAAGTGGTCAAATCTCGGAATACCTTTAGTTACTTTTTGTATCGTATTTCCATTATTACTACTAAGCTATCGTCAACTGAACGCACTGTTACTAGGTGAAGAAACAGCATCGACTTTAGGGATTCATATTGAACGATTCAGGCTGTTCATTATTATCATTGTATCTTTACTAACCGGCGTCGTAGTTGCTGTAAGCGGGAGTATCGGATTTGTCGGTCTCATTGTCCCACATATTGTACGGATGATTGTCGGGTCCAATAATAAAGTAGTTTTACCGCTAAGTGCGCTGCTTGGAGCCATTATTATTATTTGGGCTGATATGGGTGCACGTATTGCAATTGCACCAGAAGAGATGCCAATCGGAATTATTACCGCATTATTTGGCAGTCCGTTCTTTATTTGGATGCTTCGTCGGGAGCGCTATGCATTTGGGGAAGGAGAATGAGATGATCCAGCTACAACAAGTTGAATATTCGGTGGATGATAAGGAGATTTTGAAAAGCATTTCTTTGGAAATCATCGAAGGAAAATTTATAGGGATTATTGGTCCAAACGGCAGTGGTAAATCAACAATGCTTAAGATTTTGTACCGTCACCTGAAACAATCATCGGGAAAAGTAACTTTGCATGAACAGGAAGTCTGGGATATTTCCCCGAAAAAACTGGCAAGACAAATGGCGGTCGTTAGTCAAGAGTCCGCTATATTATTTGATTTTACAGTAAAAGATTTGGTAATGATGGGACGCACCCCTTATAAAGGCTGGCTCAGTTCTGATAACGCAGAAGATATGTCAATCGTGGACAGAAGCATGAAATTAGCAAATATTGCTCATTTAGCCAATCGAACATTAAGTAATTTATCAGGTGGCGAAAAAAAACGAGTAATGCTCGCACGTGCATTGGCACAGCAAGCAAGTATTCTCATATTGGATGAACCGACAAATCATTTGGATATTGAACACCAGCTCCATTTAATGGATTTAGTCAAAGATTTACCGATTACGATCATTGCGGCGTTACATGATTTAAATTTAGCTGCAGCTTATTGTGATGAGTTAATTGTTATGAACAATGGAACATTACATATTCATGGTTCACCGGAAAATGTATTGACGACCCCGATGTTAAAAGAAGTATTTCATATAGATGCAGGGATTTCTAAAAATCCGTTCACAGGGAAAATGCATTTATTTTTTTATACGAATACACGAATAGATACTATAGGAGATTAACAATGAAGATTCGTAAAAATCTATGGGCTCCGTTTGCCCTAGCATCAGCATTAATTTTAGGGGCATGTTCGGATGAGGAACAAAGTATAAAACAGGCGACAGCAGATTCGGATGAAACAGTTCAGGCAGTAACAATTGAAAATGAAGGCATGTCCATTACATATGAAGAAGCTCCCAAAAAAGCGATTTCCATAAATCAGCATGTAACAGAAGTAATGCTAGCACTCGGCTTGGAAGATTCGATGGTAGGTACAGCTTACTTGGACGACCAGATTTATCCTCCGTTACAAGAAGCGTATGACCAGGTTCCGGTACTGGCTGAACAATATCCTTCGAAAGAACAGGTTATTTCAACAGAAGCCGATTTCATTTACGGTGGCTGGGCAAGTGCCTTTAATGAGAAAAACTTAATGTCACGCGAAGAAATGGAACAATTGGGAATCGGCAGTTACCTGCAGTCTTCCTCAGTAAAAGTGGCTCCGGAGTTAGAGGATATTTACACGGATATCCGTAATATCGCAAAAATCTTTCGTGTTGAAGAGCGCGGAGAAACATTAATAGAAGAAATGAACGCTAATATTGAAAAAATTAAAGAAAAAGTTCCTACTGTGGACAAACCAATTGATGTTCTAGTATTTGATAGTGGTGATAAAGATGTATTTACAGCCACTCAAAACTTTATGAACACTCTCGTGAAAATGGCGGGAGCAAATAATATTTTTGGTGATATCGAGAAAAACTGGGCTACAGTTTCAAAAGAAGATGCTGTAGAACGTAATCCGGAAGCTATTATTGTAATTGATTACGGTTCTACTACAGCAGAAGAGAAAATTAATTTCCTGAAAAATGATCCGGCACTGAGCCAAACACTGGCAGTACAAAATGAGCGTTTTGTTGTTTTACCATTATCGGCTGCATCAGAAGGTGTTCGTGTGGCAGAAGCGCTTGAAATTATTGTAAAAGGTCTTTACCCTGATTCATTCTAATCTTTCAAAATCAAAGGGATTCCACCAGTCGACACAAGTGCGTAATTGATGAATGGGAGCGGTGTATACATGCAAGAATATGCTAAGAAAAATTTTGAAAAGGCGTTGCAGCTGCCGATGCCGAACAAGACGTTTGCAAAATTAAAAGCAACGGATGACTATGTAGCATTAATTGTACGACCAGGGTTAATAAACAAACATTTGACAAGTGATCAGCTGATTGTGTTAGCGAATCTTGAAAAATCTGGCGCTGTAAAATATTCTGCCGGCCATAGTTTTATTGTTACTGTCCATCGTTCACATATTGAGCAGGCAATGAAAAAATTAACGGAAGTGAATTTGTATGTGGCATCCCAAACACCAAGTGCTTTATTTAAATGTTGCGACTTTTGTGATGGGGATTTGTTAGACGGTTTACCATTTGCAAAGGACTTACTAGAACAGGTTGAACAAATGCCATTAAAAAATAGGGTACGCATCGGCTTTAATGCATGCACCCAAGCATGCTATAACGCGGTTCAGGATGACTTGGCACTCATTTTTCATAATGGCAAAGTTGATATTTACGGAGGCGCGATTCCAATGGGGAGACGTGCCAGTTCCGGGCATCTATTATTAAAAAAAGTACCGGAAAATCAAGTGATCAATCTTGTGAAAAATATATTAGAAAAGTACGATGCATCATCAATCGATAAGTTTTCGACGTTCGTGCACAAAAATAAAACTTACTTTGATCAACTACAAGAAGGAGGACTCTATGACAACTTGGAATTTAAACCAAATGCAGCGTCATCTGTTAATTTGTAACGGGGCTACCTGTATGGGTGCAGGTGCCGAAGAAGTAACAAAGCAAATCCGGGATGAAATTCGTAAAAATCGTTTAGATGAAATGATTCATACATCACGTACCCGTTGTAATGGTCGATGTAAAGATAAATGTGTTGTCATCGATTATCCAAAAGGGACATGGTATTCCGTTCAAGACGAGGAAACATCTCGTGCAATAGTTCAGGATACTGCTGAAGAATCATCCATTATTTATTCGGTGGAACATGGGGAAAGAATCCGACGTGAAAATCGAATTAAAGGGATCGATAAATATAAAAAAGGAAGAGGACCATTGAAAAAAGCAGTATTATTTGTTGGGCATGGTAGTAGATTAGAGGCTGGAAATGAGGAGGTACGTCAGTTTGTCGAGCAGACGAAAACGTATATTGATCCAGCACTACTAGTTGAAACTTGTTTTCTGGAATTTGCTTCGCCGAATATAGAAGATGGGATTCAGCTATGTGTTGAAAGAGGCGCGGATGAAGTCCATGTAATTCCCATCATCTTATTACACGCAGGACACTCAAAAATGCACATCCCGGCCGAAATCGAACATGCAAGAGAGCATTTTCCGGATGTTCGCTTTACATATGGTCAAACAATTGGGATTCATGAAGAAATTTTCGAAATTCTTAAGTCGCGATTAACAGAAGTAGGCTTCAATCCTGATGAAAAACATGACGACACAGCTATTTTACTTATTGCTCGCGGCGGCAGTGATCCATATGCAAATGGCGATTTCTATAAAATTACCCGTTTATTATGGGAAAAACTAGACGTTCCTATAGTAGAAAGTGCATTTATGGGCGTAACGACTCCATCAGTAGAACAAGGGGTTGAACGCTGTATAAGACTTGGAGCAAAAAAAATTGTGATGCTTCCATACTTCTTGTTTACAGGGGTGTTGATGGAACGAATGGCTAAAATGGTCCAGCAGTTTACAGAGCAATATGAAGATGTAGATTTTTTACTTGCAAATTATTTCGGCTACCATCCGAATTTAAAGAAAGTATTGCTCGAGCGCATGGACCAGGCTTTAGACGGTACATCAACAGGGATGATCGATTTAGAGAATTTCCGAAAATATGCAGAAGAACATGGATATGAACATCACCACCATCATTAATGTTAAAGTTTATCCAGAGCATCGAATATGCTCTGGAATTTTCATTTCATATCAAACGAAAATAAAGGAGCGAGGGGCACGATGTATTTTATTATTTGTGTAATCGCAGTGCTCATCGATTGTATTGTTGGGGATCCGAAAAAATGGACACATCCTGTTATATATATCGGAAACATGATTTCTTTTTTCGAAAAGAAATGGAATCATGGCAGTGGCAGTAGAAGACGGATCAATGGATTACTAACAGTTTTTCTCACGATAAGTATCACAACGGGCTCGGTTTTCTTTATTGTCTTTCTTGCAATAAAAATACATCTTCTTCTTTGGCTTGTAGTCGAAATCTTTTTGATTAGTTTAGCTCTTGCCCAGAAATCATTAAAAGAAGCGGCGATGCTCGTTTACGATTCCTTGAAAGCGAATGATTTACCCGAAGCAAGAAAATATTTAAGCTGGATTGTAGGCCGTGAAACGAATCATCTGGATGAACCTGAAATAGTACGGGGTGTCGTTGAAACGGTTTCAGAAAATACGAGTGACGGTGTGACGGCTCCGCTTATGTATGCGTTATGTTTTGGTGCAACCGGTGCATGGTGCTATAAAGCGATTAATACGCTGGATTCGATGATCGGGTATAAAAATGAACGGTATGCTGATTTTGGGTTTGCTGCAGCTAAATTGGATGATGTTGCGAACTATCTGCCCAGCAGAATTTCCGGGTGGTTCCTTATTATATTTACAAAATGTGAGACGGCAAAACCTTTCAAACACCGCTATAAAAACTGGCTAAAGGATGCTAAAAAACATCCAAGCCCGAATAGTGGCTATTTGGAGGCCGCTACTGCTGTTCAGTTAGGAATTCGTTTAGGCGGGTTTAATCGTTATGGCGGGGTGGAATCCTTCCGTGCTTATATGGGTGAACCGTACGAAACGATGCAAAGAATACATATTAAAAAAGCGATCCGGCACATGTATGTTTGTACATGGTGTGTAGTGATAACAGGGGGAGTATTGTATGCAATTGCCTGCACATGGGGCTAATGCGGCAGCATTATATAAAGCGATGAATTTAAAAATGCCGGATCAAGTAATAGATGTGAGCGAAAATGTCAATCATCTGGGGGTACCGAAGCAAGTAAAGCAACAGTGGCCAAACCTGTTAGAAAAAATTACTGGCTACCCGGATGAACAAGCAGAACCATTTCGTTCGCAAGTGGCAGCTGTTCACCAAGTAGCAGCCGATCAAGTTGTCGTCACAAACGGTGCGGCAGAGGGCTTAATGGCTTTGGCACAGCTTTTCAATGGACAGGAGATTGCTTTGTTACAGCCAACATTTTCGGAGTATGCGAGAACACTAAAACAGCAGAATTGTGTCATTCATTCTATTTTAGCTGACGATATTGAAACATATCGATTTAATGAGGAAATATTGGAGAAACAGCTGAAAGATGTCCATGCCTGCTATATTTGCAATCCGAATAATCCTACAGGCGTATTATTGAAAAAATATTGGATTGAACAGTTGATTAAAAAGTATCCCCACTGCAATTTTGTAGTCGATGAAGCGTTTATGGACTGGACCGATGAATCGGAGAGCATTGTTTCATTGGTAAACAGCTATTCCAATTTATTTGTCGTACGATCCATGACAAAAATGTATGCACTGGCAGGGGTTCGTCTCGGTTATGTCATCGGTCAACAGGCAGGAAAACTCCGTCATTACTTGCCGCATTGGAATGTGAGCGCGATTGCAAATGAAATCGGCTGTCTCTGTTTACATGACAAGGATTTTGTGAAGGAATCTCGTGAAAAGAGCAGTAAATTACGAAGTCAGATGGTGAAGGACTTAAAATTAATTGGTTGTAAAGTATCTAACAGTGCAGCGAATTTCTTATTGTTTCAATTACCGGAACAGTATAATTCGGATAAATTTTTTGAGTATTTATTAAAACGAGGAATCGTATTGCGCCATACAAAAAACTATGTCGGCTTGGACGGCGTATGGTTTCGAATCGCTGTCAAAAGTGAAGAAATCTGGATTAAATGCAAGGATGAGATAACGAATTATGTCAAAAATCATTAACTACTACCGTCATGGTGAAACAGTCTGGAATAGAGAAGGGCGGCTGCAAGGATGGCTTAATTCGGATCTGACGACAGAAGGAATAGAGCAGGCAATGTCCGTGAAATGGAACCCGCAGATCGTATTTTCCAGTGACTTGAATCGGGCGGTGCAAACAGCACACCTCATGTTTCCAAACCGCACTGTTCATAAGAGCAAAAATTTGCGTGAAATACACTTAGGGCATTGGCAAGGCAGCTACATAAAGGACCTTCAACAGGATGCTCAGTATCTTTGCTATTTGAATACCCCAGATTTATTTGTGAATACGACTCAGGAATCCTTTAAAGATGTAACAAAACGGATGCTCGGATTTCATGAATATTTGTTGCAGTTACCGTATGAGAGAATCGCTGTCGTATCTCATGGTGTTGCCATAGCCTGTTTGATGTCCACGCTTCATAAACAGCCATACAACCAGCTATGGGGTTATATGTTGAATGGTGCTGCTTGTTTTTCGATAGAAGGGAATAGCGAACAATTACATAAAGATATTTTTGTACAGTAATAATGGGGGAGAGCAATGATTTACGATGTTTGTGTAATCGGTGGTGGTCCTGCCGGGATATTCAGTGCATTTTATAGTGCATCTAGAAAGATGAACACTGTATTAATTGAAGGTAATCATGAACTAGGTGGGCGACTTAATCTATTTTTAAACTATGAAATATACGATATTCCTGGTCAATTCGGTGTTTTAGCGCGTGATTATAAACAAGCGCTGATCGAACAGTTAAAAGTAAGTAAAGCTAATATGTTACTTGGAGAAATTGTTGAGGAAATTGAAAATATTGACGAGTTGTTTTATGTAACGACAACAAAGCAAACCATACTAGCTAAAACTATCATAGCGGCAACTGGCAATGGATTTAATGAGGTAAAAAGGATCGAACATGCGCACATTTCGGGAAAAATACAGTATGACCCGCCAGCTTTCCAACAATATGACGGTCCAATTGCAGTGATCGGTCATACACCGATGGCAGCAGATTGGGCAATTCAGTTAATGGGGTATGGAAATGCGGTTACATTATATACCGACAAAGAGCTGAATTTACAGCCTATTTTAATGGACGGGCTTGCCAATAATAACATTCCAATTTATAAATTCTCGGATTTTAATGATCGGGCATATGAGGCTGTCTTTTGCCATATTGGTTCAAAAAAACGTACCATTGAATTCAACGGACGCATAGCGCAAAGAGATAATGGTTTAACGAATTGTCGCGGGTATTTTGTAGCAGGGGATGCCCGCTATGAGCAAGGTAAACTGAAACTCATCCACGGGGCAACACATGACGCAATGCAAGCAGTAAATGCGGCCTTTCAATATTTACACGAAGGGGCGAATTACCAGCCGATAGTTTCAACACATGACCCGATATTTAAAGAATGGCTAAAATGAACATATTAAATAGTAAGAAACGCTATACCAGAATTTGGTATAGCGTTTCTTTTAGAATTTAAACGTATCATCAGTAATAGGGGCCAGCATATTAATTAATAGAATTTTCAATCATATTAATTTACAATTTAGGTGAGAATCTCTTGATATAAAAACATGAATAAAGGTTGGTGAATGATTTTTGAGAACAGTTACTGAGGAGAAATCTATTGCTAAGTTATTTCCAGAACTTCTTGTTGAATGGGATTTTTCTAAAAATACAACAATTATCTCTCCAACTGAAGTTTCTAAAGGCAGTAATTTAAAGGTATGGTGGATTTGTCCAAAAAATCATACTTACGAAAAAACAATTAAAAATAAAAAGGTATCTAAGGGATGCCCATATTGCGCTGGTAAAAAAGCAAATAGAGAAAATTGTTTACAAACTCTTTATCCTAATATAGCAAAAGAGTGGAATTATAAAAAAAATTTAATAACACCATTAGATATAACACCGGGAAGTTCCAAAAAAGTATGGTGGATTTGTAATAAAGGGCATGAATACGAATGTGCTATAAATGGGAGAAAAAGAGGTAATGGATGCCCGTATTGTGCAAACAAAAAAGTTAATTTGGAAAATTGCTTGAAAACAAAATACCCAAATATTGCTCTCGAATGGGATTATAATAAAAATAATTTAACTCCTTTAGAAGTATTACCAGGTAGTACCAAAAAAGTATATTGGATTTGTAGCAAAAATCATTCCTATGAAATGTCTATTTATAGCCGAATAAAAGCGAAAAACTGTCCAATTTGTTCAAATAAATTTGTTCACGAAAATTACAATTTAAAAGTATTAAATCCGAACTTAGTAAAAGAATGGCATCCTTTTAAAAATAAAGGCTTAAAACCAGAAGATGTATCACCCAATTCAAATCAAAAAGTATGGTGGATTTGTTCGAATAATAATAAACATGAATGGGAGGCATATATAGCTAATAGACATGGAAAGAATTCCGGATGTCCTTATTGTTCAAATTTACTAGCATCTGAAGAAACATGTTTGGCAACTGTTAGGCCAGATTTAGCATTAGATTGGGATATTGATAAAAATAAAGGGATTACACCTAAAGAAATATTACCTTTTTCAAATAAATCATTTTGGTGGACTTGCCCTGAAGGACATAGTTATAAAAAGGTAGTTGCAGATCGTTCATCAAAAGGTTCAGGGTGTTCTATATGCTTTAAATCATCAGGGAGTTCTTTCCCTGAATTTTCCTTATATTTTTATTTAAAAAAGCTTATTAAAAATGTCCAACATCGAAAAGTGATATCAGTAAAAGATACTATGTTGGAAGCTGATTTATATTTACCTGATTTATCGACAGTTATTGAATATGACGGAAAGAAATGGCATATGGGAAATGAAGACGCTGATAAATTGAAGGACCAAATCTTTAATGAGATTGGCTATAAAGTGATCCGTATTCGTGAAGCGCCACTTGAAAAATTAAATACTGCTATTAATTATCTCTATGAACCATCAAATCTTCAGAGTTATGCTACTATGATTCAAGATGTATTAAAATTATTAAATCTTTCAATTGATAATAATGAGATATATACAACATCAGATTTAATTGAAATCAGAAGAAATTTTTACCATGTTAAAAGAGCAAACTCAATTGCAAGTATTGCACCATATCTAATGGATGAATGGAACCATAGTCTTAATATAGGGTTAAATCCGTCTTTTATTTCATATGGATCAAATGTTGATATATGGTGGAAGTGCAGCAAGGGGCATGATTATAAAATGAATGTAAAATCTCGTATGAGAGGTAGAAATTGCCCATATTGTAGTGGAAAACGTGTAAATGAAACAAATTCTTTTGCAGTGATTCGTTCAGAATTACTATTCCAATGGGATAGTGGTAATGGCGTATCACCATATGAGGTGACAGCTGGCTCAAAAAAGATTGTAAAATGGCGCTGTCGAGTTGGGCCAGACCATGTTTGGGAAGCTCCAATTTATTCTAAAGTTAACGATAATTGCCCTTATTGCCTTGGTAGGAGAGTAATTGTGACAAATAATTTAAATACAGTTTTACCTGAGCTTAGCAGAGAGTGGCATTCTACTAAAAATGGTGAATTAACTCCAAGTGATGTTACGAAAGGCATGAGTAAGATTGTTTGGTGGCAATGTGATAACGGTCATGAATGGCAGGAATCTATAAATCAACGATCAAGCAAAAAAACTAAGTGTAGAATTTGTAAAAAGTTAAACACTTAAAACTAAAGGGATGTCCAATAATTCTTGAATTATTGGACATCTTTTTTAAGACTAAAATTTAAACGTATCATCAGTAATAGGGGCCACTTTAGCAACCGCATAAGTCGCTCCTTTTTGACTGAAGAAATCATAGGTTGACCCAGTATTGGAGATCCCGTTCATCACAATAGGGTTCACTTCCTCGTCAGGGAACATCGTATCGAGCCCCAAGTTCATAAGCGCTTTATTCGCATTGTAGCGCACGTATTTTTTCACTTCCGGGGAAAGGCCCGTTTCTGCATATAAATCATCCGTATACTTCATTTCATTTTGATACAAATCAAGTAAATATTCATAGCCCCACAAAGTAAGCTCCTGCTGTTTTTCCGCTGTGAACGTTTTAAAAATATTCTGGGCGAAAAAGCCGACTGCTACTCCGTGGATTGATTCGTCACGCAAGATTAAACTAATCACTTCCGCACTGTTTCGCAGTACGCCCTGTCCTCCTAAATAAAGAGGGTAGAAGAAGCCGGAATAAAATAAGAAGCTTTCCAGCATTACTGAAGCGAACATTGCTTTCCATAAGCTTTCCGAGTCGTCTTCTTTTATAGCAGTGTATACTTCGCCAATGCGGTTAGCCTTATATTGAAGAAACTCATTTTTTTGCACCCATTCGAAAACTTCTTCGATTTCAGTGTTTGTACACAGTGTTGTAAAAATATATGAATAAGACTTTGCATGGATTGCTTCAAAAGATCCGAATACGGTTAACACCGCTTTCTCTTGGAAATCAGGTGTGTACTTGGCAATTTCATTCATGCCGATGTTCGTTTGTACCGTATCAAGCAAAGTCAGGCCGCCGAACACTTTTTTGTATGTATCCTGGTGCTCGAATTCCTTCCATTGTTTGACGTCTTTACTGACTGCAATTTCTTCGGGGAACCATATTTGTTTCCATTGCTGGTCCCAAAAAATACGAGCGAGTTCACTCGTCGGGGTATTCCAGTTGACCGCTTTATACGTTAAATTTGACATGCGACACACTCCTCAATTGTAAGTAAACGCTGGCGTACGTAATAAACGGTTTTAATGCCTTTCGTCCACGCATAAATATAAGCTTTTGCCAATTGTTCTGTGTTCCACTGGTCCGTCACGTATAGTGTCATGGAAATCCCCTGGTCGACATGCTTTTGCGCGGCTGCATAAAGGTCGATCAGTTCATACGGGTTTACTTCATAGGCTTCGGTATAAAGTTCTTGGTTATCATTCGTTAAAAATGGCATCGGATAAATTGTTCGACTGTCCGCATAATCACGAACTTCCACGCGTTCTGTAACAGGGGAGATGGAAGCCGTACAGCTGCGGATGTAGGAAATACTGCCTGTCCTTAATACCCTCAGTTTCCTGATATTTAAAAGGGAGTAGACTATACAATATAGGCTTTTGCCTACCAAGTATTATAGTCGTTGAACCTTCACCTCATAGAAAGATGCTTGGCTGCTGATTACCGATTGTATTGGCACTTAGGACATAATTAGCGAGAATTAACCTCACAAAATATGCTTTTTTTCACCTTATGCTATCCAAAAATTTTTTTCTGCTTTCGCAACGTTCACGTTTATCGTTTCCAATTACGTTGTCGTATTTTTGGCTTTACGGCTTTCCAGCAATTTCACTTGTTTTGACACTGTTTTACAACAATGAAAGCCCTAGTCAGTTAAGGCGCGATTGCCAGTCGATAGCTATGGAATAATCCATATTTCTGAACTTGTTTTTTTAATTTATCCCACATATTTTGATTAATAATCGGTGTACCCCCAAGTGCTTTAATCACTTCTGGTGCAAGTTCTTTATCTTCTTTGTTTATATAGGTTTCAAAATAAACCCCGCTCGCATAATCACTTTCCTCAAATCGATAAAACGTTTTGTTCTTTTGCTTCGCGATTTCCATTGATGCTTTTAACGAGTAATAGTTCAGTGATTCCATAAACGCATCGATAAATTCGATCGACTCTTTGGAACCATAACGGATTCCGCTTTGTACAAGGTGTCCATGCAAGTTCATAACACCCAATCCGACAGAGTGCATCACTTTGTTGGCTTTGGATACAGAAGGGACGTTGACGATATCGGTCATCGTAGAAACATTCGTTAAAAGACGCATTGCCGTATCGACAAGCTGTCCGAAGTCCTGAACTTTCGTTGCTTCGTGAATGTCGATTGAACCTAAGTTACAAGAAACATCGAGGCCGTATTCATTCGGCTCGTTTTGATCGGTAACAACGCTTGTTTGTTGATACTGAAGAATTTCGGTGCATAGATTCGACATCTTCACACGCCCGATTTCCTTTAATGGGTGGATGTTATTGACATTATCATCGAATATTTCGAACGGGTAACCCGATTCAAATTGCGCCTTTTTAATTTCCGTATACAATTTACGGGCGTTTAAACGTTTCAGTTTACGGATGTTTGGATTATCCAAAAATTCGTAGTACATTTCCGTAATCGAAATTTCCGACATGCGTTTGCCGTATTCTTTGAAAATATCATAAGAACTAAACAATACGATATCTTTATCGCGGCGCATTAATTCAAAGAAAATATCGGGAAGAATAATCCCTGTAGATAATGTAGCTAATCGGATTTTATCGTCGGCATTTGGTTTCTTGGAAGAGATGAACGCTTCAATATCACCGTGGAAAACATTTAGATAGACGACTCCGGAACCATTTCTTTGGCCAAGCTGATTCGAATACGAGAACGAATTTTCCAGCAGTTTTGCAACAGGCATAACCCCGCTCGCACGGTTTAAAATCCCTTTAATCGGATCACCTAATGGACGCAGATCGGTCAAGTTTACCCCGACACCGCCGCCTAAGCGGGAAAGCTCAAGACAATAGCCGATATTCTCTGCGATTGAATTCATCGTGTCATCCATCGTTAGTTTAAAACATGAGACTAGCTCACCGCGCGCTTTTTTCCCGCTGTTTAGGGCAGTTGGGGTTGCCGGCTGGTAGGCAGTCATGACCGCTTCGATGGCCTTTTCAGCCAATGCTTCATCGCCTTGTGCTAAATACAGGGCGATAATGACGATTCGGTCTTCATACTTTTCCAAAATTTCTTTTCCGTCCCGGCTTTTCATCGCATAGCTTTCGTAGAACTTCGAAGCACTCATGAATGAAGGAAACCGGAACTTGTAGGAATAGGCTTTTTTGTACATTTGTTTAATAAAGTCCATCGAGTACAATTCCAAAAATTCTTTTTCGTAATAGCCTTCATCGACTAAATAACGCACTTTTTCCTCGATATCGATAAAGTAGCGTAAACGGACATTCACGTCTTCCAGGAAATAGCGGCGTGTTGCTTCTTTGTCTTTCGCCAGATCCAATTCACCGGTAGCACGGTAACGGTTTAGAATATCGTTATTTAATTTTAAATATTGTTTCATATCGATGCCTCTTTCCAAATGGAGTAGTAGTAATCTGTAATCGCTTCATAATTCGCCGGAGTTCCTCGCATTTCCACTTTTTCGATTAACGGAATTCCGTATTGTGCAGCTAAAAGGTCACCTGCACGGCCGAAAAAAGCATGACCGAAATTACGGTTTCCGCTTACGATAATTCCTTTGCATAGATCAAAGTTCGCAGTCATGAACTGGTCGACGATAGGGGGAACAGAGCCTAATCCATCCGTATACGTAAATAGTAGATACGGTTCATCCATTTTCTCTACTTCCGCCAAATCCTTTGCGGGCAAGCCGAGTTTTTGCACAATGGATCGTACATTACCAGTTCGTGAAGCAAATATGATCATGCGGTCATTTCAGAAATGCGATCGATAATTGACGTCGGCTCTGCGATAAATTCACCGTTGATTTCAAATAACGGCACAGACAAAAAACCTGCATCGAGTACTATTTGTTTTGCGCTCTCATCATGATCAATATTAATAATCTCGACCTCCAAGTTGGCAGCATCGAGCTCCGATTTTACCCATAGGCATTTTGGACAAATTGTTTTCGTATAAAGTTTCATAATAGAACCCCTCGCTATTTAAATATTACTAGTAATTGTGATGCACATGTCATGGGGGAACATGCAGACAAAACAAAAAAAGCTATCCCGGAAAACAGGATAGCTTGAAATGGAAACGAGTAAAAGAGCGCCTCCATTTCCTATTCCCCGAAGAAATGTACGTAGTTTTAACGCGGCAGGTCTCCTGGCTTTGCTTCATCCGTCAGACATACCTTCCCATGCATTGCACAGTGGTCTATTCGTCTTCAGTCAGCATTTACAGTTGCGGGGACAGCGTTGGATTCACACCAAACTTCCCTTTTAAACTACATTTAGTAGTACCGTGATAAAAAAACACAATATATAGTTGAATTGAGTATAAGCTTTAACAACATAAAAGTAAAGAGCCTAAAGAAAGATAACATAAATCCATTAAGAATTCTAGAAAACTCCCTATTGAAAATAAAGAAAAAATATGGTTTTGTTATAACTGTATGTAAATAGATTTTATAAATGAGAAAGTTGGTTGAATATGTCGATTCAATTAAAAATTAAGAAAACCCACCCGAATGCTGTATTACCGAAACAGGCACGGGAAGGGGATGCAGGGATGGATTTAAGTGCGGTTGAAGAAAAAGTTTTATTGCCTGGTGAATACGCATTAATTAAAACCGGTCTTCAAATCGAACTGCCGGAGGGAACAGAAGCGCAAGTACGCCCTCGTAGCGGATTAGCACTCAAACATGGGATTACGGTGTTAAATAGTCCAGGTACCATCGATGCAGGCTATCGCGGTGAAATCGGCGTGATTTTAATCAATCACGGGAAAGAACCTTTTACGATTGAGAAAGGAATGCGAATCGCCCAGCTAGTCATTCAATATGTTCCGCAAGTTTTCATTGAAGAAACAGACGAGCTGTCGGTTACGGAGCGCGGTGATAAGGGCTTTGGTTCGAGTGGAGTGAAATAATGAAAAAAGCCTGCTGTCGGATGAACACAGGCTTTTAATCTTCTTTTTTCCACTTTATGTAATTGTATGACGTTTGAAAAACAAATACGATCACGAGCAACAGCGTAACAAATATAAAGTTAGCGGAAAACCTTTCAAAATAATAAATGATCGCTAACGGAAAAATACAAAACGGGATTGAATAAATCGTGCGTAAAAATTTACGGCGATATGATAGGCCATGATAGGCAAACCTAAATCCTTTATCCACTTTCGGCTTTTTCCGGAAATACATAGACAAGACAAGTGTCGTAATTGAAATCACTAATAATATGAATCCGTACTGAATTAAAAAATCTAAATCAACCATATTAGTTTCCTTCCTCTCCTTTTGACTGAATATCGATCTGTGTCACAATTTTTGAAATTGGTAAATACGAAAGTTCACAATTATAACGCCCATCAGGTAGATCTTTGTAAGTACCGGACTTTATGTTATAAAGATTATCTTCAATCTTTACTTCAGTCGTATCAATACTTCTCCCATGACCGTTTACAAAGTTGATTTCACAAATCCCCTCCGCAAATTTCTGATTGCCCGCTTGTAGATGATAAAAATCATATCCATAAATACCCGTTACAATCAGCATGAACAGCGTTAGCACACCAAGCATAAACGTATTCATGTTATAGGGGGAGGATTTCTTATTTACGAACTGCCGTATAAAAAAGAAAGCTGCAATGATGAATAATAAAGTGAAAATTATTAGAGCACTGTAAAATCCAATGAGCACCATCATTCCCTCCTTTAGAATTTATTACCTAATTTACGGATAAGTCGGGAAAAAGTTTCAGAATTATATCGCGATTTGTTTTATTGAGATAATAATGTGCTTAAAACAATCGACACTTTTTTCTAATAGGTACTAAGTATGCATAAGGATAAATAGAAACGTTTATCCGTTTAGAAGGTGATCAATCAATTTTAGTCGAATGGATAAGAATCATAGTAGAAAAAATAGGATGGAGGCATTGTATGCGAAGCGTGCAAAGTGTGTTGTTTGAGAAGTTTTTAATACTGCGCGGAACAAAGAAAAAGTTTATGGATTTGCGTCTGCTCGATGATTTTATTGCAATGAAGCATAACGAGAAATCGTATGAACTCGATGCTAAATTCAGAGATCAGCATCAAATAAAGAAAGACGAATTGAATGGCATTCACTATTACACAATTAATGAACAGCAAACACCGGAAAAGGTCATCTACTATTTCCACGGCGGAGCGTATATTAATGATCCACTTATTTTCCATTGGCGTTATTTAGTAAAGCTTGCACAGGAGACAAATTTCACGATTGTTGTGCCAATTTATCCGAAGCTACCTAAACATACACATAGAGAGTGTTTTGTTGCCATCCATGACTTATATGATCATCTCGGTTTAAAATACGATGCACCGTTTATTTTTATGGGGGATTCTGCTGGAGGCGGGTTGGCAATGGCGTTGGCTCAGGATGTAAAGCGATGTTCGAAAAAGCAGCCGCAGCATATTGTTCTACACTCTGCTTGGCTAGATGTACGAGGGGAAGACCCGCGCTATAAAGAACTTGAAAAACTCGATCCGATGCTTGGAGTGATAGGCGCACAGGAGCTTGGCAGGTTATGGGCGGATGGCTTGGAGTTAACCGACTACAAAATAAGTCCTGTACATGGAGAACTGATAGACATTGGACAAATTACCGCTTTTGTGGGGACGGGTGAACTACTTCTAGTCGATGTAAATATGCTTCTCGATAAAGCAAAAGAACAGGGAGTAGCAATTCAATACTACGAATACCCAAAAATGAACCATGTTTTTCCGGTATTTCCGATTCCGGAAGCAAAAAAAGCAATGAATCAACTGCTTAAAATTATAAAAAATTAGTACGAATTAATAAGGGAGCTTTAACAGTACGGAAACGTATATTATCCGACACATCAAAACAGAGGACAAAATTAGGAGGCCAAGTTAACAATAGCTGATAAGGTAGGAAGTAAGCAGCTACACAGGTAATTTCAAATATCCCTCCAGCATTTTTTTGATCGCCTATTTACAGATGACAAACAGGAAACAGGTGTGTTGAAAGGTAAAAAAATTTCTACACACCTGCATTGCTTAATAAATTTGGCATCCATTTATTAATAAAGGTCCCTACGTGAGACTTAAGGACCCCAACAAAGCGAAGATAGCTTGGATTTCGAGGCACAAGCCATGCTAAAGAATACGGCCTCTGGGAACAGAGATGAACATCCTTGAATTAATTATTGCACTGTGTACCCGCCATCTAAAACGATAGCCTGGCCAGTCATTCCTTTTGCTCCCTCGCTTGAGATAAATAGAGTCAAATCAGAGATTTCTTTTACATCAAGTAATCTTTTTTGAGGAACGAGTGGGTAAATCACTTCTTCCAATACGTTTTCGAGAGGTATATTGCGTGTTGCTGCTAAGTCTTGCAATTGATTTCGAACAAGTGGTGTATCTACATAGCCTGGACAAATAGCGTTAACCGTTATGCCTTCTGATGCAGTTTCAAGTGCCGCAACTTTTGTAAGACCAATAACACCATGTTTGGCAGAATTATATGCTGCTTTTCCTGCAAATCCAACAAGTCCGTTAATGGAAGCCATATTAATAATACGGCCAAATTTATGTTTTCTCATATGCGGTAACACATGCTTAGTTAATACAAATGGAGCAGTTAACATTATTTTTATTAACAGTTCGAAACGCTCTGTCGGAAAATCTTCAATCATTGCAACATGTTGCATACCAGCATTGTTTATAAGTATATCGATTCGACCAAATTTCTGAACTGTTTCATCAATTGCTGCTATAATTTCTTCTTCATTTGTTACATCACATTTAAGTCCAATTGCTCGTTCTCCAAGGCTGCTTGCTGCCTCTTTCACTTTTACTTCATTTATATCTGTTAGCACGACAGTAGCACCTTTTGTATAAAACTCTTTCGCAATCTCAAATCCTATACCTTGTGCTGCACCAGTAATGAATACCACCTTATTTTGTACCACAAAAAAACGCCTCCTAGATGAGGAGCCAAAAGAGCTGGCTCCTTTAAATTTAATTTCCGAAACACGACTTAAAACTCTCGGTATATTAAACAGCCATTTAATAACTACCGTTCTATTATACTAATCCAAAGAATGTATAAAGTGCGATGATTACGAATACGGCTAACGTTTTAATAATCGTAATCGCAAAAATATCCCGATATGACTGTTTATGTGTGAGTCCCGTTACTGCCAGCAGGGTAATAACCGCTCCGTTATGCGGAAGGGTATCCATGCCCCCTGAAGCCATTGCCACTACGCGGTGCATTACTTCTGGTGGAATATTAGCCGCAATAATCGCCTGATTATACTTATCAGCCATTGCTCCCAAGGCAATTCCCATACCACCTGATGCGGATCCCGTCATACCGGCAAGAGTAGTGGTCGTAACTGCACCATTGACAAGTGGATTTGTAAATGTTGTCGATATCCCGTCGCTGATTTTCGCAAATCCTGGAAGAGCTGCAATGACCCCGCCAAATCCATATTCAGCGCCGGTATTCATAGTCGCCAGCAGCGACCCTCCAATCGCTGTATTAACGCCATCTTTAAAACCACTAAATACCCGTTTAAAATCATAGGCGATAGATGATATAATTCCCACAATCAATGCCATAATAATCGCCCAAATAGGAGCAGATGTTGCTACATCCACTTTATAGGCACTCAAGCCAAGTGCTTCAAAATCAAAGCCATTCGGATACCATTTAGGTATACTTGTAACAAATATTTTATTGGTAACCCCAACCAAAATAAGCGGAACAAAAGCCAGTATTTGTCTAGACAGCGATTGTTTGGCTGTTAAATCGGGAAGAGCAGGCTCATCCTTTACTTCTGCACTTTGAATCGTAACGGCCGTTTCCGAATCAAACCCGTAATAACCTTCTCCAGCTAATTCGGCTTTTTTTCTTCTAGCCTCCAAGTATAGTAATCCAGCTGTTAAAACGACAATTGCCCCTATGATTCCTAGAACCGGTGCTGCATAAATATCTGTTTTAAAGAAGGCGATTGGAATAACGTTTTGTATTTGTGGTGTCCCAGGCAGTGCATCCATTGTAAAGGTAAATGCACCAAGAGCAATCGTACCTGGAATTAAACGTTTAGGAATATTTGCCTGTCTAAACATTTGTGCAGCAAATGGATAAATCGCAAATACCGCTACAAATAAACTCACTCCACTGTATGTTAAGATGGCGCCAAGCAATACGATCGTGAGCATTGCTCGTTTCGCACCAAGCCAGCTGACAATTGTTTTGGCAATTGACTCAGCAATTCCTGACATTTCTACAACTTTTCCGAAAATAGCTCCCAAAAGGAAAACAGCAAAATATGATTTAATAAATCCGACCATCTTTTCCATGAATATACCTGAGAAAAATGGTAAAACATTGCTTGGTGCAATTAATACGACCGCTAAAAGCGCACAAATTGGTGCAAATAATATGACGGAATAACCGCGGTAGGCAGCAAACATTAATAGTCCAAGCGCCAATAGAATAACCAACAAATCCATATAAATCCCCCTCGTACAATAGTAGTAAGAGTTCTATTCTTTGGACAATTGCCATATGAAAAAAACTCTTATTTATGGTGTATTACATCGTTTATCTGGCAGGAAAACAGTTAAATAGAAACGCTCTCTTTTACATTCTCAACAATTAAATTTGCTTCCGTTGATTGAATTACATCCTCAAGTGAATATCCTTCAAATACTTCTTTCAGTTCTAAACCACGTGATGTTACTTCAATCAGGGCTCTTTCCGTAATAATTTTATTGACTACGCCTTTGCCTGTTAAAGGTAAAGAACATTCTTTTTTTATTTTTGGTGAACCGTCTTTCGAGACATGATCCATTATGACAATAATTTTTTTTGCACCATGTACTAAATCCATCGCACCACCCATACCTTTAATCATTTTTCCCGGAATCATCCAGTTGGCTAAATCGCCTTTTTCGGAGACTTCCATTCCACCCAAAATGGCAACATCAATATGTCCGCCGCGGATCATTGCAAATGATTCTGCACTTGTGAAAAAAGAGGAGCCAGGTATTGTTGTGATTGTCTCTTTTCCGGCATTGATTAAATCTGGATCAACTTCTTCTTTTGTCGGATACGGTCCGATTCCAAGCAAACCATTTTCGGATTGCAAGATGACGGTTTTTTCTGGAGATATATAATTTGCGACTAATGTAGGCATCCCGATTCCTAAATTGACATAGTTACCGTGTTCAATTTCTTTTTCAGCCCGAATGGCAATTCGTTCCCTATTAGATAAAGTCATTTAGAATACTCCTTTCTTATTAACGTACTGTTAATCTTTCTATTTTCTTTTCTTGTTTTGCCTGAAGGATACCTTGGACATAGATACTCGGCGTTTGAATCATATTTGGATCTAATACACCTGTTTCCACAATTTCCTCAACTTCTGCAATCGTAACTTTTCCAGCTGCAGCCATGATAGGATTGAAATTTTGAGCGGTTTTGTTATAAATCAGATTGCCTAAATGGTCAGCTTGAGCAGCGCGAATTATAGAAAAATCAGCATTTAATGCTGTCTCTAAAACATACTCCTTTCCATTGAAATTTCGAATTTCTTTTCCTTCTGAAGTGATTGTCCCTACTCCAGCTGGTGTATAGAAGGCTGGAATACCAGCACCTCCTGCACGGATTCGTTCAGCAAGTGTACCTTGGGGAGTCAGCTCCACTTCGATTTCACCGGAAAGTACTTGGCGTTCAAACTCTTTATTTTCACCTACATAAGATGCAATGATCTTTTTGATTTGCTTCTTCCGCAATAAAAGTCCTAATCCCCAATCGTCTATACCGCAATTATTCGAAATTACCGTTAAATCTTTTACTCCTTTTTCTTCAAGTGCAAGGATAAGCTGTTCAGGAATACCAACCAATCCGAAACCACCAACCATGAGAGTTGTGCCATCTTGAATTTGACTGACTGCCTCTTCTGCAGAAGAGAAAATGCGTTTCATGTTTTTACCTCCAATAGAAAAATAGTTTTCGTTAAAATATTGCTTTAAAAGCATATTTAATTGTATTAAAGCAGAATATTTCGGCGTGTACAATATCGTGTGACAGAACTGTGACAGAATTTAAGGTGGTTGTATTCCGGAAAATCGGACTCAATTATTATAGGGAATTTTAAAAAGTGGATTAATGTGAAATTAAAAAATCCGATATTTCGGAATTTAATCCAAAATCTCGGAATTTAGGTCATAAGTTGTGTTTTTTTATTTTTTCATAAAGTGTTGAACGGCTAATGCCCAACTTCTCGGCAATCCGCATTTTGTCCTTCTCATTTTCTAGATATTCTTGTAAAATCTGCTCTTCTACTTGAAAAAGGATTTCTTCCAAAGTTCCATTAATTCGAGTATAATCCGGTTTTTGTCGTCGAATATAGATTGGTAATGCATCTTCAGTAATTTGCTCACCATTTGATAACTGAATAATTGCTTTTAACACATTTTTGAGTTCTCGAACATTTCCCGGCCAGTTATATTGTTGAAGCAACAACCAAGCTTTTCGACTAAGCTTAAAATCTTGGCGACTCACTTCGGAACTGAATTTGTGCATAAAAGTTTGTATTAATTCAGGAAGATCCTCAATCCGATCGCGAAGAGGGGGAATTTGCAATGTAATCGCCTGAATAAGATAAAATAAATCTTCACGAAATTGCTTTTCTTTTACTAGCCCAGCAAGTGATAAATTTGAACCTACGATTATGCGAACATCAACTGGAATTACTTCATCAGTGCCGGCTGGTTGAACTTTTTCATCCTGCATGACCTTTAACAGCTTTGCCTGTAAGGTTGTTGGGAGTTCACTAATCTCTTCAATAAAAAGAGTTCCGCCTTGTGCTCTCTGAATTCCTCCTGATTTAATTCGCTGTTCAGCCGAATCCCATTTTCCAAACAATTCTCCTTCCAGCAACTCTTTTGGTATAGTGGAACAATTAATCTTTACGAAAGGATGATCCACCTGATCGGATAATCTATGAATACTCTGGGCAAACATTTCTTTTCCTGTACCTGTTTCACCCTCGATTAAAACAGGCAGTTTTGTCGGAGCAATCATGGTGATCGTTTCTTTTATTTTTCGCATAGAGTTGGAGGTTCCTTTAATATCTGACAAGCTATAAAATGATTCGCGGTATTGTTTCATATTTGTTTCAATTTGGTCTAAAGTCTTTCGAACATGAGAACTTAGTTTTTTCCAGTCATTTAAATCCCGGAAGGTTACACTTCCGAAAGCGCCAATAATTTCCCCATCAATCACAATTGGGACACGATTGGCAAGCATATAGGTACCTTTAATATATTGAGGGGCTGCAATATCAGGTGTCCCTTTTTCTATGACGAGGTGCATCTCACTATTTTCAATGACATCTGCTACATGCTTACCGATCGCATCTTCACGTTTTACTTCGAGAAAATTACAATAACCTTCGTTAAGGTAAATAATTTTTGCATTTCTGTCTACGACTACAAACCAGGGAAAGGCAGTCTCCAAAATTTGCTTTATTGCAGGACCTGGTAAATTTTTTATCCAATCTTCCATTTTCCTGCCTCCATTCTTCTAATATTTTACATACTAGTTTATACTGTAAAAGAGTCAGAGGCTATAGATAGAGTAGTGGTTAAGAAGAAACTTATATACTTAAGCTTAATAATTATCTGATATTTTATGAAATATTGTTTTGGATTTTGGCAACTGGCTTACTAATAGCGAAGCTTTCGTGTTAGAAATTGACTAAATTGTCATGAGGAATGACTAAAAGTAATGTTGAATGAATAAATAATCTGGAAACATGTTTTAAAAAAGAGTCGATTCAATTCGAGACAGGCATCAAATCGCTATAAATTTTATTTTAAGGAGATTTAAGTTGTGAAATTATATATAATTCGCCATTGTGAAGCCAATGGGCAAGCACCAAATGCATGCTTAACGTTGGCTGGGAGTGAAGTAAGCGGGCGTTTAGCAAAGTTTTTATCTGGCTTAAATATAGAGCTAGTCATTTCAAGTCCATTTACGAGGGCAGTTCATACAATACAACCTTTCATTCTACAAAACAACATTCCACTTAAATTAGATGACCGTCTAAAGGAAAGGGTTTTAAGCAGTGAAGATCTTCCCGATTGGTATGAAAAGTTACAGCAAACCTATATTGATAAGAAGTTAAATTTTACTGGCGGGGAATCAAGTAATGAAGCGACAAAACGTATTAATGAATTGGTGGAAGAATTAAAACAAAGAAATTACAAGTCAGTGGCAATCGTTACACATGGCAATATCATGTCATTACTACTCAATTATTATCAACCGCATTTTGGATTCGAGGAATGGAAGCAACTGTCGAATCCGGATGTCTTTGAAATGGATTTTAGCAAAGAACATCCAGTTGGAAATCGTATATGGCGGTAAGTTGTGTAAAATAGGTTGTAGAAAAGCAGGTGCAAGATGAAAAATTATTTTATTATTAGTGATATCCATGGTCAGTATAAAGCATTTGAACAAATATTAACGTTTTGGGATCAAAAGGATGTCCTTGTTCTGCTTGGGGATTTGATCGACCGGGGTCCTCAGTCTTATGAGGTTGTACAAAAGGTAATGGATCTGAAGCGGCAATACGGGGAACAGGTTGTTTTCTGTAAAGGGAATCATGAAGAAATGCTATTGGATTTTATCGAAAACCCCGGGCAAAAACACGCTTTTTATTATAAATACGGCGGTCGGGAAACAATGGCTTCATTTTTAAGGTACTTACCGGTAGAAGTAAGCGAACTTGACCCGATTGACCAAGTACAGATCGTGAAAGAGAAGTTTGCGGAGGAATTGGATTTTCTAAATCGTGGCAAATTATATGAAATTGCAGGGAACCTTTTGTTGACGCATGCAGGATTTGATTCGAGTTGTGCGGCAGTTGATGAAACGCCGGAAGAAAATTTCCTGTGGATTCGCCAGCATTATAAAAATGAGAATAAAACGCCATTTATCAATGTTTTTGGACATACGCCAGTACAACATATTCATGATTCCAATGATGTTTGGATTAGTGAAGACCAAAAATTTATTGGAATAGACGGAGGGTGTTATTTTACAGGACAATTGAATGGCATCGTTCTGTCGGAAGTTGGGAAAATTGTTCGCATATATACCGTTACTTCTGAAAAAGCCGAAAACTTCAATGATTGACAAGTGTCGTTATGATTGGGTAAAAAGTTATATTTAAATAATATTATTTCTTGGATGTATGTTTTACCCTGATTTTTTGGTATACTATTATTAACAATATAAAAGAGGTTATCCCGTTCGATTTTGTGCGGGGTAGCCTCTTTCGTGTTTAAAGAAGTTTTTCAGGGAGGAAACATTTTGGAGCAATATACAAATTTACGAGCGGGCGAAAAAGGTGCCTATTTATCAATTATTGCCTACATATTTTTAAGTGCGCTTAAGTTAGCAGCAGGCTATTTAGGGGATTCAGAAGCATTAAAGGCAGATGGATTAAACAATACAACGGATATTATTGCTTCGGTAGCCGTTTTAATCGGGCTGCGAATTTCCCAGCGCCCGCCGGATGATGACCATCGATACGGACATTTTCGTGCAGAAACGATCGCATCACTTGTCGCATCATTTATTATGATTTATGTCGGGATCGAAGTCCTTATATCAGCAGGTGAAAAAATTGCCAATCCGATCGATCAGAATCCTTCCTATTTAACAATTATTGTTGCCGTATTTAGTGCGGCCGTCATGTTTGCGGTATATAAATATAATTTAAACCTATCTAAAAGAATTAACAGTTCTGCAGTTAAAGCAGCAGCTTATGACAATCGCTCTGATGCCTTTGTTAGTATCGGAACAGCTATCGGGATTAGTGCTGCGCTTCTAGGCTTTCCAATTGTCGATACGATAACCGCCTTTATCATCGGTTTAATTATTATTAAAACAGCGATTGAAATTTTTAAAGAAGCAGTGTTCTCGTTAACAGACGGTTTTGATACGGAATTAATCAGTTCGATTGAAGAGCGCGTTTCGAAAATTCCGCGTGTCCGTGACGTTACCGATGTGCGCGGCAGACAGCACGGAAACTTAATTCTTGTCGATATTACGGTAAGTGTTAATCCTAATTTAAATGTACGTGATTCACATGCCATTACGGAGCAGATTGAAAATGAAGTGAAGCAGTTGAACCCTTATGCAACAACACTTGTCCATATCGAACCGTACGACCCGAAAGAGCTGATTATATGTGAAGATGATTTCCATTTCTAATGGATAAGTCCTATAAAAGCTTTACTCAGTATACTTCAGGAAATTGACAGGTAGTTATAGAGCTGAACTCAATTTGCAATTAACGTTTCAATTTAGTCACACTCATTACGAGTTGTGGCTTTTTCTTATGCAATATTTTTCGTTAGTTGAGGCATGATATGAAGAACAAATATTATCTACTAGGAGGAAAATAGTTGGACGTTTTATTAGGTCAAATTCGTGAAGGTCTGGATTATCTGACTATACAAGGTAAGAAGGTAAATAAAATTAAAATGAATCCAAATATCTTCGAAAAAATGACGAACAAACTTATGGACGTTGAGGTAAGTGATGGTGCAATTACTGTATTCGGAATTACGATAGAGGCTGATAAAAACATAGAAGTGTATGCTTTTGTAATGGATGAAGTCACTTAATTTCAAGTGGCTTTTTATTATACCCTCATTAACGGTGAATAGATGCACCTCTCAAAATGAGAATGGCTATTTCTGTGAATGAATCAAAATACTCCATCTTCTGTTAAAATGTAAGTACTTACGGGCAATTATTTCATTGGAGGTTATTATATGAAAAAAGTATTTTCAATCATTGCAGTAGTATTCATTGTCTCAATTCCGATGATCGAGTGGCTGCTGACTAATCCCTCCAATTCATTGGAGCTCATGCAAACATTAAGAAATGCAGAAAATCCGGAATCGCTTTTTATGGATGAAAATAATTTCGATGCCGATAGTGTTGAGTACATACAAGATGAATTTAGCCCAAATATGGTAAAGCAGTTTACAATACTGGAGTTTGATGAGAAGAGTTTTTTAATTCAGTCTACTCCCGGTACAACAAAATGGGAAATTATTAATATTGAAGAACTGCCGAAGGAAATTAAAGAATATTTTCTTTCACAGAAATAACCGTACATAGGTTCATAAATCCATAAAAAAAGAAAGAGGAATACTATTGCATACTACAATCGGAGTTGTCGCTCATGTCGATTCTGGTAAAACGACATTTTGCGAACAATTGCTATATCATACAAATTCGATCAAGAAGCGCGGGCGGGTGGATCACCAAGATGCTTTTTTAGATAATCATGCCATTGAACGGCAGCGCGGGATTACGATTTTTGCAGAGCAGGGGCGTATTGACTATAACGGTCAAGCGTATACGCTGATCGATACACCAGGGCATATCGATTTCGCACCGGAAATGGAACGTGCGATCCATGTAATGGATGCGGCCATTGTCATTATCAGTGCGGTCGACGGAATCGAGGGACATACAGAAACGGTTTGGCATTTGCTGCGGGAGCATCATGTTCCGACTTTTATCTTCATTAATAAAGTAGACCGGGAAGGAGCAGATGTTGCATCGGTCATGTCTGCGATAAAAAAAGACTTATCCCCAAATGCATTATTGTTCAATGATGGGTTCAACACAACCGTAAAAGAGTGGCTTGCGGAACGTGACGAACAGCTGATGGAAAAATATTTTGCCGATAATCTAGAGGAGAATGACTGTTTAGAGAGCCTGAAACAAGCAATCAACCATGAACAAGCATTTGTTTGTATGTCAGGCTCAGCTTTAAAAGATGAAGGGGTACTGGCCTTTTTTGAAACGATTGCACAACTGATGGAAACAAAGATTGACGTGAATGGCCCATTTGAAGGAAAGGTATATAAAATTCGCCATGATTATCAGCAACGTCTGACATTTATGAAAGCTTTATCGGGTGTTCTCAAGGTACGTGATGAATTTACTTTTGGTGAAACAACTGAAAAAGTTACGGAAATTCGTCTATACAATGGCAACGGTTTTACGACTGTTCCACAAGTGCAGGCTGGCGATATTTTTGCGGTGAAGGGACTGGCAACGCCGCTTATCGGTGATGTGATTGGGGCAACGGAAACTAATCCTGCACAATTTGATATGATTCCGACATTGCAGGCGAAAGTGATATATGAAGGTGCGTTACATATTAAAGAACTTCATCGTGTTTTCCGTGAAATCGAAGCAGAGGAACCGAGCTTACGTGTCGTGTGGAACGAGAAATTCCAGGAAATCTCCGTTCATGTCATGGGAACAATCCAGCTTGAGGTATTAACGGAATTGGTAAAAGAGCGCTTTGGAATCGAGGTCCAATTTGGCAAACCGCAAATTCTTTATAAAGAAACAATTGCAGCACCTGCTATCGGCTATGGCCATTTTGAACCGTTAAAGCATTATGCGGAAGTGCATCTGAAAATGGAACCGAACAATCGTGGTGCCGGCATCACATTCTCGAACCGTTGTCATGCCGACGACTTATCTGTCGGGCATCAGCGGTTAATAGAAAAGCATCTATTTGAACGCGATCATCATGGGTTACTAACAGGATTTCCGGTAACCGATATTCATTTGACGTTGCTGACAGGGCGTGCACACAATAAGCATACAGATGGCGGCGATTTCCGGGAAGCTTCGTTTAGAGCATTGCGACAAGGGCTGGAACAAGTTGAAAATGTACTATTGGAGCCGTATTACCGTTTTAAAATGAAAGCGTCAAGTGATCATATTGGCCGGATGATGTCGGATATCCAGCAGGCAAGTGGATCATTCGAAGCACCGAATTTAACAGAAGACACTGTTACACTTTACGGACGGGCACCTGTAGCAACTTTTATGGATTATTCCACTCAATTTGCAGCCTATACAAATGGAAAAGGTGCGTTAACGCTGCAATTTGACGGCTATGATGTATGCCATAACAGTGATGAGATTATAGAACAAATTGGCTACAATAAAAATGCTGACCCTGAATATACATCATCTAGCATTTTTTGTGCAAAGGGTAAGGGTTACAGTGTGCCATGGGGTGAGGCAAAAGCAGCGATGCATTGTGAAGTGCACGAAATTGATTGACGCATGAAAGAAGGACTTTGCAGAACAATAAAAGAAGTAAGCAGTAAGGAACTTAAAAAGGAGGCACTTATAATGACATATATTTTACAAGTAGATTTCAAAATGGATGGCCCTTTCGGTGATGAAATGGCAGTTGGTTTTAAAGAATTAGCGGAGAGCATAAATGAGGAAAAAGGCATGCTTTGGAAAATTTGGACAGAGGATGCGGAAGCAGGTGAAGCTGGTGGTATTTATTTATTTGAAACAAAAGAAACAGCTGATGCTTATTTGGAAATGCATTCAAAACGACTAAATGGCTTTGGTATTAGAGCGATCAACAGTAAAATTTTCTCGGTGAACGAGTCGCTAACTAAGATTAACAATGGTCCGGTATATGCATAATTAGGTGATCTAAATTACCGACAGATAACGGGTTTAATATTGTGGAGAAAACAGTAAGTAACAGTACAGTACAGGAAGAGACGCATTTCGTAAATGAATTGTGCCTCTCTTTTTTGGTATATCAACAATTTAATATTAAATTTAAAAAACGAGGTTAGGGACTTTTGTAAAACTAATGGGGAGGCATATCGATGAAGCATACTACAATTTTATTTATTTCAATTTGTTTAATGCAATTTTGTATATTAACAAATATAACTTTGTTAAATGGTGAATGGAATGGAATCACGATGTGGGTGTGTACAGGCATTTTTATTTTTTCTTGCGCTGTTTTCGGTTCTAGCCGAATAGATGCATCTAAAAATACTTAACTTTATATAAGATAGTTCTTAGACGAGGGTTTGGGAGCGTTCTTAAAGTAATCCAAATTATAAAAAAAGGGAAAATTAAATTGTTATAGAATTAGAGAAGATTACAGAAAAAGGAGCAGCATATATGAAAATCGTACAATTAACACCTCAATTGTTATTGGAAAATCAGCACCATGCTGATATGTATTTAAATAATATAATTCACCCAAACCTTACGTCAAATAGCTGGATGAACAATTGGCGAGATGTTGCATCACGTTTTCAACTTTTTAAATTCTTAGACCTGTCAGCTGAAGAGATGCTTTCGTATAGTTGGAATGAAAAAATAATTGCACAAGTTATAAATGAAACCTTAATGATTGTAGAAAAACATATTGAATTAGATAAGGATTTACAAATTACAATTGTGCCTGCCCTTCCTTTTCCTTGGTTTTCGAATTTAGAACGATCTTTTTGGACAAATGGATTTACAAATAGTAGTCAAAGTATATGGATGGCTATTCCGCCCAATCCAGACAGATCGTTTTTATGCTATTTACTTGCACACGAACTGCATCATTCAGCACCCAAAAATCCAATTTATGACTTAACAATCGACAATTTCCCATTAAAAGAATGGTATAAAATGGAGGGGACAGCTGAATATTTCAGCTTACAATTTTTCGAAGATAAACGTTGGTGGAAAGAAAGCTTTTCACTGGACATTGAGGAACGCTATATTGCGGAAGCAAAAAGATTTTTAAATACAAATGATGATGCTGTGAAAGGACCTCTATGTTTCGGTAGCGTGAAACAACAAATCCCTTACATGGCGGGATATGCTTTTGCCTACAATGCGGTAAAAGATTATGCAAAACGTTATCCTATTGATCAATTAGAGCAACTGTTTGAAATCGATTCGGAAGCACTTATTCTAACTTATAACCTACATATCATTAAATAATATGTTAGAACATAATTCCAATTAAATTTTTAGGAGACTTCTATGGACAATTCATTTTCTATATTTTTGGACACTTATTTAGATGCTTGGAGAAATTCATCTTTAGTGGACTTGAAAGAATTAATTTCACAATCTTATGAAGCCAGAGAAATTACAGGCGGAGATATAGTTGACTTTGGTTATGTAGAATCCTTAAATGGATGGGAACAGGGTTTTAATTTCGCTAAAGAGAATAATGCTCAATGGAATATAAGAGTAGTTTCAATTCTTCCTTTAAGAAAGGATGAAACGATGGCTATTTTATCCGCTACTATGGTTATTCAAGGAGAGAGTTTAAAAACAGCAAATTTATTCTTTCAAACGTTTAAAAAATATAACCAAGGTGATTGGAAATTAGTAAGAAGTTATATTGAAGCAGGGATAAGTTTAAACGATGTGTTTTTCAACAACCAGGTACTTTAGTCTTAAAGAATTAATACAGTATACAAAATCACATTCAAAAATGTTTGAATACACAAAAAAAGCAGGAACTTTGATTAATCAACGTTTCTGCTTTTAATATAGGTACATTGTAAATCAATACGGACAACGGTTTGAACGTACATTGGGGACACTGTGTCATGGATTTTTTGCATGAAATCTTGTATAAACTGATCGTTGATAATCCATTTTGTGTTCTTTTTTATGAAAATGGACTATTAGGTACTGAAGTCAGCTTTTATTTTACAAAAATATGTGCATCGCAATAACAAAGTCCTTTGCAGCTTGGGCAATCGACGTTATAGGGCTCGAAATAGCGTGGCATATAAACGAATGGTTCGAATCCCTGCGTCGTAAACTGTCGCTCAGCTGCCCAACGATTTGTATCAGATTGTACCCAGCCAACCGTTACAATTGTTTTTGCAATCGGCTGTGCTGCTTCAAGATAAGTACGCACAAGATTAGTTCCAATCCCTTTTTTTCGTTCGTTCGGATGGACGACAAAATGACTTGTATAATAACTGATGCCTGTTGTGACCTGTTCCTTTAACAATTGCAGCTCTTCATGGAAATAAGGGAATTCCTTGTTGAAATCCTGTATTTCATAACCCGCAATATATCCGACAACTTCATTATGCTCATTAATGGATACATAACGAATGCCGCCAGCCTGATCGACGGTATTGGCCGTTTCCGGTTCAAATGGTAAAAAATCATTGAGCAGTGCAGCGATTTGCACAGCATATTTTTTTTCATAGGGATAAATATTCATCGGTGGACCTCTGCTTTCTTATGTTCCAATTTTACTATTTTAACATAATGGAGAACGCTTTGTTATAACAATGAATGTTTCGACATGCTTGATTAATTTAGAGCAAAAAAAATCACTTAAAGTAAGCTGTTTTTATTTATTTTGTTAATGGCATCGAGTTCGCTCTTAATGGGTAATTTTAATAATTGTTAAAAGGGAACATTTGTTCTATAATGTAGTTATGAGTGAGGTGCGATTAATGAAAGATCAATTAACAAAAGCAATGCGGCAACATCAGATTTTGGATATTATGTACTTGGCCAAAGACCGGAAAATAACGAAACGGCGAATTAAATTAATAAAAATCTCTGGTGACTATGCGCTAGCCTATTGTTTTACACGACATGCAAAACGAAATTTTATTATAGATAATATTTTAGCGGTACATCCGGTAAATAAAAAAATACGAGGGTTAGAGGCTTAATATCTAGGAGGTATTTTATCGAAAAAGGGAAAATCTTATCTTTTAAGTGATGATTGTGTGTAATATTCTGACTATTTATGGTAGAATAAAGATAGGGAGGTGGTTAAAATTGATGCAGAAAGTTTCTAATAGAATGGAGGCAGAAAAAATCTTTGACACCAATGTGAAAAATAGACCACGATTGGGCAAATTAAAGAGCATGTACCTTATCAGAAAGGAAACCTTAAATAATGAAAAGTCAAAATGAATAAAACCCTCCACTGAATTGGTGGAGGGTTATTTTTTATTAGTGATCGGCTTAAGCAATGGGACCACTTATTTTCAGTTAAAATTATTCTATTGAGATTTTTGTTGTTTTGCGATTGGATAAAAACCATCCAGCTAGTGCAATAGCGATTAACACTCCATAAAATATCAGTTTCCACTCGAGGGAGTGGGCAAACTCATAAGAAATGACACCAACATCAGGATGACTTAAAGTTAATACTGCAAGCTTGACACCTACCCATCCCACTATTACAAATGCCGCAATTTCGAGTCCTGGTTTGGATTCAAGAAGTTTCACGAAAAAGTTTGCAGCAAACCTCATGATGATTAACCCGATTAATCCGCCTGCAAATATAACGAGGAATTTTCCGCCATCTAAGCCACCAATCTGCGGTAAATTTGTATTTGGAAGTGTCATTGCAAGAGCTACTGCTGCTAATATCGAATCAACCGCAAATGCAATATCTGCCAACTCGACTTTTATAACCGTACCCCAAAATCCAGATTTTTTCTGTTCTTTTTCCTTTTTTGGTCCTTTATTTTTAAAATAGAGTTTCCTGACAATGTGATTTATTGCTATAAATAATAGGTATAGGGCACCAATAGCCTGAACCTGCCATACATCTACTAGAAACGTTATAATAAATAAAGAAGCGAACCGGAAAATGAAAGCACCTGCAAGACCAAAAAATAGTGCCTTTCGTCTTTCTTTTTCAGGTAAATGTTTAACCATAATTGCTAAGACTAGGGCATTGTCTGCTGCAAGCAAACCTTCTAAGCCAATTAACAATAATAATACCCAACCATACTCTAGTAATAAAGAGATATCCAATTACATTCCCCCTAACTTCACTAAATTAATGCTAACAAAAATTATATTCCCATTTACGTAGAGTATAACCTCTTTAAAATTAAATATGTCTCTATCAAACCTAGTAAATGTCCATTTTATGAATGCTGGAAATATGTTAGTTCACTATAAGGATTTTTAGGGAAAGGAATTTTCATATTTTAAAGGGGGAATAAAAAGGGTTATTATGAATAAAAACGTGGATCATATAATACACACAGGCACATAGCCCATTGGCAGTCAATGAGCTATGTCCAGTTAATAATTCGAAGTGAAGCATTATGTAATCCTTCTTTTATAAGGTGGCAATATCCGAATACTTATTAAGCAATTCATCCAATTCCTGACTACAATTGACGACTTCCGGGTGAGTGAAACCTAAATCCCTTGCTTTTTTGTACATAATTTTTCTTTTTGTCTCAATTCTTAATTTTAGTACCTTTTTTAATAGTAAAAATTTCATCGATAAATTTCCTTTCAATAATAGTTGGTAGTTTTTAAACTTTTGTTAATATAAAATGACAACTGTTTAATCCTATCTTATTTTAAACAAGATAAATGTCGAAACATGCTAAAAATGGAGAATTCAATAATTTGTAAAAAACAAAAAATTAATGTTTAAATAGAAAGCTATATATTTGACTAAACTTAAAATGTATGAATTTTAAAGAGAGACATCGGGAAGGATAAAATTCGCAAATCCCAGAAATCCAATTTTTGTACAACTGCTAATAACCTTGATATAATGAGCGTTGTGAATACATATAAACAGAAAGAGGTTATGAAAAATGACAAATGCTTATGATGAATACATGCGTCAGGTAACACAGCCAATGCGTACGGAACTTGAAAGCGCAGGCTTTACACAACTAACAACGGCAGATAGCGTCCATGAATTTATGGCTGAAACTAAAGGAACAGCTTTAGTTGTAATCAATTCTGTTTGCGGTTGTGCTGCAGGTTTGGCACGTCCGGCTGCCCGTGAAGCAGTTGCAGATGTGAAACCAGATCAGCTAGTAACCGTATTTGCCGGTCAAGATCCTGAAGCGACTGCAGCAATGCGCGGATACTTTGATGAAGTTCCGCCAAGCTCACCATCAATGGCAGTTTTAAAAGATGGTCAATTAGCTTATTTCATTCCACGTGATCAAATCGAAGGTCACCCAATGGAACAAATTCGTGATCATTTATCAGATGTGTTAAAACAAGTATGTGCCGAGTAACAATTGTCACTACTGCAGGTAGACCGGACGAGCAATCACTTCAATTAGCTGAATTCGCAAGTCAGGTGCTGCAGGCAAAAATTATTCCGCGCCAAAAACGTTCGGTTCGTAAGCTTTCCGAAGTGTACGATGCTAATGTCGTTGTTGCGGGAAAAAACCGTTTCGAATACTATGCGAAAGGTGCTGAGGCGCCTTTCTTTTTTCATCCAAACTCTGCCGCTTTTCGTTTGAAGCGTGTGGCTCGCGGTGAAGATGATCCATTGCTTACTGCTTGTGCACTTCGAAAAGGGGATACGTTTTTGGATTGCACTCTTGGCATCGGGGCCGATAGTTTATTGGCGACCTTTGCAGTTGGCGAGAAAGGGAAAGTAACTGGTTTGGAAGCGGACCAAAATGTCGCATTTATTGTGAAAACTGGGATGCAAAATTATGACACGACAGAACTTCCGTTAACTGCATGCATGCGAAATATCCAAGTTGTTCATACTACTGCTCTAGACTATTTAAAGAAGCAAGAAGATGACAGCTTTGATGTTGTCTACATGGACCCGATGTTCGAGGAAATCATTGAAGAATCGACAAATTTTGAAGCGTTGCGTTATGCCGGAAAGCACTTAACGTTAACTGATGAATGGGTGGCTGAAGCAAAGCGTGTTGCGAAAAGCCGGGTGGTGTTAAAGGCCCATTATAAATCGGACTGGTTTGAAAAGTACCAGTTTCAGCGTGATGTGCGGTTAACAGCCAAGTTTCATTATGGTGTGTACGAAATAAAATAGCGTTGAAGTTCTTTTTACAAGGACTTCAGCGTTTTTCTTAACGCTTTACATACCCCTTATAGGTATGGTAATGTAAAATTAAGTAAGGGGGATTGATTGAATGATTCATGAAAATGATGGATTATTGGAAACTCATGAAGTGAGCTGTCGTAAAAGTCATCATCCTGAACCGATAAAAAAAGATTTAACGACAAGATTAAATCGAATCGAGGGGCAAATTCGCGGAATCAAAGGCATGATTGATAAAGATGTGTATTGTGATGATGTGATTACACAATTATCCGCAACGCAATCGGCATTAAATAGTGTCGCGAAGATCTTGCTGGAAGGTCATTTAAAAGGCTGTGTCGTGGATCGTCTAAATGAAGGCGATACTGAAGTATTGGACGAGCTTGTCGTAACTATTCAAAAAATGATGAAAAAATAAGGAGTGTTCGAGTATGGTAAATGTAATGTTAAATGTGAATGGTATGTCTTGCGGTCATTGTGTGAAATCTGTAGAAACTAGTGTTGGCGCTTTAGCTGGTGTGCAGGAAGTAAAAGTGGATCTTGCTGAGAAAAAAGTATCGGTTGCATATAACGCAGATGCCGTTACTGTTGAGCAGATCAAAGAAACAATTGATGAACAAGGTTATGACGTTGTTGAATGATTGAGGTTTACAAATGATTTAGGTTCTCTAATTTAGAGAACCTCTCTTTTTACAAAATTCCATACCCCCTTGAGGTATAAAGAGGTGAGAACATGACTAAAGAACTGACATTGCAAGTAACAGGTATGACGTGTGCGGCATGTTCGGCAAGAATTGAAAAAGGCCTGAACAAGATGGAAGGGGTCGAATCGGCGAATGTCAATTTAGCGGTTGAAAAAGCAGCGATTCAATATGATGAAACGGTCATCAAAGCACAGGATATTGAGCAAAAGATCCAAGCGCTCGGTTATGATGTCGTAAAAGAGAAAGTCGACTTTACAATCGATGGAATGACGTGTGCGGCGTGTTCGGCAAGAATCGAAAAGGTACTCGGGAAAATGGACGGGATTGCTTCGGCGAATGTGAACTTGGCATTGGAAAAAGCGACGATAGAATTTAATCCTTCTCAAGTATCGATGTCCGATATTATTGCACGGATTGAAAAGATCGGTTATGGTGCACAGCCAGTCGTTGAGGGCGATCCGGTTGATCATAGAGAAAAGGCGATCCACCGGCAAACAATTAAATTTACCGCGGCGGCCATTTTATCATTGCCTTTGTTATGGACGATGGTTGCACATTTTTCGTTTACGAGTTTTTTATACATGCCTGATATACTCATGAATCCTTGGGTACAGCTCGCATTAGCAACACCCGTTCAATTTATTATTGGGTGGCAGTTTTACGTAGGTGCATACAAATCATTACGCAGCGGTGCGGCAAACATGGATGTGCTCGTTGTGATGGGAACGAGTGCGGCCTATTTTTACAGTATTTATCAAATGCTCGCTCATCCGAGCGGTCATATGCCACACTTGTATTTTGAAACGAGCGCGGTGCTGATTACGTTGATTTTATTAGGGAAACTGTTTGAAGCACGTGCAAAAGGCAAGTCTTCGCAGGCGATCAAACAATTGATGGGCATGCAGGCGAAATCAGCGCTTGTGATCCGTGATGGCGTTGAACAGGCGGTACCACTTGAAGAAGTGCGCATCAATGATATTGTCCGCGTCAAGCCGGGTGAAAAGATTCCAGTCGATGGGGAAGTCGTTTCCGGAACTTCTGCGGTGGATGAATCGATGCTGACAGGCGAAAGTCTGCCGGTAGAAAAAAATATAGGCGATTTCGTTTATGGTGCAACACTGAATAAAAATGGTGCACTGGAAATGAAGGCATTAAAGGTTGGCAGTGAAACAGCATTGTCGCAAATCATTAAAATCGTCGAGTCGGCACAAGGTTCCAAAGCACCGATTCAGCGTCTTGCCGATAAGATTTCTAATATATTTGTACCGATAGTAGTAGGAATTGCCGTTGTGACGTTCATGTTGTGGTGGCTGATCGGAGGAGAATTCATTCAGGCATTTGAGGCGACAATTGCAGTACTTGTCATCGCATGCCCATGTGCGCTTGGCTTGGCGACACCAACGTCGATTATGGCGGGTTCAGGACGTGCGGCACAGTTTGGTATTTTATTTAAAGGCGGGGAACATCTTGAACAGACTGGTTTTGTCGATACTGTCGTTGTCGATAAAACAGGAACGGTTACAAACGGGAAACCGGTTTTGACAGATGTTGTATTGTTCAGTGATTTAGAAGAAAATAATGTCCTGCGCATTGTTGCTTCTGCAGAAAAACAGTCTGAGCATCCATTGGCAGAAGCAATTGTTGAAGGTGTATTAGAGCGCGGGATTAAGCTATCGGCTGTTTCAAGCTTCCAGGCACTACCAGGGCTTGGTATTGAAGCACAAGTGGATAATGTAGAAGTAGCTGTAGGTACGAGAAAACTGATGCGGGATCGACAAATTAGTATTGAAGAACCGATCGAACAGCAATTGATTTCATTGGAACAGCAAGGGAAAACGGCGATGCTAGTAGCAATTAACAACCAATTCGCTGCAATTATTGCCGTTGCAGATACGGTAAAAGAAACATCTGCTGAAGCGGTAAGACGTCTGCATGCACTTGGTCTGAAAGTGATTATGCTTACAGGTGATAATGAACGAACGGCAAAAGCGATTGCAGCAGAAGTGGGTATTGATGAAGTCATTGCTGAAGTGCTGCCGGAACAAAAGGCACAGCAAATTGAAAACTTGAAACAACAGGGACGAAATGTTGCGATGGTTGGTGACGGGATCAATGACGCACCGGCCCTTGCGGTAGCTGATATTGGGATGGCAATCGGCACTGGAACGGATGTTGCGATGGAGGCGGCTGATATTACATTGATTCGCGGAGATTTGAACAGTATTGCCGATGCGATTTTAATGAGCCGTAAAACGATGACGAATATTAAACAAAACCTGTTTTGGGCGTTTGCCTACAATGTCATCGGTATTCCGATCGCTGCACTCGGTTTCCTCGCACCTTGGGTAGCAGGCGCAGCAATGGCATTCAGTTCCGTTTCGGTTGTGTTGAATGCATTGAGACTGCAGCGTGTAAAATTGTAAAAATACCGACTTTCTGAATAAAGAAGGCTAGTCATTCATAAAAGGACTAAGAAGATTTACAGGATAATTGAGGGAATGACGATCCATTTTGAAGTTTAAATTTAATAAGAATATACCAACATAAATACACAGTATAGGTTTTGAAAATAATTATAGTGGAAACTTACAATCGAAGTGTAAAATGGAGTTGAAAATAATTGACTTTAATCAATCCATCTTTATTAGAAATAAACCAATAATGATAGGAGCCATCAATATGAAGGAAGATTCAAAGGTATATGATGTCACGATTATCGGTGGAGGTCCGGCGGGGATGTTTACGGCATTCTACGGCGGCATGCGCCAGCTTGAAGTTAAACTGATTGAAAGTCTTCCACAATTAGGTGGGCAGCTTGCTGCACTTTATCCTGATAAATATATTTATGATATCGCAGGATTTCCGAAGGTGCGGGCGCAGGAACTTGTCAATAATCTGAAAGAACAAATGTCAGCGTTTGACCAAACAGTAGTAACTGGTCAAAGTGTTGAAACGATTAAAAAGTTGGATGACGGAACATTTAAGCTGACAACGAAAGAAGAAATCCATTATTCAAAAACAATCATTATTACAGCAGGTCTTGGCGCATTCCAGCCAAGACAGTTGGAAGTTGAAGGAGCAGAATACTTTGAGGGCAAAAATCTTCATTATTTCATCAGCGATATAAATGATTTTAAGGGAAAGAATGTAGTTATTTTCGGCGGAGGAGACTCAGCTATTGACTGGTCGCTTATGCTTGAACCTATTGCTGACAAAGTTACAATTGTTCATAGACGAGATCAATTCCGAGCACATGAGTACAGTGTTGAAAATCTGTTCAAATCAAATGTGGCGATCAAAACACCTTATATGCCGGATGAGTTGTTTGGCGATGAAAACGGCATTAAACAAATTATCATCCGGAATGCAGAAGGGGATAAAGAAACACTTGAGGTTGATGACATAATTGTGAACTATGGATTTAAATCGTCATTAGGTCCAATCAAGGAGTGGGGATTAGAAATCGAGAAAAATTCCATTATTGTAAACTCTAAAATGGAAACAAATATCAAGGGAATCTATGCTGTTGGTGATGTATCAACTTACGATGGAAAAGTGAAGTTGATTGCAACTGGTTTCGGTGAAGCGCCGGTTGCCATTAGTGCGGCACGGTTGTTTATTGATCCGTCAGCAAAAAAGCATGTACCGCACAGCACCGACCTTTTCAATAAATAATATTCATTAATCCGGTATGATTGGAATGTATATCAGGGAAGCGGGCTCACTATCAAATTCGCATATGAATTGATAGTGAGCCCTTTAATTTTGAGTTTTGATTAGACAGTTAATCGGTTGGATTGAAAGTGGTATTTCGCCGGGCTCAAGCCAGCCGTTTTTTTTCTGCCACTTGGCAATTGTAGTTGTCTGATACAATCTATTTTTACTGTTACTACCTGACAGGCAATTCTACGACAAAGCTCGTTCCTTGGTTTTCAATACTATTCACATGAATGATTCCACCATGTAATGTAACGATAGCAGCAACTATTGAAAGTCCCAGTCCTGTTCCATCTACTGAACGCGACCGTGCAGTATCTACTCGATAAAAGCGGTCAAAAATTCTTTCTTTCTCTTTATCATTCAAACCTATACCCGAATCTTCAAAGAATACCAACACCGATTTTCCTTGTTCTTTAATGGATATTTCAATAATGCCATTCGGTTTATTATATTTGATGGCATTGGTTAACAGATTGTCCCAGACCGCATTAAGTAAGGACGGATCCCCAGTAATTTCTACATCCGGTAATGTGAATCCGAGCGTAATACCTTTTTCTCCAATTTGCCACTGATTGCTCCGTATAAGTTCCTTAATTTGTTTTCCGATATTAACTGACTTTCTTTTCATAATATCCTCATCTCGGTCTAACGAAGCAAGAAGTAATAACTGTCTTGTTAATGTAGACAGTCTTTTAATCTCTCCGTTGATGATCGAAATATAATTGCTTTTATCTTCCGGACTCATGGATTCGCTTTTCAAAAGGTTTGCATATCCTTTTATATTAGATAAAGGTGACTGGATATCATGAGAGATATTCGAAATAAACTCTTTCCTCATTTCATCCATCTGCTCCAGTTTACTGGCCATCCGTAAAAAACTAAGTGAAAGTTCACCTAATTCATCATGACGGGTAGTATCAAGATCGACATTGTAATTTCCGTTTGAGAGTGATTTTGTTGCAGATGTAAGTTTTGAGATTGGATGAACTAAATATTTAGTTATAAAAATGACCATTATGATACTCAGCATAATCGCCAAAGCCAGCAGCCATCCGAATAAAATATGCATTTCGTTAAACAGTAGCTTAATATCCGGTCTAATGAAAAGCGCATACTTTTTCCCGTTATGTGTCAATGGAACACCAATCGTATTTTTCAATTCGTTTGCAAAAAATCCTGTGACAAATGTCTCCTGTGGAAAATTTAGAATCCCATGAAAAATATCACCGTTTATTACTTGTTCTTTGGTGGAATGAGACAATGTCTTTTCCCTAAAGGGTGCACCAAAATAAAATTCATTACCGGAATTGTCAACGAGGAAAATTTGATAACCAATTGACGAAATGTTTTCAAAATAATCTTTTAGATCTAAATCAGGTTGGTTCCCGGTAAATTCAGCAATGTTTAATGCAATTGTTGTGTTTTTCTGGTCATTAAATGGTTTTAATTTTTGCTGATAATACATATTCGAGATTAAAAAAGCTAATATTCCACTAAAAATCATAATTCCAATCGTGAACACAACAAACTTCACATAAAGAGATCTCATCTTCTGATTGCCTCCAATGAATAGCCAACCCCACGCACTGTCTTAATATGAAAATCGTCTGTCAAATTAGAAAAACGTTCTCTTAATCGTTTGACATGAACATCTACTGTCCGTTCATCTCCTTCGTAATCCACACCCCATATATGTTCGATTAGGTGATCACGAGAAAATACTTGCATAGGGTTTAAAGCAAGGAAATACAGGAGTTCGAATTCCTTTAAGGGTAAGAGAATCGTCCGGTCACCAAGCTGAACCTCATAGCTTTTTTTATTAATAGTTGTACTTCCTAAACGAATAATCGATTCATCGGATTGCTTATCGTATCGACGCAGTAAGGCTTCAATTCTAAAATTTAATTCTTTTGGTTCAAACGGCTTGACTAGATAATCATCCGTACCAGATTTATATCCTATTTCTTTATCTTCAATTTGATTTTTGGCAGTTAAAAGGATAACGGGAATATCGTATTTTTTTCGAATCACCCTTGTTAGGGCATAACCATCCATAAAAGGCATCATTACATCCACTACTGCTAAATCACATACTTCTCGATTAAGAATCCCTAATGCTTCAGTCCCGTCTTTTGCTTGGAAAACTTTGAAACCTGCTTCGGACAAGTGGATGTTTACAAGCTGTAATATATTGATATCGTCATCTACAATTAAAATTGTTGTCATTCTATTTTCTCCTGTTTTATAGAAATTTCGTCTATTTAATGAACTAACAAATGAACAGCCATATACGTCCAGGCTGTTCATTTATGTTCTGTCACATAATTCATCTATTAGAATCTACTTTTCACTTTGCAAAACCATTCCATCACTCATTTTAATCACATGGTCTACATATAAAAGCAATTCCTCATCATGGGTAACCATTAATGTAGCGATATTCAACGTTTTAGTTAAATCTTGAATTAACAGCATAACATCTCTGGACTTCCTTGAATCAAGACTGGCAGTTGGTTCATCTGCAAAGAGAACTTTCGGTTTATGGATGATTGCTCGGGCAATGGCGATCCGTTGTTTTTCTCCCCCCGATAAGGAAGAGGGGTAAGCATGCTTCCTATGATTCATTTCAACTAGTTGTAGAATGTTATTAACTTCTGCCTGTTTTTCCTGTTTGCTTAAGTTTGATTCAGAAACATCCAGCATTAACATTAACTGCTCTTCAACTGTGAGAAAAGGAACAAGATGAGCAAATTGAAAGACAAAGCCAAATTTGCTAGCCCGAATTTTTCGAACTTGTTCAGAACTCATGGCAGTCATATTATTTCCGTCGAATATAACTTGCCCATCAGATACAGGTTGTAATCCTGCAGCTATAGTAAGGAGCGTACTTTTACCAGAACCTGATGCACCTACTAATGCAGTTACCTCTCCTTCTTTAAACGTAAGATTGATTCCTTTTAGTATTTCTTCCTCTACTTCACCAGTAACAAATGTTTTCCTAACATCTTCTAGTGTGAATATTGTCATATTAAGCCTCTCCTTGTTGTATCGCATGTAATGGTTCGATTTTTTTGATTTGTATTCCAGAGAGTGTAGCTCCGATAAAACCGATTAGCAGGAAAACTATAGATAATTGGGCGGTTTTTTCAAATGTTAAATGAAAAGGCATTCCCTCAGGTGCAATCATATTAAATACTTGGCTGAAAGAAATGGACAATATAAGCGAAACGACCGTTATAAAGAGCATTTGTGACCACATGATTTTGAACAGCTTGCTTGTTTTCATACCGATTGCCTTTAAAATCCCATATAAACCGACTTTTTGAATATTCATCATGTAAAAAAAGATGGCAAATAACATTCCGCTAATTACAACTAAAAACCAAACAATCATATTTAATGACATCTGTTCTGCATTATAGCTTGGAATGGTATTGAGAAAATCCTTGTTCGTAAAGGATTGCAAGCCTGCGAATTGTTGTGAAGAATCTCCTCCCGGTATAAATATCAGTTGCATTTCCATAACCCGATACATTTCCTGGAAATTCTTAGTGTTTATAAATGCAACCGGGGCATGACTGAATTTCTTTTGGTCGACAAAACCCTTTACTTTAAATTCGCCACTGAATTGATTATTCGTTAACGTATCTCCAACCTTTATCCCTTTGTCCTCCATTGAGCGATCTAAAATAATCTCCCCATCTTCCACCTTCTCAAATAGTTCTGAATCAGTGGATGTAACAAAGGCTACACTCTGTTGTTTGTCAGTTTTGTTCGTTAAGAAACCCATTTGAATTGAAAATGCCACAGCATCTTTTTCGTTGTTTATTATTTTATCCTGTATACTACTATCTATTTTTGACAGATTATAAGTTTCGTCTCCATCTTTATTCATATAAAATTGACCATCTGGTAGATCTTGAATTAAAGAAGCATTGTCTTGTGATAATCCATTTGCTAAACCAGATATTATAAATGTTAATAAACTAACGAGAAAAATAATGGAACCTAAAATTAAAAATCTCACTTTATTTTTCTTGATTTCTTTCCACGCAATATTCATTTTTACTTTCCTCCGATCTGTTCTTTACATCCATAGTTTATAAATTGAATATGAACGGGGGATGAACAGTAAATTACATTTCGGGTTCATTTAAACTGTTTTTAAATGGAAGGTCAGCAGTTATTAGGCTCGAGATGTTTAAATTTGCAGAAATAACTTCCTTTGGCTTCGTTTTATAAGCCCCTTGCCGGTTGTATTATTCGTATAAAAATTAACCAAATCGTTCATACTCTAACATAGACTTAAATTATTTATATACCATAAATTACTAATAAATAATATAAATGGTTGAATGAAGAAGAGGAGAGGGATACGATGTGGTTTAAGAAAAAGGAAAAATTTCGTGAAGTTAGTTCCTCTCCCGCTACTCAGATTCAGGAAGTGGTTGACATTGAAAATAATCTGATAAAAACAAATCTTCAACAAAACTTACAATTTATAAAAGATGCTCTTGGAACCAGTTCGGATATTGTCATCCGTGAAATTCTACTTGGTAAAGAAGAAACGATAAAAGCAGGTATTATATATACGGACGGATTAACCGATACAACTTCTTTACAAAACTTTATACTTGAAACGCTGATGCTGGATATAAAGGAGATTGAATTACTGGGAAAGACTCTCCCTCAGAAAAATCTTATCAGCGTATTAAAAGATGTCGCCATGACAGTAGGAGATATTAAAGAAATAGGAGACTTTGATGTTCTGTTTACGAATCTATTGTCAGGGGATACGATTATTTTAATCGATGGCTATGATCAAGGCTTAACTATTTCCAACAGGCAATGGGTCGAGCGTGGGGTAACGGAACCAGTGGCCCAGACAGTAGTTAGGGGTCCGCGTGAAGGTTTTACCGAAAATTTACGTGTCAATACTGCGCTGATCCGCAGGAAAATAAAAGATCCGAACTTTTGATTGAGTCAAAAAAGATTGGTACACGAACGAAAACAAATGTTGCTATAGCCTATATCAACGGTATTGCAAATGACGAAATAGTAAAAGAAGTTAATTTACGTTTGGATCGAATAATAATTGATGGAATTCTGGAAAGCGGAAATATCGAGGAATTAATTCAGGATACGCCATATACACCTTTTCCTACTGTCTTTAATACAGAAAGACCGGATGTAGTAGCCGCAGCACTACTCGAGGGGCGCATAGCGATCATTGTAGATGGAACACCCTTTGTGCTGATTGTTCCAGCATTATTCATACAGTTTTTTCAATCTCCGGAAGACTACTATGTTCGGACGCTTATAGGGAGTCTTGTTCGGCTCCTGCGTTTTTTATCATTTACAATTACATTGCTGGCACCTGCATTATTTATTGCAATCACGACGTTTCATCAAACGATGCTACCACCTGCACTCCTTATCAGTCTTGCAGCTCAGCGAGAAGGTGTTCCGTTTCCGGCATTTGTTGAGGCACTAATAATGGAAATAACGTTTGAAATATTACGCGAAGCTGGTGTTAGGATGCCTCGTGCGATTGGTTCCGCAATGTCCATTGTTGGGGCATTTGTTATAGGTACAGCGGCTGTGGAAGCAGGAATAATTTCAGCCATGATGGTAATCATCGTTTCAATTACGGCTATATCCAGTTTTGTTTCACCTTCTTACGATATGGCGATTGCTACAAGGATACTCCGCTTTGCATTTATGGCTTTAGCAGCATCATTTGGTCTCTATGGAATTACTATTGGATTAATCGCTCTAATTTTACATTTATGCAGTTTACGCTCGTTTGGGATACCTTATATGTCACCGGTTGCACCATTTAATGTTTCCGATCAAAAGGATACGTTTATTGTATTTCCGCTCTGGAGCTTGTTGACTCGACCCCATCTAATCAGTCAAAAAAATAGAGTTAGGCAACAAAATCCATCCTCTGCAAAGCCAGCACCTCCAAAAAATAAGGAATGAGAGGGATTTAAACGATGAAAAAGTACATGTTTATTCTCATAATCCTTAATTTCATTCTTACGGGATGCTGGGATAAGAGGGAGTTAAACGAGCTCGCAATTACGCTGGCATTGGGTATTGATAAAGTGGAGGGTGAGGATGAATACGAGGTAACCGCACAAGTAGTAGTACCTTCTGCCGTTTCCATGAAAGACGGGACAGGGGGCACAGCAGTTACACTTTTTACAGAGAATGGTGAAACAGTTTATGAAGCACTCCGTAGAATGACAAAAGTCTCGCCAAGGAAAATATATCCCGGACACCTTCAAATGTTGATTGTTGGTGAAGAATTGGCTAAGGAAGGAATAGGTGAATCTTTGGATTTACTCGCTAGGGATTGGGAACTTCGACCAGACTTCTATGTTGTTGTTGCTAAGGATGTAACCGCCAGAGAAATTCTGAATGTCACAACAGATTTGGAAAGCATACCTGCCAGTAAAATGTTTGCAGGTCTAAAAGTATCGGAAAAGGCGTGGGCAGGTACGTATGGTGTTACTTTAGATGAATTGATAGTGGATCTTATAAGTGAAGGTAAAGAAGCCGTACTAACAGGGATTCAGTTGGCAGGAAACAAACAAATAGGATCCACTCAACAGAATATAGAATCCATTTCTAAGCCTGCTCAAATCAAATATGATAATTTAGCCATATTTAAAGAAGATAGGCTGATGGGCTGGTTAACTGAACAAGATAGTAGAGGATATAGTGGTATTACCAATTCAGTTAAATCAACCGTAACATCAATATCTTGTCCTAATGAAGGGAAATCTACCATTGAAGTGACTAACTTCCATTCTAAAATTGAGGGAAATATAGTCCATGGAAAACCAGAAGTAAATATCCATACGAAAGCCGAGGGCAATGTAGGCGAAGTTAGATGTAAAATTGATTTAAAGAATCCGGAATCAATACAGGAGCTTGAAAAAATTTATGAAAAAGAAGCGACAAGAATAATAAATGAGACAATCGATGTGCTACAAGAAGAATATCAATCAGACATATTTGGATTCGGTGAAGCTATTCATCGCTCCAATCCGGAAGAGTGGAATAAGATTAAAGAAAATTGGGACGAGGAATTTTCTGACTTAACAGTGAACGTTAAAGTAGATATGAAAATTCGCCTTACAGGGACGGTAAATAGTTCATTTTTAGAAAAGATTAAGAATTAATCGCTATGTGAAAACAATGGGAGCGCTTGAAGAAGTATTGCTAAAGAGTTGTTTGTTTAAAAGATCCCTCAGTGGAAGGCGGGTAACGCATGATGCAAAATATTAAAATAAATCCATACCAATTTATGGTTTTAGTTGTGTTGTTTTCAGTTGGTACAAGTATCTTAATTGTTCCGTCATTTTTAGCTTCCGAAACAAAACAAGATGCTTGGATTGTTGCAATACTCGGCACAGCAATTGGATTAATGGTAATATGGTTATTTTGCTTAATCGCACAATGGTTTCCGGACCTTACTTTTGTTCAAATGATGGAAAAGGTTCTGGGGCGCTGGCTAGGGAAAGCTGCATCTCTTTTATTTGTATTCATGTCTTTTGTCTATACCGCAATCCTACTATATTATTCAGGGACCTTTTTGAACACTCATTTAATGCCAAATACGCCAATGGTCGCTTTAAATATCCTTTTGGCTATTATTATTGTGATGGGTGTCCGTTTAGGATTAGAAACAATTGCACGTTCTGCTGAAGTATTAATTCTTATTTGCTTGATATTTTTTCTTTTTTTAGTATTTTTCATTTCTCCCCAAGTCAATTTTGATAACTTGCAACCCGTATTTGAAGCCGAACCTAAAAAAATTGTTCAAACATCCTTATCTTTTATAGAAGTAACTTCGGTCAATGCCATTGTGTTATTAATGATTTTTCCTGCCTTTATTAACACAGGCATTAAAGCTAAAAAGTTCTTTTTGATTGGGAACTTATTAGGTGGAATTGTCATTATTATTTTTACGTTTTTATGTGTAGCAGTATTAGGGGCTTATAATACTGGAATAGAGCTATATCCGGGCTATGCATTAGCTAAAAGGATTAACGTCGGTGAATTTATACAACGGATTGAGGCATTAATGGGCACACTTTGGATTATCGCACTTTATTATAAGGCAACCATTTATTTTTATGTTACTGTTTTAGGTTTCGCGCAAATATTCAATTTAAAGGATTATCGCCCGTTAACGATACCTTTTGGAATCATTGCGGTAGTCATTTCGATTGTAATTTTCCCGGATGTTATTTACCAGCAGCGTTGGAATACTACAATAGGTTTAATATTCTCCTATACAATTGGTATATTCTTACCTCTTTTACTGATAGTAGTGTATGCCATCCGAAGAAAACAATTAAGAAAAGTACCTGAAGAACCTTAAGTAGGAGAATTGATGCAGGCACATCACCAACAATTGAGCGCGCTTCCGACAGGGAACAGTGCTCCTTTTTATTTGAGTACGATTTAGGTCTACCGGATTGATTTCTGAAGATTCTATATTTTGTTATGATATACTTAATCAGTAAAATAATTTAAGAATAAAAGGGGAGTACCAAAAATATGGAATACATCACACTTAATAATGGAATAAAAATGCCGATTGTTGGTACAGGTACAAATACGTATGGTAAAGAAAATAAGGACTATAACGGAGCATTAACAGATGAAATTCCTGAGCTCGTAACAGCACTTGAGTTAGGATATCGATCAATAGATGCTGCGATTAGTTATAGAAACGAAGAGCTTGTAGGGGGAATATTAGCAGAAAGTTCAGTACCGAGAGAAGAGTTGTTCATTACAACGAAAATTCCGGCGAGAGAAGAATATGTTTCTTCAAAGGAGTCGACTCGAGCAGCAATCGATAACAGTCTAAAAAATTTCCAAACAGACTATTTGGACCTGCTTTTGATTCATGCACCAATCGAGGACAAGGAACAGCTTAAAAACACTTGGAAAGTTTTTGAAGAATATTACGAAGCAGGAAAACTGAAAGCAATTGGCGTTTCAAACTTTAGAAAAAATCATCTGGATGAATTGAATGAATTCGCGAAAGTGAAGCCAGCCGTTAATCAAATACAAATCAACTTAAAAGAAAAGAACGAAGACCTTCTTGCTTTATTACAAGACGAGGGCATTACACCTGTTGCATGGGGACCGATGAAAACTGAAGCGCATCAACAAGAATTGTTGGATGAAATCGGTAAAGCCTATGATAAATCGGGTGCACAAGTTTTATTGAAATACCAAATCCAGCGCGGTGTTGTCGTTATTCCGAAATCACACAACCGTGTGAATCAGGCAGCAAATCTGGATCTATTTGATTTCGAATTAACTGCAGCAGATGTCGAAAAAATTGAAAACCTTTAGTTAGTCACTATGACTTTGGACCATTTGAATAAGCGTCTCCTATTTTGGAGACGCTTATTCAATTTCTACCTTTGTTAACAGGCCACTTATCAAAAAACAAGCACCTATGAAAAACATGGCAATAAATAGTATGACCATCACCTACATTACATATCAGATAAAATTTAAAAGATCGGACGTGATGAATGGTTTACATTCTTATTAAACAGCCTTAAATTGATTGAAATGGAGGCTGTTTAAATAAAAATAATAGGAGTGAAGATGAAAGTGGAGTATTTTATAGGTATTGTCCCACCAGAAGAATATTTAGAAAGAATTGTCCATTTTCAAAGTAATTGGATTAAACATTCAAATGTAGAACCACACATAACTTTGAAAGCTCAAGGAGGACTAACTCCAGATAAGAAATGGATAGGAAAAGTACAAAAAGTGTGTAATACTTTCAAACCTTTTCAAGTGTCATTAGATCAACCAAATTTTTTTGGAGATAACATTTTATATTTGAGCGTTAATTCAAGTCATTTGCATAAATTGCATCAAGAAATAGTGCATGAGATTTCACCGTCAGAAGACCTAATAAAACAGTATTTTGAACTTGATGCGTTTGTACCTCACATAACATTGGGGAAAGAACAGTACGGTGATTACATTTCTGCTGGACTCTCTAAAAAAGCACTAATGGAAATGGAGAAATTAGCAGTTAAAGAATTGACACCATATCCCGATTTTGAAGTGAATTTTATTAGAGTTTATGAACTAAACATTGAAAAGCAAAGATATGAAAAATATTTAGATATTTCTTTAAGCAAATGATTTCGATAAAATGAGGTCATTTTTATGCCTTCTAAGCACTTCAACATACGTTAAAGGCAATATGGGGAGAGAAAAAGATTATTGAATACCTTTACTCGAACTATATTATTGATTAGATTTCTATAATTAGAGAGTCACTTTTTCCAATTCTATATAATAATCCGGTAAATCCGACTCTTTTATTTTATGCCATATACCGACAGGAGGGTCTAAGCTTTCAATGTGTAAATAATAATTGCCCCACCTAGTTTTATGTATGCTAAAGTCAAATGGGATGCCATTTCCTGCAACTGCTGTCTGTGTAACTATTTTTTTAGCATTTTCAGGTTCTGGTACTTCAAAAGCGGATACTGTTGTATTGTTTATTAATTCGGTTATTTTGTCTCGGTCTTCATTTTTTAATATAATTTCCACCTTATCCTTGTCAGATTCTGAGTAAATAGATAATGTTCGGATTCCATACCATCTATAATCTGGTTCAATGTACATTGCTTCAGGCATAACTTTAGTTTGCATGTTTATGTATATAGAAATTCCTATTATGATTAATGCAATAAATGAAAGTAAGCGCCAATTGTTTTTAAAAGTTTCATTTAAAACCTCCACACTGAATTGATTATATTAATTGAAGATTTACCAAATATAGGTGTTCATATAGCTATAGTAAACGAATTTTAAAGTTTTTTATAGTATACATTGAGTCACATACAAAAACGTATCTAATCTAAAATATCGATTAGGATTATTTGGTAGATAGAAAGGAAGGCATCCATTGTCAAAAGGGCTTATTCATCATATCGAATTATATGTTTCAGATTTAAAAACTTCCATTAACTTTTGGGGATGGTTGTTAGAAGAAATGGGATATGAATCTTATCAATCGTGGGAAAGTGGACAGAGTTGGAAAATCGGAGAGACCTATATCGTTTTCGTGCAAGCAGAAGAACGGTTTATGGATATTCCTTATCATAGATGCCGGGTAGGTCTAAATCATTTGGCTTTCCATGCAAGTTCGCGTCAACAAGTAGATGAGATGACAAGAAAGTTAGCAAGTAAAGGTGTTAATATCCTTTATACTGATAAACATCCCTATGCAGGAGGGGAAAATTATTACGCTGTTTTTTTTGAAGATCCGGATAGAATCAAGGTTGAACTTGTAGCACCATGATTATGCCGCCGGTTTTAGACTCATGAAAAAAGGAATACCTACTGAATGTTAGGTATTCCTTTTCTCACACTTATTAACGAAATCTATTCTTTTCGCATAATAAAGCTCAAGTGCCTGCCGGTTGAGCGGTCTTGGCGATGGGAGAATCCGTCCTCATTCAAAAATGTGCACATTCGGTCAATAGAAATGTTTTCTTCAGGCACACCTGCAAGCATGCACTGTGTTTTCACGGTCAACTGGTTGTCGATATGGAATTTGCTCGTTTCTTCATTCCAGTACATAAATTCGTCCGCATAGCCGAGTGCTTTGAATTTTTCCTGAACATCGGCATCCACTTCAAATTTCTCTTGGCTGATTGCTGGCCCGATCATTACTTTCAAATCACGTAAATCGCAATTTTCCTCTTGTTGTAAATGTTGAAGCAACTTTAATGTAATTTCTTTAATCGTCCCTTGCCATCCAGAGTGCACAGCCCCGATGACATTTGTTTTTTCATTATAAAATAAGACCGGTACACAATCTGCGGTAAAGCTTGAGATCACAACGTTCGGTTCGTAAGTATACAATGCGTCGGTATCATGAACAGCAGTTGTATTGTCGGTTGCTCCTTTGCCGATTTCCGATTTTTCCACACGGAAGAAGTTGGCACTATGTGTTTGATTGGCGCATACAAACTCTGATAATTCGGTTTGCAGCAGTGAGGCAAGCTGTTGGCGGTTTTCGATAATATCAGCTTCGTTTTTGCAAACATGGAGTGCCATATTGTTGTCCTCGGCTAATGCTGGATCTTTTAATGTAATGCCTAGTACGCGTTTTTCATTATTTTCATAAAATTTTACCTTCATTTTATCACCCCCTGTACTATACCCGTAAATGCAAATTTTGTATAGGCAAATAGTGTTTGGTATAATGATTGGAAATAGGGGGAATGTGATGAAGAGTTGGCAAATCATTTTAACCGGTTTTTTACCTTATGTCATGGCGGTCATGGTTTTTATTGCATTTTCATTGCCTTATATAAATGAATCGATCACATTCGGTACGGCCATGTCCATAATTATTTATGTTTTGCCGATTTATTTTTTTGTCGTGATTCCCTGGTATTATGTGCTGTACTTCATGCGTAAAAATTACAGCAAACGGGCACTTTACTTAACAAGCTTTATTTTTAGTATTCTGCAGCCAATCGTATTCGGATACTTTATGAAAGCACCGGTCGGCAGCGCGTATTTTTTATTTTTTGTATCACCACCGTTTATAGTTGGCATAATGGTTAGTACATTGTGTATTAACTGGTTTTATAAAGAAGATTTGAAGCAGACGACAAATGGAAGGGGAGAGCCGATTGGAATTGACGATTGAATGGCAATATATCACAAAGGCTAAGCAGGAAATTACATGGCGAAGTGAGGCAATTCCTGCAGCGCATGCCTATACGCTCGTACTGGATATGGAAAACACGGGCCGTACAAAAAATATTGTGATGACAGATGAACATGACAGTACATGGACTTTAAAAGAGCTAAAAAAATATTTGAAATCTCTCGAAACAGAACCTACCGAAGTGGAAGTCTATTTTGATGGCGGTTTTAATAGAGAAGAAAAGCTGGCCGGTTTAGGGATAGTCGTCTATTATAAACAGAACGGAAAAAACTATCGCTTGCGGACGAATCAGCTGGCGGAGTATTTAACATCAAACAATGAAGCGGAATATGCGGCACTGAATCTTGCTGTAGAGCAGCTTGAGGAGATGGGCGTGCATCACCAAAAAATAAAGATTTACGGTGATTCGCAAGTCGTCATTAATGAAATGAACGGCGAATGGGGCGTAACGGATAGTGTTCTGTCAACGTGGGCAGATAAAATCGATGCGAAGCTTCAGAAGCTTGGCATTCGTCCGGTATATCAACATATTGACCGCAAACTAAACAGTGAAGCAGATCAGCTCGCGAATCAGGCACTACTGGAAGTTGAAATCTACGCGGATATTGATATACGAAAGAGTAAGAAAAGATAATTGAAGGGGGATCATTCATGATACGTTCTGTTGGCACAGGGAGTTCAAGTTTAAATAACCAGACACGTCCCCGAAATTTACAGCAACAAACAACAGCTTTCCCGAAAATCGGGGAAGAACAAGGTGTCACACGAGAGCAGGAAAAACTGCGTACAGGTGAGCCCGAAAAAGGGCCGATGATGGTCGGTGTCAAACCGAAAGCACAGCTGAAATCCATTTTTGATGAGCCAAATGGAGTCGTGAAGCTAAATGCGGACGGCGATAAATTGGAAGTTAGCAAGCGTGCGATTTCACTCGCAAAAGAAGTGCTCTATATTTAATGAAAAAGCTCCGCAGGGAAAATATCCCGGCGGAGCTTTCGTTTTAGCTATTATTATTGTTTTTCAAATGCACGTTCACCAGCAATACCGGGTTGCGTTAATTCGAATGGATTTAAGATAATATCAAGCTGCTCAAGTGTGAAATAATTGTACATTAAGCAAAGTTCGCGTACAGATTTGCCGCTATGCAGTGCTTCACGCGCAATTTGACTTGAACGCTCATACCCTAAATGTGGAGCCAGTGCAGTAATAACACCGATTGAACGCTCAACAAAATCATGCAGACGCGCTTCATTCGCTTCGATATGGTCCAGGCAGTATTTTGTAAATACTGTGAAACCGTTCGTCATAATTTCAATCGACTGAAGCAGATTAAATACTAGAACCGGTTCCATTACGTTAAGCTCAAATTGACCTGCTTCTGATGCAAGTGAGATTGTTACGTCGTTACCGATCACTTGGAAAGCAATTTGGTTAATTACTTCCGGCATAACCGGGTTTACTTTACCTGGCATAATAGAAGAACCTGGCTGGCGTTCCGGTAAGCGAATTTCTGCAAATCCGGCTTTTGGACCTGATGCCATTAAGCGTAAGTCATTACAGATTTTCGACATATTCATCATAGCGATTTTTAGCATTGATGATACTTCTGCATACGTATCGGTATTTTGTGTACCGTCGATTAAATTGTCTACTTTAATGAACGGGAAGCCACTGTAAACCGCAATGTTTTCCACAGCTAATTTCATATATTCTGGATCTGCATTTAAGCCTGTACCGATTGCAGTTGCGCCAATATTGATTTGCAGCATTGTCTGCTGCGCTTTTTTGATGCGAGCAATATCACGAGAAACAACGGCAGCGTAGGCACCAAATTCCTGACCTAAACGAACGGGTACAGCATCTTGTAAATGCGTACGTCCCATTTTAACGATTGAATCGAATTCTACTGATTTTTTGATAAAGCTATCACGCATCATTTCCATTGCAATAATTAGATTATCTAATGTAGAAACTGTTGCGATATGGATAGCCGATGGGAATGCATCATTTGTTGACTGCGCCATATTGACATGGCTGTTAGGACTAATGATTGAATAAGTACCTTTTTCTTCCCCTAAAATTTCCAGTGCACGGTTAGCAATTACTTCATTGGCATTCATGTTCATTGAAGTGCCTGCTCCGCCCTGAATTGGATCTACAACAAACTGGTCATGTAATAGTCCTGAAATAATGTCATCGGATGCTTGTGCAATTGCATTGGCAATTACCGGATCCAATTTACCGATAGCGGCATTTGCAAGTGCCGAACTTTTCTTTACGATGGCAAATGCACGAATTAATTCAGGGTGCATTGTCATTTTAGTAATCGGGAAATTTTCTAATGCACGAGTTGTTTGAACGCCGTAATAAACGTCCTTTGGGATTTCTAATGTGCCTAAAAAGTCTTTTTCAATACGTGTACTCATTTGTACAAACCCTCCAAGAGAATGGTGTAATAGTTGGATAAACAACTACATTATACGCCATTTTATGATAAAAGCTTACTTGCTGAATTATTAGTTTATTTAACATAATCTTGTAAGTTTAAATTAACCAATAGTAACAGATAAAATGTGGGAAAATCGAAACTTTTTTATTTTTCATCCGACTAATTATGTAAGAAACGAGGTGATGGACATTGAAAAAATGTTTTAGTTGCATGCTTGTCATGGGACTGATCTTTCTACTTGCAGCATGTAATACGAAAGAGCAAGCAACCTCATCCAATTCGACCAACCCTGTTCAGGAAGAAAATCAAGTTGAATATGAATTACTGTTTCAATTAGATTCGATTCCCCCTGAAGTTGGTACGAGTATTTCAATCGTGCAGGATGAAAAGCTTTATACGACGTGGGCCGATATTTTTGGTTTTGAATCGATTCCGCCCATCGATTTTGAAACAGAAGAAGTGCTGTTTGTCACAGGGTATTCAGATGGCTGTGGAAGAGAAATTGAAAAAATCGAAAAAGACGGGGATACATTGGTTATTACTTTAAATTACCCTGAAAATATTCGCGAGAAAGACATCGCCTGCACAGACATTGCTTTAGACAATACGTATGTTGTCAAAATGAAAAAGTCAAACACAACAAAAGGTAAGCTGATCGATATCAATCGAACAACATACGAAGAAGATTCAACAGTACAGGAAAAACTGCAGTAAACGAAAACAGAATTACGAGGGGCTACCAATTCCTCTATATGAAATATTACACTGAAAATATTGAATTTTCGGTGTAATATTTTTTTAGTCATGAATTTTCTGCAAGATGAAAACATTATGTTGGGAATAAGGTTAAATTGCTATTTACATAATAACTGACTACGATTATCCATTGTAAGGCGGGCATAAAATTGATAGTATGATTATCGTACAATAATAGTATTGAACGCGAGCTATAGGAAACTGGAAGATGCCAGATGACCTATAGGCAACTAATTGCATACATATCAAGCGTTGATCGTCGTGGATAAAACTACTGGCGGGAGCAGTTTCTGGAGAGAGCGCGTATACCGCGTCGCCGAAGGGTTCATAATCTCAGGCAAAAGGACAGAAGAGTAATGAGAGACGCTTTTCCTTAAAAATTGGTGTATGTAGCATCCACTGTTTGAAAAAGAAAAGCCCTCGATAGATGTCACAGATTTTTTGGAATCTGGACGCGATTTCGCAGAGGCGAGATCGATTATTCTTAGACACAGGGACTGGCACATAATCAGTCCCTGTTTTAATTTTCCAGAAAAAATTACTTGATGGACCGCGGTGAAGTACTTATTATTTTGCGCTGTGTAAACAGACAAAATACTTATCCTTTGGAGGAATCGTTTTGGAACAACAAGAATTAAAGCGCGATCTGAAAAATCGACACGTTCAGTTAATAGCGATTGGAGGAACAATCGGAACGGGGTTGTTTTTAGGGTCAGGTAAAGCGATCTCACTTGCAGGACCTTCTATTATCTTTGCATATTTAATCGTTGGTATCGCACTATTTTTCGTCATGCGTGCACTTGGCGAAATGCTTTTATCAAAAGGCGGCTATGCATCGTTTACCGAGTTCGCCACTGAATATTTAGGGGATTGGGCAGGCTATATTACCGGCTGGACATACTGGTTCTGCTGGGTTATGACGGCAATGGCGGATATAATCGCTGTCGGTATGTACACGCAATACTGGTTCGACATCCCGCAATGGGTACCGGCTATCGCATGTTTAGTAGTTTTACTAATTTTGAATTTATTGACGGTCAAACTGTTCGGAGAGCTGGAGTTTTGGTTTGCGTTGATTAAAATCATCACAATTGTTGCATTGATTGCAATTGGAATTATATTGTTGATCATTGGTTTTGAAACAGATACAGGCAAAGTTGCCGTATCGAACCTATGGGAGCACGGAGGGTTATTCCCGAATGGGGCATTTGGATTCTTAATGGCGTTCCAGATGGTTGTCTTTGCATTCGTTGGGGTTGAATTAGTAGGGGTAGCTGCTGCTGAAACGGCAAACCCTAAAAAGAATATCCCATCTGCAATCAATAAAATTCCCGTACGTATTCTGCTGTTTTATGTAGGGGCATTATTCGTCATTTTAACCATCAATCCTTGGGATACATTAAGCGCTGCAAGTTCACCATTCGTTCAGGTTTTCGCATTGGTGGGTATTCCGATTGCAGCAGGTTTAATTAACTTTGTTGTGCTGACATCAGCTGCTTCTGCAGGGAATAGCGGGATGTTCTCAACGAGCCGTATGCTGTACAGTTTAAGTAATAATAAACAAGCACCAAAAGCATACGGTAAATTAAACAAAAATGCGGTGCCGCAAAATGGTCTGATATTTTCTGCGGTCGTAGTTTCGATTGGGGCATTGCTTAGCTACTTCATGCCGGACGATGCATTCAGTATCGTGACAACAATTAGTGCGATTTGTTTTATTTGGGTTTGGAGCATTATTCTGATTTCGCATATCATTTACAAAAAGCGTCATCCGGAATTACATAAAACTTCAGTTTTCAAAGCGCCATTAACACCATTCATCAACTATTTAGTATTGGCATTCTTCTTATTTTTACTAGTCATTATGGGTATTTCCGAATCAACGAGAACATCTCTGCTGTTAACACCGATATGGTTTATACTGCTGTTTGTTCTTTATAAGGTTCGAAAAAAATAACAGTAAACCGGGTTTCCATCGAGGAAGCCCGGTTTTTTCTATTAGTTTATTTTCCGCAAAAATTGGCTTCTTGCTTCTGAGAAGATTTTATTGTCACATGAATCACAGGAAAATTTCCCCTGCATATTCCGTTTGTAATTCCGGTATTTTACCGTTCCTTCTATTAATAAAAATGGTTTTTTACAGCAGTAGCAAATTGTTTCATACGTAATCATGTTAGCTCCTCCTTTACAAAAAGTGATTTATTGTGTAACAGGTGGAAATAGACGATACATGCGATGACAGCGCCGATAAAGGCAAAGAGGCTAGTTGTCAGCTGAATTGTATAGATTTCCGCCAAATATCCAATGATCAAGGTTAAGGTAATTTGCATTACGCTTTCTATCAGGCCAAGCGAACTGCCGAACCGTCCCATCAATTCGGTCGGAATAGTCTGCTGGTAAAAGGTCGCGTAGCCCGCATTGCTGAATGCCATAAACAGTCCGAGCAATATGAAAGCAGCGACCGCAATCGTCAAATTAGGCGAGAAATAAAATGTGAAATAGGATAGTAACGTACATGTAAACCCGATGCCAATGTATGAGACGAGTGACAGACTATTGACGAATCGGGCAGCCAAATAGCCGCCGACAATGGCACCGATTCCCGTGATACCTACAATGATTCCGTAAACTGAATCCGTTACTTGATGAAAATCCTTCAAAAACGACATTTCCTGAGAATCAAGCGAATAGCAGATCATTAAAGCTGTTGAATATAAAATAAAGAACTTCAGTACCGCTTTTCGTTGCGAAATGAAAGTCCAGACGATTGAAAAATCTTCACGGATGACAGCGGGTGTCAGTACAGTAGCGGTACCTGCCGATTTCTGCTCAACATTCGGCAATAAAAACATCATGAACGCACTGAACAGCAGCATGACACCATTCACCCACATTGCCGCAGCAGTACTGCTTATGGCGATAATGGCACCGCTTAAAGCAGGTCCAATCATAAAGCTTCCCGAGCCTAACATGCTGTTGATCGCATTAAACCGAAGACGATCATTTGGCAATACAAGTTTTGTAATCATAAATGTGCTGCTCGGATTGGCAAAACAGACGGCGACATTTGCCAAAAAGATAAAACTGTATATAAGCCAAATTTCCGAAAGCAGCGGCATCAAACACACAAGACCTGCGCGGAAAACATCACAAATAATTAAGATGGTTCTTTTATTGGCTCTGTCTACGATCGAGCCTGCAAAAAAACTGCACATAATGCGGGCAATCGGACCAATGATATAGATACCCGCAACCGCAGCCGGGGATTCAGTCAAATGCCAAACCGTTAAATTGAGAGCGATCAAGTAAATCCAGCTGCCCAATTTTGATGCGCCAAACCCAAACCATAAATAGAAATATTCTTTACGTAACTTCATCTCATCACCCCTTAGCTGCTCATTCGTTGACGAACTTTTTCACTCGCTTCCAATGCCTGCCTGTAGCAATTACTTGCCTGTTTATAGGCGTGGAGCTGCTCATAAAACTGTCCCCATAATGGAGCATAGAACAGAATTAGCGAATAATACTGCTGTTCATCGAAATGGGTAAAAGCTTCATCCTCCAGTAATTTCAATCCGCGGATCGTATGTGCTGTATCAACCGCATACTGCAATAACCTCCGCTGATAAATATGATGAGGGACAGTAAACCGAATTTCTTCATAGCGATTAAAGAGTATTTCCAACTGCTCGAAATCCTTTTGTACAAAGCATGTACGCATCCAGTTGATCGCCGAATGCAAGTCTTCGTCGTATTGATTCGCCAGTTCATAATGTTTAGACGCTTCCGGGAAATTTTCCTGGCATTCAAAACAGTAGGCTATGTTGTTATGCAGTGAGCTCCATTGCACCGGTGTTTGGATGGACTGGACATTTGACAGTAATTCAAGTCCTGCTTCAAACTCCTGAATAGCTTCACGGAATCGGTGCAAATCATTAAAAATTACACCTTTCATTGAGTAAAGTTTCAACTGAAACAAAGGTTTATACTGGTGGATAAAAAATTGCTGTGCCAGTTCAATATGTTCAAGCGCTTTGTGCAACTTGTAGCTTCGGTGATTCGCAAAAGCGATATGATAATGGTAGTTAGCCAGCTCAAACGGGTGGGCATTCGATAAATATTGCGCAAATTGATTTTCCGCTTCTTTAAGGGATAACTGTTCAAATTCGTGAAAAGAAAGATGGCCGAACGCCGTAATCGCTACGAATAGCTGCGTGATCCGATCTTTTTTCCAGCTGACGAGCGGCTCGACTTCATTGAGTATTGTTCTTGCATCATCATCATCTTTTATTGAGTACAGGAAACGTGCATATACAAGCTTTGCCATCAGCTGCTGTTCAAAAGGCTGCTCATCGTTTTGGATATCGGTCAATTGTTTAATTTCATCGGATGTTAGCTCGGCATTTAATAATAGTTTTTCGTATAGCTGCTCCAAAAAAGCGGTTTGGTTTTTCAATTGTTGTTCGAGCTGGTTGAAATCGATGCCTAAGTTTTCAAACAGCTGCGCATAAATCGAATGTTCTGCTATAACAAGTCCGTTCTCAATTCGGCTTAAATAGGAAGGGGTACAGATGCCGAATGCCACGTCATCTTGTTTCCGCTTCTTTTTTTGACGATAATATTTTAATAGCTTTCCCCAAGCATGTTCATTGTTTTCCATAAAAACACCTCATAGTTAGTTTACCAAAATACAAACCGGGAATATTGCGAATTTTCTTTAAAAAAAGCACAATTAACGCTGTGAAAATGGTAAACTTACACAAATCATTAAAGGATTAGATATTTTAATTGCATATTCTGAAATAGCTCTATATGATAAGAAAATAAAAAAGGGTTTATTGTTTTAAATGGGAGCTTAGATTGGAGAGATAGTAATGTTCTTTTACGAAGTAGATAATGAAATTCAATTAAAATTGATTACACAAAATGATGCAGAAGAAATCTTTGCTTTCATTGACCGTTCACGCGATTATTTACGCGAATGGCTTGGGTGGGTAGATAATACAAAAACTGTCGAAGATACACGCGATTTTGCCGCAATGAATTTATCAAAATTTGCAAAGCGTGAAGGTCTCGATACAGCGATTTTTTATAAAGGACAATTTGTCGGGAAAGTATCGATTAATACAATTAACTGGTCTCTGAAAAAATGTGAGATCGGCTATTTTTTAGATGAAGAATTCCAAGGTGAAGGGATTATGACACGCGCTGTAAAAGGCATCATTGATATTGCCTTCAATGAATATAAGCTTGGGAAAGTCGAAATTCATGCAGCCGTCAACAATACGAAAAGCCGTCATATTGCGGAGCGACTAGGCTTTATGCATGAAGGGACAATCCGTCAGGCAGAGTGGCTGTACAATCATTATGTCGATCATGCGGTGTATGGTTTGTTAAAAGACGAATGGGTAGGAGAATATAAATAACTGTTTTTGGCCTCATCAGAAGTAACTGATGAGGTTTTTTGTCGGAAAAATTATAAATAATGAAACTTTTTCCATACTCATCAAGTATAGTAATTAGAATCTATTACATGTGAAGTCATTAATGCCAATACATAAAACATTTAGGCACACGAAAAAGTGCTTGTAATAGAAGAAAAAGCAGAAAGCAGGTGTGGACAATTGTCACAGCCAATTGTGGAAATTAAAAATCTGAATAAAACGATTAAAGGCAAACACATTATTAAAGATTTGAATCTCGACTTTTATCCAGGTCAAATAACGGGCTTTTTAGGTCCGAACGGGGCGGGTAAAACGACGACGATCCGTATGATGACGGGGTTAATGTATCCTTCAAAAGGAGAAGTAATCATCGATGGGAAACAGCTGTCGACAAATTATGAAGAAGCGATCAGTAATATCGGTGTAATCGTTGAAAACCCGGAAATGTACAAATATATGTCAGGGTACAAAAACTTGCAGCACTTTGCCCGTATGCATAAAGGGGTAACAAAACAGCGTATTGATGAAGTCGTAGCACAAGTGGGTCTGCAAAATCGTATTCATGAAAAAGTAAAAACGTATTCGTTAGGGATGCGTCAACGTCTCGGACTGGCACAGGCGATGCTGCATCGTCCAAAGTTTCTGATTTTGGATGAGCCGACGAATGGTCTGGATCCGGCCGGTATCCGTGAATTCCGTATGTACTTACGCAAAATTGCGGAAGAGGATAATGTGGCAATCGTTGTATCGAGCCACCTTTTATCGGAAATCGAGTTAATGGTAGATCGTATTGCGATTATCCAAAATGGCGAGCTGATTGATATTCGCGAACTACAACATGTTGCGGCAGCACAATATTATATTGAAGTCGGACAGCCGGACCAGCTTCAGGCAATGTTCGAAGAGCCGTTAACAAAAGAAAACGGCGGCTATGTAGTGAATCTGACAAAAGAAGAAGTGCCTGCGCTTGTTCGTAAATTCGTTGAATCCGGTATCGATCTTTATACGATCCAGCCGATTCAAAAACGTCTTGAAGATCAATTTATCGAGATGACAGGTGGAGGTGCTATCGATGCAATACGTTAAAAATGAATGGATCAAAATGTGGTCGCAAAAAAATGCTTGGATTATGTGCGGGCTTTTAATCATGTTAATCGTATTTGTGGCTGGTATGAACAAATATTATGATGTGGATTCAAGTACTAAAGAGGCGCGCATAGCAGCAAACGAAGAAATGATGGCGTATCCGAAAGAAATGCTTGCTTCGGAAGATATAACGCCGGAAGATGAGCAATATTTCAAGGAAGAAATTGCGATGGCCGAATACCGTATCGCCAATGATTTGCCAGCAGCAAATGCCATGACATTTACGGAACATATGGATTTATCATTATCATTGACAATCATGGTGACGGGTATTTTTACAGTTGTGATTGCGGCAGGTATCGTATCTTCTGAGTTCGGTACTGGTACGATTAAAATGTTGCTGACGCGACCTGTATCAAGATGGAAAATTTTACTTTCGAAACTTGTTGCGTCCATTCTTTATGGTATTGTACTCTTTGCCGCTGGAATCGTTGTCGCATTAATTATCGGGATAGCTTTATTCGGTACAGATAGTTCGATAGCGTTATCGATTGTTGATGGGCAAATCGTGCAGGATACGGTGAAAAATACCTTTATTGAAACGACGCTTTATTCACTCGGTTCTACAATTATGACAATTATATTTGCGTTCATGATCGGTACAATATTTGGTTCAAGTACGTTAGCGGTAAGTTTATCGCTGTTCATTTTACTAATGGGTTCAACGGCGACAATGTTTATCGCCCAATATGATTTCGCGAAATACATTTGGTTTGCCAATGATTTATCATATTATGCACCGGGCAGTATGCCAATGATTGAAGGATTAACGTTTACATTCTCGTTAGTTGTCAATATTGTATATGCCGTTATTTTCTTGGCAATTACGTTCGGTTACTTTATGAAGCGTGATGTGACGGCATAGAGCAGAAAAAAATTTTTTAACAATACAATATAGCGGAAAAATATAATTTAAAAAATTCCCCATTCCTTTATCAATTTAGATTTAGGAAATGGGGAATTTTTGTTTTTTCCATTTAACGGAAATGATAGTTTGAAATATTATAGTAAAATCATATATTAGAAAATTCTGAAAATTAATTGTAATTATTGGAAACTACCTCTATAATCAATTTTACAAAGTTAACTGGTACGGACGTTATGATGTGCGGACCATTGGAGGTGGATATGTTGAACTTTGAAAATCATATTCCGTTACATATTCAGCTGAAGGATTTATTGAAAACTGAAATTGTCGAAGGGAAGTATGTAGAGAAAATTCCGAGTGAACGTGAATTGATGGAGCGTTTTACTGTTAGTCGATCCACCGTGAGAGAGGCGGTAAAGCATTTAGTCCATGAAGGCGTTTTGAAAAAAATCCACGGAAAAGGAACATTTATCACAAAAAATAAGACAGTGCATGACTGGCTTAATTCTTTGAACAGTTTTACAGAGACGGTTAGGCAAATGGGGATGAAGCCTGGGGCGAGACTACTGTATGCAAAAAATATTGATAACTTTCCAGAAGCAAATGCGATATTAGGGCAATCCATATTATTTGCGATATCCAGAGTACGAACTGCTGATGATCAGCCTATTTCAATTGAACGCCATTTTTACCATACTCATCTAGGGAAACAAATAGCCGCACACAATCTGAATGAAGCGACAATCTATGACATTATCGAAAAAGAATTGAAGATTACGATGGTGGAAGCTGAACAGACGATCCGCTGTAGTCCGATTAGTGAGGAAGATGCCAAATTGCTTGATTTGAAGCCTTATACAAATGTTTTAAATATTGAACGGGTCATATTGGGCGTGCAGGGTGAAGTGATTGAATATTACAGTAGCCTGTTCCATCCAGAACTGTATATGTTGAAACTGAAAACAAAAAGGACGGCTGGAGGTGCGAGCTCATGATTTATGAACTGTTCCTACCAAAAAAAATCGTGGCAGGTATCGATTCATTTCAACGATTATCAGCGGAAATCAAACAACTAAAGATACAGCGACCATTCATCCTATACAGCAGGAGTGCATTAGCGAATCAATTGGAAAATTTAAAGCAGGAAGTCTGTGATGCACACTTTTATGAAATTTCAAAAGGGGAGCCAACAACAGATGAACTTGACCGGGCTCTAGCTGAGCTTCATATAAACAGCTGTGACGGTGTTATAGCAATCGGCGGCGGGAGTGTCATTGACTTAGCGAAAGCGGTGGCTGTTTTTGCGGTAAATCCGAACTTGGGTTTAAGCGATGTTCCGAACATCCCTGAATTGAACAGAATGCCGTTTATTGCCATTCCTACTACTGCCGGAACAGGTTCTGAAGCTACAAAAGTAACGGTGATTACAGGCGAGAAACTTCAAAAAAAGCTTAATCCTGCACACCCGAGCTTCATTCCGGATGTCGTCATTTTAGACGCAACGCTTACGGTAAATGTGCCGCCATCCATTACGAGTTTTACGGCACTGGATGCGTTAACTCATGCAATTGAAGCATTCGTTTCAACGAAAGCTAATGCGATGAGTGATTATTTTGCTAAAGAAGCGATTTCCTGTATTTCAAAAAATATTGAGACCGTTTATGAACAGCCGCACAATATTGAGGCGAGACAGCAATTATTAATGGGAAGCTTTTACGCAGGAATAGCGTTTTCCAACTCTTCGACAAATTTGGCACATGCAACAGGGCGTGCACTAGGCGTAAAATTCCATATGCCTCATGGTCAGTGTGTCGCTCTGATGCATCCGTTTGTGATCCAATATTCGCTGGAAAGTGCGTATAAACGATACGAGGAAATTGCTAAAATCATCGGGATAACAGGGGCCCAATTTTTAAATGACTATTTGGACGAACTGAACAGGAAACAGCACGTTTGGAAGAGTGCACAAGCGATTGAACCATTACTGACGGATGAAGTGATCGAGCAACTTGCGGATCAAGCATTAGCCGGCAATGGTATTTTAACGAACAGGCAAGTGCCGAAAAATGGGGATATTCAAATAATTTTTAAGCAATTAAGAAAGCGTTTACAAATTGAAGGGGGAATTGTGCAATGGCAACAATGTCAGGTGGAGAAGTAGTAGCAAAAATGTTGGCAAAAGAAGGTGTAGATAACATCTTTGGGATTATTGACGGAACGTATTTCGGATTTTATTCGAATTTGCAAAAGCATGGAATTGAGCTCATCTCACCACGCCATGAAACGAGTGCTGCACATATGGCAGGCGCGTATGCTAGAGTGACAAATCGATTAGGGGTATGTATGGCTAGTAATGGACCGGGTGTAGCCAATATTTTGCCAGGTTTGGTAGTGGAAGAAGCGGAAGGCAATCGGGTGTTGTGCATTACGAGTGCAAGACGGACAGGCATAATGTATCCTGACCGCGGCGGAACATATCAGTGCTTCGATCAGACCGCAACCATTAAACAGTTTGCCAAATGGAGTGAGGCAGTACCTTCCTTTGACCGCATTCCTGAAATGCTGCGAATGGCATTGCGCAAATGCTATGAGGGGCGTCCGGGTGTCGTTCATTTGGATATTCCGGAAAATATTATGAATACGAAAGTAAATTGTGAACTGAATTTTTGGGAGCCTTCGCAATACCGCATGCTGGAGCTGCCGAAAGCATCGAACTATCAGATTGAACGTACAGCCCAACTATTGAAGTCAGCAACATTTCCGATTATTCATGCAGGCAGCGGTGTCATCCATGCAGGAGCAAAAAAGGAGTTGACCGAAGTTGCGGAAAAATTGCAGGCAATGGTTACTACAAGCTGGGCAGGACGCGGTGCCATGAGTGAGGATAACGTCCTTATGATGCCAATGGTGCATATTGAAGCAAATAATAATGTACGAAACGATGCGGATGTCGTATTAATATTAGGTTCTCGCCTCGGCGAAACCGACTGGTGGGGGAAAGCACCTTACTGGAATGCACATCAAACAGTCATTCAAGTGGATTTGGAACCTTCCATTCTAGGAGCTAACAAACCTGCCGAACTATTGATTCAGGCAGACATTAAAGCATTTCTACAAGAGCTGCTGGTCGTCTTAAATCAAGATTCGGAAACAGTGATTGATACAAATCGAAAACAATTGATTGAAAAACATATTGAGTCGAAAAAGCAGCATCGTAAAAAATTGAATGAGCATACTGCGGATAAAAATTCACCTTTAAATCCAGCACAAATCCCGCATATGGCGAATCAGATATTCCCTAAAAATACACCCCTTGTAATTGACGGGGGGAATACAGCCATTTGGTCGAACTTCTATTATGAAGTGAACGATGAAATGCCGCTTTTATCGACATTTAAATTCGGAATGCTTGGAGCTGGCGTTGGTCAGGCACTTGGAGCCGCAGTTGCCAAGCCGGAGCAGCCTGTATTATGCATTATTGGTGACGGGGCAATGGGCTTCCATCCACAGGAAATTGAAACAGCCGTACGCAACAATCTGCATGTTGTCTACATCGTGCTATGTGATAAACAATGGGGCATGGTGAAAATGAATCAGCATTTTGCGCTAAGACCCCTAAAAACGATGTGGAAAAAAACATTGGATCCACATGAAAGCATCAATGCTGATTTAGGTGAAATCCGATTTGACCTCGTAGCAAAAGCGATGGGTGCACATGGTGAATATGTAGAAACCATTGACCAGCTGGAGCAGGCTCTTCTAACATCTATTTCAGTAGGGAAATGTACAGTCATTCATACTGAGGTGGATCCAGTAAAGCATATGTGGGCGCCTGGTTTACGTTATTTTAAAGATATGCATGCCGAACCGAAAGGAAAATAATGTATGGGAATCGACACTATTCAAATCAACTTTAATGAAACAGCCCTGTTAATAATGAACATCGTTATAGGATTTATTATGTTTGGCGTTGCGCTCGATCTGCAAGTTTCAGATTTTAAGAGATCATTAAAGACTCCCAAACCGGCGTTAATCGGACTTGCTTGTCAATTCTTCCTGTTGCCGGCGATTACATTTGTACTTGTGAGCATTATTCAGCCGATTCCAAGTATTGCATTAGGGCTGTTTTTAGTCGCCGCTTGTCCTGGGGGGAATTTATCGAATTTTTTAACACATTATGCAAAAGGCAATACACCACTGTCAATTAGCATGTCAGCCATTTCCACAGTTTTGGCGATTGTCATGACACCGCTGAACACGATGTTTTGGGCATCCCTATATGGCCCGACAAAAGAAATCATAACATCATTCAGTATTAGCGTTGTCGATATGTTTACAACCATCTTCTTTATGCTGGGGCTGCCGCTTATTATAGGCATGTATATTCGAAAAGTATTTCCGAAATTTGCCGCGCGTTTTAATCAGATTATGATGAAGCTTTCGATTGTCATATTTATCTTGTTTGTTGTCATTATGGTAGCAAATAATTTCGATGCATTTATTACGAATGTAGGAGCTGTTATTTTGGTCGTAATACTGCAAAATTTATTGGCAATTTGTATCGGTTATTTCTCTTCCCGCGCATTAAAAGTTAATGAACGCGACAGACGAGCGATCGCTATCGAGGTCGGTATTCAAAATTCGGGGCTTGGGCTAGTGTTAATCTTCAATTTTTTTGGAGGTCTTGGAGGCATGGCATTAGTTGCGGCATTCTGGGGTATCTGGCATATTATTTCTGGTTTAGCAATCGCTACTTTTTGGTCAAGGCGTGCTCCGGAAGCAATTGTCACAGTTCAACAGGAGGTACAGGCATGAACGTTTTAATAACAGGGGCTGGCGGTTATTTAGGCCAGCAGCTCGTTTTGCATTTACTGCACAATACAAATCACACAGTTATAGCAGCAGATATTCGGAATAAGTCACCTTTTGAAGCGCATCCCAATCTACAATATATCGAATTGGATGTTCGCTCAAATGAAGCACGGCAATATTTCGAACAATATAACATCGATGTCGTCGTACATTTAGCTTCAATTGTCACACCCGGAAAGAAAAGCAACCGTGAATTCGAATATTCCGTCGATGTGCTGGGTACAAAGAATATACTGGAAGCATGTGTACAGACGGATGTAAAACGGATTGTCGTTTCATCGAGTGGTGCGGCTTACGGGTATTATGCCAATAACGCTGAGTGGATCGAAGAAACGAATCCAATCCGGGGCAATGAAGCATTTGCCTATTCGTATCATAAGAGATTAGTGGAAGAGATGCTCGACCAGTACAGAACGCAATACCCGCAGCTCGAGCAAACGATTTTTAGAATTGGTACGATTTTAGGGGAGAATGTGCGCAACCAAATTACCAATTTATTTGAACAAAATATAGTACTCGGTGTGGCCAATTCTAAAAGCCCATTTGTCTTTATATGGGATCAGGACGTCATCGCCTGTTTTGCCAAAGCGATTGACAGTGATATTACAGGTATCTTTAATTTGGCAGGAGATGGTGCTGTCACAATAGATGAACTTGGTATTTTGCTGAATAAAAAAGTAGTGAAAATACCAGCGACGGTGATAAAGGGGAGTTTGTTTATTTTAAAAAGGCTGAAGTTAAGCCAGTATGGAGAGGAACAGGTGGATTTCCTCCGCTACCGTCCTGTTCTGGATAACAAACGATTAAAAGAAGTATTTCAATTTACCCCTAAAAAATCATCGCTCGAAGTATTTAAATATTATTGGCAACATCGATTAAAGGAGCTGTAAAAAATTCACTTATAACGTTTTAAATATCAAAAGATGTTTTGCGGGAACTTTGCAAAACATTTTTTTTGCGGTTTTTATGGAAAATAAACAAATATTTTCATAAGGATATAGCAAATTTCATTTCTGCCTTTATACTAAAGATTAAGTCATTTGATTTTAGGGGATGAATTGGTGTTAAACGATAAATATAAAATTATGATGTGTGATCGAATTACTGAAACAATTCAAAATTGGGAACAGCAAAATACTGTTGAGGAACAGGAAATCTATACATTTCTTCATAATTTAAAAGGGACTGCTGGCTCAATTGGGATGGAAGGGTTATCCGAAATTGCGGCAACAAAGCTTGAACAATTAGAAGAAAAAAGCAGCAAACGTTGGGAAAAAGAAAACTGGAAAGCATTTTTATTTCAAATTGAAGAAACCGTAAGCTTTTTTGAAAAAAATGTGAAGCGCGGTCAGACTGAAGAAAATGATCTACCTTTTATAAAAAGGTCAAAACAAAATAACTTTATACTAGTAATTGACGATGATATTGTGTTTGCCTCATATATTAAGAATATTTTAGAATCAAAAGGTTTTATGGTCATTGTTGCCCATAATGGGAAACGGGGTTTAGAGCTGATTTATGAGCTGAATCCGGCCCTCGTATTTTTAGATATCAAATTACCGGATATAAACGGCTTTTCCATACTGGAGAATATTAATAAAATCAAGTCCAATCATATGTTTGTTACAATAATGAGCGTCGATGACAGTAAAGGGAACCGTGCAAAGGCATATGATCTGGGTGCGCTTGATTTTATAAAGAAACCACTAGATGCCGATATTTTAATTTCATATGTAAGAAACCGTCTAGTTTTTAAGCAGGCGCTTGAACTTTCGATTATGACAGACGAACTGACACAACTTTATAACCGGAAATATATGAATACCCAGCTGGAATTTCTAATGGAGCAATTTGAAAAAAGAGGTGAACAATTTTCGATTGCGATTGCTGACATCGATTTCTTTAAGAATATAAATGATACATATGGCCACATCGTTGGTGATGAAGTATTAAAAGGCTTTTCGAACTTAATCATGTCGGCAAAACGGGAGGAAGATATTCTTTTCCGATTTGGTGGAGAAGAATTTGTTCTTGTTATGCCAAATACGTCAAAAAATACAGCTTTCAGTATTATGGAACGCTTGCGTACGATTGTTGGAAAACAGCCATTTAAAGGGAATGAACAATCGTTTAATATTACATTTTCTTCAGGAATTGCGGAAATTAATCATCAAAATAAACACCCGAAGGCATTAGTTGAACAGGCTGATCAGGCATTGTATAAAGCAAAGACATCCGGAAGAAATCAAACGGTTCTATTTACAAAAGAAGAGCAAATCAGCAAGAAACAGAAATTGAAGCTTATTGTTATTGATGATGTAGCGATAATTCGAAACTTAGTAACGAACTATTTTAATAAACTGCAAGTACCGGAAGAATTTACGATGGAAGTTGCTGCCTTTGAAAATGGCGTGAAGTTTTTGGAGTCGAATTGGTATGAGAAAAATACAAAATATATTATTTTACTAGATGGCATGATGCCGCAAATGGATGGGATGAATGTATTGAAAAAAATCCGCGAAGAGTATTCTTCAAACGACGTCATCGTTTCGATGCTGACAGGCCGCAATGACGAGGAATATGTATTGGAAGCACTTGCAAACGGGGCGGATGATTTCATCGTAAAGCCATTTAATATCGCGGATGTAACAAACCGAATGCTTCAATTAGCCAACCAATTATTTTTAAAAGCTCGGTAAAAGAAAGGAATTAAACGATGAATAAAATTTTAGTAGTAGATGATGAAGAAATTTTAAGAATGCTTATTTGCGATACATTGGAAAGTTTTGATTTTACGATTGATGAAGCTGAAAATGGCTTAGAAGCTTTGGAAAAAATGAAGGAAAATAACTATGATCTCATTATCCTGGATTATATGATGCCTCACTTTACCGGATTGGAAGTAATAGAAAAGCTTTCAGATGAGTATAAGGCGAATACAACGATCGTTATGCTGACAGCAAAATCACAGGAATCCGACCGCCAGCTCGCATTGGATAAAGGCGCACAATATTTCATATCCAAGCCATTCAGCCCGATAAAGCTGATTTCATTTGTAGAGGAGCTCATAAATGCCAAGACTGATTCCGACATTTAAGAAAAACATACGTAATCAATTTGTCCGTATGCTTTGGTCCATCATAATTTTATTTACCATTATTGTAGGGGCATTTTTCATTTATACGAACGTTACAAATGAGCGGCTAATCAGCGAGCGGGAAGCGATTAGCGAGAAAGAGCAGCTCGTTCAGAAAATGAATGAAAGCTTCAATGATATATTTTTCCGTGCAAGAGGCTATTATGCATTTAAAGACAAAAATGAACTGAACATTTTATATGATCAAATGTCTGTATTTGAGATGGAGCTGCAAAAATTTGGTGAAATGCCCCTATCTAGCGAGGAAAACCTTCTTTATGAAGAGTTAAATCAATTTATTGTCACTTATCGGAATGAAATATTGCCGAAAGCCGTTTCCTATGTGGAAGCAGATAATTATGAAGCGCTGCGTGAATTATCAAATAGCGGTGCGAATGAATCAGTAAACAGTTTTATTGCATATACAAAAAGTTATACGACAGAAACGGATATGGTTGTAAACGATCATTTTAACCGGACGCTTGATCAAATTAAGTTTTTAACCGTTCTTTGTATTTTTCTGTTTATTATCGTATTTATAATCATTGGAATTATTTTGAAACGGGTTATCCAAAATCTGATTTCTCCAATCGAAAAATTGACGACCGCAACGGATGCTTTTGCAACTGGGGACTATGTTGACATTACGCCATTAAAAAATAAAGAAGATGAGCTTGGTGTATTGGCTACTTCCTTCTATAATATGACCCGTTCGATTCAAGAGAAGGAAGAAGTGCTGACAACGCAAAATGAAGAGTTGATGGCACAGCAGGATGAACTTCAAGGCAATCAGGAACAATTACAGCAATCCTTAAGCCATTTACAGCAGTATAATGAACTGAATCATGTACTGACTTTTACGTTGGATAAAGAGAAGCTGATAGAGGATCTACACAACTATTTACGTAGTATTTATGAATTCGATTCGAGCTTGATGTATTTAATCGACAGCGGTGAATTTGTATCAAAAGGATTGGCGAAAGAAACTACGGAACGCTTAATTAAACATTTGGAAATTGACAAGATTGCACGACTCGAGGAAGAAAAGACATTCGTAATTTGTCGTGAGGTAAAATCGGCAAGCAATATCGCCAATACAACGTATAATGACTATGACTTGTACACTTGTATTCTGAATTCCGAGAAGAAACTTGTCGCTATTTTAATGGCTACAAGAGAAGGGCGGAGTTTCTCGAGCAAGGAGTTAACCGACATCAATGGACATATGAACCAAGCTTCCATTGCGTTCGAACGAATATTCATGTATGAAGAAGTGGAACGTTCAAGAAAACTGAATCAGACCATCATCGATACTACCAATGAAGGAATTCAGTTTGTATCAAAATATGGGGAAGTACTGCTGCTTAATAAAGCATTATTTAATATAATTCGATATCCTTTTGAAGAAATCGATGATAAAGTACCACAACAACTATGGCTGAAGCATTTCCAGAAAATTGCTGAAGAGTCGGATGAGCTCGTTTACTTCCTGAAAATCGCGATTATTGAGGAGTTTACAAATACGAGAACGATGCGCTATTCCATTCAACAAGATGGTCGCAGTCCGGTTTTTGTGGAAGTTTATGCAACAAGTGTATTTGAAGGTGATGAAAAAGTAGGAACGATGTTTGTTCATCGCGATATTACGAGCGAATATGAAGTGGATATGATGAAGTCTGAGCTTGTAAGTACGGTAAGCCATGAATTACGTACGCCGCTCTCAAGTGTGTTAGGATTTACAGAACTGCTTTTGGCAAAAGAAATAAAGCCGGAACGTCAGAAAAAATATATCGAAACGATTCATAAAGAAGCAAAGCGACTAACAAACTTAATTAATGATTTTTTAGATATTCAACGAATCGAATCTGGTCAACAAGTGTATTCAATGAATAAGATCTCATTAACTGCCTTAATCGAGGATGTGCTGAAAAACTTCCAGATTGATCCGCAGCATAATATCCGTTTTGTAGATGAATCGACAAATGCAATTGTTAGTGCAGATGAAGAGCGTATCATCCAGCTCTTGTTCAATTTAATCGGCAATGCGATAAAATTCTCCCCTAATGGCGGCGAAATAATAATACGCATGCAAAATATAAATGAGACGGTGCAAGTTTCTATTCAAGATTGCGGAATTGGAATTCCTGAAAGTGCAATTCCGTCATTATTCCAAAAATTTAAGCGCGTGGACAACAGTTCGCGACGCAAAATCGGCGGGACCGGTTTAGGACTTGCGTTAAGTAAAGAAATTATATCCAAGCATAAAGGGGACATATGGCTTGAATCGGAGGAAGGGATAGGGACGACTATTTTCTTCACATTGCCATTGTATGATCAAGAAATAGTAGAAAACCGAAATGAGCTGACTGAAGAAAAAACGATATCAAATCGTACGGTAATGATTGTTGAAGATGATTTGAGTTTAGCGTTATTACTTTCGGAAGAGCTGAAAAGCAAAGGTTTTACCATCATTTATCATGATGACCTGAAACGTGCCTATGATGATGCCATTCAAATTCCATTAGTAGGTATTGTCATCGATTTAATTATGGGAGAAAATATGGATGGATGGGATTTGGTCGAAGCTTTAAGAAATCATAAAAATACAAAGGAAATCCCAATTATTATTTCATCAGCATTGGACAAATCAAGCGTCAACATGAATAAATACAATGTTGAAGAGTATTTTACAAAGCCCTATCCACCAGAAGAACTTTCAACACTTTTATTAAAATTTGTGAAAGATCAATAAAGGATCTGCTAGGTAAAGGAGGTGGGGGAAATGGCAGCGAGAATCATATTTCATTTGGATATGAACAGTTTTTATGCATCTGTTGAACAGTCGCATAATCCGAGTCTGAAAGGGAAACCGATTGCCGTAGCGGGGAATGTAAAGGAACGGCGCGGCATTATTGTGACAAGCTCTTATGAGGCCCGAGCGAAAGGGATTTATACAACGATGAATGTCGGGGAAGCAAAGCGCAAATGTCCGGAACTCCTGTTATTACCTCCCGATTTTCCAAAATACCGGGCAGCAAGTGCAGCGATTTTTTCAATATTACGAAGCTATACCGATTTAGTGGAGCCTGTATCGATTGATGAAGGCTATTTGGATGTAACGGAACGCTCCAAATCACAGCATCCGCTCCAGTTGGCCGAAGAGATTCAGGAGCGCATTTTACATGAGCTCGATCTACCATGCTCCATTGGTATTGCCCCTAACAAGTTCCTAGCAAAAACGGCATCGAACATGAAAAAGCCGCTCGGAATCACTATCCTCAGAATTCGCGAGCTACCGGAGCTTTTGTGGCCGCAGGAAGTTGTGACAATGCATGGTGTAGGGGAAAAAACAGCGAAGAAGCTGAATGGACTCCAAATTTTTACGATTGGTGATTTGGCACAAGCGGATGAACGGCTGTTAATCCGAAATTTAGGAAAAAACGGAGCTCGCCTGATTAAACGTGCAAACGGCATTGATTTGCGGCCGGTTGATCCCAATGCGATATTTGATACGAAAAGCGTCGGGAATTCGACGACGCTTCCAAGGGATGAGACGGAATATTATATTTTGAAAGAAACGTTCGAAAAGCTGAGCAGAAGTGTCGCTGAGCGTCTGAAAGTGAAGTATTTGGCCGGGACAACGGTGACCATTCAAATACGCAATTTTGACTGGCAGAATGCTTCACGCAGTAAAACATTGCGGAATGCAGTCAGTCAGGCCGATGAAATATTTGAAATCGCCTGGAAGCTGTTTACCGAAAACTGGGATGAGACACCTGTCCGACTTATCGGTATTACCGTTTCAAATGTTGTTGATCAATCCGAATTGACCCAACAGCTCAGTCTGTTTAATTTTGAACAGCATATTAAAGACGAGCCTATTTTGGAACTGGTCGATAATATTGAGAAGAAATTCGGAAAAGGGGCCATTAAACGTGGTGTCCGGGTGAAATCAAGAAGTTACGCATCGAAAACAAGCTTCAGCAAGGATTTTCTGGAAGATCATACGAATTAAACGCAAGCTGTATTAAAGATAAACTTTAATACAGCTTGCAATGTTTATGGTAACATAGTGCGGTTGGCAGACCTTTCAGATCGTCATTAGACGTGGGCCAGTAACCCAGCGTTTTACGCGCAGAGAAAACCACCAGTTCAACTGGTGGTTTTTATTAAATTCTCACAAACGCATACATAGTATTGTGAGAATAATTTTCATTTAGTTAGGTAACTACGAAAGACCCATGTTATAATAGGATTGATATTATGCTTCAGGAGGACACTATGCGTATACATCCTATCCGATTTTTAAGAATAATGGGCTTACTCGATGGGATTTCGCTCATTACATTACTACTTATTTCCATGCCGCTTAAGTATTTCGCGGATTTACCGCAATTTGTGACGGTAAACGGCAGTGTACACGGCGGTATTTTTATAGCTTATTTTCTCGCAATCGTCATTGTGCAACTGCGCATTCAATGGCATATCGGCTGGTCAATTTTAAGTGTGTTAGTCGCATTTATCCCATTCGGCAATTTTCTGTTCGACTATCAACTGAAAAAAATGCAACCGACTTTACATACAAAGCCGTTTCCGAAACAATGGCTCGTTTATGCCATCATTTTCTTTTCCTTTTTCGATCTGTTCGTCCAGTTGCCGATAATGAGCACTTATGCATTGTCGGTCGGCGCGACAACGTTTGTTGCGGGGATTGTTGTCGGTCTTTATTCATTTATGAATACGTTCGGCAATATTTTTTCTGGTATTTTTACTGATAAAATTGGGCCATTTCACATTTTAGTATTTGGCCTGTTTACGTCTGCAATTTCGTTGTTATGCTACCAGCTTGTTGATAATGCGACGGTCCTTTTAATCGTTCGCTGTATTCATGGGTTCAGTAGCGGGTTTATCACTCCGGCTGCCTTTACATTACTTGCGAATATGCGTGCATCCAACGAACAGGGGAGTGGAAGCGCGGTTACAGGCTCGTTTGTCGGCATTGCGGCGATTGTCGGTCCGGCTTCAAGCGGAATTTTAGCAAGCAAAATTTCCGTGCCGAATGTGCTTGGAATTGTTGCGCTGTTCGGTATTGTCTTATTGATAGGCTTGTTCCTGTTTTTACGCAAATCACCGTTACCGAAACGCGATAAGAAACAGGTCACCGAAAAGTTCAATTGGAACAGCGGTATTTTAAAAGCGTATGGCGGCGCATTTTTCCTTATGTTTTCTCAAGGTGTTCTTGCGTATTTGCTACCGATTTACGTGCAGGATTTAGGGTATGACTCACGTGTATCCGGTACATTACTAAGTGTATTCGGAATTGTCGCTGTCCTAATCTTTATATTACCGACGAACAAAATTTTCGACTATTTAAATCCGCAAGTGACATTGTTTGTCGGAGTACTATTACTCGGACTTGCTCAGATCGGCATTGGCCTGGCAACAGAAATGTCCTGGCTGTATGCAATACTCGCAATTTACGGGATCGGGTTTGCATTTTTATTCCCTTCTATCAATGCCCTGTTAATTGATGCAACGACTGAACAAATTCGCGGCAAAGCATATGGTTATTTTTACGCGTTCTTCTCCATTGGGGTAGTCGCAGGTTCTTCACTATTAGGCGCACTTGATTTAGTAGGAACATCCGGCTTTGTCTTTACAGGGACATTATTATTTAGTTTCTGTATCGTTGTTCTTTTTTCATTTATGAAATCAGGTGCCGCATTTGTAAAAGTTCAGCATAAAGAAAAAATGCATCATTCATAAATACACAGTTTTTTCGTTTTGAAAGAAATTTCTTTCTAATGCGCTTTAAACGATAGTCATGTATACTGGACTAGGTGATTTTTTATGGGCGAATATGGAATCGAAAGGAATTATAATCATGGTACAATTACATTTAGAAGTTTTAGAACGATGCAGTAAAGAAACAGAAGATACAATTACAGCGGAGAGTAACGCATTTGCATCAACACCGATCCACTATTTAAAGGACAACCAAGGGGAATTTATTTATGTGGAATGTACTCAATTCAATGATATACGAATTGATGCGGTAGCACTTGAATTTGATGATGCATTTAATCTATATACGGCATTATTCGGCTTAAAACTGCAAAAGAAACATGGTGAAGTAATTCGTCAATATTTGAAAGACAATGTGAAATCTGCATTAGGAAGCAGCAGTGCAGCGTTCTCTGGTCAAGAAGGACTTTGGGAACTGAACATTGCGGTTGACTGCATTGAGGGCTTCCATGAGAAGATGACTCTTACAGAAGTTTGTGAAATGCTTTATCAATTTGTTGCGCAATTAATAACGACAGTCGAAAAATAAATGACGCAAAAATATTTATATAGTTTTACTTGGCAAAGAGATGAATATGATCTTTCACGTTTGGAAATGCGCACATTTTTTAACTTTCACGTGGAAGGAAATGTTCTAATTAGTCAAGAAAGAATAGAGCCGAGTCGTAGTCCGTATATGCGTTCACGTTTGGCCATTTTCTATGAAGCGAGTTCAATAGAACAGCTGATAGAAATGGCGGCACAGCTGGAGCTTGGACAAAAGACGTTTAAAATTCATTGTTTAAACAATAGTGATGATGGAATTCAGCCAAAACTGAATCGCTCGATGCGAAACGACTATATGATTCGTGTCAGCTCGGCAATCAATGCCGAACCGGATCTGGAAAAGCCGGACGTAGTATTGGGACTTGTCTGCCATGAGGAGCGCTTTTATTTAGGCAAGCTTACATACGGTGAAGCGGTTTGGCTGAAGCATATGCAGAAGCCTGAAATGTATTCAACAGCACTGAGTACAAGGGATGCGCGTGCGATCGTCAATATCGCGGTACCGTTTCCGGACGGACTAAAGGTGATTGATCCTTGCTGCGGTATCGGTACGGTGCTTGTGGAAGCGATGAGTATGGGCATTGCGATTGAAGGACGCGACATCAATAAACGTGTTGTTTGGGGGTCCCAAATTAATCTCCGCCATTTCGGATATGAACCGAATGTGGAAATCGGTCCAATTGAAGAGGCTAATGAAGGATATGACGTCGCAATTATTGATATGCCGTACAATTTATTTACGCATATTACGGGTGAGCTGCAGCAAAGCATCATTACGAATGCCCGTCGGATTGCAAAGCGGGTCATTATTGTGACAATCGAATCGATGGATGATAAAATCCACGAAGCCGGTTTAACGATTATCGATCGAGCCGTATTGAAAAAAGGGAAATTCGAACGCCAAGTTTTAATATGTGAATAGAAGTAACGTTTCAATTCAGTGAATACCTGGATTGGAACGTTTTTTATTTGACACTGTATTTTATACATGGTATATTTATCTCGAATTAAAGATAAATGAATTCGTAATAACAGGGAGGAGGTACTTTATGAGTAAATATGACAAGCAATTAAAAGCATTTACTGTTTTACATCGGGCTCAAACTTCTATCCAAGAAGCGACGAAAAAAGATATCCAGCAGCATGATTTGAATTTAACGGAATTTGCCGTAATGGAATTGCTTTATCATAAAGGAGATCAGCCTATCCAAATCATCGGTAAAAAAGTATTGATCGCTAGCAGCAGCATTACGTATGTCGTCGATAAACTGGAGAAGAAAAATCTCGTTGCACGTGTTGCCTGTCCGACAGACCGCCGTGTTACATTTGTATCGTTAACGGATGAAGGAAAACAGATGATTGAATCGATTTTCCCTTCACATGAAGAGAAGATTGCATCGATTTTTGATGTGTTATCGGATGAAGAGCTGCAAAACTTAACAGACTATTTAAAGCGTGTGGGACACCATGCGAACAAATTATAAATTGATTACAAGCATCGGGTTCGGTGCATTTTTCTTAAACTAATATCTCGATATCGAGAAAATGGAGGCCATACAGATGAACCATATTAAAGGAATTCACCACGTAACAGCGATTACAAGTAGTGCAGAAAAAAACTATGAATTTTTCACATATGTATTAGGAATGCGTCTAGTGAAAAAAACAGTCAACCAGGATGATATTCAAACATACCACCTGTTTTTCGCGGATGATAAAGGGTCTGCAGGAACAGATATGACATTCTTTGATTTTCCGGGCATCCCGAAAGGACGTCACGGGACGGATGAAATTTACAAAACAGCTTTCCGTGTACCAAATGATGCGGCACTGGATTATTGGGAAAAACGTTTTGACCGTCTGAAAATACAGCATGAAGGCATCAAACCATTGTTCGGCAAGCAAACATTATCATTCATCGATTTCGATGACCAGCAATATATGCTCATTTCAGATGAAAACAATGAAGGCATCGCATCAGGTACACCTTGGCAAAAAGGTCCGATTCCATTAGAGTTTGCGATTACGGGCTTAGGTCCGATTCATGTACGCGTTTCGAACTTTGATTATTTCAAGGAAGTACTTGAGAAGGTATTAGTAATGCGTGAAACAGGTAAAGAAGATTCACTGCACTTATTTGAAGTAGGTGAAGGCGGTAACGGGGCATCGGTTATTGTCGAGCACAATACAGTATTACAGCCTGGCCGTCAAGGTTTCGGTACAGTTCACCATGCCGCGTTCCGAGTAGAAGATACAGCCGTATTGCGTGAGTGGATCGGCCGTCTTGAAAGCTTCGGGTTCGGTACTTCAGGCTATGTGGACCGCTTCTTCTTTGAATCGCTCTATGCACGTGTAGCACCGGGTATTTTATTTGAATGGGCTACGGACGGACCAGGATTCATGGGCGATGAGCCATACGAAACAGTAGGGGAAATTCTTTCATTGCCGCCATTCTTAGAGAGCAAACGCGACTATATTGAAAGTGTTGTGCGTCCGATTGATACAGTACGCTCAACAAAAACAATCGAGAAGGAATACGAGTAATTCGACTATCAAAATGAGAATGGAGAATGTCCGATGAACTATATTTTCAACAAAGGGAAAGTAGACAAGCCGGTATTTTTACTGCTGCACGGGACAGGCGGAGATGAGAACAGTCTGCTTGCACTGGCAGAAATCATTGATCCGGAAGCATCGGTTTTAAGTGTACGAGGCAATATATTGGAACACGGGATGCCGCGATTTTTCCGACGTTTAACTGAAGGTGTGTTTGATATGGAAGATTTGGCCTTCCGTACGAAGGAGCTGTATGAATTTATCGGCGAGAAAGCAAGTGAATACGGCTTTGACCGTCAAAACATTATTGCAATCGGTTATTCTAACGGTGCCAATATCGCAGCGAACCTGTTATTTGAATATGAAAATGCATTAAAAGGTGCGGTTCTGCATCATCCAATGGTCCCGAATCATGAAGCAACGGTTGCGAAACAGGACGGCACACATGTATTTATCGCAGCAGGAGTGAATGACCCGATTTGCCCGCAGCAAGAAGCGATTGATCTTGAACGCTATTTGGCCGATGCAGGGGCGAATGTAACGCTGGAATGGGAATCGAACGGTCACCAGCTTACGATGAATGAAGTACAAAAAGCGAAGGCTTGGTATGAGCGCACATTTTAATTAAAGATTGTTCATGCATAAAAGACCCTTTCCGGTTTCAGGAAAGGGTCTCTTGTATTTAAGTAATTTTCTTTTTACATTTTTTATTATCCGCAAAGACGGCAATTAAGGTTCCGGATATCACCGTCATCCATAAAATTAGGCTCATTTTTTCAACTCCAATCGTTTGTTTCATTACTATATGTTTAATGATAAGGAAGGATTAGTTGAATAGTCAGTTTAGCCAAGGTGGAGGTTTTTAATAAGGATTAAGGAAAGCCGACCTTAATTTTTTCTGCTAATCAAGTGTTGAAGAGGGGAATTTTTATCATTTCATATGATCATTTCTTTTGCCGCCCCTTTTTTTCTTTGCATATACTTATTTGCAACCTATAATAAATACAACGATAGTAAAAAGCTTCTACATGAGGCAAACTAAACTCGTGTTAGGAGGAAATGACATGCAAATCCAATTTTTAGGCACTGGTGCAGGGATGCCGTCAAAAGAACGCAATACGAGTTCGATCGCATTCAAACTGCTGGAAGAACGGGGCTCTATTTGGCTGTTTGACTGCGGGGAAGCGACACAGCACCAAATTTTGCATACAACGGTTAAACCGCGCAAAATCGATAAAATCTTTATTACACATTTACACGGCGACCATATTTTCGGGCTGCCCGGCTTTTTAAGTTCCCGTTCCTTTTTAGGCGGGGAGGACATGCTCACAATTTACGGGCCGGCGGGATTACAACAATGGATTGAACAAACATTACAATTATCGAAAACCCATTTAACATATCCGATTGAATTTGTCGAAGTAAAAGATGGCATCGTATTTGAAGATGAGAAGTTTACGGTACGTGCACTGTCGCTTCAGCATGTTGTCCCATGTTTCGGCTACCGGATTGAACAAAAGCCGATGCAAGGCGAGCTGCTGATCGACAAGGCTTTAGCATACGGTGTACCAAAAGGTCCGTTATTAGGGCAGTTAAAAGCAGGTCATTCTGTAAAATTGGAAGATGGAACAGTTGTGGAAAGCGGTGATGTAACGTCACCACCACAGCCAGGGTTCACTGTTGCAATTTTAGGGGATACAAAGTATTGCGAGAACAGTATCCGTTTAGCACAAAATGCAGATGTTGTCGTACACGAAGCAACCTTTGACCATTCCACAATTGAACTTGCGGGCAAGTATGGACATGCGACAAATACAGAAGCAGCTAAAATTGCAAAAGAGGCACAAGCGAGACATTTGCTGTTGAATCATATAAGCGCCCGTTTTTTGAAGCATGATCTGATTCCGTTTTTGGAAGAAGCAAAAGCGATCTTCGAAAACAGTTATTTAGCAAATGATTTCAGCCAATATGAGTGGCGAAAAAACGAATTGCTGGAAATTGAATAGATGAATTTAATCGAGGTGTATAGTAAACGGGGTGAATGTTTACTATATGCTTCTTTACTTTTTTAAGAGAATTTTGTCCAATAACAGAAAGTTTCCGCTATAATGGAGAAAAGGGGGATGAATGATGCAGCAACCGACAATTTCACCGAAAGTATTCCGATTGCTAGTTATTTTTCCAAATGTCATGAGCTATATTCTGTTATTTGGGGTCGTTGTGTACATACGAACAAACTTGGAAATGCTGAAAGTGACAGACGGCTTAACGACGTGGCTGATCATTGCGGCGGTATTAGGCCCGATTTCACTCTATACGACATTCAGTATTGTGAAGCGGATTAAGAATGGAACATTGTAAAGGATTCCGGTTCGCGTAAGGGGAAAAATATTAATTGAATTGATTACATGCCAAAACACTCAGTCACTATTTGAACTGAGTGTTTCTTTATTATCTACTCTCTAATAACTCGAAGTAACTGCAATCCATCAGATGGATTTCCACTATATCCCGATATCCAACGAGGGTAGGGACTGAAATATGCTAATATAGGCCTAACCTTGTATAAAGGAGGATTATTTTGAATAAGTTCGGCAGAGGATTTGTAATATTTTTAGGAATTTTGCTTACTATAATTTCAAGTATCGTATCAGGTGTGAATTTCTTTGATTTTAGTGGTGGTAAAGGCTTAAATACAGAAAAAATAGAAAAGAATTTAGAAAAATTAAAAGGCTATTCTTGGTTTAATGAAGTATATAAAATGGAGGAACATCAGCGTTCATTTTATGTAAGCCTAAAAATTAGAAAGTACTTACAAAGTTCTATGCGTGTAAATAGATTAATTCGTTGTGAAAAAGAGCGAGTAAAGTTTATTTTAATGTTAGAAGAAGTGGCCCGACTTCGTAATAAATGATTATTTAAAATTACCTAGTGAACTGGTTGTTAAAGAATAAATTTAGACGGAGGAAAGGCACATGAAAAAAAAAATTCTCTTTAATCTATTATTTTGTATAGTAGTTGTTATTGTTGCATTCAATTATTTTAATATTAAATCTCGAAGCGCGGTTGTATTCAATTATGTGGAAGACTATATGGAGACTAACTATGGGATTGATGGGGAAAATATAATTTTAGTAGAAAACAATTTCCGAAGAGGAATGGGGTTGTTTGAAATAGAAGTTAAGGATAAAGTTACGAATACCTATTACTTTTTTGAAGTCGATATTAGAGATGACTATTCATTAATATATATTATAGATCTTTCAGAGTTACATCGTAAAAATAAGGCTGGTCAAGAAGGGTGAGAGGTGGGAAATGATGAAACAAATTTATGCTTTTGAAAGTATTCCGGATTATGAAAACTATAAAGACGAAATCGATTTATTGAATAAAAAATTAAAGACATATAAAGAATTGTTAATTAACCAATTTGAGCTTATAGAGTTACCTAAAACAATTGTTTGGACGAGCAGTAAGAATGCTACTACCGTATTTTCGCAAGTCCCTGTCCCAGCCTATACAAATCGGGAAACCATTTATATGTCGCCAAGTGTTAGTGAATGGAAGGCGTTTTACCTTTCGCTATTCGATGGTGAGGAATTAGAGAATAGTGATGAAATTGAGTACATAAAAGCATATTTCCAATCACTGACGATCGATGACGTTTTTTGTATTTTAGCTCATGAACTAACACATCATATTGAACTCTTTCCTGATGAGTTTGGAGATGAGCGCAATAACAGTATTTGGTTTGAAGAAGGGATGTGTGAATATCTCTCTCAAAGAATGACATTAACGGAACATCGATATACAGAATTAAGAAAAATTGAAAACTTGATGATTAAACTATTTAAGCCAAAGTATGGCGTTTTTCTATTAGATGATTTTGGAATAGGTAGTTATCATCAACCATCGTTAGCTTCAATTATGCTCAATTATTGGAGAAGCACCGCTGCAGTTCATTATTTAATAGAGGACATCTATGAAGGTGTGTCCGTTTCCACAAATAAATAATCTGTTTGTGCTAATATATTCAATAAGTCTTTGCTTTAGGAGGTTCACATGAATTTGATCGCGCAACATCCTTATATTAAAGTAGAAAGAACCGTGACAAGTACTGAACAGTTTGAAATTGTACATGACCGGATCATTTATTTATACAATGATAAAGTCGTTACACAAAATAGAGTGTTTCCGATCAAAATTGTAATGGATTTTTCGTACCGGGAAATTGCAAAGCAGGGAGGGATCCTTTATTTACATACGTTGCAAGGTGTATATACGTATATCGTGAAATCCTCACCTGAAGCTTTCATCAATGCATATAGAGAATATTTTAAGTAAATGCAGTATTTGAAAAATTATATTTTTATGGTAGGATATAGGCGGTGACCGATTATATTAGGCTAATTTGGATTTACTATTCCAGTGTATAAGAGGTGGGGGGAGTTTGTTATATTTAACGCTGTTAGTAGGCTTGGTTTTGATCGTAATGACAACGAAGCTTACTCAAAAATTTAATTTATCAGGCATTTGGTTGATAGTTGGGCAAATTAGCGCGTCATTGATCATTGTATTGTTTGGTGATCTTGAAGTTAGTTATATTAATCAAATTGAATTAGGATTTTTAGCGATGCCATTTTCTTTATTATTCCTAGTAGGGTTTTCTAATGTGATGAATATCGAAAAAGAGCAACAACCATTAATCTTGCTGTTGCCATGTATTTCATTAATTTGTCTTTCCATAGCGGCATTTGTTATGGGGGTTACATTTGTTTCAATCACCGGACTATTTGCTGTGTTAACTATTATGTTGTGTGCTTCTATTTCAGGAAAAAAAACTTTAGGAAGAACCTTTACTACATCTATAGGTTTTGTAATTGCAGTACTGTCGTTGTCTTTACTTAAGCTTTCTTTTATCACAATTTACATTCCAATTTTTACTTTGGCATTACCGTTAGTAATTTATCTTTTCTTACAAAATAGATTAACTAGCGCACAGTCAATGATCATTAGCGCTTCAGTAGCTGTTTTGTTTGGTTTACTGATGTTTGTAATTCCCTTTAATATAATTTGGGATTTGGTAGTTGGGGCAACTGTTATTTTGGCTATTTCCCAATTCTCCCGTAAGTATCGATTTATTTAAAATTCATTTGGCGCGATTCTGTAATTGGAATCAGCGCTTATTTATTTTCTAGGGTGAAAATTTTGTACAAATAATCCTATGTAATTTTAAAGAATATAAAACTAAAGAAAAAAGAAAGAAGGTAACTGATGGGTATACTATTCGCTATATTATTTTTCGTTGGTCTCTTTGCTATATATGATTTGATTAGAAGAATGAACAATAATATTCTGGAACAGACGGAAGAAATAAAGAAATTAAGAGAAGAAATAAATCAAAGAGATTATAAATAATCTAAAGCACTCTTGGACAATGTTTTATCAAAATAAAAAATATAAATTCTTGTAGGGGGTTCTATCTTGCAACTATTAAATTTTACGAAAGATAAAGCGAAACCAGTTTTGAATTATAATTCAATTTTCACTACCTATAATAAAATTATAAAAACTGAAACGCCCACAAATTTTGGATTTATTTATGTCGAAGCTAACGGTTTAGTAGGTCGTCATGAAGCACCTGTTCCACAATTGTTTATCGTGATTGAGGGAGAAGGTTGGGTTCAGGGGAAAAGCGACGAGAAGGTAAAATTGCAAATGGGTGAAGCTGTCTTATGGGAAAAAGGAGAAAGTCACGTTTGTGGTAGTCAAAAAGGTTTCACTGCTATTGTTATACAATCAGCAGAGTTACAAATATAGTATGGCCATAATTTTAGGAGGTAAAGAGTGAAAAATATACTGGGTTTAATAATGGGGTCTATAGCAGGTTGGATAATATGGGGATATTTTACAGATGACTTTTCAGTAGAAAGGTTTTTCATGTTTCTAATGGGAATCATTTTAGGATATTTATTCGGTAGAAGTAAACCAAAAGGCGAAAGGACGATTTAGGAACTTCATTCCAGGATTAGGGGGTATGTATTCAATGGAGGAATTTACAATGAAAAGTATTTGGCAAGAGGATAACGACTATTATAAATTAGAGAGGTTAACAGATGAGATGGTAAAAAAAGCAGAAGAATTATTAAACATAAAGCTGCCTAATTCCTACATAAATATTTTGAAACAACAAAATGGAGGTTATATAAAATTTAATGCATATCCAACTAATATACCGAACTCTTGGGCAGAAGATCATGTTAATGTTGATCACATAATTGGGATTGGATTGGGTATGGATAAAGGGATATTGCAAAGTGAGTATTTGATCCAAGAATGGGAACTACCTAATAATGTTGTATTGATTTCTGGGGACGGCCACTCATGGATAGCTTTGGATTATAGAATTAAAATGACAGAACCTCCTGTAATTTTTATTGATACTGAAGAAGAAAAGATTATTGAACTTGCTCCTAATTTTGAAGCGTTTTTAAATGGGTTAACAGTATGGGAATAATAAAAGCTTAATTTCACACCAAGAATAGAAATGGTTTTAGGTGTATAAATATAGGTGAGGTGCAAATGAAAAATCTGATTTTATTTCTCTTTATTCTTTCTTTAAGTTTTATCGTTCTAGGGTGCATTAATGAAAAACAGGTAGATCCAGTAGATTCTTTAAGTGAATTAGAGAAAGTATATATGGAAATGCGGGAAATTGCTTGGGCAAGTTTGAGCGATACGGATAAAGAAACCGTGATGGGGAATTGGAAAGATGCAAAAGTAACTGAGGAACAGCTCAGCGTTAATGATGAAGTACTCCCAGATAATAATCCATTGAAAGTCATGAAAGTAATATTTAATACATCTCGAGACAGATTTCTGGGGCCGATTGGCATCTATATAAATCCTGATACTAATAAAATAATTAGTAAAGACATAAGAATGTAAATACCTCTAAAATAACCCTCAGGATAAAGCTTATCCTTTTATCAGAAAAATAATTCAGGAGTGCTTTACTTTAAGAAGCATTTTCATCAATTGGGCGAGATTCTTAAACAAGAATTAGCGCCCATTTTACATTTAAGGGCATAAAATGTAGGAGAAATGTTATGAACTGCATTGAATTTAAGAGAGGACAAAGTAGTGGTTTAACAAAATCCTATTGACTATGTATATCTCCTAACTAACAATAACCTTTATGCAGAAGCTGAATCGTAAGACTAAAAGGTGGAACGAAACGTGAAAAGAGTGGAAAGAAGACAGCAACAAAAATTAACCGGGCGGATATGGAGTAAGGTTAAAGATAAAAAAATAATGTTGAAAGTTATTGCAGTGGGTTCAGTATTTTTATTATGCTGTTTCCTCATATTTAATATTTTTATTTGGGCAAGCGATGTCAGTAAACTAGAAGAACCCACTCCGCAGCCAACGATTATTTATGATCAAAATGGAGATATAGCCAGTAAGGTTACGGGTTCTAAAATAGATGGGGTCAGTATAGGACAGATTCCGGAACATCTTATTCATGCTGTAATTGCAACGGAAGACCAGAAGTTTTACAAGCATAGTGGAATTAATATGATAGGGATTGTTCGGGCATTGACTCAAAACATGATGAGTGGAGAAATAGTGGCTGGAGGCAGTACGATTACACAGCAGTTAGCTAAAAATGTCTTTCTAACACAAGAACGTACATATACGAGAAAGTTAAAAGAACTCATATTGACGAAGAAAATTGAACGAACATACGATAAAGACGAAATAATGGAACGGTACTTAAACCAGATTTACTTTGGTGAAGGCGCATGGGGCATACAGCGTGCTTCCGAAACGTACTTCGGCAAAGATGTTAGTGAATTAACATTAGGTGAGTCGGCTATGCTTGCGGGGTTGATTAAAGCGCCGTCAGTTTTGTCACCATTAAAAGATATGAATAAATCAGTTCAACGGAGAGACCTTGTTCTAGCATTAATGGAAAAGGAAGGTTACATAACTCAAAACGATGCGAAAAAAGCAAAAGAACAACCTATCGTATTAGAGGGCAAAAAGATGGATGATTATAAGGGGAAATATCCTTATTATGTAGACCATATTATTGAAGAAGCGATCGAACAATACGGGCTTACAGAAAATGAGGTACTTTCGGGTGGACTTCATATTTATACAGAACTTAATCCTGCAATACAAAATGCAGTTGAACAGGTATATAAAGATAATGAAATGTTTCCTGAAGGGCAATCGGACCAGTTAATCCAAAGTGGAGCAATCTTCATCAATCCCTCAACCGGAGGAATCACTGCACTAATTGGAGGTAGAGGGGAACATACTTTTAGAGGATTTAATCGAGCTACTCAATTAAAACGTCAGCCTGCGTCAACTATGAAACCATTGGCGGCGTATACTCCTGCTTTGGAGCAAGGATATGAAATCTATGATAAGTTACAAGATTCACCTATTAATATTGACGGGTATCAACCTATGAACTATGACAAACGATTCCATGGTGAAGTAACGATGTATGAAGCATTGGTGAATTCATACAACATCCCACCGGTATGGTTATTAAATAAAATGGGATTGAATTACGGTATAAATGCTGTTGAGCGTTTTGGTATTAAACTAAAAGAAGAGGATCATAATTTAGGTTTAGCACTTGGTGGTATGAGTGAAGGCATATCTCCTTTATCTATGGCTCAGGCATATTCCACATTTCCTAATGAAGGTGTAATGGTAGAAGCACACTCTATACAAAAAATTGAAGATGCAGATGGCGAGGTCATTGCTAATTGGCATTATAATGAGACGAGCGTTACGAAGCCCCTAGTCGCTCAAGAAATAACATATATGCTTAAGGGCGTTGTTGAAGAAGGTTCAGCAAAGAATGCTCAAGTGGAAGGATGGGAAGTAGCCGGTAAAACGGGCACGACCGAGCTTCCTTTTGCGAATTCAGGGGGCGCGAAGGATCATTGGTTTGTAGGATATACGCCAGAAATTGTTGGGGCAGTTTGGATGGGATATGATCAAACAGATGAAAATCATTATTTGATGGGAACTGGTGGATCTACTGTCACAAAGATTTTCAAAGCAGTTTTGGCTGAATCTATGACAGAATTTAACCAAAAAGTATTTAACTTACCTCTACTAGCCAAACAGCTAAAAGAGCAGGAAAAGAAAGAGGAAGAGCAGAGGAAGAAAGAAAAAGAGATAGAGAAAAAAGAGAAGAAGGAGAAGGTTAAGAAAGAGAAAGAGAAAGAGAAAGAGAAAGAGAAGAAGGAGAAGGATAAGGAGAAGAAAGAGAAAGAAAAAGAGAAGAAAGATAAGGATAAGGAGAAGAAAGAGAAAGAAAAAGAGAAGAAAGATAAGGATAAGGAGAAGAAAGAGAAAGAAAAAGAGAAGAAAGACAAGGAAAAGGAAAAGGAGAAGAAAGACACTGAAAAGGAGAAGGAGAACAAAAAGGAGGAAAAAGAGTAATTTGAAATAATCGAGGTTTATTATGAGGGAAATCCTACTTTTCTAGATATAATCTGTTTGCCGGCTTTTGTAGCCATTTTTTCTAAGCAATTATTCATTTAGCCGAAGAGTGGGGTTCTATACCATCTTTATTGAAAAAAGGTTGAGTTTTAAAATTTTTTTAATCTAAAGTGAAGAAGCCTGTGAAAAAATCTCACAGGCTTTGCTAATAAATTTATCAAGACCTAAGTATTCTACTTATCAAAATTCGCACCATTATCACGCTTAAATGCTTGGTCTTTAGTAGGGGGGAATTCCTTTGCAATCTCTTCTAAGCTCTTCTGTTGTGATTTCATCGGAGCAAACGCATTGGACATTCGATTTGTTTGATTATTTGCAGGGAGGAATTCTTTCGCAATTTCTTCCTGGCTTTTCGGTTGTGATTTCATTGAAGCAAATGCATTGGACATTCGGTTAGCTTGATCAGCAGGAAGGAACTCTTTTGCAATTTCTTCGATTTTGGATTTAGCATCGGTTGAAAGGATGGGTGAAAATTCTTTCGCGATTTCGTAAAGAGTACCTAGCTTTGATTGATCATTACTTGCCTGCTTGTTTTCTTTATTGTTCTTATTTGACAATGTTATCATCTCCTCATTCCTTAATATGAGAGATAGTGAATGGAATTATATCAAGAAATGATTGACAAAATTTTTAGTGATATTCTTGTTTTTTAGATAGGTGAACGTCATGAAAAGAATAAAAATAAAATTGATTATCGGGCGCGATTCTATTAAAAGGATCAGCGCTCTATCGTTATGACGCTTGTATGTAGCTTAGTTGTTTTTCTTTTATTCCGAATCAATTTTTAATGTATTCCAAATAGAACCCCAATTTTTACTTTGTACTCGATTTGAATAAATAGGATGTAATTTGGAGTCTTGATTAAATGGAGGCGTAGGTCTAACTAGTCCTACGAATAAATCATTTAAACCATAAGGAGCTAAGATTTCTATTTGATTGTTATTTAAACGAACGGCTACTGCTGTAGGTGTTTCAGGGAAATGAGCAACACTTTCAAATGATGATGAATAGGGAGAAAGTCTGTTTTTAACATGCATTCTGGCTTGATTTTTTACGGACCAGGGCAGATGAGGCATACTCTTTTGCAACTCGGATTCTAACGCTTTTTCAGACTCTATTGAATTATTCAACTCGTCAAAATATATTACATCAATATCATTTATTTCTGTTTGTACATTATGTAAGTAATCCCAAACTTTATTTCGAATAACACCCGCTGCGACCCAGCAATCATTTAATTTTAATTCTTGCACGGTTTTTAAAATCGACATCATAAGTTGATCTGATTTTATAATGTTCGTTAACTCTAATTCGTAATCCAAATTTAATCATCTCCTTTTTTACTGCTATTATATCCTTTGTATTTTGAACTAGCTATTCCTTATAAAAGATTATACAAACTTAATGCTTACAATGTTTTGCCTTAGAGAAGCACTGGAAGTCAGATTGATTTCATTAGGGAAATTCTTAACAAGTTTTCAGTTTAACTGGTAAAGTATGTATATGGAGGGGAGTTTAATGGGGAATTTTTTAGTTGTACTAATGATCTTTTTAATCGTTATTGCAAATGTTATTGGGTTTATAATCTTCAAAAAGGAGAAAAGTCTGTACTCTGCTGCATTAATAATATTACTGCTGGCAGGTGTATTTGGGGGGCTAGGAATTGCGTTATCATTATTTATTAATGATGCCTTTGCCATATTCTACGGGCTGAATCTTGCCGGCTATTTACTAATTAATAGTCTGATTGTATTCCTTATTGCCATTTTAGTAACTATAATTAAGAAATTTTACAGTATTTTTTAAAATCGAATTATAAAGGCAATCCTCATCAGATGAAGATTGCCTCAAATTGGTTATTTATAGAGAAGACTTCACTCTCTTATGCAACAGTATCATCGGTAGTACGTTTATCTCCTTTATAGATAAAATATAGGGAGATAAACATAAAGAATAAGGCAAATGTTCGTTTAACATCTAATTCTATGACTAAACTATTGAACCACCCGAAATGATCAATAATCACTCCGATTACTAGTTGACCAGCTATACCAGCAATACTGGTTGCAATCACTCCAATTCGTGGTACTGCCATAACTGTCAACAGTAAATACATAGTACCTAAAAACGCTGCACTTAATTGCCATTTTGGCGCCTCTAAAATTCCTAGCAGATTCCCGTTACCAAAAAATAAAATAAATATGGTCAAAAACATTGTCCCAGTGAGAAAGGTTAAAAATGTTGTTTCAATTGTTCCGGCTTTTTGACTAAATGTACCATTGATAGATGATTGTGCGCTTAATGTGATACCGCCAATCAACGTGAATAGAATCATAAATAATCCCATGGCCATACCTCCTAATTTATTAATATAAGTGCGATGATCATTGAAATAACTGCATATATTTTTTCTTTATTAATCTTATTTTTCTTACTACCTAACCACCCGAAATGCTCGATCGTCATACTCATCACCAATTGCCCGATGATGACAGCAACCATTGTTATGCCTACTCCGACGAACGGGACACTTACAACGATGGAAGTTAAATAAACAACACCTAAGAGCCCTCCAAGCAATGCCCATTTAGGTGCCTCCAAAGTATAGGAAATCCTGCCTTTTCCAAAAAAGAGCCACAAAAGCCCCATGATGATTGAGCCCATAAAGAAGTTATAAAAGCTTGTTTCTATTTGTCCGATCGTTTTTCCTAGTTCAGCGTAAATTGCGCCTTCAAAGCTAAGTGCTGCTCCAGCTAAAAAAGCAAATAGATAAAATATAAAGCGCATAGATGAAATCCTCTTTTCGGTATAATTGTATATCTAGAAATATCGATATAAGTATTGATAAAAAAACAGAAATCAATAATATTAGATATCTGTTTTAAAGTATTCAGCTAACTGTTGAATAAATTCTTCATTACGTCTGTAGTATGTCCATTGTCCATGGCGAATCGACTCAAGTAAACCAGCTTTTTGCATCATATTTAAGTAGCTAGAAACAGTAGATTGAGAAATTTTGGCCTTTTCCTGAATATCCCCAACACATACTCCACCCTTGTAACTTACCTCCTTCGGTAGGTGAGCGCCTTGTTTTGGGAAATGTTTCTCGGGTTCCTTTAACCACTCTAAGATATTGAGTCTTGTTTCATTCGATAATGCTTTGAATACATCAATAGGTTCCATGCGTGTAATTATATATCTAGAATTTTCGATATGTCAAGGTGATTTATTGAAGTATTTCCCAGGAAAAGGTACCCACTAGTTTAACTTATCTATGGTTATATTTAGAATAAAACTATTAAAAAGTACTACATTTTTAATGATGTAAATGTGTTTGGTTTGAAAGATCATTTTAATAAATATTAAGATTCGAAAGGGATATATCCTAAACTATTCAACAATAAGGCGCGATTCTTCAATAAGAAAATCGAGTTTTTCAAGTCCATTTTCTGGAATAAGATTTAAAAAGTAAGCTTGATATTTATGTTAAAATTCAATGATAATTAAATTATTTAAAACAAAAATAGTAATGGAGCTGAAAACGGATATTTATGAAACTACAAGAAATTATGGAGTAACATTTTAATGGCCTTTCTATAACACCAGATTTTTATCATCAATGGAATATCGGTATACATCTAGAATTAGGAAATGACATTTATCAGTTTGGTGACAATAACCGCCTTAACATGAAAAGGTTTAATACGATTTATGAACAGGTATCTGCAATTGTTCCAATACTTTTCAAGAAAATGGATGACGTCTTAGTGGTGGTAAATTCATACCCCCATGAAACAAACAAAGTAGTTTATCCTAACTTTTTCAAACGATATGTAAAAGAACAAAAATTAAAGTATTTCTTGCACTTACATGAGTTCCAATGGCAGTTCGATGAAGATAATTTACTTATTCAGCAAATGACATTGTTCTGTAAAGTTTCTGATTTGAAGATAGAACAGCTTTTGAAAACATTAATTCATGAGGATTTCCATTCTCTTCAACCTCGGTTAAGAAAAGCACATAGCTATTTTGCACCTGATGTTTTTTTAATAAATGTTAATACTAATTGTATTTTTCATTTATACGATGATAGAGGGTGTGAAATTATAAGCGCAGATAAAGAACTACATGAAAAATACCTTGAAACTTTTAGTGGGTGGGAATTGCAGGAAAAATCTTTATCTTTTCGTTTAACTACTTAATATTCTTATTCCTTAATCGGGCGCGATTCTTCAATAAGAAGATCGCGTTTTCCGTTATAGGGCCATATTGTGAAGCAACATTTTTCTTGGGGGAGTGTTAGAGAAGATGCAGATTTATACCGATAAAAGAATAGCTATACAAGTTTTTATACAAATTAAAGATCATGCCCAGCAATTATAAAAGTAGCTTAAGTAACGTTTCATTGACTTGTATAAAATTACGTATAAACATTGTTCCATAAGAAAAGCGGAGAACGTTATTAAATAAACGTTTCCCGTATTTTGGTGTATTCCAAAACTTTAATTTGAGAACGTTATTTATTTTTGAAATTTATAAATATCCAAAAAATATTAAAGTACACTTTCTAAAGAAAATAAAGCAACCACACATAATACTAAGCCTAATATGAAAGTTAACAAATACAACCAATTCTCTTTAATAGGCTTGGTTATAAAATTTGTATATAGAACAAATATATATGCTAAAGCTGGGGCAAAAATAAGCATTGCAATCCAATGTTTTTGTAATGACCAATTAAAATCTGAAAGTCCTGGCAAAAAGAATAGCAAGCCAAATAATATACCTAAAGCGTAGGACTTAAAATAATTTCTCAATTTAACACCTTCTTAATTGTTAAGTTAATCTAAGATACTATTATAAATAAAAAAGCTAATAAAGCGGGGTTTTGCACATTTCAAAATGCTTTTGCCATTAAGCACTCGTTAGTGGCAAAAGGTATAATTTCAGTTTGTTATTCTAAGGTGATTTTTAAGTACTTTAAATGGAGTAGCATAAGAATCATTAAATTTCTTGATATGATTTGTTAACTCAGACCAATTCCTTTCAAAAAATGGGTGAATCTGAGTGGTATTTGCAATACTATACAGTTTAATTAAAAAGTAAAGAGCTTCCCATATCAAATAGTCTTCGTCCAACTTAAATAACATCTCAATGACTTTTGGTAAATAATTATATGCTTCTTCAGAAGTCATTCCCTTAGTAATTGATTCAAAAGAATTACTGAAATACCACTCGTCTTTTTCTAATTTTCCTTGCCATTCTTCATAAATTTCCAGTAATCTATTATCCGTTTTAATCACGTCCAATGTTAGATTTTACATATATATTTTATCACTTTTTATTCAACTAAATTGCCTCGTTAGTTGAAGTATAACCTTCCCAAACCGTTGTTTCATAGCCTTAATTAAGTCTTCAAAATCGTATTTGGGAACTTCTTTGTATGTAAGGTAGTAAAACCTACGAATATGACGGGCCCTTATGCAACAAAACCAGCTAATAGTTGTCAATAATTTTCATTAAAAATAATAAAAATATCATGTTATACTAAATTTGTGCATGCCAAATAACCGTCCAAATTCTTGATTTGGAAAGTTTAGGTTTGCTTGGTTAAATTGTTAAATCAAGCTATGTCTTGGAAAGAAGTTTTGTTTTTTAATATTGCATAAATCCAATGTAAGAGTTTGTTTGCACAAGCTATTACAGCTACTCTAAATGGTTTTCCTTCTTCACGTTTTTTATCATAAAACGCCCGTAGTTTCTTATTACGAGGAAGGATTTCATCTGTAGTTTTCTGTTTTCGACAATCACGAATTGCACATTTAACAGCCATATACAAAGCTTGCCGTAGTCTGCTAGAGCCTCTTTTGGTTATTCGGTTGTAAGTGCCTTTGAATGTACCTGATTCAAAGATACTTGGATCAAGACCGGCAAATGCGACTAGTTTCTTAGGGTGATTAAACCTTTCAATTTCCCCAATTTCAGATATAATCGTGGCAGCGATTTTTTCTCCGATACCAGGAATTGATTGGATAATCTTCGATTCTTCAATACTTTTGGCCAAAGCATCTATCTCATTTTCAAGTAGGGATAGGTGTTTTTTGTATTCGAAGATCATGTTAATATACATATCTAAACTTAGGGCAAGGCTAGAATATAAAGCCTGTTGAAATGGATTTTGAGCTGCTGCAGTCATTAGCTTTTCAGCCTGTTGATTTGCCCATTGTAGAGAACGAGAATTACAGAATTCTTTTATTTTAGTTGTTAATACTTCGTTATTGGCGCTCAATATATCTTCTGAAGTAGGATAAGTCTGTAGTATTTTTAAAGAAACATTCGAATATAAGTCGCCAAAAACATTACTATATTCAGGGAATACTTGATCTAAGACTGCCTGGAATTGTAGTTTAGTTTGTACAAACATGCCTGTAATATTATCGTGCTGTCTCGTAAGATGACGTAAGTTCGCAAGTTGGATGCCACGCTTTTTATAAGGCTCTAAATCCTCCTTATAATACAGCTCGCAGAGATGATTGGCATCAACGATATCTGTTTTTACCTTTCGTAAACTAGAACTTTTTGCCTTATAAGAGATGAGTGGGTTTACAATAATGATTAAATAACCTTTGTCTTCAAAATATTGAACAACTGGTGTGTGATAATGGCCTGTTGATTCCATTATTAGAGGGGGACGCCCTCCTGAAATATCTTCTACTTCTTTAATAAAATCTAATAAATTAGCCAACCCATCAAGATCATGTTTCACTTTAAAGCTTTTCTTGTAGGGCTTCTTTCTTTCCAAATATGCTTGAACCTGACTTTCACCTTTAGCTACATCCAGACCGATGACTGGATTCATTATAATCCCTCCTTCAAAATGATAATTACCGGTAACCCCTAAATCCTCTTTGTAGTGTCATAGCTTCGCTTGTTATACGAGATCACTGTCCCAACCAGCCTCAAACATGTTTCTACAAGTAGGGGGTGAACTGTTTTGCGGACGAGGTCTTAGCCCCACGGGCGCGAACGTTCTACCTCGGCTACCGTTATCATATATCGATATAAAAAATGGTCAACCAGAAATATTTTCTGGCTGACCTAATAATACGATTGGGTGCGATTCTTCAATAAGAAGATCGTGTTTTTCCGTTATATGACCATATTGTTGAACAATGCCTCTAAAGAAATTAAGATTAGCTATCATCTTAAAGACTGGATTATAATAACAAAAAGAGGTGACTTGAATGAGAAAGATTTCTATTGCAAAGATGCTATTTGCCCCGATAATAGTAGCATTAGTTACCACATTAAGCATCGTATTTATCGAAGGAGTATTCCGATCCGAAATAATGCCTCCTTCGACAGTTGAGAAAATACAGCTTGCTGTACTGCTCTATTTAGGAATCTATTTATTTACTATTATCTTTGTAGTCCCTATTGATATTTATTTAACTAATAGAATAAAAAACAAAATACTTTTTGTTGTTCTAACAAATGTTATCGGTTTAATTTTGGTGTGGTGCATTGATCTTTGGTTCTTTACTCTTGGTGGTTTTATGTCTATATATTTGATTTTCCCATTGTACTCAATTTTAACGTTAATACGATTCAATTCTGATGCGAAATAAAATATATAGAGAAGGATGAGTGAAGGTGGTTATCATTCTTTCAATATTCAACCATCGGGTGCAATTATTGAAAAGACATGTGGCTTCTTTAGCTAAAGAGCCATATTGTTGAATAACATTCTTTTAAGAAGGTTCCCAAACGCCGCTTTTGGAACGATTATGTTATATTTGCGTGGAATTATCGGAACTTTATGAATTCTAATCCGTAAATGTAATAATAGTTTCGAAGGAGGTGAAAAATTTTGAAGAAGTTTTCTGTATTTATAATTAGTTTCATAATATTATTTCTAGCATTTCAAATATTATCGGGTTTGATACTTACAGCTTTTCACACTCCAAATCTCCCTTCAATTGCAAATGATTTAAATCGAGAAATATCATTTGGAAGTGCCTCAAATCCGTTACTATTGGCATTGTTAACAGCCACAGTTGCTTATTCTCTATCTCAAAAGATATTTAGAGTATCAAACACTCAAACCAACTAACTTTTGCTTATATTCCACAAGGGTGTATAAAGTTTTTAAATACGTTCCCAAATAAAAGTTTGAAAACACAGAAAACGATATTCAACAATCGCGCACGATTATTGAATAATGACATTTTTCTTTTTTTCATAGCCACAATCTTTAAGAAAAGTGATTTAAGTAAAGTAAAGACCAAAATTTTAAAAAACATCCATTATCTCAATAAAGATTTAATGGATGTTTTTTAGTTTTATTAAAAATTTTTGTTATATACAACAAAAATTAAATCTCCTAAATATAAGTACTGTTTTATTTTATTATACTTTTCACCCTATATTCGAATTATTAGTAGGTGTTTTTTTATTCCTCACGCGCCAGTTCCCTTGAACGGTTTTCGGCACTTCGAACACAGTTCACAATCGCTTCGTTAAAGGACATCGATTCAAGTGCTTTGATCCCGGCTTCAGTCGTTCCTCCTGGACTTGTTACTTTTTTGCGCAGTATGGAAGGTTCCAAATTACCGGATTTCAGCATTTCCGCGGAACCAGCAATCGTCTGTACCATCAGTTCCCGTACAATTTCTTTTGATAGACCAAACTCAGCACCAGCCCGTTCAAATGCTTCAACCAAATAGTATAAATAGGCAGGACCACTTCCGGAAAGGGCTGTAACTGCATGAAGTTTTTCTTCCTCCACTTCGATGACAATGCCAATCGCTTCTAACATTTGAATATAAAGCGCACGCTTCACGTCTGTTACATGGTTATTGAATGCAATGCCGGATGCAGACATGCCGATTGTTGCGGAGGTGTTCGGCATTACACGAGCGATTGGGCGGCTGCCGAGATGCTCTTCAATCGTATCAATGCTGACACCAGCCAGTACCGATAAAATTGCGGTATCAGCACTTAGATGAGGTGCAATGACTTCCATAGCAGCACGCGCATCTTTCGGTTTCATTGCTAAAATAACGAGGTCTGCATCCCGCAAGTGTGTATGATCCTCCAATAGGTTGACATCATAGCTTTCCACCAGTTCGTTTAGACGTTCTTTATTCGACCGATTGGATATAAACAGGGCATGAGGGTTGATGACATTCTTTTTAATCCATCCATGAATGAGTGCTTCTGCCATCGAGCCTGCGCCAATAAAAATAATTTTTTGCATAAAGTATCCCTCCGATTTTTAAATCCGATCCTTTAAGGAACATAAAAAAGCATTTCCATCCCTACAAACAAGTAAGGACGAAAATGCATTGATTTCCGCGGTACCACCTTTATTCACACATAATGTGTGCAGCTTCAGCCTTTTTATCGCAAAGGGTACGGTTATGTTGTCATAACGGCTCAAAAGGAGGTTCGATTATTCCAGCGGGTTATGCCGATTTCAGCAAAGACGGCACTCTCTAAAACCTTAAAATAATCTACTTGGCTTTTTCATTGCCTGTAAATTTTGAATTATCCAAAATTATAGTGCTGTATTGAAAAACTGTCAACCTTTGACGTGACGAATGAAGAAAAAAGAGTTAAAATAAATGAATAGTCATTCATTACGAGCATATCAATTACGCCTCGGCGTAATTAGTCCAGATTTTTTTGAGTTTACTCAAAAGCTTTCAATTTAAAATCTGTGACATCTGCCAGAGGCTTATCTTTATTCAGCTGGCTTTTGTACCAGCAGCTGGGTTAAACAAAACAAGCAGCTATCATCTACTTGAAGAGGTGAGTGATTGCTGAATTAAGATAAAGGGGATTAAAATATGGAAGTACATAAAATTGTTATACCGACACCATATGCAGTGGGAGATGTAAATGCTTTTCTAGTAAAGGGGGATGCACTGACATTATTCGACGCAGGTCCGAAAACGGAAGAAGCATATGAAGCAATCAAATGGGGTTTACACAGTGCAGGTTATGACTTGAAAGACGTGGAACAAGTCGTGCTGACACATCATCATCCGGACCATGCCGGTTGGATCGATGCATTTCCCGGCGCGGAAGTGTTAGGGCATCAATATGTTGATTACTGGATGAAAAAAGAGCCGGAATTTCTGCAATATCATGAGCGATTTTTCAAAAAGCTTTTAATTGAGCAAGGCGTGCCTGAAAAATATGTGAACCGGATTTTACATGTTAAAGGGGAAATTGAGTTATTCGGTACAATTCCATTGACTGGCTATTTAAAAGAGGGCGATGAAGTGCCAGGTCATCCTGGTTTGAAAGTATATGAAACACCCGGTCATGCACAAAGCCATCTGATTTTTGTCAACGAGACTACTCGGGAATGTATCGGCGGTGATTTACTACTGGAACGCACATCTTCGAATCCATTAGTCGAGCCACCGCTTGATTTATCGATGGAACGTCCTAAATCATTGCTGCAATATAATGAATCACTTAAACGTCTGAAAAATCTAGAGATCTCCAAAGTGTATGCTGGTCATGGCGGAGAACTGACAAATATCGAACCACTCATTGATGAACGGTTGGAAAAACAGAGACAACGCGCATTAAAAGTATACGGTCTGCTTAAGACACCGCAAACTAACTTTGAAATGACAACTCAATTATTCGAACGCATTTATCAGCAGCAGTTAGGATTGACACTATCGGAAACATTAGGGCAGTTTGATTACCTGGTCGAGCAAGGTATGGTCGAGATTGAGGTGCGGGATGGGATTCATTATTATAGGAAATGCTGAGTGCGATAGAGAAGGATTTTGACACTTTTTTTATTTCAATAAGTCCAACGATTTTTATTTTTTTCTGATCGTTTTCATGGATGCCGGAAAAGCAAAAAATAGCCACTGGTCATTGCATGGAAGACGAAGACGAACTGTATTAATAAGAATCCATAAGAAAAGGGAGTGTCCGAGAATTATTTCTGGGACACTCCCTTTGCGCCGAAGATGGTAAGAATTTGTTCCAACTACCGCAGAAGCACCGTCTAAAGCGGACATTACTACACGAGGCTTGCACTGTCCAAAAAGTTTCGACTTTTTGGACAGCCCCTACTTTGGTTTATATTTGCAATTAGGCGGGGACCAATAACCTTATCGTATTAAGACTTGGATAGCTCAATAAAGCCTTTTCCAAACACATCCCGTACATCATGGACTGCAATAAAGGCATCCGAATCTGCTTCTTTTACGATATTTTTTAGCTTAATCACTTCTTGTCTGCTAATAACGATATAGAGGATTTCCTTTTGTTCCTTCGTATAATAGCCGTGCCCGGAAAGAACTGTTATACCACGGTTCATTTTATAGCTTACTTGATCTGCGATGGCATTCGGATTTTTCGAAATGATTGTCACCGCTTTTTGAGGATTCACCCCTTCAATTACAAATTCCATCACCTTTGTACCGATGTAAAGCATCAAAATCGTGAGCATAAGTGCTTCTGCGCCGATAATGAAATAAGATGAGAATGCGACGATTAAATCGAAAAAGAGTAGCGCGTAGCTAATATTCCAGCCTAGGAATTTATTTGCTATTCTCGCTAGGATGGTTGTGCCGGCAGTAGTACCACCGACGCGGATAATTAAGCCAATCCCAATACCAACAAAAACCCCACCAAAAATGGCATTAATTATAATTTCATCTGATTGAATAGACCAAGATTCAGTTAAATATAAGAAAATTGAATTGAAGATTATGGCGATAATCGTATAAATGGTTGTTTGCCTATTGAGAAATCGATAGCCGATTATTAAAAGGACAGCATTGATAGCAAAGCTGACAAGACTAGGAGACCATCCCATTACATAATAAAGAATAATCGTGACACCTGTTACACCGCCTTCACCTAAATCGTTTGGAATAACGAATAAGTTGATAGCAAGTGCAAAAAGAAATGCCCCAACCATTATTATAATAAAATCAGTTGTAAATTTTTTCATATTTCACTCCACCGTTTGTAACTGAAATTTGCCATAGTCGATATTGTTTCAAAGAGGAACCATTTTATCGAGTGCCTATGGAGTTGGATAACGCCAACAGCTATTTGGTATTTTAATGTGCCTGCAATATTATAACTTGCAAGGAGCCATTACTCAATCATTTGTATAAATTAATTGGAGCAGTAAAAACGCATAGTTGTTTTCTCGAATAATTTCAAGCGGCCTAAAGGAGATCGGCTGTTTAAAAATGGGTCCATCAATAACAGTTGTATGAAACTCGCCACCCTCACCACAAGGATCAATGCCCCGAGATTTTAGTTCCTGCACATATTCATAAGTTAATACTTTCCCTAAATCATCTTCACACATACCGAGTGTTAAGTTAACCGTAGTAATGATTGTTTTAAAACCTAAATTAATGAAGCGTTCCACAATTTCTGTATGATCCGCTTGCCATAAAGGCATTCCGAGCGTTAAGTTTGCAATGTTTGTCACTTTTTCATGCCAGCAGCCATGCTCTGGCATATCGAGATCGCCTGTAACAAGTGCTTCTGCTCCTAATGTTTTCATTTTGTGCAGCATATCAATAAACGTTGCTTCATAGTTTTCCCAGCTTGCTGCTGCTAAATAAATTGGTAAGCCAATAGACGCTGCTTGTGCTTTTATGAAATCGACGGTCATTCCATGAGAGTGAGATCGTGTCCCATATTCTTCGAGTACGATAATTAAACCTACAGCTTTCCCGGTCTTCATGGCCTCGTATAAAGCGAGTGTACTATCTTTCCCTCCGCTAAAGGAAACAACAAACTTTTGACCATCTGCACCGGTTTTCCAATCTTGTGAAATTCCCATCCTATGTATCTCCTTTTATATAATGAATGAACAATCTAACTGCTTCGATTATTCTGTCTAACTTAGTGTAGCGTATCCATCGCTCGTTTTCATTGAAAAACATTTTAATCGAAAAAATGGAATGGTAGTAGCTACTGCAAGTACGAAACAACTGTCATTGGTTCGTTTCGACCCCCCCCCCGGAACCTACAATATTTTACTATGTTTCCCGTACTATTTTTAGCATTTCCTATCTGCAGCTAGACTTCCATAAGCAAGATTTTATATGCTAATCTCAACAAGATTTGTTTGCAAAGGATGGGATACAATGCAGCATAGTTCGGCGGTTTATAATATTGAACAGTTTGGTGCGGTAGGTGATGGCTGGGCCAATAACACATCTGCGATTAAGCGTGCGGTAGAGGCTTGTTCACAGGGAGGGGGCGGGACGGTTTATGTGCCTGCCGGTGTGTTTGTGACGGGTGCGATTGAACTGAAAAGTAATATGCATTTGCATTTGGAGGCGGGTTCCGAGCTTTTGTTTTCAAATGATCGGGAGGATTATCCGGTCATTTCCTCTCGCTGGGAAGGGGCAAGTCGAGATGTATATATGTCCTGTATTTATGCCTGTCATGCAAAAAATATTGCGATTACAGGCTTTGGCACACTCAATGGCCAGGGTGCTTACTGGTGGAAACTTTTTAAAGAGGATGCCCTCGCATATCCTCGCCCTAATTTAGTGAGCTTTGACCATTGTGAGCGGGTGCATGTTGAGCAGGTGAAAATGATTGATTCACCGAGCTGGACGGTACATCCGAACGATTGTGACAATGTGACGATTTCGGCTGTGTCGATTGTTAATCCGGCGAATTCCCCGAATACGGACGGCATTAATCCGGAATCGTGCCGCAACGTGAGAATTTCCGATTGTTCGATTGACGTCGGGGATGACTGTATTGCGATAAAATCGGGTACTGAGGATGCGGAGCGTGTGATTCCTTGTGAGAATATAACGATTACGAACTGTACGATGCTCCACGGTCATGGCGGGGTCGTCTTCGGCAGTGAGATGAGCGGAGATATTCGCAATGTCGTTGTGTCGAACTGTATTTTTGAAGGCACAGACCGCGGCATTCGCTTTAAGTCACGGCGAGGAAGAGGCGGTACGATTGAAAATATCCGTGTAAACAATATTGTGATGAATAATGTCATTTGTCCGTTTATACTAAACTTATACTATTATCACGGTCCACGAGGAATGGAGCCGTATGTTTCGGATAAGGAGGTGCAGCCTGTTACAGCGCTGACACCGAAGTTCAGACATATTCATTTTTCGAATATAACCGCGACGGAGGTAACGGCGGCTGCCGGCTTTATGTATGGCTTACCGGAGATGCCGGTTGAGGATATTACATTCAGCCATATTCGTATTGCGATGAAACTGGATGCAGAGCCAGATTTACCGGCAATGATGGTGGATCTGGAACCGATGAAACAACGTGGTTTTTTCTGTTCCAATGCGGAAAATGTGTTGTTTGAGCATGTGACGGTCCAACAGCATGAAGGACCGGCATTTGAAATAACGAATAGTAAAAATGTCGTGATGGAACACTGTCGTTCCAAAGATACGGCAAAGGATGAAATGCTTGTCCAAATGTCGAATGTGAGAAGCTAGCTGACGTTAAGGGGGAATCTCATTGAGCAGCTTACGAAAAACCTATATGTTATATGTCTTCCCCATTTGTTTACTGTTAATGTTGGCGGGTTGTTCAAGTGAGGAAGCAGAAAAGGTGGATGGCTCGCCGAAAAAAGACGTGACCTTAACGTTTTGGTTTGATGATGCCGGTCCGTTACGTACGGCCATTTGGAAAGAACTGATCGCGACCTTTGAAGAGGAGCATCCCCATATTCATATTGAATACGAAGGCTTCGTGAAGGATATCGCGAAACCGAAATTCAATTCGGCACTCGCAATGCAGACATTGCCGGATGTTGGCAGCATTTATACGAGCTGGTTACCGGAATATACATATCGTGAAGCATTGGTGCCACTGGATTCCTATTTTGAAAAGTGGGAAGAAGGAGACAAGATTGCGGAGTCTCTCATCAGTTACAATCGAAATATATCACAGGATCATCAATTGTACGGATTGCCTTACACTCGAAATATGGATGTCCTCTGGGTACGAAAGGATTGGCTCTCCAACTATGAGCTGGATACGATAGATACATGGAATGACTTTTTTCATACGGTGAAAACTTTTACGGATAAGGAGCATCAACAGTATGGTTACAGCATTCGCGGCGGGGAAGGGTCGTCACTTCAGCTGCAGCGGATGATGTATGCCTATTCGGGTATTTCGACGTATATCAAAAATGGAGAGAGTACAATTGATGACCCGCTCCATGTGGAGTTTCTGGAAAAATATTTGTCGCTCTATGACTTACATACATCGAGAAATGATATTGTAAAAGATTATAAAGGCATGCTTGACGATTTTGAACATGGCGCTGTCGGTTTAATCCAGCATAATATCGGTTCATATGCAGAGCATCAAAAAGTGCTGTCACCGGATCAGTTTCAGGCATTGCCATTGCCGAAATCAGTCAATGGGCATTACACTGTTGAGGCAGGTAATACGATGGATATGGTAATGTTCGAGGGCACCGATCATCCGGAAGAGGCATGGACATTTATTTCCTTTATCGCGTCGCAAAAGGGACAAAGCCATTGGAACAAACGAGTCGGTCAATTGCCGACACATGAGGATGTGTTGGAGGAGGGCTGGGTGCAAAATTCGCCGCATCTGCAAACAGCGCTTTCTGTCTATCAAGATCCGAACACGAAAATGTACGAGCCGCCATTCTATTTAATTGCGTATAATTCCATCCGGTTTACGATTGTTGAACCTGGGCTTCAGGAAGTGCTGAGCGGTACGAAAACAATCGAGCAGTTCTTGAAAGAGTGGAGCGTGGCCATTGAAAATGAATATGCACTATATGAAAAATATCATGCCCAAACGGGAAGCGCTGAGTAGGTGAAAAAACTGCTCAGCGTTTTTTTATGCCATCAAAATGTGAAGATTCTTAAAATTTTTATCTAACATCTTAATATTTTGAATATTTCGGGAAAGCGTTTTCAATTAGAATGATTTGTAAGAAGGGAGGAAATTTAATGAGTTATTCCCCAGAAGTAAATGAACCAGTATTGGAAAAAAAGAAAAGCGAAAAAGTCCGCAAATTTAATAAGGCGAAGCTGGTCCCATATCTATTCATTACGCCGGCCGTACTAATGGTTGTAAGTTTCCTTTTCTACCCGATAGGAATGGTATTTTATTATAGCTTCCAAAACTACGATATTTCGGCACCTTACTATAATAGTTTTGCAGGGCTCGATAACTTCGTGAATATTTTTACCAGTGATAAGCTGTTCTTCCCGAGCTTACTCAACAGTTTGAAGTGGGTTGTTACAGAAGTGGGGCTTCAATTGGTATTTGGTCTGATTTTGGCTCTGTTGCTGAACCAGACATTTAAATTCAGAGGAATTATACGTGCGGTTGCTTTTATTCCTTGGGCGATTTCAGGTGTACTGGCATCTGTTATCTGGTCATTGATGTACAACGAGCATATGGGTGTACTGAATGATATCCTGATGCGTTTCGGCATTATAGATTCACCGCAAGCCTTTTTGGCAAGTACATCTACCGCATTTGGTGCAGTAGTTATTGCCGAACTGTGGAGGGGTATTCCATTCTTTGCGATTACTCTTTTGGCCGGTCTGCAAAGTATTCCGCAAGAATTGTACGAAGCAGCGCGCGTAGATGGTGCGAGCCGCTGGAAATCATTCCTGTTCGTAACATTGCCGCAGCTGAAAAATACGATTATTTTAACGACACTGCTGCGAGTGGTTTGGGAGTTTAATAACGTTGACCTGATCTTCAACTTAACAGGCGGCGGACCTGCCCATTCAACAACAACATTAACAATGTATATTGCAGAATTAGCTGTTCATGGCAGTAACTTTGGATATGGCTCAGCGCTTACAGTCATTTCGTTTGGTATTCTATTAGTTTTCGCGGCGCTTTATCTGAAATTATCGCGCTATGAAAAGGAGTGATAGCCTATGTTTTCTAAAAATAAAAAAATAGATAAGTTATTGACACTTTATGTGCCGCTCGGTATGTTGTTAAGTTTTACCCTTTTCCCGCTCTATTGGACGATCAATACGGCGTTCAAGCCTGAGGGAGATATTATGAAACGTCCGCTGGAATATGCGCCGCTTAATCCGACAGTGGAAAACTTTGTGATGGCGTGGAATAATGTCGGGTTTGCCACATTCATGAAAAACAGTTTGATCGTCGGCATCAGTACAGTAATTGTTGTATTAATCTGTTCAACATTATCCGGCTATGCATTGGCCCGTTATCAGTTCAAGGGAAAACGCGCTTTTATGCTGATGCTGTTATGTACGCAATTTATCCCGAGATCAATGATGATTATCCCGTTATTTATCATTTTCAAAAATTTAGGGCTGATCAGCAGTCCACTCGCTCTAATTATTACGTATACGGCGATTGAGATTCCGTTTACGACCATATTGATGAGCGGGTTCATCGCAAACGTTCCGAAAGAATTGGAGGAAGCGGCGATGATTGATGGGTGTACGAAACTTCAGTCCATCCGTCATGTCGTGTTCCCGCTGCTGCTTCCAGGTATTGTCGCAACAGGGGTGTTTACATTCATTTACACATGGAATGAATTTTTAATTGCCTTAATGCTCACGAATCGTCAGGACCGGTTCACCTTGCCGGTCGGTCTGAGTACGATGATGGGCGAATTCAATGTCAACTACGGTGCGTTGGCAGCAGGCAGTGTCATTGCCTTAATTCCGGCAGTAATTTTATTTGCATATGCACAAAAGCATTTAGTCAATGGTATGGGTGGAGCAGTAAAAGGTTAATTGTACATGAATTTATAAGGGGTGAAGGTTGATGTTCAAAAGCAAGTTCAGAAAATCGATAGCAGTAGGTACGATCGCAACAGCGTTATTATTGGCCGCTTGCGGGGATGATGAGTCGGCAGGTAAAAAAGAGGTATCAGCAGAAAACGGAAAGCCGGTAAAAATTACGTTCTGGGATGAAAATGCCGGACCGCAGCGAACACCGATTTGGGAGGAATTAATTTCCCGATTTGAAAAGGAAAACCCGATGATTGATGTGGAGTATGTCGGATTACCGAAAGACTCGGCAAAATCAAAAATGGATGCGGCCATTGCAGCGGACGATACGCCGGATTTGGCATCTGTCCAAACGAGCTGGTTACCTGAATTCTTGATTCGTGAAGCATTACTGCCATTAGATGATTATTTTGCTGATTCAGAGCTGAACGGTATGATCAATGAAGGGGCACTGAATTTCAATAAGGACATCGTAGCGGATAAAAAGCTATACGGAATTCCTTATACACAAAACCTGGATATCCTTTGGGTACGCAAAGACTGGTTTGAAGAAAAAGGAGTAAAGATTCCTGAGACTTGGGATGAATTTTATGCGGCTGCAGAAGCAATGACGGATAAAGCGAATAATCGCTACGGCTATACAATCCGCGGCGGAGCAGGCGGATCATTCCAAATTCAGCGTATGATGTATGCGTACAACGGGTTTGAAAATTATTTGATGGAAGACGGCAAAGCAACGATCAATGATTCGAAAAACGTCGAGTTTATCGAAAAGTATTTATCGTTATATGAAGACTACACACCGAAAAGCGATATTACAAACGGCTATAAAGAAATGATCGCCGGCTTTGATACAGGTGTAGTGGCAATGGTACAGCATAACATCGGTTCATTCGGTGAGCACAAGGAAGCATTGGAAGAAGGACAGTTCCAGGCGATTCCACTGCCTAAATCGGAAGACGGCAATTACGTGGCGGAAGGCGGAAATACGATCGGTATTTCAATTTTCAACGGGACAGATAATCCCGATGAAGCATGGAAATTTGCAGAATTCCTGAACTCGGCAGCTAGTCAAAGTTTCTGGAATGAGCAAGTCGGTCAGATTCCGACGAACAGTGACGTGTTAAAAGAAGACTGGATTCAAAATTCGCCTCATATTCAAACTGCATTTGAAGTGTATGATGATCCGAACACAGTTCTTTATAAGCCGCCATTCTATTTACCTGAATACCGTTCAATCCTGGATGGTACGGTCGATGCGGGAATCCAATCGGTAATGAGTGGTAAAGCGTCAGCACAGGAATTTTTAGATGAGTGGGCGGGTGCGATGGAAGCTGCGCAAGCTAAATACTCAGAGCACTTCGGCAAATAATACAAAAAAAGGGTGCGGTGCTTTAGCCACACCCTTTGTTTTTTGAAATTTACAAACGACGCTAAAGCTAAAGGAGAGGGCACAAATGAGAACGACATCCGAAAATATTACGGTTAATACACCGCTTGCACTGGCGGAAAAAGCATGTAAGGCAATTATGGATACGTATACACCAGATCAGCTGCCACCGGCGAATTCCTTCCACTATCATCAGGGGGTATTTTTATACGGTATGCTTCGTGTATGGGAAGCGACAGGTGACCAGCAGTATTTTGACTATATGAAAGGCTATATCGACAGCCTGATCGACGAAGAAGGTAACTTATACTTTGCACGGGATGAGCTTGATTCTGTTCAGGCAGGCATTTTACTGTTCCCTTTGTATGAACAGACAAAAGACCGTCGTTATTTAGTTGCTGCGAAAAAACTTCGTCATTTGCTGTATTCGATTAATCAGACAACAGAGGGTGGCTTTTGGCATAAAGATAAATATCCTTATCAAATGTGGCTGGACGGTTTGTTCATGGCGGCACCGTTTATGCTCATGTACAATGAGCATTTTGTCGAGGAAGAGCTAGTGCTGAATGTCGTTCGCCAGGAAAAACTGATGCGCGCACATATGAAGGATAAGAATACAGGCTTACTGTTCCATGCGTGGGATGAGAAAAAGGCGCAACCATGGGCGGACAAAGAAACAGGGTGCTCCCCGGAATTTTGGGGACGTTCTGTCGGCTGGTATGGTACTGCACTTGTCGATATTTTGGAATTGATCAACGGTTCAAGAGGGCAGGAAGAGATGGAACAATCGCTAAAAGATTTAGTGCCTGCTATTACGAAGTTTCAGGACGAAGAAACGGGCTTATGGTATCAAATTGTTGATAAAGGAGACCTTGATGATAACTGGCTGGAATCTTCCTGCTCGTCCCTGTTTATTTACTTCATCGCAAAAGCGATTAAACTTGGCTTGGTTGATGATTCCTATCAACAAGTAGTAAATAAAGCGTATGACGGACTGATCGAGCATATGGTCGATGTGCAGGAGGATGTAGCCAATCTAAAAGGTATCTGCATTGGCACATCCGCAGGGGTGTACGATTATTATGTGGACCGCCCAACTTCCGAAAATGATTTGCATGGCATGGGCGCATTCATCCTAGCAAGCATGGCGTTGCACGACATTAAGGCAAAATAATAATAGAAACGGAAAGGTACCCGGTTTATAGGGTACTTTTTTCTTGACTTCAAAAAATAAATGTAAAGTAATAACATGTTTATGTTAGAATAATTAGAAAATATAGAAAATAATTGTAGAAACTGCGTTACTCTTCTTGTATGCGTTTTATGTATGAAATATCATCTCCTTAAAAGAGAATGGAATGTTTGGTAGGTGGGGCATCTGGAACGACTGAGGACATTTTTGTATAAATATATTTTTCACTCTTTTAAAACAACGATGAATATGTTGTTTTTGCCGATTGTAATTTTATGTATTTTAGTGACGGGTGGTGTATCGACTTACATCGCAACGGCACAAATTGAAGAAAATACGTATCAAAGTATGAACGATACGATTTATCAAACGAAAAATTATTTAGACCACACCCTTTCGGATCTGTTTTCGCAGCTTGTGTCCATTTCCTATGATTCACGGCTGGTCAGTTTACTGATGAAGGAGCAGGAGCAGATTGTACCGGAAGATTACATTCCGATTGATAAAAACCTGCAGATCATTTACGGGCGGTACAGTACCATTTTGGAGTCGGCTACGATTGATCTGAACGTAGGGGAATTTTTGATTTATCAAAGTGAATTTACGAAAAAACCGGTCATTGACTATGATGATTTTTTCGTGAATTACAAACCAAACAGTGAAAATTTCAAATGGAAAAATGTGCATGAAGACGCAGCATTTCATACCGGGAATTCGGTGATGTCGATGTACAAGCTTTTGGAACTGAATGAGCTGGAGAAAAAAGGCATAGTGCTCTTTAATATTCGCGAAGAATTTTTCGGAAAGGTGCTGAGTCGATCACTCATCGGGGAGAATGGTTATTTGGCGCTTATTTCCGAAGACGGGATCTATCAGTCGAAGGAACTTGAGTCGAAATATACGCTTGATGACAAGACTTTTCAGAAATTGCATCAATTATCAAATCCAAAAGACCAAATTACATATACAAATGAAGACAATGAAGAAATGATTGTCATATACGATACGCTAGAGTCGAACGGATGGAAAATCGCAGCGATTGTGCCTGAAGATGATCTGTTGAACAAAGTGGAGTATATAAAAATATTCGCATTGTTTTTAATTATCATCATGATCGGTCTCGTTGTCTTTGTGACGAATATTTTCATTTCCTATATGTCGAAACCGTTTCAGAAATTGGCGAAACAGATGGATCTCGTCAATGAAAACCATCTTTATTTGGAAGAAAAAATATCAGGACCGAAAGAGATGCGTGTGTTGAACCGTGGTTTTATCGAATTGATCGACCGGATAAATGTGTTGATGGACCAGGTGATTTTGGAGCAAGAAGAAAAACGCCAACTGGAATTTGCTATTATGCATGCACAAATTAATCCGCATTTCCTCTATAATACGCTTTACTCGATTAAGGGGCTCTGTGACATGGGCATGACAAAAGAAGCGAGCCAGATGGTCACGGCATTATCGAACTTTTTCCGTATCGGGATTAGTAAAGGGAAGGAAATCATCTCGGTTAAAGAAGAAATTGAGCATATCGAAAATTATTTGATTATCCAGGAGATGCGTTACGGGGATGATTTTACGTATGAAATTGAAGTAGAGGAAAGCATTTTGGATAATGAGATTGTCAAACTTTCGTTGCAGCCGTTAATTGAAAATGCGATCTATCATGGCGTAAAGCAAAAGCGCGGCCAAGGAAAGATTGTGATTAAAGGATACCGGGACGCAGATCGTATTTACATGGATGTAATAGATAACGGCTCAGGAATTTCCGAGGAAAGGCTTGAAGCGATTCATGCGGAGCTGCAGCTGACTTACCAAGATCAGAAGCAATATATCGGAATTGGCATAAAGTCTGTCAATGACCGAATTAAAATGCAGTACGGGGAAGCTTACGGACTCACAATCCGAAGTGTATATGGAGAAGGGACATCAATGATTATTACTATTCCGGTGACAACAGGGGGGCTTGACTAAGGATGTATAAAATAATCGTAGTAGAGGATGATCGCATTATTCGTCGAGGCATTTGCCAGACGATTCCATGGGGAGAGAATGGAATAGAAGTGGTAGGAGAAGCAAGTGACGGGGAAATGGCACTTGAACTGATTGCACAGCATCAGCCGCATCTCGTCATTTCAGATATTAATATGCCTTTTTTAAATGGGCTCGATATGGCGCGTCAATTAAAGGAAATCAGTCCGCAGACAAAATTTATATTTTTGACGGGTTATGAGGATTTTAGTTACGCACAGCAGGCGGTACAGTTAAAAGCATTCGATTACTTATTGAAACCGGTCGATTCGGAACTGCTGCTTGAAAAGGTGAAGGAAGCACTCGCGGAATGGTCCGAAACGTTTTCGAATGAACAATTGCTGGTAGAGTCGCGTGCAATACGCCAGCAGAAATTTTTCAAACAGCTCATGACGGTTGGTGAAACGGAGACCGATATTGAAAAAGGGCTTGCTGAATTGGATGTTCACTTGGACGGGACATTTTATTCTGCCATTATTGTGCATGACGGATGTGAAGGAAAGCTGCAATCGTCGCTTGATAAAGAAATTGTTCTGAATACATCAACGCAGATTGATCAAGACAAATTTCATCTATTATCTGTCACGGACAATGAATGGGTGCTGCTGATCGGTCATGATGAAACGGTGGAAGCTGTTGGCCTGGCAACCTTTTTGCTTGAGCAGCTGCCGGATGTGACATTGGCGTATGGGCGTCCGTATACGAATTTGTTTGAAATTGGCCGTTCGTTTGTCGAGGCTAAAATGGCGTTGGATTTGCGCTATATTCTGGGGACTGGCAAACTGTTTTCAATCGATGAAAAAGTGACAAGCGGCGAGCAATCAGCGGAAAGTTTAAAAGCGATTGATACGAAACTGATTGCACAGATTAAGCAAGGGGTTCCGGAAAAAGTGGAGGAATTGCTTGAAGAATTTCATGACGCAATCATCGACTATCAATCGCTGTCTCTAGCAGATCTGAAAGTGATGACGTTGAAATATGCGACGCTGTTATCATTTGAAATCGACCGCTGGAGTAAAGACGAAGCATCGACCTATTCCGCTCATGTATATCAGGCTGTTATGGAAATGAATTCACTGCACGACATGATGCAAATTATCCGGGAGCTTATTCAACAGTGGTCGGAAATTCTTTATCAAAAAGAGGAAAGTAAGTTTAAAAGCCATGTTGATTTGGCGATCTACTATATGAATGAATATTATTCGGACAGCAACTTAACATTGCAGAAACTGGCTAAAATGATTCATGTAAGTGCACCGTATTTAAGCAATCTGTTTAAACTCGAAAAAGGGTTTAATTTTGGCGATTATTTATTGGAATTGCGCATGAAAAAAGCGATGGAACTGCTGCGAGAAGAAAGTTTGAAAACTTATGAAATTAGCGAGCAGGTAGGGTACAGTAATCCGCAATATTTCAGCATTTGTTTTAAAAAATACACGGGCCATACGCCGGCCGAATTTAAAAAGAAACTGAATCCGAATGTCAGCTAGCGGTTAAAGATGCCGCTAGCTTTTTTTATAGCCCGGGCTGAAGCCGAGCTTATGTGTACAAATATTTAAGAAAAGCGTTTGATATTTTAAGGACATCCTTACGTAACATTGTAAACACTTACATCGTTTTTTATAATCGGGTTGTAACAATATTCAGAAAACAATAGCGAAACTTAGGGATCACAGACCTGAATGATTAAAACTGTTTATTAACCGGAGGAGGTAGTCAAATGGAAACACGTTATGCCAATCATCCTGAAGAAATTAAACGCTATAATACGGACGAATTGCGTCAGCATTTTTTAGTGGAAACACTTTTTGAACTTGGAAAGGTACATTTAACATATACACATGTCGACCGTATGATTTTTGGCGGGGTGACACCAGCTGATACGGAACTGACGATTGAACTGGATAAAGAATTGGGCGTGAGTTACTTTTTAGAACGCCGTGAACTGGGCATCATCAATATCGGTGGTGATGGGGTTGTCGTATTGGATGGTATTGAATATGACATGCAGCGCCGAGACGGTTTATATGTTAGCCGTGGTACGAAACAAGTGCTGTTCCGATCAAACGATGCGGCAAATCCGGCGAAATTCTACATCAATTCCACACCGGCGCACCATACATATCCGACGGTGAAAATTGACATTAACAACATCAAACCGTTAGAAGCAGGTGCACCAGGTACATTGAATGAACGGAAAATCTATCAATATATTCATCCGAATGTTTGCGAGAGCTGCCAGTTGCAGATGGGCTTGACGATGCTATCACCGGGCAGTGTATGGAATACAATGCCTGCTCATACGCATGAACGCCGTATGGAAGTGTATTTATACTTTGATATGGAAGCGGATACACGCGTTTTCCACTTTATGGGCCAACCGGACGAAACACGTCATCTTATTTTGAAAAATGAACAGGCGGTAATTTCCCCAAGCTGGTCGATTCATACAGGCACAGCGACAAGTAACTATACATTCATTTGGGGAATGTGCGGCGAAAACATTACGTATGACGACATGGACCATGTAAAAATGGAAGATTTACGATAAGCGAATGGAGGAACAATAGATGACACAGGATGTAGCCGGTTTTTCATTGGATTACTTTAGCTTAAAAGGGAAAATTGCGATTGTAACAGGCGGCAATAAAGGGTTAGGTCAGGCATATGCGGTCGCATTGGCAAAAGCGGGAGCAGATATTTTTGTCATCGCACGCAGCGCAGACTGGAGTGAGACAGAACGTCTTATCAACGAAACAGGCCAAAAAGCAACATTTTTTCAAGCTGATTTAAGCGATCGTACGGTCATCAAACCAGCTGTAGAAGCTTGCCTGCAAGAGTATGGCACAGTGGATATTTTAGTGAATAATGCCGGTACGATCCGTCGTTCGCCATTATTGGATTACGAGGAAAAAGACTGGGATGCGGTTATGGAAATTAACTTAAACTCCCTCTATCTGTTAAGCCAGGAAGTCGCGAAAGTAATGGTAGAAAAAAAGAGCGGGAAAATTATTAATATCGCCTCAATGCTTTCATATCAGGGCGGCAAATTTGTTCCGCCATATACAGCGAGCAAACATGCCGTTGCCGGTTTGACAAAGGCATTCGCCAATGAACTGGCAGAGCATAATGTGCAGATTAACGCGATCGCTCCAGGCTATGTGGCGACAGATAATACGGCACCAATTCGCCAGGATGAAAAGCGCAGTGCGGAAATTTTATCCCGTATTCCTGCAGGACGTTGGGCTACGACTGCAGACTTGATGGGATCGGTCGTTTACTTGGCAAGCCGTGCTTCGGATTATACGAACGGTCATATTTTAGCTGTTGATGGCGGCTGGCTGGCAAGATAACGACTAAAATTAATACGAAATCATAAGCCGTATCACGCCATGCTGATACGGCTTTTACTAAAGGATGTGGGGACAATGAAAGTAAATTTAGGTATTCGTGCACATGATGTGGAAGCAAAAAACTTACACGAGCTTGCTGCAAACGTAGTGCAAAGAGGATTTTCTGCAGTCCAGCTTGCACTTGCAAAATCCATTACGGAATTTTCAACAAGTACAGGTTCATTATCACCAGGGTATGGTCATTATGTAAAATCGATTTTTCAGCAGCATGATGTTCGGATCGCTGTTTTAGGCTGTTACATTAATATGATTCATCCGGATTTACCTGAAAGACAGAGGCAGCTCGATCGTTTTAAAGAGCATATCCGTTTCGCACGTGATTTCGGCTGCACTATTGTCGGAACAGAAACGGGCAGTGTTATTCCATCACTCGGTTACAGCGAAGATAATTTTACTGAGGAAGCTTATATAGAAGTGGTGAAAAGTGTGCGTGAGCTCGTAGAAGAGGCCGAAAAGTTTGGTATCATCGTCGGGGTTGAAGGCGGAATCAATCACCCGATTCATACACCGAAACGGATGAAGCGATTACTGGAAGATGTACCGTCTCCGAACCTGCAAGTCATTTATGACCCAGCGAATTTTATGAGCTTGGATAATGTCCATGAACAGCATTCTGTCATGGAGGAAGCGTTCCAATTATTCGGTGAACGGATAGTTATTGTTCACGCAAAAGATTTCATCGTAGACAATGGAGAAATTACGATGGTACCAGTTGGGACTGGACAGCTGGATTATAAATATTTGTTGCAACGACTGAAGAAGGAGAAGCCGTTCATCAACATTCTTTTGGAAAATACACGCGACCCCCATCTTACCGACAGCATTCGTTATATACAAGGACGGTATGAACAAGCTAAAAGAGTGCAGTAAAGAACGAAATAGCACATCATACACCATATATTATAAGATTTTATACAATTATCTAAAAATTTTAAATTATTTCTGAAAGCGTTTTCTATTACTATTAAATTAAGAAGCACATTAGCAATGTTCACGTGGAATCGATTGAGGGGGTAAGGAAATGGCAGAATTAAAATTAAATAATATTTATAAAATTTATGATAATAAAGTAACCGCTGTTGATAATTTTAACTTGCATATCGAGGATAAGGAATTCATCGTTTTTGTAGGTCCTTCTGGTTGCGGTAAATCGACAACTTTACGGATGATGGCAGGCTTGGAGGAGATTTCAAAAGGGGATTTCTATATTGATGATAAGCGTGTCAATGATATCGCACCAAAAGACCGTGATATCGCCATGGTATTCCAAAACTATGCGCTTTACCCGCATATGACGGTTTATGATAACATTGCGTTTGGTTTAAAATTACGGAAGCTGCCGAAGTCGGAAATCGATGAGCGAGTACGCAATGCGGCGAAAATTTTGGGCATTGAAAATTACTTGACTCGTAAACCGAAAGCTTTATCTGGTGGACAAAGACAGCGTGTTGCATTGGGTCGTGCCATTGTGCGGGATGCGAAGCTGTTCTTGATGGACGAGCCACTGTCAAATCTGGACGCAAAGCTGCGTGTGCAAATGCGTGCGGAAATTATTAAATTGCACCGTCGTATTGGCACAACGACAATTTATGTAACACATGACCAGACAGAAGCGATGACAATGGCGAGCCGTATTGTCGTGATGAAGGACGGTATTATTCATCAGGTAGGGGCACCGAAGTATATTTATGATAATCCTGAAAATGTGTTTGTTGGCGGCTTTATCGGTTCACCTTCCATGAACTTTTTAAATGGTCGTGTAGAAGATGGTTATTACCAGCTGGGAGACAGAAAAATTATAATTCCGGAAGATAAAATGACGATGCTTCGTAAGCAAGGTTATGTCGGGAAGGAAGTTATTTTAGGAATTCGTCCTGAGAGCTTTTTCGTAGGGGAAGAGACGGCGGAGCTTGATCCTTCTGTTGTATCTCAATATGAAATCGAAGTTGCGGAGTTAACAGGTTCTGAAATTATGCTGTATTTCAAAATCGGCGATCAGGAAGTTGTCGCATTGACGGATGCCCAACACACAATTGAAGCAGGACAAAAAGTCAATTTTGCTGTAAATACGAATAAAATGCACTTCTTTGATAAAGAAACAGAAATACGTATTCGTTAATAACGGAAGCAATAGTGAAGCTTCTAACTTAATAGAAGAAATGAGGCTGTCCAAAAGTCATTTACTTTTAGGACGGCCTTTCTTTCAACAATTACTTGTATGAAAGCAGGGGGAAAGCTCGTGGAACGAAACTATATTTTCACTTTAGGGGATGCACTGATCACATTTAATCCGGTGGCTACAGGTCCGTTACGTTATGTTGATTCATTTGAACGCAAGTTAGGCGGGGCAGAACTGAATTTTGCCATTGGCTGTGCCAGATTAGGACTTCCCGTCAAATGGATGAGCCGATTAGGCGGGGATGAATTTTCGAAATATATTTATAATACAGTGCGCGGTGAAGGAATCAATATGGAATATGTGAAGCATGTATCCGGCTATCCGACATCACTTAATTTTAAAGAAATATTGGAAAACGGCTCTGGTAAGACGTTTTACTACCGCTATCAGTCACCGATTTTAACGATGACCGAAGAGGATATTGATGAATCAATGTTCGATGATATTGCGTATGTTCATCTGACGGGCGTGTTTTTGGCCATTGCACCGCAAAACCTGCAAATTGGACTGTCCATTTTACGAATCGCAAAAGCAAAAGGCATTCCGGTTTCTTTTGATCCGAACATCCGCTTGAAGCTTTGGACATTGGAGCAAGCAAGGGCTGCATATTTTGAGATTTTCCCGTATGTCGACATTTTATTAACCGGGCTGGACGAAATCGAGATGATTATCGATACTATGCCATTTGAACAGTTTGTTGCACAGTATAATATCTCCGAACTTGTCATAAAGGACGGCGCGAATGGTTCGAAAGCTTATGTAGATGGACACTGGCATAATGCCGAACCTTTTCTCGTCAAACCTGTCGATACGGTTGGTGCCGGAGACGGGTATGATGCGGGCTATATTTTCGGTCTAATGAACGGTTATGACATGGCCGAGCGTCTGCGCTTTGCGAATGCTGTTGGTGCGATGGTAACAACGGTAAAGGGAGACAATGAAGGCTTGCCGGAATATACGGATGTGGAAGTATTTTTAGGACAGAAAACGTTAGTCGAAAGGTAAGGGGTCCGATGAAAAAATATGAAGTGATACACCAACTGAAAGAGCATAAAATTGTTGCGGTCATTCGCGGAAACTCGGTGAACGAAGCGACAGAGATAATTCAAGGCGCTGTACAGGGCGGAATCCGCCTTATAGAACTTACATATACAACACCGTTTGTTCAGGACGTATTTCAGGAGATCCGCTCTTTAGATGCGGTCATAGGCGCTGGAACCGTTCTGGATTCGGAAACGGCACGACATGCAATTATATGCGGAGCGAAATTTATTGTCAGCCCAAGCTTTAATGCGGACATCGCAAAATTATGCAACCGCTACGGCGTGCCCTATTTACCGGGGTGTATGACTTTAAATGAAATAATAACGGCATTGGAAGCAGGCTGTGATATCGTAAAATTGTTCCCGGCGAACCATTTCTCACCCGACTTTATCCGAACGGTGAATGGACCGTTGCCTCATGTGGAAATAATGCCGACAGGCGGGATAAACGCCAACAATATGCAGGAGTGGCTGGAGGCAGGTGCTGTTGCTGTAGGCATTGGCAGTGATTTAACGAAGGCCTATGCAATTGGTGGAATAAATGCTGTTGTAGCTGCGAGTCAGGAGTATTGTGGGAAGCTATGATTTGGAGCTTCAATATTTAGGAGGAAATATAGCATATTTATATGTATGGAGGCATTTTAAGTCTTGCTGGGCTTGTGAAAGAAAAATGAATTTCTAACGGACTCCTTTTTGTTCTAAGTTTTATATTTTTAAAATCAACTGAATTTTTTCATACCTAAAATCCTTGAGATTCAAGGGTTTTTATTTTTGACCACCTTATTGTATGTGAACTGTTGTTTTAATTAGTCATTTTCTAATCCTTACGGGTTGTAAAAAATTCATAAGCTGTTTACATTTAGTTAAAAAATATTGAGATATTAAGAAAGCGATATAATGAGTGGGAAAAGTGTCTTTTTTCACGAAGAACAAGGGCGCATTATTATTGTTTTATCAGTATAATATTTCCATATATTCGTTTGAGTGTAAGAAGTTCACGCGATGCTAAGCAAGAACTCAAATGGAACAGGGGGAAATTTATGAAAACAACGCTGCAGTTACCTTTCCAGCTAAAAGGCTTTTTGGAATTGGGAGATGCTGTACTGATCACAGACAGTAACCATATTATTTTGGATGTCAATGATACATATCAAAAGGTAACCGGTTTTGAAAAAAGTAAAATAATCGGTGTGAAAGCAGGTTTTATTAAATCGAATCTTACGAATAAAGAAACATATTGTTCAATGAAAGATTCCCTAAAGCAACAGATCCCTTGGTCAGGAATTTTTGTGAATCGAAAGAAATCGGGGGAACTCTGGCATTCGTCAATTACAATCACTCCTTTCAAGATAGGGAATGAATTATATTATATTGGTATTTTTCGCGCGTTAGAGCAGTTGGAAGAAGGGTTATATATATCGGAAGACAAAAAAATTGAAGTGCAGAGAGAGCTTTTGAAAGTGCTGGCCATCTCTTGTGAAATTCGTGATCCCGGAACGGAAGAGCACTTGATAAGAGTACAGGCATTAACGGAAAAACTTTTGAAAGCATACAATGAGAAAAATAACCTTCAATTAGAACCTAATTATATGAACAATGTAATTCATTCCAGTATATTGCATGACATCGGGAAAGCGGGTATGCCAGAAGGAATTTTATATAAACCTGGAGCATTGTCCATTTACGAAAGAAAAATAATTGAAATGCATCCGTTAACAGGTGCCGATATTTTAAATAAAATGTCGAAGGAAATCAATTATGATTTTATAAAGAGTATGGAAGTCGCAGAAAATATTATTTTGTATCACCATGAAAAATGGGATGGGACAGGCTACCCTTTCCAGTTAAAAGGTGAGCAGATTCCATTTGAAGCAAGAGTCGTATCAATCGTCGATGTGTTTGATGCGTTAACGACGCGCAGACCGTATAAAGATTCTTGGCCAGAAGGAAAAGCACTGGCATTTATTGATGAAAACAAAGGGAAACATTTTGACCCGTTAATTGCGGAAACATTTATCAGCCTGTTTTAAATATGGGTCCGGTATTAAACCGGACTCATTACTTTTAAGATGAAATTTTTTAATAGTGTTGCTAACATATTAGAAGTTCTTGGCAGCTTATTAGAAGATCGCACTAACTTATTAAAAAACCGGGGCACAAGATCATTAAAACTTTGTGATTGCATATTAGAAATTGTGGTCTGCAGCTTATATTAGAACTTTCCCCGATATATTAGAACATCCGACTCACATATTAGAAGTTCTCGGTAGCTTATTAGCAGACCTGGTCTTCCGTCAATATTTCGGACAAACGTTAAGAGACTTTTTTTGCTACCGCCCTTCGGTTGCTCTGCTTTTCATCCCTCCATGCCCAGACCTGGGCATGGAGGGATGAAAACCCTGTAAGAGAACTTTATGAGGCATTTTGACAAACGGGCTCCTGTTGATTTCTCTCAAATTGGTTTGGTGATAAATAACCGATTGTTGAATGACGTCGTCGTTCATTGTAAAAGTTTACGATATATGACTCCACGCTCTTTCTTGCTTCTTTTTTGGATTCGAAACGGTGACGATAGATCCATTCTTTTTTGATTGTGGCGTGGAAGGATTCAATACACGCATTGTCATAGGGATCTCCTTTACGACTCATGCTAATTTTAATCCCATGTTCTTTTAAAGTTCTTGTATAGCTTGTGGCACAATATTGTGCACCTCGATCTGAATGATGAACTAATCCTTTTTCGGGTTTTCGAACTGCTAAAGCATGCTTCAAGGCTTGATCTACTAATGTTTCTTCCATATGATCTGCGATGGCCCAGCCGACGATTTTACGAGAATATAAATCCATGATTGACGCAAGATACACCCACCCCTCCAGTGTTCGGATATAAGTTATATCTGCGACCCATACTTTATTTTTCTCTTTTACTTGAAATTGGCGTTTGACTAGATTCGGATAAATAAATTGATGGTGATTGGAATCCGTTGTTCGTTGAACAGTTTTCGGGATTACGGCACTTAACCCAAGGTTTCGCATCATATTCGCAATTTTCTTTTGCGAACAGACATACCCTAAACTCGCTAAGTCTTGCGCAATTCGAGGGCTACCGTATGTACCAAAACTCCTCGCATACGATCGATGAATCTGATGGGCAATTTCTGTATCACGTACTTCTTTTTCCGATAAGGGCTGTATCTGTTTTTTACGCCAATCATAATAACCGCTTTTTGAAACCATCAATACTTTACACATCATCGCAATGCCAAAGTCGTTTTTATGCTTTTCAATGAATGCATAAATCACTCGGGGTTTTTCGCGAAGATGTGCATAGCCTTTTTTAGAATTTCATTCTCTTCTTCCAAATCACGTAACTTCTTATCAAACGCTGCCTGCAACTTATCTACTTCGCTAGAAGTAAAGTAACGTGTGACATCCTGATTTTTCGATTCACGATAATCTTTAATCCATTTATGGATCGTTGAAGATCCAATTTCAAACTTAAATGCCAGATCTGAAACTTTTGCGCCATCTTCTAAAACAGACTTTAAAATGTATTCTTTTGTTTGTGTGTCTAATCGTTTACGAGTTTGTTTTTCTTTCATCGGTTCCACGTCCTTTTTTAGATATCTTAATCTTAAAGTGTCTCTTAAGACGTGTCCATTTTTTATACTAACCTCAGACCTCAACCACTTATTTGAATATTGACGACTTATATTAGAAGATCGGTGTTTTATTAGAACTTTTTCGGGTTTATTAGAACATCGCACCAATTTATTAGAAACACAGAAACATAGTAAAAATTAGTAGTGAAAGGGGAGGAAAACAAAAAACCAGTCACCGGTATGGCTACCGGAAACTGGCTGTTTCTTCTTCATACTATATAAAAGCTTTACTATAAATTAAGCTGTCTTCTTAATCTGCAACGCCATTGCTGCACCGAAAAATTCATAATGAATCTTCTCAGCTGGTACACCGAGCTCAACTAAGTATTGGATCACCGTTTCCATGAATACTGTTGGACCACATACATAGACTTCCATACCAGGAACTAGGAATTCCTCAATTTGCGCTTTTGTAATATAGCCGTCTATATCTGAATAAACCGCTTTATACTTACCGTCTGTCGCTGCAACGTTTTCTTCGATTGTTTCTTTAAATGCCGCTACATTTTCGTTGCGAGCACATTGAATAAATGATGCTTGGCGACCTTCCATTGTTTTCAGCATTCCTTGTAATGGCGTTACACCAACACCACCGCTGATAAATAGAACAGGGCTTTCATTTTCTACTAATGTGAACACACCTGCAGGAGCACTTACATCCACTTTAGTGCCGATTTCTGCGTTATGAAGGAAGTTGGAAACAATTCCGTTCGGTGTTACATCATCTTCACGTTTTACAGAAATGCGGAAATAATCTTCCGAACCGTCTGTTAATGTATATTGTCGGTTCATTAAGTATTGTTCACCAGGTACTTGTGTACGTAATGTAATGAATTGACCAGCTTTAAAGGCAGGCAGTTTTTCGCCGTTAACTGGTTTTAAGTAGAAAGATTTGACTGCTTCGCTTTCTTCCACAACTTCTGCAATTGTAAATTCTTTGAATGCGCGCCATCCTCCAGCATTTTCTGCTGCTTTGTATAAATCTTCTTCAACTGAAATGAATACATCTGCAATGACGCCGTATGCTTTACCCCAAGCGTCGATAATTTCATCTGTTGCCGCATCTCCAAGAACTTCTTTAATCGCTTCTAATAAATATTTGCCGACAATCGGATAATGCTCCGGTAAAATACCTAAACTTACGTGTTTATGGGCAATTTGAACAACAGCCGGTACGATTGCCTCCAAGTGATCGATGTGAACTGCTGCTGCATAAACTGTGTTTGCTAAAGCTGTTTGCTGACGATCTTTCTTTTGGTTTGTATGATTAAAAATGTTCAGTAATTCCGGGTTTTCTCTGAATAGGTTTGAATAGAAAGTTTTAGTAATCGCTAATCCGTGTACCTCCAATACAGGTACTGTTGATTTGATTGTATCAATTGTTTGTTGTGCTAACATACATTGCACGTCCCCTCAAAATTGGTTAGTTTATTTCTTGCACCATCAATATACTGCTAAAAAAAATTTAAAGCAATATCAAAAATACATCTTTAACAGATCTGTCACAAACATATATAGAAAATACATCTTTAACAAATTGGACACAAAATATTATAATGAATTCATCGACAAACATAAGCCGTTCTATTCGAACATTTTATTTAAAATGTTATACTTAAGTTGAAGAAAGATGGTGAACAGCGTGCGGTTAACAGTATATACAGATTATTCTTTACGTACGCTCATGTATTTAGGTGTACGGGGCAGAGAAAATTTAGTTACGATTCAGGAAATTGCAGATGCGTATCAGATTTCCAAAAACCATTTAATGAAAGTTACGCATGATTTAGGAAAACTTGGCTATATTGAAACGATTCGCGGACGTGGTGGCGGTATTCGTTTGGCAGTGGAACCTGAACAAATTAATATCGGTGAAGTCGTGCGCAAAACGGAAGATGACTTCCACCTAGTTGAATGTTTTAATCCGGAAGGGAACCTTTGCAAAATATCACCCGAGTGCAGGCTGAAATTTGCTTTACAGGAAGCATTAAAAGCATATTTGGCTGTGCTTGATACCTATACATTGGCGGATGTGCTCGTATCGAAAGACATTTTAAGTGAATTATTCGGCATTACCCAAACTAGTAAATAAATATTTACTAGTTTTTATATACATAAAAATAAGAAAATAAAGAGGGAAGCTATGAAAAAGACAGTTTTTATTACAGGTGCGACAAGCGGTATTGGACGCATCATAACAGAAATGTTAGTAAAAAAAGGACACACCGTTTATGCAACTGGAAGAAATGACAGTGCCATCAACTATTTAAATGGGATCGGAGCGGTTGCCTACAAAGCGGATTTAACAATTCCATCTCAGATAGATGAAGTCGTATCGCAATTGCCGCCAATCGATATCGCGATTTTAAATGCCGGATTAGGCTACTTTGAAAGTGCGGTTGATTTAGCGGACCGGGAAATCGATCAAATGTTAGATGTGAATGTACGTGCGCCGATTTACTTGGCAAAACGTCTCGCACCGGCAATGATTGCAAAGAAGAACGGCCACTTTATCTTCGTTGGTTCACAGGCGGGCAAGGTCGCAACGAAAAAAGCAAGTGTATATGCAGCGAGTAAACATGCAATTACCGGCTTTGTGAATGGCCTTCGACTGGAGTTGGCAGAATACAATATACATGTTACGGGGATTTATCCGGGACCGATCGATACACCATTTATTCAGAAAGCCGATGCAACGAACGCTTATAAGGAAGCAATCGGAAAATTTCTACTACCGCCTGAAAAAGTAGCGAAAGAAGTTGTCGATTCAATCGAGAAGCGTCCTCGAGAAGTGAATCTACCTCGTATTATGAGTGTAACGAGTAAATTATATGCGGTAGCGCCAGCACTTGTAGAATTTGTAGGCAAAGGTTTCTTTAATAAGAAGTAAGTGTGAGAGCATTCGATTTTTCAGTCATAAAAATTGAATTGCTCTCTTTTGTAATCTGCTGCAATTAATAGCATATTTATGCATGAACGAGAGCTTGTGAAAACTTCACGAATGAATGTTTTTAGATTGTATCAAAAAGTGAAAAAATTTATATAAATGCAGTTGCGTTTATTTTTATAACGTGTTACTATTCGTGTATAAACTATTAATTCAATGTATAAACATACATCATTTGGGGGCAATTAACATGGCGAACAAGAAAGTCGTATTAGCATATTCAGGTGGTCTTGATACATCAGTAGCAATTCCGTGGTTAAAAGAACAAGGTTGGGACGTAATCGCAGTATGTCTTGATGTTGGTGAAGGTAAAGACTTGGAATTTATCCGTAATAAAGCACTTCAAGTAGGTGCTGTTGAATCATATATGATCGATGCAAAAGATGAGTTTGCAGAAGACTTTGCATTAATTTCACTACAAGGTCACACTTGGTATGAGCAAAAATATCCATTAGTTTCTGCATTATCTCGTCCATTAATTTCTAAAAAATTAGTAGAAATCGCAAATGAAACAAATGCCGATGCAGTAGCACACGGTTGTACTGGTAAAGGGAATGACCAAGTACGTTTTGAAGTATCAATTAAAGCATTAAATCCGGATCTTGAAGTATTAGCACCTGTACGTGAGTGGGGCTGGAGCCGTGACGAAGAAATCGAATACGCAGCAAAACACGGTGTTCCAATTCCGGCAACACTCGATTCACCATTCTCGATTGACCAAAACCTATGGGGCCGTGCAAACGAAGCGGGTGTCATGGAAGATCCTTGGGTTGCACCACCAGAAGAAGCTTACGGTTTAACAGTTTCATTGGAACAAGCACCGGATACTCCGGAATATGTGGAAATCGAATTCGTTGAAGGTAAACCAGTTTCTATTAACGGTATTCAAATGAAACTAGCAGACTTAATTCAAGAATTGAATAAAATTGCGGGCGAACACGGTATTGGCCGTATCGACCACGTTGAAAACCGTCTAGTTGGTATTAAATCTCGTGAAGTATACGAAATTCCAGGTGCGAAAGTGTTATTAACAGCGCATAAAGAATTAGAAGATATTACATTAGTAAAAGAATTGGCGCATTTCAAACCAATCATTGAACAAAAACTATCTGAAATCATCTATAACGGTCTTTGGTTCAATCCAATCCGTACAGCTCTTGAAGCATTCTTAAAAGAAACGCAAAAGTATGTAAACGGAACAGTTCGTGTAAAACTTTACAAAGGTCATGCGATTGTTGAAGGACGTAAATCTCCAAATTCTCTATACTCTGAAGAATTGGCGACATATTCAAAAAATGACCAATTCAACCACGCTTCTGCTGTAGGCTTTATCGAATTATGGGGTATGCCAACAGTTGTAGCATCAGAAGTAGCAAAAAGCACAAAAGAAACAGTAAATAAATAATTAGATATACGGTTAATGAAGTGAGCGATTCGGAACCCGAGTCGCTTCTTCTATTATGAGGAACATAAGTTGAGGAGTGAAACTACTATGGCAAAATTATGGGGCGGTCGTTTCCAAAAGTCTGCAGAAAGCTGGGTTGACGAGTTCGGGGCATCGATTGGCTTTGATCAGCAGTTAGTATTGGAAGATATTGAAGGATCTGTAGCGCATGTCACAATGCTTGGAGCACAAAATATTTTACCAAAAGAAGATGTCGAGAAAATTCTGGATGGTCTGGCACAATTAAAAGTAAAAGCCGAAGCAGGTGAACTGGAGTTTTCAGTTTCAAATGAAGACATCCATTTAAATCTTGAGAAGATGCTGATTGATTTGATCGGTCCTGTTGGCGGGAAGCTGCATACTGGACGCTCACGTAATGACCAAGTAGCAACAGATATGCACTTATTTTTAAAGAAACGTGTACCTGAAGTGATCGGATTAATCGAACATTTCCAAAAAACGATTATCGAGCAGGCGGAGCAGAATGTGGACACGATTGCTCCTGGCTACACGCATTTACAGCGTGCGCAGCCGATTAGTTTTGCCCACCATTTAATGGTGTACTTCTGGCAGCTGCAACGTGATAAAGAGCGTTTTACAGAATCAATGAAACGTATTGATATTTTACCTTTAGGTGCCGGAGCGATGGCAGGTACAACATTCCCGATCGACCGTCTAAATTCGGCTGAACTGCTTGGATTTGCTGAAGTATATGCCAATTCAATGGATGCGGTAAGTGATCGTGACTTTATCGTCGAATTTTTATCGAATTCAGCACTATTAATGACACACTTATCACGTTTTGCGGAAGAAATCATTATTTGGTCGACAGATGAATTTAAATTTATCGAGCTGGATGATGCGTTCTCAACGGGTTCATCCATTATGCCACAAAAGAAAAACCCGGATATGGCAGAGCTGATCCGCGGGAAAACTGGCCGTGCATACGGGAACTTAATGGGGCTGTTAACAGTTTTAAAAGGTACGCCATTAACATATAACAAAGATATGCAGGAAGATAAAGAGGGCATGTTCGATACGATGGAAACCGTATTAGGCTCACTGAAAATCTTCGAAGGTATGGTTCGTACGATGACGGTCAACAAAGCTCGTCTACACAGTGCTGTACATTCAGACTTTTCAAATGCGACAGAGCTTGCGGATTATTTGGCGACAAAAGGAATGCCGTTCCGTGAAGCACATGAAGTAACAGGGAAGCTTGTATTTACATGCATCCAGCAAGGAATTTACCTACTGGATCTGCCATTGGAAGAAATGCAGAAAGAATCTGCGTTAATTGAAGAAGATATTTATGCAGTACTTGCACCGGAAGCTGCTGTCAGCCGACGTAATTCATTGGGCGGTACAGGTTTTGAGCAAGTAGCACTTCAAATTCAAAATGCGAAACAGCTATTAGTTTAACAATGGATGTCCTGTAGAAATTTTTACAGGACATTTTTGTTCCTTTTTTTGGTACTTTTTCTTAGTCAATTTCAAAATTAGCAGTATAATAATAGGTAACTTAAAAAGAAAGGTGTCTTTTTATGACGAATGCGAAGACTTCACAAACATGGGTGCTTACTTTATTTGCACTGGGCGTATTTATGGCGGCACTTGACAATGGGATCATCAGTGCAGCTCTCACTACAATCAACAGCTCATTCAATGTTGAAGCAAACTGGGGAGCTTGGGGTGTCACGTTGTATACTCTTGGCTTGGCAATCAGTGTCCCGATTGTCGGGAAACTCTCGGACCGTTATGGACGTAAAAAACTGTTTATTGTTGAAATTGCGTTGTTTGGTCTTGGATCTCTGCTCGTTGCACTTAGCCCGAACTTTACGTTTTATTTAATTTCCCGCTTTATCCAGGCAATGGGCGGCGGCGGTATTTTTATTATCGGTACTTCATATGTCGTGAGTACACTGCCAGCAGAAAAGCAAGGGAAAGCACTAGGATTGCTTGGCGGGATGAACGGGGTTGCCGCAGTGTTAGGTCCGAATATCGGAAGTGTCATTTTGGATCTCACAGGCAGCTGGCATTGGCTGTTTTTAATCAATGTGCCGATCGCAATTTTTCTTGTGATCATGGGTTTTCTCAAACTGGAAGAAACGAAAGACGCAGCACCTGGCAAGCTCGATATGACCGGTACGGTACTGCTTTCCATTGCAATTTTAGGAATTATGTACGGACTGACTAATATTGAGGGCATCAACTTTTTCAGCTCGTTGATCGAACCAACCGTATATCCTTATTTACTAGCTGGAATTATTGTTCTTGTTATCCTTTATTTCTATGAAACTCGTCTTGAGCGTCGTGGAGGAGACCCGATTTTACCGGTAGCGTTAATGCGTCAGCCTACTTATTTACTGACATTGCTGCTAGGTCTTCTATCTGGTGCAATGCTTGCTGCGATGATTTTCATTCCGGCCTTTTCAGAACAAGTATTGGGTATTAAATCCGAACATGCGGGTTACTGGATGACACCACTTGCACTAGCTGCAGGTATTGGGGCAGCGGTTGGCGGTATTCTAGTCGATAAACGTGGCCCGGTATTAGCTGTTCTGTTTTCCGGTCTCGTTGCTGCAATTGGCTTTTTCCTGTTCCCGACATGGATTGATGCAAAATGGCAGTTTGTCATTGCTTCCGTAATTGGCGGTGTCGGCATGGGCGTTCTTCTAGGAGCACCACTGAACATTTTGGCAACCGAAAAACTCGAAGCAAATAAAGGGACGGCATTAGCGTCACTCTCATTAATTCGAACAATCGGGATGACGATTGCGCCGACAATTTATGCAGGATTTATCGCGCGCGGATTCAGCGAAATCCCATCACTATTTAAAAACGATTTCCAAGGAATTTTGCAGCAAAATGTACAACAGGCAAATTTATCGGAACAGGCCACTGCAGAACTTGCTCAAGTGGGCAGTCAGTTCGCTGCGGGCGGTCAGTTTTCCGAGGAACAAATGATGACGGTCGTTCAAAATATCCAGGATCCGACGTTAAAAGAAGTCATTTTGAATTCTGTTAATGAAGTAACGGTAATGGCAGCGCAAAACGGCTATGGCGGACTATTTTACTCGGCAGTCATAATTGCCATTTGTATTTTTGCATTAGGACTGATTTTAAAACCGATTCGAAAAAAATCATTGGAAATATAAAAAAGTGTTTTAGGTTGAACGATTTGGGGTAATTTATCATTAGACTCATGCAAAGCTTGTGTGGGTGTGAAGTCTCTCCCCCAATAGTAGACTTACAAAAAGTGTCCTTTTGCGCATAAAAGGGCATTTTTTGTTGTCTAAAAGCGGTGCGTTTATTTTCCGGTAGGCTCAAATTAGAATAATCACAATGTTTTGCGTTATAATTAGCAGCAACAGCATGAAACTTTTCATGAAAATTTACGTAAATACTAGTAATACATAGAATGGGGGAATCGTACATGGCTGAAAATCCATTATTTGAAGATTTAAATAAACGTGCTGAGCAAGAGCCGGCACCAACAACTGATATGATCGAACAACCACAAAAACAACTCGTTTCGCAACAGGAGTTTTCTCAAATCCGCCAGCGTCAGGAACAGTTAAAACAACAGCCGCAAGTTCAACAGCTTGCAGAAAAAATAGACGTGAAAAATCAAATTGCCGTTCTCGAATTCGGTAAAGAAACGGCTCAGGGTATTTCAACATTTTCAGACCGTATGCTCGCAACGATTAAACAGAGCAACCTGGAAAAGTCGACAACATTACTCAACAATCTAAATAAAATTATGGACCGTTTTGATCCTCAGGATTTCCAGGAAGAGCAGAAAAAAGGCTTCCTAAAAAAACTGTTTTCAAAAAGCAAAGAGCAGTTGGAGCGCATTTTATCCAAATACGATACGATGAATAAAGAAGTCGATGTCGTTTATAACGAAATTCAGAAGTACGAAGTGGAAATGAAACGAAATACCGTGCAGCTGGAACAAATGTATGATGAGAACCTCAACTACTTCCATACTTTAAGCGAGCACATTGCGGCAATCGATATTAAAGTAAACGATTTGCGTCAGCAATTGCCAGCATTATCGGCAAAAGCGGATTCCGGTGACCATGAAGCGATCATGGAGCTTGAAACGGTTACTCGCGGAATCGAGTTACTGGAGCAACGAGGCTACGATCTTGAAATGGCTCAGCAAGTATCATTCCAGTCGGCACCGCAAATTCGTTTAATGCAGCAAGGCAACAACCATTTAATCGGGAAAATTAACTCCGCATTCGTGACGACAATTCCAATTTTCAAACAAGGTCTGATCCATGCCGTAACAATGCAGCGACAAAAGCTTGTTTCCGATTCGATGGCTGAACTGGACCGTCGAACAAATGAAATGCTTGTACGAAACGCGGATAATGTGCGACAAAATTCGGTGAACATTGCGCGTCAGGCAGGCAGTCCGAGCATCAAAGTCGAAACGATCGAAACAACGTGGAAAACGATAATTTCCGGTATTGAAGAAACAAAACAAATTCAGGCAGAAACAGTGCGCAATCGTGAAGAAGGACGTAAGCGTATTGAACAATTGCAGCTTGAGTATGAGAAATTAAAAAGTATGTAATAAAATAATGCAGGCATCGAGTATCTTTTGCTCGATGCCTTTTATCATTTTTGGAACACTGACTTGTTTTTTGAAGATGTGAATCTTTTATTATACTCAATAATAGGAGGGCTGGGGGCAGCCATCTAATGTGGTATACACCTATTATCCGATAAATATATATTCAAAAATACGGATTAACATACAATTTAAAAGCTTGTTATATTAAGCGTATAAGCCGTCTAAAATTTCTTTCTGGTGATTAATTAGGGGTGAATTTGGTGAAATTGGGTAAATAACAATAAAAGAAGATTTACACAAGTATTGCCAAGAGGGAAAGGAAGACAACGATGGAAAAGAACTTAATGAAAATCGACGAATTTCTTAAAATGCCGAAAAGTGTTATACGCAGAGCAAATGAACGGGACGTATTGAGTATAAAGAATGAATTGCTTATTTTAATGAATGAAAAAAGCGATTTGTATGATAAAGCGCATATTCGAAAATTAATTAATGAAATCCAATTTTTAAATGTGTTTGTTGTAAAGGATGATTTTGATAAAACCGTATTTTCCTACGAACCTCCAAAGTACGCATCACCCCGTGTAACGATTAAAGAAAGTGGCTGGATTGAGCTAATCAAATAATAAGTACTATTTTCCCAACAATGGAATCATGATAAAATTTTATTATGAATAGAACGTTGGAAGAAGGTAGTATTTGTGGAACGTCTGAAAGGCATAGTGATGATTATAGTAGGCTCGATATTTTGGGGGGCTACCGGTCCGATGATGGAATGGCTCCTGCAACAAACAGCCATGACCGCCGAATTTATGCTTGCTGTAAGGTTAATGATTGCAGGCATCTTAATACTTGGCATTGCAGCTATGCAGAAAAAATCGATATTCTCGATTTGGAAAAACCGGAACTATTCGGTACAATTACTTATTTTCAGTGTGATAGGAATGGTAGGTTTACAATTTACGTTTGTAAAATCGATTGAAGTGAGCAATGCGATTATTGCAACACTGTTGCAGTTTTTGGCGCCAATCTTCATCGTTATCTATACATCGGTCGTTGGGAAGGTTCTTCCTCCACGCAGTCAACTGATCGGTATTTTCGGTACGCTCGTCGGGCTGTTTCTATTGCTGACAAATGGCTCTGTTTCAGGGTTGCTTGTGAGCAATGAAGCGCTTGTTTGGGGACTGCTGTTAGGATTTACGTATGCATTTTATACATTGTATCCTGCTCGGCTAATGGCTGAAGTAGGGGTCATCATCATTATTGGCTGGGGTATGATCATAGGCGGGCTTATGTTCTCGGTAGCGGGTCAGCTTTGGAAAACAGAACAATGGCTGTTGTTGCTGGATCCGGTAAATGTATTTCTTATTATTGCTACGGGTATTTTTGGATCCTTCGCCTATATTTTATTTTTAACAAGCCTGAAATACATATCTCCAGTTGAAACGAGTATTTTATCGAGTTTCGAACCGTTGACGGCAATGGTGATTTCCGTTGTCTGGCTCGGTGCAACTTTGTATAGCTGGCAATATGTCGGTATTTTATTAATGCTTGTTTTTGTTGTCTATTTATCAATTGCCGGGAGCAAAAAAGCAACACTTCGAATGTCTAAGTGAATGTCACTTAGGCATTTTTGGGTATAGAAAACGAAGGAGGCGTTGTTATGGAAGCATTCGATTTTTTTATATTGCATGAAAAGGATATTAAAGACGATATTAAACGCTTAGTATTAGCAGATTCCCCATCACAGAATAAAGAGTTGCTTGATCTGTGCAAAGATGTGATCCAATCGATGTTTTATGACTATTTTCATGTGAAAGCTACGGAATATGCGATGGAGCATAACGGCAATCATCTCCGTTTTGAAATGGGCGAAGGGACCGAACAGATATTAATGATTGGTCATTATGATACCGTTTGGGATCAGGGAGCTTTGTCATACCGGGAAGAAGAAGATAAAATTTTTGGTCCTGGTATTCTGGATATGAAATCAGGTCTCGTCAGTGCTATTTGGTTTTTTAAATATGTTCAAAAAATGAATCTGCCTTTGAAGCGGCGGGTTGTTTTTTTCCTGAACAGCGATGAAGAAATTGGAAGCCCTACATCCAGAGCGCTAATCGAAGAAGAAGCAAAAAAGTCTGTGGCGGCTTTTATATTGGAGCCTGCTGTTACTGTTTCGGGTGAACTGAAAATTGCGCGGAAAGGGACATCCAGATATTTGCTGAATATTCGAGGACTAGCATCGCATGCTGGCAATAATCCGCGGGATGGTGTCAGTGCAATTACGGAAGCAGCAAGACAAATCCTGAATATTGATGCACTGAACGATTACGAAAAAGGGACAACGCTGAATGTCGGTATGATCCAGGGCGGCGGTAAACTGAATGTCGTACCTGATGAAGCGCACGTAGGAGTCGATGTCCGATCGGTTACTCGCACAGAGCAGGAACGTATCGACGATTATTTCGAAGAGCTAAAGCCATATGATCAACGTACGAAAATTGAAATTGATGGCGGAATTAACCGGCCGCCGATGGAACGTGATGAAGACAGTGAAGAACTGTTCGAAATTGCGCAGGACGAAGCGGAGGAGCTTGGTTTTGATGTGGAAGAAGCATCAGTCGGCGGTGCAAGTGACGGCAATTTCACATCGTTATACACGCCGACATTGGATGGCCTTGGACTAGTAGGGGACGGCATTCATGCAGAACATGAGCATATTGTAAAAGATCATATCATTGAACGTTTCGCGCTTTTGACGAATACATTGCTGGAAGTTGTAAATGAGATTGAGATGGAGGGAAATCAGGATGACGGCTGAAACACTGGCTCACTTGATGAAACAATCGAACCGTACAGTAGTGCTGACAGGTGCCGGAATGTCCACCGAATCGGGCATACCGGATTTTCGCTCGTCAACAGGCTTATGGCGAAATATCAATCCACGTATTGTTGCTTCGACAGAAAGCCTGCAAAAGAACTATGAACAATTCCGCGAGTTTTACCAGACACGAATGAATGCATTGAACAACTGCAAACCCCATGAAGGACATCTTATTTTAGCGGACTTTGAAAAGCGTGGACTTGTTTCGCTTATTGCGACCCAAAATGTCGACCAGCTTCATCAGCAGGCCGGAAGTAAAAATGTAGCGGAACTGCATGGAAATATTGTAACAATCCGCTGCCAAAAATGCGGCAAGCCACATGCAAAAGAGCAATTTTTGAATAACAGTATTTGTACGTATTGTTCAGGAAAATTACGCCCGAATGTGGTGCTTTTTGGAGAAACATTGCCATCCGAGGCATGGGACCGCACGTTACATGAAATACACCAGGCTGACCTTGTCATTGTGATCGGCACAAGTTTGGAAGTCTACCCTGTCAACCAGTTGCCAAGCATGTCGAAAGGAAAGCTCGTCTACATCAACCGGGAGCAAACGTCCACCAGTCTACACTATTCGTTTGATTTAGTCTTGGAAGGATCGGCAGGGAAAATTTTAGCGGATGTATACCAAGAGTTGGGGGATTTCGAAAAGTAATAACAAAGCCTGTAATGATACTACTATAGGCTAAATAGTATAATAAAATAAAACCAGATCTTATATTTAGAGGATTTGAGTTTGATTATATATAGTATATAAAAATACATCCATTAAAGAGGTAATGGATGTATTTTTTATTGTGGTATTTGAATAAACTCAACTAATTTTAATTTCAATAGTTCATCTTCCTATTAAAATTAACCTTTTGCGATTTCATTTTGGGGTGAATATTTGGTTCTCCATATTTATTCTATTCAAGGAGATATAATTAAACGGCAATCACTTAGAGAAATGGATATTTATGTTAAAATTAAATGACTTGTATTAGGGGGGAGATAAAAAAATGATTGAATTACGAAAAATATCAGGGGATAACATAGACGAAGTAATAGCACTTAAAGTTGGAGAAAACCAGAAAGAATTTATATTAGAAACTACAAACCTCAAATGCTTTGCAGATGCACATATGTTGAATGCAGATGGTATACCAGCTACACCGCTAGCCATTTATGCTAATGATACTATGGTTGGATTTTTAATGTATATTTACGATACGATGGATCATGAATCATTTGAAAATGAAGCTTTTTATGGCAAGAAGGCGTATTTTATTTGGCATAATATGATTGATAAAAGTCAACAAGGGAAAGGATTTGGTAAACTGGCTTTTGAAAAGGTCTTAATAAATATTGGAACTATGCCAAATGGAGATGCTGAATATGTAGCCCTCTTTTATCATAAAAGTAATGTCTTAGCGAAAACATTATACGCTTCATTTGGTTTCGTAGATACAGGCATCATTCAAGATAATTCGATGTTGGCGGTTAAAAATCTAAAGGGAAAATAACGAAATACATAAGGAACCTTTTTAGATAGGGACGGATTGCTTATTAAAGTGGGATTCTTCATTTTACAACCCTCTTAAAAAATAAAATAACTTTTTTAGTAATGTTATCAATTATATTATTCCTTTTTTATTTACTAAAAACCTTTTAATTGTTAAAAATAATTAAGAGGTGATTTTTATGAAGAAATATATACTTTCGTTTTTAATCGTGATTTTAATAGCAACTACAGTAATTATTTTTTTAAATGTGAATAAATCTAGAAATCTCGAAATACATATTTTCGATACAGATAATTTAAGTGAAGAAATAAATCAAATCTCTGTTGTAGATAACTCTACAACTATTGGTAAGAGTATCAAAAAAGACAATCCTTTATTTTTGCCGCTAATAACTTTACTAACAGATATGGAATTTAGAAAATCTAACTTAAAATTCTCTTATAGTGAAGGTTACGACCTTTTGACTAATCACAATGGAAATTTTTATAGTATCCAAATCAACGAAAATGGACTTTTTAACATTGATGGTAAAGTCTATAAAATACAAAATAACGAAACCGTTAAAGAATTATTTAATATATTAAAAAAGAGTACCCAGTAAAGTTTCTATTAAAAGTCAAGTTTTAATTATCTATACGTGTTTTAATAACAACAGAATATAATGTTACACATTGATTGTTCAAGACGGAATCCAACAGGGTTTCGTCTTTTTATTCCAAAATCGGGCCATATTGTGGAATAACATTCTTTATGAAATGTCAACAAACGACGCTTTGGGAATGATTTATGATAGCATTTTAGTAAGAGGTGATAAATTTTGAATAAAATTAAACTTGGAGGAAATCAAGGATTTATTGAAATAAATTTAGGAAATACGATCGAGGGGCAAAACGAAGGAACCGTATCCATCCAAAGTGGAAATTACTATGTAATAAATGCAGAATTTTGGGTGTCATTAAATGAGTTGATTGTGTTATATGAAGAGTTACAAGAAGCTTATAAAATACTAAAAGGAAATATTGCCTTTTCGAATTTGGATGGAACATTGCAATTTACACTTCAATTCACTTCAGTTGGACAAATAAAGTGTGAAGGTCGCTTTCAAGAATTTCCGAGCCAAGAAACTAATCGTTTGAAATTCGAATTTATGATTGACCAAAGTCATTTGCCTGCAACACTATCAGATATGAAACCAATTGTCGAAGCATATTATATGCAACAAAAAATCTAAAGAATAATTCGTGACTTTTTAAAGGGGGAAGTTATTTACTTTTGTTTTGTATACGCTATAAATCACAATCTGGCGCTTTTCCTGTATTTGAAACATATAAACATAGTAACTAAAAAAGGTGTATCACATAAGTGATAACACCTATTGATAAACTCAATCCCAAACTCGTATTCTTGGAACATTTGCCTTTCTTAAGTAATCCAGCAATTGTCCGGTATGAACTGATTCATGATAGGCTATTCTTAACAACATGTCGCCTAAACTTCTTATGTAACCTGATTCGGAACGATCAATTTTAATGTTTATAAGGTCTATTTCTGAAAATGACATGATACTTTCTAAGAATTGATTTCTATATGGTTCAGCAAAATTTAATTCAGCGTTTACAGTAGTAAAGGGTTGTTGTTCGAAAGGAGAATCGAATACTTCTAGACTTCCACGATTTTGAATAGCTAGGTGGTAATAATATTCACTTTCTAGAACATGCCTAATCATCTCTATACAAGTCATTGCTTCATCATCGGGTTTCCAATGTAATTTCTCTTGAGGAATAGAATTCCAAAGCTTAATACTTCTTCTTCGTACTTCATTGAAATTTAAAAGAATAAGTTCAATTGATTTCATAATTCACCCTCCATTTATTGATTTACCTTTAATATACAGGAATGGATGTTCGTAGTGAACAATTATTTTATCACATTTGCAAGTCATCAGAAATTATTCGTGTTATTCCACATTCGGGCGAGATTCTTCAATAAGAAGATCGCGTTTTTCCGATATAGGGCCATTTTCTTGAATAACTTTTAATAAGAATAAATTTAAATAGGTTTGTGAAGTAATGTACTTAAACTATCGCGCAGGATTATGTAACAAGTCAGTAAAAAAGGAGAGTTATAATGCGATACATTATAAGGTTTGCAAATGAAAACGACTTGTCTGGTTTATGTAGTATTAGAAATAATCGAGCTTTATTTATTCATTATTTAAAGAAATTTATGAATAAAGAAATTTATTTGCTAATTGCTGAACAAAATTCAATTATATTAGGTTTTGGATTGCTTAAGATTAAAGGTACATTACACCCCAAATTAAGCGACCTTTATGTAAAAGAGGAATATAGGGGAAATGGTATCGGTTCAGATTTAATAAGATGCAGGGAAAATATCGCAAGGAATTTAGGTTATACGGAGATATATGTGAGTGTTGATCCAATAGAGAATCCTAAGATGGTTAAGTTAATTAAAAAGCACAGTTATGAAACTATATCAGAACCATATATAAAGAAAGCAATTTTTTATGATAGTGATGGATCTTCTTATGATAAAACTTACCAGAGAATTGATTTAAAGAAGTTATTGAACTATCGGTGGGCTGTTGTACTCTAATATGAGAGATTACCAAACGAAGCTTTGGGGCATTTTGAAGGGTTTACATTATAAACTGTTGAAATATTAATTTATGAATGGAGAAGGGAGGTACGAGCAATGCAAAAATCCATATGGTATTTTATTTTTGGTTTAATTTTAGTTTTGGTAAGCACGCCGATAGCATATAGTGCTGTTGGAATTATTTATGCAGAGAGAAACTTAACAGGAGAGTATGTACCAATTTTAAATGGTTTCATCCATTCGTTTATGCTAATAGGGACTTTGATATTTAGTGTAGGTTTAATAAAATTAATTAAAATATCAAAAGCTTAAAATGTTTATACATATACATACAATAAAATATAAATAATCGTTCCCAAATTAAAGGCCGATTGAGATTGATTTTGTTATTGCAGTTAAATAGGAGGGATTAACAAGATGATTTCTTTAAAAGATGTGAAAGATGGCAGAGAACGAATTAGCGATATAGCGTATGTAACACCAATTTTACAATCAAGGCAACTTTCTGAAATATGCGGGAATCAGATGTTTTTAAAATCAGAGCATTTACAAAAAACAGGTTCATTTAAAATACGAGGAGCAAGTAATAAAATTATTCATGCGATTGAAAATGGTGCGAAGTTTGTAACAGCAGCATCATCAGGTAATCACGGTCAAGCCGTTGCTTATGTTGCAAAAAAATACGGAGTTCCGGCAACCATTGTAGTGCCTGAAAACGTTAGTAAGTGTAAGGTTAACGCAATCCAAACTTATGGTGGTAAGGTGCAAATGTTCGGGACTACTTCTGGAGAACGTATACCAAGAGCACAGGCGATTGCAAATCAAAAAAAAGGCGTATACATTCCACCTTATGACGACCCATTGATTATGGCAGGGCAAGGAACTATTGGATTAGAAATTTTGGAACAGGTGGAGAATGTTGATGTAATCATTGTCCCGATTGGTGGTGGTGGACTTATATCGGGAATTCTAACAGCCATTAAAGAAACTAACCCGAAAATAAAAGTAATTGGGGTAGAACCTGAACTTGCTAATGATACATACCTATCATTACAAAATGGAAAAATCACCACAATTCCCGTAAGTCAGACCATTGCGGACGGATTAAGAACTAACCAGCCGGGTGACCTAACCTTCCCTGTACTTATGAAATATCTAGACGATATTGTCCTTGTGAGTGAAGAAGAAATTCGCCAGTCCTTTAGCTTCGTCATGGAACGTACGAAACAACTAATAGAAACATCGGCAGCCGTAACGATCGCAGCAGCTATGTTCAATAAACTAAACATTCATGGTAAAAATATCGCAACTGTTATTTCTGGCGGAAATGTGGACCTAGACAAAGTCCATCAATTCATTGTAAATAGTGAGAAATGACCCCGTAAGACTAGACTTAATTCTCTTTAAGGCTAGATTGTTGAACAACATTCTTAAGATATAATTTGATAAACGAGTTATTCAACAATCGGGCCATATTGTGGAGCAACATTTTTTTCTTGGTGGAGTCCTAGAGAAGATGCAGATTTATATTGATAAAAGAATGGCTATACAAGTTTTTATGCAAATTAAAGATCAAGCCCAGCAAGTATAAAAGCTGCTTTAGTAACGTTTCATTGACTTGCATAAAATCATGTATAAACAATATTCCATAAGAAAAGCGAGAAATGTTATTAAATCAACGTTTCCCGCATTTTGGTGTATTCCCAAACTTTGTTTTGGGAATGTTATTTTGTATAGTAATGAATAAAAATTGTTCTATTCTTTTGCCTTGCGAATGTATTCCATTCCCTCGGAATCAACGATAATATGGTCCATAAATTTAGTAAATTCTAATGATATATCGTCATCAGCTGTAATAATATATTTATCACCTTTTACTTCAACCTTAGCATTAGTCAATTCTTTATGGATATGTGGACTATCCATAACTTCGGATACCACAACCTTGTCAATAATGCTCTTTCTATCATCATTTATAAAAGTTCCATCAATTGTGAGTCCATCTTCATGCAAGTATATAGTATACCTATCACTTTGATAATAATGAGATTCAAAATCCTCAGCTTTCGCAACTTTATCAGGATTTTTTGATGAATTTTGTTGGTCACATCCAAATAGCATTAAAGCACAGACAATAATAAGCATTGCTAACGAAAGAATTTTTTTCATAAATTCCCCTCCCTATTTTTAAATTAAATTAATCGATTTTATAGAGCTAATTACTTATACGAGAACGAATAAACAAAAGTTTCAATTTTCTGAATACAAAACCTAAATAGCACTTTTAGAATAACGAAACATTCCCAAAGCGTGTTTGGGAATATTGTTGTTCATAAATTTGTGAACCCAGCATAAAACTAATGGCATTCGTTATTCAACAAAACCAGCTAATAGTTGTCAATAATTTTCATTAAAAATAATAAAAATATCATGTTATACTAAATTTGTGCATGCCAAATAACCGTCCAAATTCTTGATTTGGAAAGTTTAGGTTTGCTTGGTTAAATTGTTAAATCAAGCTATGTCTTGGAAAGAAGTTTTGTTTTTTAATATTGCATAAATCCAATGTAAGAGTTTGTTTGCACAAGCTATTACAGCTACTCTAAATGGTTTTCCTTCTTCACGTTTTTTATCATAAAACGCCCGTAGTTTCTTATTACGAGGAAGGATTTCATCTGTAGTTTTCTGTTTTCGACAATCACGAATTGCACATTTAACAGCCATATACAAAGCTTGCCGTAGTCTGCTAGAGCCTCTTTTGGTTATTCGGTTGTAAGTGCCTTTGAATGTACCTGATTCAAAGATACTTGGATCAAGACCGGCAAATGCGACTAGTTTCTTAGGGTGATTAAACCTTTCAATTTCCCCAATTTCAGATATAATCGTGGCAGCGATTTTTTCTCCGATACCAGGAATTGATTGGATAATCTTCGATTCTTCAATACTTTTGGCCAAAGCATCTATCTCATTTTCAAGTAGGGATAGGTGTTTTTTGTATTCGAAGATCATGTTAATATACATATCTAAACTTAGGGCAAGGCTAGAATATAAAGCCTGTTGAAATGGATTTTGAGCTGCTGCAGTCATTAGCTTTTCAGCCTGTTGATTTGCCCATTGTAGAGAACGAGAATTACAGAATTCTTTTATTTTAGTTGTTAATACTTCGTTATTGGCGCTCAATATATCTTCTGAAGTAGGATAAGTCTGTAGTATTTTTAAAGAAACATTCGAATATAAGTCGCCAAAAACATTACTATATTCAGGGAATACTTGATCTAAGACTGCCTGGAATTGTAGTTTAGTTTGTACAAACATGCCTGTAATATTATCGTGCTGTCTCGTAAGATGACGTAAGTTCGCAAGTTGGATGCCACGCTTTTTATAAGGCTCTAAATCCTCTTTATAATACAGCTCGCAGAGATGATTGGCATCAACGATATCTGTTTTTACCTTTCGTAAACTAGAACTTTTCGTCTTATAAGAGATGAGTGGATTTACGATAATGATTAAATAACCTTTGTCTTCAAAATATTGAACAACTGGTGTGTGATAATGGCCTGTAGACTCCATAACTAGGGGAGGGCGCTCTCCTGAAATATCTTCTACTTCTTTAATAAAATCTAATAAACTAGCTAACCCATCAAGATCATGTTTTACTTTAAAGCTTTTCTTGTAGGGCTTCTTTCTTTCCAAATAAGCTTGAACCTGACTTTCACCTTTAGCTACATCCAGGCCAATGACTGGATTCATTATAATTCCTCCTTCAAAATGATAATTGCCGGTAACCCCTAAATCCTCTTTGTAGTGTCATAGCTTCGCTTGTTATACGAGATCACTGTCCCAACCAGCCTCAAACATGTTTCTACAAGTAGGGGGTGAACTGTTTTGCGGACGAGGTCTTAGCCCCACGGGCGCGAACGTTCTACCTCGGCTACCGTTATCATATATCGATATAAAAAATGGTCAACCAGAAATATTTTCTGGCTGACCTAATAATACGATCTGGGCGCGATTCTTCAATAAGAAAATCGCGTTTTTCTGTTAAAGGGCCAGATTGTAGAACAACATTTTTTCTCTAAGGGGAGTGTTAGAAAAGATGTAGATTTATAACGATAAAAGAATGGCTATACAAGTTTTTATGCAAATTAAAGAACCTGCCCAGCAAGTATAAAAGCTACTCTAATAATGTTTGTTTCATTTATATACATAAAATCTCGTATAAACAATGTTTCAATAAAAAATCGGTAAACGCTGAAACAACAACGTTTACCAATTTTTCTTATATCCCCTAACTTTGATTTGTGAATGTTATTTGTTTTCTTTATGTATTGAGTTATACTATATTTTTTATCTAATGTTATTTATTTAACAAATCGGAGGAATTACTTTGAGCGTTGCAACTTATATAGGGTTAAATTTCGAGGTAGCACTAAGTGAGGAAGTTATAGATGATGTTATAGAGATTCATTATTGTTTTTCAGATGAGGAAAATCGTATGAATGTAAAAGAAAAACATTTTTCTACACAATTTGTTTATGAGATTATGGACAAATCCGAACCTATTTGGAATATGAATGAGTACAACCAGCAATATTCACCACATAATTTTGATAAAGCTCAAACAACATTTATTCAGTTATGTGAATTTCTAAACCAATTCATTCCAGAAGGTGATTATTGTGAATTATATATATGTTGGTTGGGTGATGAAAACGATCCTATAGAATATAAGATGTCTATTGATTTAAATAACCCAATAATCAAGCCATTTGAATACTATGAGAAATGTTATATTAAGTTGTTTAAATAGCAAAATGGCCTCGTTTAAGTTAATTAAACGAGGCTTATTTAGTTCCCGAAGCGGTGTTTGGGCACATTTCGAAATGCTTGTTCCATTAAGCACCCGTTAGTAGAAAAAGGTATAATCTTAATTTGTTATTCTAAGATGATTTTTAAGCACTTTAAATGGAATAGCATAAGAATCATTAAATTTCTTGATATGATTTGTTAACTCAGACCAATTACTTTCAAGAAATGGGTGAATCTGGGTTGTATCTGCAATACTATACAGTTCAATTAAAAAGTAAAGAGCTTCCCAGATCAAATAGTCTTCGTCTAACTTAAATAACAACTCAATGACTTTTGGTAAATAATTATATGCTTCTTCAGAAGTCATTCCTTTAGTAATTGATTCAAAAGAAATACTGAAATACCACTCGTTCTTTTCTAATTTATCTTGCCATTCTTCATAAATTTCCAGTAATCTAATATCCGTTTTAATCACGTCCAATGTTAGAAATACTTTATCACTTCTTGTTCAACTAAATTGCCTCGTTAGTTGAAGTATAACCTTCCCAAACCGTTGTTTCATACCCTTAATCAAGTCCCCAAAATTGTATTTGGGAACTTCTTTGTATGTAAGGCAGTAAACCTTACGAATAACTATCCCTTATTCAATAATAGGGCCATATTATTGAATAACATTCTTTTTATGCAAGGTTCCCAACTGACGCCAATCACCAACCATTCAATTGAATGAGGGCTGAATTTGGCTGCTTATGAACAGTAGGTTACCAAATGTGAACTTATAAAACCCGTTCAAATGCTCTGAACGGGTTTTACTATTTGTTAATTTAAATCAATCGTAATAGGTTTCAATTGCTCTGTTTTAGCGCTATTTATTTTTAATACAGGTACGATTTTGATGGAAGTTGTATCTTTAGGAAGTTCTAATAAAAGAGTAGCGTTACTAATTTGATTAAAGTTTATTTTTTCACCATGAATATTATAGGCTTCGAAAGTATAAGTTTGCCCTTCAATTGTTGACTCAAAGTTTGCTGTATAAGAGATTCTCGCATTCGTTCGGCCAATTTGAATTTCATCAAATGTAATGCTAAGTTCTCTGTTTTTTGAAGTGACTTGTTGATTGATGATTTGCTGCTTAAACGGTAATTTTTCTACAGCTAAGTCAAATGACCATTCTCCCCTAACACCAGCCATATGCGTGAATGTAATAGGGAATGAGATAACATCTTCTGTAACATTAGCAGGGACATCTAAAATAAGCGCACCCGTATAACCGTTTTCAGTTTTTGTTAATGACCCTAATGCGCCACCCCAAGTGGACGTGTCTTTACCATCAAACATTTCGTAAGTAAAGCCTGCTTCCGGTGCTTTATCGCCACCGATTGTATTCGTCACTGCACCCGTTGCTTTAAATGTCATCCCTACATATGTTGTATCATAAAAAACAGATGTTACCTCCACCTGGATATCTTGATCATTTGCAATGAGTGACATTTCAGTAAGTAGTTGTTCGTGGGCAATCTGTTCACCAATCGACATTTGATATTTTTCATAAATACCGCCTATTAAGGGAACTTGTGCTAACACATTCGAAACAGGTGTGAAAATAAACCCTGAAGCCAGAAACAGGGCTGCTGCTACAGAAGTAAAATACGTCATGCGCTTTGTCACCTTTGTACGTTTCGCTTTTATCTCAAGCTGTTGCGCTTGCTCAATACCTAACTGAATTGCCTGGAAAACTTCATCTGTTGGCACTTCAATCTCATGTAAATCTTTGCGCATAGTAATCGTCTCCTAACTTTTGTTTTAATTCCAATTTTGCTCGGCGTAAATAGGTTTTAATCGTAGAAGAGGGTTTCCCCATCGAAGCAGCAATTGTTCGAATCGGTAAATCATAATAATAAAATAGTAAGATGGCGTTTTTATATTCAGGTTTTAATGTAGCTAGTGATTCTGTTAAATCAAACGTAGGCTCTTCTACTTGGTTCGATTCCAAAATGTATGTAATTGTTTCTTCGGGTAAAGTAATTAATTTTTTTCTTTCGTTCTAATTCCTTGTAAGCGGAACGGATTAAAATTTTGATAAGCCATGTGCTAAAGTAGGCTGGCTCCTTGAGTTGTCCGATTGCTAAATAAGCTTTGCAAGTAGCTTCTTGAAGTACATCTAATGTATCTTCTTTATTTTGCATATGGAGAAAGGCAATTTTATATAATTTCTCACCTTCACCTTTTAATAATTCCTCAAAAGCTAGCTTGTCCCCATGAATAGCTTTAAAAGCTAGATGTTCTTTTTTATTGTTCATGAGCTAACCTCCTTTCACTTATTAGAGCAAATAATTCTATTATAAAGTTTCAAAATCTAAAAAGAATTTTAGGAATATGTAATCTGTGATGAATTCAACTGTAAATAGGAGGAAAGTGTAGTTTAAATGTAGTGCTTTTTAGGTAGCACAACAAGGATTTCAAAAACAACGAATTTACACACTAGTGAATAGTAGCTTCAGAAAAATGCAGTTTTATAACGGTAAGCACTTAATGTTACCAAACAAGAGTTTGAGGACACAGAAAAAGATCTTCAACAATCGGGCGCTTTTCTGATTAGAAAAGTGCTTTATTAAATTATAGGGCCAAATTGTTGAGTAAAGTAAATAAAAAATTTTATGTAATGCCCTTTAACTAACGCAGCAGTTTAATTTAGAAAAAGGAATATTTCTTGTCTTCTAGAATTTATAGATATACAACTCTAGGAGGGGAATAAGTGATTTTTGAAATTACTAATCAAGTCCGTGTTACTGATATCCAACAAGGGCAAAGGTGGTATGAAATTTTACTAAATAAGAAACCTGATTTTATCCCACATGAAGGATTCGCCGAATGGGAGATAATACCTGGTTATTGGTTGCAAGTTGCTGAAGGAGTGCCTTCTGAAGGCAGTGGACCTTTACGTTTAGGGGTTACTAATATAATTGCTGAAAGAGATAGACTTGTAAAAGAGTTAGGAATTGAGAAATTTGAAATATTTTCTCGTGAAGAAGTAACTGCAAAATGGGGATCTTTTACTGATCCCTGGGGGAATGAACTGGGTTTCTTTGAATATTTGGATAAGAAAGAAGAAAACGATCGTGTTAAAACTATTTTGGGGATTTAATCCACGTGAAAGATTTTTGACAAAAATTAATTGAACAAGGAACTACAATTATTGGGATGCAATTCTGTAATTAGGATCAGCGCTTTTTTCATTAAAGGGTCATATTGTTGAATAACACTTCAATGAAAAGAAAGATTTTAAACAAGTTTTATGCAATTTATGAACAAGCTTTGTAAGGATAAGTGCAGCTACTTCAACTGTTTATGCTATCTGTATAAACAAAATTACTCTAAAAAAGAGACAAACGCTGTTACATCAACGTTTGTCTCTTTATTTGCAATCCGAAACTTTGATTTGGAAGCGTTACATGTATGGATGTATTGTAAATTCATATTGTGATGTTTAAGCATTAATAGTTAGAGCATCTTCGATAATATCATTAATTAATTCATGGTCATTCATAATATATCTAATTTCAGAAGGTTCTACCCAAATTCTTGTCTGTAATTCGTGTTCCCTTAAAAATGGGTGGCATTTTGTAACATCTAATCGATAAAACGCTTGAGTATTAATTGCATAGATTGTCTAAGTAGAATTTATAGTATGTTAATAAAAAATAAAAAATTTCCAAAAAAGTGCAATATTTTATCTATTTGTAGTGTCTTATTATTTAAACGGAAAGTAAGGAGGGTTTTTGAATGGAATTGAAGCAAAGTGAATTAGATGCCATTACGAAATCCATCCCCAACCCTCTTCGTCATCGTAAATCTTACATACTCCTCTTATATCATGTCGCATTTAAAACCTCCAATTTCATTAGTTGAATACATTATAACTATCCTACACTGTTAGTTGAGTAAAAACACACTCAAACCGTCGTTTGGGAACATTAACACTGTAAATGCTCATTTTTACTGACTGGTCCCTAATATGGTTATTTAATGATCGTTGGTTGAAGCTGATGTAAAGCACCAAGATATTGCGAAGCTGTGATAAAACATATGAACGTTAATAATTCATCCTTCTCTTCTTTAGTTAAATATTTATCTAAAACATTTGTAACAGAAGGAGAAGTTTGTCCCTTTGATTGAAGAAAAGCTTCCGCATATCCAGTACATACTGCAGTTTTTTCATCATATAATTGTGGATTAGGTGTCCCTTTCGCTTTACAATACAGGCAGCCATTTACTTGTGCTAACGTTTTCCGTACTTCTTCTTTTAATTGAGCAGATAGATAGTTATCTTTTTCAAGTTCTTCGCTAATATTTCTCCATAACAGTTTTACGGTAGGATTGAAATTTAATAGTTTTTGAAATGGTGTCATTTTATTACCTCCAAAAGAATGATAATTTATTTTACCAACTCAAAATTAAATTTTACATTTGAAATTTAAAGTATTAATATAAAAGAACTTTAAAAATTGGGGGTATTTTTTAAGAATGGATTTAATTGATGAGCAAATTATAAAAGAACTTTCAATGAATAGTCGATTATCAATGAGTGAATTAGGTCGACGTGTACATTTAAGTTCACCAGCAGTAAAAGAACGTGTACTACAGCTAGAGGAGCAAAAAATTATCACGAAATATACAATTGAATTGAATAAAAAGAATTGTGGTTATCCAATTAGTTCAATTATCGAGGCTACAATTAAAAATACATTGTATGAAGATTTTAAAAATCATATTGAAAAGCAACATAATATCGATTTTTGCTACCGAATTGCTGGAGCTGCATGTTTTATGTTGAAAGCGAACTTTGCTACGTTTGAGGAGGCAGAATTATTTATCGACGGTTTAATCCCATTTGCACATACGAAAACAAATTTCATTTTTTCTAAAGTTATTTAGTCCCTAACATTGTAAATCTGCATGGTGCAATCCTTATTACACAATCGGGCGCTATTTTTTGAATAAACCTTAGATTTTTAAATTACTTTATAGTTATATTTTTGAGTACAGTGAAGTAACGTATATAGAAAATTAAACAACTATATTTTAACCCCGTCCTAAATTTAGAACGGGGTTATTGCTTGTTTGGCTTTTTAAATTAAATTACTTTAATGATAGGTCTACCTAATTGATTATAAACCCAAACACTTTCAACTATCCCGTTCTCAATTTCTTCAATTTTATTGTCTCGAAAAGGAAAATAAATTGAATATAAAAAAAGCGTGTTTTGATCATTTTTTCAAAACATGCTTTTTCGTTTTGCACTTTTATCAAGGTTTAATAAGTTACTGGTCTAGCTCTAAAGGTAAAAAGGCATATTCTCCGTCCTTAAAAATCTCACATTTACGAACTGGAATAGGATGTTTAAAAATGGGCCCATCTAGTACTGTGGTATGGAACTCTCCACCTTCTCCGCAGGGGTCAATACCACGAGCTTCAAGCTCCTTCACGTATTCATGAGTTAACTTTCGCCCTAAATCGTCCTCTCGCATTCCAAGTGATAAATTTACTGTTACAATAATCGTTACAAATCCTAAATTTATGAACTCTTCGACAGCTTCATGATGGTTCATTTCCCATAAGGGCATTCCAAGCTTTAATCCAGCATACTTCGTAACCTTTTCATGCCAACAGCCATGTGCAGGCATATCTAAGTCTCCAGTTACTAACACTTCTGATCCTTGATTTTTAGCCTTTTCTAAAAGACTTATAAATACTTTTTCATAATCTCTCCAACTTGCAGCTGCAGTATATACGGGCAAACCTATAGATCTAGCTTGGGCATGTATGAGTTCCGAAGACATTCCATGAGATCTAGAACGTTTTCCTTCTTCCTCCAGCATGACGATCAGTCCAACCGCTTCTCCAACCATCATTGCTTTATATAGAGCTAAGGCACTATCCTTTCCTCCGCTAAAAGAAGCTATAAATTTTTGCCCGTGAGCACTATTTTTCCAATCCATTAATTCTGCCATTTATATCTTTCCCCTGTAATTTAATGACTTTTTCACAATTCGTGTTATTAGCCAATATCATATTTCATATATGAGTTTTCATAGCTCTAATTGTTTGTTTAATTTTATCACGATTGGACCTTACAGATAGCCTATTATTGCATCCTGATAGAAAAAAATTGAAATTGTAATGATGAATAAAAGAGAAAATCATCTCAATAAAACTACTTCATTCGACAGAGACCTGTATTCATATAGTGTGGGACAGGACAAAGTTAATTTTTCTTTGATTATAAACAGATAAATTAGGGTATAAAGATATAGTAGCAAAATGTTTTTATTATCATGATTATAAGCAATGTATTTTAGTAATTGATTAAAGGGGAGGATTTATTTTGGCAGAGAACAAAGACAAACATGTTGCAAAAAAAGAGGATGGGGAACGTGAAATTCTAACTACTCGTCAAGGACATCCTGTAAGAGACAACCAGAATATCCGTACAGTAGGTAACCGTGGACCAGCGACTTTAGAAAATTACCATTTCATTGAAAAAATTTCACACTTCGATCGTGAAGAGGTTCCTGAACGTGTAGTACATGCACGTGGTTCAGGTGCTTTCGGTTATTTTGAAACTTACGGTAAGGTTGGAGATGAGCCTGTAGAAAAATATACCCGCGCAAAAGTCTTTTCTGGTGCCGGTAAACAAACGCCACTTATGGTGCGTTTTTCTACAGTAGCAGGTGCAAAGGATTCACCTGAGACTGCACGCGATCCACGCGGCTTTGCGGTGAAAATGTATACGGAAGATGGTAACTGGGATCTTGTAGGGAACAATTTAAAGATTTTCTTTATTCGTGATGCGATGAAGTTCCCTGATATGATTCATGCTTTTAAAGCAGATCCAGCTTCCAACGTACCGAATCCACAGCGTATGTTTGACTTTGTTTCACGTTCACCGGAAGCGACGCATATGATTACGTTCCTATTTTCACCTTGGGGTATCCCAGCGACATACCGCCATATGCAGGGTTCAGGAGTTAACACATATAAATGGGTTAATGAAAAAGGTGAAGCTGTACTTGTAAAGTATCACTGGGAACCAAAACAAGGAATCCGTAATTTGACTCAGGAAGAAGCAAACTCCATTCAGGCTACAAACGTAGGACATGCTACACAGGACTTATATGAATCAATTGAACGTGGAGAGTATCCAGAGTGGGAGCTGTTCGTTCAGATTATGGAGGACGACTATCATCCGGAACTTGATTTTGATCCACTTGATGACACAAAGCTCTGGCCGGAAGATAAGTTCCCTTGGTTGCCTGTAGGTCGTATGGTGCTTAACCGTAATCCGGAGGACTTTCATGCAGAAATCGAGCAGGCTGCTTTCGGCACTGGTGTACTAGTTGACGGTATGGATTTTTCGGACGATAAAATGTTGCAGGGGCGTACATTTTCATACTCAGATACACAGCGTTACCGTGTAGGCTCGAATTATTTAAAATTGCCAGTCAACGCACCAAAGGTACCGGTTCGTACAAATCAGCAGCGTGGTCAGATGGATACTCGTGATCCTAAAGAATCCGGTGAAAACCCACATATTAATTATGAGCCGTCAATGATTGGTGGCTACCGTGATGCAGGGGATAAAGCATATCCACCACATCAGCCATCTTATAATGCGGCATTAATGAGTGAGCCGATTGATCGCCCGAATAACTATGGTCAAGCAGGTGAAACATACCGCAGTTTTGAAGACTGGGAACGTGATGAGCTCATAAATAACTTATCGGATGCTCTGGCAATCTGTGACGAGCGCATTCAGGAAGTGATGATTCATCACTTTACACAGGCTGATGAAGATTATGGTCGCCGTGTGAAGGAAGGAATTGAAATGAAAATGAAAGAAATCGAAAAGTTGGCTCAGGAAGGTAAATTACCGGGTCGAGAGTCAGGGATTTCTAAGTATGGTCAGGGTACGATCGCTGCGAATGAGGCAACAAAAGATGCAGTGAAGAAAAGCCATGAGGCAGACCCGTATTAATGATTAAAAAGAAAACCTGGATGAATGACTTTGATTTAATCTAAAGTTAAATTTAGATAGATGTAATTGGCGAAATTAAAAGACTTAGGTTTGGTATTACACCAGGCTTAGGTCTTTTAATTTTATGGCGGTTGGCAGTGGAAGCTATATGAATCGAAATTTAGCAAAATGATTGCAGAATTAGAAAGTGTTCTGAAATAAAATTTACACGTAGCAATCAAACAATGGGGGAATAGCATGAAAAGGATACTACTGACTGTATTATTAAGTTTTTTATTAGTTGGTTGTTCAGATGTATATAGTGAATCAGATTCGAGTCCCATATTAGATAAAGAGTTTATAGAAGCAAATGCAAAAATAGGTAAAACTAAAGATGAAGTAGAAGAAATATTCGGAACAGAATATTTCGCTGGAGAAGGCGAATTCGAGACCAATGAAGTATGGGTTTACGATAAAGTGAACGACGATTTCGAGTATGAAAAAAGTATACAAAGAGTCCCCTTTGATGCAATTAGAGAAGGAAATGTGGATTATCAGTTATATATAAATTTTGTTGAGGATGAAGCATTTATGTATCTGTACATTTACAGAGGGGAAGATGGGGAACTTTGGCAGTATCAAGTAAATCCAGATGAAACGACACAAGATAAAAAAATGTAGCGATGATGAAATACGCATAAAAGCGCTCAAATTTTTTCTGAGCGCTTTTACTTCTTTTTATATGGCTATTACTCATCCCTAATTTACTGGATGAAAAGATTCTAATAAAGCTTTCATTTCTTCGAGGGATATTTTTTGACTCACGACCTCATATATATAATCACCTTTCATGCCAATAAACTTGGCGCCTAAAACATCTTTTAATTCATAGCTTTTCCATTCAATGCCGTTTAACGTGAACAGTTCAAGTTGTTTTCCTGTAATCACATCGAAATTATTCGAAGGACGCATAAAGGAATCCTGGTGATAAGCGGTTACGTATACTATTCCCGCTTCATTTTTGGGAATATACGTAAGGTAAGCGTGGCTGAATTTTTCTTCAAATTCCATATAGTAAGCTGAAGATATTTCAAGATCGGGATGCGTGAATTCATACAGGAAAGGCAAGTCCTTTCGCATTAAATCTACTATAGCCTCCGTATCTTCTTTATTGGTGTCTGCAGAATCTACAGTTTCTATTTCTTCTTCTCTTGAATCAAGCTCGGGCTTTTTTCCGTGTGGAACAAAAGGTTTATATCCATCCAAGTTTGGTACAAAATCTTGTGGTTCAATGGGTATATTCACTTCCAAACTTTCTGGATGGAGATAACTAGTAAGTTGACCGTCCGTATCATACGTTTCATATTTAACTAAGATTCCAGTATCTTTATCTACCCAAAAGCGAAACGTATCGGTAGTTTCTTTCATTTTGAATCTATTTATTACTTGTTCATCCATTTTTCCATATAAAACAATGGTATTATGACCTAACAATTCTTCATTTTGTTTTTCTATCTCCCAAAGCTCTGTATTTCTTAAGTAACTAGCTGTGATTTCATAGGGAAACAAAGACATGCCGCCAGCGGAAATTTCCGGTCTTTCTCTAAATGGGGCCTTATCTGAATAAATGTCTTTCAATTCTAAATTAAACGCTTCTTCAGGAGTTATCGGGTCTCGTGTGGGTGTTGATTGATAGTCATGAACTAGATATGTTTTATTTACACTTTCTTTAAGCCAGACCTTTTCTTCATTATAAATAATTTCGTTTATCATTTCCCCATACCCCATTAACTTTTCGTCAAATTGAGAGGTACTTTTCTGATAGCCACCAATTACATTTTTTATACTTAGTTTATACTCAGTCACTGACTTACTATCTGAGTCGTCATAATATATTGAATAATCTTCGAATTTTCCGGTTGCTGTGTAAAAATAATCCGCCGTATTTAAGAGCTTGCTAACCACATCTTCTTTTGTCATCTCTTCGTATGATTCCTCTTGGGCAGGAGGTGTATAGATGTTGGTTTCAACTTTGGGGCCAGGTGGAACATCTCCCTTGTTGGTATTTAAACCTGCCGTCTGCTCCTCACGTGAGAAAATTTCCATTTCCGTAGTAACATAATAGCTTGTGCCTATAAAAAACAGACACGCTACAGCTATTGGTAATAGATAATTCAACGTTGGCTTGATATGGCGCTTCTTTTTTCTTTTGTATATACCCTGCCTTACGTTTTCTTTCTGTTTCGCATCGAAGTGAATGTCCTTTAACACAGTTTTGTTCATAGTCTCTACGATTTGTTTAAACATGTCATCCATGTTTGATGCTCCCTTCTAGTGACTTTTTTAATAAGAGGCGCGCCCTATGTAATCGGGACTTTATCGTTTGTATATTCAAATTTAATAAATCTGATATTTGGTTATATGACATTTCTTCATAGTAATATAAAATAATTACTTCTCGATACTTCACGGGTAAGGAAAGTATTTTTTCTGCAACTAATCGCCTTTCCTCTAGACCGACTAATTCCATTTCAGGTGATTTATTTGTACTCTTTATTTTTGTGAAAAATTCAGTAAGTACGATATTTTTAAAAGACCAGCTCCTTAACTTATCTTTACATAGGTTCACCGTAATACGGTATAACCATGTTTTATAAGTAGATTCATTCCTGAAGTTGTCTAAGTTCTCGTAGCACTTAATAAATACTTCTTGCGCAATATTTTCTGATAGTTGCTTCTGCTTAGTATAAGTAAATGCTAAACGAGCTATATTTTGGCCGTATTCATTCATCAACCATTCAATTCTCTCCTCTTTATTTAACTCACTTACTTCTACTTGTTCTAGCACTCGTTCAAGCATCCTCCTCACCCTTTCAATTATTAGACGCAGCAAATCTGATTTGGTTGTAAAAAAATTACTGTATTGAAATATTAAAACATATCGACCTATTATAAAAGTCGAGAAAGCGTAATGAAGGGAGGGGCGGAAATAGAGGAAGAAATTCCGCTTTAGGGTTTCAGGTTTTCCTTTTGATTTCAGGTGCTTTTCTGGGATAAAAGGATTGCCCCTTTTTGGCGTTTTTTGAAGGGTTATCAAAGTAAGATAGAGAATAAGCATTAAAAGTCAGTGGGAGGTATTTATGTTGAAAAAAAGAATCCTTTTAATATTCGCAGTAATTTTATCGTTTGCAATTGCAGGCTGTAAGGAAGAGGAGTCCATTGGAAAAAATGAAAAAGTAATTAAAAACAATTGGAATGAAAGTTCACTTTTTGAATCAGGCGGTTACACAATGATTGGAGAAGAAGGGCGATTAGGTTTTATTTACGATGATAGCGAAGTAGTTAGGTTCTATCCTGATAAAGAGCAAAAGTACATGTGGCATTTTTGGGGGGAAGAACAAGAGTTAGAAGGAGAACTAAAAGTTGTAGCCACACATGAAAATGAAGATGAAGAAATCTTCGTAACCAGTGGCGGACTAGGTGGTGCTAATAATGGCGCAGACAAACACGCCCCATCTAACATGGCATTACCTAAAAGTGGTATATGGAAGTTAGATGCTTATATAGGGGAAAGCCTATTTGGAAGTGTATATGTGAAAGTTCATGAAAAGTAATTTAGATTTGTTTGAAACTTGCTATTCGCATACTATCAAACGCAGGGATATGGAAAATTTGTGGTAAAATAAAATGATGGATTGTGAGACAAGGGGGAATTATCATAGGTATAGCGTACATAGCCTGGGGAGAATATGAAGAGTTTAAAAGTAAAAAGCAATAATTAATGGCCGTTAAGATACAGCAATCTTTATAAAGAAAGGGTTGGTGAAAGATTATGATATCAATACTCAAAATACCGATGAATCCAATTGCTAATCTGAAAGAAGAGCTGAAAAAAATGACACCTCTTTCAATTGCACTTGGACATGACAACGATGTATTTGTTCTACTGAGGGAGGAGCAAATTCCACTAATTGGTGGTTCCTTCCCTGCAACTGTTACGGAAAAAAGCTATAGATATCAAGTCGTTCATCTAAAAGATGGACAAAAGAAAGTGCTGGATTTGCCGGAAGAGACATGGAATTATCATTACATACAGCCGATAGATGACGGACACATTCTACTTGTGTGCGCGCGGTCGTATTACCATGATGCTCAAAATATTGAAGAAAACGCACGAGTCTATGATGAAAATGGTTGTTTCATCCGATCCTTTTGTTTAGGGGATGGTATTGAGCATGTATTCGTAACAAAGAATCAAGAGATTTGGACAGGATACTTTGATGAAGGCGTTTTCGGCAATTACGGCTGGAAGGATCCGGTTGGCAGTAGCGGGCTAGTTGGCTGGGACGCGTCGGGTGGTAAGATGGATTCGCTTGAAGAGGATACGGAATATTATATTTTTGAGTGTTTAGCGTTGAATGATGTACCTAATGAAGGAATTTGGTTTTTCTTTAGCCTGGAATCGATGATTGGTGTACGGAAAGAAGGTCTCACAAAGTATTATCCAACTGAAGATATGCATTTTCATGCATTTGCGGTAAAAGGGGAGACAATCATTGCGTACCAAGGGAGAGGGGAACATGCATTTTTTGAGTTACAACGTGAAGGCAATGAATATAAGACGGTCCGTAAACTCGAACTAATGAAACCAAATGGTAAGCCTCTCGAACCGCAATTAGTGAATAACCGGGAGAATAAGTTGCTGTTTTTGGACGGGAATGAGCTGTATATGTATGAATTGAAATCCGATGTGTGATGGTTATCGCTCAGTAAATGAGACGTTTCAGTACTTAAAAACAGAAGTGCAACTATTATAGTTATTAGCATTTGGGAGCAATTGTTATGCCAGAATCGGCTATATTGTTGAATAACGCGAGTGGGATAAAGTAAAGAAGTTCAATTAAATTAAATATACAATTATGTGGAATGATAATGAGAATAATGTAAAAATACCGACATACCTTCTTAATGGGAGGCGGTATTTTGAAAAAAGTCCTAACAGGCTTTGTTGTGTTATTATTCATAATAACGGCATCTAATATGATACTTAAAAAAGGTTCAAATAAAACAGCATCTGTAAATACCGAAGCAATAGAAAGTACATTAGTTAAAAGTATGGAAGAAACGAAAGTGGAAAAAAAGAAATTAGAGCAGTTTTTAATAAAAAGTGCTAAGGAACTAAACGATAATGGGTTTAAAGTTGGTTTAGGTTTTTCACATGAAGAACGAAACGTAACTGTGCAGGTTCAGAATAAGGCATTTTTAGAAGCCAATAAAACAAACATTGAAAAAATCATCCATAACACGGCAAATATGATTGGGTTTCAAAATTATACAGTAGATTTTCTTGCTCTCGATAACTATCCTGCATTAAGTGAAGAAGATGAAAAGCAAAGGGAAACTATGATGGAAGTAATTGAAGAAATTTCGGCTTTATTAAAGGAAAGGGGGTGTCCGTCTAATTCAATCTCAACTAATTCGAATAATGAAATCCTTATTGAAATGCAAAGAATGAAGGAAGATTTCGGGAAAAGTAAGAAAATTGAAGATCTCGAAAAAATCATCGATCAAACGATTCTCTCAAAAACGGATTTAGAATATACGGTTAAGATACAAAAGAAAAGCGAAAGTGCGATACGTGATCAACAATGGCAACCAATCTTTAGTGCGATAAGTGAAGAAACGAATAAGAGGTTTAAGGAATATCGGGGGTTTGCCTACTCATTCCACCCTGAACCATTACAAATTATAATTAAAACTAACATCCATTCATCTAAATGGTTCGGGAATTCAGATAAAAAGATAAATCAAATTACAGAGTATGTAGATAAAATCATAGAGTTGAAAAGAGAAGAGTTATCGATTGAAGAAATTCCATACGAAATTATTATTAGGGATAAAAATGATAGGGAAATAAAATAGTAAGATTTAGGTCAATTTTATTTTCTAAAGCTTTAGCTCTTTTAAATATTTATGTTATTCCATTAAAGGGCGTGATTCTTCAATAAGAAAATCGCGTTATTCCGTTATAGGGCCATATTGTTGAATCACATTTTTTCTGAAGTAATCCTAACTTAACTTGTATGTAGAATCAAAAATATGAAACGCTACCAAAGTGTTATTTGGCACATAATTCCAAAAATTATTGCAATATTCAAAACAAAAAGTTAAAATAGGAACGTAGGTTCTTATTTGGAGGCGCTAATTATGGAATTACAATCGTTCAATCAATCATATCAACATTTAATTAACGAATATCAATTAGTTGAAAGCCAGCTGAAATTTACAGGGCACCCACGTGAATGTTTAAAACTAGCAAGTAATAGTAGAACGCCTATATTAGCGATCGTTGAAGGAAAGCTTGTAACATATTTTGATTTACATCAGCAGGAAGGAGTAGCACCATATTCGGATAATTATAATGCGATTTTAGTACGTGCTTTTTCAACAGAGGTTAATGAACAAGGGAAAGGCTATGCAAAGCAGGCATTGCAGTTACTACCCGCATATGTACAAAAGAATTTCCCTCATATTAATGAAATCGTACTTGCTGTTAATGTTGCAAACACTGCTGCCCAAAATCTTTATAAGAAGTGTGGTTTTAAGGATTACGGTGTTCGCCGTCAAGGGCCTAAGGGTGAATTAATTGTGATGAGTTTCTTATTCTAAGAGGATTAGTGAGATCAGCAATCAGGCGGGATTCAAAAGTAACTTTAAATAGAAAAAGAGCAACGCCTTAAAAGAGGTTGCTCTACTATGTTGGTAAGTATTTTTGTTTTTAAAATAGAAAATCCTTGCCGTTCTTGTCTTGGATTAGTAACTCATATACCTGATTGTCTATCTTTATTTTTACTTCTTCACTATTTAGGAATTCAGTAATTCTTTCATGGATTTTGTTCACTTCCTCTTTAGATTCAGTATGTGATGAGTTCATGCTCAGCTTGATGGTAATAGACACTTTTTCAGGGTTGAAGGTATAACTAATGTCATCTACCCGGTACTCTTTTTTTAGGTATAACTCTTCTTCAATACTTGTAATGACGGGCATCCACTTTGTCTCAAGTTCTTCAACCGAAACATCTTTTGTTATAATCTGTACACTTTTCAATGAACCGTTTGAATTCAAGAATTCACTCGCTACTGTGTTAATTTCTGCTTTCTTAGCTTCATCAGTAACCGGTATATATACTTTGATGATAGGCGAGTATGCGTTAATATCCAAAATCGTATAGCCTGCTGCCTGCAAGTCCGACTTCAACTTTCCGCCTATTTCTCCCCTTTGATTAAATACCTAAGATAGCTCGGGTGATATTTCATTCGTCTTAGAAATCATTAACTCGTAGTTATCATAACCTTTTTTTCCCAAAACTTCCGACAAAATAGCTAAAACCTTGTCCTCTTCTTGATTGACGTATTCTTCCATTCCTTTCAGCTGTATGTCAAATAGTGTCATATCCTCCCATTTGCTCATACCGACTCCTGCCGTGGGCAATGCTTTTTGGGTTCAACATTCAACAATTGGGCGCTTTTCATGTATATGATGAAAAGGCACAAAGATTTTGGAGGCCTGAAACACCAACTACAAATTTACAAACATTTCGGCTGCCACTCATTTATAATAGACACTAGTAATAATCCCTTAAAGGAGAAAATTAACTTTATGCAACTATCTATTTACACAAAAAATCCGCATGCAAGAGCAATATCGCATTTACTGGCGAAAAACCCGTCAACCGTATATGAGCGCAAAGTAAAAGGGCATTCGGTTCGATTTGCTTATCATAAAATGACAGATGACGAATTATACGCTTCCATTTTTGTTACACCTGATTCATTGGCACTTGTAAAAGATAATGAAGCGTATGATATTACCCATTATATTAATGACCGGGAATTTGCTGTAAGTACCATTTTCTTATCTCTTATACGTTCGGCTTTAGGTACTGCGCTGAACGGAAAACCTAAGGAAGAATATATACAATATGCAGCGATGGACTTTCCGTTTACATTTGAGTTTGGCCCAATTTCATCGAGCCTTTCAGATGAGGAAATTCGTGGTTTATGGGAACCGCTAGGCTATGACGTGACAATTGATACAATGGTGGACACTAGACGTGCACGCTTCTTAACGCTTTTCAACACCATCAGTTTAAAGAAAGCCTTACAACAAATTTTTATTATAATCCCAGTCATGGATGACTATAAACATTATTATATTGATGAAGCAGAGCGTGAACGATTGGAAAACTACGGTGTGGGCTGGCTTGAAACTCATCCAATGCGTGAGTTTATTTACAAAAAAGCATTGCGCTTTAAGCAACTCTTATTAAATGAAGAGAATGAGCAAAAAGTTGACAAGCCATCTTTAAATACGCGTCGCTATGAGACCATTGCCCGGACAGTTACCGCTTTAAAGCCTAAAACAGTTATCGATATGGGGGCAGGAGAAGGGAAGTTATCGATGCTTCTTGCGCAAATCGATACGATTACAAAACTGTATAGTGTAGATCCTAGTAATCATGCACTTGCTAAAATGGAAAAGCGGTTCGCTGATCAGCAGTTTGCCACGACACCTATTATTAAATGGGGCTCACTTTATTATGAGGATCAAGAGTTTGCAGGAGCGGATGTATTTGTTTTATGCGAGGTGATTGAGCATATTGATGAGGAAAGACTGCCTCAGATTATGCAGCTCATTACGCAAAATTATATGCCTCAGCACTTAATTATTACCACTCCAAACGCGGAGTATAATACAGTTTACGAACTTAAGCTAATGCGCCATGATGATCATCGCTTTGAATGGGACCGCAAGCAGTTCGAGGCTTGGTGTAAAGCTGTAGCGCCAAACTATGACCTACATTTTGAAGGAATTGGTACTATACATGAGCAATACGGTGCACCTACTCAAATGTGTATCATGACAAGGAGAGATTCACATGCAATTTAAACTTCCAAACGGGGCCATTGTACTTTTAATCGGGCCATCGAATAGTGGGAAAACCACATTACTGCAATCATTAGTTGATTCGGATCAGCTCCTCGAAAGCGAAATAATTAGCTCTGACTACTATCGTCGGCTTGTGGCGGATATCGATTTTATCGAACTTTCGTCTGTATCAAAAGATAACGAGGATATTATTTACGAAGAGTATCAGCGCATTTCAGAGCAGGCATTCCAAGCGCTTCATACGATTGTGGAAGCCCGTGCGAAGTTAAATAGAGTATCGATTATTGATGCAACAAACTTACGCGGCTTTGAACGCGCCAAATATTTTGAAATAGCTAAGCGCAATCACGTACCCGTTCTGGCGCTTATTTTAAACACACCAAAAGAGCAGCTGTTGGCCCGTGATGTATTGCGCGATAATCCTCGAGGTCGTAAACGCGTGCTGCAGCAATTCAATACGCTGAAATATGAGTTAAAAGCAATTAAGAAAGAGCCATTTGCCAAAATTTATAAAGTAAATGATGAAAGCGTCGAGATTGTCCGTGAACCGAATAAACTTTATTTAGAAATCGAAAGTGGTTTTGATATTATCGGGGATATTCATGGCTGCTATGATGAGATGCTTGTGCTCTTGAAGGATCTTGGCTATGAGCAGCGCGGCGATGTATATATTCACCCAGCTGGGCGACGGTTAATTTCTGTAGGCGATATTATGAGCCGAGGTCCGAAATCAATTGAAACGATGCAATTTTGGTTGAATCAGATTGAAGCGGGATTAAGCTTTATGACAGACAGCAATCATGGTTGGAAGATAGCGCGTTGGTTAGACGGAAAAAACGTTTCGCTCAACCATGGGGATGAGCTTGTCCAGCAAGAATTTACCGAGTATGAAAAGGAGCATGGCGAAGAGGCTGCTGAGGCACTAAAAGAACGTTTTGCAAGCATGCTTCTAAAGGCACCTTCACATTATATTTTAACGAAAAATAAGATCACAAAAGCTGTTGTTACACATGCCGGGATAAAGGACCATTACATCGGCAAGGAATCTAAACGCATATCTGATTTTTGTCGATACGGTGATATACAGCAAACGGACAGCTACAGTAAGCCTGTACGCGGTGATTGGTTCTCGCAGCATAAAACAAGCGAGCTGATCATTTGGGGACATGATGTGAAAGTACAGCCATTTAAAGCAAATCGAACAATAAATATTGACCAAGGAGTTGTATTTGGCGGGGAGTTAACGGCATTTCAATATCCTGAGCAAACATTAAGAAGTGTGAAAGCATTCGCAAACTATGCCGGCACTGAGGACAACCCTATTTTAGAGGCGGAAAATAAGCGATTCATTCCACCAAATGTGGCACATTTTATAAATGGCTTTGCAGTTCATACAACTAGTGGGGATCAAATAACAATTCCGAAAGAAAATGCTATGGCAGCAATGGATACATTCTCTCATTACACATTGCCTTTGGAGCAGATTATCTACATTCCGCCAACAATGAGTCCAACACCACAAACAGCTGCATTACCGGACTATTTGGAACACCCTGCAGAAGCGTTTAATTACTATAAGAAAAACGGTATTCAAAAAATGATTGCCGAGAAAAAGCATATGGGCAGTCGTGCGGTCATCTTTATTGCAAAAAATAGAGAAGTTGCAAAGAAGCTCATTAACAGTGACAGCTTAGGCTACATTACAACACGTACAGGTCGTGCCTTCTTTGAAAAATTACAGCAGCAACAGATGGTGGAAAAAATCCATGCTGAGCTAATGGCTAAAAATTACTTCGAGCGATTTAATACAAGCTTCGTCTTAATGGACGCCGAAATTTTACCATGGAATTTAAAAGCACAAAGCTTAATCGATCAACAATATGAAACGGTCGCTGAAAATGCATTAATGGATCGCTATAAACTCATCGAAAAGTTGAAGGCTACTAAACATGTGGATGTTACAAGCTGGCTGGAGGAATACACAGATAAATATAAAAATGCTGCACGCTTTGATGCGGTATTCAAAAACTATTGCTGGCCAACAAATGAACTATCTGGTATACAAATCGCACCATTCCATATTCTTGCCCATAGTTCATCAACTAACTTCCATCAGCCTCATAGCTGGCATATGCAAATGAATGCGCATTTGGCTGAAAATAGTTCGTTATTTATAGCGACAGAATACCGTGTAATCGAAAGCGAACAGGATAAACAGGAAGTAATAGATTGGTGGCAGGACATGACGGAAAATGGTCATGAAGGCATTGTTATTAAGCCATTCGATTTCCTCGCTTATCATAAAGGGAAATTACTGCAGCCGGCAATTAAAGTACGAGGCCGGGAATATTTACGCATCATATATGGCATGGATTATACAGATGAAGCAATTATGAAAAAGTTAAAACAGCGGAACCCTTCCCGAAAAATGAAGAACGCTTTATTGGAATTTAAGTTAGGCTTAGAGGGAATTTCACGTTTTGTAAGTTTGGAAAGCAGCAATCGTGTACATGAATGTGCACTTGCAACGCTTGCATTAGAAAGCGATACAACCGATCCGCGATTATAAAATGATATTTACAAATTACCGCATACCTAAAAGAAACAACTCTATTTATGGTTTATGTTGACCCTTCTTCCTCTTTAAGAAATAAAATGAGAGAACCTCGTTTCAAGGAAGGGTTTGCATAGGTTTTATAGGCCCTTTAAGCATCCGTAACAATCATATTTTCATTAGATAGTTTAGTTGCAAGCACGAAACACCATTTAAAGAATTTCTGAAAGATTTATGGAACAGAATTAATTAATATGAAAGAGGTGAATTGTTTGGATTTAAGTTATCGAGAGTATGGGGATAAGAACGCTCCATTAATGGTATTTTTACACGGTGGTGGAGTAAGTAGTTGGATGTGGGATAAACAAATTCAATACTTCAGTAATTATCATTGCATTACAATAGATTTGCCAGAACAAGGGGCAAGTAGAAATACCGAAAATTTTTCAATTCAATTAAGTGCAGAAAAAGTAAATAGGTTAATAGAAAAGATAGCTGATGGTAAAAAAATAATTGTTATTGGCTTCTCATTAGGGGCACAGGTAACTATTCAAATGTTAAGTAAAAATTCAAATTTAATTAACTATGCAATCGTAAACAGCGCATTAGTAAGGCCTAATTCATTTATTAGAAAAATGATCAAACCATCTATAAAGCTATTTTTTCCATTAGTTAAAAATAAAACTTTTTCAAAACTTCAAGCCAAAACACTTTATATTGATGAAGAATTCCTTGAAACATATTACGATGAAAGTTCTCAAATGAAATCTGCTACCCTTATAAGAATATTAGAAGAAAATATGTCATTTAAAATTCCTAACGGCTTTAATAATGCAGAAAGCAATATATTAGTTACTGTGGGTGAAAAAGAAAAAGCAATTATGAAAAAGTCTGCAAGAGATATAGTTGCAAGTAATTCAAATTGTACTGGGATAATTATACCTAATGTTGGTCACGGAATATCATTGATGAATCCTAATTTCTTTAACCAAATGATAGAAAATTGGATACAGGACTTTTCTCTACCACAAGGCGTGGTAACAATAAAATAATAAATTGTTTAATCTACTAATTGGACTTAGTACATAAAGGAAACCTATATATAATAGGTTTCCTTTAATTTTTATGTAAATATTAACATTAATTATCCATATTATTATCTACATATTTATCCTTAAAAGGAACTTATTTCAAGCGCTTTCGTTAAGTAACTATATCTATTAATTCGTGAAACAGTATGAAAGGGTGCAGAAAATTGAAAAAAACTATAATTTCAGGGATTGTATTTTGTTCAATCTTGTTAGGTGGATGTAATAAAGTAGAGGTATTAGAAAGCGAGCACGAAGTAGCAGTTTCTCATAAAGCCTTATTTGCTGAATTACAATCAGAGATTATAGGATCGATTACAGAGTTAACGGAACTTGAAAGTGATGCACTCGCAATAATGTTAGATGGTGGAGCTGGCGAATCAACCGTTGCAGTAGGTTTTCCAAAGAAATCAAATATTGAAGCTACGTTGATTCAACAAATAGTTGAAGATTCGATTAAGAATATTTCTGAATCAGAAACAGGAACAACTAGTGAAGAAAAATTAAAAATAACTATTAAAATCGAGAAATACTAACAGATCCCCTAATGGGCGCAAAAAAAAGTTAGAGGAGAGTGGAGATGTTTAAGTATGTAATGCAAATTATTGTTGGGATATTAACTTTCATAATATCAACTTTTATTGCATGGTATGAAGGAAGCGCAATTATAGAAAAACCATTCGAATGGAAGCACACAACGCCATTTACCAATTTGTTTAATACAGAGATTACAAATGGGCATGATATTAGCCCACTCGATTATTTCGTTTATGCAGCTAAATTTCAACCCTTTTTCCCCACAATTATGATCGTAAGCGTCCTCTATATTCTAAGTATAACCGGCTTATATCTAATCAAAAGTAAATCTAAATGGGGAATTGGTTACTGGGGAATAATAGGTGTAATACTGTTAATATTTAGTAGCTCGATTTTTAATTCCTCGACTTTAGGAAGAAGTATTTTTTTCTCGTTTTCTTCAATTAGCGGATTTTTCTTTTTAACAGTTGCAGTATTACTATATAAATTACATAGTACGCCAAAAGGTGAGTTAAATAGTTGAAGGAGGTTAAAAAAATGCCGGTAATTCTAACAAGTGTTTTTTCCGCTTTCATAATTTTTATGACAGTTTTTTCAATGATTAGAGTATTAAATATAGCCTATAAAAGAGAAGATATTTCGATTTTACAATATAGAATTTTAACAACTTCTTTTATAATAGCAGGAATTTGTATTGTTTCGATTTTACCTTTTGGATATCAAAAAATATATGAAATCATCCTCTAACTGAATCGGTACAATTAAATTTAATTCATGGCGAGAAAGAGTAAGCCTATCTCGATATTCAATCAGGCGTGATTCTTTAATAAGGAATACGCATTCCTCAATTTATGGGCTTTAAATAAGTAAATAGATGACATGCTTTGAATTGTGGTTAATATGTTATTTATATTAGTTGGTATGAAATAGAAAGGTGTGTTCTTATGATATCACTTAATCAAATTGAATTTAAGAATTTAAAAAGAACATTAAACAAAAATAATATAACTTGTCCAACTTTCGTATATTCAATTTTAGATTGCTATATACAAGGAACAGTTTATGTTGACTCTACTTCTCAGAAGTCAGTTCTGATTGGGACAAAATCAGGTATTTATTTTGTGGGGGGAGAGGTAGATAACTTAGATTTCAATAATTTCCTCTTTGAGCTATATAGGTATAAGAAAAATAATAAGTCAAGATTCACTTTATTCTCTTCATCGAGTAAATGGAATTGTGCAATAATGAGTCAGTTCAAAGAGGAAATTAAACAAAGGAGCAGATTTTCTTTTAATTATAATTTTGATAAGGAAATAGACAAAACAATATTACAATCTAGTGAATATTCTATAAAAAAAATAAACGCAGAAATAATAAAGAATAGCTTGGAATTTAATGAGGCTTACTATAAAGAATATTGGGGTTCCACATCAAACTTTCTTAAAAATGGTTTTGGATTCAGCATACTACATAATGAAAGACTAATTAGTGAATGTTCTTCAATTTTTTCTTCACAAGAATTTGCAGAGATTGATATTTTTACTCACAAAGATTATAGAGGAAAAGGATTAGCAAATATAATCGCAACTTCATTTATAGAGTATTGTTTGAAAAATAGTATCGTGCCTAAATGGGATTGTGATGTAACAAATAAGTCTTCTATAAACTTAGCAGGGAAGCTAGGGTTTGTTGAACCTGTTGAATATTCAATTTTCGTTTACAAAAATTAATTAGTCCATAAGGTATTGAAGGAAGTTCAGAGCTTATCAAAGCAAACTCTATAGTGGATTGGCTTTATCAAGTTGGAAAAATCGACATTGGGATACTATGCAAGAAGGTTGGATGCCAGCGGAACAATATATTGCGGTGTGTTCCTTTGGTTAACGCACCCTATTGTTGAAGAATGTTATTTTATTGACCTTGCAATTGCTAATATGCTTTATGAAACTATTCTAGATTTTTTAGGTAAATTAGTTATTGGAAGGAGTTTTTAAATTGACTAGTATTTATTCAACAGCTTTTTTTTCTGGTATCGGTTTAATTAGTTTAATTTTTATTATCCGCTACTTTATTAAGAAACAACGAGCACATAAGGATTTTTATATTGTAGTTATTATTTGTGGCTTTTTTTCTATATTATCGCTATATTTAGTTGTTACTAGTGTAATTGATATTGTTAACTATCATAGTGGTAAGGTTCACACAGCTGAAGGAATTTGTGAAATTTATTTCTTTGAACCAGATTTTAGAGCTCCAGGTCGTTATGATATATGGGTTGATGACCTTGGTTTAACAGCTAACCCTGATGATTTTTCTTACCTTAAAGAAGAAACTACTACTTGTAAGGTAACCTATTTAAAAGCAACTGGAACTTTGATTGATATTGAATTGAAGTAACCGACATTTTAGATATTTAAAAAAGACCACTTCAAACTACTATTTAGTCGTTTGAAGTGGTCTTTTCATGAACCGCACATACTTATGATAAGGTCACCAATTTTAATATAAAATTTAATTTTGTAAGTTTCCAAAATTTCGCAGCGCCTCAGAGTATTATTTTCTATAAAAAACAGCGACAAACACTGTTTATTCAGTGGTTGTCACTGTTTAAAATATTACCAAGCTTACATTTTGGAACGTTATTTTGTATAGATTTATATAAAATTTTTATTATCCCATGTTCTCAATCATCTTAAAATCTTTTGTTTTCTTAAATGGAATTTCATTTTCGACGCAAAATACGATTAAATTTTTATATACATCATTTGGTTTAAAGTAAGTTACTCGAATAGAAAGTCCTTTTCGAACTTTAATGACAGCTAATTTTGAGTTCCAACCGATTCGTTTGAAAGTAATTTTTGCAACATCCGAATGAATTATTTTCTTGTTATAAATCTTTAATCCAAAGAGTTTAATGGTATAACGAATTGTATGTTTGTTTATTACTACTTGATACGTTACAAAAGCATTGCAGATACAGAAGACAAATACCGTTATCGATACCAATTTTACAGATGGAATATGCCAACTCGATATACTTACAGCAAGACTTAGAAACGCTAATGATAGTATAAGTTGACGTGACTTAGTTCTATCATATTTCATTTATTCACTCCTCAAATATATGTAACCCACAAATAATCTATATTTATTCTCTACCTAGCATTGATAAACCTTTTTACAGTTTCCAAAACGTTCACAAGCAGCCAAAATACCCCCTACTCAATTAATTAAGGGGTTTTGGTTCCCTAACTTGCGTTTGGAAACGTTATTTTGTATAGAGCTGAATATCTTATGTATTTAAAAATGAATATTATTAATAAGCGTTAACTAAAGCTGCTATTAATTCTACAATATTCTTTAAATATGAAACTATAAAGAAACTATTTATAGCTAAAATAAATAAAGAGGTTGCAATAATAAATTTTATGAATTTCTCCAAATTAATCCACCTTTCTTCAACTGTTTATAATAAGTCAAAAGAATGTTTATAAACGTAGAATATTTTAAATTCCTTCCACATTTACATTACCATATATGGCATTTTAATTTGTTCATTGTAAAAATTCAAAGAAGTAATTAGCAAATTAATAGCGTTCAAACACTCCCAAAGCGTTGTTTCGGTGCATTTTTTGTATTTGTAATGTGTGGTTATTCGTTTGATTCTAAATCTAATGTGGTAATTAGCCTTTGAAGTATCGCATTTTTTTCAGGATTTGTAACTTCTATTTGAAATTCGTTGGGCATTGTTGAGCGTTCACCGTTGAATTTTAGAGTTTTATCCAATACTTCAAAATCTATTTCATCGATTGATTCATCTTCTAATTCACCATAAGCTGCAATGATTCTGTACTCGTTATCTTCATTTTCTACGAATGCAAGCCTTGATTTAAAGGTCTCAAAATCCACTTGTGTACTTAAATAATCTGATACAATACCTAAGATATCATCTTCATTCAATTTGAAATACTGACGTTTAGCGTTCATAGTTACTCCTTACGTGTTAGGTTGATTAAAACCAGTATAATCTAAAACGCATCCAAACCGACGTTTGAAAACAATAATTATCGCTCATACTCGTTCCCGAAATCTTGTTTAGGAGCTTTTTATAGTGCTGATCATTGTATTTGCTCGTCCCTTAAAGCTAAAGGGTATTACTGTAAACGCAGTAAATCCATGTCCTACTGATACAGGCTGGATGACAGATGAGATAAAAACTCCTTTAACAAGTAAGTCCTTGAAGTTTGTAAAAAAAAATTGAATAAAAATGAAACTAATTTCAATTTTTTCCGTCAGTACAGCACACTACTGGTTGGAGGGGATTTCTTGAAAGAACAATTGTAGAGCTTACGCTAATATTTATTGTACGAGTAGGTGTCCAGCACAGCGTTGAAGCGAGTGAAAAACTCAAAATATGGAACGCTCTTATAAAATCTTGTCACTTCCTAACGGTGAATTCCAACAAGTTTTTCCAATACAATGAAATCTATTCAAAGAAAAGAGAGGAAGCTAGAGAATGAAAAAGAGACTAATGACAGTATTTAGTGTACTAATACTTGCGTGTAGCCTGCCTTTATCCGGCACATTTGCCGCAAGCAGCACAAAGCAATTTTCAGACGTACCATCATCCAAGTACTTTGCAAATGCAGTCTATGATTTGGCAGAACGTAATATTATTGGAGGTTATCCAGACGGTACGTTCAAGCCGGGGAATTCTATTACGAGAGGACAGGCGGCTGCAATCATTGCCAAATTGATGAAGTTGGACATGGACAATATAGAAAATCCGGGATTTAAGGACGTCTCGGCGAAGAACGGGTACTACAAAGCCATTGCAGCTATGGCGAAAGAAGGCATTATTAGCGGCTATGGAGATGGGCGTTACGGTCCGAACGATCCGATTAAACGGGGACAGATGGCTTCCATTCTTGTGAAAGCATTTGATTTACCACGTTACGGGTTCTATGAAATTGAAAATCCATTCAAGGATGTGAAAGAGTATGAAGCACACGGGTCTAATATTCTCATCCTCTATAGAGTTGGCATCACGTCAGGAACGTCTCCTGACAAATTTAGTCCGAATGCGCCCATTACAAGAGGACAAGCGGCTAAAATGATGAAAGCAACGGAAGACGCGAAACCGACGATGGTGACACTAGAGGCTAGCGACTTAGGTTTGGACTGGGTAAGTGTTATAGCTAAAGAACAAGAGAGGAATTCGGATTTGTTCAAAGCGATTCGTGTTCAAGGAAGAAACACACCTGAAGGATATATTGGCGATAGAATTCAATTAGTTCCATTAAAAGAGGGTGAAGGTACTCTCAACTTGTATGGCAGAGTAGATGAAAAGACTTCTGATATTTCGTACATTTACAAAAAATATTATGTACATATCAAAAAAGAAAACGGTGAGCTGAAGCTAACGCTAGAGGAAACAAATGATTTTCAGCCGACAGCAGTAGAGTTATCTTTTTGGAATGGAACGAGTAAATCATCTAGTGAAGCTGTTCGCAGTGTTCAAAACGTATCTCTTGCCACGATAGATGGGAAGAAGCTATCTGACAATGTGAAGTTCACCCAATGCAAGGATTACTCTATTTGTATCGATATAGACCAACCCGGCGAGTATATTGCTACTGCCCGTTCTACGGGAGGGAAAGAAGTACGGTTTGCAATCGAAGCAAAACAACCGATCAATGCACTCTTTAACTATGACATCAAGACGCTAAGGGAGCAACTGACTGTAGTATTTGATTTAACAACCCACCTTGAACGTTATAGATTTGATGTAGAGGCATCAAAAAATATAGGAAAACACAACATTCTAACAAAAGATGCAGACCAAATTGCTACGGTCACAAGAGACCCTGGCACTAGCCGATTCCGTGCCGAAGCTAAGGAAGTAGGCACTATCGAAATTGAATTTGAGAATGAAACATCTTGGATAATGGGAGTACCCGGCGATTCGATATCAGGTAGTACCACAGGTATTCGTATAGATGTTCAGCGAATGGGTGAAATAACTAATATCTCCATAAACGATATTTTTTATATCAATCCGGATATGTGACGCATGAAATCCATTCGAGCTCGAGCAGCGTTAAAATATATATAAACTGCCAAAAAGGAATTAATCTGATTTCCCATTATATGTAGGAAGAAAAGTATTTCTAAATATCAAAAATATTTGGTTTTAGGAAGGATAAAACTAAGCCTTTTTATTTTATTTGGTTGGTAAATGAAAATTTCGCTATGATAGAAAATAAATGGCGAAGTAATATAAAGTATTTTTTTCGAATTATTGTAACGAAAATCATTTTAAATCTATATATAAGTATCCCAGTAAATATTTGATAGAAGGAGGGGGGCAGGTGGAGGATTTAAGTAGCATATATCAATCTTCTGCAGATGAGGTAAAACGATTTCTTATCTGTTTAACTTCGAATGTGGATTTAGCGGAAGAATTAACACAAGAAACTTTTTATCAAGCTGTTAAGTCAATCCATCGATATAACGGTGAATGCAAAATATCTGTCTGGTTATGCCAAATTGCAAAACACACGTATTATAACTACTTAAAAAAGGAGAAGAACAATCACAATGCCAGTGTAGAAAATATGATGCAAATGGGTTTAGATATCGTTTCGAACAAGGACTTACCAGATGTTACAGTCATAAAACGCAGTACGCTAATTTCGATACATAAAGAAATTCATCGCTTACAAGAACCTTATCGTGAAATTTTTTTACTTAGAGTATCTCTTCAACTTAGTTTTAAAGAAATTGGTGAAATATTTGATAAGAGTGAAAACTGGGCGAGAGTCACCTATTATCGTGCGAAATTAAAACTATCAGAAAGGATTGATCCGCATGAATTGTAATATTATTAAAGATTTGTTGCCTTCTTATATTGATGAAATTAGTAGTAAAGAGACTGCTGAAGCTGTTGAAGAACATATTGAACACTGTGAAGAGTGTCAGCGATATATACAGAGGATGAAGAAACCAACCACTAGCATTCAAATGATGACTGAAGAAGTAAGTGCAGCAAAGGAGCCTTTTAAACGGATTAATAAAAAGCGACGCATTCAAGTGCTAATAGCAATTGCAATTACTTTTATGGTGACAATAATAGGAGCATGGGTAGTACAAGATGTTGGGGCAGTCAATGACATTTTCTTCCCAGACAAGTGGGGATTGGCAACTGTAACAGATGATATGGAAGAATGGGAGAGTATAAAGTTTAGCGATCAAAACTATATGATATTTGATAGTATTTTTTGGAGGAAAGAAATCGTTAATCATGCGAATAATGGGAAGAACGTTTTATTAAGAGTAAAAGATGATAATGACAATATAGTCATTGATGAAATTCTAGTACCTGCAGGGAAAAGTGTGAAATTAGAGGGTTTGAAAAGAAATGAAAAATATTATATTGAAATCAAAGCACCACAAGGTAGATTTACCATTGTTGCGGTATGATTGGATTTTTGGATAAGAATTTTGAACAGATATCTTCAGCATTAGGGCGCTTTCCTTGAATAAAGGAAAGGCTCTTTTTCCTTTAAAGGGCCAGATTGTTGAATAAGTATCTGTACCATGAAATATACGTTTTATTCCTGGTACCATATGTCAGTAAAAAAGATACGTTTGTACGGTTAAACTTAGTAGTTCCCATACGAGTTCCGATTTCTGAACATCCTAAATAACCGGAGCCTGTATAGGTGGCCCTTATTTAAATAAAGAAAAACAGACTGAGTTTTTGTTCAAGTTGTTCAACAAAATGGCGCGAATTAATTAATAAACTTCCCATTCTTTATAACATTCTGTATCAATACCTAGTGTGTTTGTTTTTAGCCATTCAAGTGCTTTAAGGACTAAAGGTGAAGCGTTATTTACTGATACATCTTGCTCTGAAATCCAAACAGCTCCAAGTGAATCTTGTCCATCAAATTGTAGGGGTTCACTCAATTCTCCACCTATTTTATTAACTAAATAATAAACAGCTATATGATGTAAGTCTGTGAACCCATTCCAATTGTTAGGAAGTTGAAAATCAATAACACCAATATTTTTCAGAATTTCAATTTCAACGCCTGTTTCTTCTAGAAATTCTCTTTTCATTGCAATTGATAAACTTTCCCCAGATTCTAGGCTACCACCAGGGAGGTCATAACGGTTTTTATAAGGCCCACCATTTTTATTTATTACTAATAGCTTTTCATTTTCTGTATAAATCCCATAAACACCAAAGGCTCGGTGATAATTTTTGGTTTCCTCCACGATACATTGACTCCTTACTAAAATGTATTTGGTAATATTATACAATATATACTTTAACTTTTCTTTACCTGTTAAATTTAGGTCTTGAAAAATTATAAATTATCAATCTATATAATAAGCCTATATTAGGAATTTATTGGTAAATAGTTGTAAAAATGGTAAGGTAATGGGGGTGTTTTGTTATATAAGCGGGATTCAAATGTCATATTTTAAAGTAGTAGTTAATGGAAATTCTAATCAAGTTTTAACAGAAAGAGAAAAATTGATTTTACAAACTCAATATTGCATTTTTCAGCAATGACAAATGCAATTGTTACAGGCAAAGGGGTTATGTTAAATCCACCAGATGAGGGTACGATGGGAATTGTTTTTGCATATCCTGAAGCGATTGAAGCTGAAAAGGAAGTTGAAGTCCGTGATAGTATTGTTAAAAGATTAAATAGCTTTTTTGCTATGTCAAATCTTGATACTATCAGGCTATTTAGAAAAACAAGACCAGGTGAGCCGCATTTTTTCTTTTTACGAAAAACAAAAAATTGGGAGGAAAAATGAAAAACAAAAATATTCTTATAACGATAAACTGGGTCACTTTCACTATTATGTTATTGGTGGGAATTTCAACAGCAGCATTTACGCTGTATGATTTAAATACTCAGATTAGGTTTGGGGAGGAATTACAGTCACGTGCGGGGTTCCGATGGGGTATAATGCACATCATCATTTTAATTGTAGTTTTACTGTCTACTTCCTTATTATGTTTTGGTTGGAAACGACTATTCCCATTTAATGTACCTATTGCAATCATAATAGCTGGTTTATGCTATTTACTATTTTTCTTTACATTTACAATTGGATGGGTCGGTATTGTAGGGATATTTGGCTTCCTTATCGCATTCATGGTTGGCGTAATATTAATCATTTGTTACTTGGTGTTCAAGTTTCTTGAAGTTCGTAAAGCTAGTCAGACCTAAATAGTAATTATGTGATACGGATATCACGACTCCTGAATCATGCGCTATTCTTCATTAATATAATAATTTTAGCGATGACTTATTCACTGAATAATATTAGGGGTGATGACATGAACCGAAAACGATTACTATTAAAAGCGATGTTAATAGGCCTTCCAATAGTTGTATGCCTTCTTTGGATTACAGGTTCTATAAACTTGTGGTTTTATGGAATGGGTGATATTGCGGATAACGTAAAGGATTATTACCTTGAGCTTGAACCCATCGATGGTACGTATTCCGTCTTGATTGATTTAAGTGATCCTGAAAGTAATGAAGGAAAAGTTCTTTTTGATGATGGTGAACATCAGATTTACGTATCTGATGTAATTACTCTAAATGAAGCAAATTACGAAGTGTTTTTTCGAACAAGTGGCAAATATAATTTACATGGTGCAACGTTAGTATCAGGTATCGAACATAAACGGGTACAGGGTGGATTTTCTTTCGATTTTTTAGCAACTGCAAGGGCAACTTATCGTGGCAGCAATTTTAAAATATACGAGTCTGGTACATCTGGAATAAATTATAAAGATGGCGATTCTTTTGGATTGTATTTAATCCCACATGATACAGAGGTGAATGTAAATATTTCAGAAGATCCTATTATAGAAATTACGCTCACCAATCTTATTATGCATAAATGGGGGAGGAAATAGGGGGATTGATTAAGGAATACAAATGAGGTATGTAAATGGAAGATCCTTTGATTGAAAGTCTAAGTTTACAACCCCTTATTTTATAGTCCAAGTTAGTGTTAGCCTCTCCACTTTAGAAAAAAATGATATTCATTAATCGGGCGTTTTCTTTGAATAAGGAAAGGCTCTTTTTGCATTTTAATGGCCCAATTTATTAAATACAACGTTCACGAAAATGTGTTTATGAGTAAATAAAAATAACCAAGACAATGCCTTGGTTATCTTTTATTTCCATACGGAATACACATAGGTGTTCCGTATATTGGATCTTCTATAATTTCACAATTCAGTTGAAAAACATCTTGAACGAGCTTTATTGACAAAATATCCTTTGGCTTTCCTTGCGCATATATTCCTTTATTAACGAGGGCGATAATATTGGTAGCATAGCGGCAAGCCAAATTGATGTCATGCAGTACCATTACGATTGTACGATTTTTTTCTTGGTTAAGTTTGTACAATAAATCTAATACTTCAATTTGATGTGTGACATCTAAATAGGTTGTTGGTTCATCAAGTAAAATAATATCTGTTTGTTGCGCCAAAGTCATCGCAATCCATGCCCGTTGTCTTTGTCCACCTGAAAGATTTTCAACTTCCATATCCTTAAATTCTATCAAACCTGTGGCAACAATCGCTTGTTCAACAATGAGTTGATCCTCATTAGACCATTGTTTGCGCCAATTTTGATACGGAAATCGTCCTTGTTTCACTAATTGTAGGACGGTTAAACCTTCTGGTGCCATTGGTTGTTGTGGTAAAATGGCTAATCTCTTAGCAGTATCTTTTGCGGATAATTTTGTAATATCCTCATTATTTAATAAGATAGATCCATTTTGGGGTTTCAATAATCGAGCAATGGATCTTAGAAGTGTAGATTTCCCACAACCATTTGCGCCTATTAATACGGTGATTTCTCCTTTAGGCACAACTAAATCTAAAGGCTCGATAATAATTTTTTCACCGTAATTTAACTGTAGCTGCTTTGTTTCAATCATTGTTATCAGCCTACCTTTTTTGCATTTTAATTAACAAATAAATAAAGTAAGGTGCCCCTATTGCGGCAGTAAATACCCCTGCGGGAACAACAATAGAACCGAATAAGCTCCGTCCGATCGTATCAGCAAGTACAACTAAAATTCCACCGATACAAGCTGAAGCAGGAATTAGCGAACCAAATGATGATCCAACTAATTTTCGAGCAATATGGGGAGCCATTAACCCTACAAACCCAATTGTACCTGCAAATGATACGGCACTCCCTACAAGAGCGGTACATAAAAGTAACAATGCCAGTCTCGTTTTTTGCACATGTTGTCCTAGGCTAGTTGCCACATCATCACCAAATTGCTGTAAATTTAAATGGCGAGTAACGAGCAAGGTAATGATGAATAAGCAAGTGACTATAGGAATAATAATTTTCACTTGTTGCCATGTTGCACTATTCACACTTCCGGTAATCCATACATTTGCTTTACTTGCCTGATAAATTGGGCCAATGAGCATCAATAAGGTTGTGACGGCCTGCATCAATGAAGCAATTCCAACGCCGATCATGACGAGCCGTGTAGCTGAGACGCCATTTTTCCAAGCTAAACTGTAGACGAGTAGTGCCGTAGCTAAAGCACCAATAAACGCTGCAAACGGCATCCATTCAATACTTACAGTTAGTGAATTGTTAGCATCGCTAAATAGTGCCAAAAATGCAACAACTGCTGTGCCTGCACCAGTTGAAATACCGATCACATCTGGTGAAGCTAAAGGATTACGAATAATTCCTTGTAAAATTGCACCCGAAATTGCTAACCCCATACCAGCAAATAATGAGATAAAAATTCGTGGCATTCGAAATTCTTGAACGATTAATGTGTCAAATGCGGAACCATTACCAAAGAGTATCGAAATAACTTTAAGCGGAGAAATAAAGGAATCACCAATCGATAAACTCAAAATAAACGTTAAAGCAACTATAAGCAGTAATATGAATAGCTTTTTTACAGCGCTTAAATCTACTAGTTGTGAAAAATAATTTGATTGTAAGTTCATTAACTTTTTCATCCTTTATTAAATCCCTTTCTAGCTATATATACAAAGATTGGCGTACCAATTATGGCAGTCATGACGCCCACGGGTACTTCTTGTGGCATGATGATATAGCGTGCACCTAAATCTGCAAATAGTAATAAAATCGCTCCAAGAAGTGCAGCTAACGGAATATACCATTGATGTTCCGTACCAATTATTTTGCGGGCAATATGCGGAATGATCAAACCGATAAAGCTTATTGGTCCAGCGATTGCAACTGAACCTCCAGCTAGTAGCACAACAATGAGTACAATTAATAACTTGGTTTTAAGAACATTCAATCCTAGCCCTTTTGCAACATCCTCACCTAATGACAACAAATTCAATTGTTTCGCCATAATCGCAGTAATAAGCCAGCCTATAGCAAAAAAAGGCAGTACTACCCAGAGCATTTGGAGATCCCTTCCTTGTACAGATCCTGCAAGCCAAAATAATACCTGATCGAGCTGTGCTTCATTGATCGCTAACAAGCCTTGAGTTATGGAATAAAACAACGCACCTAGAGCAGTCCCGGCTAAAGTCAAGTTCATAGGCATCATTTCTCCATGACCAATAGAACTAATTGCTAAAATACTAAGGGCCGATACAGCCGCACCTAAAAATGCAACTAATGTAAAACTAAAGAGACTTGTCATTTGGAAAATACTTATAGCAAGTACTACAAATAAGCCAGCACCAGCATTGATTCCTAATATACCTGGAGAAGCTAAAGGATTTCTTGTCATTGTTTGGAGTAAAGCACCTGCTATTGCAAGGGAAGCTCCAACAAAAGTGGCAATAAGCGCCCTAGGTAAACGATGCCTAAGAATAATGATATGTTCATTACTTTTATTAAAATGGAAAAATGCTTCCCAAGTTGTTTGGAGATTTGTATTAGCATAGCCATATGTAATACTTAGCACGATCCCTATTATCATCATAATAAAACCAAATAATAATAGAATTACTTTCGAAAAGTTACTTTTCATCATATGAATTCCTTTGATAAGAATGAATATTTAAAAAATAATGTTGACAGAAATTTCTTAGTCAAATATGATTTAAACTGTTAGAAAATGATAATCATTATCAATTATGTATTAGCACAATAATACTAACACACATATCGGAGGAAGAAAAGTATGAAAATGTCATTGAGTAAGATCTTAGGAGTTTTATTATTGTTAACGGTTTGTGTTCTGGCTGCGTGTAGCGATTCAGGAAAAACCCAAGAGGCAAGAAGTGCTGAGCCGACAGAGGAAAAATCTACATCATATACAGTAGAGCATGCGATGGGTTCTACAAATATTACATCAACAGCTGAAAAAATTGTCGTACTAACAAATGAAGGAACAGAGGCATTACTTGCTTTAGGAATTAAACCGGTTGGCGCGGTATCTTCATGGTCAGGTGAACCTTGGTATGAACATATTGCAGAACAAATGGATGGAGTAGAAGTTGTAGGGCAAGAAACAGCTATCGATTTAGAAGCGATTGCTAAGTTAAAGCCAGATTTAATTATCGGTAATAAAATCCGTCAAGAAGCTGATTATGAAAACTTAAGTAAAATTGCGCCGACAGTTTTTGCTGAAACATTAACAGGACAATGGAAAGATAATTTCACATTATATGCAGAAGCAGTTAATGCTGTAGATAAAGGCGAAGAAGTGTTGGCGAATTATGATGCTAGAATTCAAGAAACAAAAGAATCTTTAGGTGATGTAACTAATCAATCTGTATCTGTCGTTCGTTTTTTATCAGGCACTTCTAGAATTTATTACACTGACTCATTTTCAGGTGTTATTTTAAAAGAATTAGGCTTTAACCGCGTAGGAGAGCAAGCGGATTTATTTACTAAAGATAATCAAATGGCAGTAGAAGTTGGTAAAGAATTAATTCCACAAATGGATGGGGATTTGCTATTCTACTTTACTTATCTACCAACAGGCGACGATTCAGCATCTGCAACAGAAGCTGAATGGACAGCTGATCCATTATGGCAAAATCTTAATGCAGTAAAAAATGGCAAAGCTATTAGCGTGAATGATGCTGTTTGGAATACAGCAGGTGGTATTTTAGCAGCTCGAAAAATGCTTGAAGAAATTCAAGAATTATTAGCTCCTTAATTGCTACTTAATTTAAAAGAGCAGACGTTTAGAATTGGTTTCATTGCAATTTTATAACGTCTTTTTTATTTAAAGTGAAATTAAAAATACATAGGGAAGCTTTTCGAAAATAATTACAATCTATTAGAGGGAAATACCACATTCTTATCTAATTATTATGTAATACCTATCACTGAAAGGAGTAGCGCAAATGTATCAGTATTTTAATGGTTTCGTAATTAGAGAAGGTACTGATGGGATTCCAGCCGATTTTGTTGAGTCCTTGTTTAAAGATGCTGGATGGGCAAAAAATATTCCATCGTGGCAAAAAGAAAAATACTCACTCATCTTTAAAAATTCCACTTGGGCATTTACAGTTTGGGATAATGAGAGAATGATTGCAATGGTGAGAGTGATATCCGATCAAATCATGGCAGCAAATATAATGGATTTAGTCGTTTTAACGGAATATAGAGGCAAAGGGTTAGGGAAAAAACTTGTTGAGTTATGTATTCAAAAACTTCCGCATGGGGATTGGTTTGCGCACACTTCAGCAAACAATTTTAAATTTTACGAGAGCTGCGGATTGGAAGTGAAAGACGTATCAACCCATGGTACTTGTGTATATTATGGCTATATACAAGCTAGGAAAGATGGACACCGTTAAAACCTTTATTCAAATTCAGTAGAAAATAAGAAGCTTTTTTAATGGAGGAGAAAAATGACTACAACTTATGTTAATTGGGGAAAATCAAGAGTTAAACTAATTTGGGAAAAAAATACTTTACTTCCTCAATCTAATTTGATTACAAGTGTACACGGTTTTTGTTTTAAAGAAGATCAACTGTTACTAGTCGACTTAAAGGATCGAGGGTGGGATTTTCCGGGAGGACACATCGAATCAGAGGAAACTCCAGAGGAATGCTTTAAACGGGAAGCTTTGGAAGAGGGATATATTGAAGGGGAATGTAAGTTATTGGGACATATAATTGTAGACCATTGTGAAAATCCAATGTGGACAGAAGGGAGTCCATATCCTAAAATTGGTTATCAAGTTTTCTACAAAATGAATATCACAAAATTGTTACCATTTGAAGGTAAATATGAATCGACCCGACGTATTTTTATAAACCCTAATGATATTTCCGACTATTATTCAAAATGGAATGGGCTTTATCAGGAAATAATGGACTGTGCTATACAATAAATGCCGTATGAAATTTTATACATATACCGTTCATAACTAAGGACACAGAAAAACGATTTTACGCAAGGAAATACACAACGGTCTTATACCATTATAGTTATGCTTTAATTTATAACTTCTACAATCTGATGTTATCTTTGAAATAAATAAGGATAAGCGTTCATCTTCATTTTAGGACCAGATTTGAAGAATGGTTGGGGTAACAATATGTAATAATTAAAGGCAGTTTTTACATTAGACTAGCTCTTCCAATAATGAAAAGGTACTTTTGAAATAACAGAGACAAAAGTACCTACACACTAAATTTAAGGTTTTAAAACCACTTTAATGCAATCTTCTTGTTTTGTATCGAATATTTCATAGCCATGTTTTGCTTTTTCGAGAGGGAGGACATGTGTGATGATATCACCTGCATTCACTTTACCATCAGCAATTAAATTATAGACATGAGGCATAAGATGAACAACTGGTGCTTGTCCAGTACGTATCGCTACATTGCGTTGGAAGATATCACCGAGTGGGAAGGCATTATATCGCCCACCATAAACACCGGTAATTTGAATTGTTCCACCTTTACGTACAGCTTGACTGGCTGTGACTATCGCTCCCATAGCGCCACTTTGCAGTTTTACGCCACTTGCAAGGAATTCTAGAGGCGTCATTTTTCCGCTCATCCCGACACAATCAATGACAACGTCTGCGCCGCCTTTTGTAATCTCTTTCAAATATTCACCACAATTTTCATGGTCTTCAAAATTAACGATTTCCACTTTATTTGTCTTCTTTGCATGTTTGAGACGATATCCGATGTAGTCAACTGCGATTACTCTTTCCGCACCTTTTAACCAAGTAAATTTTTGCGCCAATAGCCCAACTGGTCCGCAGCCAAGAATAACAACCGTATCTCTTTTTTTTACACCGGCATTCTCTACACTCCAAAAAGCAGTAGAGGCAGCATCGGCAAGGAGAACGAGACTTTCATCAGGAACTTCTGATTTTTCCGGAATTTTGAAAGGGAGAAAATTTCCATAGGGAACGCGCATATACTCTGCCTGTCCTCCCGGAAAACCGCCTGTAGTGTCTGAATAGCCAAAGTAGGCACCCATTTCACCATTGTCATTGGAATTATCACATTGACTTTCCAGCTCGTGATTGCAGTACCAGCATTGACCACATGCAATATTAAAAGGAATAATAACCCGATCACCCTTTTTTACCTTCGTCACATCCTTACCGACTTCTTCTACAATTCCCATCGGTTCATGGCCAATAACATAATCTTGGCCAAGATTTGGAATCATTCCATGAATCAAATGTAAGTCTGACCCGCAAATGGCCGTTGTTGTTAGGCGGACAATAATATCATCGGCTTTTTTTATTTTAGGGTCTTGTACTTCTTTAACCTCAACATTTTTAACACCTTGATAAGTAACAGCTTTCATTTAAAATATCCCTCTTTTTTAGTTAATTTTTTGGTGGGGTAGGGAACATTCCTTTGCGGTTCATGCTCTTAGGAAATAATTCCAACTGTGCAATACTAATCGCATTTTCTGCAGATTTAATATCCAGTTCTTTTTGACCTTCAAGATTAAAGGGCTTCAGCCATTCTTTTTTTTGCATTAGATCAGAAATCTCAAAATATAAATCAATCATGACATCTAGCTGAGTTCTCATGATTTTTTGAAGTGCAGGGGAAGCTGTTTCGGTTAAGGCGATTGAAAGATTTCGAATACCCGTTTTGGTAGTAAGTAAAAACTCAAGAGCAACTCCCGAATCAGTTAGTTCAGGCATTCCAACTGAATTTATAGGATCTAAATAGTCTTGCATATCATTGTCCTCCTAATATTCTAATTCTGATTTAGAGTAAAGCTTGACCATGGCAGTGAGTGCTGGGGTAGATAATTTAACATTTTTGTCTAATAAGGCTCTTAAATCATCATCAAAGACAACCCCTTGACTCAGCTTCGATTTGAGTAAACTCGTTGTCATAAAGTTTATGACTTCATGAAATTCCATTGTTTCATGAAGTGCTAATTTTTTTTCTAACACGTTTAGCACACCTCCTGATTTTTCTTTAAAAAGTTACCACGATGAAAGTCTACCCTGTAGAAGTCTATATATACATTTAGGTTTTGGATTAGAAATGAAGATACTAAAGTGTATAAAAGGACGGTATGATTGAAATAACTGTAGAAAAGCAAAGAAAGGTATCGGTGCCATGTTTTCATTTTTTAAAGGGAAAAGGGAAATGAAGAATAGTAAAAATCAGCAGGGAAATAGCCCTACTGAATCTACTGATAAATCGCCGAATAACATCGATACCTCATTGTCCATGAATGTGGAAATCATTAAAAAAGACTCGAAGAGGTTAATATCCGGGCATTTGCGGTGAACGGGGAGACGATCGTTGCACACCGAGGCAGAACAGAACGTACAATCGAGCCGCAATTAGTCAGTAACCGTGAGAGTTAATTGGTGTTTTTGTAAGGGGATGAGCTGTATATGTATGAAGCAAAATCGGGTGTGTGACGATGTGAAAGTAGATCTCATAGAATTAAAACTATGAGTAGTTTGCAATTGATGGAAAAAGTAATGCAATCCATATACATTTTATGATGTTTTAACGGGTTGTAATAGTTCTAATCAAGAGACAATCAAATGAAAGTTACATGGAAAAATGGCGTAGGAACTTATGTTTTTGATGTTAATGTGAATTAACTGAACAATTAGTTTAAAGATAGGTGCAAGGTATCCAAATCTCCTTGCGCCTTTTTGCATTTTATAAGTTGTTGGTATTACAAACGGCTTATATTATTTTCAATATCCTCTTGTGAAAATTACTAGTATATACAAGGGTTGCCTGGTAACAAAAAAATTGGAATTTTACAGGAAGTAAAAACGAGTGGTAATGGGTAATTTTAGTTAAATTATCCTTACTTTTGTTAATTAAAGAAAATAAAAGCAACTTTAGAAGTTGCCTAGTCGTCTCACTTTTGAAGGGAAAATGGTTCAGGGAGATTAAAAAATGTCTAAAATGAATCCTTTAGTTCTTATTGAAGAAATATACAATGAGCATTATGCATATTTAAGAAATTTTTTAATAGGTCTTACCAAAAGTGACGTAATAGCTGATGATATTATTCAAGATTTTTTTACAAAAATTTTAGTTTCACCCTCCATAGTTACAGAAGTTAAGTATATGAGGAGTTGGTTAATAACAGGGGTTAAAAATACTCTACTTGATTATTATAAAAAGAAGAAGCCTGAGTTGCTTCAAGATGAGAATATTATAGAGACGTTGTTGGTTGACAATTATACACCAGAAGTAAGTGCAACAATAAACAATGAATTGGAAACAATTTTAGGCAAGCTGTCAACTTCTGAAAAAGCAATTATTATAGCAAAAGAATATTATGGTTATGACTATAATGAAATTAGCAATCTTTTAAATATACCAGTATCTACAATTAAATCGAAAGTGTTCAGAATGAGGAAAAGAATGATTAAAGTGAGGTAATTCTATGGATTCTTTTAAAAAAATACATCTTTTATCTCAGGAGTTGATTCCCATAATTAACGACCTTGATGATGAACCGAGACAGGTTATTTTAGAACATATCACAAACTGTGAAGATTGCAAAATATTATATGATAGTACAGAGAACTTTAATAAAACTATGCCAATGCACGATTACTCAGAGAATGTGGAGTTAAAGCCCTTAAAAAAATTAGTGCAGTTTAATAATGGATTAAAGTTATTACTGATTACTGTAAGAGCGTTAATTTTGTTTTATATTGTTTACTCCAGCTTTAAATATAATGGTGCGGAGTCTGTACCATCATTGCTAGAGTACATTAAATCAGGAATATTTCTATTTTATATACCAGCTGTCATATTTCTATTGGTATTTACATTTACTTTCTTCAATAAAAAATGGCTTTGGATATCGCTGGTGACGGATTTAGTAATTATTTTATTTTTATCAAAAGTGTTACAGATGTTTTTATAAATGGAGGTGCTAACATGGCCTATTTAATTATGTTGGTTGGATTGTTTTTAGGTATTATATTTTTTGCGTTTGTATTTATTGCTTCAAAAAGGAACGGCAAATACTATTTGGCACCTGTCATCACTTTTCTCTTTTCAGGAATGATTGTTGCGTACAGCATATTCATGGTTGGAGGATTTGAAGGGATGGGTTATTTATTTCTAGCAGTAGGTTTTTTTATTGTTAGTATATTGGGGACATTATTTTTACCCTTACTAATACGTAGAATTGAATCACAGTATCTTAATAAGAGAGATAAAATCAGTTTATTCCTTTTACCTATTATATTTTTTACTACAATCGGGATATCAATATTTTCACAAGATGGATATTGAATTATTGAACAGGCAAGTGCTACTCCTGTAGAAACAGAAGGTTATCAGGTTTCCACTATTTCTGAAGGAAGTAAAGCAATTACTTTACTACTAGGTGAAAAATATCTTGGAAAAGAAATTGAAGTGGAAAGCGTGAGTAAATGGGGCTCTACGGAAATTATTTTGAAATTTGTAGATGGAGGGGATAAGGATAAAGTTCCTTTTATAAAAATAGGTCTTAATGAAATAAACGAATCTTTGAAAGTACAAACAACAGAGGGTAAAATCTTTCAACCGATAGGAAGTGCAAGGGATTGAATCTAATTGGAATAGCATCAGAACTATATATTCACAACGTAAATTTTTTTAAATAAACACCGCTTTAGTGGTTTTTTACCAAACCTTTGGAGGGCTGTATGGAGAAAACAAGTTTATATGCATACATTAGTTTTACTGGTAAGGATGATGTTGACGATTTTCCTGTTGAAGTAATAACAGATATGTTAGGTGTACAGCCAACAACAATATATCGGATGGGTGAAAGAATAAATGATGTACGTACGCGTTCATTTACATCGTGACAATTCGAAACGGAAACATTAGAAACACTTGATACAGATGATGTTTTACTTCCCATTTTAAATGTTTTCCAGTACAAAACAGTTACAATTAACCGATTAAAAGAAGAATTGAATTTGAATATACAAATTCAATTAGTGATAACAATGATAAATGGTTATACACCAGGATTAGTAATCTCCCCTGAGTTTAGTAGGTTTGCATCTGCTATCAATGCATCCATTGGTATTGATATGTATGTATATCCTTTTAGTGACCCTGAAGAATAACAACTTTACTTTAAAAATACCAATTACTCAAGGGTCTTATTTTTATTTTATTGTCAAACGATGCTTTGGCAATATTTCCGAGCAGAATTGCTTTAACAGGAAAGTGTTTAGCAACTATAGTTATATAAGATATTTTGGCACTGAGCCAATGCCTGAGGAATTAGAACTTTCTCTTGATAATGGAGGGGGTACTATTTCATTGGATGAAAATGGTATGTTTTCATTATTAAAAGGATGTTCTAATTTAGTAAATGGATCAGAGGTAGAAGCGATTATTAAATGGGACAATAAAACTGACATAATACCATTAATATTGAAATAAAAATGTAGCGATGCATCAAAAAATGAACAGTATTTACTGTTCATTTATTATTTCATATTAATGTGAAAGTCTTCTATGCAGAAAGAAAGAGATTAAAAAGGCAATGATTAAGACGGGAAATGCGTATATTTGGCCGATTAGCAATTTCCAACCTATCGTATTGTATCCATCAGAAGCAGGTAGCATAACAGCAATTATACAAACAATTAAATAAACTAATAATGGAACCATTATTTTTTTCATTTATTCATTCAACTCCTTTAAACATTTGTTATATACTTATTTTACAGAACTTACCAAGGTAATTCTACTACGCATAAACTGCAGACTTTACGAAAACAGTCTTTTTATAAACCCAAACATAAAAACAAAAAAGAAGAATCCATTTTGTACATTCTTTTTTCACAATGAATTTTTCTGGATTTTAATCGGAGGAAAGACATGAAATTTTATATTGCATCAAGTTTTACGAATAAGGATAAGGTTAGATATGTTAGTGAAAAATTAAAGAGTAATGGATATAGGTCAATTACTTGTAACTTGAGTACCCTTTATTTTTTTGATTCCAAAAAAGTAATCTTCCATTTACAAATGGCTGGCTAACATACGAAACAACGCGATAGTGAGCAGACAATACCTTCAAGGAAAGTCATCATACAAAGGTTTAGGTATGATTTATTCATGTAATATTTGTAATATATGTAATAATACTATTTTTATCCTCTGAATTAAACATTCTTTAATTGCTTTATAAGCATTTTTTATCCATTACTATATGTTACTATCTCCTAACCGTTTTATTCATTTCAGAGGAATACTAGGCCCATTTAATACAATGATTTAGGAACTTTCCCCAACGGTAGATAAAGAAATTTAATGGTACTTTAAATATAATGTAATAACGAATTAATTCCTTTATATTACAATTGATATTAAATAAGGAGGGGTTAGATGTTAATTAAAAATAATGAAGATTTATATGAATTACTAGATTCTTTGTTGAGAGAGCCAACAGAATTTTGGAATACATTTTATAAAGATAAAGAAAAAAATGTCCCATTTTTTTGTGATAGACCTGACGAACATTTGGTTAAAAATTTTGAAACAAATTATTAAGCCTCGTAAGGTACTTGAAATTGGCTGTGGGAATGGGCGAAACGCGATTTATTTAGCTCAAAAAGGTTGTACTGTAACCGCTGTAGATATATCTCAACGAGCAATTGATTGGGCAAAAGAGCAAGCAGAGGTCAATAGTGTAAAAATTCAATTTGTTTGTGAGAATATCTTTAATTTAAATCTGGAATTACAAGAGTTTGATTACATATATGATTCCGGTTGTTTTCATCACCTATCACCACATCGAAGAGTATCTTACATTCAATTTATCAACAAATATTTAAAGAATAATGGTTATTTTTCAATTAGTGCATTTAAAGAAAACGGAAAGTACGGTGGATCATCGCTATCCGATAAACAATATTATATGGATCGAACTTTATACGGTGGTTTGGGATATTCCAAAGAAAAGTTACAGATCCTTTTTTCGGAATTCCAAGAAATTGAGATACGTGATATGCAGCACAATAATTTAAATCACGATGAATTTGGTCTTGAGGATTTTATTGTATGCACTTTTAAAAAAGTATAACTCCAGATTAAATTACGGATTTATAGAAGTGACCTACAATTTTATTAGGGTGGGTGAATGAACTGAAGAAGATAGGTAGTTTATGTTTAGTGTTCTTCTTAGCAGCGTGTCAATCTGTAACTAGTAGAGCTTATATTGTTGAAGCAGAAGTAGTAGAGGCGTTTCAAAGAAATAAAATGAATTTAGTCGAAATACATACCCCAGAAGAAGAAGACATATTTGGTTCTAAATTAAAAGGGGTGAAGCCAGGGGCATATCAGTTAAAAGAAAAGTTGGTTTTTATTTATGAATTCGACACAGCAGCTGATCGTGAGGATGGTAAGAGAGTATTTGTTGAAAAGACGGCTTCTATGAATTTAGTTTCGTACAGTCAATTTGAAAAACAAAATATATTAATATTTTATGTACATGGAGGAAATTTAAATTCAGATAATGTACTCTTCGAAAAAGAAATACAACAAGCATTGGATAGTCTTGTCGAAGGTTAACTGGACAACAGGAGAGATGGTATTTTGATTATAATGATAAATGGAGCATTTGGTGTAGGCAAAACTACAATAGCAAATCAGCTCCTGAACGAAATTGAAAATAGTATGTTATATGATCCTGAAGAAATAGGCTATATGTTAAGAAATGTTATTCCGATTGATATAAAAAGGACAGAATCCGCTACAGGAGACTTTCAAGATTTAGATTTATGGAAAGAGTTAACGGTTGATATGGGAAAGAAGTTGATTACTAAATATGAACTCAATTTAATCGTGCCAATGACGATCAGGGAAATAGAATACTTTCACTATATTTACAATGGGTTTAAAAGTATTGATAAACAAACCTATCATTTTTGTCTCAATGCAAGTAAAGAGACAATATACGAAAGGTTAAGAGAACGTGGAGAGGAAGAAGGCAACTGGTGTTTTCAACAAACCGATAAATGCTTAGCTGCCTACAATCAATACGAATTTGGAGAGTATATAGATACTGAAAAAAAAAGTATCGATGAAATTATTCAACATATAAAAGGAAAGTTAAATCTTCTTTAAACAAAAGTATATCTACTATTATTGAGCGCATTTTTTAATAAGAAATGCGTATTTTCCATTTAAGCTCAAGTGGGTGAAAATCGGCTTTTAAGAGATTACTAGAGGAGGTGTACTATTGCTGCCAATTCGAATTGAAGAGATTCCAAGAGAAATACAGGAATACGTTAACAAGATTAATTCCATAAGTTTCCCGCGACAAGGACATAGTTCCAATGTTGGTTTAATCGAAAATAATCAAGAGATCTATGCACTCAAGAGGACAATGGGAGAGTTAAATTGTGCTTTACTAAATCGAGAGGTGACAGTACTTAACTGTTTGACTCAAAAAACAAAATTACCTATCCCAAAGGTGAAGAGTTTCGTTGAACAAGTATCCGAAAAGGAATCTTGGGCTCTTATTGAGTTTCTAGAAGGGGAAACTGTTAGAGCCGCTTTATATAACGAAAAAAGTAAGGGAAAACGACACGAAATAATATATAACTTTGGTAATATTTTGCGGCAAATTCATTCAACACCTTGTCCTTCTGAACTAATAAGTGAACGTCCTTGGTTAGATGAGAAGCTATGCCAGGCAGAACTTAATTTTAAAAAATATCATGTGGGTTGTACTTTAGAATTATTGGGAAAAATTAAATCTTTTAAACCGAAAGAATGCCCTCAAACACTCATACACGGAGATTTTACGATCGATAATGTTTTAGTCAAGAACGGAGTAATTACAGGCGTAATAGACTGGGGTGGTGGTGCATACGGAGACCCAAGATATGACGTATCTTTAGCTATTCGTCCGAAACCCAATGCTTTTGAAGATGAGATAGATAAACAAATATTCTTTGAGGGCTATGGGGGCAAAATCATTGATGATAATGAGTACGATTATTTTGTAAACGGTTTATATGAGTTCTTCTAAGTAAATGTTTGAAAAGACTCTTCAAATTGGAGATTACTATCAGGATAAACGCTAAGTTAGTCTATCGTAAAGGGAGGTGTTAATTTGGAAATTTTATATCTGGTAGGGGCTATATTGTTCTCGATTTTATGGTTTACTAATTTGGTTCAGCTCTTAGAAAAATTACATCAAGGGAAAAATATACATAATCAAAAAATTTTAGGCTGTGTTTGGAGTGCTTGCTTAACTATATTTATAATTATTTCCACATCTATAGTTTTCTAACTCCTTGAGTTAACAGGATAACAAATTAAGGGAGAAGATGGAACCATGTACTTACAATTCATGTCTATATTAGAAATGAAAGAATAATGATTTGGAGGCATCATGATGTGGTTATTAATAGGTCTTATTGCAATCGTAGCAACTTTTATAAACCTGTATAGGTTTATAAAAGGTAAAGATTACAAACTTGCGATGGCCATTGGGTTATCATTTACAGCGTTGACCCTTTGTACAGAATACAGTCTAGTTTCGGAGTGGGTTAAAAACGAAAATTGGCCAGCTTTATGGGAAGTACCCAATTTTGAGAAGGTGCTATGGTTTTTAACAATTGTTTCTATATTATTAAATATAGCACCGATATTTTTAGAGCGGAAAAGGAAACAGTAGCAAACAGCTTTTTCCACTATTTAAAGACCTAAAAGACAATATGTAATGGATTGCATAAAAAGATTTTAAATAATTTCTTTTTATGCTATTTTTTTACGCAAATTACTGGAGACCAAAATCCATCCTTCTTTATCACCACTTCATCTACTTTATCGAAGTTTTCAAAGCACTTCTCAATAATAAGCTCATTTGCCTGATGATTCTTATAAATTTGGTTAAACAGTACACCGCCAATAGTTAGAATAAGAATGCTTCCAACTATTGCAATAGCCATATTAAATTTATTTTTATTCAAGGAACCCTTCTCCTTTCTTATAATTCAATTTTAACATTTTCGAGTAAATTATAAAATAAGAGTAATTAATCCTGTATACGGGTTTTGGAACAAACCTAGCGAAGTACTGCGTTGAGAAGATCGGTAAGGCAGGTTTATAGTAGTGTTTTGTAGAATTTAATACTGTGAAAAAAATTATTTATGAGGAGTTAAAAAAGGCATGGTTAATGTTGAAGGTTTCGAAGTCAAAATTGCAGCAATTGAAGATAGTAGCGTAATAATCAAAATGTTAAAGCAGTTAGCACAATGGATGAAGGAGCACGATATAAATCAATGGCAGTATTTATTGGACGGGGGTGATGATGAAGAAATCAAGCAAGCTATAGTCAATCAAGAAACATACATCGTATTGAAGGATAAGGAGATAATCGCAACTTTTTCATTATCATCGAAACAAAGTGAATGGGATAAACAATTATGGGGGAATGACACTACTTTATCCTCGCTTTATTTGCATAGACTTGCAATAGTTCCTGCTTATATGAATAAAGGTATTGGTAAAAGTATTTTAAAATGGATACAAGAATATGTGAGTGATAAGCAATTGCTTAAGCTAGATTGTATTGCGGCTAATGTTAAATTAAATAATTTTTATGTAGACAATGGGTTTGAATTTATTGGTGTTACGGATGGACATAGTAAATATCAGAAATTGATAAAAAAATAAGAATTTCTTCTATTAATTCGGTTATTGGAAAAGCGTATATTATAAAATTAAGTAAATTTAGGATAGTACGGGGAGGATCTACTATGGGGATTGATTTTCATAATGAAAAAAGCCGTAATACTTATACAACTAGAAAAGCAGATGATTCATGGGTTAATGTAATAACGGACTTGGTACCGTTGGATAATATCACTAAGGCGTTGGATATAGGATGTGGTGGGGGTATTTATTCAAAGGCATTAGCTGAAATGGAAGTAGCTTCTGTCACAGGGGTTGATTTTTCCGAAGAAATACTTAAAGGTGCGAGGGAGAATTGCAAAGAATATCCGAATATATCATTTAAGCAAGGTAATGCGCTGAATACCGGCTTAGAAAGTAATAATTATAACCTAATTCTTGAAAAAGCGTTAATACACCATATCAATGATTTGCAGAATTGTTTTGAAGAGGCCTATCGATTATTGGAAAACAAAGGAATATATATTGTTCAAGATCGTACACCTGAAGACTGCTTATTAAAAGGGAATGAACATCATATTAGAGGATATTTCTTTGAGCGATTCCCACAATTGATCGAGAAAGAGACAAAGCGCAGATACGATAGCGAATTTGTATTAAAAACACTTTCGGATGTTGGGTTTAAAGAGATTCAAGAAGTTAAGCTTTGGGAAACAAGAAAAGTTCATAAAAATAAAGAGGAATTATTAAACGACCTGGGTGAGAGAACAGGAAGAAGTATTTTGCACGAATTAGATGATAACGATTTAAGTGCATTGATTTCTTATATAGATAAAGCCATTACAAATGAAGAAAATATAGTGGAAAAAGATCGTTGGACAATTTGGAAAGCTGTAAAATAATATCTTTTGAAAAATTACTTAAAATAACAGAGCGTTAATCTATAAAGTTGTACGCTCTGTTATTGTTTTTCCTAAAGTAAATCAGCTTAACCTTCAACCATCCGATACACCCAATCATACACGAACTTGCATTACTTGAAGTCTAAGCTCTTCAAAAGAAAGAGTAGCTAATCTTTTTTTGTGAAAAAGTACCCAGATATTAAGTCTTTGCTAAAATAATGTTGAAGGATACTGAATTTAATTTAGGGGTGTGGGAAAAGTGATCGAGATAGAATTATCTAATGCTGTTAGAACTTTAGTGGAAGCAAGATACCCGAAAGGTTGGGGTGGTGCAGCAGCAGTTCGTGTAGAAGATGGTACGATTTATATAAGTGTGGCACCGGAAGTGATTAATGATGCAACAGCTCTTTGTATGGAAACAGGTGCCATTTTAGAAGCACATAAATTTAATAAAAAAATAACACATAGTATTTGCTTAGCACGGGAAGATGAATATTCACCGTTAAAAGTACTTTCGCCTTGTGGAATCTGTCAAGAACGCTTGTTTTACTGGGGTCCTCAAGTGCAATGCGCGATTTCAAATGATACTGAAGCTATTATTTTTAAAACATTAGAGGAACTGCAACCTTACCATTGGACAGATACATATTATGATGAAATGGTCGATCATTGGCAAAAACGATAGTTATATTACCTTTTTTATAAATCAGGTATAAAAAGTTTGAGGAAGCCCATGCGTTGGATTTCCTCTTTACGTCGTTTTGCAGTTAGTAGCTACAATGAAACATTTCCTAATGTCCTATCCAATCGATTTAGCGATTTCCTTTTTGTATTTAAAGTACATATTTAAAGAAACTAAGCCGAAAATTAGCATTAGCCATGGCGAGCCGAATCTTGTAATGGCGAAAGGTGTCTCGAAAAAAAAGGCACTCCAGAAGTCAAAGCCATTTTTATCCCACAACCCTGGTGTATAATAAGCATCTTTAAGACTAGTAAATTGCGCTGAGTTTTGGAATACGCAAAATGTAATAAAAAGGGCGAAGCATGCGTATGCACCGTAGATTTTGCTAAGACGCTGAAAATAATACTTTATTGAGGAATGATCGGAAAAGAGGGAATCGTCTTTATTTGTTGGGTTTATCCAATACTGTAAAGTCGAGAAACGTGAGCCTCCTACATGCACCCAGCCAAAATCCTCAAAAAATGTTTTGTATTCCTGAAATTTTTGTTCAGATTCGAATGATTGGCAATCTAATCGGAAAATTTGTTCTTTGTTTGATGTTTTTTCAAATGTGTACAGATTAAAGGCATTTACACGATTTAATTGCCATCCTTTTTGAAGCATCATGTTTAACCACTGTTCTTCTTTTTGAGCATTTGAAAATAATTTAAGCCTTCTCATCATTAAACCCTCCCTCGTAAAGTGAAAGAATATGTATGAAACGTCTTTTTTCAATTTCTAAAATCTCTAAGCCTTCATCTGTAATACGATAAACTTTTCTTCGCGGGTCGTCTGAAGGAACGAGAATAATCCAGTTGTACTTCAATAAATTTTCAATTGCACCATACAGAGTACCGGCAGCAATCCGTACTTCTCCATTACTCATCGTTTCGACCTCTTGCATAATTGCGTATCCATGCAATGGACTTCTCAACGCAAGTAATATATAGTGCATTGTTTCTGTTAATGGTAATAGCTTATGTCTTTTCATTACAGCGCTCCTTGCAAACAAAAATACAGTTAAACTTAATGTTATTATATACAGTCAAACTATACATTTCAACTGTATATATGGATAAATCAAAGATGTGCATGTGCTTCAATGAACAAGCATCGGAACTGGTGAAAGGTAGTTGTAGTTAAGATTTAAAGTTTGCGAAACGAACTATAATCTGGACAGGAAAAGAATGGGGAGAAATGCATCCTTTTCAAGGATACATTTGGTATCTAAAGGAATTCTACAAAAAATATGGTATTATTCTGGTAAGCGCAAGATGAGAAATTAAAAGAGATACCGAATGTTAAACCTAACGGGCAGGTTATTTGAATCATCACATGTTGAGGAAGGAGGGGGAATATGGGGAGTTTTAATACTTTTAAAGACAGACGTTACTGGATTCTATTGATGCCATTCCTAATCACTATGGTCTTATACGTTTATTTTACCCCTAAGAATGTTCTTGAAAAATCGTATGTTTCAACACTTTCAATTCTTATTTTTCCAACATTATTTTGGTCTACATACCATCTTTGGAAATATTTTGGCGATAAAAAGAAGCGGGATAGTATAGATGAACGTGGTGACTTATGACGTGTGATTTTTATTAGTAAAACTTTTTTATTGTAAACATCAATTAGCCCCCAACTTAAATTTACTTTAAATGGGGGGCATGCTGCTATTGCCGCTTTTTCGTTTTCTTATTGTTCAGTCTCTCTGCAGCTGTCAAGGGTTCGTTTGCAAGTTCGTGATCAAGCTCCTTTGATAAATTCTTTCGTACTGCTTGCTCATCACTAGTGCTGCGAGTGCTTTTATTGTTATTACTCACTATATACACCTCCATGATGTTAGTTTGCCCCGTGATGTCATGAATATGCATTTCAGTTAAACGTACAACAACGCTGCATCATATATTTAAAATTTTAAAATAATAGTCTTCGTAAAATTGTTTAACAAACAAAGCCAGCTATTGGGGGGAATTTATTTGAATAAAGGAAAGGTTGGGGTAACTCTAGGGGTTTTTTCTCAATTACCGGTAATCGTTAGTATTGTTTATTTCTTTTCTGTACGAGGACCGGAAGCTGATATTTATCGTATCATTACGGTGTTAACCGTTTTATCATTTATTGGTCTTATAACTGCTGGATTCTCGTCATGGATATCGAAGGGGCGCATGAGCAAATTATTAATCGGGTTGATAGGAATCATCGCAAATCTGGCCGTTTTAGCTGTTGCATTTCTTTTATTATTAGCCATGGGAATTAGCGAACCATAATAATTTTTAATTGAAGAGAGAATTACTATTATGAATTATGGAGGCATCATAATGTGGTTAGCAATAGGTATTATTGCAATAGTAGCAACTTTTATAAATCTGTATATGTATATGACAGGTAAAGATTACAAACTTGCGATGGCAATAGGGTTATCATTTACAGCATTAACACTTTGTGCAGAATACAGTCTTGTAGCGGATTGGGTGGAAGTGAAAGATTGGGCAGCGTTAGAAGATGTAGTACCCACTATGGAAAGGGCATTATGGTTTTTGACGATTGTTTCAATCTTTCTCAATATTGCACCTATCCTTTTAGAACGAAAGCGTAAGAAATAAATTACTTATTGTTGCATATTGCTTTTATGAGGTTTAGCGCGATCTTACAGCCAGGTGGTTAAATGAATGGGCGTTTACTAAGAAACGAGGGAATGTATTTGAAAAGGTTATTTACTTTAATGTTAGTTGCTGGCATCCTTTTAGCAGCTTGTAATTCTTCACAGTTGAGCATTAGTGAGTTGGAGAGTGTTCCTAGCAAAGTACAAGATGTCATCAACTCTGATTCTACCCTGCAAATGATTACTAGTGGAGAAAAAAACACCTACATTGTTTTTCACTCAACGGAAGAAGTTTCAGTTGAACTTGAAGTGACAGAGAATATATTAAATATAAAATTTAATACAACCAATCGTGGTAATACTGAGTTAAAACAGTATGTTTATCAATTACATGGTGAGGATTCAGAACATGATACAATTAATGTGCTAGTTAACGGGGAAAATGCGCCTTTTGATGGAGGTATGACGATTTTATAAAATATTTATTTGTAATTTTTTGCTTAAGATCTATAACGATGAAAAAACAGTTTTCCTATCATAAAGGAAAACTGTTTTTTGAGTTTGTATAACCATTAATTTTACAAATCAGCACACAGTACAAAACTATTCAGTGATAGGGGAGGCTTTGCTTGCTCATTCATTAAATAGGCATAACTATGAATTAATGACTGAATTTTTGTGGGAACCTCCGGGAATTCATTTAACAAATAATTGCTATAGTCGACTTCCCAAAGCCCGTCCTGTAAATAGCTGGCATCGACTGTTTGTTCTAAGGTGATTAAAAAGCCTTCACTATGCATAAGTTTCTTTATTTGCGTTTTATGAAAGAGATTCTGGATATTCCCATCATTTTCTGTAAAAGCTGTATAAAGCAATGCAATATTGGCTGCGCAAAAATGGGCACGCTGGGACTCCAATGTATAATCGATGTCCCACTCAGCAAAACAGATCCGGTCAGCGACTTGCTTGATTTTTTGTAAATAATTTTTCAACAGTTCGATACTTTCGAAATACCATGAACAATGGGATAGAACGATAACATCAAATTTTTCATCGAACGCCATTTGCAAAAAGTCCGTTTCAAAGTGGAAGTCGATTCGCTGTCCTAAAGGCGATTGTGAAATAGTTTCCGCTGCTTCGCCTAATGTAATTGGTGCACCGTATTCCGGAGATGCGATATCGATTGCAACAATATGTCCTGTTTCTCCGACGGCATCCGCCAGTACTACTGTAGTATCTCCCTGACCGCACCCGATTTCCAGTACCTTCATGCCTTTTTTTACTTGAAAGGTTTTTACCAGTTCAATACGATGTGTTAATTGTGTACGTTGGATTGTATCGTCTCCGATGATTTTCATGCACTTTAATAAATGTTCCAATGTTTTCAGCTCCAATAATGATTGATTATTGAGCACAATTTTTGGCTCAATATTATTTCTGAACGTTCAACCATTTCTCTAACATCAATTCATCGACTCCTTTTCAATAATTCTATTAAAACATTATGATGAGTCAGTGGACAATAGTTATTTAAAAATAAGGGCAAAATTAATATTTAAGGGGTTTACAACGGAATATTTTATTAAATTCTCTTAAAAACCGAACGTTTATGTAAAATTAAAATAAAATATTCGTTTTATGGTTGACAACGTTTTCATTGTTTTGTAAAGTAACAGATGTCGAATGATTATTATAAAAAACACGAAAAATGTTCGTATTTAGGAGTGTAGTGAAATGATAGATACAGTTTTTGATTATGAAGATATTCAATTAATCCCTGCAAAATGCATAGTGAAAAGTCGTACAGAATGCGATGCAACCGTTACTTTGGGAAATCATACATTTAAACTTCCGGTAGTTCCGGCAAATATGCAAACAATTATTGATGAGCAATTAGCAGAAAAATTAGCTGCACAAGGCTATTTCTATATTATGCACCGTTTCCAGCCTGAAAAGCGTGCGCAATTTATTCGCGATATGCAAAGTAAAGGATATATTGCCTCAATTTCTGTTGGTGTAAAAGATGAGGAATATACATTTATCGAAGAACTGAAAGATGCTCAGCTTGTACCGGACTATATTACGATCGATATCGCACATGGTCATTCAAACCAAGTCATCGAAATGATCGGCCATATTAAAAAACATTTACCAAACAGCTTTGTGATTGCAGGAAATGTCGGTACACCGGAAGCAGTTCGTGACCTTGAAAATGCTGGAGCTGATGCGACAAAAGTTGGGATTGGTCCAGGTAAAGTATGTATTACGAAAATTAAAACTGGCTTTGGTACAGGTGGCTGGCAGTTAGCGGCACTTCGCTGGTGTGCAAAAGCGGCTTCAAAACCGATTATCGCGGACGGCGGTATTCGTACACATGGCGACATTGCAAAATCAGTGCGTTTTGGGGCATCAATGGTAATGATCGGTTCACTTTTTGCAGGTCATGAAGAATCACCGGGTCAAACAGTGGAAATTGACGGCAAACAAGTGAAAGAATACTTCGGTTCTGCATCGGAATTCCAAAAAGGTGAGCGCAAAAACGTAGAAGGCAAAAAAATGTACGTTGACTCAAAAGGTTCGATTTTCGATACGTTAACTGAAATGGAACAAGATCTGCAGTCATCAATTTCATATGCAGGTGGTAAAACATTATCTGCGATTCGTAACGTTGATTATGCAATAGTAAAAAATTCAATTTTCAACGGCGATAAAATTTAACTTATTTTATTGCGCAAAAGAAGTTAGCCCTGGCGGATTTCAACTTCATTACGCTGAATTGAAATTTAAATTTTCTGATAATAAAGGTTGACATTTTATTTCATTGCCGGTAAACTTCATTTCAAGGTAATATCTAGGCAATGATTGGAAGTAGTAAATAGCTTGTATACTTTTAGAGAGCCAGTGGGTGGTGCAAACTGGCAGATACAACTGTTGAACTCGTCCATGAGCTACGACCTGAAATTAGAGTAGGGAAGTCGGAAGTCTCCGTTAAAAGACTGGCAAATGATTTGTCGTTAAGTGGAATGTTTCAGCAATGGACATTCAATTTAGAGTGGTACCGCGAGTTTAACCTCGTCTCTATGGAATTTTTCATAGAGGCGAGTTTTTTTTTATTTACTGTTTAAAAATCAATTTGAGAAGAAAAGGGGAAATGAAAATGAGCAGAAAAATTTGGGTTTTTGATACAACATTACGTGATGGTGAGCAAGTGCCTGGGGCTAAACTGAATTTATATGAAAAAGTGGAAATTGCCCAGCAGTTAAAAAAGCTCGGTGTTGATATTATTGAAGCCGGATTCCCAGCGTCTTCACAAGGTGATTTTGATGCAGTAAAAGCTGTGGCGCAAAAGGTCGGCCATAATTCCAATATGATGATTACGGCACTTGCTCGTGCTGTAAAAGATGACATTGATTCTGTTTACAATGCAGTCAAATATGCAAATAATCCGATGATTCATATGGTTCTAGGGACATCCGATATTCATGTAGAGAAAAAGTTCAGTAAATCGAAAGACCAGATTCTGCAAATCGGTGTAGACGCAGTGAAATATGCGAAAAAGTTACTGCCGCAAGTACAATATTCAACAGAGGATGCATCCCGCTCTGATTTTGAATACCTTTGGAAAACGATTGAAGCGGTTATGAAGGCCGGAGCTACGATGATTAACGTACCGGATACAGTCGGGTACGCAGAGCCGGAACAATGGGGTGAAATGATTGCCAAGCTGAATGATCGAATGAAAAACCTGGATGATTCTGTGCTGCTTTCAGTTCACTGCCACAACGATTTAGGGATGGCTACTGCCAATACATTAGCAGCGATCAAAAACGGTGCAGATAAAGTAGAAGTGACAATGAACGGTATTGGTGAACGTGCCGGAAACGCGGCATTAGAAGAAGTGGTTATGGCAATTAAAACACGTGGGGACGTTTACGATGTGTTCACAGATATTAATACAAAGGAAATAATGAATACATCTCGCTTAGTGTCGAGCTTTATGGGACTGGATGTCCAAGTAAACAAAGCGATTACAGGTGACAATGCTTTCGCCCATTCATCAGGTATTCACCAGGATGGCTTACTGAAATCACGTGATGCTTATGAAATCGTTCATCCGGAAGATGTAGGCCTTGATGATATGGAACTTGTATTAACAGCACGCTCTGGTCGTCATGCAGTAAAAAATGCACTGTCTAAATTAGGCTTTGATGATTTTGCGGAAGAAGAGTTTGAAGGCATTTTTGAAAGCTTCCTAAAGCTGGCTGATTCGAAAAAAGAAGTTTACAATCATGATTTATATGTCATCGTTGAAAACTACTATGAAAAAACAGAAAAGAACAATCCGAATAAAGAATCATACTCTGACCAGTTTTATGATATTGAAGATTTACAGATTATTTCAAACGCTGCTTTCCCGTCTGCCAGCGTAAAAATCCGCCGCGGAGAAGATATTTTCAAATCAAGTGCGGTCGGCTCCGGTCCGATCGATGCCCTTTACTCAGCTATTGCGGATGTTACTGGAATCAAGGTAAAGCTTGTTGAGTACAATATCAGCTCCGTATCACGCGGCCAAGAAGCATTAGGGAAAGTTAAAATCATTATCGAATATGGCGGGGAAAACTATATCGCAAAAGCAGCAGATACTGATATTTTAAAAGCTTCTGCAATGGCTTACATTAATGCGGTAAACAGCGTCATCGTAGCAAAAATCGCCCCGCAACCAGTTACGACGACAGCTACAGTTTAATTAAACAGGTAAAAGTGAAAAGGATTTAAAAATTAGAGGCAGTTCGAATTTTACGACAAGTAAAGTTTGGACTGCTTTTTAATTGATTATTATTCTTAGACTGCAATACCAACTGACTATATGTAAAAGAAAAAGGCAGTGCCACTTGAAATTTTAAATGGCACTACCTTATTAAACTATTATTATTTATTAAACTGTTCCATTAAAAGACGGTAGCTGTTCAGACGTTGATCGATCGTATATAAGTTACAGTTGATCATTGCTTCATCAAAGCCATAATAGGCCTGTTCTTCTCGAATCTGATTTGCAACATCCTCAGCAGAACCGATCAGCATAAGCGGACGGTTTTGCTCCAAAATCATTTTATCCATCTCAGTTAGCGGATAGTCATTTGCTTCTTCAGGAGAAAGTACGCTTAGTAGCTTACCGCGCATTAAGTTCAGGCGGGTAATTTGCATCGGCATCGATAAGTATTCCGCTTCTTCCGCCGTCTCGGCTACACTGATAGCATAAGTTGTAATAATTTGCGGTTGTTCCATAAAGTATGATGGCTGGAAACTGTTGCGGTACGCATCAAAAATTCCTTTTGACATTTGTCCATTGAAGAACTGGGCAAATGAATAGCCAACACCGGCTTCACCGGCTTTTTTCGCGCTTTGTCCGCTTGATCCAAGCAGCCAGCTTTGCGGTAGCTGAACTTTAAATGGAACTGCTACGACATTATCATAAACAGCTTCACCAGTACGCTGTTCATTCATTAAACGTAAAATGACTTCAAGTTTATCATATTGTTCTGTCAGATCGGGTCTGCGTCCACTGGCAAGTGCGGTCATTGCCGGCATATCCCCGCCAGGAGCACGGCCTGCACCGAAATCAATACGTCCTGGTGCCAGTGCTGCCAATGTTTTAAATACTTCTGCCACTTTAAATGGAGAATAATGCATCATCATAATGCCGCCCGTTCCGACACGGATGCGTTCTGTTTTCGCAGCTATATAAGCAGCGGTTACTTCAGGAGCAGAGCTGGCAAGGGAAGTCGTGTTATGGTGTTCTGCAAACCAGATTCGTTCATAACCTTGCTCATCACCAAGTTGGGCAAGCTTCACTGCATTAGCAAGTGCTTCTGTTGATGTCATGCCTTTTGAAATGGGTACTTGATCTAATATACTAAGTTTCATCGAAATTCACCTCAACTGTTCGTTACAGTTTACGATAACGAATTGGACCCGAAATGTAAAATTATTGGCCTCTCGTATAGGCTTTAATGATCGCAAGACGTTCGCGAATACGGGATTTTGTATTGATGACTTTCGGGGTAGGGGCTGCTACGACATCCGCCTTTAAACCGAGCTTGCGGGCAAGAATTGATGCACGTTTCAAGTGAAAATCATTTGAAATAATCGTGATGCTCGCGGTATTATCGGGCAATAGTTTTTTTGTGAATAACAGATTTTCATAAGTCGTTGTAGACTGATCTTCCAGTGAGATTCTATTTTCAGCAACCCCATGTTTGATTAAATAGTCAGCCATGACCGACGCTTCCGTACAATCCTCATCAGCACCCTGGCCACCTGTAACAATCGCTTTTACAGTGGGATATCTTTTCAAATAATCCACTGCCGCATCTAAACGGTTTTTTAAAGACTGGGAAGGGATGCCGCCTGGTTTCACTTTTGCTCCTAAAATGACAACATATTCATTTGAACCATCTGCCTCATTTTTTAACACAGCATTCATTTCATGGTCGAGCCAGTAGAAAATTAACACGAGTATAATTAGAATAAATAATAGTGCAAAAATAATTCTTTTCAAAAAAATCCCCCCTTTATATAGTATACGGTGCATAAAGGGGGAATGTTTCGCTATTGCGGAACAATTATGAAATTGCCTCTTTTTCTTTTCGAATGACTCTGCGCTGTTGTCGCACTTGTATAGATAAGTAATTGATATAGCGGATTAAAACGTAAAATACAATAATTGCCGAGAATGTTAACTGAAAATAAAAATACGTTTCAAGCCAATTCGTCGACAACCCATTTTGTTCAAAATAATGAATGACACCATTAGTTGCTGTAGCAGAAATGACTAATGGGAATGTAAAGGCCGCATAGCTCGGATAAAAGGGAAGCTGCAATGCGCTGGGTAATTTCGACAATACTAAAAGATACAAGATTTGCGCGACGATGAATAATGTCAAAACAATACCGAATCGACTTTCAAACTGCTGGAAGTAAGCGGCTAAACTAATCGAAGCGGGCGCGGTTAAAATTGTTAGCATCGGGATCGTCGGCTCCGGCAAATCCTTTCTTACAAAACCGCGCAAAATAAGAATCGGCACTAAAACAATTAAGGCACATACCGCAAAAATCACGATGGCTTTTGTGAAGATTCCTGAAAGATCACTCGCCGTTAAGGGCATAACAGCTGTCCCGACAAACATGATTAGCCAGCTTGGATAAATATCGGAAATCGTGATCCGTTTTTTCCAAATAAATGTTCGAACAAAATAAAAAATAATAAACACTTGAGTCGTCGCAGCCAAAATCCAGATCATATGTATAACGAACTCATGTACACCGTAATAGTGCAACCCGCTGCTTATTGATAAAGTCCCCATCGTAAAAGTGGGGGATACCGATGCAATGATCGGGTTTTGCATTTCTGTAAGGATACTGGAAAACGCAAAGATTAGTTTGCCAATGATTAATAGAAATAAAAAGATTCCTATAAAAAAACAGACATGACCGAAAGCGGTTTGGCCCATACTTAAAAATAAATTGCCCAATGAAACCAATCCGAGCATCAGCCCACTGATCGGAATTGGGACTACTTGAAATAAATTTCTCATAATGGCCTCCAAAATATAACAACAATGTGCACAATCTATGAAAATATTCATAAAATGTACACATTGCCTCTAGTACCTCTATTCTACTGCGTAATTTTTAATCCGACAACCGCAATAATAATAAACGAAATAAACAGAATTCGTTTCCAGTCTTTTGATTCATGATAGAGGAACATTCCGACAAGGGTACCGCCAACCGTACCAATTCCTGTCCATACAGCATAGGCAACCCCCATCGGCAATTCTTTCATCGCCATTGAAAGGAGCGAAAAACTAAAAATAAAGGAACCGATTAGAAACGCATAGGAGCCAAGTGACTTTTTCTGGGCAACTTTATTCATCCCGATGACGCCACCGACTTCAAAAAGTCCGGCAAAAATTAAATAGACCCAAGCCATTATGCATCCCTCGTTTCTTCTGGTTCATTTGAAATCAATTTAAGTCCAATGACGCCGATTAATAATAATCCAATAAAGCCGATTTTCGTTAAGCTGAACGGCTCATTGAAAATAACCGTTTCCGCAATGACCGTACCGGCAGTACCGATCCCAGTAAAGACCGCATAAACGGTAGCAACCGGCAATTTCTCCGTTGCGATGATTAAAATATAAAACGATAAAACGATCAATGCGGCAACACCGACCCATAGCCACAATGAGTTTGCATATTTCAGTCCCATTGCCCAAACAATCTCAATGATGCCTGCCAATAGGACGAGTATCCAGTATTTTGTCATGATGTGTACACCTCAGCTCTTAATTCCTCTGTAAAATATTGTCCATCCAGCCTGCAGCCGCTTTTCGCAACGTTCACTGCCACCATAAAGCATTTCGACATAAAGACTATCAAGTAACGCCAAAAAACCGATTGCTGCATCGTTCGCCGAAACGGAAAGTGTTTGTGCTTTTAAATAATCCGTGAAAAGCCTTTCCAATTCGTCCAAATAAATATACGTTTGCTCACTTAACTGTTGCTCCAAATGCTGGGGCATTAAGAAAATCGAGCGCATGAAAAATTTAGTTTCGGCTATAGTTTCAAAGCGCTCCTGAAAAGACTGCAGAAATGGCAGCAATACTTTCTCGACAGGAAGTTGTTGGTGTTTAGCGATAAATTCTTTTGCAAACAACAGCTCAGCCTCCATTGCCTGTTTCGAAATCGTTAAGTAAAGGGCATCTTTACTTTTAAAATACGTATAGATGGATTGTTTACGTATTCCTACTTCTTCTGCGATTTGGGCCAACGATCCACCGCTGTATCCGTGTTCGCTGAAATTAAGCAGAGCGGCCTGTATAATTTTCTCTTTTGTCACATGTTCACCTTCCTGACGTTCGTAAGGTAAGGATAACAAAAATTATTTGCGATTGCAAACGAGTTGGATTACAGTGGATTAAAAGAGGTGAGGACATGGAGCGTTGCAGTTGGGTGAAGCTGGATGAACCTATCTATGTGAAATATCATGACGAAGAGTGGGGCGTACCCGTTTATGATGACCGGAAGCTGTTTGAAATGCTCTGTTTGGAAGGGGCACAGGCAGGCTTAAGCTGGCTGACTATTTTAAAAAGAAGAGAAGGCTATTTGGCTGCTTTTGATCAGTTCGATGCGGAAAAGATAGTACAATATGATGAAGAAAAACTTGAAGCATTAAGAAATGACAAACGCATTATCCGCAATCGGTTGAAAATTAAAAGTGTTGTGACGAATGCCGAAAGCTTCATGGCCATTCAAAAACAATACGGTTCCTTTTCAAACTATATTTGGTCATTTGTCGACGGCAAGCCAATGATTAATTCGTGGGAATCATTCGGACAAGTACCCGTTACAACAGAAATAAGCGACCGGATGAGCAAGCAACTGAAAAAAGACGGCTTTAAATTCGTCGGCAGCACGATCTGCTATTCCTATATGCAGGCAGTCGGCATGGTGAACGACCATACAGCAAATTGCCACTGTTATAAAAGGTAAAAGAGGGGGCGGGCTCCAACAGGAAACGAATGCGGAGTTTCTAACCCCAGTTTTTAGAAATAATCGATTTGAGGATTATATACTTGAAAGTGAGGATTAACAAACAAGAATTGGGGATTATGCAAAAGCAAGTGAGGATTATATAGCTCGAAGTGAGGATTATTTTGCCGGAACTGAGGATTATATTTTGGATAAGCATAATTTAACCAGATAACTTTTAAAATAGGCTGTAGCAGAAGTTTAAGGTACATTCGGTTCTGCAGATATTAAAACAGCCTTTTTACTTTTCTTGACTTCGTAATTAAAAAAATATTCTTTCTCTACCTCAAAAGAATAATCATTAGTTTTGGGAATAACGATTTCTTTTGTTTCTCCACCCCAATTTCGAATGATAATCGAATTCACCTTAATTTCCTTCACAGTAGCAAACTCTGCAACTACAGTATTGCTGCAACCAAACCAAATAATAACAGGAACAATGAGTAATAAAAGTAGTTTTTTCAAAATTATCTCCTCTGTAAGTATTTTAATAATTTTTCTACGCATTCACGTTAAATAAAATGAGAACAATAAATGTTGAAAAAAGGGATACAGTTAATAGAATTGCCGATAAAGTTCCTGCGGATAATAAAGTGATCATCTTTCGTTTGTTCACCTCTTTTGTAGGCTTTGTAGCTTCTTTAGATACAGTAATCCATATCATAGTTGAAACTATGGCTAGTATTATTAGAGCATCATTGGTCATAATTAGTTCCTCCATAGGAAGTCTAGTTTTTAATCGCATCTTCTACATATGCCAAAAAACTATCATAGTTGGAATTGCCATCAAAATATTGCTTCACTTCAAAAATGGGACACAATACGTGATCCAATTTTTTAGAATAAAGAACAGATTCATCGTCTACACTCAATACATAATAATTTAAATGAATGGTATTTTCTTGAATCGAATTAAAATTAAACCAGCGATATTGCCCGTCTTTGTGATTTTTAATTACTTCGCCTAAATAGGCACCAATACGTGTGATGAAATTTTCTGAATGCTCTTTTAAAAGCTGCTGTCCAAATTCTGTATGGATTAACCGTTCAGCATACTCATTAACGAGACGAACACTATCTATTGAAAAATCCAAATTAGCTTTCGTTAAATGTTCCTGATCCCATTGATCTGGTGAAACATCTTTAAATAACAATTCCGCATTAGATTTCTTACCATTTTTAATTAGTTTAGGCTTTAAGAAAAACACAGTTCCCACCTCATCCTGAATTTGACATGTTGACCCCAATTATATCAGATATACATAAAAAAAAGACAAAACATATTAGTCGCTCTAAAAATGTTTTGTCTTTTCTCTGTTTAGTTTTCCCTTACTTCACAAGCATTGCAGGGCATTGAACGCGCTTCATCACTTTATGCGACACGCTGCCTAATACCATTTCTTGCAGACTGTTTAACCCGCGGCTGCCGATTACGACCAAATCCACATTTTGTGTGTTGGCATATTTGATGATTTCTGGTCCTGGTGAGCCATGAATGATTTCCACTTTATAGCGAACTTGATGCTCGTTGAACAATTCCTCAATTGGCACAAGCTTTCTACGGCGTTCCATGTATAGACTTTCATTGGAACTTGAATGAAGTACATCCGTTTTTGCTTTTTCCATATCAATAATAAAAATGATCGTCACCAATGTTTCGGCATGTACTTGTGCTATTTTTAAAGCTTCTTTTGCAGCACGTATCGAGTTTTGCGAACCATCAGCGGCCAGTAAAATATGTTGATACATACGCCACCTCCTAATCGATTAATGTCGTACCGGTTAACTTCTTCAACAGCTGTTTACTTGATTCATCAATATTCAAGTAGGTTACTTCTATATTTTTCGCTTTCAGCTGGTCCTTTACCTTCATTAAAGCACCGATTGCCGAATCATCCCATACTTTACATTGTGAAAAGTCGATTTCGATGGAAGAATGATCATTTTGAACCGATTTGAAATGGTCGATAAAGCCTTCCGTAGAAGCGAAGAATAGTTGCCCTTTGACAAAGTATGTTTTCCCTTGTTGTGAAATACTTACCCGTGAAATTTCGTTGACGAAAAACAGCGCACTGACAATAATACCGGCTACAACACCTAACGCTAAGTTATGTGTATACAGGACAACCGCGATTGTCAGAAGCATAACAAATACATCTTTTTTCGGTGCTGTCACAGCGTATTTGAATGATTGCCAGTCGAATTGAGTAATACATACAACAACCATTACACCGGCCAGCACCGGCATAGGTATTTGTACAACATAATCACCTAAAACGAGAATTAAAAACATTAAAAACACACCGGCTACAAAAGTGGAAAGTCGGCCGCGTGCACCGGATTTTACGTTAATGACAGACTGGCCGATCATTGCACAGCCGGCCATACCACCGAAGAAACCGTTAATCACATTGGCGATTCCTTGTCCGCGTGCTTCTTTGTTTTTATCGCTCTCAGAAGCCGTCATATCATCCAAAATAGAAGCGGTCAGTAATGATTCGACTAGTCCGACAACAGCCAAAGCAAGTGAATACGGCAAAATAATCATCAACGTTTCTAAGTTAAACGGAATATCAGGTATTAAAAATGATGGCAGCGATTGTGTAATCGTGCCCATATCTCCAACCGTATTTAAATTGAAGCCTGAATAAATGGCTACTGCCGATAAAATTACAACAGCAATAAGAGGGGCAGGGATACCTTTAATGACAAAAGGAATTGCGTAAATAAGAGCAATTGTCGCTAAAAGAAACGCCCATGTGACGATATCGCCACCGATAAAGTGCGGTGTTTGGGCGATGAATACCAAAATCGCCAATGAGTTAACAAAGCCGATCATGACCGCATTTGGAATAAACTTCATCAGGCGTGCAATTTTCAGCAATCCAAATATGATTTGAATGATACCAGTTAAAATTGTTGCAGCGAGTAAATACTGCAATCCATGGTCTTTTACAAGTGAAACGATCACAAGTGCCATCGCTCCTGTTGCAGCGGAAATCATCGCAGGTCGACCACCGACAAAGCTGATTGTTACAGCGATGACAAATGAGGCATAGAGACCGACCATCGGATCTACACCGGCTAAAATAGAAAAAGCAATTGCTTCAGGGATGAGGGCCAGTGCGACAACAAGTCCTGCCAGCACATCTGAGCGTACATTCCCAAACCATTGCTCACGGATATTGTACATATATTGTGTAGCTCCTTTTAAATATTCTTCTACTATAATAGCATGCATACAATGTCGAGCAATAGCAACATTATGATGAAATTTAATTTACTCAAGAAAATTTCCATGTGTTAATACCTAGTCATCGTTTTGTCGATTAAGTATGAGGAACCAATTATTTCGTTTTTCGTAATTACTTGTCCGTGTTGAAATCACTGCGTTTATAATAGAATAATAATCGATTGTAAAGGAGTGACCCGTATGACTGAGCGATTCAGCGAACAGCTAAACAACTTTGATGAACACAATCCGTTGGAACAATTAATTGAACGGCTAAAACCTTTGCATAGTATTCTGTCTCAAAATGGTTATGTAAAAGATACGACTACCCGTTTAAAAAGGATCATTGATGATGCGGACAGTCAGCCAATCGTCCTCTTTATCGGAAAAGAGCGGGTTGGGAAAACGACAGTAATCAACAGTTTAATCGGCAGAAACCTGTTGGAAGACCGCCCTTCAGAACCAACGAGGACAAATACATTTTTGAAATACAGTGATGAGGAATATATAAAAGCTGTTTTTCTGAATGGAATGGAAGTAATATTTGATATTGCCAACCTCTCGCTATTTACTATTTCAAATTCAGAAAGTGCGCAAATAATTCGTAAGCATCTGGATTATTTGGAAGTGTATATAACGTGTGAGTTATTAAAGAAAGTGACCATTGTCGACTCGGTAGCGCTGGAAACAGGCGCAAACAATACGGCCTACTTTTCACCGTCGCTATTACAGCGTTGTGATGAAGTATTCTGGGTGTTACAAGCGGGTTCGCCTGCAACAGAAGCAGAAGTGAATTTTATCGAACAACTGAACAAGACGGGGATAACGGCCCATTTAGTCGTAAACGGGATTGATCGGGTAGATGGGGAAGTGGAAGCCTTTCTTGAAGTGGAGAAAGAACGTTACGGCTACTATATTGGGGAGGATGTACCAGTTTCTGCTTTACAGGCACAAGAAGCCCGTAAGACGAACAGTACACAGCTGCTCATTGATTCCCGAATAACACAGCTGTCACAACTCATGTTCCAGTTAATTGATAACAAGCAGAAGAAGACACGCCATACGACGGAGCGGTTTTTACAATGGCTGGAACGATTGCGAGTAGAAATGAATACAATTCCGGCAAGAGAACCGTATGTATCGGCGTTTGAATATATCGTACAGCATCAAGGCAATCTTCATATTGATGCCGCTCAATTACAACAGGATAAAGCGCTCATTACTTCCTTTGAAAAACAATATGAAACGGTCAGTAAAGTGTTCAAAGAAGTACAAACGCTTTTTCAGCTGTTGCAGACACTGGAGAGCTATTCCTATCTACATGACCCCGTCGTGGACATGTATGAGGAAACGGCAGCGCTTTATCAAAAAAATGTACGTAATTACCGAAAATTGCATGTAGATTACATGATGGAATATGGCCAATTGGAGAAGCTATTCAAAAAGCAAACCGGGATGTCGCTTGCATTTCCATTGGAAGAGAGTGAACTTTCGTTGATAGTATCCGAGCAAATTCAAACATTGAATAGAATCCAGACAGAATGTGAACAGAAATTGATGTCTATAAAAAAATACGAACAATTTATCCTGGAAAAACTGGATTCAGTCCAAGCCCGGCTGAACGATCTGACAAAAAAGCAACTGACAACAATACGTAATCAGGTGAAGGAACTGGAAGCCCAACAAAATCTTGAACGGTCCAAAATGATATCATATACGAATAAACTGGCGGAATTCAGCTGTATGGCCGAAGCACAAAGCTTTTTGAAAGATGCGATAGAGCCCCTTTTATTGGAAAGAGTGCTGCCGATTAAAAAGCAGGAAGAAGCATACATCCGACAGACGGTTGAACATATTATGACGGCAGATTATTCATATGAAGCCCCAGCAGTAGCAGACTCGGGTGAAATGCTGGCACAGCTGAATTTGAAAGAAAAATACCCCCTGTTTGAGTTGCGGTTATCCGTAGAAGATATCGTTTCGGACATTCCGGAATTACCGGGAATAATCGAAATCTAAAAAAACGGCTGCGCGGAAATTCATCCCGTGCAGCTATTTGCATGTAACGTCCCTCTGCGATTTCCTTACAAACAATAGCTTTGCAATACAACTGTTTTATGAGAAAATTGTACTCGCAGAAAGGAAGTATTTAAATGAATACAATTTTTAAACCGCATGATGAGTGGGAACCATATATTGATATCGATCAACATGGTAAATTAACTTTATCGAATATAGAGTTTACAACAACAAACTTATGTAATATGAGATGCTCACATTGTGCAGTAGGCTATACATTACTAACGAAAGAGTTACCGGCCATTCCGGCAGACGAAATCATCCGTAAATTGGATGAAGTTGAAACATTACGCACGATGAGCTTTACAGGCGGGGAACCTTTATTAACGAAAAAGGGAATTAAAGATAATCTGTTACCATTATTGAAATATGCGAAAAGCAGGGGGATCAAGACACAGATCAACTCCAACCTCACTTTGCCGATGTCACATTATGAGCTGGTTGCTCCTTATTTAGATGTCATGCACATATCGCACAACTGGTGTGATGAAAAAGAATTTGTTGAAACAGGATTCGCTATGATGGAAAAAACGCCGTCAGTTGAATATAGAGGGAATTTATATCGTAATATTTTTGACAACGCAAGAGAACTGTCAAAAGGCGGCATGTTTGTATCCGCCGAAACAATGCTAAACCGTAACACAGTGCCATTTATGGAGAAAATTCATCATGAAGTGGCAAATGAAATGCTATGTAAGCGTCATGAGATTCATCCGATGTACGCCAGCGATTTTGCTGAAAGTTTAGAAACGATCGGTTTGGATGAATACAGAAAAGTGATCAACGAAATTCTCGATTACCGAAATAAAGATATTTGGGTATTATTCGGAACATTGCCATTCTATCCGTGCAGCCGTGATGAGCGTGATTTAGCATTAATCAACAGAATCAATAACGCATCAAATACGACAATGAGAAACGATGTGGATGGTCGTTCAAGAATGAATCTCAATATTTTCTCCGGTGATATTTCGGTTACCGATTTCTCGGATGACGGTCAGGCGTTCGGCAATATTAAAAATGAATCATTGACTCAAATTTATAAGAGATGGCTAGATTCAAATATTTCTAAATCGATCAATTGCCATTGTCCTGCGGTGAAATGCCTTGGGGCGAATGTTATTGTTAAAAATATGTACTATCCTGAGACAGAATTTGTAAGTGGGAGTATTAAATAAACCTTCATAAATCAGTTTACCCTTCATCCTACATGGAATGAAGGTAAACTGTTTTTTATTGTCCGCAAAAAAAACTACCTGCAACTGAAAAAAGTTACAGGTAGTAATGACCTAACTGATTTCATCCAAATTCGATGAAATTTCGCTGTTATTTTCACTGTAAAACTTTGAACCGAACGAATTGTCGACCATTGTTTCAGACAGATAAATTTTCGAGAAGTTGACCGCTTGGATATTGAAATCAAATTTCGCATTTTGGATAATGCATTTCGAAGCATGGAGAACCGATTTATTTTGTACAAAAATATCAGATTCATGGCCTTCGATAATTTGTGTGGCGTTCACCTCCGCAGAAGATTCGGAGTCAATCCATAATTGAGAATACATATGATTGGAAATAAATGAATCTTGAATTAATGCTTCTGCATGGTTTTCAATAATTAAACCATTTCGTTCACCTTCCATCAACTCGCTGTTCTTTAATACAAGAGAGCTGTCATTGACGATGATTTGCGGCATTTTATGACAAGATATTTGGCTATCGATAATATGGACCGATGTATCTTTCATCGCCACAATCCCATTTGTCTCACCGCCGCTAATTTGGGTTTTTTGAATCGTGGCATTTGTATTGCCCACCATTTCAATTTGAATTCCCGTACCATCTTTGACAACCGATTCGGTTACTTCCAGTTCACATTGATCCATGACAAATATACTTTTGCCGCCGACTAATTCACTTTGGTAAATCGTCACAGTACTGTTATTTTTCCCTGCAATATGAGCCAATTCATTGTGATTGAAATGGCAATTGTCCACAGAAGCCTTTGAATGATTGACCGCTAAAATTCCATTCCCTTTATTATGATGCACTGTTGTGTTTAAAAGGAATAGTTCTGCCTCCATCACCGTTAGTGCTGCGTTTTTATGTCCTGTAATCGTACTGGAAACAATCGAACACGAAGCCCCTTTTTCCGTATAGACCCCAATCTGTTTGCCTTCCTGAATCGTCGCATCTTTTATTGTACAAATGGAGTTTTCGGTAATGAAAAGCTGTGGCAGCACATTATATGCAAACACCGTACTGTTGAAGTTTGCAATCGATTTTTCCTTTATATGAATGCCGACCCCTTGGCAACTGTACACCTCACAGTCGGTCATATTGAGTAAAGATTCAAGCAATAACTGGACATTTGCGATTTTATGGAAAGCAATCAATGAATTTTCGATCATTGCTTCCGAACCATCCCGTAAAATAATACCGGATTCATTGCCGTATTGAATTTTGCAATCAGTTACGTTTAGGGAACTTTTTTGCATCCAGATTTGGGGAAGGCGATGGTGCTGTATAGCTGTTTTTATTAAATGAATGTTTGAATGGTCTGATGCATATATACCATTACCTTCGCCGTGCATGATTTCGCTGTCGTTCATTTCCAATGAGGCATGGTCTTGAATAATGAGCTGTGTGCCGGAATGATGCTGGACTTTTACATGAGTCAAATAAGCCTTTGCATGAGATTTTACCCAAAGTGCCTGGTTTGCTTTTGAAAGTGTACAATCTGTTAAATGAATTGTTGAATTTTCCGCTAATATATGGACTTTTTTATTATTTTCAAAATAACAATTTTCCAAATGGGCCTCACTATTGTATACCAACGTGACTGCCGCATCAGATGCACCGATGAATGTTGTATTTTCGCATTGTAATGTCCCGCCGTTCAGTGCCAACAGCACATTTGTACGTCCACCTTGAATAACGCAGTTTTTTAATATAATTTTACCTTCGACGTAAATTTGCGTTGTAGGTTGAATTGTCATGTTCTCAAATGTGACGGTCGCACATTCAGCAATCACTATCGTTCCTTTTATACAGACCGTTGCATCATTTGGTGCGGTAATCGTTCTGTTTTCCTCAAAAGTTAAAGTTTCTTTATATGTCCCGGATGCAACGATAATTTCATCATGGTTCATTGTTCGCTGCACCGCTTTTTGAATAGTTTTAATTCGTGAAAAAATTGAAGATGACACTCTTACTAACGCCATACGATTCCTCCTACAAAACATGCTATATCTAATATGTTCACGTAAAATAACAAAATTAATCATTTGTAACTAAAATTGTGTGGAAACATGAAAAAAATTTTTTCCTATGCTCTTACTAAAATAGTGCAAAGTCGCCTGAAATATTCCTAGTTCTTTAGAGGAAGAATTAAGACAAGCAAAGGTTTAAAAATCGTACAGGAAGTGTAACGTTATAAGTAGAGTATTACATAAACGTGCGGGTATACGGAATTACGAAAAGATAGAGGGAAAGGTGGTCAATCAATGTGTGAACAGCTGCAAACCATCCGTCAGCAACTGAATGAACGTTTTTATGATCGGGAAGAAGAGATTGAAGCATTATTAATTGCCTTATTATCACGACAGCATCTTTTATTTATCGGACCGGCGGGGACAGGAAAAAGCGTGCTGTCGTCCATGCTTGGTTCGATTGTCGAGGGAAGTCATTGTTTTCAGCATTTATTGACACCATTCAGTACACCGGAAGAATTGTTTGGTGTGCTGTCTTTGAAAGATTTGGAACAGGGGATTTATAAACGGAATGTGACAAATATGCTCCCGGAAGCCCATTTTGCGTTTATTGATGAAATCTTTAAAGCAAACTCTGCGATTCTGAATTCACTGCTCACACTTATCAATGAGCGGATTTATTATAACAACGGGTTTCCCATTGCTTCACCGCTTTTGACGATGGTCGGTTCCTCCAATGAATACATCGAAGAAGGGGAGGGACTAGAAGCATTATTCGACCGATTTTTGCTGCGCTATGAAGTAAATTATATTCGTGAAGAAGAAGCCTTTATTGCGATGTTAAAGGATGAAAGAAAAAAGGAAATTTCGAAAATAACATTGGACGAGCTGACCGAACATCAGCAAAGGACAGATAAGGTTGCCATTTCTGATACGATTTTTAAAGTGGTCGCTAAAATTAGGCAGGCACTTCATGATGAAGGGATTCGACCGTCCGATCGCCGTTTTAAACAGTCATTGTCAATTTTGAAAGCGAAGGCTTATTTAGACGGGCGTACAGAGGTGATTCGAGAAGACTTGACGATTTTGACGAATATTTTGTGGGAGACAATCGAACAAAAACCGTTAACAGAACAAATCATTAATGAAGTTGCCTTTGATACAGTAGAAGCGTTTATTCACAGGACAGCGAACGAGTTTGAAATGATTATTTTAACAGCAAAAAATGCGATGCTTCAAAAATCCCCGTTTGCTAAATCGGAGCTGAGTCAACTGCTCCTGCAGGGAAAAACATTATTTGTAGAAGTACAAAATATGAGCCGTCAAATCCCGAGCCGTCCGGAATTGCACAGTTTAAAAACGGAAATGCATAAACAATTGCTTCGAATTACTTCAGATGTCATCGGATTTTAAAGAATACAGAAGGTGGGAAGCTTCATGAGTGAGAACATACATGTAATCTACAGCCGAACAGTTTTTGAGAGCAGCACTGAGCAAAAGACCCGTTTTAACGAACTGTTGAAAATGGCCACTTTATTGAAAGACAGCTGCATCGAAGGTGAAAAAATTGTATCCGGCTTTACGAATATCATCGGAGATTGCTGGCATGCTTTCTATTATAAAGCGCCTGTAATAAATGAAAATGCAAAGCAACTGGACAAAATGCAATATGATTTTATGAAAGAGCTGCTGAAAAATGAAGAATACAACCAATGGCATGCGCTGACAAAGGGCGACGAGCTGTTGAGTGTCCTTACTTCCGTCAGCATTGCCGAACAGCTTCTTAAAAGTTTCCAATATTATGAGGAGCAAAAAAACCCATTTCAGATCGAGCAACTGGAAGCCTTTCAAAAGCAGCAACAAATGCCTAGTACGGCAAATGATTTACCGCAAAAAAGAGAGTATTTAAAACAGTTATCCAAAACATCCATCGGCATGATGCTTCAGGAAAATAAAAAGAATATCCATCAAACAAAAACTGCGGTCATGAAAGTAGGAACGATGGATGGGAAAAAATTGGAGCAAGTTCCTTTAAGCGATCAGTTTAAACTGGCAAAAATGATTAGCGAGCGAAAAGAATTGCATAAAATTGCCGAATTAGTCGGCCGTTTTAAAAAAATTGCGATGAAAAAGCAGAAAGCAAAACAAGCACAGACAATTCAGCATCACTCGGTTTCTTTTGGGCATGAACTGTCCCGACTACTTCCGGCAGAATTGGCGAACTATATGCTTGGACACAGCAAACTGGATTTTTTGAAGCGATTAAGCGAGCATCAAACACTCGTTTTTAATAAGAAAGGAAAAGAGCGTCAAGGAAAGGGACCGATTATTGTATGCATGGATGAAAGCAGTTCTATGACATCAATTAAAGCACAAAGTAAGGCGTTTTGTATTGCGTTGCTGAACATCGCCAAAAAGCAGAGAAGAGATTTTGCGATTATTCCTTTTGCAACAAATGTTGGGGAAATCAAATTTTTCAGAAAAGGTCAGGCAAAGACGCAGGAGCTCATTCAGTTTAGTGACAGTTTCATCGGTGGCGGGACGAATTATGAACTGCCATTGCGTGAAGCATTAAAACTTTTAAAGAAAAGTGAATTTAAAAAAGCGGATTTGTTGTTTGTAACGGACGGATCCAGCTTTTTACCGTCACGTTTTATTGAGGAATTTGCGCAAACAAAAAAGCAGAAACAGTTTGAATGTACTTCGATTGTATTAACAAATTTAATTAATACGGTCGATCTGAATGTTGTGGATCGGTTTTCAGATCGTGTTATTGAAGTAAATGAATTATTTGAAGCAGAAGATGCATTTGTTTTATAAAAAACGGGTATATTCAGAAGGTGTGCGTCTATTAGAAGAGCTTTTACCTAGTCAAATGTTGGCACGTCTCTTACAATGATGTTATGCATTTGGTAAGGAGGCGTCTTTTTGGTAGTGGAAGATTATGAAAAGTTTTTTGAAATGACGACGGAAGAGCGAAAACAATCGATTCAGGAGCACCCGTCGATATTGAATGATTTACTGGGAACAATCGGTCATGAAGAAGCAGCAATCCGTGACCAGCTCAACTATCGACTGTTCATCATGCTGTTATCTGAGAATGCACTCGGCGAAACAGTTATTACCGAATTTGTGAGCAAACTTTCTTCAACTGACGGTTTACTTTTTAATATCGGTGAGAATGGGACAAGTTCTGTTTTTCAGCGTTCCTATGCGGCTCTTTATTTAGCCGCAATCGTGAATGCCGATCGACAGCTTAACATTTTGACGAGTGAGCAGTTGGAGTTGCTTGCGCAAAATGCAGTGGCACTGTTAGCGAAGGAGCAGGATTTGCGAAGCTTTGTCGATACAAAGTCTGGCTGGGCACATAGCATTACGAATACAACGGAGTTAATTAGCGCAATTATTGCACATCCGCTTTATCCGATTCGCTTTACGGCTCAAATATTGCAGGCGATACGCGCGAATATTTGGAAGGGCTATGTTTTTATCGATGATGAGGAAGAACGTTTCTGCAATATCATTCAGGCATTGTTAGCCAAAAATATTGACGAAGAACTTTTCATTGAATGGTTTGAACAGTTGTTTGACCAGCTGGAAATGGTCGCCTATGAGCGGGGCTATGATGCATTGTGGTTTAAAGCAAGAACAAACCAGCTGAACTTGGCAAAAACGATTTATTTTTATCTGAAATTTGCCAATCGGAATGAAAAACTGCGCAGTATCGTATCAACATTTATTCAGCGCTGGCTCAAATTAAACTAATTATTTTATTTTAGTACAATAATAAAATAATTTTTATTCAAACTTTTTTCAAATAGGTACTAATAAAAATGCAATTTACAATGCATTAGAAATTTGTTGAGGAATACAGTGTGAGAAGAACTTTCTGACAAAGTAGGATTTCTAAATGTATTGCAGAAGAAAATGGTATTTCCGATAGGTCATAATTTTAACTTATCGCAAAAGATAATAATAATGCAATTTACTTATGTATGAATGTGCGTTATTATTGACTGTGGAGAAAAGAGCTTTACAACCTTTTCAATTAAGAAAAACTAGGGGGAACACAACATGGCAAACTTACACAACAGTCGTTCGACTTTTGAAGTTAACGGTAAAACTTATAACTATTTCCGTTTAGCTGCAATTGAAGAAGCTGGTATCGCAAAAGTATCACGCCTACCTTACTCAATTAAAGTATTATTAGAATCAGTATTACGTCAATATGATAACTACGTAATTAAAGACGAGCACGTTAATGAATTAGCGAACTTCGGTAATCACAATGCTGACGCTGAAGTACCATTCAAACCATCTCGTGTAGTATTACAAGACTTCACTGGTGTTCCAGTAGTAGTTGACTTAGCTTCATTACGTTCTGCAATGAAAGAAATGGGTGGAGACCCAGCTAAAATCAACCCTGCAATTCCGGTTGACCTTGTAATTGACCACTCTGTACAAGTAGATAAATACGGTAACGCAGCTGCATTACAAGCGAACATGGATTTAGAGTTCGAGCGTAACGCTGAACGTTATAACTTCTTAAAATGGGCTCAAACTGCTTATGATAACTTCCGCGCTGTACCACCAGCAACTGGTATCGTACACCAAGTTAACTTAGAGTATTTAGCTCCAATCGTTCACGTGAACGAAACAGAAGAAGGTTTAGTAGCATTCCCTGACTCAGTAGTAGGTACTGACTCTCACACAACTATGATCAACGGTATCGGTGTTCTAGGTTGGGGTGTTGGTGGTATCGAAGCTGAAGCTGGTATGTTAGGTCAACCATCTTACTTCCCAATTCCTGATGTTATCGGTGTTAAACTAGTAGGCGAATTACCAAACGGTACAACAGCTACTGACTTAGCATTAAAAGTAACTCAAGTATTACGTGCTCGTGGTGTAGTAAACAAATTCGTTGAGTTCTTCGGACCTGGCGTACCTGGTTTACCACTAGCTGACCGTGCTACAATCTCAAACATGGCTCCAGAATACGGTGCTACTTGTGGTTTCTTCGCAGTTGACGAAGAATCATTAAACTACATGCGCTTAACTGGCCGTGACGAAGAGCACATTGCTGTTGTTGAAGCTTACTTAAAAGCTAACGACATGTTCTTCAACCCGGACTTAGAGCCTGTTTACACTGACGTTTTAGAAATTAACTTAGCGGACATCGAAGCAAACCTTTCTGGTCCTAAGCGTCCACAAGATTTAATTCCTTTAACTGAAATGAAACGTGTTTACCGTGAATCAGTAGTAGCTCCACAAGGTACTCAAGGTTTCGGTTTAACAGAAGAAGAATTCTCTAAAACATCAACTGCTAAATTTGCAGAAGGTGACGTAGAAATTCCTGCAGGTGCTGTAGCAATCGCTGCCATCACTTCTTGTACAAACACATCTAACCCATACGTATTATTAGCTGCTGGTTTAGTTGCTAAAAAAGCGGTTGAGTTAGGCATTAAACCTGCTAAATGGGTTAAAACTTCATTAGCTCCAGGTTCTAAAGTAGTAACTGGTTACTTAGAAGAATCAGGTTTACAAGACTACTTCGACCAAATCGGTTTCAACACAGTTGGTTACGGTTGTACAACATGTATCGGTAACTCTGGTCCGTTATTACCAGAAATCGAAGATGCAATCAAATCAAACGATTTATTCGTAACTTCTGTATTATCAGGTAACCGTAACTTCGAAGGCCGTGTACACCCATTAGTAAAAGCTAACTTCTTAGCTTCACCACCATTAGTTGTTGCTTACGCTTTAGCGGGTACTGTAGATATCGATCTACAAAAAGACGCAATCGCTGTAACTCCAGAAGGCAAAGAAGTATTCTTCGCTGATATCTGGCCATCAACTGAAGAAGTTAACGAAGTATTAAATAAAGTTGTAACTCGTGAATTATTCCAAAAAGAATACGAAACAGTATTCACAGCTAACGAAGCTTGGAATGCAATCGAAACTTCAACTGAAAACTTATATACTTTCGATGAAAAATCAACTTACATCCAAAACCCACCATTCTTCACTGGTCTTTCTAAAGAGCCAGGTGCTATCCAAACATTAGCTGGAATGCGTGTAATGGCTAAGTTCGGTGACTCTATCACTACTGACCACATCTCTCCTGCAGGTGCAATCGGTAAAGATACACCAGCTGGTAAGTACTTAATCGAAAACGGTGTTGCAATCCGTGACTTCAACTCTTACGGTTCTCGTCGTGGTAACCACGAAGTAATGATGCGCGGTACATTCGCAAACATTCGTATCCGTAACCAAATCGCTCCAGGTACAGAAGGTGGTTTCACTACTTACTGGCCAACAGGCGAAGTTGAGTACATTTATGATGCTTGTATGAAGTACAAAGAAGCAGGTACTGGCTTAGTAGTATTAGCTGGTAACGACTACGGTATGGGTTCATCTCGTGACTGGGCTGCTAAAGGTACATTCTTACTAGGCGTTAAAACTGTAATCGCACAATCTTACGAGCGTATTCACCGTTCTAACTTAGTAATGATGGGCGTATTACCATTACAATTCATGGCTGGCGAATCAGCTGAAACTTTAGGATTAAAAGGTGACGAAACAATCGACGTTAACTTAACTGACAATGTTAAACCACGTGATATCCTAACTGTTACTGCAACTTCTCCAGAAGGAAAAGTAACTGAGTTCAAAGCGTTAGCTCGTTTCGACTCTGAAGTAGAAGTAGATTACTACCGTCACGGCGGTATCCTACAAATGGTATTACGTGCTAAAGCTGCACAACAATAATTCCATTCGATAACTTTAAAGACAAAGTCAATTTTTATTGGCTTTGTCTTTTTTTGTGCCTTTAGTATGAAATTTTTTGTTAATTAGAAGTAAAATTTTCCGGAATATGTGGAAATTTTTATAATATTTCGTTACTATCAAAAGGTAGGTTAAAATTTTGTAGGGGGTCTTTTGATGAAGAAAAAGAGAATGTATTCAGCAACAGCTTTAGCAGCATTTACGGCAGTAGCTGTAGGCGCAACAGGTGTTATGGCAGAAGAGACAATTTTTACGGATGTTAGTGCTAGCCATCCATATGCAGAAGGGATCAATTCTTTAACATCTGCAGGTATCGTAAAAGGATTTGGAGACGGTACATTTAAACCGGATGCAACGGTTACACGCGGACAAGCAGCAAAAATGATTGCTGGCGCTCTTAAACTAGATACAACAAATGTAAAAAATCCTAACCTTAAAGATATTAAAACGTCTAACCAGTATTATAGTCAAATAGCAGCATTAGTAGCGACTGGATTTGTAAACGGTTATGAAGACGGTACATTCCGCACAGCGGATAAAATTACACATGGTCAATTGGCTAAAATTTTAACGAATGTATCAGCGGTATACCCGATTGATGCAACGGCTTTATTAACAGAGGCTAAAGTAGTATTTAATCCTACTAAACAACTTACACGTGGCGAACTATCAAGTGTATTGGCGACTATGATGGCTGCAGCTGCACCAGCACCACAACCGGAACCGGAAACAAATAATTATAAATTATCGATTATGCATGTAAACGATACACATTCTCGTGTAGAGGCGCTTCCAAAATTAATGACGGCTGTCAATGAACAACGTGCGAAAACACCGGATGCGCTATTATTGCATGCGGGTGACGTTTTCAGCGGAACTTTATACTTCAACGAATTTGAAGGACAAGCAGATCTTCCATTTTTAAATGCATTGAAATTTGATGCGATCACATTAGGAAACCATGAATTTGACTTAGGTTCTTCACCAGAAGGACATAAAGCATTGGCAGAATTCATTAAAGCTGCACAATTCCCGGTTCTAACAGCGAATGTTGACTTTACAAAAGACAGCCTGTTTACAGGTATGTTCTCTGATTTAGTATCAAGCGAGCCTGAAAACGGCAAAATTTATGCAGGTATGATTAAAGAAGTAAACGGTGAGAAAGTCGGGATCTTCGGTTTAACAACAGCTGAAACAAAAGACATCGCTTCTCCAGGCAGTGTCGCATTTGAAAATTATATTGACGAAGCGAAAAAAGCGGTAAAAGCGTTTGAAGATAAAGGTGTCGATAAAATTATTGCATTAACTCATATTGGATTTGACGATAATCCTGCATATGATAATGATCAAATTCTAGCAAAATCAGTCCCTGGAATTGATATTATCGTAGGCGGTCACTCGCATACAGAGCTTAAAGAGCCATTCGTAGTGGATACGAACACAGTCGGCGAGAAAAAAGACGTAACGTTAATCGTACAAGCGAAAGAGTATGCTGGTTTCCTAGGAACATTGAATGTAGAATTTGACGAAAATGGTGTCGTTGTTAAACATGACGGTCAATTAGTTGAGATCGGGAAACTGGCTGATGATGCAGAAGGTTTAAAAATGCTTGCACCATTTAAAGAAAAAGTGGATGCTGTCTCTAAAGCAGAAATCGGGGTTAAGTTGACAGAAGATTTAGTGAGTCCTCGTAAATCCGATACAAGTGCAGTAAGTGTGCGTAACAGCGAAACAGTATTAGGAAACATCATTACAGACGGCATGCTGGCAAAAGCGAAACAGTATACGGATAAAAAAGTAGTGATGGCATTACAAAATGGCGGTGGTATTCGTGCTGCGATTCCGGCAGGGAATATTACGACTGGACAGGTTATTACAGTATTGCCGTTTGGTAATACACTGGCATTAATGGATGTTACAGGTGCTGAATTAAAAGCTGCATTTGAACACTCTGTAAAAAGTGCTCCAGAGGAAAATGGCGGATTCCTGCATATCTCAGGTGCTAAACTAGAATACGATTCTTCTAAAGAAGCGGGCTCTCGTGTCGTTTCATTGAAATACTATGATGAAGCAACAAAAGCATACGTAGATGTAGCGGACAACGAAACGTACACAGTAGCAACAAATGCCTTCACAGCTAAAGGCGGAGACGGCTTCAGCTCGTTTGAAAAAGCATATGGCGAAGGCCGTGTAACAGACTTAGGTTTATCAGATTGGGAAAACTTAAAAGAACAATTACTATCAATGAAAGAAATTAAGTTTACTACTGAAGGCCGCATTGTTGATACAGCTGCACCACAAGAAAAATAATTTCATAATTAAACCACTAATTTGGGCAACCAATTAGTGGTTTTTTTATTTATTTTTTTGCAAAAAACATTATGGAAACTGAACTATTATCTTAATTACCGATAATAATTTAAGTTAGAATATTCGGATAAATAAAGAGAGTCCTAAAATAGAAAATTATTTAGCGATTATTTTGTCCTATTTTTTGAATATTAATATGAACAAAATTCACGTACTAACAAGAAAATATTTACATTTTCTAGTAGAAATATGTAAAAACTTAGAATATATTATTGTATATACGCAATGAGTCTTTATTCATTCGTATAGGATTATTTTCATAAAAAGGGGGGTTTTTATGGGGTCGTTTCAGTTGTTTGGGAAGGAATTGCAGTCACTGAAAAATCGCAAGGGTTTACTCATTGCATTGATCGGTGTCATGCTCATTCCGATTGTTTATGTAGCAGTTCTTCTGTCTGCTACATGGGGGCCGTACGACAATCTGGATAACTTACCGGTTGCATTCGTCAATAAGGATGCCGGAGGGGTTTCAGGTGGTCAAGCGATCAATGTCGGCAATGATTTAATGGAAACATTGAAAGAAAGTAACTCATTGGGCTGGCATTTTGTGACGGAAGAAGAAGCGATGGAAGGGCTGGATAAGCAGGAATTTTACTTAGTGGTAGAAGTACCGGAAGACTTTTCCCAAAAGGTGACCACTGTTCTTGATGCAAATCCGCAAGTGCCGGAATTGCGTTACATTCAAAATGAAGGATTAAACTTCATGGGTGCGCAAGTTACGAACAGTGCTGTAGAAAAACTTCGCGAACAATTAGGGGACAAAATTACAGCGACCTATGCCAGAACGGTATTCTCCAGATTTACGGATATCGAAACAGGATTTGCTAGTGGAGCGGATGGTTCGAAGCAAATTGCAGATGGTACAGAGCAGCTGGCGGACGGGACGAATACATTGTTAACATCGTTGACGGAAAAATCGGCAGACATTAACAAACTTGCTGCCGGTGCGAAAACGGCTGATGCGGGGGCAGGTCAGCTTCTTTCCGCAATCAATGGTGGAACAGGCAATATTAATAAACTAGCGTCCGGATCACGTCAAGTGGCATCTGGTGCGACACAGTTAAAGGGCGGCTCACAGCAAGTGTTAGCGGGTCTTCATTCATTAAAAGGCGGTTCAACGGAAATTTATACAGGTTTACAGAAATTGCAGCCCGGTTCTGAAAATCTTCTGAATGGATTACAGCAGCTTTCAGCAGGAGCAAATCGGCTTTATGCTGGCATCGCTCTAGGGGACGGCACGCAGGGGAATCCAGGGTTGGCAAAAGGCTTAAACCAGCTGGCGACCGTATTGCAGTCAAAACAGGCGGATATCGAACAAATGGCACAAGGTGCAGCATTACTGCAAACATTGGCGCAAGCACCTGGCATGGAAGCGTATCGTGAAAATTTACTTGCTTTAAGTGCAGGTTTAGGAGAGCTTGGTACCGTTTATCCGGTTGCCGTTCAAAGTGCCAATGCATTAAGTAATGGTGCCAACCAGATGGCACAATCAATGCCAGCATTGACAGCCGGAATTGAAAACGCAATTGCCGGTCAAAAAACGATTGTATCCGGTATTAGTTCATTAACAGCTGGACAAGGGCAGGCAATAAAAGGAATCGATGCGCTCGTTGCAGGACAGACAGCGGTCGTTTCAGGTGCATCTACTTTAGCGGGTGGTGCTTCCCAAGTAGCAAATGGTAACGCATCGCTAACAAGTTCATGGAACAAATTAGGCGCAGGTGTTTCCAGTCTGAAAAGCGGGTTGACACAAATCAGCACGGGTAATGAAACCGTTGCAGTCGGCTGGAAAACAATGACAGAAGGTGTTACTTCATTAAATGATGGAGTCAATCGTCTTCAGGCAGGTTCATCGGAATTGGTGACTGGTTTGGAAGGTGGTCGTGAGCAAGTGGCGGCATTACGAATTACCGATAAAAATATTGCAATGTTCTCTTCACCGGTCACGTTGGCAGGGGAGAAAGTTAATGCTTATGAATATTACCGCGATTCAACAGCTCCGTATATTTTATCGTTGGCATTATTTGTAGGTATGCTTGTGTTGTCCATGTTTGTGGACTTTAAAAAGCCGGCTGTATTGCCAAAGTCTGCTGTAAGCTGGTTTGTCAGTAAATGGCTGCAATTAGCACTGTTTGCTACAATTCAGGCGGTATTGGTTACAGGATTTACATTAGTCGTATTACAGCTATCGGTAGATCATGTAGTACAGTTTATTTTATTTGGGATTTTTGTCAGCATTGTGTTCATGTCAATTATTTTCTTCCTTGTATCGGTTGCAGGCAATATCGGACGATTTATCGCACTTGTACTTGCTGTTGCACAATTATCGATTACAGGTTCGAATTTGCCGATTCCAATGCTGCCTGAAAATTTACAGGCTGTAAGTGCGTATTTACCGTTTACGTATTCAATCTCAGGGTTCAAATCGGTTATTTCATTGGGTGATCTATCAATGTTATCATCGAATGCTTTAGTTCTTGTCATTTATTTAGTCGCTGCTTCTGTATTGGCACTGATCGCGTTTATCGTAAGCTACAAATCACTTACGACGAAGTATACGCCGGTAGTACAGCCGACTGCATAAAATAAGACCCGTCTTCTCTCAGATCTGAGAGGAGACGGGTCTTACAGTTTTTTTTATTAAAACTCTACGTGAGCAATCATGCCTTCTTCATCATCAATAGCAAGTGAAATACGAGCTGACATTGAATCACGGCCAAGCTGCTCATCAATATACAGACGAAGTGCCATAATGAAATTTACAGAGTTGTAAACGTCTAGTTGTCCATTGTAGAAAGCTTCCGCTGAATAACCCGCAACATCATCATACATCAGCTCCACTTCCACATCTTCAGGTGTTGTGTTTTTAAATTTTGCATGGAAAAGACAAACGGCATTAATTAAATCTTGTTCAAGTAATGTTAGTTTTTCCACGTATCCGTAACCTCTTTATCTTTTTTGCGTTTGATCAACTGGTAAATCTTCACTAGGAAGAAGACAATTGCCGCAATTGCTGCTACGTTGATTAACAGACCTAAAATGTTACCTAACATACCCATGCCGGCAAACATGCTACCGAATAATAAACCAGCTAAACCACCAAGCATTAAGCCTTTCATTAAACCGCCTTTGTTTGATGAAGCTGTATTTGAATCATTCTTTTTCGTTGTATTGTTATTTTGTTTTGTTGTTGTCGGGTTTGTTGCATCGTTGTTGTTTTTCTGAATATTAGAATTGTTATTGTTGCTGTTGAAGCCTTTTTTCCCGGATTTGTAACCTTTTGCTTCAACTGACTGTGCATCATTAGCAAATAAAATCGTAGTCCCTACACTTGAAAAGACAAGTGTGAATGCTAATAAAATCGCTGATAACTTTTTCATGTTTTTCCCCCAATTAGTCTATTTTTTACTTTATTAGTATATCAAAAATTCACCTAAATAGAAAATGAAAACACTTTTATGTAAATAATACAATCATCGCGCGAAAGATAACATTTCTTGTGAAAATAACGAAAAATATTGTATTCATAAAAATGAAACTGTATGATGAAATATAATTTAGACGAAAATTCTGAATTTACATCATGATGTAAATGAGCAATCGTCGAATAATTAAGTTGGGGGAATGAATAATGAGTAAAATTCGCATTGGTATTGTAGGTTACGGGAATTTAGGCCGTGGAGTAGAAGCAGCAATCAATCAAAATGCTGACATGGAATTGGTAGCTGTTTTTACACGTCGTGATCCTGCTACAGTTTCAATCCAATCATCGAACGTACCGGTTTATTTAGTGGAGGATGCACCGAAATACAAAGAACAAATTGATGTTATGATTTTATGTGGTGGTTCGGCAAAGGATTTACCGGAGCAAGTTCCTCATTTTGCGCAATGGTTCAACACGATTGACAGCTATGATACGCATGCAAAAATTCCGGAGTTTTTTGATGCAGTCGAAGCGGTGGCACAAAAAAGTGACACAGTTTCAATCATTTCGGTTGGCTGGGACCCGGGTCTGTTTTCGTTGAATCGTCTATTAGGTGAAACAGTACTGCCTGAAGGAAATACATATACTTTCTGGGGAGACGGCTTAAGCCAAGGTCACTCAGATGCAGTGCGTCGTATTGAAGGCGTAAAAAATGCAGTGCAATATACATTGCCGATTAAAGAAGCGGTTAACCGTGTGCGCAACGGTGAAAATCCGGAGCTGACAACACGTGAAAAACATGCCCGTGAATGCTTTGTTGTATTGGAAGAAGGTGCAGATGCAGCAACGATCGAAAAAGAAATTAAAGAAATGCCAAATTATTTTGCGGATTATGATACGACTGTGAACTTTATTACGGAAGCTGAATTTAAAGAAAATCACCAAGGTATGCCACATGGCGGATTTGTTATCCGTTCTGGTCAATCCGGCGAATCAGACAAACAAATTATGGAGTTTTCATTAACGCTTGAATCGAATCCGATGTTTACATCAAGTGTTCTCGTTGCCTATGCCCGCGCTGCTTACAAATTGCACGCAAAGGGAGACAAAGGGGCAAAAACGGTGTTCGACATTCCATACGGTTTATTATCCCCAAAATCACCGGCAGATTTGCGCAAAGAGTTACTGTAATTTCCAAATGGAGCGTCGTCTAGTAAATCTAGGCGACGCTTTTTTATTTTTGCTAGACAAATCGTCGACAAAGTCTTTTCATTCAAGGTTTGGCAACGTAGAATAGAGAGGTTAAGTCTCTAAAATGACGGTTGTCCACTTAGAGCGAGTTAATTCCCTAATGAATCTGAAATTACAGCAGATTTAAATGGTAAACAGAAAGGATGTTTAATGTGCAGGATAAGCGTTTTAAAATCGCACATAAAGAAGCACTGATCGGTGTCGTGCTTGTCATCATCAACTTTGCAATCTGGTTCGGATTTGCGTATGGGCTTGGTTCTGGTGACCCGCTTGAGTATGACTATGTATTCGGATTTCCGGCATGGTTTTTCTATAGCTGTATCGCAGGAACCATTTTCATGATTATTGCCATCTGGCTTGCGATGAAGCTTTTCTTCAAAGATATTTCACTTGAAGAGGAGGACGATCAAAAATGATACATTGGTCTGTGATTATTCCATTACTCATATTTTTACTCATCATTTTTGGTATCGGTATTTGGGCAAATCGCCAAGTCCGTACATCTAATTCGTTTTTACAGGAATATTTTTTAGGCGGTCGCGAAATGGGCGGTTTCATTCTGGCGATGACGATGATGGCGACATATGGCAGTGCCTCAAGTTTTATCGGGGGACCAGGAGTTGCCTATAATACAGGTCTTGGATGGGTTCTGTTGGCAATGGCACAACTGCCTGCAGGTTATTTTGTTTTAATGGTGCTCGGCAAAAAATTTGCGATTGTGGCACGCCGAATTGAAGCGATTACATTAATCGACTTTTTAAAGAAACGCTATGACAGCCATACCATTGTTATTTTATCGGCAATCAGTATCATCATCTTCCTTTTTGCTTCCATGACAGCGCAATGGGTAGGTGGGGCACGTCTGATTGAATCGTTGACAGGGCTTTCTTATACAAGTGCATTGCTCATTTTTGCGGTAGCCGTATTGGCGTATGTAATTATCGGTGGTTTCCGGGCTGTTGCGTTAACGGATGCATTGCAAGGATCGATTATGATTGTAGGTACGGTCATCCTTCTTATTGCTACAGTCATTGCCGGTGGTGGTGTTGACACAATTATGCAAGGATTGGTTGCAGAAAATCCGAATTTAGTGACGCCATTTGGTGCGGAACAAAACCTGACACCATTGTATGTTTCAACATTTTGGATTTTAATTGGACTTGGTGTTATTGGTTTGCCTCAGATCGCGGTTCGTGCGATGAGCTACAAAGATTCGAAAAGCCTACATAAAGCCATTTTAATCGGGACAATCGGAATCGGGACAATCATGTTTGGCATGCATTTAATCGGTGTATTTGCACGTCCGGTCATGCCGGGAATTGAAGTCGGCGATAAAGTCATGCCGCTGCTGACATTGGAAGTGCTGCCGCCTGTTCTGGCTGGAATCGTACTCGCAGCTCCAATGGCGGCCATTATGTCGACGGTTAATGCACTGCTGATACTAGTAAGTTCTACGGTTGTAAAAGATATTTATTTAAACTATATCAACCCGAAAGCAAGCGATGCACAAATTAAAAATCGCAGCTTCTGGGTGACAAGCATTATCGGGTGCGCGGTAGTTATTTTTGCCGTTAAACCGCCTGAGCTGTTAATCATGCTGAATTTGTTTGCGTTCGGCGGACTGGAATCGGCCTTTTTATGGAGTGTTGTTTTTGGCCTGTACTGGAAGAAAGCAAACAAATACGGGGCTATCAGTTCGATGATTGTCGGCCTGACATTATATATTGTCATCTACCGTTTTGCGGAAAATATTTATGGCATGCATTCCGTAACAATTCCAATCATAGCTTCTCTTATCACATTTGTAGCAGTAAGTTTGATTGCACAAAAGGTGAAAAAAATAGAAGATTACCATTTCTAATAGCCAGAATCGTTTTGGCTCTGTATGATAGAAACCAGGACTATCAATTGATAGTTCTGGTTTATTTGACGTTAAACGCTTATTATTGTAAACTAGGTTACATAAAGTAACTTAATAAAAAATAAAGGTGATAAGATGAAAAAAATAATGGCTATTTTAGAAGATAAAATTCAGCTTGTACGTCGTGATGATCTGCAGAATATTGCAGTTGTCGGACCGGTAAAGCTACCTATAAAACAAGAAAATCTAGAAGCAACATTCCAGTGGTACTCATGGACAACTGTTGAAAAAAACCAGACGAAAGAACAGGTAGTAGACTCTGTATCATCGATGCATTTAGCTTTTGGCCAGCAGTCATCTGTACTTGTGTATGGTGATTTTGCCAATCAGGATGATGCATTGATCCGTATGCACAGCATTTGTCATACAGGTGATATTTTCGGTTCACAGCGTTGTGACTGTGGCTATCAACTACATGAATCCATGAAGATGATTGTTGAACACGGCTGTGGCGCTATCTTTTATTTGGCAGATCATGAAGGTCGCGGTATTGGTCTGTTTTCCAAATCACTTGCTTACTTATTGCAGGAAGAAGCGTTTGATACGGTGGAAGCGAATCATGCACTCGGTTTTGAAGATGATGTCCGCTCATATGATGATGCAATCCGAGTATTGCAAGTCCTGCGGGCAAAACCGGTAACGCTCATTACGAACAATCCGAAAAAACTTGCAGCACTGCAGGAAAACGGTTTACTTGCGGATGGCCATATTCCATTATGGGGCGGCCTGACGGAAACGAATGAACAGTACTTGAAAACTAAAGTAGAAAAGTCTGGACATATCGGAATTGTTGAAAAGTTAACTGTGTAAGGAGAATTTCAAATGAAAACTGATCAGGACTATATGCAGCTTGCGCTTGAATTGGCAGCAAGTGCCAGAGGGAATACAAATCCAAATCCGCTAGTTGGAGCCGTTATCGTAAAAGATGGTGTCATTGTCGGTACAGGACTTCATCGAAAAGCAGGGGAACCCCATGCAGAAGTACATGCGGTGAATATGGCAGGTGAACATACAAAAGATGCGACAATTTATGTCACACTGGAACCATGTTCACACTACGGCAAAACACCACCTTGTGCGAAGCTGTTGAAAGAAAGCGGATTTAAACGCGTCGTCGTTGCCACGGAAGATCCAAATCCTGAAGTAGCTGGGCGCGGTATTCGTCTTTTACGCGATGCGGGAATCGAAGTGGAAGTCGGTGTGCTTCAAGAGGAAGCACAAAAGCTGAATGAACGCTTTATTCATAATATGCTGACAGAGCGTCCGTTTGTAGTTGCGAAATTCGCCATGACACTTGACGGCAAAATTGCGACATATAATGGTCATTCACAATGGATTACAGGGGAAGAAGCGCGCGCGGATGTACATGAATTGCGTCATGAAGTGGACGGGATATTAGTAGGTGTACAAACGGTTTTAAATGATAATCCAAAGCTGACGACGCGACTAAATGATGAACGACAAGGTCGTAACCCGATACGTGTCGTGTTGGACAGTACTTTGAAAACACCGGTTGATGCACATATTGCGGACACAACGGATGCTCGTACAATCATTGTCACTTCACTCGATTCTGATGAAGAAAAGGCACAGCAATTGGAGCGCAATGGTGTTGAAATTATTCGAGTAGAAAAAGAAAAAACAGGCTTGCACATAGAGGATATGTTGAAAGCATTATATAAAAAGGGTATTACGCATCTGCTTGTTGAAGGTGGGGGCAATGTGAACGCGTCATTTTTACGAGGCGGCTTCATTGACCAGTATATCGTGTATATCGCACCGAAAGTATTGGGCGGGAAAAACTCCATTACACCGTTTACAGGAACTGATGTAGAAACAATCGATGTGGCAAATCAGCTTGAATTCGGTGAAGTCACTCACGTCGGGGAAGATTTGCGTATTTTTGCCTATCCAAAGAAAGCTGGTATACATGATTAAAAAAGTGGATGTATGCATTGTTGGCGGTGGTCCAGGCGGTGCGCTTCTTGCCAATATATTGGCGAAAAATAATGTGTCTGTTCTTTTAATTGAACGGACAAATGGCTTTGCAAAGGCATTCCGCGGGGAACATTTAAATGAAGAAGGCGAGCGTATTTTAAAACAGTATGAGCTATTCGAACGAATTGAACAGCTCGGTTTGCTGCGTATGGAAACATTGGAATATTGGATGAGCGGTGAAAAGTTTAAAACAATTGAACCGGATCCGGCTGTAGGGCATTTAGGCATCCATGTTCCGCAAGCTCATTTGCTTCAAGCAATTATCGAGCAGGCACAAGGCTATCCAACTTTTAACTATTTATTGAATACAACGGTTAAAGAGCTTGTTCAAAACGAGCACGGACAATATACAGCAGTTCGCGCCAAACAAGGTGATAACGATATGACAATTGAGGCACAGCTTATCATCGGTGCGGATGGGCGCTATTCTACAGTTAGAAAATTGGCGAATTTAGATGTAACGATCCGCGATCATGGCTATGATCTGCTCTGGGCAAGAATACCGGCACCTGCAAATTGGACACCTTCCATTAAAATGGCCCTAGTTGATGGCATGCAAATTTCCTTGTTTACACAGGCAAAAGGATTTGTACAAATCGGCTGGAATATTAATAAAGGAAGCTATCCGGAATTACGCAAACAGCCTTTTATGCCGTTTATTGAAAAGCTCGTAAAAGCATTTCCACAATTGGACCCTGTCGTACAAGAACATATCCAGTCATGGAAAGACTTTGTGCTGCTTGATGTATTCAGCAGTACAACGGAGCAATGGGGTAAAGAAGGCGTTGCATTGATCGGGGATGCTGTGCATACGATGACTCCGACCGGCGCGTACGGATTAAATAGTTCGTTAATGGATGCCCATGTGCTGGCACAAATGCTGCTGGAAAATGAGAAATTTGATTTTATCAGCTGCGCAACAGCACGAAAACAACAGATTGAAAAAATCCAGGCAATACAAATAGAAAAAGAGCAAAAGTTTCATGAAGCTTTTCTCGTATTAAGTTAGGTGAGGGATATGAAATTCGGATTTGACATAGATGATACGTTAATCGATTTACGTCGACATGCGTTTCATTTATATAATAAAAAATTGAACAAAACGATTGGCGAAGATGTGTTTGATACAATTGCAACTGTCGAAATCCATGAACCATTTGGGCTAACAAATGAAGAAGGCAGCCAAATGTGGAAAGACTCAATGGAAGAGATCTATTTCACGAATTGTCCAAGCTTTGAAGGGGCAAAAGAGGTATTGAACGCTTTAGCAGAAGAAGGGCATGAAATTTACTATATTACATCCCGTCCGAAAGGGTATTGTGAACAGACCCGCGCATGGGTAAAAGCACAAGGGTTCCCGGTTGTGGATGAGCGTTTTTACTGCGGGATGGCAGATCATGAGAAAATCGATATTATCAAAAACCTGGAACTTGATGTATATGTAGATGATAAACCAGCTGTTTTAAACACATTGGCTGGTAGCACAACGAAAGTAATCGTGAAAAACCAGTCATACAATCAGACTGTGGAATATACCCGTCTTACAAGTTGGGATGAATTCAATAAACTGGTCGGTTACGCATCGGTGTAATCGATATGGGAAAGTCACGGAGCCATTCCGAGACTTTCTTTTTTATATAAAAGTTAAAATAGTTTGAATTTTTTCCTTTCAAGAGAAAGAATATGTGGTATTGTTAACAATGTATAGACATACTGGTTGGAGGATTTTACTATGATAACACAACAACATTACGAAGCAAGCGTTCATTACAACGGGATTATATTACTGTCGGCCTACTTACAACGCCAATATGTATATCGTACAATTCAAGTACGTCTGAATGGAGCAAGTGAAGAACCATTAAATAAAGTGAAAAATATGCTTGAACATACAGAACTGATGCTAAATATTTTCGAGGAATCTAAAGATTTGATGGAAGGACAGCGCAACAAACTCAAATCTTTCGCAGATGAGGTTGCCCTCCTGATGCAAAACTATATTAAAGAAGAGCCGGATTTTAAAGAGCGTTTAGCAGTTGTCGGATCGACACTTTACTCGGAGCAGCTGATGAATAATGGAATTATTAAACTCGGCTATATTTTTAAACAAAACATCGGCAAAGATTTTCCGGCACGCATCAAGTTTTACGAAGAACGTACAAAAGTAATCGACGTGATGGTACAGCTCGTATCGGAAGGAAAAGAAATCGAGAAGGGCATGCAGGACATTTTAAACAAATGGTACGACGGCATTGCCATCCAGAAAAAAGGCATTATGGAAGATTTATCGAAAATTAACGAAATGCTCGATTTTAAAGCAGAATAATTAAAGATTTGGGCAGAAAAGTAGAAGTAAATTAATAAACGGATATTTTGTAAAATTGATTGGAATGGAGGGCGACTCCAGCGGGAACAGCACGACGCCTGAGACTACAGGCTCAGGCCGTGCCCGCGGAAAGCGTCCCGGAATGGAAATCAATTTTTAACGCATAGAAAAAATGCCATTTTTCTCTCTCGGAGGAAAATGGCATTTTTGGGCTATGTCTCACAATTTATGCGCGTTCGAAAAATACTTTATCGATATTGTATTTTGACTGGAATTGATTGATTGCAAATGTTTCGTAAATTTCACGTTCCATTGGATCTTCAATTTCATATACTTCAATTTTGTGAATTTCTGCTCGGTGGTTTTTCATTGGTGATACATTGTCTTCAAAGTGCTTTTTAATACGTTGACGGATTTTACGTGCTTTACCTACGAATAAAAGCTCGTTCTTTTCATTATAGAAGAAGAAGATACCGCCTTTATCACGCGTAATTTTATGGAAATCAATAAATCCGAAGTATGGTGTAATTTCAACATCCCCTGGTTTTAACACTTGTTCACGTTGACGAATTACTAAATCTGGTTTTGGCATTTCAATTTTAATCAAACTGTTCACGTCCCTAAATTATTCTAAAAGTTTATTTTACACGATAATACGATAAAATGCTATTGATATAGTAGTCCAGGCATTGGAGAAAAGTAAAATAAGCGGATTTTTTACCGTTATTTTCAAAACTATAGATATTTCCGACTATATAATAGGAATTTCCTTAATCAACTACACGAACTATATACATATTATCCGACACTATTTAACTAATTTTATTAATTTAATTACTCCGAACAAAACTAAATCAATACCATAATCTACATACTTTTTAGCTAATAAAAAACTACTTGTAACAAACCCAGTCAAGCAAAAAATTCTAACTTTACTGCAAGTTAAGGTAATTTTTGAATTTTCGCTTTCTTTTTCCTCGAAGTTTGTCTATTGTAGTAGTAGTTTGTTCAGCTAAAAACAATTATACATAAACAGCAGTTTAAAAAGAGAGAAGGAATCATATGCAAAAATATAAAGGTGAGTTTCTCATGCTCATCACCGCTGTCATGTGGGGAAGCGGTTTTGTCGGAATGGCGAAAGGGCTTGAACATTGGACCGTTTTTCAATTGATGGCCGGGAGATTTTTATTAGCTTCCATTATTTTAAGTTTCATTTTCTATAAAAAATTAAAACTCATTTCAAAAGCTGTAATATGGAAAGGTGCGATTCTCGGCGCAATCTTGTTTATTGCCTTTGCCCTGCAGACCATGGGCTTGGAATATACAACCCCATCTAAAAATGCATTCTTGACAGCGATTAATGTCATTATCGTTCCAATTATCGCTTATGTCATTTACAAAAGAAGAATTGACCGGTTTGAGTTTATTGCAGCTGGTGTGGCAGTGGTCGGAATTGGATTTTTATCATTGCAGGATTCGATGACGATTAATTTTGGCGATTTCCTGTCGATTCTTTGTGCGGTCGGATTCGCTTTCGATATTTTTTATACAAATGTATTTGTTAAAACTGAAGATGCTTTAGCGCTGACAATTGTCCAGTTTTATACGGCGACTGTCCTAAGTGTAATTAGTGTTGTCATGCTAGGGGAAGTGCCGACGACTTATACTTCAGAAGGGTTGGGCATCATTGTGTACTTGGCAATATTTTGTACTGCTGTGGCGTATGTATGTCAAAATATCGGCATGCAATATGCAAACCCTACGAAATCTGCCATTATTTTATCAACGGAATCGTTGTTCGGTACGATGTTCTCCGTCCTTATTTTAAATGAAATTTTAACTGGGCGTATGCTTGTTGGTTGTGTTCTTATCTTCTTTGCGATTTTGTTTGCAGAAGTCAAACCGACCTTTAGACGTAAAAAATCCTATATATAATGTACAGCCATTTTAAGCAATCCGTTTAAAATGGCTGATTTTGTTTATTATTATAGAAATACGGAAAAGGATAAGAGATGAATTTAGGGGAGGACTGGTTATATGTTAAATTATACGCGAAATGGTTCTGGGGAAGTTGTAGTATTAGTACATGGATTTTTAGGGAGTACAGCAATATTCGAAAAAATTATGGAACCTTTAACAAAGCAATTTGATGTCATTGCAATCGATTTACCAGGGCATGGAAAAAGTGAAATGCCGGAAGGGGAATATACAGTTTATCGCTATGCCGAAGATATAATCGATGTATTAGTTACGGAAAAAGTTGAAAAGGCTTATTGGGTCGGGCATTCGATGGGTGGCTATATTACATTGGCGGCAATCGAGAAACAATACTCTAAAATCGAAAAGGCTGTCTTATTGTATTCATCCGACTCATCGGATACACCAGAAGCAATCGATAAAAGAACGAAACAACAAGAAGAGATTCAGGAACATGGAACAGGCTCGTTCGTAGACGGAGTGATTCATAACTTCCTTGCGCCCAATGCAAAAACGGAAGATGTGCTGTTTGCAAAAGAAGTTGCCTATGAAGGAAAAGAAGAAGGCCTTGTTGCCGCACTAGGTGCTATGAAGTCACGTCCAAACCAACGAGATCTTGTCGATACAATATCAATTCCAATTCTCGTCATTGAAGGAGAACAGGACAAAGCTGTCACACCGATTACGACATCCAACCCGAATGTGGAGAAAGTAAAAACCAATACAGGACATCTTGGTATGGTGGAAGATTCTCAAACGGTAGCAAGAGAAATCATTCGTTTCCTAAACAGCTAAAACTAAAAAGAGAGGGATCCATTTTTTGGGTCCCTCTCTTTTTAACTGTATTGCTTTTTCAAATATAACGTAATCCAATTAAAGCACTCGTTTTTTTCTAAATTGGAGATGAGACCAATAATAATTGCATTTCTTGGATTTTCACTTTTAAGTTCTTCTATTAATAATTGGAGGGAATCGAGTTCCAAATTGTTCGTCGTCTGCTGTTGAAGCAACATCAGTTCCTCCACTATATGATCAATCGAATAATTTTCGATCCGTTTGTAAAACTGTGAAGTATTTTGCAACAGCGCTATTTTACTTTTTGTAGCTAATAAAGTTGTCTTCTCAACAAGCGAATCTGCAAACCTCACCGCATCAAATGTCTGGCACGAGTCGAAAATATACTGCATATACGATTGAACCATCCCATTTACAATAACGACTAAATCATATTGTCGTCCCTCGATTTGTTCGCCAAATACTTCAAATAGCAGCTTTTCCAAATTTTTATTGGAAAGCTCTACATAATAATGAATCCGTTCAATTAATGCCTTATTGATGGCAGAAACGTTTTCCTTCATCAAAATATCCGCAAATCCAGCATAGTGTGACAATACTTTCATAGTATGAACAAAGTAGATATGGAGCTTTTCTGAAGGGGTATTACCTTCACTGACTGCTTGGTCAACTTCGCGAATTATATTGTTCATAAAATGTTCAATAATAGAAAAAACGAGCTCGTCTTTGGATTTAAATGATAAATAAAAAGCACCTTTAGAAATGCCGCAATGATCGGTAATTTGCTGTACTGACGTAGCTTCTATCCCTTTTTCGGCAAATAAATGTAGTGCTGAATCGATTATCAATTGTTTTCTTGTCATAATATTTTCAAGCCCCTTTCAATTGACACGTGACCGACTAGTCATTATTATAGAATGGTGGTTACATATAGTCAAGAAAGGTAAGGTGGAACTGTGAGGGGCTTGGTTAATTTCGTATTAAAGAATAAGCTTGCAGTATGGTTACTAACAATCATTATCGTGTTTTCCGGTATTTATTCATCAACGCGTATGAAAATGGAGTCGATTCCAGATATTTCGATCCCGTTCCTAATCGTTATGGGTGTTTATCCTGGGGCAACACCAGAGCAAGTAATGGATGATCTTTCAATTCCTTATGAAAAGGCAGTTGAAAGTTTAGAAGATGTAAAGGCTGTATATTCTACATCTTCATCAAATGTTTCACAAGTTCAAGTGGAATATGAATATGGCGTGGATATGGATGAAAAGAAACGTCAGTTAGAAGCTGCTTTAGATAATATTGAGCTTCCTGAAGGTGCACAAGAACCTTCAATCATGGCAATCAGTATGAACATGATGCCTGTTATTGCATTATCAGTAAGTAGTTCGGATGAAGATATTGTTGAACTGACGTCGACAGTAGAGAAAATAATTTTGCCGAAACTAAACAAAATTGACGGTGTTGCATCTGCGACAGTTACAGGTCAACATCTTGAAGAAGTTGCCTTCACATATGATGAAGAAAAGATGGCACAATTAGGTTTAACGGAAGAATCTGTTAAGCAAATGATTCAGGCAAGTGACCTTGCAGTCTCGTTAGGATTATACGAGTTTGAAGATGGCGAGCAAGCTGTTGCAGTTGACGGCAAGTTCAAAACAGAAGAACAGTTAAAAGAAATGCTGATTCCTGTTACACCTTCTGAAACCAACCCGGTTCCTTTCGTAAAACTGGGGGATATTGCTGAAATCGAAAAAGTAGGTAAAGTGCAATCAGTATCTCGAACAAATGGTAAAGATGCGATTGCGATTCAAATCGTAAAAGGCCAGGATGCCAATACGGTGACTGTAGCAAATGCAGTTAAAGATTTAATCGAAGAAGAGCAGGAAGCCATTTCAGGTCTTAAAATCGATATTTCTTTAGACCAAGGGAAACCAATTGAAGATTCCGTCTTTACGATGGTTGAAAAAGCGGTATTCGGTGGTTTAATCGCAGTATTAATTATCCTATTATTCCTGCGTGACTTTAAATCAACTATTATCTCGATTATTTCAATTCCAGTGTCAGTATTCATGGCTTTAATGGCATTGCACTGGCTGGATATTACGCTGAATATTATGACGCTTGGTGCGATTACGGTTGCAATCGGACGGGTAATTGACGACTCGATTGTAGTAGTGGAAAATATTTATCGTCGTATGCACCTGAAAGAAGAAAAATTACAAGGCCGTGCGTTAATTCGCGAAGCAACAATTGAAATGTTCAAGCCGATCATGTCTTCAACATTAGTAACAATTGCAGTATTCGCACCACTTGTATTTGTAGGCGGTATGGTAGGGGAATTATTCGTACCATTCGCATTAACAATGTCATTTGCTTTAATCGCATCATTAATCGTTGCGATTACAATCGTACCTGCACTTTCACACACATTATTCCGTAAGAAAATTTACGGTGAAAAGTCTGAAAGTCAGCATAAAGAAGTCGGTAAGCTTGCAGTAACATACCGTAATTTCTTGGAAAAATCTTTAAACCATAAATGGATTTCGTCAATTATTGCGATTGTTCTATTAGTTGGTTCACTAGCGCTAACACCATTAATCGGCTTTAGTTTCATGGGTTCTCAAGAAGAGAAAGTAATGTATTTAACATACACACCTGGAACTGGCGAATTGATGGAAGAGACACTTACGAATATTGAAGAAGTAGAAAAAGAGTTATTGAAACGTGAGGACATCGATATTTTACAATTATCGGTGAACACAGAACCTTCTACTGATGCTGCTGCAATGATGACTGGCGGTGGTGCAGGCGGTGGTTTAATCTATGCGATTTTCGATCCGGATATGGAAGATTTCCCGAAAGCGAAAAAAGAAGTAGAAGACTATATCTTTAACATTGGCCAATCCGGCGAGTGGAAAACGCAAAACTTCGCGATGGGTATGTCATCGAATGAAGTAAGCTATACACTATACAGTGAAGATTTAGATAAGTTAAACGAAGCAGTTGCTCAAGTAGAAGATGTTCTAGTTGATGTTAAAGGGCTTGATGAAGTTGAGTCTAATGCTTCTGCACCATATGTAGAAAATGTAATCAAAGTAGATCAGGAAAATGTATTACAATACGGTCTGACTACTGCTCAAATTTTAATGGCTCTACAAACAAATAATACAAAAGAAGTGCTGACAACTGTTGAAAGTGATGGCGCTGATATTAATGTAGTTGTTCAACGTGAAGCAAAATCTGCAGCAGCGGATATTGATGAATTATTGGAAACACCGATTCAAACGGCAACTGGTCAAACAATGACAATTGGTGACATTGTTGAACTTGAAGAAGGTACGACTTTAAATTCATTATCTCGTCAAAAAGGCGAATACTTTGCGACTGTATCTGCAACGATCACAGACAAAGATATATCAAAAGCAACATCTGCAGCAGATGAAAAAATTGCTGATCTAGAATTACCGAAAGGCGTAACGACTGGTGTAGGTGGTGTGGCGGCAGATATGGCTGAAACATTTACTCAACTAGGGGTTGCGATGATTGCAGCTATTGCGATCGTTTACTTTATCTTAGTTGTAACATTCGGTGAAGGTTTAGCTCCATTTGCGATTTTATTCTCTTTACCATTTACAGTTATCGGTTCATGGATTGGATTGTTCGCAACAGGTCTTACAATTTCGGTTTCAGTTATGATGGGATTACTGATGTTAATCGGTATTGTTGTCACGAATGCGATCGTACTTGTTGACCGCATTATCCGTATGGAACATGAAGGAATGAACATGCGTGAAGCAATTCTGGAAGCCGGTGCAACTCGTTTACGTCCAATCTTAATGACGGCGATTGCAACGATTGGTGCAATGTTACCAATGGCATTCGGTGGTGCTGGCGGCGGTCTGATTTCTCAAGACCTTGCTGTAACAGTAATTGGTGGTTTATTATCATCAACATTATTAACATTAATCATCGTACCGATTGTATATGAAGTATTATCAAAAATGCTGAAGAAGAATCGTAAAGATGTAAAAGACAATTAATACGAACAGCCTGTAAGAAGTAATTTCTTGCAGGCTGTTTTTTATAGTAAAGTTATGGGTATAGAAGAAAAGTTTTGATATACATAACGGGAGGCATTTTATGAAGAAACTATTGTTGTTCAGTCTGTTATCTGCAGCCATTTTCAGTTTTGGTTCGATTTCTGCCGAAGCAGCGTCAGACGCAATTGGGCTTGGTAAATACCCGGTGCAAGTAATTGCGAAGAAGAATACAGAACTAAAAGATGAACACGGCAACATCATAAAACCTGTAGCAAAAGGTGAGAAGTTATTATTGCAGGCATTAAAAGGTACATCAGGAGTTATCAACTATTCTTCCAAAGAAGCCTACATCCCTTTAACCGATGTTCACTATATCCAGTTAGTCGATGGTTCGAAAATAATCACGTCCGATGAAGTGGCAGCAAAGCTAAAGCTCGTTTCTCAAATGTATCCATCACTGACGAAATTGAAGATGATCGGGAGTTCGGTGGAGGGACGTCCTTTATATTCATTGAAAGTGGGAACGGGTAAAAAGGAAGTATTGATGGATGCATCTTTTCATGGACGTGAACATATGACGACAAATGTATTGATGGAAATGATTGATACATATTTAAAAGCATATGTGAACGGAACGAAAATTGGAAAATACGATGTGAAGGAAATTTTAAGTGAAGTGAGCATCGTATTTGTGCCAATGGTGAATCCTGATGGGGTAACACTGGCGCAAGGAGGCAAAGTAAAAACATCGATGACAAAGCTTAAAGCAATGAACAACAACAGCACCAATTTTAATCGTTGGAAAGCCAATATAAACGGTGTCGATCTGAATCGTCAATTTAATGTAAACTGGCATTTAATCAAAACGACAAGGCCCTCATTCAAAGAATATAAAGGAAAAGCGCCAAATACTGAACCGGAAGCGCTTGCGATCAAAAGACTGATTGACCGTGGGAATCATTTAGCGTATATTTCATATCATTCTTCCGGTCAACTTATTTACTGGAGCCAAACGAAATCAAAGTTCAGCCGAACGAAAAAGTTGGTGAAAGGGGTATCGTCCATTACCGGCTATAAAGTAATGCCGGTAACAAAGAAAAATGAACCAATAGCGGCATCTGAAGATTACTTCACAAAAGTAAAAGACCGCCCTGCTATGACGGTTGAAATCGCGCCATATGCCGGGGAAGCATCCGTTCCGTTAAAAAGATGGAATAAAGTTTGGAAGCAAAATAGAACAGTCGGACTTTATATAGCCAATGAGGCCCTGAACTGGTAAAAAAACTGGTGAACCCCGATTACGAAGGTTCACCAGTTTTTAGTTTGTTTCTTGAGCGGGCGTTGTCCGTTTATGTTTAGGAACGAAAAGTACGACAATAAAGGCAACGATTGCTAATAGGAACATATAGAAATACGTCGAACTAGCCGCATTTGCATAACTTTCGTTTACCTGAACGGATGTACCCGTTAACTGCAGTGTATACACTGTTACGATGACAGCCGTTCCGATTGCACCAGCAAGTTGACGGATTGTATTGTTTACGGCAGACCCGTGTGAGGCCAGTTCTCTTGGAATCGCATTAAGGGCAGCCGTATTTAACGGCATTGTAATAAATGCCAGCCCAATCCGTAAAATAATGGTGCGTACAAGAATATATACATACGAAGTAGTAGAAGATAAGTCGATAACGAGCCACATCGAAAGTGCAACTAAAACTAAACCGAATATAAATAAAGGCTTCGCTCCGTACTTATCAAATAGTTTCCCTGTAACCGGTGACAAAAACGCATTGATAATCGCACCGGGAAGCAGCAGTAATCCTGCATCCAATGCAGAAAAACCACGGCCATCCTGTAAATACATCGGGAGTAAAATCAAGTCTGCATACATGATGATCGTAATTGCGACATTTATAATCGTCGTCATGGAATACATTTTATATCTGAATACCGATAAATTCAGTAAAGGATCCTGTGAAGACAATTGACGTTGGCAAAACAGAAAAATAATGATCAATCCCGCACCAATCGTTGTTAAAATAACTCCATCATCCCATCCGCGGCTTCCGGCACTACTAAACCCGAACAATAAGAGACCGAATCCGAATGTTGAGTAAATTAAGCTGATCAAATCGATTTTCGATTTCGCACCTTCATTTACATTCATCAAGTATTTATACGCTAAGACAATAATAATAACGATAAATGGAATTAAGCTGATGAACAGCCAGCGCCATGATAAATAATCAATAATAAATCCAGCAAGAGTCGGGGCAATGGCAGGTGCAAAAATAATTGCAAATCCGACTTTCCCCATAATAGCGCCCCTTCTTTCTTCAGGGAACAAGTAGACAATTACGGTCATCATTAAAGGCAAAATAATACCTGCTCCTACAGCTTGAATCATACGTCCTGTTAAAAGCATGCCAAAGTTCATCGCACATGCTGCGACAACAGAACCGGCTAATAAAAATAGCATCGCACTAATAAACAGTTGGCGTGTTGAGAAACGCTTCATTAAAAATGCCGTAATTGGAACCAAAATTCCGTTCACAAGCATAAAGCCTGTTGCGAGCCATTGAATTGTTGTAGGCGATACCGAAAAGGTGTTCATTAAATCACTTAGTGCGACATTGAGTAATGTCTGATTTAAAGTGGAGAAAAAACAGCCTGCAATCATGACGATCAGCAGTATTTTTCTTGTTTGTTCCGATAATTCATTTTGCATTTTAAAACCCCTTACGCTACGATAACTTTATAGACGGTTTGTCTAATAAGTATTTTAACAATGAGCAGGAGCCTTTGACATACACAATATGAAGCACTTTGTAGACTAATCGACAAATTGTTCAAATATGTAGATTTAATAATATTTAATAGACAGGAATGGTAATTCTGATGATGAAAATAGATCCACGAACAATCCGTACAAAAGAAATGTTAAAGAGAGCGGTATTCGAACTTTTGGAAGAAGGAGTAATGCTTAGTCAGTTGTCTGTACAAAAAGTAACAAAGCAAGCCACGTTAAACCGAACTACATTTTATTTGCATTATGAAGATATCAATCATTTGATGGATGATTTAACAAAAGAGATTTTCAATGAAGTAACTGAAAAAATAACAGATTTAAACCATATTCATCTGTTAAACGAAAAGGAACATTTAGTTGAGCTGCTCAATTATTTAGCCTCACAAAAACACGCTTTACGATTACTTTTCCAGTTTGAACAATTTGAAAAAGTGCTATATCAATTAATGAAACAATTGATTGATACGAGAAGGCTGAACAGTGACCGAGTTTCCTCAAAATCGCTTGTCGACAGTCATATAAAAGCGGCGTCCCTTGTCGGTGTGATCTCGTGGTGGTTAAAAGATGGAGGTTATTTAAATGCGTCATACATTGCTGATCAAATCTACCTCCTGTACAGAACATAGTTTAGTTGTTTTTCACAGCTAAACTAAAGTTTGTATACAATTCCTGAAATTAGCGAATCTTTTCATGTGTAAAAAATTTCAGCCATTAAATCTGGGCTTATGTAATTGACTATTTTCTGAATTCATAATATGTTAATATATGAGTATATGTTCATATATGGAATAAAAGGGGGCATTTTAAATGGGAGAGCACCATCATCACCATCATCATTCACATAGTACGAACAAGAAAGTGCTGTTTATATCCTTTTTAATTATTACCGGGTTTATGATTGTCGAAGCGATTGGTGGGGTGCTGACGAACAGTCTTGCGCTGCTTTCTGACGCAGGACATATGTTAAGCGACGCCGTTTCACTTGGAATTGCATTAATGGCCATTGTATTTGCACAAAAAGTAGCAAATGCCAGTAAAACATTCGGCTACAAACGTATTGAAATATTGGCTGCCACACTAAATGGACTGACGTTAATCATCATCGCGCTGTTTATTTTTTATGAAGCGATCGGCCGTTTCATGAATCCTCCTGCAGTTGCTTCAACCGGGATGCTCGTCATCAGCAGTATCGGGTTGGCAGTAAATATTTTAGTCGCATGGATTATGATGCGCGGTGCGGATACGAAGGAAAATTTAAATATGAGAGGCGCCTATTTGCACGTGATCAGTGATATGATCGGTTCAATCGGTGCCATTGTTGCCGCATTGCTTATACTGTTCTTTGATTGGGGATGGGCAGATCCATTGGCCAGTGTCTTTGTAGCTGCGCTTGTACTTCGAAGCGGATATCATTTAACGAAAGCTTCATTGCATATTTTAATGGAAGGCACACCTCAGGATATTACTGTTGATGAAATCATAGAAACGATTGAGAAATATGAAGAGGTAAAAGCGCTTCACGACTTGCACATCTGGACAATTACAAGTGGATTAAATGCGCTGTCATGTCACGTTGTTGTAAATGATGACTTGACGATTAAGGAAAGTGAGCAACTTTTAGAGAAAATTGAACATGATCTGCTACATCAAAATATTCATCACGTGACGATTCAAGTTGAAACAACTATGCATCAGCACGACCATTCGGTTTATTGTACAGCGAAGCAAGATTCCAGCCATCAGCACCACCACCATCATTAATCAATTACGCCGGGCGTATAAGAGAAAAGAGGTAAATCGTATGACAATGGAAAAAAGAACCCAACATGAATTGGATGAAGAAACATTGTTTGTCGTTTCGCAAACGTTCAAGGCGTTAAGCGATCCGACACGAATCCGTATTTTAAACATGTTATGCTGTGAAGAGCATTCGGTAAATGACATTGCAGAAATGCTCGATTTAAATCAGTCGGCGGTTTCCCACCAGTTACGTTTTTTGAAGAATTTACGTTTAGTAAAATTCAGGCGTGAAGGGACGACATTGTATTATACAAGTGCAGATGAACATGTTATCAACTTGCTCCATCAGGCAATCGATCATGCTCATCATTAATTGAATAGAAACAGTCATCAACACGTAAAAGTTTTCTTAAATGAACGGTTACGTGTTTTTTTCATTGGTTTCGACATTGAAGAATGTAGGGTATATCAATAAACGGAAGTCGCAAACTAAAATCATTGCCCATTTACATGGTGGCAGCAGCAAGTTTACAAAACATTTATAGTTGAATTCTAAAATAATGGAGGTTTTTCAATATGAAAGTTGTAGCAATTGTAGGAAGTATCCGTAAAGAATCATACAATCTAAAGATCGCAAAATATATTCAGGCACGATATGCTGATAAGTTTGATTTGGAAATTTTGGATTTAACCCCTCTGCCGATGTATAACCAGGATATCGAAATGGATCCTCCAAAAGCAGTATTAAACTTTAAGGCAAAAGTAAAAGAAGCTGATGCAGTTCTTTGGATAACACCTGAATATAACGCTACAATTCCCGGAGTGTTAGGAAACGCCATCGACTGGCTAAGCCGTGTGGATAAAGTGATGAACGGCAAACCATCCATTATAATGGGGTCATCAATGGGAATGTTAGGTTCTGTTAAAGCCCAAATGCATTTGCGAGATATTTTATTTGCAATCGGTTTAAATTCCCCGGTTTTACCTGGTAACGAAGTGTATATTGGAGCGGTTCATGAAAAAATTGATGCGCTAGGACAACTGACAGATGAAGCGACAATCGCATTTTTAGATGGCGTGATTGTGAACTTCTTGGAATGGATGAAGAAGTTTTAATAGTGATGGCACCTCTAAGAGGTGTTGTTTTTTATGAAGGCGAGTTTTCCTGGAAATGTTACTGCAACAAAAAGAGAATCCGACGGTAAGGCCCAGTGTAGAGGATAAAGATATCGCATTTTGTCAATAGAATGGTGTGACGAAAAAATATTGTTTTAGGTGAAAGAATACTCCTTAATTCTGCTTTTTTATTTACTATAGTTTTTATCTATCAAAATTATAGGAAGTATCTAATGGACGAAAGACGAATCTCTCATTACAATATAGATAAGGCGATTAAAAAATTAGGTGTAACAGATTTTTTAATGGCTATATGGATTTACAGAAATTCATCGTAACATCGAACTAAAAATATTATTTTGGGGTGATTGTTAATGGGAAAAGATTTAAGTCAGTTCATCAGAAATGAAGCGTTTTTAAACAAAGTTGTTTCAGCAGAGGAAGCCGCGTCTTGGATTGAAGACGGCATGAATCTGGGAATGAGTGGTTTTACACTTTTCGGAGAGCCTAAAGAATTTCCTCTTGCACTTTCTAAACGGGGAGAGCAGGAAAATTTCAAAGTAAATCTATATACAGGGGCATCATTAGGTCCAACTGCCGACCAATCGATGGCAGAAGCAGGCATCATCAACTTACGTGTGCCTTATCAAGGTAATGCGATTATGCGCGGTAAAATCAACAACGGGGAAATTTACTATATTGATCAGCATTTATCACATACAGCGGAAGAAGTACGTAAAGGTTCACTAGGTAAAATTGATTATGCGATTATTGAAGCAGCAGCAATTACAGAAGACGGTCTCGTGATTCCAACAGGTTCTGTAGGGAACTCACCGATTTTTGTAGAAAAAGCAGAAAACGTGATTATCGAAATTAATACAACAGCCCCAAAAGCATATGAAGGGCTTCATGATATTTATGTTCAAAAAGCACAAGGCGAGCGTAAAGAAATTCCTATCTACAATACAGGGGACCGTATTGGTGAAATTGGAATTAAAGTCGATCCTGCGAAAGTTAAAGGGATTGTTTTATCGGAGCAGCCGGATATTCCGTCACCTTTATTCGAGCCAAACGAGGAAACACAGAAAATTGCCGATAATTTATTAGCATTCTTGGCAAATGAAGTGGAAGTAGGGAATTTACCGGAATCTTTAGCGCCGCTACAATCAGGCGTTGGTTCAGTAGCAAATGCCGTATTAAACGGCATGCAAAAGTCTCAATTTAAAGATCTTGAAGTATTCTCGGAAGTACTGCAGGATGGTGTATTTGACCTGATTGATGCGGGTATTGTTAAATTCGCGGCAGGTACAGCATTCTCGCTTTCCAAAAAGCGCGTGGACTCACTAGCGGAAGACTTGGAAAAGTACAAAGATAAAATTATGTTCCGACCACAGGAAATTTCAAATAACCCGGAAGTAATTCGTCGCTTAGGTGTTATTTCGTTTAACACAGCAATTGAAGTCGACATTTACGGTAACGTCAACTCAACACATGTTAACGGCACAAAGATTATGAACGGTATTGGCGGTTCTGGTGACTTTGCACGTAATGCACGCATTACTATTTTCGTTACATCTTCATTAGCGAAAAACGGGGCTATTTCAACAATCGTTCCATTCGTTTCACATATCGACCATACAGAACACGATGTCGATGTCATCGTAACGGAGCAGGGCTATGCGGACCTTCGTGGACTTCCACCAGTGAAGCGAGCAGAGAAATTGATTGAAATTGCACACCCGAAATATAAAGAACAGTTACGTGCTTATTTCGAAGAGGCAAAAGAAAAAGTAGGCGGCCAAACACCGCATATCCTTGAAAAAGCATTCTCATTCCATAACAATTTAAAAGAGAATGGGACAATGTTATTTGAAGACGACAAAATTAAACACTAATGGATAAACAGACAAAGGTGGCGTTTTAACATGGATGTAAAGTTTCCTATTGGTCCATTGCAAGTACCTGAACAGGTGACACTTGACAATGTAAAGGAATGGTTACAACAAACGGAATCATTTACGACACGTTTAAGAGAAGTGGTCGATTCATTAAATGAAGAGCAGTTAAACAAAACTTACCGCGAAGGTGCGTGGACAGTTCGTCAGCTTGTTCATCATATTGCTGATTCACAGCTGAACATGTATCAGCGGCTGAAGCTGGCACTAACGGACGATAACCCGACAGTGCCGGGATTTAATCAAGAAAAGTGGGCAGTACTGCCAGACAATGACTTACCTGTAGAAAGTTCGATTAAAATGCTTGAAGGTATTAATGAGCGGATCGTTTCGTTAGGTCAACGTATAACTGAAGACCAGCTAAAACGTGAATTTACACATGAGACAAACGGGCCAATCACAGTTGCCAAAAAATTAGCGAAATTGGCATGGCATGAAGAGCATCATTTCGCTCATATTAAAATCGCCCTATCAAATTAATTATTTTTATTGTAATGGCTTACCAAACAGTGGTAAGCCATTTTTTTGTAAGTCTACTATTTTATTTCCTTATATAAAAAGACGAGACGTTCAATTTCATCAAAGCCATTATTTTTATAAAAATGTTCTGCCGGAATATTTCGGTTTGTGAGCAGTGTCATCGATTCAACTGATTTCTCTTTCAACTGGATTTCTAAATAGTTGAGCATCGCTTTTCCAATTCCTTTATTTTGCAACGTTTGATTGACGCACATTTCATGGATGAAATATTCATCGCCACTATACCACTTCCGTTGCACGCCCATTATAAAGCCAAGCAGTACATCATTTTCGATAGCAATTACACCTAGAAAGTTTGGGGTATTGTAGTAATCGGATAAATACTGGTGCGCACTTTCATCGTTCAAGTTGTCATTCCACGGTTCTGCATTAAATACTTTTATAAATGTTTCTGTACATGTTTCTAAATCGGATTCTTTCATTCTTTTAAGTTCCACTATGAATCGCTCCTTTTAAAGTTTTTTCGTAAAACAGACAATGCGGTTTGCTTCTGTAAACCCTAATTTAAGATGAACGTTTATACTGTCCTGATTAGACAATTCGCAGTCGCTTGCAAACTCTGTACATCCCTTTGTTTTAGCCCAATGTTCACATGCTTGTACTAACTGTTGCGCGAAATGCTGTCTACGGGAAGCCTCAACTACATATATGCCTTCCAAATAGCCAACTGGTGTGGAATGTGTACCCTCTACATAGTCAAACCGGAGCTGACATTGTGCAAAACCAATTGGTTCCCCATCGTTAAATGCTAAGAAAATAGTACTGTTCTGGTTTGTAATAACGTCTTCCATGTTCTGTACGAATTCTTGTAAATCATTACCTGGCCAAAGGAGTAAAGCAAGGTGAGCTGCTGCAGATGCTTGGTCCAGTGTCGCTTCTTTAATCATAGGTTCCTCCTGATTATAGTAATAAGTATAATTACTATTATAGAATAAAATGGAAGGTGATAGGTGGTTATGTACTGGATCGTCAAAAAATTTATTTTCATTTAAAGGTCGAGCTATTGCAAAAATTGGAAGGGAAAAGGCTTTTAAAAAGGGAACTCTTTTATATAGCTGATTTAATAAAGGGGAGAAATTGCTTTGAGTAAGTCATTTATTGAACAAGTCCATTATATTCGAATTCCTGTAAAGCATTTAGAAGTGTCTGCACAATGGTACAGTGATATATTAGGGTTCCAATTACTAAACAATACTGTGGAAAGAGCCATTTTAAAAGTAAATGAAGGACCATTCTTATTAATCTTAGTTCCTACTGAAGATGAAACATTTGCCCATTTCACAATTGATAATAACCAGGAATTTAGCATTGGCTTCACGAGTCCTGAACTATCTAAATTTCATCAACACTTAATTGATCATCAAGTTACGGTCGAAGATATAAAAGAAGATAATGGGCATGCTTTTTTCCATTTTTATGACCCAAATGGGAATAAACTTCAAGTTCACTGGTGATTTATGATAAATATATTTCCTAATATCAGTACACAACAAAAATGATGAAAAGATAAAAATATTAAAGCGAATCTATCTTTCCTTAATACGTTATATCACAGCGTTTCAACAGAGCCTAAAAATAAAAAGCAAGCCATACGATCAACGTAGGCTTGCTTTATAAAGGTTTTAAAGCTTTCGTCTGCTCAATGTAAATAAATGCATTGTATCTTGAACCAATATTGGATGGAACATAATTTCCGTATACTTCATATTCAGGATGATAGACAACACCAATTGCACGATGCCCAATCCGATCATTGAATAATTTCCGATTCGCATCAGTAAAAATCAGTATTTTATCTTGTCCGCCAGCTGCGTGGAGCTGTCCTTCCCATGTGTTGAGTTTGGAAGAGGGAACTTGGATTATTTGCAAAGGATCTCCCCAGCTGTCAGCAGCGATGACCGTACCTTCATACGTCCCGAAGCCGATCGCAAAAGTATTGTCCATTCCATATTGTTCACGAATAAGTTGACCGACGTTGATCATCTGATCTTCTTTCATGCTTGTGGCGGATGCATCTCCGATATGTGTATTATGTTCCCAAATAATGATTTTTGCATCATCACCGTGATATTTCAATAATTCATTGATCGCTTCCACCATATGTGAATCGCGTGTATTCCACGAGATTGCATCCTGCATCATTTCGCGGTAATACGTTTCAGCATTTTTCGCGACAAGCGCATTCATCATGACATTTAAATCTTCCTCATGTTTATTCGAGTACTGTTCCTTGTTATTTCGCAGTGATTTCAGCAAATCTGTTACTTCACGGACACATTCATCCGTAAATTGAGCAGTGGAAAGGGCATAATGTTCGGGCGTTCTGTTGTAAGGTTCAAAGCAGGAAAATGCCTTCTTTGCGTGCTCAAAATCTGCTTTATACTTAGGGTTTTCAGATAAAAAGTGTATTACTTCATCCATCGATTCAAAGAGACTGTATAAATCAATACCATAAAACCCGACTTTATTGCTCAATGTGTCATTTTTATCCTTTAGCCACTCTACGAATTCTTTTACTTCTTCATTTGCCCACATCCATTGCGGCCAACGGTTAAAAGATTCCTTTAAAATTGTTGTGGCAGTTGCATTGTCATCTTCATAACCTTTTACATAGCGGTTTACTGCCTGTGCAGATGGCCAGTCTCCTTCAACAGCGATTATATTAAACCCTTTTTGATTGATCAGAAGTTTAGTTAACTCTGCGCGGACTGTGTAAAACTCCGATGTACCGTGCGACGCTTCACCGATCATCACAATTTGGGCATTTCCAATCGATTCGACAATTTTATTTAAACCATGTTCGTTAAAGGGAAGGGCGTGCTCTTTTATTGCAGCTACCAGTTTTCTTGGCATCTTTTTTTCGCTCCTTTCATACAACGTTATCTTTCCCGTACTACTCATATGAATACCCAGCTGCGTGTAAATTACTCGGGAGCATATTAAAAAAAACAAAAGAAAATTATTTTGTATAAATATAAAATAATTGGTGATGCTAGTAACGATGGTCGGTTAGCCATCGAATGATTTTGGCGCATGATTCCTCGTGAATCCAATGCGCCTTTAATTTTGCTCATTAAATCTTAATCTTTTTACAACTTTCAGGTTAGTAATTTTGTACTTCGTAGAATTTTATAATATGATAGTTTTATACTAACTGAATTAGGGAGAATGACTTAATGAGTATTTATAATTATTTAGTGAAAAAAACGAACGGTGAGATCCTGTCAATGGAAACTTATCGTGATCAAGTGATGTTAATTGTGAACACGGCAAGTAACTGCGGATTTACTTTTCAATATGAAGACATGCAAAAGTTATATGAACGCTATGCAGCAAAAGGGTTCACAGTACTATCATTTCCATGCAACCAATTTGGCGAGCAGAACCCGGAAGACGGAGAAACGTCCGCAAGACAATGCAAGCTACAGTTCGGTGTTACATATCCAGTATTTGATAAAATCGATGTGAATGGCAGAGAGACTCATCCGCTATTCAACTACTTAAAACACGAGGTTGATTGTCCGGAATTTGTACGTGATACAATGCAGCAAAAACATTTGTACAATACAATTCAAACAAACTATCCTGATTATTTAATCGGTCGCAATATTCGCTGGAATTTCACGAAGTTCCTAGTAGACCGAAACGGCCGTGTCATTCAACGTTTTGAGTCGGATGCTTCATTCCTGGATATCGAAAATGCGATTGAACAGCTTTTGGAAACTGCAGCTGTAAAATAATCACATTACAAATAAAGCCCATTCCTTCAATGGAAATGGGCTTTATTTTATGCATTCTTTTTTGTCCTTGTAGTGGTTGCACGTTTTCTCGTTTTCGGCTTCTTCGTCTTATCCAGGGATGCTTGTAATGCGGACATTAAATCGGTCACATTATCAGGCAGCGGTCGTTTTTCGTTTGCCACAACCGTACTTTCCGTTTTCTTTTCCTCGATCAGCTGCATGAGCGCTGTACGGTAATCATCCGTATATTTGGTTGGATCAAACTCTGTTGTCAATTGTTCAACAAGCATAAGGGCCGTATCCAGTTCCTTTTGCACGACTGCTTCAACACTTGGTATATTCGGTACATCCCCGACATCTCGCACTTCATCCGGGAAATGAATGATCTCCATAACTAATGTATTTTTATAGACACGGACAATGGCCAATTGCTCTTTTGACCGGATCGTAATTTTAGCGACACCGATTTTACCTGATTCCTCCAACGTTTTTCGTAATAGGACATAAGCTTTTCCACCTGTATTATCAGGTGATAAATAGTATGTTTTTTCAAAATAAATCGGATCAATTTCTTCCAGCTTAACAAAATCTATAATCTCTACGGATTTGTCCTCATTTTCTTTACGCAAGTTTTCCAAATCCTCTTCATCCAAAACGACGAATTTGTTCTTTGTATATTCGTATGCCTTTACGATATCTTCATCCTTTACTTCGGCCTGACATCCTTCACACACCTTTTTGTAGCTGATCGGTGTATGGCATTCCTTATGGAGCTGCCGAAGTTTAACGTCTTTATTTTCAGTTGCGGCATGTAGCTTTACGGGAATATTTACTAAGCCAAAACTAATACTACCTTTCCAGACAGTATGCATGTTGTCACCTCATTTTTCCTTACTATGGGACTAAAAATTTAATTTATGTATTGTCTGCGAAAAAAAACAAAGCATAAATATAAAAATGAAAGTTGGCCTATATGTGAAACCTATGTTATTAACCGATGTACCGGATATTCCATTAGGTGACGATTGGTTGTATGAGGCAAAGTATGACGGTTATCGCTGTATTTTAGTTTGGGACAAGGGTAAAAATATTCCTGAGCTGAAAAGCCGAAATGGGAATGTATTAAATGAAAAATTTCCAGAAATCATTCGTTTCTGTAAGAGTATTTATGCTGAAATCGAACCATATTTACCGCTGATTTTTGACGGAGAAATCGTTTATTTAATCAATCATTTTCAAAGTAAATTCTCGTTTGTGCAAAAGCGCGGAAAAATGACGAATCAAAAAAATATCGAATCGAATGCAAAGACATTTCCATGTCATTATATTGTGTTTGATTTACTGAAATTAAAAGGGAAAGATAAGGGAAATAGCCGATTAACAACAAGAAAACAATTATTATCCGATCTTTTTGAACGGCTCAATTTACTTGACACTGTTCAATATAATGATTCAAAGAGACTTCAAGCGATTGATGTATTTGAAGATCCGCATTTACTTTGGCAAAAAGTAACGTCCCATAATGGGGAAGGGATCATTGCGAAAAAGCGCAGCAGCAAATGGCTGGAAAATACGAGAACGAAAAGCTGGCAGAAAATAAAAAACTGGAAACATGTAAATGTCATCCTCACGAAATTTGATCAATTAAACGGTTTTTTTAATGGTGCAATCTATCAAGAAGACATGCTTATGGAAGTGGTTTCGTTTAAACATGGTTTGTCCGAGGAAGAAAGCAAAACATTGATCGCCTTTTTTAAATCGAAAGGGACAGTGAAGGAGAAAAGTATATTCGAGATTCCCCCTTCAATTTGCGTAACCGTTGCCTGTATTGATTTCGATGGCAGTAAACTGAGAGAGCCGCGCTTTCATTCGTTCCAACATCATCTGGACGTTACCGAGTGCAACTGGCAGCAAATGCAGAGACAATTAAACCCGATTCCGGAAAGTGTCATCGTCACCCATCCGGACAAACCAGTTTTTCCTGCTAGCCATATTACAAAGGATGACTATTTGTATTATTTACAGACGGTAGCGCCCATGATGATGCCTTTTCTGCAGGACCGGTTATTGACGGTCATCCGTTATCCGCACGGAGTACCCGGTGAAAGCTTCTACCAGAAAAACTATATCGAAAACTTGCCGGAATTTATCACAACTCAGTTAGTAGACGACACCCATTTTATCTTGTGCAATAATCTCGAATCCCTACTGTGGTTGGGAAATCAGCTCGCTTTGGAATTTCATATTCCGTTTCAGCCGGTCACTTCAGAACAGCCGACAGAAATTGTATTCGATTTGGATCCACCTTCCGTTCATGAATTTGGATTGGCGGTAGATGCTGCTGTAAAGTTTAAAACGATAATGGATTACTTTAAACTGACAAGCTTTATCAAAACGTCTGGCGGAAAGGGCATGCAAATCTATATCCCATTGCCACTGCACACATTTTCTTATGAAGATACGGGTGTATTTACCGAGTTTATATGCCGATTTCTCGTACAGCAATTTCCTGATTCGTTTACAATCGAGCGGATGAAGAAAAACAGGGGTAAAAGGCTGTATTTGGATTATGTCCAGCATCGGGAAGGCAAAACGATTGTGGCACCATATTCACCACGCGGCAATAATAAAGGATTAATCGCCACTCCATTATTATGGGAAGAAGTAAACGAAGGATTAACGCCTGATCTTTTCACGATTCCAAATATAATAAAACGTCTGGAACGCATGGCGGATCCTTTCAAAAATTTCAGGGAAGTGGGTGAGCGGCAGCCATTCCGAGCTGCTCTAGATCAAATAACTGGGAAACAAGTGTAGCTGGTAGCACCAGCAGTCAACTTAGAAAAAAGCCTTCCGCAAATTATGCGAAGGCTTTTCTTCTATACATTAAGAAGGATTAATCACTATAGGAGCATCCTCATGGTGGTTTGAATGACTTGGGGATAAGTCATAAGCAATCAGCGTAACATTTAATTTTTGTTCCAGTTGCTTAATTGCCTCGAGTTTATTCAAATCCAGTTCTGCAAATTTTGTTTCTTCCACAATAATCACATCCTTATTACAGTATAGATGTAGTATGAAAATTAAATTTATATTTATCCGTTATGTATGTAGGACAAAATAGCGATTCAGTAAATTTGGCAGAAAAAAAGAGAGATAAAAATATCTCTCAAGCCTCAAGAATTAATTGCATTATAGTTTAATGGATGAAGAATATTAGTAAATACGTCCTTTTTTACAATAAAATATGTTTTCTTATTATATGTAACGACCACTTGCCCTGGTTTAACAAATACTTTAGCTGTCTTTAAATTAGCATATGGCACACCTAATAATTTTGAAATGTTCATGATAATTACCCCTTTTCAAGTTTCTATTTTTGTTATTCCCAAAATAATAATAGTTTTAAACTATATTAGATAAATTTATGCTAGAAATAAGGTTCGAAATTCAAGGTAAGTCAATGATTTTACAAATTTAATTATGAATAAAAACCTTCGTACCAATGGTTACTCTAGATGACAATTCTAGAACATCGTGATTAAACATTCTAATACATCCATGTGAACGATTCTTACCAATTGAAGCCGGGTTATTCGTTCCGTGTATACCATAATGAGGCTTTGACAATCCCATCCAAAGCACTCCGAATGGTGCAGGAGGATTAAGTTGTTTATTGATGATCGTGTATGTACCAGAAGGTGTTGGGGTTAATATTTTGCCAACTGCAATCGGGTAAGCTTTTATAAGTTTATTGTCATCCATTAGCTTTAATCGATGTTTTAAAGTGGATATGTCGATCCATATTGCCATGAAGATCAACTCCAATTTTAAAATAGTATGAAGCAATATAGATATCAGTTAATTCGAGGAAACCATTTTTGTCGATCTTATTCCTTGGCGAATTTAAAAAGACCTGAGCAACGACTCAAGTCTATAAACCCTTATTCTAATATATGCTGCTTAACCCAAAATAATTACATGCAAACCAGTTCATTTTTTACGTAATATTAGAGGTGAAATCGTTGGAAAAGCTTATTCGGATTTTATTTTTGAGACTTCACTACCGGAATATAGATATCGCAAATTTTCCCTTCATCAAGCATGCAACGGTCATCGTATAGTTCAAAGTCATTACAACCTGGTGCATACTCGAACCCCGACTTAGGAAACCATTCATTAAAAATATAATTCCATGTTCCCTGAATGGCAGCTACAAAGTTTTTATCATCAGAAGGGGGTGTAGAAAATACGGCATAAGTTGCGGGAGATACTTCACAAACATGGTATTCGTCATCAATTTTTGCCCCAGCTTTTGGTTCGACCCCGATTACATATTCAAATTCTCCGGTTGTCGGGTCTTCCGGGTAGCATACCCCATATTCATCGTGCTTTTTAATAAAGTTTTCCGAGTGAAGTTTTTCCATTTTTCCGCCGCTCATATAGTCATCCCAAAAAGCTGGGATTGCTGTAGAGTTTTCTCCGCCAGTTGACGTTGTTTTAATGGCATATCCGGCAAGTTTAATAGCAGGCAGTGTAACAAATTTAGGTTCCATAACAATTCCTCCGATAAAGTATTTGTACGTACAGGTTAAGCTTGGCGGGAATGGTCGGCCACAATCCGCATGCAAACGGTAAGTTCCTGGTGAACAGCCGTAATAACGCCGAAAAGCTTTACTGAATCCAGAGTGTGTCTCAAACCCATATTCCACTGAAATATCGAGAATCCGTTTGCCTGAAGAAAGTTCATGTGCAGCAAAGGCAAGTCGTCGGTTCCGGACGTAGGTCATCACCGAATATCCGGTACCCCATTGGAATACCCGGCTGAAATGCCAAGTTGAATAACCCGCTTGTGCAGCCAAAATATCCGGACTGATATTTTCAGTAATATTTTCATCGATAAACTCTAAAATCCCCTGTAAAGTTTCTACTGTGTCCATTTATATCCCCCTAGCTGTATAGTCATTCGTACAGTAAAATCAGTATACCAGAGCTCTGGAGGAAAACTGTTCCAAAATTGCTGTATTTGGAAATTAAAAGAAAAAGTAAAGAAGCGTGATGATATTGAATTACTGGTTTAGTTTAAACACTTCATCAATTACCCTATTTAAAACAGCATATCGATTTTTTATCCTTACAACTCAATCATTTTAGCGCTATAATACCTCTAGAGGTGAAGAGAATGTATATTTCAGAAACAACAGTAGAAGTGCGCTATGCGGAGACCGATCAGATGGGTGTAGTTTATCATGCCAATTACATCATTTGGTGCGAAATCGGGCGTTCACAGATTGTGAAGGATTTAGGATTTAATTATGCGAAGCTTGAAGAAGACGGGTATTTATCGCCTGTTATGGATTTCTCGATTCAATATAAAGCGGCGATGCGCTATGGACAAACGGCGACCGTTCGCACATGGATTGAAGAACATACGAAGCTTCGTACTACATATGGCTATGAAATTCTGCATGAAGACGGCACCGTTGCCGTAACGGCGAAGTCTCAACATATTTTAGTGAAAAAGGAAAACTTCCGTCCGGTCGCATTGAAAAAGATTGATGCTGCTTGGGATGCCAAATATGCGGAAGTTGCGAAAATTCAAAGTTAATCGACATGTCCTGTTAAATTGATAACAGGGCATTTTTTCTTTATCGAACAGACGAATATTGTTATAATCATATACGACCTAACGGAACTGTATATAAAAAACTATGAGGGAGGTGTGTTCATGGCACCAAAAACAATCGCGAATATTCAAACCCGCTGTCATATTTTATTGACGAATACGGCACGTGAAGCGATGAAGGAGCATGTTCCAGATGAACACGCCTTTTTTAATTTACAGCAATATTTCATTGTCGCGATTGAGAAAGTATCAGTCGATGCAGAGCAGACGCATTTGACCATCTTTTTCGACAATGAAAAAAATGTAAAGCTTAAAAACAAGTTTGAAGAGCGCGTTGTCATCATGGACTGTGTTTTCGACCCGAAAAACGGACTTGTAGCGAAAAGTTTTCGAACACGCGGCAAAGGGACACCAGTTGTCACAAATCGCCGCGCCACGATGAAAATCCGCTTCGTTGCCTCCCGTATTAGCGGCCATACATACCAGGAGCCGTTTCTAAAGGCAATTGACGAATTGCCGATTGCACAGGAACGCTTTGATTATGTCAATAAGCGAATCAGCAGCTGGGAAGGCTATTTAAAAGTATTGAACAAAAATGCGGACATTGAAGATATTCACGCCCGTTTTTCAAGTGTGACGTTTGATGCCGACTTTTCTCATATGACCGTCCGAATTAATAACCTTGATAAAAAGCAGTGGAAACAGCTGGAGGGGCTAAGTGCGCGTTTACGCGGCTATATCCAGGAAATCGGAGATGTTGCCAAAATCCGTCGTAACGAGAATACCGTCGAAATTGCGTTAAAACCGTATTACAGTAATTTAGCGCGGAAAAATGAGCTTCAGTTCCAATCAGAAGACATCGAATTCTCCAATGCTGCAACGAAATCACAGCTAAAACGCCTTTTAAAAGGGTTTGAACGTTTAAAAGAAGGATTGGCCGCAAATGCGAACCTCGAAACGATTCTATTTGAAGATAAACCAGTCATTGCTGAACGCAGACAAACGATTCCTCTAGATTTTCATAATCGGCTGAATCCTTACCAGCAACAGGCAGTCGAAGGGGCGATTAGTTCCGAAGATCTGTATGTCATTCAGGGTCCGCCGGGTACTGGTAAAACGACAGTTATTTCGGAAATTTGCTATCAAAATGCAAAGGCAGGACTGAAAACACTTGTTGCTTCCCAATCAAACTTAGCAGTCGACAATGCATTAAGCCGGCTTTTATCAAACAAGGATATCCGGATTTTACGCTACGGTCGTACAGAAAGCATTGAAGAAGAAGGGAAAAAGTTCATTGAGGAAAATGTTGCGACCTATTGGCAGGAGCAGACATTCGAAGCAATTGGCCATGAAATTTCGCTGCATGAACGAAAAGAGCAGCTTTTAAATAATGAGATCAATGAGGCTCAAAATGAAATTGCAGCGCTTGAACAAAAACAAAAAGAGCTCGAACTGCAAATTGAACAAAAAGAAGCGGCAAAAGCCGAATTGCATGTTTTGGCCGATAAGATCCTGGCATTGAAAAAAGAACTGACTGAATGCAAAAAAGAATTGGAAGACAATGAACGCAAACTGGAAAAACTGCAGGCAACACAGAGCACAGTAGCAGAAACCGTTGCGAATTTTGAACAGCAATTAAAAGACGGCTCGACTGTCGAACAACTGACTGAACAAGCGCAACAGTTAAAAGAAGCGAGAGAAAACTTCCAGCAGCAACTTACGCAAAGTCACTATAAAGCGCAACTTGAACACTTCCAGCAGCGCTTTAATGGGATCAAAACGAATATCGAAAAGGCAAATGAAACGTCACAGTATGATTTGCTCGTTGATAAAATTGCCTCTTTGAAAAAAGTGTACGAAATTGAGGAGTTCATGAGTGAATACAATATTCGCCGGAACTATGCAATGGACCGTTTACTTACAGCGCTTGATCGAATTCAGCCGCAAATGGAGCAGTATAAACCGATTAAAGATGTGAAGGAACGTCTGGAAAAGGCATTGCATTACAGTGAAACGGCGTTAGGTATTCATGTAACACCGGACAGGCTGGATATGGGCCATCATTATACGCTTGAAGAAATTCAGGAGTTTTTGACGAAGCTTAGTATCGCTTTTCGGGACCGTCGGGTTAATGCTCAAAACGGAACCCGCTCCATTCAGGGTATTCATTTGCGCATGCAATATATCGAGCAGCTGAACAATAAATATATGGATGCGATCCGTGAAACCGTGCTTATTTTCGAAAAGTTGAAAGAGGAAATCATTCTTCAGTTTAAAGAGCAAAATGATGTGAAAGCACAGCATCTTCAGCAGCTGGAAGAAGAGGCAACAGCGGTAAAATCCCAAATGGATGCAATCAATGAAAAAATTGATCCATCGATTACGCTGAACCATTCCACGGACGAGCTGGAAGAACTGCTCGCAACAAATGAACTGGATCAGATGAAAACTGAAACACAGCGCCAAAACCGTGAAAAAGTGGAGCTTCAACTGAACAAAAAGGCGGAGGAGCTGGCAGTTTTAAATGAACAGATTGCCCTTGGTACTGAGACTGTCGAACAGTTAACAGTTCGCTTTAAAGGGATCAACAGCGAAGGCGTCCAGCTTGAAAAACGCCGGACAGAGCTGGAGCAGCTGACAAAGCAGAACCCTGAGCTAGCGATCATCGAAGTAAACGAAAAGATCGAACAGCTTACTGAACAGATTGCGACTCTAGAAGTGAAAATTAGTTTGCTTCCGGTAACAGCGGAACTTCAAAACGAATGGCACGGCTTATTGAAAAATGCCAATGCCCATGACTTGGAGGAAATCCGCAAACTGTATGTGAAACACGCCAATGTCATCGGAACAACATGTGTTGCTTCAGCGAATAAAGAGTTTATGGACAACTATCCGACATTTGATGTTGTCATTATTGACGAAGTTTCGAAAGCAACACCACCTGAACTGTTACTGCCGATGTTAAAAGGTGCCAAAATCATTTTAGTTGGGGATCATCACCAGCTGCCGCCACTTGTCGGGGATGCGACGTTTGAAGAGACATTGGAGCAAGTTGTGAAGGAAAGTACAACATTTGAAGAAAAACGGGAGCTTGAAAAGTTACTGGAAGAATCATTGTTCGAGCGACTTTATAACAATCTGCCGTCACAAAACAAAACAATGCTCGCACTTCAATATCGTATGCATAAAAATATTATGTCAACTATCACACCGTTTTACGAAAATGAATCCGAACAGCTGCAATGCGGGTTAGAGGATTCGGATGCCGTACGTGACCATTTCCTTGAAACATCCAAAATTACGCGGAAACACCATTTACTATGGTTCGATATTCCGAACAAAAAGCCGTATTTTGAAGAGCGTATGAAGGAAGGTTCGAGTCTATTCAATTTGGCTGAGCTGGATCAAATTAAACAGCAGCTGCTTGAATTGAATGCAGCGACAGAACAAGCGAAAGCACAAGGATTGATTCCGCAGGACGCATTAAAATCGGTTGGCGTTATTTCTTTCTACGCGGAGCAAGTAAAACGCATCAACCGTTTGATCGAACAGGAAATCAGTGTACCGCATTTACACATCCGTACAGGATCCGTCGATAAATTCCAGGGGATGGAGATGGATGTGATTATCGTCAGCATGGTGCGGAATCATGACAATGAGCGCGGAGAAATCGGGTTTGCGAAAGATTACCGACGCCTGAATGTTGCATTATCCCGCGCACGGGAACTGCTCATAATGATTGGCAGTACCGAAATGTTTACAAAGCGTCCAAAGAGCGCGAAAACACGGGATATGTATGCCCATGTATTAACGACAGTAAAAGAGCAAGACGGCTATTTTGCTGTGTAGAAACAGGGGGATTGAATGGATTTACAAAGTAAAGTTATACAGCTGCAGAAAGAACTCATCCAAAACCCGTCCATTGAAATAAAAAAGCAAATGCAATATGCTATTCCGATTCACACATTGGAAGTAAAATATCATCCGGTGATGCGCAATGCGATGGATATTTTAATGAAGATGATGCTCATTTCATTTGAGAAGGCAAAGCTGAAAAATGTTGAGTTATTAGCCGAAATTTTGTTAGTGGAACCGTTATTTATTCATGATTTAACGAATAAAATGTTACGACTGGGTATGATTGTGAAGGAACAGGAATTTGCACTTACCGCTAAGGGTAAGTCACAGCTGGAATCGGGCATTTTTGAAGAGGAGCTTGAAGAAACAAGTTATTTTATTCAATACAGCCCGATCCATGAGCAGCCACTGGATGGTGATCTGGAGGAATTTGCGGATTTGGAGGAGTTTCCGGAGCCTTTCCCGACAATCGAAACGGAAGAAATCGAAGCAATTGAAGAAGCGGTGCTGATTGAGTTCATTCAGCAGCAACTATCCGAACAACCGGTTGCGGAAGATGAAGTACCGCATTATATTTCAAGTGTTGTTTCGACGGAATCGATCCAGATTAATGATATACCGGTCCTATGTTTTTTGCTTTTCGATCAAAAGGAAAACAGACATTTTATGCGGGTATACAATACATTGACACGTGTATGGGATGAACAGCTGGAGACAATGTTATTCAATATAGAAAAAGAGCAGCTTTAGTAAGCGTGAAATAATATTTTTAGAATTATTGCAAAATTACAAAGTACATGATACACTAATGACAATTTAATAGTCTTATCAAGAGAAGCGGAGGGACTTGGCCTTATGATGCTTCAGCAACCTCTAGTTCAACTAGAAAGGTGCTACTTCCAGCAAGGTGTGAACCTTGGCAGATAAGAACGGGTAAAAAGGCCCCTCTCATTTCTGTTTTTGCTGGAATGAGAGGGGCTTTTTATATTGTTCTGGAACAGTTTGTTTCAATCGTAAAACAATGCATTGCCTGAAAACTACAGATTATTAAAAGATTGCTGAAAAAGTTTATGAGGGGGAAAGTGGAATGCCGATTAATATTCCGAAACATTTACCGGCGGGAGAGCTGCTTAGAAAAGAGAAGATTTTCGTTATGGAGGAAGACCGTGCGAAAACGCAACAAATTCGACCGTTAAATATTTTAGTGTTTAATTTAATGCCTGAAAAAGAAAAAACCGAACTGCAGTTGCTGCGTTTACTCGGGAATACACCGTTACAGGTAGATGTGACATTTTTAAACACGGCTACATACGAATCAAAAAATGTTTCCAAATCACATTTAGATACATTTTATCGAACATTCGACCAAGTGAAGCACCGTCGCTTTGATGGGCTCATTATTACAGGAGCGCCAGTAGAGAAAATGGATTTTGAAGATGTTGGATACTGGAATGAGATTACGCATGTTATGGACTGGGCAGATGAACATGTCACTTCGATTATGTATATATGTTGGGGCGCCCAAGCTGCCTTGTATCACCATTTTGGCATCGGAAAATTCGAATTGCCGAAGAAATGCTCCGGTGTTTATTCCCATGTGATTACGGATTTAACAGTAGATTTAGTGCGGGGATTCAGTGATGAGTATGTGGCACCTCATTCACGCCACACGTCGGTTTCAATTGATGAAGTGCGGGCACACCCTGACTTGCGACTATTAAGCTATTCGGATGATGCAGGCGTGTTTATTGTGCAATCGAAAAACAATAAACATATTATGATTACAGGGCATCTGGAATATGATGCAACGACTTTATCGGATGAGTATTTCCGCGATATTGAGAAAGATCCGGACAATACGGAAATTCCGATCAACTATTTCCCGAATAACGACCCGTTGCAGGCACCGAAAAATGTTTGGCGTGCCCATTCGCATCTGTTGTTCTACAACTGGCTGAACTACTACGTATACCAAGAAACGCCGTATGAATGGCATTACGTCGATGAAAATATTGAATATCATATTTAATTTGTGTAAATGAAATGAACCAGCAGGAGGTGGACTCCTGCTGGTTCATTTTTATTTAATTGCAACCCAGGCACGTTCGCGTTCGATCTGCAAACTAATTTCCCGCCCGAAGAAATCGCTTAATAATTCGTCTGTTAAAACAACTTCGCGTGCATTGGCTTCGACATTTTTTCCGTCTTTCATTAAAAGTACATGGCTAAAACAAGGAAGTATTTCTTCTACATGATGCGTCACGTAAATTAGGGTAGGGCCGTTTTCTGCTTGTGCAATCTGTTCTATTGTTTGCAGCAAGTTTTCCCGTTCGATTAAGTCCAGACCGCCACATGGCTCATCCAATATTAAAATTTCCGGATCAGCCATAATGGCCCTTGCTATTTGAACACGCTGCCGTTCACCTTGAGACAAATGCTCGAATGATTTATTTGCTAAATGGTCACAGTGAAAATGCTTCATAATAGAAACCGCATGGTCAATTTCTTCTTCCGTCACATCATTGAAAAGGCGAAGGGCACCGAATTTTCCGCTGAGCACGATTTCAATTGCATTATCCTGCCAGTTGAAGTTATCGATCATCGCATTGCTGACCCAGCCGATCCGCGTCCGCAGTTTCGGTATATACGTCTTGCCATATGTTTCACCCAGTACTTGGACCTTACCTTCATTTGGCCAAATATAGCCGTTAATAACTTTCAGCAACGTCGTTTTGCCGGATCCGTTTAACCCTAAAATAGCCCAATGCTGTCCTTTTTGTACATGCCAGCTTAAATCATTTAAAATCTTTTTGTCATTACGATATAAATGGATATTTTCAATATGTATCATTTTAAAAACACCTCCACTTACTACTATGCACCTTTTTTCATTGTCGTGAAAGTATTTTTTGAAAATTGTAACAATTTAAATGTAAAAAAAGAAAGCAAACGCATAATGCTTGCTCTCCTCATTATTTATATAACAATACTTTCGACACCTGCTGCGCGGTGGAACAGCTTTCCGTTCCATTTGAGTGCCCATTGTACGACAGGCCCTAAGCCGAACGCCATAAATACAGTACCGACTCCGACTGGTCCGCCCAATACAAAACCTAATACAGCAACCGTTACTTCCATTGTCGTCCGTGCGCGGTTGACACTCCAGCCGAGGCGATGCACCAACAGCAGCATTAATGTATCACGAGGTCCTACACCGAGGTTTGCTACCATATACATCCCGCAGCCGAAGCCGAGCAGGACAACGCCAACAACAAACGCCAATGTTTGTTCTAACAGTGTATTCGCATCCGGTAATACTATCAAAAATATATCAATAAAAATCCCTGTCAGGAACATGTCCAAATAAGTCCCTGCTTTTGGCAATCTTTTTGTGAAAAACGTATCAACAGCCAGAATTAGCAAGCCCAAAATAATGGACCACATACCGACCGTCAAGCCCAAGTTTTTTTGTAGTCCGATATGAAGGACATCCCATGACCCAACGCCCAGTATTTGTCCTTTGATCGTCAATGCGACGCCTAATGATAAAACAATGATGCCTGCAATAAAAAATACGCAGCGCCAATAAAATTCCTGTTTCACTTTCACATGTAATCCCTCATCAATCCTCAATATAATCCTTACTCATTATAACGATTGAATCGGCAAAAATGGATTTACAATAAATTCGAAACATTTGAACTTTTTGAGCTGCAAATAGACCCGATTAGAATAGGGAATATAGGTATTTAATTTTCATATGAATAGCGCAATTCATCGGACGAATTGTCGACATCTACAACTAAATGATGTTCATTAAAAAACCATTCATCGGATTTTTCGATATAATAATGAATGCCTTCAACAACTGTTTCAACGCCTATTTCATGCGGCTGTTCCCGGGTCATGCCTAACGAAAAACCTTCATGAAAAGGTGAAGAACCTCCATATCGTGCATAAAAGCGAATAAAATCGCCTTTTTCTACTTCCATCTCTTGTTTAAACCAATTGAGTGCTTTTTCTGATAGTTTGATTTCCATATGTTTCACCTCTATTGCCATTATGCAGTAAATAAAAAAAACTTACAAAGCTCGCGTTCTGAATTTCAGGCACAAAAAAAGACTGAAAGGAAACCCCTTCAGTCAACAGTTTAAAATCCTTTAATTTTCGGTTCAGTACCGGCTTTAATCCGCTTAATATTTTCACGGTGACGGTAAAAAATAAAGCCTGCCAAAACGACAACTAAAATGAGTAATGCATATTCACCTGTCAGCATCCAATGAACAATTACATAAATAACGGCCACAGCGGATACAATCATAGATGACAAGCTCACCATCTTAGTTAACTTTAAGGCGATGACAAATACGATGATTAAAATTAAAAATAACGGTAAATTATAGCCTAAAATAACACCGCCGCTTGTAGCAACCGCTTTCCCTCCACGGAAGCTTGCGAAAATCGGGAACATATGGCCTGCTGCTGCAATCACACCCAAGAATAGCGGGTGGACAGTGCTGTCTGCAAAAAACGGCAATAACGGTAGCAATACCGCAGCCGTTCCTTTTAATATATCAATAAGCAATACGGCAATACCCGGTTTTTTACCTAATACCCTAAATGTATTGGTCGTTCCTAGATTGCCGCTGCCTTGTTGTCGAATGTCCGTTTTGTAAAAAATTTTGCCAATCCACAAAGCTGATGGAATGGAACCGATTAAATAAGCACAAATAATAATTAACGCGTTGATCAAGTGTTGTGCTCCTTTCGAATTCAGAATTACTACTTGGTACTAATAGTATGTATCGAATATTTTACAATGTTTTTTAATAGAAGGAAAGAGGTATTATTTTTTCGTCCATCGTGAAAAAACAGGGAAAAAGTTACATTTTATTGTTTGCTACTAAAGGATATGCTTTTAAACGTTCGTTTTTGATGATACAATTAATCTTTGCAAAGCCTAAATCAGTACCTTTAAACATTGACATCATGCATATTTGAGCGTACGATTAGGTAGTAAATAGAACGTTTGTTTGTATTTTTGGAGGGGATTACATTTGGTAAAAAACCAAACCGGTATTTCGTATAATGAAGATGCCATTCAAGTATTAGAAGGTTTAGAAGCCGTACGCAAAAGACCAGGGATGTATATTGGTTCTACAGATAGTCGAGGTCTTCACCACTTAGTGTATGAAATTGTAGACAATGCAGTGGATGAAGCGCTTGCTGGATATGGAAATCATATCATCGTGAAGATTCATGAAGATAACAGTATTAGCGTGCGTGACCATGGTCGTGGTATGCCAACAGGTATGCATAAAATGGGTAAACCAACCCCGGAAATTATTTTCACCGTCCTTCATGCAGGCGGAAAGTTTGGACAAGGCGGCTATAAAACAAGTGGTGGTTTACATGGTGTTGGTTCATCTGTTGTAAACGCCTTATCATCATTTTTGGAAGTAACGATTTACCGTGATAACCAAATTTATCGCCAGCGCTTTGAGCAAGGCGGGAAACCGGCGACATCGCTTGATATGATCGGGAAAACGAAGGAAACAGGAACACTTGTACATTTCCTGCCGGATCCATCGATTTTTTCTGTCATTAAATATAATTATGATACATTGGCAGAGCGCTTACGTGAATCTGCATTTTTATTAAAAGGATTAAAAATTGAACTGATCGATGCCCGTGGAGAAGGACAGCATGAAATTTTCTATTATGAAAACGGGATTGAAGCGTTCGTCACATACTTAAACGAAGAAAAAGACGTATTACATCCGGTTAAATATGTAGAAGGCACAATTCAAGAAATTGAAGTGGAGTTCGCACTGCAATTTAACGACGGCTATTCCGAAACGATTTTATCGTTCGTCAACAATGTCCGTACTCGTGATGGGGGTACACATGAAACAGGTGCCAAAACAGCTCTGACACGTGTATTTAATGAATACGCCCGCAAAATCGGATTACTGAAAGAAAAAGATAAAAACCTGGAAGGTACCGATATTCGTGAAGGCCTGACAGCAATTGTTTCTGTCCGTATTCCTGAAAATCTGCTTCAATTTGAAGGTCAGACAAAAGGAAAGCTTGGTACATCTGAAGCTCGTTCAGCCGTTGATACCGTTGTTTCAGAACAATTAATGTATGTGCTTGAAGAAAATGCCGAGCTGTCGGCTTCTTTAGTGCGTAAAGCAATTCGTGCCCAACAAGTGCGTGAAGCAGCACGTAAAGCACGTGATGATGCCCGTAATGGGAAAAAGAAAAAATCAAGTACTCTTCTGTCTGGTAAGTTGACACCTGCACAGTCGAAAAATGCTTCAAGAAATGAATTATACCTAGTAGAGGGTGATTCTGCGGGTGGTTCGGCTAAGCAAGGTCGTGATCGGACGTTCCAGGCGATTTTGCCATTGCGCGGTAAAGTCATCAATACCGAAAAGGCAAAGCTGCAGGACATTATGAAAAATGAAGAAATCGCAACGATTATCCATACGATCGGTGCTGGTGTCGGAGCTGATTTTTCGGTGGAAGATGCCGCTTACGATAAAGTTGTCATCATGACCGATGCCGATACAGATGGTGCTCACATTCAAGTATTATTGCTGACATTCTTCTACCGTTATATGCGTCCGCTCATCGAAGCAGGAAAAGTATATATTGCGTTGCCGCCTCTTTATAAAGTATCAAAAGGATCCGGCAAAAAGCAGGAGCTTATGTATGCTTGGACAGAACAGGAGCTGAGTGCAGCTACGAAAAAAATCGGCAAAGGCTATATTATTCAGCGCTATAAAGGGTTAGGTGAGATGAATGCCGACCAGCTTTGGGATACAACGATGAATCCCGAAACACGTACATTAATCCGCGTTAAAATTGAAGATGGTGCTCGTGCAGAACGTCGTATTACGACATTGATGGGCGATAAAGTAGAGCCCCGCCGTAAATGGATTGAATCAAACGTCAACTTCGGCATGGAAGAGGATGCAAGCATTTTAGAAAATGAATTCATCCAGCATGAGGAGGTTAACGAATAATGAGTTTTGTAGAAAAATTTCAAGATTTGCCTTTAGAAGAAGTAATGGGTGACCGTTTTGGTCGCTATTCCAAATATATTATTCAAGACCGTGCATTACCGGATACACGTGACGGGCTAAAACCTGTTCAGCGTCGTATAATGTATGCGATGTTCCATGAAGGTAATACTTTTGACAAACCGTTCCGTAAATCGGCAAAAACAGTCGGAAATGTAATCGGTAACTATCACCCGCATGGAGATACTTCGGTGTATGATGCAATGGTCCGTATGAGTCAGGACTGGAAAAGCCGTCATATGCTGGTAGAAATGCATGGTAACAACGGTTCTGTCGATGGGGACCCGCCAGCCGCAATGCGTTATACGGAAGCGCGTCTATCGGCAATTGCCGCTGAACTGTTACGTGATATTAACAAAAATACAGTAGAATTTGTCCCGAACTTTGATGATCAGGATATGGAACCTACTGTATTGCCATCTCGATTCCCAAATCTGTTAGTTAACGGCGCAACAGGGATTTCGGCTGGTTATGCGACGGATATTCCGCCACATAATTTGCAGGAAGCACTTGATGCGGTTTTAATGCGTCTGGATAACAAAAACTGTACAGTCGATGAACTGATGACCGTTATTAAAGGTCCCGATTTTCCGACAGGCGGTATTATTCAAGGTGTTGACGGCATTAAAAAAGCGTACGAAACAGGAAAAGGGAAAATTATTGTCCGTTCACGCACAGAAATTGAACAGCTAAAAGGCAATAAAGAGCAAATTATCATTACAGAAATTCCATTTGAAGTAAATAAGGCCAACATGATTCGTAAAATGGATGAGTTGCGTGTAAATGACCGCCGTTTAGACGGCATTTCCGAAATTCGCGATGAATCGGACCGTAATGGTTTACGAATTGTTGTGGAGCTGAAAAAAGATGTACCTGCACAAGGGATTTTAAACTTTCTATTAAAATCAACAGATTTGCAAGTTTCGTATAACTTCAATATGATTGCGATTCATAACCGTCGTCCAATGATGATGACACTGCCGCTCATGTTGGATGCGTATATTGATCACCAAAAGGAAATTGTGCGCCGCAGATCCCAGTATGACTTGACGCGTGCAGAAGATCGCTTACATATCGTTGAAGGTCTGATGAAGGCCCTATCTATTTTAGATGAAGTGATTGAAACAATCCGTGCTTCAAAAGATAAACGCGATGCGAAAAATAACATTATCGAGAAATTCGGCTTTTCGGAAGAACAGGCAGAAGCAATTGTCAGCCTACAACTTTACCGTTTAACGAATACCGATATTACACAACTGCAAAAAGAACAAGATGAGTTACATGAGCTTGTTGTGAAACTGAAAGCCATTTTAGAGGATGAAAAGAAATTGATCCGTGTTATTAAATCTGAATTGAACGACATTAAAAAACGCTTTACTTTACCTCGCCTTTCTACAATCGAAGCAGAAATCGAAGAGATTAAAGTAACGCGCGATGTATTGGTGCCGAGTGAAGAAGTTGTCGTAACCGTGACAAAGGACGGCTATGTAAAACGGACAAGCCTTCGTTCACACAGTGCTTCAAACGGCAAAGATTTTGCGATGAAGGATTCCGATTACTTGCTGTACGAAGCTAACTTAAATACGCAGCATCATTTACTCCTGTTTACGAGTAAAGGGCACTACATTTACCAGCCGGTACATGAGCTGCCAGATATTCGCTGGAAAGATCTCGGACAGCATATTTCAAGTATTGTGCCAATCGATTCAAACGAAGAAATTATCGAAGTCATCGGTATTGAAACGTTCGATCAGCCGAATGTGTATGTATTTACGGCTACAAAAGAGGGGCAAATTAAGCGTTCGGCACTCGCCGATTATATCGTCACTCGTTATTCGAAACCGATTAAAACAATGAATTTAAAAGGTGAAGACGAGATGATTTTTGCCCGCCTTGTTACAGATCAGGAAGAAGTATTGCTTTCTACGAACACGAGCTATACAATTCGTTTCCCTATGGAAGATCTTCCGGTAACAGGGGTAAAAACGGCAGGAGTTAAAGGAATTATTGTTAAAGAGGGCGAGTATCTTGCGGCGGTTGCATTGTTAAAACCGGATCAGGAACAAGAGCTCGTAATCGTAACACAGCGTGGTGCCGTCAAACGAATGTTATTATCGGAACTTGAACTTGGCAACCGTGCAAAACGCGGCGTCGTCATTTTAAAAGAGTTGAAATCGAACCCGCACCGAATTTTTACAATTTTAGTTGTCAACTTTAGAAATACTTTTACTATTGAAACAGAAAAAGGCGTCCAGGAAACGATCTCTGTGACATCCTTAACGAGAGCGGACCGTTATTCAAATGGTTCACTGCGGATTGATACAGAAGGCGATGGGGCAATTAGCCGCGCCTATGTGGAGAAGACAGAGTAGGGATTCATGTATATTAGCTGGAATCTAAACATAAGATAAAAGTAATTCATTGACATGGAAGGCATACTTTCATACAATGAAGTTAGTAAGATTCATGCGTGATGGATCTACAGTAGTACAGAGCGGTTGGGTGGCCCCCAATCGCTTTTTTATTTACCCTTTTTGATTGTTGAAATTAAAAACACCACCTAGATGGCGAGTCTAAGTGGTGAAAATAAATTTTTTACAGCATCATTCGGAAAAAACGATAAATTGTATCGACTAGACGAAATAGATCAGTCACATAGCGAAAAATGGCGAGTTTTTCGTTACGCTTTTTTTCCGAAACAGCCTTAGCCTTTTCTTTGCGTGATGGATAAGACACAGTAGTACACCTCCTTTACAAAAGGAGTCAGCTGGATGCTGCTTTTCTATTGTACCATGAAATATTGAAGAGAATATTACTGTTTTTAATAGAAAATTATATAAAAAAAGCGTCAAAATCCGGCAAGAAATCCTGCGGATTTTGACGCTTTTTTTATTACGGAAGTTTTTACATAAGTCCACTTTTGTAGATGGTAAGAGGATACTTTTTTGCTTAAACGCACCGACCGTAATACCCACCTATAAATGTAAAGCATTCTTTCATGTAAACTGGACGACATGCTGGACGTTTTAGGAAGCTAAGTATACCTGCGAGTATAAACCCGTAAGTATCTCCACTTCAGCTAGCTCCATTTACATCGTTCCGATCTGTTCAGAAAACATAGCCATGGTCAATTGGTGCTATTCGTTTTTAAAAATACCCGCTGTAATCATATTCGGTAAGTTATATATATAATAACAGGTTGGCCACTTAATAAGTATTTATACCCATTAATTATAAAAACAATATAAATTCATATTGATTCAAATGACTTATTACACTCGAATTTTAGTAGGTTTAATGATATAGTTTCTAAGTTGCAAATACTATCTTGAGTTGTGTTTTAAAGTCGATATTATAGGTCAAATGGGAATTTAATTTTTTGGTGAGAAATCAGCCGGAAATTTACTAATATAGTAACTTACATATGTATCAGATTAAAGGCAACTCAAAATAAAAAATGAGGAGTTTATTATGTTCAAAAATATGACGTTCTTTAAACGGAGCATGCTATCAACGGTTTCAGGGATTATACTGATTAGCATTTTTTTAATTGGAGTTAGTTATTTAATCCAAGGTAGCCTTTTAAAGGATCAGTTAAGAAGCCAAACAAAAGCCATTTCAGAATCATGGTATGAGCAAATGGAAGGCTCGGATATTGCAGACTTAACGAAAAACCCGGATATCACAAGTAAAACACATGTGGAATATACAGATATGTTCGATAAAATGAGCGAATACAATCCTTCTGTATCACATGGTTATATTTTTGGTACTGAATTAAGCGGTGCGAATGGTAATGAAACATCATTAATTTCTTTTGATTCAGAATTATGGGAAGCCTTCTCTTCTGAGGGAATGGTCGTTGGTGATATGTATGAACAACCGGGCTTAGTAGTAGAGGGACTTAAAAAGTTAAAGGAAACCAATGAACCCCAATTTACTGAAGTATACAGCGATGATTTTGGTACATGGTTAACATTTATGTATCCAATCTTTGATAGTAATAATGAGCTGTTCGCTTATTATGCAATTGATGTAGATGCGTCTAGTATCAATAAAGGCCAAATGGATTTATTGAAATTGTCGCTTCTTGTTTTAGCGGTATTACTTGTTCTATTTATTTTAGCTCAGTATTTTGTTATCAAAAAGCAATTAAAGCCACTGCAATTCCTATTGGTTGGTATTAATAAAGCAAGCAATGGTGACTTGAAATCAGATTTACCAGAAGGTACAGATGAATTGGGTACAGTAAACGCGAGCTTCAACAACATGATCGGATCCCTGAATAACACGGTAAGCGGGGTAAGTGATTCAGCATCCAGCCTGAAAGCAGGTGCTATGGACTTAGAAAGTTCGTTCAAAGCGACGTACGAATCATCGGAAAAAATTACGAACTCAGTAAACAGCATGCAAGTAACTTTAAAAGGTCAAGAAACCTCAATTGAAGAAGCAGCATTTTCTATGGAGGATATGTCTAAGCAAGTACAGGATATTGCAACAAACGTGTCTGATGTTTATAGATATTCTGAGGAAGTAATGTCATTTACTGAAAACGGTAAAGAGTTAACAGATAAAGTTTCAAATCAAATGGAATCCATTAATGTGGATGTTGAGGAATCGAATAGAACGATTCAAACTTTAGTACAACTATCTGACGAAATCGGCTCTATTTTAACAGTAATTAATTCAATTTCAAGTAATACAAATTTACTTGCATTAAACGCAAGTATTGAAGCCGCAAGAGCTGGAGAACATGGTAAAGGGTTTGCGGTAGTGGCTCAAGAAGTTAAACAGCTATCTGAACAATCCGCGCAATCTACAGAAGACATTCGAGAATTAGTGAATCGGGTACGCACATCGGTTCGAGAAACTGAAACGGTTATGTCTAGCATTCAAAAGGAAGTTTCAGCAGGTAAGGAATTAACTGTAGAAACAAGTGAAATGTTTAATAAAATCCTTAATTTCAACAATGATATTTCAGCTAAATTACAATCGGTCTCAGGGTCGGCAGAAGAAATATCGGCAGGTGTAGAAGAAACAACCGCTATGATGGTTACTCTTTCTTCTAATGCCAAAGAAATTTTAGAAGGCTACGAGGGTATTGTTGAAAACATTGAAGATCAGCAAACGGCTCTAGGTACAATCGGCGGTATGTCAGAGAAGCTAATTAATACTTCTGAGCACTTGGAAGATATAGTTAGCCAATACAATAAGTAAAAACAAACAGGGGATTCTTCAAAGAATCCCCTGTTCTAAATAAATAACTTTTACAGCAGTCAAGGAGAGAAAAACATAATGAATACCATTTTAAAAGAGTTTAAGAGTGTAGTTGCGCGTTTCAGCGATTCAGCAGCTATTAAAGAAGGACAAAAAACAATTACATATAAAGAACTAAACGAAGAATCAAATAAAATTGCAAACCATTTAAAAGAAAATGGTTTGCAGAAAGGGGAATTTGTCAGCATTTACTTGAAGCGCAGTATGGAAACAGTCATCTCAATCTTAGGGATTATTAAAGCGGGCGGTGTGTATGTACCACTTGATCCTACACATCCGGTAGAGCGTAACAAGTACATTATTAACGATACAAAATCATCGAACATTATCACAAGTGAAAATCTCTTAAATAGCATCCAAGGGATGGTAACAGAAAATACGAATTTCTTGTTAATGGAGAACCTTAAAAATTTAGCACACGTAAATATCGAGTTCACAGATGATGATATTGACGATTTAGCATACGTTATTTATACTTCCGGAACGACGGGCAACCCGAAAGGAACTTTAATCCGTCAGCGCGGCGTAATTAATTTAATGGACTACATGTTAAAAGAATGGTCGATAACAAATGAAGATATTATTATGCAGTTTGCTACATACAGCTTCGATGCTTCCATTTTAGATACGTTTGCCTCTTTATATAGCGGTGCCACATTATACTTGATTGACGACGCGGAGCGTATGTCAGAAGAAGGTTTTTTATCAGTAATCCAACGTGAGAACATTTCTATTATCCCGGCGATTCCAACCGTATTCTTTAATCGCATTGTAAACTATGTGAACGAGCGAAATTTAGACATTTTCAAAGGTGTAAAAATCGTAGGTGTTGCAGGTGAATTATTAACAGGTGATTTAGCTCGAAAGTTCAAGTCAAGCATCGGGGAACAAATTCGTTTCTTTAATTTATATGGACCAACAGAAACTACAGCGATCGTAACGTGTTATGAAGTGCCAAACAACTTGTCTGAGGCTGTATTTAGTGTGCCGATTGGTGATGATTTACCGGGTACAAAACTTTATGTAGTCAATGAAGAAGGAAAAGTCTGTGAAACAGATGAAGTAGGAGAACTTTGGATTGCATCGGAAGGGATTTCTTTAGGTTATTTAAATAACAAGGAAAAAACAGAAGAGGCATTTATTAAAAATCCTTTTGACGAGAATATTTATGGCGGAATGCTGTATAAATCAGGCGATTTAGTAAAACGCCTGGCTGACGGTAATATTGAATTTGTTTCTCGAAAAGATACGCAAGTCAAAATTCGCGGCCATCGTATTGAAATCGCTGAAATTGAAACACGGATGAATGAAATTGACGGAATTAATGATGCAGTAGTCGTCGTTGAAGTTATAGACGGCGAAAAAACATTAAAAGGGTTCTTCACATCGGATGAAGAGTTATCGTTCAATTCTATTGTTGAAAATTTAAAAGTAACTTTACCAAGCTATATGATTCCATCGAAACTTAAACAAATCAAGGATATTCCTTTTGCGCCTACTGGTAAAGCAGACCGTAAAAAGTTAGAGCAGCTTGAAGCAGACCCAGTCGTATTGCTTAAAACAGGTGAGATTGTAGAACCGCGAAATGAGATTGAAGCAGATATTTTAGCTGCATGGAAAGCCGTTTTGGAATTAGAAAACATCGGTGTAACGGACGATTTATTTGATATTGGTGGTCACTCATTAAAAATTATTGCAATTTTATCAAAATTAAAAGCAAAATATAGCACAATTTCTATTAAAGATTTCTTCGATTTAAAAACAGTTGAAAATTTAGCGGCTAAGGTGCAAGCCGATGCGATGTTAGGTGCTCGTGAGTTTAAAAAGGAATTTACACAGCTTACTGAATATCCGAAAATGGCTGTTACTGAAAGATTACCTGAAGTTGAAACAGTGCTTGTAACGGGAGCTACCGGCTTCCTTGGCAGTCACATTGCCGACAAGCTTGTACAGGAAGGAAAAAGAGTGATTTTGCTTGTACGTGGAGAAGATGCAGTTAAGCGTGTAAGCGATACAGTGAAATATTTCTTCAACAAAGAGGTTTCTTCTAATATCCTTGTATTAAAAGGTGATTTAACTGAAAAGTATTTAGGATTAAAAGAAGAAGAATTTAAGGACTTAGCAACACGCATTGATGCTATTATTCATAGTGCGGCGGATGTACGTCACTTTGGGGATCGAGAGCATTTCGAAAAGATCAATGTACAAGGTACGCAAAATATCTTTGAATTAGTAAATGTAAACCCAGCAATCGTATTCCACCATATTTCGACTGTTGGTGTTGTTGAAGATTTACTGGCAGAAGGAAAATGGGGTTTATTAGAAGGGACTACTGAAATGCCAGAAGGTTTATCCGTAGAAAGTGTGTACACGGATACTAAGATGATTGCGGAAAAGTGGATATTAGATAAGGCTAAAGAAAACAAACAAGTATTTGTTTACCGTATGGGGAATTTAGTAGGTCGTTATAGTGATGGAAAATTCCAAAGCAATATTGACGCAAATGCCTTTTACCGTATGTTAAAACTAATGATTCTAGGCAAGAAGGCTCCGAAAGTATTATGGAAAGTGGATTTCACACCAATTGACTTTGCAAGCGAAGTAGTTGTAAATTCCGTACTTAAAACAGATAATTCTCAGCGAGTGTATCATGTAAGCCATCCAAACCCAATTACCTTTGAAGAATTGATCGCCGTTTTAAATGAATTAGACTTCGATATTACAATGATTGAACAAGAAGATTACAACGTCTATATTCTAAGTGACGAAATGAGCGAGGAAGTTAAAAACTTAGCGGTTGCTCAACTTGACGGTGACGGTGCAAACGATTCAAACGCTGTCTATGACAGCAATAACACGATGCAGGTACTCGAGGTTACAAACATTCCTGTATTGAATAAAGAGTACATCGGTAAATTAATCAACCATGCTATTGCAGTCGGATTTATTAAAGAAACAGTTATGGCTTAAATGTAGGCGTGGGGGCTATCAACTGCTTATAACTAAATGATTGGAGCACCGATTTTTATGTCTTTTCTAACATGAAATCGGTGCTTTTTTTACTAAAATAGAGAACATTTCTTTTATGTGTTTATATACACTATATTGTAGGGGCCATTGCCTACTTTTTTATTGGAGTGAAGCGAGTCCTTGAATATTTATATTATTGAAGATTGGAAAAATAACGTGAATACTGATGAGCCTAAAGGTAATTGGGCATCAAACCTTATTGAGAGTACATTTAATATTCGAATTCGAAAAGATGAAAGGGGCAAGCCTTATATAATCGGTGAAGAAAAATTTATCAATTGGAGCCATACAGAACGGTTTTTAGTAATTGCAATCAGTACAATCGGGAATATTGGGATCGATGCGGAACATTTGTTAATCCCTTATGAGGAATCATTATACGGTTGGATTTTACATGAACAGGAAAAAACCAAATTAAACGCGGGCATTCTGTTTTCAGAGATTTGGACGAGGAAAGAAGCGATTTTAAAATATACAGGCGAGGGCATTCATGAAAATATGTGTGAATTAAATAGCTATGCTCTTGATTACAATATTTCTTCATTTACATATAACAACCTTTCGATAAGCGTGTGTTATGAAGATTGTTCAGACGTTTTGAAATTATATACGAATGCTCAATAATCCTTAATTATTTGGAGTAAATAGTAGATATATAGAAATCAGCCTCTAACAGTGTTAGAGGCTGATTCGTTTATCCTCAACTCGTCAAAGTAAGGAAGGTTATTTTAGTGAGAAATGTCTTGTACAGAAATACCTGTTTGAGCTTTTACTTCAACTTCACGGTATTTCAGATCATTTCTTTCTTTAGAAATTAATGTACCGATAAATCCGCCTAAGAAGCCAAGAGGTACAGAAATTAATGCCGGGTTCGTTAACATAATTAACGGTTCACCAACAAAGATTGCTTTACCTTCCACCGGATTCCATACGTTTGGAGATACGGCAACTAAAATTAATGCAGAGATTAAACCTGTTAACATTGCTGTAACCGCACCTGATGTGTTGAAACGTTTCCAGTAGATTGTGTAGATAATTACCGGTAAGTTTGCTGATGCCGCAATACAGAATGCTAATGATACTAAGAATGCTACGTTTAATGTTTGAGCACCTAAAGCTAATAGAATCGAAACAATTGAGATAATAATTGAACCGATACGAGCTGCTTTAACCGCTTCTTTTTCAGTAACTTTACCTTTTTTAATAATTTGACCGTAAATGTCATGTGATAGGGCAGATGCACCTGAAAGCACTAAACCTGCTACTACCGCTAAGATTGTTGCGAATGCTACCGCACACACGAATGAGAATAGAATGTCGCCACCAAGCGCTTGTGCTAAAAGTGGGGCAGCCATGTTACCTGCCGGGTTCGCTGCTATGATTTCGTCTTTACCAACGAATGCTGCTGCACCGAAACCTAGGAAAATCGTTAATACATAGAATAAACCAACAATCCAAGTAGCCCAAATTACTGATGAACGAGCTGTTTGTGCGTCTTTTACTGTGAAGAAACGCATTAGGATGTGTGGAAGACCTGCTGTACCAAGTACTAACGCCATCAGCATTGAAATTGTATCAATACCATTTGTATAACGTAAACCTGGATTTAAGTAAGCTTCACCATGCTCAGTTACCGTAGTCATTTGAGTAAACATAGTAGCGATAGAGAAGTCGAATTTTGCTAATACTAAGAATGAAATAATAACAGTACCTAACATTAATAGACATGCTTTAATGATCTGTACCCAAGATGTTGCTGTCATACCTCCGAATAATACGTAAATTGTCATCATGACACCAACTAAAAGTACCGCCATCCAGTATTCAATACCTAACAGTAATTGAATAAGGGCACCTGCACCTACAAGCTGGGCAATCATGTAGAACAATACAATTGTAATCGTAGATAATGCTGCTGTACCACGAACTTTTGCTTTATCGAAACGAGCTGTAATCATGTCCGCTAATGTGAAACGGCCTAAGTTACGTAATGGCTCTGCTACGATATATAAAACTACTAAATAGGCTACAAGGTAACCGATCGAGAAGAAGAATCCATCGAAACCGAATAATGCAATCGAACCGGCGATACCTAAGAATGATGCTGCTGATAGATAGTCACCAGCAATCGCCAGACCATTTTGCCAGCCCGTTAAACCACCGCCAGCTGTATAGAAGTCTGATGCACTAGATGTACGTTTAGACGCCCACCAAGTAATGACTAAAGTTAAACCTACGATTGCTACGAAGAAGAATATCGCTGTAAAACTCATTTGCTTTTACCTCCTTCATATTCCGCAATAATTGCTCTCGCTTCTGCGTCATATTTATTAGCACGTGCTACATAGAAGTGAGCTAATCCCCAAGTCATTATGAATAAACCTGCAGAATAGAGCCAAACCCATGTAATGTCACCAATCGCTTTTTGATGTAAGATTTCTGTAAACGAAGTTAAGATTGGTAATAACATATAAAGTACTAAAAAAATTGCGGTAATCGTCCATAAAAATGAATTCTTTTTTCTTGCAAGTTGCCTGAAAGATTGCTGCGATGCAATTCTCTCATAATCAATAATCGGCTTTTGATTATTCCCCATAAACATTCCCCCATTTGTGATAATTATTACTGCTTAATGTACGTAAAATTCTGCTTTTAGGATTTTACATTTTCATTCTATTTTAGCTGTAACAAAATTGCAACACTTTTTAAATAAATTATGTGGAAAAATTTATTGCAAAAATAAGTTTAATAGAGAAAAAATAATACATTAAGGGGAGAATATTAAAAAGTTATATTTTGGATAATTGGTGAAAAGGTATATGTTATATGGGTTTAAAGGGGTCTAAACATTAAAGTATTACAAAAAATCAGAAATTTAAGTATAAGAAAATATTATTCAATTCTATAAGTAAAAGTAATATTTAAAAAATAATTTATTTTACAAAAATATGAATTCAGTATATTCAAAAAGTTATATTCATGAAAAAAATGGTATAAAAAAGCAAAAAACTGTCCGAAAATAGTAAATATTTTCGAGACAGTTTTCTATCATTCTAATCTATTCATCTAATTTACTTTCTTATAATAATTAATGAGAAACATCTTGTACAGAAATACCTGTATGTGCCTTGACGCGGATCTCTTTATAAACACGTTCTGACTCTGCACGTTCCACTTTATGTGCTGTTAATATAGAACCTAAATAACCTGCTAAGAAACTTAAAGGAATCGTAATAATGGCAGGTACTGCTAAGTTCACGAGCGGTTCGCCTACGAAAATCGCATTTCCTGTAGGACTCCAAATGTTAGGGCCTAGCGCACCTAATACAAGACAAGATACTAAACCGGTAACCATTGCTGCAACCGCGCCGTTTGCATTGAATTTCTTCCAATAGATCGTGTAAAGGATAACTGGTAAGTTCGCCGAAGCCCCGATACAAAATGCAAAGGATACAAGGAATGAAACGTTTAAACTTTGCGCAAATAATGCCAAAATGATAGAAACAATTGCAATGGAAATCGAACCAATTCTAGCTGCTAATACTTGTTGCTTTTCTGTTAATTTCCCGTCTTTAAGAATCTCACCGTAAATGTCATGCGAAATCGCTGATGCACCTGTTAATACTAACCCGGATACAACCGCTAATATAGTAGCAAACGCAACCGCACAAATAAATGATAATAAAATATTGCCGCCTAAAAACTCTGCCAACAACGGGGCAGCCGTGTTACCCGCAGCATTTTCTGCGATGATTTTATCAAACCCGACGAAGTGCATTGCACCAAAACCTAAGAAGATTGTCAACGAGAAGAAAATCGCTGTAATCCAAGTTGTCCATGAAATCGATGCACGCGCCGTTTTCGCATCTTTTACCGTAAAGAAGCGCATTAAAATATGTGGTAAACCTGATGTACCGAGCACTAATGCAAGCATCATCGAAACCGAATCGATTGTAGAGGTATACTTCATACCAGGTACTAAATACTCGTCACCGTAATTTGTGCTAACCGTATCAAACATTTTCACTAAACTAAAATCAAACTTCGAAAATACTAAAAACGCCAATAATGTTGTACCGAACAATAATAGACCTGCTTTAATAATCTGTACCCAGCTCGTTGCCGTCATTCCGCCGAACAGTACATACGTCGTCATCATGACCCCTACAATTAAAACAGCCATCCAATACTCAATACCGAATAAAAGCTTAATTAACGCGCCCGCACCAACCAATTGGGCTATCATATACAAAATTACGATAATGATCGTGCCTGTAGCAGCTACACCGCGAATCCGTTTTTCATTAAAACGCGCTGTCAGCATATCAGCCAAAGTATAGCGTCCTAAATTACGCATCGGTTCTGCTATTATATATAGTAGAACTAAATTTGCAACGACATATCCGACAGAAAAGAAGAAGCCGTCAAAGCCTGTTAATGCTATCGCTCCGGAAACCCCTAGAAATGCAGCTGCCGATAAGTAGTCACCGGCAATGGCAAACCCATTTTGCCAACCTTTTAAACCACCGCCAGCTGTATAGAAATCACTTGCTGAAGAAGTTCTCCTAGCCGCGATATATGTAACGATCAAGGTTAAACCGACGATACCAATAAAGAAACCTGCTGAAACAAGATTCATCGTTATGCACCTGCCTTTTCATATTCTTGTAAAACGGCAGCTGCAGCTTTATCAAATTTTGATGCCATTTTTACGTAGAGTGTACATAAAATAATGGTCATAATGAATAGGGCAAGCGAGTAAACCCATACCCACGTAATATTGCCGACAGCTTTCTGTTGTAACACAGAAGTGAATGCCAGGATCGGTAATAAGAGGTAAAATGTCAAAAATGTTATAGTTATTCCGAATAAAAATGTGTTTTTCTTCTTTACAAACTGATTAAATGTTTCCATGCGATCGATTTTATCATAGTTAATACCATCGCATTTCGCTGAGATTTTGTTATCTAATTGACTCAACGGAATTCCCCCTTATGAAAAATTATTCTGTTTTAAACGGCATATTACGCTTTGGACCCGTTAATAGTACTCATTGTAAGAGGGTGGAGAATATAATGCAATAACATTTTTTCTGAAAACTTGGAATGTTTAAAAAGGGAATGAAGTAGAATTATCAAGTTTTAAGGAGATAAAATAGAAGGAGTGGTGTTTTAAATTTACAGTAGATTATTATTCAAGAAAAAGAAAGTAAAGAAAAACATATTTTAGATAGAATTTAAATTACATGAAGCACAATATTATATTTCGCTACTAAAAATATTTGTAGTTTTCGCTTTTTTTAAGCAATCAAGCAAATTGTACTATAACACAAAAGTGATAGTAAAAATTTGATATACTTAACATGTAAAAATTTTTATTTAACCTATTGATTTTAATTTGTAGAATAAATCGATTGTAATTTACAAAAATTGAAAGTTAAATATTAATATTTTGACTATGTGTTAGAAAAAACCCGGGATATTATAAATAAAGAATCAAAAAAATATTAAAATGGAGGGACAGTATGTTGAATTTGAATTCGAAACGATTAACTTTTGAACGGTATTCAGATAAGGATCTTGCGCATGTTATTGAGCTTGTTTCGGACCCATTTATGATGAAATTTATTGGAAATGGACATACAAAAGATGAACAGTATGCAATTCGATTAATCGAACGGATGGTGGAACAGTACCGTAATTTTGATGATTATGGGTTACATAAATTAATCCATCGTCAAACGGGCGATTTTATCGGTCATGCAGGGCTTGTTGCACAAGTTATTGATGATACATTTGAAATTGAGCTTGGGTACTGGATTAAACGCGCTTACTGGGGACAAGGCTATGGATTTGAAGCAGCTCAGGCATTGGCAAAATACGCAGATGAAGAAATGTGGTTGCACCGTTATATTTCAGCAATACAAGTAGGTAATGAAGGATCTAAAAAGATTGCATTAAAAAACGGGATGCATTTGGAGAAAACCATAGAAATGGACGGGAAAATGGTTGAAATATATGTTAAGCTCAATTCATTTGAAGAAGATGAAACGGAAGCGTTATAAGAGGAGTATCGACACATTGTGAAAACGTATTTTGAAAGCTACGAACAGTATAAAAGGCAAGGGAATTCAATCAAAACAACGACCATTACAGCAAAACAGTTGCTGCCGGCGCTTATTGCCCATATGGAGCGTATGGACAGGCAATTTACGCTGCACATTAACGGCCAGCTGCCTATGCCAATCGATGAATTATTGAAGGAAGCTTTTGATCAGTGCCATCTAGAACAGCCATTTTATACCCAGCATTGTGAAAAGCGCAGCTACAAATATCGCCAATTAACGAAAAACCGGATTAAAGTGGAGTTTACGATGCGTTACCGTATGGCGCGGCAGGAAGAAAAATGGATAGTTGATGAAATTCAAACCATTTTAAAGAATCGAATACATCCAGACATGTCGGCGTTGCAAAAGGTCTTAATTGTCCATGATTATATTGCCAGAACGTATAGCTATGAACGTCATACAGAAGGTTCGCCGTTTGCTGTATATACGTTTATGAACGAAAAACACGGTGTTTGTATGGCATACGCGCTTTTGTTTGAAAAGATGATGGAAGTTTTGGAGATCCCTTGTTATTATGTGATTGGAAAAGCGGCGGGTGAGGGAACAGAGGGACATGCTTGGAATATGGTGCAAATTGATGGGCATTGGTATCATGTTGACGAGACTTGGGATGATATCGGTTCTATTCCAGGCAGAGAAGTTCGCTATCGCTATTTTTTAGTTGCGGACGAGAAAATGCGTCTTGATCATGAATGGAATGAAAATCATTATCCCATTTGTACGAGTACTAAATTTGAAGCATTTCATCGTTTATATGATGGCTGTGTCGTCAATACTAGTGTATATTATCCGCATCCTGGAAATGGTCATTTGTATGAAATGAACTTGGCGAATTATCCATTACAGGCTAAACAGAAACTTTCTGTTAACATTCAATTTTGTTTCTCTATAAATGGATTGTTATATTTCAGGAATGATTCTCATAATCGCTATTTGTATCAATTTGAAATTGCTGCTGAGGAATTGACGCAGTTAAGCGCGGAACCAGTTATACGAATCTATGAAACTGAAACGACATTGGAAGTCTTGTATGCTGATGAAACGACAAATAGTATTCAGAAGTTGTTTTCAACGGATACAGAAAGTGAAGATTCACTAAGAGTTGAAACGGATGAAAATCGCTTGGAAGTCCCGTTAAATACATTTGGGGACAGCTGGGTAGCATCAGTTGAACAACAAGCGGATTGTCAGCCAATGGGGTTTAAAAGCGCGGATGGAATCGAATTGATTGTAGAAGATCGTTCCAAACAATTAACAGTAGATATATATATTAATAGAGGTTTACATATACAAATAACAAGTAACCGAAAAAATGTGGAATTCGATCAGCCGGCACAATTGAAAATGCCAACTGCGTTAATACCAGGCTTAGAGCAGCAGTTAAGTAAACAAAACGCGTTGGAGTATTTTGCTGATGAAAATTTTATTTATATACAGCTGTTTAAAAGCGTAACGATCCAACTAAAAAAGTAAACAAAGTGACCATAATATATGAATCCGGTTATATTATGGTCATTTCATTAAAAAACGCATTTCGTCTCACTATTATAAGTATACTTTTGAAACGAGACTTAACTTCCTATAATATATATTATGACCGTGTCCCTATTTTATATACCTATAAATGGTTCACTCTAGACTTCCCTCGATCTTTGTACATGAACATGGACAAGACTTTCTTGTCTTTGTAATACCATTTGATTAAAAATTGGACGAAACTTTTAAAGTTTAATCAAAAATGCCTCACAAACTCGTAATGCGGTAAAAAAGAAGAATCCATTTTTAAAGAAAATTTGATCAAATTGGATTCTTCCCTTGCATCTATAAGTTTTCGTTTTATAAAAAAGTTTGATCACTTTCTAACTGTTTTGCACAACGATCATGCCCGATTATTGTTTTATGGCTCCTGTACAATTTCTTTTATAGCTTCAGCTAAAGCATCCGTAGCTCTAAAAGCCTCTTCCATTGTATTTTCAGTTCCACCAATATTTAATAATACAGACTGCTTTTGAATTTCTTGATTATATGTGTTCCTCGGATTTTCACCTTGCTCAATTACTCCTCTAGATATTCCTGGGTAAAGCTTTTCTAATTTTTGATGTAGATGGTTCGCAAACAAACCTGCCCGTTAGTATAAGTACATTTCATCTTAACATTAACATAAATATCCAAATTCATTTTAAATTTGATTCCTTCAAATGGACCTTTAATTAAATAATGCCCTTTTTCTATTCAAGAAAAGCGCCAGATTATTGAACAACTTGAATATAATTTCGGCCTCCTATGAATTACAGTGGTACTTTGACTAAAGTACCCTTCACTAGTAGCAGATTATATTTAAATGTAGCACTTGATAAAGGGATAAATTGTAAAACAAATGTTTCTTGGTTATATTAAATTTATTAAGGAAAGGAGTTTGTGCATGAAAACTAATATTTTATTCGGTTCTGCTATTGTAGTTATAATTATTTCCACACTCGGTGGAGTTTTTATATATTTAAACGATGAAGATGAATCAACTAATAAAAACCTTGTAGTAGCATTTGAACCACAAATTTATCATGCTGAAATCGGAGAATGGGTTTCAAAGATGAACGTATTACTTTCCAAACCGATGAACGACCCAAAATTGATAAAAGCGGGTAACGATGAAGGTTTCGAGTATTACTTGAAGTCACAAGTAGTCAATGATGAATCCCCTGTTCATTTAATTAGAGTATATGAAGAATTGAAAGAAGATTATATAAATTTGTTCCTTTTAACAAGTTATATATCTAATAAGCAATTTGCCCGCACGGTACATTTAGGCCCTAATGGGGAAGCAGTAGAATCAACAGATTTAGTTGAACAATGGGCACCTACAGATGAAAATACGCATAAAGCATTCGAGTACATGAAGCAAATTATGAATGATTTAGACGTTGCCATTAATCATAAGGGAAAAGGTGAAGTATATGGTGTAACGAATATATTGAATGGCGATAAGGCTTCAGAAGTCAAAGAGTTTGTAACCAGCAGTTGATAGCGAAGATGATAAAAGCTATTCGTCCCTTCAGACAGTAGAAATCTCGAAATTTCGATTTGCTGTCTTTTTTATTTGAATGCTAAGGGAGCTTACCAGTTCCATATTATTTGCATTGGAGTGGTTGGGACATTTTAATGTTTATTCCTAAAATGATTATACGTTTAATATAGAACATTTGGTGAGTTGGTTAGATCACTGATTTTACACAGAACAAAACCAACTGCTTTCAAACAAAGTCTGATCCAAACAGTTGGTTCATTATTTATAGTCTGGTTTTTATAAAAAAGTGAGATTATTTCAGGATGAGAATATTCAATTGAAGCGTCAGATTGTTGAATATGTATAATGATTTATAATCCTCAATATGAAATTAAAGGATTTTACTTCTCAAAGATATATCCAAAATAAAGTGTTAGTAATTTAACCCTTCTAGTTTTTGGCGCTACGAGACCATAACATAACCGGAATTAATAATAAAGAGAGAATCCCTCCAATAAATGATAAAGTTAGATAACTTGATCCTGCCATAATCACTCCCGACAAGGCTCCACCAGCAGCTCCTGACAACGCCACGAAAACATCCAATGTACCTTGTGTTTTAGCCCTTGTAGAGGTTGTAGTTGAATCAACAATAAGTGCAGTCCCACTTATCAACCCAAAATTCCATCCTAATCCGAGTAGAGAAAGTGCAATCACCAGGAAAACCATGGAATCTCCTGGTGCAAATGCTGCTGTTAAACCCGCCAGAAGTAATGTAATTCCAGAAGCAATCGCCATAGCAGTACGTCCCAATTTATCAACAAGGATACCAGTAACCAGAGAAGGCAGATACATGGCACCTATATGAAAACCAATAACAATACCAACTTCCCCTATGCTATGCCCATGATGCCGCATATGAACAGGTGTCATTGTCATAATAGCTACCATTACAATTTGAGTGAGAACCATAATTGTCGCACCTACAATTATGCCTCTTCGGTTTTCTACTTGCTCTGTAATAGCTGAATGTGTTTTCTCATGCTTTTCTTTGTTGGACGCTTCTATTGATCTTGCTATTAGTAATGGATCTGGCCGAAGCATAACAAAAAGCACAATTCCTGCTAAGATATATGCAGCTGCTGCTAAAATGAATGGTCCAGCAAGTGCTGGAACGCCAATAGAAAGAGCAATATCACCCATTACATTTACTAAATTCGGACCAGCAACTGCACCAAAAGTTGTAAAAACCATCGTAAGACTAATAGCAGTCGCTCTCTGTTTATTATTTGCTAAGTCCGTACCTGCATACCGAGCTTGTAAATTAGTTGCAGTTCCTGAACCATAAACAAGTAAAGATAGAAATAACAGCAAAACGCTATTTATAATAGCTGCAATGATGACCCCTATTGCCCCAAGCCCACCAATCATAAAACCTGTAGCCAGCCCGATACGACGTCCAGACGCTTGCGAAAGTCTCCCGACGAGTAAAGCTGCTCCTGCTGAACCTAAAGTAAATAACGCGGAAGGAAGCCCGGCATAGGCTTCTGTACCAAGCATTTGCTGTGCAAGAAGCGCCCCCACCGTAACGCCTGCTGCTAATCCTGCCCCACCAAAAATTTGTGAGACACTTACAACGAATAATGTCCGCTTATATAACGCTTTTTGTTTTTCCGGATAAAGAATGTAGCTTTTCAGTGTAGCTGTTTGTTCTTCTGAAGATTCTACACGAGTTTTTTGTACCATATTCCTGCCTGCCTTTCTAAAAACCTTCCTACAAGATTTGGAATATCATAACACGCACATAAAAGCCATACAATATGAAAATTGTATGGCAAACAATATTTGATAACGCAAACAGAAATCCTTACTGCCCTTTCCGGACAACTATTTCCAACTACCAACCCCACTCCTTAGGTATCCAGAAAGTCCTCGTTCCCTCCAAAAGGCACGATCATAGATAGCAACTACTTTGGCCTGTCCTGCCGTCCATGCTCTTTTCCTCGCTTTATACATCATTTAAAAGCGACAACATGTCCTTTCTACTTGTAATAAAACTCGTGGTGATACCAATAGAAAGTATAGTCATAACGGAGAGATAAAACGTCTCTGAAGTTAATAATAAGCCACCAATAATTATTATGATGGAATCAATAAACAAAATATAAATCCCTACATTTATCCCCGTCTTCTCACATAAAAACTGGGCAATAAAATCCGTGCCTCCCGTACTTGTCTGAAAATTTAACATCAATCCATTTCCAATTCCAACAAGAATGCCACCTAGTAATGAACTGTATATAGCTTCTAATTCAATTAGATTATTTAATGGTGATAGAAAATCGATAAAAAAGGCATACAGAATCAGACCATGTAAGCTGTTATAGAAATAATTTCTATAAAAAAACCAAGCAAAAATAAAAATAGGAATACTAACTACTATAACTATTAATCCTGTATTAAAACCCCATAAGTAATTTGCTATTAATCCAATTCCTACTGTTCCTCCATCTAATATTTCATGTGGCACTATAAACAGATTTATACCCAATGATATAAAAATGCTTCCGGTAATTAGCGCCAAACCTTTTTTTAAAAAGTACAGGGAATCACCTCTTATTTATACTTTTCAGAACATCTATTAGTACAATTCAAGTAATGGAAATACTTAAAAATATATGTTCATTACTCAGTTTAAAGAAGAACCCCCAAAAGTTTTTTACTACTTGCTATTAGTGTTTTGAAATTTCTTCTAGCATGAGGTTAACCTTCAATACATAACAGTTTCTTCACCAAATACACTAACAATCGAGTCAGTACATTCATGCTTCCACTGAAATAAATCGCTGGATTTAAACCACTTCCTGAAATATACACTAACTTCTAACCGTGAATTCACGAATCTAACATATTCGGCTAAATACTCCTTCTTCTCTCCATTAAAATATTGTCTTTCCACTCTCCATTGAGTTGAGCAATCTTTTCGCGGACACCAACCACACGAAAACCATTTTTAATATGTAAATTAAGACTAGCAGCATTTTCTTTAAAAATTTTGGATTCTAATGTCCAAAATCCTTCCTTTTCAGATGCTGTAATCATATGATTCAATAATAAATGTCCAATTCCCTTTCCTATTGCATCTGGTGCAATATAAATGCTTACTTCTCCTACTCCTTTATACACCTTACGTTTTGAAACGGGCGTTAATTTACACCAACCTAAAATATGATTTTCCTCCAAAACAACAAATGAACAATTTGGATTTGCTTCACCAAACCACTCATTATAAGAATCGGGGGCATTCGATTCGAATGTAGCCATTTTAGTATCGATCCCTGCTTCATAAATTCGCTTTACGTCTAACCAATCTTCACTTGTAACAAATCGTATTTTAATAGACATATGTTAACCTCCAAGTGACTGAATATTAAAATAATAAAATAAATAGTTGCATTTTGCAAATGTTTTTGTTTTACTTTAATTAGAGGTGATTGAATGGAGAATAAACGTGAAATTTTTCATATACTAACACGAAGATTTGGATTACTAAACAAAAATTGCTGTTCTGTTGGATCCTTTGAAATATCTACAATTCAAAGTCAAATTCTCTACGAAATTGATAAACAGCATACACCTTCTATGCAACAAATTTCTGAAACACTTGCAATGGATATTACGACATTCAGCCGGCAAATTCAAACACTAGTGAAAATGGAATTGGTTAAAAAAACGCCTTCACTTCAAGATAAACGTGTATCAATTTTATCATTAACAACACAAGGAAAATTTGTTGCAACAACGATAGATGAATCCATGAATGCCTATTTAGAGGAAGTATTCTCACATATGAACGACTTTGAAAAAGAAACGGTACTTCGTTCAATTCAGCTTCTAAACGAAGCAATGTCTAAATCGACGGTATGCTGTACCCCGATTTACTAAGCAAGGATTTCTTGCTTTTTTATTTAGTATATAGTTGCAAACTACAAGTAATTAAGGAGGAAGTTATAAATGAACATACCGTTATCAATTAAAAATCAAAATTCAAGCTGTTGTGCACCTGTATCAACGTCAATTAATTCTTGTTGTAGTCCTGCGGAAGGTACACAAAATGAGTCACTCCCTAAAGAATCATCTATTAAGCTAAATAAAACATATCCTGTTGCTATTATTGGAGCAGGTCCAGTTGGCTTAGCTGCTGCTGCCCATCTATCTTTAGCTGGTGAAGCATTTATCCTTCTTGAAAAGGGATCTGAGGTTGCTGAAAACATAAAATCCTGGCAGCATGTTCGTCTATTTTCACCATGGCAATACAACGTGGATAAAGCTGCTAAACAATTGCTACTTAAATCTGGTTGGACTATGCCTGAAGAATCCATTCTACCAACAGGTCAAGAAATCCGCGCGATGTATCTACAGCCATTAGCAAATTTACCTGAGATCAAACCATTTATATCGTTTAATACAACCGTTGTCGGCATTAGTAAAAAGAATCGCGATAAAATGAAATCAGCCAGTCGCGATTCTGCGCCATTTGTACTTTATACAGAACAAAACGGTAAGACAGAGCGCATTTTTGCCAGTGCTGTTATTGATGCTACGGGTACATGGACAACGCCAAATCCTGTTCATGCAGAGAATGTTTGGACTTCAGCTGAGCAAAAGCTTGCTGACAAGATCTTTTATGGTATTCCGAATGTTAAATCATTAAATGATCGCTATAAAGGCAAGCGAGTCGCTGTTATTGGAGGTGGGCACTCAGCTATTAATACGATTTTAGAATTAGAAAAACTTGAAGATGTTGAAATTATATGGGTTTTACGTAAAAAGCGTGTAGAAGAAGCTTATGGCGGTGAAGAAAAGGATGCGCTTGCTGCTAGAGGTGAATTAGGGAGTCGCATTCATACTTTAGTTAATGAAGGAAAAATAAAAGTCTTTACTCCATTTTATATCGAAGAGCTTACACAAACATCTGATGGAATTATCATAAAAGGTGATGGCCCAACTGGCGAACATCAACTTCCAGCAGTTGATGAAATCATTGCGAATACAGGAAGCCGACCAGACTTCTCATTTTTAAAAGAAATCCGATTATCGATTGATTCTACTGTCGAAAGTGTTGAAGCATTAGCACCACTCATTGATCCAAATGAGCATAGCTGCGGTACGGTCCGTCCTCATGGTGAGTTAGAATTACGTCATCCTGAATCTGGCTTTTATATTGTCGGTATGAAAAGTTATGGACGTGCTCCTACATTCCTAATGGCAACTGGTTATGAGCAAGTTCGATCAATTGTCGCTTACTTAACAGGTGATCTCGAAGCAGCTCGTAAAGTTGAGCTGGATCTTCCTGAAACGGGTGTCTGTAGTTTAGATTTAAATAGTAATAACAATTCTAACTGCTGTTAAAAAAGAAATCCCCTTGAAAACATTTCAAGGGGATTTCTTTATTAGACTATTTTTTTAACTCATCGTTTACGAACTGCTCAATGCGTGCACCGATAGCATCACGTACTTGCTGGAAAATTGCCCATTTCTCTTCCTCAGTACCTGTAGCTTTTGCCGGGTCTTCGAATCCCCAATGCTCACGGCGTACACTTGGTGGGGTCATTGGACACTTATCGGCTGCATCTCCGCAAAGTGTTACGACTAATGTTGCTTTGTTTAAAATATCTTGGTTAATTAAATCCGAAGTATGGTGAGAAATATCGATCCCTACTTCATTCATTGCTTTAATCGCATTGGGATTGACACCATGCGTTTCAATTCCAGCTGAATACACTTCCCAATCTTCCGGTAATAGCTTTTGTGCCCATCCATCTGCCATTTGTGAGCGACATGAATTCCCTGTACATAAGAAATATAGTGTGTTTTTTGTCATTTGAAAACCGCCCTTTTTAAAAGATTAGTAATGTAATATATAGTCCAATTAAAGTAAAGATAAGAATAGGCACCGTTAACACAATCCCGGTTTTAAAGTAAGTACCCCAAGAAATTTTTACACCTTTTTGAGATAGTACATATAACCAAACCAGTGTTGCCAGTGATCCGATTGGTGTAATTTTTGGACCTAAGTCTGACCCGATCACGTTTGCGTAAATTAATGCTTCACGTAATGTACCATTCGTCGTCGTTTCAGCAATCGCTAAAGCATTGACCATCACTGTTGGCATATTGTTCATGACAGATGATAGAAAAGCCGCGATAAAGCCCATTCCAACAGTAGCTGCGAACAATCCTTGCTCTGCTGTCCATTCAATTACACTTGCTAACATAGGAGTTAAACCTGCATTGCCAAGTCCGTAAACAACGACATACATACCGATTGAAAAGAATACGATATTCCAAGGTGCACCTTTCACAACCGCTTTTGTATCAACGACAGCACTTTGCCGCGCCATGACTAAGAAGAAAACTGCAATAACGCCTGCAACAAGAGAAACTGGTACGCCAATAAATTCACTTGAGAAATAGCCAACAACTAAAATTGCAAGCACAACCCATGAAAGTTTAAACATTTTCATATCTTTAATTGCAAGGTTTGGTTCCTTTAACATCGATTCATTGTATTCGCGTGGTATCGACTTGTTAAAGTAAATCAGCAGCACGACAATCGTTGCCGCTAGCGAGAACAAGTTGGGAATAATCATACGCGAAGCATACTCTACAAACCCAATACCGAAGAAATCTGCAGAAACAATGTTGACTAAGTTACTTACGACAAACGGTAAACTTGTCGTGTCCGCAATAAATCCACTTGCCATAATAAACGGGAAAATCATTCTTTCGTTAAACTGTAAATTACGCACCATTGCTAACACAATGGGTGTTAAAATCAAAGCAGCTCCATCATTCGCAAATAATGCAGCAACGACAGCTCCTAGCAGACTAACATACACAAACATTTTGATACCATTGCCTTTTGCGGCCCGTGCCATATGTAGTGCAGCCCATTCGAACAAGCCGATTTCATCTAATATTAGTGAAATTAATATAATCGCAATAAACGATAATGTGGCATTCCACGTAATATCAATGACTGTGCCGACGTCGTTAAAATCAACAACACCAACAAGTAATGCGACGATTGCGCCAACCATTGCCGACCAGCCAATATTCAGTCCCTTTGGCTGCCAGATTACAAAAACCAGCGTTACAATAAAAATGAGTAACGCAATGACAAACATATTCAATTTTTAGCCCTCCACACATTCACTGTTAATTTTACATCCACATGTTGAATCTTCATTAATTGAAGCAAGTATATTTCGCATTAACGAAGTTTGATTTTCTTGTATTCGATAATGCTTCCATGTCCCTACCTTGCGTTCAGTAATAATACCAGCTTCCTTAAGTTTGCGTAGATGCTGACTCACGGCAGGCTGTGAAATATTAAGGACGTCTGTAAAATCACATACGCAAACTTCCCCTTTTTTCAGACAGGCTAAAATTCGTAAGCGATTGGCATCTGCAACTGCCTTTAATTGTTTTTCCATTAAATCGAGTTCCATTTGCATCCCTCCATAGCTATATAAGAATATACTTATATTATGTTCTTAGTCACGGTTTTGCAACTACTAAATTTTAATTTACAATTAACTCTGGTGAAGTGTTAGAAGTACAAGTAACAGATAAAGGTGCACTTGCAGACTTTACAGCATGGGCTGGCGCAGGTGGTCACACTATTTTAGAGCAAAAAGAAGAAGCAGGCGTACTGTACTTCTACATTCAAAAAGCATAACAGTGTCTTGGGCGAGTAGAGCATTGTTCTACTCGCTTTAATTTTTATGAAAGAAGGATAAACAAATGGAAATCGATTGCCATTTGTTTATGGAGCGGTTACACAAAATTTCTAAAACTTTTACAAAGTGGACACTAGAAAAGCCATACACATCTGCTGTATATGGCTTCCTTGTCCATTAATATAGACGAATAAAATCGATTAAATCTTCTTTTGGCATGAAACCAGCTGTCTTTCCTTTTAATTCACCGTCTTTAAACACTAATAGCGATGGAATTGACATAATTTGATAGTTTTCTGCTGTAACTTGGTTCGTATCTACGTCTACCTTCACAATTTTAACTTCGTTTCCGATTTCTGCATCCAATTCCTCTAAAACTGGCGCAATCATTTTACATGGACCGCACCAAGCCGCCCAAAAGTCGACTAATACTACACCGTTTAAAATTTCTTGTTCAAATGTTTGATCTGTTGCATGTACAATTGCCATGTTTTATTCCTCCAAGTATGTTTGATGTTTTTTGATTAATTGGCGCAAGACCTCTTCGCTGACAGGGCCTACTAAGCGCTCCAGTTCCTCACCTTGTGCATTAAGTAGCACGGTTGTCGGGATAGACATTACCCGAAAGGCAGTTCCTACTTCATCTGATTCATCCAATAAAATTGGATAGGTCACTTCATATGTTTCCATAAAATTAACCAATGCCTGCTCCCCGTTATCACGGTCTGTTAAGTTTACCCCGATGAGCGCTACCCCCGCAGGTAAATCTTCCGCAAAGCTTTGCAAGTGAGGCATTTCTGCTTTGCATGGTGGACACCAGGTTGCGAAGAAGTTAACAATAGTCAGTTTCTGCTCTTGCTCCGATAAACTATACATTTCCCCGGTCGTTGTCGGTAAATCAATCATTTCATGGGCTATTGTTTCAGTTGCTTTCTCCACATCCACAAGCATCATTGCTACTAAACTTAAAATACCCGTGACGACCAAATACTGTGCTTGCTTTGTTTTTAAATACACTGTTAACAATACAAAAAGTTGGACTAGTGTTAAACTGCTCGTAAAGCCATTCAACCATGCTAGTAGTAAAAACTGTCCGAGTAACAGCCCGTGTTGATATTTTCTTTCAACAAGTACAAGGACCAAAAGCCAGATTACTGCATACAGCCAGTGCTCCTGAAATCCTAAACTAATGACGCTAAATATCGCCACAACCCTCGCCCAGTATATCCAAATATCCGGCCATACTAGTATTTGTCTTTTTCTATATAGAATAAAAGCAAGCGCCACTAATGCGAGAACGTGTCCTTTTAGCCCTCCGTCAAAATAAACTAATGATAACGGAGCTTTTATAAAATCGGATAAAGAGAATAGGATATAGCTGAACTTCCAAACGAGAATATAGGTAAAGACAAGATGCTCCAATAATTTATTTGTTCCTACACCTACCTTCCGACTTCTAAAATCACTATATAAAATAGCAAGTATAAAAGCGAGCCATGCTACCGGAATATTGAATTGTCCTAAACTTATATACATCATCTGTTAATTCCCCTCTACCAGCAGTGGGCTTTCCAGGGCTTACTTAAAACACCGCCTGCAACTCCACCAATAATGATTACTTTTTTCATCCATAAACCTCCTACCTCTTCTTATATTTGCAAAACACCAATTTCTAACACATATAATATACCCCGGTGGGTATGCGGTCAACTGATTTTTTTATAATCCTTTCTATTTCCACGTCCAGTGAAGTTTTAATTGTCCTTTAATGTATAATTTTTGATTAGAGACTTTACCTTTTTTATTTTTATCAATAATTTTGCAAATATGAGATAAACCCTCATTATGCCAAAACTTAGCCTGTATTTGAGTGTATAGGGTATAGATAGGTTTATTAATTTGTTACAATAAACAATTGAACTGGAGGTAATGCATTATGAACAAATGGACCATAGTCCTTATAACGGCAGGAATGCTGCTCGTTGGGTGCAGCGATGAAGCTGCAGAAAAGAGTAAAGCGGAGGAAGAAGAAAAACCAAATGAAACAGATCAGCTTAAAGACGATCTCAGTGAGGAAGAGGCTGCAAAATTACCGGAATACAATATTATCCGTAAGCAAATTGGAGACGGTTCTTACAAAATTATGATCATTGCTAATAACGAAGAAACTCGTATTCTCCATTTTCTAAATGCACAAGGTGAACTACAATACAAAGCCGTGTTTGTAAAAGAGACCAATCGTTTAAAAATTATAAACACCAAAGGAGACGACATTGTATTTAATCAAGTCATCGGATAGGCGCAATTTATCTAATGTCTCCAAAGGTAGTTCGAAAATGAATCAACCGTGAATCCCTTCCTTTGAATAAAACTCGCTTCAATAATGGCGAGTTTTTTGTCATTTTTTAGACTTATTTATTATACTGACATTCTATTGCTTCCCCAGCCTCTTGCTGCTGTACTTCTAACAAATGTCATCCGATAGACATTGAGGAACCATTTCTCGTGACATCTCTACCTCATATCTAAAAAATAATTTCCATTAAAATAGCATAAGATTACTCTCATTTAAACAACCTTTGCCTCCTTAAAAATAAAGTTAATTAAAAAAAGTAGATATTTTCCGGAAATCCAATAAAAATTTGTTATATATATAAGAATTACCAGTATTATTATCCTAGAATAACTAGTAAAATATTATTATTAAGATTAAGGAGGATTTACCGCGTTGAAAAAAGTATTTAAACTTGGTTGTGGTGGTTTTTTAGCCCTTATAATACTAGTGATAATCATTGCAGTGTTCAGTGACGGAGATACGTCTGAAGTGGATTCAGATACAAAAGTTGAAACGGCAACTGAACCAAAAGAAAACGCAGCAGAAACAAAAGAAGCTGTTAAAGAAGAACCAAAAGAGGAAGCAAAAGAAGATAATGTACCGCGCGAATATAAATCTGCGTTGAAAAAAGCGGAAATGTATGCAGAGACAATGCAAATGTCTAAAGCAGGTATTTACGATCAGTTAATTTCGGAATATGGAGAAGGTTTCCCTAAAGAAGCTGCGCAATATGCAATCGATAACCTGGAGCATGACTGGAAAGCGAATGCATTAGAAAAAGCAAAATCATACGCTGAAACAATGGCAATGTCTGACTCTGCAATTTATGATCAATTGATTTCCGAATACGGTGAAAAATTTACGGCTGAAGAAGCTCAGTACGCAATTGATAATTTAGAATAAAATGAAAGCCTTCCATCAAATTGATTGGTGGAAGGCTTCTTCCGTTAAAATTCATCGATCTTTTTAATTACCGTCTTTAAAAGATCAATGGAATTGACAGGATCGCTCTTATACTGCAAACTATGATCCGCGCCAGCAAGTAGACTTGTCACAAGCTTAGGATTATTGACGAATTGACTATATCTTTCCGCATTATAATGCGTGTCATCATCCCCAATAAAACATAAACTTTCATTATGACTGTTTAACATCGATTCAAAAACATCATCCCGATTAAGAAGCGGTGTTAACCAAACAGCTTTTGCATTATAAAAAGTCTCTCTTTCCAACAGAGACGCCATAGCAATGGTACCTAGAGATTTTCCGACAAAATAATATTCCTCATACGAATTTTCTTTTAAAACATTATCAATGACCGCACCCACATCATGTTTTATCGCTTCAACGAGTTCTTCCATACTGAAATGGTCATAGAACTTATCGTTATAGGTATAATTTACCTGCAGTACATCTACAGACTTCCGTAAAAATATACCCGTTGAATAATGAAGTAGAGGTGCTTGAGTGGTATATCCTGCCCCGGGAAGCAGAATCGCCAATTTCGAGGCATGCTCATCAGTGCTTAATATTGTAAATGGAATATCCTTTTCTTTATAACCTGTAATAGTATCTGTTTTTACTTTAAACATACACATCCCCCCTTAAAAAGTTTATTTATTACTCGGTTCACTCGCATTTTTATCGATATTCACGGTCCATGAAACAATCGTTGTACTGTCCCGTACGCCGTTTTCTTGAATTTCTTTTAATAGATGGTGCACAGCATTGGAATGAGATTTGGTATGGTCAAACACCTTCATAATTTCCTGAGGGTTATCAAATGAAGTATGAGGACATTCTGTTAACCCGTCCGTTGTCACAAAAAGCTGATTTAGCCCTTTTCGCAATTCCCTGCGCCCCGTACTATAACATGGTACTTCCATTTCAAATGTATTGACATTCCCGATCCACTCGTAAAAATTCCTTTGATTTAGCTGATATTGATGCATATTAGCCAGCTCAGGATGAAATAGATGTAGAATACAGTCTCCAACTGAAAACCACCAAATATATTTGCTTTTCCTAAAAACGATAAGACAAGCCGTTTCGCCTTGCACCTTACGGCAACGAGCTAAAAAATGCGGATCTTGAAAAATCTGAATGATATAATCGTCCAATTCATTAAAAGCATCGGGTAGTGACTTGTTAAAAATTGTGATCAAGTTATATTCTTCATTCACAATGGTCTCCATGACTAGTTCGGCGCTTTCCGCACTGTTATGAGCATCAAGAATCATGACGAATTCCCAGTCCTGCTCTTTATTCAACCAAACGATACAACCATCTTCGTTTTTGTATTGCCCAGCTGATGAATTACCGCCAAACCGACCAATTGCAAGATTGTTGAATTGCTGAATATGTGGTAAATCAACTAAATGTGTTTCGCTCCCTACCCAATTGAATTTAAACACTTTCTACATCCCTCCTTACACCACATTATTTATAGATTTTCATAGTATATCATCTTCAAGGTAAAATTTGTAAAATAAAGAAAAAGCTTAACCCTTTATTGAGCTAAGCTTTTTTATCTCGACTGAAAATGACTATTTCTTTTCATACTCATCGAATTTTATGTTTTTCTTACTAGCCATTAGATAAATATAACTCGTTGCCATCGATTTATCTTCCTGAACGATTAATTCATTCCCTGATTTATCGATAAATTTATAATTGCCTAATGCATTCGGCACAAACTCTAAAGCAACACGTTCAATCGAATCCCATTGCATTTTCTCAGAGCCGATTAATTGGCTTTTAAACACTACCTGCTCATTAATCGCTGTGTACGTACTTGTTGAGCTATACAACGTCACCAATCCTCCGATCAGGAGCAGTAAACTAAGCACATAGGTCGCAATTTGACGTTTCCAGCATAGCATTGCAAAAGCTGCAGCCAATATTACAAATCCTGCGATAATAATTTTCACATTGGTTCTAAATGAATAAATATAAAAATACGAGCGATCTGTCAAAAATAAATCCGGAACAGTCATAGGTACAAATATGGCGAACAGCGGTGAAATAATGATACAAGTAACCGCCATTACACCAAAAATCAGTCTCGGTGAATAGTCTTTAAACATGGCCGTTCTCATCCCCTCTTAAAAAATAGCTTTATACTATAAATTTAATGTATAATGGACCATTTTTCAATAATTTGGAAAAAATGAGGGGACGAATTTTATATAAAATAAAAAAGCAATCGAATTCTCCAATTGCTTTTATCATTTTTCTTATTAAACTTCCACACGGTAACGCCAATTTGTATGCTTTACATCCTCATAATTGATATACGCAACGCTTGCTTCGATGACATCGTTTAAGTTCAGGTTATGCTGTTTTGCAAATTCCTTCAGGCTTTCCAGTAATTCTTTATCGCATGTTGTCCGAAATTCAATGCGATCTTTTGGTCGGTTTTTTTTATCATAAGCAATTGTACCGGACTCAATCAAATTACTATAACCATTTTCCAATAAATAGCCGATATGGGTATCATATTTTTCGGCAAGCTGTTTTAAGCTGTTTATTATCGCCGCGCTCATTCGCGTTTTATACCGGATTCTTGATTCATCCGTTGTTTGGATCAGTTTCCCGTTATGTATCTTCCACATCGTCATTCTCCTATCACCAATTCATTACGTATATTATATAGCCATTATCGGGCAAATGAAAACACTCCTTATGGCATAAGGAGTGTAAAGGGGTAAAGTTGCGGCCGGTATTGCATATTAAGTTGTAATGTTTTGTACGTTAGTTTAACTTTTATAAAACGTTTGAGCTGAAATTTTCAATGGTATATCTCAATTCGTGTATGCATTTCGCTCGCCTAATTTGGTTTGGCATCTTTCGAAAATCTTCGTTAAAGCATTTTGTTCATTAATTGCCTAACATAAACTGTGAATGTTGCTTGATAAACGCATACAACGAAGCTAATAGAAATCATCATATAAACAATCTAAACTAGTGGTTAACTTACTGTCTACTCTTCAGTGACCGCAACTTTACTTACAAGTTATATACCACCTTAAAACATCTTTAAACCTAATATGCAGACTTTTTTTTCGGATTTTTTATCGTTCAAGTATATAATAGAAGGAACGGAGGTGTCTTACATGCTAAAAATCAAAAAGATCGAGTTTATTAAAGTTCTGTATGACGACGCAATAGCGCAAAATATATTTTCAATCGCCAATATTACGTTTTCAAATAGAAGTCCGATACAAGGTGCCCTCCTCTACTGGCAGCAAAATGAATCAAAGGAACCTTATACGAAAGAAGGCGACTACAAATTTTTCTATGACTTGGCAAAAGCGCAGTATTTTGCGGCTGTAAAGTTTCCGAAAGACTGTGAGTTAACACGGGATGAACGCCAGGAACTTGCCTATATATTACTGGAAGAACGCGGGGCCATCGGGACGTACAGTTTTGTCTCAACTAAGCCGAGAGCAGCCTTCCATCTAAATAAGGCTTTTCAGGAAATTGCGTTCCCTACACAGTTTTCAGTAGATAATTTTAACGATTTATCTGTTATGAAAAAGCTGGAGGCCAATGTTGAGACCATTTACGAGCAACTACCATATGACCGTGTATTTTTGGAAGCTTATAGAAATTGGTGCATTCAAGCAGTCCAGTTGCATCCTTCCCGCTTAACAGCTTATTTTCAATACTTGCCGTTTACGTATGTGTGTTATGCGAATCCGCTTTTATCAGAGCAGTTTCTAATCGATTATTTGCCTGAAGTGGATCTGGAAGCACTACAGTATAACAAGCCGGTACTTGAGCGGTTATCGATGTCCTTTAAACGTTATTTAGTGACAACGTTAATGGCCAACAAAAAACGTCTGAATCCGGATTTTGTCGATCAGCTGGATGATTTTATCGAAAGCAATGCCTTTTATAATTCCTTTGAGCTTATCTATTTACCGGAAGCCGATGACATCCCGGATATGGATTTGCAGCTATTCGAATATGACCGCGGATCTTATAAATGGGCAGGCAGTGAGCACTTAGTTAAAGGAATCCCTTCCCTTGTCAGTCAGAAGTATAACCGGTATGGGGATAGACGCTTAACAAATACCGAAATGGATAAAAAATTTAAGGCCTACAATGAAGAACAAAAGCAGTTATTTACAGCAATCGCGGAGCTGCATTGGCTAAATAAATACCGAAATGAGCTGGATTGGTCATATATTTGCCAATATAATGTGCATTTAACGGAACAGTTTTTAACAGCGCATCTTAATTATGTCGATTTCAATGCGCTAGGCCAGAATACGGATATCGCGGTTAACGCTGATTTTTTATCAACTTATTTGCACCGGTTTAACCATCAAAAAGCGGTTCCGTTAATAATTTCTCATTTAACAGAGCAGTTTTATTTAACGCATAAAGACGAAATTAAAGTTGATCTCGATTTGCTGTATAAATATATGGACAATATTGATGAGGAAGAGTTTTTGCGAATTGAAAATTATTTCCTTGATTAATACAAGGCTGCTTTGTATCACCATTACGAAGCAGCTTTTTTTGTTTTAAAAAACAAAAATCAACCTACAATATATTTGTAGATTGATTTAATAAAGTAGATTAAGTTGTAATTTCATAAACACCTCGATGCAGCATGGCGTAATTTGCAGACAGATAAGACATTTCCATCGTCAGATCAGGCTGGATATAGTGAATGTTCACAAGCTCAATCGAATGAATCGGCATTACATCCTTATAATATACTGTTTCGGTTTGAGGACTAATCATGTTGTCTCTTCTCCTGTTCCATTGCATAGCCGTTATAAGCAAGTAATTGCTGATGGGAAAGCTGATTCACATAATATCGGAAATTAACCGGCTGTAATCCAAACTGTTCACATTTCTCTACATACATCTGATACCCTTTTTCAAAATAATTCATTGGACTTCTCTCCTTTGTTATATAACAGTTTTTATTTATAAATTAAATATATAACAGTTTATAAACAGTGTCAATGAATTATCTGAATTTTATTTTACTTTTGAACATTAGCGACGAACCGTTCTTTTCGTGGAACCGCAGTAGACAATAATTTCATCTCATCGACATCTTTGTTACCATAGGAGGCGGGAGGAATTTAATGAAACTTATTTATAAAAAACTAATCGATTTTGGAGTAAATCCAATAGTTGCTGAGTATCTCTCAGTAGGAATCATGATTATTTTCATCGTGATCCTTTGTTTATTGGCAAACTTTATCACTAAAAAGATTGTCATCCGATTTATTACACATATTGTGAATAATAACAAATATACGTGGGATAACATCCTTTTAGAAAAGAAAGTATTCCACAAGTTATCTCATATCGTTCCGGCGATTATTATTTATCATTTTGCTGAAGCTTTTACGTATCAGGACCTCATCGAAAAAGGGGCCATTACGTATATCATAATCGTCGTAATAAGTTTATTAGGCAGTTTATTGAATGCTTTTCATGAAATTTATCTTACGTATGAAATTTCAAAAGTTCAGCCGATTAAAGGCTATATTCAAGTAGCAAAAATTATTGTTTATGTCCTGGGGATTATATTGATCATCGCGAACTTAATTGGTAAAAATCCGCTCATTATTCTAAGTGGGCTAGGTGCACTGTCAGCTGTCTTGCTGCTCGTTTTTAAAGATTCCTTATTAGGGCTTGTTGCAGGGATTCAATTAACATCAAACGATATGGTGCGTGTAGGTGATTGGATTGAAATGCCGAAATACGGTGCGGATGGGGATGTCATTGACCTTTCGTTAAACACTGTGAAAGTACAGAATTTTGATAAAACGATTACGACAATTCCAAGTTATGCACTAATTTCGGACTCTTTTAAAAACTGGAGAGGTATGCAAGTAACTGGTGGGAGAAGGATCAAACGTTCCTTATTTATTGATACAACAAGTATTGCGTTTTGCTCGAGGGAACAGATCGAGAAGTTACGAAACATCCATTATCTTACGGACTATATTGATACGAGACAGCGTGAGATTACTGAATATAATATCAAGCATCGGATCGATACAAGCAATCAGGTAAATGGCAGAGCACTGACTAATGTCGGTTTATTCCGAACATATATTAGTAATTACTTAAGAAATCATCCAGGCATTCATAAAGAAATGACCACAATGGTAAGACAATTGGCTCCGAATGAATATGGTTTACCAATTGAAATTTATGCTTTTTCAAATGATATCAATTGGGCCGTATATGAATCTATACAATCTGATATTTTCGACCACCTCTTTGCCATTGCGTCAGAATTTGACCTTCGACTATTCCAAAATCCGACGGGCAATGACTTTAAAGCGATGAGTTCCCTACATTTAAATAATCATGAAGGTGAATCAAATTAATTGATCGCTTTAAAAATAGCCATTTTCTTTCATAAGAAATGGCTATTTTTTTAACTCATGCGGGCTCCTATCGCGCTTCCTGTTAAATATCTCTATATTCATCTAGTTTACATAATATTATTATCATAAATTATTGAATGGGTTATTTTTAAGTACTTCTTGAATTTGTTCGTCTTCGATATGTGTATAGATTTGTGTTGTCGCGACACTGGAGTGACCAAGAATATGCTGTAGTGTCCGGATGTCCGCTCCGGATTTATACATCATTGTAGCGGATGTATGTCGAAGTTTATGCGGTGTCAGCTTCTCTTTCGGTGAATGGCTGTTTGCATTGATTACTTTCACGATTCGTGCAATCGACTGTCTCGCAAATCGTGTCCCTTTTTGGGAAATGAACAGCGGTTCTTTCCCGTCCCCTTTATACGCATGCCGCTCCTGTAAATACTTATCCAATGCATTCATACAGGCATCATTTAAATACACATGACGTTCTTTATTCCCTTTCCCGATTACCGTCAGCATACGACCATTAATAGAATCGATATTGAGTGAGCATAACTCGGATACACGAATGCCAAGATTCAGGAAAAAAACCATCATGCATTCATCGCGTGCACAATAGGACTGTGTCTGTACTGCGCCGATAAAATCCTTTGCCTCATTATAATTTAAGTAAACTGGCTGGCGTCGGCCAATTTTTGGTGTTTCCAAATGTTCAGCCGGATTTTCATCAATTAGACGACGTTTCCCTTTTAAATATTTAAAAAAGGATTTTAATGTTGCGACTTTGCGAGCGCGGGCTGATGAGGAGTTACCTCGCTGTACTTCGCAATATTCCATAAATAAATATAAATCTTCCAGAGACACTTCTTTTATTTGGTCAATTGTAATAGTCGAAATGTCGATTGTATGTAAACGGTCTAACGGAATATCTTCTTCAATCGCTTTAAGGAAACGCATAAATAAAATAAGATCATATTCATATTCTTTTCGGGTTCTTTGCGACTTTCCCGTAATCGTTGTTAAGTATATTAAAAAATCACGTAAAAATTTCGGCAGCTGCATTTTCGTCCAATCCCCCTCTATTTAGCTCTTATTATAGCATAAAAAATGTTCCCAAATTTATATTTGGGAACATTATTGCTAATTTAGAAGATTTAAGCGGTTTTTCGACATTAAAAAGGAACAAATGTTCTTATTTCGTAATTTCGCCTTCAGACGAAGTGAAATGTCGAATCGTGGATGGTAACCCATGTCGAATCGTCTGAGCGCGATTTTTGTCATCGCAGCTTTTGGTTAAATTTATCGGATTTTGGGAATAGATGTTCCAGGAGGTGAAAGGATGAATTCGCTAAAAACCCACTATGTTTTTTATTATCCTTTCAATTATCGACAGTACGATTTTGTAAAATTACAGCAAATATTAAAACGCAACAAATTTTATCATTTTACTATCGATGAAGAGGAATTCAACGAAACACTTTACGGCACGGATATCGAAGTTTCCCACCAATTGTTAAAGCAATTCTTTTACCCTTTCATGGAAGAGAAATTATTGAACGACGAGATTTCCATACGAAATTTTAACCGCTACTCCAAAAAAATTCTTTGTGATGGAAAAATGAAGACGGCATTCGATGAAATTCCATTTACATTATTGAGCGCGGATATCAATCTTTGTCCATTTGGGATCGGAATTTTAGCGGTGAGGATACAATTGGCAGATGATGTGGATTTAAATGCCGCGTTATCATTCGGTCATTTTTTTAGAGTACTGCAGCCAAAAATTGATGAAGAGCTAGGCGCAGAAATTACTTACGACAATTTTGTCTTTTATAATACAGATGAATTAATATTAAAGAAAATTGCACCTTTTTTAGAACAGTTTTTTGTCGATTATTCTTCGATTCATAAAAATATTAGTAAAATACCGTTTTTTGAAGATGAGCGGATGTATGTCAGTGCTTTTTTTCATTTGGAAGAAGGCGCTGAAATCGACGAGCATTTACTGTATCGAGCAGGACAGTTAAACGGACGTGACAAAAATGGGGATCCCTATATTTCAAGTTCAAATAAAGAGTATATTGAACGCTTTGTGCAGGAGCATTGCTACGAAAGATGGGCACCGAAATTTCATATTATAACCACATTGCAAGGCCATATTCACCTTTCGTCCGTAAACGATGAAAGCATGAAGAAATATTTGAACAGCTTTCATTCTGTTTCCTACTATACATTGCTTATCCACTATTTTTATAAGCTGATGTTGTTAAAACTCGTATTTGAACATAGTGAATTGAAGTTTTCGAAAGATAAGGACATTGTAGAGGAATTAATTGAACAGATTACGAAATTCGCATCCAGGTATTACTTTTCAGAGGTTTCGGCACGTTCGGAAGGTAAAGAAATTTCGCACTATTTCCGGAAAGCGTTTCGTATTGATGGACTGTACCGCGAGACAAAGGAAACGCTCGAAGAACTATATCGGATACAGGAAGACCGTTCAACGGACAGGTTAAATAAACTGATTTTTATTTTGACGATTTTCAGTATGATTTCCGGTATATATGGAATGAACTTGGTCATTGAAATGCTGGCAGAGCCATTTAATATATCCGAAATTTTTAGTTTTACATTTTTTGAATGGATTGCACTTATACTGATGGTCTTCGGCTTACTGACGCTGGCACTGCTTATTTTGAATCAAGTTTATAAATATTCAATTAGCTACTACGGGAAAGTGAATAGGCGACGTCAAAGATAATGGGGTTATGGGGATAGTCAATTGACTGCACCCATAACCCCATATTTATTATCCTTAGACATATAGTGTAATCTGTTCCCCGCTCCGCTCTACTTTCCAGTTTGAAGAAAGCATTCCCCGAATTTGTTGCTCGGTAATCGAATCGACTTGTAAAAAATGCAGACCGTTCCCCTCCGCTAGCAGTTCATATTGGTCATCAGAAATTTGAAAACGCATGCGCAGCAAGTTTTTCAATCCGTTCATCGTTACAAATTTCACCTCATAGTTCCCAGCAAAAGCCTGTTCCATTTCTTTAGCATTTTCTTTTAATAAAATTCTTAAACTATCTGTATCGATATCATAGGAATTTGTTAATAAATGAAGTTCATCATTTTCAATAAAGTGTTTAATTTGTTCAAATGTATAAGGATGGTTTTTCAGTAATTCGATCGTATAGGCTTCCATCATCGATATCGCCATTATTTCTCCCTCTCAATCTTTCATCAATTATATTATTTACTAGCTATTTTTCGGGAAGCGTTGTTCTCGCTCAAGCAAGACACCTTTTCTTGCATAGCCGAATTGCTCGTACAAAACTTTCGGATCCTCATTTTTCGTTAGCAATTTTTGAATGGCGTGGTAGCGCATATTTGTGGCGGTCACTTTAAATTGGAGTTGCTCGGACATCGCCTTAAAAATCCGTTCAATTGTTTTGACGGAGACCGGTTCCCCCATTTTATTGCCGACACCGAGCCAAACATATGGTGAATTTTCGGTTAGCGGCATGAATTCCAAAGTATGGTGTTTATAGTCCTCGAGCAATTCCAGCAGTTTTTTCGAACACTGTAAAACACGGTAACTTTTCGATGCCAGAACAATAATTTCATTTTTTTCGGTGTTAATATGCTTCCATTCCATGCGCACAAGTTCGGCTGGCTTAATACCAAGCTCAGCAACTGTAAAAACAATGACCGTATTGCGTAATGCGAGCCATTCATGTTCCTCATTCAAGGCAATCTCATATTGCTTCGGCCAATAGGCTAAGGCCCGAGTGAACTGCTTTTCCTTCAACACATTCAGTTCCGTTTCCTGTTTTGTCAATGGGGCGATGATTTCTTCATTATATACAGAAATCACACCGCGTAGCTGCAGAAAAGTAAGGAAATGGCGAATCGATGCGAATTTGCGGTTGACCGAATTGAACGAAGGATATTTTTCCTGAATTGTTTTTGAATAAAGTTGCAATGCTTCATTAATTTTATTTTCATGCTGAATAATTTCCGCGAATTGCTTTGCATCCAATGTATATTGTTTCGTTGTATGAAAAGATTTATTTAAAGACTTTAAATAAGCAGTAAACGCTTTAACATACGGTTGGATTTTTTCCATATTTTACGCCCCTTTCTTTGTATTGTATCATGCACAGAGGTAAGAGTTATATGGATTTCATACGGAAAATTGCTGAAAATTCGTTAAATTTACTTGAACCGCCCAGATTGCATGTTATTGTATATTTTTTCGTCTATAATGACTAGGTATATATAGTTAAGGGGGACCATTTAATGCAAGTACGTACGACAAGACTTGAAGCGGAAGAAGCGAAAATCATTTATCAGGAAACTGCGGGGCTCGCCATTATTACCATTCATCGCCCGCAACTTAAAAATGCATTAACGGCAAATATGTGGGATCAGCTTGCAAAAATTGCATTGCGCACATTGGAAAATCCAAAAAACAAAGTGCTGCTGTTGCGCGGCTCCGGCGAGAACTTTACAGCAGGCTCGGATATTAAAGAATTTAATTCGATTTCGTTGGAGAAAGCAGAAGAAGCTTTTGTGCATATGGAAAGAACCATTTCCACGATAGAAAATTTACCGATCCCAGTAATCGGTGTTATTAACGGTCCGGCAATGGGGGCAGGACTGGAACTTGCCCTCGCATGTGATATTCGTATCGGTTCGGACAAAGCGAAAATGGGGATTCCGGTCGGTAAGCTCGGCATAACATTGAATAATAAATTTGCAAAGCGACTAGTCGATCTGGTCGGACCATCCGCAACGAAAGACTTTGTATTTACAGGACGCATGTATAAAGCAGAAGAAGCGTTTAAAGCCGGAATGCTTAATTATATAGTTGCTGAAAAAGATTTGAACCGTTTTGCAATCCGTATGGGTAAGCTTGTTGCGGGTATGTCTCCTGATTCGTTAGTAGCAGTAAAACACTCCGTAAAAGAATGCGTCGATTCTGCCCCTGTATTATGGGAAGGTTCAACATCATTTGTGTCCGAAACAGACTTTTCAGAAGGTGTCCGGGCATTTGTAGAAAAACGTCAGCCGGTTTTCACAAGACAGCTTCCAAAACAATAAAAAACTGCCTCCATTTTGTGGAGGCAGTTTGTTTGAAGCTTTTTAATAAAGTTTGGTTAAAAGTAAGTTATAATCGCTTATTTTATACAGAAACCAACTGTTTTGAAACAAAGTTAGATTAATACGAATTTGTACCATAACCTTTTACTATTTACTTACTAGGGATTTTCACAATCGCAATTGTCTCTTTTTCGTTTATTGTATCAAGTGTAATCGTTCCATTGTATTTATTAATTGTTTCTTTAACAATAAACAAACCTTGTCCTCTAACTCTTCCTTTCTCTACTTTTTTCGTTGAGTAGCCTTGTTTAAAAATTTGATTTATGTCAGGTAGCTTTCGCCCAGCGTTCGTAATCGAGAACGTATAATATAACTCGTCTGCTTTACAGCTAACTGTAATTTTACGTAGTTCCTCTGGCAACTCCATTGTTGCTTCTATCGCATTATCAATTATGTTCGATAATATATTGATTAAATCAATCGTTTTTATGTTATCAAATGGATTATCATCAACGGTTATCTGTATATCAATTTGTTGATTTTGACATGTTAATTTTTTTGTTTGCAGTAATATCGCTAATCCTGGGTGATCAAGATTCAATTTAATGGATTCAATTGTCTGTATGTCTTTAGACAAAGAATCGACATACTTTGTCGCTTGATCTACCTCACCTATATGCAGAAATCCATGTAAAACTTGGATATGATTAATATAATCGTGCCTTAATGATGAGACAGAAGCAATTAACGTTTTAATTTCCTTTTGATATGTATACTCCGTAGTTCCAACTTCTTTTTGATACCACTTTTGTAAAAGGAAGAAAGAAATAATAACAATAATAACAAAAAGTCCACTGAGTACTAATAGAAAAATATTACTATTAATAACTGTTTCTTTAATCCCGTCAAGTGTTTCCGTACTAATATCAATGCTAAGGTAGCTAATAATTTCCCCTTTTTCATTCATAATAGGAGTCCCAACCGTTATATAATGATGATCATATTTCGTATCTTCTAGGATCTCTGTTACAAATTGCTTTCCTTCCTCATACGCAAATTTCACTTGGGCTTCCGGTACTGTACAAACTTCACCTATTAGAAAATCATTTGGATTATCCTTGTTTTCAGGATAACCTACAATTAAAATCTTCGATGTTGTAGGATTGTCTATTTCCATAGTATAGACGTATAATACACCTAGTTTTTCTCGGGCATCATTCAAATAATGTCGTATTGTCCAATAATCTTCATCACGATTCCGTTCTTTTAAAAATCGCTCATACGTTTCCAGATCAATCGCCTTTGCAATGGATTTGGCAGCTTCAAGATTTTGGTTAGCAATCGCCTCTTCCACTGTATCTTCAATCTTTATATAGGAAGTATACATACTTATTCCAATAAAGAATATGACTAATACGATAGATAACACTATTATTAGCTTTAATTTAAAACGTTTCATATCAAAACAATACTCCCTTACTATTAAATACATATTTTGCAGCAAATTAAACAATTAAATTATTTTCCTGAAAATGAAAAAGCCCATCCCAACGACTGATGAAATAAGGGCTATTTCAATTAGTAATCTGTTATAGAATCTATAATTATTAATATTAATTGGATATAAGGAACAAAAAACAGTATAAATGTTCCAAATCCTTTTGTCCAAAAAACTTTTATATTATCAAAGAATGTAATTATATATTTATCCGCAAAGTTAATCCAATTTTTTTAGAATACTGCTAATAATAGGTGCAATTAACATAATTAATAATACATTAATAAAAAATCTTTTCAAAACAAGTTCACATCAAACTTAGAATGATCTTTATCAAAATATAACATAAGTAATATAATTCTAAAACCTCGTTTGCTAACCTTACAGCATTAAAATGGCATGACAAGGTTATGATCAGCAATACTCCTAAACTTAGCTTTGGGGACGTTTATCTTCAATTAACGAGATAGTAGTTCAACAAGAAAATGGTATAATTTTTAGTAAATGAGGTATTAGGGGGATTAGATGAATTTTAAGAAACCAGCAGGATTTGGTATAAGATTTGTCGCAAGTTTTATAGATTTTTTAATTATTTCGTCAATATTTGGAATCGTATTCTACATGATAAACGGTAATTATTCTATCGAACAGACCGAAGAATTCACTTTTCAAGCATTATATACCTTGTATTTGACCATTACTCCTATTTTGTGGGGTGGATACGTAATTGGCAAAAAAATTTGTAAGGTTAAAATAAAGCGTTTTAACGATGATGAGAAACCTACAATACTCAAACATAACAGGTTTAATCCACAAGAAAAACCGAAATCCTTCTTCATAGACAGAGAGAGGAAATTCCGGTTCATTTATTTTACACGTTTAAACTTTGTTCAAAACGGTACGTATTTTTTATAAACAATTTAACTTTAATTCAAATCCACACAGTTTTTTTATATCGTTAATTCGGATAGTTCTTGTCTGATTGTACGAATATGGTCTTCCATCAATACTTTTGCTCTGTCACTTTCTCCCCGGCTAATCGCTATAAATATCGCGCGGTGTTCTTCTAAAGTCCGGGCGAAATTTTCTTTTGAAGATAATCGATGTTTTCTTGTTACTTCGATCGTACTTCGCATATGCGATGCAAATGACGAAATTAGTTGAGCAAGCACACTGTTATTCGCTGCTGCCGCAATTGCCATATGGAAATCCAAATCAGCTTGTATACCGATTTCTTCATCATCAGTATTTTTCATCGCTTCCAATGTGCGCGCAATTTTTTCAATATCTTGTCCTGTTGCACGTAATGCAGCAAGTGCAGCACACTGAGATTCCAGGATTAGACGTAATTCGAGCATTTCATACAAAGTCGTTTGGTCTGTTTTTAGCACGACGCTTGTCAATTGCTGTTGAATAGTCTGTTGCTCATTGGTTTTTATAAAAGTTCCATCACCAGGGCGAATTTCGACAAAATCACTTAGTTCCAGTAGTCGGAGTGCTTCGCGTATCGATGTCCGACTTACACCGTATTTTACTGCAAGCTCGCGTTCTGGTGGCAGTTTCTCCCCTGCTTCTAATATTCCGGCAGTGATTTCAGTCTGGATCTTTTGAATTATAATCTCATACACTTTTTGTTTATTTGCCGAAGTCACGTTCTTCACACCTTTACTATTTTACTAAAAATAAACTTAAGGCTGGAACAAACGAAATAATGAGTACACATACAACCATCACCATAATAAATGGAATGATGGCACGCATGACTCCTTCAAATTTCGTTCCGGCAATTTTATTTGCCACAAATAAATTTAACCCGACTGGCGGCGTAATGTACCCAATTGCCAAATTCACAATCATAATAATACCGAAGTGAACTAAGTCCAGTCCAAGTGCCGTAGCAACCGGTGCTAAAATAGGCGTCAATATTAAGATCGCTGCCGCTGTTTCCATAAAGGTACCGACAATTAGCAAAATGACGTTGATGATGAGCAATGCAAAAATCCAGTTATCGGTAATACCGAGTAATGCTTCAGTAATTTGCATAGGTATACGCTCGCGTGTCAAATAGTAGGCAAAAATAGAGGCGCCGGCAATAATGAAAAGAATCGTTGCACTCATAATCGTTGCCGATGAGAATATATGATATAAATCTTTCAATGTAATTTCACGGTATATAAATACTCCGACAATTAATCCGTAAACAACCGCAACAAGGGCTGCTTCCGTTGCCGTAAAAATACCACTGTAAATGCCGCCTAATATAATAACAGGCATCAAAAGTGCCAAAATCGAATCTTTAAAGGCAATGAAAAATTCTTTTAAATTATATTTTTCACCACCGCCATATCCTTGTATAATCGAAATAACATAAACTAGAATCATTAGCGCAGCCGTAACAAAGAAACCCGGAATGATACCGACCAAAAACAGGTCACTAATCGAAACACCTGCAGTTACACCAAATAATACGAGCGGTACACTTGGAGGGATAATAACACCAATCGTTCCCCCGGCAGCCTGTATCGCTGTGGAAAAGTTTTTATCGTACCCTTTTTTGACCATTGCAGGAATCATAATCGCCCCGACAGCTGCCGTTGTTGCAGCAGCACTTCCGGATAATGCCGCAAAAAAGGCACAAGCAACAATGGAAACGAGCGCCAGTCCTCCGCGAACCCGACCGAGCATTACTTCTGCCAAGTGGATTAGACGACGTGAAATTCCGCCTGATTCCATTAACTTACCTGCTAAGAGGAAAAATGGTACCGCCAGTAATGGAAAAGAATCAATGGAATTAAACATACGCTGGAAAATCGCTACAATAGGCATTTCACTTTGTGTGACAAAAAACAATGTTGCGGCCATTGCAAGTGCAATCGCAATCGGAACATTAATAAAAATTAACAAGAGTAAAACAACGAAAAGAATCATATCTGCCATTACGATAATTCTCCTTTCAATTGTTTGACGGTTATATAAAACAGATTCACAACGAGAATTATGCCACTAATCGGAATAACAGAATAAACAATCCCCATTGGAACCTGCATTACAGCGGATGGCTGATCCATTACCCTCATCGACAGTTCATACCCTTTTACGACCATGAGCACGAAAAACACTAAACATACTGCTGCCGCAATCACAATTAAAACCTGTTTCAACAAACCTTCTGTGCGATCAACGAATAGTTCCATCCCGATATGTGCTCGTTTGGCCAATGCATACGCAGCACCTAAAAAGGTCATCCAGATCATCGAGTACCTGGACAATTCCTCGGTCCATGCAATGGAATAGTTGAAAAAGCGCAAAGTAATTTGACAAAATACAGATACTACAAGTACGACCATTAAGGCAATCAATGCAATATGTACAACTTTATTAATCCCTTCTACTAATTTCACCATATTTTTTCTCCCATCCTACTGCTCACTTAAAATACGCTGCAATAACTGCTGATTTTCCGAACTATCATAAACTTTCATAATCTTGTCTCGGAATGCCCCTGTATCAACTTCTTCAACAACTTCCATTCCGTTTTCCTTAAGTCGCTGAAGTGCCTTCTCCTCCATATCGACAACAAGTTGACGTTCATAGGCACCGATTTTTTCGCCTTCTTCCATGACGATATCACGCAGATTCTCCGGCAGGCGATTATAGGCATGTTCACTCATCATGAATACCGCTGACGAATAGGCATGACTTGTTAACGTCATATACTTCTGATTGGCATCGTACAGTTTATAGCTGTCAATTACTAGAATAGGATTTTCCTGTCCATCCACTACTCCGGATTGGAGTGCTGTCAATGCTTCTGTCCAAGCCATCGGAGATGGGGTTACACCTAGTTCATTAAATGCGGAAATGAAAACTTTATTTTCCTGTACGCGTAATGATAATCCTTCCAGATCTTCCGGTGTCGCAACAGGTTTTATGCTATTCGTGACATGACGAAATCCATTTTCTCCCCAAGACAGGCCTACAATTCCGATTTCACGCAATTGGGCAAATAGATCTTCGCCAATATCTCCCTCTAAAATATTGACGGCTGCATCACGGTCATTAAATAAAAACGGTAAATCGAGTACCGCAAAATCTTTAACAAAGTTCATGATAGGACCTGATGTTGAAACGACAAGGTCGACTGAACCGAGCATGGCCCCTTCGATCAATTCACGCTCAGCACCGAGCTGACTTAATGGAAAAGTCTCGATAATTACGCGCCCGTCTGTACGTTCTTCCACTCGTTCTTTTAACTCTTGCATCGCCAATTCAAATGGATGATCAGCAGCAAGTGAATGTCCCGCATATAAAACATACTGCTCTTTTTCATCGGAAGTGGAGCATGCAGTTAACAGCATGCTCCCAAGGATCAATCCTGCGATGTATAGTATTTTTTTCATCTTTTAATCCCCTAATCAATAAAAATTTTGCCAGGATTCATAATGTTGTTCGGATCGAGTAGCCGTTTGATTTCTTTCATCCAAATGTAGGCAGCTCCGTGTTCCTGTTGCTGATACTTGGCCTTGCCGACCCCTACACCATGTTCTCCAGTGCAAGTTCCTCCAAGAGACAGTGCGTATTCAACAACATGTTCATTTAATTCTTTTGCTATTGCAATCTCTTCCTGACTTTCCATATCGACCATCAGCAAAATATGGTAATTACCGTCACCAACATGGCCGACAATCCCCGCGTCGATTTCCATACTTTCAATTTTTTCACGGGAATTTTGAATGGCATCAGGCAACGAATTGATCGGAACAACGACATCTGTGGACATCAGTTTTTTTCCCGGTGCGGAATGAATATATGTATAGGCCAAGTTGTGGCGAAGCTCCCATAATTGATTACGCGCACGTTCATCCTGCTCAAATGCCAGCTCAATACAGCCATTGTCATTCAATAATTCAGTCGCAAAAATGACATCTGACTTCAATCCTGCTTCATTTCCATGAAACTCCAAAAATAATGTCGGTGTTTCGGGGAAATTTGTATCGGAAGCAAAATTTACTTGTTCGATACTGCGTTTGTCGACAAGTTCAATACGTGCCATTGGGATTCCCGCTTGTTTTAATGAAACAACAGCATCCACTGCCTGCTGGATTGTTTCAAATGTAGCGCGGCCCGCAATAATTTTTTCTGGTATCCCGTAAACACGTAATGTTAATTCCGTGATGACCCCAAGTGTCCCTTCCGAACCTACCATTAAACCATTCAAGTGATAGCCTGATGATGATTTTGCGGCCAATCCGCCGGTATGGATCACATCACCATTTGCCAACACCACCTCTAAATCACGGACTTGGTCTCGCATAATGCCGTATCGGACAGAAGTTGTACCGCTCGCATTTGTCGCGGCCATTCCTCCTAATGTCGCATCTGCACCTGGATCGACAGAAAAGAATAAGCCGTATTTTTTTAATTCTTTATTGAGCTGGCTGCGGGTTACACCTGGTTGGACCTTTACAAGAAAATCATCGGGGCGTACTTCTAATACAGCATTCATCATCGATAAATCAAGCGAGATTCCTCCCTTATAAGGAATTACATGACCTTCTAAACTCGTACCAAGACCAAATGGTACAACTGGAATTCGCTGATCATTTGCCAGTATTACAATTTTGCTGACTTCTTCAGCTGTCTTCGGAAATACTACAACATCCGGTAAATGCGGTTCATGATAAGATTCATCCTTCCCGTGTTGTGTACGTAATACTTCATTCGTTGTGACCTGCTCATGTGATAAAAGATGTTGCAATTGTTCAATGTAATTCAAACCAATTCCTCCTCACTTTTGTTGTCGGACCTTTGGAGCTTTGGTCCAACCAACTCTTAATAATTAGAATATATTTATTTTTCTAAAAATACAAACTATTTATTTTTTATACTGTATTTTCCATAAAAAAAAGCTGACGTTTAAATGTCAGCTCCTGTTTAGTCTTTTTATTTCACACCTTTAATTTGTACGTGAATCGTTTCGGGCTCAATACCAAAATGCAATGAAAATTCTTCAGCAATTTCCTTTTGAAGTTCATAGATATAGCTAGGCACAACATATGAAACAGGTGATTTTAAATAAACACCGATTGTCATTTGGGGTACGCCATCTGTATGAATCTGCGCTATTTCAAATTTTGCCAGTCTTTCCTGCCTTAAAAGTACATGATCCAATACATCTGTAAATACAGTACGGGAAATATAGACACTGTTTTGATGAAAATCAGGTTGTACGATCGTCGTTTCTCCGAGCTTTACTTGTGAAGAAGAGAAAATTTCCTTTCCCCGCTGAATCAGGCGTTTAAAAAAGTTCTGTTCTACTTGGCGGTATGGAACAGGCATCACATGTTTGCCCTGAATTTCCCTCACATATTTGGCAATGCGAATTTCCTTTTCTGTACGGATATTATGAACATAATGAAATTCATCGATTTCACCAAGTTGTAACCGGCTTGCTATTCTTTTTGTCATTTTGTCGGAAGTACCGATCAGTAAAATGGACTGCACTTCATGGGACATAATTGCCTGTACGATTTCAGCTTTATGTATATCATCATCCAAAATGGCCCGGCGTACTGCTTTTAATGTATTTTTCTCAAATTTAGCCGACGTTCCTGCGACTTTTTCACCGTTAATAATAAGTATGCCGTCATCAATAATGGCTTCGATTTCATTGTCATATGCAAATTGTAAAGCGCTCGTACTTTTACCTGTCCCGCTTGGCCCACTTAAAGAATAGATTTTCATGCTGCACCTCTTAATCAATTATTATGCTGTTAATAATATTTCCTGTACCTATATTGCTATTCCACTACGGTTTCGTGCTTTATGTAGTGAATTAATTCTCTTTTCTGATTTCATCCCCATTATACGTGATGTGTATGATAAAATGGTGCTTACAATTGAAAGTTTTAAGGAGTGTTAAAATTGAATATCCAACCGTCTAAAAAAATGTCATTATTTGTGCCGGCTATATTTGGTGACTTAAAAAAACATGCTAAATTACAAGAGCAAAAAGGAACGGAACTCATTGATTTAAGCCTTGGGAGTCCTGATATCGCTCCTGCAGAGAATTTACGCCAAAAAATGTCCGAGCTTACTGCGCTCTCGTCTTCTTACGGCTATACTTTAACGGGTATTCAAACATTTAATGAAGCGGTATGTCGTTATTATAAACGAGTAAACAATGTAGAGTTGGATCCGGAAACAGAAGTTGTCCAAACAATTGGTTCTCAGGAAGGTTTAGTCCATCTTCCAGTCGCATTCTGTGATCCTGGTGATATTGTACTTACTACAAATCCTGCCTATGTTGCTTATGATGCGGGGATTCATTTGGCAGGCGCAACACCTTATTATATGCCATTAACAAAGGAAAATCAGTATTTGCCTGATTTAAAAGCCATTCCAGAAGATATTCGCCAAAAAGCAAAATTACTAATTTTAAACTTGCCGGGTAACCCCGTACCGGCCATGCCATCAATCGCGTATTTTGAAGAAGTGGTGGCCTTTGCGAAAAAGTACAATATTATTGTTTTGCATGATGCGGCTTACTCTGAATTTTACTTTAAGGGAGATGCCCCAATCAGCTTCCTTGCCACACCTGGTGCGAAAGAAGTCGGTTTGGAAATTAACTCTTTATCTAAAAGCTTCAGTCTTGCTGGGACTCGTATTGCCTACATAGTTGGAAATGCCGAATTAGTGGCGATTATGAAGCAACTGAAATCGAACTTGGACTTTGGTATTTTCGAACCGATTCAGCAAGTAGCGGCTTTAGCATTGGACAATGCTGAACAAGTTACAAGTGTACTGAGAGAAACTTTCTCTGTACGCCATAAAACACTTATGGAAGGCTTAACATCAATCGGCTGGGAAGTTGCGCCAAGTGATGGCGGGATGTTTGTATGGGCAAAATATCCGTATGATATTCCATGTATTGACTTTGCCTATAAAGCGATCGAACAAACTGGTGTCGTTATGGTTCCGGGTACGGTGTTTGGCACAGCCGGTGAAGGTTATATGCGTCTCGCATTGGTTCAACCTGTCGAACAACTCCAGGAAGCGGTTAAACGACTGTCTACAATAAAATTATAAACAAAAAGGCGTTGCTGTATGTAATTATCAGCAACGCCTTTTTAATTATTCCATAGCGCTATACGTAATAACACCTTTTTCTTCGATTTCCACACCGTCTAAAAATACAACTGTCGTTTGGAAAATCAGCTGCTCATCTTTACCGCATACCCAGCGTTCGTCTGGAATAATCTCAAATGGGATTATTTCCCCATCTTTTGATCGAATCCCTCCAACTAACTGAAACGAGTGCTTTCCGATAATGGAAAATTCACCATCCAACTCTTCACAAAGGACTAATAATGAAATGTAATCAATTTTATCCTCTTCATCTTCTGTAAGTGATGTAACATAAACGGAACCGTTTAATATGTCACCTTCTACAAGCTCTGTCTTTTCGATGACAGTTTCAACCTTCACGCCATTTTCTTCAAGTGATGTTAGCCATTTGCTTAACATGTATACTCCTCCATTTAAATATGTAATTGATAAAAGATTTTAAAAAAGGGAGCGTGTTAAAAGTTTTCGCTTTTAACACACCCCATCTTTACAATTTCCTGTTTTCTTATTTCAATTCTTCATACAGGTTCGTCTCGTCAGATTGGAAACGATTGTAACGTTGTTTAAAGAGTCGATACGTATGTGAAATGAGAACTTTGATTAAAGCATAACCAGGAATACCTAGCACGACACCTGGAACTCCAAATAAAGAACCAGCTGTTAATAATACAAAAATAATCGTAATAGGATGGATACTTAATGATTTACCCATAATTTGAGGGGAAATAAACTTCCCTTCGATTAATTGTACAATTGTCCATACAATAGCTAACTTTACTAACAGCCATGGTGAATTTACAATCGCAATAATTGCTGCAGGAGTAGCGGCAATAGCTGGTCCCAAATATGGAACAACACTTGTAATCATTGCGAGGAAGCCAAGTAGTAAAGCATATGGCATTCCAATAATTAAAAAGCCGATTGTCATCATGACACCAATACAAAACGATACTAAAATCTGGCCTTGTATGTAAGAGCTAATCTGCTTGTCCATATCATGCAATACATCTCCAATTCGCTTACGCATACGCGGCGGAAATAGGAGTAAGATGAAGCGCGGCATTTTATCCCCTTCATATAATAAATAAAATGTAATAAACGGCACGATTACGAGCGATAAAATGATACCTGTAACTGTTGACAGGAATCCTGTAATACCAGTCGCAACTCCAGTCGCTAAACTACCTAAAGTTACCTTTACTGTTGTAATGAAACTATCAGTAAAGTCCGTTAAAATCTGATTGTAGTCAAAGTTAATCTTTTCAAAATACTCGCTGAAGTGAGAGTTGTTTAAAAATGCTAATAAATCATTTGCAAGTGCCATTAAAACAACAGGAAACTCCTGTACTAAGTTTGTAAACTGATCACGTAAAAACGGGAAAACCAGTAAAACAAGCAATGTGATCAAAGCAATAACTACAATATACAAAATTAGAATCGCTAAGGCACGCGGCACTTTCCATCTTACTAAAAGCTTCAATGGCGGGCGTAATAAGTAAAACAAGATTACCCCTAATACACCAGGCAATATGATGACTTCAAATAATACATGTAACGGCTCGAAGATAAAGGAAATTTTATCGTAGACGAATACCGTACAACCAACCAATAAGATGATCACTAATAAGAATAATAAATTTTTACCACCTAAAAATCGAATAAATTTAGAAGAGAAAAATCTAGACGTTTCCTGGGGTAAAGAATTCACTTTATTCATTTCATTTTTTCTCTCCAAAAGACCACCTCAATATTTCAACAATATTTAATTTATTATTTATTTTATCATGAATAACGGATGTACACGTAATGCTTACTCGTTTAAATTTAAAAAATCATGTAAAATTTGCGAATTTTTCGCAACATCAATTTCCAGTACTTCCCCAGCATGTCGGTAGTTGTTAATTTTATACGTACCTTCTGCTGGAATCGTCATTTTTTCAACATTGATTTCCCCGCTTGAAACTGCCTTTAATGCGGTTTTCAGCTGGTCTTTATTTGTTAAATCCGTCGTAATATAACCTTGGGTAGCACCGATGAATTTTGGCAGATTCGCAACATTTTTTGGTGATAAGAATTCATCTTTCAATGCTTCGATTACTTTTTGCTGACGTGCTACACGTCCAAAATCACCTTCAGCATCCCCACGGAAACGGGCATAGCCGAGCAGTTCTTTACCGTTTAAGTTTTGAAGACCCTTTTCAATCTCTACATAGATTAATCCACCCATCTTTTTTTCAACATCGATTTCGATACCGTTTGGAGCCAAAATATCAATCAATGTTTCAAAGCTTTTAAAATCAATCATTGCATAATGGTGGATCGGTATATCGAACATATTATTTAACGTTTCCTGAAGTAACGGTACCCCACCTAAATAATAGGCCGTATTCAGTTTATACGATTGATAACCGGGAATTTCCGCATAAATATCACGCATAAATGATACGAGCTTCATATCGTTCGTTTTATGGTTCCATGAAAGAACCATCATCGTATCGGAACGCGATTTTTCTTCACCTCGGGTATCTACACCTAAGATTAAATAATTTTCTATAGTCGGATGATTGTCATCTGGTTCAAAGCCTTCTACTTCAATTTTATTACCGCTTGCCAATTCCTTTCCCTTATTAAATTGGACATAGCTATATCCAATAGCACTAATAAGCAAAAGAAATACCACTACGAAAAGTAACCGGCCTTTGCGCATTTTTTTCTTTCGATAGCGGGTTTGACGCGTCTGTTCTTCCATTCCTACAACTTCCTTTCTATTTCTGTGAAGTTTAGACGATTTACATTAAATTTAGTTGCAAATTACTTATAGTATACCATTTTATGCACATTTTCTTCCTAATTAATGAAATGTCAGCATATCTTTTTTTCAATTTTTTGCTATAGAATATTATATGCGCTTACAGGAAGTTTAATAAATTGAATGTCATTCTTATCCATGGTAGAATACAGCATATTTAACTGCTTTAATTAAGGTTAAAGTTTAAGGTTGAATATGTTTTTACTGGTTAATGAGGAGTGATACAGAATGGAAAAGGCTACATTTGCAGGTGGTTGTTTTTGGTGTATGGTCAAACCTTTTGATCAATGGGAAGGCATCGAAAAAGTAACAAGCGGTTATATGGGTGGTCATGTGGAAAATCCTACATATGAAGATGTAAAGCGTGGAGACTCTGGACATGTTGAAGTTGTCGAGATTGAATTTAATCCAGAGCTTTTCAGCTATGAAAAATTATTGGATATATATTGGATGCAAATTGATCCAACAGATGCTGGCGGTCAGTTCCAAGATCGCGGTGAGTCGTACAAAACAGTTATTTTTACGCATAGCGATGATCAATATAAGGCTGCACAGAAGTCAAAGAAAGACTTGGCGGAAAGTGGACGTTTCAAAAAACCGATTGTCACTGAAATTCAACAAGCACAAACTTTTTGGCCAGCGGAAGACTACCATCAAGACTATTACAAAAAAGAAGAAGCACATTATCAGGAAGACCGGGCTAAATCAGGACGCGATGAGTTTATTGATGTTCACTGGAAGGAAAGTTAAAATTTCTGTATAAAAAGGAACGTACCACTCGAAATTTCGAACGGTACGTTCTTTTTAAGTTAATTTTGATTGAATTAAATAAAAATTTCATTGAAAGCTTTATAAATAAATTTTTTGTAAATTGTCTCGGGAAAGTCTTCTACACCATTTTTGGCAAAAATGATATCACGTTTCGCGGCAACTTCATCTTTCTCATAGTAAGAAGCTAATGCCCGTACAGCAAAGAATTGATAATATTTGGCTAGATCAATGGGATGGTGTAAGTAGTCAGGAATGGTTAAAGCAGTACCGACTTGGAGTGCTTTCGAGTAGTTTTGTAATTTAAATTCCGCATACATCTCTTCACCGATGAAAATAGGATTTTTAAATAAAAATAAGTAATCCTGCAGTTTTGTTTTATAATGGTCAATTTCCATAACGATTTGTGCGTATTTCTTTTCAACAATGTTCATATAATGCAGCTTGCTGTACAAATAACGTACAGATATCGCCGGATCGTCAGCAAACTCTGATAAAAGCATTAATTTTTCTATGTACTCTTTACATTTATTAATATCCTCATTTGCAATGGATTGAATAAACAACAAATGATAAAAGCGGTCCATACGATAAAATATTTGCTTCTTTTTTGCCATATTTAATGCCTTTTGTAAATAATGATCTGACATTCTAGTATTATCTACTGCCGAATAGGAAATCGTTAAATTATAGTATAAATCAAGGATTACCATCGGGTCCATCATCAGTTCATAAGGTTCAATCCGTTTTTCTCCTTGCTTTAATATAGCTAATGTTTCATTGTAATTACGCTGTTCAATCGCAGCTTGACATAAATAAAAATAACAGCGAAGCATTTGACTATATGCATGAATCTCTTCGTATTGATCGATAAACTTCCAATATTCATCAAGTGATTTGGCTTTGTTAATCGTACGGTTCATTAAAAAATAAACTTCTCTTAATCGAATTTGTTCATAGTTTGTACCTTGAATTTCCGATAAATAAGGTTCGATTTTTTCGATTATTTTAATCGTTAGTGATTGGAGTTCTTCTGGGTCGCGAATGAGCTTTCTACGCTCAACATCTTCTTCGATTGTGGTATACAAATTTCTAAGCATTGTGAGTGTCCCGTCATCTATCAGAAAATCGACATCGACATTTAATTGATTGGCAATAAAACGAAGGCTTTCCATTGAAGGTTGTGCTTTACCATTCTCAATTAAACTTAGCATACCTTTCGTTAAACGTTCCCCTACTACCTCTGTTTGAGTTAATTTCTTCTGTTTTCTCAGCTTTTTGATGCGTTCACCTAGTATATTCAATATTTCACCTACACTTCTTAACTGAATATTCTTATTAAACTATGAATACAGAATTTTTACAATATCTTAACTTAAAGTTTAATGATTTAAACGCCAAAATAGTTAAAAAAGAATGTACTGCACTTGGCAATACATTCCTTTAGTATAGTGAGATAGCAATTTCAATGAGTAAATTGAATTTATTCGTTAAAAGTATTTTTCAGTATAAAGATTATATCTTTAAAAATTTTTAGGAAAAGTTTAATTTTAAATAACATTAGCTCTGTTACTATTTAACAAACTTTTATGAATTTGCAATAATCGCCTCAATAAAGGTTTTCCCGTACTTTTCCAGTTTACTTTCCCCAACACCGCTAACCTCTAAAAATTGAGTGCTGTTTTTAGGTTTTCGTACACACATATCTTTTAATGATTTATCCGAAAAAACAACAAATGGAGGCACTTTCTCATGGTCGGCAATTTCTTTCCGTATTTTACGAAGTACTTCAAATAGTGGATCATTAGGCTCGACGGTTGATTCGATAATCCGTGCTTCCTTACGTAATACCTTTTTTTGCCCAAGTAATACTTCTTTTCCCGAATCAGAAATGGATAACGTAGGGAACTGTCCATTATTTACAACAATCAGTTTTTCTGAAATTAAAAATTCGATAAAATTGGCGATTTCTTTCGCATTCATTGCCCGTAAAATGCCATATGTCGGCAACTTTTGGAAGTTGAATTCAAGCACTTTTTTGCTGCGCGACCCTGCTAATACTGAAGCTGTTAGCTGCTTGCCGAATTTTTGCCCCATTCTAACGATACAGGATAATACTTTTTGGGCATCAGTTGTCACATCCAGTTGCGGACGGTTATCTGTACAATTTGCACATCTGCCGCAATCTTGCCCTGCCTCGTCTCCAAAATATTCGATAATATAACTTTGTAGACAACGCTCTGTATGACAGTAATCAATCATGGCATGCAGCTTTTGCAGTTCAAAAGGAATACGAGAGCGATCTTGCGCCTGATCGATTAAAAAACGCTGCGTTTGTTCGTCGGAAGAGCTGTAAAGTAATATACATTCACTGTCCAGTCCATCACGTCCTGCACGGCCTGCCTCCTGATAATAGCTTTCCATATTACGAGGCATATTATAATGAAGCACATAGCGCACATTTGTTTTGTTGATTCCCATTCCAAAAGCATTTGTTGCGACCATTATTTGAACTTCATCATTTAAAAAGCGATTTTGTTCATATGTACGATCTTCCTCGAACATCCCACCATGGTATTTTCCTGCTGCAAATCCTGCTTTATTCAGCATTTCATAGACCGATTCCACCGATTTTCGAGTTGCCGCGTAAATAATACCCGCTTCATTTTCATTTGCCTTTACATATTTTTTTATATAGGCTTCTTTGTTTTCTCCAAGTAAAACAGAAAACGATAAATTTTCACGTGCAAAGCCGGTAATGAATGTATTTTCCTTTTCAATGGAAAGAAGCTGTTGAATGTCGGCACTCACCTCTTCAGTAGCTGTTGCAGTCAATGCAATAACGGTTGGTTTCTTATCCCATAAATGTAGCAGTTGCTGAATTGAACGGTAACTTGGACGAAAATCATGCCCCCACTGTGATATACAATGGGCTTCATCAATGGCTAATAATGGTACATTTATTTGTGCTAGTTCATTGCAAAAGCGCTCATTTTCAAGTCGTTCCGGTGCAATGTACAGCAACTTAATTTTTCCGCTTTGCACCCCATACATAACATTTTGCACTTCTTCATAACTGAGCGAACTATTTATATAAGCCGCTGAAATTCCGCTGGATACAAGCATATCAACCTGGTCTTTCATAAGAGAAATCAGTGGTGAAATAACAAGTGTCGTTCCTTCCATACATAGTGCTGGAATCTGATAGCAAAGGGATTTACCGCCGCCTGTAGGCATAATAACAAGCGTATCGTTATTATTTAATACATTATCAATAATTTGAGTTTGACCAGGACGAAAAGAGTCATAACCAAAATTTGTTTTTAAATGTTGTAATGCTAGTGAAATCATAATCCCTCCTCAATAACTTCAATTTCTTTATTATACATGCAAATAAAAATTCGTAAAAGGGCTTCTAGTTAACATAATATATTTATAGTGCTTTTAATGGTGTTGATGATTATAATAAAATCTTCAGTCCCCTTTTTCAATTGTTTTCGATACATACAAAATAAAAACCTTTCTAATTAGGCAAACAAATTATTTGCATAATTTTCTTCTTTCCTTTATTTCTTACTGACTAATTGGTTATTAAAATTTTACATATATAGCGTCGGATAATATGTATAATAAAAAAGAATTGCCGAATTGCAATTCCCATTTTCCAAATATGGCGATAATGTAATTTTTGTTTTTCGAGTTCGTATAGCCGTTTAAAACAAGTTGATTTTCTTCCAACCCATAGAACTGCATGTAAATTGCGCTAAACCATTTTCAACAGCAATTCCTTTGTCTTCATCTTTTACTAACCGTTAATTGGATAGCCGGCAGCTGATCTATTAAATATAAATGGAATGTAGATACTTTTGTTTCTATTCCCTGCTTATTGAAAAAGTGAACTTTCGGTACCTTTACTTCCAATCGTTGCTCGCCTTTTAAAAATTTGCACCGATTACTTTACTTTAAAAATGCTGTTATTGTACAAATGTGAGACGCACCGCACCTCTTTTTTTATCCCTCCTCCCCCTTTTTAAAATAATAGACCCAATCTTTTCGCGCATCCTATACTTAATAACCTTTAACGGGTTCTTATATTTTGTGCAGCGCTTGTACCACATCATCCAAAGCGGGGTTAATAATTTCCGCACGCTTATCGTTTACCATAATTGTATTATGTAAACTAAATTTATTTCCTTGAATAAAAAAAGTGACTAAACGGATTCAGACACTTTTTCATTATACTGATTTCTTTCGCTTTTGCATCCCGATGATCGAAAATGACATAAAAGCGAATAATATGACGATAATCCATTTCGTAGTGTAATGAGTACCGATCATATCATACAAAATACCAATGATGAGCGGGACGATCTAACTCATCTTAAAATCGCCCGATAATACTATTGAACTCCATTCATTCACTTCAGCCTTAGTTTTTTGCTTCAACCAATGGAAGCATTAAACCAATTGGGAATTATGCCTCGTTTCTCTTTTATTATCGGGAAAGCAAAACCCATTAAAAATGTGTGCCACGTAAATAATCACGTTTAGTGAGATTCATTTATTTCCGATACGCTGTTATTTAATTTAGCACTAAGACATGCTATAATAGAAACATTGTGTGCAAAAGAGAATTCTCTTTTTTAAGCAATCGAAAATACAACGAAACAATTCAAGGAGGTACTTGCATGATTCAAGTATCAGGTGTAGGTCTACGTTATGGTGACCGTAAATTATTTGACGATGTAAACATTAAATTCACACCAGGCAACTGTTATGGTCTAATTGGAGCAAACGGTGCTGGTAAATCGACATTCTTAAAAATTTTATCAGGTGATATCGAGGCACAAGAAGGCCACGTATCAATGGGTAAAGATGAACGTCTTTCAGTTTTAAAGCAAAACCATTTCGAATACGATGAATTCAACGTATTGGATACAGTTGTAATGGGTAACAAACGTCTTTGGGAAGTAAAAGCTGAAAAAGATGCAATCTACATGAAACCGGAAATGACAGACGAAGATGGTATGCGTGCTGCTGAACTTGAAGGCGAATTCGCTGACATGAACGGTTGGGAAGCTGAATCTGATGCTGCCACACTTTTAAACGGTTTAGGTATCGGCGATGACTTGCACTACATGATGATGGCTGACTTAGAAGGTTCTGACAAAGTAAAAGTATTACTAGCGCAAGCTTTATTCGGTAAGCCGGACGTATTACTACTGGATGAGCCTACGAACCACTTGGACTTAAAAGCGATTAAATGGCTGGAAGAGTTTTTAATTAACTTTGAAAACACAGTAATCGTTGTATCCCATGACCGTCACTTCTTAAATAAAGTATGTACACATATCGCTGACTTAGACTTTGGTAAAATTCAGCTTTATGTTGGTAACTACGATTTCTGGTATGAGTCAAGTCAATTAGCGCAAAAAATGATGGCAGACCAAAACAAGAAAAAAGAAGAGAAAATTAAAGAATTAAAAGAATTCGTTGCACGATTCTCTGCAAACGCATCGAAATCTTCTCAAGCAACATCTCGTAAAAAAATGCTTGATAAGATTGAGCTGGATGACATCCGTCCTTCAAGCCGTAAGTACCCGTTCATCAACTTCCAAACTGGTCGTGAAATCGGGAATGACGTATTAACAGTTGATGGCTTAACAGCTTCACAAGATGGCGAAACATTATTCAAAGACATCCGCTTCTCAATGAACAAAGAAGATAAAATTATCCTTTTAGGTTCACCAAATGCAAAATCTGCATTTATGGATATTTTAATGGGTCGTAAACAAGCAGATGCCGGTACGTATAAATGGGGTGTTACAACATCTCAAAGCTACTTCGAAATGGATCATGACCAATACTTTGGCGGTAACGAAAAGTCATTAGTTGAATGGTTACGCCCTTATTCTCCGGAAGATGAAACTGAATCATTCTTACGTGGTTTCTTAGGCCGTATGCTATTCTCTGGTGAAGAAGTGAAGAAATCTCCTGCTGTACTTTCAGGTGGAGAGAAAGTTCGCTGTATGCTTTCAAAAATGATGCTTTCAAACTCGAACGTATTATTATTGGATGAACCAACAAACCACTTGGACCTTGAATCAATTCAAGCATTGAATGAAGGCTTAATCCGCTTCAAAGGTGCGATGATCTTTACATCACATGACCACCAATTCATTCAAACAATCGCAAACCGCGTAATCGAAATCCGTGAAGATGGTTCTATTTTAGATAAACCATTATCATATGATGAGTATCTAGAGTGGAAAGATGCACAAGGTTTAAGCTAATAGATAAAAAAAGAAGGAGGCAGTTAATCTGCACTCCTTCTTTTTATTTATTCGATAATCGTATTTTTGTAAATATCGAGTATGTCATGCAATTGTTTTTTCTTTGTTTCATCAGCCTTTAATTGATCCAGTTTGTCTATATATTGTGTAATTGAATAACGGGAAAGAACCGGTAAATCAAACGTTTTGACAAGCAGATCAAATACTATTTGCTGTTCATCAGACAAATAAAGTGTGGAACTATTAGTAAAGGCATATTGTCCTTTTTTATTTATACCTATTTGAGGTGCATATTCCGGTAAAGAAAATGATAAATCAGGCTGTGGCTCAAGTGGCTCCACAATTTCCTCATCATCCATCGACCACATTTTCTCAAATTTATCTTCCCATGTAAAATCTGCAGCCATTCTGTAGCGCGCTTCGATCCAGCCTTTATTGTACCGGCCATTATGATCAAGACCTAAATTTTGCTCTCTCATTAGCTGCAACAAGAGTTTATATTCCTCCATCACTAATAAGTAATCATCTAAATACGTAGATAATGGAATATCAAATGACTTCAATAAATCATCCATATACTTTTTAAAATAAGGATTTTCCATTTGCTCAATTAGCGACTTTTCAAGCTTTATTCGCGCATTTGAACGTGCTGCTTCATCTATTTCGGTTTCGAAATCCTGCTTCAAATAATTAAATAAACCATACATCGCACCTACTTCTTCATTGGCAATTCGGTAAGCATAGGATTTATTAGGAATGTTTTCTGCACGGTAATAATATTCATGCTCAACCAGCTTTAAAGTAATGTCTTGATGCTTCCGCAATTTGCTAACGTCGTATGAAGGGATTTTGCTGAACTGATAATTTACCACTTCACCAAGATCCATGTCTATACTCCGCTCCACTACTCTAAATAATTCCAGTAACTCATCCGCAACCGGCGCATTTTCATTTCCCGATGCCGCTTCTTGCTGTAACGCATTTTCATACTGTTTGAAATTATACCGCGCCAACTCCTGTAGATTATTCCTTTCTCCAACTTCGTAAATTATATGGCTCTGTTCATCTGTAATCCCCATCGTATTAAACTCTTTTGAAGCAAGAATAATTTCCCCATCCTGATTTTTAGCAAACTTAAATAAATTCCGCTCAACTGTAAAAGGCAAATCGATATCCTTACTGGAAGGCTCGATATGAATGAATTCACTTTCTGCTAAATATTCCTGGTAATCAAAGGTTATACCCATCTTTTCTTTATAAATCTTCTCCTGATCTTCAGTTGGATAGCTAAGTTGGTTCAGTTCCATATCAACACTTAAAGAAGCATATTCGTTATTAACGAGTAAATATTCCTCTATATATTCCTGTTTACTAATTTGAAGATCTTGGAACATCTTTTCAAAATAGCTCTTTAATATTGGATCCTGCAAATCATATGTAAGCTGCTTATCTAAAGTTTCCCGCTGGAATTGACGCTTTTCATGACTTAGCGTAATATTTTGCTGCTGCATATAATCGATGAGCGCATATTTAGATATCGCATGTCTTAATGCAGAAGACACTACATCTTCATTCGAACGCATTCGATTATTCCGGTAAAAAAGTTCATACTGTTCAATATTTAAATATGTATCGCTGATCGGTATAAAATTTTCATCACTATCTGCCAGTTGGTTCATTTTTTTGTTAGTTTGTTTACTTTGTTTTTCCCAGTAAAACAGTCCGAACAAACCTGCCGTTACTAAAACAATAATAACAGCCGATTTTATTGTTCTGTTTTTACTCGTGTTTTCATTATGTACTTGTCGTATTGGTAACTCAACCTTTCAAATTATTTTCTAAATTATATCACGATTTGGAAAAATTATGTAAAAACAAAAAAGCTGCGTACTTTTATACGCAGCTTCGGAATTTGTACTATTATAGTTTGATTACATTCGATGCTTGTGGTCCACGGTTGCCATCAACAACTTCGAACTCAACTTTTTGTCCTTCTTCCAATGTTTTGAAACCTTCACCTTGAATTGCAGAGAAGTGCACGAATACATCGTCTTCCCCTTCTAATTCAATGAAGCCAAAACCTTTTTCTGAGTTAAACCATTTTACTGTACCTTGTTTCATAATAAATACCTCCAAAAATAAAAGTTAACAATTAAAAAACCAAATAAAAAAACACATATTACAAGAGTACCGATCAACTAACTCGATTACTGTTTGTAATATGTGAAGCCATTGTATTCGGTCATCTTTCAATTGTTAAATATAGTATATATATCATAATAATGACTGTCAATTACCATTTGGCAAATTAAGCAAATTTTCAATTTAATGTAGTTATCGTGTAATCGCTTCTGGCGTTAGTACAATAATGCCATGATATATTTGGGCATCATCATCACAGGCTTCACAAAATTCACATTCATCCTCTGACCAAAATGCATAAAATCGTTCATTTTTATGTGCTTCAAACTCATATTTGTTACGAAACTGAGCAAGCAAATGATTCAATGCCATTTGGAATTGCTGCTCTGTATCAAATTGTTTCGTTGATACAATATACTCTTCCCAACCGTCAAATTGCCACCAAGGCTCATAATCTGCCTTCATATAAATAATTTTATACATATACATTATCCTTTCTTTCTCTATATTTTATACACAATTGCCCGCATTGTCTAATAATGCTCATTATAATTAGGGGAAGATTGGAAATGATAATATTTGTTCCGCTTTTTAAATCTTTTTACTTTTTAATAGAGCCAAAACTTGTTACGATTAATAAAAAGCCGCCATAATAAGTTCAGGTAATATATGTGGCTTAAAATAATAATTCCGCTAATATTTCTGCGATATTGTAAGAAACAGTGAAACTTTTTTACGTTTCATACGTATCAATAGTATCGAGTAAAGGAGGTATGACAATGCTTGGTCCTATAAATTTTCTAACACGCCATCTAATTAATGTATTGGTTTTTTCGACAGCTGCCACACTAACGTTTGTTAATTTTACCGGCATAACAACGATGCTGGCATTACCTCTTGGAGCAGCAGCATATTTCATCAGTAATAAAATAACATACGCTATTCAGAAAACAACACAAAGTAAAAAAATTGGGCTTTCTAAATCGGAATACAATTTAATCGAAGCACAATTAAAACAGGCCCGTTCACATATTCAGGCATTAAATCAGCAATATGTCAGAGTGCGTTCGGTACGTGCTTTTAAGCAAATAAATGAAATGTCCAAACTAGCAAAACGTATTATCAATATTGTGCAAACAAACCCTCAAAAGTTTTATGCAGTGGAAGATTTCTTCTATGCACATCTACCTTCAGCCGTACAGTTGTCTGATAAATACACGTTACTGACAAAGGAACAAGTACCTGGTACGGATGTACATTTAGCATTGGAAGATACACGCAGAACGCTGAAAGATCTCCAAATTACAATGGAATCGGATTTAAAAAGTGCTTTATCTTCGGATATCGAAAACTTAAAAATTGAACTCGACTTTGCTAAATTGTCGAATGAAAAGCGTAAAGATCGATTAAAAATCGGCGGTGAGTAACAAATGAATATGACAAATAATCCATTTGATGCCTTTACAGCAAGTGAAAATGTTGACTTGCAAGTAAGTAAAGAACAATTTGCGGTGAACGTTGCAAACAATGCAGCCTCACCGCTTTTCGCATCATTATCTAATGATATGAAACAACGGGCACTGCAATTAGCCCAAAATTTAGAGCCGAAAAATTACGAAACGGTTCTTTCATTTGGTTTACCAGCACAAGAAGCATTGAAAAAATTTACAACACAGATGCTGCAGTATATTCAGCGCAAAGATGTCCGGAAAGTCGGTGAAGTATTATCCGATTTAATGCAGCATTTAGAAATGATTGACCCGGATGCATTAATCGAACAGGAAAAAGGGTTCTTTGCAAAACTCTTCAGCCGACCGACTCAGTCTATTCAAGAGATTATGACCCATTACAACAAATTGAGTAAACGCATCGACCGCTTGAGCATCCAATTGGAATATAACCAAAATGCGTTATTAAACGATTACCAGTTTTTAAATAAACTATATGCAATAAATGAAGACTATTTCCAGGAAATTAATGTTTATATCGCAACATTGGAAATAAAAAAACAGCATATGCGGGATGTTGTCCTACCTTCAATGCAAAAAGAAATTGTAGAAGGACAAAATCCTTTTAAACAGCATGAATTGAAAGACATTGAAATGCAAATCGAGTGGATTGACCGCCGTATGTATGATCTGGAACTATCGCGGGAAGTGGCAATTCAATATGCACCGCAAATTCGAATGATTCAGCAGACGAATCAAATGTTAATCGAAAAAATTCAAAGTTCGATTATGACGACTATCCCTTTATGGCAGTCCCAAATTGCGATGTTATTAAATATGAACAATCAGCGTCGTGCAATACGGGCTCAGGAACGGCTAATGGATGCTTCAGAACAATTGATGCGTAAAAACGGTAAAATGCTGGAAGTGTCCAAAAAAGCCTCGAATCGCCCTGCATTATCCCATAGTGATATTGACCGGTTTAAACAGACCCAGATGCAATTATTGCACGATATTGAAGATACATTACGTGTTCATGTAGAGACAGACGAAAAGCGCCATGAAATCGAGCATACAATATTAGAACAGAAATAAAAAGGGAGTGTGAAAAGCCATTATGACTTTTCTCACTCCCTTTTTATTTTTAAGCGAAGTAGTCTTTGTAAAATCCGCCAACTTCACCCGTGTTGTCGATTACAAAAATGAATTCTTCTGTTTCGTTTTTCACTTCATATTCTTTACCTACTGTTAATACGTTTGATACTAAATATTTTGATGCGTCTGTATGTACACACTTTACTGTGCGAATTGTCGGTGCATCTTTCCATTTTAAATGTAGCATGTTGTTCCCTCACTTTTAACTAATATCGATACTCTCCTATTTTATATGATTTTCCTGCCAGTGGAAAGCGCGTTGTAGTAAAAATCAACTTTTCTTGTTTGTTATATAAATACATAGGCACCGAACACATTAAAAATTGATTTAATTTATCGCTGTTTCCGGTATTTGATAGAACTACTATTCCATGTTAAACTTTCAAACAGAGGTGGAATTTATGGCTTTTGGTAGTATTCCAATGTGGTTTTTCGCAATTGTAATTGCTTTTGCAATTGTATTTATTTTAATAAGCGAATGGAACTCACGAAAATAAGCTCGCATTTGACTGCGAGCTTTTTACTACTACCGTAATGTTCGTTTCAAAAACTCTTTTGTCCGGTCATGTTTCGGATTTACAAGCAACTGTTCCGGAGGGCCTTCCTCTACGATAACCCCTTTATCCATGAAGACAATGCGGTCCGATACTTCCTTGGCAAACTCCATTTCATGTGTAACGATCAGCATAGTGTTTCCTTGGTCTGCCAGGTGGCGCATTACCTTTAATACTTCCCCTACCATTTCAGGGTCAAGCGCTGATGTCGGTTCATCAAACAGCATTACATCGGGATCCATCGCTAATGCACGGGCGATTGCGACACGTTGTTTCTGTCCACCGGATAAATGTTTCGGTTTCGCATTTTTATAGGCACTCATACCGACAAGCTCCAAATATTTCATCGCATTTTTTTCTGCTTCCTCTTTTGAACGCTTCAACACTTTCATTTGGCCAACAATACAGTTATTTAGTACATCCAAATTATTGAATAAATTGAACTGCTGAAATACCATCCCTAAATGTGTACGGTACTTTTCAATTTGATGACCGTCATTTAAAATATTTTCTCCGTTATAGATAATTTCTCCTGCTGTTGGTGTTTCGAGTAGATTAATGCAGCGTAACAGTGTTGATTTCCCAGAACCAGAAGAACCAATCAAAGTTACGACTTCCCCTTTGTTTACCTGGAAATTCACATCTTTCAATACTTCATGATCGCCGAATTTTTTATTTAAATGGTTAATATCTATTACAACTGTCATTTTATTCACCATCCTTTTCTAGCTTGTTGCCGGTAATAAGCTCAACTTTATATGAAGAAGGTCCGTCCATCTTCTTCTCGAATAATAGTAAGAAACGAGTTACAGTAAATGTCATAATAAAGTACAAAATCGTTGCGATAAAGAACGCTTCGATATATTTATAGTTACTGCCTGCAATCGAGTTTGCCGTAAAGAATAGTTCCACAACCGAAATAACACTTAATACTGAAGAATCTTTAATGTTCATTACGAACTGATTCCCTGTTGCAGGTAAAATATTTCGTGCGACTTGCGGCAGGACAATATGAATCATCGTTTGCAGGTGATTCATGCCAATCGCCTGTGCTGCCTCAAATTGCCCTTTATCAATCGAAACAATACCGCCACGTACATATTCAGCCATATATGCTCCCGTATTTAAACTAATAACAACAGAAGCTGCTAAAAAGCGGTCAATATCAATGCCTAAGTATACGAGGCCATAAAACACCACCATCGCTTGAACCATCATTGGCGTTCCCCTGAAAATTTCCACATATGATGTTAATATGAAATTAAGTACTTTTAAAACTATTGATTTTACATTCTTTTTACGTTGTGGAATCGTATGCATAATCCCGATAAAAAATCCAATCAGAGTTCCGCAAATTGTCCCGATAATTGCCAATAGAAGTGCAGTCCAAGCACCACGTACAAATAAATCCCAGTTGTTCGTAAACAAGTTCCATGATGATTCTAAAAATGCCATCGCCTTGTCCTCCATTTCTTTCTTTGTTTCTACTATTTATGTATGAAACCATAATTTTAATAGAAAAAGGTTGTCTTCCGTTTGCCGGCAAGACAACCTCATCAAAACTGTTAATGCGACACGATTATTGTGCTGCTGGTTGATTTGCAATTGCGTCTTCCATTAGTTGTTGACGCTCTTCTTCCGAAATTTCAGCTAAAACTTTGTTAATTTGTTCACGTAAATCTGATCCCTTTTTCAAACCTACTGCTACAGCTGTTGACGCTTCGTCTGCTTCGAAGTTTGGCTCAGGTACGATGTATTTAATATTATTCAGTGCCATTTCAGCAGAGATACCTTCTGGACGTTCTGAAACATATCCATCAATCGCACCTGACTGTAATTGCACTCGCATTGCACCAAAATCAGTTGCCGCTACTTGTTTTTGAACACCTTCGATTTGATCGATTACATCATAATGTGTTGTCGATTGCTGACCTGTAATTTTTGCACCTGCAAAGTCAGGTAACGAAGTTGCATTTGCATATGGACCGTCTTCTTTTACAACAATGACATAGTCACTTGTGTAATAGTTCTCTGTGAAATCAATTACTTCCTTACGTTCAGGCATTGGTGACATACCTGCAATTACCAGATCAATGGCACCTGATTGTAATGATGGAATTAAGCCATCCCAGTCTGTTTTAACAATTTGTAATTCCATGTCCAGACCTTCTGCAATTTTTTTCGCAATTTCCACATCATAGCCTGCTGCAAATTCCTTTGAACTTGCAATTTGAACTCCGCCATTAGTATCATCTTTTTGTGACCAGTTAAAAGGGGCATACGCTGCTTCCATACCAATTTTAATAACTTTCTTGTCTGAATCAGAACCGCTTGTAGTACCTTCATCGCTTGAACCACACGCTGCTAACAATAGCATTGTCATGGCAGTCAATAAAATTAATAGTCTTTTTTTCATAGAAAATCTCTCCTTTTTTGTTAAATTTCGGGGTTCACGTATACAAAAAACGACCTAAAAGAAGAACTTTAGGTCGTTTAAATTATAATTAGCCCGAATCCTCTACAGTTCCCATTTTGAGATAGCACAACTCAACCATCAGGGATATAGATGATTGAGACAGTTCTGCAATTGTTCACTGCAGACCCAGCATTGTAAAATTGAGCATTTACAACACTTCGGCGATATTTCCTTCTCTTATATTTCACAGCCAGCTCATGGCTCCATATAAAACTGTTAAGTATCGCGCCTCTACCTCACGAGAATGTGAGGTTTTGATATGAAATTGATATGTTTATATTACATTATTGCGACATTTCCGTCAACAATCATTTTTCTGAAAGTTATCTGTAAAAAAAAGCTAATGCGCAATATATAACATATTGCGCATTAGCATATAAGATACTATTAAGAATTTAATAATAAATCTTCTGGGTTTTCGATCATTTCTTTAACTGTTTTTAAGAAGCCAACAGAATCTTTACCATCGATGATACGGTGGTCATAAGATAATGCTACATACATCATTGGACGAATTTGAACTTCACCATTAACAGCTACTGGACGGTTTACGATTGAGTGCATACCTAAAATACCAGCTTGAGTACCGTTCATGATCGGTGTAGACATTAATGAACCGAATACACCACCGTTAGTGATTGTGAATGATCCGCCAGCCATGTCGTTTAAGCCTAATTTTTTGTCGCGTGCTTTACCAGCTAATTCCGCAATGTTTTTCTCGATTTCAGCAAAGTTTTTCGCATTTGCATCACGAACTACTGGTACTACTAAACCTTCTTCTGTTGATACAGCAATACCGATATCGAAGAAGTTGTTTAAGTGAATTTCATCACCGTTAATTTGTGCATTTACATATGGATATTTCTTTAATGCTGCTACTACAGCTTTTGTGAAGAATGACATGAAGCCTAATTTAATATCGTTAGCTTTCACGAACTCATCTTGTTTACGCTTACGTAATGCCATAATGTTCGTCATATCAATTTCGTTGAAAGTAGTTAACATTGCAGTTGATTGTTTAACTTCTAATAAACGTTTTGCAATTGTTTGACGACGACGGCTCATTTTTTCTACTGTTACACGGTCTGTATCAGCTGCTGGTGTAAAGATCATTGGACCATTGCCTGCTGCTGCTGGTGCTGGAGCTGCTGCTGGAGCCACAGGAGCTGTACCATGTGCTGCAACGTCTTGAACACGTACACGACCTTGTGGATCAACTGGTGAAATTGCTGCTAAGTCGATACCTTTTTCACGAGCTAATTTACGTGCTGCTGGTGAAGCGATTACACGTTCACCTGAAGTTTCTTCAACTGCAACTGGTGCTGCTGCTGCTGCTTTAGGAGCTTCTTCTTTTGCTGGAGCTGCTGCTGGAGCTTCTTCTTTTGCAGCTGGTGCTGGTGCTGCGCCTTCGCCTGCTTCAACTACTGCGATTACTTGTCCAACTAATACAGTATCGCCTTCTTCAGCTAAAATTTGTTTTAAAACGCCTGCTTCTTCAGAGATAATTTCAGCATTAACTTTATCAGTTTCTAACTCAACGATGAATTCGCCTTTTTCTACGCGATCTCCAACTTTTTTCACCCATTGGGCAATTGTTCCTTCAGTAATTGATTCTGCTAATTCAGGGACTTTAATTTCAGCCACGTTCATATCCTCCTTTAATTACGCTACACATTCATTGTATAGCAAGCCACTTCTATTTTAAATAGAAGCAGCTCTTTTTAAACAAATCATTTATTACTTTTCAAGTGCTTCGTTCACTAATTTAGCTTGTGCTGCTTTATGTGAATCGCCATCGCCTTCAGAAGTAGAGCTCATTGCAGGACGTCCTACATAGCGTACTTTTTTGCCTTCAGCGATATCATATAATGTTTCAAGAACATATGTCCATGAACCTTGGTTTTTTGGTTCTTCTTGTACCCAAACGATTTCTTTAACATTCGGGAAGCGAGCAATAATATCTTTCACTTGTTGTGCAGGGAATGGGTAAATTTGTTCCACACGAATAATGTGTAAGTGATCAAGCCCTTCGCCATCTTTCACACGTTCTGCTAAATCGATCATTACTTTACCTGTACCAAGTACTACTTTTTCAACCGCTTCTGTGTTTTTGCCTAAACCTTCTTGCTCGATTACTTCCTGGAAGCGACCATTTGCAAGTTGTTCAGCAGTAGCTGCAGCAAGTGGATGACGTAAAAGTGATTTTGGAGAAACCACTACTAATGGACGTACACCTTCTGTACCTAATAAAGCAGCTTGACGGCGTAATAAGTGGTAGTAGTTGCCTGCATTTGAACAGTTTGCTACGAACCAGTTATTTTCTGCAGATAATTGCAGGAATCGTTCCATACGGCTTGATGAGTGCTCTGGACCTTGACCTTCATAACCATGTGGTAAAAGAAGTACGAATCCAGATTTTTGACCCCATTTAGCGCGGGCACTTGAGATGAAGTTATCAAACATTACTTGCGCCATGTTTGCAAAGTCACCGAATTGTGCTTCCCATACAGTTAGTACATTTTGGTTTTCTAAATTGTACCCATATTCAAAACCTACTACTCCTGCTTCTGTAAGTGGTGAGTTGTAAACTGTGAATGAAGCCTTTGCACCTTCAATATGATGTAATGGTGTAAATTCAGCACCGTTATTTTTATCATGTAATACTAAGTGACGTTGAGAGAACGTACCACGCTGTGCATCCTGACCAGTGAAACGAACCGGTGTGCCATCTTGCGTAATTGTTGCATATGCTAATGTTTCAGCATGACCCCAGTCAATTTTACCTTCAGTAAACGCATCACGACGTTTTGCTAAAATTTTCCCTAACTTGTTTTGCGGCTCAAAACCATCTGCAAAGACAAGTAAATCTTCATTTACTTTAGCTAAACGCTCAGCATCTACTTTAGTATCGATTTCAGGGAATTCGATTTTTAGTTCTTCCGGCATATTAGGCGTTACATGCTCGTCTTTTTCTGCCATTTCTTTAACATGATCATACGCAGCTTGCATTTCCGCATAAATAGCCGTATCTATAGCTTTTACTTCATCAGCAGATAAAATGCCGGCTTCTGCTAGTTCAGCACCATACAATGCACGAATCGGTTCATGTTTTGATACTAATTTATATGTTTCAGGGTTTGTTACTGTCGGATCATCCGTTTCATTATGACCGTAACGGCGGTAACCGATTAAATCGATAACGATATCCTTTTTAAATTTGGCACGGTATTCCGCTACAAAGCGACCAACAGCTGCCACTGTTTCAGGGCTGTCAGCATTTACATGAATAACCGGAATATCATAGCCTTTTGCAGGGTCAGATGAATAAATAGATGAACGTGAATCATGTAACTCAGTCGTGAAACCGATCATGTTGTTCGCGATAATCTGAACTGTACCACCTGTTGTAAATCCTTCTGTTTGAGAGAAGTTGAATCCTTCTGTTACAATCCCTTGACCAGCGAATGCCGCGTCACCATGTAAAATGATACCGAATGCATTTGATGGATCATGTTTAGCTGTTCCTGCTGAAGATACATCATCTTGAGCTGCACGAACAGAACCGATTACAAGCGGGTTCCCTACTTCTAAGTGTGATGGGTTATAGGCTAATTTAACGTTCAATCCAGAATCATGAGTGTAAGATGCACCCATATGGTATTTAACGTCTCCAGTCCAGCCTTTTGTAATTTCTAATTTACCATCTTCAGGGAAGAATAGATCATTTGAAACATGGGCGAAATCAGAGAACATCATATCGTATGGTTTGTTTAATACGTGTGTTAATACGTTTAAACGTCCACGGTGGGCCATACCAATTCGAACATTTTTTACACCTTTAGTTTCAGATGATTTAATAATTTCATCTAAAAGGATGATTTGTGTGTCTAAACCTTCTCCAGAGAAACGTTTTTGACCAACAAATGTTTTATGAATGAATTTTTCAAAGTTTTCAATGCGTGTTAATCGCTCTAAAACTGCTTTCTTTTCTTCAGGTGATAACGTTGCTTTAAACGCTCCGCCTTCAACTTGAGCTTCGATCCAAGCACGTTCTTCCGGATTTTGTAAATGTGCAACTTCTACACCTATTTTATCTGTATATACAGATTTTAAATAATCAATTGCTTCCTTACCGTTTGTAACACCTGCAGGAACATTTGCAAAAAATACTGATGCAGGAATAGCTTGAAGATCAGCCGCTGTTAAATTGAATACGCTTTCTTCAATGCGTGAAGTGTCTAATTGACGATTTTTTAGTGGGTATAAATCTGCTGCTAAATGGCCGTATTCACGAATTGATTCTGCCAATTTAACTGCTGCTAATACTTTTTTGTAGTCTCCAGTACCTGTTACTGCTGCAGTTGCAACCGGTTGTTGACCATCTGCAAATACAGGACCACCGTATGCTTGGAATAATTCTACTAGTTCAGGTTCTACTTCTTCAGGAGATTGCAGGAATAAGTCATATTGCTCTAATACATAACCTAAGTTAGGACCAGAAAACGCTGACCATGGAGAACCTGCAGGTAATACATTGTTCGACATGAAAATAACCTCCAAATTTTGCCTTATGGCTGTTCCAATAATTTACTTAAAAAAGGATAATATTGTATATTACAATACAAAAATTTCCTTCTTTTGTAAGTAGATAAATTAAGTATTCTCTTTTTATCTACCAAATCAAAGCAAATAATATTTTATCATTCTTCCACACGGACTAAAAGCACATTTATAAACGTCGGAAGAACATTTTTTCCATCTCAATCTTACTACTCTTCACAAAAAATACAACTCTTTTTATCAAATTAAGCAATTTTTTTCGTGAACTATTGAAATAGTAATTAGATTGACTAAAATTATTCATTTTTTAAGAAGTTTTAGGTAAAAAAAGGTACCTTTCTGCAATTTACTTTCTACATCAATTTCCACTTCATATTTATCTGCAAGCATTTTTGTAATACTCAATCCAAGTCCAGTACCTGCAACTTTGTTTGTACGTGATGCATCCACCCGGTAAAACCGGTCGAAAATATGCGGTAAATGCTGTTCTGAGATACCGATCCCATTGTCTTCTAACGTAACTAAGATTGACGATTGTGAATCATTATAATTGATATTCACATTAAGATTCGGAACATTGCTATTATATCGTATACTATTACTCAAAATATTTCTAAAGATTTGCGCTAGGGCATGCTCAGTAATGGAGGCTGCCGATTTTTCGCCAGTAACTGTCAGGTGAAATTCAGCGGCAGGATACAGCTGCAATAATTCTTCTTTTACTTGTTCGTATACTTGTTCTATATCAGCATAAGCATGTTCATCCGCTTGCTCCCTGCGTGCCAATTGTAACAGTTCTTCAATCATTTTTCTCATACGTGCAATTTCAGTAATAGAAGTATTTAATGATTCTTCCATTACTTCCGGTTCATCTTTACCCCATCGTTTGATTAATGATAAATGGCCTTCAATTACTTGAATCGGTGTTCGCAGTTCATGCGAGGCGTCTGCAACAAATTGCTGTTGCTTTGTAAATGAAATTTCAAGTTCATTCATTAATGTACGGTACATATGAAGTAAATCGCCAATCTCATCTTTTGCCGCATAATCAAATTTAGGCTGTGCAGTAAAACCGTTTTTTCTGACAAAGCTCATTGCGTCCCGTAACTGGACAAGCGGTTTCATTAACATATTTGCCAAGTAGTAGCTGATCATAACCGAAAATAAAATGGCACCAAAACCAATAATAAAAATCGTCGTCAAAATATAATTCATCATCGATTGAAATGCGGCCAACGGATGAATTAATTGCATAATCCCTTGAAATTGTCCGATTTGAACGACTCGGTGGATGACATAGCTTTCGGATCCTGCAATCGTCTGTTTTTCGATCATCGTCGAAAAATAATTTTGATTTTGTGGCAGCTGTGCAGCCGGTGCCGCATCATTAATTCGCATTACTTCAATACCATCCAAATTAAATACGCGTACCGTTTGTTCCTGATTTAAAATGGCTTTCATCAAAGCCGTGTTATTCTGCAGTGCCTGTACTGTAACAGTGTTGCCCTGCGATTCAAAATAGGTTGTCATATCATCGACCGTCCGCAATGCATTTTTCTCTTCATTATGAATAAGCCAGGTTTGTAAAGCGATATACAGTACGACAGATATTAGGGCATAGCTTACAAAGATCGTTACACCTACCGCAAGCATCCACTTTGATTTTAAAGAAAGGTTCAAAAGTTTGTTTTTCATCATCCTCACCCGCGCATCACATAGCCAACCCCACGTACAGTTTCAATGTACGGAGTATGTTCTGTTTGCAGTTTTGTACGCAAATGGCGAATATATACATCGACTACATTAGTTTCTACCTCAGTATCAAATCCCCAAACCTCTTCTAAAATACGTTCCCTTGTACATACAAGGTTTCTGTTTTCCACAAGTAATTTCAATAGATCAAATTCTTTTCTTGTAAGTTCGATTTTATTGTTTTCAAATATTACTTCATAAGCATCGACGTCGATTTCCAACTCCCTTAAAATGAGTTGTTTAGATTTTTGGGCAGGCTGCACTCTCCTTAAGATTGAACGGATCCGTGCCAATAATTCTTCTATCGCAAAAGGCTTCACGACATAATCATCTGCTCCCGCATCCAATCCTGAAACGCGGTCCATTACTTCATCTCGTGCTGTAATAAGGAGAATCGGTACATTGCTTGTTTTTCGTATTCTTCTACATACTTCAATCCCGTTTAATTGCGGCAGCATTACATCGAGCAAAATACAGTCGAATTGTTCACTTTCAGCCAATTCCAGACCAGTTCTCCCATCATATGCAACAACCGTTTCAAATTGCTCGTGCTTAAGCTCCAGTTCAAGGAAACGTGCTATATTTTTTTCGTCTTCGATTATTAAAATCTTCTTTTTCATCAGCTTCCCTCTCTATCAGCAATATATATCATAATTAGTGTACCATTTGTATTTTACAAAAAAAAAGAATACGGAGTATGTTTCCGTATTCTTGCAAGTGCTAATTGGAAGACTGCTTTGCCTTGTATAATGCTTGATCCGCTAAATCGATAAGAACATCTAAACTTATACTGTGTTTTGGATAAATCGAAATTCCCATTGAGGCTGTAGGTGAAAAATGGCTACCTCTAATCAACCATCCGATTTGCAGATTTTCTTTAATCCTGTCCATAATGTGAACAAGTTGGACGGAGCGTTCTTTTTCGAAGATGGACAACCCAGTTAAAACAATGAGAAATTCATCACCACCCAGCCTTATAACAAGGTCTTCATTTCGTACACTGCGAACGAGCGAATTCCCGAATTGAATTAAAAACTCATCCCCAACTTCATGTCCGTATATATCATTTACTTCTTTAAAATTATCTCCGTCAAGATATAAAATTGCCAGGCAAGTACCTGTCTCGTCTGCCTCCTTTTTAAGAAGCGGAAATTCCTTGTAAAGTTTCCTGCGATTACCGAGCTGCGTCAAACTATCATGATAGGCTAAATAAGTTAATTTATCTTCCAGTTCCTTGCGCTCGGTAATTTCTCTTGAAACCATGACAATTTCCGTAATTTCATGATGTGACAAAGCGAACGTTAGCGTATAATTCCCTTCCGTCCAAATCGTACTATTATCTTTTTTATACAAAAGCAATTCAATTTTTTGTTCTTGTATTACATCAACCGTTTCCGGGTTTAATGCTTCATGCCACAGTTTAACACTTTCCGGCTTCAGCAATCGATCGTACGGTAAACCGATAAGCTCTTCTTCCCGGTAGCCAAGTTTCCTTGAATAGGAAGGTGAAGCATATTTAATTTTGCCGTAGCGGTCTGTTACGACAATAAAATCATTTGTGTTTTCAGTAATGGCTCTGAAATTTCGTTCAATTATATATAGCTCTGACATTAATTGTTTTTCAGAAGAAATATTATATTGAACCATTAAAAACTGCTCCACTTCCCCTAGTTCATTCTTCAGGGGAATCATAGTAGAGTCCACCCAATATATCTCACCATTCTTTTTACGATTGCACACTTCCTCACGCCAGATTTCTTCTTTACTTACTTTTTGCCAAAAACTCATCGAAGCTGAATCGGATAGATACGTTGAGTGAAGAATATGATGCGGTTTACCAATTAATTCATCATGCGTATAGCCTGTATTTTCAATAACCCGCTCATTAATATCGATTATATTTCCATCTACATCTGTAAATATAACGTCAGCTAATGAATTAATCGCATTTTTGAACATTTCCAGACCGTGTGAAGCTGTGCGCAATGCCTGTCCTTGTTTAATAAATTCCGTAATTTCCTGCAATATGATAAATACCGCGATATTTTCACCATTGCTTGTCAGCGAGGAAAAAGAAGCAGTAAAACAACGCCGCTCATTATGTTTATCGATGAAAAACAGCATTTTCGATTGAACATTTTCTCCCAGCCGTGCCCGTTTTATATAACTTTTCAATTTTTTTGCCGTTTTTCTTTCTATAAAAGGCATGTCTAACATAGAGATCCCGGAAGCATCTTCCATTTGAATATTAAACTCTTCCAAAAATGTCGGATTTGCTTCAAGTAATTGCAGATCATTGGAAACTAATATCGTGGATAAAAATGAATTAGAAAATATGGAACGCATAAATAAATATTTATCTTCTAAATCAAGGCTCATCGATACTTCTTTCGTCATGGCCAAAATATAATTTTTCCCGTCTTGTATTACTGGAATAGTTGTCGTTCTTTGTTTTCGAACATTCATTTTTCCATAAGTAAAATCTTCAAATTCAACTTGTCTGTTTTGTTCGATTGTTAAATCATAATAGTGAATAATCGTCTTTGCTAAATGGGACGGGATTACCTGTTCGATCGTTTTGCCGCAGGGATTCGTATTAATCAGATTTACTGCAGCATCGTTGACAAAAATATAACGATACTTTCCATTTATATTTTCCATGAAGAATACAGCATCATTACTATTTTTGAATAACAAATTCAATAAATCCATTGAATAAATGGAACTCATCATCCTTGTCCCCCCACTATCTGATGTTTAAAGAAAGCTTTCTATTTTATCTTTCACAAAAAGTTTGCATTTCTCATATTGGATTTGCTCTTCTGCTAGTTGAAAATGCACCAGTTGAATTTTTTCGTCTTGAAGGTCATATTCATAATCCCCAAGTACCGTTGCATTTCCGATCAGTGCCAATTCCCAGCTGTCACCGCAGTTCTTAACTTCACACTGAACAAAACCTCCGGGATTATAGACGGTTACTTTACTGTTTGTAATAAATCCTTCAATAGAAGCAATTAGGGCAGAGGCAGTCATTGCCGTACCACAGGCATTTGTAAAGCCTACGCCCCGTTCAAAAGTTCGGACGAATATTTCATCAGGAGATAACGGCTGGACATAGCTGACATTCACTCCATCCGGGCAATATTCATTTTCACTGTTCAAATAGGCAGCGAGCTGTTCTTGGTGTAACGTATTTTCCATATATTTATGATCAACGATTCCGATTAGATGCGGATTTGGTACAGATATCGCTGTAAAAGGAATATCCATTGAAAAAGCAGGAATAATTTCATGGCGCAATTGTTGTCTATTCTCTACCTTCATTGGCAATGATACTAATTCAAATGAAATGGGTGAGATTTCTACAGAATAGGTAGGTAGTTGTTCAAAAATGGATGCTTCTCGTTTTACTTTCAGACAGGCATGCATTGTTTCGATAACTGCTTCATCTACATTTAATTTTTCGCAAACATACCGCGCGACACAGCGTAACCCATTCCCGCACATCGAAGCTTCCGAGCCGTCCGCATTAATGACACGCATTTTTGCATCTGCAACAGAAGATGGGAGCACGATTAATAAGCCATCCGCTCCCCCATCATTGGAGTGATGACATAGCTGTTTCGCGATATTCACAAAATTAAATTGTTCATCATATAATGCTTCGTATAAATAAAATGTATTTCCAGAACCATGAACTTTCGTTAGTTGGATACTCATATTTTACGCCTCCGCGTTCTCTCTTATTTTATTATATTATACTTTTAAAAAATTCATCTTGTCATTAATAGTTTTTATTTACGCATTATTCTGAATATATCGACTTTTAGCAGAAAAAAATGTTTTTTTCGAGCTTGAAAGTTGCGGCAAGAGAATATATTATAATAAACTGTAGATATATTTCTTATTTCGATATTGTTATTAATTGTCTAGGATAGAGCGAGACATACGAATTATGCATAATAGTTTAACGTCAAATTCTTTTAGGTAAGATCAAGCTCGAAATGACTACTGCCTTATGATAAAGAACCTTTTAGCATTAGAAGATTATTTGCACCATTTCTTTAACAACAGGCTCTACCATTTTCTTCTTAAAAGGAGGCGTTTCACATGTTAAAACAGAGAGAACTTCATGAAACAGCAGAATTATACGAATTATTACGTCATCCGTCTGTGTTTCCATTCGTACGTCAGAAAGCGACTTCAGCAGAAGAGTACTTATTTATGACTAAACAATTGATAGAAGAAGAACAAAACGGATTAACGATTTCACGTACAATTGTAGATGATTGGGGTGCTCCAATCGGAACAATCAGTATTTTTGATATCCAAGATGGCGCCGGCTTCTTAGGAACATGGATCGGCAAACCATATCAAGGCATCGGTTATAATCAGAAAGCGAAATTAGCGTTTTTAAACGAACTATTTTTCGATTATGATTTCCATACCGTTTTCTTACGCATCCGGGAAGAAAATGCACGCTCACAAGCAGCCGCGTTGAAATTACCTTATGTAGTAGATGCCGAGCAAACAAATCCGTCTCTTTACAATGAAATTAATCAAGGTGTTAATAAATTCCGTCTTTTTAAAATTCCTAAAGATCTGTTCTATTTAACAACTGCCAATACGCTCGAGCAAGCAGAAGAACAGGCAATGTAAAAAGGAAACTTGCATTTGTGACGTGAACATCATCTTTACGCTTATATGATAAAGGCGTCATAAATATTCCTGAAACGAAACAAGGGGCTACCTTAAAAGTATGAACTTTTAGGTAACCCCTTTTTATTGATTATTTTTCATATTGAGTAATTAAGGCAACCATTTCTTTCGGAGTTTTCGGATGTTCGACTTCGAGCATCTGATCAATCATTTCTTCCGCTTTCTGTTCAAGCATTTGAATTGCTTGCATGAATGATTCTTTTGTCAATTTTTCCTCGTCCAATACATGTGCAAAGCCTTGTTTTTTAAACAAGTTGGCATTTAATATCTGATCACCACGGCTTTTTGCTGCAGAAAGAGGAATGAGCAGCATCGGTTTATGCAACGCCAAAAATTCGAAAATCGAGTTTGAACCAGCACGCGATACAACAAAATCGGTTGCATACAGTAAATCCGGCAATTCTGTTGTCACATATTCAAACTGACAGTATCCTTGTAGATTTCCCAATTTTTTGTCGGCGTTCCCTTTACCGCACAAATGGATAATCTGATACTTCTCTAATAGTGATGACAAATTTTCACGAAGCGCATCATTAATAATAACGGAACCTAAGCTTCCTCCCATGACAAGCAGTACTTTTTTTTCGGCTGTAAATCCACATAACGCCAAGCCACGCTCACGATTTCCTTCAAATAGCTGCTGACGGATTATCGAACCAGTGCAAGTTGATTTGTCGTTCGGTAAATGTTTCATCGTTTCTTTGAAAACCGTAAAGATATGGGACGCGAATGGCAGTGAAATTTTATTCGCTAAGCCAGGTGTCACATCCGATTCATGGACAACAACCGGAATATTTGCCAATTTTGCCGCAATAACGACTGGCACTGAGACAAAGCCACCTTTAGAAAAAATTACAGTCGGCTTAATTTTTTTGATGATCGAAAATGCTTGTGTAACACCTGCCATCACTTTAAACGGATCTGTAAAATTCTCTACTGAAAAGTATCGGCGCAACTTTCCGCTCGAAATACTGTGATAAGGCAATGAAGGAAACGCATTTGTAATAAGCTCTTTTTCAATCCCGTCATGAGAGCCTATATAATGCACATTATACCCCGCTTCCTGCAATGAAGGGATAATCGCTTCATTTAATGATACGTGACCGGCCGTACCCCCGCCTGTTAAAATAATTGTTTTTTCGTTCATAAACTTCTCCTAACAAAGCAAATGTCATTGCATCTATTTTATGCAACAAGACATTTCAACATGCTTCGATATATATCTTATTTATTTGATGTAACATTTTATTTTCAATGTTTATTTTTACTACTCTTTTTATAGTTCCTTTTATATTATTTAATATTTGTTCCTGTTTTGTTATTCTAAAAAAATAATTTTACTGTTTATCACTTCTATTCATGCGAATTATACACCTTTTTTTATAAGGCTTTTAAAAGTATACCGTATATTGTAGCACATTTTGGCACTTTATAAAGCATTTCTCTAAAAATGGGTGTTTTCACATACAAAATTATAAGGCCAAAAGAAATAATAAATTTCCCTAAGAATATTTCTATTGTTTTAAGTATTCGCTTAATAATAAAATAATACCCGAAATAAAAAAACTACCCTTCTCATGTTGAAAAGGATAGTATCTTCATCAAATTACTTTTTTATAAATTGTTGCGTCCAGATATTACCGTCCTTCACATAGCCAACACCAATGTGAGTGAAGTCTTTATTTAAAATATTAGCGCGGTGACCTTCAGAGTTCATCCATGCTTGTACAACTTCTTCCGGTGTTCTTTGACCTTTGGCGATGTTTTCACCAGCTGATTTATAAGCAATGCCCAATGCTTTTAAGCGGTCAAACGGGCTGCCGAATGTTGGTGAAGTATGTGAGAAGTAATTTTTATCTTTCATATCCTGAGATTTTTCACGTGCCGCTGCCATTAATGGGCGGTCAATTTGTAGTGCACTTAAACCATTTTTAGCACGTTCTGCATTTGTTAATGCAACAACTTTTTCTTCAATCGCTAAAATTTGATCTGTAGCTGTCGATTCTTTTTGTTCTTGAACTGGAGCCTGTTCAGTTTTAGGTTGTGTTGAAGGTGTTTGTGACTGTGTTTGTGACTGTGTTTCAGTCGTTGTTGGAGCAACAACGTTTGGATTTTCGTTGTTTACTACGTTTGTCGGCTCTTTTTCTACTTTCTTGTTAACCTCTTTAGAAGACTCTTTGCTGACATCTTCTGTTGAAGCCGGTTTTTTAACTGTATTTGTCGACACTTCCTGTTTAACGATTGCCCCTTTTTGAGGTGTCGTTTTTACAAGTTTAAAGTAATTATTAAGCTTTATTTTATAGTTATATGTTGATTGAACATGATTAGTTGTTGTTGATTTGCCCCCTTCAATTGCATTTGAGCTTGCATTAGCAACGGGTGCTTGAGTTGCAAAAAGTATTACTGCACAAAATGGTAGAACTAATTTTTTCATTTTGTACGCCTCCTTTCGTGATTTCATCGTAAATGAAAAAACGAAAAAAAAAAGGCCTATAAATTGGTAAACTGTCCATCTACCAACTTATTAGCCTTAAAATCTTACTCATAATTTGCGATAAATTTATCCAATTTCCTCAAACATTTCATCTGAAAAGCTATTGACATATTATGATAGTTAGATAATTTCCAGAGTGTTAATGTTCTCCCCAATGATGACTAAATTCGGTTCCATTTTAATATATTCCGGCAGCCATTGGACCATTCCGTAAGCATACTGGAACAGCATTGGATTTTTGATTCCCTCAATCGGAACATAGCCTTTCATACGATAAACGGTATCCGGTAATGAGCGAACCCAGTTTTCAAACTGTTCCTGTGTAAAGCTTGTATCAAATCGTATAAGTCGCGAGCCTAAATTGAAGCTTTCGCCAATACGTGCTGTCACAATATCATCTTTGGATACACGGGCAGTTGACTGGATATTTTGCAATAACTTTAATGGAACACGGCCATTTGTTGTTTGGAGGATGAATGCCTTTGCATTAAATCCTTGCAATTCATAGACAACTTGCGCTTGTTCCGATTCCGTTAGTAAGTCCGTTTTATTTGCCAGTAACAGATGCGCATGACGAATTTGTTCCATAAAAAGAGAACGTACTTGTGGAGTAAGGTTTGATCTGTCCAACCATAACCGACTGTCCGCCACCGTCACAATTCCTTTAATATTCAACTTATCCGCAAATAAAGGCGAATATACCGCATCCAGTGCTTCTACAGGGTGTGCAGCGCCTGTTGTTTCTATTATAAGGACATCAAATTCCTGATCGTGTAAAAGGGACTGGATTTGCGCTTCTGTTTTTTCTGCTCCACTGCAGCAAATACAGCCTTCCAACATTTCCTTCAATGGCACATCCTCTTCTACCGCCTGTGAATCAAATGGAAGCTTGCCTAATTCGTTCATAATAACAGCCGGCTTTAAATTGGCCTCCTTCAACTGGCGAATGACATCAGTTAACATGGACGTTTTGCCGCTCCCTAAAAATCCGCTAAATAAATATACATCCTTCATAAGTTCACTTCCTATAATAATGGGCTGGCAATAAAGTGTTTTTCACTTTTTACCAGCCCGCGTATTTTTTATTCGTTTGTCGTTTCTTCGGGTTTAATATCCAATAACTCTTTCGCCTTTAAGATTTGAGGATCTTCTGTTTTTAGCTTTTCGCTAATTGCATCCATTAAGGCATATGTTGTATCACCTGTTAAAATACCCGTAACTTCTAATTCATTATCTTGCTGATATGCTTTTAATGCAGCTTCAGTTGCTCCATCAAATTGTGTATCAACTTTACCTGGCTCATATCCCAATACTTCCAAAATACGTTCAGCAGTTTTGATGGAAGCATGATTTGCTTCTTTTTCATATTGCTGGCTCGGATCGATATAAGGTAAAGAAGCATAATCCGGGTAGTCAACTTTTACATCTGGTGCAATACCTTTTTCATTCACCCAATTGCCGTCTGGAGTTAACCATTTACCTGTTGTGAATTTTAAGTTTGCCCCATCTTCCATATAAATGATTTCCTGCATTGTCCCTTTACCAAAGGAATTCAATCCAACAATTTGGGCACCTGCAGATTCTTTTAGTGCACCTGCTAAAATTTCAGAAGCAGAAGCACTTCCTTCATCGATTAATACTGTTATCGGAAGATTATACTTAGAACGATTATCCGCAGTCACGATTTGAGGTTCTGCATCTCGTTCTTGAATTTGAACGATTGTTTTTCCTTCCTCAACAAACAAGTTTGAAATGTCGATTGCCGCCTTTAAATAGCCGCCTGGATTTTGACGAACATCTAAAACAATCCCTTTCATCCCTTGTTTTTCATATTCAATTAGCAACTTTTCCAGTTCTACTGCTGTGTTTTCACTGAAAGAAGTGATTTGGAAGTGTGCAATTCCTTCTTCATCAATATCGCCATAAACCGTTTCTACCGGGATATCATCACGCACGATCGTCATATCAAAGCTCTCAGCATCTCCGCGTTGAATTGTCAAAGTGACTTCAGAACCTTTTTCACCACGAATCAGTAACACAGCTTCTGTAGAGCTCATGCCTTTGACGCTTTTCCCGTCAACCGCCAATACCATATCTTTCGGTTGTAAACCGGCTTTTTCGGCAGGCGTATTTTTAATTGGAGAAACAATCATTATATAACCATTTCGTTCTTGAATTTCCGCACCAATTCCTTGAAAACTAGAAGACAGGCTTTCATTAAATGAACTTGCCTCATCTTTATTCATATAATCAGAATAAGGGTCTCCCAATGCATCAAACATCCCGTTGATTGCACCATATACCACTTCTTCTTCATTTATGTCTTCATAATATTTTTGCTGAAGTGCATCATACGCATCATATAGTTTTTTGAATTCCGCCCGTTCCAACGGTTCTTTAACTTCTACAACTTTGTTTTCACCGAATGTTAACGCAAAAATTGTTAAACCGGCTGTACATAAAATTGTCAGGAAAATGACCATTATGAATGCAAATGGTTTCATGCGTAAATATTTTCCTGCCGGTTTAGTAATTTGCTCTTCGTTTAAACCGTTTTGATCCTCATCTCTTTTTTGTTCATCCATTTCAATTTCACCACTCTCATTTTTACACTGTCTGATGTCACACTATACCAATAATATCAGTTTACAAGCGACTAGAAAAGGATAGACGTTAATTTTTTTATTTCGTTTCATGTTTAATAGAAAAAAGCAGCGATTTTCGCCATAACGCGGCATCGCTGCTTGATTTATTATTGAGTTTTAGCTTCATTTATAACTTCATTTGGTATATTGATCTCTTTTACTTCATCAAATTTCGAATAGACAATGTTCGCATCATTTTCAATTGTTGTTTCCTGGCCTTCGACATTTGTGATAATCTTGAGATCCATATCCATTTCTTTTATATCAAACGTATCTTTTGCAACGACAATATTATATTGTGAATCTTCAAAGGTCATGTTCTCCAGAATTTCACCATTAACTTCCATTGATTCACCTAAGCTTGCACCCATTTGTGAAACTATGAACTGTTTGAACTCATCCCCTTCAATGTTCAGTGTTAACAAATAATTCTCATCGTCCTGTTCAAAGCTGAAATCATCGATAAATTGCTCAAGCTGTTCAAGTTGTTCTGATGCATCTGCCTGTGCACCGGTTTGCGCTATTAATTGTTCATATTGCTCATCCGGCATTTTCAGCCATTCATTCGTATCGCCGTTTAACATGTAAAAGCCGTCTTCTTCGGTCATATACATTTCTATCGGCATATCCATTTTTTCATCGCCCATATCCATCTTAACGGTTCCTTTTGAATACATTGCCATCGGTTTTTGCTGTATATCCATTGCCAAGTTTGAATTGCTTGTAATTTCCATCGTTTGACCTTCCATAACGAAACTCGTCACCTGATCCATCGTTGTTTCAGCATGAACACTTTTCAAATTTTGCTGGCGTTGCATGGCATTCTCATATACTTGCTGTAATGTTAAATTGGCTTCGCTATCTGTACCTTCAACCGGTTCTGCTGTATCTCCGCAGCCTGCAACTAGTGCAATAGATAATGTAGACATCGCGAATAAGTATTGTTTTTTCAAATGATTTCAACCCTTCCTAGTTAAACTTCCCCTATCCATACCCTAATTTGGTGTATTAATATCTTTAATTTGGAAATAAGATTAAATGAATTTTATTATGAATTGAAAATATTGTATGGATAGAGGCATTTTTTTAGGAATGACGGATAAAATAAAAAGTGTCTACAGGCATAGACACTTTTTATTCTTCACCAATTTAATTTAATACCGTATTGTTCATTTAAGAACACATGCAATTCTTTGTAAGTGCAAAGGGCAATGCCGATGACAATTTCGTTTTCATTCATGTCTTTTTCGATTTTGAGGTTGTTATCAAAAATGTGAAAGTTCATCGGCAAAGCTCTAATATCCACACTAATGTTATGTGCGGCTTTGTTGCGCCAATAGTTCAGCAACCATAAGTTTTCGAACAATTTTTGTTCGATTAAGCCTAATGCATAAACAGAATATACTTTAGTGCTGTAATTAGAGCTCGCCATCGGGATATAAGTTGACTGATCCTTGAAGCTTCGTACTTTCGGCAGCTTTTCCTGAATCAATTGGTTAATGGCATTTTCACAAAACAGACTAACCGTGACAATATTCGCTAACGGATCCACTGTGCTTGAGATTCGATCAATAAATTTCTTTGCTACTTCCTGACTCATCCCCTCACTCCTTTTTACTTTTTTGGCCGTCATCTTATGTGCTTTAAAATTGTCGGTATCTCAGTTTGCCCACAACACAAATTCGATATGCCAAAGATTCGCTAAGAAAATTTTTTGAAATTTTTATACGCCCTTCGTTATGTACTAAAGTGCTTTATCGGTATACATAAAAAACACACCACTATTGTGTGATGTGCAAGAGTTATTCTGTATAAATTATTTCGTGTCATCTACATTCGTCTATTTCTTCAACAATTTAATCTGGCGTTCCATTCTTTTATCTGCTTTATGATCACGAACTATCAAAATTGCATGTATAACTGCCGGAATCCATATTAAAAAACATAGGAAAAAGTTGATTAATGCTTGTATTGGTTTACCGCAAATTAATACAGCTAACGGTGGAAAGAAAATAGCTAATAAATACATCATGATGATCACCTGCTTAATAAAGTTACTATTAGCATTAGTGTACCCATTAATTTGCCCAGTATTATAATCATTTTCCTATACTGAAATGATGTACGTTGCTTTTCAATTCCCTTTATATAGAAAAAGTGCCTAACAAGTTTTCACCTGTTAGGCACTTATGAAATAACGTTATAAATTAACTTACAATGATTTGTTATTTTAGTCTTGAATTGCCGCTTCTAACGCAATCACCATCATATCATTGAACGTAGTTTGACGTTCTTCTGAAGTTGTTACTTCACCTGTCAGGATGTGGTCAGATACAGTTAAAACTGTTAACGCCTGACGACCGAATTTCGCTGCTAATGTGTAAAGTGCTGAAGTTTCCATTTCAACGGCTAATACGCCATATTGTGCTAATTTTTCGTTTTGTGCTTCGTCAGAATAGAACATATCCGCCGTGAAGATATTTCCTACACGTACGTTTAAGTTCGCTTCTTTTGCTGCATTATATGCTTTTAGTAATAAATCAAAGTCTGCAGTTGGTGCATAGTCGATTGTACCGCCGAAAATTACACGGTTTAAGTTTGAGTCTGTAGATGATGTTTGTGCAATAATAACGTCACGTACTTTCACGTCTTTTTGAATCGCACCACAAGTACCTACACGGATTAGTTTCTGTACACCGTATTCTTGCATTAATTCAGTCGCATAAATCGAAATAGATGGAACACCCATGCCTGTCCCTTGTACAGAAATGCGTTTTCCTTTATACGTGCCTGTGTAGCCAAGAATATTACGTACTTCGTTGTATTGTACAACATCTTCTAAAAATGTTTCGGCAATATATTTTGCACGTAATGGATCTCCTGGTAATAGTACAATTTCTGCAATTTCGCCTTTTTTGGCATTAATATGAACGCTCATCAAAAAACCTCTTTTCATCATAATTCTTCTAAATTGTAAACGTTTTCGTATAAACATTCAATCGTTAGACGTCTTGCTTCACAAAAAAATTTGCATAAAAAACAATATTTGGACAAAATAACGAAAATTTAACGAAGGGTGCATCATAATTTCACTATACCCCATCTTGCGTATTACATGCAAAACATCGCTTATATAGAAAATTTACTTTCATATAAATCCCATAATTGATCAAAAGCACCGATAGTCAAATATTCGTCGGATTGAAATTCAATATAATTCGTAAGTTCTTCAAAGCTATCGGACATTTTAGGAAAGGCGTGATCCAGAAACATGCTTTCAGCAAAACGTACCTTTTCATCCGACCATTCTCCCCCTCTGTAGGTTAGTGCAAAATGATAAAAAGATTTTTTCAAAATTTCCCCTCCTTTATATTTTTTCTCGATATATAGTGAAAATTTCCCATACATGTAGTAAAATAGTTAAATATATAATTTTCAGAAAGTGGTGAATTATTTGCGAAATAGCAAGAAAACTAAACCTATTAAAGAAAAACTAAGGAAAAACACTAGTAAACCGAAAGCCCTATTTCACTTCTTTCATCTCATACGAGGGAAAATTTTAATTGCTTTCACTATTTTAATGGCAATTATTATTTCTATGCAAATTTTATCGTATATTAATATAACAAACTTGGAAAAGAACTTGCGAGAATTTGCTGCAGAAAACTTAAAACAGCAGATGCATATTAATAATTTAGCCTCCGATATTGCAAAGCTATCAAGCCATGAGCAAACTTACTTAATTACAGGCGATGAAAAATTTCTTCAATTATATGAAGAGTCGAAGGAACGAATACATACAAACTTAACTTCTATTGAAACTTCATTTAAAAATCAGGATGAAGAACTGAAAATCTTAGGCTTAATACAACAGTTTTACACCAATTATTTATCTTTTTCTAAATCGACAATAGAAATCCGTCAAAAATATGGCTTTGAAAATGCTGCTAAACTTTTTGCGAATAGCGGAAGCCAAAATTTTAAAGGATATATTGATGAAAACACAGGGAAACTGATACAAATACTCGAACAGCGTAACGAAAAAACAATTTCGGAACTGGAACAATTTGCTTTCGCCTCTAAAATATCAATTTTTGCCTTATCAGGTTTTGCTGTAATTTTAACCATTTCATTAGGCTATATATTATCAAAATCGATTCGAAGAAATACAAAAAAGATAAATGAATCGATTTTAGAAATTGCACAGGCTGGCGGTGACTTAACACGTCGCGTAAATGTTAAAACGAAGGATGAATTTTCAATTATCGGAAATTCTACGAATATTCTAATCGAATCAATTTCAGCATTGGTAAAACGTGTTTCAAACCTTGCTGAGAATGTATCCGGGAGTTCACAGGAATTAATGGCACTCGCGGATGAAAATGCTCGAACAATTGATTTCATTGCTGATTCTACGATGAAAATCGCGAGCGACAGCAGTGACATTCTAAACAGTATTGGTAATGCCGGCAATGAAATGCAAAAATTGGAACAATCGATGCACATATTAGACGAAAAAGCACGAGAGGTTCAGCAGGCTGCCTATGAAATGAAAGAAGCCGCATATCGTGGAAGCAAATCGGTCACCCATTCATCAATCGTCATGCTCGAAATTGAAGAAACAATGGCATCGACTTCGGATACGGTGGAAAAATTGGGGGAAAAATCGAAAGATATCACTTCTATTATAAGTACAATTACAGCGATTTCTGAACAAACAAATTTACTTGCATTAAATGCGGCGATTGAGGCTGCACGGGCCGGTGAACATGGAAGAGGATTTGCAGTTGTTGCAGCGGAAGTTCGAAAACTTGCCGAACAATCCCAAAAGGCTGCAAAGGAAGTATCGGCAATTGTAGGTTCGATTCAAACAGAGGTGAAGTCGATTATTGAACAAAACCACACGGGTGTTCAAAAAGTAATTCGTGGAGTAGAAGTGACAAATGAGACGACCGGTTCTTTACAAAATATATTAATGCAAACAGACAAAACTTCTGATATCTTAACACAGATGGTTGCTCAAATCGAACAAACATTAAATAATAGCCATGGTGTGACATCTTCATTTGTACATGTTGCCGCTATTGCGGATAATACTGCTGTCAATACAGAACGCAGCGCAGCTGCCGCATCCCAAGGTTCCGCTTCCATGGAAGAAATCAATGCATCCGCCGTTGAACTAGCTGCTCAAGCAGATCAGCTGCGAAGCGTAGTCAATGAATTCAAAATCTAATTGATAAATTAAACAGCAAAAAAATACAACTCGCTTATGAAATTCCATAAGCGAGTTGCTTTTATTCAAACATTGATTTATATTCACCGTAGCCTTCTTTTTCAAGGTCTTCAACCGGAATAAAGCGCAATGCAGCTGAGTTGATGCAATAACGTAATCCGCCCAATTGTTGCGGACCATCAGGGAATACATGCCCTAAATGTGAATCAGCTGTTTTGCTGCGTACTTCGACACGACGCATACCGTGTGATGTATCAAAATGCTCGGTAACTTCAACTTGTTCAATCGGCTTTGAAAATGACGGCCAGCCACATCCAGCATCATATTTGTCTTTTGAACTAAAAAGCGGCTTTCCTGACACGATATCCACATAGATACCATCTTCAAACACGTCATTGTATTCATTACGGAAGGGTGGTTCCGTACCTTGGTTTTGTGTAACATGATACTGCATCTCTGTTAACTCTTTTAATCGTTGTTCTTTATTCATTTATTTTGACCCCCAGTGTTTTTCAATAAATCCTGCACGTCCAGAACCAACCGAATAGCGTTCATAATGTGCCGGGTTCTTCTTATAGTAGTGCTGATGATAATCTTCTGCTGCGTAAAATGGCTTTGCTTCCAGAATTTTAACGGCAATTGGTGATTTGAATTTTCCGCTAGCATCCAGTTTTGACTTGGATAATTCGGCAATCTGCTTTTGAACATCATTATGGTAAAAAATCGCCGTTGTGTATGATTCGCCTCGATCATAAAATTGACCGCCCGCATCTGTAGGATCGATCAAGGTCCAATAAAGTTCAACCAGTTTTTCATACGGATAAATTTCCGGATCAAACGTAATTTGGACTGCCTCAAGATGGCCTGTTGTTTCACTGCATACTTGCTCGTATGTCGGGTTTTCAATATGCCCGCCAGTGTAACCGGAAATGACTTCTATAATACCGGGCTGTTGATCAAACGGCTTTACCATACACCAAAAGCAGCCCCCTGCAAATGTTGCTTGTTCATACGCCATTAAAATTACCTCCTGTTTTACTTCGTTTGGTTTGGAATAACTACTTCCAATTCTATTTTATCATTTGCTAAATCGATTTCCTTCGCACGCACCCTAGAACCACTTGCGATATTGATCCGTGACAGGTCCACATAAATTTCTTCGTCGTTTGGCTTCACCGTAATCCAATTAGGAAAATTAACCGCATCATCAATCATTTTCAGTACGGTTTTCGGAGGGATATTTACCTTGCCGACGTGGACAGCTTCTTGACTCAGAGTGATATTCCCGTTATTAACAACAGGAATGAAGTCCATCTGAATCGGCAAATCGATATTAAAGACAGTTAATGTACTGTATAAATAAATTTTATCGTCCACTGTCAGCTCTACCGGAACCGGTGACTGGTTCATAGCTTCCGATAAATATTGTTTTGCGATTGCTTCGAATTCTTTAGCTGTCGTTTCCACAGTCAATATATTACCCTCAATTTGGAGTGGCGGCTGTTCTGTTGCTTGTTCTACATCAGCAGTTATAAAATAGAGCAATGTGGCGAATGAAATGAGTACTGCTCCAGCCAATAATAAAAATGCGATTTTCCATTTATTCATCTTCTCACTCCTCAAATCCTAATAAACCGTCTGACATCTGCTCAATATCACATTGTTGCATTGATTCAATGATGCGTTTTGTCATACGATCATATCCCGTGCTATTCGGATGAAAGAAGTCTACATGATATACCATATCCTCATTTGATACAAATAAATCCTCTACAGAGACAAAACATGCATTTTCATCTGTTGCAGCAAGCTTTTCAATTTCATCATTCCACTCCGATATAATCGGATCGAAAGGTGTAATCTCATCTACTACGATCGAAAAAGGATTATAGAACCCAACTAATATAATCGGTACCTCAGGATTGACTCTACGAATTTCTGCAATGACCTGCTCGTAACGTTTAGCGAATTTTGGTAATTCCTTATCAAACATAGACTTTTTCATTGAAAACAAATTCTTTTTTACAATTTTCATCACATCATTACCGCCGAGCGTAATCGTAACTATATTTGCTTTTTCTAGCTCTTCATCATAATGGCCACGCTTAAGTAAACTTAATAGTTGATCACTGCGTCTCCCATTTTTACCGCGATTATCAAGCTCAACTTCTTCTACCATCGGCCATTTTTCCAGCTCCTGCTGCAGACGAATCGTATAGCCATAATCTTGGGTTTCATCTCCAACACCCCTTGTGAGCGAATCACCTAATGCTAAATAAAAAACCGGTTGTGCATTTTCTTCCTTACGATCAGACCAGTCTAGTTGAAATACATCATTGATAATATCAAAAAAGCTCGTATTAATTGTTTCTTCGTTTTCGGTTTCTTTTTCTGATATAGACAAATCATTTTGTTCATCGAATGATTTGTCGGACTGTTGTGCTTCTTCTATTTGTGGGTCAATTGTAACGGAGCATGCGGACAAGAAAATGACAGCTAATGATGTGAGTAATAACCGCCACATGCAACTTCCCCCTTTTTACTTTGTTATTTCATTATAAAATATTTTCCTTATCTTTAGGAATGATATGCCTATAAAAATAGTGATATATCAGAAAATATTTTTTATTGCTTTACAAAAAAGGTAATTCTAAAGTTAAAAATCTTTAGAATTACCTTTTACCTATTCTGTATAATAAATAAAGCCGATTGCACCTTCACCCGTATGTGTACTAATAACCGGAGAAGTAAAGGCAACTTCCACTTGTCCTGTATATCCCGCTGCTTTTACTTGTTCGATTAGCGGATTCACTAGAGTATCCATTGAATTCGCATGTGAGATGCCGACACCTGCAACTTTTTTACCTTGAGTATCCTTTTCAAATTCACTCATCAAATATTTCACTACTTGCTTATAGCTGCGTGGTTTCGCACAAATCGTCACTTCCCCAATATCCAAGTGACCAATTGGCTTAATATTCAGTAAAGAACTAACAACTGCCTTACCTTTTCCGATTCGGCCGCCCTTTACCATATTTTCCAACGTATCCAATGCAACAAAAAGACGTGTGTTTTCACGTACACGATTCACTCCGGCAACAATTTCCTCCACTGTAGCCCCTGCATTACGTAAACGGATCGCTTCACGAAGCTGGAATGCCAATCCAAAAGCAATATAACGTGAATCAATTACAGTTACGTCGGAATCACTCATTTGAGAAGCCTGATTCGCTGACTGATATGTACCGCTCATACTGCCTGTCATATGGATTGATATAATTCTAGATCCATCTTTACCGAGCTCGTCATATAGTTCTTTAAATGCACCAGGAGACGGTTGAGAACTTTTCGGAAGTTCTTTTGCTGTTTTTAATAATTTAATAAATGTATCCGGTTGCAAATTTACGCGATCTGTATACGTTTTTTCATCAATTTGTACGGTTAGTGGTACTACATGAATTCCATGTTCCTGAATTTCCGCGTCTGTTAAATCGCAAGTTGAATCCGTTACGATATGAATTTGACTCAAAGAAAACACATCCTTTTTCTATCTTCCTTACTATTATAAAGAAATCATATTTGTTTACCAATATGACATTTGTCATTGAAGAATGACCCCGTTTATCACGATTTACATATGACATATAGCAGTATAACATCATGACAACCATCTATCACGAATATTTTGATTTAGAACTATACTAATATAAAGGAGCGTGATGACACATGCACAATTTTGACGCATTTGACTATAAAAACTGGAAAGAAGAACTTTGGAATGCCATAACTCATGGTATAGGCCTTGCCATCAGCATACCTATTTGCATCCTATTAATTATCCATTCAGCTGTAAACGGCACTGCGATACATATAACTTCCTACGCTATTTTTGGCTCTTCATTGATTTTGCTGTTTCTCATGTCAACATTATTACATAGTGTTCCGGAAAAATATAAACGGTTCTTTTCTATACTGGACCATTCTTCAATATATATCTTGATTGCTGGTACCTATACCCCATTTTTGCTTATAGCAATCGGAGGTGTGACAGGCATTGTCATGCTATGCATTATCTGGTTTATTGCAATACTAGGCGTTGTGTTCAAATGTCTGTTCATTCATCGATTCGAAAAATTATCGTTGGTCCTATATATTTTCATGGGGTGGCTTATCATTTTCGCCATTCGACCATTATATGAATTTTTGACGTTTGATGGTTTTATGCTGATGCTCATTGGGGGGCTGCTATTTACATTTGGCGCGATTTTTTATGCTTGGACACGCCTTCCGTACAATCATGCAATATGGCATTTATTCGTAATCGCAGGCTGCGGATGCATGGTGGCTTGTATATATATCTACTTGATTTAAAAGAAAAATACTTTGGGCATAATTCAAAAACGGCACTATTCTCATGGAGAAAAGTGCCGTTTTTTCGCTATGCTTAAAAATTGATTTCCATTTCGGGACGCTTTCCGCGGGCACGGCCTGAGCCTGTAGTCTCAGGCTTCGTGCTGTTCCCGCAGGAGTCGCCCTACATTCCAATCAATTTTTTACTTCTGTCACAACGTCCTTCTTTTATAAATTTATTTTTCATAAATACAATACTGGAATGTATATCCTTCATCAGACTCGATTGGGTCGAGACATGAGATTTGTTTCCAGTCATCGTATGACGGAAAATAAGTGTCCCCTTTAAAACTATGGTTGATGAATGTAATATATAACCGATCGGCAATGGCCATGGACTGTTCAAAAATTTGAGCACCACCAATGATCATCACTTCCGCTTCACCTTCAACAAGCACCAAAGCTTCTTCCAGACTACCTACTATTTCAATACCCTCTGCTGCAAAGTCTTTATTTCTTGTAATGACAATATTTCTACGTCCCGGTAACGGTCGGCCAATTGAATCATATGTTTTACGGCCCATAATCATCGGTTTTCCCATTGTCATTTCTTTAAAGTATTTCAAATCTCCCGGTAAATACCACGGCAAATCGTTTTGATAGCCAATAACCCGGTTTTCATCATGTGCAACGATTAATGAAATCATCGTAATCCCCCTTTATACCGCTATCGGTGCTTTAATTGACGGATGCGGATGATAGCCTTCCAACGAAATATCTTCCATTTCAAAATCAAAGATCGATTGCTTTTCTAAATTAAGCTTTAAGGCCGGCAATTGCTTCGGTTCACGTGCAAGCTGTTCTTTTACCTGTTCAAGGTGGTTTGAATAAATATGTGTATCAGCCATACTGTGCACAAACTCGCCTACCTCCAAACCACATTCATGGGCAATTAAATGCGTCAGCAATGCATAGCTCGCAATATTAAAAGGTACACCTAGGAATGTATCCGCACTGCGCTGTGTCAGCATACAGCTCAATTTACCTTCTGCCACGTAAAACTGGAACATCGCGTGACATGGTGGTAATGCCGCTTTACTGCCTTTTCCTCCCGCATCGATTACATCTTCCGGATTCCAGGCATTCACGATAATTCGACGCGAATCCGGATTATGTTTAATTAAATCAATTGCATCTTGTAACTGATCGATTGATTCACCCTCTGAAGTTGTCCAATTGCGCCATTGTTTCCCGTAAACATTACCCAAATCCCCGTATTTTGAAGCAAATTCATCATCAAGCAGCACGCGTTCGCAAAATGTAGAAAGCTCTGTTTGATACTGTACATTAAACGCTTCATCAACAAGTGAGCGTCGTCCAAAGTCGCTCATATCAGGTCCGCCGTACTCTTCTGATTCTACCCATTTTTTAAATGCCCATTCGTCCCAAATATGGTTATTATTCTGCAGTAAATAGCGAATATTTGTATCCCCTTTTATAAACCATAGAAGCTCACTTGCTACAAGTTTGAATGGTACACGCTTAGTCGTTAAGAGCGGAAAACCTTCTTGTAAATTAAACCGCATCTGATAGCCGAAAACACTGCGTGTCCCTGTTCCTGTACGGTCAGATTTGTCGGTACCGTTGTCCAAAATATATTGCAATAAATTTAAATATGTATGATCTGCATGTGTCATTGTTTTCACTCCTAAAGAATGTTCTTCGTATATTATATAGACTTATGTTGAGAAAAACACGCCAATCTGCAAAATCGCTCGAAAAGCCTACTTAGAGAATACTTACTGGTTCAAATAAAACAATATGTATAAAAAAATGTACAATAAAAGGCGCTACTCGTCTTTCGTCTGCTGAGTAGCGCCTTTAGTCAAATGTGTCTAAGTCATCGTATAGCTCAATCGTTTGCGTCAATTTTTATGTTGCCTCCCTAAGAATTGTTTTGTTGTTTTCCAGAATTTGAATCATTTGAAGTAAAATTTTTTCCTCAATTTTTTGAGTACCATTTACTTCTTTCGCAATAATTTTTGTTAACTCTAAAATTGTATTTACGTCGAGCTTATGTTTTTCCGCTAATTGGAATGCTCGCCCTAACTGACCGGTTATCATCGGCAGTCCTCCTTTTTACTATAGTATACAAATATTATACCTCGAGTTACATAAAAATTCACCTTTAAATTTTAAATTTTTTGTAAACAGATCAAAAAAATAAAGGGACACTTTTTTATTGCATAGTAATAATATGATTAATTGTCGGATACTCTATTACCAACCTTAAATAAATAACTTTCACTGTATTTATTACGAAAACAGAACTATATATTTTCCTCGTTAATTCTCCGGATATTAATTCCTTTTTTAATTATTTTTATTTTCAAAAGGACAATTTTATTCGTATTTTGATACATTTTCTTTTACAAAAAAAGAGTATAAACAAACAGTTACCGGGAAAAATACGAACAGAAATAGATACTTGAAGTTCTTTCGTATGAGTATTTTGCATACAAAAGAACTTCTTATCTAAAATAAAGGAGATGTTTTACATGGGAACGTTATATAGAATTGCCCTTGTACTTGTAATTATTGGGGCAATTAACTGGGGACTTATTGGCTTTTTCAAATTTGATTTAGTCGCATCGTTATTTGGCGGTCAAACTGCCGGTTTATCACGAATTATTTACGCACTCGTAGGTCTAGCAGGTCTCGCTTGTATTCCATTGCTAATGAAAAACCTTGATGAAGAGGACACTGCAACCGTGACGCATACAAGAACTTCCAACAGACCGAACTATAACATGGAAGCAGGAAAAGAAGCAGATTTCTCGGAATATTCTAAGCAAAAAAATAAAGACAACAATAACGAGAAATAACTCAACAAATGCAAAAGACCAGGCTCTTTAAAGAGACCTGGTCTTTTGCATTTACCTGCATAGCAAGTATAAATTATTTATGAGTAGCCTTTTCTCTGCATATTCTTTGCAATTTATAATAAACCCGTTATGATCTTTATCCATCCAAATATAGAGGTCCATAATATAATACTTAAGATCAAGCCATTAAATAAACCTAAAAAAAATCTGTTTTCCAAGATCACCACTCCCCTTAAGATAAAGGTTGGCAAATCGCGGTTTATTTAAGCTTTTAATCGTTTGGTTACTGTTGGTAATGGATGGAAATGAATATCCTAACAATTTTACTTGACTGCAGTTTGTTATGACAACCATTTAAGCGGTGTTTTTTTCGGTCAAACAGAGTCCTCGTATGACAAGTAGGCGTTTTAACGGCAATAAAAATTTATAAGGTCTATTACATTTATCGGTAGAAAATTTTTCAGCTTGGCACTAATTTGTTATAAAAATCTCCTAATGTCGTATAGCACTTATACATGTTTATCTGTTCTGGACGTGAATTGTTTAGTATGATGCTACCTCTTAGTCTGACTCTTCAAAAGATGATTGCTAACCCCTACTGTAAGATATGCTCCAATGTTTAACGTCAATAAAAAAAACACCCGGCAATATATGACGGGTGCAGCTTTTTTCTATGATAACCATTTAGGCGGTGTGTTTTTCGACCAGTAGATCTCGCCAAGGTCATAATGCTTAGAATAGTTGTCTTCAAACGTATGGTAGTGGAAATTGTAATAATAGCCATCAAAAGGACGGTTCTCTGTTCGTACATGAAATCGAATTACGTCTGTTTTCGATTGAGCGTCAACAATGTGGAAGATTTTTTCTGAATAATCTCCACTCGGTTTTTCGGAAACCGTTAAGTTACGCAGTTTTTCATCGCCAACTCGTTCCACTGTCATTGCAATAGCTTCCTCGATTTTCGGGAAAATATCCGTTTCAAATTGTTGTTTAATAACCGGTCCGACTTTTGTGCCAAATTTTATGTATGATTGTTCTTTTGCAGCTGACACAAAGTCATCGGTCGTTGGCAGCGGTTTTTCATCAACGATAATATCATCCAACTGATAGGCAGCTGAAATATGGTTGTCGCTTGGACGATCCAATACAGATTTATCAAGACGGTCTTCATCAAAATTTGCCCAAATTTCATGCTTTGGTGTAATTAAACCAAATGATAATAACGCGACGGAAACAACGAGAGATTTGTAGATCCATTTCTTCAAGTCTATCACCCACTTTTATTATGTATAATTTTAAAACGCTCTTACTAATATATACGAATATTATAACAAATAGTTTCATCTTTATTGTAATCATTGTACAATAAAAAAGGAAGATATTGTAGGTTATATTAAGGGAGGTTCTAAAAAATGGACATTGTTATGGGTCTTGGATTATTACTAATGCTTGGGTATATGACTTCTTTATGCTTCACGGACTAATATTTTTTATGTGCCATCCAATAAGATTTGGATGGTTTTTAATTGGAAAATTGGACAAGGGGCCCCCAATTATTGGGGACCCCTTTAGTATTTAATAGATAGATTTATAAATAAATGAAAGTCTCAACCCGATCTTCCGGGGAATTTTTATTTTATTCGGAGTGCATAACTCCAGTTTTAACCGCGGTAAAATTCTACTAATCTCTTCTAACTTAAGCAACATAGTCCCAACCTGCTACTATGTCCTTGCAGCCCTGAAGCTTGCGCCAGTGTGAATAAGTATCTTCAAAAACACTAGCAGAAATGCCAATTCATTTATAGCACTATCTAAAATAGCACAAAAATAATCATAACACATATGTTCGTGTTTGTAAAATGTATTTGGGCCCGTGCAAATTTTCATGATGTCCGCTATACTTGAAAAATCGGAATTTAAAAGGAGTTATGTAAAGATGAATGAAGTTGAAACAACATTATCAATCCAAATGAAACGGATGGCTGTTACATTGCTGGATATGCAGCAAAGCCGTTTTGTATCTGCAAGTGAGACAATGGATTTATCCGCACTTCAATCTGAAGTGTATAATCAGTTCTTTGAATCATACATAGATGCTACATTGAATAGTCCTAAATCTGTTGCATGTAAATTTTTAGACCGTGACAATGATATTGTTACAAAAATGAACCGTTATGTAGAATATCCGGATGACACACACTTCTTATCACTGGCCAATGATTTATCAAATAAACTGTATCAAATTATGCAGACGGTATCGAACAGTAACGGTTCGGTATTTGTCGCGCATATTGAGCTGATTGGTGAAGATTATATTCTGCTGTTAAAGCTGGATCCTAAAGATGCTGTTCAGATCGACTTGGAAACATTACATTTGAAAACGATTGAAAATATTTTACCTGACGCATCAAGCCGTGTACAAAAGTGTGCACTTATTCGAATGAACTATGATCCGCTTGAAGAAAATGTTTATGTACTGGATAAGCAATCAGATGGCGAACCGGCGAAGTTTTTCATGGAAACTTTCTTGCAGGCTACTCCAATCGCATCCGACAAAAAGAAAACAAAAATGCTCATGAAGGAATTGTATGAGAAAATTGCGGAATCACTTAACGAAGAGCAGACTCCCCACCTTCAAAGAGCGATTGACGAGGAATTTGAACACGGCAAATACGTTGAACTCGACGCATCAGTGCATAATATTTATGAAGCGATTGCACCTCCTGAGAATCGGGAAGATTTTGTTGAGCAAGGAGCCAAGCTATTTATCAATGAGTTCACCGACCGCAATCCCGACTTCACGCCTACTTTTGAAGTAAAACGCGATGATTTGCATGTTGTCTATAAATCAGCAGAAGGTGAAATCTTCTTCCGTTACGATAAAGGATTGGACAATATTGATGTTAAGCACGATCAAGTGAGTGGTACGTATACGATTACTGTACGGGATGCGGATACACTTGGATTTACGCTGCACAAAAAACCGTTATAAACTTTTTATAAATCATTAAAGGGCTGTGTGAATTTTTCACACAGCCCTTTTCTTATATTACTTCGATGTTAATGCAATAAACTCGGCAACATCTTTTTCACAAAGTGCGATTCCTTTTAACCAGAAATCTTCTTTTGTAATGTCTTCACCTAAGTGCTTCATCGCCAACTCTTCAACTGTCATGACAGCCGTATCACGCAATAAGGCCATATACTTTTCTTCAAAGCCTTTTCCTTCTTCTTTTGCTTTCGCATAAATGCTTAATGAGAATAAATAACCGAACGTGTACGGGAAGTTATAGAAAGGTACACCAGTAATATAGAAGTGCATTTTAGAGGCCCAGAAGTGCGGATGTGTTTCGCCTAACCCGCCTGCATGTGCTTCAATTTGCGCTTCTTCCATAAGTTCGTTCAAGCGTTTCGTTGATACAATGCCTTTCTTGCGTTCTTCATAAAATCGAGTTTCAAACAAGTAACGCGCATGGATATTCATAAAAAATGCGACAGAACGCTGAATTTTATCTTCCAGTAATGCAATCTTTTCTTGTTCAGTTGTTGCTTCTTCGACCGCTGCATCTGCCACGATCATTTCAGCAAACGTTGAAGCTGTTTCAGCAACATTCATTGCATAGCGGCGGTTCAATGGATGAACAGGACGCAGTGCATAAGTATGGAAAGCATGTCCCAATTCATGTGCCAATGTTGAAACATTGGACATCGAACCCGAGTATGTCATGAAAATACGTGATTGATCAGACAATGGCATCCCTGTACAGAAACCGCCTGGACGTTTATTGTCACGGTCTTCCGCTTCAATCCAGCCATCTTCAAATGCTGTGCGTGCAAAGCTTTCCATTTCAGAACCAAAGCGTCCGAAATGCTTCAGAATAAATTCAGCACCATCCTGATAAGACATTGTAGCTGTTGAATCCGTAACCGGTGCATCAAAGTCAAACCAGTCCAGATGTTCTGTACCTAACAGGTTTGCTTTATGTTGCAAATAACCGGCAAATATCGCCTTACGTGATGTAATGGCACCCCACATAGCATCGATTGTTTCTTGCTTCATACGGTTAATTTGAAGCGGCTCTTTTGTTACCGAGTCCCAGCCGCGCTTTTTATAGACGGCTAAACGGAAACCAGCTAAATGGTTCAATGTTTTCGCGAAGAATTCTTCACGCTCTGTAAACACTTTTTCCAATGCATCAAATGCTGCTTTACGGACAGTTCGGTCTTTATGAGAACTTAAATTATTCGCTTGTCCAACAGAAAGTAATTTCTTTTCGCCATCCACTTCAACTTCCACTTTAATATCGCCGATCAGCATGTTATAAAGCTGGCCCCAAGAACTGTACCCATCAACACCTAAAGCGGAAATTAGCGCTTCTTCTTCTTCAGATAAGGACTCTTTCGATTTTTCGCGCCATTCCGTCAAGATGAACTCGAATTGAGCTAATTCAGCTGTTTCCAATAATCCTTTAAAAGTTGCCTGATCGATCTTACCCAATTTTTGATTAAAACTTTCTAAAATCGGTGATGAATTTGCGGCAATACCGGATAATTGGCCTTGCAGTAATAGTGCATCACGATCAGTTGTATCTTGTGCAGTCAAGCATGAAAGCACTGCCCCTGCCTGAGAAATATGCATTATTACTTCTTTGATGCTTTCCAGAATTGATTGGATTTCCAATGCAGCATCACTATTTTGTGGAACTTCAAACTTGTCGATTTTTCCTTTTAATACATCTAGTTTAGGTGTCAAACTTTCAATGTGCTCGATCAATTGCGAAGACGCACTACCACCAGGGAAAAACACATCCAAATCCCAAACTTCAGGATATTTTACATTCACCATTTCATTACCCACTTTCTGAATTGTAGTTCAATTCTTATTTTACTAAAAAATCAGTTAAAATGCTCGGAAATATTTCGGTTTTTGAAATAAAAAAGCTAGCCTGTATGTCGGCTAGCTACAAGATTATAATATCGGAGATAATAAACGTGAAACGGATTCTCGAACTTTCGTCCATGTTTTGCGTTCATCATATTGCTCCTTCGTTAATTCAAAACTCTCCTCAATATCGGCTTCAAACAGCTCCCTGCATTGTATCGCCAAATCGGCATCATATAGAATGGCGTTAATTTCAAAATTCAGGCTAAAACTTCGTACATCAATGTTTGCGGTTCCAATTGTCGCCACTTCATCATCAATGACAATCATTTTTGCATGAAGGAAGCCTTTTTTATAACGATACACTCGACCGCCAACCTCCAATAAATCGCCGCTGTATGCTGAATTGGCTCCATATACAAAAGCATGATCGGTTACTTCAGGCGTCATGATGCGCACATCAACACCTGATGAAGCAGCAATTTGTACCGCATGCATAAATGGCTCATCCGGAACAAAATACGGCGATTGAATATAAACATACTTTTTGGCACTTAAAATCATCCGAATATAGCTGTTTTTAATCGATTCAAAATCCGTATCCGGGCCGCTCGACACAATTTGAACAGGTGTATCCGAATCTACTGTAAATGACGGGAAATATCTTTGTTCGATTTCAGTCAGCTCTTCTTTTTTCGCCTGATACCAGTCAAATAAAAAATGTGCCTGCATGTTATAGACCGAATTGCCTTCTATTCTCAAGTGTGTATCGCGCCAATACCCGATTTCATCATCCAGACAGGCATATTCATTTCCGACATTAAATCCACCGATATACCCGATCCTCCCATCAATAATAATGAGCTTCCGGTGATTTCGGAAATTGATACGCGGATTAAAGAGTTTAAAATAGGATGAAAAATATGCTTCTACCTGTCCACCGGCATCCGTTAACTTTTTCAGATCCTTTTTGCGTAATGTGCGCGACCCTAAATCGTCGTACATCATTTGTACTTCGATACCTTCTTTTGCTTTTTTCACAAGTGCGTTAAATATACTTTTTCCGACATCATCCATTTTATATATGTAGTATTGAATATGAATGGTCTGTTTTGCATTTTCGATATCTTCAATAACCGAACGGAATTTCTCTTTCCCTTCTGACATTATTTTGACATCATTTTTCGAACTTAATAAAGAATGGTTATAATCAACGTTCATCTTGATTAACGCTTCATGCTTTTTTGTAATGGGATTGGGAAATTCATATGTTCCATCTTCCAGCGCATTCTTTTGTTCCTGGAATATTTCCAATGTTTCCTCCTGCTGCACTGCATGCCACCGCACAAAATGTTTTTTCTGTAAATTCCTACCGATCAGTAAATATAAAATAAAACCAAAAATCGGTAAGAAAAAGAGTACAAATAACCAAGCCCATGTAGATGAGGCGCTTTTCCGGCTGATGAATATTAATACGAGGGCAAACACAATGTTCAAAGCAAACAAGGTGACGGTTAAAATACCAGTGACTGTCATGAAATTCATCTCTTTTCATAATTTAATTATAAGAGAAAGCAACTACTAAATGTTATAAATTACTAGTTTTTTCTACTATTTTACTATTCCCTGTAAATATATATTTAAGACACAGAAATGCATATTTTAAAGGAATTCACTCATTATTCGAGTGAGTATTTGCTTTTAGCGTGAAAATGAAAATACCGCTTACCTCAAAAGTAAGCGATAATTTGATACTAGTCTCCATTTTTGCCATTTTGAAACGTTCATAGCGCTGTAATCTCTTCACTTCATTTATTATAGCTCAAACTTCCTTACAATCAATGACCGTTCTAATTAACAGATCGCATAAAAAAGCAGATGCACAATATCAGTACATCTACTTGTGATTTATCTCGCATTAACGGGTAGTAATTTATTTACCTCAAAAGCGTAAGGGTAGAGGCAAGCCTCCCCCTCCAGACTTAAGCATGGCGAAAAGCAGGCGGGAAATCAACTACCCGTAAAAGCCCGATTGGTTCTGGCCAACACGATGTTGGCCACACAAGCGTTGTCACAGGACGTGACGGTTTTAGCTTGTGTTCCTTCAATCAGTTGTGGAATGCCCCCCCCTGTTTGAAGTTTCACTTTACTTCATTTTCTTTAAGCTTTTCGATACTTGTTTCCACTTACGTTTTTCTGCAAGCTGTGCATCCGTATTCGCCTTTTTCTCGATATAAGCAAGCTCCCGCTGTAGTTTAAAATAGCTCGCTAACCGGGCAGCATCAAGTGCCCCTTCTTCAACTGCCTGCAAGACAGCACAACCTGGTTCATTTTTATGCTGGCAATCCCGGAATCGGCAGTTTTCCGTAAGCTGTTCAATATCAGAAAAACTTGCATTCAGACTGTCTCCCTGATCCCATAGCTGTAACTCCCGCATCCCTGGAGTATCGATCAGGCAAGCTCCGGATGGTAAAACAACAAGTTCCCGATGTGTCGTCGTATGGCGGCCTTTTGCATCATCTTCACGGATTGTAGACACTTTCATTTGTTCTGAGTTTAATAAAGCATTCGTAAGCGTTGACTTTCCGGCACCAGAAGAACCGAGTAATGCCGCTGTTTTCCCTTCCGTTAGTAGCGCATGTAATGGAGCCATTCCTTCACCTGTCTGTGCACTTACCGTTAAAATATCCACACCAAATGCGACCGGTTCGATTTCACTCAAAAATGGCGTGACTTCCTTACACAAATCCGATTTTGTTAATACAATAACCGGTGTTGCCCCCGAATCCCATGCAGCAACTAAATAACGTTCTAAACGGCGTATATTGAAGTCATCATTTAAACTCATGACAAGTAAAATGAGATCTATATTTGTCGCCACGATTTGTTCATCGATTTCCAGACCGGCCATTTTTCTTGTGAATTTTGATTTCCGCTCAAATAAATGATGAATTATGGCACGGTCTTCTCCAGGCATTTGTTCAATAATGACGAAATCGCCTACAGCCGGGTAATCTTTTCTTGAAAAGGCATGGTATGCAAAGTTTCCGGATACCGTTGCCAAAAACTCTCCCTGTTCTGTCAGGACACGGTAGGAATGTTTATGTTCGAGTATGACGCGTCCTACAAGTTTTGTGGACGTATCGATGGATAAAGTTTGTAGTTGTGTATCAAAAAAAGTGGTGAAACCTAATTGTTGTAAATTCAATGGAATTGCCTCCTAATGGCGTATGATATTTTGTTTTCAGGCAAACAAAAAAACCTTATGACCAGCAATTTTGCTCGTCATAAGGTTTCATACGCACAGTAAAGAAGCGTGACTCTTCGATATTAGAAGGCACTATTGTGGCGAATGTCATATGACAAGCATAATTGCATTGTTTCAATCTCATGTAATTTAGTCATATCCATCACCATCTTTCTCCATTAGTTATTCCAACTATAACAATAGATAGAATGTTTTGTCAATACAGTTCGACGGTTAATTACAAAATAATTAACAATTCATTCTACACTGCTGCACTTGCTGATCATTCCATTCATTATTGAATCTTCTCGAATATTATGAAACAATTATTTTATTAGTTATGATCATAACAATAAATAGAAATTATTAAAAAGAGGGATTCTAGATGAACATTCGATTAATACAATGTACTACCGAAAGTTTAGACGCTTTACAAACAATCAGCCGTGATACATTTTACGAAACATTTCATGAGCAAAATAGTGAAGAGAGTATGACTGATTATTTGAATGATGCTTTTTCAGTAGAAAAATTGACAGCTGAGATCAAAAATAAACACGCTCTATTTAAGTTACTGTATGTAAATGAAGCGCTGGCAGGTTATTTAAAAATCAATACAGAGGAAGCGCAGTCCGAACAATTGGGGCAAGAAACTCTGGAAGTGGAACGAATTTATATTTTAAACCGTTTTCAGAAACTTGGTTTAGGGAAAGTGTTAATGAACGAAGCGATCAAGCTGGCCCATGAAAAGAACAAAAACAAAATTTGGCTCGGCGTATGGGAAAAAAATCTGAATGCAATTGCGTTCTATGAAAAGGCTGGCTTTGAAAAAACAGGCTCTCACTCTTTTTTCATGGGTGAAGAAGAGCAAAAAGATTTTATTATGACTAAACATTTGTGAGGGAAAATAATGTACATTCCAAAGCAGTATCAATTAACAGATGAACAAAGGATTCGCCAGATTATTAATGAGTATAGTTTTGCGACAGTTGTTTCCCTTCACCAAGGTGTACCGACTGCCACGCATTTACCGCTATATTTAGGTGAAGACGGGAAGTTTATTTACGGTCATTTTGCACGCGCTAACACACAATGGAAAGATATTCTCGATCAGCAGGTGCTCGCCGTTTTCAATGGCCCGCATAGCTATATCTCTTCTTCCTGGTATGAAACAAAAGATTCTGTACCTACGTGGAATTATGTGGCGGTTCATGTAAAGGGATTTATCGAACTGATGGAGGATGAAGAGGAAATCCGCCTATCCCTTCACCATTTAATTGATAAATATGAAGTACCTAATAGTTCCTATGATGTAAATACTGTTGATCCGAAATATATGAACGGCTTATTAAAAGGCATTGTGCCATTTAAAATTCGGATTAGTTCCATTGAAGCTACGGCAAAATTAAGCCAAGGCCACTCTAAGGAACGTCAAAAACTTGTCATTGATGAATTGCTAAAACGGAATGACATTTTTGATAAAGAAATTGCAAAATTAATGACGGAAAATTAATGGATTGTAAAATGTTTGAATTATTTAAATAGTCTTATATTTTAATTGACACCCTTATCCTAATATGGTAAATTTATCTCGAATTCAAGGTATAGAACTTCTTGGGTTTCATAATAGTTGGGAGGAATTTATCATGGCAAAATGGCAAATCGATCAGGCACACTCAACAATTGGTTTTGAAGTCAAGCATATGATGGTCTCGAAAGTTAAAGGTCAGTTCACTAATTATTCAGCTGATGTAGAAGTGGATAATTTAGAAGATTTAACATCGGCGCAAATTGAAATTACGATTGATACGACAAGTATTAATACAAACAATGAAGATCGTGACAACCACTTAAAATCAGCGGAATTCTTTGATACTGAGCAATTCCCTGACATTAAATTTAAATCGACAAGCATCACAAAAAATGGTGAAGATTATAAAGTTTCAGGCGATTTGACGATTAAAGATGTAACGAAACCAGCCGTATTCGATGTAGAATATGGCGGTAAAGGAACAAATCCATGGGGTGTTGAAGTTTACGGTTTTGAAGCGGAAACGAAAATTGACCGTGAAGAATTTGGTCTTACATGGAACGCAGCACTTGAAACAGGTGGCGTATTAGTTGGAAAAGATATTAAAATTAAAGTAGAACTTGAATTAAACCCAGCACAATAATTAGTAAGATGCAGCCGTAGCTATTATGTATACGGCTGATTTTTTTGTGCAACTTTACATAATTTATAGCGTCAAGTTTGAAAACATTATTTTCCATTTTGGTGTGAGGTGCTATTTTGCGAAATTTTTGGTCTGCCATTACATTATTCACTTTATGTTTGGCCTTTATCGGCGTTTGCGTTTATATAATGAGTAATACATTATGGACATTTTCCTATACAACACTCATTGTGATTGCTCTCCTTTTTGTGCTGATTATTTATTCGTTACTTAAGGAATACAAACAATTGTCACGCCTAAAAAAAGTGGTAGCTTCTTTCTTGAATACCATCTCCATTTTATTTACATCACTCATTCTTTTATTTTTCGCTTTAAAAATCATTGTTTATTCATTTGGTGGTACAGAGCATCTGGTAAAATCTTATTCGCCGGATATGGGCTATACTTTGGATTTCTATGCTTTTGATGCAGGAGCGATGGGATCGTTTGGAATTCGGGGGGAACTTGATGGCCCATTAGGATTTAAAAAACAGTTTTATTACGAAAGACATGCCGAAAATGCAAATATTCAATGGCTGACCGATGAGATTGTCATAATTAATGGACACAAACTCAATCTAAAAAATGGGGAATCATTTGGTTATAAAATCAAAACGAGGTGAAGGTAATGCAAACGGCAATAATTTTTGATATGGACGGCACTTTATTTCAAACTAATCTTATTTTAGAACCGGCACTCGAGCGTACCTTTGAGTATTTACGCCAAAATAAGCTTTGGACAGGTGCTACCCCTATCGATGAATACCGAGAAATAATGGGTGTTCCTCTTGATGTTGTATGGAAGACGTTGTGTCCGAATCACTCTGATAAAATTCGTGAAAAGAGCAATTATTATTTTCAGTCGGCACTTATTGAAGAAATCCGCCTAGGAAACGGTGCACTTTACGAAAACGTAGTGTCGACACTTCAAATATTAAGTAAATCGTATCCTTTATTTATTGCAAGTAATGGTGAAACCGCTTATTTACAAGCGATTATGTCTACTTTTAAGTTAAATCGGTGGATACAAAAGTGCTATAGTATCGACATTATTCCATCAAGAAATAAGTCCCATCTTGTTGAACAAATAAAGCAGGAACAGAATATAGTCAGTGGTTTTGTCGTTGGCGACCGCGCATCAGATATTATCGCTGCAATTGATAACAATCTACTAGCCATTGCAGTGAACTTTGATTTTGCCCAACATGAAGAAATAAAAAAAGCCCATCATATCATTGCCGAATTTCCGCAACTAATTGACATTTTGAACATCAATCGAATATTGGAGGGAGAACATGACTAATTCAACCAAAAACTCAGATTTACTTAAATTAAGTAGCATATTTGCGATTATTGGGCTGATATTAATTGTTTTTAACGGTTCTATTGCCAATTCACTCGGCACTATTTGGATACAATCTCTCGGGGGAATGTCAGATACAAATGAATACATATTTATAAAAACGAGTTATGCCCATGCATCACTTGTAATTGGCGGGGTATTTTTGAGCATCAGTTTAATTGCAATGCTGTTCAGCTGGTATCAGCTTAGAAGTTAATAATAGTTTACACAAAAAAAGCATCGAATTAAGTCGATGCTTTTTTGCGTAGATGGAGATGAAATTTATTTGTTATTACTATTATATTTTTCATGTACGGATGTCTCCTGAACAGGTTCGTCAGGAAGACGGTTGTACGATTCTTTCTCGGTATCAACACTCGATTCCTGTTGCTGATTGCCTTCCACGTGACTGCGTTCATTATAAGATTTCATCTCTTCGTCATTGCGTTCATCCGGTAACCGGTTATAGGACTCTTTTACGGTTTCAACAGATTTGTCTGTTTGACCGTTCCCTTCCACATGACTTCTCTCATTGTAATTCTTCATCTCTTCATCATTACGTTCATCCGGTAACCGGTTATAGGACTCTTTCACCGTCTCAACAGTTTTTTCCTGTTTTATGTTATCTTCTACATGGCTGCGTTCATTGTAATCTTTCATTTTTGTTTCATCACGCTCATCCGGTAACCGGTTATATGATTCTTTATTCGTTTTTAGGCTTTTTTTTTCCACATTTCCTTCGACATGACTTCGTTCATTATACTTCTCCATTTTTTTATCATCACGCTCATCCGGTAAACGGTTATACGATTCTTTATTCGTTTTAAGCAATAAATCATCTTTCATTGATTCGTTTTGTACATTTACATGATTCGTTTCATCAAATTTTTCTACTTTCTCGTCATTACGTTCATCCGGTAAGCGGTTATATGATTTTTTATTTGTTTCAGATTCTTTGTTTCCCATTTTGCATTCCTCCTACTATATCCATGTTGTTAACGATGTATGAAGCGTGATAGTCATCTATTCCCTCAAATAACTACATAAAACATGTTGTTCAACTGTCCTAGTATTAAAACGTTAACAATAAGGAAGTTGCTAATCATACTAAAAACCGCCCTTTTCTCTAACAATAAAGGGCGGTTTTATGAATTTGTATTAATGGAGTATTATGTAAAAGAGAATTTCACCCTTAATTTATATAGTTATTAACTGCCGGTTCGTTTCCACCTGGTAAGTTTAGTTATTGATCTGATTTTAAAAATCGCAAAACCCTGCTCATCGTAGTTGGAATGACGGATGCGTGATTTTCGCTTTCTGCTATATAAAACTCATAATTAATCCATTTCTCCGAAGCCATTTCAACAAATTTCTGGGCATCTTCTACCATATCGCCCTCCTCACCTCCGACTCCTATGTATAGAGCAGCTGCAAAAGGTTTTTCCGCTTGTTGAATTGTACGAAAAAGCTCATGATTATTCCACCAAATCGAAGGACTAATAGCTACATATTTATAAAAGCTTTCGGGATAAGTTAAGTAGCTCCACAGCACAAATAATCCGCCTAACGAGTGTCCATACAGCGAGATTTTCTGATCGTCAACTGTATATTTTTCCCGAAGCATCGGTACAATTTGCTGCAAAATATAATCGATTAGTTGTACTGCTCCTCCAGCCGGAACCTCTTGCATCACTTTCCCCCTGCGAACAGGAAAATGATAGTGATCTGCCGGTGCCGTGAAATCATGGAATCGCTGTTTAGGAATATCTTTTTCATCATGGCCGATACCAACAATAATTGCTGGCTCCACTAATGTTTTTTGTCGGTTTCGCAACTGCATTGCCATTGTTTCATACATAAGTTTACTGTAGCGTGTTCCATCCAACACGATGATTACCGGAAACCCTTCTGTCGGAGGAGTTTCATACGGTTCGTAAATGTCCACAATATAAGAATAGTCATTGTAATTTGATTGCATTAACTTCACCTATTTCATTAAATTATATGAGAAACAGACGGGTACCTGATGTTCCTGATCAATCATAATCTTAGCATCAATCTGGAATACACTTTTTAGTATGTCGGCATTCATTATTTGTTCGGGTGTGCCTGTATGAAGCACTTGCCCTTTTTTCATTGCGATTAGTTCATCTGAAAATCTTGCAGCATGGTTCAAATCATGAAGCACCATAATTATCGTACAGCCAAATGTTCTATTAAGATGCTGAACAATTTCAAGCACTTCCAATTGATGTGCCATATCCAAGTATGTAGTCGGTTCGTCCAGCAGTAAAATATCGGTCTCTTGCGCCAAAGCCATCGCCAGCCACACGCGCTGACGTTGCCCCCCTGAAAGTGCCGCGATTTCCCGATTTCGAAATTCTAAAGTATTTGTGACTTCCATTGCCCAATTGATTTTTTCGTTATCTTCTTTCGTAAGGCGTCCAACATTTTTCCTGTGAGGATAGCGTCCATATGAAATAAGCTCATGTACTCTCAACTGTCCCGGTGCTGCCGGTGACTGTACTAGTAATGCCAGTTTTTTTGCGATTTCCTTAGTAGACATTGTATTCATGTTTTCATCCTGAAGAAAAATTTCGCCACATTCCTTTTTTAATATTCGGCCGATTGTTTTTAATAAAGTAGATTTACCGCATCCATTAGGTCCGATAATCGTTGTAATCTTACCTGTTTGAATGCTTACATTTAAATTTTCGATAATTCTTGTGTTCTCATAACCTGTTGTTAAGCTTTCAACTTCAAATGCATACAATATATCTCACCCTTTCGATTTTACAAGTAAATACAGAAAATATGGAATCCCGACTAGTGATACGACAATCCCAACAGAGAGTTCTACAGGTGAAAAGAGTGTTTTCGCTACATAGTCTGAAAACACAAGCAATACAGCCCCTATAAAAAGACTTACCGGCATCATAAAGCGATGATGAATACCGACTAGCTGCCTGGCGATATGCGGTGCCATTAATCCAATGAACCCTATGCTCCCTGAAACGGAAACACAGGCACTGACAAGTCCGACACTTGCGAGCAATAGTTTAATTTTTTCTTTTTCTATACTAATTCCAAGACTTGTAATCGTCTCCTCCTCCAATTGAAAGTAGTCGAGCAAATAGGCTTTCCTGTAAATATAAACCCCTAAAATAATCAGCCATGGCAGCATTGCACTAACAAAATACCAGTTGGAATTATAAATGGAACCATTCATCCAAATAGCGGCTGCCTGATAATCCCCTTCATCCATTTTCAGTGACCAGAATAGGGTAACAGCACTAAAGCCGGTATTAATCGCAATCCCTGTTAAAATCAGCCTTTGCATATCCATACGCCCATGTTTAAATGAAATGACCAATATAATTATTGCAGCTATTGCTCCTCCTACAAAACCAAAAATCGGAACAATCAATATTTTAATAAGGCTGTTTATTTCCACATCAATGAGTTCGATATGGAAGAAAAACATGAAAATAACAATTGCACAGCCTGCACCTGCGTTAATTCCGATAATTCCAGGATCAGCAAGGGCATTTTTTGTAATCCCCTGAAGCACAACGCCAGCCATCGCAAGGCCCATCCCGACAAGGGCAGCCGTAATAATTCTAGGCAGCCGAAAATCAAATATGACTAAATCAAATTGTTCTGTCGAATCAATCCGCAGTAAAGTCTTAAATACTTCCGGCGTCGTCATCGTGAATGCACCGCTCGTTATATGTATATACATGGCTATAAGAAGTATGAAAAACAGTGTGCAAATAATAATAAGCCATCTTGTTTTTTTAAGCGGCATATTTTTCCCCGCCTTTACGTCGAATTAAATATAAGAAGAACGGTACCCCGATAAGCGCGGTTACTACTCCAATCGGTGTTTCAAACGGAAAATTGATGTAACGGCTTATGAGGTCACATCCTGAAAGGAAAAATGCACCCATAACAGCCGAACAAGGAATAATTACTCGATAGTCGACGCCCACAAGCATTCTTACAATATGAGGTACGATCAAACCGACAAAAGCAATTTTGCCGACAAGAGCTACAGCAGTACCTGTCAATATAGCGACAGCTAACATACTTAATAGCTTTACTATTCTTGTGTTCTGCCCTAAGCCGACAGCAACATCTTCGCCAAGCGCAGTAATCGTTACAGCGCGCGCCAATGAAATGGCCAGTATAAATCCAATCATTCCAATTGGAACACATAAATAGATTAATTCCATTTCTACCATATGTACTTTCGAGTTGTACCACATAGTAACCGTTTGTGAAATTTGACGATACATCGCAATTGCTGTTCCGATGCTGCTTATAAACGTACCGATTACAGTACCGATAATTGCCAGTCTTACTGGGGAAAGACCGTTTTTAATAATGGATGCAAAACCAAATACAAGTGCACCGCCTAAAAGTGAACCTAGCATAGAAAGGAGGACTAAATTAAAACTTGAAATTCCTGGCAAAAAAACAAAGGCCAACGTTATAAAAAAGGCTGATCCATCCGTTACGCCCATAATTGATGGGGAGGCAAGGAAATTTCGAGTTACCCCTTGCGTAATTGCACCTGCTGTTGCTAAAAATGCACCAACAAATAATACAGCGAGCGCTCTTGGTACCCGTCCAGTCCATATGATTTGATGATCTACATTTTCTTTGTCGTAACGGATAATTGCATCGATAATCGTTTCAAGCGCGATTGATTTTGTACCCATCGAAATCGACATGAGTGTCACAACAATAATTAGAACTGGCATTATTGTTGAAATTAAAATGAAATGCCGATATGAAAAATTCAAAAGTATTGGCCTCCTTTTATTGAATAAAAGAAAGAGGCTGCCCGGAAAACCTTTCCGGGACAGCCCTTTCACAGAAATATTGTAAAGTCTGTTTTACCTTCTCTGAAGCTGTCTATTGAATAATTCGCACCTATTTTAATACGTTCTCATTAAATGCTCCCAGAAAGTTAATTTTTGACCATGCTGTCCCGCCCTGTGCCATTGCATCAATTAGATTAACGTGCACATTATTTGTTTTGGCGGCAGTTGTACTGTTGAATATCGGATTATCTAAAATCTCCTGTAATAATTCAGGAGTATCCTTATTTTCATCATCAGCATATTGAAGGAAAATCATGTCCGGGTTCCACTCTGCCAACGTTTCATATGTAATCGTTGTTTGTGCTTCGATTGAATTCAATTCTTCCGGCACTGTAAATCCAAAATCTTCATAAATTGAAGGGTTTAAATATACTCCTGCAGGATAGACCGACAACCCGCCACGTACGCGGATGATTACAACCTTTTTATCTTTCAGCTCACTGTTAGCAATCGATTTTTTCGTACTGGCTAATTTCGTATCATAGTCATCCAATGCTTTTTGTGCTTCTGATTCTTTACCGGCTAATTGGCCAAATAATAATAAATTCTTTTTCCAGTTTGTAGAAATATGAGAATAAGGGAATGTCGTTGCTATTTTGTTATAATTGGATATTTGTGCTTCGTCCCATTTGCTAGTACCTAAAATTGCCTCAGGATTTAAAGAAAGCATTGCCTCTGTGCTTGGTTCTTTTTTTGAACCGACAACAGTTGCTCCTGCTAAATCTGACTCCAAGTATTTAGGAATTGTCTTACCGTCCATAGAAATAACACCAGCAGGCTTTACACCAAGTACTGCTGCATCTTCCATCGCTTCCAGACTTGCTGCAATAATCCTTTCTACTTTTTCCGGTACTTCGTAGTCGTTCCCTAAATAAGATATTTTTCGTTCTGTTTCTTCATCTGCAACTGTTTTTTCTACATTTGAAATTTGTTCTGATTTACTTTCTGATTCACCTGCAGATGACGAATCCACCTCTTCATCTGCAGTGCATGCAGCAAGCATTAAAGACAATGCCCCTGCAAAGATTAATGTACGATATTTCTTCATAATTCTTTCCTCCTGTTTTAATCGATAACGATTATCATTATCACTTTATGTACAATATCGATAATATCAAAAGAATATTTTTACGTACATAGAGTTTTTTACAAAAGGAATGGACTTTTGCTCAAACAGTTAAATATTGCTTTCGGAAATTTGTCGGTGTCATATGATATTGCTTTTTAAAAACACGACAAAAGTAGAATGCATCCTGGTAACCGATTAGTTCAGCAATGTCTTTAATAGGAATTGATGTCGTGCGCAGCAATTCCCTCGATTGTTTTAACCTGATTTCCGTTAAAAATTGAATGGGTGACATGCCGGTTTGCTTATCGAACAAATAGGCAAGGCGTCGACGGTCACACCCTACCTCTTCCGCGATTTCTGCTATCGTAATAGGTAATGTATAATGTTCGGTCATAAATGTAATGGCCTGGTCCACAACATTATTTGATGTTTGCATTTTTGCGCAAATGACGAGAAATTCCACCAGCTGCATAAACAGGGATTTGCATTTCAGCCTATTTAAATCGCCCGGTATTTTTTCGAAATAAATTAATTGGTGGACTAAATAATCCAATTTATGATGATGACCTGTTTCAATTTTAAAATGGCCTATTTCCACTGAAAAGGGGTTGCTTATCATTTCATAATGCAGTACCGTATAATACCATGGTTCTTCACTCGTGACCGTAATATCAATCGCCATATTAGGTCCGGCATGCAGGATAACCCCTTTCTGTATAGCGTATACTTCTCCATTTAACGAAAAATTTGCACTACCTGAAAGAGTAATAACGAGTCCGTTGAAACATGGAGCCGTATTTCGATTGTGATCATGTACATTAGGACCTAAACTTGTTACAAATAAATCCGAATATTGAACCGTTGAGTTTGCGAAATATTTTATTAAATCATTTGTTTGAATGTTCCTCACCCGCTTTATCTTTCAATACCATGGGAATGATAATCATTTTCAATAAAGGTACACTACTATGACTTAATAATTCAACATATTTTTACTACTTGAGTGAATTAATGCAATTTATCATATAATTCATACTTAAAATAAGCCAAGGAAATCTCATTTTACTTAATTAATTCTATTTTCCGAAAATGTTGTTGATAGTTGATACACATTGATTTATAGTTATTGTATTTTAATGGAATAGAGGTATTTGGTCCTTGTTTTATGTCATTCAGTTTATTCTTGGCGGTACAGTTATGCTGCTGGCTTCTTGGTTAAGCAAATCGAATCTGCACTTTTTGTCCGGTATTATAACATTGCTTCCGATCTTAACGTTACTCAATATGCGGTTGCAAATGAAAAATATGACGGAAGATACTTTTCATATTGTCCAGCAAAACGCCATTTTTGGTGCTGTCGGCATGGTGTTATTTACTGTACTTGTTTTTTATTTATCGGGTTTATGGAAGCCTAGTTATGCTATTTTAGGAGCACTTTCGGTCTACATCGTTTTCATGGTTGCCGGAAGACCTGTGCTTGCGTTATTAAACGCTTAGTAACAGTTTTATTATGGATTTCCAAAAATAAAAGCGCATGGAGCAGTTACTTTCGTAACCAGCCCCATGCGCTTTTAATTTTATTGATAAAATGGTTTTACTTCATAACCGCTTTGTTCTAAATGATAGCGAATATTTTGATCGACTAAGAAGTGACCTGCGCCGACAACGACAAAGAATGTCCCTTGCTGTTCTTCCAATACATCAACAAGCTTTGCGGCCATTTCTTCATCACGTTTACCAAACAGCATCTGATTGAACTCGGATGTGTCTCCTTCCATTTCAGTTAAGCTTGCCGCAAACTTTTCCACATCACCTTTGACCCAATTCGTGAACCAGTCTGCCATTAACTGTACATCTTCTTCTGATTGTTCAGTAGGCTCCAAAATACCGTCAAGAGCGGCTACCAATGATTCTTCCTGGGCTTCTGGAGATAAAGCTTCAAACATATCGACTTGTGCATTAACACCTTCTAGCTCATAAATAGGCTTTTGCTGTAAGTAAGCACTTAATAAAAATTGCATATCTACCCCATGCATCGCCATTTCTTCTGCTGTTAAACCAAATGCCCCGTCCATCATCATTGTCGAAAAATTATTTGAAAGCAACCAAGGCTTTTGCATTTCCAGTTCTTCCATAGGCACTTCTAGTTGAGTTGCGACTTTCTGAAGTTTCGCATACGTTTCTTCACTTACAACATCTTTAATCGTTCGTCCATCTTTAAACATTGCTTTTTCGATATAATAATCCATACCAGTTGGATCTAATAAGTTCGCTTCAACGAAAAGGCCGTCCGAATCATCGAAGGCTTTCGTTAATTGTTTATGCATAGGATATAAATCAGGTGTTCCTACATGAATGGAACCAAGCAAATACACTTTTGTATCTTCGTCTTCCACTACCCATGCAACACCTTTTGCACCTTCGTTTGCCTGCTCAAATGTATTCTGTATTAAGCGTACTGCAAAAATTACCGCATGTTGTGTTGTAGCTTTTTTGTCGAGCATCAAGCCTTGTTCTGACCCTTGTAATATTTTTTGTTTCTGCATATATGTAACAGCATCTTTTTCTGTATTTAACTTGTATTGGCCGACAATATTATAAAGACGGTTAATAATATCACCGCGTGTGCCATCGCCTTTTACCGCTACTGGTTTAAATTCTTCGTTTTTATCCAAATTTAAAGTTGCAATTTTTTGAGCAGTTAGCTTAATTAATGAATCTAAACGTTCAGCTGTAATAGTAGAACGGAAGCCGTCATAGTACCATTCAATCGGAAAGATACCGAACTTTTCGCCTTCATTTAATGTACCGATTGCCCAGCTGCTTATATCCGGTGTTACTTGTTCCGCTTTAACGGCAGGCATAATTGATGTAAGCATCAATGAAGTCCCCAACGTTGTAGCCAAAACAGTTTTAGTCATCTTTTTCATTTAAACATCCTCCTGCATTTGAAAGTCATTTCCAATTAGTTTTTTGAAATAAATTATAGATAATGGATAAATTCAAGGTTAAATCATTTTCCATTAAAATCTATTTCACGAAATAAGTGTAACATAAATTTATTTAAATATAGAATATTTTGACATTTAAATTGTTTGTCTATGTACCCAAAAGCTGTAACTAGATAATTTGACTTAAATAAAAATAACTATATTTTTCTAAATAATATGAAGCTGATTAATTTTTAATAAATCGGGTATTTTAACAATAGTTACAAGAAAGGTGGTTTCCATTCATGAAGAAATTTGCATTAATTTGCGCATTAAGTACAACTGCATTGTTAGTAGGCTGTGGTGACAGCGAGGAAGCAACCAATTTGCCTGAAAATGCGCCGACAGAACAAAATACAATGAATCAGACAAGTACTGTAACCGAAACTCCGGATGCCCCATTTAACTTTACTCACTTTGATTTGGATATCCAGTATGCGGATGATAAGAGTTATGAAGTGAGTTATGAAAATGAAGCATCTCGCGCAGAAGCACAAATCGAAGATGAAGTGAACAAAACAAAAATTGAAGGTAATGAAGCAACGAACAAATTGGTTCCGATTTTTGAAAGCTTCACATTCGATATCAATTCAGAAGATGATGCGGTAATTGATGAAGTGCTGCAAAAATTTGAACAACCGGACAGCTATTTGGAAGTGGAAATTGAAATTAAATATGCAGATGGTACAGTAAAAGAGTACCACCGTGTAGCACAGCAATAATGATAATGCAGCTGGAACTGAAGTAGATATCCCAGTCGATTTTTACGGCAGCTAAAAAGTGCCATTTTTCTCCCCACGGAAAAATGGCACTTTTGTGTTATTTGCTCCCCTCTTCATTTTTTCTTGCCAAACTGAATTAAATCATTTTTGCGATCTGCAATGTTTTATATAATACTTTTGCCATTTGCGAACGTGTCAGTTTTCCATTCGGGTCAAATTGGCCGTTTTTCTTACCACCAAAAATTCCAAACTCATAAGCTGTTGCTACAAAATAACGGTCAGACGTAGATAGCTGTTTAAAATCAGTAAATGGGATTTTTTTATAATCAGGATCTGAAATTTGGACCCCCGCATATTGCAGCATCCGTATTGATAAAACAGCTGCTTCCTGCCGTGTGACAACTTTCCCTGCATTGAAATAGTTACTATTTGGATGCTCAAGTATACCGGTTTCCAACAGTGCCACTATAGAAGTTTCATACCATTTTCCACTGATATCTAGATACGTGGAACTTTCGTTTGTCGTAATATTCATCGAACGGGCAATCATTGCCGCATATTGCCCCAAAGTTACTTGCGTATTCGGTTTGTAATATCCGTTTTCTACCCCACTAACGATTTTACGTTTCGCTAACTGTTCAATTTCATATTGATGCCCATCGGCATGAATATCAAAAAATTGCACTCGACTATTTACAACTTTAAATTGTGCGGATGTTTTCGTTTTTATTATATTTTTATTTGCAATTTTTCTGTATGGCGTTGCTATATACTCCCCATCGTTATCTAGACGAACAATGGTAGTTGAAGAAGGCAATCCCTTTACTTCTATATCAATATAGGAAGAAAATTCGAAGTTTTCATCATACATACTTGCAGTAAACAGTATAGAATCTTCATTAATTTCTTCAATTGTCATTGTCACAATATCATTATTATTTGTTTTTGGCACCGCAACATAAGGGATTGTAAGTGTAATAGTATCCGATACAGCTATTTTTGTGTTCGTATACTGATTCATTTCTGTAACCGGCATTACTACCGTATACAATTGTCCTTTTTTTGAAACTTCTATGTTTGTCGGATAATCGGTTGGCTTTTCCATTTCATCAATATAATAAGGATCCCACCCATATGAAGTGTTGCGTTGTACTTCTTCGATATAAAGTAAATCTCGATAATTGGCTACATAGTTTTGCTGTAAGATCGTCAAACCGTTGTATTTAGCACGCACGGATGCTACTTCTTCCATTGAAGAGCTTGTCGACAGTTTGGAAATTTCATTTATTACTTGTTGTGCGACTGAACGATTGTTTGCTGGTGATATATACGTTTCGTACTCACGCTTTTTCTCACTCATTAGTGGTGTGAGCAACATTCGAAAATCATATGGCAATAATTGATACGCCTTCATGGCAGTTTCATAACTGTAAATATAACTGCTGTCCAGTACGGATAATTTTTCAAAATCAAGTTGTACTGCTTTCATTTTTGCTATGTTTTCCAAATAATTTTGAAGCTGTAAGTATAAATAATTTGGGATTATCGCTTGCTGTGATGTCGTCAGAGAATGGTAATAACGATTCGCTTCCTCAATATCACGCAAAAAAGTACTGTTTCGTGCAGAAATGGCAGCCATTTTATCCGAGAACATCTTCAGATAAGTTTGTTGGTTATCAGTACTTCCTAAATAATAAAATAGTGTTGTCGAATTACGAACATTACTTTGCTGATATGTCGATAATAAATAATATGCATTTTTTGCCTCTATTAAATAATATTCGTATGTAGTGCTAAATGGATTAATCTGATCGATGAGGTTTTCTACATTTTCAACCTGCCAGTCATTTGCAGCATTGATGTATGCAGGTGCAGTTATGATGACAGCTGGAGTTGTAAAGAGAGCCAAGTATAATGTTGTTTTTTTCATACGTTTAAACTACCTTCCTATTGTAAACTATTACAATCAGTTTAGCACAAATTACCTAGTCATTGTATATTTTTCCATTTTTTAATAAATACTCTCATTCCTGTCCTGGTGAATTTATCCCACTTGTGGAAGAAAACCATATGATCAATGGAATTACCGATTGGGTGATTGAAAAGGTGTGCCAATATCTTAAAGAATGCAAAAAAAACGGATTGCCATCATCCCCATTGCAATTAATGTCCCCCCTATCCGATTTATGAAAAAAGGGCTGTTTCAACATGTCAAAACACAATTGGATCATATGGGATCGATCCGTTCTATTTGGAATTCGAAATTACAGAAGATACATTGCTGAATATCGAATCGAGTGTATATTCTACGATTCAAAGCTTGAAAGACCTCGGGATTCGAATCGCGGTTGACGATTTTGGTACCGGCTATGCATCTTTAGCTTCGATTCGAAAGTTTAAACCGAATAAAATTAAAATCGATAAAATATTTATTGATAATATTAATAATGAGGACAAGGTAGATAACGGTATTATTTGTGCTACATTAAATTTAGCAAAATCGTTGGAGATGAATGTGGTCGCAGAAGGTGTGGAAGAGTTTGAACAGCTTAAATTCCTCAAGAAGAATGACTGCGATGTAATTCAAGGCTATCTATTTTCCAAACCCGTTAAGAAGGAAATGTTTGAACACATCATGAAAGCCGGTTATTTATCACCGCAAGTTTCATAATCTTTAGTTCCATCCATTAAAACAAATAAACCGAAGCAACTTTTAATAGCTGCTTCGGTTTTTTATGATGTTATTTTGACTCTTTATATGCTTTTAAGAATTCTTTAACTTTTTCGCTGTCTGCTTCCAGTTTTAAACCTGTGTCAATTAAAGGTGAAACTGTTGATACAGCTGGTTTTTTCTTACCTTGGTAGTAGCTGATGAACTCATCTTGATTGATCGAGTGAAGGACTGCTTTACGTAAGTCTGCAGATTTTGCTGTTTCACGACCGCTTGTATTGAACAATAAGTACGATACTGCGTTGCTGTCGGCTGTTTTTAATTGTAAGTTTTCATCGCCTTCAACTACATCTGTTTTCGTTTCAGGAACTGATTGTAATACGTGGATTTCACCATTACGCAATGCTGATAGTGCACTGTCATTATCCTGGATGAAACGAACGCTGATATTTTCAATTTTCGGTTCGTTTTCAGTTCCTGCCTGGTATGCAGGGTTTTTCACGAATGTTGCTTCATAGTCATTTTTCTTCACTAAAATATACGGACCTGATGCTGCTAAATGGTTTGCATAGCTTGTGCCTTCCGTAACAGTCGATTGATCACCGTATGCGATATCCGTGTTCGGGTCATAGCTTGCTACATCAAATGTGTTCACTGCAGTTACTGCCGCTTCAGATACAATTCCGCCAGATTGGTGCGCTAAGTAGTTTAATACTTGCGGGAATGGATTTGGCGTTGTTAGTTTTACAACTTGGTATTTCCCTGCTGCATTGTCTACATCTTTTTCATCTGTCACAACTTCAGAAATTGCTGCAGGCAGGTCATCTGATAATTCTTCTAAAACAGACTTGCCATCTGCTGTTTTCACTGACTCCAATGAAGTAATATCCGATACGATTTCAACTGTATCAATATTTTCATGGATTGAATATGTGCGGTGATCCGGAACTGATGTTTCGTCTTTTGCACGGTTTAATGAGAATACAACATCTTCTGCTGAAACTAAATCCCCTGTATCAACTGCTTTTTCCCCTTCCACTTTTGCGAAGTTAATATCATCGCGCAACACGAAATAATACTCTTCATTGTTTTCGGCTACTGCATGGTCATAAGAAAGTGAGCCTTCTGATACGACTTCATCTGTATCCGATAAGTTTACTAAACGAACATACATATTTGTGTTTAATGTATTAATCGAGCCATCGTTTGCTTTAACCGGATCAAGTGATGTTAATGAAGCTAATGCTTGGTGAAGGACCAATGTTTCTGAAGCATTTTTCGCTTCTTCATTGAATGAAATTGTTTCCCATGCTTGAGCACGTGATTTTGGCAGCCGTACTGTATCAGGATTTACTTCTGCTTTATAAATACCTTGGAACTTTTGAGAAATATATAATGGTGCAATATAGGCATTGTCGAATACTAAAGCTTGTTCCAGCTCTTTATATTTTTCCTTTGCTTCATCACCTGTTAGCGTACTCGCTTCATCGATTAATTTGTCGACTGTTTCATCTGAAGTACGGCTGTAGTCCCCACCAGTTTTGAATAATCCGCGTACTGCATAGTCAGGGTTACCTGTTACAGTCGTCCAACTTGAAATGGCAATGTCAAAATTGCCCGCATCTTGCTGTGCTGTGAATGAACCGTAATCCGGTTGGATATTCAGTTTTACATCGAAACCGTTCTTCACTAACTGGTCACGTACGATGTTCATGTCCTGCTCAGAAGAAGCCATACCAAGTAATTCGATGACTGGCTTTGTCCCAGCCGTTTCAGTAGTTGCTGAATCATTTTCTTTTACATCCGATTTTGTTTCGACACAGCCTGCTAATGCTACTGCTGCCACTGTTGCTGTTGATGCTAACGTAAATAATTTTTTATTCATGAAAAATTCCTCCAAAAAGTTAATTAGATTTTGGGTCCAATGCGTCACGCAGTCCATCGCCGAAAAAGTTAAACGATAAAACAAGCAGCATAATACATAGCCCCGGGAAAATCGCTAAATATGAATGTGACTCTAAATACGTACTTCCAACTTTTAAAATATTTCCCCACTCCGGTATGTGCGGTTCAATACCTAACCCGAGGAAACTTAAACTACTAGTTGAAATAACGGCTCCTCCGATTGTTAATGTTGCTTTAACTATCATTGGTGCTAATGCATTTGGGACAATATGCTTGAAAATAATCGAACGGTCATTTGCCCCTAATGCCCTGGCGGATTCCACAAATTCATAGTTTGAAATTTGCAATACATTTGCCCGCATCGTTCTCGCATAGGTCGGAATTGCACCGACACTTAATGCGATAATCAAATTGGTCGTATTTGCGCCAAATGCGGCAATAATCGCAATCGCCAACAGAATACCAGGAATTGCATATAAAATGTCCAATGCACGCATAATGATATTGTCGGTATTTTTTCCGTAATAGCCTGAAATCGCACCGAGCGCACCGCCGATTATTGCGGGAATGATCGTTGCACTGAAACCAACAATTAAAGATATCTGCGCACCGAATACAATTCGGGAAAATAAATCCCTGCCAAAATTATCGGTACCTAACGGATATTCAAGTGACGGTGTTTGCAGCAATACCGCATAATTGTTTTCAACTGCAAAGTCATAATCAAAGGTCCATGAGCTGACAACCGATAAACTGAACATGAAAACGATGAAAAACAGGCCAAAAACCGCCATCGTATTACGTAATATTTTATTCCAAGTTTTTTGCCATTTCTCCACAGCGGACGGATCTGAATTCCGCGCTTTACGAATTAGTGTAATGCCTAGCAACAGCGAGAAAAAATTGCCTGTCACTGTTGGAATAAGCAGTACAATTCCAAGCGGCAGCATCCATTTAGGTGCTGTATCAACCGTGACAAACTTCGCAATTAACACAGCTGTTGCCAAATACAGCAATGTTAGTAAGATAAATCCGCCCATAGCAAGAACAAATGTATCGACTACATATGGTTTGAACAAATTTAATCCTGAAATCAGGATAATGAATATTTGTGTCAAAAATGCATAAACAGCAAAAGTATATTCTGCCGTTTTGTTTTTCGTTGCGAGCATAAAGCCGAATCCAGCAGCAAATACATTCCCGACGAAAATGGTTAAAATCAATGGAATACCGAGAAGTCGTGTACGCTTTGTCAGTTCTCGATGCTCCGCTAAATCCTTTTTAATAAGCAGTGATATGAGCCATACGTATATTGTTGTACCAATATAAATCGCAAAAAATGCAAGTACATAAGGCCGCCATACACCTTCTGAAAAATTAAAACTATAAAGTAAAAACAGCAATGAAAAAATCGCAGAAAAAGCAATGGTAAACTGTGCATTTACATACTCTTGTGTTATTTTCAACAGCAGTTTTACATCTGATATAAATTTCACGTCGTTACCCTCTCCTAAGATTTTTTCATTTTCGAACGAATTCTTGGGTCAAAGAAAGCGTATAAAATATCGATCAGCATATTCACTATGGAAATGGTGATCGCAATATAAACAACCCCACCCAAAATTGCCGGGATATCCGGAATAAATTGCTTGTCGACAATATAACTTCCAATACCGCTAATATTAAATACTTTCTCTGTTACTGCAGCACCGCCTAGCATTCCGCCAAACAGCAGGCCAATAACTGTAATAATCGGAATCATTGCATTACGGATCGCGTGCTTAGTAATTACTTTTCGTTCACTTAACCCTTTTGCTTTTGCTGTAATAATATAATCTTCATGGATTACTTCCAGCATACTGGACCTTGTCATACGAGCAATTGATGCTGTTATTGATGTTCCAAGTACAACGATCGGTAGAACGAGCGACATCCAGTTGCTCGGATTATACGTTGCCGGGAACCATTTTAATTCCAGCGAGAACGTCAATATAAAAATTAGCCCTTGCCAGAAACTTGGAATGGATAGTCCGATTAATGCGATTAGCATAAATACATAATCAATAAATGAATTTGGACGCACTGCAGAAACAATACCGACCGGAATCGCTATTGCAATCGCCATCAGTAAAGAGAACATTGCGATTTCAAGTGTTACAGGAAATTTGTTTAATATGCTTTGTGTGACATCTTCTTTCCCTGCAAAAGATGTTCCTAAATCAAATGTAAACAGACTTGACAGTGAATGCCAAAGCTGTACTAGGTAGGGCTGATCCAACCCGTATAGCTTATTAAAGTTTTCGACTTGTGCAGGAGTTGCCTCTACCCCCAGCAAATTACGGGCAGGGTCAAACGGTGAAATATACAAAATCGTAAACACAAGCGTTGCTACCCCAATGATAACGAACACACTTTGTAATAAGCGCTCAAAAATAAAGCGAGTAAATGGATTACTCGTAATGAGTAGTAAAGCATACATCAAAATACCAGGAATTATTGTAATCAGTAAAAAGTTCGGACGTTCTAATAGTGTACTAAAATAATTTTTGTAGGAGTTTTCCACTACTCCATTTGCCTCAAGCCTTTTTTCTATTTCTCGCTCCAATTTTTGCTGGGCAAGCGCTTTCGCAGCTTGAATAATAGTTTGCTCATCGACCTTTCGATTGAAAAACTGAGCTTTCGTCCGTTCTTCTACTTCATATTGCTTATGCCACTCGAATACTTTCTCGTCTTCTATTATTTGTCTCTTCACATTCATAGCCTTTTCCGCATACGTTGATTTGGATCGATTCATTAAATAGAGCGGAACTGTGAAAATGTGTACGAGCAAGCCGAGCAATACAAAAGCAAAATAATAACTCTTTTTCGAAGCATTTTTTTGAAAGCTTTCAAAAAATAAATGCTGCATGAAACAAAAGCAGCTCCTTTCTTACCAATTCTCTCCACCCTTACTGTGTAAAGAATTTTCAAACTTTAAATATTGTATAATTCCTACCTGTATAGTAATGTATTATGTAGAACGAACATTCAGAAGTCAATGAAATTATTTTATTTTTATTAAAGGATGAGCATGTTATGAGTAAAAAGTTGCTTCAAGTAAAGGATTTACGTGTATCTTTTATAACTGGCGAGCAAGAATTCGAAGCCGTTAAAGGCGTAAGTTTTCATGTAAACGAGGGTGAAACAGTCGGAATTGTAGGAGAATCCGGTAGCGGAAAAAGTGTAACGGCCCGTTCAATTATGCGTTTACTTCCATCTCCTCCTTCGTTTTTAAAAGATGGAACGATTGAATTCCAAGGGAAAAATCTAATTACCCAAACGGAAAACCAAATGGAAGCGATTCGCGGAAAAGACATTAGTATGATTTTCCAGGATCCGATGACCTCTACAAACCCAACTATTCGTATTGGTGACCAAATTGCAGAAGGTATAATGAAACATCAAGGGCTTTCGAAAAAGGAAGCACATTTAAAAACAATTGAACTATTAAAATTAGTCGGAATAAAAAATAGTGAACAACGTTATAATCAGTACCCCCATGAATTTAGCGGCGGGATGCGACAACGAGTTATGATTGCTATGGCTTTAGCATGTAACCCTTCCCTTCTTATTGCCGATGAACCGACAACAGCGCTTGACGTAACAATCCAAGCACAGATTTTATCATTGATGAAGGACATGCAGCAGCGATTTGGTACATCTATTATATTGATTACACATGATTTGGGTGTCGTAGCGGGTATGTGTGATCGTGTCGTTGTTATGAAGGAAGGCGAGGTCGTCGAACAAGGTACTACGGAAGAGATTTTTGCCAATCCGCAGCATCCTTATACGAAACGACTGTTGAACGCTTTGCCGAAGCTACATGAACCGAAACAGCCGAAAGAACTGCCAAACTTGTCGCCTGACTTGAATATTAATGTGCCGTTAGTCGAAGTTAAAAATATATCCAAACATTTTGAATTAGCAAAAGGCAATGTATTAAAAGCGGTGAATGATTTATCATTTCAGATTTATCCGGGTGAAACATTAGGGCTTGTTGGTGAATCAGGTTCCGGTAAATCGACAACCGGCCGAACATTGTTGCAGCTACACGAGCCAACAGACGGTGAAGTACTTTATAAAGGCGTACCGGTTAGTCGCTTAACGAAAAATGAGCTGAAAAGTATGCGTCGTCATATGCAAATTATTTTCCAGGATCCTTATTCAAGTTTAAATCCGCGAAAAAAAATATTGGATATTATCGGAGAAGCACTGGATGTTCATAAACTGTCCCCTTCCAAAGAAGCACGCCGGGCACGAGTAGAAGAATTATTGGAGCTCGTCGGTTTAAAAAAAGAACATGCGCTTCGTTATCCGCATGAGTTCAGCGGCGGTCAGCGTCAGCGTATCGGAATTGCACGTGCTCTTGCTGTGGAACCTCAATTCATCGTTTGTGATGAGCCGTTATCCGCGCTTGATGTGTCCATTCAAAAGCAAGTCGTTGATTTATTGAAGGATTTGCAGCAGCGATTAGGATTAACATATTTGTTTATTGCACATGACCTGTCCATGGTGAAACATATTAGTGATCGTGTAGCTGTGATGTATGCCGGAAAAATTGTTGAGCTGGCAGAAAGTGAAGAGCTGTATGCCAATCCGCAGCACCCTTATACGAAAATGTTGCTCGATTCGATTCCGATTCCCGATCCGGCTATCGAAAAACAGAAAAAGCGTCGTGTTATGACAGACGAAGAACTGGCAGCGAATCGATTCGATGTAGAGAATACAGAGCTTGTTGAAGTTACAAAAGGTCACTGGGTAGCTATATAAATATTAAAAAGACTTCAAAAAAAGATAATATAGGGTGAAAAGTATAATAAAACAAACTAGACCTTATGTTTAGAAAATTTAAGTTTGATTATATATAATCAAACTTTATAATCAAACTTTTACCTGTATATAAAAATACATCCATTAAATCTTTATTGTGTTAATGGATGTATTTTTTATTTTGGTCATTTAATAAAGGTTAATAATTTATAATTAAGTTCGATCATTTATAATAAAGTATGATAAAAAACCTGTATGGGGTGCAATTTTCTTATTCCACAATCGGGCCATATTGTGGAGTAAGAAAAGGTGCTGATTAATAATAATAAAAGATTTGTTATACAAGTTTTTATACAAATTAAAGATCAAGCTCATCAAGTATAAACACTGTTACCTCTAGGGTTTTCATCATCTGTATAAAATGCTGCATAACATAATGTTCATACAAAAAAGCATGAAACGTTGATTTAACAACATCCATACCTTTTTAATGTGTCCCCAAACTTTGATTTGGGAACGTTATTTTGTATAGAATTGTATATCCTAAACTTAGCTAAACGCTCCGACTAAATCTATAAATTTTCCATTATGAGCGTCTATCACAATCGTTGCATTCATTTCAGATGATTTTATTGTAACTTCCCATTGCATTCTATTGAATAATTTATTCCAAAACCCAGTTCTTTCAAAAAGATGTATATGTATATCTTCTTCTGGAATTCCTTCTAGTCCATCATATACAATCGTTCCCCATTCTTCTGTTGGATTTAGTAAATATTTTTCCGCACTAATTAAAGCTGCATCGGCACTAAGTATGGGTGATTTATAAAAATATAAAAAACAAATGACACTAGAAACGATTAAAACTAATCCTATTTTTTTAAAAATAATATCACCTCAAATGAAATTATTGTGTTATCTATTCAAATCGTCCCCAAAGTGGCATTTGGGAACGTTATTTTCGTTTCAACTAAATATTCCTTCATTAACTAAATTTATTTTCTATATTTCATTATTTTTCTCCGTATTTTCCATCCCTCATTGCTTTTTTATATCGACTACCTTCTTCAATAGCTATTGCTTCCTCAGTGCTTATTCCTTGAATAGCGTAATACTTTGTGCCTTTTTCATACGTATTCGAGAAGTTTCCGGAGTAAGTTCCCTCCATATCTGAATACTTTGTAACTTCACCGATTTTTTCATCTACATTTTCAACATATTCATCACTTAATTGATAAATATAGCCATCCCAAACAACAAACTGAAAAGCCCAATCAGCTGATGAATTATTAAAGGGATTAGAGTTGGAGCAACCTGATAAAAGAACAATAGCTATTACTACACAGAAAAAATTGTATTTTAGTCTCAAAAGCATTAACTCCTTTATCTACCAATTTAATTAAAGAACAACCTTACCAAAAACGGTGTTTGGGAAGGTTTATAACAGTTTATTAGCTTAAAGTCCCTAAATAACTCACCAAATGATCTTTATTAAACGAATAATCATTTTAGGAATAAACATTAAAATGTTCCAAGCCACTTCAAATAATATTGAACTGGTAAGATCCCCGAAGAACTCTTTAAAAAAGCCGTCCTGTTGTTGCTTTGTAATAAATTTCAATCAAAAATGCCTCAAAATCCATTATTTACGGTAAAAAAAGAAGAATCTATTTTGAAATAAAGATTGATCATAATAGATTCTTCTCTTGCATATATAAGTTTCCGTTTTATAAAAAAGTTTGTTCATTTTCTAATTGTGTTGCTCAACAATCGCGCCCTTTAATGGAATAACTATGATTTTAACAAAACATTTTATTTGTGCTTTCTTTTTAAAAGCCAAGAGCGTATAAACGTTTATTACACGGGTGGAATTACACCTGTAACTAGCAAAATAAAGAAAAACAATCCGATGCCAAAGTAAACAACGGAAGCGAAAAACACTGCACCTTTTTTAAAAACAAAGGCTTCTCTTTTTTGAATGATCCCTGTTATGCCCGCGTTTCTCGCTGTAAAGAAATTCGAAATAGGCCCACCTCCACTTGTTAACAAAAGAAGTAATCCGCTACATATCGCACCGATAATTCCCATTACTTCAATAAATCGAACAGAAAACGAATTTGCAACAAAATAGGTGATAACCGCCTCGATACATAAAGTTAGGAAAAAAAGAAAACCCTTCTTTTTATTCATTGTTCTTCAACTCCCTTTATTTATATTTCTAATTATGAAATAAACTTCTTTTACACTAACCCTTCCTTTTAACCTAATTTTACCATAACAATACGTTGATTGAACCCACAATTGTATACTTCGTAGACTGCGATCTTAGTTTAAGTGTTATCCTACAATCTCAATATAAATCTAAATCTAAATGAGTATCTGAATGTAGTTCCTCCACAATCTGGCCCTATAATTGAATAAAGCACTTTTCTTATTCAAGAAAAGCGCTCAATAGTTGAAGTTTATTTTACTGTTTAAATAGATTTATCTAACAATACCTAAATTATCAAATGGATAGAATCTAACTTTGGCTGTTCCTAGAACTTTATCCATTGGTACTAATCCTACATTTGGATCTCTGCTATCAGTAGTTTTTCTACGATTATCTCCTAAAACAAATAAATAACCCTCCGGTATTTCTTTATAACCTGTTAAAGATTCTAAATTGAAATTGTATGTTAGTGGAGCATGATCTGTTAATTTTTCTTTATATTCATCTAAATAAGGTTCTTCTAATGCTTCACCATTAATATAAAGGATATCATTCTCGTATGAAATAGAATCTCCCGGCAAGCCCACAACGCGCTTAATATAATCTTCACCAATCGGCGCTTCAAATACTATGACCTCAAATCTGTCTATACCAGATATTTGCTTACTAAATTTATTAATAATAACTCTGTCTCCGTCCTCATATGTTGGCATCATTGAAGAACCATCTACTACAATTGGTGAAAAAATAAATGTTCTTATAGCGATAACAAAAACAACTGCTACCGCAATAGCTATAAACCAATCTAATAATTCTTTTTTCTTTGATTTCTCCAAAATAACAGCGCTCCTTTAATTACTCTAAAATAAATCATTTCTTCTTTCACTGTTCTGTCGTGTTAGAAGTAATATTTTACTTCACAATTTAACCTTAATTGTAACATAAACCCACCACTTTTTTGAGACGTTATTCAACTAAATGGCCCGATTGTTGAATAACTTTATTTTGACTTAACAGGTTCAAATCCACAAGAAAAACCGAGATTCCTTTTTTATAGAAATAGAAATTCCGGTTCATCTTTTTTATAAACGGTTAAACTTTTTTCAAAACGGTACGACTTTTATTAAAACAGTTCAACTTTATTTCAAAGCCACACCTGTCTTTCCTTCTTTGTTTTTTTATTTTTCATTTCCTAACTCCAAATAACTCAAGATTTATTTGAATTATAATCCTTTTTTATTTTTGAAACCAATTGATGAAAGAAATAAATTCCCCAAACCGACGTTTGGTAGCATTAATTATAGCCCAATGTCGTTTTCAAAATCGTATTAGCGAACAACTTCTTTTTGCGTATGGTCGTAAGCCACTCGAATATGGCAGCCCCTTATTCCACAAAACCAGCTAATAGTTGTCAATAATTTTCATTAAAAATAATAAAAATATCATGTTATACTAAATTTGTGCATGCCAAATAACCGTCCAAATTTTTGATTTGGAAAGTTTAGGTTTGCTTGGTTAAATTGTTAAATCAAGATATGTCTTGGAAAGAAGTTTTGTTTTTTAATAGTGCATAAATCCAATGTAAGAGTTTGTTTGCACAAGCTATTACAGCTACTCTAAATGGTTTTCCTTCTTCACGTTTTTTATCATAAAACGCCCGTAGTTTCTTATTACGAGGAAGGATTTCATCTGTAGTTTTCTGTTTTCGACAATCACGAATTGCACATTTAACAGCCATATACAAAGCTTGCCGTAGTCTGCTAGAGCCTCTTTTGGTTATTCGGTTGTAAGTGCCTTTGAATGTACCTGATTCAAAGATACTTGGATCAAGACCGGCAAATGCGACTAGTTTCTTAGGGTGATTAAACCTTTCAATTTCCCCAATTTCAGATATAATCGTGGCAGCGATTTTTTCTCCGATACCAGGAATTGATTGGATAATCTTCGATTCTTCAATACTTTTGGCCAAAGCATCTATCTCATTTTCAAGTAGGGATAGGTGTTTTTTGTATTCGAAGATCATGTTAATATACATATCTAAACTTAGGGCAAGGCTAGAATATAAAGCCTGTTGAAATGGATTTTGAGCTGCTGCAGTCATTAGCTTTTCAGCCTGTTGATTTGCCCATTGTAGAGAACGAGAATTACAGAATTCTTTTATTTTAGTTGTTAATACTTCGTTATTGGCGCTCAATATATCTTCTGAAGTAGGATAAGTCTGTAGTATTTTTAAAGAAACATTCGAATATAAGTCGCCAAAAACATTACTATATTCAGGGAATACTTGATCTAAGACTGCCTGGAATTGTAGTTTAGTTTGTACAAACATGCCTGTAATATTATCGTGCTGTCTCGTAAGATGACGTAAGTTCGCAAGTTGGATGCCACGCTTTTTATAAGGCTCTAAATCCTCTTTATAATACAGCTCGCAGAGATGATTGGCATCAACGATATCTGTTTTTACCTTTCGTAAACTAGAACTTTTCGTCTTATAAGAGATGAGTGGATTTACGATAATGATTAAATAACCTTTGTCTTCAAAATATTGAACAACTGGTGTGTGATAATGGCCTGTAGACTCCATAACTAGGGGAGGGCGCTCTCCTGAAATATCTTCTACTTCTTTAATAAAATCTAATAAACTAGCTAACCCATCAAGATCATGTTTTACTTTAAAGCTTTTCTTGTAGGGCTTCTTTCTTTCCAAATAAGCTTGAACCTGACTTTCACCTTTAGCTACATCCAGGCCAATGACTGGATTCATTATAATTCCTCCTTCAAAATGATAATTGCCGGTAACCCCTAAATCCTCTTTGTAGTGTCATAGCTTCGCTTGTTATACGAGATCACTGTCCCAACCAGCCTCAAACATGTTTCTACAAGTAGGGGGTGAACTGTTTTGCGGACGAGGTCTTAGCCCCACGGGCGCGAACGTTCTACCTCGGCTACCGTTATCATATATCGATATAAAAAATGGTCAACCAGAAATATTTTCTGGCTGACCTAATAATACGATCGGGCGCGATTCTTCAATAAGAAGATCGCGTTTTTCTGTTATAGAGCCATATTGCAGAAAGTCAATTGAAGCAAGATAGGTAGCATACGCTATCATTTTTTTTCGTATTTAATAATGTTAAAATGAACTTACGTATTGAGCAAATGCTTCACACTTAAATGAAATTTATACTTACTATTTAACAATTGGGCACGTGAGGTAGAAAGTGGTCAAGATTTTTTACAAAGCTAAAAATATAATTATTTATTGAAAAATTATACATAAAACTAAAGAAAGAGATAAGGGGATAAATTAATGACTTGGAGAGAAGACGATAACTGGAAAGTCGTATTTCCAGAACAAAAAATCTTCATAATGAAACATCATAATTGGGCATTTGTTGCATGGGATCTAGCCCGTAAAAATGCCTGGATAAACAGTGATTCAGTATTAATTCATGTTGATCAACATCTAGATGCTGCGCTAGATGGTGCACAAGTACCTGGCTTAAAAGAAGCTAAAGGATTAAAGCAATTGTCAGAATTAACAGCAGGTACTTTAGGTAATGATAGAATTGTTGGAATTGATAATTTTATTTGGGCCGGATTTGCTAGAGAAACAATACAACGAATTTTATATGTATCTCCTGAAGAACAAGATGAGTTATCGGATAATGAATTGCAATCACGTGAGTTAAAAGGTTACACTTCTAAAGAAAGGGTTGACAATATTTGGGTAAAGCGGTTAGATTCAGTAGAAATGCTAGAGTTTATAAAGCGACGTAATCTATTAAATTTATTCACGGATGGTCACTCATTAATACTTGATCTAGACTTAGATTATTTTGCTTTTGAATCTCAAACTGAGACAGGACATACTATTTATCAACTTAAAGATACTGAAGAAATAAAAAAGGATTTAAAAGTTCTAAAAAATTTGTACTCTTGGGATGCGATTACAGTAGCTCTCTCCCCAGAGGATTGGTACATAGGTGGTTCAGAGAATGCTGAATATGTATTGAACCTCTTCCTTGAAGAATTTGAATTAAATCTTTCACAAGGAAAGAGTTGGTCCGCTTTAGAAAGATAAGTATAAGTAATATTTTGCTCTAAGATTAAGATTATGTAGATATCGTAAATTTAAGAATCGGGGGCTTTCGTTCAATAACGGAGACAGCTTAAAAAAACTGTCTCTTTTTTTTATGTCATTAGCAATAATCTTTAAGAACAGAGCCTTTATATTTCATTAAGAATTTTTTGTAATGCAGTTATATATCCTGCCTTATATACCTGAATGCCGTTTTCTTTTACTCTGCCATAATTATCGGTAGTCCATCCTTGATGGTTCATAAATTCGTTTGATATGGCATTTTTCAGTGCATCTATTTCGGTATCTGTTAGATTATAAGAAGGCTCGACTATAACTACATCCTTATTTTTGCTTAGATCGTTTGTAGGACGCATATCAACCATAAAAGTTGTTTGTTCTTTAAGCAGAGAATTTTCTCGTTTAAGCTTTTTATTCTCTGCCATTAGCATTCCAACCAATGCCTTTGTTGTTGGTTCGGAGATACTTGCTAAGATATCATCGTTTAGAGTTGTTCTCTTTTCTTTTTTAGGCTTTTTAGTGGTAGTTTTATAGAATTCAGCCCACTGGCTTATCAAAACTCTGTAATCCTCTGCATTTTTGTTTCTAAGTGCCTGTTCACTTGGACCGCCATCATCTGCTATCAATCTGGCTATAGTACCAATAGAAAAATCTTTTATGTCAGACTCAGACTGTTTTTTACATACGTTATTTATGAGTTCTAATGTTTTCTTTTTCCTAGTAGAAGCATTCTCGTAAAGCTTTGAGTACAGTTCATCTGGATGCATTTCCATCCTATATCCTCCAATACATAAATAAATTATTCTTAATCAAGATTAGAATTATCTATATTGGTAATAAATTATTGTTTAAATTCACAGATTTAAGTTCATTAACAAACTCATTCTCAAACCCGATTTCTTCAAGTTTCTTACGCCCGATTGCATAAGGGATAGCATCTTTTAAATTACCTGCACGATTAATCAAAAGCCTCATGAATTGATTACCGGCAATGAGCTGTTCTTCTTCTGTTAATGAGAACATAACAGGCATTTTATTATTATTTTTTAATGTTAAATCTATGATTTGAGACCTTTGAAGAACTGCCTTGCTTGCATCTGTTTCAGGAAACAGTTCCGCCCCATTACAGATGATTTGAAGTTGTTCAAGGTCATGTTCAACGTTATTAATAGAAATTCCAATATCCGATATAGAACCTACGGTAACAAGATGAAATCCGTCATCAGAAGATGTTTCTTTGATTAAATTCATGCACTTATCAATCAGCCGAAGACTGGCATTATAATCGTTTGCTAGCTTATCGTTTTTCTGTATCTCCTGTGCATATAATTGCTCATATTTAAGCAACTCTCGATGTTTTGTAAATATGGTTCCATTTTTTAAAGAAGTTTGATAGAGATTCAATTGCTTTGGCTTTGCTTCTTATAATCGTTTTTAGCCATTCACTGCTATATTCATTCCATTGTTGTAAATCAGAATCATATTCTAAAATCCAGTCGAAGTTTTCACTCTTAAAAGTTCCATGTCGCCTTAATTCAACTTCTCTTTTTTTAGCTTTTTCCCTTAATTGTTCAAACCTTACACTTTCATTTGGAGTTAATACATTTTTACCAAAAGCTCCGTTATTAACAAATTCTCGGAGCCATCTCATAACATTAGATCCAGAAATACCGTATTCTTTCTCAATATCCGCAGTTGATTTGCCGTTGCAAAGTTCTTCAATCATTTTATACTTAAGATCATTGTCAAAACCTTTTCTGCCCATTTATTTTCTCCTATATCTGTTCTGTTGTTTAGTTTCTTCATTCATCCATGCATCAATCTCACTCTGCATTGGAAGTACACAACCATTATCCAAAGATGCAGTAGCATTATTTAGTGAAGCCGTAACTTCTGCAACTGTTGGCTCTGTATATACTTCCTGAGACATCATTGATTTGTGGTGCATGGTAATTTGTATGTTTCGGTTAGATATATTGGCTTTTTTAAGTCTTTGACCATATGCATGTCTATGTCCGTGTGGCGTAGTGCCATATTTCTTTCCGAATAACAAATCAATCTTTTCAACCGCTTTTTCGTGAGACTCCCTCTGAGTCCTTAGTGGCATCATTTCTCCTAGCGTTTTAGGAGAATGTGAGACAAAGGCAAATGGGTGCGTTTCCTTAATGCCATCTCTTAACCTTTTTGCCATATACATTTTCCATGCATACATAAAGTTGTATCCCCATTCCTTTGAAAACCAGTAAACATGCATGTATTTATCTACATAGTTATCAAGTCTTGGCTCTTTCCACCCTGCAAATCGTTTGTCCTGTGCGGAATACATATTGCGTGGAAGTAAACCATACTTTAACAAAAGATAACTTTCTCTGTCTGTAATATATTTACCGGTAGTAGGGTTCTTGCAATCCTGCGGTGCTCTTCCTTCGCTTGGATGATAGATTCGTACCACAGCAAGATTTGGGTCATCAGGGTCAGGGAAGACGTCCTGTACCCATAAATGAAATACTTCACTATGCCTAAGTCCACCGCCATGCATCAGTATTGTAATAGCAATATCACGCCAGTTATAACGGTCAACAAGGTCTAATTCAACGTTCTTTCTTAAATTCTTAAAGCCTTCCCATAGGAACTTATCTATTTCATTTTCGGGGAAGGCTTTTGTATCTCCTTTTGCTGAGTATGGATTTCTTCTTTTAACGACAGTGCGAGCTAATTTTGCAGTTTCAGAGATTTCATGAACATCATTTAAATGCCCTAGAAATGAGTTCTGACTTTTGTTTATTTGAGCCATCCAGTTAAGTCGTTCTTCATATCTGGTGGCTCTTCTCCAAGGGTTTAATTGAGTAGCTCCATATTCTTCATATAACCAATCTGATAACCCATTTAAAGCAGATAGAAGCATATTCGCTGTTTCTACTCTTTTAGGTAGCCAATAAAGTCCCGAAGGGTCTATGCCTTCTTCATTTATTGTCCCTGAATAAACAGACTCCGCAAATGTATCAAAGAATTCTTTTGGTGAAGAATAATATTGCTGATTAGCTTCCATATAATCAAGCAATAGTCCAACAGCTTGTACCAACTTCTTATGCCAAGTTCTGCTTTTACTACGATTCTTTATTTGATATCTGTGTAATTGTTCGAAAAGCTTTGTCTCTCTATTATACTCAACTAGAAGAGTAGGTAAGTCTATGCTCCTCCCTGTATTATCCTTATATGTTTTTGAAGATACCTGAACATATCTCATATATATTTCTCCTATACTTATAGTTTGATTATAATATTACATATATTACCATAAATATTTACATATAACTACAATAAAAAAGGTACTGCATCATTAAAATGCAATACCCTTTTAGTAGTTTGATTATAAATATTTCACCCTAGATAACATTCGATTTGAAGTCTTTTGTTATTATACAAAGTGCTTATTGGATTGATCCGGTACTTTTTATTCCTGGTTTAACAGTTAAGTTGACTTTAGCTTTTTTATAGGCTTCCATCCATTCTTCATCGGTCATGCGCCGATTATGTAAAACCTTTGCTTTGTAATCGATGCCGAAACCTAGTGGATCATAGCCATGTTTTTTCATCTCCGTTATAAATCCCTTAAATTTCTCTTCCGATTCCTTCTTCAGTTCTTCATTATATTGTGGAAGATCTTTATTTATCATTGGTTTATGAGATTCTGCTATCGAGCCGTATAAACTAATATTAATATCAAGTTGGATTTCAGACGGATTTTTAATATTCACATTATATTTTGATTTGACCGTATCGATATTGGCAATGAAATGGTCTCCATCCTCTTTTATAAGTAAATTCGCATGTTTTACACTTCTTGACAGCATATTATAAATCGAAGTATCTAATGAATTCAATTCTAACGGTTCTTTGTTTATTGCGAGTAATAGGGATTTATTAACTTCAAAATGCTGATCTTCATGATTTATTTCAATAATAGGCAGTACACTATCGATCCCACTTTCTTTCATATTTCTTCTGAACTCAAATAAATGTGTCGTCACAATATATGGTGTTGTAGTACCATTACTGTCAAAGTAGTTAAACAGTTCAGGATAAGCCGCCGATTCCCCTTGCGGAATCATTTTAATAATTTCTTCAGCATTAGGACGCCCAACCGTTATCCAGGAAATCATCTGAATATCAGGTCTGCGCAGTAAAAAGTCCAAAATTTCCTTATTTTTATTATCTTTCACCAATTCCTCACCGAGAATAATTAGCTTTGAATGTCCAAATTCAAGCTCCTTATCTGAATAGGATTCCATCATACGAATCGCTTCGGAAAGAGTTTCCCCATTTTCCGATAAATAGGAATACTGAGGTTCTGTTGCCTCATTAAAAGATCCAGTCGGTTCATATAGCTTTAATGTAACTTTGTACGGTTTATCCTCATCTTCAGAAACATCTAAGGCGATCATTGCAACAAAAACACTTTTATCAATGTCTTTAAATGCGCATCCGGATAATAGAACACTTCCCAATACAAATAACAGTATAGTTCCTTTAATTTTCCGGGGAAGTCTCTTCATTTTTCATCCTCCTGTTAATGTAAGTAAACAATAGGATCATGCCTGGAAAAATAAAAACCAAAACATCATAAAAATATCTCGAATACCGGAAAAGCTGATATTCAGTTAATACGGTTACAAAATATAATGAGATGGCAACAAAAATAGGAAGCGGCAAAAGTATCCCGATATCTTTATCTTTATATTTTATTTTTTCCAGCTTAAAGGTGAATTTTAAAAACTCCACCGCCGCATGCCAGTGAATGAGTATGCTTAAAAAAGCGATTCCTAAATAAAACAGTAAAAACATGAACAACACACGTTCAATAATAAAATATTCCATCCTGATCGAATCGGTCGTCGAAATCCACGGATAGACTAAATCATTAATTCCTTCAACTCCATTAAAGCCTATCGGGATGAAGTACGTTGTAAATAAAGTCCCAATAGATATTAAAACAATAAACATAATCTGTCTAAAGCCAAATTTCTGTTTATCCGTAAAGAAACGATTGAATATAAATAGATTGGCAGCACCCAAAAATAAAAAAAAGCAAGCAGAAAATGAATGCCAGTTCGGTACTTGATTAATATATAAAGCCGCTTCCCTAACAAAGTCCCAATTTAGACTTTTGCTGCTGTATGCTTTAAAAAATATGAAAAGAATTAAAGGACTTGTGATAATCATAATCATCTCAACGGTGTACATTACACGGTCTGTTTTTAATATACAGCCAAAAATTACCGCTAATATTAGCGTTAGGCAAATAAGAATTATTGGCATTTCAGGACTTAAATAGCGAATAAGTAAGAATGTAAATGTTATTAGCGTAATAAGCCCTGCAACAAACCATAATACAGCGAGTAGAAAAACGAAAGGCAGGTAAAACCATTTGGAAGTAGTTTTTTCCAGCAGTTCAGGTAAAGTTTTACCTGGATACTTAAGGAAAAATTTTGTGTATATTGTTACAAGAAGTACACCTGCAGCAATTGATAAAAGCATGGAAATGACAGCACCATCATTGTGATAATGGAGAAGGATAGCAGGTACCGAAGCGATAATATTAGCAACCATATTAATAAGAATTAAATAGTAATAAAACCTGCTCATATTTCCTCCCCTGCCTTCGTTTTACTTGTCTTCTTTTCATTGAATTTCAGATACGGTTCACCGAAGCTATCGATACTCACTAAATACATAATCATCGCGTAAAGCGCTAACGTTAATCCTGCCAGACCGAGTATTGTTGCTGCAAGAATGAAAATGAAGCGAATTACTCGTATGGAAAATGCCATTTCATTGATTGGAATAACAAAAGTTGATATTGCCACCGCCGATACAATAATAACCATAATATCCGATGCGAGAGATGCTTCTGTTACAGCCGTCCCTAAAATTAACCCCCCAACGGTTGTAGCAGTCGCACTAATACTTTTCGGTAGTCGTATACTCGCTTCCAGCAGCATTTCCATAAAAAACAGCATGAACAGTACTTCTACAAATGAAGAAAACGGTACCCCAATACGGCTTCCTGCAATTGTCAAAGCGAGTTCTGTCCTGAACACTTCCGGTGCAAATGAAGTAATACCGATATATAAGCCCGGTAAAAGGAGACTGATAAATAACCCGGTATAACGAAGAAATTTAAGGAAAAACGATATATAAAATGAATGGTAATTATCCTCCATCGATGTCATAAAGTCGAAGAAATATACTGGGGCAATCAATGCTTGAGGGTTACCATCCACCAATATGATAACTTTGCCTCCAGCCAAGTTATAAACGATCCTGTCCGGACGTTCGGTCATAATCAACTGCGGAAATAATGATAACTTTTTATTGTTGATATAGTTACTTAGCTGAACCGTAGATGTAATGACCTGCTTATCCACTTGCTGCAATTTTTCCATGATGAGTTTCAGGGCATTTTTATTTACTTTTTCCTTGTCGTAAATGATAGCCATTTTATGATTGTTTACTTGACCTATCGTGGAATATTCAACATATAACGTCGGCTGATGGTAATCGGATCGAATAATATTAATATTGGTCGCAATATTGTCGCTAAGTGCCAGCTGTGAACCGTGTATTGTTGTTTCAACTGATGCTGCATTCGTCTGGTCATTGAAAGAAAATTTCAGGTCCAGCAAATAAAATTTATTCTGTATGAAAAGAACTACATTGCCGTTCAGTACTTCAGTTTTCAGTTGCTCCTGTGACTTACTGTCCTGAAATTGAGGCAAAGCTTTCAGATATCGGATAAATTTAGTTTCAGATTGCATTTCAAAAAAAGGTTTAATGATAATTTGTTGAAGCAATTCCACATTGATAAGCGGCTTTATGTAAAACAGCTCTGCTTTCTTATCATCATCTTCCAGCGTCTTCATCGTTAATTCATTTGTATCTTTGAATTGTTCATTAATCCACTTAATGTTCTCTTCCGAAGACATATTATTTCTCCAATCTCAGCAAAACTTTTTTATAGAATGTCCAATATGAGAAATAATATTCAGGAAAGGTTAAATTTGGTTAATAAACATAAAAAAGCCCATCTCATAATGAGAATGGCTTTTCCAGTCTAATGATTATTCGCTTTCAATAAGCGGTATGCATCCATATTAATTGTTTTCACTGGGCTGATATCTTCCATGATTTCCACTACATCTTTTAGCAATGGCATTAAGTTTTCTTCAATAAATTCTTTTTTGACCGCATCTGTTACTTCTATTTCCAAGTTATCCATTCGTATTAGCAGTTCATCACACATTATGTGCAAAACTTCCTCTTCACGGTATGTAGGTGTGTCATTCAAAATGAGTTTTGCGCGTAAATCCAAATATTTATACCAGTAATCCCTTAAATCCAATTGCTGCTTGTTTTTATACAATTGGCGCTTATATCCATTGGGATCAATATTATTTGTTAAAATTAGCAATCTTTCCATTTTATACTCGATCGTTGATTGATTTTCTATTATTTGCTGTTGTTCTGCTATTAGCGCTTTTTGTTGCTGTTTCTCTTTAGAATATTTTACAAGTTTCTTAATTCCATAATACAGAGCAACGGCTCCAACGATTAACATCCAGTAATTGATGATAAACCCAATAACTAAAATAATCCCGATCCAAACCCATAATTTATTCATAATTACACTCCCGATACTTACACAATGAATTAAATTATAGCATCGCCAAAATAGCGTAACAACCGGTAAAATAAGACAGAGCCTGCTACTAAGGGGGGTTCCCAAAGTAACAGGCTCATCTATTAGTATGCTACGCGATTTTTCTCGTAAGCAGTAATTTGCTCTTCATATTGGAATGTAAGAGAAATTTCGTCCCATCCATTCAATAACATTTGTTTATAGTATGGATCAATTTCAAATGAATACGTTTTGCCATAACCCGTAGTAACCGTTTGCTGTTCTAAATTAACTTCAATTGCCTGTGCTTCTGCTAAACCTTTTTCTAACAGTTCGTCACATTCGCTTTCCGTTAATTTAATCGGTAAAATACCGTTTTTGAAACAGTTATTATGGAAAATATCCGCAAAGCTTGGTGCGATGACAACTCGGAATCCGTAATCAAGGATAGCCCATGGAGCGTGCTCACGTGATGAGCCACAGCCAAAGTTATCTTGTGCCACTAAAATTTCAGCGTTTTTATATTCCGGTTTATTTAATACGAAATCCTCGATTGGATTGCCGTTTTCATCAAAACGCCAGTGATAAAATACGAATTGTCCGAATCCTGTACGTTCGATGCGCTTTAAAAATTCCTTCGAAATAATCTGGTCTGTATCGACGTTTTTACGATCAAGTGGTGCATAGATACTATTTACAATATTAATCGGTTTCATGCTGATCTCTCCTTATGCTTCCTGCTTTTGTAGCTTACGAACATCGACAAAACGTCCGTGAATTGCAGCTGCTGCTGCCATCGCCGGTGATACAAGATGAGTGCGTGCACCTGCACCTTGACGTCCTTCAAAGTTACGGTTAGATGTAGAAGCACATCGTTCACCCGCTGGAATTACATCTTCATTCATCCCTAAGCAAGCAGAACAGCCTGATTCACGCCATTCAAAGCCAGCATCAAGGAATATTAGATGTAGACCCTCTTCTTCTGCCTGGCGTTTTGTCGACCAAGAACCAGGAACAACAATCCCTTTAACCCCCGGTGCAAGCTTTTCACCTTTTACAATTTCAGCTGCTGCACGTAAGTCGTTAATACGGGAGTTCGTACAAGATCCGATAAATACATGTTGAATTTCAATATCTGTAATTTTTTGGCCTTCTTGTAAATCCATATATTTCAGTGCTTTGTTTAAAGCGGATCTATCTGTTTCATTGTCATAATCAGCAGCAGTAGGAACTGTTTTTGAAACGCCGACACCCATCGCTGGATTTGTGCCCCATGTTACAATCGGCTCGATTTCCTGTGCGTCAATTTCAAGGACTACATCATATGTTGCATCTGCATCCGATGCAAGGCTTAACCAGTATTTTGCCGCTTCCTCAAATTTATCTCCTTGAGGTACGTGACGTCGACCGCGTAAAAATTCAACCGTCGTTTCATCCGGTGAAATCAGGCCTGCTTTTGCTCCTGCTTCAATCGACATATTACAGATTGTCATGCGCTCTTCCATAGAGAGCTTGCGGATTGCTTCACCTGTATACTCCACGATATGCCCTGTACCAACACCGATTCCCCATTTTGCAATAATCGCTAAAATGATGTCTTTCGCTGTTACACCAACACCAAGTTCACCGTTCACACGGATTTCCATTGTTGGCGGCTTTAATTGCCATAAAGTTTGTGTCGATAATACATGTTCTACTTCTGATGTACCGATTCCGAATGCGATTGCGCCGAATGCACCGTGTGTCGCTGTATGGGAATCACCGCAAACGATTGTTTTACCAGGTTGCGTCAGTCCTAATTCCGGTCCAATTACGTGAACGATCCCTTGATCCGGATGACCGATATCAGCTAATTCGATACCGAATTCTTTTGCGTTTTCCGCAAGTGTCATAATTTGTTTTTTTGCGATCGGATCGTTAATCGTCGGCAGATTTTTAGTCGGTACGTTATGATCCATAGTTGCGAACGAAAGATCAGTACGACGCACTTTTCGTCCTGCCAGGCGAAGTCCTTCGAATGCTTGAGGACTTGTAACTTCGTGTATTAAATGCAGGTCAATATAAAGTAAGTCCGGCTTTCCTTCTTCACGATGTACGACATGCTGTTCCCACACTTTTTCTATAATATTTTTCCCCATAGTTCTCACCGTTCCTTAACCATATATAGTGTTGATTCAAAACCAACTACTTTTCTTTTTATCTGAATTATTAGTTATATGAAATCATAATGCTGTCTGAGACGAAGCTTGCATCGATTTCGTTTAGTACTTTTTCTGTCCATTCTTCTGTTGTTAATGTACGTGTATGTTCCTGGGCTAAATCGGCTGTGTAGTAGCCATCTTCGAATACGGCTGCAACAGCACGCTCGATTTCAGCTGCTTCTTCTTTTAAGCCAAATGAATATTGAAGCATCATTGCTACTGAAAGAATTGTTGCTGCCGGGTTTGCAACACCTTGGCCAGCAATTTCAGGTGCTGAACCATGTACAGGCTCATAAAGTCCAAAATTATCGCCGCGAATTGATGCAGAAGGTAATACACCTAATGAACCCGTAATTACAGAAGCTTCATCACTTAAAATGTCGCCGAATAAGTTTTCTGTAACGATGACATCATAATGACCCGGATTTGTAATCAGTTTCATTGCCACTGAGTCAACTAAGTTGTGTTCTGTTTCTACATCTGGGTACTGCTTTTTCTTCTCTTCTACAATTTCACGCCATAAACGGGATGTATCCAGTACATTTGCTTTATCTACTGAGCAAAGTTTTCCTCGGCGTAATCGTGCTAATTCGAATGCATTTTCGACAATACGTTCGATTTCTTCACGGGAATACACACATGTATCAATAGCACCTGCATCTGTTTTTTTACGTGGTTCTCCGAAGTATAGCCCTCCTGTTAATTCACGGACGATCATTAAGTCTACATTTTCCGCAACTTCACGCTTTAATGGAGAAGATGCAAGTAAACTTGGGAATGCTTTCACAGGACGTAAATTCGCAAATAAATCGAAGTGCTTGCGGATTTTCAGTAAACCTTTTTCCGGACGCAATGCTGGCGGGTTATTATCCCATTTTGGACCACCTACCGCGCCTAATAAAATGGCATCACTTGCTTCACACATCGCAATTGTTTCTTCCGGTAACGGGTTGTTGTACTGATCAATTGCAGCTCCGCCGATTGCCGCGTAGTTTAAATGAAATGTATGGTTAAAACGTTTCCCGATTACTTGTAATACTTTTACTGCACTTGCAACAACCTCTGGACCAATGCCGTCACCTGGTAGTACTGTAATTATCTTTTCCATTTGTAAAACACCTTTCTTTCTACGTGAAGTAACTTGATGTAGAAGCGCCACCAATTAGGATGGCGCTAATGATAATATAAAAAGATTGCAATTAGTTCGTACAATCTGTTAAATCGTAATTGCCAGTTTTTCGCGTACTTGCTGTTGAATCAATTGTCGGTTCACTGCATTTAAATATGCTTTTGCGCTTGCTTCCAGCACATCCTGTGCAGAGTCGCGTCCTGTTGATGTGTAGCCATTATATTTTAAATTAATGACCGCTTCCCCAAGTGCATCACGACCTTTACCAACTGATTGTACTCGGTAGTCCAAAATATTAACTTTACCTCCAACAAGCTGCTCAAGTGTATTAAAAATAGCTTCGACTGAACCCGATCCTGTTGAAGCAAGTGTTTTCAACTCCCCTTCAGGAGTAATGACTGATGCAGTGGCAGTTGGAATATTTTCTGTACCGTACTGAACTTGGACTGATTTAAGTTCAAATAATGGAACATCTTCTATTGAAACTTGCTGCTCAGTTAAGATTGTTGTTAAATCTTCTTCTGTCACTTCTTTTTTGCGATCGGCCAATTTTTTAAACTCAGCGAAAGCTTTGTTCAGCTTTTCATCCGATAACTGGAATCCCATTGTTTCCGCACGATCACGGAATGCTGCGCGGCCTGAATGTTTTCCTAAAACTAACGGGATATCATCTTCTCCGATAAGTGCTGGAGATATGATTTCATATGTCTCAGGATTTTTTAATACACCATCCTGGTGAATTCCTGATTCATGTGCAAATGCATTTTTACCGACAACTGCTTTGTTTGGTTGAATGACTACATTTGTTAAACGGCTTACCATCTGTGATGTACGTTTAATTTCTTTTAAATTCAGTCCTGTTTCAACACCATAGAAGTCTTTACGAATATGTAGGGCAACACCGATTTCTTCCAATGCGGCATTTCCTGCACGTTCGCCTAGTCCGTTAATCGTACATTCTACTTGGTCTGCACCGTTTTCGATCGCTGCCAAAGAGTTTGCAACTGCCATACCTAAATCGTCATGACAATGTGCCGAAAATTTAATCTTTTCTGCACCGATCACGTTTTCACGTAAATAACGGAATAAAGCGCCGTATTCTTCCGGTGATGCGTAACCAACTGTATCCGGAATATTGATCGTTGTTGCACCAGCTTTAATAACTTCCCGGCAAATTCGAACTAAAAATTCTTTATCTGAACGGAACCCGTCTTCAGCAGAAAATTCTACAAGTGAGAATTTTTCCTTTGCATACTTTACAGCTGTTACGGCTTGCTCGATTACTTCATCCGGATTTTTCTTTAGCTTATATTCCATATGAATCGGGCTTGTTGCAATAAATGTATGGACATGTGGCTGTTCAGCATGGCGAATTGCTTCCCACACGGCATCAATATCGCTTTTAACAGCACGTGCTAAACCTGTGACGATTGAATTTTTCACTGTTTTCGCGATTAATGATACCGCCTCCAAGTCACCTGGAGATGAGGCAGGAAATCCCGCCTCAATAATTGTGACACCTAAACGCTCTAGTTGTTTTGCGATTTCTACTTTCTCTGCAGTATTTAAGTTAATACCGGCCGATTGTTCTCCGTCGCGCAATGTTGTATCAAAAATGTCAATTTTTCTCATATTATTTCACTGTTACCTTTTGTTTTCCTTGGTTGATGAATGGCATCATAGCACGTAATTTTTCGCCAACTTCTTCAATTTGGTGGTTTGCACCAGCTTCTTTGAATTTTGTGTATTCAGGGCGGCCGTTTTCGTTTTCAGCGATCCAGCGCTTCGCAAATGTACCGTCTTGGATATCAGTTAATACGTCTTTCATACGCGCTTTTACTGATGCGTCGATAATACGGGGACCTGAAACATAGTCGCCCCACTCTGCTGTATCTGAAATTGAATAGCGCATTGTCGCCATACCGCCTTCAAACATTAAGTCAACGATTAATTTAAGTTCGTGTAATGTTTCAAAGTAAGCTAATTCTGGTTGATAACCTGCTTCAACTAATGTCTCGAAACCTGCTTTAACAAGTTCAGTTGTACCGCCGCAAAGTACTGCTTGCTCACCGAATAGGTCAGTTACTGTTTCTTCAGCAAAAGTAGTTTCAAGTAATCCGCCACGTGCTGAACCGATACCTTTACCGTATGCTAGAGCTAAATCACGCGCTTGACCTGTCGCATCTTGGTGGATTGCGAATAAGCCTGGTACGCCAGCTCCTTCAGTGAATTGACGACGTACTAAGTGACCTGGGCCTTTTGGAGCTACTAGGAATACGTCAACATCTGCTGGTGGTTGAATTTGATCGAAGTGTACGTTGAAACCGTGTGCGAACATTAACGCTTTACCAGGTGTTAAATGTGGTGCGATTTCTGCTTCATATACTGCTTTTTGACGCTCATCCGGAAGTAGGATTTGAATTACATCTGCTTCTGCAGCCGCTTCTGCTACAGATTTTACTTCTACGCCATCTTCTTTTGCTGCATCGTATGATTTACCTGGACGGATACCTACTACTACATCAAAACCTGATTCTTTTAAGTTAAGCGCATGAGCATGGCCTTGTGAACCATAACCGATGATCGCGATTTTCTTCCCTTGTAATACTTGCTCGTTAATTTCGTTTTCATAATACATTTTTGACATTTTCATTTCCTCCAATTAAGTGAATGTTTTTTTATTTTTGAAATACGGGCTTCAGATGACATCTTCCACCCTGTTTAAAACCAATTGAGTAATGTTGTATTCCGTTGCGGTGGACGCTTTCCAGGGGCACGGCTCGAGCCTAAAGTCTCTCCCTCGTGCTTATCCCCTAGGAGTCGCCACCTCCACTACATACAACGTATCCATCTTTGACATAAAATTGGCCGTTTGCTTATTTTAAAATCGATAATTGCGGGCTCTCGATTTTTTGTGCTTCACGGATGGCTGCTGTTGCACCAGTACGTGTTAACTCTTTAATGCCATATGGACGAAGTAACTCGATAAAAGCATCGATTTTTTCCGGATGGCCAACTACTTCATATGTCACAACATTTTTCGAAGTATCGACAACCTGCGGACGGAATGGCTCAACGATTGCATTCATCTCCAGGCGCAAGTTGGGTGGTGAAACTACTTTTATAAGAGCCAACTCACGAAGGACGATCGCTTTTTCTGTAATATCGTTTACTTTTAATACATCGATTTGCTTCGAAAGCTGCTTGATTAACTGTTCGATTTTATTTTCATCTTCAACATGGACGATGAACGTCATTTTCGAAAAATTCGGCTGTTCCGTATGACCTACTGTAATCGATTCAATATTGAATTGACGTTTCATTAATAAGCCAGTCACTCGGTTCAATACGCCGCTTTGGTTAATTACTGTTACTGTCAGCACTCGTTTCATGGCTTTTTCACTCCAATCATTTCATGTAATCCTTTACCAGGCGCAACCATCGGGAATACGCTAACAAGTTGCTTCACTCGACAATCAATGACAACCGGCTCATCAGAATTGATCGCTTCGTCAAAGATTGCTTCCGCTTCTGATAAATTGTCAATGCGGTAGCCTTTAATGCCATATGCATCGGCAAGTTTAACGAAGTCCGGCTGGATTGGCATTAAGCTTTGTGAATAACGCTCCTCATAGAATGTTTCCTGCCATTGACGTACCATTCCTAAACAACTGTTGTTAAGGATTACTACTTTTACTGGTAAGTTAAATTCCTTTAGTAATGCAAGTTCCTGATTTGTCATTTGGAAACCGGCATCTCCAACAATTGAGATAACCTTTTTCTCAGGCTTCGCAAACTGTGCACCGATTGCTGCCGGGAAACCGAAGCCCATCGTTCCTAAACCGCCTGATGTTACCCAGTTATGCGGATTATTTAGTTGATAATATTGGGCTGCCCACATTTGATGCTGTCCAACATCTGTTGTGATAATCGCTTCTCCATCTGTCAGCTTATGAATGATTTCAACTGCTTGCTGCGGTAAAATTTCTTCTCCCGCTTCTTCATACCAAAGCGGATATTTATCACGGCTATCATTTAAGTAATGAGTCCATTCCGTCGTATCTGGTCCTGGGAAATCTTTTTTCAACAGGGCATATAACGCTTCTTTCGCATCTGCAACAATCGGAATATCAGTCGGTACATTTTTACCGATTTCTGCCGGATCGATATCGATATGGATAATCGTAGCGTTCGGTGCAAATGTTGCTAAATTACCTGTTAAACGGTCATCAAAACGTGCACCGATATTAATTAATAGGTCACATTTTGTAATGGCATCATTGGCAGTTGCATAACCGTGCATCCCGGCCATTCCGTAGAATTGTTTATGCTGTCCGTGAATGCTTCCTAAACCAAGTAATGTATTAACAACCGGTAAATTATATTTTTCAATAAATTCTGTCAATTGTTCGCGTGCGTCGGCGAATAATACACCTGCACCTGCCAGTACTAAAGGTTTTTTAGCTAAACTTAATGCTTGAATCGCCTTTTGAATCTGCAGGTAATTCGGTTTCGTTGTCGGCTGGTAACCCGGTAAATAAATATCATCCGGAGCTTTAATTTCATCCAGGAATACTGTTTGAGAGATATTTTTCGGGAAGTCAATGACAACCGGTCCTTTACGTCCTGTATTGGCAATATGGAATGCCTCTTTAACAATACGAGGAATATCTGCTACGTCCTGCACTTGATAGTTATGTTTTGTAATTGGTGTTGTGATGCCCATAATATCAGCTTCCTGGAATGCATCTGTACCGATTACCGATGTAGCTACTTGCCCTGTAAAAATTACTAACGGGATCGAGTCAATCATCGCATCGGCAATACCGGTTACAAGGTTTGTCGCTCCAGGTCCAGATGTCGCAATTACTACACCCGGTTTATTCATAACACGTGCGTAACCTTCTGCCGCATGGATAGCACCTTGTTCGTGGCGTGTCAAAATGTGACGGATCGGATTGCGGTATAGAGCATCATAAATTTGTAAAACTGCCCCACCCGGGTAACCAAAAATAATATCCACATCTTGTTCATGCAGTGCCTGCACTAAAATATCCGCACCGTCTCTCGGTTTTGTTACTTGCTGTTGTTCTTCGGGCTTTTCGATTTCTTGATTTACTGAAACGTTTGCACTCATAGTAATTTCTCCTTCCTTTTTTAAAACTTTATATGTGAAGTCATTTTTATAAATTTATAAAAAGAAAAAGCCTCTTTCTCCGCACGCAAAAGAAAACCTCTTACGTAGGGATGAAAAAGACTTTTCATGGTACCACCCTCATTTATAACATCGATGAACATGCGCTTCTAAAAGAAACAGTGTTCACCTAGTTACCTCGTGAACCGCCTTAGCCTCTTTATTTCAAAGTTCCTACTGGAAATTTGCGCAACTAAACAAAGAGAACGGTTCATTAATAACGAGCAATTCGAATATGCCCGGAGCTATCTAATGACAAATGCGTTTAATAGCCCACTCCGAGGGGATGTCGGATATAGTTGTACCGCCGGCTTCCACCAATACCGGCTCTCTGGTAAATACAAGACTCTATATCCTTTAACCTCATCAACGCTTTAAAATATTCAGATTATATTTTCATTACGCCGCCTTGGGAAGCATTTGTTACTAATGCTGAGTAACGTGCCAACCAGCCGCGCTTAATTTTTGGTTCAAATGGTTTTAAATTTAAACGACGCTCTGCAAGAATTTCGTCGGAAACTTGTAGATTAATTGTTCTGCTTGGCAAATCAATTATAATTGTATCGCCATTTTCGATTAATGCGATTGGACCGCCTTCAGCAGCTTCCGGAGAAATATGGCCGATTGAAATACCGCGAGATGCACCTGAGAAACGGCCATCTGTAATGAGTGCGACTTTCGTTCCTAACCCACGTCCTTGAATTGCAGAAGTTGGTGCCAGCATTTCCGGCATACCTGGCCCGCCTTTTGGACCTTCATAGCGAATGACAACTACATGTCCTTCACGTACTACGCCGTCATCGATTGCCTGCTGTGCTTCTTCCTGTGATTCGAATACAATCGCTTCGCCTGTAAAGGTTTTAATAGAAGGATCAACCGCACCGACCTTAATTACCGAGCCTTCAGGGGCAATATTTCCGAATAACACGGAAAGTCCGCCTACAGCACTATATGGATTATCTTTTGTGCGAATGACACGATCATTCGTAATTTCATAGTCTTTCACAAGCTCTCTCATGGAAACACCTGCGATTGTTGGTCTGTCAGGGTGAATTGCCCCTGGAATTTTTGTTAATTCATTAATAATCGCCTGAACACCGCCCGCTTTTGCAATGTCATCCATCGAAATATCCGATGCCGGCATTATTTTTGCAATGTACGGAACACGTTCTGCTACTTTATTAATGTCTTCAATGTTGTAGTCAATTTCTGCTTCATTGGCAATTGCCAATGTATGAAGTACTGTATTTGTAGAACCGCCCATTGCCATATCAAGAGCAAAAGCATCATCAATCGCTTCTTTTGTAACAATGTCACGTGGTTTTACATCTTCTTTAATCATGCGTACTAAATGCTTCGCTGCTTCGTAAATTAATTCTTTACGTTTTTCGCTTGTTGCAACAATTGTACCGTTGCCCGGTAATGCTAAACCTAACATTTCCATTAAGCAGTTCATTGAGTTAGCAGTGAACATTCCTGAACAAGAGCCGCATGTTGGACACGCATTGTTTTCAATATCAAGCAGCTCTTCAGCAGTCATCGTACCTGCTTTATGTGCACCGACTCCTTCAAAAACACTCGTTAACGATAATGTTTTCCCTGAAGAAGAAGTACCTGCTTCCATTGGTCCTCCTGATACGAATACAGAAGGAACATTTGTACGAACAGCTGCCATTAACATACCTGGTGTAATTTTGTCACAGTTTGGTATGTAGAATACTCCGTCAAACCAGTGTGCATTAATAACCGTTTCAGCTGAATCGGCTATGATTTCACGTGATGGCAAAGAGTAGCGCATCCCGATATGCCCCATTGCAATTCCGTCATCGACTCCAATAGTATTGAACTCGAATGGAATCCCGCCTGCTTCAATAATGGCCTCTTTTACTACGTCCGCAAATTCTCGTAAATGGACATGGCCTGGAATAATATCAATATAAGAATTACATACACCGATAAATGGCTTCTCTAAATCTCTTGCCTTTACTTTACCTGTAGCATATAAAAGACTACGGTGTGGAGCTCGGTCAACTCCCATTTTGATCATATCACTTCTCATTTTTAAACGCCCCTCAACGTAATGCTTTTACTCTAGTTGTTTTTATATGTTCGATATTCAATTTAAATTTCAAATATTCGAAATTTTATAATTAGAAAGTATCGAAAGTTTTACACCTTATAAGCTCACATCAAAATGTCGCTTGAGTGATGTGGTGTACTAAATTGTTGTTATCATAGTACGAAACGAACTAGAACGTCAACACTATTTTTTGAATTTTTTATACAATTCAGAAAGTAAAGATTTATTGCAATCGCTTTCATCCTCATTGGTGTTACCTTTTAACTCTTTCGTCACACTTTTTACAAAAATTGAATTTTTAAAATTTTTTGTACATATTTATTGAGCCCCGTCTTTTTTCGCCACAAAAAAGAACCTAGCGCAATATTAGGCTAGATTCTATTAAATATCGTAATCTATTAGAGTAATAATAATTCAATAGCAAAGTTCAATATGATTAAACTGTGGATTCCTGCAAAAATTAATCCTTGTCGATCCAGTTTCTTCTTTAATGCCATATCCATATTAATCACCCCATTTTTTTAATATCCTAACTATACAACATTCGGCATAATAAATCAAAATATTTCGAATATTTAGTTTTATAATCTCGATCACATTTTTTCTTTAGCCATGGCATAATAAGCTTACAATTGAAAAGGAGTGAATGAAAGATGAAAAAAGCATTGATTGTCATTGATTATACGTATGATTTTGTAGCGGATGATGGTAAATTAACTTGCGGTAAGCCGGGGCAGGCAATAGAAAACAATATTAGTACTCTTATAGAGCAATTTATTCAACAAAAAGATGTAGTCGTTTTCGCCAATGATTTACATGTTGAAAACGATCCGTATCATCCTGAATCTAAATTGTTTCCGCCGCATAATATTGCAGGAACAAAAGGCCGGGAACTGTATGGTTCGGTAAAAGATCTATATGTAACATACAAAGATTGTGTTATTTCATTTGATAAAACGCGTTATAGTGCCTTTGCAGGGACAAATTTAGATATTTTGCTAAGGGAACGCGGCGTGGAAGAAGTTGTACTGGTCGGTGTATGTACTGATATTTGCATTTTGCACACAGCGGTAGACAGTTATAATTTAGGCTATAAAATCAAAATTCCTGAATATGCCGTAGCAAGTTTTAATGAAATCGGACATAAATGGGCGCTTGGCCATTTCAAATCTTGTTTAGGTGCTTCCATTATTTAATTAAAAAGTAACATTATTTTATTATTCACTATAAAATGATTTTACTCCCATAATTTTCGGAACTGCATAAAAACTTCCAGCTAAAAAAATGTTTAAGCTTTTGCATGATAGGAAATAAATAACTAGATGCAATTATAATTCATAATCTTAAACAAAGGAGTTGGAAAGAATGATGAGTTTCATTTGGTTTTTAATTATCGGTGGTATTTTAGGTTGGTTAGCAGGAGTAATTTTAGGTAAGGATGTACCAGGAGGCATTATCGGTAATATTATTGCAGGTATTGTCGGTTCATGGATCGGTAGCATGATTTTAGGTAACTGGGGCTGGAAAGTATCAGACTTCTATGTATTCCCTGCATTAATCGGTGCCATCGTCTTAATCTTTATTGTAAGCTTTATCCTACGCTCAATGCGTAAAGCAACAAATTAAATATTTCTGCATCTAGAATAGTTTTAAAAGTGTGACTTGACGTCACACTTTTTTTATTTGTTTTCATCAAGCGCAATTTTTTTCAACTGATTCCCGTAATCACGGTACTGTTTATAGTAGAATAAGATATTTTCTACGTATTCATCACTATGATTATATTGAAATATCGCTTTTTTCAATTGCCCATCATTTACACCGGCGATTGATAAAAATTTAGCTGCACTGAACACGGCATCTTCAATATCAAAAGGATCAGCTATACCGTCACCGTTTGCATCGACCCCATATCCGCCATATTTTTTAATAACGGCAGGATTCGTTTTATCATGTTCCGGAATTTCCCCCTGCCCTAAGTCTTTGCATGATGGGTGTTGCCAGCCTACAAATGTACAAGGCATAAACTGAAGATGGCCTTCTGCGCCAACCGGTGATATAAGTGTAGACATTGTGGAAAACCGGGTTTCTACGCGATGATGTGCGGCAAGAAGCGTCCATGGAACACCGTATTTTTGTTCTGCTGCAACATATACAGGGATATATTCGATTGGAATTTCCAAATCAAACTGCTCCTGGATTTGCTGATACACCGTTTTTTCCGTAAAAGGCCAACCACGAATTTGCTGCCAACTAAAATAAGCAACAATATAAATTGTTAAAGTGATGGGGATAAGCAGAATAATTGTTAATATTTTTGTTTTCGGGGAGAGAACAGGTTTCTTTTTCTTACTTTTAGCCATAAATGCCACCAATCTATTATACATAATGAATTCATTATCTCTCATTCTACTAAAAAAGCAGGTAATTTTCACTGTTGAAAATTAAAGTGTCAATCGCTAGAATTAGAAATTGTGTAATATTATAAGAGGAGTTGCTATATTATGTGGAAAGATTTTAAAGAATTTGCGATGAAGGGCAATGTTATCGATTTAGCTGTTGCAGTTGTTATTGGTGCAGCATTCGGTAAAATTGTTACATCATTAGTTGAAAATATTATTATGCCGCTTGTCGGGATGCTTACAGGCGGAATCGATCTGACAAACGAATGGAAGTTTGGATCAGGTGAAGCACAAATAGCGTTAGGTGTGTTCGTTCAATCGATTATCGATTTCATTATTATCGCATTTGCTATTTTCATGGCATTACGATTACTGACTAAATTAAACCGTAAAAAAGAAGCGGAAGTTGTGGAAGAATCGACACCGGAACTCGATACAAAAGAAGAACTGTTAAAAGAAATCCGTGACTTATTAAAAAATGAACAAGCCAAATAATTTTTTTATCCTGGAGTACGGAGCGAACGTATTCCAGGTTTTTTTGTTTTTTAATTCAATTATTCCCCTATTCTACTTAATACTCGTTTCTCCTATTGTTCCTTTCATCTGTTCATGATAAATTGATGTAATACTCGATTCATTCGAAATGTTTAGTAAATTCATGTAAGGAAGTGTAATCCATGTCACAACGTTCAATTGAAACAAAATTAGTACAGCTCGGAAATTTAAGTGATGCCAAAACAGGTGCGATCAATCCACCGATCTATATGTCGACAGCCTATCAGCATACGGGTATTGGTGAATCGACAGGCTATGATTATACACGAACTAAAAATCCTACTCGTACAATCCTTGAACAAGGAATCGCAGATCTGGAAAACGGCGATGCGGGATTTGCATGCAGCTCAGGAATGGCTGCAGTACAGCTTGTCATGTCATTATTTAAACCGAACGATGAATTAATCGTTCCGGAAGATTTATATGGCGGAACATATCGTCTATTCAAAACATTTGCGGAAAACTACAATATTAAACCGGTATATAACCCATTTACTAACATTGAAGAGGTTGAAAGTTTAATCAATGAAAATACGAAAGCATTGTTTATCGAAACTCCGACAAACCCGTTAATGCAGGAAATCGACCTTGTGGCATTTGCGGCACTAGCGGAAAAACATAACTTATTGCTAATCGTCGACAATACATTTTACACTCCGTATTTTCAGCGTCCCCTTGAATTAGGTGCACATATTGTTTTACATAGTGCAACGAAATATATTGGTGGACATAATGATGTATTGGCAGGTCTAGTCGTAGCAAAAGGTGCTGAATTATGTGAAAAGTTAGCATTCTACCATAACGGGATTGGTATGGTGCTTTCACCGATGGATTCATGGCTGCTGATTCGCGGACTGAAAACTTTGCATTTACGTTTAAAACAGCATGATGCGAATGCAAAAAAAGTTGCGGAATACTTGGCGAATGAACCTCTCGTGACAGATGTACTGTATACAGGAAAAGGCGGTATGCTGTCATTCCGCGTCAAAGATCGATCAATGGTCAACCCGTTTTTAAAAGGAATCAAGTTGATAACATTTGCTGAAAGTCTTGGAGGCGTGGAGAGTTTTATTACTTACCCTGCTACGCAAACGCATGCCGATATGCCGTATGAGGAACGTGTTGCACGAGGTGTATGTGACCGATTACTACGTTTCTCAGTAGGTATTGAAGAAGCAGAAGATTTAATCGCAGACTTACAGCAAGTTTTCGATTCGTTACGAGGTGAATTTGCATGACAAACCGCATTGAAACAGCATTAATACACGGGGCCATCCGTGAAGGCTATGCCGATAAAAAAGGCGCTGTAAACGTACCGATGTATTTATCATCGACTTTCCATCAGGAATCGATTGATGAATTTGGTGAATATGATTATGCGCGTTCAGGAAACCCGACACGTGCCGCATTGGAAAAGGCCATTGCCGAACTTGAAGGCGGTAATCGAGGGTTTGCATTTGCTACAGGTATGGCTGCTGTCTCTGCCTGCTTTATGATTTTATCTGCAGGCGACCATATTGTTATTACAGAAGACGTTTACGGTGGTACGTACCGTTTCGTTACAAAAGTATTGCCACGTTACGGTATTACGCATACATTTGTCGACTTCACTGACACGGAAGCAGTAAAAGCAGCAGTACGACCGGAAACGAAATTAATTTATATGGAAACACCTTCGAATCCTACATTAGGTATTACCGATATCCGTGCTGTGGTAGAAATCGCGAAACAACATGGTGCGCTAACGTTTTTAGATAATACGTTTATGACACCGTTGCATCAAAAGCCGCTGAAGTTAGGTGTAGACGTTGTCATTCATTCTGCAACAAAGTTTTTATCGGGGCATTCCGATATAGTAGCTGGGCTTGTTGTAACGAAAGATGAAGCGCTCGGTAATGAAATTTATTTCGTGCAAAATTCATTCGGTTCTGTACTCGGTGTACAGGATTGCTACACACTAATTCAAAACATGAAGACGACGGCAGTACGTTTTAACGAGGAAACACGTGTTGCAATGCGCATCGCACAATTTTTACATGCACATCCGTTAGTGGAAAAAGTATATTATCCTGGCCTCCCTACTCACCCAGGATTTGAAATTCATGCTGCACAGGCAACTTCAGCAGGTGCGGTATTATCGTTTAGTTTACCGAATTATGAGATTGCAAAAGCTTTTGTGGAAGCGATGAAAATTCCGGTATTTGCGGTTAGTCTTGGCGGTGTTGAATCGATCTTATCGTACCCTGCCAAAATGAGTCATGCAGCAATGGAACCTGAAGAACGTGCAAAACGCGGAATTACTGATGGTTTGCTGCGCTTTTCAGTCGGTTTGGAAAATGAAGATGATCTGATTGAAGACTTTACTCAAGCATTGGAAATCGCAAATAAAATCAAGTAAATTACTGGTCGGTAAAATCTCTTAAAGTAGATTTTATCGGCCTTTTATAATGTCGCTTATTCGTTAATTACCGATAATAAATTGATTTCAAAGCCGCCGTCACAAGACGTAAAGTTATAATCTGTTAATGAACCGGTTACTTCCTCCGCTAATTTATCACATTGATAGTTTTCAATATTTTTACTTCCCCATTCGTCTTCCCTGTTATCAATTTCAATGTTAAAATGCTCGCCATTAAATTTTACAGCCCAATAAATTGGTGCACCCTCGATTGTATAGCGAGTTACTTTAAGTGTCTTTTGTTCCTTATCTTTAACATCCTTCAAAAACTGATGGAATAAATCCGAATTCTCAAGCTGTCCATGTTGATCAATCACTCGATCATTATCTATAGATTCGATTTGCGCCCGTTCCATTGTTTCGAAATGCTGCACGTTATCATTACAACCAGCTAAAAGTAGCAACAAACTAAATACAAGTATTTTTTTCATTCATCCTTCATCCCCTTTCTAAAGTTGACGTTAAAAAAGGAAAATAGTTACAGTAATATTTTATTTCGAATCCGAGATATTATTCTTGTCATTTTGTCAGTTGAGTAGTAAAGTGATAACTAAGAAAGGACGTGTACAGATGAAAAGTAATACATTAGGCTCTCTCATTTGGCTGCGAATGATGCGCTTTACCCATGAAAGTAATACCCTTTCGAATGAATTTTTAAAGCAATTTGATTTAACTACGGCGAAATTCGATGTCCTAATGCAAATCTCTTTATTTGAACCGATTCCCCAATCGGAGCTTGCACAAAAAGTGACAGTAACACAAGGTGGAATTTCCCGTATGCTGGCACGACTTGAGCAAGAACAACTGATTATTAGACAGCAAAACTGGAAAACAAAATATATTTCATTAACTGAAAAAGGTACTGAACTTTTAAACAATGCGTATGACGCCCAACTCGCCTTCCAGACCTCTTTTTTCGATGAAACATTAACGAAGGAAGAGCAAAAAACCCTATATAAATTAATCTCTCGTGTCCAAAAAAATAGCGAAAAGCGCAGTAAATAATAATTGGAGGAATGAACAATGTATACAATTCCAGGACATCATCATATTTCGATGATTACGAAGAATGCACAGCAAAACAACAAATTTTACCGTGATATTTTAGGATTACGCCGTGTTAAAGTGACAGTTAATCAGGATGACACATCAATGTACCATCTCTTTTATGGTGATAAAACAGGCAGTCCGGGTACAGAGCTTTCATTTTTTGAGATTCCTTTAGTCGGGCGGACGCACCGAGGCACAAATGCCATTACAAAAATCGGTCTGATTGTACCAAGTGTTGACAGCCTGCACTATTGGGTAACTCGATTGGATGAATTAGGTGTAATAAATGATGGTATTACAACTTATGCGAACCGTCCTTCCCTCCTTTTTGAAGATGAGGAAGGTTTGCGTTTGGCACTTATAGCTGCACCCAATACAAAGGTGGCACATTGGGAAACGTATGAAAAATCCCCGATTCCGGTTGAACATCAAATCCAAGGAATGGGTACTGTTGAAATAACTGTGAAAAATAAAGGGAAACTGATTCGAACATTAACTGAAATTTTTGGCTATGAATTGAAAACACAGGATGAAACGACTGCCATTCTCCAATCAATCAATGGTGAAATGTTTGGGGAAATTTACATTATTGAACAGGATGGACCATCGGAAAAACCTGGTCGCGGCAGTATTCACCATTTAGCCATCCGAGTAAAAAATGATGAAGAATTGGCGTTTTGGGATGAACAAGTAAAAGCGCGAGGATTTATCTCATCCGGCATTGTTGACCGATTCTATTTTAAAAGCTTATATTTCCGTGAGTCGAACGGGATTTTAATTGAGATTGCGACAGATGGACCAGGCTTTTTACGCGACGGCGATGTGGAGTCGCTCGGGGAACAATTGGATTTACCGGATTTTTTAGAACCTCAGCGTGCGGAAATTACAGCAAAATTAAAGCCAATTTTATAAGGAGGCATTGAAATGGAACAATATCGAATCAATGAAAAAAACGGGATGGAATTTGGTCTTTATACATTAGGTGACCACATTCCGAATCCTTTAACTGGTTCACGCATTTCTGCACAGCAGCGAATTCAGGAAATTATCGAAGCAAGTCAATTAGCAGAACAAGCAGGCATCGAAGTATTTGCAGTCGGTGAAAGTCATCAGCAATATTTTACAACACAGGCGCATACAGTCGTACTTGGTGCGATCGCCCAGGCAACAAAAAGCATCAAACTGACAAGCTCTGCGACGGTATTAAGTGTGGCGGATCCAGTTCGTGTTTACGAGGATTTTGCGACAATCGATTTACTTTCAAATGGCCGTGCAGAAATTGTTGCAGGACGCGGCTCAAGGGTTGGCGCACATGAGCTGTTCGGGGTTAGTCTGCGTGACTACGAAGAAATTTTTGAGGAAAAGCTCGCTTTGCTTAAACAGTTAAATGATAATACGGTTGTTAACTATAACGGAAAATTCCGTCCTGCTTTAAAAGATGCACATATTTTACCTCAACCTTTAAATGGCTCGATTCCGATTTGGCGTGCTGTTGGCGGACCTCCCGGAAGTGCGATTAAAGCTGGCTATATGGGAATTCCAATGATGCTGACAACATTAGGCGGACCTTCAATTAACTTTAAAGCTTCTGTTGATGCATACCGTGAAGCCGCAGATCGCAACGGATTTGATGCTGCATCTTTACCGATTGCAACGACGAGTTTGTTTTATGTTGCGGAAACGGAAAAAGAAGCGGTTGACGGGATGCACCCGCATTTAAGCGGTGGTTTCCAGGCAATTCGCGGTCAAGGCTATCCGCGCTGGCAAGTGGAACAGGCACCTCAAGTGGAAGATGCACTCATGGTAGGTAGTCCGAACCAAATTATTGAAAAGATACTGTACCAATATGAATTGTTCGGCATGCAGCGTTTCATGGCCCAAATCGATTTTGGCGGTGTGCCGTTTGATAAAGTAATGAAAAATATTGAACTGATCGGTAACGAGATCATCCCTGCGATTAAAAAGTATACTGCGAAATAAAATGAAGCGGTTGACTCATAATCCAAAATATCCACTTTTCTCTCGGAGAAAAGTGGATATTTTTCACTATACATTAATTCGATTTTAAAAAGTCAGGATCCATGTAGGCCGGATTCGGGTATTTGTAGAAGCCTTCGCCTGTTGAAACACCCATTTTACCTTGATCGATCATTTCACATTTAATTTTTTCAGCTACTAATTTAGCTCCAGGATCGTGTTCTGCACGCATTAAGTTTAAGTTATATGGTGTTTCCATTCCTACAATATCATATATTGCAAATGGTCCGCGTGGCGAGCCAGTTGAAACCATCCAGTTTTTATCTATCGTTTGGGGATCTGCTATATCTTTCACCCAAAGTTCCATTGCAGCAGATAAAAACGGTACTAATAAAGAATTAAGAATGTAGCCTGGCTGCTCTTTTTTCAGTACAAACGGAATCATACCGATATTCCGTGCGAAATCTGCCACTTGTTCCACATACTGCCTATCTGTTCCGGGATGCCCCATTACTTCCGCAGTATTGTTTTGCCAAATCGAGTTCGCAAAATGCAGGGCCAGGAACTTTTCCGGACGGCCAGTAAACTCAGCAAATTGACTCGGTAATAATGTTGAGGAATTGGAAGCAAAGACTGTTTTTTCAGGTGCCACTTTCCCGAGCTTTTCATAAAAGTTCTGTTTGATCTCTATACGTTCCGGCACTGCTTCAATAACAAGATCTGCATCTTTTGTCGCCTCTCCTAAATCGGAGTAAAACTTAAGACTGTTAGATGCTTTTTCTGCACGGTCAACGTCTTGAAAATATTTGCCATATGTTGTTTTTAATGTTGCCATCCGCTGTTTTGCTTTAGTAATTGCGTCTTCATTAATATCATAAACACTTACTTCAAATCCGAAAAATGCAGACTGGAAAGCGATTTGGCTTCCTAATACACCGCTGCCCGCAATTGTAACCTTTTTATAATTCATATGGACCTCTCCTTTGTAATAAGCTCAATTACTTTTAACCTGTTCCATTTAAAATGAACGAAATCCATTGAGAGTATTCCCATATTTACAGAAAATGAAAAGGATTACTTCATATATTGACAATTAGTCAGAGACATTCATTCAATAAAAAACCCGCGAAGGGAATGACTCCTTCGCGGGTTTCAAATTATACAGTTACTTTACTTTTAGGTGCAACACTTTCCCATACCTTTTCGATACGTTCTTTTGCTGCTTCTTCCACTATAAAGCCAGTGTCCGTTTTTGTTACTTGTGAATCAACGATATAAATTGGACTTGAAATTGTTGTCGCTCCTAAAATAGAAAGTACCGGCTTCAATGAATATTCCAATGCTAATAAATGTGCGATCGATCCGCCGATTGCAACTGGTACGACTGCTTTGTTTTCCAGGCCTTTTTGCGGCAGCAAATCAATAAATGTTTTTAAAATACCAGTATAGGAGCCTTTATAAATCGGTGTGAGGAAAAATACGATATCAGCCTCCCCTACTTTGACAATTTCTTTTGCAATCGTTTCACTCGCATAGTTCGCAGTAATTAAATCTTCCGCAGGCAATTGATGAACCTGAATTGTTTCATGCGAAATACCATACTGCTCAAGCAATGATTCAATCGATTGCTGTACGCCTGTTAATCGGGATGTCACACTGTTTCCACCATTAATTAAAACTGCTTTTATCATGATTCAATCCTCCTAAATATTTTGTAAAGTATAACGGGATGGAACTTGTTTTAAGCCTAAGTTTTCACGTAGCGTTTTGCCTTCATATTCTTTACGGAATACCCCGCGCTTTTGAAGCTCAGGAATGACTAAATCAATAAAATCGGTAAAGCCGCCCGGGAAATACGGAGGCATTAAGTTAAAGCCATCTGCCGCTTCCTGATCTACCCACTCAATTAACTGATCGGCTATTTCACTTGGCGAACCAAATATAATGCGATGACCGCGTGATCCGGCGATACGCAAATACAATTCACGAATTGTCAGGTTTTCACGTTCCGCCAGTTCGATGATCAGCTTCTGACGGCTGCGGTTACCATTTGTCGGAGGGATATCTTTCGGCAATGGGCCATCCAGGTCATATTTCGACAGATCCACCCCTAAGTAGTCTGCTAAAAAGTCCAAGCCTATTTCCGGGGTAATTAACTGTTGCAGTTCTTCATATTTGGCATAAGCTTTTTCTTTCGTTTCCGCTACATAAATTGACACGCCCGGCATGATTTTGATATCATCGCGGTCACGTCCTGCAGCAACTGCCTTATCTTTCAGTATTTTATAAAATTGTCGTGCATCTTCAAGCGTCTGCTGTGCAGTAAAAATAACATCTGCTTGCTGTGCCGCAAGTGTGGTACCGGCTTCCGATGATCCTGCCTGTACTAAAACCGGTCTTCCTTGAGGTGGACGCGATGAATTTAACGGACCACGAACTGCGTAATATTCACCTTTATGGTTTAACGTGTGCAGCTTCCCTTTTGTAATATATTCACCTGTCTGTTTATTACGTGCCAATGCATCATCTTCATAAGAATCCCATAGACCTTTTACTACTTCCACAAATTCGTCTGCCCGATCATAACGCAGAGAATGATCCAAATGCTGGTCCTTGTTAAAGTTGCTCGCTTCTGCTGAATAGTAACTTGTTACAATATTCCATGCAGCACGCCCCCCGCTTAAATGGTCAAGCGATGAAAACTTACGTGCAATGTGAAATGGCTCATTGTACGTAGTTGAAGCAGTAGCGGTTAAACCGATATTTTTAGTCACCGTGGATAAAACACTTAGTAATGTAAGTGGTTCAAAGCGAACTTGCTCTGCCGGGTGTGAAAGTTCGTTAAATGATAAACCATCACTTAAAAACAGCATATCTAATTTACCTTGCTCGGCTTTGACAGCAACTTCTTTAAAAAATTCTACATTCTCACTTGCGTCAGCCTGTGCATCCGGATGACGCCATGAAGCGATGTGATGCCCTGTACCCATTAAAAATACGCCTAATTTCATTTGTTTTTTTGTCATTTGCGTACCTCCTATACTAACTGTTCTTCGCGTTTAGCTAATATTTCATGAACTAGTGGAATGACCTTTTCACCAATCTCTTCAATGACCTCCAAATGAGGGAAACCACGCAGCAGTACTTTATCAAAACCTAAATCGACAAACTCCACAATCCGCTCAGCTACTTGCTGTGGTGTCCCGACCAGCGCAATCGAATTGCCTGATAAAACTTGCGTTAACCCTGCCCAAATATTCGGGGCAATCACAAAATTATTGTCTTTAGACTCAAGCATTAACTGATGAAGGCGGCTCACACCTACTGCTCCGTTGCTAACTGTATTAGCATGTTTTGCTTCCAATACTTCAGGGTCGACTTGGCTAATAATTTTGTTTGCATTTTCAAACGCAGCTTCTTCTGTTTCACCTAAAACAACCTGGAATGAAACACTGTAAGAAAGATCGCGATTTTTTTCTTTTGCCAGTTTAACAACCGAATCAAGCTCTTGTTTTGTCGTTTCCAATGTTTCACCCCAAAGCATATATACGTCAGCCACATCTGTTGCAACTTCTTTTGCAATTGGTGATGAACCACCGAAGAAAATTGGTGGCGCATTTTTAACAGGCAATGGTAAGTTCGCTCCTTTTAATGTGTAAAACTCGCCATTATAATCAAACGTTTCCCCGTTAAACAGGCGTTTTAAAATTTCAATATACTCACGTGTACGCTTGTAACGATCTGTATGTGATAAGAAATCCCCGTCATTCTCAAGTTCTTTTGGTGCACCGCCTGTTACGACATTGACAAATACACGGTTATTCGTCCAGTAATTGACTGATGAATACTGTTTTGCCAGTTGTGTAGGCGCAGTAGAACCAGGTCGAACTGCAATAAGGTAATTCAATGTCTTCGTATGTGCCGTCAAATGCGAAGCAGCAACCAATGAATCAACACAGCTTCCGCCAATCGGTAACAGTAATGTTGAAAAGCCTGCTTTTTCAGCTGCCTGTGCAACTTTTGTAATATACTCCACAGAAGGTTCACGATCAGAATCAACACCGACACCTGACCATGTTTGTGCACCTTTATTTGACGTTTGGTTCCCTACATATTCACTATCGCCAGAAGTTGGCGCCATTGTAATAAACTCTACTTTTGTCATTTTAATTCCTCCTTATTTTGTAACCGGTGCACTTGCTACTACTTCATCAGCCGGTAATTCGTTGGATTGTTGAATTGTGCCTGATTTTAACTGCTCTGCTACCTGTGCAAAAGATTGATTTGCCGGAATGTTAATAAATGAAATTTGCTCTTCCTGTGCTTTTTTGTAAGATAATTCGCAGAAAGTTTCAGGTGGTGCAACAAAAGTTGTCGCTCCCAGTTCAATTGCTTTACGTAATGTTGCGCCACGGCGTCCTTCTGTTAAATCAAGTGCCGGATTACGCAAATCTTCTACAGAATGGTCCTGCTGAATAATACGTAAAATTGTTCCTTCCACAATCGGTGTTACAATACCTTCATCATTTACTACAACTGCAATCGCCATTTTAAAATCCCCCTGTTATTTTGTTATTTGAGCAACTTCGGCAGCTTTCTGCAAGCTTTGTGCCAAGTCGTTTTTAATATCTTCAATATCTTCCAGACCAATAGATAAACGGATCAGACCAGGTGTTACACCACTCGCCAACTGCTGTTCAGTTGATAGTCGTGAATGCGATGTGCTTGCCGGATGGATGACAAGTGATTTCGAGTCGCCGACATTGGCAACATGTGAAAGTAGCTGAACATTATTAATAAATGCCTTCGCTGCCTCTAGTCCGCCTTTGATACCAAAGCTGAAAATCGACCCTGCCCCTTTTGGTAAATACTTCTCTACCAAATTGTTTGGATCATTGCCAGGTAGTGTCGGATAATTTACCCATTCCACTAAATCATGCTCCGCTAAATATTCAGCAACTGCCTGTGCGTTTACAACATGCTGACGAACGCGAACTGCCAGTGATTCAAGACCTTGAATGAAAAGCCAAGCATTGAACGGTGACAATGTGGCACCTAAATCATGCCCTAGCTCGAAGCGTGCTTTCGTAATAAATGCTTTTTCTCCAGCGGCTTCTACAAACGAACGGTTGCCGATTAATTCATTCGGTTCAACGAAGCTTGTGAATCGAGGCGCTTTCCACTCAAATTTACCGCCGTCAATAATTGCACCACCTAGCGAAGTTCCGTGACCGCCGATAAATTTTGTTGTGGAATGCACAACAATATCTGCTCCAAATTCAATCGGCTTTGATAAGTAAGGTGTCGCAAATGTATTATCAACAATAAGCGGGACGTCTTGACGATGGGCTACTTGTGCCAATCCTTCAATATCTGCAATTTGCAAGCTCGGATTGCCGATTGTTTCAGTGAATACGGCGCGTGTTTTATCATTGATTGCTGCTTCAACTTCCTGTAAGTCAGATCCTTCGACAAAGCGTACTGTAACACCGAAGCGAGGCAATGTTTTAGAGAACAATGTATACGTCCCGCCATAAAGGGCATTCGTTGCTACAATCTCATCTCCTGCCTGTGCGACAGTCAGTACAGCAATTAAGATTGCCGCCTGTCCGGAAGCGACCGCAAATCCACCGACACCGCCCTCCAATGCAGCAAGACGCTCTTCAAATACAGCATTTGTCGGGTTGGCATTTCGCGAATATAAATAGCCGCTTTCCTGTAATTTAAACAAGTTTGCTGCGTGTTCCGTGTCATCAAATACATATGAAGTTGTCTGATACAGCGGAACTGCACGGGAGCGTGTTACCGGATCAACTGTTTGACCTGTATGGAGAGCGATTGTTTCCTGATTTAAAAATGTCATATGAAAGATTCTCCTTTAATAAAGAAATTTTTGAGTAAGTGTAAGCAATTCCTGTTCTGTCAGTTCACCTTTTACGGTGTGTACAACTTTTCCATCTTGCAAAAATAACGTCGTCGGCAATGTTAAAATTTCATAGCTTTCTTTCAGCTGCCCTTGACGGTCTAACAGAATCGGAAACGGCAAATCGAATTTCGTTAAGTATTGATTGACCAGCCTTGTCGGTTCTTCCACATTGACTGCATAAAGCTCAATGTTATGTGACTGAAGTATTTCATACGCCGCTTTGAACGAGGGCATTTCCCGTTCACAAGGGGGACAGTAGGTTGCCCAGAAGTTGACGATGTAACTTCCTTCATTTGGAAGAGCCAATTGCTCCCCGGAAGAAGTTTGAAGTACAATATCTTCGGATTTTGCTTCGGCCTTCTGTTTGGATGCATTTGAAATAATGGCGTAGCTTAGTGCGACAATTAGTACAGAAAATAATAAAAGCTGAATCCATTTTTTCATTTTAGCTTCACCTCGATTTCAGGCATTTCATGTAGTTGGCCATAGCTGACATGGGAAATTACTTTATAAATACCGGTACCGTCAAAGCTCGTTTCAATCGCATACTTACCATCCCCGCTAGTATCTGGAGTCACGGAACCAATGGCATTGCCGGTTGGATTGATCAGTTCGAATTCAATTTCCACATCGTTTTGAATTGGTTTACCGTTGTACATTACGGTTGCTGTGATCGTTACAGGTTCGAATGCTTCGAGCTCAGATTTACTGGCATTTAATGTTACATCGAGCGTTTCATTCGCTTGTGCACTACAGCCGGTAAGCAGTAGCACTGTAAGTAAAAGTCTTTTCATTTACCATCAGCCTTTAAATTTGTCCAGAACAGCAGGCGTTTTTTTAATTTTTCAAATGCAATCATGATAGCGACAATGATAATACTGTTAAAAATAATGCCTGCCAGCACGTAATGATATTGTGAGAAATCACTGTAATACTGGATGAAAAAGCCCATTCCTGATGAAGCACCGAACATTTCGGCGATCGTTAAAATCAGGAAGCTCATACCAAGTGATGTACTCGCACCACTTAAAATATGGGGTGCACTTGCGGGCAACACGACTTTCAGCAAAAACGTCGGTCCTTTTAAACCAAGAGATTTCGCATTGTCAAGATAATGCTTTTCAATCAGCAGGACGCCATGAATCGTCCCTAAAAATACTGGCCAAAATGCGCCGATAAAAATAAGAGACATCGAAGCTGTTTGGAAAGTCGGTAAAATTGCAATGACATATGGTATGAACAGCGTTGGCGGAATCGGACTTAGTGCATGAAAATAAGGCATTAATATTTCACGTGACCGTTTGTTCAATCCGAAAAACAGACCGCCTACAATACCTGTCACCAATGCTCCGGAAAATCCAGGAATCAGCAATTTCATCGAGCTTACTACACCAGTTACAAGCTCCCCTATTTTTGCGGAAAAGGATTCAATGACCGTTAGCGGCTGCGGGAATATAACCGGGTTAATCCATGTCGCATATTTTGTGACAAGTGCCCAGACGACAATAAATATAATTCCTATCAAAATAGTAAGATTATAGCGTTTAAAAAATGTGAGCATTCCATCCCACCCCTTAAATGTTTTGTTCATTAAATCGAACGAGCTGATCTTTGTAATAAGCATCATCCGGATATTGTTCGATTAGCTCATTTAATGCTTTTTCGTATAGATCGATATTTACATACTCGTTTACATCAATATCATCCACATTTTCAACATAACCGATTTCTTTCATCTGCTCCCACATTTGAACTACTTTCTCTCTGCTTGGATCAGAAGAATAGTTCGAGTGGCTGTCGTTTACAATCGTATTAATTACTTTATCATCGACTTTCATATACTCTTTCGCTGCAGTTACTGCTGAATGCGGGTCTTCAATTTTTTTACGCTCCGCGCGAATAAGCGCTTTTAAGAAACGTTTATATGCTTCACCATCTTCATCCGCCAACAGTTCCGAGCGTGTTACAACACGGCAGCATACATGCCCTTCCTGTAAATCATTGCTCCATGCAACTGCTTCAAGACCCATATCAACAGCCTGTGCGTAGAATGAGTTTGCTGATACTGCAACGTCCACTTTTCCTGATGCTACAGCTTCAAGTAGCATACTACCTGTTTTGAATTCAACAATTTCCAGATCTTTTTTCCAGTCGATACCTGCATCTTCAAGCGCAGAACGGAAAACAATATCCGATGTAAAGATCCTGATCGTTCCAACTTTTTTTCCTTTATAGCTTTCAAGTGAAGTATATTGCCCCGCGTTTTCCTTTTTCGTTAAAATCGGGTGTCCGCCCTCCAAATGCCCTCCAATAATGGAGAAATCCGAGCCGTTTGCGATAAACGTTAAGGGGCCAGCTGTACCGAATGTTAATCCGACATCAATTTTCCCCGCCTGGAGTGCATTCAGTCCGTCTGCCGAGTTTGCAAAGCCAACACGATTGACCGAAATATGTTCTTCTTCAAAATAGCCTTCCTGATGAGCAATGTCGACAAGTGTTCCACCTGCAGACTGACTTAAACCAACCGTGATTTCATAATCGTCAGAGGCTGCTCCTTTTGAAATTTGTTCATCATCTCCGCATGCAGCGAGTAAACCTACTGTTAAAGCGAGTGAAGCGATCCATTTCTGATTTGTTTTTTTCATTTAACGATCCTCCTATATCCCTGCTCCATCTGCTATTTCTGTTTTTAAACTATTGACGATCTGTTCGTTCATCTCGTTTAAAAGGGATTCACGAAATGCACGGAACTCCTTGTTTTCATATAGTTTTTGACGATCCGTCCCTTTTTTCTCAATCGGTACTTGAATGCTTTTCGTCACCGCCCCGTTTTTCCCGGGAGCAAAGATGACAATCCGGTCCGCCAAATAAATGGCTTCGTCAACATCATGTGTCACAAACACGACTGTACGTTTTTGTTCGGCACTAATTTGAACAAGCAGATCCTGCAGTTGAATACGTGTGACAGGATCCAAAGCGCCAAATGGTTCATCCATCAGCAGTAGATCCGAACCGTAGCTTAATGCCCGTGCAATCGCTGCACGCTGTTTCATACCACCTGACATTTGGCCAGGATATTTCTTTACGGCGTGCCCTAAATGGACAAGTGTCAAATATTGCTCTGCGATATGTGCCAGTTCTTTTTTCGGCATTTTTTTATTTCGCTGTTTTAGTGCAAGCATGACATTCGCCTGTGCCGTCAGCCATGGGAATAAGGAATAATCCTGGAATACGACACCACAATCAGGGTGCGTTTCCTTCACGGATTTACCGTTTATTTCGATATTGCCATTTGAAAATGGTTCAAGCCCTGCCATCATTCGAAGCAATGTACTTTTCCCACATCCGGAAGGTCCCATAAATACGAGAAACTCGCCTTCTTTTACTTCAAGCTGAATATTGTTCAGAATTTTTGTCGTCGCATCATAACTGAAATCGATATTCTGGACTTTAATCTTCGTTTTGTACTCGGTACTCTCTTCCGTAGATATAGGGTTTTGTTGTGGCACTGGACGTTCCAATAATTGAACCATGTACTCACTCTCCTAACAGAAATTTTCTACCTAATGATTGGATCGAAGTATCAACCGGAACATGCAATGTCATCGTCCTTAAATTCCGCCAATAGCGGTCAAACCCATAGTGACTTGCAGTAGCGCGGCTACCCATCACTTCGAAAATTTTTGATGTAATATCGAGCCCTACTTGCGTTGTGAAGATTTTCGCTGTTTGCAGTGCATCATCCAAATTACTGCGATGCTCCGATGTAATTATTCCGGGTTGATCCCAAAGCTCCTGTAATAATTGATCCGCTTTTTTCACAACCAGATTTGCAGCTTCAACCTGTACGTAAAACTGGCCGTAATGATGCTGGATAATTGGATCTTCAATCGCCGATGTCTGTGTAATAGCACGCGGTCTTGTTTGTTCTCTTGTATATGTAAGCGCTGATTGAAGAGCACCTTCTGAAATCCCTAAATAGACATGGTTTAAAATAAATGTAGCGATATTCAGACGTAGCTGTGAAAACTCGCTTGCGTAAAAGCCTTGCTGCAACACTTCTTCATCATGTACTTCAACATCGTTGAAAAGAATCGTTCCACTGTCTGTCTGGCGTTGCCCCATATTGTCCCAATCGCCTTTTATATCTACACCTATCCGTTTACTAGGAATAACGACCAATAATGGCTCATCCTGTCCTTCCACTAACGCCGATACTAATAATACATCTGAATCGACACTACCAGAACAGAACGTTTTTACGCCGTTTAACAAATAGCCTGTTGTTGTTTTTTCAGCCTTCAGTTGAATAGCCACCGGGTTGAACGCATTCCCCCAAAAATAATTATGTTTTGCTGTTTCACGGTAATAAAATTCCTTTTGCTCTTGTGACCCGCATAAATGCGGTGTAACGAGATTGATAAAATGATAGCCTAAAACATGTGCAAGTGAACTATCCGCACGTGCAATCGTTCGGACAACTTGAAACACATCATGCCAATTCCCACCTAAACCACCGTATTCTGTCGGAATTAAAAGTTTTAAAAGTCCGCTTTCTCGTATTAAATCCCGCTCTTTTTTAGCATTGCCTCCGATTTTATCCCTCACTACGGCTGTCTGTTTAAACTGTTCGGCAAGCTTTTCAGCGATCTCATCAATATGTGCAACTGCTCCCATAACACCTCTCCTTTACTAGTTATAGAATTTTCTTGCAATTCAGTATTCTTAATTCGTTAGTTTACAGATGCATGTATTTAAAGTCAATAGCTAATTTAAACAATTCATACTGGAATAGTATGCTTTTAGCGGATTAACGTAAAAAAGCATATTTATTTGTATTTATTTAGAAATTAATAATGTGATTTAAAGATGAATTCGAGGTTATAAGAAGAAAAAACCACTATTTACATAGCGGTCTTTTGGTTTTACATTTTTAATAACTCATGACTTGATAATAAACAACGATTTGATAGATCGCCGGCACAATTAAAGCAATCGCCAGTGAGATGACTGCTCCCCACTTCGATTGTGTCATTAAACGAATATTGTCGCTTTTCAAATGTAGTAAAAATGACAGTGTAAAATAAAATGCACTGACTAAAAAGATAGGGGTTACGAATGTGAGCCAAATTCCTGCATTCATTTCATGCATCGATTCCTTCACCTCAATCCCATTATATTTCAATATCTATCTGTTTTATTTCTGTGAATTGAAAATCAATACTTTCGTCGAAAATAAACGTCCATGGCATTGAACAAAAAGGAGGAATTTGGAGTGCATCAATTGTAAAATTTTGAGTAATTTTCTCCGTTTCTGTTATAATACTTATTTCCGTATTTCGGAATTTCAATTGTTGATCTGTTCGGTTGTGAATAAGTGTAATGATGAGCTTTTGTTGTTTATGATTAATAGCCGTTCGTATAAGGCAACAGGAAATTCTCTTGTCCTGTTCTTTAGTTTGTTGAAAAACTTGTTCTATTAATAATCGATCCTGAGCTGAAATCGCTTTATCCCAGGCGGGTTCATATTGCAGTTTTTGCATGAACTTCATCCTTCCCATAAATTATTTACGTAAATAAGTAATTAAACAACCTTTCTTCTATAATACATGTTACAGTAGGAAAGAATCTTAAAAGTTAGAAGGCGAAAAATATGATCGAAGTTAAGAATTCCCCGATAAGTGAAGGGGAATATAATCGCGGAATTTTTGCGATTAACGCAATTCCTGAAGGAACGTTATTCCACCAAGCACCGGTACTAAGCTATCCAAATGAGCAGCATGAACATATTGAAAAAACGAATCTTGCGGATTATGCATTTGAATTTGGCATTGGACGCTCTGCAATCCTATTAGGCTACGGGATGCTATTTAACCATTCGTATGAGCCGAATGCCACATATGAAATCAATTTCGACAACGAAACATTTGATTTCTTTGCCTATAAAGATATTGAAGCAGGCGAAGAAATTTTTATTAATTATAATGGCGATGTTGATGATAATGACCCGTTATGGTTTAACAGCGAAGAAGAATAGCAGGAGGAAGGAACTGTCTAGAATAATTAGACAGTTCTTTTTTTTATCCCATCGATAAATCGAATGATATCCTCTGTCAATAATTGTCGCTCTTTTCCTAAGGTAATAAGATGACCACTATTGTCATATTGTTTTTTCTTAATAATGTTACTTTGTGCTGTTTGTTCGATTATGTCAATACTTTGGTGGAATACTGGTTCGTCCAACATCCCCTTTGCCAAGAAAAGCGGCTGTTTTAGCAAATGGAGCTGCTTGCCTGTTTCAACGATAAACTGCTGCAATGCAATCAATTTTTCCTCAGGTCTCGGGAAGTGATTGTTTAGAAATGCTTCCAGTTCCTGTTCGGAACTCCCTCTATTTTGTAAATACCTCTTGGAATAATAGACAACGCGCTGTTCCAAACCTTCCACAGGCCGCTCCAATACTGGTGAAGAGATAATACATAAAGCCTTCACTTCAGGAAATTCATTTGCCAGTCTTATGCCTAGTACACCACCTAATGACTGACCAATTACCGTAATCGCTTCATATTTTTCATCAATTAAAAATTGAACTGCCTGTCTGCTATGTTTCCATATCTGCTCCATAGAACTTGCAAATAATTGTTCCGGTGATGCTCCGTGCCCTGCCAGATTTGGCGCATAACTTGTATATCCTTTATTATGAAGCATTTTTGCCACATAGTGCATCTCTTTCGCATTGCTCGTAAAACTATGTAAAAGCAGGACGGCCTGTTTATGTCCATTTAAAAAAATATCCTCTACAAAATATTTCATGTTGGTCCCCTTTTCATTTGTGACAATATTATAGCATAACAATTCTCTCTTACTGACATTTCCTCAAGTTTAAAAAGCGGAAACAGTGCAAATGTTTTATTGTTCGGCTACAATATGGATTGAGTAAAAAAACCTATGAAAGGAGAATCATATTAATATGAGAACAATATTATTATCGATTCTTGCTGCGTTATTTTTAGCTGTACCGAACGTAGCAGCACATACGTATTTAGACACGACGAACCCAGAAGATGGAGCAGTTGTAACAGAAACATTGCAGGCGATCGAACTTACATACGCCGGGAAAATTGAAGTAGGCAGTACATTTAAAGTCATTTCAAGTAACGGCGAAGAGATAGAAACAGTTTCGATGGATTTAGTCGATGGTGTATTAACGGGTACTTTTGATTCCCCATTACCAAATGATGACTATACTGTTGAGTGGAATAGTATTAGTTCTGATGGCCATCCGTTGTCAGGTAAATTCTCATTTACGATTGATGCACCTGTAGCTGAAGAACCGGTCGAAGAAAAAGTTACAGAAGAAAATGAAGAGCAAGTAGAAGTAAACGAAACGGTAGAAAATAATGCAGCGGAAACGACTGCGGCAGATGAGGAAGAATCATCAAACAATACATTACTATATATCGTTGGAGCCCTTTTACTTCTTATTATAATAGTAAGTATTTTCACGATTGCTAAACGGAAAAATGTAAAATGATGGCATTGACCATTTTTAGTCAATTTTTACTCTATGTTAGTTTAGCTCTTCTTATGGGCTCATTTATCTTGTACTGTATCCCAGAAACAGTTCGTCCGAAAATTGATGTTTCTGCAAAGTGGCTCATTGTTAGCGCGGTCATCTTGCCGGTTGTCACATTTGTACCGAATATTCAATTGCTGACTATTTTGACACCGCAGTTCGGACTGATTGAATCAGTTGGCATGCTGCTTATGAAATTTAAAGTTGGCCATTCATGGCTGGCGATCGTTGGCTTTACGATTATTTTGCTTATTGTGATTCGACAATTCATGAAAAAAACCTCGAAGCTTATGGCGATTATGACAATCTTTATTTTAATCGCCATTATGGCGGCAATTGGCTATATAAGTCATGCAGGCTCGATGACCGGTCTTGTCGGATCGGCCCTCGATTTTGTTCACCTTCTTGCTGTCAGTGTTTGGCTCGGTATTTTACTCATGATGAGTTTTTTCTCAAAAGATCCACTTAACTGGGAAGCTTTTTTAAAATGGTTCTCCCCTGTTGCGCTCGTAGCTTTTACAGCCGTTGCTTTAACTGGTGTCCTGATGACTGACACGATTGTTCCTGGCTATGTGACAAGCTGGTCGAGCAATTATGGTCAATTCCTATTCATTAAACATGTTTTGCTCGTACCGTTGACTGTTATTATTTTGGCAAACAGTCTGCTCATTAAATTGAAGTTGAACAAGCCATTGTTTGAACCGCGTACATGGGTACGGATTGAAACGATTTTGCTCATATTGATTTTATTCATTACCGCACTGTATAGTGAGCAACAGCCACCTAGTTTTTATGTACAGGAAATTTCGCCGTTTTTTGAATTGTTCTACCGTAGCTCAATTGATGCCGGTATGCGCGGGTATTTCCAAATGACAGGTATTGGCTTAGGATTTTTCCTGTTGACTACACTGTTCATCGGTCTCGTCATCGTAAGTTATATTAAACAGTTGCCGGTCATTGTATCGGCTGCTATGACTTTTGCGGTGACACTATGTTTTTACATGGGCTTTATGTCGATTATATTTTTCAAATAATGTCCAAAATAAAGGGTTGTAGTATCAAGTCTGTTCCGACTTATACTACAACCCTTATTCATTATGCGAACTTTTTCGTCTTCATACGAACATAGCGAATGAGTGCCGCGATAATTAATATCGCCGTTAATGCGATTGTACCGTACTGCATTGTCGAATTATCTGTTTTTACAGCAATACCGATTAGAGCCCAAACGATGACTAGTGGAAAGAAAATATCCTGCGAAATGGCAACGGCCAAATAACCGAGAATAACCGCAACTCCTACAAGTACGAGCGAACCGACCACCTCTGAAATCCCCAAATCGACTCCATGATATTTTAACACATAACTTACATTAGCAATTGTCGCTACGGATATCCAAGCTAAGTAAAATGAAAACGGAAAACGCTCTGAAAGACCTTTTTCTGTATTTTTATACTGCAGGTAAATCGCTATCAGTGTAAATAATAAAAAGAACATAACGATAATGGATAGTATAAACTGTTCATAATGCCAACTGAACAGCCAAGCAATATTAAATATACAGCTGATGATAAATAAAATACCCACTTTTCCTTTAAAACGATTGTCTTTCACTTTGCGGTATATAGTAATCAGCCATAAAACAAGCAATCCATAAATCAGCGACCAAATGGAAAACACATAGCCTGCCGGCGTAAATAATACTTCCAGACGATTTGTTATTTCAGACGCCGTTTGCCCGTTTAACGGCAGTGTATTTGACAGCACATTTACTACTATTACAGCGATCATGGCTATCCACATTGAAATATACAAGCCCATTTTTCATCATCCTTTTTTTCTAGATTTAGGGAACTATACCCTTTTTTAAAAAAGAATAAGCGGTGAATAAGCTATTGTGTTTTTAATGTGAATTACGCTTAGTTAACTGTTACATTTGTTTTTCAAATGCAAGCTTGATGCCAAATCCGATTAGTACAGCACCCGTCAACGTTTCGATTACCGATTGTGTAGCAGGTTTTTTCATGAAATTGCGAATTTTGTTCAGTAAAAATACATAGAGCGCAAACCAGACAAATGTTAAGACGATATAGATGATGCCCATCGTCAGAAACGGCCAAAACGGTTCTGTATCTTTTGCTAGGAATTGCGGCAAAAACGTAAGGAAGAAAACCGCTACTTTAGGGTTTGTGATATTAGTAATGAGACCCTGTTTAAAATAAGAATTGCCTTTTGCTTCAATTTCGGGAATGTCCGTCATTTCCTCCGTATCTGCCTTTTTCGAACGCATGCTCATCAATGTTTTTACGCCTAAGTAGCATAAGTAGGCTGCTCCGACGTATTTCAGTACTGTAAATGCTACGGCAGACTTTACAATTATCGCCGATAGCCCTGCAACGGCTGCAATAGTATGGACGGTTAATCCCGCACAAGAACCGACCATCGTTTGAAAACCCCCCTTTTGTCCGTTAACAATCGTATTTTTCGTAACGATCGCTGTATCAGGACCCGGTAAAATAATGAGCAGTATACACGCAATTATAAAGAACAGAACATTCTCCATTTAATCACCTTCATTTTCTGAATTTTTAAATATGTTAACATAATTCATCCGAATGAGGCTAGAGGATTTTCAGTTTTATGGATTGTTAGTATGGCTTTACTTCTATGCCTTCTAATGATATGACCGGTGACTGATTTTATTAGAAGAATTTTATATTTATTAGAAAACTTCAACAGGTTATTAGCATTTTCCGAATGTTTATTTGAACATCTAAAAGCATTATTAGAACAATTGGTCTTCCGTCAATATTTCGGACAAACGTTAAGAGACTTTTTTTGCTACCGCCCTTCGGTTGCTCTGCTTTTCATCCCTCCATGCCCAGACCTGGGCATGGAGGGATGAAAACCCTGTAAGAGAACTTTATGAGGCATTTTGACAAACGGGCTCCTGTTGATTTCTCTCAAATTGGTTTGGTGATAAATAACCGATTGTTGAATGACGTCGTCGTTCATTGTAAAAGTTTACGATATATGACTCCACGCTCTTTCTTGCTTCTTTTTTGGATTCGAAACGGTGACGATAGATCCATTCTTTTTTGATTGTGGCGTGGAAGGATTCAATACACGCATTGTCATAGGGATCTCCTTTACGACTCATGCTAATTTTAATCCCATGTTCTTTTAAAGTTCTTGTATAGCTTGTGGCACAATATTGTGCACCTCGATCTGAATGATGAACTAATCCTTTTTCGGGTTTTCGAACTGCTAAAGCATGCTTCAAGGCTTGATCTACTAATGTTTCTTCCATATGATCTGCGATGGCCCAGCCGACGATTTTACGAGAATATAAATCCATGATTGACGCAAGATACACCCACCCCTCCAGTGTTCGGATATAAGTTATATCTGCGACCCATACTTTATTTTTCTCTTTTACTTGAAATTGGCGTTTGACTAGATTCGGATAAATAAATTGATGGTGATTGGAATCCGTTGTTCGTTGAACAGTTTTCGGGATTACGGCACTTAACCCAAGGTTTCGCATCATATTCGCAATTTTCTTTTGCGAACAGACATACCCTAAACTCGCTAAGTCTTGCGCAATTCGAGGGCTACCGTATGTACCAAAACTCCTCGCATACGATCGATGAATCTGATGGGCAATTTCTGTATCACGTACTTCTTTTTCCGATAAGGGCTGTATCTGTTTTTTACGCCAATCATAATAACCGCTTTTTGAAACCATCAATACTTTACACATCATCGCAATGCCAAAGTCGTTTTTATGCTTTTCAATGAATGCATAAATCACTCGGGGTTTTTCGCGAAGATGTGCATAGCCTTTTTTAGAATTTCATTCTCTTCTTCCAAATCACGTAACTTCTTATCAAACGCTGCCTGCAACTTATCTACTTCGCTAGAAGTAAAGTAACGTGTGACATCCTGATTTTTCGATTCACGATAATCTTTAATCCATTTATGGATCGTTGAAGATCCAATTTCAAACTTAAATGCCAGATCTGAAACTTTTGCGCCATCTTCTAAAACAGACTTTAAAATGTATTCTTTTGTTTGTGTGTCTAATCGTTTACGAGTTTGTTTTTCTTTCATCGGTTCCACGTCCTTTTTTAGATATCTTAATCTTAAAGTGTCTCTTAAGACGTGTCCATTTTTTATACTAACCTCACAATTGTCTTATATATTAGAAAATCGGTAACTTATTAGAAGATGTCAACTTGATATTAGATGATTTAAATGTTTATTAGAATATTACTAGCGACTCCTTCAATCGTCAGCAAGTAATGCCATTTTCTCAGCAGCTTTCTCTATGATTACATCATCTTTAACCTGACCCCTATAATTGATATACATCACGGTCCGACCCCTTACAAAAAGAAAATCTTTATGAAAAGAATTATCCCTAATCAGCAGACGATCAAAAGCTGTGTGTTTTCTTTCTTTAAAACTTGCAGGATCACTTCCATATGTATGCTTGATTATTAACTCATTAACTAGTGAGCTAACATGGGAATTGAAACGTAGCTTATAAACTTCCGATGAGATTGATGGTTGATATGCATGATTTGGATCGTACCATTCCCCTTCCTGAATAACGCCCATTTCTGTTGAATCATATTGGACAGAAGCAAAAATATTCCACTGTGATGAGTAGGTGCTTCCCAAATCCTCGCCTTCGAAGTAAAATGGCTTTCTTTTAAGATGCGGCTGATTTTCAATTGAAGCAAGTCGGACAATTGGCAGCCCTGTATCTTCTTCTGGTAAAGGGGTTGTTTTCATACTCCATATTTGGTAAATCGGTATAAACACAAGAGTTAATGTAATTACTAATACTATGAAACTGTAGACAATACCTGACCGGTAAAAGTTTTCCCATGGTTTTTGTTGATCGTCTAATATCCCAGCCTTAAGTTCATTATGCAAACGATTGATTCCAAATAAGCTTTTACCTATCGGAAGTATTTGTATAAAATTAACGAATAATACCAACAACGGAGCAAGTGTATATCCATCTATCAGTTGCAAAACAGAAATATTTCCGTTTTCGAAAGATTTGACGAAGACCGTAGTGATTACAATAATTGCAATTAAATTGACTATAAAATTAAATAATGTTTTATTAAAAGCTTTTTTTGCTATTGAGATTTGCTCTTCTCGATTTATTGGAGGTTCATTTGCTTTACGTTCAGTCGGTGCTGCAAATACGTGAAAATTGCGGTCACTCGCAATATAGTCCCAGCCGCTTTCTTCGTATAACCGAATTTTTTCACTCGATATATATTTGCTTTTTGCCAGTTCCAGCCGGTAATCCATTTGTTTGCGATCACCTTTCTTAAACTTTGCAAAATGAGTACCAATCTCATAAAAATGCAGCCCTTGCTCGGACATATCTGAAAACCAGCATTCATGTTCCTTGATACGCCAATACTGCCTTGGCCTTATTCTACGTACTATTTCTGCCATCGCTCTACCTCCTTGTAAGTCTTACCTAACAATAGAATAGAAGGGATTGTTTGTAAATAAAAAATAAGGACCTGGAATCTATTTCAGCACTCCCTGACGAAATAAAAAAATTGAAATTTTTCACAGCAAATAGGCAACCCTACCCATGTAAGATTGCCTTTTACACCGCTTGGAACTAACTATCCGCAAGCAGCAATATTTTCTGAGCTGCATTCTCCACTAGAACATCAAGCTCTGCATATCCGTAATAACGTATATACATTACAACCTTATCTTTTGATGCAACTAATTGTTTCCATTCTTCATCCTCGCGAGTAATAAGGTTATCAAAGCCAGGGTGTTTCCTTTCTATGAAACTTTCCCTTTCATCTCCGTATGTATGCCACTCCATCAAGTCAGACAGCAATGGTTTAGCGAACGCCTGAAATGTTAAATTGTATATTTCAGTAGAAACGCTCGGTGAGTATGTACCACTTTTATCTAACCACATTTCATCCTTAATTATTCCACTTTCGTCGGTCTCAAACTGAACGGGTGCAAAGATACTCCAATTTGTTGAATAACGGTTTGCCCAATCGATTTCATCTGTATAATATTCATCCCGGATTAGCTGTGGATTTTGTTCGATATCGGCTAAACGAACAAACGGCAAGTTTTCATCATTCTTTGGAAGTGTATAGTTATCCATTTTTTTTAATTGGTAAAGTGGCATAATTAAGCCGCTTACGAGAATAATCCCTATAAAGACAACCGAAAATACACCATTTTTTCGCAAACTTTTTTTCCAAGGGGCATGATGGTTGATGGCTTTGCCTTCATTTAAACTTTTTTTCAATTCTTTAATCGCCAATAAAGCTCTTATGGCGTAAAAAACATAGTGAATATAGACGAGAGTAAGGATACTTTGCTGTACGACATATCCTTCAACTAAACGTAATACAGGTGCTCCATCCAAAAACCACATTGCCAAAAGCATACCTAGAATCAGGGCCACTACAAGAGAAATCCATACTAAATTAAATACGAGTTTTTTACTTAGCCGCTGTAATGTAAATGCCTGTTCTGCAGAATCTGTATGGATTTCGGGTGCATTGTTTTCAGTTAGTGAAGAGAAAACATGAAACCATTGATAGCTTGTGACATACTTCCAGCCGTTTTCCTCGTACAGATCAATTTGCTCATAGGTAATTAATTTCCTATCTGTCACTTCAATCCGGTATTCAATTCGCTTCGGGTCACCTTTTTTAAAATGGGCTAAATTTGTTCCCATTTTATGAAGGTGGAGCCCCTGTAACGACATATCCGAAAACCAGCTTTCGTGTTCTCCGATTCGCCAGTAGTTGGTTGGTCTGATTTTGCGCACCATTTTAGTCATCGTTTCCCTCCTCTAATATACTGCTGTCGAAAATCAGAGATTTTAGACGAGCATATTCTATTCTTAATGCATGCTCGCCTTCTTTCGTAATTTCATATATTTTTCGCCGCCCATCGTCTTTTGCCAAAGCGATTAATCCGTCTTTTTGCATTCGTGATAGGACACCATATAACGTTCCGGGCCCCATTGTTAAACGGCCTTTTGATACTTCTGTAATGGACTGCATTAATTGATAGCCATGATTTGGACGCATTAACGCCAATAATACGTAGTACATTGCTTCAGTCATTGGCCCGCCATTATAAGACATATTCATTCCTCCAACTATTATGTCATGCGATATATCGTCTGACATAATAGTAAATGACAGGGAATAATTTGTAAACTTGTTATTAAAAGAAAACGAAAAACCACTCCAACATGTTGGAGTGGTCAGCACTAAGCATTCTTAAAACATCTTATTCAAGTTTGCCATTTCAATAGCGGACATTGCGCTGTCGTAGCCTTTATTACCCGCTTTTGTACCAGCGCGTTCAATCGCCTGTTCGATATTTTCTGTTGTGACAATACCGAAAATTACCGGAACCCCTGTATCCAAGCCTGCTTTGGCAATTCCTTTTGCTGCTTCGTTACATACATAGTCGTAATGTGTAGTTGATCCGCGAATGACCGTACCTAAACCGATTACTGCATCATAATTATTTGTTTCAGCCATTTTTTTTGCAACAAACGGTACTTCAAAAGCACCTGGCACCCATGCTGTATCAATGTTTGCTTCGTCAACACCGTGACGTTTTAAACCATCCAGTGCACCGCTTAATAACTTATCATTAATAAATTCATTGAATCGCCCAACGACAATTCCGATTTTCAAATCTGTTCCGACTAATTGTGCTTCAAATGTTTTTCCCATTTTAATTGCTCCTTTTTATACCGATACGGTAGTTAATTTTATATATTGAACTAAGTCTTCGATTGTAATAAATTTCAGTTTATGTTTTTGCGCTAGCTTTTCGAGCTGCGGCAAGCGGGCCATTGAACCATCTTCGTTCATAATTTCACAGATGACCGCGACTTCATTCGAACCGCAAAGCTTTGCCAGGTCAACGCCTGCTTCCGTATGCCCTCGACGTTCCAACACGCCCCCCTGTTTTGCAATGAGGGGGAATACATGGCCCGGACGATGAAAATGCCCCGGTTCTGTTGCTGGATCCAGCAATGCTAACATCGTTTTAGAACGCTCAAATGCACTTATACCTGTCGTTGTATGGATATGATCGATACTAATCGTAAAAGCCGTTTGATATGTATCGGTATTGCTTTGCACCATTGGATGAAGGGAAAGCTTTTCTGCAATTGCAGATGAAATTGGTGTACAAATTAACCCTCTTCCATAAAGCGCCATAAAATTAATATTTTCCGGTGTAGCGAATTCTCCTAACACAAGAAAATCCCCTTCATTTTCACGGTTCTCGTCATCTGACACAATAATAATCTCACCGTTTTTCAATGCCTGAATTGCTTCTTCAATCGTATTCATTTATCACCACTCCTTTAAAATCCGGTACGTTGCAAAAAGTCCATTGTAATCGTACTTCCCGTTTGATTTTGTAAATGTTTTTTTACATATTTTCCGATTAGATCTGTTTCAATGTTCACAACATCTCCTGGCTTTTTATAGCCTAGTACAGTCTGCTCATACGTATGAGGGATTAAGGAAATGGTAATGAATGTGTCTGTCACCTCAAAAATCGTTAAACTCGTGCCGTCTACTGTAATCGAGCCTTTCTTGATGCATTCTGCAATCAAATGCTTTTCCATTGCCAAATCAATATAAACTGCATTGGCGACCGGTCTTTTCCGTTGAATTGTCGCTATCCCATCCACGTGGCCCGATACAATATGCCCCCCGAAACGACCATTCGCCGACATTGCCCGTTCCAAATTGACAGGCTTACCTGCTGCTAATTGCTGGAGGCTGGTTGCTTTGACGGTTTCCGGCATAACATCCGCCAAAAATACGGTTGGCGAGAAATGCTTTACGGTCAAACAGACACCGTTAACGGCAATACTGTCCCCGAGTTGGACATCCTCTAAAATTTTGCTTGCGCGAATGGCTAGTTCCATCGCTTGTGTGGACTGGCTGATCGTTTCAACCGTTCCAAGTTCTTCAATGATTCCTGTAAACATCCTGCTCACCTCTTTTTAATAATAAAAAAGAACCCCGATTGAAGTCGGAGTTCGATGAGAGGAAAATTGAGCATCATCAAATAAGCTTTTTGAAGATAATTTTCAAAAAACTGCTGACATTGCTTCCTTCTCCCATCCAGACTATAACTGTCGGCTTTGGACTTGCACCAAATCCTGCACACAAAAGTGGCTCACGGGCTTAGAGATTACTCATCACCGTCGATTGGGAATTTCACCCGACCCCGAAGGAAATTATTTTTCAATGGAAATAAAAAAATCCCGTCACAAGGCGCGACAGGAAAAGTGTATAGCAAAAAACCACATTAAAAATCAAAAAATTTTAAAAATGTGTTGCCATTCCTTCTCCCATCCAGACTATAACTGTCGGCTTTGGATTTGCACCAAAATCCTGCACACAAAAAAGTGGCTCACGGGCTTAGAGATTAACTCATCACCGTCGATTGGGAATTTCACCCGACCCCGAAGGAAATTATTTTATTTGAAAGTTATTGTAACATAAATAAATTAAAAAGCTAATAGTATTTTAGCACTTACTTACTTTTTGTTCCCTCAATCTTTTTACATCTACCCCTCTATCAAATTAATATTTTGAAACTTTACTCATGGTAATACGTAGAAGAATATACATAATATCACAGAAAATAGAAAGGACTTATTGCAAGCTGATTTTAATTGTCTCTCATTTGCTTGGTTGCTTTTTTTAAGTTTTAATTTGTATAAAATATAGTGTCGGATAATCTTCAGTAATATAAAAAAACAAATACCTTTTTAACGATAATGGAGGCTTTTATGGCGAATAATTCACAATCGAATAAATATCTTATCTTTCTAGAACTACTGTTTTATGCAGCTTTACCCTATGCAATATGGAAGTTTGGCCGAGAGCCTTTTGGTGACTATGCTGCGATGCTGCTGTCCACTGTTCCCGGGATAATTTATACTGTTTACCGCTTTGCTAAGGATCGGCAGTTTAATGTGACGGGCTTGTTTATTTTAGGCTCGATGCTTATAGGTACTACAGTAGATTTATTGTCAGGTTCAGCGGAGCAAATGATTTGGAATAATGTTTATTTAGGTCTTTTTTACACATTTCTCTATGTAATTTTATTTATTATAAAAAAGCCTTTTCCTTTGTATGTTGCAATTGATTTTGCATATTTGCAAGGCTATGCACGAAAGGACAGTAAAGCTTTGTTCTTTCAAAAAGGGATTTTCGAATGGTTTCAGCTGATCCAGATTGTTTTCATTATTCGAGGACTTGTTATGGCAGGAATTACGGTCTTTCTGCTACAGAAATACGGAATTGACAGCTATGGGGATATGCTGATTTATAAACGTATAGCAAGCTGGCTGTTTTCCGGCATAGTAATGGGTATGTTCTTCTACATTAATGTAATCGTGCAAAATTACACGAACAGGGTACAGGAAAAAAATGATGAAAAGCTGCCGGAACCTGAAGTTATGGCGAAGTAATTTTTTGTGAAAGGATGATGGTGATGAAGAACACAGCAAATGTAAAAGAATGTCCAAAATGCGGCGGCACGGAATTAGGTAGAGGAAAACATAGCGGCTACAGTGTTATGGCCCCTGTTAATAAATTGAGTTTGGGTTGCAATATCGAATACATTATATGTACACATTGTGGATTTATCATTGAGGGCTATGTCGTAAAGCCCGAGAAATTTAAAGGAACATTTTAATTTAGACTTCCACTTACTAAAAGCCCATTGCATCCTGCAATGGGCCTCTCATTTTCTATATTATAAAAAATTACATCTTCCAACTACCTCTGCTTTTACTGAATAATATGCTTTTTGTATCTCCTTTGCATCCGTTGGATATGTCGCCATCAATTCATCACGCAACTCTTTAAGCTTTTTTGTATAACTTCCTGTAAAGCCATTCATTATAGCCGTCAAAAACACGGGGCTGTAATTTGTTTTCATTTGATTCATAGTAACCGCCCCTTCATTAATTCAACTGTTTTAGTCGCTCTTTTGCGGCCACCATATTTTTTAATGATGCAATCGTCTCTTGTTCCGTACGAGTTTTCAGGCCACAATCGGGATTGATCCAAAATTGTTCTTTTGCGATTACTTTTTTACCTTTTTCAATAATGGCTGCCATTTCTTCCACAGTTGGAATACGCGGGCTATGAATATCATATACACCTAAACCAATTCCTAGTTTGTATGGTGTTTCTTTTAGTACTTTTATGAGTTCTCCGTGGCTTCGTGATGTTTCAATTGAAATCACATCCGCATCCAATGATTCTATTACATCTATAAAATCGTTGAATTCACAATAACACATATGTGTATGAATCTGGGTCGTTTCACGCACACCGCTTGTCGCTAATTTAAACGCATTTACACTTGCATCGATATAAGCCTTATGCAGACTTTTACGGATCGGCAAGCCTTCTTTCAATGCAGGTTCATCTACTTGAATAATATTGATTCCCGCATTTTCAAGTGCTCTTACTTCTTCTCTTAGTGCCAGGCCGATTTGATAAGCAACTTCTGAGCGCGCTAAATCATTTCTTACAAATGACCAGTTCAATATTGTAACGGGTCCCGTCAACATCCCTTTGACCGGTTTTTCCGTAAGTGATTGTGCCGCACTTACTTCCTTTACTGTCATCGGTTCTATCCATTCAACATCTCCGTATATAATTGGGGGTTTTACACAACGTGATCCGTATGAAACTACCCATCCATTTGTCGTAAAAGCAAAGCCATTTAATTTTTCACCAAAAAATTCCACCATGTCAGTTCGCTCGAATTCACCATGAACAAGGACATCAAGGCCAAGTTGCTCCTGAATGGTAATCCAACGTGCGGTTTCATTCGCGTTGAATGCTTCATACTCTGTTGTTGTAATTTCCCCTTTTCGCCATAATCTACGGTTTTTCTTAACTTGTGCGGATTGCGGGAAACTCCCGATTGTTGTTGTCGGATAGTCTGGTAACTGTAAAAAGGCACGTTGTAGCTTACTACGCTTGCCGTAGTTATCAGTTCGTTTAAATGCTTCCGGTGTTAATGCGTTTACTTGTGCATGTACTGCTTTCTTTTTTCTTGATTCATGCAGTGCCAATGTTCGGATTGCTTTTTCGCTATCTAAAAAAGCCTGGATATGAAGAACTTCCTGCTGAAGTATTTTCCCTTTGATCATTTGCAATTCCGTTATTTTTTCATTAGCAAATGCCAAAGCATTTAGCAGCTCTGGTACAATCCCGTTTTCTCCTGCTGTTGTAACTGGCACATGCTGAAGACTGCACGATGTTTGTAAATGGATTGGTGAAAATGGTACATAGGAACGTATTTCCGCTACTAGTGCCAACTGCTTCTGCAACTCGGCTCTCCATATGTCCCGACCATTAATAATACCTGCATATAGAACTTTATCTTTTGGGAAACCAAACTTCTTTAACGCTGCTAGATTTTCATTTTTCCCATGAACAAAGTCCAGTCCAAAGCCATCTACAGGCAAATTAATCATTGTTTCATAGTTGGATAACGCTTCAAAATAAGTTGTGCAGATCGATTCAACTGTCAGTCCTTTTAATATTTGATGATAGAAATGTTGAACTAATGCGATATCTTCGGACGTAAGGTCTTTTGTAAGGCTTGGTTCTTCAAGCTGGATCGATGTTGCGCCACTTGCTTCCAATGACTGAAGCAACTCTTTATACACCTTTACCAGCTGCTGAATATAGTGTTGTTTTTGTTCTTGGCCTACACCTTTCGTCAGTTTATAAAATGTAAATGGACCGATAATAGTCACACGAGGGGTCATGCCGAATGCTTCGATTGCCTCCTGAATATATTGCGCGTAAACATTGTGTTGCAATGTCAGTTGCTGCCCTTCGTATTCCGGGACAATGTAGTGATAATTCGTGTTGAACCATTTCGTCATTTCACAAGCCACCACATTTTCAGCCCCGCGCGCCATTGCAAAATACGCTGTTAACTGATGCTTCAAGGAAAGACGGTCGTATCTAGATGGAATCATATTAAACATAATGGCTAAATCAAGCATACGGTCATAGTATGTAAAATCTCCTACCGTTAAAACATCCAGCCCTAAATTCTGCTGTTGATGGAGTTGGGCAAGTCGTAAGTTTTTCATTTCCTGTTCATAGGATTCCAAAGACAATTGTTCTTTCCAAAACGCCTCTGTTATACGTTTCCATTCACGATTTTGTCCAATATACGGATAGCCAATTACTGCTGTTTTCATAAACAATTCCTCCTTAAATTTGTTACATAAAAACCAAAACCCCTCTTTCAAAATGAAAGAGGGGTGTGAATGTTTAAGAGATTGACAATAAAAACCTTTGCATAATCAAAGGAGTTCTGTCTCACTTTCGCACAAAATCACCACCTATTTCCACGTAGGTATTGGCGTGTACTAGTTTCCGGCAGGTCTCCTGGCTCATCATCAACGTTCTTGTGACCCTTCCCATCAATAGACAGTGGTTGAATATCACGAACTCCGATTTACAGTTGCGGGACAGCACCAGACTTTCACTGGTTTCCCTTTTAAGCTTGTTCTCACAAGCACCGTAACTTACACAGTATGTAATTTCGTATACTATATCATAGAATTCTAGTTTTGAAAATTCTTTTTATTTTGCGACCATATTAAAGATATGCGGGGTTGAAATAATTTCAGTGGATGCTGTGTGCTTTTTATTAGAAGAAATTTGTTTATTTTAGCACTTCTGGTCTTCCGTCAATATTTCGGACAAACGTTAAGAGACTTTTTTTGCTACCGCCCTTCGGTTGCTCTGCTTTTCATCCCTCCATGCCCAGACCTGGGCATGGAGGGATGAAAACCCTGTAAGAGAACTTTATGAGGCATTTTGACAAACGGGCTCCTGTTGATTTCTCTCAAATTGGTTTGGTGATAAATAACCGATTGTTGAATGACGTCGTCGTTCATTGTAAAAGTTTACGATATATGACTCCACGCTCTTTCTTGCTTCTTTTTTGGATTCGAAACGGTGACGATAGATCCATTCTTTTTTGATTGTGGCGTGGAAGGATTCAATACACGCATTGTCATAGGGATCTCCTTTACGACTCATGCTAATTTTAATCCCATGTTCTTTTAAAGTTCTTGTATAGCTTGTGGCACAATATTGTGCACCTCGATCTGAATGATGAACTAATCCTTTTTCGGGTTTTCGAACTGCTAAAGCATGCTTCAAGGCTTGATCTACTAATGTTTCTTCCATATGATCTGCGATGGCCCAGCCGACGATTTTACGAGAATATAAATCCATGATTGACGCAAGATACACCCACCCCTCCAGTGTTCGGATATAAGTTATATCTGCGACCCATACTTTATTTTTCTCTTTTACTTGAAATTGGCGTTTGACTAGATTCGGATAAATAAATTGATGGTGATTGGAATCCGTTGTTCGTTGAACAGTTTTCGGGATTACGGCACTTAACCCAAGGTTTCGCATCATATTCGCAATTTTCTTTTGCGAACAGACATACCCTAAACTCGCTAAGTCTTGCGCAATTCGAGGGCTACCGTATGTACCAAAACTCCTCGCATACGATCGATGAATCTGATGGGCAATTTCTGTATCACGTACTTCTTTTTCCGATAAGGGCTGTATCTGTTTTTTACGCCAATCATAATAACCGCTTTTTGAAACCATCAATACTTTACACATCATCGCAATGCCAAAGTCGTTTTTATGCTTTTCAATGAATGCATAAATCACTCGGGGTTTTTCGCGAAGATGTGCATAGCCTTTTTTAGAATTTCATTCTCTTCTTCCAAATCACGTAACTTCTTATCAAACGCTGCCTGCAACTTATCTACTTCGCTAGAAGTAAAGTAACGTGTGACATCCTGATTTTTCGATTCACGATAATCTTTAATCCATTTATGGATCGTTGAAGATCCAATTTCAAACTTAAATGCCAGATCTGAAACTTTTGCGCCATCTTCTAAAACAGACTTTAAAATGTATTCTTTTGTTTGTGTGTCTAATCGTTTACGAGTTTGTTTTTCTTTCATCGGTTCCACGTCCTTTTTTAGATATCTTAATCTTAAAGTGTCTCTTAAGACGTGTCCATTTTTTATACTAACCTCACTTCTGCGGATGATTTTAGAAAAGTTGACATACTTATTAGCTAATCTGGAACTGATATTAGCATATCCTGCTCCTTTATTAGAAAATCAGCAACTTATTAGAAAATCGGTGGATTTATTAGCACATTTTTATATTTATTAGAAAAGCCCGCAGTAAACTCCATAAAAAAACTTGCTTAAAAAGCAGCTACACTTTTTTCGCAAGTTAATCTTTCATTTCACTATTACTTTAGACGTTCGTCAATGAGTGCTTCCATATCACTCGCAATCGTTTCATATGGAACACCATCTTCGCCAGTGCCATAGCCTGAATAGTTTTTCACGGCGATTCCTTTTTCATCCACTAGGAAAAATGTATCGGCATGGATAACTTGATCGTTCCCTTCAATCGACTGGACAGGTGTTTTAAATGAGTTTCTGCCAAACTGCTCAATAAATTTTTGATCGTATCCTGTCAGCATATGCCATTTTGATTCATCTACTGGTGTATGGCGCGATAAATATTCTGTCAAACGCGCCGGTGTGTCGTAGTCCGGATCAACGGAAAACGCGACAATTTTATAATCTTCCAGCCCTTTTTTCTCGAGATGATCCTGGACACGGGTCATATTCATTGTCATTGGTGAGCAAATTGTTGTACAGCTTGTGAAGATGAACATTGCAAGCCATGGTTCCCCTTTTAGGCTGTCCAGTGTCACTTCATTGTTCCGGTGATCGGTCATCGTAAACTCGCTAATTTCAAAGTTGGTCGTCGGTTTAAACTGATAATTGCTGCATGCTGTAAGTACAGTTGCTGCCAAGAGCATAAGTGCGAATACTATGTTTTTCGTTTTCATTTCTCTCTCTCCACTCTTTGAACATTACTCTCATCTTACCCAATATTTAGTATATTCTCAATAGTTATTGGAAGAAAGGACGTGTGTCAACATTGTGAAGAGTTTCTCACGCTCTATCTGCAGGATGATGTAATGATACGAGTGCTGTATGAATCGCTTCAAGTTTTGTTTCTATCCGATACAGTAAATAAAAAGATATAAAGATCGGAAACGTTACTTCCTGAAGAATGGCAATCCACTGGTCCATTATAATCCCTCCATTTTTATTTAAAGAAGCCGGCAAAGCATCACACTTCGCCGGCCTTGCTATTAGCTGATCAGTTCAATTGCTGTTACATTACGCTCAACAATACGCGCAGATTTTTTTACATTGAACAAAAATCCGTCTTTCGAAAATACCGCCTGATCAATAATTGTTTGCATCGCTGCATTCACTTCAGCCTCAGTTAAATTCGGCTTCGGATCACTTATATTGATCGTCATCGTGCTTCCTGCAATGTTGGCAAATGTTAATTGTAAAACTTGTGCCATAAGCTCTCCTCCTTTTCTTTACTACACTTAATTAAGCTGTAATCGTTTCTTTCTGCGTTTTCACAGATTCGATATAATCGTAATCTGTTAAGCCGACGATTGTTGTCCCAACTGTGTACAGCTGCTGGGCTGTTGCGTTTCTTTCCAAGTTACGGAATGTGGAACTTTTAATCATTGGCTCATTAAATTCATCAAGCCCTGTCTGATAATAAACTGTCAACGTCGCAGATAAAAATCCAAATTCATTCATGTTTCTCACCTCCTTGCCCTATATATGTCATGATTTACAGAAAAAAGGGACAATGACGATGAAAAAAATTACAAAAACTTATATAATAGACAATAATGAGGTTTATCACCAATAGATTAGTAGAAGAAATTTCGTAGACAATATTAAGTAATGAGGTGAACATTGTGGGCTTAGATGGCTGGTTTTTATGGTTTATTTTATTTTGGGTTGTAGTATTGATTTCGCTTATGGGGATTGGCGGCTTTTTTATGTTCCGCAAGTTTTTGAAGGCCCTGCCGAAACAGGATGGTAAATCGGATTTAGATTGGCAAAACATATACTTAGATAAAACAATTCATCTATGGGGTGAAGATGAAAAACAATTACTTACCGAGCTTGTCAGTCCTGTACCAGAGTTATTCCGGCAAGTTGCCAAAGAAAAGATTGCCGGTAAAATCGGTGAAATCGCCCTGAATGAACGTGCCACAAAAATCGACTTGGACTTAATTATTCGTGGCTATATTATCGCTTCGCCAAAGCGCGACCATAAGTTTTTACGTAAAAAGCTCGATGAAATGAGAATTGATACGACGAATTATGATCATTTATTTGAGACGTAAAACGAAAAAGACTGTCTTTAAAAGTATAAAACTTTTAGAGACAGTCTTTTTTATGCGACAATATGCGATTTTTCAAGCTTCTTATATTTAATAAGCATACCGATTCGCCACGGTAAAATCATAGAGAAAGCCAAGATAAAGAACATACCGGCCAGTTCACCGACATCAAATGTATCGGCAAATATTAATTTCAAAATAATACGTAGTACAAGTAATCCCACTAATATGAATGGAAATGCTTTAGATTGCTTCATATAAATTGCGCCGTCTCGCACTTCAAACTTCGACGTTAAGATTAATACAGATGAAAATAACAAGCCTAGTGCGGCCGCTTCTACTATTTGAATTGGCGCTACACGAAATTCCTCAAAAATAAACATCAGTGCACCTGTTGACATCGCAAAAGGCGGGATGAGTATTTTTTTTGTGGATACCGGCTTTTTTTGTGCACGTAGTCTTATGAACATTACGAATGAGCCCATTAAGACTGCCATAATCGTCGAACCAATTAATAAATAGTGAGAAGGTATACTGTCAAACATCATATTCCTCCTCTTGCATGAACGAGTGTAAAGATCTGGTATATACGAATCATGCACCCTTTTTCCCTTATATTACTTCCCTTAGTATAGCACGGTCTTATTAAGCAGGGAACTGTCAGAATCCTTTAAAACCATCGAAAATCGGCAAGAGAAGATTAATAATATACGTCAATCCGTCAAAGAACAATAAAATTCCGACCGCAATCATAATATAGCCGCCAACTACTATGATTTTTTGGCTATGTGTGCGAATCCAGTTCATTCGTGAAATGAAGAATGACAATGTAAAGAATGGGATAGCAAAGCCTAAGTAGTATGCTAGCATATACCACATTGCCGAGTCAGGATTCGTTCCACCAAGGGTAATAATCGCTGCCAGTATTGGTCCTGTACAAGGAGTCCATCCCGCTGCAAAAGCAAGACCGATCAGCACCGAACCTAAATATCCGGATGGTCGGTTTTTGAACTGGAACTTGCGGTCTTTCATTAAAAAGTCAATTTGCAGCAGACCGACAATCATTAAACCGAATGCGACAATTAAAATGGCTCCAATTTGACGCAGTAAGTCCTGGTATTGAAAAAAGAAATCTTTCGCTAACGATGTTCCAAATCCGATGGCGATAAATATAATCGAAAATCCAAGCAAGAAAAATAAAGTATGTAAAATTGCGCGTTTTTGCATCATCCCTTTTTCGGCTTTCAGCTCATCGAGTGTCATACCGGTTATGTAGGACAAAAATGCAGGATAGAGCGGTAGCGTACATGGTGAAATAAAACTTAAAAACCCGGCACCGAACGCTAAAAGGATATTTAAATCTGAATTCATGCTGCTTCATTCTCCTTAACATTGATACCTTCATCGTACCAAATTTCCCCATACATTACTTGCTTTTTTAAATGAAAATTTTTTGACAGCATTTTGTGGTTGATTTGAAAGGTAAATGTGCGAAAGTGCCGCGCTAATGTTTGAAAAATAAATGCTCTGTCTGCATGATTGGACTGACACTTTAGCACATTTGAGAAAAGAAGGGCGTGTTTTATTATCGAATCATATCAATAATAAAAAGACTGGAATAAATGACCGAGGTAAACAGGACCACAATTGAAATCGTAATAAATTGGAACCTAAGCGACCAGCGCCATACACATTCCTTAGGATAGCTTTTTTTCCATCGAAGAGCTGCCTTAAAGTTAATAAACCAGCAATGCAATGTGATAAAAATGGAAGGAATGGTATACAATGCGATCAACAACAAAGATTGTTGGAATACGTTTGTCGTATATTTTCCGTAATGAATCATGAAGTATGGGAGTACAAACCAGAATACGGATGTAAATACTAATACGACAGCTGCCAAAATATGCAGCCATAAATATTCACTGTGTGTTTGCCTGTAATGTTTTAATGCTGCCTGCATGATAAATCACCTACTTTTTTTCACTTACTATTCCCGCTTTTTGTCGAAAATGAAACCGGAAAAATATAGTAAACTGAAAAATCCTGCCTTTATCTCTTAAGATTAAGGCAGAATTTTTTAAAAAGATGAAGATAATTCGAAAATTTCTCTGTTGGACCGTAAATTCCATTCAGGTTCGAAGCGTTTCACAATTGCATTTTTCAGTTTATTCATTGCTTTTTCATTTTCCATTGGATATATTGCAAAATGCACATCGCTCGTCGGCAAAAGCTGTGTTATCTTTGCGTTTACATGGCAATGTGTAGACGTTCCATCCCGATAGCAACCTTTTGCATATATGCTGCCAATATGCTGATTAAAACGCTCTTTAAAAGTTCTTGCGCAAACACCACAAAATTTCAGTTCATTGTTTGCAACAATCGTATAAATGCCTTGCTGTTTCAATAAATTCTCATCTCCACTAACAACAAAGCGCGAGTAGATCAGGTCACCGTAATTATTTAAAAACTGTCTGTAAATAGGGTTGCCTTCATCTTTAAGAGATTTTAATGCAGCCCCTGCCGGCAAATCCAATAAATATTTCTGTTTGTTTACACAGTCTTTTAAATGCTCGTATTTCTTTTGTTTCGTAAGCTCGCCCAACGTTTTTTTATCAAAACTCTCAAATAAGTCGGCAATACCCTGTTCTAGTACAATTATCTCTACTTTAGTTAACTCTATTTTTTCTTCATTTATTTGGATAAACATTCATATTCCCCTTTCAACGAATCCCCTTTTAACATAAAATTTCGATAGAAAAGATTAAAACCCTCTTTATTTTTCAAATTCTGTATTAGTACACAATTAAACATTGCTTGCTCTCAAAAAAAAAGCGATTCGCTCTATTGAACGAAACGCTTTACTATTAAAAATTTTCTTTATCAAATACTTCCAAATCAATAATGCGTGCCCCTTGTTTTAAGATGGCGGCTTCTAGCTCGTCCACTGTCGATTGTTTCGCGCCTTTTGCCAGAGTAATAACTACTCGACGTAAATAGGTCGTGTCATCATCAAGCGAGAACACACAATGCAGAGGCCACACCTTTTTGACCGCCGTCAGAACTCTTATTAAAATTCCGTCCGTGTCCGGCAAAGCAATTGTAATGGCACAGCTACCTGTTCGGTATCCCCACGCCTCTTCCAATAGCTCAAATACTTTAGAATGAGGTAAAATGCCGGCAAAGTTCCCTTTCGTATCAACAACCGCCAAATAAGGCAACTGTTTAATCGAATGGAATACTTCAAAAAATGAACTGTTTTCGTGGACGAATGCATCTGCTTCTTCCGTCAGTGCTTTTACCGGAGCTTTCATATCGCCTTCCTTTAATTTATATTCGAGCACTTCGATTTTATAAATATTTCCGACGAATTTTTCACCTGCTTCATCCAATACCGGGATGCATCTGTAGCCATTATCATTTAACTGACCGAGTACGTCTTTAATCGGGTCCGTCTCTTTTACATAGCTTACATCTTTTTTCTTTACATACCTTTGTTTAACTAACATGGCATTACCTCCTTGATGTACTACTCTTATTTTAATGGTAGTGATTCAAATACGAAAGAAATTTTTGGAATATTTCGTATTTCCTATTTGTAAATTTCATAATAAATATACGCATACGCTAAATCCAGGCATTTTTGATAGCTAGTTAAACTATTTTCTTTATTATTTACTGAGGCGAAATAGATGGCCTCTAGTTCACTGCTGTTTTTCGGATAAGATTCACGGATTTTATAGAAAACCTTTGCACATAGTGTATCGGTACAGTTTTCAGACAGCTGAATAATATAGCCGATTGTCGATTCATCAAGGCGTGTACTCGTGATGATGACATCTTTCATCACTCTCATCATTTCTTCATTGATTAAATGAATAATTTCATTCAACTTCTCTTTTTCAGTCGCCACCACTTTACAATCAACTAGAACGAGCGTATACCCCTCATCTTTCACTGAGTTCAATAGGTATGTACTCGTGAGATGAAACTGCTGTAATGGCGATATAAAGCTTTTATCCAGTTCAAAATCGTTCGTCGTGGATGTTTTAATATATTTTTCCATATAGCGTTTATCGGTTTCAATTTTACGGTAAAAACGTGACTGGTACTGCTCCATCTTTTTTAAGAGGATTTCTTCGTTAATCAGCTTGTAGGAACGGGTAATATATTTATAGCATTCTTGCACTAAGTCCTTATGGCTATTCGCTTTCATGGAAAGCAGGAGGACTTTATGCATTACTTCAATTGCACATTCATATCGGCCATTTTCAAATAGAATTTTCCCTCTCAGGACACGCACATGGAGATCGATTCGGGAAAACTTTTCAAATGGATACTCTTTAAAATAATCATTAAATAACTTCTCTGCATAATCTACTTTTCCAAGCTGCAATGACATTTCAATATGTGTTATAAAACGGACAAGCAAGAACCGATCATCTTCCGGCTTCCCCATCTTTAAAAAGACAGCAGGTATTTTGCTGATATCCCAAAAGATTTCTTTCGGTAATTGGTCCATTTGGGTTGCAAAATAATTATTCATCGCAAGTGACAGCAATGCATAATTTTCATCTTCCAATGCTAGGCTGCTCGCAAGTCTGTAATATTTTTTCGCCTGAACAAATTCAATACTGAAATAATAGCAGTGCCCAATTATTAAATAGAGTTGAGCTAAGCACTCCTTAAGATTTTCTTTAAAATGCTCTTCCTGATCCAACAACAGTTGTAAAATCTTAAGATTGCTATTAGCTAAAACAAAAGGTTCACTATCAAAACGTAGAAAGTCACTCATCTTTTCAAAGTTCCCCTCTTTTACTAATGATTTGAACATTACTCTATACGCCTCATAATGTGCATCCAATGATGTAAATGTTTGTGATCGATAATGGTCAAGCTGCAATGTTTTAAGTTGCTCCCCCATCGTTATATACACCTCCTATTTTTCCAAAGATAATGGCTCGTAAAGTTCTCTTTTAATAATTGAAAATTGGTCCATAAAACGAATGACTTTCAGTTTAAAATCATTATATATAGCTGCATTCTCCTCTAAATACTGGCGCAGATCTTTTATTATTATCGTTTCAATTTGGACGAGCTTTTTTGGATAATGTTCGTATTCATAGAAGCGATCATTAAATAATTGCTTTGAGCTGTTTTCAAATTTCATATATAAATCATATTGTTCTTTTGATAATGATTCGAGTACATCACGCAAAAGATCCAAAAATAAATTGACTGTCATTACCGAAACCATTAAAGCATTCGTATAAGATCCAACCGTTGTTTTTTTCAGTCGTTTTAATTTCGAACTGACAAGGATCTCATTCAATATAAAATTTCGCAACAAAAAAATGAGGGCATACTCGGAATTGATGACCGGTTCTTCCTCAAAATAAAAGTAAATCCAAACATCACTTACACTGTCTTTTGCAAAAGATAAGTGTGTAAAGTCATGTCGGATTAAATGGAAAAAGTATTCAAAATGCTCAAGCTGTTTAAATTGTTCCAACTGTTGATCAGTTAATATAAATAACGAATTCGATGTATCAAAATCCTTCATCTTCACACCTCATTTACAATCTTTACTACCATTATAATAGTTATTTGTTAAATTTTGTTGTATTTTGTAAAATAAAAAGACATACCCGAAAGAAAGTGACTTTCGGGCATGTCTAATCTAATTAATATGAATTAATATGCTAGGCCAAATAACGCTTTAATATGAGTCATATAGCGGATATTTGAAGCTTCTTTCATTAATGAAGCTGGTAAACCTACTAATTGAGTGTTGTTTGCCCCAACTGTAGCAATACCGTCTTTACGACCTAAAGAACCTAAAGTACCTGAGTTAGTAAATTTGAATTCTTTTAAGTCGGCACCTTTAATTTGCGCAAAAATGTTGTAACCTGCAATTTCACCTTGCTGCCACGCTACTTGAGCAGTTGGCGCATAAGTTGGGCGGTCACCTGGGTTTGGAATATGTGCTGATGCATCACCAATAACAAATACTTCAGGATGTGAAGTAGATTGTAAGAAGTCATTGATTGTTGCTTTACCGCGATCTGCAGCTAAACCTGATTCAGCGACTAATGGAAGCGGAGCAACTCCACCTGTCCATACTAATGTGTTTGCAACGATTGGCTCACGGTCTTTTAATTGAATGACATTGCCTTCAACACCAGTAACAGGTGTTGATGTAATGAATTCTACACCGCGCTTCGATAATGACTTAGTTGCACGATCGATTAAGTTTTCCGGGAATACTGGCAAGATTTTTGGACCTGCTTCAACTAGTTTAATTTTAAGGTCTTCAAATTTAACACCGTATTTCTCAGCAACTTTAGGGAAGTGGTCTACGATTTCACCAACAAGCTCAACGCCTGTTAAACCGCCACCGCCGATAACGATTGTAGCATCTGCTTCGTCTTTTGTTGTTGCATATGCTTTAATGCGTGCTTCAATATGCTCGCGAATTGCATTTGCTTCATCTACTGATTTTAATACGAAAGAGTTTTCCTCTAAACCTGGGATTCCGAAGAAACCTGTTTGGCTACCTAGAGCAACAACTAATGTATCGTATTGTACTGTTTTGCCGTTTGAAAGTACTACATTTTTGCTTTCAACGTCAAAGCTGTTTACTTTTGCGATTTCCAAGTTGATGTCATAACCTTTGAAAATCTTTTCAAGTGGCAATGCTACAGCACCTTCAGCAATTGTACCGCCAGCTAAACGGTGTAATTCAGTAATGATTTGATGTGTAGGGAATTGGTTTACAACTGTAATACGCGCTTCGTCTTTATTTAAATATTTACGAGCTGTTTGTGCTGCTAATACACCAGCAAATCCAGCACCTAAAATAACGATTTCTTTAGTTACCATATTAAAAATCCTCCAATAAAATTAGATTATACAAATTATTTCATTTGTTTACGTTCAGATGCTACTTGTAAAAATGCATTAGCAAAACGTAATGCCCCTTGAACCTGTGGGTCTTTTAACATTTTTAATAAGCCGAATACACCTACTGTTTCATTGCTAACTTCAGCACGGTCTTTCGCTTCAATCGCTGTCTGTGCCAATGATTTTGCAGTATCAACAACTGGGCTAGCCATTTCTGTTACAGCCGCAACTGTATCATTTTTTAATGTTTCGTCTGTTGCAACACTAGTCGCAAATTCATAAGTTTTTGTTAATAAAGTAGTCATCTCAGCCAATTTTGGTAAGTTATCTACTAAAGTAGTTAATGAAGCTTGTACCTCTGGCTTTAGTAACTGATCTAATACATCTAATTGCTCTTGTGTAACAGCCACTTTTTCTACCTGCTGATTATTCATTTCTGACATAATAACTCTCCTTTGCCATCACTTAATATTATTTTTTTCGAAAATTTCATACCTGATTGTAAAAACTTTCACATACCATTCAATAAGCAACGATAGCACAAAGATTCGTTTGTTACAATTAGAAATCGGAAATAAACGACCGAAAAACTTAATTCAAGAATATTCTGTAATTTTATTATTTAAAAAAATTTAATTTTTATGTATTTAGCGTATTTTTGTGTATTTTATAATAAAAATTTCCCTTTATTATTTTTAATATTGGAAGTATTGAAATAGTTGATTCTTATCATTATTAAAGGTTAATTAGGTATTTAAATGATGGAAAACAAAAATTCATTACTACGAAAAGTGAATCACCCCCTCCTCTATTCCCCACCCTGTTATTTTTCTAAAAAAACTTTCTCTTTAAACTGTTGATTTGACTCAATAGGAACCTCCACGTTGCTATGAAACGAAAAAGTGCGTACTTTTTTTAATTTTCGAGTGGATCCATAATAAAAAAGCAACGAAATACTTATTCAATTGGAGGATCAATAAATGATTACTAGTTTACAGGATACAATCAAATTAAATAATGGGGTAGAAATGCCAGCAATGGGCCTTGGCGTCTTTCAGGTAGAAAACGATACAACGGCAGAAATCGTTAAAAATGCGATTGAGCTAGGTTATCGCAGCATTGATACAGCTGCTATTTACGGCAACGAAGCGGGTGTTGGCGAGGGCATACAATTAGCACTGGCCTCTACCGGATTAAATAGAGAGGACTTATTCATCACATCTAAAGTTTGGAATGCCGGTTTAAATTATGAGGAATCTGTTTCAGCTTACGAAGAAAGCCTGGAAAAATTAGGGCTGGATTATTTGGATCTCTATTTAATTCATTGGCCGGGTCAAAATAAATTTGCCGAATCTTGGACCGCTTTAGAGGATCTATATCAGGAAGGCAAAATTAGAGCAATCGGGGTTTGCAATTTCAATATCTCGCATCTGCAGGATTTATTGAAAACTGCTCGTGTAACACCAGTCATTAATCAAGTAGAGTTTCACCCGCGTTTACAACAACGATCATTACGTGCATTTTGTAAAGAACACAATATTCAGTTGGAAGCTTGGGCTCCATTAATGCAAGGGGGTCTACTCGAAGATACGACAATTGCAAAAATTGCCGAAAAATATGGAAAATCAAATTCACAAGTTATTTTACGTTGGGATATTCAAAATGAAGTAATCACGATTCCTAAATCAGTTCGTAAAGAGCGGATGGCGCAAAATGCCGACATTTTTGACTTTAGTCTTACTGATGAAGAAATGCAGATAATCAATGCGATGAATTTAGATAAACGCGTCGGTCCAGATCCGGAAGTTTTTGATTTCTAATTTAAATTGAAGAATTGAAAATTGCAGAGACGAAAAGCCTCAAGATTTTAGTACTTGAGGCTTTCATTATTTTTATTAAGATAGTTTTTGCACAGCAATATCATCATCTCGCTGCATAAGAAGAACTTCTTCACCATTCTCTTTTAATTTTTCAATATGTTTCTCTCCCCATGTACAAAGTAAGTTGAGCACCGGCTCCATCTCGTGTCCATATGGGGTTAAAGAATATTCAACTTTCGGTGGTACTTGGTTATACACCTTACGATTAATTAAACCGCATTGCTCAAGTTCGCGTAATTGGGACGTCAGCATTTTTTGTGAAATGCCGGGAATTAATCGGCGAAATTCATTTGTTCGGATTTGACCATGGTGATTGAGGTGACAAAGAATGACTGGTTTCCATTTACTGCCAATGACTTCGAGTGTTGCTTCGACACCAATATTATAAACTTTTTTCATTTTGAAACCCCCAGTATTATCAAAAGTAACTAAAAGTACTGTACATGCTTTTATAGTATGTATGAATAATACTATACCCTATAAAATAAATCAAAGGAGTTATTTTTAATATGTCTACATCAAAAACACCAAACGCCAGATTAACACTTCTTGCGTTAGCAATCAGTTCGTTTGGTATCGGTTCCACAGAATTTATTAGCGTTGGATTGCTCCCGCTCATCACAAATGAGTTTGGTATTACTTTAAGTACTGCAGGATTAACAGTATCAATCTATGCATTAGGCGTTACAATCGGAGCACCAATTTTAACGGTTTTAACATCCCGGCTTGACCGTAAAAAGGTGCTGTTGCTCGTAATGGTACTTTTTATCGTCGGTAATTTATGGGTAGCGATAGCACCAACATTTACTTTACTATTGATTGGACGCATTATTTCTGCTTTTGCTCATGGTGTATTTATGTCGATTGCGGCGGTTATTGCGGCTGACGTTGTGGCACCTAACAAACGGGCAAGTGCCATCGCTTTTATGTTTACAGGATTAACTTTGGCAACTGTCAGTGGAGTACCTTTAGGAACATTCATTGGCCAAGTAACGGATTGGCGGCTATCATTCATCTTTATCGTCATTATTGGCATAATTGGGTTAATCAGCAATGCGTTCCTTGTGCCAAATAATTTAACAAAAAGTAAGCCGATTTCATTAAGTGATATCGGAAAAGTATTAAGCAATTTCCGTATGCTGTTAATTTTATTTATTACAGCAATGGGTTACGGAGGCGTATTTGTTGTTTACACATATGTGACCCCTATTCTTGAAAATCAAATGGGCTATTCCCCTCATGCAATTGTCGTAATATTGGTTGTATATGGTATATGTGTCGCAATAGGAAATACAATCGGTGGCCATTTTGCAAACACTAATCCATTGCGTGCGATATTCATCTTCTTTATTGGATTAGCGTTAACGTTACTTGGTGTCTACTTCTCATTTGATTCCAAAGTAATTGGGCTCATAATGGTATTAGCAATGGGGCTTTTTATGTTTATGAATGTGCCGGGCTTACAACTGTATGCCGTTCAGCTATCCGAAAAATATGTGCCGGCAGCCACTGCGATGGCTTCCGCTTTAAATATTTCAGCATTTAATATCGGGATCTTCCTCGGTTCATATATCGGCGGTTTAATTGTTCATTATCAATCACTGGACAATACGCCCCTATACGGATTTTTAATGGTTATCATTGCAGCAAGTATTACGTTAGTTTGGATGATTGTTGAAAATAAACAAAACGTTTGGAATGCGAAGGAATTCTCGCCATTATCAAAAAATTAATCGCTATAATATATTTAAGTAGAAATGGATAGAAACCTCTCCTAACATTAATGTTTGAGACGGTTTCTATTTTTGTTTATAAATTCATATGCAAATAATTTAAAAGAGCTCTATCTTGTTTTGATAGTTCTTCGGAATATCTCCACAATTTAACCTTCAATATTCAGTTTTATTTGCTATGCTTAGATTGAAGGAGCGTTATTTAATGAAAAAGATTATTTTTATACTTATTTTTGCCGTTATTGGCTTTCAATTTTTTACGACTGAACAAGTTGGTGCTCCCGACTTACCCCAGCAGCTTTCACTAGCATCGTATTCCAATTCAAACGGGGATCTTGTCCTTGTTAACCGGGACATCGCATTACAGAATGAACCAGGCAACTTAGCCACTATTCCAGATGATATTGCTAAAAATGTAATCGTTAATTCGGAGTATTTTCTTGAAGAACAGGCTATTGCACCTCTCAAGCAATTATTCGATGCTGCAGCGAATGATGGAATCGAGCATTTCATAATCAATAGTGCCTATCGCAGCGGAAAACTTCAGAAACAGCTTTTTGAACAAATCGGTGCCGATTATGCCCTGCCTGCCGGCTATAGTGAACATCAGACGGGCCTATCGATTGATATAGGTTCGACTGTCGGCAAAATGGAAAATGTTGCAGAAGGAAAATGGATGGAAGAACATGCAGCGGAGTTTGGCTACATTCTACGCTATCCTAAACACAAAGTCGACATTACCGGAATTGAGTATGAACCTTGGCATTTCCGTTACATAGGCTTGCCCCATAGCGTGATGATGAAGGAGCACGACTTCGTTTTTGAAGAATATATTGCTTATCTAAAAGAGAAGCAATTTTATAAAATGAAATTAGATAATACAACTTATTTCGTGCATTATACCGATAACAAGACATCTGTTAACACACTTGAATCAAACAATATCAAAGTATCTGGTGATAATGTGAGCGGGTATATTATTACTTCCGTATTGGAGGAAATATGATAGGCGTTCGTTAATGTTAATGGGATAAATAAAAAGACGACCATTTGCAAGTTGCAAAATGGTCGTTTTTTATTTTAATTGCTAGATTATACTTTAACTTCGTTCTCTTTATTATACGTTGCATGTTGTTTTCTCGCTTCGAACACTTTGGATGCCGAAAAGATGAATACCGCCAGCCATATACATACGAAAGTGATGAATTCTGTCAGTGTAAAAGGCTCCTTGTATAAAAAGATGCCGAGCATTAAACTAATCGTTGGTGCCAAAAATTGAATAAAGCCCATTAAATAAAGTGGGATTTTTTGCGCACTTTTTGCAAATAGGACAAGTGGCAAGGCTGTTACGATCCCGCCGCCCATTAACAATAGGTTAGTTTTCCAGTCCACATGCATAAAAGCAATTTCCGACGTGTTCATTAAGTAAATGTATATAGACACAGCAATCGGTAAAACAAACAATGTTTCGATTGCGAGTCCGCGTGTCGCATCGAGCGGAATTTGCTTTTTAATTACACCATAAAAAGCAAAAGTTAGCGCCAGCGCCAGTGATACCCAAGGAATTGTTCCTCCTAATACAGCCTGATACCCTACGCCTATTGCCGCAATGATGACAGCTACCGCAGTTGCCCGGGAAATTTTCTCTTTAAAAAAGATCATCCCAAACAATACCGATATAAGCGGGTTAATATAATAACCTAAACTCGTTTGAAGTAAATGTCCATTGTTTACTGCCCAAATGAATATTCCCCAATTGAGCGAAACGAAAACCGATGCTACGAACAGTAGAATAAACTGTTTCTTATTTTTCCATAGCATCTTGATATCTACGATCATTTGTTTATACTGACGGATCAGCAATACAAACAGGACGGTGAATACAAAGGACCAAATTACACGTCCTACTAATATTTCTACACTGCCGACATGCTGCAGCTGTTTCCAGTAAAGAGGAATAATCCCCCACATTAAATAGGCGCCGATTGCTAAAAAGACGCCCTTTTTTTGTTCTGACATTGGTGCACCTTCTAATTTTTGATACTCTCATTATAGATGTCCATATTTGAGAAGTAAATAATTGTAGCTTTATAGACTCATTAAATTATTCCACTATACCATTTTGCAGTAAGTACATTTTGTGATATAACCCTTTTTGTGCGATGAGCTGTTGATGTGTACCGCGTTCGACAATTTCTCCTTTATGCAATACTAGTATTTGCTCTGCATCCTGGATTGTTGAAAGTCTATGGGCAATCGCTATCGTTGTACGGCCTTTTCGCATTTTTTCCAATGATTGCTGGATGCCGACTTCCGTTTCAGTATCGATCGCTGCCGTTGCTTCGTCAAGGACAAGAATTTTCGGGTTTGTCGCAATTGTCCGCGCAAATGCCACCAGTTGACGCTGCCCGCTTGAAAATGTCGAACCACGCTCTGTTACATGGCTTCCATAACCATCCGGAAGCGATTCAATGAAATCATTTGCCTGCACAAACTCTGCAGCTTCCTTCACCTTCTGTAAAGTGAGATTTTCATTATATAGTCGAATGTTCGAATCAATCGTTCCGTAAAACAGAAATGGGTCTTGTAGTACTAACCCCATTTTTGCACGTAGCTCCTGCTGTTCGTAATCTTTAATCGACTGACCGTCAATTAATATTTCACCACGCTTAAACTCGTAAAAACGCATTAGAAGATTGATAATTGAACTCTTCCCACTGCCGGTATGCCCGACTAACGCAACTGTTTCTCCAGGATTGACTGTGAATGAAATATTTTTCAGTACATCTTGCTTGCCGTCATAGCTAAACGACACATTTTTAAATTCGATATGACCTTTTGAAACTTGAACCGGCTTGTTCTGTTGCACTGGTTCAAGTTCTTCATTATCTAACAGCTCAAATACGCGGGATGCCGCTACAATCGCCTGCTGGAACAGTGCCAGACGTTCCATTACTTGATTGATCGGATCAAAGAAACGGTTCATATATGTAATGAACGCATAGACAACGCCGACTTCTACCGCTGTTTCAAATGATGTCCATCCAAAGTAAAACAGTAAAATAACGATTGCTGTAAAATACACTAAATCAATAATCGGACGAAGCAGAAGACTGTTCATTTTCGTATTGGCCATCATGGACTGGAAATGCTCTTCATTGACACGATCAAATTCATCATTGAAACGTGGTTCTTGACGGAATGCCTGCACGATGCTCATTCCTGATAATGTTTCAGAAAGTTTCGCATTAAGCTCACTGAGTTTTTCCCGCATTCTCATATAGACAACCGAACTCATTTTGCGGTATAGCCAAATGATGTACAGAATGACAGGAAGCAAAAGAAGCATATAAAATGCAAGCTTCGCATTCAGGAAAAACATCGCAAAATACACACCGACAATTAAAAACGCCGCCTGTACAAAGCTGATGAGTACCGACACGAACATATCTTTAATCGCTTCGGTGTCATTTGTAGCCCTGGACACGATGGAACCTGCCGGAACCTGATCAAAATAGCGCATGCCCAATCGGTGAATTTTAGAAAACACATCAATACGCAGTTGCTGAATGACCTTCAAAGCAAGTTCCTGGAATTTAATATTTTGATAGTATGTGATAACGACGTTCAGCAATTGAATAATAAAGTACCCAACACCGAGTGTCACGATTGGGGTCATATCAAAATTGCCGATCATTAAATGATCATCAATATAAACTTTTATCAGATAAGGACCGATAATATCGCCGAGAACGGTTAAAACAAGAAGAAACAGCGCAATGGCCAATATCTTTTTATGTGGCTTCAAATAGGTAAACAGACGCTTTAATACGATGCGCTGTTCTTTACTTGAAATCGTCTCATTCGCCATCATGATCCCCCCCTTGTTCCACTAACTGCTCAAGTTGCTGTAACTGGTACATTTCATAATAACTGCCCTCTAGTGCCATCAGCTGTTCATGGGTACCTTTTTCAATAATTGTTCCTTCATCAACGACAATAATGATATGTGCCTGCTGGATTGCACTTAGACGGTGCGACGTAATGATCGTTGTCGCATTTTTCCGCTCTTTTTTTAATGCATGCAGAATCGCTTCTTCTGTCCGCGCATCAACCGCAGATAAAGAATCATCCAATATGAGCAGCTCAGGTTTCATTAACAATGCCCTAGCGATAGAAATACGCTGTTTCTGTCCACCGGAAAGAGATACTCCCCGTTCTCCGACAATCGTGTCATAGCCATCTGTAAAGCTCATAATATCTTCATCAATATTTGCAAGTGCTGCCGCTGCACGAACTTCCTCCATGCTTGCACGTGGATTCGCAAAGGCGATATTGGAATAAAGCGTTGCTGAGAATAAAAAGTGATCTTGAGGTACATAGCCAATCGCCTGACGCAGAGCACTTTTCCTATAATCATTTATATTGTGTGCACCAAATTGAATCGTTCCTTCATATCCTTCAAACTCACGGAGCAACAGCTTTAAAATGGACGTCTTCCCTGCACCTGTTTTACCGACGATTCCGAGTGTTTCGCCGCGTTTCAGCTCAAAATGCACATCCCTTAATGTCGGTGCTGCATCTCCAGGGAAAGTAAAGGATTTCACGTTGAATAAAAGATCCCCGGAAGGATTTTCTTCAATAGCATCCAGCTTGTCATCAATTTCAATTGGGGTATTTAAAATACGTTCAATCCTGTCATACGAAACGCTGCCTCGCTCAACGATATTGAACAACATCCCAATTGCCAGCATCGGCCAGATCAGAATACTTAAATACGTCGTGAACGTAACTAAGTCACCGACCGTCATCGCATCTTCCAATATAAATTTCGTGCCAAATCCAAGACTCAGCATAAAACTTAAACCAACAACGAAGCTAATCGTCGGGTCAAATAATGAATCGACTTTTGCTACGCGCATATTTTTTTCCACCACTTCATCGGAAAGCTTCGTAAAATCCGCAACATCCTGCTGTTGCTGTCCAAACGTTTTCAGTACTTTCATCCCACTGATACTTTCCTGAGTTTTATCGTTCAAGTCGGAAAAGGCTGCTTGGGCATGGCGAAAACGCTCATGAAGCAACTTGCCGTAATAGCTCGTCGATAATGCGACTAGCGGCATTGGAATGAGCGCAATCAGTGTAAGACGCCAGTCAATGGTAATTGCCATTGCCAAAATTACAAAGCCCCCTGTTGTAAGCGAGTCAAATAATGTTAAAACCCCTCCACCAGCTGTTTGCTGCACTGCACTTATATCATTTGTTGCATGTGCCATTAAATCACCGACACGATTCTTTTGATAAAACGACGGAGACATCTGTGTAAAATGACGATGGAGCTTTTCACGTAATATTCGCGCCAACAGATTGGACGAGCCAAAAATCATTTGACGCCAATAATAGCGCAATATGTACATGGCAATCGCTACACCGATGATGATAGCGAGCCATTTAAACAAACCTGCTTTCGTCAATGTCCGTGTACCGATTTCATCGATTGTGAAGCCGATAATTTTCGGCGGTACGAGCTGCAGGATGGCTACTAATACAAGCATAAAAAGCCCGACTGTGTATTGGTATTTTCGCTCTTTGAAAAACCAACCTAATTTAAGAAATACCTTCATTCTTTCACCCTCTTTTTTACTCAAGTTCCCCCATTTTACCAAATATTTTAATTTTCCGATATATTTTACAAATATTTTTTTCGGATTCCGAATTAATTTTTTTTGTAAAAAATGTTAAGTCAATCTCTTGTCTATAAAAAAATATAATTTTGGCATTCTTTATATATTTAAATCCAATATTTCAGCTTCTTTTTGTCCATACTAAAATTATAAATCCATTTAGTACGGATTTTCCGTCCAAATATGGATAGCAATTTTTGTTACATGCATTACTGATAAATAAATTGAAGGGAAATTTTAACATGATGAAACAATTATTATTTGCACTGGCTGCTATTTTTTTATTATTTGTTCCTGGGGTTTACGCACATACGCATCTAGAATCAACCAATCCTGCAGAAGGTGAGACTGTAACAGAAAATATCCAAACAATTGATTTAGCGTATGGGGGCAAAATTGAAGAAGGCAGTACATTTAAAGTTATTGCAAGCGATGGGAAGGAAATGGCGATTCATTCAATTTCAATAAATGAAGGTGTCCTATCCGGAATTATGCTTGATCCCCTTCCAAATGACACTTATACAGTTGAATGGGATAGTATTAGTGAGGATGGACATCCGTTAACGGGTTCGTTTACATTTAAAGTAAATGCGCCTAAGACGAAGAAAGAAGAGGACAGCGCTGCAGATACAACAGAGAAGATTGAAAATGATGTCAATTCACTTGTCGATACATTAAAGGATGAGACGAACTCCGATGAGGATGATGAAGGATCATTTTGGACACTCATCATTGTTACTGCCCTAATTGTACTAGTACTTACTGTGATTACGATGTACAGCTATAAGCGATGGTTAGTTAAGAAAACGAAGAAATAAAACAAATGAAAACTGCACTCAAACTTTTATAAAGTTTGAGTGCAGTTTTTTAACGATTTACTGAGCTGTTATTCCGCCATCTACTACAAACTCTGCACCTGTTGAGTAGCTTGACTCGTCTGATGCTAAGAAGACTACTAATTGAGATACTTCTTCTGGTTGTGATACGCGTTTCAGCGGGATATGCTTTGCAAATTCCTCAATAGCTGCTTTTGCATCTTCCTGCATGATCATCGGCGTTGCAATAACTCCAGGGTGTACTGAATTTACACGAATACCCATTGGCGCCAAGTTTAATGCAGCTGCTTTTGTCATACCACGAACAGCAAACTTTGTATCTGTATAACCTACAGCACCACCAACTAAGCCGTTGATTGAAGAAATGTTGACGATTGAACCGCCACCAGCTTTCATCATTGAAGCAGCAACTGCTTTCATTCCTAAGAAAACAGATACTTGGTTAATATTGACGATTTTCATGTATTCATCTAAAGACATTTCCAACATGTTTTTATTCATCGAAATTCCAGCATTGTTTACTAATACATTTACCGGACCAAATGCTTCTTCTGCTTTCGCAATAACGGTTGTCCAATCTTCTTCAGAAGTAACGTTCTGTTTTATGAAGATTGCATTTCCGCCTAATTCTGCAGCAAACGCTTCCCCTTTTTCTTCATTTAAATCTGTTAAAACTACTTTTGCACCTTGTTCTACAAAAGCCTTCGCATGGGTAGCACCCATACCTTGAGCAGCACCAGTAATAATTGCTACTTTACCTGTTAATCGAGACATTAAAAATCACCCTTTCAATAATATGATAGTTAACTATCACTATCTAAAACTAACAATAACAATGTTTGATCGGTCCGTCAATTTTTAGTAGCTATGAATTGTAAAAACATCTCTTTAATAAGCTTTAACTGCTTTTTAGGATCTAATTTCACAGGTAGATTAGGGTCATGCTCGGTCAAATAGGATTCTACAGTAAAGTAACTTATATTTTGAACAACTGTAAATACATACTCCGGAATATCAATGCCTGCTCGGATCGATTGGTCTTCATTTCCTTTTTCTGCAATTGAATACAAAACATTAGCCATTTCTCTTCGAATATCTACAAATTCTTTGTATTCGTCCGTCTCTTCAGATATCGGTTTATATGCTTCAAACGCTTTAAAAAACTTCACAAATTGATGCTGCGGGTCATCGATTAACTCAATATAATAAGTTAATATTCGTTCAATCTGTTCATAAGCTGTCAAAGGTTCATTAGCAATTTTTCGGATAGAATTTGTCATTTGACTGGTAATTTCATTATTAATTGCTAAAACGAGTAATTCCTTATTCGCAAAATAACGATAAAATGTAGCGATCCCAATCCCTACTTCATTTGCAACGTCCTGTAATTGAACTTGTTGAATTCCGTTATTCAACATCAATGTTTTTGCTGCCTGAATTATTTGTTCCCTGCGCTGTTGTTTTCTTTGTTCTCTAATGCTCAATAGTATTCCCCTCAATTTTACATATTATAGCTGTATTGTATCATGATTATGTACGCTTATTTTTATAGTAAGATCCAAAAAAATACACCACAACAATTGTATTCAATCGTTGCGGTGCGTATATTAGCGTAAACGTTCCAAGTCCTGATAATCTTTCATATATGGGCCATCTTCTGCCACAGCTGAATGGTACAGCGCTTTAACGGCGAAGTTTTTTTCCAGTCCCATTTCCGATTTCAGTTTTTTCAGTTCGTCATGCAGTTCGCGATGCTCGTTGATTAATTTCAGCATCGTTGTTTTATTGTATTTCATATAATATCACTCCGATTAGTTCATCACTTGAATGATGACTACTTTTAAATAATTGAATTCCGGGAAATTATGCGGCACCGTGAAATCTTCCGGCAACTGGTGCTCTTCTAAAATTTTATAGCGTGCACCATAATCTTTAAACGCTTTGTCGATAAATGTTTTGAACTTTTTCATATTAAAGCTTGCATTGTTTGTCGATGCGATAATAACGCCACCATCGTTTGTAAGAGTTAACGCATCCTTGAGCAATTTCGGATAATCTTTTGACGTACTGAACGTCATTTTTTTCGTACGGGCAAAGCTTGGCGGATCCAGTACAACTACGTCGAACTTCAGGCCTTTTCTTGCTGCATAACTGAAATAGTCAAATACGTTCATCACTTTAATATCTTGTGATTCATAGTCGATTCCATTCACACTGAATTGCTCAATTGTTTTCGGCAAGCTGCGTTTAGCCAGATCGACACTCGTCGTACCTGATGCACCGCCTAAAGCAGCGGCAACCGAAAACGCACCTGTGTACGAGAATGTATTTAGCACCGTCTTATCAGTTGAATATCGGTCACGTAATGCTTTTCGTACATTTCGCTGATCCAGGAAAATTCCTGTCATTGCCCCATCATTCAGATCAACCGCAAAATTCATGCCATTTTCCTGAACGATCAGCGGGAATTCGCCCTTTTCACCTGATACATAATCATCCTGATCGATATATTGACCATTTGTATCAAAGCGTAGTTTTTCATAAATCCCTCGTGTATTCACTGCTGCATTCAATGCCTCATAAATGTCCGTACGGAACGAATAAATTCCTTCACTGTACCAGCTCACCATGTAGTAGCCGTTAAAGAAATCGATTGTCAAACCGCCAATGCCGTCACCTTCGCCATTAAACACGCGGAAAGCTGTTGTATCTTCAGAGGCAAAAAAGTCTGCACGTTTTTCAGCAGCTTCACGGATTTTTTTCGTAAAGAACTTCACATCAATCTGCTCTTTTTCTTTACGTGTCAGCACCCAGCCGATCCCTTTATTTTGAATACCGTAATAGCCAGTTGCAATATAGCCGCCGCTTTTATCGACTAAATGAAGAAGACTACCTTCTTCAATTGACGCTTCCGGCATAACAACCGTATCTTTTAATATCAATGGATTGCCATTTGTTAAATCCTTAATCGCTTTACTATCTACTTGTAGTTCTGTTTTTTTTCTCATGCTTTCATCCTTACTACTGTTTTTCGTTCATAAAAAAGAGAGACTTGTTTTAAATACAAATCTCTCCGTACAATATCAGTTTACTACGAAAGCTTGCGAATAGCTACTCGCATGTTGAGTTGACGCTTACTAGTATTGCTATTTTAAATCACTCAGGTTGGATGCACGCTCATATGTCCACCATTTATTTATTACAAGTTAACTAAAGTACGAGCCATTTAACCCGAACTATTGAAAGTACTATTTTTTTCAGGAACTTTTTCAGTTCGGAATTTTAATCCCTATTCTGTTTGGATTAGTAATTTCGAATTTAAGTATTCTGAAATCATTGGAACAGCTACACTTACATTATTCCACTCAGAATACTTGTGCTCCGCATCTTCTATAGTTAAAGCTGTAAAATTCTCTACAACTTCAAATTTCTCTACATCTATGGTAGTTATCTCGTCATCTTTCCCTTTGTAATATAATATCTTGACAGTTAATTCACGCTTGTCAAATATCACTAATATGTATTCTGATATTTCATCATAAGTCATAAATAAATTAACCTTCATATATTCAGCGCTATTCTCATGCATATTAGTACCCCTTTCTTTTTACCTAAATTCGACATTTTATATGATAATCCTGCTTAGTAGAGCAAAAAATGCGCTTGTACAGTAATATCTATTATTTATTTAGGTAATAAGTTCTATTATCTAGGCATCTAAAAATCCACGAACTCTAGTACCGATTTTCCGGAATAAGAGTACCTGTCGTTCAACCATTACTTCACCGTTATTCTGTCACTAATCTTTTCTATTAGCAAATATTAGAAAAAACTCCCCATTAAGATGAACAGGTTTCCTGTCCATATAATGAGGAGCATATTTTAAAAGTTACGTTGTTACTTTAAATACGGTTTTCATTTTTTCTATAATACCGCCTGATGAATATGTCAGTACACTTCGTTTATAGAATGACAGACTCAGGAAGTATAGTGTCAATACTGTTCCAACTAAAATAACGAAGCTAATGATTGGTTCAATGGCGTTCATATCTGTTGCACCTAAACGCATCGGCATGACCATTCCTGAAGTAAATGGAATGTATGAGAATACTTTGATCAGCATAGTATCCGGATTACCCATACCTGTCAGCATAACGTAGAATCCAACGAGTGTCAGCATCATTGCCGGCATCATTACTTGCCCTGCTTCTTCTACTTTCGACACTAGGGAACCGAATAATGCGCCGATTATTAAATACATGAAAATCGTTAAGAATAAGAAACCGACTATATATAGGAAGTAGCTTATCGATAGTGAATCAAGCAGATCCGTAACAATTGACCATTTGTTTCCGCCATCTGAGAAGCGAAGCAGTAATAAAAGTCCGCCGAAAAGTATGACGAATTGTGTAAGTGCAACTAAAAATACTCCGACAATTTTTGAACGGAAATGCACTTCTGGCTTCACGCTGACTAATAACATTTCCAATGCACGTGACCCTTTTTCCGAAGCAACATCTGTTGTAATCATTGACAAATATGATGCGACAAAAACATAAATGATAATTCCAATCGCATACGAAACCCAAACGCCCGCCATTTTTTCTTCAGCGGATTTACCGTCATCTGCAGCTTCATTCAGTGAATTTAATGTAATGACAGGCTCTGACGACAATAATAACTGTTGCTGCTCCGGTGATAATTCCATCTGACTCATCGCATACAGCTGACCCGCCTGACTTAATGAACTTTGGAAATCTTGCTGATCATTAAGCGGAAGCGGATCAAATGATTCAATTTTTGCCGCCAGCTTGCCATCTGCATCCGATAATGTAAAGGCCGCGTAATAGTCTCCATCCTTCAATTTATCTTTGACATCACCCGCTTCAACATAGACATATTCCACATCATCTGAATCTTGCAGTACTTGCGCTATATCAAAATCAGTTTCATTGATAACTGCGATTGTATCCGCATCCCCAGAGAAAATGAGGTCTTTAATTTCCGACCAGAACATAAAACCGCTTAGCACTACTAAATAAAGCAATGTTGTTAAAATAAAGGATTTTGATGTGATTTTTTGTTTATATAATTTTCTAATAAGCACATTAAATTTAGACAAGACCGGCACCTACTTTCTCTTTGAAAATCTCATGCAGCGATAAATAATCTAAACTGAACTTTTCGATATAATTGCCGTTTGAAAGCAGTTCGAAAATTTCCGGTGCATATGATTCGTCTTCAAGTGTCAGTACTGCCTGTGAGTCCCGTTCCAGTTTGACATGATTCACACCTGGATACTTACTTAATTCTTCAAAGGATTTATCTGTACGTACCGTCAGTTTTGTTTTACCGTACTGCTTTTTCAGATCAAGCAGCGAGCCTGAAAATAGGGATTCACCGCGCTTTAGTAGACATAAATGATCACATAGCTCCTCGACATTATCCATTTGGTGACTCGAGAATAAAATCGTCATTCCTTGGTCGCGCAAATACAGGATTGCATTTTTCAGCAGCTCCATGTTTACCGGGTCCAGTCCACTAAACGGTTCATCAAGAATTAAAAACGCCGGTTTATGAATAAAGCTGGCGATTAATTGGACCTTTTGCTTATTCCCTTTTGATAACGTCTCGGCTTTCACATGTCGTTTTTCTTCCAGATCAAAGCGCTCAATCCAAAAGTCGATATCTTTTTTCAGTTCGTTTTTATCCATACCGTGCAGCTCGCCGAAAAAGTAAAGCTGCTCTTCCACTTTCATTTGAGGGAAAATACCGCGCTCCTCCGGTAAATAGCCTAAAAAGTCACGGCTTACCGATTTGATTGGCTGCCCATCCCATGTAATCGTACCTTCTGTTGTATCCTGTAAATCCAGAATCATTCGGAATGTAGTCGTTTTTCCTGCACCATTTTGCCCGATCAAACCGAATATTTCACCTTTTTCAATTGTAAAGTTCAATCGATTTACTGCAACGAAATCACGATAGCGTTTCGTCACATCTTTCAGTTGTAACACCATGAGCGTACCTCCTGTTTTTAAGAACTAGCGAATTCCATTATATAGTAATTATTACAATTATTGAATAACTAAAAAATTTATGTATGTGCACTGCTTATAAAAATACTAATCAATTTCATCCGCCAATATGTTTATGTACGAAACAGACGAAGAAAAGATTCATTATTATGTAAAAAACTTAGCAAGAAATACACCCTTACTAAGTTTCGTTAAGGCGTTAAATTAATTTTCCTTTAAAAGCAGGGCTCAATTCACTCCAAACATCGAATTGATTTCCGTCCAAATCATAAAAAATAAAATTCTTTCCAGCATGTCCCCGATTTTCAATTTCACCGACTTTTACTCCGATTTGCTTAAAATCATGATGCAATGCCTCTAACGCCTGGAATCCATCAACTTCGAATGTAATTGAGAAACACTCCTTTCCGTATTTGTCTATAAAATTGGCCCTTTCATTCTCTTTTGAATGTACTAGAAAGAAACTTTGATTTGCAAAGTTTAAAATGGCTTTATCTTTGTCTTTATAATTTAAAGTCGCTTCCAAGTTTTTCACATACCATTCAGAAGATCGTTCCACATCCGCTACCGGTATGTAAGTTGTTCCGACTCTCACTAATTTTCCACCCATTTTTGTCCCCCCGAGTCCAGTTCTAAGCAATAATTGGTAAGTAGATTTCAACTTCTTCCCCTTTGCTAACAGGATGATATGTTTCGATAATATAAGAATCAAGATCTCTTTTATAACCTTGCACTGTTCCCCAATTCAGCAAATTTTCATGAAGTTTTTCCAGTTCCATTATGTTCCCTCTTGTCGTAATATAATGGTTATTCGTCTCTAAATAATCCATTCCTGCCGGGATTTTATTCACTTTCCCGCGAACGATTAGTCCTACAAAGAAATTGCCCGTTTTATGTTCGTCACTCTTTTTAGGTTCAAACAATGCGATTTCACTTTCAATCTGGTAGTCGATCTCATCAGAACGGCTTAATAACCGTTTTGCAAGCAATGGTACTTCACTTCCAAAGTTTTGATACTCCCCACTACCCTTTAAGCCAACCAACTTGAACTCTTTTTTTATCATTTTGAACGTCATTTACATCACCGCTCTATTCATATTTTTTAATCCACTCTTCCAGCAATGTACGATCAAATGGTTCTTTCAATTTTAGATAGCCGCTTGTCATGACTGCTGTTGCATCTTGTTCCCGCTTTACAATATCGTTGTCGTAAATCGTATAAGTGATCGATTTCATAAGTGCTTGATCAGAGAATTTAATTTGATAGTTAGAAGTTGTTTCTTTTCCTTTACGTACCGACTCGGTTGGCATTGTTTCGAGCAGGCGGTAAAGCTCTTTTACTTCATCCATATTATAAGAAACAGAAGAATCATTTGATGGATATTTAGCAACTGTGACCTTTGTTAAATCTCTGCTATCCACAAAACTCACTTCATTCAACTCTTTAGAAATCTGGTACATTTCATATTGATTCCATATATAATAAATACCTAAAACAATAGCGATTGACAGGATTATTTTTATCGACTGCTTCATTTCATCCTCCTCCAAACAATTTTTCATTTTAAATAATTTTACCATATTTTTCTAGATTATAAATATTAATTTGAGCAAGAAAAAATGGCTTAGTCCTTGTGAAAGAACTAAGCCATTGAACAGCGTATTTTATTTTCTGTAGTAATCAACAATCCCGTTATAAATAGATTGTGCATAGATTTCTACATACTTGTCATTGATTAATTTTTTACGGTCTTCTGCATTTGAGATGAACCCAAGTTCGACTAATACAGAAGGAATGATCATATTGCGTGTCACATAATACTGTGCTTCTTTTACCCCTCGGTTTGTCATATCCGCATTTTTGACGATTTCATTATTGATATACGTCGCAAGCTTTTTATCCTCTTCATACTGGTCACCTGTTGTAATGCTGTAATACGTTTCCGTACCTTTCGCACTTGTAGATGTCGCTGAATTTACGTGAATGCTTACATAAACTTCACCGAACTTGTCCTTTGTAAATTTCACGCGTTCCTGAAGGGATGGATACGTATCTCCTGAACGTGTAGTAAATACTTTTGCGCCGTTTGCTTCAAGTTTTTGTTTGACAAGATTACCTACTTTTAAAACGATCGCTTTTTCCGTACTACCTGAGTTCACAGCACCTGGATCTTTACCACCGTGCCCTGGGTCTAAAATAATAATACGGTCTTTGATAGGGCTGCCTTTTTCGTTTACTAGTTTAATATACGATTTGTGCACATATCCTGTATCTTTGCCCGCTGTCACTTTTGCCCAATAGCCATCAATGGAATGAACCGCAATTACTGATCCTTTTGATAACTTTTTAATTGTCGCTGATGATCCTGAAGCCGATTTGCGCATGTTTAAACTTGCAACCGTTACCTTACCTGTTGTGCCGGATGTAACGACAGGATCGTTATTGTCGGAATCCGTTTCTGATGGTGGCGGATTCACACTTGAACCACCAACATCCGTTGTGCTATTTTTTACAATATAGCCTGGAATTCCACCTACAGTTGTTAAATAATAACCGTCAATTTCTTTATAGACTGACAATGTTGACCCGGCTGAAATTTGTTTAATTTTTTTCGATGACGATGTCGGTTTGTAATACAGATTTATAATTGTATTTGTCTTGACAGCTTTAATTGATGGTCCAATGGCACTGCCGTCTTGTTCAAGGAATTTGGCATATGATTTACTGATATAACCGTAATAACCTTGATAAGAAACTTTTAACCAATTACCTTCAACAGCATACACCGATAACTTACCACCCGTATTTACTCTGCCAATCACTGCACTTGATGTTGTCGGCTTTGTACGAACATTTAAGCCATCTGTTGTTACTGATACAAGACCAATTACTTGTGTCGGATCAACTGAATCAAGGTGTTCGGGTAAGGCTAGTCGGAATTCATCGCTTTTTGCTCGCGCAATAAATGATGCAAACTGTGCTCGTGTAACCGAGCCCTTCGGCATATATTTGCCGTCACTACCTTTTGTAATCCCATTATAGTAGATTGCTTTAATATACGGAGCATATGTATTCGAACTCGATACATCTGGGAAGTACACCGGTAAATCTTTATAGTCACTTACATTTAAATTAAATGCGATGGATAAAACGTGACTCATTTCTTCACGAGACAAAGTGGCATTAGGAGAAAATTTCCCTGATGTTTTAGTAAATAATCCAAGTTGACGTGCACGTTCGATGTATGTCGATTGTTCAGTCCCGACTTTAACATCAGTGTACGAGGAATTACTTACTTTTAGTGGACTTTTACCTGCAGCAATAACCGCCATTTTCGCAGCTTGTGCACGCGTCACACTCATGTTGGGTTTGTAGTACGTTTTGCCCTTTTCCTGATATCCTTTAATCGCCCCTAGGCTAATTAAATACTGGATCTCATCGTAAGTGGCATCGGTTGTCGCAACATCTGCAAATACTACTTTAGCTGATGTCGGTGTAACAGCTAGTGTACAAACGAGGAAGATTGCAACAACCAATGTAATCAATTTTTGATTCATTGTTCCCTATCCTTTCATAAGCTGTCCCCCTCATTGTATAGTACAAAACCGGAAAAAAATAGAGGTAAATCCATATTTAATGTCAAAATCTTGTTACAGTCTAGTTACAAAAAGATTACACAGTATAATAATTTAGGTTTGTAAGGTAGAAGTAAAGGGTAAATAATCTATTTAGCATTGTTGTAATAGAGCGAATTGTCGGTGTTTTTTATAAGACAAAAAAAGAATCCAGTTCGTAATATTTCGAACAAACGGATCCTTTTTAAATCTATAAATTTTTTATGAATTTGTCATTATTTTTTAGAAATTGATTGAAAACTGTTTTGCGATTGCTCGAATCTCTTCTATTTTTTCCGGTTTTAAATAGTCTATCATCTTCGGAACAAACTGTTCGATATCATCTTTTGTAAAAGTACCTTCATCTTGCTTTTTAAAGTTTTCAGCTAGTAATGCTTTTGCTTCCTCCACCTTATCCTCTTTTACACGTTGTAAAATAAAGTTTGAAAACATTTCCTGCATATTTTTATCCAATTGCATAATGAGTGCCTCCCTATGATTTTAATTTCTTCATTACTTTAAAATTATAACAATAAATGCATTTAATAATCTATTGGGATCCAGTTCAAATTAAAGATAATAACGAAAGATGCATCCTTCCCCCTTAATTACAGTGCCCTCCAAAATAAATAAACAGCTTTGCCTATTACTAGTCCTAAAAATCCTTACTTCCGAATAAAATGCACAAATATGTAATTAACGGGGGATAATTCATGAATTCAATTTTTACCTATATTTTTTTAGGCATAACTATGGCCGCTACATTCGGACCTGTTAAGAACGTCCTATTAAATACAGGTTTAAAGAACGGTTTTTTCCATGCCTGGTTTTTTAGTCTTGGTGCCTTAACTACTGATATTGTGTACATGTTCGTCGTTTATTTTGGAGTTGGGAAATTTATTGATTCTTTATTATTGCAAACAATACTATGGTCTTTTGGGTGCTTTGTTCTTTTGTATACAGGGATAGAAAGTTTACTCACTCTACATAAAATTGAAATGAACTCTAAAACCGGCAAAATAGTTAGATTACGACATTCGTTATTAGCCGGATTATTAATGTCATTGTTAAATCCGATAACCATTTTATTTTGGCTAGGAATTTATGGCTCTATCCTCGCGAAAACGGCAGGAATCGCTACAGGATTGGACATCATACTAATTAGTGGAGCCATTTTACTTGGCATTATTTTCGTAGATTTTCTTTATTCATCCTTATCCAGTATTGCCCGTAAGTTTTTATCCATTAATCTGTTGAAAACTGTAACCGTTATATCCTCTATATTTATGATCGGATTCGGCATCTACTTTGGAAAGCATGCTTTTCAATTGTTATTCTGAATTGTTGTGACTTATACAAATAGCCGAGTGTATAAAATGAACACGAAAGGAAACCATACCTTAATAAATAGAAATACAAAATTAGTCGAGGTGTGGTAATGGATAAAAATAAGAATCATGTAAGTATATGGTGTATTGTTAGTTTGACTTCTATCCCGCTCATCATGACTTTAGGAAATTCAATGCTTATTCCAGTGCTCCCCATATTAGAAGACAAAGTCGGGATCACATCATTTCAGTCGAGTATGATTATTACTAGCTATTCAGTCGCAGCCATTTTTCTCATTCCGGTAGCAGGCTATTTATCCGATCGCTTTGGCCGAAAAGTCGTAATATTACCGAGTCTAATATTAGCTTTAATCGGAGGTCTGATTGCCGGGTTCGCTTCATGGAAGATGGATGACCCGTACACAATGATTATTATAGGCAGAATTATTCAAGGTATTGGTGCAGCTGGTGCCATGCCAATCGTTTTGCCTCTTGTAGGTGACCTCTATCAAGATGATGATGAGAAAATCAGCTCAACTTTAGGGATAATAGAAACTTCTAATACGTTCGGAAAAGTGTTGAGTCCTATATTAGGCTCAGTATTTGCTGCTATTTTATGGTTTCTTCCCTTCTTTTCTATCTCTGCACTCAGCCTAATTTCCATTGCACTTATATTTTTCTTTGTAAAAGTACCTAAAGATAAGGATGAACCTTTAAAATTTAAGCAATTTATACGTAATACGAAAGAAGTTTTCAAGGAAGAAGGAAGATGGTTGTATACCGTATTCCTTAATGGAGTCCTTGTTATGCTTATATTATTCAGTATGTTATTTTTCTTATCAGAAAACCTGGAAAAAGTTCATGATATTAAAGGGATTAAGAAAGGTTTTGTACTAGCTATCCCACTTTTACTGCTTTGCATTTCCTCCTATATTTCCGGTCGGAAAATTAAAGGAGATTTATCAAGAATAAAGAAAATTATAGTGGTCTCCTTGATTGCAATGTCTATCAGCATTGTCTTTGTTGGATACACAAGCAAAAAACTAATCCTCCTGTTGATTGTAACAAGTATCGTGGGAATAGCTATTGGCGCATTATTGCCTGCTCTAGACACCATTATTACAGATAATATAAGAAAAGAATTACGCGGTACTGTTTCTTCATTTTATAGCTCTGCCAGATTTATCGGTGTTGCAGCAGGTCCGCCTATTATGTCACTCGTCATGAAAAACTATCTCAATATTAGCTATATCACTGCAGGAATATTAGGATTAATTCTTTTATTGTTTGTCTTCAAGTTCATTAAAGTTGATGAAATCGGAAAATCAAAAGAACCAGCATAAAAATATGGACCTAACAGCAACAGCTGCATAGGTCCTTTTTTATGGGATATTTTCATGCGGATTTTAAACTAAACAGAATTAGGGAAATCCCACAGAAAAGACAAATTATACGTGTGAGAGAAATTTTTTCTGCAAGTCCAAGCAATGCTAGTGCTGTTGTCACAATTAAGACGACCGGTCCGACTAGGGCAAGTAGCGTATTAATATAAAAAGCTTTTTCTAAATCATTGAATTTAAACATTAATGCAGCAGCCGTTAACTCTATACTTCCGGACATAATTCTTAAAGCAATGATAATAATGAGTGCTTTATCCATAAATGTAAACACATCCTTGCTAGTATTGTTACCTAACATATGCAACTAACCCTAGAAATATATTTATACAGACACTTTTCCCAATTCTATAATATCTAAGATAATGGTGGATCTATAAAACCCAAGTATAGGCTAATTTTTAAAACTATTTTGAAAATATAATTAAATTCAATTTACATACGAACTATTTCTATTTAAAATTAAAATATAGTAAATGAAGGCGGTGTTTAGTTGAAAAAAATACACTATAGCTGGATTATTCTTGCTATATCTTTTTGCTCCATAATTGCCGCCGGAATAGCGATGGCATCATCCGGAGTTTTCTTAACTCCATTTGAACAAGAGTTTGGCTGGAATCGTCAGGTGATTTCCCTAGCCTTTGGAATCAGTTTATTTTTCTACGGATTTGCAGGTCCATTCATGGCGGCATTACTCCAGAAATTCGGACTAAAGAAAATGATGCTTGCTTCTATGGGGACATTGCTGATTGGCCTTCTTTTAATTTTCCTCATGAATCAATCATGGCAATTGATCATTATTTGGGGCGCTATTATCGGACTTGGTTCCAGTCTGTTTTTAACCGTTTTAAGTCCATATGTAGCGAATCATTGGTTTAAAGAAAAAAGAGGACTTGCGACAGGGATTTTAACCGCGAGTACTGCAATGGGTCAGTTAATACTGCTCCCTGTCTTAGCCACTATTATCGAAAATTACTCGTGGCGTTGGGCAGTTGGTTTAATTATAACGATTAGCGTAGTAATGTTTTTCATCATCTTCTTATTCATGAGAAACACACCTAAAGAAATCGGTATCCTTCCATATGGACAGACAGAGGATATAGAGGTCGTGCACGACCAATCAAAAGGCAATCCAATTGTAATTGCATTTAAAGGGTTAGCTGATGCTATACGCGCTAAAGAATTTTGGTTATTGGCAGGGAGTTTCTTTTTCTGTGGCTTTTCAACAAACGGGCTTGTTGGGACACATTTTATTTCCTATTGCATTAGTTTCGGAATCCCTATCGTGACTGCGGCTTCCTTGCTCTCTTTTATGGGTGTTTTTAATATGGTAGGAACGACACTTTCCGGTTGGCTTTCCGATCGTATTGATAATCGCTGGCTTCTGTTTTGGTATTATCTATTTAGAGGCGCTTCACTTGTCTTGCTGCCTTTTGCGTTAATGGAGGGCAATCTGACTTGGATTCTTGTTTTTTCTGTGTTTTACGGGTTGGATTGGGTGGCAACGGTACCGCCGACCATCAATCTTTCAAGACAAATTTTTGGAGTACATAAAAGCGCAATTATTTACGGATGGATTTTTGCTTCCCACCAAGTAGGTGCTGCAACTGCTGCCTATGGTGGAGGTATGCTTTATTCCTATTTTAATACATATACTTGGGCATTTTTTATGGCCGGCGTTTGCTGCGTAATGGCAAGTTTATTTGTAATTCTAATAAAGAAACAGCCTCGTTCGGTCAACTAAAATAGGGTGCTTTGATTTAAATTCAAAGCACCTTTTTCATGCAAAAAAAGACTAAAATTCACGTAAGGAATGAATTTTAGCCCATAAAATTATTTAATGTGGTTCAGCAACTCTTTCACAAAATTATATTCTACATATGTTTTGTTCTTTTCCAATAATGCTGGTGCAACGTCAAAATGTTTTAATGCACGATTATGGCCATATTTTGTCTCTCCACGTGTAATTGTGTAAGACAATGCACCTTTTGAGATGATTGCGCCATTTCCTGTTGAAGCAACTTTGAAGTCAAGCTCTTCTGCAACCATTCGTAACGGCACCATGATTTTGCCATCGACTTCTTTATAGTCTTCACCTATTATCGCCTGTATTTCAGGTGCGATTTCAGGGTTTACTACTTCTTCTTCAAGTTTAGGGAACACAACAATTTTTTCAGGTGCTGTCTGTGCTGGAATACTCCTTGTTGTAGGACCGTAAAATACAATCGCGTTGTAGTTTTGCAATTCCTTCGCAGGCACTTTTTCGCCTTTAGTGTTGATAATGACTGATTCCTCATTTAAATTCAGCTTTAATTGTCCGTCGTCACTTAAGAAATTTTCATCAAATTGCGCTACCTTAACTGAGTTGGCTGTATCGTCCTTTTCAACAATGACGACTGGTGGTGCATATTGCGGCGGATAAATTAAGATCATCGGCTGATCTGCATAAATGGATAATGTAATCGTATCACCAATTTCCAGTTTAGCTTCATTGCCATGTTCATCAAAAACAAGTGTTTTGTCATCTACATAGAAGTTGAACACATTGTCATCTTGACCAACCGTAAATAATTGGGCATTTTCCCGCTGCTCGACTGCTGTAATGTTCCCTCTGTGCTGGATAAATGTACCTGCTTTTTCCACTTGCTCAGTCCCTTCAGTTGTTGGCTGCTCAGCATAAGCAGATACGGTTCCGAGTAAGAGTACAGATAATGCTAATGGTGCAATTTTTTTCATATCATTCCATCCTTTCGGTAATTTCACTACATTAGTCGATTTAAAGGAAAAAAGGTTACACGTTCTAGTTATTTTTTTTGATATAGCAATGCTGTAAGTGCGATATAATCATATAACGTTAATGTACCACAATCGAATTTTTCCAACCACAATGGCTGAAATGCCCCTAATCGAATGCCTTGTTTAAGTTGCTCACGTACTGCTTCTTTATCATTAAAAATTTCTTCAACTTTTTGCTGTAACGCCCTGCTTGTGATTAATTGAGCATTCATTCGTGTTATTGGAGTTGGTTGTGCTACCAGTGTTGAAGGTTTTGCTGTCATTTGAAGTGAAGTTTTCAGGAAATAGCTTCTTAACGTCTCGGCTATTCCTTCAATTATTTGGTCTTTATTTGATTGGTATAACTTTGCATCCTGCTCGGAATTGACAAAGCATATTTCTATGATAATGGCCTTTTTCGTTGTGCCATTTAAAAATGCCAAATTTGTACGGTGTTTGGCACCTCGATTTTTAAACATCCCCGCTTTCGAAATTTCGGAGCTCATCTTTTCCGCAAACGGAGAAATTGTTGGATTCACATAAAGCACTTCTGTCCCAATTCCTTCTTTCTGTTTACTTCGTGCGGAATTAAAGTGAATGCTGACATCGAGTCCGCGTACTGTTGCGTTATGCCGCTTAACTAAATACGCTAAGTTTTGTTTCTGGCTTTTAGATTGTTTATCGATAATGGTAGTGACCTTAATCCCTTTTTGCTGCAATTTATTCCCGAGCTCCTGCACAACCAGAACAGTCTCCTCCCCTTCATCCATGTAACCAGAGGCACCTGTCCCCTTTCCGTAATGGCCAGCACTAATAGTTAGCATCATAATTCATCTCCTTTTCAATCTATATGTCTAATAGCGGAATGAAAAAGGGACATTTCGTTTTTTATTATATTAATATAAAAACCTCACTTTACATGTTGTAATAGATCGCAGAAAAAACGGTATAGCATTTTGAATAGTGATTCGTTACAATGGAGTAATTATACATAATGTGTGAGGGTTAGGCATGAAAAACAAACGAATGATTGGATTTTTATTAGTTGTGAGTGGCAGTTTTTTCTGGGGAATCGGCGGAACAATGGCACAACAACTGTTTTCTCTTGGCATTGAAGTAAGCTGGCTTGTATCAACACGCCTTGTCATTGCTGGAATTCTACTTTTAATTGCCCAGGCAATATTTAAAGATCAGGGGCAAATTTTCAAGATTTGGCGGGAAAGACGGGATGCATTCCGCCTACTCGTTTTTGCAATTGTAGGAATGCTAGGAGTTCAGTACACATATATGGCCTCGATTAAAGAAGGCAATGCGGCGGTAGCAACATTATTGCAATATTTGGCACCGGTTATGATTATTATTTGGGTAACAGTACGTGGCCTATCCAAATTCACGAAAAAAGATGCAGTAACGATTGTGCTAGCTCTTAGCGGAAGCTTCTTTTTATTAACAAACGGTTCACTTTCCGCGTTTGCCGTGCCGCTGCCTGCGATTCTTTGGGGGTTATTGTCCGGGGTGACCCTTGCGTTTTATACGCTTTATGTCATTCCACTTTTAAAACGATTCGACTCACTTGTCGTTGTCGGCTGGGCGATGCTGCTTGCCGGATTGACAATGAGTTTTGTGCAGCCTCCATGGGATGTGGATGTATCGGTTTTGACTGGCGCAACATTAGTTTATTTAGTAATTGTGATTATTTTTGGCACGATGCTCGCTTTCTGGTTTTACATTGAAAGCCTTCAAACTCTCACTGCTAAGGAAACGAGCCTTCTTGGCAATATTGAACCGCTAACTGCTGTTTTGGCAACCGTGTTATGGCTGAAGGAACCGTTCGGTGGATTTCAATGGCTCGGAACTTCGTTGATTTTGGTGATGATGATCTATATAGCATTGAAGGCGGATCGGCAGAAGGTTGAGGATCTGGATAAAGTTGAGGATGCGATAGTAGAAGACAATTGACGTTAGATAATGAAAGTGCTTGCATTGAGTGTGCGGGCGCTTTTTTATTTGTAAGGCTTCATCGGAATTACGAAATCTTCCGCAGAATTCGGAAGCGGGTTTTAGATGTTATCGTGGTTATATTAGAACAGTTCATAGGAATGTTAGAAAACCCGGGTGTGTGATAAGACATGGTGTAATTTCCGGGAAATATTAGAGGTTGGTTGATGACGTTTTGATTTTATTAGAACAATTACAGCGGATATTAGAAAATTTGAACGGGTTATTAGAACAATTCGCCTGGATATTAGAAAACCCACATTTGGAGTACGATTTCCGGTGAATTTTCTGGCAAGATTGAGGACAAGTCGATGTTGTTTTGAAGTTTATTAGAACAATCTGTTGGTATATTCGAACTTTTGATAGTGATATTAGAAAATCTACGGAGGATATTTGAACAGTGGAATAGTTTATTAGAACATTGATCGATTATATTAGAAGCTCAGCAATATATTAGAACTTTTTACGATTTATTAGAAGATCAGTGCTAGATATTAGAAAACCAACGTCTAAACATTCGAACCTCATAATAAAAACCAACTAGTAGATGCTAGTTGGTTTCCCCTCTAAAGCTTCTCAAGTTCCTTGAATACATCAAAAGCGCCTTCACTCTTATTTGAACAAACGACACTCGTCACACCATTTTCCGGATAAAATGCTGAGTGGAAGCTCACGCCCGGGTCATAGCCCATCACATGGTATTTTGATATAATATCATCCCGTTTATCAATCCATACCCCGTAGCCGTAAAATCGGTCATAGTCGTCATCTGTATGAATATATGGCGTTAATAATTGCTGTGTCATCTCTGGATTTAAAAGCTCAAACTTCATCAATGCTTGCCAAAAATGATGCATATCATCCACTGTGACAAATGCTCCGCCGTCTGCACCGCCTTTTACGGGAACAGAGTAAATATTTGATTTCCAAGAACCGTCTTCCTCATCAATATAGCCGAGTGCCGTATTTGAAGGTAGGGCATCCAGTTCAAAGTAGCCTGACTGCTCCATACCTGCACGCTTGAATACGTGTTCCGTCACATACTCATCAAAGCCCTTGCCGCTCACCTGTTCGACGATAAGACCGAGCAGTATATAGCCCGCATTATTATAATGAAAGCGTTCACCTACTGCCAACTTCATCGGTTCATGCTGGAACAACGGCAAAAAATTATGGCCGTTTCGCATTAGATACATCGGCTGATTCACCCATAAATCCGCAAAGTCCTTCATTACTTCTTCGTCAAAATAATCCGGTATCCCCGCAGTATGTGTTAACAGATGGTGGATAGTGATTCCCTCGTCGAAATGGGGAAACGGCATGTCCAAAACATCGGATAACTTCGATTCAAATGTAAGCTGCTCCTTCTCTACAAGCTGACATATCGCTACTGCTGTAAAGATTTTGCACCCGGAAGCGATACCGAATCGCGTTTGCTCATTATTTAAAGTATGATGTGTACGATTCGAAAAACCGTTACTGTAATGCTGTAATAATTCATTATTTCGTTTTACTAAAACATTACCTGAAAAGTCAATCTCTTTCATAATTGCAGTTACTTTTTCATTTATTAAATGCATTTTCATCTTGATCCCCTTTAATTTTGAGTGATTATAGATAAAAACTGGGTAACTAATTTATTCCGAATGAGATTTTCGGAATAACAAAACTTGGCAATTCAATTTTAACATACCCCGAAGTTTTTTAAGCAATAAAAAAGGACTGACTTTAACAATTAATTGCTGAAGGCCTGTCTCTCTCATATAACCAGAGTATTACACTCGATTCCTATCCCCCTATTATTTATTGTTTGCTATTTTCATGTTAAAAAACGCATTCCCATAACTCAGGAGATGCGTCATTGATTTGTATTACTCACTAAAATCCAAATTACTTGGATGTTCAGGCAAATGTTCGATATCAAGCATATTCGTTGTCGGTACTTTTTTCGTTACTTCCTCAAAACGGAAGCCATCCGCCCAAACCTTCCCTTGCCCAATAAGCAAAACACCAAAGTAAATGGAAGAACTATCTTCAGGAACATCTAATACGATTGAATAGTGGTTCCAATCTGACGTTTCCTTTATTGACCGGTTGTCCATATTATCAAATTGAATCGTATCTCCCATGCCATTATCAATCCGGAGCCAAGCCCCACATTTAAATACATTCTCTGTTTTTAGGAAACATGAAAGCTTTATTCGTTTTCCCTTATAGTCATGTGCTTGGAAGCCTTGCATCATTGTAGCGACGTGCTGCGCATTAACTTCACCCTTTGAGTAGAGCATTCCGGATTTTGTACCTGTATGAAAAACATTTGAATCTACCGTCACTTCATATAATTCAGGGTTAGATCCACTTAAACTCCATCCTTTAATCTCTTGACTATCATTCATTTCTTTTTCCTCCTCCATCATTCTTACAGCTTGCATAAGCTTCCGATATTTTCCGGGTGGCAAGGAGTAAATTTCTTTAAATGTTCTAGTAAATGCTTCCTGCGATTGAAAATGAAATAAGAAGGCAATCGTTAATAATGATTCATTTGACTGCAAAAGAAGTATTGCAGCGGTAGCTAAACGCCGCTCACGGATATATTCACCGATTGACTTCCCTGTCTCCTGCTTAAAAATACGCAACAAATGGTATTTTGAGTATCCAATAACTGACGGGAAACTATCCAACTGAATTTCTTCAGTTAAATTACTTTCAATAAATGCAATAACTCTTTGGGTTACTTCACTGTAATACATCTTGCTCACCTCAAAATTATCATAACGAATGAAGAGAAATTTTATTTGATAATTCTTGCTAAAGTTCATCATCCATATTTTAACATAAACATCAGTGGAAAATTCAGTCTATTTAACGATTCGTAAATGACGAAAACATGATAATTTAAAGTTATCACAGATTGAGAGAAGGAAAATGTTATGAATATTAAACATGTTACGATGTATGCGTCTAACTACGATGCAACAAAACAATTTTATTTAAATAAGTTCCAATTCCCTCTAATTTCAGAAGACTCGGACCGCTTTACAATGAATGTTGGAAAAACAACGGTCACTTTCATTGAGGCTTCCTTGAACGAAATACCATTTTATCATTTTGCTTTCGATATCCCGTCAAATCAATTTGAAGAAGCGAAAAAATGGGCAAAAGAAAAAGTAACTTTATCAAAAAATCAGGGTGATGATGAAGTTTACTTTGAAAGAATTGATGCAAAGTCCATCTATTTTGAAGATCCGGCCGGTAATATTGTCGAATTTATTTGTCGCCTTTCAGATGCAAAACAAAGTACAGCACCGTTTTCGGCTTCATCCCTCCTAAAGATGTCGGAGATGAGTATTGTTGTAAAGGATAAGTTAAAATCCGTCTCGGCGTTACATGCAGTTTCTATTTTTGAACGTGATCATAAAGAAATTGCGGCTGAAGGTTTAACATTTATGGGGGCACGCAAAGATGCGTCCTATCTGTTATTCGTAAATGAGGGCCGCACATGGTTCTTTTCAAATAAGAATGCTGAAGTTTTCCCAATGGAGGTATTATTATCGGATGGAGTATTGGTTAAAATTGATGAAAATCTGGAATTGGTGAGTTCGAATCGTGGATGAAATGCTTGAAATCTTTTTAAGGAAACGAGCTTGGTTCTACAAGCTCGTTTGGGCAATCTGAACAATATTTCCCATAACATTATCGATATCGCCTTTATTCTTGATAATAAATAAATGGTCGGCCTCATGTACTGTTGGATCAACAATATCTTCGCCTAGAGATTCTGCCTGTTGTTTAAAAAGCAGTTCCTCAAAATTTGAAATTGATCCCCTAAATATATTTGTACTTCTTTGACTTTGTTTTACTCTGGAATGAAGTTCATCATCCGATATATCAAAGTGAACCAATATTCGAACAAAAAATTCAGATGGGAACACTTCCTCTAGTAAATACTTTCGAGCTTTGCTACTACGATTCGAATTGGAAATAATAAAATGAAAATCAGTATGTTCTTTAGCATAATCGACAATAAGCTTTGATAAAGAAGTTTTGAGGGTATTAGGCCCTTCAATCGGGAGTAGTTTTTTATAAAAAGTATTTAAAAATCCCGCGTGATTATCTTGGTCAATTATAATCGAGCTACTTAAATGTTTCTCTAAAGCATGTGCAAATGTAGTTTTTCCAGAATGGGTTTTGCCCACTGTAATAATTACTAATTTTTTCATTTGTAACCCCTTTAATAGAAGCACTAGCATAATTACTTATTTAATATCCGTTTCCCTTTTATTCTCTTCACTTTTAAACATATATCTTATACCTTTACCTGCAAGCGGTTCATCTGCATACCTTGGTAATACATGAAGATGAGAATGAAATATATGCTGGCCCCCAATTTTTCCACAATTCCATCCGAGATTATATCCTTGAGGTTGATACATTTCATCCAAGTAGTTTTTCACATCTTGAAGAAGTGCATAGGTTGCATTCCATTCTTCTACTGTTAAGTCAAATGGAGTTGCTCTATGTACTATTGGTATAATGACGCCAGAACCTTCAAGACGAATTCCTTTCTGTTGTGCCTGTTCCAACTGCAGAAACATACAGTATTCATTTCTTAAAATAAGTTTTTGAGTTGGTTCTAATTCTAGATCACAAAATTTACAATCTTTCATTCAGATTCTCTTCCTGACAATAATTATTATTTTACGGTTTTCATTTAAATAAACAGTCGGCCTTAATTCTTTTCCTGTTCAATAAATAGTACATTGTTTTGTCTAGCTATTCGATAAATTTCGCTTTTATCTTCCTGTAGGAAATGGTTGTTCAAAGGAATTCGAATAGAATTGCCGTCTTTTGATATAAAATTGTATTCTTCGTATTTACCCGTGTCGTCGACATAATATTCAAGCGCTACTTCCTTGATTTCAGTCCATTGAAACGATTTTCCATCAAACAAATTATGCGAAACTACTTTTTCTTTTCCTATATATGTATAGCTTAAAACCGATAAATAAAAAACAAAGATCCCGCATGCAATAAAAACAATTAATAGGCTATATGTGAATTTGTTTTGTTTGATCAACGGGATAATGAATCCAATAAATAATAATAAACATGCAGCCACAACTAGGTTGAAATTTAAACCATTCGGAAAAAGCACGATTGCTGAAGAATCATACAAAAATGTTTGGACATAGAAAACAGGAAAGATTAGCCTAACGAAAGGTAAACTGATAATTGTTAATCCAGCAAGTACTAATAAAAGTAGCCGCGGCGAGTAATTGGTCGTAATTTTAATCCCCCCTAATAGTTAATCAAATATATTAGAAATTATAACAAGGAAACGTGCGCCTTCATTTAAATATGCCTAAAAGAATATTATCTTCAATATCCCTTATTTTAATGAAAAAGGGCGTGATACTAAAATAGAATCACGCCCTTAATTTATCTGGAATTTTTCAGGGAATTAAAATAACTGTGTAAACACTTTTTGAATGCTGAATTGTAAAGTTCTTATAGGTTTAAAGGTAATTGCGTGTAATAGGTTAACTGTGATAGTTGTATGCTGCCAGTCATCTTTATAAGACCGGATAATGTTTTTACGGAACCGCGGAACCTCACTGTTTGCATTAATGATAATGAATGGCTCATGAGACAAATCAAAGGTTTTACCTTCTATCGTCCATTCAATAAACTGAAGAGCAATTGGTTGGCGCATCTTATTTACAACATCAAAGTTAAAATTCATTGCATCTGTTATTTCATTATGACTGATCCCCATAATTTTCATAAAAAGATCCTGGTCATCAAGTAATAAAAGCTTAATGCCAACGTCGTCGTACATGTACTCATCACCGCGCCATATTGCCCATTGCTCATCTGTCCACGTGTCCGATTTGCTCATGTCGAATGTCTGCATTTCCATCTGGACATCAACTATTTCTTTTGGTGATATGCTTTCTTCTAATAGTACGCTCTCACGTAAACTAAGTGCATAATTTAAATCGACGTCTTCAACTAAGTGCTGTGGCGTCCATGGAATGTGGATATGTGGTAATGTCCCAGTTGCATTGTTATGATATTTTTCGGATATTTTTGAAATGCTGTAGCTGAATTCAAAATTGCCATACTTCTTAGTTGTGACATTGAAGTAATCAAGAATACCCATTGTAGGACGGCCAATTACTATGACTTTTGGTGAATATTTTAAATTTTTAATAAATGTTTCACCAGAGCTTCCGCATGTTACATCTGAAAGAATAAATACCTTTTGAGCGTTTCCTTTAGGCTCAAAAATAAAATCCTCATTGTCTTCTACTTTTTTCATGCCAATACCGTAATTTGTTTTAAATTTTTGAATTTCCTTCTCAAGGAAAGCTATCGTTGCTTCATCAAGCGGCTGCTTTAAGTAATCTGATAATGATTCAATCCATAGATCACAGTTATTAGCTGTATAATTTGTATACATTGCTTCATCAGGTTGAACGATTTGTGAGGCATGAACGGTTTCATCAATTGTATAGCCAACTAGCGGAAAGTAAAAAAGGTCGTTGCCACCGTAGTTTACACGTACATCAAATATGATGTTTTGAATGGAACTTAAAAGTGCTTCATGTTCATCCATCATTTTTTGAATTGGTTCGCTTTGGCCAAAGTCCGTCAGCTTAATATAAACCGTGTTTTCATCAAGCTGCTTTAAATCATATATTGGCGTATAAGCAGGTCGAATATATTCCGATAAATCAAGCTCATACTGTTCACCATCTCGCTCATATGTAATATGCTCGACAAATGGAAGTAAGTTATTCCATGTTTGACGCTCGAATACGTCGTGTTGTAAATATGTAGAGTAACGGGAAGCAGCAAGGTTAATAGAATCACCGTCGATTGCTATTATTTTGTCGCCAACATGCAAGTGCAGCTCTCCTAAAATATCTGTAACATATAGCGCATCTTCATAGCGACGTACACGAAAGCCACGGAATGGCACTTCACTTTTTTTATTCCTGAAAGATAGGTGGCCATCTTTAAAACCATATAAATATTCTTGAATTGTTTGAGTGAATGTTGCATCATCCATGTTGTTTGTTACAGTATAACGCTCTGGATAGTTATACTTCTTTTTGTCTTCATAACCTGCATAATCATTTTTTAAAATTGAAACAATATCATTAAAAATCTCAGTTTTGGTGTACATCTAATCACTCCGTTATCCTTATATTTTTTCTGACATTTCTTTTGCATCTAAAACACAGATGTATCTCACCCGCCCCTGCATTTTGTACAATTAAGTATTAAACCGAAGTAAAAAGTAAACTACTCTATGCTTTTATTTCCCTTACACTGCAAACTCTTCAACTAAAATTAAGTATTGTACATATGCCCTTTTCAATAATCTTTCCCGCAAGAAACACAACGGTTATCCGTGTCAGTTTCTCCATACATCCGAAGTTCCTTTTCAATATTACATACACAACATTTTTCAAAGCGGATTTGCGGGAGTTTACCGGCTTCAGCCAATATAACCCATTGTTCTTCATATAATTTTTTAGTCATACCATAGTCAATTAAAACAAGGTGTCCCTGTTCATCCAAACCGTAATTTCCACTATCTTTAAAATCAAAGCCATCCAATTCATGATCGATTACATGGAGTGCAGCTTTTAAATCTTCCGTTATTCTTGAATCCGTCTCCAAATCAATATCGTATGAGCAGTGATTGATTAAAGGAAGTTGCTCATAAAAAGGCTGAATGACATATTTATCATTCATATAAAGAATGGCCGCGATTTGCTTTTCTAACCCCTTCATTCCCAACGTTTGATACATATCATATTCATTTTTACTTTGAGCATATCCAATAGGATGCAAAAAGGTTTTAATTACAAGGTTTTCAAAACGATAAACTTTTCTTGTTGAACCGATTCCAATCATCTCAGCTTGTTTAAGCAAATCTTCTATGTGTTCTACTACTGTGGAAATCTTCATTTTCTTCATCCCCGAATCATCTATGTATTTAGTTCTCGTGTTTACAGCTGCTTCTAAAGAATGGATCTATTATCCTTCATACCAGCCTTCATCGAATTCGAGATTTAATGCTTTACCTAAACGAATCCCAAATTCAATAAATCCTCTCCCCCTTGCTGTAATAATATTTCCATCCTGTACTACAAGATCATCACAGTATTTTTCTTTATCAAAAACACATAACTTTTCGATAGCTTCCATTGGTAACCCAACAGTATATTTCTTTCCTGTCAGCAAACCTGCTTTTGCCAATAGATACGGTGAACTCGATATACTTGCAACGATTGTCTCTTTCGTAACGGTTTGCTTTAAAAATTCAAATAATATTCTTCATTAAGAAGCGTTTTTATATCCAAACACCCCGGCATCACGATACTATCAATTTCCTCAATGCTAATTTCCCTAATTGTTGTGTCAGCTACACACGTTAATCCAGACTCACCTCTTATGGAGTGATTATCCAACCCTACAGTAACCATGGTCTTGTTTCCTTGCATTAAAATAGACAACGCTATACTTAATTCATATTCACTGAATTGCGGATACAAAATTACTGCTGTTTTTTTCACAATCGCTACCTCCTTATTTCCGACCCGTTTTTATAGAACCGCCCGTGATTGTTTCGTTTGTTGTATGCTATTATTTCGGCATCACCACTTAACATATATAAACATTATTAATGAAATTATCGAAATTGAAATAGCTTAATAAAAAATAAGCGCTAATTCTTTAAAAAGAATAGCGCATGAAAACTATCCAGAAATTTTTGTTCCCTGATGAAAATGCATCTTCCACTGTCCATCGACAAATTTCCAAATCGAACTCCGCAATGAATGCTGTTTGTTTACCTCATTATAAATCCGATACGTTGCTAGAACGATTTCTTCAGACAATAAATGTATTTCAAAGTCACTCATTGTCATTTGTACGATTCCAAGAGTCGTTTCGCTAATCTCCTCATCTTTGTACAATACTTTCCCTGAGCTTCCAAATTCAAAAAAATTGTCTGCAAGTAAGTTCGTTAGCTCCTCTTTTGATGTCCGAATTTCAGATGCCAACAATTTGTTTTCTAGTTGAAATAACAGTTTTTCCAATGCTGACTTTTTTTCCACTTTCAATTCACCTTTTCTGTACTTGGAAATGTAAATCGCTTATCTTAAACAGGAATAGTAGGTGATTGGCACCCATATGAGTAGGCAAGACAACTGAAACCAGCCTTCTCAAGAATAGGTTTACTCATTGGACTGGCATCAACCGTGAGGAAAGAAAACCCCTTCTCATAAGCTTTTTGTGCACGAACCGCCAATAGTTTTGAATAATAACCATTGCCTCGGAATCCTGGAAGCGTTGAACCACCCCATAAGCTGGCAAAGGATGAATTATTCTCTAAGTACATCCAAGCAGCACTTACAAGCTGGCCGTCGTCATAAACCCCATAAATATAGAGCGAGTCAGGATTATTTTGTTTGTCTCTCCAAAGTCTTTCTCCAAGCTCTGAATGGGATCCATTCCAGATAGCATCTTCTAGCGCAATAACATCATGGATGCCTTGTTCATCCGTTATTTCCTTTACTACATGTAAATCGAAATTTGTAAGGAAAGGATGACTTCCCGATAATTTCATGACCATCAATGCTTCTGGATTATCGATCGTAAATCCTTCTTGTTTAAGTATTTCAGTCAAATTATCAGGTTTGTCATAACTGTACACTTTCCATTCAAAACTCTGCTTAAGGTTACCGAAATAAGTTAACTCATTTCGAATCACTTCCCTAGCAGAACTTACATTTACATTAGAACTTAAAATAAATCCGCTTTCGTTATATTTTGAAACATGACGAACAACATGGTCGGTTTCTTCTCTTCTAAAACCTGGTGTTACAGCTTCTTGGCGTAGTTCTTTATGAAAAAGTGCAATGCATTCGTTTTTATCCATAGCCGAGTTCCTTTCAACACATCAAATATTTTTATTGCAAAAAATTGAATAACTTATAAATATTGTAAACCAATTTTACATGTTTTTGTTTAATCTTCCTCAATTTCTTCGGCAAATTTATTGATCCTTTCTAACATTGGCGGATGAGTATAGCGGAACCATTTGACAAGTGCTGGCGGGTTAACTTCACTAAGTCCGGCTTTCGTCAACTGTTGAAATGATGAGACCGCTGCCTCAGGATTTTCTACAAGTTCAATTGCAAATTCATCAGCCCGGATTTCCTGATACCGTGAAATCGCATTGGATAATGGGCTTGAGAAGAAAACGAGAAACGATGAAATCAATAAAAACAACGGCAAGGAGTTCATATTGCCCATATCTTTAATTTTCAAAACTGGTCCATAACGTCGTATCATCCAAGGCATAATCTTTGCGATTAGCCATAGTCCAATAAGTGTCATAAATAGATAGACTGCGATGTTTATATAAATATCCTTCAATAAGTAATGACCCATCTCGTGTGCCATGATAAAGAGGATTTCATCATCCGTTAATCGGTTTAATGTCGTATCCCATAGCACTATCCGGGAATTTTCACCGATCCCTGTTACATAGGCATTTAAAGCATTCGTTTTCTCCGACATATTCACTTCATACACATGTTCAGATGGAATATTCGCCTGCTCTGCAAGAGAAAGAATTTTCGTCTCTAACTCTTTATCTTTTAATGGTGAGAAATCATTGTAGATCGGGTCGATCACGACAGGCTGAATGAACATGAGGAAAATTGAAAACGGTACAGTTAAAGCCCATGCATAGAGCCACCATTTTTTCGGGCTTTTTCTGATGAGCCAATAAAGCACCGCTACCATGATTACCGACATTCCTAACTCAAGCCAAAAATCAATTACATTTTCCCGCATCCATGATGAAAAGATCTGCGTACTGATGCCATAGCTTTTACTCAGCGTATAGCGGAAATAATCCAGTGGGAATTGGATGATGAAAAGTAGCAAGGACAGGAAAAACAGATACATCGAAGTTCTGAAAAGAGACCATTTAAATTGTTCAGAACTCCAACTTTCGAACAAACGTGAAATTCCCGTAATCAAAATAAAGAAATAAAGAAGCCATTCCAGCGGTGTTGTTATAAAGAACAGGAAATTCCTTACTTTTGATAACTCTTCACTTAATAGCAACTCCTGCGTTGTAAGAAAAGTGCTTGGATCTGCAGCCGTTCCTTGAAGAGCGGCTGGAATCCCACTATTTTGTCCATGGAAAAAATACAAATACATTGCGACAACATAAAGTCCAAATGCAAAAACAGCCAGTAAACCCCATTTTTTTGTCATTCCTTCTACACCTCAATTCATTCGTTACCATATCCTATTATTGAAATGCGGAAATCATTTCTGCCAAGTTGGTCATACTCCTTTTTTGACGGTTCTATATATCTTGGAATCTTCATAAATTGGACTCAATCTTAAATTGAATTAACAAGGAGCGCTTAATCATGTTGTTTGCTGTTCATTATTTGGAAAATAAAACACCTGTCCTAAGTCAGTGTCTAGAACGTATTCCTGAGGTAGACGAGGATATAAAAATTAAAGGTCGTAAAGGAAAAGTTTTAAATGTCGTTCAAATCGAGGAAAGTAAATATCATGTGCATGTCGTCTTAGAAAAAATAATTAAAAATCAAGCTGTATTGAAAGACGATAAAAAGAAAAGACGTTGAGGAACATGAGAAAACTAGGGTAACTATTCTAAAAATAAAGTAAAAATATAACAGTTCCCTATATACCTCCCCCTCTGTAAATGCTATAATAACAGTTAAGAACATGACTTTATCTGTTTCTTATCACGGTCTTGTAGCTCAGTTGGGAGAGCACCACCTCGACAAGGTGGGGGTCGCAAGTTCGAGACTTGTCGAGACCATTATTTCAAGTGCCCATAAACGTTGATATACCAACGTTTATGGGCTTTTCCTTTTTGAGAGACTTTCTTTCTTACACCTGGTTTTTTGGATTTGTCCGCAATTTGTCCGCAGGATTATTTCCAATTATTTAGTGTTACTTTGGATAGCGTTGTGAAAAATGTCTGCAATGTCATTATCTGCATTCGGTAATAGGTGTGCATAAAACTCTAATGTGATTTTAGGGTTGGCGTGACCTAATCGTTTTGAAATTTTAACAATATCTACACCTTCTGAAATAAGGATAGATGCATGTGTGTGCCGAATATCATGATATAAATATCCGGTCACTCAACGCTGTATTACATTAGTTAATCTTTTTAAATGGTAGCACCGGTTTTTCTTCACTATATCTTGAATAAGACCAACCTTCATTCGAAACTCCCGTACATAAATTATCCGTACAGGAAAAAATATAAGTTTGCTGTTCTGTTTGGACATTTATTTCATAATGGAAAATAGAAGATGGATTAGCAACATTAAATCGACTTACTCCTTGTTTAATTGCATAAACATTCTCCCTTGCAGCAATTTCCTGATATTGTTCATTTTCCAGCACCATTTTAGTCATTTCTCCTAAAATGATTTGATCTTCTAAGTTTGGTGTATATGTATTTTTGATAAAACTACTAATCCCCAAATAAAAATTTAATACAAAGCTAATAAAAAGTAGGATAAAAATTAATTTTGTTTTTTTCTGCATATTTAAGCACCCCGCTTTGTGATTCCATTTATCAGTCTTTAGTGAAATGCACCGGATAACTGTAATTACATACCGGACATTGCGGCTATAATTAAGAAAGTGGTCCATAAGAAACCCAATCCTAACGCTAAAATACATAGTGTCCTAAGTAAATTAATTGAATAGGAATAGAAACCATTTTTACTATCATCTCTTATTTTCAATGATAGGATAATGAAAATGACACCTAATATTCCTGTTAAATAAGTAATAGTAACCCCTACCCAATACCACGTTAATCCGTTTCCCCAATATGCCATTTTTCCAAATTTAATACTGAGATAAAATAATCCAACTGCACATAATAAAGAAAATAATGTATATAAATATAATTTAATAGCAACCGATTTCAATGAAGCTCACCTACGTTTCCAAATTTTATAAATTATCTTTAATTACCACTACATTATATATATCAAATAGGTCCTTTTCGTGTAATATTACACTATAAGTTTCATTTGTCAATATTCTAAAGCCTATTATTCTAGTTACAGATATTTACACCACAATATGACTCTATAATAAAAATGGGCTGATTCTTATTACAGAAGGTACTGCACCCCAAAAGTTAGAGTAAAAAACTAACTTTTGGGGTGATTTTTTATGACTAAATATAATGAAGAATTTAAATTGATGGTGGTTCAAGAATATTTAAGTGGTTCACTAGGATATCGAGCGATAGCGAAAAAATATGGTGTCGGTGCTACACCGTTAAGGAAATGGGTACGTGCTTATAAAGAGTTTGGATGTAGTGGCCTATCTGTTAAGAAAACGAAGCAGTTTTATTCTGTTCAATTTAAATTAGATGTATTAAGCTATATGAAACGAACAGGTGCTTCCCATCAAGATACTGCGATTCATTTTAACTTGAATGATCCAACTTTAGTTGCTAGTTGGTATCATCGGTTTTTAAAAGAAGGGATAGAGGGCCTGCAAAGAAAACCAAAGGGGCGCCCATCCATGTCTAAGAAACAAAAATCAACAGTGAATAACCAAGAAAAAACAATGTCACGTGAGGAGCAGCTAGAACGCGAAAATGAACTGCTTCGTTTAGAGGTAGCTTATTTAAAAAAGTTGAAGGCTTTTCGGGAGAATCCAGATGCCTTCCTCGAAAAGCACAAGCTGCCATCGCATTCGAACTTAAACAAGAAGGATTTCGATTAAAAGATATTTTAAAACAAGTGGATATTCCTGAAGCAACGTATCATTATCATATCAAACTGATGAGGCAAAAAGATCCAGATTTAGAGTGGAAAGCCTTGATTTTAGAGACTTTTGAACAACATAAGGGGCGATATGGCTACCGCCGAATTCATGCGGAATTAAGAGTGCAAGGACACATAATTAATCATAAAAAGGTACAACGAATTATGAAAAACCTAGGGTTGAAATGTGTAAAATTCATACGTAAATCACGCTATAAATCCTACAAAGGAACAGTTGGAAAAGTCGCTAAAAACCTTTTGAATCGTAGATTCAGAACGTCATATGCCCTTCAAAAATTGGTGACTGATGTAACTGAATTTAAATGTACAGATGATGAAAAATTATATTTAAGTCCGATCATGGATTTATTTAATGGTGAAATTATTGGGTTTAGTATGTCAAAACGGCCGAGCCTAGATTTTGTGTTAAATTCACTTAGACAAGCACTACCAATTATTCAAAAGCGCGCAGAATATCGGACAACAATTCATTCCGATCAAGGCTGGCACTACCAACACAATACATGGGTGAGAACATTAAGACAGAACAGGATTTTTCAAAGTATGTCTCGTAAAGCAACATGCGCCGACAATGCGGCCATGGAGAACTTCTTTAGCTTACTAAAACAGGAAATGTATTATGGAGAACAAATCATCTCTTATGAAGCATTACAAAAGAAAATAAATGAGTATATCCATTATTATAATAATGTTCGTATTAAACAAAAACTGGCCGGCATGAGTCCGGTAAATTACCGAAAACATGCCAGCCAATTAGCAGCATAATAAAAACTCTAACTTTAAGGGGTCACTACCGTTGTTGCCGCTCCCTATAACTTAAAGCAGGAAAGAGTTTTCTACTTATTTCATTCATCTGTAATCCCATTGTACCTTCAAAGTCTTTCCTAGTTAATTCACTTTTTATTTGATTATTATTTCTTATAACACTATTCCAGGCACTGAGTACTGTGTCAATTGGATCCCAGAGAGTTCCATCTAGATCAAAAATTACACTATCCAATTAAATTTCACTTCCCTCTAAACTAGTTTAAAAACTAACTTCGTTACATCCTAATATTACCATTTAAAAATCGATTTATATAGTTGCTTTTTAAATGATTTATTTTGATAATTGGTATTGAAAAATTTATAAAATTACTTTTGATACATACGTTATTCCACAATCTGGCCCTATAACGGAAAAACGCGATCTTCAAATTGAAGAAACGCGTCCGATTGTTGAATATTGCTATTAAACTAAAGCCCCCGTTAGTAAAGAAAAGACAATTAATTACTGTAATTGATTTTTCCTTTAGTCTCTTGTTCTGATAAGATTTTATAATCAACAATATATCTTGAACTAGGAAGATAGTTAATTACAAACCAATTATCATAAGAATTTTCTTGAATTTCTATTGGCATAGAAAATTTAATATTATCTACTACAACTTCCCATCGTTCTGGATTATTCCTACCACTACGAATTTCAAAGAGAGTAGGAACTCCTTCGGCAACTTTATAATCATTCTTTAAGTAAGCAGGAATGTCCAACCATTCAGGACTATGAATTAACAAGGCAATCGTAGCAAACAAATATATAAGTCGTTCAAAAATTTTTATATCCCTAATTAAAATAATTACAACACAAGTAAAAGCAAGTATTAGTGTACTTATCGAAATAACCCAAAACATTTCTGTAAAAGGATATTTGTAACGCAGCATCATTCCAACAGTCCCAACTGCAAAAGAAACAAACCAAATACGTTTCGTAAGTTTATTAAGGGGACTTACTAATGACTTTTCATTTTTGTTATCGTTTATCATAAAAAACCCTTTCTAACTAATCTATCTCATTAGAGTATATTACTTCACAATGTAGCCTAAATTCAAACAGATTTTCTCCAATTTATTTAATGACTCTATTCAACAAAATGGCCCTATAACGGAAAAATGCGATCTCCTTATTGAAGAATCGCGCCCGATCGTATTATTAGGTCAGCCAGAAAATATTTCTGGTTGACCATTTTTTATATCGATATATGATAACGGTAGCCGAGGTAGAACGATCGCGCCCGTGGGGCTAAGACCTCGTCCGCAAAACAGTTCACCCCCTACTTGTAGAAACATGTTTGAGGCTGGTTGGGACAGTGATCTCGTATAACAAGCGAAGCTATGACACTACAAAGAGGATTTAGGGGTTACCGGCAATTATCATTTTGAAGGAGGAATTATAATGAATCCAGTCATTGGCCTGGATGTAGCTAAAGGTGAAAGTCAGGTTCAAGCTTATTTGGAAAGAAAGAAGCCCTACAAGAAAAGCTTTAAAGTAAAACATGATCTTGATGGGTTAGCTAGTTTATTAGATTTTATTAAAGAAGTAGAAGATATTTCAGGAGAGCGCCCTCCCCTAGTTATGGAGTCTACAGGCCATTATCACACACCAGTTGTTCAATATTTTGAAGACAAAGGTTATTTAATCATTATCGTAAATCCACTCATCTCTTATAAGACGAAAAGTTCTAGTTTACGAAAGGTAAAAACAGATATCGTTGATGCCAATCATCTCTGCGAGCTGTATTATAAAGAGGATTTAGAGCCTTATAAAAAGCGTGGCATCCAACTTGCGAACTTACGTCATCTTACGAGACAGCACGATAATATTACAGGCATGTTTGTACAAACTAAACTACAATTCCAGGCAGTCTTAGATCAAGTATTCCCTGAATATAGTAATGTTTTTGGCGACTTATATTCGAATGTTTCTTTAAAAATACTACAGACTTATCCTACTTCAGAAGATATATTGAGCGCCAATAACGAAGTATTAACAACTAAAATAAAAGAATTCTGTAATTCTCGTTCTCTACAATGGGCAAATCAACAGGCTGAAAAGCTAATGACTGCAGCAGCTCAAAATCCATTTCAACAGGCTTTATATTCTAGCCTTGCCCTAAGTTTAGATATGTATATTAACATGATCTTCGAATACAAAAAACACCTATCCCTACTTGAAAATGAGATAGATGCTTTGGCCAAAAGTATTGAAGAATCGAAGATTATCCAATCAATTCCTGGTATCGGAGAAAAAATCGCTGCCACGATTATATCTGAAATTGGGGAAATTGAAAGGTTTAATCACCCTAAGAAACTAGTCGCATTTGCCGGTCTTGATCCAAGTATCTTTGAATCAGGTACATTCAAAGGCACTTACAACCGAATAACCAAAAGAGGCTCTAGCAGACTACGGCAAGCTTTGTATATGGCTGTTAAATGTGCAATTCGTGATTGTCGAAAACAGAAAACTACAGATGAAATCCTTCCTCGTAATAAGAAACTACGGGCGTTTTATGATAAAAAACGTGAAGAAGGAAAACCATTTAGAGTAGCTGTAATAGCTTGTGCAAACAAACTCTTACATTGGATTTATGCAATATTAAAAAACAAAACTTCTTTCCAAGACATAGCTTGATTTAACAATTTAACCAAGCAAACCTAAACTTTCCAAATCAAGAATTTGGACGGTTATTTGGCATGCACAAATTTAGTATAACATGATATTTTTATTATTTTTAATGAAAATTATTGACAACTATTAGCTGGTTTTGTGGAATATCAATTGGTTTCTATTAGCAGCCTTAATTAAGCACTAATATTAATTTATTTCCATGACTTTAATTACATTGTCTATATTTTATAGGTGTAAGATGTTGCCACTCTTTATAGAGTTCCTCTTGCGAAAGTATTTTCCAAGGATTAAACATCGTTTGCCCATGTTTATTAAAATATAACCCATCCCCAATATAATAAGCAGCATGTTGAATGATTTCATCTTTATCTTTCCAAACTACGATGTCCCCTAGGTGTAGTACTTCACCTAGGAACTCCTTATAATGATACTGTTTTAACTTTTCTAGAAATGTTTTTTGATGTATCCATTCATAAATAAACCATTCTTGTTTCCCTTTTGAAATAGCAAATAAAACTGATGCTAAACAATTTGCACCTTGGTAATGACCAAAAGTATTGGCAAAAGGTTTTAGAAAATTGGGTAAGGACATAGGCGCTTCGTTACATTCTCCCTTATCCCACCATTCATAAACCATTGTTGTTAGTAACTGTTCTTTAGACGACTCATCAAGCTTTTCCCACATGGAACGCTGAATGACTACGTGACCATTCACTACATAATTTGAAGGGATTTTTTCTATATCTTGTATAAATGAGGCAGGTAATACTAGCCCTCTTTCACTTTGCACTTGTGAATTTAAAATAAATTGTTTGACCTCTTCAGATATGCTTTCAATCCATTCTTTTTCAGCAATGATTACGTATTGTGCATTTTTTATATTCCAGTATTCATAACTATTTACAAAATTTAATTGTCCATACATACTGTGATTATAAAACTCGTCTATTGGCATTAATAATACATCTTTAAAGTCAATTTCATTATTAAGATGTTCTTTAGATAGAAAAAACAAGTCTTTTTCTGGGACATAAATATCAATCCATGACAATAAGACTTTTTTTGTTGGTTTTATTTTCATTATCTATTCTCCAAGTTATATTTCACTGCAGTTTAATTACATAACAGATTTTACCATAAAATCCCCTTTTAAAAATATGTTATTCCACAATCTGGCCCGTTAATAAAGCAAAGTTCAAATTTAAGTATTTATATCCTGACGGTGAAAATTAATGATTTTACAGAACTGATTATTTATGAACATTAAGTTACATTAAAAATCCATCTGTTTTTAAATTAGCAATTGCTAATACAGAGATCCCTACCTATCCAGACAAAAGAATTTTAAAACAGTTAATACAGAAAAACAAAAAAGAGTAATACAAACCACTTGTTTACTCTTTTGTCCGCAATTTGTCCGCAGAATTATTTTTTTGTGCTTATTTTATTTAACTGAATTAATTTATCCTCTCTCAAAAACCTTATTATATCAGGCTTATTTAACTTAATTGAATTTAGTTTAACTCGGTTTATTTAGCTGGATAAATTCGACAAGGTGGGGGTCGCAAGTTCGAGACTTGTCGAGACCATTATTTCAAGTGCCTGTAAACGTTGGTATATCAGCGTTTACGGGCTTTTCCCTTTTTAGGAGACTTCCTGCCTTACGCCTGATTTTTGGATTTGTCTGCAATTTGTCCGTAGGATTTTTCTAATTATTTAGTATTACTTTGGATTTAACTAAATCTCTCGTTATTTAATAAGTTTTGAACTTTTAAAACAATTTCTCTCGGTTTAACATCAAGTGATGATAACCTTTTTATATCTATCCACATAGGCAAATATATTCCTTTATTTCTCTCTTTGTCTGTGTATTCCTCACCCTGACCAGTTCCGAATGTCCCATTAATGATTTAGGATAAGAAAAAGTATTGGGTTCCGTTATATTCAATTTTTGCTATACACTCATTGACCACTACTTCTACTCCCAATTCTTCAAATGCTTCTCTTTCTGCTGCTTCTTCTGGCGTTTCTCCTTTTTCTATTCCACCACCAGGAAAAACATAATAAATAATGCCATCTCTAACTCTACGAATTATTGCTACCTTATCATTTTCTACTATTACTACCGATCCTCTATTTCGCATTAATCGTAACCTCTCAGTGATTCATATTTATTAAAGTATTACACCAGTTTGTTGAAAATCTTTATTAGTTAAATATTAGTTAAACTTTTGCTAAAACCCGTACTTTTTTCTAAGTACCCTAAACTTTTATAAAATTTATGTGCAGCGATTCTCTCTTCTCTATTCCCGCTGTTTAAAATGATTGCTATACAATCGTTCTTTTTTGCCCAGTCTTCAACTGCTAACATAAGATTTTGCCCAATATTTTTTCTACGATAATCGTCGTGAACTACTAGTGCTAAAAGTCTTACATATGGCTCATCAAATTCGTATGCTGTTTGCTTACACATTCCTACAAAACCAACTAATTCTCCGTTAACTTCTGCAACAAATGTTTCGTAATTTGGTATATTTAAAATTTTATTAAATCTCTCTTGAATTTTTTGATTTGAAGAAGGATAACCTAGCTGTTTCATTAACAGATCCATATTATTAATATCTTTTAAGGTCATTGAACGAATATACATAGTATTTCCACCTTATCTCTTTATTGATTTAGATTACCAAATGCCGTCATTAATAAACCTTCTTTAAAGATTGTTATTGAAATTTAGGAACGTTTAAAAATACAGATTTAAATTGTATGTAGGACTCTCTTCGATGAGGTGAAAGGTGATGAAAATATCCCAATTAGTATGTAATCAAACGATTGTGGTTCCAGCTTTAAATTAAAGATATTCTTACAAACAATTTGGATGTTTACATTTTGGAGATCAGCGATAAACTATAGAGGAAATGTATCCCAAAATTCTGTTGGCTCTCTTAATAATGAATCCAGTAATTCATATAATTCTTCATTATTTTTAACGCTTTTTAATTGAAGTATTTCTTAATATATTTTGTATTCTTAATAACTTCTATTTTATCTTTATATACCCCATATTTATTGAAAAAATTTATTTTACCAACTTCTTCAAAATAACGATTCCATTTAAACATTTTTAAAAAAATAGCTAATGTTGGTATGTAATTTGCTTTCTCTATTCGTAGTTTTTGTTTAATAAACCTTTTTATAATTCGATAAGTTCTGATTGAATATTTTGTATCTAAAAAGAGAATCAAATCTGCACTATGAAAACAATCGCTTACCCAATCTTCATTGTGTATGCCTTCAATTATCCAACTGTCTGATTGTAATATACTGTTTAGATACCCTTCCCTTTCTTGTTCAGTTCTCCTAATATCTCCGGACTCAAGCCTTATCCAAACAACATTGTCTAATTCGTAATACGGTATATCTAACCATGAAGATATTTCTTTTGCTAAAGTTGTTTTACCACTTCCAACTGATCCAATAATATGAATTCTTTTGTAAATTGTCTTTTTCAAAATACACCACCATAAGATATGTTTATATAGACATTTCGCTTATAGAGTTGAATTTACCTCTTACGATTTGAAATAGTAACGCTATTCCCCCTTCCTAATTATAGGTTAACAACAAATTTTTGTTGCTCCTCAAACTAATCGGTTAATGAAAACAAGCACCTAATTTCGTTACATAAGGTATATTTAACCATTAAATTCTATATGTGCCATTTCCCACTCATCATCATTAGAGTGTTTCATCCATTCTCTGAATCTTTGAGTGGGAAATTAAATATACTTTGCCAAAAATGTCGATTTTGTCTCCCTTCGTACGTATAGCGCAATCTTTGTTCGACGCGTAAATATTTATTCCTTCCGATAAAATAGACAATTCGTTTTGAACAAGCGCTATGTTATTTTCAAGATCAAAGTGAGATAGAATGGAAAAATCGTCAAGGCCAATTCCATCATAAACATAGTTCTCATCAACTTTATATCCAAATTTTTGGGAACATAACCATTTAGCAGACATGTTAATTGCACCAGCGCTTGCCCCTATGACAACCGCGCTGCTTTTTTAATCGAATCTGATAATTCATATTCCATCAAAAACCCGTTTTGCTTTATAGTATCCCCGCCCAACAAGAAAATGACTGAAGCATTTTGAATTATCTTTTGGGCATCTTCCTTCTGTACGTGATAATTAATTAAATGATAGTCATCAAAAATAATGCCAGCCTGATCAAGCCACGAGCGTTCAGTTGCACCAATCTCTTTATAAACAGATGGATTCGAGCTAATCATTGCAAGTGATTTTCTATCAGTAATATCCTCCTGTAATACCCTGCCCAGATGCTCTGGGAAAAAATTGTTAAACCACCCTAAATAATAGTGAGTTTTCATAAGTACCTCCGTAGCCAAGTATAATAAACATTCACCCCTCACTTTAACATAAATATCCAATTTATTGATTGTACTTTCTTCAATTAAATAACCCTTAAAAGAAAAAGAGCCTTTCCTTAATTCAAGGGAAGCGACCGATTAGTTGAAGGGACTAAATACCATTTAATATTATTGTCAATAAACCTCTTCATTGTATCTGTACATGAACTCTAAGTTTCCAGGTTACTAATATTGCCGAAAAGTGATGCTACAGAGATCCCTTATCATGCTTGATTGACTAATAGATCCCAATACTATTTTCACTTTTAAAATTCAGATAGTTAGATAAAAACACATCTATTGTAACTTTTAATAATTATTCAGAATTGTTAGACTATTATCAACTACCATGAATACACTTAAAACTTAATTCTTTCAGGAGGGATACAAATGGAGAAAAAGTTACACTTATTACCATATCAAGTGGATGAAGTGGTCGAAATGGTCGAAGTGGTACCAAAAGGTATTGAACTTATTGCAGCACCAGAAATTTGGGAGAATTCTAAAGGGAAGGGAATCACTGTTGCGATATTGGACACAGGCTGCGACGTCACCCACCCTGATTTGAGTGAGCGTATTATCGGCGGACGGAATTTCACTCGTGATGATGATGGACAAGCTGATGTATACATCGATTATAATGGCCATGGAACCCATGTGGCTGGCACAATTGCTGCAATTCATAACGGCACGGGAGTAGTTGGTGTTGCACCTGAAGCAAGTTTATTGATTTTAAAAGTGCTTGATAAAAGTGGATCAGGGCAATACGACTGGATCATAAATGGTATTAACTATGCAGTTGAACAAAAGGTGGATATCATCTCCATGAGCCTCGGAGGTTCTGTCGATGTACCTGAGTTACACCAGGCTATTCAAAATGCAATCACTAATCAAATTCTAGTAGTTTGTGCCGCTGGTAATGAGGGAGATGGACAGAGTTCTTCAAATGAATTTGCCTTTCCCGCCTGCTACAATGAAGTCATCAGCGTCGGATCCATTAACCTGCAACGCAGTTCTTCTGAATTTTCAAATTCGAATAATGAAGTCGACTTAGTAGCCCCTGGTGAAGGAATCCTTTCAACGTATTTAAACGGAACTTATGCAAAACTAAGCGGAACTTCGATGGCAACACCGCATGTATCCGGTGCACTTGCACTCATAAAAGTGAATGCCAACAGAAACTTTGAACGAAATCTGACAGAGACTGAGCTGTATGCACAATTAATAAAGAGAACCATTCCTTTAGGAAACTCGCCAAAACTCGAAGGCAACGGATTGCTGTACTTAACAACAGAGAAATACTTATCGGAGGTGTTCAACCAAGAATTATCTGCAAAGGCATTGAAAATATAATGGAAAAACTAAATTTGCTATATTGTGAATGGGAAACGGCCAAGTCAGACTTTTTAATAAGGAAATTCGACCCTTATTATGACGAAAAGAAAGATGAGGAAGTCAGAAATCAATACTATCAGAGCATTTCATTCACAGACGCCAATCTTTTAGATAGCCTTCACACACTGCTTGAAAAAACACATACAAATCGGTTAAACTACAGCCCACACCGTTATGTGTACCCTTGGGTTGATTTGCAGGAAAACGGTTTATTAAAAAGCCTTTATTCTGGAAATAGGATGGATCCACTTTCTATCATAGAGGAGGACATTCGGCTCCATGAAATGCAGGCAAAAGGGTTAATCAGCAACTTCTCGGATAATCTATTTAACTGTGAACATGTAGTGCCTCAATCATGGTTCGATAAAAAAGAACCGATGAGAGGAGACTTGCATCATCTATTCGCCTGCGAACCCACCTGCAATAGCAGTCGTAGCAACTACCCCTACTATGATTTCTACAATTATAACCCTGAAGGATTAATTTTAGGAATCAAAGATGGCTGCGGCAAAGCTGAAGAAAGTAAATTCGAACCCGAATACGGCAAAGGAATCGTTGCTAGAGCAACACTTTATTTCCTAATTCGCTATCCGAACATAATAAAAAAAGAACTAGCGAATGTCTCTTTATTGTTAAAATGGCATCACTCTTTTCCAGTATCCATCTATGAAAAGCATCGCAATCAAGCTATCCAAGAACTTCAAGGCAATCGGAACCCATTCATTGATTTTCCAGAGATTGCAGAAAGTATCGTAACAAATTAAAAAACACTAATTCCCTTAAAAAAGCACAAGAGAATTAGTGTTCGCTTTTTATTTTAAATGAAAATAATGGTATAATTACTATATGTAGTAGGTCTAGGTATTAAAGGTGATTGGTCATCATTTATTCCAAAACTTCGTTTCAAACGAAGGTAAAGAAGATTATCCCATTACCGTTTATGAGTCTAAACACTCATGTTAATTTTGCTACACTTATTGTAACGATTCTTGCATTGGCATTTACTTTTCCAAAGAAAGTAAACACCCTCTCTACCTTACACCAGGGTGATTTACTAGTCCTGTCAATTGCCTTATTTGCTACCGACTGTTTAGTGTTCCACACTAAGCAGCTTTTTTATTTTACGATTATTATGACTTAAGTATGAAGCAATCCTCCTTATTTTCCACTAATTAGATACACCTGCTTAACTAAATCTAAATTAGTTTATTAGATGTTATCATCTACATCCAAAGAACAAGATTTATAGATGTTCGGAAATTGTTTGCGAATGGTGTTTGTACTTGCTGGACTTGTTCTTTAATTTATATAAAAACTTGTATAGCAAATCTCTTATCGTTATTTATCAGTATCTTCTCTTTTTCAACAATATGGCCATATAATAAAAAGCACCTTTCTTATTAGGAAAGCACCCGATTGTTGAAGCCCTAGCTGCTGTATGGTTTAACTCATTGGCTATTTGTTTTTGTTTTAAGCCCTCTGTAAGTAAATTATCTACCTTTAATCCCAGAATGGTTAGCTTTATAATCCGAGTCTGGCACCTACTTCTGCATACTCTATATCTTTTCTTTCTGCATTCCAATTATACCCTGTTTGTCCGTCCCATATCGCTCCTGTTTCAACGAAACCGACATACGCAAACAACTTCCGAGCGACTTCGTTTACCATCCAATATGATGTAGCAACTGCATCGGCTTTTCCTTGTGGAAACGACTTTATGTAATCAATAACTTTTATCATTGCTTGTTTGCCAAACCCTTTGCCTTGATGCTTTTTATCAATCATAAAGCGATTAATTCCATAAGTAGATTTATCTCCATATTTTTCACATAAAAATGCACTTTCCGCCAGTTCGAAAAATCCAATATCGACATATCCTATGACTTCATCATAGTTGCATATAGCGAAATCATAGGAGGTTTTTCATCGTTAAGTAACTTTACATAGGCTTTAGCCAAACAATATATACTGGAATCGACATTTCCTTTCTGCTCGTCTGTTAGGCTTAACTTCAACACTGCCTCAAAATTATCGTGGGTAATTTTTCTTTAATCCCGATTACTGTAATACCTACGCTAAATGGTATCAAAAGTATCTCCTCATTTCTTAAGTTTACATATTTATATAATGAGAAGTATTATAACAGACAACTATTATTACAAACTATAATTTATTCATAACAATTTAAAAGAATGTTCCTAAATAAAAGTTTGGAGTCAAAAGAAAATTTGGTAAACGTTGTTGTAGCAGCGTTTACCGATTTTTTATTGAACATTGTTTATACTAGATTTTATGCAAGTCAATGAAACGTACTAACAGCTTTTATACTTTCTGGGCATGATCTTTAATTTGCATAAAACTTGTATAGCCATTCTATTACCGGTATAAACCTGCATCTTCTCTAAAACTCCCCCAAGAAAAAATGTTACTCAACAATATGGCCCTTTATCTGAAAAGGGTAGCATCAAATCTATAAGCACAAAGATTTCCCCATATTTCATAGAGCATATAAGGACAGGAACAGAGAGTCGTAGATTGGAAAAGAAGCTATTTCTTTCACCGAAAACAGCAAACCCTTACCCTGTAAACGAGTAGAATAATCAAAATTCTGAATCTAAAAATATAGTCATTCTGAGAGGTGAGTTTAGTGATTATTAAAGATAATAAATCATCCCATTTAGATGAACACCTAAAGAATAATTCTGAAATTAGTAGTAATGAAGATAAAGAAATGCTTGAAAACATCAAGGTTACAATAGAGAAAAATAAAGAAGTAATAGAGCAAAACCGTAAAATTCTTGAATCAAAGAAACAAGAAGAAGCCACTGAAGAATGATCTCAGTGGTTTTTTGTTTTATCTTATTGCTCTTGGAATTCCTTATAAAATTACTTTAGGGTCTTCCTTTTTTCCAGGAAAGCGCCCGATTGTGGAATAAGGGATCGTCATTTTCGTGTGGTTTCTTACCTGTCATACAAAGAAGTTCCCAAATACGATTTGGGAACGGGACGAGTTTAAAATTAATGTTACCAAACGTTGGTTTGGGAAGGTTATACTTTAACTAACGGCTGATTTATTAAAAGGTAATAATTTCTTATTGAAGAATGGAAGGGTTGAAAAAATGGAGAATTGTATATTTTGTGGAATTGTAAGGGGAGAGCTATCCTCATACACAATATTTAAAGATGAGATAGCTACTGCATTCCTTGATATTAATCCTGTGGCTTTGGGTCATACATTAGTAATCCCAAATAAACATTTTCACAGATTAGACACTATAAACGATGAAGAAATTATGAAAGGATTAATGAATGCAGTAATAAAGGTATCAAATTTACTCATCGATTCTGGTATTTGCAATGACTTTACTATACTCAATGATAATGGGATAAATGCACAACAAGATATTATGCATACCCATTTCCATATAATACCGAGACATCATAATGAAAAAATAGAATTAAAACTACCAACAGATAAAGAAGTTGCTAATACCGAGAAATTGAAATATACATATACTCTTTTAAAACAATCATTATAAGATATTCAACTAACGGGTGCCTTAGGTAAAAAATATTCCCAAACACCGCTTTGGGAACCATATACTTACAATTTATGTCTATATTGAAAAATGAAAGTATGATGGAGGTATTATTATGTGGGTAATATTAGGTCTTATTGCGATAGTCATAACTTTTATAAATCTTTATATGTATGCAGCAGGAAAGGATTATAAACTTGCTATGGCGATGGCATTATCATTTACAGCATTAACAATTTGTGCAGCTTTCAGTAATTTGAATAGGTGGGTAAAAGTGGAAGATTGGTCAGCCTTAAGGGAAATACCTGGTATGGCAAGGGCATTTTGGTTTGTGACAATTGTTTCTATCTTGCTAAATTTAGCACCTATATTTTTAGAACGAAAACGTAAGAAATTATGACCTATGCAATTATTGTGAAAGTCTTATCTATAACTAACGGGGTGCTTTAGTGAAAAAAGGATTTATAAAGTATACAAAATAAACCTAAATAATGTTCCCAAATGAAAGTTTGGGATATACCACAAAGGCACGAATGTTGTTAAATTAACATTTGTGCCTTTGCGCTTGAACGATCGATTATACAGTTTACTATACGTATGGCATAAACGGTTGAAGTAGCAGCGTTTATACTCGCAGAGCTTGTTCATAAATTTGCATAAAAACTTGAATAACATTTTTTATCGTCAAAAGTGTTATTCAACAATATGGCCCTATAACGGAAAAACGCGATCTTCATATTGAAGAAACGCGCCCGATCGTATTATTAGGTCAGCCAGAAAATATTTCTGGTTTACCATTTTTTATATCGATATATGATAACGGTAGCCGAGGTAGAACGTTCGCGCCCGTGGGGCTAAGACCTCGTCCGCAAAACAGTTCACCCCCTACTTGTAGAAACATGTTTGAGGCTGGTTGGGACAGTGATCTTAATAAACAGTAATTATTTTTCATGCAATAGATCACTTTGTGAACTAGATGAATACCACCCTTGCTGGATAACATCAACTTTATTACGAGCGAAATATTTATATTCTACTTGTGGTTCAGTATCAAATATTACACCTATATAATATGGATTCAAAGATTCATAGCCATCCTCACGATGAGGGACTATCTGATATTTCCACGTTTCCCCAGGGTACTGTTCTTCCAAATATATCTGTATATAACCTACTTTTTTTTCGATTTGCAAATCAATCCAATATGGACGTAGTAATAAAAGATGCCGAAAGACACCAAAAATAAAATAGCCAATCCCTGAATAATTTTTCTCCATTTCCCTTTCAAAATAAAAGAAACTAATAGGATAACAAGTATAATTCCACCAACTATCATCAATTCAATTATCTCTATTTGATGCAATGAATTTCCCCCATTTTTTTGTTTCATTTAGTTCGTTAATTGAAGTATAACACCATATTTTGGTATCCTTTCATAAAAGATTGTTATTCCACAATCTGGCCCTATAACGGAAAAACGCGATCTTCTTATTGAAGAAGGTGCTGCACCCGATTGTTGAAGAATTATCTTCTCCAAAGATACCCATAAACACAATTTACTCTTTATTAATTAAATTTAATTCCTCATAGTCCTTCACTTTTAAAGAAAGTGCTTGCTGTTCATTTCTCACACTATAAGGGAAGACAAGACTTATTTCAGTTTTTTGTTCAAACTCTTTAAAACTATTGCCTGATGCATAAAACGCCTCGCCCTTTTCATTAATTAATGCTGTATCGTGAGCGATCGTTTCACCTACATTTATTTCATTAATTGTAAAAGTAATATGCATTGAGCCATTTGTGACGATTGCTTCATTTAATGTAAGCCCAGGAACGGTATTATTTGCAATGTACTGTTGTTTCACGATTGTTGGAGATGTTAAATCAAATTCCCAATGTCCATTTATAGATTTCATTCCTCTTTTATCTGAAGAAATATGAATAGTTTCTACCACTAATCGTGCCCCTTCTAAAGAAGGTACTTCTCGCTGATTTGCAGTTGCAATCATTTCAACTGATGCACGGCTATCACTGACATCAGTTAGTTTAAAATCCATTCCACTGAAAACCTGTTTCCCTGTATAAGGTTTTGTATCTGAAATGAGGGCACTAATTTCATTACCTTGTGCATCAAATAGTCGATATGCAAACTCGATTCTATTTAAATCATCTGCCGAAATATCCTTAGAATCCATTGTAAACTGTAAACCCAAACGGTAAGCATCAACAAATAGATTTTCTAATGTCATCGTAATGTTTTCATTTTGTTGTACTTGTGCAAGATTTTGTACATCCCCGTTAATCGCTGCAATTTCTATTCCAGAATCACTTAACCCTAGAAAAGCTTGTAACTTCGCGAATGCAGTATCATTTGTCAGTAACACAGTTGCACTCAAAGCGATCGCTGCAGCTACTGCTGATACAGGCTTTAGCCAAGATTTCTTTGTCTTTTTCTTTGATTGCTGGCGAATTTGTGCATAGGATTGGTCAAAAGCCGAACGAATTGCTGCTGGTAATTGTTGTTCCTTATTCATATCTTCACGTACTAAATCATCTATATTTTGCTTCATACTAAATTAGCTCCTTCCAAATAATACGTATTTTTTAATTGCTTTTTCGCTCTAGAAATTCGCGATTTGATTGTGCCTTCAGATTCATGTAGAAATTCACTAATTTCCTTCGTTGTAAAGCCGTTTACATAATAAAGTGTGAGGGCGATACGGTGGTTGTCATCTAGGCTGCCTAGTGCCTCATCTAGCTCTACTGATAAAAAATCTTGATGTGACAAATTGTTGAGAACTGTTTCATCCATTGCAGCTAAAGGCTTGTTCTTTTTCATAAAGCGGTAGCAATTGTTCAATAAAATTCTACATATCCAAGTATTAAAATACTGTCCCTTTTTCAAAGTTGTGATTTTTTCAAAAGCTATCATAATTGTATCTTGCAGTAAATCCGCAATATCCTCGTCTTTTAAACCGAGTCGTTTAGCAGTACGATATAAAATCAGCTCATACTGCTGAATTAACTGTATAAATGCTTCCCCATCTCCTTTTTGTGCTTTTTTCACTAAAATGTCATTTTCCATTGGTAGCACCTCTCTTTTCCTTACATACCGTTAGAGCATTTGAAAGGATATTTAGTTGCATAAAGTTTAATATTTTAATTATTTCATTTTCTAATCTCGAAAAAGATGTTTTTAAGACAGTATTTATTTAGTAATTTTTTCTGTATTTATAGATAAATGTTTTTCTTCCAAAACTTGTCCCTTAATTGAAGAAGGACACATCCTTTTTAATTTAAAGGATTGCGCCCGATTGTTGAATATAAAATAAGAGTATTGTCGAAAATTATTTTTAGTGTGATATATGTTTGTACTCTAATATTTCAAGTTTAAACTCATGTTTACATATTTGCTTATTTATTTTCTCACTATCACAGGACGGGGATATTCTTACCTTAACCAAATCTTCTTTACCATTCCCGTTAAGTTGTTCTGAAGGAATATCAATTCTTACAGTAACATCATAAGAATGATTATTATTGTAAGTAATATCAACAATTCCTCTTCTATTCCAAGGCCGTTCTACCATATATACAAAGAAGTTCCCAAATACGATTTGGGGAACGGGAATGGACTGTAATTAATGTTACCAAACGACTCTTTGGAAAGGTTATACTTTAACTGATGAAGCAGCTTAATTAAACTAGAATAACGCTAAAGGGTAGATGATTTTTAACATGGAGGTTAAGTTATGTGGAAGAATTATTTGAGCAGTATTATAAAAGACAGTCAGTTTAAAGCACCTGCAACAGAAAAAGAGATAATTTCGATAAAAAAAGAATTAAACACTGAATTACCAAAGAAATTGACTGAATTATACAAGGAGACAAATGGAGTAGATGGCGAATACTACTCTTATATTTGGTCAACGGATCAAATGGTAAGGGAAAATTTATCTGTTTGGGATATTGAAGAATATGAAAACTATAAGAAGCCAGATAACTTATTATTCTTTGTTGATGCAGGTAATGGCGATTTATTTGATTATTTAATAGTGGATGGGAAAGTTCAAAATGAAAACATTTATGGTTGGAATCATGAAGATGGTAGTCAGAAAATTATTGCATCTTCATTAGAAGAGTTTATTAAAGGATGGTATAGTGGAGGAATTTCTATCTAAATTAACCCTAATGGTTGCTTTAGTGTAACAAAATCATTTCCAAAAATCGCTTTGGCTGTATTTTCATTATTCTAAAATCGTTCATGTCTGTGAAGGAAAATAAGTAAATGGAGGAAAAAATGAGTACACTCGTATATTTAACAAGACACGGAGAAACCGTGTGGAATACAAAAAAACTCATGCAAGGCTGGAAGGACTCATCTTTAACAGATAAGGGGATAAAACAGGCAAAACAATTAGCTCAAAGACTGTCTGAAGTACCATTTGACGCTATTTATTCAAGTACGAGTGATAGGGCTGTGAAAACTGCTGAAATAATTAAAGGGAAAAGACCTGTGCAAGTAATTCAAACTGATACTTTAAGAGAACTTTCTTTTGGAAATTGGGAAGGAAAAACATTTGATGAAAACGAAAGGGAAAGCCCGAAAGAATGGAGTGCTTTTTGGGAAACTCCTCATATTTTTTCAAGCAATACTGTAGAATGCTTTAGTAAAGTGCAAGAAAGAATGGTTAAAACAATAAACTACATAGTTAAACAACATCCTAACGAAACTGTTTGTGTAGTTTCTCATTCTATTGCCCTTAAATTACTGTTAGACTTCTTTGAAAACAATACGCTTGAAAATTTATGGTCTTCTTCACCTATTCCTCCAACAAGTTTAACTTTGCTTAAAATAGACAGTGTAACAAATGAGATTATATTTAAATGTGATACTTCTCACTATAATGCATAAAGACTTTTTTCACCAAACAGGCGCTATTATTAAAGGGTTTGTTCCTAAATGAAAGTTGGGGGCATAAGAAAAATCGGTAAACGTTGTTGTAGCAGCGTTTACCGATTTTTTATTGTGGAAACGAACCCTCCTGCTATGCGGGGGGGGTTCTAAAGAACTTTTAGCTATGAACCTAATCAAGGATCGGACACTGTGCTTTTCATTATTCATTTTCGTATAGCAAAAATCGGTTCTAGTTCAAGTCAGGAACAAAATACCTCTTCCTGCTTTTTGGATAGCTCAATTTCAAAGCCTAAATCCTCTAACATACGATAATCTCTATTTGCTTCTTGCCCTTCTGTCGTTAAATAGTCGCCAACAAAAATACTGTTGGCTGCATACATGCCCAGTGGTTGAAGTGAACCAAGATTCACCTCACGACCACCTGAAATACGAATTTCCTTCGTAGGATTCATATAGCGAAATAGCGCTAATACTTTTAGGCAATAGCGAGGATTTAACTCCTTCGTACCTTCTAACTTTGTACCATCAATTGCATTCAGGAAATTGACCGGAATGGAATCCGCATCTAATTTGTTTAGCGCTCTTGCAATATCCACTACATCCACTTTTGTTTCCTTCATACCGATAATCGCTCCAGAGCAAGGTGAAATACCATGCTTTTTAGCAATTTCCACAGTATTTACACGATCTTCATACGTATGTGATGTTGTAATGTACGAATGGTGGCGCTCGGATGTATTTAAATTATGATTATAACGGTCGACACCGGCCTCTTTTAATTGCTGTGCCTGCTCTTCCTTTAATATTCCTAAACATGCACATACCTTTAAACCATATTTATCTTTTATTTCTGTCACCGCTTCACTTACTGTATTCACATCTTTCCGTGTTGGGCCACGTCCACTTGCTACGATACAATATGTACCAATCTTGTTTTCAAATGCACGCTTTGCCCCTTCTAGAATCTCATCCTTTGTAATAAAAGGATATTTTTCAATCGGAGCCGTTGATTTTGAAGACTGTGAGCAATATCCACAATCCTCAGGACAATAGCCACTCTTCGCATTCATAATCATATTCAGCTTTACTTTTTTACCGTAATAATGCTTGCGGATAGCGAAAGCCCCATCCATCAATTTTAATAGCTCATCATCCTCACTATTTAAAATTGCTAGTGCCTCTTCATTATTAAGTACTTTACCTCCAATAACCTCTTGCGCCAATTGTAACCAATTCATTAAATATGCTCCTTTTCTACTCTGACAATTTTTAATGTTCGTGCAGTTTGGAATACCGGGTACAGTCGCTGTGCTAATAAAGCAGCAAGTAGTGATAAGCAAAAATCCGCTACAATACTATTTAAGAAACCTATTACCAAAATATGTGACCAACTGGCTTTTACATCTAGCCAAAAATTTAATGACACATACAAGTACGGTACAGCAACTGCATAAATCAGAAATAATCCCACAATATTTGCGCCGATAAAATGTTTTTTGTCGGTGCTTCTACCTTTGCTAATATCCACCCAACAACGTACGCGGCCATTGCAAAGCCAATTAAAAAACCAAATGTGGGCTGCAAAACATATGTAATTCCACCCCCCTGCGTAAACACAGGTAATCCTACCAAACCAATACCAATATAGACGGACTGACTAAGTAGTCCATTTCGACTTCCTAACAAGCTCCCCGCCAAAAGAACAAAAACAATTTGCAATGTAAAGGGTACAACGGGGAGTGGTACTTTAATAAATGCACCAATTGCGGTTAAAGCGGCAAACATTGCAATCATGACAAGTGAAAGAGTCGATTTGCGTTGTTGCATCACTTATCCCTCCCATTCCTTAAAAAATTGTTCAATTGTTTCTTTTGTAGTTGTTATCATGAATTCCATTTCTTCGTCTGATATAATGTACGGCGGCATAAAATACAGGATATTCCCAAGTGGGCGAATAAGCAGGCCTTTTGTTAAGGCTCTTTTATATATTTGGTAACCTATCCTCTCTTCACCTGGTAATGGCTCCTTAGTATCTCGATTCTTTACAAGCTCGATTGCCCCTACTAATCCGGTCTGGCGATATTCACCAACAGAATGAAACGCAGAAAATGCCTCTAAAGCAAGTTTCCTCATTCTCTCCCCCTTAGAGCGAATAATAGCAAGATAGTTTTCCTCTTCGAAAATCGCCAATACTTCCAGCGCTACACGACAAGCTAGTGTGTTTCCGGTATAGCTATGAGAATGTAAAAAGGCCTTCATCGTTCCATAATCATCGTAAAAAGCCTCGTATACTTTATCTGTCGTCAAAACAGCTGAAAGAGGTAAATACCCTCCTGTTAAGCCCTTAGATAAGCACATAAAGTCAGGGGAAATATCCGCTTGTTCACATGCAAATAATGTTCCAGTACGACCAAAGCCAACCGCTATCTCATCTGCGATTAAATGCACATCGTACACTGTACATAATTCGCGAAGACACTTTAAGTAACCGGGCGGATACATTTTCATTCCAGCCGCTGCCTGAATAAGCGGCTCAATAATAACAGCTGCAATCTCGTTATGATGATTGACTAATTGTTCTTCCACATAACGGATACATTGTACCTGGCAGCTTTCCGGCCGATCGTTAAACGGACAACGGAAACAGTCAGGTCCTTGCGCACGGACAGTATCGAGTAATAACGGCTGATATACCTCGTTATAAAGATCTACGCCTCCAACAGATAACGCTCCTAATGTCTCACCATGATAAGCATCTGTTAAGGCCAGGAATCTCGTTTTAGACTTTTTACCGCTTTGCATATGATATTGAAAGCTCATTTTCAAGGCGACTTCAATAGCAGAGGAACCATTATCTGCAAAAAAAACTTTATTTAAGTTCACTGGTGTTAACTCAACCAATTTTTCTGCTAATTTAACAGCTGGCTCATGCGTGAAATTTGCAAATATAGTATGCTCCAATGTAAATGCCTGCTCACTTAATGCTTTGCTAATACGTGGATTAGCATGACCAAATAAATTCACCCACCAGGAAGATACGGCATCTAAATACCGGTTATCCCGTTCATCGTACAGCCAAACACCTTCCCCTCTTTTGATCACTATAGGTGGGAACTGCTCATAATCCTTCATTTGTGAGCAAGGATGCCAAACATGCTGTAAATCTTTAGCCTGTAATTCAGAGATCTGTCTTGTCATGTTGATATAGCCTTTCGAATAATGATGTTTTTTTGAGTGAATAACGGACAACTTGCTCTATATCGTTAAGTTGTGGAACAACCGCATAAGGTAATAGGCAATGCTGAAGAATTTTCTCCATATTATTCTTCTCTAATTCGCTTCCGGTATCTCCGTTAAAAACGATACCAAGTACTTCTATTCCCCGTGAAGCTAATGCCCCCATTGTCAACAATGTGTGATTTATTGTTCCTAGCTTTGTACGTGTGACGATAACAACAGGCAATTGGCTTTGAGAGATCACGTCGAGTAAGGTTATCTGCCTATCGATATCCAGGGGAACGTAAATCCCACCTGCCCCTTCACAAATAACAGCATCATATTTTTGCTGCAGTTTTTTTATGTGGTGCAATAACCGTTTCGTATCAATTTTCTGCCCCTCCAGCATTGCAGCGAAATGTGGTGATGCAGGCTCTTTAAATGAGTAATCATTTAAATCTGCTCGTGTAAGTTTCTGCAGAGAATACTTTTCGTACATTGTGGTGTCGAAATAATAGGCTTCCTCCTGATCGCTTATTTCTCCCGTTTGCACAGGCTTGTAGGGCGTGACTCGAAGTCCTTGTTCCTGTAATTGCCGCATCAATAAAGTGGTTATACATGTCTTTCCTACATCGGTATCTGTACCGACAATCCAAAAATTAAGCAGCATTAATACCTCCTTTTTACGTTAACCAAATATAAAATTAGGTTAACACATAAAATCTATCTTTGTAAATAAATTTTGAAAATTCAACATAAATGAGAGGTTTCTATACGGATCCACTAGATTTTGAGATTCTATAAACTTTTCTGGATTACAACACTCATTCGAATGAGATAGTAGCGGGGTAACTTCATATTATTAATGCAAAAACTTCAGTCTATAATATTATTAACAATAAAGAGGTAAGCCCGAATTATAAATTCGGACTTACCTCTTTATTGTATTTCACTATCCTATTCATCTATTTGAATTTTATCCCAGCCCAATTTATCAATACTCTTTTGTACTTTCTGAATGTTCTCAATCACAATATAGAATTGATTTAATAGTTGCTAACTCCCTCTAAAATATCCCTTGATCCATTATTCTTTATTGGTCAGCTCCGATTCTTCAAATATCGTGACCATTCCTCCACCGATGAATCAAGCCTTATCCGCTTTTACGTTGCACTATTATTCCAATAAAGAAAAAAACCAGGTACGCAACAGCACCTGGTCAAGCCTTCAATATAAGAATGGTTTGGTCATCATGAATATCCGATGGCCTCAGTTCGTTTACCCTCTCTAACACTTGCTTGGCGAGCAATTCCCCTGGCAGCGAAAGGTCGGCTTTCATTACTGCTCTATGCAGCAAGTCGATCCCATCGGATGCATCGCCTTCCTTGCACTCGGTCACCCCGTCTGTATAAAGGATAATGAGGTCATTTGGCTCAAGCTCCACACTGTGTGTCGTGTAGATGCTGTCCGCCATAATGCCAAGCGCAGGGTTTCTCGTGTGCAAGTTAATAAATTCATCGATGCCAGCCTTGTACCATATAATCGGCTCATGCCCACCGGTCGAATAGGAAAAAAGCCGGGATGACTTATTGTAGTTCGCCATCGTCAATGTGACAAAGGAATAGTCGCTCGTATAGTCATGTACAAAGCTGTTCATACTGGTCAGCACATCATGCGGCTCCTCATAGCGGCTATTGAAATCCTCCAGCGCATAGACCATCATCGATTTTTGTATAGCTGCCGGAACACCTTTACCTGAAATATCGGCAATAGCCAGCATCAGCAAATCGCCCTGAGGCACGATGCTGTAAAAATCGCCATTCAGTGCACGATAAGGAACGCTCACCGCACCAACATCTTCGAGCAGCTTCCATTTACGTTGCTGCATACTGAGCGATTCCTGGAGTTTAACGGCCAGTTGCAGCTCCAGATCTATTTCCTTTTTCTCCCGCTGCAATTCATCAAAAGCCAATTCCCAAGAAAGATCGTAAAAAGTGATGACCGTCCCCCTCTGCTCTCCATTTTCAAGCATCGGCTCTGTTTTCATCGATATAGGGAACACATGTCCATCCCTATGCTGGAAAAATTGGTCCTTTGAGATGCGCGACTTTCCGTCATAGGACGTTTGCCATGCGAGGCAAGCCGTTTTTGATAAGCAGTGGCCGTCGGAGGTACAGTGAATGAGATCATGCAAATCCAAGCCCACAATTTCCTCCTGCCTGTAGCCAAGCATCTTTATAGCAGAGTCGTTGATGAATGTCACCTTGCCTTCCTTGTCGATTCCATAGATTCCCTCAGCCACCGAATTCAGTAAAAGTTTATGCCTTGCACTCAAATTATGCAGATCTGTATAAGGTTTTTCAATTTTACGGTGATATATATGCTTTAGCAAATAGTAATAACCCAGTACTTTAAAAACATGCCCAGCCATATTCCGATATTCCGTTATAGCCTCGTAGGAAGTAAAAAGCCATGAAGACAGGATCAAGTAAAACGAAGCAAAGGAAAAGTCCCTGAAATTCATGTCAAATTTGCTCGACATCACTTTAATCAGCACCGCAGTATGAATAATCATCGTTACATATTCAAAGCCGTTCTTCAATGACGTTGGACCCCTTTCCCCGATAAGAAGCGGCAGGTCCGCATAATATTTAAAAATGAAGAAGGCCACAGACGCTGCATACAATAATGCAAGCAGATAAACGTAATTTCGAACAAATAGCTTCACTCTGCTTTTTAATGGAAAAAGTACGACTACCAAGAAAATGATGCTCTCAGTCAAGCGTGCAGCAATCCAGAACCAAGCAGCCACCAACGAATTGCTGTCAATTATAAAATACGGCATCCCTTCAAAAGTGACCGTATGCAGTGCATCCAGCACCGCCACCGCCACAAACATCGCCGAAAACATCAGCCAGTTTGCCGACATCGTTTCCCTAAAGGAAATCCAGCCATGAAGCGCAATGGCGAGCGCCACAAAAATGCTAGCCACCTCAAGAATGCTGTGAATCGCTACATGGTTGGCGCGAATTGGCTCATAGAGCGTCGTAAAAAAATCGACCTGCAGATTCAGAGCGGTAAAAAAGAAGACAGAAATTAGCACAAGTAATCTTGTAGACAGTGTCAAACTTTGAAAAAAGGCAATCATAGTTGTCCTCCATTTTTTTGGGAAAGCGATTCATTATAATTTTCTTTGTATAATCTAGACCGGCATTGCCTAAACGAATTCGTGCATACCGCAATTATTGAACGTTTGTTCGCATTAATTAATCTATTATACTACGCTTTGCAGGGAAAATAATATGGAAAAAGAAGAAAATGGATATATTTTCATAGATATATCGTTCTCCTTTCTGCAAGGCATAACACGCTGTAAACGAGACATCAGCCCGCTTCTCCTTTGGAATGAATTCTACCGGCGGTAATTCGATCCTTCCAGATATGACCCTATAATTGAATAAAGCACTTTTCTTATTTAAGAAAAATGCCAGATTGTTGAAGGTAGATTTTAAAGTCATTCCTTTTTTAATTGAAAAGATCATAAATTTTCATAAAAGCCATTATCAAGATTACAACCCAAAGTATTAATATTAGCGAGCCGACTATCCAATTCTTCGGCTTACCCATTCTCATCATTTCCTCTGCCTTTGCTTCACAGTCAGATATTACACCTTTTGGTATCATTTTTAATGCAATCATAACTCCTAATGGAACAACAATAATATCATCTAAATAGCCAAGTATTGGTATAAAATCAGGTATTAAATCTATTGGACTAAACGCGTATGCTACAATACAAGCCGTAAAAATTTTAGCAGACAAAGGTACTCTTTTATCTTTGTAAGCAAAGTAAAGCACAAATATCTGTCGTTTTAAATTTTTCGCCCACACTTTTATTTTTTTATACATTTTATCTCCTACTATCAACTAGAATTTTATTTTTATTATAACAAACCTCCTGTTCCTTTAAGTATTTCCCTCCACAATATGGCCCGATTACTGAATAAGGCACAATTCCTAATTAAAAATGGTACGCACCCCAAAAGTTAGAGTAAAAAACTACTCTTGAGGTGCGGTAACGAATTGCGCCCAATTGTGAAATAACGATTAGCTTCTATTAGTTGGTTTTGTGGAAAATCGAAGTAATTCCTTTTTAGCAGTTTGAATATATTTTAAGCGGCTCGAGCTCAAATGGATTTCATGCATCACAAAAAGCAGACATGCTGAGTATGCCTGCTTTTAATGTGGTGTGCGGAGTCGGTACCCCATTATTTCATTATATGAATTAGTTCGATAGATTTTAAAATAATAACTTCCTTAAACTAAAAGCACCAGCTCTTAGTTAAGGAAGTGTATAGTTATATACTTACTCTAAAGGGAGAATTGCCTTAAGTCACAATTGATTCACTTACAATAATTACCTCGGCCCATTTCGATCTAAAATGGCGGATGTATTATCTTCATGTAAGTTGTTCAAAGTAGTTGTAGTACTATCCCTTGCATATACATCTTCTTTCCCAAAAGGAATATCCGTAGTTTGAACTTCCGATGCCTGTGCTAATAATGCTTCGCTATCGTTTTTGGACATGCCAAATGCTTCACTTATTAGTTCGACTCCTGTCTTTCCATGATTCGCCTTCGAAACTTTCTTCCCCATATTCACACCTCCTCTATATAGAATGTGTGAAGGTTCATTATTTATGTAAAAAATCTAGGAGGTTTCATTTGCCAATCATCTGATTTTGAAGCAGCTTAAATTTGTAATTTAAAAATTAAACAACTACTGCAGCTTCCCTAGTATATCCAGAATTCCGTTAAAATATAGCTTTAAAAAATATTAGAATCCTTATTAGAAAAAACATGATCAAGGGGTAACCAACACCAAATTGCATCTGTAAAATTAACTTTTGATCTTAATTTTTATTACTAAACATTTTCATTTCTATTTTCTTCATTCCTTTATTTTCCTCCGAATTTCCCATCCCTAATTGCTTTTTTATATCGTCGAAAATTGGTTTGAAAAAAATTGACACATATATTAGAAAAAGCTAATATGTTGGTATTAAAACGTATTCGTTTCCACTAATATTTAGGAGGGATTTTTTGGAAATTATAGATGTTGACATGAAAGTTAAATTGATTCATGGATTTTCCAACAAGACGAGGATTCAAATTCTTGAAAGTATAAAGGTTAAAGAAAAAACAGTTTCACAAATTGTAGAAGAAATTAATGGAAATCAGTCAAATATCTCACAACACCTCGCTTGTTTAAAAGACTGTGGAATTATTGTGGGCCGAAACGAAGGAAAATACATTTACTACAGCTTACGAAATCAACAGATAAGTGATTTATTAAGCATGTTTGATGCTGTTCTTGAAGATGTTGAAAATGATATCTCATGTTGTAATCGTCAGATAGATTAGGAGGAGTTTACATTGGCTAAAGAAAGCTGTTGTTCAAACAATAGTTCAAAAACAGTAGAAGCTAGTTGTTGTAGTAAAGCACCGACTGAACAAGCTAATAAGAGTTGTTCGAGCGCACTTGAACAACAGTCAAATAAGTCTGATTTAGCATCTTTATTATCTTTAGAAATAATGTCATATCGTGTTTATGGAATGGATTGTGGCGCATGTGCCGCAACTATTGAAAAGGGCTTGAGTAAACTTAAGGATATAGATGAAGTTAAGGTTAATTTTAGCACGGGGAAAATGCAGGTTTCCGCAACTACTGCCGAAGCATTACTTCCAATAGAAAAAGAAATTAAAAAACTAGGCTTTTCCGCAGAATCTTTGAACCAAAAAGATAATATAAAAACATTTAAAATTGTTGGGATGGATTGTAGTAGTTGTGCAAAGAGTATCGAAAATCATATTAATACCCTTCCATCGGTTAAAAGTGTAAACGTCAATTTCTCTACAGGAAAAATGAAAATTGAACATTCGAATAGTGTACAGGAGATTATTTCAGAGGTTTCGAAAATTGGTTATCAAGCATCATTATTAGGAAATAACCAACAGCACCCCGTAGAACAAGAAAGTAAAAAATTTAACGACAATACTTACGTAGTTTTGTCTGGTGTATTATTGGGATTTGGATTTATCGGATCATTTACTGGATTACCTCCTTTACTATCGACCATTCTGTATGCTATTGCAATGGTGATTAGTGGCGCTAAACCTGTTAGAAGCGCTTTCTATGCAATTAAAAGCCGCTCATTGGATATGAATGTACTCATGTCTGCTGCAGCTATTGGTGCTGCTATTATCGGCGAATGGTTTGAAGGTGCAACCGTTGTTTGGTTATTTGCTATAGGGAACTATCTGCAAAACCGCTCAATTGAACGTACGCGAAATTCAATTCGAAATTTGATGGATTTAGCTCCTGCAGAAGCATGGATTAAAGAAGGAACTAAAATCTCGAAAGTATCGGTCGAAGAAGTTAGCGTTGGTGATATTATAGTTGTAAAACCAGGCGAAAAAATCTCGCTCGATGGTGAAATCATTCTTGGAGAATCTAGTATTAATCAAGCCCCCATTACAGGAGAATCAATTCCAGTTGATAAAACGATTGGTGATGCTGTCTATGCGGGAACGATTAACGAACACGGTTCCCTTGATATTAAGGTAACGAAGTTAGCTGAAGATACGACGATATCAAAAATTATTCAATTAGTCGAAGAGGCACAAGAGAAAAAGGCACCAACAGAAGCCTTTGTTGATAAATTTGCAAGTATCTATACACCGATTGTATTCATTGTGGCATTAGTCATGATTGTACTTACACCACTACTGGGTCTTGGCGCTTGGGGGGAATGGTTTTATAAAGGTTTAGAACTACTTGTTGTTGCTTGTCCTTGTGCTTTAGTTATTTCTACTCCCGTTGCCATCGTATCAGCAATTGGAAACGCGGCGAAGAATGGTGTTTTGATTAAAGGCGGAACGTTCCTTGAAAAAGCAGGTGGAATCACTGCCATTGCATTCGACAAAACTGGTACATTGACTGAAGGGAAACCGAAAGTAACTGAAATAAAAACCTTCAACGATTCAGAAGAGGAATTACTTTCAATTGCACTCACGCTAGAAGAATATTCAACACACCCTATTGCAAAATCAATCGTAAATCATGCGAATGACAAAGGAATCATATCGAAAAATGGTGATTCATTTAAGGGTATTGTAGGGAAAGGTGTTCAAGCGACGATTCAAGAAGAAACCTATTACGCTGGAAATCTAAAACTATTCGAAGATCTCCAGGTTTCCTTAGAAAATGTGTTTGTTCATGTTCAAGAAATCCAAAGTAAAGGTAAATCTGTTGTAATCATCGGAACCCAACAAAGGATCATGGGGATTATTGCAGTTTCTGATACAATCCGAGAAACATCTGCAACTACCTTAAACGCACTAAAACAAAGCGGCGTTAAGCAAACAGTCATGTTGACAGGAGATAATGAAGGAACAGCAAAATTGATTGCATCCGAATCGAATATTAACCGATATTTTGCAGAATTATTACCCGAGGATAAAGTAAATGCGGTTAGGCAATTACAAAATGAAGGTCATAAAGTAGCAATGGTTGGTGACGGAATAAATGATGCTCCTGCACTCGCAACAGCCGATTTAGGTATTGCAATGGGCGGTGCCGGAACGGATACTGCTATGGAGACGGCTGATATTATTTTAATGGCTGATAATCTTGAAAAACTACCACATACAATGAAGTTAAGTAAAAAAGCGTTAAGGATTATTAAACAAAATATTTGGTTCTCTATCATCATTAAAGTCGCAGCTCTAGCATTAATCTTCCCTGGATATCTTACACTCTGGATGGCTGTATTAAGTGATACTGGCGCTGCTTTAATTGTAATATTAAATTCAATCAGATTACTTAAATTTAAAGGATAAAGCAGAAAAGAGGTGCTTCTAAATAAGAGGCATCTCTTTTTACATTAAAGTGTCGCTTTTAATTGTTAAATTGGAGGTGCAGTTTTTATATGGCCATCTATTTACAACAAGATTTGTAATATTTTCGAGTGGGCAATATTTGACATAAATTATTGGGAAATTTTTTTATATCCCTAAAATTTGTATTACATTTTAAATATCCGTATATTCCCGCTCAAACCTAAATCTTAGCTTGAAAATTATTATTTTTTATCTGCTGGTGTTAGATACTTCATTCCTAATATACGTTTCATCTCCTCGCTCACCCAGTTTCGTAAAGCAATGTTCCCATAGCTTCTTATTTCATCGTATCCCCTAAACAATATAAAATAGTAGGTCATAAAGTCATCAGATTTTTGCTTTTCAATTTTACACCCTTGCTTATATAAAAAATCCCTTAACTTTTTAAATTCATGAAACGTTTCATCGATTTTGGAATCATACCATTCTTCCACTACGTCCCTCATTTTTAGTTCAGATATGCATTCTCTATCCCGCTCCAGTGTTTTTAAAAATAATTCTAATACAATGTACCGGTGAATATCATCGCTAAGCTTCATGAATTCTTTATGCATTTAGTACACTCGCTTTACTGACAACTGGATATATTGTTCGTTTAGGTGGAAAAATAAAATTGTTCTTTACCGCCAAGTCGTTTTTGTTTATATAAATAATTTCTTTGATATGGTTAAGTTGCATCGCTTTACTCAGTTTCTTTCTCAACTTAATTTCCCCCAATCGTTATTCTTCACCTATTTGTAAGTGATTTTCGTTCAATATCGTCATAAAGTTTTATCACTATCTATTCTATACAAGAACACTTGTTTGTATACTTGATACAAAATTAAAATAGCTCATTAAACTGGATTTAACTTGTAATAATGAGTTTAACCTTTGAATTTTTATGACTGAAGGAATCTGGCTGAAGGAAAAACTTTCAACTGAATATTGAGTATTTTTCATAGCTGTTTAAGCCATTCTAACTTTTGTTAAGGAGGTGAGCAGCTGTGGAAAATAATAACCTTAATATTAAACGTCAGCGAAATAACAATATCAATAAGAACAATAATAATGAATTTGAATTCGGTGAAGATTTTAACTTCGACAATTTAAATGATCAAAATCAAATTAACCGAAATAACAACGAGAAAAACAAAAACAATAACAAAAACAAAAACAAAAACAACAATAAATAACAATATATTTACAGTCACCCTTTAGGGCTGATTATAACAATTCATACAACTAACTTGATGCATTAACAAAGTAGCCCTTTACCAGAAGTTTACTGGTAAAGGGCTACTATTTATTCAAATCATTTAGTTAAATCTCTCAATGTAATGATTTGGCCTGAAAAAGTGTACTATTATTACTGTCCAGATTACTGATAGTAATTAAATACTATTGCCTTTGATATGAAAATATCTTAAACATAAGGACCTTGACTTTACCCATTACTGCTTCCCTTCACTTCTTCGCCGGCTTCTTTGACTTTCCCGCCGATGTCTTTTAAATCAGTTGTAGCTTCTTTGGCATGGGAAAGAATTTCACTTGACTCGTCCTTTACCAGAGTAACTGGAAGAATAATGTTCTCGTTTACTTTTTCGTAAAGTTTTTGAGCGTCACTTATTACTTCTTTTAAGACGGAAGAAGCCGATTTCAGTCGCTCCTGCAAGTCATCCTTTACTTCTGTAGGATTGTTTTTAACCTGGCTGTACATATCCATTGTCGTATCTTTCATATTTTTGGTTGTCTCAGTTACTTTATTTCTTGTATTTGAGTCAAGCATTGAAAGCGCACCACCAATAACTGCCCCTATTATCATCCCTCTTAAAAGCTTACCATTATTATCATTTTCAGTTGTTGTCGATAAATTATTATACGAAGTTTGTGTCATAATGAATACTCCTTTTTGTTTGAATTTGATTTGTTAACTTATACCTTAGTTGCCCGATATTTTTTTCATTCAAACTATTTAAGCTAATTCTTTTTTAGCTATTCGAACAAGCATTAACAATTTAGAAGATCCTTTTTCTTTTACCAACTTTCTTTCTCAGAATAAAAAGCGGCAACCCATAAGCCCAATAGGGTGTCGATAAAATTTGTTGATGCTAGCCTTTACATAAAGGTAAAAGTGAGGTTTGTCGAATATAATAAAATACTGTTTTGAGGAGAAACACTTTTATGGATAAAAAAACTCTTTTAAATGAATATTTGATGTTACAGCCAAAATGTCTATAACTTTCATCGATTATCTAAACGGAGGCAATTTGATCTTTCTTGTATGCCATTTAATGATAGCCTGTTAAATTACTTTGCACTGGACTCACGGTTTTTATCGGTTTGAAGTAACTTTTTCCTTGTTAAAATTCACTGGTTGCTGGTTAGAAAATTCATGAAAAGGAGAAATAAAATGAAAACGAAATGGCTTTTGAGTAGTAGCGCTGTATTGATGGGTTTATTGGGGTTGGCAGGAACCTTTATTCCAGAAGAAATTTCAAATATATTAGGGATTGACCCTTTACCTATTACTCTAATTCTGCTGCAAATTATCGGAGGACTATATTTAGGGTTTGCAATGTTAAATTGGTTTACACGTTCTGCCCTGATCGGGGGCATCTATAACAAACCTATCATATTGGGAAATCTGATGCATTGCGTCGTTGTCTTTTTTGCCCTAATCCGGCAGTTGGCTGTGCAGTTTCATTTCATATTCGCTATTTTGACATTAGTTTATCTGGGGTTTGCTGTCTGGTTTACATTAGTTATGCGCTCTAATCCTTTAAGCAATCAATCAAAAAGTCTGTCTAACACATAATAAAACGGGTATTACAGGTATCTATAATACATCGCATATTTATACTTTTGGTACACAAAATTATTTTTTGTGCTGATTTAAAAAATCTCATTTGTTATGTATTAATTTTTATTGTCAATCAAATCTAAATCGAGAGAATTTCATTATGTAAAAATAAACTATATGAAGTAATAAGTCGGTTGGTGGTATCCTTAATACGAAGTTAGACTACTCAACGCCAAAATAATTTGGTCGCCAAGTAGCCTAAATAAAAGTGATTTATGTTTAAAGTTGAATAAATTGTTGTGTCCAATAGTAACCATTTTCAACAAAACCTACACCAATATGCGTGTAATTTGCATTCATGATGTTTTGACGGTGTCCTGGTGATTCCATCCAGGCTTGTACCACTTGTTGTGGTGTTCTTTGACCTTGTGCAATATTTTCTCCTGCAGAACGGTATGAAATTCCTGCAGATTTAATTTGATCAAATGGGCTTCCGTAAGTTGGGCTAGTATGTGAAAAATAATTATTTTTCGCCATATCTTCTGATTTTGCCTGAGCTACTTCCATTAAAGGAGAATGCATTTCAAGCGGTTTTAGTCCTTCTTTTGCACGTTCTGCATTTGTTAAATCTACTACTTGTTTCTCGAATTCAGAAACCGATTGACTAACATTGTTAGAAGGTGTTTTTACAGGTGCCTCTACTTGTTGGTTTTTCGAGCTTGAAGGTGCTTTTGTATTATTGTTATTTGTAACCGGAGTAGCTTTTTCTTTTGCCGGTGTTTGAGGTGCCTTAACCTCTTTTGCAGGTGTTTGAGGTGCCTTAACCTCTTTTTCTACTTTTTTATTAGTAGATTCTTTTTGTGTTTCTTTATTAGTATTAGTGTTTTCTTTATCAGTTGTAGCCTTTTCTTTATGCACTACTTTGCCTTCTTCAACTACTTTATTATCTTTAGAGTTATTAATAGTTTTGTTAATTAAACTTTTAAATTTATTTAAATCGAACTCTCCATTTGATAAGGCGATTGGATCGATTATTTTTAAACCAAAACCTTGAATGTTATCCCCTTTAATAACCTGGGCATTTTGAGGATTTGAAACACTCTTCACCTCTATATTTAAACTTGCTGCATCTGCTGTAGTAATAGATGTTGCAAATAATGTCGCTGCACATAATGATGTTGCTAACCATTTTTTATTCATTTTGTATTCCTCCTCTACGACACCAATGTTACAGTACAAAAGTTGTAATAAAGGGCCCATAAACTGGGAGGAGTAACAATTCACTACTAAACTCCGTTAAATCAAAGGTTTAATAACTAATAATTTCATAAAATCATCCAACCTAAAATTATACTACCACTGAAAAACTATTGACAGATTTTAAGCTTATTAAATTAGCGTTTTACTATTACATTTGTTACAAAATAATTACAAAATAGTATAGTGAGCTGAATCTTTTTTTATAACCGTTACAGAATGCTTAAAAAGGAAGAATCCTGAATACAGGTTCCTTCCTTTTTGTTTATTAAAAGAACAAAAATAATGCGTAATCCTCAATATCAGCAGTCAATATTTTATACTCTTACAGCACTATTACTAAATTCCGTTACAATATACGTTCCCGTTGTATTAAAATTACTCATTTCCTCGAATATATTCGTTACATCCGATAATGCAATTTCTGCAGTGATCATTTTCCCCGGTGTAATTTTCCCTTGCTTAACTAAAGGAAGCAACGATTCAAAACGATGATTTGGCATTCCCAATGTCCCGATAAATTGGATTTCTTGCATGACCATTTGATCGATAGGTAAAGCAACTTTTCCGCCTTCCACTTTTGTCGTTACACCTATTTGCAGATGACGACCTCGTTTCGCCAGGCTATTGATTCCATTTAAACAAGTATCGGCAATACCTAATGCATCAATTGAAACGTTCGCACCACCACCAGTAATTTCTCTTACCGCTTCTACTGGATCTACTTCTTTACTGTTAATGACAATGTGTGCACCCATTTGTTTTGCAAGTTCTAAATTCTTAGGGTTGATGTCGACGCCAATTACCGTAGCACCAATGGATGAGGCGATATTAATAGCGTTAAGCCCAACACCACCACACCCATAAACGACTACCCATTCACCAGGCGCCACATTTGCTCGATCAACAATACCATGGAAAGCAGTCATTAAACGACAACCTAATGCTGCACCATCCAAGAAGCTAATTTCTTCTGGTAAATGGATGATATTTCGATCTCCTAATGGTACTCCCACATATTCTGCATAGCCGCCATCATAAGTGGAACCAGGAATAAATGAAGTGTTGCAAAGGTTTGAATGCCCTTGTTGGCAATATGGACAAGTACCGTCACTGCCGGAGAATGGTACGATTACGTTATCGCCCTTTTTAAAGTTCTTTACATTTTTCCCTACTTCTTCGACTATCCCTGTAAATTCATGTCCTAATATTTTTTGTGTGATTGGAATGTCCCCGGCCCAATAGTGCCAGTCACTACGACAAACACCATTTGCTTTTACTTTGACGATGACACCATTTTCATCGACTGTTGGGTCCGCTACCTCTTGAACAAATGCTTTTTTTACACCCTCTATTACTAATGCTTTCATTTGTGTACACCCCTTATCCTAATTTAATGGCAACACTTTTTACTTTTGTATACGCTTCAATCCCTGCTAATCCCAATTCAGAACCAACCCCACTTTGTTTAAATCCTGTAAGTGGGATATTATCATCCGTTAAATAATATTCGTTGACCCAAACGGAACCTGCATCTAATGATTCAATCATTGTGTGCGCTGTTTGTAAGTTTGTTGTCCATACACCGGAAGCCAGTCCATATTCTGTTGAATTGGCACGTTCAATCACTTCCTCAATCGAATCAAATGGCAGGATGCATAGTACTGGACCAAAAATTTCTTCATAAACTGCCTGGCAATTTTCATCAAGTCCTTCGATAATCGTCGGAAGATAGAAGTTGCCTTTTTCTAATTCTGGATTTTCAGGTCGTTTGCCACCTGTTAAAATATTGGCACCATCTTTTCTTGCTTGTTCAACATATTTTTCAACCGTTTCAACTTGTGCTTTTGAAACGAGTGGTCCCATTTGAGCATTCGGATCTAATGGGTCCCCTAATACAAAGCTTTCGGCAATTTCCACAAGTTTTTCTTTTACTTCATCATATACAGAACGTTCCACATATAATCGTGATCCTGCCGCGCATACTTGCCCGGTGTTCATCAGAATAGCGGTAATGGCACCAGGAACCGCTTTATTTAAATCTGCATCTGCGAAAATAATATTTGGTGACTTGCCACCTAGCTCAAGAGTAATTTTTTTCAATGAATCAGAAGCTTTCTCCATAATCCGTTTGCCGACAACTGTCGAACCAGTGAAACCAATTTTATCGATATCCGGATGAGATGTGATGGCTTCACCAAGTTTGCCGCCTGCACCCGTTACAATATTTACAACACCAGGTGGGAATCCAGCTTGCTCTACTAACTTACCAATATATAATGTAGATAAAGACGTTTGTTGGGCAGGTTTTAATACAACGGTATTCCCTGCTGCAAGAGGTGCTGCTAATTTCCAGCATGCAACTAATGCCGGGAAGTTCCATGAAGTAATTTGTCCACATACACCAAGTGGTTCACGCTTTGTATACGCATGAATATTGCCGCCACCCGTTAATTCGACTGTCTCTCCATAAAGTTTTGTAGCCCAACCAGCATAATAACGCAAATGATGAACTGCATTTTGCGCAAAGCCCCCTGCTACAGCGAGTGTCCCACCGTATTCAAGCGAATCCAGTTGTGTAATTTCTTCCAAGTTTTCTTCCACTAAGTCAGCTAATTTGTTTAATAGTCGAGCGCGTTCTCTCGGTGCCGTTTTTTTCCATCCATCTTCAAATGCACGTCTTGCTGCTTTTACTGCAAGATCAACGTCTTGTTCATCTCCTTCGTAAACTTTGGCTAAGACTTCATTTGTTGTTGGATTAATGGATTCATAGAGAGTCCCATTAACTGCAGGAACCCACTTCCCATCGATAAACATTTCTTTAGTACCCTTCAGAAACACTTGCACTTTTTCATTGATCAATAAAGTAGTATTCACCAATCATACTCCCCCTGTTTATGCTTTAATTTCTTCGTACTGTAATTGGTAACCTTTATAGCCATGTTCAGCGACTTCATTGCAAAGTTGACGATAATTATCTAAACCATTTAAGTAAATTAAGAAGTCACGCGATTTCCCATCGATATTAGAACCTGTATACCAGGATTCCGTTTTAGTAAACAATGTACCATTGGCAATTTCTGTACATTGTTTACTCCACTGTATTTCCGCTTCTACTGTTGGCTCAATTGTTTTCACATTGTGTTCTCTTAAATAGTTCAGACAATCCGAAATCCATTCCACGTGTTGTTCGATTGCTGTTGGTACATTTGTTAAAACCGATGGACTTTGTGGACCAGTAATCGTGAAGAAGTTTGGAAATCCTGCTAGCCCAAGCCCTAAATATGTTTCAACTTTTGCCCCATTTTCCCATTTTTCCTGAAGCGATACGCCATTGCGTCCTCTAATATCAAGTTTTAATAAAGTACCTGTCATCGCATCGTAACCTGTAGCAAATACGATAATGTCTAGTGGGTATTCTTTTTCTGTAGTCTGTATACCGTTTTCTGTAATACACTCAATTGGCTGTTGTCGTAAGTTCACTAATGTAACATGGTCCTGGTTATACGTATCATGATAATTTGTATCTAAAATTGGACGTTTCGTTGAGTAATAGTAATATGGAAGCAAATGTTCGACTACATCAGATTTTTTCACTTTTTCACGAATCTTGCCTCGAAGAAATTCCGAAACCAACTCATTTGACTTTGGATCAATGACAATATCATAGAAGGCATTATTTAAAATCATGCCTCCTTTTTCCCAAGCATCTTCTAAAATTGCGATACGCTCTTCTTCTGGTGTATCTACTACTGATCTTGTCGATCTTGGAATGGGTAATCCAGAAGGAGAATTTAACATAATTTCTCGCGCATCTAAGAACGCTTCTTTAAATTGAGCGATTTCTTCTTCTGTAAATTGACGATTCCGTGTTGGAACGGAATACTGTGGGGTACGTTGGAATACATAGACTTCCTTCGCTTCTTCGGCAATTACAGGAATTGATTGCACACCACTTGAGCCTGTCCCAATCACGCCGACACGCTTTCCTTTTAAGTCGACTGGTGTATGTGGCCAATTCCCTGTGTGATAGCTCTCCCCTTTAAAGCTTTCACGACCTTGGAAATTCGGAATACTTGAAGTTGATAAACATCCGACGCCCGAAATCAAGTAAGTAGCTGTAAACACTTCTCCTTGTGCTGTTGTGACAAGCCACTTCGTTTGATCCTCATCCCAAATAGCGAACTTTACTTCTGTATTAAATTGCATTTCTTTTTTCACGTCTAACTCATCAGCAACAAAGTTTAAATAGCTTAAAATTTCATCTTGAGCTGCAAAACGTGATGACCACGACCATTTTTTATATAGTTCCTCTGAGAAAATGTAATTGTAATAAATACTATCAGAGTCGCAACGAGCACCTGGATAACGTGCTAAAAACCATACCCCCCCAACACCAGCTGCTTTTTCGAGCGTTTTAACCGTGAAACCTTCTTCCCGTAACTTATACGTCATATAAATTCCAGAAAAACCAGCACCAATAACGATTGCATCAACATGATTTGCCATAAGCATGATCCCCCTTTGTTTATGCTTATTTATAAGGAATTGAGGAAGTTTTATACTCCATGAATTCCCATAATCTCGTTTTACGCTTTTTGTTCGACTTTGTTTATGAAATTGACAATTAGTTGTGCCGTTTGTTTCGTTTCATCCGCAAAGAAATCCATATTACTGTAGTAACCATGAACAACACCCGGGATTAATTCATACTGAACGTTCACACCGTCTTGTTTTAATTTTTCTGCATAAGCGACCCCTTCGTCTTTTAACACATCATTTTCTGCAGCAATAATAATTGCAGGAGGTAATCCCTTTACAGAATCATATTTTAAAGGAGAAACATCTGGCTCATTGTATAGTTTTTCGTTTCCAACATAGTGAATGCCAAACCATTTCATCAGATCGCGGTCAAGTCCGTACCCTTGAGCAAATTCATTATATGAATCTGTGTCAAATTCTAAGTTCGTTACTGGATAAATAAGAACTTGAGATTGGATTGCGGGCCCATTATTATCCAATGCTTTTTTTGCAATAACAGTAGATAGATTTCCTCCTGCACTATCGCCCCCAACTGAAATTTTTGCTGGATCTACATTGATATCCGTTGCATGTTCGAATACCCATTCAAGTGCAGCGTAACAATCTTCAATTGGAGTTGGATATGGATTTTCCGGTGCTAAACGGTAATCAACCGATACGACAACAGCATTAGCTTCTGTAGCAACGAAACGGTTTGCAGCTTCAAACATCTCAACAGTACCAATTACCCAGCCACCGCCGTGATAGTATACAAGTGCCGGGAAGGGACCCTCTCCTTCTGGTGTATAAATACGAAGTCTAATTTCTTCACCATCTTTTGCTTTAATAAAACGATCTTCTGTTTGATGAATGCTTGGTAGATTATTTTGAGGGGGTACTGGAGATTGTGCCATAATTGCCTTTAATTCCACCGGATTAAACGATTCCATTTTCGGCCCACTGTAAAAGCTCTCTAAATATTGTTTTGCTTGTTCAGTTAAATTTGCCATTATAATTCCTCCCTTTTCTAACATAAAAATTTAAGACACTTTTATTTTATTCGCTGCTCGGTTTAATAGATATTCCTACTTTTAGGGAAAATAATATATACTTTTGGGCGAAGAATGGATTTTTTATGATTTTTCGGAGTATGGGAAGCATATATAAAACTAATAAACCGTTTTTATATAAAAGGGGTGCTCTTTTTGGTGATTGAAAGGAATACTTGGGAACAAAACTTAGCTAAAATTAATTCCGTAGAAAACGTAGATAGAAAAATTAAAATGATAATAGAATGTTTCCTATCGACCTTTTCAATAGAAGAAACAATGCTTTTCCGATATTCTCCCATTGATCATTTAGCGGAAGGTATTGTTTGTGCTAATACAAATGAATTTAAATGTATTTCATCCATTCGTGATGATGTAACTACGATTCCAGCCATTTTTGAGGCAATCCAAAAGAAAAGTGCGCAATATTTTGAAAGCAATGATTTTCATTTAAATATCCCAAGAAAATATATTATCGCTGAAAACCAAAATTCACTCTTGGTTGTACCGATTACATTTAATCATGTAGTTGTTGGATACTTTTTGGGTACCCATTTCCATAAAAACTTTGACCCTCAATTATTAATGGAAGCAAATTTATTTAGTAGTCAAGTAGGAGAAATGTTATTTAATCATCCATGCTATGTAGAAAACAATGAAATCAAACTATCCAAAAGAGAATTTGAGGTCATGAAATGCGTTGCGTTTGGTTATAGTTCAAAACAAATCGCCCACCTATTAGAAATTAGTGAAACGACCATTAAACAATATATTAAAAGTGTCATGTCAAAAACAAATACGTCAAATCGAACACATGCAGTGGCATTTTTATTCCAAAAGAGGATTTTGACTTAGACAATTAGATTTTAATGAACGAACAATTCTCATATCCATTTTTGAAAATAAGGTCTTTGGTGCGCCAATTTCTTATATATTTAAAGTTAATGAGCCAAGCGAAGTACTGAAACCGTTTGTATTCGGTTTTTTAACTCTGATACTATCATAAAGTAAAATTCCAGAACCTGGAGATCTATCTATCACATAATATTGGAGCCAATTCCACCTCAGCCCCTTCAAAGGGCTGAGGCTGAAACAGTTAGAGAGGGCAAGTTTAGTTATTATAATGGAGAAGGTGCAGCAGGTTCAGACGGAGAAAACCTACATTTTATGATTGTGCCGTCGGATTTAACTATCGATATCTTTAAAAAGGGACGACTACTTCCTCTAGCCTAAATCTGTTACCCTATTTCATTGGGATTATTGTGTGTTATTAGTCGATACGTTTAATGATTCATATCTTAAATGTTTGAATTAAACATTGCTCACCATCAATTAATTCTTGTTTTTCATTAATGTTAATGTTTAATTCAATATATAAATTTCTCCAAAATGAAACAGCACGTTTATTTTCAATAACTTGTATCACAAAATATTGTCCTTGTTTCGCTTCAAATAATTTTGCTGCGGCTTGTGCTGCTACTCCTTTCCCCTTGTACTTATTAATTATAAAAAAATCATTTATCACTAAATCATTCTCCTCAGTCAAAAACGGCCGTTCCAATAGTAAGATAAAACCTATAATACTCCCCTCCAATTTAATAAAATACGGTGAAATTCCATCAATGTCCCAGAATTTATCCAGGCTTTCATATTTGAAAGAACCGTCTATTCCAAGGTCAATCATTGAAGAGAACTTTGAAAGATCATGTAGATACAATGAGTAAAGGTTTCTTAAAATAGTTTTTTCTGATTCTAAAATTGGCACTAAAGAAATTGGCATTTTGTAAAAACTCCTTCCCTATTTCTATTATTTTTGTACTCATGAAAGTAAATCAATAAAAGCAGCCCAACAAATAATTACAATTACGATTCTATTTATAATTTTGATAAAGTCTCATGGTTTATTAATGAGATTCCTTCTACGTCACATCGTATTTTATAAAAGTCTAAAATTAATGGATGAGTGTCCTCGATGCTAAAGTTCAATTTTTTTATCCTTCTTTTGCCTAGCCTTCTATCCAGCATTGCATATGCCCGTATTATTATAATTTCGGAATTTAATGCTTCATCAATGGTCAAAGAACTATATTTCATAAAAGATCGATAAAAATGATAACTGTTAAAAATATTTTGGTTTATCATCCATTTTTCTACATTATCAGATGCTGTTAATAATTCTTGTCGTTCAGGAGAATTGAACATTACATGCCAATTTTCGTTGAATGGAATGTCTTTTAGGTTTTCTTCCTTTTTTATCTTACGATACAATTCTTCGTGTTTTTTTTCATAAATAGTATCAGATGCACTTATAATTTCTTTGTTATCAAATGTAATCCAGACTCTGCTTGGACTATCATGAAATTTCCGATATACAGTTGCGTATATTTTGATTCTTCCTTGTAACTTATCACTGAGAAAACTTTCAAGTAATGATTTGGTCTTACTCCATTGCATATCAGTCAATCCTTTCTTCAGGTAATCTAGAATCCGCTTCAATGACAGGTGAATTACCGGCACCTCGGACATCAATTAAAAATACTTGATAATGTTTCGTGAATGAAGAAGCAAACCAATTACCATTTTTATAAAAAGTCATGGAATAATGCGTTATACAAGTGGCTGACCGCTTCCCTTTACAAAATATCCAAAAGTCCCACTAGGTGTTTCAATTGATTTTTGTTCCCACATCATTGACACATCCTCTTGCTCTTGTTTCAGATGCAATATTCTAACAAACTCATTATACACTTTTGGAATTTTTTATAGGAGAATTCCCACAGCTTCGTATATTAACAATTTATAATAGAATATTAGTCAACAATCTGACCCTTAATAGAAAAAGACCCTTTCCTTATTCAAGGAAAGGGTCAGATTGTTGAAGTCGTTTTTCTAAATCTCCAAAATTTATTCTAGGGAATTGATTTTGCGTCTAAGTTCTGTTTCCTCTAATTTCAACATAGAATTGCCATGATGCATATTCTTTTATAGGAGGTAAATGTTTGTCTGAACCATTTGAATTCAGGATTACTGCTGACGAAATTCCTGAACCGATTCGGGAAGACGGAGCCGGTGCGACTGATCCTGGGCCACGTGATATTTTACGCGCATTAGAAAATCCAAATATGCTTGTACCACCTGAAACAGATGCGGGAACGGTGCCGAATCTACGCTTTTCTTTTTCCGATACACATATGACTTTAAAATATGGTGGCTGGTCGAGACAAATTTCGATGCGTGAGCTGCCAGTTGCGACAACGATTGCTGGCGTTAATATGCGTTTAACTCCTGGCGGTGTAAGAGAGTTACATTGGCATAAAGAGGTGGAATTTTGTTTTATGACCGTAGGAAGAGCAAGAATTACCGCGGTCGATCAGAATGGAAAAAACTTTATTGCCGATGTAGGAGTGGGTGATTTATGGTATTTTCCTCCAGGAATTCCCCATTCCATTCAAGGACTTGAAGAGGGCTGTGAATTTTTATTAATGTTTGACAATGGTATGTTTTCAGATTTAGATACGTTCACAATTTCCGACTGGTTTGCTCATACCCCTAAAGAGGTTCTATCGTCCAATTTTGGGGTACCTGAGAGTGCCTTCCGAAATATTCCTAGGCAGGAAAAATATATTTATCAAGGAGAGGTTCCAGGACCTATTGAGGAAGTTGCAATTCCAGATCCGTTCGGTACAAGAAATTTTACACATAGTTTGCTTGGTCAGGAGCCAATTCTTTCACCAGGAGGATCAGTTCGTATTGCAGATTCAACGAATTTCCCAGTTGCACACGATATGTCAATTGCACTTGTTGAAATTCTACCAGGAGCTATGAGGGAATTACACTGGCATCCAAATAATGATGAATTCCAATATTTCTTGTCTGGTCAAGGCCGGATGACAGCATACGCCGCTAACGGGGTTGCTCGAACTTTTGATGTGAGGGCAGGAGATGTAGGCTACATCCCTTTTTGTTATGGACATTATATTCAGAACACAGGCAATGAAACCCTATGGTATATAGAAGTATTTAAAAGTCCCAACTATGCGGATATTTCATTAACACAATGGATGGCGCTGGTCCCTAAACAAATCGTTAGTAGCAACTTAAATGTAGGACCAGAATTAATGGACTCGTTACGTAAAGAGAAATGGGCTGTTGTTAAATTCCCAGGGTATACTTATCAAGATACTGAATAGCCAAATAAAATACGTGAAAGAAAAATTTTTTACCTCTAATTTATTTAGCTGTAAATGGATATTCAATTTATACAAATAACTGATCTGTCGAGACATTGCTAAAAGCCTATAAGCATTGGTATATCAATGTTTGTAGGCTTTTTTTTATTGAATGGCACAACTACTTTCTAAAAAATTGCATCTGAACAAGCTTTTTTTCAAATTCTTATAATATTTCCTCTGTTCTATCTAACCATTCGTTTACTAAAGAACTAAATAGTTGAGGCTGTTCAATTTGTAAATTATGGCCTGCAATATCTAATATTGCAAATGACCCTCTTGGATAATAATCCATTATGTTAATTGCATCTTTGTAACCAACAGAAGAATCTTGTTTCATATCATCAGAGCTACTAATATCGTTATAATTCTTTGTTACCCCCATTCCAGGTAGGTCAATATATATCCTTCTCCATCTCTCCTTAAAGTAAATATTGGCTCCATACAACCACTCATTAGTCTGTGATCAGGTGTACATCCGTGTATCATTAAAATAGGTTTACCTTCACTTATTTCTTCATAATAAATCTCTGCCTGACGAACTTTACAATACGGCACTGCTTCCCCCCCCTCTTTCATTTCATTCCCCTCCATTTGTCCAATTGTTGAATATTAAAAAATCTATAATTTCCGTACTGTTTTACAGATTTTTAACAGAACGACCATCAGGCAAGTTAATTCAATAACCATATTTCATCATATTTGTATCAAACCATAATAAAATGCAATTTTGCACACAGTAGAAAAACACCATTTTCCCCTCAAAGAAAAATGATGTTTTTGGTTTCTGTCCCAGGTTCTAGCTATGTTTCATACTAAATGCTGCAATTAATATGTCTCCGTCTTCACCGCTATTACAAATGCTGCGAGTACAGAGATGAACACGACTATAAATGGGGCGTAGAAAATTAAAAAATCCATCATAGAAGTCACTCCCTATACATGTGTTTCGTCTTCCCCGGTAATATAGCCCTTATGAAAAATAAATAATTTAAATACTAAATACATCGATGGAATGAGTAAACAAAGTCCAGCGATAAAAGCTAACACAAGAGCGATGGCCATCGATTCATTTGTAAAACTGTCGTGAATCGTTAAATAAGGGTAAAGAAGGTAAGGATAATGCGATATACCATAAGCAAAGAACGCTGTGGCAAACTGTAAAATCATTACGACAACCGATAGACCATAGTGCTTCTTCCTCCAAATTAGCCAGATTGTTAGTATAAATAAAATGCCTGATACGATAAATAGCCCAGTAAGATTCAGTATATTTTGATAGTGCCAATTATTTGTGGCACGCATTTCCAAAATGATCCCCATGGCACTGACGATTAAAGGAATTGCCCAAATCAGTGCGTATTTACGCATCAATTCACTTGCCTTAATATCCCCTGCCTTATTGGCATACCAATTTAAAAACACTGCGGAAATATACAGAACAGCAGTAAGACTTAATACGACAATTGACCAAGCCAGTGGACTTGTAAATAACGCGCTATAGTCAAGTTTTGGTCCTGTTCCCTCTATTGTGACAAATCCACCCTCTGAAATCGCCAATACGACCGATAACGAGGCCGGGATCAATAACCCTGCTATTCCGTATGCCGTCGCGTAACCTTTATGTCCCCTCAATCCACTGTAGGATTCAAACGCATAGTAGCTCCCCCGGATTGCGAGCAGGATTAGAGCAATCGAAACAGGAACTAACAGAATGGTGCCGTAATAATAGGCGGTTTGCGGAAAAAATCCTACGATACCAACAAAGAAAAATACTAAAAATACATTGGTAATTTCCCATACCGGTGATAAGTAGCGTTTAATTATTTTTGACAAAATGTTATTTTTCCCAGTTAAAAGACTGTATGCATTAAAAAATCCTGCACCAAAATCAATTGAGGCGACAATAACGTAGCCAAACAAGAATATCCATAAAACAAAAATCCCGAGTATTTCTAATGACATTAATGTTCACCGCCTTTACGAAGCGCTAATTCTTTGGATACGGGATTATTTTTAAACATTCTTCGTAATACGACAACGCTTCCGATCCCTAATATTAAATAGACAACAGCAAATGCGATAAACAGCCATTCGACACCGGTCGCTGTTGTGGCACCTTGCTCTGTGCGCATAATCCCGTATAAAATCCAGGGCTGCCGTCCCTGTTCTGCGAGCCACCATCCTGTTTCAATGGCTACAAATGATAAAGGCCCGCCTAATACGATAAGCCACCTGAACCACCGGGAAGCAATCCACTGCCAACCTCTCCATTTTCCGACTACATACCCGAGTGCTAAAAAAATCATCAAACTGCCGATTGCCACCATAATATTAAAATAATAATGGGTGATAAGCGGTGGTCTTTCATCTTCAGGGAAATCATTCAACCCCGTTACTTCTGTATTGAAATTATTACTTATTAAGAAACTCAATACTTTCGGCATACGAATTTCATACTTCACTTCATCCCCGTCAAGTATCCCGAAAAAGATTAAATCTGCCCCCGCTTCTGTTTCAAAATGCCACTCGGCTGCTGCTAATTTTTCCGGCTGATATTCAGCTAAATATTTAGCAGAAAAGTCCCCTACAACTGCTGTCGCTATAGAGAAAACCAGTCCCAACTTCATCATCAGGTTAAGCGATTTTTTATGATAAATATGGTTCTCGCCTTTCAGCAGTTTATATGCCGCAATCGCAGCTAATGTAAATGCGACGGTCATAAAACTCGAAGTTAACACATGTCCGACTTTAGTTGGCATAGCAGGTGTAAACATCGCCAAAATCGGTTGAATGTTAATGATCTCACCGCCAACAAGATCAAAGCCCCTCGGTGCATTCATAAAAGCATTGACAATTGTAATGAAAATAGCCGACATGAAGGCGCCGATTGCTACTGGAATGAGAAGCAACATATGATATTTAGGATTTTTAAATCGATCCCATGTGTATAAATAAATGCCTAAAAAAATCGCTTCAAAGAAAAACGCAAATGTCTCCATGAAGAGCGGAAGTGCGATTGTTTGACCAGCTAACTCCATAAACTGAGGCCATAAAAGTGATAACTGTAAGCCAATAATGGTTCCCGTCACAACCCCTACCGCCACTGTAATCGTAAACCCCCGAGCTACTCTCCGCGCCAGCAATGTATAGTGTTCATCATTTTTCTTATAACCCACATATTGAGCTATTAAAATGATGAGCGGCACCCCGACACCAAGCGTTGCAAATATAATATGAAAAGTTAATGTAAGCTCTGTCAGCGCCCTGCTCCAAAACACAGCCGAGTTATCCATTATTTTACCTCCTATATTTAAAGCATCTGTAAATTATGTGCAAGTTCTACTTAATATCTCCACATCAGTATAAACATCCATTCTGCTAATATGCACTCCTAACAAAGATTCTCCACTACATGCAGAAAGCAAAAAATGAATAGTTGATGGTTGCTTTTAACATAATTTGACTAGTATAGCTAATGAGGAGTTGATACTTTGCCATTTCTGCAGCATTTCATGCGTACAAACCGATTTAAAATTGTTATTTTAATTGTCCTCTCATTATTTTTAGGAGGAAGTATTATTATGCAAAGCTACAGCATTGTAGAAACGGTCAACCATGTTTTTATGGAAAAAAAGCCTTTTTCATATACGTATGTATTCTTTTTACTATTACTATTAGCCATTATTGTCAGACTGGCTTCTCAATACTCTATAGGGCGTATCGGCGGCATGCTGGCTGAAGATGTTAAAGTGACAGTTCGGGAAAGATTAATGAATCACTGGTCGTCAACTACAATGGAAAAACACGCTTCATACCAAACCGGAGAGAAAGTAACACTACTTGTAGACACAGTGGAACAACTGGAAAGTTATTATAGAGAATATACACCCCAGCTTATTAAGACTGTCATTGTCCCTATTATGATTTTAACTGCTGCGTTTCTCATTCATCCGAACAGTGGATGGATTATGCTCGTTACTGCCCCATTCGTGCCCATTACTTATATCATCATCGGGTTGCAAACGAAGAAAAAATCAGAGGAACAATTGGACGCACTGAATCGATTTTCTGGTAAATTCCTTGACTTGCTTCAAGGACTGCAAACGATTCGATTGTTTGGTCAGAGTAAACAGCAGGAGCGGATTTTAGCAGAAAGCAATGAAGCATTTATGATTCGGACACTCGGCGTATTAAAAATTGCATTCGCCTCGACACTTTTTATTGAGCTCATTACAACACTTGGCATTGGTTTAGTCGCACTGGAAATCGGCTTTCAAATGATCGTTTTTAAAACGTTGACCTTTGCTCCGGCATTTTTTATTTTGACATTGGCTCCTGAATACTATAATTCGTTGAAAGAATTAGGCGCAGCATTTCATACAGGCCGTGGAAGTTTAGGTGCTGCCGCAATACTGGAAGAACAGATGAAGGAAGATGAAAGACCTGTACAGTGGGGAGAAAAAAAATTAGCAAACGGACAGGTGACTATTTCTGTTGAATATGCGACATTTCGCTATAGCAGCGGTTTTACTATCGGCCCCCTATCATTCACAATACAGCCCGGACAAACCGCCGCTTTTATCGGTAAAACAGGTCATGGGAAAACGACGATATTGAATCTCTTATCAAGCTTAAATGAACTTGATTCAGGGGCTATCTATTTAAACGGTGAACCGCGCAAATTGTACCGTGCAAATGACTGGTATGCGCAAACAAGCTTTATTTCCCAGCACCCTTATATTTTTGCAGGTACACTTCGTGACAATATTTGCATGGGGCTTCAAGTTTCAGATACACAAATTTATACCGCATTAAAAAAAGCCCAATTAACAGAATGGGTTGCCTCTTTACCAGATGGACTTGCTGCAGTAATCGGCGAAGGGGGTATCGGATTATCCGGGGGCGAAAAGCAGCGTGTGGCCATTGCACGAGCTTTCCTGAAAGAGCCTTCTATCGTTTTCTTTGATGAGCCAACAGCCGGATTGGATGTGGCAACAGAGCATCTGCTCAGTACAACTATCGAAAAGCTAAGCAAACAGGCAACCGTTATAATTGCTGCTCACAAGTATAAAAGCATCCGATTTGCAGATACCATTTTTATCGTTGAAAACGGACAAATCGTCACATCTGGCACACCCATTACACTGAAAGATCATCCGTATTATAAGGAAATGGCGGAAAGGAGGGCAACGTAATGCAGGAATTAGTCGCATTGATTTGGCAGGATAAAAAAGATGTGTTACTTGCATTACTGGCCGGCACATTAAGCGGTTTAACAGCTGTTGCTTTATTTGCACAAAGCGGTCTTCTCATTTCAAAAGCCGCTCTCATGCCGCCTTTTTACATCATTTTAATTTTAACTGCCTTTCTTAAATTATTCGGTGTAACAAAGTCCGCGAGTAAATATGCAGAACGCTTTATTTCACATCGCATTACTTTTAAGTTTATTAGTATTGTACGAATGAAATTTTTCAAAAAACTATTGCCGCAAGCACATGTACTCAACAATTATAAAAGCGGTGATTTACTGACCCGTATTACAGGCGATGTGGAGCAGTTGCAAAACTTCTTTTTACGCGTAATGTACCCACCCTTTATCGCCCTATTTGTATTTATCGTCGTCATATTATTTTCGTTGTTGTTCTCTCCGTGGATTTCACTGATTTTGCTCATCGGCATTGTACTGACAAGCATTGCCGTTCCATATATACTATTTCGCCGACCTTATTCTACAAGTACCTCAGAAAAAAAGGAACTCACGATTTTGGCTACAGAATACTTTTACGGGTACAGGGATTTAATACTGCATCATCAAAATGAAGCAAAAGCAGAGCAATTATCAGTTATATATAAAGCATACGGGAACTCCCGTAAAAAAGAGCTTAATCAGGAGCAGACTTCTTATTTATGGAATCAGCTCATCTCTTTATTTACAAGCTTTTCAGTTGTATTTGTCGGAGCTTATTTAACTTCAGCCGGAGAGTTGGAGGGGGTTTACCTTTCATTAATTGTTCTCATCTCACTTACGGTATTTGAATCAGCGGTACCGCTTGCCCTCGTTCCTATTTTTGCAAGACACACGAAAAATGCCGTTGTCCAGCTTGAAGAAATTACTTCTAAAAATGAAGAAGATGGAACATTACATTTAAAGGGCGTTATAAAACAAATACAATTACAGGACGTCTCCTATTGGTATCCTGCTGCTACCCGCCCTGCTCTTGACCACCTTTACTTGAACATTCAGGCTGGCCAGAAAATAGCCATTATTGGTCCAAGTGGCTGCGGCAAAACTACACTGCTGCAGCTTTTAATGAAGGAAATAAAAAGAACATCCGGTGATATCCGCATCAATACTACTGATATTGATATGATCAGTTCACAGTCGATGTATGCGTATATGAGTACAATGCTGCAGCACAATCATTTCTTTTCTGGGACAATCAAAAGCAACCTGTTAATGGCGAACAATGAAGCATCAGACGAAGCGTTACAAGTCGTACTCGAAAAAGCGCAGTTAAACAAAAAACTAGAAGCCCCTGTTTTTGAAAAGGGCGGAAATTTGTCTGGTGGAGAAAAACAGCGGTTAGCCTTTGCCCGCTTATTATTAAAAGAAAGTAACTTATGGATCGTGGATGAACCGTTTACGAGCCTTGACGTTCAAACAGAAAAATTATTGTACAACACCTTACATGAGGAAGCCTTTAATAAAACCGTTGTTATGGTTACCCATTCACTGGCCAGGTTGGACCAGTTTGACCGAATCTGTGTAATGCTCCAAGGCAAAATTGCCGAATGCGGTTCACATCAACAATTGCTGGCTGAAAAAGGACTTTATTATAAGATGCTTAATCAGTAAAAATATATAAAAAATCAAAAAATAAAATGGAGTTGTTGTCTATTTATAGACAACAGCTTTGTTTAACATACGAAACTTTATTTAAAAATTACCTAAATCTGAACTTTGGATATATCCCTTTCTCTTCAATTTCAATATTTATGTATTACACAATTTGCAACAGTATAGTTCAGAAACAATTATGAAGTATTTAATCTGGAAATTAACTCGTCTGTTTATGAGCATCTTCAAATTCACGGCTCAAAATTTCTTTAACATCCAATGGCTTGAAAGACGGAACTTCCTTGCTACTTTTAGTCAGCTCTTTATGGATGGCTAATAGCACTTCTTCATTCGCTACGATGCCAAATAAGCTCTCACGCTTAATCTCACCTGTTGTATAGATTGATAGGTCATCGTAAACTACGAAATCGATGTAGCGAACAACATTGAGGAAGCTGCCCCCATGTGTCATACCAATTCGTAATGGATCCTTTAAAGAAATGATTTTATTTTTAAAACCAAACTGGATGCCCCCAGCTGGAATATAAATGATTTTGTTTTTATCTGTTTCTACGATTTTTTCAACTTTTAAAAATTCAAGTTTCATCTTTACTCCCCCTATATTACATCTAACATATACCCTATTTTCGCAATTACTAATACGGTCGGTCGTAAAGTTTTTTATCCTGTTGGTTTTTGGCATTTTAGTTCCTCTCAAATTAGCCAAAACTTTTGCTCGTTTAGATTATAAGTCGATTGGCCTTTCCCAATTGCTAAGCATTAGATAATATAAAACCCTACCTACTTAGACAGAATATAGATAATACAGAAAAAGAGGTGCTTCGACCCGTTTTTATAATTATTCAATTAATGAAAACAGACGTTTATTAATGTACACATTTATAACCTAGAGAATTTAAAAATGACCCTTTATCGTTATCATCGTAACAGATACTTGCTTACTAATATGCTAACAGAATTCTCACAGAATTATTTAATTTACACGAAAAACATGAAAACCCTGTCGACAGTAACGTTTGATAACACTAATGTCTACAGGGTTTTTACTATTTTAAGAAATTATAGGATAACCATGATAACTATATTACATGGATGAAAACCAGGAAATCTATAATTTATTAAGTAATAAACTAAGTTTATCTTTAGTCACATTTTATCTTTACGACGGTTTTTCCTTACCTCCTTTACTTATACCTTTATGGAATCTAGTCCTTATAGCTCCTTTTGGTCTATCAAACAGCAGATTCAACAGTTTCTCTTTGGGAATTCGGATCATATAAAATTTCACCATCAACTACTGTAAGTACAACCTGTAAATCTTTAATCTTATTTAAATCACAATCTAAAATGCTTTCGCTTAGAACAACAAAGTCTGCAAGTTTTCCAATTTCGATGCTTCCCTTAATGTTTTCCTCAAAGCTTGCGTAGGCTCCGTTGATTGTGTAGCCCCGAATCGCATCTAATACGCTTACTTTTTGACGATTTCCGATTGGTTGTCCATTCCACGCTTGGCGATTGACTGCCGCATGAATTCCTAGAAGTGGATTTAATGTAATCACTGGTGCATCTGAACCGTATGCAGCAATAATGTCTTGCTCGATATAGTCCCAACAAGGATACATCACATTCACTCGATCACCGTAATACTCACTATATTTGTCACCATTAACATAAATAAATGCTGGATTAGGAATGGGTACAACTCCTAACTCTTTCATTCGGCGTTGCAGATCAGGAGAAGCAATCCCAGCATGTTCGATTCTGTGACGGTGGTTCTCTCTTGGTTGATTTTCTAAAGCTTTTTCAATACAATCTAGAAGCATTTCAATTGCACGGTCCCCTTGCGCGTGAGCAGTTACTTGGAACCCTTTTGCATGGGCATTGCCAAGAATTTCATTTAATTCCTCTTGACTATAATACAAAAGTCCAAAATTATTTTGGTCATGGGAATAGGTTTCGCGTGTAGCAATGGTTGGTCCAACACTAGCACCATCAGTAAATAACTTAGCAGGACCTATTCTGAACCTTTCATTCCCTAACCCTGTGATTGCACCCGATTCGCTCATTTTACTTACAAATAAATGGGAATTCGTTAAGGAACAAACGAATGCATAGATTCTTACATCTATTTCCTTGGCATTCACCGCTTCTTGCATGATTCGAAATGTATCCGCGCCATCACCGTAGGCACCTGCATCATGAACACTTGTAATTCCAGCTTTAATAAACTCTTTTGAAGCAAGTTTCAACCCTTTTCTTAATTCTTCTTTTGTAAAATTTGCATATTCAAGCATTTGCATATGTGCATTTTCGATTAATTTCCCTGTTAGTCTTCCATCAGCAAGTCTTTCAAATATGCCTCCATTCGGATCTTTCGTTGTTGAATCAATATTTGCTACTTCTAGTCCCTTACTATTTACAAAGGAAAAATGGTTACACTTACGGATAAGAATAATCGGATGGTCCTTTGAAATAGAATCTAACTCTTCTCTGGTTGGATAACGTTTTTCAGCTATAGTATGCTCATTGAATCCTGTCGCTCTCACCCATTGTCCCTTTGGCGTTTCCATGCATTTTTTTTGAATCGCTTCAAGTAAATCTTGAATCGATTGAATACCGGAAGAAGTACAGTCTACTCCTAAGGAATTTGTTCCATAGATCGTGAAGTGAGCATGTGCATCAATAAATCCTGGTAAGAGCGATTTACCTTCTAGGTCAAACACTTTTGTATCTTGAGTAATGGTATGTTCAATATCATTATAGGACCCTGTTGCAATGATTTGATTTGCTTTAATGGCTACACAGTCCACAATACGATTCTGATCATCCACAGTAATAACTTCTCCATTAATAAAGATTAAATCGGCTTTCATGTCCATCCCACTCCTTATTTTATTGTTGTGATATTTTCAAAAACTTCACTTTTTATAACTTTTCCGTGAAGTGATTCAATAAAAACACTGTTCTCTTCTTTACAAACTTCTCCATTTACAAGTACATACTGGATTCCTGTAGGTTCTTGTAAAGGATCGGTGAACGTTGCTTGATCACTTATATTTTCTGGATCAAAAATAACGATATCTGCATAGTAACCTTCTTTAATTAGCCCTCGATCTTTTAATCTCAACAACTGTGCTGGTGAACCTGTCATATGATGAATGGCTTCTTCTAATGTTAGTATGTTTAATTCACGTACATAGCGCCCTAGTATCCTAGGTTGAGTTCCATATAATCGTGGGTGTGGTTTTCCACCAAAAATACTATCTGAACCAACTATATGGTAGGAACTTTTCATTAGCTTTACAATATCTTCTTCTAGTCCCCAGTGAACGACCATCGTTACATTTGCATTTGCTGTAACTAAAAGGTCCATCGCCATCTCATCAGGTGGTATTGATTTAATGTCTGCTATTTCTTTTACACTTTTCCCTTCAAATAGCTTAAATTCTTCCGCACCTATAGAAGATATAATAATATTCTCCCACCCACAGTTATACACCCAATTTTCAAAGGTTAAATTACTGGCAAAATCCTCTTTTATCTTTTCACGGTCAGATAAATTCTTCAAACGTGAAAGCATCATTTCCGCCCCCCCATCATGTGCCCACGGGGGTAAAATCGCACTAAAGACTGTCGAAGCAGCTGTATACGGGTATTGATCAAAGGTAATTTCAATTCCTTGAAGACGAGCTTCGTTTATCTTTTCTAGTAGATATTGATAATTTTCACGATTTCTTACACCAATCACTTTAAAATGAGATAAGTGCAAACGAACTCCTGATTGTGTTGATACTTCGATCATTTCGTCTAAAGCTTCCATGATATTGAAACTTTCATTTCTCATATGGACGACGAAACAACCATCATACTTTGCTACACCTTTACATATCTCAATTAATTCGTCCGTTGCACAAAAGCTGTTTGGTGGATACACTAAACCGGTAGAAAAGCCAACCGCACCTTCTTCCATTGCCTTTTCTACCAGCTTGCGCATCTCGATTTGTTCTTCTACAGTAGATTCTCTTTTTTCAAATCCCATCACGAGTGTACGAACATTTCCGTGGGGTACTAGAAAAGCAACATTCGTAAGACTTTTCCTTTCATTTATGTGTTGCAAATAACTTTCAACCGAATCCCATGGCCAATCACCAATATCTCCGTCTAACCCTTTCAACTGGGCTTGCCATAGTGGACGTGTTTCATTCGAAACCGGTGCCACAGCAATACCGTCTTGACCAAATAGCTCAGTTGTAACGCCTTTTTTAACCTTAATTTGATGAATATCAGGCTTTGTCCAAAGTAGATCAGAGTGAACATGAGTATCAATGAACCCTGGTGAAACAGATAGACCTTTCGCATCAATTTCCCGTTTCGCCCCGAACTTCATATTTCTTTCTAACTTAACAATCTTCCCATCTTTTATTCCTATATCTAGCAGTGTGAATGGATTACCAGTTCCGTCATATACTTTCCCGTTCTTAATCAGAATATCTAACATAATCCTCATCTACTTTCTTCTCTTTATTTAAAAGCTTCACTTTTCTCGAGATACATAGTTTTAATCTCATCTGGGATGATACTTCCACCAGTCGCCCAAACAATATGTGTGGCTTGAATATCTTGTAAGGTTTTTGAAGTGTAAGTTGGACCCACCATCCCAGCTAATGCGGAAGGTTCTAAAAAGATTCCCTCCACTTTATACAAACGATTTAGTAGTCTATATAATTCTGCATCCTTTACTGTATAGACACCCGCTAGGATTGAGTTCATGATTTTACCTACAAACACGGATGCTCTTCCAACAGCTAAACCATCTGCTTCTGTTTTATTGGATAGATTAATATCGTATACAGATATTTCATCATGTAATTGGGTAATCATCCCTAGGAGCATACTTGGTGACTGAGTAGGCTCGGCAAAATAACAATGAACATGTTCTCCAAAAATTAGTTTCATACCAAAAGTAATTCCACCCGGTCCTCCACCAACTCCACATGGTAAATAAACATGCAGTGGATGCCTTGAATCTACTGGTATATTTTGCGCCTCTAACTGTTCTTTTAACTCAAGAGCAGCAACCGAATATCCAGCGAACAATAGTTTCGAAGTCTCATCATCTACAAAATAAGCTTTTGGATTTTGAGCACATTCAGCTCTAGCAACTTCCACTACTTTTGAGAAGTCTGCATCGTGCTCAATAACAATTACACCAATATTTCGAAGTCGCTGTTTTTTCCACTCTTTTGCGTCACTTGACATATGAACAACAACATTGAAGTTTAAAGCGGAACCAATTAAACCGATACTAAGTCCAAGATTTCCTGTTGAACCAACAGCAATGGTATATTGACTGAACAGGTCCTTTGCTTTTTCACTAATTAAAAGTGAATAAGAATCTTGCTTATCTCGGATGATTCCATGCTCGATAGCAAGTTTTTCTGCAAAAGTTAACACTTCATGGAACCCCCCTCTTGCTTTTATAGAGCCAGCAATAGGTAGTAGGTCATCTCTCTTTAAGAGTACTTTTCCTTTAATAGGTGTTTCATAGATTTCTTCAAGTTGTGCAACCATTGAAGTTAATGAATGAAGGGGCGATTCAATCCTGCCCTTTGTAACTTCTAATGGAGGAAATAACTGTTGCAATACTGCTCTAAATCGCTCAAATCGTTCCTTTGATTCCAGCATAATTTCTTCATCCATTCCCCCGACTAGACTGGTAGGGAGCGAATAATAGTTCGAATTACTCCAAAGGAAGGTTTCTTCATTTTTTAATTGTTGGATCTCTGGATAACTATTTTCTAAATACTCTATATTAATCGTTTCGTTCTTCCCCAAATTAGCTACCCCCGACTCAAATTATTCACTTTCATTTAAATGACATCTAACTACATGTGAATTGCTCACTTTTGTTCTCTGAGGTAATACGCTTTTACATATATCCATTGCCATTGGACAGCGGGTGTGAAAAACACATCCAGAAGGTGGATTCATAGGTGAAGGTAAATCGCCTTTAAGAATTATTCGGTCTTTTTTCACCTCAGGATTTGGTAATGGTACGGCTGATAACAATGATTTTGTATAAGGGTGTTTAGGGTTCGCAAAAAGTTCTTCGGTTGTTGCTTCCTCAACTAAATGGCCAAGGTACATAACGCCAATTCGATCTGAAATATGGCGAACAACGCTAATATCATGGGCGATAAAGATAAAACTTACAGATAACGTATTCTGTAAATTTCTTAGTAGATTAATAATTTGTGCTTGAACGGAAACATCTAATGCGGAAACGGGCTCATCACAAACGACGACTTTCGGATTAACTATTAAAGCCCTTGCGAGTCCAATCCGTTGCCGTTGTCCACCTGAAAACTCATGTGGAAAACGATAGTATTGTGCCTCATTTAAACCAACTAAATTTAACATTTCTAGTACTCTTTCTGTCCGTTCGTTTTTATTGCCGATTCCTTGAATTTTTAATGATTCCTCGAGAATGTTTCCAATACGCAATCGAGGATTTAAAGATGAATATGGATCTTGGAACACCATTTGAATATTTTTTCGAGCTTTTCTTAAATCGTTTATATTTAAATTCGTTATATCGTTTCCTTCTAGAAAGACCTTACCTTCTGTTGGTTCAATCAGACGTAATAAGCTACGCCCCATCGTACTTTTTCCGCATCCAGATTCCCCAACGATCCCCAACGTTTCACCTTTATACAAATCAAAGGAAACGTTCTCGACCGCTTTCACTACTTTTTGCTCTTCACCAATTGATTTTTTAGGGTAAAAATACTTCTTTAATCCTTCAACTTTTAAAACGGGCTCTCCCTTAACCTCTGTTTCTTGTATGATTTCTTTGTATTGTTGTGTAATCACGAGACGACCTCCCCTTGAAGAATTTCTGCATAATGCCAACAACGTACTTTTTGTTGATTACTAAGTGTCGTTAACTCTGGATTTTCTTGGCGGCATTTATCAGTTGCAAATGGACATCTTGTAGAAAAACCACATCCTTTTGGTGCATTTTCAAGAGAAGGGACATTTCCTTGAATCACATAAAGGTCCTTGCTCCGATCTCCATCCATCTTCGGAATGGATTGGATTAGACCTTTCGTATAAGGATGTAAAGGATTATTAAATAAACTCTTCACATCTGCTTCTTCAACGACTTGACCTAAATACATTACAATGACTCTCGAACAGACTTCTGCAACTACACCTAAATCATGAGTAATTAACATAATTCCCATGTCCATTTTTTCATTTAACTCTTGAATAAGTTCCAAAATTTGAGCTTGAATAGTTACATCCAATGCCGTTGTCGGTTCATCTGCAATAAGCAATTTTGGTTCGCAGGCAAGAGCGATGGCAATCATGACCCGTTGCTGCATTCCTCCAGATAGTTGGTGTGGATACTGATGCACTCGTTTTTCGGGAGAGGGAATACCTGTTAATTTTAAAAGTTCAATGGCCTTCTCTAATGCTTCTTTCTTTGATATCTTTTTATGGGTACGCAAAACTTGCGAAATTTGTGAACCAATTGTATATACCGGGTCTAATGAGCTTAACGGGTCTTGAAAAATCATTGAAATATTGTTCCCGCGAATATGTTCCATTTCTTTCATGGGTAGTTCTAATAAATTCTTGTCTCTAAATGAAATCGTCCCATTGTATTCTACAAGGTGCTTTTCATCATATAAGCGAAGGATTGACTGGGAAGTTACGCTTTTCCCACAACCAGACTCACCCACGACCCCTAAAATTTCACCCTCTTTTACATGAAAGCTAATATTCTTTAGTGCCTGCACTTTACCTCTTTCCGTATGAAAAAATGTAGAAAGTCCACTTACTTCTAATAATTTTCCCACCATATACCGATCACCTCTTCCATTTCACCTCTGTTATTTACGTTTTGGAGATAATACATCCCTTAAACCGTCCCCTAGTAAGTTAATGCCCAACACACTTAAAATCATAAAAACACCCGGGAAGACTACTAACCACCATGCGTTGTAAATAAAGATTTTCCCATCAAATAGAATATTTCCTAAAGTCGGTTCTGGAGCGGGTACCCCGACTCCTAAAAAGCTTAATGCTGCTTCAACGATAATTGCTTCCGCAAAAACAAATGTCGCTTGAACAATCAACGGTGATAACGTATTGATGGCCATATGCTTCCATATGATTCTCGAAGACTTTGCCCCTTGCGCTTCCATCGCCTCAATATACGTTTGTTCTCGAATGACTAATGCGGAGGATCGAACTGTTCGTGCGATAAAAGGTGTATACACGATAGATACCGCTATGATTACGTTCAATGTCGTTGGTCCAAGTGCTGCCATAATAGCAATCGCTAGTAAAATTGCTGGAAAGGCCATTAAGGAATCGCAGATTCGCATTAATATTCCATCAAGTACTCGATAGTACGATGCATATAATCCAACAATTGTACCGACAATTGCTGTAATCAGAGCTACAACAAATCCAACCATCATTGAATTTTGTAAGCCGTAAATTACTCGGCTAAACAAATCGCGTCCAAAGTTGTCTGTTCCAAACCAATGCTCTGAAGATGGGCCTTGGAGTTTATCCGTCACAACCATCGAGTAAGGATCCTGGGAGACAATAACTGGAGCTAATAAAATGAGTAACAAAATAATGGTCGTAATTACACCGCCTGTCACCGCAAGCCTATTATTGAAAAACCCTCTAATGGCCAATCTTCGTTGTTCTTTTTTCAATCGGTTCTTAGTATCTTTTAAATCAACGTGTTGAATTGTTTCCAATTGTCTTCCCTCCCTCTTATTTCAATCTCACTCTTGGGTCAATCAAACCGTATAGTAAATCAATAACTAGATTAATAAAGATATAGGAGCAAGTAATAAATAAAATCGACCCTTGAATAACGGAGTAATCTCGTCTTTCTACAGAGTTTAATATCAGTTGACCAATCCCTGGAATATTGAATACGGTTTCGACAACAGCGGCTCCAGCAATAAGCGTTCCTAACGTTTGACCAACGACAGTAATAATAGGAATTAAAGCATTTCGAAATACGTGTTTTACCGTTAAAACAATCTCTTTTGTCCCTTTTGCACGAATTGCTTTTACAAAGTTCAACTCATATATTTCAATCATGGAAGCACGTGTCATACGAGCAATGAGTGCTGCTTGCATCGTTCCAAGAGCAATCGCTGGAAGAATTAAATAACGTAAGTGCTCTATTAACCCCGCACTTAACGGCATATATCCAGCTACAGGTAATAAAGCAAAATAAACTCCAAATACTAAAATTAAGATCAATCCAAGTAAGAAACTTGGAACAGAAATTCCTAATAAAGAGAATCCCATAAACGTTTGATCTACAGCAGACCCTTTTCTTTTCGCAGCGATAATCCCGAAAGGAATGGCAAGAAGAATCGCAAATATTTCTGCTAAAATAGCTAGGGATATCGTCGGTTCTAAATGTTCAAAAATAGAAGAGAGAACAGGCTCGTTCATAAAATAAGAGAATCCTAAATTGCCTTGTAGTACATTTGCTATCCAAGAAAAGTATTGAATGTAAATTGGTTGATTGAGTCCAAGTTGTTCCCTTACTTCATCTAGTTGCTCTTCAGTCGCTTGATCCCCCAACATCACCGAAGCTGGATCTCCAGGTGTGAGATGGATAATAAAGAAGACAACCACAGAAACGATAAATAACACTGGAATGACTGATAAAAGACGTTTCAGGATATAATTTGCCATGAGATTATTATCACCTTTCTTTATAAAGTGAGACTTCCATGAGCGGGACTTTTCCCACTATTCGGGTGGTTGCACTGGGATAAAAATAATTGTGGTCATCCACTTTTAAGTTAATGACCACAATATTTCAGGTTTAGAATTACTTTGCTTTAGATGTATTCCATAAAATCATTCCATCAAAAATTGTCATACCATTCACTTTGTTAGAAACACCATAATATTCGTAGTAGTCTCCAAGTTTAGAGATTGGTAGGTAATCATACATTCTGTCTTGCAATTGATCCCATGTTGCCTTCGCCTCCTCAGAAGTCGCAGAAGCATTCAGTTGTGCAATGAGCTGTGTAATTTCTTCATCATTTGTCCAACCTGGCCAATTAGGGCTTAAATATAATAATTGTGGTGGCGTCATTACCAGTGGGAATCCTGTAATGAATGCATCAAATTTTGTTGGGTCTGATCTTAAGTCTAGTAGTGTTGCCCAGTCCACTACTTCAATTTCAACATTTACACCGACTTCTTTCATAAGCTCTTTTATAACAACTGCAGAATTGTACATATATTCATATTCGCGAGTTGCTAGAATTTTAATTGTTTCTCCGTTATAACCAGCTTCTTGTAATAGTTGTTTCGCCAATTCAGGGTCTTTTACGTTATATCTGTCATTTCCGACTTCACTTGCCCAGTCCACTTGTTCTTGTAGCATATATCCAGGATTAATACGATAAAAGGCTTCGTCTGAAAATGCAGCTAACATAATGCTTTCCGTATCTAAAGCTGCGTTAAATGCTTGTCGCATTTTTTCATTTGCAAAGACACGATCAGCTTTATTGTAGACAAATCCAATATTCCCTTTTAAAGCCATTTCTGTTTTTAAATTAGAATTATTACTTAACATTTGGAAGTTATCAGGTGGTAAAGTTATGGCAATATCATATTGACCTGATTGGATACCAGCAACTCGAGTAGAAGCATCTGAAACAATGTTTAAGTAAATGTCATCTACTAATGCTTCTTTTTTTCCCGTAAGTCCATCTGATGGTGTTTCTAATGATACATAATCTTCATTCTTTGTTAGATGAATATATTGGTCTTGTTTCCATTCAGCAAATTTAAATGGTCCTGTACCAATGTATTCTGTCGCGCCTGTAGGTCCCGCGCTCTCAGCAATTTCCTTTGGCATGATGCCAGCAGCTTGTCCGTTATCCGCTAAAAGTGTTAGTACCCCATAAATCCTATTTGGAATTTTCATTTCCACTGTATATTCATCAATTTCAGTAAATGTAGCATCTGGAATAACTGTTTTCGCTTTTGACGATATATTTTTCCACTTTTCTAATGATGCAACGACGTCTTCAGCCTTCAACTCTTTTCCATTGTGGAACTTGACACCTTGACGAAGATTGAATGTATACTGTGTGCCATCATCACTTTCATCAATGGATTCAGCAAGCATAGGTTGTACCTGGTAACTTGAATCTAATGCGACGATTTGTTCAAAAATATGACGCGATACTTCTGTTAGAATAGTTGCAGTTGACATATGCGGGTCTAATGTTGCAGGTTGGGTATTAATTGCAACATTCAATTGCCCACCTTTTTCAGGTGTCCCTTGAGTATCTCCTGTACTTCCTGTTCCTGGTGTGGAATCATCACTACAGCCTGCAATGATTAATAGAGTTAGTAATAGAAACGAAATCATTTTCTTCATTTTCTTATCCCCCTTAAACATTTTTAATTGTTGTATCCTGTTTATGTTCGATTAGCTCTAGTTGTACTTCTTTATCAAATGGATAGATTGGACGTCTTAACTTTTTATAGTCAAATCTATCCAGTTGTAACGTACTTAACCCTGGTGAATCTACCGTAATAATTTCAGCTGCAATTGATTCATAAGCTGCTCGGAAATGTTGGCTCGACTTTAAGCCAATTATTTTTTGTTTGTGTACATCAATCCCATGGATAAGGAATATTTGTTCATCAAATACTTGCGTATGAATACAACCAACGATAATATCTAGTCCTCCGACTTGAATCCTTACAGATTTTTTTAAATTGACTTCTCTTCCTTTCCACATGGGTGAAGATTGTTTAAAGATGCCGTCTGACAATGATTTTACATACCCTTTGATAAAGACAGGTTCACCATGGTAATGATCTGTCTTACCACCAATAAATGTTTCAATGACAGTACCGACACCTTGTTTATGTGCTAATTCCACCACTTCAGGATCATAAATCATCCCTAAACAAGAGTTTTCTAAATTTGATTCAAGCATTGCTTTTAGTAAATACGTGCCATCACCTGGAGTGCCTGATCCAGGATTATCGGAAGTTTCATTTAAAACGATAGGAGCTGATAGTGATTCTAAAGCTTTTTGAATTCCTTCTGCTGGAGAAATTTCTGGCGAATAAAATTCATCTTTAACATTCCACACTTCTTCAGCTACAACTTTGGCAATAGCTGCTGAAGATTGTTTTTCCCCATCAGTAGCTACTAAAATCGAGACGCCAGCATAAGGAACATCCGTATACGCGAACCCGTGATACAAGGTACATTCGAGCACGCCATCTTGTTTTTCAAATTCCCTACAAATTTCATTTAATTCCTTAATAGGAGATAGATTCGACGTACATGTTGGAATGATGAGCGGTAATTTCTTTAAATGAATGCTAGGCTCAATTTCTTTTTGGATGATTTGTTTTAAACGAATAACCGCTTCTTTGCCTCGGTCATATGAATCCGTGTGGGGATACAATTTTACCCCTAGTAATAAATCTGCATGTTTTAGCATCTTCTCAGTTATATTTCCATGCAGATCTAACGTAACGACTATTGGCACCCCATCACCAACAATCTCACGGATAAATTCAAGAAAATCTCCTTCTAAATCATCAATGCTTTCCACTACTCCAGCTCCATGAAGTGCTAAACATACACCATCATATTGCCCTTTTAATGGGAAGTTCTTTATAAAGTTCTCTTTAATAGTTTGATAGGTTTCAAACGGGATTAATCCAGATGGAAGAGCTGATGCAGAAAATGTAGGTATTATTTCAAACCCTTGTTCCTCGCATTCATCAATCATCCCTCCGACATAATCCTTTACATCTCGATTTCTCTGAACGACCTCTTCTCCTTCAGTCCACTCCCATAGCTTAAATAACTCCTCGGTTGTTAACACATTAGAAAATGTATTTGTTTCATGAGATAATTGCCCAATAACTATTTTCAAAATCTCAACCCCTTCCTTTGTTTGAAACGATTCGATCTTCATTAAGTGTAAAAATTCTCCTTGGTTTTCCTTTTGATTCTAGGGTTTCTTTCCCTACTACCTTAAGTGCACCTGAATTTTCAAGTTTTCGGCAGATTCTTTGCATGTTCTTTACAGATACCTCCATATAGGGTGCAATCTCATTAACGGTAAATTCATTACCAACTTGTTTTATTGCTTGAATAACTCGATTTAACGTCTTCGTACTAAGTCCAGAAATTTTAGCAATTTCTAGAAGTGAGGCATCTGTAGTACGTAAATCAATACTTTTAGATGTATTGATTGTTGTAATCGGTCCAGTGGTTTTATCTCCTTCGTGAACAACAAATAAGCTATTTTCTATATACTTTTGAGAGTGCCTTTTAGCTTCTTTTAAAGCTACAAATGCAGATTCCGTGGCTAAATTAGTAGTTCCCCCTATTCCTACACCAATGCTAAATCTTACTTTTTCTAAACCTTCTTCCTCATGGAAAAGGGTAGGCAAAATAGTAAACGAGTTTGTTTGATTCTCAATCATGGAACGAGTGGTAAAAAATAAAAATTTGGTTGGCGATTTTTTAATATATTGACCATCTAGTTTGTTGACAAACTTTGATATATATTCTTCAAAATCTATTTGTAAGTTAGGATTTTCTGAGATGCCAAGAGATATAATCCCTACGGAGATTTGATTAGCTAAATTATGCAGATTTTCACAAGTTAAATTCACTTTTTCCAAAGCCTCTCTAACGGTTGATAATAGTGGGGTAACTTTAATACATGGTATATTGTGTTTTTGTAAAATTTTATAACACGTTGATGAGATTGTTATTGCTCCAACGGTTTCCCTTTTCTCATAAAGAGTTTTGTGATAGTTGGCTAAAAATAATGCATCTCTTTCAGGATGTATTTCTACAATGTGTTTCGGAGATTTGAGGATTTCTAATTCTTGAAAAGCTTCTAATACTAGATCAACATGTATAGTGTCAAGACTAATTCGATTTAATTCACCAAGTTTCTGTGCTTGAAATAATGCTTTTAATAAACTAGATCCATGAAATGGAATATAGCTATTAGGTATTTTCTTCATCTTTTCAAGATAAAGGGCTCTTGAAAATGGAATTGGTCCACAAAATAAAATGTAATGAAAATCATCACTTAGCTGTGAAACGATATTAACTGTTTCAAAATCCGATTGATAATAAAATGGTTGTAAGTTTAATGTTGGAAACAAATCTTGGAGAGAAATACATTTGTCGACAAGTTCCTCGGGTCCAATTACTGCGATTCTAGATGATGTATGAATAAAACTCTTCCCCCTTTTCACAAGGACTGTAATGCTTTTTAATTAGATGTCCTTAAATGGACTGAGTGCTTATTCTTTAATGGTTCCTTAATTACAGCTTTCTTTTATTTTCGGGTTAAAACTTATTCCTTTATGGTCCCTAAATAAAGGAACATAAGCTTACTCCTTTATAGTTCCTTATTCATGAGGGTAGCTTATTTATGGCTCCTCTAATATCGAAATTTGCACGTAAGCTTTTATTGTTCCTTAATCAGAAAAAGGAAATCATTTAAGAGTTGGTTGTGAATTGTTTTAAATTCATGTGCTATAACGTTGCACTACCTAATACTTATGCAGCAATTAACATTCCACGTTCGTTAAAGTTAAACTTAGGATGATGATGTGGATAAATTTCTTTGGGGTCAGAGACAGAAGCTCCAGTGAAGAAAAAAGTAACTTTTACATGCTGGAAATAATATACGAAATTTTCCCCACACTTATTCGGTTCAAATACTGTAACGGAATAAAAACCCGGTACTTTCTTTAATTCTCAGCAATAAATTCGTTTTCAGAATGGTTGATTACTGCTGGATAACCTCTTCTGAACTCATTTTTATAATAAGTTTCGGAAATCACATACCGTTCCTTTTACAACTTTTTTAAGGCCTTTGTACCAATTAGTTAAAGCAACCTAGGTTTATTTCAATCATATAGTAATATATTTTTTTAGTCAATTCTAAATTTTCAAAATAATTAAAATATTATTGTGGGAATTTGGTGACATAATTTATGATTAATTTAGCTGAATGCTTCCGTTCAAAGAATAAAAGCCACTTCATCCTTGCTTTGTCCTTTGCATATTGCCTTTCCCGAATTAATATTTTATAGCCATGTTCCAAAATATTTTTCATATATGTAGATGCTTTAGCGAGTAATCTAGGCTTATGTATCGTTGTTACATGCCAGATTGCATTTTCATCTCCAACAAGTGTTTGTTGTATATATTGATCCATTGCATTTCCTCCCACTAACCTTATAATTTCAGCTTTATATTAAGAGCCCATTAATGTTTGTATCTCAACGTTTACGGGTTCTTTCTATTAGGGAAACTACCCTTCTTTTAATTTCGATATATAAGCAGTATAAATATACAATTTTGTAAAAGATTATATAAAGATGGAATGTTCGTTAGAAGCAAAATTGTAGCTACCGAAAAAGAATAAAAGGAGAGATTGCGATTCGAGCGAAGAGTGACGTATAGTGAAACGTTTGTTTGATATTAAACGGATGTTGTTGGTCATTATGGTATTAAATCTCATTGATGGCATTTGTACAGCTTGGGGACTCAGCAACGAATGGATTGAAGAAGCAAATCCCCTGTTGAGTTCACTTTCGCCCTTAATGATTCTCGGCACAAAAGTTATCTTATCCGGGCTAATTTGGTTATTATGGAAGTCAAATTTTCCTACAAGATTAACAAATGTTTGGCGTATAGTCCTTTCTTTCGTTATGTTCTTATATAGCGGAATATTCGTTCTACACATTACCTGGATAACAATGTTGTTGTAAAAAAGCAGAATTGGTTCTGCTTTTTTATTTTGGCTAGCCATAATAAGACCTCCTATACCTTTCTTCTTAATCGCCAATTCCACTTTGATTTGTTATAACAAAAACATAATAGAAATACTCAGTAACCTATTTACAAATTTCGACAATTCCAAAAAATAACTTCATTATAAAAAAGCGAAATTTTAACTAAAACCTAAACACTAGTGAAATATATACAGATAGCTCACGAGACTTTATTCCCCCTCAAATTTATCGATTAATTAGTCGAAAATAACATTTTGATTACTTTATTTTTTAAATGTTTAAACCACTAATTCTCTAACTCAATTAAAATACTGAACATTCCAACAAATTAACCGATGAATATTTGTCACCTTTTCCTACTTAAGAATAACAATTAACTATTAGTTAAGTGAACAAAAAGTCCCTCTTACAACCTAAAATAAAAAATTAACCTTTAGACCTATTGCCCTTTTTATAGGTTAAACTAATCTTTTTTCGCAATGGGAGATATGATTTATTATTTTTACGAAATCTCAGTAATCAGCTTAACCTTACTATTACCGATTTCCATAATTGTCCAACTATGTCTCATTGCCCTCTTTCCCCTTAAAAAAATAGTCAATTAACTTCAAAAAATTTTTCATCTAAAATTTTCGACATAATACGATAAACAAACCTTTTTCGATAATCTAACATAGTACTTACATCTAGAGAATTTAAGTTCACAAATTAGTAATTTCTACCCTAAAAAGCATAAAGAAAGGAGGAAAGGTTGTTCTTAAAGTACAACCTACAGCTTCAAATTACTATTAGAGGTACAAAGTGAATTCAAAATCGAAGGAGGAATACAAATGAGGAAGAAAAAAAATTCTAAAAAAGCACTTAGTATTTTTGCTACTGCAGCGATGACATTTTCTTTATTGACACCAGGTGTTGCTAGCGCACAAACAACTTCCAATCAACTCTATGAATCATTTAGAGATTCGAGTTCGAGCGGTACTTTTAGTTCTGCACGCGAAAAATTGAATAAACGCTTACTTGAAAATTTCAAAGAGGAGAACAAAGTAACGTTCTTAGTCAAATTTAAAGATAAGGCGAATTCTACCGTAGTTGCTAAGGCTGCTCGCCAAAAGGCGGATGAATCAAACTTATCTGCTCTAAATGCAAAGTTGATTCAACGTTCTGCTGTTGTCTCTGAATTAAAGGCGACTTCTATTGAATCTCAACAATCAGTAATGCAATTCCTTGATCAAGAAGCGGCTAGTGGCAATGCAACAGATATTACATCCTTTTATATCGTAAATGCAATTGCTGTTACAGCAACTCAGGAAGTGGCAGAAAAAATCGCTACATTCGAAGAAGTGGAGAAAATTTTACCTAATGAAACACGTCAGCTCTTTACAACCAAAACTGAAAATGCTGTAACCCCAAATGCAGAAGTTGCAAACGTTGAGTGGAATATTGAACGGGTCAATGCACCTGAAGTTTGGGAAATGGGCATAGATGGTTCAGGTACAGTAGTTGCAAGTATTGATACGGGCGTTCAATGGGATCATCCAGCTTTAAAAGAAAAATACCGCGGCTATAACAAAGCCACTGGAGAAGTTTCTCATGATTATAGCTGGTATGATTCGACTTCTGCAGGAAGAGCTACTCCATATGACGACGTAGACCATGGGACACATGTTACTGGTACAATGGTCGGTAGTGAACAAAATGGCTCAAATCAAATTGGAGTTGCACCAGGGGCGAAATATATTGCTGTTAAAGCTTTCACCGCAAGCGGTGGAACAGATGCCGATCTATTAGAGGCAGCTCAATGGATTTTAGCACCTACAGATGCTAACGGAAACCCGCGCGTTGATATGGCGCCAGATGTCGTGAATAACTCTTGGGGCGGTGGGGCTGGATTAGACGAATGGTACCGTGATGTTGTTATTAACTGGCGTGCAGCAGAAATCTTCCCCGAATTCTCTGCAGGTAATACAACGTTCACAAATCCAGGTGGAGCTGGATCTGTTGCTGCACCAGCCAACTATCCGGAATCATTTGCTACAGGCGCAACGGACATTAATAACTTAGTTGGTAATTTCTCTCTACGTGGTCCTTCCCCTTATGCTGAAACTAAACCAGACATTTCTGCTCCTGGGGTTAACATTCGTTCATCTGTTCCGGGTGGAGGTTATGAAGGTGGTTGGAATGGTACATCGATGGCCGGTCCTGCTGTATCAGGTGTGGCTGCCCTCTTACGTCAAGTGAATGCAAATTTAACAGTAGATGCAATGGAACAGATTCTTCTAGACACTGCCAATCCATTAACAGATAGTCAATACCCTACTACACCTAACCATGGATATGGTTATGGATTAGTGGACGCATATGAAGCTGTTTCTTCAATTATTTCAGGATTAGGTACACTTGAAGGTCAAGTCACAAAAGCAGGAACTGATACTGAAGCACCTCAATTCGATCATACAGCCCCACATGAAACTTATGCTGGGATGGATTTAAATTTAACTGTTGCAGTAAGTGATAATATTAGTGTTTCATCAGTATTACTTAACTACAAAGATGAAAATAATACGTGGCAACAAATCCCGGCTGGACGTAAATCGGGCGATCATAAAGCTGGTGAATTCGCTGTTGTTATACCGGGCGAATTAATTTCTGGTAATTCATTTACGTACAAATGGACAATTAATGACTTTGGTAACAATGAAGTAAATAGTGATGAATACGTTGTAGAAGTAAAACCAGGGATCACTGTTGGTTATTCTGAAAACTTTGAAACTCAACCGATTGGCTGGTACTCATTTGGTACGAATGATAGCTGGGACTGGGGTGTACCAACATCTGGTCCAGGAAATGCTGCCTCAGGTGAAAAGGTGTATGCAACAAACTTATCTGGCACATATGCAAACAGTATGAACGCGACACTTGTTGCACCTCCAATTGACCTGCCTGAAGGAAACTCATATTTACAATTTAAACATTGGCATAACTTCGAACAAGCTAGTTCTGGTAGAGCGTATGATTATGGACATGTATTCGTGTCAACAGACCAAGAAAACTGGACACAATTATTAATGGTTCAAGGTATTTCAAATAGTTGGTTAGACGCAGAGGTTGATTTATCAGACTATGCTGGACAACGTATCTATATTGGTTTCAATGCATTTTCAGATTCTAGTGTACAACGAGATGGCTGGTATATTGATGATGTGGCATTAGCTAGCGTATCTCAAACTGGTAAAGTTTCTAAAGGTAAAAACAATAATAATGGCAACGGCAATGGTAAAGGAAATGACAACGGCAATAAAGGAAATACCAATGGGAACAATGGCAACAACGGTAATACTGGCAATAAAGGTAACGGGAAAGAAAAAGATGCATTAAAAGAAGCTGTAGATCCAACGACTATTAAACCTGATGTACTTTCTAAAGTTGAGGCACCTGAGATTGAAGTAATCAACAATCCAACACTTCTTCCATTAGGAGCTCAAGTAAGTGTCCTAGAATCAGGACGTTCGGTATATTCAAGTCCAGCTGATGGTTCATACAAACTCACACATGGTACGGGCACATTTAATGTAAAAGCAGAGGCTTACGGTTTCACATCTGAAGTACAAACAGTCACAATTGAGGCGGATAGCACTTCTACTGCGAATTTCACATTAGATGAAATTGAACAAAATACAATAAGCGGTACAATTACTGACGAATCAACAGGAGATGCGATTGAAGGTGCAACAGTTATTTTAGTTGAAGACGCAAATATCACACCTGTCCAAACAGATGCTAACGGTAACTTTGCCCTTACAGCATATGTAGGTTCGTACACACTTAAAGTAATTGCTCGTGGATACCATGGAAAAGAAATCCCTGTTTCTCTTACAGGTGAATTATCACCTCTAAGCATTTCTCTTGAACCTTTCTACACATATCCAGGTGGAGAAATTGGCTATGATGATGGCACTCCTGAAAATGCGCGCGCATTCAATGCGGCTGGAAATGCATGGGCAGTAAAAATGTCTCTTCCTGAAGGTAAAGAAAACGGTATTGTAACAGATGGTGTATTCCGTTTTTGGACAACTGAATGGCCTAACCCAGGTGGAACTGCCTTTGCAGTTGAAGTTTGGGATGCTACCGGTGCAGACGGTACGCCAGGTAAACAATTAGCTGGTCCGATTAATGCAACGGCTCTTCGAAATGGTGAATGGACAGTAGTAGACCTTACAGAACATAATATTGTTGTCAATGATGACTTCTATATGGTTTACCGCCAAACAGTTGCAAACCCGAACACTCCAGGTCTTGCAACAGATGAAGATGGCAAAAATGCAACAAGAAGCTATCAGCATGTATCAGGTGCATGGTCTACAGCTCCTGCAAGCGAAGGAAACTATATGATTCGCGCACGCGTTAGCTATGAAGTAGTTGGCCCAGTAATCACTTCTCCAGTGACAAATTCAATTACAAATGAGCCTGAAACAACAATTACTGGAACAGCCTCTCCAACAACAACTATTGAGTTAAAACAAAATGGCGAAGTAGTTAGATCATCAGTAGTTGGAGACGATGGCAAATTTGAAATTAAAGCAAACCTAGTTGAAGGCGTTAATGAATTTTCAGTTCTTTCAAAATTAGATGGTCGAGTAACAGGTGAATCGACTCCGATTTTAGTGACTTTAGATACGATAGCTCCTGAACTAACGATCGACAAACCAGCTAATGGTGAAAAAGTAAATCGTGAAACTGTTACTGTAGAAGGTTTAATTACAGATGAAAATATTGACACAGTTACTGTTAATGGCTTAAATGCTACTATCAGCGACGGAAAATATTCAAAACGCGTTATTCTTGATAATGGAGCGAATGAAATCACAGTAGTAGCTACAGACAAAGCTGGCAACAGTGTTTCTAAGACAGTTACTGTAACTGCTGATTTCGATGCACCAATCATTTCAAACTTAAAACCAGCTACAGACATTACCATTACAACGGGTAGAACAGTTAAAATTGAGTTTGATAGTGAGCCAGGATTAAAACCTACTTTTGTAATCCATATGCCATTAACAAACGTAGTTCAAAATGCAACTGAATTACCAATGATGGAACAAGGAAATGGACATTATGTAGGCTACTGGACAGTTCCTGCTGATACTGTTGCAAACGGAGCAGTTATTGAAGTAATTGCAATCGATGACTTTAATAACGAAACTCGTCAAAAAGCTGCCGGTAAATTATATATTAATTTACCAGTAATTACAGAAGGAGCTGGCGATGCCGCTGCTGAGGAACAATCTTCTAAAGAGGAAGAATTAACAGAAACACCGAATTTAAAAGATGCAGACTTAACAGTGACACCTTAATAAAAAATGAAAATATCCCAAATTTAAACCATTAAAGCTACACCCCGAAAGTTAGAATAAAAATTAACTTTCGGGGTGTTTTCTTTGACAAAATATTTACAAAGGTTAATTAGAGACTAAAGCATTTCTTCAGTATAATATTCTTTTGTAGCTATATTTATAATCCCATAGTTGAGAATAATAGATTAGCGCATAATAAAACACATACATTTACAATAAATCCTGTACCCGCAAGCAGATAGAGCCAGGAAGCTTACTCCCCTACAAGACCGTCCTTATCGGCATCGTACATATAGGGATATAACCAATGATCACTCGTTATCGGCATACTGAAACCTGCTGCTTTTGCTTCTTTAATCGTCACTTGTCCATTCCCATTTGTATCAACACTGGAAATATCACCTTTTGTGTTTGAATTCGTTGGTTTGGAAGGTTCATTACCTGTTAAACCGAGTGATTTGTTTACTTCATCAGGGTTCACATTGTCAAATTTATCAACAATCTTTTTCCCCTTTAAAGTATAGGTATACTGATAATTTGAAGGAATCTGCGTTTTTGTATTCGGATATGTGATGATTGCTTCAAACATAGTGGCTCCGTCAGCTTTACGGATCGCGTCTTCCATATATGCTTGATCACCATGTCGGTTAAGCGTACTATTTTGCGGGGTAATGTTGTAAGCGTTCGATACCCCGCCGAGAGAATCGGCAATAATATGTCCTTCATCTAAAACGGAACTTTCGACACCAGGAACCTTTGCCTCATCAGCATAGTACCTACCAGACGATAATACAGGTTCATTTTCGTCATCTTGTAGTATGATTTTGTCCGCAATGACACGTACTAATTGCCCGTATTCATTCGTAAATGCCCAATATTCACGGTCACCAAAACCAATGTTAACTACCACGTTAGATTCACGATACCCAGACAAATTACCGCCATCCACTTCAATAAGTTTATATCCTGAAAACTGATCATTATTTGATTGAGTTGGTGTTTCCTCTACTAGGGATTCATCAACAACCGGAGTATTTTTTTCACGTTCACTGTTTTCAGTTGTATTATCGGTTGTTACCGCTTGTGTTTTTCTATCTCCATCAGTAATGGACACTTTTTCTTCATCAGTACAACCAACCATAAAGATGGTCATTAATAATAAGATTAATACGTTTACTTTCTTTTTCATTCTTTAGGACTCTCCTATAATCGTTCGTATTGTTCATTCTAATAATCTGGAATGATGCCAACATAGTTTAACATTGTTAACCTTTCGATAACAGTAAAATATATTACAATAATAAAGATCATCGTTTTCACTTGTTGATGGCTGAGAGGTTTATTATTAACAAACGATTCATATATCGCTATACCAAAATAAGTAGATATAAAAAAGGCAATTCAAATTTTTACTTTATGCAAAAATTTGAACTGCCTTTTATGATGTTATTTTTTTATAAACATTTGTGTCCAGTAATTACCATCTTTAACGTAGCCTACACCAATATGCGTAAATTTCGAATCCATAATGTTTGCTCGGTGGCCTGAACTATTCATCCATCCATCCATTACTTGCGCAGCGGATTTTTGACCTTTTGCAATATTTTCACCTGCTGCTTTATAGCTGATACCGAATTGTTTCATCATATCAAATGGTGAGCCGTAAGTTGGGCTTGTATGGCTGAAATAATTTTTGTCATGCATATCTTGTGACTTATATTTTGCAACACGTGCTAATTCCCAATCAATTTTTAATGGTGCTAATCCTTGTTGCGCGCGTTCCTTATTTACTAGGCTAACTACTTGCTCTTCTACTGCTTGCTGTTCATTTTCAGAAATATTAATTTTTTCTCCGACATAGATCATATCCGGATTTTTTAATGTAGGGTTTAAAGAAATTAATTCGCTTAGACCGATTTGATTTTTAGAGGCAATCTTCCAAAGCGTGTCACCACTTTTTACTGTATATGTAGCTGCAGATGCAGTAGCTGGTAGAGCAAATAGCATCATACTAAACAACAACACGATACTTTTTTTCAACATTTTTGAATCATTCCTTTCTAGTTGTCTATTACAAGCTTACTAGAGAGGGACTGTAAAATCATTAGGGAATGAATGGCGCTTCTTTTGCAAAAGGATAACAAACATTACAATTGTAACAATCGTTTGTTAAAAGGCAAAGAATCTAAACCTTCATTTATTTAGTGGTTATAGTGATGATTCAAATAAAAAACTGTAAGAAAGCTTAATCGCTTTTCTTACAGTTTTTCTGTTGGTCTCTTTTTTATCAAGAAACTAAGTTTATTATTTAAACGCCTGTGCCGCCTTTACCGCTTTGCCCCAGCCTGTATATAATGCTTCGCGCTCTTTTTCGTCCATCTCAGGTTCGAATTTGTGGTCTAAATTCCAGTAGTGAGAGATGTCATCTAATGTCTCCCAATATCCTACTGCTAAACCTGCCAAATAAGCAGCACCTAAAGCTGTTGTTTCATTTACAACCGGGCGATCTACTGGCACATTTAAAAGATCTGACTGGAATTGCATTAAGAAATTATTTTTCACTGCTCCGCCGTCTACACGTAATGTGCTTAACGGAATTCCTGAATCCGCTTCCATTGCACCTAATACATCGCGTGTTTGATAGGCCAGTGACTCAAGAGTTGCCCGTACGAAATGCTCTTTTTCCGTACCACGTGTTAAGCCAAATACTGCACCGCGCACATCTGAATCCCAGTAAGGAGTACCTAATCCAACGAATGCCGGCACAACATACACACCTTCTGAAGATGTTACACGAGCTGCATATGCTTCACTTTCCTCAGCTTTACGGAACATACGTAAGCCATCACGAAGCCATTGGATAGCAGAGCCAGCTACGAAAATACTTCCCTCGAGGGCATACGTTACTTTGCCGTCTAAGCCCCATGCAATTGTCGTTAATAAACCATGATCAGATTTTACTGCCTTTTCACCTGTGTTCATTAACATAAAGCAACCAGTGCCATATGTATTTTTCACCATTCCTTGCTCAAAGCAAGCTTGCCCGAATAATGCTGCTTGTTGGTCGCCCGCGATACCTGCGATTGGAATTTCTTGACCGAAAAGATTATCCGCATCTGTATGACCGTAAACTTCTGAAGAAGAACGCACTTCTGGAAGCATCGAAGCTGGAACTGTTAAAATATCAAGAAGCTCTTCATCCCACTTCAAATCGTAAATATTGAACATTAATGTTCGGGATGCGTTTGAATAATCCGTTACGTGCACTTTACCGTTCGTTAATTTCCAAATGATCCAAGTATCGATTGTACCGAATAAAAGATCCCCATTTTCCGCTTTTTCGCGAGCGCCTTCTACATTGTCTAAAATCCATTTCACCTTTGTACCCGAGAAGTACGCATCAATAAGCAAGCCTGTTTTATCACGGAACATATCATTTAAGCCTCGCGCTTTTAAATCTTCACAAATTTCAGCTGTTTGTCGCGATTGCCAGACAATTGCATTGTAAATCGGATGACCTGTATGTTTATCCCATACAACCGTCGTTTCGCGCTGGTTTGTAATACCAATCCCTGCAATTTGACTTGCGAGTATATTTTTCTCCGATAACACAGCCGCGATACATGAAAGCACAGAAGACCAAATTTGTTCCGGGTTATGCTCTACCCAACCTGATTCCGGGAAATATTGCGGGAACTCCTGCTGTGCTGTATGAAATACCGTGCCATTTTTATCAAATAAAATTGCACGAGAACTTGTTGTACCTTGGTCTAGCGCCATCATAAATTTTTCTGTCATCCTCAAATCCCCCTACTCTTCTACTGTTGATACTGTCATTTGTGCAGCTACGAAAATCGCCGCTACCACTACACTGAAAATCCAGAATAATGTTGCATCTGCCCCATTCCAGATGAAGCTAAAGAATACTGCACCGTAAACACCGCCGATAATTGGGGCAACTACAGGTACCCATGCATACCACCAAGCTGAATCTCCTTTACCTGGAATCGGTAAAATCGCGTGTGCAATACGTGGACCTAAGTCACGGGCCGGGTTAATCGCATAACCAGTTGGACCACCCAATGCCATACCAATTACAACAATTAAAATACCAACTAAAAATGGATTTAATCCTGCTGTTATTTCATTTGTCCCTAACGCTAAAATCCCCAGCACTAATGCAAATGTGCCGACCATTTCGGCAATCATGTTGGAAGGAATATGCTTTACTGCCGGTGTTGTAGAGAATACGCCAAGTTTTGCGCCTTTGTCTTTTGTGCCTTTCCAGTGCGGTAAATAAACAAAGTACACTAACACAGCCCCTAAAAACGCTCCGAGAAGTTGTGCAACGATAAACAATGGTACATCTGCCCATGCAAAGTTGCCAATTGTTGCGAGAGCGATTGTTAATGCCGGATTTAAGTGCGCTCCGCTAATACCTCCTACTGCATAAGCTGCCATCGCTACGGCAAAGCCCCATGCAAATGTGATAACGACCCAACCGCCACCTTGACCTTTTGATTTGTGCAATGAAACTCCCGCTACAACGCCTCCACCGAATAATATTAGCAGCATCGTGCCGACTAACTCGGCTGTAAATGTTGACATTCCATAACCTCCTTAGCTCATGTATATTCCGATCATAAAATACTTAGAAGAAAAAAAGTCCGCAAGTAACAATTGTTTTACGTTATCACGTAAAACAAAGCTACATGCGGACTCCTTCACTCAACCACGTATTTATTGACTTAGTAATCATAATAGTTTGAAATTATTCATTAGTCAACAACTTTTTGGAAACGTTTCCACAATTCTTTATTGGATGTAGTAATGGCAATTGCACCTGCATCAAATGCCTGCTTAATTTGATCATCCGTCCGAATTAAGCCCCCTGTAATAACAGGGATGCCTGTATGCGTATATACTTCCTTAATCATTTCCGGGATAACACCTGGGAGTAATTCAATAAAGTCCGGCGACGTTTGCTCAAGGAGCGAATAGCTTTTTTCCAGTGCAATTGTATCGATTAAAAAGACACGTTGAATCGCTACAATACCGCGAGATTTCGCTTTTAAAATCATATTGGAGCGTGTAGAAATTATGCCTGCTGGACGTATATCGTTACACAAGTAATCCGCGGCAAAATTATCCGTCTTCAAGCCGTGAATTAAATCCGCATGAATAATTAATTTTTTCCCATGACGTTCGGCCTCTTGTTTAAGTGCACGCAAATGACTTAAATGCACTTCAAGCAATACGATATATTCAAATTCACTTTTTACTACTTTATCAAACTGTTTAATTGTCCGGGCAGCAGGTATGATTTTTTGGTCATTAAACGGCATAACATCCTCCTATAATTAGAAATCTGTTTATATTAATATGGCTCATCGGCTGCGTTAATTCAAATCTCCCACGCATTCGATGAGCCAAAATTATATCACAATATTATTTTACATTATTTTGCGGTTGTTGCACGCTTAATTTCAATGTTTAACAGTTCTGTAAACTCCGATAATTGGGCATCCGTCCAATTCAATTGTTGAGCCATATGGGTAATGACTGCCTCTTTATGTGCCAATACCGATGCGATATTAAAGAACATATTACCAGTACGGCGCACAAAGAAATCGACAGGCGTCGTCACAAGTTCATGCTCAATGCCATATTGCAGCTGTGCAAATAATGCTTTGGGCATCGTATCGTTTGCGTTAGCCACATAGCTAAATACTTTTTCAACATTCGAACCGTAATGCTGGGCTAAATAATCCGCTTCTTCTTGCGTTAAGCCAGCTTTTACACCTGACTCGATCTTTTTCGAAATAAACGTTTGGATATGCTTCGACCCGCCTACCTCACCACCAGAAATCGGGATATCTTTTGTTATACATGGCTTGCTTGCTACACCAAATTCTGTATTTAAGCTAGCCGCAATTTTATCTACAACAGCTTCCGCCATCTTACGGTAGCCTGTTAATTTACCACCCGCAATTGTAACTAGGCCTGAAGCGGATTCCCACACTTCATCGTGGCGGGAAATTTCTGACGGTCCTTTCCCTTCTTCATGAATTAAGGGACGTACACCAGCCCAACTTGATTCAATATCTGTATCCGTTACTTTTACATTAGGGAACATATAGTGAATAGCGTTCATAATGTAATCACGATCGGATTGTTCAATATCCATATTACGAGGATCACCTTCATAAAACGTATCTGTCGTACCAACATACGTTTTACCGTTACGCGGAATCGCAAAAACCATGCGGCCATCTGGTGTATCAAAATAAACTGCCTGCTTTAACGGGAACTTCGATTGATCAAATACGATATGCACACCTTTGGATAAAATTAAATGTTTACCGCTTGTTTTCCCTTCAATGCTACGTACATCATCCACCCATGGACCTGCTGCGTTCACGACTTTTTTCGCATGAATTTGAATTGTCTCATTAGAGAGTAAATCTGTCGCTTCAATGCCGATAATTTTTTTCGCATCATTATATAAAAAACCTGAAGCTTTTGAATAGTTTGCTAAAACGGCACCTTTTTCAATCGCAGATTTTGCCACTTCAATTGTTAAACGTGCATCATCAGTACGGTATTCAACGTAGACCCCGCCTCCTAATAAATCGGCTTGCTTCACTAAAGGTTCTTTTTCTAATGTTTGCGCACTCGTTAGCATGTAGCGGCGCTCTGATTTTTTAACACCCGCCAAGAAATCGTATACACGTAACCCAATAGATGTAGAAAATTTACCGAATGTACCACCTTTATGGAACGGTAATAACATCCATACCGGTGTCGTTACATGCGGTCCATTTTCATAAACGATTGCCCGTTCTTTTCCCAATTCGGCTACTTCTTTAATTTCAAATTGTTTTAAATAGCGTAAACCGCCATGCACTAATTTTGTTGAGCGGCTTGACGTACCTGCCGCAAAATCCTGCATTTCAACTAATGCCACGGATAAACCGCGTGTAATGGCATCAAGTGCGATTCCCACACCTGTAATACCGCCTCCGATAACTAAAACGTCATATTCTTTGCTCTGTAAATCATTCATGATAACTGATCGTTGTAAAGCTGATGCTGTTGACATAATAATTCCTCCTTAATGTAGACAAAAAAGAGAGACCTTAAAGCATCACACAAATATCGCTTTGTGCGTTCTTTAAGGTCTCTCTTTAACTCAAACCGGTCTATTAACTTGACCTTATCTTAACGCCACACAAGAAAAAATGCAAGACATTTACATCATTAGTTCTGTTTTCGCTCATTTAGAATTCGGTAAGTCTAATAATAAAACTACATTTATTTTTATTAACCAAAAAACAGGTCAAAAATATTTGAGGCTGAAGATGATTTTTTATTATAGAACTCTGAATATCCACAGTTATTGCAGTAAACGACTATAAACTGATTGTACTGAACATCAAACATTTTGGATAACCCTGTACCAGTCATCGCCACTTCTTTCTTGCTCGCATCCTTACTTCCACATTTTATACAGCCTTTTTCAGACATATATTTTTCCCTCTCCAACTAAACGATTTGTTATACTTTCATACGGAATCGAGTTGAAAAAAGTTTCAGTAATTACGATTCAACACAATAAATGGAATCCACGCTATCCTTAAAAACGCCTTTCTAATCGTTGTCATTATAAATATCGAATTCAAATTCTCCATTTACTTGATTGGCAAATTCAATTACTTTATTATTCATAACAAGCTCACGAGTCTGCTGACGATTAAAACAAATAACCGTAACTAATTTACATTTCAAATTGTAATTATCTTTATACTTTTTAATAATCTCTATTGAGTTATATAGTGTATTTATAATGGTATGAATTTGTTCCTCTGGATGGTTTGTCATTTTATAATCTAGCCCATACTCCCATGCAGTTTCAAATCTTATATGTTTTGTTTTACCTCGAATACATTCATCACCTTTTCTGTAAGCTTCTGTTGGAATGATTCCTATTTCTCTAGTGAATTCCTCCACAGGGAAATCCTCTCCAAATAAAGTGAAGTATGCCCTCGTTTCTGAACAATAATCTTCCATTATAAAACACCTCAATTTTATACTCTTATAAATTTCAAAGGACATTTTTTATTGACTTACTTTTACTTTTTAAAAAGCTTCTCCAACTGATAATCCTCAATCAATTCAATATTTCTTCTATTATCAATATAGTTCTTTATTTGCTGTATTATATTAGGCAGCAGCAAGATTGAATCCAATTCCTCTATAGGAATCCACTTCACTCCTGTTTGATAAAGGTCTGGATATTCGGGTAATTTGGGGATCGAACCATTCTTTAAAGTACATTCAAAAATAAGGTGTAGTCCATGTTTGGCATTCACATCATAATCACCGGATTGCTTATGTGGGGGAAACTCATAAATTAATGCTAACGGTCCAACTTCAACATCTGCAGTAGTTTCTTCAAACACTTCTCTTGCGACACCCTCTATTATTGTCTCCCCGGGTTCAAGTCCCCCACCCGGTAAATTGTAATGTATCCCATTATCTTCATACTCCACTAAAAGTACCGAATTATTTTCGATGATCAATCCTGTACATCGTATTCTTACATGTGACATTTCCCCACCTCATTTGCTTCTATATATTTAGATAGTCACTTGTTTTTCCATAAGGTACATTTTAGCCATTGTGTAGGCATGCGCTGTGAACAGTTGTGTGTTAATCTGCTTTGACCTAATTAAACTGGTCATTTCATTGAAATCCATTATTTTAATAGTAAGAATTTCAGTATCGTCTAAATCTTGTTCAAATTCCTTAAAAGCATCTAGCAAGAGAAAAGTAATTACCTTGTTATTTTGTGTTGCCGGGTTAACCATGAATTCCCCCAGAAGAATAGGCTTGCTTTCTGAAATAAAACCGGTCTCTTCCCTTACTTCCCGGATTATTGCTTCCTCGTATGTTTCATTTTCTTCTATTTTCCCAGCAGGGACTTCAAGGTAAAATTCATTGCCAGCATAACGGTACTGTTCAACAAGGACCATCTCGTTTTCCTTAGTTATAACGACGGCGTTTACCCAATCAGAATATTCGTTTACATAATAATCATCTATCACAATACCATTAGGAAGCTCGCATTCGTCTTTTCGAATATTGCCGAAAGGACTTTTATGTATATACTCTGATTTTAAAGTTTTCCATTTATCCATAATATCCTCCAACCTTTCTCACCACATTTTAATCAACAATTAAAGATTAACATAATTATCCAAATGTTACTTGTTTATTAGCACTAATATTTAAAGTCTTAAAATGAAAAAAAGGTATAGAAACAAGTGAAATTCACGTAAGAAAAGCTTTCTTTTTCCAAAGAGTAAAAAGACATAGGTTAGCCTGAACTAACCCATGTCTTTTCTGATTAATTTAATTTAACTATTTATAGTAAATGAAGCTCATTTATACGATAAAAGCAAAGTATAAAAGGAATAACAGGCAAAGCACATACATAATCGGATGCACTTCTTTAGCACGCTTTTGTGCGATTAGGCAAATTGGATAAAGTACAAAGCCTAAACCGATTCCGATTACCACGCTAGAAGTTAGTGGCATCATAATTATTGTTAAAAATGCCGGAATGACAATCTCTAACTTTGTCCAGTTGATTCGACGGATTTCCATGGCCATTAGTGCACCGACAATAATTAAAGCGGCGGATGTTACTTCCACAGAAATAACGCTAACAAGTGGTGAGAAGAATAAGGCAACGACGAAACATGCTGCAATAACTACTGATGTAAAGCCGGTTTTTCCTCCAACAGCAATACCAGCAGAAGACTCAACGCTTGTTGCAGGTGTTGATGTACCTAATACAGCTCCAATTACACCGGCAGCTGAATCGGCAAGTAACCCTTTTCCGATATTCGGAATTTTATTGTCTTTCATCATGCCTGCTTGGCTTGTTAGTCCAATTAATGCACCTGCTGTATCAAAGAAAGCGACAATAAGGAACGTGAAAATAACTGTCAGGATTTCCGCTGTAAAAATTTCATCTAAATGACCAAACACAACACCAAATGTCGGTTCAAGGCTTGGGATACTACCAACAATTGAAGATGGTACTTCGATTTTACCGAACAGCATCCCTACAATTGTTGTAATGACCATAGCGTAGAAAATACCGCCGTTAATACCTTTTACTAACATAATGATTGTAAGGAAAATACCTAGAATTGCTAATAACGTCATCGGTGAAGTTAAATCGCCAATCGCCACAAATGTATCTGGATTACCAACAATAATGCCACCGTTTTTTAATCCGACAAACGTGATGAAAAATCCAATCCCAGAAGCAATCGCGAACTTTAAATCACTTGGAATAATGTTAATAATTTTTTCGCGAATTTTAAATAAACTTAAAATCAAGAAGATGATGCCGGCAACAAAAACACCTGTTAACGTGACTTGCCAATCAATGCCCATCCCAATACAAACTGTAAAAGTAAAGAATGAATTTAATCCCATACTCGGTGCAATGGCGATTGGGAAGTTCGCAAGTATACCCATTAGCAATGTGCCGATTATAGCAGTAAGCGCAGTTGCAGTGAATACAGCTCCGTGATCCATACCAGATTGGCTTAGGATAATCGGATTGACGATCAAAATATAGGCGATTGACAAGAAGGTCGTGATTCCTGCGAGTGTTTCTGTTTTATAAGAAGTACCACGCTCTGCAAATTCGAAAAATTTTTTCATGTTGTAATCTCCTAGTTGCTATTTATTAGCATTTTTTATTATCCTAGAATAAAAAAAGCTTTGACCACGAATGGCCAAAGCTTCTCTACAAAATGGAATAAAATAAAATTAATTTCCCATTCCTTGTAGTCAGCTATTATCGGTAGCTGGTAGAAACTTTCAAGCCATCTTCTTGAATTTATACAAGGTATATTATATTTTCTAAAAACAATAGTAGAATAATATCAAGTTAATTTTAAATCGTCAATAGAATTAACAGTAATATTTTTTTGTTTTATCAATAAAAAAATATTCAAAAAAGAGCAAAAAATCAGCACTACCCTAAACTTGTCAATAGAACCATAATACCATTCGTAATACCATGAATCATCACGGATGGCCAAATCGAATTCGTCCGTTCATATGCTAGCGCAAAAATAATCCCGCTAAAAAAATTGACTGGCATTACATTATAGGCAGGAATATGTACAATCGTAAAAATTGTGGAGCTGATTAAAATCGCTCCAAACAATCCAATGCGCGTACGTAACCATCGATATAAAAAACCACGGTAAAATAGCTCCTCATAAATTGGTGATATAACGGCAGCAGAAACAAAAGCGATAAGAACTTTCAGGAAAGTCACATTCTGTTGTAATGATTCTGTTTTGCTATTCTCCCAGGTATTCCCGATAAAACTAGTAAGTATAACAATGATGACCGCGCCAACTAGTAAAATGACAGAATAACCACTGATAATTTTCCAGTCTTTCACTTTCATTCTCGTTAGTCCTACTTCACGCCAAGAAAGCGCTTTTGGACGGAGCGCAATAATATAAACACTTATTATTAAAATAATCGCTATTGTCAGTCCCATGAATGTCCCAGCGTATAAATCATTATTGAGCCATTGTGAATAGATCGGTGAAACAACGCCCTTTAAAAAGCCAATAACGAAAATAAACTCCAGTAACAATAATATAATAAATTCTTTACTGCCCCAAGGATCCTGTATTTTCCAACTGTTTTGATTATTTCCCATCCCTTCCCCCTCTTCCTTTAAATGGTATAATGTCACTATATTGGATTACGTAACGTAACCTGCAAGCATTTTTAAGGAGGACTGACATGAAACAATGGACTACAGGGGAAGTAAGTAAACAACGAAATATATCGATTCGAACATTACGCTATTACGATCAGATCAAACTTCTTACACCTAGTTTTAAAGATGAACACGGAAAGCGATACTACTCGGAAGAAGACTTGTTTCAATTAGAGAAAATTATTGTTTTAAAGTCCCTTTCACTTCCGTTAGAGGAAATTCGACTTCTTTTAGAACAATTAACGTATAAACAGATTCTTATTTCCCACTACAATTATTTGCAGGAACAATCATCAAAACTTCAAACAAGTATAGCGAATACGACATCTTTAATTAATATGATAGACGTAGAACAAGATTTATCATGGGATCATATTTCCAAACTTGTTCAACAATCACAAAGTACGACAAAAAAGTGGATCGATTATTTTCAGGATGACGAAAAAATCCTTTTACAAAATACGATTCCAAGCCTTAGTAACAATGATGAGATTACTCACCAGTATATTTTATTATTAAATCAAGTTGAATCCTATATAGACCAAGGTATTCAGGCAGATTCGCTGCAAGGCATTGAAATTGCCAATAAGCTAATTGAGTTATCAGAAATGACGTTTCAAGGGGACGACAATTTAATAGAAAAGTTCTGGAAGGTTAGAAAACTGCCAGCTGAAGAAACTGGACTATATCCGATTTCCACTGATGTCTTGGAGTTTGTGGAACGCTGTATTAATTATGTGTCAACTAAATAAACAGAAAATTAATCTAGGCTCGATTACCAAAAGTGGAATCGAGCCTTTTTTTATCTTGTTAGTAGGTTATAGTAACCCCTTATAGATTATTTAAATGTGGTTAACTGTTGTGAAACAGCATTTAAAAAATCCTTTTCAAACCGGTAAATATGTTTGCCTTCGGATTTGCTTATTGTAATTGCATCATCTATCATTCCACCACTTAAAGATAACGATGTTACTGATTTAAATTCAATTTGATTATCTAGTAATTGATCAATAGAAATGTTGGTTTCTATTTGAGCAAACGGTTCTTTTATTTGTATTGATGAAATTTCATTTTCCGTTTTATCCATTACAGCATCAATAAGCGTTAAAAGGGTACCCTCATCCAATTTATTTGGCTCAGTAGCAGCTATCATCAGTGCTACGACCTCTTCTCCATTTAAATGATTTACTCCCTTTTTAAATTCCAAAGCCACTTGAGTTATACCTCTTACTGTAATATCATCCTGCAAATCATACTCAATACCATTCATGGTTTCAATGAGTGTTGAAAAAGTGTCGAGATCGATCACCGCAAAATTATCAATTGGTAAATCAAATAATTTTGATACAGTTGTTCGTACATTCTCAGCGCCTCCAAAATTATATGCAAATAACAATTTATCATTTATTGAAGTCCCATCCGAGTTTTCTCCTATGGGTGCATATATATCATAAGGGAGCGATACAACCTTCATCTTTTTTTTATCTCTACTGTACGATAGTAATAGATTGAGATAGATTCGATTATCCATTTCTTTAGACTTAACCGTAATTAGAGTGGTTAACACTTTTGCATCTTCTATTCCTGTAGTACTTGGAACTGTTGTATTGGGTTCTGTATTAAGATCGCTGCTATTAGTGTTTTGATTGACACCTCCCTGAAGCATTATGGGTAGAAACAAAAATAAACAAAGACCTGCCACTAACAAAGAAACTGTAAACGGAATACTTTTGTTAGGAGAACTAAAAGATTTCTTTTGTCTGTAATTCTCCGTCTGTGATTTGTGGATTTGTTCGAATACTTTATTACGGTCCTCTTTTGTGAAATTTAACTCTTGATCCGTCGTATAATTTATTTTTTCTCTGAATCGATTATCTTCCATTAAGTTCTGCCTCCTTAATCATCGGCCCTAACCTTTGTTTTGCTCTTCTTAATCGAGTTTTCACTGTATTTACAGAAACCCCTAAAACTTCGGCAATTTCCTCTGTGCTTAATGAATCATAATAATACAGATAAACAACTTCTCGATATATTTTTGAAAGTGCAAAAATGATGTCTTTTATTTCTTCCTCCTTATATTTATCGATAACTGTTTTTTCTATTGATGGTAATACAGCCTTAGTTGTTTCATTAATAAAACTTTTCGCCTGGACCATTTTGTAATGCCAGCTTTTTAAATAATCCTTGCATTCATTAATTGTTATCCGGTAAAGCCATGTTTTGATTTGTGCTTCAAATCGGAACGAATCCAGATTGTTGTAGCATTTAATAAACGTATTTTGAACAAGGTCTTTCGCGATTTCTTTATCTTTCACATAGGAAAATGCAAGCCGGACCAGTTCATTCCCATATTCAATCATAATTTTTTCTAAAAAATAATTCTTTTCTTCACTATCCAATATACTGCCCTCCTTACAATTCAATTTCAATTCTGCTATTAGACGACTGTCAATTCCATACAGGTTCAAATTCCAAAAATATATATAATTATAAAAAACTTAAAAAACCCATATCTAAGATTATGGACTAATCAAAGATGCAGGTCTGAAGTATTTAATATTTTTATTTCCCACTGTAACAATAAAAAATCAGCGTTCTTGAAGTTCATTCACTGTTACAAATTCATACCCTTCGCTCGTAAGTTCCTTTAAAATCGCTTCAACTACTTGTATTGTCCCACCGGTTTGATCATACATTGGATGAAGCAAAATAATTGAGCCCGGTTTAATGTTTTCCAGTACATAATCTACTTTATCATCAACGCTTGTGTAATACGTTTCCGGCTCTAAAGAACACATAATAGTCTCCCTGTTGTGCTGATTTAAATAATACGGTAACCCAACAAATTTTTTCCCGTAAGGTGGGCGAAAGTCGATTTCTCCCTTATACCCAATCTTTCTGATCAGTTCGTCTGTTTTTTCTATCTCCTCTTTAATAAAAGAAGGCGATTTTAAAACCATTCTTTTATGTGAATACGTATGATTTCCAATTTGATGCTCTGCTTCTACTATTTTTTTAGCTTCTTCGGGATGTTTTTCAATTTCAGTTCCGATAAGGAAAAACGTAGCTTTAGCCTTGTATTCATCCAATAAAGGCAAAAGCTGATCCACATTCTTGGTCGGACCGTCATCAAATGTTAAAGCAATAACCTTGTCTTTTGTTTCCGCTTGGTAGGTCAACCCTCCAAAAAATTGAAACGTTCTTAATTTCGTAACTTTGAACATCCCTGCAAATAAAAGAGCCATTAATATAACTCCAATTATTAATTTCTTTTTCATCTTCGGTTCCTTTCTTTAATAACCTTTAAGCAAAACTACTGTAGAAATATATGCTACTTTATTAAAACAAGCACTTACTACCAAGCCAATAAGCCAAAAAAGTCTGTCGAAAACACTGCGAGTAAAAACAACGAAATAACCACTAATTGTACAGACGTAAAAATGTAATCATTTTTGTTTTTTGAATATCTCTTCTCCATAACAATTCTGACTAGTTCCGTTACAATAACTAAGCCAAACAAAAGTATATATGGTTGCAGAAACCAGATGTGTTTTAAAGGATTTCCGCTGACATTAATAAAAAAAACGTACAATATTAAGACAATAAAAGAAATCCGAATGGTCCTATCAATTTTTTTATGTTTCTCATTTACAAAGTGATTGGAGAAGAACTCTTTCTTTTCCACATTTAGCCATTTTCTTAAAAACTTATTCATAAAAAATAGTACAAGTCCAAAAATTGACGATATTAAAATCAAATTTGTTAAAACATTTTCCACGATTTTTCACCACCTAATTTTCACTTCACAACTGCCCAATGTTTTCGAATTCTTCTTTTAATAACCCATAGTAGGTCAAATCATAAAACTGTCCGAAGCTTGATACATGTTGCTTTAATGTGCCTTCATATTTCAAACCGATTTTCTCCATTACCTTCCATGAACCAGTGTTTGATGTAAATGAAGCTGCAAATATTTTATTTAATTTAAGCTGGTTAAAACCATATTCCAACAATGCTTTTGCTGCGTCGGTTCCGTAACCATTTCCCCAATACTCTTTTCCAATCCAATATGCTAATTCTCCTCTTTGATACGGGATGGACAAATTTAAATTAATCAGGCCAATTAACAGTTTTGTTTCTTTATTAATAATCGCAAACATAACAATCTTATTATTTTGTTCTGCAGTTTGGATACTTTCTATAAATTGAGAAGCAGAACCTTTAGGATATGGATGAGGTATATTTAATGTAGACTTTGCTACATCATACTCTCCTGCCAATTCTTCAATTCTGTCTGAATCATCAAATGTTAATGGTCTTAATAGTAATCTTTCGGTTTCTAATTTGTGCACCAACATCCCTACCTTCTCTTTATATTTTGCTAGATGTTATATTAGATTTATCCCTTACTTCGAATTTATATAGTAAATAAGATGATCTTTCCACTCGTCAAATTCGTAAATAAATCCTTTTCTTATACATTCTAATTGCAGGCCAACACTTTCTGCTAACTTAATGGAAGGAAAGTTATCCAAATTTATGTGTGCTTCGATCCGATGATAATTCAGTTTATTAAAAGCTAGTGTAATCGCAGCTTTTACAGCTTCCTTTCCATATCCTTGTAACCAAAATTGGTTGTGGATGGTATAACCAAATCTTGCCCATTGAAATTCATCCCTTAACATTGTGGAAAAATCAACTGAACCAATATGCGCAAGATCCTCTTTTCGGAAAACCCCAAATACATAAACTTTATCTTCTGAAGCAAGCCTTTGATGACGATCTACCAAATCTCCAAACCAATCTTTTGTACAAATGCTCATATCGATTTTACCTTCATCGTATTGATGCTGTGATGGCAACCTATTTTCAAATGCGGATAACCACGATGTGTAATCTTCTTTTTCAAGGGGTCTTATTACTAGTCTATCCGTTTCTATGTAGTCATTGAATTTCCTCAAAAAAACACCTCAACTTCTCAATCATAATTTCGCTCTACTTATATGATTCTAATTTAATTTATATTTTGGGTTGTTTATTATTTCATTGATCACATCTGAGATATCATCAAGCGAAGTATTGCCTGTATCAAAAATGTGTTTTTCATTTAATCCTGTTTCTATGAACTCATCTACTAAAATCACACATCGTTCACCCATTCTGGCGCTTGGTAACCTCATATTATCCCTAGTCAATAAAGTCTTCTTATCAGTCCATAAAACTACGTAAATTACTTCCACATTTAAACTTTTAAGATTCTCGCTAATCCATTCTGCTTCTTTAGGGAAGGTTACATAATCAACGATGACGTCATTGCCATACTTAATAAAATTCTTTGTGAGACTTAATATGTTATCCCAAATCAACGACATTTCTTCCGAGCTTTCCCACGGCTTTTTTCTCCCGTTAATGTGCATATGGCTAATATAATCACCAGAAATATAGGCACTGTTCTTAAATGTTTTAGCCAGTTCTTTTGAAGTTGTTGATTTCCCTACCCCGGCCGGTCCTGAAATGATGTAGACCTTATGTGCTGCTATTTTACTCATTCGTTCAACTCCTTAAATTAGAAGTAATACTCAATAATGTTTCCCAATAAATCCATTTAAGTTATAATTTTCTTACTATTCTACTAGAATGAGGTGCAAAATGTTATCTTTATTTAAATACAATTGGCAAGTACGTGAAGATTGGTTCACTTGGTGTGAATCATTACCGGAAGAAGAATTTCATAAAGAGCGGGTTGGCGGTATGAAAAGTATACGAGAAACACTTACCCACATAATAGATTGTGAGTTGCTCTGGTTGAATTCATTAGTTGATGAAAAGGTAGTTTTTGAAAGGCGACAACTACTTACACAATTGAATGAGATCAAAGAATATTCGACTTTTGTCCAATCGTTTACTGAACAGTTCATTGAACAACTTCCTTCAGACTATGAAAATAATATTATAGAAGTACAGCGACGAGACGGTTCAATATTAGAATTTACGCAAAAAAAGATTTTCGCTCATATGATAACGCATGAGATACATCACATTGGGCAGCTATCCGTTTGGGCTAGAGAAATACAGCGAAAGCCGATTTCTTCGGATTTAATCATTAGAATTTTTGAGTAATCCATTAAGCATTGTCCCTTTGCCCTTAATTAAATGGGAAATTTATGTTAAAATTTTTACGGGATGTACTTTAGGTTATATAACAGTCATGTCAGTTCGTGGAAAACATAACAGGGGGTAATTAAGTGGATGCTTTGATGTTAGACGGATGGACTCCTTTATTATTGTTAGGATTATTCTTTGCATTTATGATGTTTTTTATTGCCCGTAAAGTTTCAAAAAATGTTTTATTTTTAACTTCTGCTATAATGAGCCTACTTTGTATCGGATTAATACTTTTCAGCATATTTGTTGTTGGTGGTTGGGAAGGCATGGGTCTAGGCTTCTTTGCTTTTACTATTTTTATAGGCGTTTGGATAGGTACTATTTTTGGTATTATTTATCAAATTTATCAAAACACGAAGTAAGGGCTTTAGTTGAATAAGCATATTAAACGCTCAGGGATATTTAAAAACTGAGCGTTTTTTATATTCTCTACTGCCATATTACAGCTGACTTATATATGAATTTACATTACCAAATCTATAATTTCTTTTACCCACTCGATGTTCTCGTCAACTCCGTATTGCTCACATAATTTCTTGTGAATTTGAATAAATTCCGGAATGATATTTTTCATTACATTAAAAATTTCTTCTTGTTCTCTATTGCATTGCCACTGAATTAACAGTGATAATTGTCGTTCATTTAGTTTGCTTCTATCCCCTTCTAATTTTGCCCAATCCCCAAAGGCATTCGGTTGTATGCCTGCTTCCATATACCAACCAGTTATCATGGATAACCTTAAATTATCTATATTGTGAAGTGCATAATAGATTTCATTTCTCATTACTCTTCTGTACGCTTCATGTAGATAAGCAAAAAATTTTGTTCTCCAATGTTCTATTTCTTGAACAGATGGTCTATACGTTAAATCCGCTGATTCTGTTACTACATCATGGATCAAACCTGTTGGATCATGGACAATTTTTAATTTCTGAGTCCATATAGATCGCTTCATATCCACCTTTTTATAATAAAAACTGTCCACTTTTATAAATGACCTGTAATGTGCCGTACTGTAATTTGCCCAATGAAAGTCTTCAAAGTAAAGAACATTTCCCCAATTACTGGCCCGTTGCTTTTTGTTCAACCTATACTCTTCATATACTTCTTCTTTCACAACTATACGGAGATCGATATCAGAATATAGATCCGTTTCCTCATTTCCGATGGACCCTCCGTAAAAAATCTCATCATTGATTAAATCAAGTTCAATTGCTTCCAGTAATTCCTGACGATGCTTCGGAAGACCAACATCTCGTTTTCTTATTTTAGTTTCTAATCCCACACATTCTAAAACAGCTCCTTCGTTTCTACGTCCTTTTATTAAAATTCGAAAATGGAATTCATTAATCCTCTTTTTATATATTGTAGTTTTTAAAGCAATCGAGGCATTAGCCACCATGCTACAATATAAATGCTCAATACTCCCCACGCTGCAGTTGCTATTATCCACCTAAGGATTATTGGAGTAGCTGAACTATCGTGAATTTTATCTTTCAAGCTCCTCATTTTAATTGCACATACAACCATTCCGGTGACGATGAGTACAATTGCGAGAATTGATAATGCATCCATAAATTTACCTCCAATCTCCCTTTGTTAAAGATTTGAAATTAGCTTTCATAAAAAATATCAGAGCCAGTCCTTCACGTATGCAACTACACCTAAAACTGCCCCTATTGCCCCACCAATAAAAACAGGAATAATGTAGCTGGATTTTTTCTTTCCCTCGTTTTGTAACTTATTATTTAGAGTCATATAAATTCCTCCTTTATGTATCTATACGAATATATATGGTAAATGTTTCAACTTTTTGTATTCATAAGCAATGTCAACGTTCAAAGTATGACGTCCTCCTGTCGAATTAAAGGATTTCATTGAATAATCTAGAAATAAAAGTTTAGATGTATTAAAAAAGTTAGGTGGTAATTGTGATGATAGAGAATTTAAAAGAGCATTTACAGCAGTTAGAGGAAAGTCATACTGGTTTAGAAGTTAGAAGGAGTAAAGAAAAGCTTGATGCAATTTTAGCAGATGACTTCTTTGAGATTGGCAGCTCCGGTTATATTTACGATAAAAAAGAGTGTCTTGAAACTGGTGTTGTTTTGACAGAAATGAAGCTGCACAACTACGAAATCTACCCGCTCGCTCATGACATTGTCTTAGCTACTTATTTTTTAGTCGATACAACGAGAGAAAGAAATACACTGCGTAGTTCGATATGGAAATTGATTGACGGGCATTGGCAGCTCTATTTCCACCAAGGTACGTTCACGCCACTTCAATTAACTAGTTTTACTAGCAGTTCATCAACAGTGAATTTGAATGTATCCAAATAATGAGAAGATGGCTATGGGTAATCTCTATCGGTGTCATTGTTTTGGGCTGGTTTATTTTTGATATGTGGCAAGAGTCTAGCAGAGATGCCATAATAGGAACAGCTTTGAGTAGTAATATTGATACTATTTCAGTAAGAGATAGCAAAACAAATGAAGAAATTTTAGTATTTACGGATTCGGATTCTGCTTTTACTCCTATGGTTGAAATCTACAGGTTCCCCTATGTACAGTTGGAACGGCCAGATAATAAGATATTTAAAGAAGAGCCACTGCTCGAAATCGAATACTTACAAGAAAACGAAGTCAAGTATGTAGTGAGGGTCCATCAATTTAATAGTAAGCCAGCACTAGCACAGCATTTGGAAGACAGGTACATGTATTCTTTAGAAGATAACGATAAAGTGTTTCTTTTTGTAGTGAAAGGCAATGATCAGCTAGTAAAAGTGAATGACGGCTTAAAAACGCTAATGGATATCATTACTTCTAAGTAAAAAACAGCGACAATCTCGTATAATTATTATTGTCGCTGTTTGTATTTTGTATAGTATCATTAATTATAATTGATGTTTTTTTATGCCTTTACTTTAGATTCAACAAATTGGCTGAAGAATGAAAGGATTTTTTGGTAAACCGCAATTTCATTTTCTTTTTTAGAGAATCCATGACCCTCATCTTCAAGAAGCATATATTCGACTTCACGGCCTTTATCTTTTAACGCCTGCACAATTTGATCCGATTCTTCCTTCACAACTCGTGGATCATTTGCTCCTTGAATAACGAGCATTGGTTTTGTCATCGTCTCTAAATACGTAATCGGAGAATATTCGATAAACTTTTCTTTGTCTCTTTCAGGATTTCCTACCCACTGATCCATCATCGGTTTCCAGTCTTCCGGAACCGAATTAACAAAAGAAAACAAATCAGACGGCCCAAAGATATCGACTACAGCTTTGAAATAATCCGCATGTCGTCCGTGAAGCAACAATGCCATATAGCCACCATAGCTTCCACCCATCAATAAAATATTCCCCTTCTCTGCATAACCGTTGTCAATAAGCCAATCGAGACCTGCGACATTATCAAGACGCGGACCGTATCCCCAATCTCCGTCCACCATTTTCATGAAAGCTAATCCATAACCCGTTGACCCACGGAAATTTGGTGCAAAAATACTATAGCCATTATTTAAAAAGAATTGGAATGAAGCTCTAAAGAATTTTCGCTCTGCAGCTTGCGGACCACCGTGTGGCCAAAAGATGATTTCCCCATTATCATTTTCCTTATTAGCTTTGAAAAATAAAGATTCAATTTCCAGCCCATCAAAAGAAGCATACGAAATGACATCCGGCTCCACTAATTCGCTATGGTTGACACCCGGAACTGTATATTGTGTAAGAGAAGTCCATTCATTATTTGTAAATCGGTAAATATTATCCGGTTTAGTAGCAGTTCCGCCTAACATATATAAATTCCCTGACTTTGTCACAACTAACTTATCGATAGTACTACATGGCGTTTGTATTTTCACCCATTCATCTGAGCCCAAATCATACATGTATACAGTATCTTCTACACCCTTTTCACTAACTATATATAGGTGCTGCTTGTGTTGGTCATATTTCAGGGTAGTGAAGCTTTCATTCTCTATATCTTTCACTTTAGTAAATTCATTTGTATCTAAATTATACGAAGCCAAGTATGTAAAATCTGCGTCGTAGTCCGTTAAAAAATAAATAAGATCATTTGTTGCGAAACAAGCGTCACTAACTGTGTGCTGACAATCGGTAGACGGTGTTAACAAAGTATTTTCGTTCCCCCGTTTTGCATACAACAGCGAATGCGTATTTGAATACCCCATCATATAAAGAAGGGTTTCTTCATTCGGGCTTAAACCAATTGATAATGTAGGAGTAGTTTTTCCTTCTAAAATCAATTCTTCCGCCCCTGTCTCCAGGTCATATTTATACGTATTCAAAAAAGAAGGATTTCCTTTTGATGAAGTGTAATAAAGCTTTTTCCCGTCTTCCGAAAGAATCATTCCTGTATTGCGCGTTCCTTCTTCATTAATAATCGGTTTTAATGTACCCCCATGAAGAGGCAGACCATAAAATTGTGTATTTTCATTGCCATCTTCATCAAAACCTGCCAAGATGAATCGTCCTTGTTTATCATACAGAAGCCCATGACAGCTCTGATTATTGAATGTCAGCTGTGTCGGGAATGTACTTGGCAGATTCATTGCCCATAAATTATACTTTCCGCTTAAATTTGTACTGAAAACAAGTTGATTTTCATCCGGACTCACCGCAAAATCTCTAATTGAAAATGTCCTTAAAAACTGCTCTGCCCCTGGTTTAGGAAATGATACCATATTTAATACTCCTCCTTAATGTTTAAATTGTAAAAACTGTATTATTACTAAATTACCATAAATATACTTTTAATTGAAATAAAATAATTGAATATACGAAAAATTGTATACAATTACTAAACCATTCGTAAAATAGTATTACAAATTAACTCAAATTAACTGAATTCACATATATTCATTTATAGATTATAAAAAACAAAAAAAGAGTAATACAGAACACCACCTGTTTACTCTTTTGCTTATATAAATCTTTACAAAGGTATATTTGAAACCTTTATCCGCACATATACCATTATTTTTATTCATAACTCACCATTTAACCTGTAAAATGATTTTCTATAATTTTTTCATTGATGAGTGCAGTTTTTTCCTCTTTTTTTATTCCATTTAAAATTATATCCATGTAGGTATTCACTAACTCTTCTTCTGACACTTCCCCATCGGGATCATACCAATTATACGAACGGTTAACCATGCCTAGAATTCCAAAAATGACAATATCACATCGAAGGTCATCCCTGAATTCCCCTTTTTCTATTCCTTCACCTAAGAGTTTTTGGAGTTTAATTCGAAACTCTTTACGATAATCATTGATTAACTTTAATTGATTATCATCGAGATGCCGAAACTCACGATTAAATACTCTTGCGCTCTTCCCATGTATTTTAATATTTTTTATAATTAAAGAGATTAAATTATTCATTTTTTCTTTATTACTAAGATATTCATCATTAAATATCACTTCTTGTTCAGCTAATAACTCTTTAATATAATTTAAGTGAATATCCATTAATAATTCTTGTTTACTTTTAAAATAATAATAAAAGGTACCCTTCGTCACACCAATCGTATCAATAATATCTTGAATGGAAGTTTTGCTGAATCCCTTTTTATCAAAGAGGTCTATACTTTCTTTTAGAATTCTTCCGCGCATTTAATTTACTCCTCAAGTCATTATTTTTTTACAATTTTAGTTCACTCCCTTTCGATTACTAAAGAGATTCCTTGGCCTCCACCGATACAAGCTGTAATAAGGGCGAATTTCCCAGCCGATCGTTTCAATTCATATACAGCTTTTGTTATTAAAATTGCGCCTGTTGCACCTAATGGATGCCCATGTGCAATTGCTCCGCCATTAACATTTAGTTTTTCCGGATCGATTCCCAATTCCCGGTCACAGGCGATAACCTGTGCAGCAAACGCCTCGTTCAATTCGATAATGTCCATATCGGATAAAGAAAGATTCAACTTCTCTAATAATTTTTTCGTTGCCGGTACGGGACCAATTCCCATAATATTAGGATCTACTCCTGCAACGGTTGATCCTTTAATCGTGGCTAATGGTTGAATTCCTAATTCTTCAGCCTTCTCTCGAGACATAATGACCATTGCTGATGCCGCATCATTCAGTCCGGAACTACTACCTGCTGTGACCGTTCCATCTCTTTGGAAAGCCGGCGATAGCTTTGCTAATGCAGCTAACGTTGTATTCGGACGCGGATGCTCATCTTTGTTAAAAAGAATCGGCTCACCTTTACGAACAGGAATACTAATTGGAACAATTTGTTCATCAAAACGCCCTTCATGAATTGCAGTTGCCATTCTTAGTTGACTTCTTAAGGAATACTCATCTTGTTCCTTTCTAGTAATATCGTATTTTTTTGCAAGGTTTTCTGCAGTAGTTCCCATGCCCGGGTTTCCGATTTCTTCAGGAGCAAGTATTGTTTTACGAGACCTTGGCGGGATTGAACTGTATGCTTGTTCTGGACGCTCATATTGATATGGTGCACGGCTCATGCTTTCAATCCCCCCGGCAACATATATATCACCTGCACCAGATTGTATCGCTTGGGCAGCTAATGCAGCTGCATTAATACCTGAACCACATTGCCTGTCTATTGTTAACCCCGGTATGTTGACAGATAAACCGCCCTGTAAAGCTGTCAATCTAGCAATATTGCCGCCACCACTTAAAACATTTCCTAAAATCACATCATCGATCATTTCAGGATTAAGATTCACTCTCTTGATTGCTTCTTTAATAACTTCTCCTCCATACAGATGAGCAGGAAGACTTGCTAATGCCCCACCTTGTTTTCCAATCGCCGTACGAACAGCTGATACAATGACAGCATCTCTTTTCATATATGGTCTCCTCATTATCAGTTTATATTTAAAGGATTTGCCCCTATCCTATTTGAAATCGAGACAAACCCTTTTTAATTAATAACGTTCAAATATTAATTTTCCCTTAACCACAGCTTTTTGATGCTGGTTTATAGCTTTCACATCAAAGATTAGTGATTGATCCACTATGTCAACTAAGTCAGCCTTTAAAGTAAGAACATCATTTAAAAACACCATTCCTGTAAATCGAATATTATAATCTTTTATATAGCCCTCATCATAATAAGCCGTAAACAGCTTGGAAAGGTTGCCCATCGTCCACATACCATGAGCAATAATTCCTGGTAGACCAGCTTTTTTAGCTTCTTCATCAATTGTATGAATCGGATTAAAATCACCGGAAGAACCTGAATACTTGATTAAATCCATTCTCGATACTGGTTCTAGTGTCGTTTCAAGAGATTCACCTTTTCTTATATCTGCTAAAACTGTCATACGTTTAAGGACCTCCTTACCGTTTCCGTGATGATTGTGATCGACTCTTCAGTGAAAATTAATCTCCCATCTCTGTCTTCACCATACCGTGTCATCTTCAGGAAGCCCATTTTTCCGGTGCTGCCTTCTTTTTCATAGTAATCTTCTATTTTCGAGTAGCAATAGACTTCCTCTCCAACCAAAAGGGGGCGTTCATAATGATAAATCTGTTCACCATGTATTAATCCTTTTAACGGTAATTTGAGTCCACCGATATAACCAGATCTAAGCACCCTTGGAAATGTAGGGGGAGCAATATTTGTGCCATATCGTGATTGTTTACCAATCTCTTCATCAGTATAGATTGGATGATTATCTCCAATGGATTCAGCAAATCTTCTTACAAGCTCTCTTTCAATTACATTTCTTACTTTGTTAGAAGTTAGTCCAATATACTCTGTATACAAAACTTCATCCCTTCTCTTTAATTTGTCGGTCCGCCAGCTACATAGAGTACTTGCCCGTTTACAAATGAGGAATTTTCATCGGCAAAGAAAGCAACTGCATTTGCGATATCTCTAGGCTTTCCAACTCTGCCAACAGGTATTTTACTGGCACCTGCTTTCAGGAAATCTTCAAAAGGTACACCGATTCGCTCTGCAGTAGCTTTCGTCATATCTGTCTCGATAAAACCAGGTGCAACTGCATTTGTCGTAATGCCAAATTTCCCGAATTCTCTCGCCAGTGTTTTTGTCAGACCTTGCAACCCGGCTTTAACCGTTGAATAGTTTGCTTGCCCGGGGTTCCCTAATGCTGAAGTTGAAGAAATATTAATAATTCTTCCATACTTCTGCTGAACCATGTATTTTTGTGCTGCACGGGTTGTATTAAAGGCACCTTTCAAGTGAACATCGATTACCTGATCCCAGTCATTATCTGTCATTTTAAATAGTAAGTTATCGCGGATAATGCCTGCATTGTTAACCAAAATATCAATTGATCCATATTCCTTCATAACTTGTTCCATCGCTGCCTCAACTTCATGTGAATTTAAAACATTTGCCTGTAGAGCTAAAATCTCGAATCCCTTTTCTTTAAATTCAGACTGTACATTTTGTAATGCTTCCGTATCAATATCAATTATGGCTATTTTTGCTCCTTCTTCAGTAAAAGTTTCTGCAATGCTTTTCCCTATACCGCGACTACCGCCAGTTATAAATGCAACTCTATTTTCAAATCTTCCAGTCAAATAAATTCCTCCTGCCTTATCTACTAAAATTTTGTGTCTTAACATTTTATTAGTAGTTTTAAAGAATTATTCAGTCAAACGAAACATTATGCTTTTTTCACTAATTATTTACTAATCGGTACTTAAATACTCCATTTTGTTTTTCTGAAATGACAATATTCCGTTCTTCTAATAAATCCAGTACACTTATAATTTCAAACAAAAATGTAATTACAGCTTTCTCATACCTTCCCCGGTACATGTCTTGTATAATTTCAAATCCGGTTGCAGCACCATTTGCTTTTTTTAATGTATTGATCACACGACTTACACGATGTTCTATATTGCTTATATGTCCGTCAATTGCTTCATCTAAATCGGAAATAATGGGGCCATGTCCTGAAAAAGTAAAGTTAGCAGAAAGTTTTCTGCACTTTTCTAAATTCTTTAGATATTGGATTAAGGGTTTTGCACGCGTATTTCCGGGTTTAGGTGCATCCATCCACATCCCTCCATGGACCCCTTTGATAATGTGATCTCCACAAATGAACAACTGCTCATCCGCGGAGTAAAAAGAAATATGATCCTGTGAATGACCTAACGTTTCTATTACTTGAAATGAAGGTAAACCCGGTACCATATCTCCCTCCTCTAGTACCTCATCAACAGATGCAGTTTGGAAGTAATCCCGGTGTCCCTTACGAAACGCTGACTTGATAGCCATATCTTCTGTTAAACCGAATTCAATGAATAAGTTGTGAAAAAATTCAGCGCTCCATTCTATATAGCTTTCATCTTTTAAAATCATTTCAGTATCTTTATGAGCAAAAATCTTAATAGTAGGATTCTTCTCTAAAATCCAGTCCACAAGACCTGTATGATCATTATGGTGATGTGTTAATACAATTTGTTCAAGATCAGTTATTTCAACGCCTAGACGATGCAGGCCATTATTGAGATCATCCCAACCCTGTTTATTTTTTAGACCGGCATCAATAAGGGTTAACTTCTCTCCAAACACAACATATGAATTTACCGGACCAATCGGGAAGTTGGTTGTTAACTCTATTTTTTCTATCCTTTGCAAAGTACTCAATCCTTTTTTTGTCGGAATTTTTCTCACATACCTTCCATGTGACGATATTTTTTTACACAAATAGTATCCAACACTCTATAATGTTGAGTAATTTATTTATCGTACCAAACATCTTTTAAATATCCGTATCCGTATGAAGCATGTGGATATGAATCTCTTACATAAGGCTGTATCGGAGTCTTCGTATAATAAGTTGTGATTGGAATCGGATTAACTACATTTTCTAAAACATAACGTTGAATTTCATAGATATATTGTTTTCTTTTTTCAACATCCAGTATTGTTCTCTGTTCATCAAGCAATTTGTCTAATTCCGGGTCACTGATGTTATACCAGTTTCTGGAGCCATCCGTGTGTAATTGCGTACGAAGCCATTCATCAGGCTCCTGGAAATATGTTTGATAGCCTACACCCATGTCATAATCGACATTCGGCCATTTTTCCGAGAAGTAAGCAGCATATTCAACCACCTCTATTTCGACATTAATTCCCACGTTTCTTAAATCTTCCGCAACCCATTGTGCGACACGCACAAGTTGTTCTCCGTAGCCATTCGTTACCATCATGGTCGTATCAAAACCATTTGGATACCCAGCCTCTGCCAGTAGCTTTTTTGCCTCTTCTGGGTTATATGATAGTAATTTTTCTCTCTCTTCTAAAGGTAAGGCCCAATCACCTAATGAAGGATTGACTGGTCCACTCGTTTCACCGCCGCCGTAGATAGCCTTAACCATTGATTTTCGGTCAACAGCCATACTAATGGCTTTCCGTACCCGTAAATCCGTAAAAGGTTCTCTTTCCATATTCATATACAACTGTTCCTGCGTAGCAAACAGGGCTTCAAAAATTTTGATATTTGGATTTGTTTTTTGTAATTGTGTTATTTCTTCAGGAGATAGTCCACCTATAGAATCTGCCTGACCTGTACGAAATGCTGCTATACGAGATCCCTGTTCCGGTACGACTTTATAAATAATTTCATCTAAATACGGTTTGCCTTCTTCATAATAATTCGGATTTTTTTTGTAAGTAGCCTGCACATTATCTTCCCATTTTTCTAACACAAATGGACCTGTTCCAATTGCGTCAGTTGCTAAATCAACTTTCCCATCAATCGCTTCCTTAGGTAAAATCCACATGAAATGGTTTGCCATGAAATTTAAAAACGGAGCAAATGGCTGTTTTAATGTAAAGACTACCGTTTGATCATCTTGCGCTACAATACTTTCTACTACAGATAATAATGCTGCTTGATGACCAGGCAAATTGATGATTCTTTCCATTGTCGATACAACGTCCTGTGCCGTTAACTGTCTGCCATTTACCGGCTCTACATCATGCCAATATGCCTCTCGAAGATGGAACGTATAGGTCTTTCCATCATCAGATACTTCCCAACGCTCTGCAAGATCCGGCACAACATTATAATCTGTATAAGCAGCATCCGGTCCTGTTTCATAAGTAACTAGCTTGTTATAAACTAATCCTGCAAGCATATGTGTATAAATTGATGACTGACGATGAGGATCGAGCATATCGGGATCTGCAGGAGTAAGGATGGTATAGGTTCCACCACTTTTCGGTGCAGTAGTTCCTCCATCCTTATCGTCTGGCCCTTCATCTGATGATTCGTCAGCGGAGCAAGCACTAATTACTAGTACTAATAATCCTAAAACGAACACATAGATTATGGATTTCAGTTTTTTATCCATAAGTATTTCCTCCTAAGGGAAAATTGTTATTAACTGCCTAAGACATTTTGGGATCAAGGAAATCCCGAAGTGCATCCCCAAATAAGTTAAATGCCAAAACTAGTATACATAAGGCTAAACCAGGGAAAAGCACAAGCCATGGTGCACTTTCCATGTATCTACTCGCATCACTCAACATTAACCCCCAGGATGGATTCGGTGGTGGAGTTCCTATTCCAAGAAAACTAAGTGATGCTTCAGCAATAATTGTTTGACCAAAAGCAAGACTTGCCATGACAATGATTGGTGCCATCATATTTGGCAATCCATGTCTCATAATGATTCGAAATGAACCTGCACCGACCGAGCGAGATGCTTCAACATAATTAGATTCACGGATTCTCATCATTTCCCCTCGAACAATCCTAGCAAAACGAGGTATCTCGATAATCACCAATGCTATAATTACATTTTGGATGGCAGGTCCCAACAAAGCTGCAATAAATAAAGCAAGAATTAAAGCTGGAATTGACATAATTGCATCCATTATTCTTTGAATTACTAAATCGATTACCCCACCAAAATATCCAGAAATCATTCCAATTAATGTTCCTAATACAATTGAAATAACGACTGTTACAATACCAACAAGTAACGATATTTGTGAACCAAAAATTAGACGACTAAACACATCACGTCCTAAATCATCAGTGCCCATCACATGTTGTGAGTTTGGTGCTGCCAAAAATGCTGTACGATCTTGACTAATTGGGTCAAACGGTGCAATGAAAGGTGCAAATACAGCGACGGCGAAAACTAAAAGAATAATTAAAAGAGATATAAAGCCAATTTTTTGTGTTTGAATAAAGCGTTTACAATCCTCTTTAAATTTTTTCAAGTGTATGTTCCTGCTCGCCTTTATACTCTCTTTTGGCAACTCAGAGTCTAGTTGTATTTGAGACAAATGAATCACTTCCTTTTCTTGAAACAAGAATATTGAGGCATTTTTTATTTTGTTCTAATTCGTGGATCTACCCAACCGTACATCACATCCACCATCAAATTTACTAATAAAAACATCGCTCCAAAGACCAGTACGGTTGACTGAACAACTGGATAATCTCTCACTAATACAGTTTCAAAAATCAAACTTCCTAATCCTGGGAGTGCAAAAATTGATTCAAGTACTACAGTTCCTCCAAGCAGATATCCAATTTGTAAACCAATTAATGTAATAACTGAAATCAACGAGTTTCTAAGGGCATGTTTGAATATTACAACCGCTTCTTTCGCACCTTTTGCCCGTACCGTTCTGATAAACTCCGAATGCAGTACTTCAAGGACAGCCGATCTTGTCATACGAACAATACTGGCACTTAGTGTAATTGCTAGACAAATTGCGGGTAAGAACATTTGCTGTAGATTAACAATAGGATTTTCTGCGAATGATTGATAACCAAGTGGTGGAATCCAATTGAAAGACAGTGATAATACAGTTAATAAGATTAGTCCCAGCCAAAAGCTTGGAATAGATAATCCTCCAATTGAAATTACTTTTAAAAAATGATCTATAAATGTATTTTGTTTAACAGCGGAAATAACTCCAATCGGAATACCGATAATGATGGCTAAAACAATTGCCATTAGTGCTAATTGTATCGTTACGGGAAGTCTGTCTAATATAATCTGGGATACTTCCTTACCAGACCAAAGAGAACTACCCAAATCTCCTTGAAGCGCATTTTTACCCCAATCTATCAGTTGACCAAAAACACTTTTATCTAGACCCATTTCAGCTTTCAATGCAGCCATTTGTTCAGGTGTTGCACCAGAATTGGCCAACTGAAGGGTCACAACGTCACCAGGTACCGCTCTCATAATGATAAAAATGAAGGTTGTCATAATTAATAGTACGAATATCCCAAAAATTAAGCGCCTAACAATATAGTCAATCATATGTGTGACACCTCCTTATAGAAATGACAGGCAACAGTATGACCTTCTGTAATTTCCATTAGTTCAGGTTTTTCTTTTTTACAAAGATCCATTGCAAAAGGACATCTCGTATGAAATTTACATCCGCTTGGAGGGTTTGATGGACTTGGAACTTCACCACTTAGGATAATTCGGTCTGGTTGAATATTAGGATTAGGAATTGGCACAGCGGAAATAAGTGCCTTTGAATATGGATGGAGCGGTTCTGTAAATAAAGTTTGTGAATCGGTCACTTCTACGATTTCTCCTAAATACATGACAGCTATTCTATCTGAAATATATTTGACTACCGTTAAATCATGAGAGATAAATAAATAAGATAACCCTAATTTCAACTGAAGATCTTTTAATAAATTTAAAATTTGGGCTTGAACAGAAACATCTAATGCGGACACTGCCTCATCACAAATCAGAAGCTCTGGTTCAGTTGCCAAAGCCCTTGCTATACCAATTCTTTGCCTTTGACCTCCTGAAAATTGATGAGGAAATTTATGCATATCATTTTTAGATAGCCCTACGATTTCAAGTAGCTCTCCTACCCGTTGACGCTTTGAACTTCCTTTTGCTAGATTGTGCACTTCTAATGGTTCACCAATAATATCGAGAATTGTCATCCTCGGATTTAGAGAACTATAGGGATCTTGAAAAACAAATTGAACCCGCTTCCTAAGAACTTTTTTCTCTTTTCTATTAATATTTGATAATTGTTTTCCATCAAAACTTACTTCCCCATTGGTTGAGTCAATAAGACCTGTTATTAATCTTCCAACAGTTGATTTACCACAGCCGGATTCACCTACAAGACCAAGAACTTCGCCTTTGTGAATATTCAGTGTTACCCCATCCACTGCCTTAACGTGTCCGATTGTTCTTGACAGTATTCCTTTTGTGATAGGAAAGTATTTTTTTAAGTCTGTTACTTCCAATAAATTCTTTTTACTGATTAAATGTTGATTGAGCTCAAAGACAGGCTCATTTTCTTCTGTTAAAATTGGTCCCTCCCAATTTCCTGTCAGGTCGGGATCTGCAATCCAACATTTGCTTTCTCGACCATTTGCTAATTCAAAAAGTGGTGGTTCCTCACTTATGCACTTATCAGTAGCAAAAGGACACCTTGGATGAAAACGGCAACCAGCTGGAATTTCTATTAAACTTGGAACATTTCCTTTTATCGTGAGCAATTTACGTTCTTTACTTGTATCAATTTTTGGAATACTTTTCATTAATGCTTCTGTATACGGGTGTTGAGGTTTATTAAACAAATCTTTCACATTCGACTGTTCTACAACCTGCCCCGCATAGACAACAACTACTTTATCCGCCATTTCCGCTACAACACCTAAATCATGTGTAACAAGGATAATCGCTGTTCCAAACTGGGTTTGCAAATCTTTCAGTAATTGCAGAATCTGTGCCTGGACAGTCACATCAAGAGCTGTTGTAGGTTCATCTGCAATAATTAAACTAGGTCTGCATGCAAGTGCTATGGCAATCATTACTCTTTGTCTTTGACCACCCGATAATTGGTGTGGATAGGCATTAATACGGCTCTCAGGGTCCGGAAGTCCAACTAACCTTAATAATTCTAGTGCACGTTCCTGAAGTTCATTTTTACTAAGTGTTTCGTGAATTTTAATCGTTTCTATAATCTGATCACCGATCGTGTATACAGGGTCTAAGCATGTCATCGGATCCTGAAAAATCATGGCAATTTCATTTCCTCGAATTTTTCGGATTTCCTCATTACTAATATCTTTTAAATTTAAATTATTAAACAGGATTTTCCCGGAAGTGACTTCTCCATTACTGTCCAACAAACGTAAAATCGAGAGTGCTGATACGCTTTTACCAGAACCTGATTCACCTACAATCGCTACTGTTTCACCTGTAGAAATACTAAATGAAATACCATCAACAGCTTCTAGGTTACCTTTTCTGGTCTTAAAAACCGTCTTCATTTCCTCTACTTGGAGTAGTGTGTCATTTTTTCCAGTCATTCGAATGCCTCCTTTCAAGTATATTAAACTACTTATATTAATCTAATATCAGGTTAGCAAATTGTTCTCTCAGCTTTATTTTCATGATTTTCCCAACACCATTTTTCGGAAGTTCCTGAATGAATTCAATATGACGAGGTGTCTTATATTTAGCTAAATTTTGTTGGCAGTATCCGATTAATTCACTTGCACTTACTTCTGCATCCGGCTTTTTCACAATACAAGCAACAATTTCTTCACTCATTTTTTCGGAAGGAACACCAATCACCGCAGCTTCCAAAACAGCTTCATGTTTAACTAGCAATTCCTCTAAATCTCTCGGATAAATATTAAATCCACCTCGAATAATTAAATCCTTTTTACGATCTACAATGTACAGATAGCCTTCATCATCCACTTTTGCCATATCCCCTGTATGAAGCCATCCATTTTGTAGTGCCTTTTTTGTTTCTTCTTCATTTTTAAAATAACCAGGCGTTACATTATCGCCTTGTACTAATAATTCACCGACATCCCCAACTGGTACCTCATATCCACCTTCATCCACGATTTTAATGTTTACACCTGGCATTGGTACTCCTACAGAACCTTCTTTAATCGGCATATCATTACGTTGTGTAGCAACTCCTGGCGATGCTTCAGAAAGTCCATACGCATCTCGTACCTCAGCCCCAAATTTTTCTTTAAACTTATGACGTAAGCTAATCGCTAGTGCAGCAGCCCCCGATCCAACTGTTTCTAAACTAGATAAGTCATATTTATAGGCGTTCGGATGATAATACATCGCATGCACCATAGCCGGGACAGCAGCAAAGGATTTTACTTTAAATTTTTCAATAACCTTAAATACCTCTTCCGCATCGAATTTATCAAAAATAACAACTGAGCTTCCTAGCAAAAACATACTATTCATAATGCCAAAACCATAAATATGGGCTAGAGGAAGAACACCTAGAGTAGTACTTCTTATTTCGTCCTCCGCTCTAAGTTTTAATCCTGACATTGAATTTGAGTAGAGATTTTTATGCGTTAACATAACTCCCTTCGGTATACCCGTAGTGCCGGATGTATAAAGGATGACGGCTATATCTGATTCTTTTAACTCTAAAGGAGCATTTTCATAAATTGATATATTAGAAAGAGCCTTTTCCCATTCAATGATTTCGAACTCTTCTTGTATATCTTCCTCTCTTGGTTGATCAATGCAAATAATCTTGGGTTTAACAGATAAATCACTGGATGCATTTTTTAATTTTTGCAATAGAATAGATGATGTAATAATAACTTTTGCTTCAGAATTCTTTAAAATAAAGTTGATTTCATTTTCATGTAAAAGATACATAGCTGGTACAATGATGCCACCAACTCCTAATACTCCTTGGTAAGAGAAAATAACTTCGGGACAATTTGGCATACAAATTAACACCCGATCTCCTTTTTCCACTCCCAGAGAATGGACAAGACTAGAAACTTTCTTACAAATAATTTCCGTTTCACTATTTGTATAAGTTTTATCATAGAAATACAGAAGGTTATACTCACCAAAATTCTCAATATTTCCATCCAATAATTCAGTTAGTAACATGTTACCCTCCTAACTTTTATTTACTATTTTCATAGTATTTTCTGCATTAAAGCGCTTACATTTTAAGGTCACTCGTTCCGATTATGAGTTACTAGTATCTTTGTGTAGAGATATTTCAATTTTCTGTTGGTAAGTTATTAAAAATGCGACACCTAATAGAATTACTGTTATAACAGCAGAAGTTATAAATGGAGCCGATACGAGATATATGAATACCCAGCCCCCCCAAAGAGGTCCAAGTATTCTCCCTAAACTATCCATTGATTCTTGGAGGCCTAATGTAATACCGCGCCCCATCTCAGTGCGTTTTGATAACATCGCTATAGTAGTCGGCCGAACCAATGATTGCCCAAAACCAGTAAAAACACATCCTAAAATTGCTACCCATATTAATGGCGCAAAACTAATTAAACAATAGCCAATTGCCGTAAAGAATAAGCCAATTTTTGTAATCGTATCTTCATTCCATACTTCATAACATTTTTTTAGTAAAAAGAATTGTACCAAGACAGAAGTTCCGGCTTGTGCGCTAAAGGCCATACTTACAAAGATTGGGGTAGCTTCAAATTTTGCTATTAGATAATATCCAAGTAGACCGAAGAAACTCGAAGCTGCAATGGACAATCCAAGTATGATCATATAATGATTCCAATATCCGGTTTTCGTAACCATTGTAATGGATTTCCAAAAAGAAACTGTTTCATTATTTCCAGCAAACGTATTCTGAGTTTCTTTATTATCATTATTTATCGAATCTCGGATGTAAAAATGGGCAAAAGGTAGAGTTATTAATGCTAGAGATCCTGCAATAATAAAAGGTACTACGACTCCAAATGGAGAAAATAACCCTCCAATAGCTGGACCACACAAAAAGCCAAGTCCATTCACTGCTCCCATTTTCGCGATGGTTTGATTTCTAAACTCTTTTCTAGTGTGATCAGCTACCATCGAAAAAGCTGCAGTTTGAGTACCAGACGATATTGCTGCACCAATTAATCGAACTAAAAGCAATTGCCAATAATTTTGAGCCAAAATTAGTAAAAGGAAAGCTACACCAAAGCCAAATACGCCAATCATTAGAACGGGTTTTCTCCCTATTTTGTCAGCTAAACGACCCCATATCGGTGCAGTAATTAACTGGGAAACTGCCCAAATTATGATTAACGATGACATTTGAACTGATGAAAGCCCCAAATCATCTGCTAAGAATGGTAATGTAGGAAGTACTATTCCATAACCTGTCATCGTTAAAAACATTATGAATCCTAGTAGAAAGAACGCCTTCCTTTCCATCATCTATATTCATCTTCTTTCAATTTAATTGAAAAGCGGGGAACGCTCGCTTAGTCCTGACACAAGTTGGAGACTCTGAAATGGAGGCGGTTTTGCCTCCATCGGAAGAGCCAAAGCGCATAGCGGTGCTAGCATTTACTATAATTTGAAAATATAGTAAAGATTATTGATGTTCTAACCACACTATTTCGGATTAAATTTTTGATTTGGCAAACTAACTATTCATCTAGAGCCACACTTATTAACTAACCGGTTAGTATTACTACCGCATAATAACTGACTAGTTAGTATGTTAAAGAAATAAATGAGTAGAAGCTGTCTTAATTATAGTAACTCTCCAACTTTTGCATGACCTTTTAATAAATTTCTTGCAATCGTTCTGCGCTGAATTTCATCTGTTCCTTCGAAAATGCGGTATAATCTTAATTCTCTATACCAGCGTTCAATCGGTAATTCCTTTGTATATCCCATTCCACCATGGATTTGAAGAACACGATCAACCACTTGATTTGCCATAATTGCGCCATTTAGTTTTGCCATAGATGATTGATGACGTGGATCCATACCATTTTCAGCCATCCATGCAGCTCTAAATACGATCCATTTTGCTGCTTCAATTTCAACTGCTGAGTCTGCAATCATCCATTGGATTGCTTGACGTTCTGCTATAGGTTTACCAAAAGTAACTCGTGTTTTTGAATAGTCGATGGCCATTTGCAATAAGCGTTCTGCAGCACCGATTGCACCAGCAGGAATCATATACCTTCCTTGGCCTATCCACTGCATGCCTAAATTAAAACCTTGACCCAGTTCTCCTAAAATATTTTCTTCAGGAACACGAACGTTATCAAATACTAATGTTGCCGGTCCCCATTCGCCCATTGTGTAAATATATTCCGACTTCCAACCCATTTCTTTATCTACAAGGAAACAAGTTACTCCGCCATTCGCGCCTTTTTCTTTATCTGTCACTGCAAATACCATTGCAAAGTCTGCTTCATTTCCATTTGTAATAAATACTTTCTCACCATTTAACACCCAATGGTCGCCATCTTTAACCGCTCTCATTTGAATACCTCTTGCATCTGATCCTGCATCAGGTTCGGTTAAAGCAAAGCAAGAACGTCTTTCACCATTAATGGTAGGGATTAAATATTTCTGTTTCTGTTCCTCGTTACCTAAATAAAGGATATTATCAGCAGAACCCCCAAAGTTGAACGGTACAAAAGTTCTTCCTAATTCCATTGCAATTAACACTGACATAATTGGTCCTAAATTTGCTCCACCGTATTCCTCAGGCGTATTAATGCCCCAAAATCCAATTGCCTTTGCCTTTTCTCTTAATTCTTTTATTTTTTCATTAGAGATACCAGGTCTGCCTTCCCTTTCATTTTTTAATACTTCTTGTTCCAAAGGCTTCAATTCTTTATTCACAAAATCTCTTACTGTTTTTTGAATCATCTTTTGTTCATCATTTAGCGTAAAATCCATTAATAACATCTCCTTGTAAATGAAATTATTTGAGTACGAAATTGTTAAATAATATTCACAATTTTATAGAATACTCAGTTACAACACGTTATGAATCTAACAGTTTATATATGCGAGAAATTTTGAAGCGCTTTCATTTTATAAAAAGAATGGTCTTTTAATAAAAATAAAGAAACCCAAAAGAATGAAATCTTTCGGGTTTCTTAACAGCTTTCGTATCAAATTATTTTTGTTCGAAGGTTTGGAAATTTGTTCTTAAAATACGTGTAAATATTTATTTAAACTTCACAATCCAAGGTAATGTATCTTCACCAAAATCCGTCATTGTGTATAAATAATTTCCCTTTTGCCACTTCGCCATTGTTCCAGTTTGCTCAGCATCGACATGTAAAGAACCATAATCTTTTGGTATCGGAAGCATGTTCGTTTCTAAAAATTCGACTGTTCCCTTTGCTGTGTTCAAGCTTTCCTCAGCCTTTTCCGTCAATGACCGGGCAATAATTGCCCAACGCCCTTCATTCCAGCTTGTAAATAGAGAGCCTGCCCCGCCATCCTGGTAGCCTGTAATTCCGTGCCCTAAATCAACAGCTTGTCCACTATCGAAAATAGTTTGATCAATTTCTTTACTCGCCAATTCCTTTGAATCATATTTGGTAATTGTTAATTGACCTGTATACGTGCCGATTTGCTTTATAGCGTTATCATTTATTGCCAGTTTAGATGGAGTTTCATAAAAATTATATGTTATGACATTATTATTTGCTGTTGTAATCGCAGTTAAATAGCTGTCCTTTGAAACAGGAAAATCAGTTGGCATGTTGACATCCCAATTACTCGGAATAATACTTTGAAAATCTTCTGCCGTAGCAGTATTGCCTGCCGGTTGATTAGAAACTGTCTCCTCATTATTTGGAGAATTTGTTGTTTCTACTTCATTAGACTTTGTATCTGCTCCGGAATCCTGATCGGCTGTCGTGTTATTATTCGTCTCGTTACACGCTGTTAGAAGAAGAACACTTAAGACAAATGGGACATATTTTTTCAAGTTCTCACTCCTCAAGTTTGGTTTGTATAAATTATCATACATGTTTGAAAATACATGTTCAAATGATGGGTAGCATTCCACGCGTACAAAAAAGCGCTGATTCTAAAAGAATCGCGCGGTTTTTATATCAACGAGCTTAGTTGGATTACGTAAGCTACGTTCTAGTGAAATCAATATATCTTGTTCCTTGGAAAGTTAACGTGCCGATATCCCCTTCTGCGAGCATACCATATTCCTTGCCTGAAACATGAAACTCAGATCGGTCACCACTCTCGAATTCAAATGTTATAAAGTACTTTGTAGAGGTACTGTGCGAGTGGTGGTTGTTATCATGATGGTGATGATTATGTCTCGTTACACTTGTTCGTTTAACTTTTACGATGGCCGGAACAGACAGGCGAGGTGAGTTCTCATTTTCCTTCCATTGTCTTAATCCACTGAATATATTGCCAATTATTAAAATAACTATGATAATAAAAATAAGTGCCATAAATATTGGTCCGAAGTTAAATAACCAATCCCCACTTCCTGGCATGTCATACATGATATTCCCCCCTTGCTCTGGTAACTAAATTATACGGATAAACTGGAAGAAAGTTTCAGATTGATGACATATATTTACCAAATAACTTCTATAGCCCTATAACTACAGATTAAAAAACGAGCGCTGATTCACCTTACAGAATCGCCCCCGCCTACTTATACAATATTAAAATGAAGATAATCATACTAATGAAAACGTCGCAATTGGTTCATATTTCGGTGTGTTTTCAACATTCGATTTATAAAAGACGATTTCAGTGATTTGAAAAGATAAAGGCTTTGCTTTGAATGGGTTATGCGTGACTAAGTTGTCCACATTGAAATCTTCATTGCCTCCCCATTTTCGTGCCAATGTTATATGTGGATGATAAGGCCGTGTTTCTAGTGTAAACCCTTCATTCAGACAAGTTTGATGCACAATTTCCTGAAGTTTATACAAAGGGGCTGCTTCACTTACCGCTCCCCAAAATATACGAGGTGAACTTTGAGCCCCAAATACACCCAGGCCTTTAATGTCTAACATAAATGCTTTTTGATTTTGTATGGCGTTCCCAACTGATTTAATTACGGATGAAAGTTGCTGCGGATTTACAGCACCGAGAAAGGCAAGCGTTATATGATAATCATTTAAATCTACCCAACGTTTAAACTGGAATATTGGTTTACTTCGTGTGAGTTCCTCGTGAATAGTTTGTTTAATTCCATCCGGAATCCGAACCGCCCAAAAATAGTGCGCCACTCTCTCCATATTCTTTCACCTCTTTCTATAAAAGAATGGACATTATTATTAAAACTAATACAAAAATATCTTATCGACCGTATTTCCCTTAGATTCCTTCTGAAAGGCATATTTTAACTAACAAATACTGGCTTCAATCATCTCGATTTCGCCTTTTTTATTGACACTATCTTTCCCAAGTTCGCAATTATCTTTTATTTCCCACGCAATGAAGTATTTATTATTTTTCAATTCAACAGATCGTATTTCAGTTTTACTATTATGGTTAAAATGATGATCCAAGACCATTTGTTTTGCTTCATCTTCAGATATGACATTTTGAATAGATGAACAGCCTGCTAATAAAAAGACTGCCAATATTAAATATATTTTAAAATAGATTTTTACACTTTTATGATTTTGCTGCCACATTTCATACACCCCTTTTATATTTCACTATTTTGTCAGTCTTTATAAAGAAGACGCATTCCTTATTAATGAACTACGCTTGTTGATTGTTAAATAAAAAATTCCTACTATATTTTTCTCCTTCAGATTTATGGACTTTTAATGAAAATAAGCGCTGATCCTTACTACAGAATCGCGCTTGCTTTCAACCATCTCAACCTATCCACTTCTATTTTAAAATGGATTTATAGTCAACTTCTCTTTTCGTGAAACTGACGATGGAGTTGATGAACTTCCTCCGCTAGCTCTGGAACAGGACCATCGACAGTAATATCGTTAATAACCTCTTGAATGGAAAGATTCCGTACACGTGAAGGAGCTTGGCCCAATTCAGCTAGCCATTCTACCAATTGTTTAGATGAACTTGCATAAACAATCCGGCCTAAACCAACCCAACCGTGTGCTGCAGCGCACATCGGACAATGTTCCCCGGAAGTATATACTGTCGCTTTGATTCTTTCTTCAGGTTTCATATTATTTGCTACCCATCGCGCTATTGCAAATTCCGGATGTTGGGTATGGTCACCACCTGCCACGTGATTATGGTCTTCAAAAAGGACCTCTCCATCGGCGGAAACAAGTACTGAACCAAATGGCTCGTCACCTTTTTCAAGCGCAATTTTTGCTAATTCAACACAACGTTGTAAGTGCTTCAAATCTAGATTATTTATCATATTCGTATCCTCCTTATCCAGTAAGTAGAAACTTTTACAATCATAATTATAACAGAATTATCCGACTCCTTAAGTGAATATTCATTCGTACTCTAATCCTTATGTTTTCAGACAAAATTCTACTGACCTTATCGATTAATGAATAATTGGATATTTTAATACGGTCAATTTTCATTATACTAAGAATCATTACAGGAATGGAGGTTATTTACATGGTACAAGTTGGAACTGATCGAATAAAACGTGGAATGGCAGAAATGCAAAAGGGCGGCGTTATTATGGATGTCATTAACGCTGAACAGGCAAAAATTGCGGAAGAGGCAGGGGCAGTAGCAGTGATGGCGCTGGAACGTGTGCCTTCCGATATCCGGAAAGCTGGCGGTGTTGCCCGTATGGCGGATCCTCGGATTATGGAAGAAGTGATGAATGCCGTCACGATTCCTGTTATGGCAAAAGCACGAATTGGTCACATTGTAGAAGCACGGGTTTTAGAGTCAATGGGTGTTGACTATATCGATGAAAGTGAAGTTTTAACACCGGCTGATGAAGAATACCATTTACTAAAGAGTGATTATACAGTGCCATTTGTTTGTGGTTGCCGTGACTTAGGAGAAGCAGCTCGACGTATTGGCGAAGGGGCTTCTATGCTCCGTACTAAAGGTGAACCGGGGACAGGCAACATTGTAGAAGCAGTTCGTCATCTTCGCAAAGTCAATGCTCAAGTACGTCGTGTTATAGGAATGAATGCGGACGAATTAATGACAGAGGCAAAAAATTTAGGAGCCCCATTCGAATTACTGTTGGAAATTAAACGTTTAGGACGTTTACCAGTTGTGAACTTTGCTGCGGGTGGCGTAGCTACACCTGCAGATGCCGCGTTAATGATGGAACTTGGTGCAGATGGTGTATTTGTTGGTTCCGGTATATTCAAATCAGAGAATCCTGAAAAATTCGCGCGTGCCATTGTGGAAGCAACAACACATTATAAAGACTACAAACTGATTGCTGAAATTTCGAAGGAACTTGGAACTCCGATGAAAGGAATTGAAATAGCTACACTGAATGTTAATGAACGGATGCAGGAGCGTGGCTGGTAGTATGGCAAAAATAGGAGTACTTGCATTACAAGGTGCAGTAGGTGAGCATATGAATCAAATTAAACTTCTTGATCATGAAGCTGTGGAAGTAAAAACAGGCAATGATTTATGTGGTATTGATGGTCTTATTTTGCCTGGTGGAGAAAGTACAGCTATCGGTAAGCTTATAGAACGCAATGACTTATTAGCACCTATACAAGCATTGGCACAGCAAGGGATTCCCATGTTCGGGACATGTGCCGGTCTCATACTATTGGCAAAAAAGATTAAGGGTTCCATTACCCCTCACCTTTGTTTAATGGATGTTGAAGTAGAAAGAAATTCTTTCGGCCGACAAGTAGACAGTTTTGAAGTTGCTTTAGCAATTCCATCAATTGGTGATGACATATCAGCAGTTTTTATTCGAGCTCCGCATATTGTAACCATTGGTGAACAGGTCGAAATACTTGCTACATATGAAGAACGGATTGTATTAGCTAGAGATGGACAATTTTTAGGCTGCTCTTTTCATCCCGAACTGACGGATGATGTTCGAATACTTCAATATTTTATTGGTATGGTAAATGAATTTACAAAGGTTCCTAGATAAATTAAAAAAGAAGCACAATTCAGTGCTTCTTTTTTATGCTGGATTATTTATTTAAGCCTTTTTCATGTATTCGATAAATCATAGCTGCCATTTGTGCTCTAGTTGTAGGATTATTCGGACCAAATCGGCTTGCATTATAGCCGGCCATAATTCCTTCTTGTTTCATCGTTTCAATCGCAACAAATGCCCAAAAATTTTGTTCCACATCTTTAAATGAATTTACACGATTATTTACAGTTTGACTATAAAATCCGGCGTTATAAAAGATTTGAGCCATTTGCGCTCTAGTTAAAAAAGTATTTGGTGAAAAACGTTCATTACCGATACCATTAATTATTTTATGTTGTGCTACTAAAAGAATAGATTCTGAAGCCCAAAAGCTCTTAATTACATCACTAAAGTAGATGTTTTTATTTGTTGACGTCAATGCTAAAAAGTTACTTATAATAGCAGCTGCTTGAGCTCTTGTTATCGAATGGTTCGGTTTATATGTACCATCAGGATAGCCAGAGATCCAACCTTTTTCAGTTAAGAATAGAATCTGTTCTTCAGCCCAATGACCATCTATATCTTTTAATTTCCTATCATCATATTGATATAAATCATATTCGTCCATGATGGAGCCTACTTTATTTCGATAGTATTCCCCACCCAAATGGATATAGCCGGCATTGGCAATATCGAATAAATATTCTTTGGAAGCTCGCTCATAGCTCCATCCCTTTTTCCTTCTTTCTTCATAAATGGTTTTTGCGAAACGATACCTTTCGTTTAACAACAAGTTCCCTGCTAAATAATTAACCGCTTCTTTATAGGAAGTAAAAGCACGATACCAGTTATCTCTTCTTTTGCTTTCATCATATATTTTACGGTCTTTTCCGTAATCGATTAGAACAGGTACCGGTTCATAATCTTCATCAGGTTGTCCCTTCAGCTGCCAGGCGTTCTTCGGATTATATCCCCAAACCTTTATCCCGAAAAGATTATTTGCATTCTCTGCTATTCTTGTTGTTCCATAGCCGCTTTCCAGAATGGCCATTCCAATGATCGCACTAGCAGGGATTCCCCACTTTTCATTTGCTCTCATTGCATATGTATAAATTTCATTAATAAAGTCTTCCTTCATTTTGGTTGAAAGAAATTCGTATGTAGTTAAATAGGCGTTACTATTTTTTCCTGACTTCTCATCTTCATAAGGTAAAGGATTCACGCTGTTTGCACTCGAGGTCAACGGGCCACTATTTAAAACTAGTAAAGAAAGTAAAATTAATAGTAATACTCTGATTAATTTTATCAAATTTGCAACTCCTTTATTATTCAAATAATAGACTTAAACACTATCATGATAGCAGTTTTTTATTAGACCTAGTGCATAAAATCTCATTTTATTACTACTAATTCATGGTTGTACTTCCGGACTTTACCTATCCCGAACCCCCTTTCCAAACAAAAAACGACTATTCATCCAGCTGGACAAACGGTCGTTTGAAAAATTAATTTAATAAAAGCAATTGAATTCTTTTGCATTTTATACTAATTACTCAAATAATTAATAAGAATATAAATTTCATATTAGGGTAGAAGTAAAAAAGTAAAGTAAATTTTTAAAGAAAGAGGGGATTTCATGCAGGAGATAATCCTAATCCTGGTCATACAGCTCGTTTACGTGCCGTTAATGACATTACGAACAATTTTCTTAGTCAAAGATATGAGACTTCTTGCTTCAATTTTTGGGTTTTTAGAAGTTTTAATTAACGTATTTGCACTTTCTATCATTTTTAGTGGTGATCAGAACTTTATCGCAATGATTGTGTATGCACTCGGATTTAGTATTGGGATACCAATAGGAACAATGATTGAAAACAAACTGGCTATTGGTTTTGTCTCAGTTACAATCAATACGCAGCAAAAAAATCAGGAATTGATCGAAACATTAAGAAACAGCGGCTTTGCCATCACGACATCTGTCAGTGAAGGTCGTGACAGTGAACGTTATAAATATGAGATTTTGGCTAAACGAAACCGAGAAAAAGAATTATTCGCCCTTGTTGAATCGATTGAACCAAAGGCATTTATCATTTCATATGAGCCAAAATCATTCAAAGGCGGTTTCTTAGTCGATCGTATGCGTAAATTTAAACTTAGACGTTAAAATAAAAATGAGCTAGATTCAATGATTCTAGCTCATTTTTTATGTTTTTTTAATTTTGTAGTTTCTTTAAATGTTCTATAATGGTCATAAATTGGGAGAACACACGCTTTAACCTTTTATAGTACGCTTTCTAACTCCCCTTTCTTTTCAAAACCTTCATAGCATAAGCCGTATGGTTTCCCAGGGATAAACGTCCCTTGACCTAAGCATCCAACATATTTGCCATCTTCAACGGCTAATTGACCACGCAAGAATACTTTGTCCACCTTACCTTCTTGTTTAAGCCCTTCGTAAATATTGAAATCTACTCCTTGTAAGCTTGTTTCATTCGAGATAATTGAAACAGGCGTAGGGTCGTAAACTACAATATCAGCATCAAACCCAACTCCAATATGACCTTTACGGTGGGCAATACCATTTATTTTCGCTGGGGTTGTTGCATATAAGTCTACTAAACGTTGACGAGAAATCTTGCCGGTATTTACACCATATGTCCATAATATTCCGAGACGGTTTTCAACACCTGGCGAACCATTTGGGATGTTTGTGAAATCATCAATCCCCATTGTCTTTTGCTTCTCCCAGTTAAATCCGCAATGATCAGAGCTAACAGCATTTAACCAGCCTTTATTAATGGCATTCCATAATGCTTCACGGTCTTCTTCTTCACGTAGTGCTGGTGAGCAGACATATTTTGCACCTTCAAAATTTGGACGGGCTAAATCTTCTTTGTCTAACATTAAATAATGGGTACACGTTTCACCATATACCGGTGTTCCTTTGATGTACGCATCCCGAATGACTTCCATGACTTCTTTTGCCGTTACGTGAACAATATATACAGGTGCACCAGCTAAATTCGCTAAATGAATGACACGCTGCGTAGCCTCTACTTCAACAAGTGTCGGTCTTGAAAGTGCATGATAATAAGGATCCGTTAAACCTTTTGCTAAATATTCCTGTTGAAGAATATCGATAACATCTGCATTTTCTGCGTGAATCATTACTGTTACACCGACATCTTTAGCCGCTTTTAATGCTTTAAAGATGGCTTCATCATCACTATGAAATGGTAAGCCTTTATACGCCATAAATAGTTTTAATGTTGGTAGCCCTTTGTCTACTAAGCTTGGAATTTCTTTAAAGAGTTCGTCGGAAGGTTCGCAAACAATTCCATGGAACGAATAATCGACCATTGCGACATCTTTTACCTCATCTTCTTCATATTCAAAAATAGTTTCGGCAATGCCCTTGCCTGGTGCTTGGTTCACGAATTCGATAACTGTAGTAGTACCTCCTACAATTGCTGCGTTACTAGTATCGAAGCCTTGTACGCGTGCACCTTTATAATCAAAAGAATAGTGGACGTGCTGATCGACTCCTCCCGGTAAGACATACTTTCCTGAAACATCTATAACCTGGTCTGCTTCAAGTGAAAGATTTTGACCAATTGCCGCAATTTTTTCATCTTCAATTAAAATATCTCCTACATATTCATCTGTACTTGTTACAATAATCCCGTTCTTTAATAAAATACTCATACATTACGCCTCCCAGTGTTCTTTAATTTTATTATTTGTTCACTATTTGTTGATCTGCAGGTATCGACCAGAATAATGACGTTTGTGCCAACCAATCCATATAGTTTTCAAATGCTTCATCTAAACTGTACTGCGGTGTGTAACCTTCTGCTTTCAAACGATCAACTGCTAATTGCTGAATGTCTCGTTCACCGAAATAATCTACATTCCATAACTTTGAATCTTCCTGTAATTGATAGTTAAAGTCCGGAAATTTCCGTTTCAAAAGCTCACACCAATCTACGATGCTCCATACTTGGCCAGAGCCAATATTATATATATCTTCTTTTAGCTCCTTAACTTGTATTAAGTGATAAATAGCTGCAGCAACGTCCTTACTATAAATCCAGTCTCGTACGCCTGGTCTTGGTAGATGAATCGTTGTTTTTTCATAAGCTGCTTTAGTCACTTGAAATGGTACGGATAACGTTTGACGTAATCCCGTATAATGCTCCCAAGCCCCGTATACGTAGCCTAACCGGCAAACGGTCAATGGTAAATCGTATAGGGTTTTATAGCGAAGGGCTAAACGCTCCCCCGCATATTTTGTTATTTCATATAAATTGACTGGTAATGGAATTGATTTCTTCTCATCTAGTAACGGATCGATATAGCCCGTCTCCCCATAAACGGTACAGGAACTAATATAGAAAAACTTTTCAATTCCTACTTTTTTAGCTGCTTCTAATACTGATAGCGTACCGTTGTAATTAATAGAAGAAATTTTTGAAAATGATTTCATTTCATGTTCAATATCCGGAGTGATAGCAGCTGCATGAATCAAGCTTTTAATGTTGTATTGATTCAGCGTTTGTATGAGTGTATCTCCATTTAAAATATCTCCTTCAATATAGAAATAATGGCCTGCTTTACTTTGAAATAATGTTTCCGCTTCTGCTGGAACAGGTGTAAGTGAATAATTCACTACATCCATTCCGGCATCCAAAATCTTTTCTATAATATTTATTCCTACAAAACCTGAACCACCTGTAATTAAAACTGTCATCTGCCACCCCTCCTGCCACTTAAACGTATTATTGTGGAACTAATTCAGCAATTTTAGATGAAATATTTAAAGCCGATTGATATAGCAATTCTGTGCCCAATGCTAAATCTTCATAGCTTGCATATTCAGCAGGGTTATGGCTGATGCCATCTTTACAACTGACAAAAATCATTCCTACATCACAAATACTTGCCATGACAGTTGCATCATGGAATGGACCACTCATCATAATTGGACAGTCCAGACCAAGTTGCTCACTTTCTTCTTTAATAGCAGCTTGAATCCAGTCTGCGATGGTTACCGGCGATTGATTTGTATCTTCTACTATCGAAAAAGATACATTATATTCGACTGCTACTTCATTAATCATCATACGTATCTGTTCTTCATAAGCATTACGACGTTCTAAATCGATATCCCGTAAGTCGATTGTAAATTCCACTTTTTCAGGAATAATATTTGGTGAATCCGGGAATACGCGGATACTGCCTACTGTTGCTACGGTTGGTACGTCCTCTTGAGCCCTTACAATTCTATTAATTTCTGTAACCATTTTAGAAGCTGCCAATAAAGCGTCCTGGCGCATATTCATCGGTACAGAACCTGCATGTCCAGCAAAACCTTCTACTTCAACAGTTAACCAAAGTGGACCTGCGATTCCTTTTACAATTCCAATCGGCTTATTATTTACATCTAAATATGGGCCTTGTTCAATATGAAGCTCTAAAAATGCACCTACTGCCCCTTTTGGATAAACAGATGCTTCTAATTTATCCGGATCACAACCGAAGTCGATTAATGCTTGACGTCTTGTAATTCCTTGTTTATCTGTTCGTTCGAGCTCACCTTCTTCAAAAAGACCTGCGATTCCTCGCGATCCAAATAGCCCCTTCTTAAAACGCCAGCTTTCTTCATCTGCAAATGAGATCACTTCAATCGGAACTTCCGGCTGAATTCCTTTATCAACCATAGTCAGTAATACTTCAACTCCAGCTAACACACCAGATGTGCCGTCAAAACGACCTCCATAAGGTTGTGAATCTAAGTGTGATCCCATCACTAACGCCGGTGCATGAGGGTTTTTCCCTTCCAATCGACCAATTAAATTACCAAAGTTATCAACATGTACACTAATACCTGCTTTTTCCAACCAATCCGTAACTGTCTCAAACGTCTGCTTTTCTTCTGGGCTTAATGTAGCTCGGCAAAGCCCTGTTTCGCCAATTTTCCCAAACTCTGAAACTACTTCAAACATATTTTCTAAACGTTTTTTATTAATCTCCATTGGATATCCCACCTTCAGTTTTATTTTAAAGCGTCTGCTGTAATTAACTCAGGGAACACTTCTTTTAATAAAGTAAAGTCATGATATGATTCGACATCAGGTTTCTTAGGAATGTTGCCAACACTTAAGAAGTAATCCATGATCCCTTCACTGTTACTGTCATTCCAGTACGTATTGTCTACTTCCATTGAATAGAAGTTACGGTTCATGATTTCTGATAACTCTTCTTCTGTTAGACGTAATTCAGGTGATAAGATTTTTACAGCCTCTTCACGATTGTCATTAATGAAGTCTGTCCCTTTTTTCAGTGCACGAATTAAAGCCTTAATTGTGTTTGGATTTTTTTCTAAGAAATCATCAGTTGCAATTAATGTTGAGTGAACACTTAACCAGTTCACTTCACCTTGTTTTTCAGGTAAATTACTTTGACGACCACTTAAAATAAATTCTCCACCGACTTGAGTACCTTTAGTAATAAATGGTTCCCACGCAGCTAATGCATCAATATCACCTCGTTGTAATGCAACTAAACCGTCACTTGGTGCTAAGTTGATGTAATCGATTTTACTGACATCTACACCTAATTCTTCACCCATACTTTTTATTGCGTAATAAACTTCAGCACCATTAGGCATCCCTACTTTTAATCCTTCTAAGTCTTTTGCACTTTCTAATTTCAAACCAGGTCGGCTTACCATCGCTTGTGTACCAGCCATTTGGTCTAATACCGCAACTACTTTTACATTTACATCTGAAGCTGTGATTGTTAATGGTAAAAAGTTAGACATTAAACTAATCGGTGCACTTCCACCAGCAATCATTGACCCCATTTCAGGACCATTTTCGATTAAATGGTTTTTAACTTTTACACCCTCTGCTTCAAAATAACCTTGTTTTTCGGCAATAATTTGAGCTGCTGAAATTTGAGCGTCACGTACCCCCATCAACGTCAACTCTTTTTTTTCAACCTCTGCGCCTTTAGCTGAGCTACTTGAAACTTCCTCTTTTTCATTTCCACAAGCTACTAGCAACATTGTTAAGATTAATAAAGTAAAGATATGTTTAAATTTCTTCATCAATACCCCTCCTAGGTCAATTCTTATTTTTCAATGGCAGCATGTGCTCCACCTTTACGCCAGAATAAAATTCTATTTTTAAATTTGCGCAATAAGTAGGCAAATAAACTGTACTCTATACCGATTAATACAATAGCGACAAACATATTCGAAATTTTGAAATAATTTCGGGCGTCAACAATTATATAACCTAAACCACTCTCAGCTCCCATCATTTCAGAAACTACCAACGCGGAAAACGATAAGCCTAAACTTACTTCAACCCCTACAAGAATACTTGGAATCGCTGATGGGATTATTACCCGAGTAAATATTTGTTTCTGACTAGCACCTAAACTTAAAGCTGATCGTACTAGCGTAGAGTTCACTGACTTTAATCCGTCTAGCGTATATACTAAAACTGGAATAAATGTTGACCAAGCAATTAATAGCACTTTAGGAAACTCGCCAATACCAAACCAGATAATGAATAGTGGCAATAAAGCTAATGCAGGAATCGGCCCTACTAAATTGATAATAGGTGCAATCCACGTTTCAACGAACTTGAAGCGTACCATTACAACACCCATTGCAATAGCAGCCATAACACCGATTGAAAAACCAACGATGATACGAAGCGTACTCGAAATAATACTGCTCGTAAGCATTCCTGTTTGTGCAAGTGCGTAACCATCAGCAACTACTAAAGTTGGAGGCGGTAAAAATACGGGGTTAAACCAAGCAAGATTCTGATTTAAGCGTCCAAATAATTCCCAAACAATAAAGAACGCTACGATTGGTAAAAATGCTTTTAAGGCAACCTTTGCATTAAAACTCTTTAACTTCACACTCTTTTTTTCGCGTGGTAAACTTTCAGTTAATGCTGCATCTTTCATATGCTTCCCTCCTAATCTCGTATTACTTGACTTGCATCCACTTCATCCATCAGCAATCCTTCAATTTCTGTCATCAATTCCGAAAAACGAGGATGATTGTAAGTACGAGGATGCTCAATACCCACATCGTAAACTTTAGCAATTTGACCTTTTTTCATAACAACAACTCTGTCCCCTAAATGAATTGCTTCGCTAATGCTATGAGTAACGAAAATCACCATCGGCTTAAGCTCTTGGCAAATTTTCAATAATTCTTTACGCATCGTATCCCTCGTTAAAATGTCCAATGCTCCAAAAGGCTCGTCCATCAATAATATTTCTGGTCCGCTTGCGAGAGCACGAGCAATTCCTACTCGTTGTTTCATCCCACCCGAAAGCTCATCTGGATAATGGTTGGCATAATCTTTTAAACCAATCATATTGAGATACTGCTCCGCTAATACTTTTGCTTCTTTTTCAGGCATCCCTTGTACCGTTAAACCAAAGGCAATATTCGTTAACACGTCATACCAGGGAAATAAAGCGTGATCTTGGAAAACAACTCCTCTTGATTTATTAGGACCTGTTATGTCTACTCCATCAACTTGTAACACCCCGGAATCAGCTTTCAAAAAACCTGCAATTAAATTTAAAAGTGTCGATTTCCCACATCCACTATGTCCTAGTACACATATGATTTCACTAGGCTTAACTGTAAGATTGATATCATTCAAAACCTTTTTAGCTCCGAATGATTTATTAATGCTTTCTACAACCAACTGCATAACATCATCCACCCTTCTCACTTACTAGTCTGTTACATCATATTGTCTGACTTATTCACGGTAATGGATAAGCTATAAGAGTTATCAGCAATAAATCTTATAATCCGACTTATTGATTCTAGAAAACACTTATAACTTTTCCAGTAAACCTTTGACCTTTCGAAGATGTCTTTTCATATATATTTTGGCCAATTCAGGATCTTTCGAATTAATACTTTCGATAATCTTTCGATGTTCAACTAATACTTGTTCTAATCTACCAGGTAAATAAATCGTTCTTTCCTGCAAGCGATCCATTGTCCCTTTCAGTGATTTCACAATATTGAACATTACTTCATTACGACTCATCCGCGCTAAAGCTAAATGAAATGCAACGTCCGCTTCAGCTGCTTCTTCCGGATTGTTCTCCATCCATCCGAGTAAACTCTCAAGCTCTTGAATATCTTTAGGGCTTGCTCTTTCTGAAACTAGTTCTACAATCGCAACTTCTAAAATTTCACGTGTTTCCATCAAATCCAAGAGACTTTCTTCGTCAGATCGTGGCAAGTAGATATTAGCCATTTCTAAAATCGAAAGTTTTCGGATGACCGTACCACTTCGCTTTTTCCGATCAACAATTCCTTGAATCTCAAGAATTTGTAAAGCTTCTCTAAGGGAACTCCGGCTCACCCCAAAGATCTTCGATAAATTTTCTTCAGACGGTAAAACTTCACCTGGTTGCAGGCTACCATTGATTAGTTTTTTTCGAATTTGTTCTACGATATTTTGGGAGATTTTTTCTACCGCAACACCTTCAAACTTCAACTTTATCACCTACTTCACTTTTCTAAAAAAGTATTAAGCTATGTATTGAATTTAAACGATTCACAATTCGAAAACATTAAATATGTCAGATTTTCTTACACACTTTTTCTAATTTTTCTAAATATTATTTATTTTTAGATTTTTTGTGTTATATTAAGTGACATATAATACTATGCTTTTCTCTTATAAAAAGGAGGGATGTTATATGAAAGTAGACGATTCATTTAAGTATAAGAAAGTGATTAATATTGGTGTAGTTAGTGAATTAACGGGGCTTACCGAAAGAAAGATTAGGTATTACGAGGAAAGAAATCTTATATTTCCTGAGCGTAATGCTAGTGGAACACGGAAGTATTCCTTTCAAGATGTGGAAGTTCTAGTTGCTATCAGCAATGAAGTAGAGGACGGTGTCAGTACATTTGAAATCCGTCAAAATATTATTAAAAAAGAAAAAAGAGCCAAAAAAATTATGACTCAAGGGCAGGTGAATGCACATTTTAAGTTATATAAAAATAATTAAAAACAGTTGAGTGTGCAATGAATAGCAACACAATAAAGTAACTGGCAAAGTAACTAAGAAAACAAGCAGTATAATCCCTGTCTTATTTAGCTAGCTCATCTTTACTTGTTTTCTGTTTTAGTCCTTCTTTAACTGCCCAATTCTGGTGGGCATGTATTAAGAGATCCCGGGCTTTATCTGTCTCAATCCATTTTATAAAATGGTCGTCATCAATGGGATCTTGAATTTTATTTAATAATTGTGCGAAGTAGAAATAGCCATCATTTAGAATAGGCTTTTTTTTGGTTGAGAGAAAAAAGCACTTTGCGTTCCCTATAAAAGGGCCGATCACTACGTTATATCCTGTTTCTTCAAGTATTTCTCTTTCGAGGCATTGCAAATGGTTTTCATGATTTTCAATCCCGCCACCCGGCAAAAAGTAATCACCCCTTGAAGTTTGGACTGTCAAGACTTCATTCATTTTTAAATTAAATATAACGGCATAACCCCCTTTTCTTAATTCATAATTAAGGCCATTTAATTTTTCTCCAAATACTTTCACTATTTTCACCTACTGCTAATCGATTTGTTAGCTTGATTTTGCATCTACTGCTATATATGTATTGCTGTATGGAAGCGTGTGAATTCTCTTTACATCCCAAAGTATTTTAAACTCTTCAACCGGAACTTTTCGATTATAGTTCTTCTGTTCTCCTTCATCATTTACTAAATGACTCAATGATTCCGAAAGGTAAATGTACTCTTTGTCATACCCTACTACCGGAACAAAATGCAGATTTTTGAGTTCCTTCTGTACTTTAATAAAAACAATTACTGGCGTTCCTTTACTGACTTCGGACTTTAATGTATTTATACTACCTTTATAATAATTAGTCTTAAATCCATAATTTCTTAACACAGTACGTATCCCTTTTGGATATACATTGCCTGCTCTTGTTTTGTTGGGAAAATGCTTATATAACGCTTCACCTTCAGCATCCCTGCCAAAGTGACGCAGCAAGTACGCTGTTGAAAACGCCGCGCATTCCGTGCCTTTTTGGAAATCAATTCGATTCTCGTGCTGAATCATGTAGGTAGTCGGAAAATCCTTTTTTCTTATAACCGGTATCGGTAAAGTCATTAAATAAGTATTAATGGACATTGAGATAATTACCCACAAAACAACTGAATTAATTATAATCATGTTACTCCCCCAATATATGACTGCAATGTGTAACTACTTTTCTCTTTTTATCTTCTCAGAGTTTGCCAATAGCACAATTACCTAGAAATTAAATCTTCTCGAACTAGAAATTGAGAAGCAGTTAAATACATTGAAAAAACATGAGGATTCTAATTAACACATTTCTCCATCTCATATTTAACAGCATCCATTAAAGATAGTGAGTTACTATATTTGATTTAAATCGTGTGTAATAACGTTTTCACTCTCTCTTCAAAATCTGAATGTCCCCAATAAAGCATTGCATTTTCAATACCTTTTTCACCTGCTAAACGTTTTACTAAAAGATAAGCAATATAATAACCAATCCGACTGTAGCCAAAAGTTTGACCCCCATTAATCGAGAACCATTCTTTAAATATTTCTGCTGATGTACTTTGAATTAAATCTTTTTGAAAAGCATTGATAATGGTTGCTATATTTTTTTCACAGAATGAAAGCCACTCCGGATCACGTTTATATGCAAAATAAATATCTTGGTCTACATTTACTACTAAAGTTGATAAAAAAGTTGCTACACCCTCTTGCAATAGCCATGTCAACGGATTAGACCATTTAATATCTTTTGCTTCAATCCCATTATGTGTTGTGTAAAGATGATGGACTGCATGGCCAAATTCATGCGCAATTATTACATTTAGTCCTTCTTCATACGGTTCAAATTTTTCAACACAAAAAGCAATATGAGGGTCCATGGAACGATAAGCATAAGCATTGGAACCACCTAGACCAACAAAAATATAAACATCTTTTGAAAATATTATCGGAAACCGCTTTTCATATTCTTTTGTAATCTGGGGTGTGAGCGATTTTAATTTCTTTGCAACCCAGTTCATTTGATCAATCATATTTGGATGCGCTTTTAAAGCATTTTCAAGTTTCAGTTCTTTATTGTGACAGTGATTTTCAAAATAATAACTAAAGATTTCTGGATGATGATTAAAGTAACTTTCGTAGTACTCTTTTGAAGGCTCGTATTGATTTAGAAATGGACTTGCTAGATTGTATATTTTCATGAAGATTTCTCCAATCATTTTTAATTATTACTTTCCATCAACGAAGTTACTCAAATTCAATTAAATCCCCAACCTTATATTCTTCTGTCACGATTTCTCCTATCTGGTCTATGCTTACTTCAAAAATAATTGTATTCAATGCCTCTCTCATTGATACTTCGTTTAATTCTTTAGAATAAAAGACAAATTCCTGAGCATGCTTTGCGACATTCTCACCCACATTATTTTGTTCACTACCGCCTCCAAACCAATAACGGTCAGTAGCATCAAATGAATCGATCGCATCTTTCCAACTATCGCTAAATGAAAATTCCACTTTCTGTCCAGCTACATTGTCTACTTCCACGTTGAATGTAAATTTCCTGAAATCATCTATTTGAGGATTTTTTAACTCATGAGTCCCGACACTTTCAAATTCATCCTCTGTCAACTGTGAAATTGCGGCTTCAATTGTTGTAATAGGTTCATCTTGGTTACTGCAAGCAGTCGTGATGTGCAAAATGGAAAACAAACAGAATAAAAACAATAATTTTTTCATCCTTATCCCCCTTATAAATCTTGCGATAACCTAATCATATCGATGCACTGGATGCCATTCTCGTAAATTTCTTCTGAATAGTGCTTAATAAAATAGTTATGATCAACTGAAACAATTCGAAAACCGCATTTTTGATATAACTCTAATTGCCCAATACTTGAATTTCCCGTACCAATTTCAATCGTTTTATACCCCTGTGTTTTGGCTATACGAATCGCATGACTTACTAATAATTTTCCAATTCCTTTTCCCTGATGATCTTCAGCTACTGCTACATTGACAATTTCTACAGTTTGCGGTCTTGTCGGTAACAGTACATAGACACCAATGGTTTGCTCTTCATTTTCGGCTATAAAACATTCGCCCTTTGCTACATAATCTTCAACGATAATTTTTGAAGGGTCCGCCAATAATAACAATTCCAAGGGAACATTTTCCTGTTTTTCCAGCCTTTTAATCTCCACACTTATCCCCCTATATTTCTCGATTAGTTTTGTTTATGGATATCTTTTTCTAACTCTTTTTCAATGTCGTCATTACTCAAGTTAGGCATTTCTTCTTCAATCTTATATTTCTTTTTTATTAAAATTCCAAGTTCCGAATAATTAATCCCATGCTTGACTGCCAAAAATACAACAATGTAAAGCAAAAATCCTAAAAAGGCAAATGATAATAAATCCATGAAATCCTCTCCTTATATTTTAAATTTTACCATAATTGTAGAGTCGAACCTGATAAAATCAAAAAACCAGATGGCTAAATTCCATCCGGTTCATTGTACTGTTTGCTATTAATTGCTAATTAGTTTTACTTTTTCACAGCTGGTGGGCCAAATTCACCTAGCTGTAAATCACGGAATGCTTCTCTGATTTCTTCTATTGTATTCATCACAAACGGTCCACCTAGAGCGACTTCTTCTCTAATTGGGACACCTGAATAAATCAAAACTTTAGATCGTGTTGATGCTTTAATTTTTAATTCGCTTGAATTTACTTCTGAGCCATCTTCGTTAAATGAAATCGTTGCTGCTCCCGTTTTCGTTATTTTTATCTTGCTTTCCCCAAATTCCATCTCTCCTGCCAACATAAACAGGAATGAATTATGGTTTTCGGGTAAAACATGTGTGTATTCAGTACCTTCACGAAGAGCAATTTCTGTCATCGTAATCGGAACTAAACTTTGCATAGGTCCTGTTACACCTGCAATATTCCCTGAATAAACTCGAACGAATCCGCCAGCGATATTGACTACAGGTGCATCTTCAACAAAAATATTTTGATAAGACGTTTTTGTATGCTTTAAACTTTTCGGCAGATTTAGCCATAGCTGCAATGTATGAATCAAGTCGTCCTCGAACGCTTCTTCTGCATGTCTAGCTGCCCAACCTGCATTCATATATTGGACATCCCCGGCATTTAAAATGCTGTAACCGCCAGCATTATCAATATGTTCTAGTCTGCCATCTACAACATATGTTACCGTTTGAAAGCCACGGTGTGGGTGATCAGAGAAAACGCCACGCTTATACCAATCTTCTGCCATTAAAATAAAAGGATCGAATTCAGCGTTTCGATCAGGGTGAAGAATGAATCCTTGTTGCACATGAGGATATCCATTTTTATTGTACTCTGGGTACCAAAAACTTTTAATATCTCTTTGAAAAACTGCATTAGTTGCCAATTCTATTCCTCCCACCAAGGTTACTATGAAAATGTACTATTAAGTTGAAATCTTCCACTTAAAGTTTATCTCATTTTCTCAGCTAACTCTAAAGTTATGCCTTCTGGTCCCTGAACAAAGCATAATTTATATATATTATTGTAGTTTTGGATTTCACTAATTACTTCCGCGCCTTTCTTTTTCAATTTAGCAACGACCGTTTCAATATCTTCAACGGCAAAGGCAATATGATTTTTTAAAGATTGCTGTATACTTTCTATCTCTGAGGCTGTATGAAACTTGACCAGCTCCAAATTTGCCTGGCCATCCGACATCCCTAAAAGGACAATGGTTGCTTTCACATCAGTAAACCCGATAATCCGCTCTGCCCATTTCCCATCCACTTCCCCTTCACCAAGTACTTCCAACCCAAATTCAATGAAAAACTCTTTAACCGCCGTAAGATCGTTTACTATGATACCTACATGATCTATTCTATGAATTGCCAAATTTAGCCCTCCCTTGGTCCTGTAACTTTCTATCTTATTAATTCTGCTTAATCTTACTCTATTTGCTTTTATCTTTCTTATCATGCCAAGATGTCGCTGGTCTTGAAACAGGGTATCCATTTTTCTCCCGATATTGTTTCCGTTCATCCGTAAAATGCCACCAACTTTTTTCGCTGCCTGAATGGTTAGCATGATGTACGATACATCTTAACGAATCCTCTACACACGGGTCTTCCCAATAACCGAAGTGTTCCTCCAATCGATTAGTTAAATCAGCACCATTTTCGTTTTTCAATTCCTCTAAAGAATAATAACCCAATTCAGTAACCCATTGAGCCAACTTTGGTCCAATCGAAGGGATAGTTTGGAATTGAGCTAGTCCACGGAGGTATTTAGCACGTTCGGAAGTTGATTGTAAACATGCAGTTAATTGTGGTATATCCATAAGTGCGATCTCATTCAATTTCACTTTGCACTTTCTTAAATTTATTCTTTCTTCAGATGTTAAAGGAAGCTTTGGAGAGGACTTTTTCATCTATATTCACCTAACTTATACTTAATTTATATTTCAATTAGTTATTTACTTACTTCTTCAATATAAAACAAAGGCAAGGCGAACTACTTATTTAATTCCGACTACACGAATCCTTTTATAATCTGCCACCCAAATGCCTTCACGATACAAAACATCCTTTAAGTTCATTTCTACATTAGCGATTATGTGATCTTGTATTTGTTCGGGAATGCCATAAAATAACATACTGCCAAACATGCCAATCCAATTTCTCAAACCATTTTCACCATCTAAAGGCGTTGGTCGATCATATAGTTGGGCAAAAGTCACGTGGAATCCTGCCTCTTCCATCAGCTTTGAGTACTCTGCAATACTCGGATAATACCAGGGAAATTGTGCTTCTTTAAATTCGTAGCCTGCATTTTTTATTTGTTGAATAATTTCATCTGTAATTGTTTGTACATTGCCTTTTCCTCCAAATTCAGCAACCATTCTACCGCCGTGTTTTAAGCTTTGGTAAATACATTGCACAGCTTCTTTCGGCGAGTGCACCCAATGGAGGGTTGCGTTAGAAAATACCGCATTAAATTCATTTTGATAGGTTAATTTTGTAGCATCTCGAACGGTAAATGGTATGTGCGGGTATTTACTAGACGCTAGTTTCACCATATTTTCAGATTTGTCGATACCTACTACTTCCACGCCATACTCAAATAAAGTATTTGCTAAATCCCCTGTTCCACAACCAAGATCCAGTATTCGTTCTCCTTCCTTAGGAGCTAACAATTCCACCAAACTATTGCCATATTTTGAAACAAACGAGTGCTTACCATCGTATAAACTAGCATTCCATTGATGTTCTGTAACTTTTGAAGTACCCATATTATTCACTCAATTCTGTATAAATTTGTTAGTTCCATTATAATGGAAAATGCTGATATTGAATAACCGAAAATAAAAAGAGGATTTCACATTACATTGAAATCCCCCCATAATTAATCCATATTCTCTTGCAGTTTGACCATGTTATACCAGCTACCACCGCCATGCTGTGATTCAGAAATGCCGTGGTTTACAAAGCCGAGTTTTTCATAAAAAGAAACCAATTCCTGTTTACATGTTAACGTAATTCCTTGTCGTTCATTTTCTTTTACCAACTGCTCCATTTTATTGATTAAGATTCGAGCGATACCTAGATTCCTCGCCTTTTTAGAAACAGCTACTCCTAATATACTTTGGTATCCGCCTTTTTTAGGATTTTCTTTTATTTCTTCAAAAAGGTCATCCGTTATGTATAATTGAGGAATTACTGGACCGTTAATATAACCAACAATCACTCCATCTTTTTCAGCGACAATAAACGTATCCGTGATCAACTTAATTCTTTCCAGAAACGCTTCCCTTGTTGCAGCCTCTTCATTTGTAAAGCCTTCATTTTCAATGACTACCAGCTCTTCTAAATCTGACTTTTGCACATTTCTTAATGTAATCATGTTATTCCTAACTCCTTTCTATAGCCATTTACTTATTTTCTTCTAATTTCCTTTCGAGTGCAGCAACTTTCTTTAATACAAGACTTTTTCTTTTTAATCTCTTGCTTACTAAAATTAAAATCAGATTATAAATGCTGAAACAAACGATTGTAAAGATAGCCTTATTAGTCAAACTAATTGGTTCATATCCGCTATGGTAATTAATATGAACTTCATTCCCTTTATAGATGAACCAAATAGCAATAGATATGAGACAATATAAAACTATTAAGAAAATATAGTGACCGTAAAAAATAATTTTGTTATTGGAAGAACTTAATCGTGCGGTGTATAAAAAAAGACCTCCATAAACAAGCATCATGATAATGATTTCAGAGACCGCCATTTATGCCCTCCCTTAATCTCTGCAAGCTTTTTTAATTCTTTTGCTCGATTAATAATGAAGCTTTCCATATATCTGTACAAAAACAATTTGTCAGCAATTATGCCTAATGGACCAAATGGCGACTTATATTCAAATATATCGATCATTAAAGTGCCGTCTTTTTCTTCTACAAATTTATGAGTATGGGTAAATGATTTAAATGCGCCTTTCACCATTATGTCCACAAATATAGTTGGTTGTTGCATATGTATAACCTTTGCCGTCAGTTTTTGTTTAATTCCGAAGTGAGTAGCTTCCCAAGTAACGGAGTCACCTGCATTTAATAAGCCATTTGTTACCCCACCAACAGCCTTTTCCTTCGTTTTCGCCGTCGTCTTTATATGAATGTCGACGTTTCTGGCAAGGTCAAAACATACTTGTATAGGTGCATTTACAAACTGCTTGTGGATAATAATCGGCATCGAAATTCTCCTTAAAAACTTAATCATTTTTAATCTGCAATACCTTTTCCATGACTTCCTGTGGGGCACAATTAATTTACTGAACAGCTATATTACCAACATATTGAGGATTTCCTTTATCCGTTTCAATGTCAACAACGAGTATATACTTTCCTTTTTCTGTAGGTAAATTAAAGGTTTGATTCACAATAGACCGATTGTTGTCCAGAACGAAAAGAATAAGGCATCGCGCAACTTAGTTTCCTGGAATGCTTCTTGATTAATATATAATCGAAAAAAAATGACAATATAAAAATGATGAGCAGTAAAAAAAGCATCCTTTTGTGTTTAATTATTTTCCACTCCTCTTATTGCAAACTTCAATCAGCTAATAATTTCTTATCAAAATAGGTTAAGGATAAATGTTCATTTACTTTGATTTCCTTCGTAATCTGAAACCCATTCTTCTTATAAAAAGTAACTGCTGGCATATTTTTGGATCCAGTTGCTACAATGAATGTCTTTTTATTGTACTTACCTTCAATAAAAGTTAAGAGTTTCTGTGCGATTCCTTTACGGAAATGGTCTGGATGAACGATTAATCTATGTATGTCTACTTCATTATCGATAACTTTCACCGATATGGCCGCGCATAGTTCTTCTTTTATATAGTAGCCAAAGAAAGTTTCTCCGCATTGTTTTAAAGTATTTACTGTATCTTTCAATGGTGGGATATCATCATAACCGATAATTTCTGCTTCTACTTTATAAGATGGTATTTGAATCATTAATAGATCTTTCGCATTTTTTGTATTTCGAATGTCAAACTTCTTTATCATGGAACCGCCTCTCTCAACCATTTTAAACTTCCCCCTATTTTTCCAACATATAATATTTCTAGTTACTTTCCCAAGAATACAAGCAATCGTTAACTTTTCTGTAAAATCAAAATACAAAAAATAAGATATATGAAACTCCAATGATTAATAGAATAAGTGAAACCAAATATTCTTTTGTATCCCTCAAATACACCCAATCCAAATAGAAATGAAAGCCAAAAGTAATCGTATAAAAATATAACCAAAACCACTTCATGGCGTTATCGTCCATAATATCTATAAAATAGAAACAACTGAAAGCAATGATTAGAATTGTGACAAATCCTACTCTTTGTATATTTTTGCCACTCGTCTCTGAAACTTTCCCTCTCTCTTTCCCTACAATTAATCTGCCAATAATGAAATTAAGTATACTTAGGATTAACGCTAAAATAGATACTGAAACCTGCACTCATATCCCCCCAGTCAACCTAAAATTAAACATGACAGTACTAATTATGGGAAGTTAACTACAGGTTGTCATTTCCCCCAAGGCTGTTCGCCATATTTTTTTAGCATAACGACCTCACCATTATTATTTAATCTGTTATAAACATACTTAATCTTGTACTCATTAGTTTTATCTAACTCTATCTTCTTATAGAATTCCCTCGATAACGATAATTCATAACCGTCAATTAACAAATAAAGGTCACCATTTTTTTTAATAATATTTTGTTCTTCGAGTTGATAACTACCATCAACAATTACATTAAGAACAGATGTAAAACCGAATATGTATAAAGCCCCAAAAGCAATTAAAATAAAGCTTATTAATAATTTACCTTGGTTCATGTAGCCACCTCCAGTCTTAATATTTTATACGAATTTACAAACGCTAAAGTTTCAAAAATTCACCTTTACATTTGAACCTCTAGGGGCTTTCCATCATTCAATGTTATTAGTATTCTCATTACTAAACGTAACAGAGTTTTAACATAAATTCCCCAGGTAATTTACATTAATAAAAAAGCGCTGCTCCATAGAAACGCGCTCTTCAAATGATTCTTAATAAATATTTTCTAAATCTAATTCTTTAACAATAGTAGATACGAAAGTTTTTAACGGATTCGTGATTGATCTACCTGTCTTCGCTTCAACAAGCTGCGCTGCATCCACCATCGATAATTGAGCAACAGAAATTATTTTGCCCTCGTAAATCAGTTGTTCTAACATCCTTGCTACTTCCTGATCGTATTCTTTTTTACGTCCTTGCATGATTAAGTCAAACATGTTGTTTAGAACAACAACCTCGATGTTTAACGATTTTTGATAGGTATCAGCAAAAAGTCTAAGACGTTCCATTGTTCCTTCAACGGTTGCCGCATTGGTAAAAAGTAAAGTATGAGGTTGCTGAATATTGCAGATGAAATCAAAGAACGGTTCATCCAATTTATAAATTGGAACTGAAATGGAAAGATGGTCTTCCTGTAAAATGGCAATATAGTTTGTACAAGTAATTAAAATAGCATCAATATTCGATTGGGCAATCCATTCCATTTGTTCTTTCACTTTTTGTTGCGCATCTACTTCATTGAAATTCTGATCTGAGGTTAGTCGATTCATTAATCCTGGATCAACAAAATGGACTAATTCAATGTTATATGGAGCAAGTACATTTTCTATGTATTCAATATATGAATAATGTGCGTGTAGACAACCTAGTCTTTTTCTCAATTTTATTCCACCTGTAATTTATTTCTAATTATTTTAACAATTTATGAATACTATTGTCTATTTAAATATAAAAACGTAAATCAGCTTGAAAATACCAAGCTGATTTACACCATTAATTCTCCATTTGTTTTTCATTCACATAATCCAAAACAGCACGAGCCTTTAAAAATTCTTCTTGTGCATCGGCAGGAATCATCTCAATTTTTGGTGGTGAAGAGACACCTAATTGCGCCATAACTGTTTCATAGGTTAATAAAGCCAGAATATATTGCTCATATTCTTCAGCTGTTAAAATCTCTTTACTCGATGGTTGATTGTTTAACCTGTCAAAGTAAGGCTGAATTTCATATATGGCCGCTTTAATTTCCTCCAGTTTTTCTTCAGAAACCTTAGAATAATCGATATTACCGTTTTTATCGCCAAATTCAAGCTTTGCATCTGTAATGACATAGAGTATTTCTTTGAACTGTTCAAATTGTTCATTTCCCAGGTCACCTTTTGCTTGGGATAATTTTGCATCAAATAATAAATAACTTTTAATGGTGATATTTGCTATATGTTTTTTTACATTATCAAACGATCCATATAAATCATCTGCAAGTAACGATTGATACGCAAATGCCCCTGTTGGAACCATTAAACAGGCTGCCATAATCGTAATCGCTATACGTTTTTTGACAAAACGTTTCACTGTTCCCCCCATTTCTGACTTAGCTTCCTGAATACCTTTCTTACTCCTTTCATGAAGCTGAAATGGGATTTCAATATTCTCTATATCCTGTTTAAAATGATTCCCCATAGTTCTCTACCTCCTTTAAATTTTGGCGAAGTTTATTTAGAGCACGATATAAAATCGATTTTGCTGTTCCGAGCGGGATTTCAAGAATATCTGATATTTCCTTTAATGTACGGTCATTATAATACTTAAGTAAAATCACGCTTTTCTCATCTTCATGCAAAGTATCCATTAGTTCTCGTAAAGATAAAGAAATTGCAATATCTTCAACTTCTTCTCCTGTATGTACTTCAAATTGGGGAATTAGTTGAACCACTTTTTTATTTTTATTAATTACGGTCAAGGAACAATTGATCGTAATTTTCATAAGCCATGTCTTGAAATATTCTGGTTTATTTAAAGTGCTAATATTTTTGAATGACTGATAAGCTACTTCTTGTACGACGTCTAAAGCATCATTTTTATTTTTCACATAGACATAGGCCATTCGATAAATATCTGCTTCATATTTTTGGAAAAGCTCTAAATATGCTTTGTCATTTCCTTTTTGAGCTTTTTTTACTAAGCGTCCAATATTCATAGCAATTCCTCCCTTCATTTTCGTTTTACATCTATTAGACATACGAGAAGAACATTTGGCTTTAAATTTTAAAATTAATTTTTCTCATCATTGGCATTATTCATAAAAAAACGCTTCCCTTATTATGGAAAGCACCTTAAATTTTATAAGCTATTAACTTTTTGGTTTCTTTAAAAAAAATAAAATTATAAGTTGGATGATGGCAACAAAAATAAATACTACACCTAACAGTGCTAAAGAAAGCCATCTCAGCTCAGATGTTTGAACAACACCTGCAGCATCTACTTCTCTAAAATAAATAAATATAGCTAACCCGCTAAACAAAAGAAGCCAAACCCCATTAATTATCCACCATAATTTCTTCATTCATTTCCCTCCATAAATAAACCTACGAAGGGAAACCAATTAAGTTTCATATATTACACATAAAATTAATTTATTTCCATTTTATTTCTTTTAAGCTTTATTAAACAAATATATCCCTACAAACATTAAAGCAAGGGCAATGAGTTTCGTCATATTGATTGGATAAACAACCCCACCAAAAAGTCCGAAATGATCAATAATTGCACCTACTAAAATCTGACCAATAATAACTGCCATAAAGGTTGCGGCCACTCCGATTAAATTTACTGAAAAAATATTAATGACAATAAAGAATGCACCTAATAGCCCTCCGATTAACTGCCATTTTGGAACTGTAAATACATTTAAAAAATTTCCCTTTCCAAAAAAGAAAGTCAAAAAGAACAACGCAAGCGCGCCTACCATGAAGGAAACGGTTGCGCTTTCTAATACGCCCACTTTCTTACTAAATAAGGCATTGATTTGACTTTGTATCGCAACTGCCGAACCGCCAATCAACGCTAAAAAAGCAATTATCAATTTCATCATCAATATTTCCTCCAATGTAAATACTACGAAACCAGCAACAATAATTTAATTAACTAGTATAATCACCTGTTTTAATAGTAGATTTTATTTGATCTATATGATGAAGATCGTGTTCCATTAAGCCTTTCAAATATTCATAAAAGGCTATATTAGCATCATTAATCTGTAATTCAGACATCCAGTTAAGATCAGATATTTGATCTAACTGACTTAATAAGTCTTCACGAATACCGATGCATTTTTCCAATGTATTTTCAACCGCTTCGTTTCTTGCAAGTAAAGAAGAATGCGTGTTTAAATCATCGACACTTGGGCCTTTCGGTAAGCTTTTGCCTTTTAATAAATATGGAATTCTGTGTTGTAAAACAAATTCATCCCAAGGGCAAAAGTGTCCTACTATTTCTATAACAGACCACTTTCCATCCTCAATCGGTTTTCTTAATAGATTTTCATCAAAAGATTTCAAACTATGAATAAAAGTTATAAAGTTTTGATGATGTGCCAATATTTCCGATTTCTCCTTCAGCAAATGAACCACCTCGATGTTTTTATTTGGTACTGAACACACAAAATCTTTACTACTTCGATTTAATAATCATTGTCTGTTTTAAAGATAAACCGGGTATCGGGATTCCACACATGCAAGTTGTCAGCAACATATCCGCGCAGCCATAATACGCCATCAACTTTTCTAACATAAAATCCTTTTGGAAAACTATCCTCATCACTGATTATTTCTGATGCGATGGTGATAGATCCAGAAGGTGCCTCATTTTTCTGTGAAGGATTTCCTGAATTTTCCTCAACTTGATCTACATATTCCAGTCTTAAGTAAGGCCCTAGTTCAGGTGGGCATAACTGTAAGCGAAGTTCGTTCGCCTGTTTATAGATTTCAGGTAATGTTGCGCCATTCGGAAAGCCCAGATCTCTAACTAATAGTTCAACTATTTCCAAGCTATACTTTATTTCTGAAGTGGTAAACCGATCATCATATAATAACTTCTCTCCATATTGGTTCAATGAAATCGAAGACTGTTGCAGCCTTTGAATAAGTTCTGCTTTGGATAGCCCGCCTACCTCTATCGTTTTTTTAATTACAGAACAATCCGGATATATTCGCATTTGTTCCCCTCCTAACATACGGTTCGAGTAATGACTTTTGCTACAGACTGGAGCTACAGACTGGAGCTACTGAACCTGTACTAATGATTTCTATTAAACTCATTAATACTCCTTCATCTCTTTTAAAACAGGAAACGCTAGTGAATTATGACCAGCTTAAATTGATAGGCTACAGGGTATTCAAAGGATGATAGGAGAGTGTATATAGATGATTACAGCAATTACTATTAAAATCATTGCAGGTTTTATAGCGCTTATGGTTGTTATCCGCTTTATCGGGAAAAAGGAACTCGCGGAAGTTACTCCATTCGACTTTGTGTTTATCGTCATTCTTGGAGGAACGCTTGAAGAGGGTGTATACGATGAAAAAGTACGAGTTTGGGATGTCCTCTATACGATTGGATTATGGACTGCGCTGTATCTTTTAACTGATTTTCTTGTCAGGAACTTTGAAAGGCTTCGTAAGATTATTAAAGGAGAACCGTCTTTTCTTGTAAATAATGGGCTGCTGGATATTAACGAGTTAAAGAAAAATAAAATAGAATCTGAACAGCTTCGTTCCTTACTGCGGATGCAAGGGGTTTTTTCTATTAGTGAGGTAAAATATGTCCTTCTTGAACCGGGTGGGCAAATTAGTATATTGAAAAAGAATTCATCCGATGAAGATACCGGTGGCGTGCTAACCCACTTGCTTATCGACGAGGGGCAAATTGAGGAAAGGATTCTTGCACAAATCGGAAAAGATAAGCAATGGATCATTCATCAGTTAAAAGAGAAAGGTTACGAGGATCTCAAGAAAATATATTATGCTGAATGGTCAGAGGAAAATGGTCTTTACGTTCAGACTTATGATTAATTATTTTAATGAAAGTAACAATTATTGGCTCGGTTTCGATAAGTGGAACCGAGCCTGTTTACAATCTAATTTAGACCAATTTAAGCGGCTTAGTAGTCTTTTTAACAAAATCGAGAAATGCTTTTTCTTCTTCAACAAATGGATTGTGATTAGAATGGTCAAATATTATTAATTCAGAAGTAGGGATGAGGTCAGCAATTTCAATACTAAATTCAATTGGACACTGCGCGTCATACTTTCCGCCAAACACATATGTATCTATTTGAATTGTCGGCAGCTCTTCTCGTAAATCGAATGACTTTACTGCTACTTTTCTAAAGTAATCCAGTGCACGACCAACAGTCCGTCCATTATTCGGTATTGTCAGGGCATGTTTTAATTTTTCTTCACTAGTAAATGACATCATTGACCATTCAAAACCTAAATCTTTTCGTTTCTCTTGCGGCGTGTCGGGATTATTTAGACTTTCCATGATTTCAATAATTCTATTGAAATTTTTATTATCAGCACAGTAAATACTATTTGGATGAGTTGCGTATGCTTTACTTGCTGCGCTGCAACCGCAAATACATTTTGTAAGAGATTGTTGTTTTAATACAGCATATTGCAATGCAAGCATCCCACCTGTTGAATGGCCTGCAAAAGCCCATTTCGGAATATGTAATGCTTCTCGAATTGCTTCTAAGTCTAATATGATTTCTTCTAAATTCATTTGGTCATCCATTTCGATGGCAGGTGAATTACCCGCCCCACGGACATTAATTAGATAGACTTGATAATATTCTGTGAATGGGTTAGCAAACCAATTCCCTTTTTCATTAAATGCCATATAAAAATGCGTAATAGCAAGTGGCTGACCGCTTCCCTTTACAAAATATTCGAAAGTTCCTCTTGGTGTTTCAATAAATTTTTGTTCCCACATCTTAGACACATCCTTTTCAGAAAAATGTAATATTCTAACAAATACTATTATACTCTTCTGAAATTGATAAAGAGTAAAATTTCCCCAAAATAAAACCACAATGGATAATTTCCACTGTGGTTATTTCTAATCATTATTTATATCACGAATAATCCAATGGGCTGCTTCTTTTAAATTTGGAAAAACTGCATCTGCCAATGGATCCTGCTCACCTATAAAAACTGTTTTTGTACCTGCTTTTTTACCTGCCTGAATATCTGTATCTGTATCACCGACCATATAGGATTTTTCCAGATCTATTTTGTATTTTTCACCTAAATCCAAAATCATTTTGCTATTTGGTTTTCTGCATTCACACCCAGCCTTTGGTTTATGCGGACAATAGGCAACTTCATGAATCGTTGCTCCCTTTTTCTTCAGTTCAGCTACCATGTGGTCATGAACTTTCTGCAACTGCTTTTCCTTCATATAACCTAATCCAATACCACCTTGATTCGTCACAACAAATACATAATCAAAATAATCATTTAAACTTTTAATGGCTTCTTCTGCACCAGGTAAAAAATAAAATTGTTTCGGATTGTTTACAAATTTCACTCGCTTAGTTAGCACTTCATTTATTACGCCATCTCGATCTAAAAATACCGCTCTTTTCAATCCAACCACACCTTTAATTTTAATCTTACTTTTAGTATGTTAAAAATTATCGGCTTTAAGCAGTCTTAGTTCGAGTATTCAATAATTCTCTTAACGATAATCCATCAACTGAAAAAGGCACAATTCTTCATTAAGAATCGCACCCTATTAGGAAGACTTACATTAACTTTAGCAGAAACTTTTAATTTGGTTTTCAGTAATCCCTTTAATTAATCCCAGTTCGTTAATCAAAAATTGATGCGCGTTATTTAACATTTCTTTTTCACTTGTATTAAGTGCTTTTTCTTCTTTCATACGCATCAAATCACGTACAACTTCAGCACATTCCAGTATTTTACCCGTTTTTACTTTGTCCGTGTTCACTTTATACCTTTGTCTCCACGGCAATACTTCATCTGATTCTCCATGCTGAAAAATATGAAGGATGTGTTTCAATTCAATTATATCAGTCACTGGACGTATACTTGAACTCAATATTTTATCCATAGGGATTGTAATTTGCATATTACCGACTGACATTTTTATAATATAACACTGTTGTTTTTCACCTAATATTTCCTTTTCTTCTACGGCTTTAATTATACCTGCTCCGTGCATTGGATAAATAATATTTTCACCAATTTGAAACAAATAATCCACCTCCATATGGCAACCTTAAGGTAACCTTCTTAACCTTAACACGTATATGGATTTTTAACAAATTTTTAATAATATCATAAAAATTATTAAAGTGTCAATTGTTTTTTATTTGATATTTAAAAAGCATAAACAATAAGAATCGTGTCGGATTAAATAAAGTGGAAGTTAGTTTGCCTATGTAACATTGAATAAATGTGTTATTAAATAGTCAGCTTTAAACAATTTATACTAGTTTATAGTCAGCACTATCTAGTACAATTTGAATCAAGCTTTTAAATAATTTTTGTTGAGAAGATTTTTGCCAGTCCTCTTCATACTCAGCCATTAACCACATTACTTCATCCAGAAAGACATGCTGCTTCGCCATTTCCCAATATCTTTTTTCTTCATCGGTAATGTCGATATATTCTTTGTATCCAGCTAAAAATAAATCCCATTCATCTATTGTGAAAACCCGTTCCGGGGCTTCTTCATGTTCATTATGAAAAAGTAGTAACGCGAGTGCTAGATCAAATAATTTCGGTATCCAAGCAGCATTATCTGGATCAATTAGAAATGGCTCGGGGATTAATATTAAATTATTTGCTTTAAAATCATGTGGCGTTGCAATATGCGGTAAATTTGCACGGTAAAGTATCTGTTGATTCGCTACACTTTCCAGCAACTTTGTTCTTAATGCCACATCAATTTCTATTCCAGCTTTGTTAGCATGTTGGATAATTGCCTCCATACTCTCTTCTACTTCTTCCTCATTAAAATCATAGACATCGTAGTCAAGGAGGTTATAACTATTTGAAACAGGTGAATAGCTGTGGATCTGTCCTAACATTTTACCTGCTTCATAAATTTCATTGTCTTTACCTGAATATTTTTGACCTTCTATAAATGGATAAACTACAAAATTTGTATCTTCAATTTTTTGTGGGTTTTCAACTTGTAATTTAACTGGTGTTACAACATTTATCCCCTTATCTTTTAGCATGTTGATATAAGACATAACACTTTCTGCTCTGCTTTGCGTACGTTTTACAACAACATCCTGATCACCATATTTCACTCGGTATACGGGTGAATATGGATAAATGCTTTTAGGCTCTTCTTCTACATCAAATCCAAATATATTTAAGATTTCGGTTCCACTCATTATTGTAACCACCTTTATTTGCTGAATTGTTTTGTACTATAGCTTCTATGTACCTTATCTTAAGAAGTGAGGGTTATAAATTCTTCTGCATCTTTTATACAGATTTCCATCCCCTTTTCCCAGAAATCCTTAGATGTGATGTCTTCCCCTAAATGTTTCATCACTAAATCTTCTACCGTCATACTGCCTGAGTCTCTAAGTAAATTTAAGTAATCCTTCTCAAATTCTTTTCCTTTCTCCTTGGCCTTTGCAAAAATTCCTAATGCAAATAAATATCCAAAAGTATAAGGAAAATTATAAAAAGGTGAATGTGTAATGTAATAATGGGGTGTCCAAACCCAAGAATACGTAGACGGCTCGTCAATGGAACCATTATAAGCTTCTTGTATGGTCTCATTCATTAATTGGTTTAAACGCTTGGATGAAACAAGCCCTTTTTTACGCTCTTCATAAAATCTCTCTTCAAATAAAAATCTGGAATGGATATTCATAAAGTTCATAACACTTCGTTTCAATTTCTCATCCAATAAAAGCAATTTCTCTTCTTTTGACTGCGCTTTTTCCATTGCTGCATCAAATATTATCATTTCTGCAAATGTTGAAGCGGTTTCGGCAATACTCATCGGATACTGTTTATTTAACCCATCCGCTGATTTCATCGCGTAATTGTGGAAAGCATGACCTAATTCGTGCACAAGGGTTAACACATTTAAAAACGTCCCGCCAAAAGTCATAAAAATTCTTGATTCACCGGTCAGCGGAAAACTAGCACAAAACGGGAAAGCCGATTTATTGTCACGGTCCTCCGCTTCAATCCAGCCCTCATTAAAAGCATGCTTAGCAAACGCTTCTAATTCGCTTCCGAACTGACTAAAATGGTTTGTTATGAGAGTAGCTGCTTCATCATATTGAATTTCAGGACTTTTATTCGTAATGGGAGCCCAAAAATTATAGGCTTTCATGCTAGGATTCCCCATTAATTCAGCTTTCCTTTTTAAATAATTCGAGAAGGGTTTTTTATATTGCTTAACGACCAACCACATTGCATTCATTGTTTTTTCCGTAATTCTGTTTTCCTTTAAAGGGATTTCTAATACATTTTCAATTCTTGAATGTTGATAAATTTGTAATCGAAAGCCCGTAATATGATTTATTATTTTGGCGAATATCTCTTCTTTTTCTTCGTATATTTCTTCCAATGCTTGATGAGCTTCATATCGAACCTTCTCATCAGGGTGAGATCTTAAGTTGATTGCTTGCCCTATCGAAAGCTGTTTTTTATTTCCATCAATTTCAATATTTACTTTCATACTACCTATAAGTGCATTATAAAAATGACCCCAAGAATGAAAACCATCAACCATTAAATCAGCTATTAACGCTTGTTCATCATCTGATAAAGGAGTATTCTTATTTTCACGCCATTCAGTTAAAATAAATTTATAATCTGCTAATTCTTTAGCTTCTATTAACCTTCCCCATATCTCCTGTTTAATATTTGTTAAGACAACCTGTACTTTAGATAATTCATTTTTAAAATCAGATTCAAATTTAGATATTTTACCACGTAAAATTACAGCATCTTGATCTTTAGAATCTTGAGAAATGAGACAAGTGACAAAAGAATTGGCTTGAGATAAATGGATGCGGGTTTCTCCAATTTTGTTTATTAATTCTGCTACATTAGCCGCATCAATTATTGAGGGCAGTGCAATAAAAGAGGCAACCGATCTTTTTATAGTATGTATATACTCTTCCAATTCATTTAAGTGATTTATGAATTGATTTGACTTGCTTCCACCTAGAAAAATGCTATCTAAATCCCAATTCATTTCTTCCCCCTACTGAGAACAATTGCTTTCGGCATAATTTACTCTAGATCATTTATTTAATTCATTTTTTAATAAGTCAATTGCTGTCATTACTTCTTCTTTATTTTTAGAATCATTCATATGGTTGCGGGCGTGAAGTAGCGTCGGTCTAACGGACTCGACTGAGCGGCCAAACTCATACATCCACTCATATCTTGGAACCATCCAAGTATGGAAATGGTGAGTAGTATCTTCATTATAAAAGTAATATACGTACTCGATATTTAATACTTCTCTTTGGGCCTGTCTTATTCTGGTTAAAGTCTGAATATAATCTAATTTTTCTTCTTCAGTTAATTCATCAAAAGACTTGATATGCCTTTTAGAAGCTAATATGATTAACCCTTTGATTGGATAAGCTACATCTTGATGGGCGTGAAAATATTTCGTTTCATATACAACTCCGCCATCAGGTTCTATCAAACCAGTTGTTAATGCACAGCTTAAACATTCAACTACAACAATTTTTCCATTTGATAATGTTATTTTCTTAATACAATAACCCCCTTTACGTTTCCTAAAAAACTCCTATTATTTATTTACATAGAGTTTACATGTATTTTTCGTTCCCAAGCTTTAACTTAAATGATTTGAGATTTTTCATAAAAAATTATTGTTATCTTTTCGTTTATTATTTTGGATTTACCCGTCCATTTATAACCTATCTTTTCATACAGGTGACAAAGCCCTTCTTCTTGCATAATAGTGTCCAACTCCCATGATCTTGCGTTATGATATATTTTCTCTATGATTGCAAAGACTTTTTGAGCAATTCCCTTTCCTTGATGTTCCGGCAAAATAAATATAGGGCTGACACGATAAGATTCATTGTCCATTTTAATAACTCTAATACCACCAATTGTAACTTCAAGATTTTTAATTAAATAATAATCTGTAAATGGTTGATTAAATCGAGTTATAACTTTTTCTAAGGATTCATTAGCTGGATTAGTTTCATAGTCCTGATATTTTTCTAGCAACGGCATAAATGCTTTCACTTGTATCTCATGAAGCTTGGCCGCGTCATCCAAAGTTGCTTTACATAGTGAGACTTCCATAACATATAAACCTCCTTTATAAAACCTTAATTCATATTAACATATTTATCCATATCTAAATTAACCCGTTACACCTGTTTATTTTGGTCATGAAAATATCACCTAGATCTTAACTATAGTTCTCTATATAAAAAACAGCGCTGATCCTAGTTCAGAATCGCGCCTCATTCACTTCCTTCTTATTCGAAAACCCTGTAAAGATCAAACACGAAATAAACGCAACTGTTGTCACAACAATACCCATAACTAATCCAATCGCCCTCATAAAAGTATCCTCACCTGGATAGAAAGGCTCTAGTGTTACTAGCAAATAAATCAACATAAGAGATAGGATCATATAAAAACTACTCCCGACCGCTCCCATCTTCAAACGATTTTTTCTCGTACCTTGCCAAGCTTTATTAATTATTATCCATAAAAAGATACTTCCAATTACAGCAAGAGTCATTATAAGCAAATGTACATATGGAATTATGAAATAAGTCATCGCATACAGAAGAAGCGCAGTTGAAAAAAATAGGGTCGCATTTATGAAAAATAGGAATATGCCAGCCAACCAATAATTTTGAAACCATCCAGCATTTTTTAACTTAAATAGTAGAATATTATTTTCTCCAAATAAGTTTATTAATGGACTTTTAAGAAATGTGATAAAGAATGCACCAAAAAGTCCAATAAATATAAATAAAGTTAAGGACATAGCTTTCCCCCAATAGTATGTCTATTTCTTATATATTATTAAGAACAACAAAATACAGCTTTATCAAAATCCTTCTCATTTACTAAAACACTTCCATTATCATCAATTATAAAATCTATTTCTGCATTAGTAAGTCTTTCTTTTGCTGCATGAATAAGTTCTGCGTCTTGGGATGATTCAACCCAAACACTATAACTTTTTTCTTGAGAACACCCAACTAACAAAAAACTACTTACAGTAAATAAAATAAGTGTGTTTTTCAAAAAATCACCTCTTTTTGATAATTTAACGCGATTAATGGAATAAAATTCCTATACCGGATTTCCTCATACTAAAAGTAGGTATCTAAAAAGCATCGTTACGGTTTAAACGATGCTTTTTTTAAATGATAAAACTGGGGTCTTTCGTTATTCAGTCAAATTTATCTTAAGCTCAACGTCCGTTGCTATCGGGTTATCAATGTAATTGATCCATAGTTTTGCTCTGCCATTGTATGGCTCGTAGTACTCTCTATAATTAAAGCCTTCGTAGGCAGACGTAGAGAAACTGCTTCCTTCAGATTCAAGCGACTTACCATCCTCTTTTTCAGCAGGAAACAAGTGCTGGCGGCCGTGGTCGTCTTTGACTGGTGCGTTTAAGTATACATCGTTGCCGACAACTTTAATATCCCAGTCAATGAAGTCTGGTTTGTAAAGTACTTCCTTTGTTGTGAAGTCAACTTCGATATAATCTTCGCCTTTTGGAACTGCTTGTATTTCGCCGATGCGGACGATGAGTTCATCCGAATCGTAGAAGTAATTGCTTTGTAAGTATAACGTATACCGACCTTCGCGGAACGAACCACTACCAACTAAACCGTTGCGAATAAGTTCACGTTTACTACCGTTTTTAAGCTCAAGTGAGATGTCATCGAGAGCGACGATTTGCATCATATTCGATGGATCTGGCTTTACTTCAATATGAATGCGTAGCGGTGTCCGAATGATTTTATTGATTGATAGACGTTGACCTTGTGCTGTAATACTCGCATTCGGTTCTACTATTTTAGCTTTAGCAATCGGATTTTCAAGTGTGAATGGAATCGAAATCGTTTGTTTGTCACCATCTCGCATTTCAAATTCAACCCGGAAATTAGGGTTTGTCGTATCGAGCGGTTGGTCAAGCGTCATTTCAAGTATATGATTACTGTGTGCAACCGGCTCGTTTAGGCCGTCCAACGTACCGTAAGATAAACTATTTTCAAGCAGTTGATCCCCCTGGTATATATTCACGGAATAGTTATGATGATCTTTTTTTTCTTTCGGATAATCGAAATCATACATGAGCATAACACCGTATTCATCAATGATCGCCCCTTGCACTGTTATTGTAACATCCTTGTCTTGCACAAGAATGCCAAGTTCCTCGTAGTATTCATTGGCTATGGCATCTTTTATCCCCTCATTTTCCTGTACGAGTTCAACAATAACGCTAAGGCCAGGAATTTTAGCGGCATAGCTAGCAATAGTCGGCGAGACCCGGACCGTTAATAAAAAACTTAGAAAGATAATAGCCACTGCAGTGATTGCCTGCCATTGCTTCTTACGGCGGCGTTGTTTTTTTACTTTTGTAAATGCATCAATTCGACCTTGGCGTAGCTTATCTTTTGGAATATCAATCATAACCAATCCTCCTTATGTCCAGCGGCTTTACGCAATTTTTTTAAAATGGCGTGCAACCTTGATTTGACGGTGCCTTCCGGGATATTTTGCAGTTCGGCAATTTCATTGTTTTTCAGCTGTTGAAAATATTTTGCGTAAACGAGCTGTTGTTCTGTGAGGGTAAGTAAGTTAAGAAGACGACTGATATCGGAATAAATCGGTGCTTCGCTAATGCTGGTCTCTTCAATTTCCACGGTTTGGATACGTTTATTCAGCATATCTTTACAGCAGTTGATGAGTACTCGGACGAGCCAAGTACGCGCAAATTCAGGCTGTTTAACAGTATGCATTTTTTTCAGTGCCTTATAAGTCATTTCCTGCATGGCGTCGAGTGCGTCCTGCTCATTTTTTAAGTATGTATAAGCAATTGGATAAAGTACTTCCTCGTCTTTTTCAATCAGTTCGAGGATTGCTAGTTGGTCTCCAGCGGTAGCTTTTTCGAGTAAGTTTTCCAATCTGTGCCACCTCCTTATTTATTAGACTGTAAATAATTAATTTTCGTTCGAGTCGAATGAAGAATATTTTTGGAAGTTATAATGTGATGGATAGGGTATATTTTATCGTTAACTACTAACAAACACTATTGAAGGTATAGAGGAGATCGATGACATTGGTTTATGCGGATTATGACTATGGAGCGCTATATAAAGACGCAATTCTTTTTCAAGAATGCGCCCGATGTTGTAAATTTTTATTCCATTAATGCCCCTTTAATTTTAAGTGCTTTCCTTCTGAAAACACTTCTTTTGCAATTAGTTCGTAGGAGCGGATTCGATCTTCCGGTAAATATGAAATTGTATTAATCATCATTTCATCTGCTTGGTATTTTGTCTTTAATTCAAATAATTTCTGTTTTACTTCATAAGGATTGCCAATAATCATACTTTGTCTAACTTTATCTAACTTTTCTATTTCTTTTTCAGTCAGCTTATATTGCTCAGCTTCATTTATAGAAGGAATGCCTTGATGACCTTCCCCTTTGTCCATTTGTAGAGACCAGATGAGAAAGCTTGCTGCAACTTCTTCGGCTTTTTCTGCTGTTTCACCACAAATAACATTAACAGTTACGATGACTTGTGGTGTTTGCCCTTCTCTTCTTGGTTTAAAAGTATCAATATATTCCCTAATGATAGCAGCTCCATCATGATCGCTCATAAAATGACCGAAAGTATACGGCAATCCATTTTCTGCTGCTAGTAAAGCACTTTTTTTACCCGTGCCAAGTAGCCAAGGTACTGGCGGGTTTTCAGGTATGGGAGAAGCGGATAGCTTTGAATATTCGGTATCTGTTGGAAAATCATCATTTAAAAAATGGAGTAAGTCTCTCAATAAGGCAGGAAAGTTCCCCACATTTTTGATAAAGTTATCAGACAAAGCAGTCATCGCTTCGGCAGACCCACCTGGCGCTCGTCCGATTCCTAAATCAATACGATTAGGAAATAATGTCGCTAACGTATTAAAGAGTTCAGCAACTTTGTATGGTCGGTAATGAGGCAATAAAACCGCGCCAGATCCTATACGAATTCGATTCGTGTTAGCGCCAATGTAGCTTAATAGGACTTCAGGTGCAGGACATGCCAGTCCAGATAAATCATGGTGTTCGGCAATCCAGTATCTTGTATATCCTAGTGCCTCCCCAGCCTGTGCTAATTTCATTGACCAGTTTAGTGCATCCTGAGGCGTTTGATTTGAAGAAATAGGGGATTGATCCAATATGCTTAATCTCATTAAATTTCAGTCCTTTTCTTCTACTAAAGTCAATGTATACTGTCCTACCTGATTTTCTTCATACAAATTTGTAATAGAAGTGAAGTAGTTATAAATCGTTCCTCTAAACATTAATTCTTTCTCAGGAATCTTAACGTCAAAAGTTCCGTTGTAAAGTAAAGTCGCAATATCATGATAGTCTTTACTTGTCACATCAAAAATGACCGAGACTTTATAAACCCCATTTACTTTTTCTTCTTCATAGCTACTCAATTGAATTACTCTATCATTTAAAATTATTTTACTGACCAAAAAATCACTTCCTTTTACATTGTTGTTGCATCATTCTTTACAAAAATCCACAAATTTTTTTGCCTGTATTAACGACATACCTGTTTGTTCTCTTACAAACTTCACCGCTTTAACTTCACCGACTGAGTTAATTTTCTCTTTTACTAAGGCAATCAGTTCCTCATGGTAGATTTTAGTATAATCCATTTGTTTCGCCCCCTTATATATTTAAAGTATAACATTCCCAAATCATCGTTTGGCAACACTTCATAGACTCGTAAGACCCTCATCAGAATTACCCACTTTAAAAGGAGTTGAAGGCAAATTAATCATCTATCTTTTCTTTTCCAAACATGTGGGGTTTTCGCCCAATTATTAATTGCTAATGATAAACAGAGAACAATAAGAGCAATTACTGTAAGAGATAAATTTTTCTCCCATTTAATATTACCATTAGCAAAATATTGACCAGCTGTTACAAAAATAAAATAGGTAATAGGAAAAATAAGATAATATAATTGATTTTTTTTCATATGATAGCCTTTCTTACTTCATTGAATGTTATTAATAATATGGCCTTTAAATTAAAGCACTTTTCTTACTCAAGAAAAGCACAATTTTACAACCTTATACTCCTTGAATTCTGAATTACCAGAGGAAGATTAGACTAATAATTTTCAATGACTCCACCTATTGATGAAGCTTTTATGATCGGTTCTTTTAAAATTTCTACTATTTCTTCCTTCGTTCCATAAACGACTGCTCCTAATAATTCTACATCCTCTAACTTAACATCCTTCATCTTGTTAAAAGTATTTCGATGATCACGGGAAATACTCATTTGCAGTAATTCTAAAAATTGTTCATACTCGACCTCTAAATCATGGATTGAAATAAAAGGCGTGTTTATTGAAAAGCCTAGCACATCATGCTCCCTAATAAATGTTGAAGTCCAATCGTTTTCTTTTGCCTCTTGTTGAAACTCGTTTAACTGATCACTACTATAAGTGTCTACCCAAAACCATGTCATTTCGGGAAGCTGTATGAAAAGTTCATTTGGTTTATACGGCTGATCAAAGGAAATCGCCACTTCATAAATTTTATCCCCTTGCATTAGCTCAATCTGATCTTCATCATCTTTATATTTTTTATAGGATACATTCGGATGGAAAAACATCATTTCTCGCCAACCATTTTCTTTATAGCCAAATTGCCAATCTTCACCTGTCATACCGATTTTGCCACCTGAGCCTCTAGATACTAAAACAGATGGGATCAGACCAAATGAGTATTGTTTTCGTTCGATCACAACCGACTTGATTTTAAAGTCTTTCGAAATTTCATAGTTGCTTACTCCGCCTAATAAGCCTCTGGAGTCTACGGTTTCACTTATGTAACCGTTTGGCGTGCTAAGACGGACATAAGCATCCCACTGCTTAAAAGCCTTTTCACTATAGTTTGCCGATATTGCAGAATTAGCTATGTTTAAAACTACGAATACCACGATAGAAATAATAATAACCGTAATGATTGTCTTCAATTTCCCTCTTCTTACTGCTTTCTTGATTTTCTTTTCATCAAAAAGGTCCTCCGAAAAATCATTCATGTAGCTCCCTCCACTTCTTTTGAAATTCTTTTCTCGCCCGAAATAAATAAGTCCTTACCGTTTCTTCCTTAATCCCAAGCAACAAAGCAATCTCTTTATAACTAAGTTCCAGCTCATATTTTAATAGTAAAAGCTGCTTAAAGATTTCTTGAATATGGTTTAAAACAAATGCAATTTCATGATTCATTTCGATTGTTAATACACTCATTTCTGTATCCTGGTCATTAGCAAAATTGTTCCAGAAATTATCATCGTCGATCGAAATAAATCGTTTCTTCCCCTGCTTCCTTAACAGTTTTTTTAATTCATTCATGGAAATCGTAAAAATATAGGAAAGTGCTTTATCGGAAGGAACACCACTGCTATAAGCAATAAATTTCGTATAGCTTTCTTGAACAATATCTTCTGCATCCTCATGACTACAGCCGTTCTTTTTTAAATAATAATAAATCATCTTTGCTTGCTTCTTGTATAACTCCAACAAAAGATGCGAATCCATAGGTACTCCTTTCTAAAGCCTACACTAATAAAGAGTCTCTTTTGATTAAAAAGTTTACAAAATAATTAAAGAATTTTTTCCATTTGAAAGAACAACTCCTTAAAATATGATTAAAACAGAATGAAAGATTATGTATTGATACCAATATACGTGTTTTAATTAAATAAAAAAAGCTACTCTTCTATTGAAGAATAACCTTCGTTAATTGAAGTAGAATTAATGGGTTTATTCAATAATTTCGCCAGATATTTATACAAAGAAATCATCAATAATTTCTGTGACTTCAATCTTACCGTTTATCAAAAGTTCAGGTAGTTGGTTACTTATATTGCCTTTCCAATATTCTGTGGCTTGTTCAATTTTTATGGAGAATGATTTTCCATCTTCTTTTGGTAAAAGGTCCCCATCCCCTTCAAAATAATTTCCAACAACTTTTAGTTTAACAATCTGTAATACCTTACGATTAAAAGAATCGAATATTTGCTTCCATCTCAGTGCATCTTCATAGGTTTTAGCAGCGTATAGGCAGGATAATCTTGAAGGAAATTGAGGGAATTCTTTTAGTCGAACCATTTCTACTATTACTTCTCTTATAGCTCTAGTTGTTTGCCCTATATATTTTATAGCTACATCCGCATTGTCTTTATCTAAAATTAAACCATCATTTGTGTAATGGCTCTGTAGTATTTGAATAAAATCTTCACCATTAGAATTTACTTGTTCATTTTCAAAGAAGAATCCATATAATGTGTTATATTGATTCTCTTCAAAATTGATTATCTGTCCAAGTTTCATTTTATTTCTAGTAACAATGTGATAAACAAAAAAATGGTTTTCACCCATAGTAAATCCTCCAAGATAAATATAGTTTTATTGCTTTTTTCAACTAACCTGCGTCAATCGCTCAAGTTAATTTTGTACAATAAATTATATATATATTAACATAAATATCCATTTTATTATTGAGCATTATTCTAAAATAGCCTTTTAATGGAAAATGCCCATACCATATTCAAGGAAAGCTCACGATTGTTGAAAATTGCATTCCTGAACTGCACATCATATAAGTTTTATTTTTAAACGTTTATTCAGGATGGTATTAAGTCGATTACGATTTTAAATTTAAACGGTGTAATTCCATATAGTAGCTTAATACTTCTAAGAGAATCTCAAAGTTATAATTTGTTTTTTCATGTATTATAGTTGCCCACTCAGCTACTGTCCTTTGTTTCGCATCTTCTAATAAACCGTTCATTGAAGATGAATAACTTCTGAAGTTATAAAATTCCCAGTGAGTTATTTCATTTTCATACTGTCTACTTTCAAGAAGTGGATAAGGTTTAATCAATCTTTGCGAGAATTCAGCGGCTTCTAATAATTGCTTTTCATCAATTGCATTCAAATTAAAGACTTGCTTAGAAATTTTTCCATTTGGCCGTTTATATAAAATTTCAATTTCATCATAACCTTGGTGTTGTACTTGAATCTTGGCACCTGGAAAAAATCCTATGCACTCCTCTAAATGAGAGAATGGACTATTTTTGTCTACACGAATAGGCTGAATCCATTGATCCCCTAAGTCACATAAATATTTATACTTTTTTTCGTCTACTGCTATAACAGCTATATGAGCGTCTTCAGTAAATAAATGATGACCGATTGCATACGCTTCAATATTATTTCGTTTAAATTCATCCAAGAGCCAAATTGCTAAATCAAAACAGTTCCCTGTAATCTTATATTGTCTATAATGTTCTTTCATAAGCTCAACTGGGCGTTGATATTTTAATGGGTCTTGTTTTGCATACCAAGCTTTTGTAAGTGTTTCCATAGGAAAGTGCTTAAATTGATTCCAAATCTTTAGTATGTTTTCTGAAGCCTGCATTTGAATTTCTCACCTCTTTTTTAAATTTAAATAGTTACTTATACTGCAATCGGAATAAAACTGCTGCAAAAATAGCTATACCAAAAATTGAAATGCAAATATACAATACACTTGATTGTGTTCCTAAAACACTGCTATTTATTTCGTAAACAACTCCGTAAGTTAACATGTAGGAATCCATTGCCTCATTCGCATTTCCAAACACCGTATTCAAAGAATCTTCCATCAATAGCTGACGTAATAATACAGCGACGTGACTGACAGGAAATAAATGAATGACCGTTTGGATTGCTTTCGGCAGTACCCCCATGGGAACATAGACTGCGCATAAAAAGCCAATTAGTGTACCAACCAATGAATTTACAGTGGAAAATGCTTTAGCTGATTTCGCCAATAGTACGATCACTAAATTAATCATTGTGCTCAGCAACACACCAAGTATAATCACTCCGAAAAATTGCATCAGCTTCCAAACACTCGGCATTTCTGCACCAAGCGTCAATAAATATACTTCACATACAATGAATGCAATAGTGGTCATGATAAACCCGATCATGACCGAGCTAATAACATAGCTTAGCTGAATCGAATACCGGGATGCGGAGGTAACAAGAAAATCCGCTGTACGCTTGGATTCCAGATCACTAACGAATATTGCAAATACAGCTAATGTTGATGTCATGGCTGTCATTGTTAAAATACCAGCAATCATCCATTCACTTACAACTAATTCAACTGCCGGTGTCACTTCAATAACCTGACGAATGGCATCGAGTTGCAGCTTCTGCAAAAAGACAATAAATAATCCAATTGAAATCAAGACAGACAGCAGTGAGAAAAAAACGAGCATTCTGTCACGGAAGAAAATTTTATTATTGCGTACAATTAAGCTCGTCATCATATTATTTCTCCTCCCTCGATTCATTCGTTTCGATAAATACTTGGTCGAGCGAACCTTTTATTACTTCAAATGATGCAATATAGGGTTCGAGTTGAGCCAAAATTGGAATCGTGGAAATTGTTGACGACACTTCCACCTTCCACCCATCTTGATGCTTTTCAGGTAGCATAGGCAAAATAGCGGTTACATCTTCAATTGCAATAGAAGGTTTTAAAACAAATTGCAAAAAGTCCTTTGCATAAAGTGCTTTCAATTCATTCGGTGTTCCTTGTGCAATAATTTCACCATTTTTCATAATGACAATATCATCTGCATTTGCTGCCTCTTCCATATAATGTGTTGTCAAAAATATCGTCATGCCTACTTCCTTACGCAATCGGTCGATAGTAGCCCACACAAATTGTCGTGTGAATGGATCGAGTCCCGTCGTGGGCTCATCTAAAAATAACAGCTTGGGCTTATGAATAATTGCCCGCGCAATATCTGCTCTACGACGCTGTCCACCTGAAAGCGAACCGTATTTTTGATGTTCGATGTCTGCAAGCTGTAAATACTGCTGCACAAAATCATAATTTTCCTGTAATATTGCCTTCGGTAAACGATAAAAACGGCCGCGATGCAGAATATTTTCCTTCACCGTCAATTGATGATCTAAAATACTTTCCTGAAATACAATACCAATCGTTCTGCGGATAGCTTCATTGCCTTTCAGATTACCAAGTGTATGTCCATCGATTGAAACCGTTCCGCTCGTTTTCTCTAAAAGCGTACATAACATTTCAATTGTTGTGGATTTACCAGCACCATTACTGCCAAGAAATGCGAATAATGCCCCCTTTTGCACTGAAAAGCTTATCCCTTTTACGGCTTCAACTTCTCCATACCGCTTTGTTAACTGTTGGACATCAATCAATACTTGCATGTTACTCACCTCGATGTTGAAGTTGACTGTTCATTTTTCGAATTGCACGCTTTTCTTCGGTATAATAATACAGCCAAACGATGAGATAAATAACCGAAGCGCGGGCGTATAATAAAAAGACTGATTTACCATTATCAAGATCAAACCAGCTGCCATAATACCCTATGATAAAGACTGCGGTTACAGTAATAGCATAATGAATTAAAAGTACAACGAACATTGACCAGTCCAATTTATATAGTAGATTTGCTACTGCAATGACAGTTCCTAAAATGACTGCATAGAAAAACTGATTTACAATCGTTTCACTAAACCAGTAATCATGTGGAGATTTTAATGAAATGAGCATGATGATAAAATAGGATGAACATAAACTTATTGAGATGCTTTGTATTAAATTTTTCACTTGCTATTTCCCCCTAACCCGAATGCCTCTTTTAACGCTTTGAAATAATTGCGGCTTATTGGAATTGTGACTCCATTTTCGAGCGTCAGTTGCGGGTTGCCAAGTACCTTCGACTGGATGGAAGCAATTTTTTCAAAATGAACAAGTGTCGCCTTATTGACACGTAGCAACTGCGATGAAAAACGTTCCTCCAGCTCATAAAGCTTTTGTTTCACTTCCAGTTCCTGCTCATCCGTTTGGATAAATACTTTCCCCTGCTCGCTGTAAATGCTGTACACATCCTGCATTTTGATCAAATGAATATCACCATTGGAATAGCCTGCAATCGTATCATTAGTCGTTGATTGGTTAAGCTTTTTCATCAGCTGTGCCACTTGCTCATTGTATTCCGGTGCATGCACATGAACTTCGACTTCCATAAGCTGATGCTCGATATGTAAATGTATTTTCATAAGGCCCTCCTTCATGGTTTGTAGTATAGCACCTCTTTTTGTACGGATTTTTTATTTGGCGCTAACACGTATAAAGCTGAATGTAAGTTGTAAAATTTGGATTGTATCATGCAATTTTATTATAAGTATTATTTTCCAACTATTGTTAATGAAATTTTAATTTTAAAATTAAGTATTTATAAAAATAAAATAAAAAAGCAACCTCCCGTAGTAATCAGGAGATTGCTTTTATTAGTGTCATATTATGTTGTTCGGGAGCTATTTTCAAGCCCTTACAAGTCGATCGGTTCGCCGCCTGTCACACCGTAAATTTGTCCGGTAATGTAACTTCCTTCATCGGATGCTAGAAGGACATATACTGGGGCAAGCTCTACTGGCTGTCCTGCACGACCAAGAGGTGCATTTTGGCCAAATTCAGGAATTTTGCCATCCGGTTGACCGTTATCCAACTGTAGCGGTGTCCAGATTGGACCTGGCGCAACCCCGTTCACACGTACTCCTTTAGAAGCAAAGTACGCAGAAAGGTTTACTGTAAAGTTGCTAATCGCACCTTTTGTAGAAGCATAGTCCATTAAAAATGTGGATGGATTATACGATTGAACCGATGTCGTCGTAATAATCGCACTTCCTGGTTCCAAATGCTCTTCAGCAGCTTTAACGGCTTCGAACATGCTGATAATGTTTACTTTGAATGTATCTTCTACTTGTTTGATTGTTAAATCACTTAGTGTTGGCTGTGCAATCTGCTGCCCAGCATTCAGGACGAGTGTGTCCAATCCGCCAAATGCTTCCACTGCTTTTTTCACCATTTCTGTCGCCGCGCCATCTTCACGCAAGTCATATGGCAGCAACAATGCTTTTGTTCCGGCTTCTTCAATTAATGCTTTTACTTCATTTGCATCTTCTTCTTCACCAGGGAAGAACTGAATTGCGACATTTGCGCCTTCACGTGCATAGGCAATCGCGGCAGCACGACCAATTCCGGAATCGCCACCGGTAATTAATGCATTTCGCCCTTCCAGACGACTATGCCCTTTATATGATTTTTCTCCACAATCAGGTTTTGGACTCATTTCATTTTGTAGCGCTGGAGTACTCTGTTCTTGATCCGGGAATTTCTCCGTATGAAATTTTTTTCGTGGATCGTTTAGATTTGGGTTTCCCATCAAAAATCATCTCCTATATAGTTAGTACATTAATAGCAAGGATAAATCCTGAAAAGTTTATAACTGCTTAACAGATTTTCCTTCACAAAAATTGTTACATTTTTTAAATACCCTGTATGATTTACTTTAAACAGGTACAGATTTTATTCTTCGATTAAATCCATTGTGCTCATTTTTATTGTGTTTCCGGGAAAAATACTTGCGCTGTGCTGATATCCACCAGTGTAGGTCCTTTCGTATTAAGTGCTTTTTCCATTATGGACTCCAGCTCGGTATCTGAAGCAGGTCGTAATCCTTTCCAACCGCAAGCTTCTGCCAATTTCACAAAATCAGGGTTCGTTAAATCCACTCCTACTTCTTCCTTTTTCGCAACTTTCAGCTTATCCCTTTCCATTTGCAGACTTTCATTATTTAAGACAACGACTGTAATATCCAGTTCATAGCGGGTTGCTGTCAATAGATCTGCAAGCACCATTTGAAGACCTCCGTCGCCTACAATCGCCACTACTTGTTTTTCTGGCTTGATGAGCTTGGCGGCCATCGCTGCTGGAAGACCGAAGCCCATTGTCCGCCAGTAACCGGAAAATAATACAGATTGATCTTTTTGTTTGAAGTTACGATTCGTCCATACCGTATTATCCCCCGTATCCAGTGCGAGAATAGCATCCGGCGCTACTGTTCGGTCGATGGCGCGGATAATTCGGGAAGGATGAACAGGATAACCTTGAATATTGCCCTCTTCCTCATTTTGAGCTGCCCATTTTTCTTTTGCTTGCTGTAAATGGGCTACCCAATCCTCAGAGCGGATAAATTCTTGCAGACTCTCCGTTAATATTGGAATAACTTCTTCTGTTTTTCCCATAATTCCAAGTTCTGTAGGAATTTCTTTTACAAACTTATCAAATTGGCGGTCAATCTGAATAATTCGAGCATCCGTTGGCACAAACCCTTCCGGCCACCAAGTCGTGCCCGCAAGAAGTACTACATCTGCCTGTTTAAATACATCAGCAGCATAAGGATTCCCGCCTTCACCAATCCCTTGTAAAACAAGTGGAGAAGACTCATCAAACAAACCTTTTCCGCCTAAACTTGTAAGAATCCCGGCTCCCCATAAATCCGCCAGTTTTTCCAAATCTGCTGAGACAGAAGTGGCACCTAAACCAGCCAGAATCATCGGTCGCTTGGCCATTCTCATAATGTCTGCTGCGTGTTTCAGACTTTCTTTCGTAAAGCTGGAAGTACCTTCAATTACATCCGGCAAACGACGCGGTTCCCCTTTAGCAGGCATCATTAAAATATCCTTTGGTATAGACACATGAGTTACAACCCTCTGTCCGAGAGATGTTCGCGCTGCTTTTTGCAGGACTTCAATCGTCGCATCCGGGTTGGCAAGATTTGCAGAATAAGCAGCAAAAGGCTTAACAAGCTCCTGCTGGTCAATAAATTGCGGATATTCCGTTCCGATTTTATCGCTCTCGGCCTGTCCAGTGATTGCAAGTACAGGCGCTCTGTCTGCATATGCATCACCAAGTCCATTTATAAGATTTGCTGCACCTGGTCCCATTGTTGCGGTACACACACCAAGGCCACCAGTCAATTTAGCCTCTGCAGATGCCATAAAAGCAGCTGTCGACTCATGTTTTACAGCAATATATTTAATTTTATCCTGTTTCGCCAGTGCATCGATGATTCCAAATGTTGCATCACCAACTACCCCATATATCCGTCGTACACCGAACATATACAATTGATCGAGCATCAATTCAGAAACTGTTCTTTCTGTTTTTCCCATGACATATGAACCTCCTTGATAGATCTTCCTAACCTGCCAGTTAAAAAGTCCAATTTATATTTTTGTTCATATTTTTTAACTTTCCCTAAATCATTCGAGTTAATCTTCCTTTTTTTAATGCAAGTTATCTAAATACTGCGTTGGGATGTTTTATTAATAAAATATAATGAATGCACTTTTGGAAATATCTTTTCATCGTGGTTTTTTTGAGGTTGTGCTATATTCAAACTGTCAGGAGTGATTTGATGAAGAAATTTTTAACGATTACTGCAATAATCCTTGTTTTACTCGGAGCAGCCGGATATGCTGTTTGGCATTTTGGTACAAATATTGCCTCCGAAAAAATCGTACAACAAGTAGAAGCTAATTTAAATGATGAAGATAAAGAGGAAGTAAAATCCTATATTGCAAAAGATCCAAAGCTTCAGGAGATTGTAAACGAAGCGGCAACTACGGATCCCGATTCTCTTCCCTTCCAAACGAAAGAAGAAGCAACTCGTCTGTTAATAAAAAAAGTAGGCATTAATCGTTTACTTGCCATCCAGGAACAGGCTCAAAATGGTTCCATGAGTATTGATGAAGTCGTATCCGAAATGGAAGGTACGCTAACCGAGGATGAAATTTCTGCGTTAAAATATGTTTTGTACAAGGAATTGTATAATCAGAATTAGTCAGCATGTAATCTATAGCAGCATGGAACACAAAAATAAAACTCGATTTCCAATAAACGGAATCGAGTTCTTTTTTTATTAAATTATATTTACATTATATTATGTATTTGGAGATTCTTTTGCATAGTAACAGTTGGGATTTCATCACCATTTTTATTAATGATGATTTCTTCCTTCACGATTTTATATCCCATTTTTGAATAAAGCGCGATATTATTCTTTTCATTTTTTCGAACTTTGCATATTGAAACAAATATATTATTTTGCATAGCGTAGCGTTCTAAATATTTCACCAAATTAGTTGCTACGCCCTTCCCCTGTTGTGTAGGTAATACAGACAATCTTGAGAAATACATAAACTCATCATTTAAAACACATTTTACGAGTGCTATTAATTCATCGTTATCGTATACCCCGAACATTTCTGTCCCTTGTTTTAACTCGGCAAAAATGGACTCCTCCGTTTCATTTAGAGCACTGGATGGTTGGGGATCCGTTTCGTAACGCTTAAACGCTTGATGGATAACTTTAACCGCTTTTGCTGGTTCTATATTCATTTCAATTTTCAAATTAACACTCCTTCTAATAAATATAAATCTATACTTATAATTATACATATATTACAAATTAAGTAAATTAAAAAAGAACACTTTCCTTATATCAGAAAAATGTTCTTTTTAGTCATATTTATTTAATCTCAAAATCACTTAGCGGTTGAAGCCCTTGTATAGTAATGCTTGGTGAATGAAGAGAATTCAATTCTTATAAAGAAATTCAGCGATCGAATAAACTATAGAAATAAAAGGTAGCGCAACAAAAAAGAAAAACCAGAAGAAATCCGCATTATTAATTTTAAGCCTAGGTTTAATTTCTTTTTTTGCTTTTACACCAATCTCCATTACTACACTCCTTTACTACATAATTTTGAAGAAGATTCACTTCTTATTTATCCAAAACTGTAGTAAATCATATACCCTTTCTTTTAGGAAAGCAACCCATTATCAAGATATTTCAAAGTGTATTTTTTCACTATTTTTCTTACCGCTTAAAAAACGATTAATTCATAAAACAAAAGACCTTTTTTCACTCTCCCATCATACAAATAAGCGCTGTTTCTTGTAATTGAAGCGCGCTTGAATGCATAATTTTGTTATTCTGCTATAGAAAATCATTACATCATATTAGGGATAAAAACTTTTACAAATAAGAAGTAGCCTAAAGCACCGATAATTAAGCCGATAATGATGACTCCAATCGAATATGTTTTAATTTTTATGATTTTCACCTCACCTACATTATCTTTCTATGTAAAGAGTATCATTTGAAGGCTCAAGATACGCTTGATCGCCTAAAGAAAAAGTGGTATGTAAACGTTCAATTACCGCATACTGTACTGCTTTACCCTCATTGACAAAGACCAGTAAGTAAATATCATCTCTTGAACCAATATTGCTTGGGTCGGTGAACTTGACGCCTAATTGTTTTTCTAAATCTGCTTGGGTCGTATAAGGTTCAAATAGAAACGCCTTGTCCCATTCAAATTCGACAAACGTGCTTAAATAAAGATGGCTTTCACTATTATCCGATACCATAATAATGGAAGAATGCAGATTTTTTTCAAGTTCTGTATTCCTTTTAATATTGCTATCACTACATCCGGCTATCCATAGCAAGGACAACAAAATAACCGCAATTTGTTTTATCAATTGATTGATCCCCTTTTGTGAAAATAGACGCGAATTCTTGTTCAAGAACCGCGCCATTTAATTAAGTTATGGAGCAAAATCCATTAAACCTGTAAACAATAAGAATAGCGCTAACATCCAAAAAATAAAGAGGGATGAAGAAAGAATTAGAGAAAGGACGGGAATTAACTTTTTCTCCTTTTCTTTCGATAGCGCCACAATTGATAATAAAATTCCTATAAATGTCATGGCATAGGTAATATAATCTCCTGCCATATTTCCGGTGTGGGCTAACCTTGTCGGTGTTACAAAGACGATAAAGAAACAAATAATACCAATTAGAAGTGAACTATAGCTGATTAAACTATGCTTCCTATTTGGCGCTCTTTGTTCAATATTTTGCAAGCAAACAACCTCCAAAATTTGTAATTAATATCATTCTACTTTCTTATACAATGTTAAGCAAATATCGGTCTTTCATTAAATCTTAACTATTCTATACTATGCCCATTTAATAAAATTGAACGGGACTATTTCAGGATAACAACGGTTTCATGATTCTAGCCTATCACCTGTAATTTATGATAAATATTAGCTACCCTCATATTGATAAACGATTTGTACAACACCGGAAGAGAATGTTCTTGTATTTACGACTTTTAAATTTAACCTCTCTCTAACATCTATAAACAGCGGTTTACCTTCTCCCAATACGACTGGATGAATGGATAATCTAAATTCGTCAATAAGCCGTAAATTGATAAAAGTAGTAATGAGGCTTGCTCCGCCATATAGCCAAATATCCTTACCAGGTTTGTTCTTTAATTTAATCACTTCTTCACGGATGTTATCATTTATAAATATTGCCTCATGACCGGTCCCGTTTTGAGTTCTGGAGAAAACATATTTCTCTTTACTATGAACCAAATCCCACATTTCTATTTCGGTTTTGGAGCCCCCTTCTTCAGGAATATATTGTCCCCATAAGTCGTAGCTTTTTCTACCGTAAAAAATTGTATCTACTTGATTCAAAAAATCGTTAAAGTTCATTTCCGGGTCCATAATACACCAATCTATTTCACCGTTTTTCCCTTCAATCAATCCATCTAAAGTAATTGCCAAATCTAAAATTACTTTTCTTTTAGTTGTATGATCTGCCATAATTTTTTCTCCCTCTTTGATGCTGCTTACTTCCACTCTTCACTCAAAATCGCGTAATAGTATTCATCCCACCACTCAACACCGTTCGGAATACATTTCTTGAAACATCCTTCCCTTCTCATGCCAATTTTCTCCATCACACGATATGAAGGCGGATTTTGTGGCTGACAAGTTGCGATCACTCTATGTAGCTTCTTTTCTTCAAAGGCATATTGTAACATTGCTTTAGCCGCTTCAGTAGCATATCCTTTATTATAAAATTTCGGATTGAATACCCAGCCTATCTCATAAGTATGATCTCCAAAATATTTACCGAAAAATATATGTCCAATCAAAGTATTTTCATCTTTCAATATGACCGCGAACTTCTCCGCTTCCTCCCCCAAGTTTTGTTCGATAAAATCTTTTGCCATTTCTTCTGTAAAAACCCCTTCAGGTATATATTTCATGACATTGGCATCGGATGTATATTCATATACCGCTTGTAAATCTTCCATATTAAATTTTCGTATTAATAATCTTTTGGTTTCAGTGTGCATCCCCTTACCCCCCATTTATAACTACTATTTCCTAGTTTCGACATTACTTGATTGTTTACCTTTTTAATAAAACGTTTTGATTACTTCAAACAGAAAATCCTCACCACACGAGTTGGCGAGGATTTCACTTAGCATTTACTTAAGCTTGTTGATTGTTTCTTTTGAAATATAGAAACCACTTTCATTGTATACGCTGATTGTATTTGTCTGAATTTCATTTGTAGTCTCTTTGCCTGATTTATCCGTTGTTTTTTTAATGATAACATTCTTATTTTCAGGGATTTCAAAAGTAGTCGTGCCTTTTTTCACTACAAGTACCGCATTTTCCTTATCCGAAAGGTCGATTGTAGTCGTCATTCCTTTGCCATTCAGTGCTGCTTCTGCGTTAGCGTAAAGATCTTTTGTTAATTTATCTAACTTAATGCCCATGAAGTTGGCCATTTCTTTTGCTAAATCAGTATTATCTACTAGTCCGGAAATGCGTTTTGGTCCATATGAATACAGGAATACGTCATCGCCTGTATGTCCTCCAGTAGTGTATCCTAAATCCGCACGTTTTGATAAAAGATTGACGAATGTACCGGCAAGCTTCTTCGTTTCTGTTGCGTTCAGGGCAGCCGTTTCCTCTGCAGTTAAATTATCCAGTCCATATAATTTAGCTACTTCCACTAAATTCGAACGGTCCGGCTTTAATTGACTTAGTGCACCTTCCACTGTCATCGTTGCCTTCTTCAATGGATTTATATAATTGGATATATTAATTTTGTCATATGTAGAGCTCGTGTTTTCATTACCAATCGTAATCCCGCTGTTGCCGTGATCTGTTACTGCTATAACCATCGTATTCTTGTCTTTTTTCGCAAATTTCAGCGCTTCATTTACCGCATCATCGAATGACAAAATATCCGTAACCATTCCGATTGGATCATTCGCATGAGCTGCCCAGTCGATTTTACTCCCTTCAATCATAAGGAAGAACCCATCTTTATCTTTGTTCAGCGTATCGATTGCTTTTGATGTCATTTCTGCCAGTGAAGGTTCATTTGAGTTTGTTTTCGTACGATCTAGATTATACGCTAAAGAACTGCCGGCAAAACTACCGTAAATTTTATTGGAATTGGACGTTAGTAACTCATCACGCGTTGTAATTAGGTCATATCCTTTATCTTCAATTACGCTAACTAGATTTTCGCCATCTTTCCGGTTTTCTGATTTTAAGTAATCATATCCGCCGCCAAGAATCACATCCATATTTTGATACACTTGTTGTTCTCCGATATCGTCATAATTACTGCGAGACGTTACGTGTGATGAGAAACTGGCAGGTGTCGCATGCTGAATTTCAGAAGTTGACACGATTCCTGTAGCCTTGCCTAATTGTTTTGCTCCTTCTAACACATTTGCAACTGGTGTAAATGCATTGTCCGGGTTTCCTTCTACGCCCGGCATATCAATTACGGATGGCAGTACCCCTACATACCCGCTGTTTGATTTATGGCCGGTAGCAAGTGCCGTTCCAGCTGGTGCCGAATCTGTAATAGCTGATTCTGCTGAATACGTTGTCACACCACCTGTTAAAATTTCATCCATTGCGAGACTTTCACCTTTGTACCAGCGAGCTAACGATACAGCGTTATTGCTGGAACCGTCCATCACGAGCATGATGACATTAGTTGGCTCCTTTTTTGCTTGTTTCGCTTCAGCTTCAGTATTGAACTGCATGACAGAAAGAGATGATACTGCCACTGTCCCCGCAAGTGCATATGTAAACCATTTTTTCTTGTTCTTCATCAATGAAATTTCCTCCTAAGCAACTGCTAATTTGTAATTCGATTTCATTGTAAATTTCATTTGTAAATCTAGAATGCTAAAATTGTTAAGAAATATTGAGTCATTGTGAAGATCAAAAAAAAGAGGGAAGCTCTCATGCCGCTTCACCACTTTAAAAATTGATTATAGTAAAATATCTATCCATATTTTAATGGCCGTGGCACCAATCATAATTGCAAGCAGCCATTGCAACATTTTTACATTCATTTTCTGACCGACTTTTGCACCAAGTGGCGCAGCGATGATACTAGCGATAATCATAATAAATGCCGGCCAATAGTCTACCTGGCCTGTCATCACTTTGCCGACACTACCACCGATCGAGGAGATGAACGTAATTGCCAAGCTTGTCGCGATCGTGATTCGAGTTGGAATTTTTAACACCGTCAGCATAATCGGTACGAGTAAAAATCCGCCGGCTGCCCCGACAATTCCTGACCCGATGCCGACAATCAGTGCAAGTGAGCTTGCCAATACTTTATTGAAGGTAATTTCTGTTGTATTTTCAACCGTTTTCTTTGGTATAAACATCATGACAGCTGCAATGGCGGCTAATAGACCATATACAATATTAACGGCATCTTCAGACAAAAATCCTGAACCGTAACTGCCGATGAAGCTACCGATTAAAATCGCCACACCCATATAGATAATGAGTTCTCTGTTTAACAACCCGCTTTTACGGTAAGCCCAAACCCCTGCAAGCGATGCAAATAGCACTTGTACAGCACTAATTCCGGAAACTTCATGTGCGGTAAATGCCACCAAACCGAAAATTGGCGGAATATAGAGCAGCAACGGGTATTTAATGATTGAACCGCCGACCCCTAGCATTCCGGATAGAAACGAGCCGATAAATCCAAGCCCGAATATGACCGCTATATACATAAATGATAAATCGATTTCCATATGTTTTCCTTCTTTCAAAAATTCAATTTATACCTCAGCTAAATAATTGTGACTTCGGCCAGGGTATATCTTTATTCAACGGGCGTTTATATACACCCGCTGAATAAAGATATAGCGAGTAGAGCTTCATCTACCCGCTATTATTTTTTTATGCTTTTTGAATGTAGAAGTACAGGACGCCTGCTTCTTCTTTTTGTTCTACGATAGTGTGGCCGCCTGCACCTGCCCATGCCTTGAAGTCATTTAATGCGCCTTTATCTGTTACTAAAACTTCTAGTACTTCACCAGAGTTTATTTTATCAATTGCCTTTTTCGTTTTTACGATTGGCATTGGACATGCTAAGCCTTTTGCATCTAATGTTTGTGTAATATTCATTTGAAATTCCTCTATTCTTAAATTTGTTTGTTGTAAGCAATCTATAAGTTTAGCGTGTAACACGGTTGCGTGCCTCTTGAGCGTGAGGCACGCATTGGTGTAACATCTCATTGCTAAACTAAATTAGCGTACTGCGCAACGGTTTGGACCGATTTCCATTTCTGTTTGTTCGTCGTTATCAGGTGTAATTTTACCCATGTTAACGTGGCGAATTTCTTGGTATGCATTCGGTTGTGGTGGTAAGTTATCTGTTACCATTGAGCGGAATACTTCTTCGTCTTCCACGTTTAAACCGTGGTTTTCAGCGAATAAGTCGCCTAAACGTTTTGCCACTGTGCCGTCTTCGTTTAGCTCGTCAATGATCATAAAGTGAGCCGGTAATACGATTAAGTCTTCTGCTAATGTGCGGTAGCGAGAGTATAATGTTTCGCGTAAGTCACCAACCCAGTCTTCAGCAAGTCCAGCTAAGTCTGGACGACCGATTGAATCGATGAACAGAATGTCACCTGTTAATAAATATTTACCATCGATGACAAATGATGTTGAACCAATTGTGTGACCAGGTGAATAAAGTGCGCCTACTTCGATTTCAGAAGCACCTAATTGTACTTTTAAACCGTCTTCAAGTGGTGCGTAGTCAAATACCACTTCTGCTGCATCTTTCGGTGGTAAGTAGTATGTTGCACCTGTAGCAGCAGCGATGTGACGACCACCAGAAATGTGGTCAGCGTGCAAGTGTGTATCGAAAACGTGTTTAATCTCAACACCTTTATCTTCAGCGAACTTTGTGAATACATCTGTGAAGCGTACTGCGTCGATGATCGCTGCTTCGCCTTCAGAAATGGCCATGTAAGAAAGACAGCCTTTACCTAAACGTACGAATTGGTATAACTCTCCGCCGTTTGTAAGATCGCCGACTTTAATTGGCTCAAGGTACATTGACCAAGACTTCATACCGCCTTCTAAATAGCCAACTTCACGACCAGCATCAGCTAACATTTCTGCTACCATGATAGAAGAGCCTTCTTTTGCACACACAACTAATACGTCTTTGTCTGTTGGAATTTGTGGTAAAATTTCATCTACGCCATCCAACAGATCAAAATAAGGAATATTTAAATAATCAAATTTGTGACCTTCGATTTTCCAGTCTTTAAATGCATCTTCATTACGAACATCTAAAATAAACAACTCTTTGTTTTCAATTACTTTGCGCGCAACTTGTGCGGCTGTCCATGCTGTTACTGTCATTTAAATTACCCCCATCGGTATATTTTAGTTTAAAATTTTTTCTTGTTAAAACGTTAATGTTGGTGCAGCATCCTTCGCAAAATCCAGGAATGTAACGGCGCCGCCTACTTCAATACCATCAACGAAATCTGTTTTTGTCAAACCCATCACGTCCATTGTCATTTGGCAGGCGATGAATTTCACTCCTAAATCCTGTGCCATTTCCACTAATTGCGGGATTGCCGGTACATTTGCGTTAGCAAAGCCTTCCGCAAAGTGTTCTTTGCCAGCAGGCATTTCAAGTGCATTCATCCCTTGTTTATGAATTAAATTTAGACCTTCAAATGTGAAAAAGATGGCTACTTCTTTTTCAGAAGCTGCTGCTGCCGTTGCAATATTAAATACTTTATAAGCATCGAAAAGCCCACCGTTTGCTGCAATAATTGCTACTTTGTTTGTCATATTACTCTACCTCTTTCTTCAATTCGCCTTCATAACCTGTCATACCAGGCAAGACGTTGTATACTTTTGTAAATCCTGCTTCAGCCAGTTGTTTGGCTGCCAAATCCGAGCGTGTTCCTGTACGGCAAATAACATAAATTATTTCTTCTTTATCAAGTTCACTCATTCGTGTTGCTAATTCGCCCATAGGAATTGATTTTGCTCCCGGGATATGGCCAAAAGCGTATTCCGCTGCTTCACGTACGTCCAAAATCATTCCTTCTTGTTTCACGGCATCTTCATTCGAAATCGTTTGTTCAAATGATTTTTCCGCTGCATCACTGATTTCCGGATTGCACTTTCGGATATAGTGATAAAACACACCATTTACTTCATTTGAGCCGATATATTGATGACCGACCGTTTTCGACCATGCAGCTAAATCTGCCACCGAGCCTTTGTCTGTCGCCTGAATTTCAAGCACTTGTCCTTCTGCCACATCATTCATCGCTTTTTTTGTTCTGACAATCGGCATTGGACAAGCTAAACCTTTTGCATCAAGTTGTACGTCTGATTTAATCATCGTTATCCTCCTAAGGTATAATCCTATTTAAATTTTTTACTTACTTAACTTCACCATTCCATTCAAGCATACCGCCTGTCATATTCGTCACGTCAAACCCTTGTGATTCCAAAAAAGCTGTTGCCTGACCGCTGCGGCCGCCTGAACGGCAAACCATAATGTATGGTGTTTTCTTATCCAATTCGTGCATACGGAATTCCAGTAATCCTAATGGAATATGGGTAATCCCCGGAATATGACCTGCTTCTACTTCCGCTACTTCACGAACATCGATTAAATGAACCGCTTCACCTGCTTCTAATTTTGCTTGTACTTGTTCTGGTAAAATTGTTTTCATTCTTTCTTCCTCCTTAATAGGCACTCATGCCGCCACGTATATTCGTGACACGGCTATAGCCTAATTTTTTCAGTTGATTACATGCTTGTTTGGAACGCATGCCGCTTTGGCAAATGACCACAATTTCCTTATCCTTTGGCAGTTTTGAAAAATCAGAGCCAAGTGGGATATTTTTAAATTGCTTCACATTGCGCGCTTTATACTCAGCAGGTGTGCGTACATCAATAAACAATTTGTCTTTGTCATTGATCATTCTTTTGAGTTCTGTCGTCGAAATCGTGTTGACGCCTTTTGTCGGCTTCATGCGCCAGGCTAAAAATGCCACGATCACGGCGATTACTATTATTGTTTCCATATGTCACCTCTTATATGAATAGGTTGACGTTTCCGTCTTCAGCATCAGCTAAATAGGCCGCTACTCCGGCGTATTCGATGCCATCAAGCAATTCTTCTTTTTGAAGTCCCAATAAATCCATCGTCATCGTACATGTCACAAGTTTTATGTCTTGTTCCTGTGCCATTTCAACGAGTTGTGTTAACGTTAATGCGTTATGCTTATTCATTACATGCTTGATCATTTTTGGTCCCATGCCAAGCATTTGCATTTTTGATAAGCCAAGTTTTTCTGCTCCGCGCGGCATCATTTTGGCGAACATTTTTTCCAGGAACCCTTTCTTAACAGTTACCGGTTCTTGTTTTCGTAATGCATTGATACCCCAAAAGGTATGAAAAATTGTTACCTCATGATCATATGCAGCCGCACCGTTTGCAATAATGTAAGCAGCCATTGCCTTGTCGTAATCACCGCTGAATAATACGATTGTTGTTCTTTTCTTTTCCAATGAAAGTCCCCCTACCCCTATAGGTATAATGTATTTCAAAAATAAAAAGTCTTATCGACTTTTTACTAGTAAATCTACTGCCTGTTTGACCATGGCATTTTTATCCATCGTTTCGGCATCTTCCTTTGAAAGACACTCCACTAAATTATCCGTTACGATGACACCGATTGTACGGTCAACAGCAGAACGGACAGCACTAAGTTGTGTGATAACATCTTTGCAGTCCTTTTCTTCTTCCATCATCCGTAATATGCCGCGTAACTGACCTTCGACTTTTTTCATTCGTGCCAATACTTTTGGATCATACTGCATTTTCTCACCTCATTTGGAATGATTCATTAACCAAACTATACTACCCCTCAGGGTATATGTCAAATATTTAATTTTCTAGTAGTGTTGAGAATAGAAAAGCTTTCTCACACTTTTTATTATACCCCTGTAGGTATAAATGTCAACAAAAAGAAACTCGCACTTTTGTGCAAGTTTCCAAAACTAGTGCTCATGTCTTTCCGCATTGTTTTATTGGATGCACTGTTCCAAATGGAAGATTTGGTGGTGCATAGATGGAATATAACTTTAACGGAATATTTCCGGTATTGATTAAGTTATGCCATGTGCCAGCAGGGATGATGATGGCGCTATCATCAAAAACGATCCATTGCAAATTTAAATTATCTATACTTTTACCCATTTGAACAATTCCTTGACCTTGTTCAATCCGTAGAAACTGGTCGACATTCGGATGCATCTCCAACCCAAGTTTCTCACCTGGATGAAAACTTATGACAGTCAATTGCAGATGATTCCTGGTCCGTAAAACGGTCCGGAACGTACTATCGCTCTGTCGCTCCATGAATAATAATGACAAATGGGTTTTTGCCATAGTCCGTTATATCATTCATGCTGTTACCAAAATCCCACTATATATTGGGCATAAAATTCATGTTGATTTCATCCCTTAGCTTACAATGTATTCCATATAAATAGATTATGAAAAACTTACAGTTAACGTTCACTTTCTTTTAAGTTAATTTCATTTATTCCTTTAATACAGGCGCATTTTTTTCGATTATTATACATTCCACAACAATCATCGATAAAACTATCGTTAACCATGTAATCTCTTCTCCCAACAAGAAAACAGAGGGATAATTTAGTTTCTATGTCATGAAAGAACTTTATAAACAGCACGCTGATGCGAGAACGTTTTAAAACCATGAATTCCATGGAAATTGCCGCTTCCCGAGTTATTGACACCGCCAAATGGTAAATGAAGATGCGTATTGTGCATAAATATTCCGTTGACCGTCACTCCGCCAGAAGACGTAGTACGGAGCACCTGCTGTTGGAAATGCTCATCCTCACTATAGATATATAGCGCTAAAGGCTTTGGATTCTGCTGGATATGGCGAATCGCTTCTGACACATCCTTATACGTTTTTACAAATGTGAGCGGTCCGAAGATTTCCTCATCCGCAATCCGCATGTCGGGTATAATATTTCCTAATAAAGTCGGCTCGATTAAACGATTTTCATCATCAAATCTCCCTCCGCTTAATACGGTTGCTCCTTTTTCCATTGCATCCTCGAATAACCCCTTAATCCGATAATAGTGTGCATCATTAACAATTTGAGTGCGCTCCGTTGTGCGTAATTTACCTTCATCATAGAGCATACCTATCGTCATTTGCTGAAAAGCCAGTGCAAAACCTGTTAAATCGTCTTCATGAACAAATAAGTAATCTGGTGAAATACAAAACTGTCCAGCCATCATTACCTTTCCGAAAACGATTGTTTGCGCCGCTTTGAAAGGATTATACCCTTTATCGATAATAACCGGCGATTTACCGCCAAGCTCAAGCGTTACAGTTGCCAGATGCTCGGCCGCTTCACGCATGACTATTTTGCCGACACGGGGACTGCCCGTAAAGAAGAAATGATCAAACGGCAGCTTCAGTAATTGCTCGGAAACATCGGCTTCCCCCTGAACGAACGCGACCTCCTGCTCATCAAATACCGATTCAATTATATCTTCCAATATCTGATTATAGGCAGGATTAAACTCGCTTGGTTTAATTAATACACAGTTACCTGCAGCCAATGCATCCAATAATGGATGAATTGTTACGGACATCGGAGAATTCCAAGTCCCGAAAATGCAAACACAGCCACGTGATTCATATAAAATATAGGCTTCTCCATCTTGAGTATTTTCAACCCGATCAGGTTGCATCCATTGCTCCAGATGCTGAACAGTAAAATCTATCGCCGATGTAACGGAATAAATTTGTTGCTCGGCTGTCATAGTCGTCATGGCAAAATCCCTGTTCGCGGCCTCTACCAAATCCTGTGTACGCGTCAAAATCACATTTTTCAAATTCAGCAGTTTTTTGATACGCTGCTGTGCTGTTGTTTGACGTGCCTGCCACTGAAAACCTTTTTGCTTGTCAAAAATACTTTGTAGCTTGTTTATCGTAGAAAAACTCATCTTTCCCACTCCCTTTTATAAAATTTAACCTACCTATTTCAAATCCTTTAATTTAAACAAGCTGCTCTGTGGCTGGTTCTTCTTCCTCTATTTTCAAATTGCGCTTTTGCAATGTGATGACAAAGATTCCTAGTGCAAGAACAACTGCGCCTAAGCATGCAAACAGTAAGTACGATAAGCCTTGACTTAAATTTGGAAGTCGTAAAAACAGTCCCAGGAAAGATGTTGCCAATAACGACGATACTGCAACAGCTAACTGAATGACACTCATTGCAACACTAATATCTTTATCAGGCAAGTTCATTTGAATTCCTGTATGGAAAATTGAAATCAAAACACCGCTGGACGTTCCCCAAATTAAACAAATAATCGTTAAGGCTAATGTAGAAGCAGATGTTGTAAAGAACGTTAACGTGAAAATCATAGAAGCAAAAATAACCATCGCAATGATTGCAACCAATTTGAAATCCTTCAATTTTACAACAAGGAATCCGCTCATTGCAGCAAATATGAAGGAAGTCGTCCCTCGAAACGTCATAAATAAGCCTGTTTCAGTTGGTGTAAAACCAAATAAATTTTGTAAGAACATCGGCAATAAAAAAATTAGCCCGGTTGCGGCAAACATAACGGCAAAAACACTTAACATGCAAACGACAAAAACCCGATATTTAAATAACCGTAATGGCACGATCGGATGTGCAACTTTCTTTTGGCTAGTAATAAAACCGAAAATCGACAATACAAAGACGGTTACCAGCACGAACATCGGGACAGATAGCCAAGGAATTCTTGAGCCGCCAAATGTTGTAATCGCAACAAAAACTAAAATAGCTGCACTTAAAATACTTATTCCCTTATAATCAAGTTTTGCATTTTCTGTCCTCGGAATATTCGGCATATATTTAACGACTAAATACAAGCCGATCACTCCAATTGGAGCAATCGAATAAAATACCCAGTGCCAGGACATATACTGTACAAATATTCCACCCAATGTAGGTGCGACTATAGCTGTAATGGCATTTAATGCCCCATAAAACCCTAAAAACTTCGCCCTGTTCGCCAAATCAAATATATCGCTGATGACGATCAGACCAACTACAGCCGCAAGTGCGCCGCCCAAGCCCTGTATCGCTCGGAAAATCATTAAATGGTAAATATTTGATACCAACAAAGGTGTTATTATTTCCGAGACTAAGATAACTAAAATACCGATAATCAAAATTTGTCTACGTCCATAAATATCACTCATTTTTCCCACTATTGGCGTCATTATTGCACTTACAGTCAAATTTACAGTGAATACGAGCGAGTAAAATTCGATGCCGCCAATATCATCAATAATTTTAGGCAACGCGACTGAGAACTGGGAGGAAACCATAAGCCCCAATTCTATACACATAAAGACCCCAACCATTAATAGAACCTTTTGTTTATATGTTAGCGACTCAACAGTTTTAGACGTTTTTAACATGAACAAAATCACCTCTTTGATTTTGATTATTTTGTTAGACTAAACTTTCCGCTCAATTAAACAAATAGCCCGAACTAAAACAATGTTGTGTCGTCGGATCAGACGTCTTTACTATAGATTCGGACTAATTTTCTGAGTTTCATTAAAATAGAGAGCGACTTGATTTAAATATTTCAAATATTTAAACGCAAATCACTCTCTATATATATCATCCTCTATTTATGCGCCATAATAGGTTGCTCTGTTTGGACAGAATTTTGACTGGTCCAATTTAAAGCATTAATTGCCAGATCGTAATATTGATCAATGCTTCCTAAATAATTTTCGTAGTATTTAGCCTGCTTTATAAATAAGTGGCAATCGATTTCCTCCGTGAATCCAATCCCGCCATGAATTTGGATATTATGGGACGCCAATCGAATGAATGCCTGCGTTGCAAAAATACGCGCACTGCAAATTGCCTCAATCCGGTCTTCTGAAAAAGTCTCCATTGCCCAGTTTGCATAATAGGAAAGTGAACGTGCAGTCTCCAAATCCAATTTCATATCTGCTAGACGATGTTTAATCGCCTGGAATCTGCCGATAGGGTTTCCGAATTGTTCACGGATTTTAGCGTACTCGCTGGCCATCTCCACTATATGCTCCATTGCACCTACCGCTACGGAAGATAACGCAGCATTATAATAAAGCAAACCCTCCTGCAACATTCCCCAGCCATCTCCTATTTGGCCAATAACATTTTCAGCCGGAACTTTCACTTGTTCAAATTCAACCATTGACAGTTTTCTCGTTTCAGCAAAATTATCCTGTGGTGTAATTGAAATTCCCGGTGTGTTAAGATCCACAGTGATTAATGTAATTTCATTGTGTATTCGTAGCGGAACTATAGCATGCTGTGCGAGCTCTAAATCTGGCACCTGTGTTTTCACACCATTTAAAATAATCTGCCCCTGACTCACTTCACCAGAAAGCCGGATTCCCTGCTCTTTATAGCTGCCACCTGGCTCTAACCATGCCACCGTTAAATTTAAATCCGAATCGGCTATTTCCTTTAAAAAATACTGCTTCTGCTCCTTCGTTCCGAAACGTTCAATCAAAGGAACTGCCAATGCATTTGTTTCAAGGTGTAAACCCGGAAGCAATACCCTGCCGAACTCTTCCATGATCGGCACTAAATCGAGCTGGCCTAAGCCCATTCCCTCAAATTCTTCCGGGATATTCAATTTTGTCCAGCCCAATTCCTTTAAATCCGATAAAATATTTTTTACATGCTCTGTTTTGTTATCAATATAATCTCTTGCAATTTTCGTATGTTCCATATCCCCTAAAAATTTCTTTATATATTCCCGAAACATTTCCTGTTCCTGGCTTAAAGAAAAGTCCATCTATTCACCTTCTTCTCATTTATTTGCCAATATCCTTTGGCAGGCCTAAAATGCGCTCCGCAATTGTATTTCTCTGGATTTCACTCGTACCGCCTCCGATTGTTTGACCAAAGGCATAGAGATAATTCCTTTGCCAATACGAGTCGCCATACACGGCATCCTTTTTCCATAACAGCCCTTGGTGCCCCTGAATTGAAATGGCTTCTGCGAACAGTTCTTTCGTATTTTCGCTGACTAAGAGTTTATCCATTGAGCCTTCCACTCCAGGATGACCCACTTTTAGCTGCTTAGTTAAATTGCGGTAATAGTTCAGCAAGGACCCGCGCGACTTAATATACAAATCCAGCAGTCTTTTGCGGACATCCGGCTTTTCTATTACAGGCACATGATCCTCCGTAACATTGCGGGCCAGTTCCACCAGCTCATCAAATTGCTGTTCCAATGAGAACACCTGTGCACCAATGCCCGTTCTTTCATGCATGAGCAACGCAATTGTTACACGCCATCCATCATCGACAGCACCGATAATTTCACTTTCATAGGCAACCGCATCATTCAAATAAACCTCATTGAAATCATGCTCTCCATCCATTTGAATAATTGGTCTAACCTCGACGCCCGGCTGATTCATATCCAATAAAAAACATGTAATCCCATGGTGCTTTTTCTCGCCCTTACTCGTTCGGGCTACTAAAAAGCAGCGATCTGCAAAATGGGCAAAGCTTGTCCAGATTTTCTGCCCATTTATAATCCACTTATCGCCGTCTTTCACCGCTGTCGTTTGAACAGCAGCCAAATCCGAGCCTGCGTTTGGTTCAGAATAACCTTGGCACCATACTTCCTCACCGGTAATAATTTTTGATATATATTTCTCCTGCTGTTCCTTGCTGCCAATCTGCATGAGTGTGGGACCTACCATATGTAAGCCCACATAGTTAACAAGTGGCGGTGCCTTCACACGAACCATTTCCTGATGATAAATGATTTCTTCCATCAGCGTCGCATTGCGGCCGCCTTGCTTTTCCGGCCAAGCAATCGCTGCCCATCTTCCCTCTGAAAGTTTTCTTTGCCAATTCCGTAAAAATTGGCCTAGTTCTTGTTGATTTTCCGGCATTTTAAATGTGCCATCCAGCCAGCCCTCCGGCAGATTATTTTCCAGCCATTCGCGAAGCTCCAGACGAAACTGCTCCTCCTGACTTGTGTACGAAAAGTCCATCCATATCCCTCCTTCTAAAAGAATTTAGACCAATACCCACTGTGGAATCGCACGCTCCTCAGTAGCCTCTATCCATACCATTTTTACCTTTGTTCCGATGGAAACTGTTTCTGTATTGCCATGGAGTACATTACCAATGATCTTGATGTCAGGGTATTCCTCCAATTGGACAACAGCGATCACTGTTGGTAGTTCATTTTGGAAGCCCGGTAAAAATGGTCTATTTGAAACGATATAGGTGTAGACCTCACCGGTAATTGTTGAACCTAAGTTTTCCCAGAATACATCGATGCTTCCGCAGTTTGCGCAGCTCGGTCCAGGGGGGTGATTATAATTGCTGCATGTATTGCATTTTTGCACATTCAGCTCATGTCGATCTGCCGCATCCCAGTAAGGTGCATTATAGGTGTTTTTCAAAGGAATCGGCTTTTCGTAAATTACTTTCGTCTCTTCTTTCATTGTCATTCCTCCTATTTACATAAAATCATGGCACCGGCAACATCCGGTCCTGTCCAACCTGTACAAATTGCCAGTTCTGTATCTTTTACCTGACGTTCTGTTCCCTCATATTCACGTCGAACTTGGCGGACAATTTCCAATACATTGTTCATGCCGTGTGTATAGCCTTCCGAAAGCATGCCACCCGCTGTATTTGTAGGAAGCTTGCCATCCATTCGCAAGTTTCCAGCACTTACAAAATCCCCCACTTCGCCTTTTGGTGCAAGTCCGTATGCCTCGAGCTGACGTAAAACAACCCAGCTGAAACAGTCATAAATCGATGCAACCTTAATATCCTCAGGTGAAACGCCCGCATTCTCGTATAATCGGGGCGCAACATAATCTGCTGCAACTTCATCGATATTTTTCCAGTAATGGGCGTGGGATACTACTTCTCTTGCAGCCATGCCTAAAATTTTTACAGGGACGGATTTGCAGTCTTTGGCACGCTCTGTGGAAGTTACAATAATCGCGTTTGCCTCATCCGACTCCAAACAGTAGTCATGCTTTGTAAATGGTGAACTTAAATGTGCCGTGCTCATATATTCTTCCATCGTCAATGGCTTCCCGTAAAAAAATGCTTTCGGATTCCGCTGTGCATGCTCGTAAAAGCTTGTGCAAACATGCCCTAAATGCTCCTGTGTCAAGCCGTTCAGATGCATATGGCGAGTGGCAAACAACCCGAACCATTGCCCTGGACTGCCTGCCCCATAAGGAATAATAAAACTCCCGCCATCAAAACCGTTTTGAAGGGCATCAATACTGAATCCGCCCCCACCCATGCGGACACCGGAGCGTCCATTCATCGAGCGGAAAATAAGCACGGTATTTGCCTGTCCTGTTTCAATCAAACCAATGGCCTCTGCGATTAAGAGCTCGGTACTGCTCCCCCCGCCGAACATTTCTTTCACAACTTTAGGCCGAACCCCTAAATATGTTGCCACCTGATGCGGATTACAAGAATCCATCTCCGAATAGCTCATGAACCCATCAATGTCTTTTGCTTCCAAACCTGCATCTGCTAGTGCAGCCCGTGCTGCTTCCAACGCCAATTCCAATGGGGTAACCCCGGAATTTTTCGAACGATTACTTTCGCCTACCCCAACAATGGCATATTTTTCCCTGATTTTTTCCATTCAGCCCACTCCCTCTATGTTAAAATTGGATAATGGCTTCGCCAGATCCAACAACCTCGCCTATGTCCTTTACTGCATATAATTTCAAAACAACCTCTGTCCTACCGTCAATTTTCGTTTTTTCCTTGACGATTCCTTTACACACAATTTCATCCTCCGGAACGGTCATGGCACCAAAGCGCATTTTAAAATCGGTTACTGTACCTTCATTCGATACAATTTTATTCACGTATTCTCCTAAAAAACCCATGATTAGCATTCCGTGTGCAATCACACCATTTAACCCGATTTTCTGGGCGAAAGCATCATCTGTATGCAAAGGATTAAAATCACCTGAAGCTCCTGCATATTTTACAAGCTGAACCTTTGTTACCTTTTCTTTTTTATATTCCGGCAGATTCAGCCCTTCCACTAATTGGCTAAGATCAATCATATTAATCTGTCCTTTCTGCATAAGAAATTTAATTCAGCACTAACGGGCGGTATACAATATTAGTTCGGCTTGTTACTATGTGCCCGCCGTTTTCGTCTTTTATTTCTGTATCGAATAAAATGAATTCCATCATGCCGTTTTTTCCTTCTTTTTCATATACATCTGTCACCTTCATCTGGCAGTACAGCATCTCTCCCACACGTATCGGACGAGTATAGAAAAATTGCTGTTCACCATGAAGCATTCGTCTGTAATCCAACCCTAAATCCAAAGCGTCATTTTCATTGTCGGGTGTCACGGCAACAGGAAACGTCAACGGTGCAACGATCCCTTTATGAGGTGTATTTTTGGCATATTCTTCATCCGTATAAAGCGGGTTCGCATCGCCAATCGCCTGCGCAAATTGTCTAATATGACGCTGCTCCACCTTGAAGGTAAAGGGTTTACCTGTTTTACCGATTAAATGTGCAAGCTCCATCGCTTTATCCTCCAATCAATTCCTTTTTAATACTCTCTTCAGTCACTACAAGCATGGCATCTGCAGCCTTGATTCCATTTTCATAAACAATCAGCGGATTAATATCCAATTCCTTGATTTGGTCTCTATAATCAAGCATTAACTGGGAAACTCTTAAAAGAACATCGATAATCGCTTCTTTATCTACCGCTACCTGACCCCGAGCCCCGTCCAAAATGGCCTTTGCCTGCAGTTCGTCCAATAGTGTCCCGGCATCCTGTCTGTTTAATGGTGCAATCTTGAAGGCGATATCCTTAAATACCTCAACAAAAATGCCACCTAAACCAGCCATAATAACCGGTCCGAATACTTCATCATTTTTTGCGCCGATAATCACTTCTGTCCCTTGCGGCAGCATTTCCTGTACAGAAACACCATTTAAAACAGCAGCAGGATTGTAGTTCCTTGCATTTTTCATAATTTCCATGAATGCTTCCTTCACTTCTTCTTCAGAAGAGACATTTAAACGAATTGCATCTGCCTCTGTTTTGTGAGGGATTTGCTGCGAATCGATTTTCAGCACAACCGGAAACCCAATCTGCAATGCTCTTTCCACAGCTTCTTCCGCAGAAAGTGTTACATAGCGCTTAGTGATTGGAATTCCATACCTCGCTAGAACTTCACTCGCCTCTGACTCACTTAAAACAGCACCTGGTGTTAACAAATCATCAATATTCTCATGTTCATAACGTTCTTCCATCCCATCTGTTTGAACGGTATTTAAAAACTGACTGTATTCTACTAATTGTGATAATGCCCGCACCGGGTTTAATGCGCCTGATACTACCGCTATTTCATTTTCAATTAAGATCGGAGTCGTTTGTGGGTATGTGATCTCTCCTAATGGGAACGGGAAAAAACCAATAAATTTTTCACTGTTTTTGGCGACGGTTATAAACTCTTTGAAATACTCGTTATGCTCATCCCAGCTATGCGGAAACTCTGTCAGCAGGATGTTATCAACCTCAGTACTATTCACAAGCACCTTTAGGGTATCCAGGAAAAATTCCGGATTTGTGAAAGAGGCTGCGGCAGTCAAGTCAATTGGGTTCGTAACACTTGCGTAATCCGGTAAAGTCTTGCGCATTTCCGCCATTGTCTCATCAGAAAGTCTGACAATATTCAATCCATATGCCTCACAGCGATCCGCTTCATTAATGCCCCGGCCGCCCGAGCTTGTAATAATCGCCGTGTTTTTGCCCTTTGGCAATCGATTTGGATTAAACAATTTTGAAAAGGCAATGACATCCTCTGCATCTTCTACACGAATAATGCCGTGCTGCCTGAAAAACGCATCGTAGATTTTATCCGATCCAGCGAGTGCTCCCGTATGAGAGGCAGCTGCTCTGCTCCCGGCATCACTACGCCCGGTTTTCATTAATACAATCGGCTTTTTCTTTTCCAAAGCCTTACGTGCTGCCTGTTTCAGCTTTTCAGGGTTTTTTGCTCCTTCGATATAGCCGCTGATCACTTCAATCTCATCATCATGAACCATATAGTCGATATAATCTTCCATTGTTGTATCCATTTCATTTCCGCTGCTTATAAAATAGTTGAAGTTGATGCCATACTGGGCTGCTGCCATATATGTTAAAACACCGAATGCACCGCTCTGTGACACATAGCCAACTCCTCGCTTACCACTCATTGGAACGTCTAACACAGAAGATGAGAAGGTGCCGATTAAACCATTCGATGTATTGACTAAACCGACACAGTTTGGACCCAGCAATCGAATATTATTTAATTTGGCATATTCCGCCAACTCCAGCTGTAGTTTCTTTCCTTCTTCACCAGCCTCCGAAAAACCGGAAGCAAAAATAATCGCAGCTTTTACCTTTTTTTCTGCGCAGGCGATTAGACCATTTTTAATCTGATCGTAGGCTACACAGAAAATAACGAGATCAATAGAATTCGGGACATCTGTCAATGACGGGTAGCTTTTCAGGCCCGAAATTTGCTCCGCTTTCGGATGGATCGGATAGATTTCTCCCTGAAATTTACCGTCAATCAGTGCCTGGAGCTGAATGTTGCCGATTTTGTACTTATTCTCTGATGCGCCTAAAATCGCGACCGATTCAGGATAAAGTAATGGCCTAATGGATTCATAGCTTTCTACATTTCGAGTCATTTGCATTCCTCCTAAAATGTTTTTAGATGATTCATCTATGAACCCATCATACATTTCCTTATTTATTTACACTGAAAATTCTAACTAGTAAATTAATAGAGTTATTATGTTGTCAATATACTGGAATAATTCATTTAAAGCCTTGTAACTGCTGCTATTTGAATAGGGTGGAAAAAATCTTACGTTCATACTAACCCCGACTTTCATTCAATATAATCTCGACTTCGTATCTATGTAAGCGCATTCATATAATGTAGAGACAAAAATAAAAAGCCTCCGAATAATTTCAGAAGCTTTGGTCAAATCGCTCTAGCCATTCCCATATTTTCTTTTGAATTTTAGAGGAACCTACAACAAGCCCTCTCTCGATTTTATTTAAATACGAAGCAGAAACTTCAATTTCCTCCGCGATATTCGTTAATGTAAGTTTATGATTCCTGCGTACTCGATTCATACGCTGGATGAGCTCTGCCTGGAGACTGCTCTGCATATCCTTACTAGCCGCAACAGACTTGGCGGGCTTCTTCACTCTCTCAATCGACCGGTAATGTTCTTTTATTTCAGGAGAAGGATCGATAACGATGGAAGTATTTAGCCAATATTTGGCCCAGCCCTTTCCTTCCGCTCTATTTTCATCCCAGTTGATATAGTACCAGTCGGCAATAATTTTATCCTCCACTAATTTATCCAGCGCCTTTTCAAACCGCTCCCTTGTTCTGATTGGCAGACGATTATTTAGCCCATGCCCGCAAACTTCCAATAGCGTATTCACTTTGTTTAATTGCTGGTAGTCCCCTTTATATGCCTGTGTCCTCCATCTCCAGCTTAAATAGCGGCATAATTTTTTCTCAAGGTTAAATCGTGCCGGATGATAGTGCATTGCTTTTAACGGAAGTAATGCCATCTGCCGCTTGGACGAGACTAAATATTTCGCGAATACTTTATCGACCGTAAATGTTATGGACTTACCGCAAGTCTCCTCATTCACTTCATATTCCTCACCGTTTGCATTTTTGAATAAAAAGGTCCTGCCTTGGACTTCTACCTGAATTGGCTTGTTATTTTTGTACATCACGGTTTTATCAATGGTTAGCCACAGACTTTGAATCACCTTTAAGGAATGGATGACCTGTTCCCTCTGTTTTGTTTCAAAGCCTCCACGCCGCCCGTCTCCATTGAGTTTAGGCCGGAGCCCCCTCATTGTTAAAATATCCCTTAATTCAATTTCAACAATATCGTCGAGATTTTTAGCCAACTGTAAATAAAGATGACAAAGAATATCCAGCACATCCACATCGATAATGGACATTTGCCGGACTATATTTGATGCAAATTGTTGCATATTTTCATAAGCAGAATTAAAGTTCCGGTTTTCCTTAATAAACGGAATGATTTGAAGATTCCCGCTCGTATTTCCCTTCTCAAAAATATATTTTGGCCAAATACCTTCATCACCAATCACAAATTTCTTTTTATAAATCGCTTCTCTCACTACATGATAGGCTACATTATTCAGAACATTTGCATAGTTTGACATGTATTTCGGTTGAAGTGCATCACTGCCTGCCCCACCATTTTCAGGCTGTTCGATAACACTACCAAGTTGTAAAGAGGCGGAAACATTATTATTTATTTCATTGATCAGTCTTCTTTGCCATTCTTTAAGATAATGATCGACATTATGACTGAACTTCCTAATAAATGATTTATTAGTTGCCAGATTAAAGCGCAGTAATTCAAAAAATTTCATATTTAACTCTTCTATCGTCAATTCTTTGATACCTCTGATTCCGTCCAGCAGAATCATTTCCTCTAAAATAAAGATTTTTAATTGATTCTGGAGCCAAATATAAAAATTATCCCACGTATCCTCTTTACCTATAAATGTTTCATTCTGTATAATTGCCTTCGTTTCCTCAATAGAATTCTCTAGCAATTGATCGTTATTTAAAATTGCATTACTTCCATGAGTGCTATGGGCTACAATATAAAAGTTAATGGAAATCGCCATCTTTTCAATTATTCTTTTTCGCAGCTGTAACCGAATCTTGTAATATAACTCCTTATTTCTAGCATACTCCTTCTCATCAATAATATAACTTGGAGTATTTGTATTACCTTCATCCTGTTCCAGATCAACAATGGAGCCCTCCTCAATATGTCTGTCGAAAAAGAGACTGTAATTCATTTTTTCAATAGGAGCATCATTGACCGAAAGAACATAAAAATTTTTTATTCTGTGCTTTTCTTCCTCCATTGTACGTTCCAAATATACCTGCGTAGATTCATTAGTTATATAATTAAACATAGCACCCTCCCACCGTACAAAGAAAAAGTAGTATAATTAAGAATATTTTCATCATAATGCAAGAATTTTCTTAATATTCATATTTATTATACATGACTTTGTGGATTTTTTGACTTATTCTATATATTTTAAGGGATTTGTTATTCTTGATTGGTAGATGTCTAGAATATAAAAAAGCGCTTCTCTTTCATGGAAGAAAAGCACTCATTTTTTGATACGCTATTTAATTTTTAATAATTGTTCTTCCTAAATGCTGACCCTTTTTAATTGCTTCAATCGTGTGAGGTACTTCTTCAAGTGAAATTTCACTTATTAGAGTAGTTTGAGCAATATTCCATTCATTCGCTATTTTATTCCAAACATAACCTCGATCTTTAATTGGCACATTTACTGAATCAATTCCTAAAAGGTTAATTCCTCTAAGAATGAACGGCAGTACTGTCGATGTTAGTTTGATCCCGCCAGCATTTCCGCACATACTCATACTTCCGCCATAAGAAATTTGAGGGATTACTACAGAAGCAATTTCTCCTCCAACAGTATCTAGGACAAAATCAAACTTTTGCTTATTTAACGGTTTATTGAGTTCTCCTAATTCGTCTGCAAAAATGACATCAGTAGCTCCTAAAGATTTTGCTACGTCAATCTGATTTTCTTTCCGAACTAACGCAGCAATATTTTTGTAACCAATTTTTGATAAAATTTGCACAGCTATACTACCTACTCCGCCAGTTGAACCAGTGACCAGAATCCTCGGATCTTTGTTTAAATCCATCCCCTTCTCCTCTAATGCCATGATAGAAAGGGCAGCCGTAAATCCGGCTGTTCCAAAAACCATCGCATCTTTTAAAGATAAATTGTCCGGTAAAGGAACAATCCAATCTGCCGGAACTCTGGCATATTCCGCAAAACCTCCTGTATGGCTCATGCCCATAGCAAAACCTGTCACAATTACTTTCTGTCCTTCTGTATAGCGATTATCTGTTGAATGAACAATCGTTCCGCTTAAATCTATTCCAGGGATAAGCGGATAATTCCGGATAACGCCTCCATTTTTTTGAACAGCTAACATATCTTTATAGTTTATTGAAGAATAGGAAACCTTAATTAAAACTTCGCCATCTGAAAGACTGTCGAGATTAACATTCTCCAAACCGTAAATCACCTGATCTTGTTCTTCTTTTACAATAATTGCCTTGAATTGATCCATAACAATCTGCCCCCTTCTGCAACAAAACATTTCTATACCAAAAATGTTTTATTACAAAAACTTACATGATATGATAGGTAATGTCAATATGGGGGAGATAAAATGGAATTAAAAGATTGCATGAATTTTTTGCTGAGCGCCAGTCAGAATAAGGTTTTTAAATATTTCAGCAAACTTTTGGAGGATTATGGCGTAACACCTGCCCAATATGGTGTGCTGAATTGTTTGTGGAGAGAAGGGCAATTATCGCCTAAACAAATTGGTGAAATGGTATATTTAGAAGCCCCTACTGTCTCGGGGATCTTAGATAAAATGCAAAAAGCCGGACTAATAGAACGTTCAATCGATCCAAACAACCGTAGAAATGTTTTAGTAATGGCGACTCAAAAATCGGAAGAAATCAGAGATGAAGTGGAAGCTGCAACAATTGTGTTGAATAATCAAGTTCTCGAAAACTTGACAGATAGCGATACAGAAGTGCTGAAAAGGGCATTGGAAATAATAATTAAGTCTGATTTTTAATTATAGATACAATTTTCATCGGGTAATCGCTTAATGTGCCCGACAGATTAATCCAACCAATAAAAACACCGAAACGCAAAATCTAACCGCGTCTCGGTGTTTTCAGGTTATTCATCTATTCGAACGCAGGAGTAGCCGTTTCGTCGTAGTTTTCTTGCAGGAAATTACGCACTTCTTCACTCGTCATCGCTTCCGCAAGCTTTTTGATTGCTTCGTCGTCTTTGTTGTCTTCACGCGCAACTAAAGTAATGGCAAAGTCGTTTTCTACACCTTCAGTTAACAGTGCATCACTTTTCGGCGTTAAGCCAAGTGGTGCCGCATAGGCAGGTGTCATAACAACCGCATCCGCATCATCGTACATACGTGCTAGCATTAACAGGTCAACTTCTTTAAACTGAAGATTTTTCGGGTTGTCCTCGATGCTTGCTAATGTGTAATACACATCCGTTTTTTCCTTTAATGTGATTACACCATGCTGGGCAAGCAGCATTAACGAACGGTCAACGTTTGAAATATCGTTGGCAATCGCAACAGTTGCCCCATCCGGCAACTCTTCGATTGTATCATAATTTTTTGCATACACACCGTAATTGGCAAAGTAAATTGGCTGGATCGGCACTAAATTCGCATCATTGTTCCGATTAAATTCCTCCATATACGGCACGTGCTGGAAGAAGTTTGCATCAACTTCCTTTGCAGCTAGTGCACTATTTGGCTGTACATTATCGCCTAATACGACAATTTCCAGATCAATGCCCTGCTCTTCTAATTTAGGCTCGACTAGCTCCAGAATATCTGTCATCGGTGAAATTAATGAGGCAACTTTTAATGTTGTCTCTTCCTTTTCTGCTTCTTTATTCGTTTCTTTTTCTTCATTCTGTCCGCAGCCAACTAAAGCTAATACTGCCGCCACACTTAACATCCATCTTTTTTTCACAATCATTCTCCTATCTTTTGTCCAACCATCTTGCTGCAGCCGTACCAATCATTTGAATGAGCTGCACCAAAATAATCATAATGAAAATCATGTAAAGCATTAGATCTGTCTTGAATTGCTGATACCCGTAGCGAATTGCAAAGTCACCGATACCGCCGCCCCCGACAACACCCATAATTGTGGAATACGAAATAAAACTGACTATTGAAGTCGTCAGGCCGAGCACTAGTCCTGAACGCGCTTCCACAAAAAGAAAACTAAAAATAATACGTCGAACCGAAGCCCCCATTGAAACAGCAGCCTCAATTACACCTTTTGGCACATCAAGCAGTGACTGTTCGACAAGCCTTGCATAATGGGCAATGGCAATAATCGATAACGGAACTGTTGCCGCAACCGTACCGATTGCCGTACCGACAATGAGCCTTGTAAAGGGAATCAAGAATACGACTAGCAGCAGGAATGGAAACGAACGGATCGTATTCACCGCTAAGTTTAGTATGTTGTAAACGACACGGTTTTCAAGCAACTTTTCTTTCCCGCAAAGAAATAAATATGTACCGATTGGTAATCCGATTAATACGGCAGCTACAATTGACACACCGACCATGAAAAACGTTTCACTGATGGCCCGCCAAATTTCGGCTTCATATTGACGCAATACATCAGGCATGTCCGATTCCACCTTTCACGAGCTGATCGACGAAGCTTTGCGGATGATGGCTCGTATCAATTATGCCATTAGGTGTTAACTCAACTGTTTCGTATATTTGCCCTGCATCCAGTACAGTAGCCCGATGGCAAATACTTTTAACGACTTCAAGCTCATGACTGACAAGCACAATCGTCACACCAAGCTCCTTATTAACCTTCTGTAAAACACGCAATATTTCCGCAGAGGTGTTTGCATCGAGCGCAGAGGTTGGCTCATCACAGAGCAGGACTGCAGTTTCATTCGCAAGTGCTCTTGCAATCGCCACACGCTGCTTTTGCCCGCCGCTCAGCTGGGCCGGATATTGACCTGCAAACTGTTCAAGCCCGACAAATTTTAGGCATTCGATAACACGTGCTTTCCGCAGCTTTTTCGGATAGTTTGCCAGGACAAGTGCAATTTCTACATTATCATGGACGGTTTTATTTGCGACAAGGTGAAAATGTTGGAAGATCATCCCGATTGATTTTCTCGCTTCTCGAAGTTCAGCATTTTTTAAAGCTGTTAGTTGCTGGCCATTGATGAAAATATTGCCGCTGTCCGGTACTTCCAGCAAATTCATCAAACGCAATAACGTCGATTTCCCTGCACCGCTTGCCCCGATCAAACCATGAATTTCCCCTTTAGCAACCGTTAATGTCACATCTTGAACGGCCATGAAAGAGCCAAACTTTCTTGTAACTTGCTGTAATTGAATCACCTGTAAAAACACCTCCACTGCATACCCAATCGATTTCTAATTATAGTAGAAATTGCATCAGCTACCAAGAGAAATGTTTAATGTAAAAAATACCAGGTTCCTTAAATTTGCAAGTTATCGATTATGTACAATCCATACAATAAAAAAGACTGCCGCAAAGTCAGAATTTATTTCTAACTTCCCGAACAGCCGATTAGTATGATTAAAACTTAATAAGGGACTTCATCTAATTTAATTGGTGTTGTTTTTTTGTCCTTCCAATCATCATAGATAGAAGCATATAAAACAGTATCTGAGATTGATCCGTCTTCATTTTCCCATGCATTTCGTAAATAGCCTTCTTTTACGAAGCCTGCCTTTGTAAAACATTTTCTCATCGCTAAATTATCTGCTCTTGTATACCCTTCAATTCGGATCTTACCTTTTTCACCATACAAATAATCTTGTAGCCAACTTAACGATTTTTGACCGATGCCTATTCCTCTTGCTTCTTCCGTTAACCTAAGATCAAACAATGGAATTGTATCTTCAATGTCATCGATTATTATTATTCCAACTTTTTGTTCTTTTTCAATAATCCAAAACGTTTCTTTTCCCTCAGAGTAATAGCCTTTGTCAATCGCTCTTTTTATCGCTGCCGGATCTAACTGAATCTTCGCATGAAAAGGCCAATGATTGGAACATAGTAAATCAATCAGTTCTTCATTTTCCAATTTATATTTCTTAATTTCCAAAACAATCACTCCCTTTCAAATTGAAGCAGTTTCACAAGTTCTGAAATCGAAATAGGATGGTAGTTGACCTCCTGGTATGTCCAAAAGTCATCCCCTTTATATCGTGGAACTATATGTATATGAAAATGTGTACCCTCATCCATAATCGCGCCGTTATTTTGAATAATGGTTAGCCCGTCTACCGGAAAGTGCGTTTCATATACATTTATAATCTGTTTCTGCAGTTTAAATAGTTCCATTAATGCTGAATCAGAAAGCTCGCGGATATCCATAAAATGTTGTTTTGATATAATTAATAAGTGACCGGACTGAATCGGATCGATATCTAAAACTACTTTAAAATTATCGGTTTGGATTAGTATTTGTTTCGTTTCTATCCCCTCACAGAAAATACAAGTCATAAAATCCCCTCATTCATTTTCTTAAATATCGACTGCACAAATTGTTCTTTATAGGTTGTGTAATCTGCAATTCCTTGCATATCTGTTGAGAAAAATCCATTTTTAAGCGCTTCGTATTCTTTCTTTACCGCTTCATTTGCATTCAAATAATCTCTAAAAAAGCGCATTTGATGCCACTTTTCCTTATTGAATTCTACAAGATGGATGAAATGAGTTTTCGTTTCAAATGAAGCATCTGTAAATTTTGCGCAAATAATTTCATCAGGTCTTTCAACTTGTAAGCGATAAAAACCAGCTTCCTTGAGTCCCATGAAAAAGGCTTTATCCAGCAAGTTAAAATTTTCAACACCTATTACAATATCAATTACCGGCTTTGCCGAAATCCCTTCAATAGATGTGCTACCGATATGTTCAATCTGATACGACTGTAAATTCGTGTGCTCCATGATTTTTTTCTTCGTGTCAGCAAATTCCCTTTTCCAGCCGGCTTCATACGGCACAAGTACAACTTCATTCTTTTTTAATCCGAGTTTCATCAAATCCAATCCTTTCGAACCAATTTTGGGGAGAATTTTTCCTTACTGATGCCATTCAAATAGTAAAATGCGATTTTCGGTTTGCTGATAAATTGCCGTGAATGTATCTGACTGACCATTTTCTGATTGTTGGAAGTAGAAATCGCCAGGTTCTACTTTAGTGGAGTATGCTTCAATCGTAATTTTGAATTCTTCATCTTGCTGGATTTTATACATATTTTGACCTCGGCTTATAAAATGGGAAACGGGTCGATTTGCCTCTATTAAATTACCCTCTGTCACTTTTATAAAATCATGAAGTTGTTCAGGGTTAACCTTGCTATCATACAGTAATTCCGTTACCCATTCCCCATCTCCACGAGCGGGATATTTTGTTGACCACACATTGATAATTTCATTTGGAACCGGTAACTCTACACCCCAGCGTTCTTTATAATGAGCCGTAATTTCTTCTGGTGTTGTCGATAACCTGTAGAGGGAAATAAAGAGAAGTAACATGACAGTAAATACAATTAAAAAGAGAATAAATTTTTTTATAGAATCTCCTCCTGCTAGTACGATTTATCTGTCAATCATATATAAATTATTCAACTGTCAATTTAACATATACTTCACGGTGTCTGAATTTCTTATCTTGGCAAAATAAACATACAAGCGGATTACCAATGATGTGCACTTCATATATACCTCTACTTCGTACCATTTCATAACACCTCTCATACCATTTTGGTTATCATTACCAAATATTAATACATCTATATTATAAAGTCAGCAAAATTCCGATTCTTTCTTAAAGCCTCAAGTTTAAAGCTCAAACCTAAAATAAAAACCCTATGCAGAGTTAATCCTGCATAGGATTTCGCAAGCTCCGTTTCTTATGCCCAAAAAACAAGTGAACGTTTTTTCATCTCTTCTCTGTATTGCATAGTTGATATCGGTAAAACTTTATTCGTTTTATAATCCATAATTACACCATGGCGGCGAACGACATCCATTTGATTAATCACGCCTGCATTGTACAGGCCTTCAACCTCATGAGAATCCATTTCCAACCATTGACACCGGTTATTACGGATATATTCACGCTCTTTTAATGTTGCTTCGTAATCCACTTCAAACGCATCAATATCCCGGTCGATTTCATAAATAATTACGCCGTAATCAAGCTTTGCACGCTCTATCGATACATATTCATCAATCACATCTTCCAAAACTGCATGAATATCGCGTTCTAACGGGTCGCCTAAGCCGCCCCCACCTGCAGATGGTCGTGTAAATGAATCACCCTTTTTCACTTCTACATTGGAGAAAATCGTCCCTAAAAACTCTTCATCTTCTGTATTCGGATTAAGAATAGCCCCTTGTGGAATAGAAGGTAATCCCCCTTTGATGCCCCATGTAATCGAGCGGGAGCGGTCACAACAATAGGACATAACCGTATTATTGGTATCTGTTAAAATACCGCCCTTTTCAACACCGCAGCCACCGCGGTATTTACCCGGTCCTGCAGAATCGGTAATGATTTGATGCTTCGTCGTAATGACCGGTGACAACCGTTCCTGACCTTCACATGGCTGAACACTTAACCCTACACCGAAAACCGGAGAAGTTGTATTTGCGCCATCTCGGTCAATACGACCGCCATGACCGCCTGCCATCCAGTCGTACCACATAAAGTACTCACTGCCATTTTGCCGTTTATCATAACCGCCAATTAATAAATACTCCAAGTTAAAGGAACAAGCAATAGCACGTTCCGGCATAATGTTTGACCATAATTCAAAGCACGCATTCATGATTTTTTCAAAGGACCCGGAACAGTAACCCGATACCGCCACTGGACTCGGTGCATTGACTACCGTATTTTCAGGAAGATATGTTTTTACGACACGATAGAAGCCCGAGTTTAGCGGAATGTCCGGGAAAAATGTCTTTGTCCCTGCATAAGTTCCCGAAAGTGCCGAACCAAAACCGGCATTTAAGAAGCAGCTGATGTACGGGTGGGATCCGCTTAAATCATATAAAATCTCATCGTCCGTAATTGTCATTTTCACACGGATCGGAATTAGACCATCCCCAAGCTGCGGATCCATATCAATATAATCCACGGTTTCCCATTCCCCCTTAGGCAAAGCCGCGATTTTTGCTTTCATTAAGCGCTCCACATAATTTTGTACTTCATCGAAAGCTAGTAAAACCGTATCAATCCCGTACTTGTCAATCATCTCATTTAATTGCTTTTCGCCAACTTTTGCGGCTTCCACTTGTGAACGTAAATCTCCAATCCGTTCTTCCGGAATCCGCATATTTTTTACGATAATATTGACGATATCTTTTAAGTACTGGCCTTTACTGTATATCCGTACAGGCGGAATGCGCAATCCTTCGCCGAAATGTTCTTTCGCTGTAATATCGAAAGATCCAGGGTTTGAACCACCGACATCTGCCCAGTGCCCGTTCGTTTGCATGAGAGCAATAAGTTTTTCTCCATGGAATACAGGTAAAACGACTCGGACATCACTAAAATGTGTCCCGCCACGATAAGGATCATTTACTAAAAAAACGTCACCAGGATGAATGTCATCTGCGAAATCTTCCAAAACAGCCTTCGCCGTCAAATGCAATGTTCCTACATGAACTGAAATATCCTGCGTCCCTTGCATGACCGTGTTTCCCTCGGCATCACATAGTGCACAACTAAAATCACGGTTATATATCACAAATGAATAACATGTACGTAACATTTGCTCTGCCATTTGATCAACCAGATTGACAAACCCGTTTTTTAACACTTCAAATGTTACGGGATCTAGATTTTGCACTTTATTATGTTCTGCTAATTTCATCGTACTCATAGAATTCATCCTCCTTATCGTTTATTCGTTCACCGTAATAATGATATTTTTATAGACATCTACTTCCGCCGTAAATCCTGGTGGGATGACTGTCGTCGTATCTAACTGATCTACGATTGCCGGACCTTGTATTTGTGTGTAGACCGGAATTTTATCGCGGTGATACACTTTCGTATCTACAAATTTCCCTTCGAAATAAACAGGGCGTGTTTCTTTATAAGCATCTTCAATCGTTCCTTCTGGTTCATATTGCAGAAATTCCGGTTTTGGCACAGTTCCAATGGCTGTTACACGCAAACCGTAAATTTCGACCGCCTGTTCAGGATCGGAGAAAGCAAATTCACGTTCATGTTCCTTATGGAAAGCAGCCAGTACATCTTCTAATGAAGTTAATTCATCCGGAACAACTACAGCCAATGAACGCCATTGCCCCTTATAGCGAAGATCAATATAGTTCATCAATGTAGAAGTCTCTTCGGAAATCCCCTCTTCTTCCAGCAGTGCTTTTGCCTCAGTTCGCAAATCGCTGAACTGGTCAGTTAGCTCTTCAACAGACACATCTGTCACTTTTTTCACGTACGTTTTTGAAATATCATGGCGCACATCAACAAGCAGACAGCCCATTGCAGCAGCCACGCCCGGATGTGTCGGAATAATTATTTTCGGGATATTTAAATCTTTTGCTAAATAAGCTCCGTGTAATGGTCCTGCCCCACCAAACGCTACGAGAGCAAAATCACGCGGGTCATAACCACGACGTACCGAAATTAATCGAACTGCATCGCTCATATTGGCATTGGCCACTTGGATAATCGCATTCGCCGCTTCTTCAACAGTCTGGTCAAATTCATCCGCAATGGACTTAACTGCCTTAATTGCTGCAGATTTATCCAATTGCATTGTGCCATCCAGTAAATTTACACCTAAACGGCCTAACACTAAATTCGCATCCGAGTTAGTTGGCGATATTCCTCCACGACCATAACAAGCAGGGCCCGGTGCAGCACCGGCACTTTGTGGACCATTACGCAAAGATCCCCCTTCATCCTTCCATGCAAGGCTCCCCCCACCTGCTCCAATCGTTAAAATCTCTATACTCGGGAACCCAATTGGATAACCATATTCAATCGACCAGTCTTTTGTAATACGAATATCACCCTCGAACATAAGGGAGATGTCGGTACTCGTTCCGCCCATATCCAAACCGATTGCATTATCAAATCCGCATAATTTAGCAATATGTTTACTTGCAATCGCTCCAGCAGCAATCCCGGAGCTAGCTAACCTGGCAGCATAACGAGGAACCGTACTGGACGTCATTACCCCGCCTCCTGAATGCAAAACTAAAATTTCCTCTTCGTAGCCTTTTTTCTGCATTTCATCGCTCAATTTACTAATATATTTACTCATAATCGGTCCTAGAACGGCATTAATAATTGTCGTGCTCATCCGTTCATGTTCAAAAATTTCCGGCAGTACCTCGCTGGATATACAAACATAGACATCTGGCAGTTCCTCTTTTAAAATTTCTTTTACTTTTGCTTCATTTTCTCCATTTACATAGGCATTAATAAAACAGACGGCAATAGATTCGGTATTTCTGCGTTTCAGCTTTCTTGCTAATGCTCGAATTTCGTCCTCCTGAATTGCTTCTAAAATATTCCCTTCATAATCCGTCCGTTCTGTAACCTCAAATCGATCACGTCTTTGAATATAAGGCTTTGCTGTATCTTTATACGTATCCCATATGTCTTCTTTCGTACCACGGCGAATTTCAGTTACATCTCGAAAGCCTTTTGTTGTGATCAGTGCTGTTTTCGGGAGCTTTCGTTCAATCAGCGCATTTGTGCCTACTGTTGTGCCATGAGAGAATATTTTTATATCCTTCCCATTTAGTCCAGCCTTCTCAATCCCATTAATAATGCCTTCTTCTGGGTTAGATGGTGTAGAAGATGTTTTCGTTACAAACACTTCTCCTGTATTTTCGTTGAATACAAAAACATCTGTAAAAGTTCCACCAACATCAATAGCTAAACGAGTATGTGTCATAGAGATACCTTCTTTCATAAGGAAGTTGTATTGTAATGAAGCGGACATTATATGGCCGTTTTTATAATTTAATTTAATTTAATTCAATATTCCGATAAAACATTCGACTATTTCGTATTAATCGTAACGGTCTTCATTGTGGTGAAAAATTCTTTTGCTGCCTGACCTTGTTCGCGAGCACCTGTACTAGAGTTTTTCACACCGCCAAACGGAGCTTGTGGTTCTGCTCCGCCAGTTTCATCATTTACCTGAACAAGCCCTACTTCACTGCGCTTAATAAAATCAAACGCTTTTTGGATATTTTCAGTGTAGATTGAAGCACTTAAACCGAACTCCGAATCATTCGATAATTGAATCGCTTCCTCGTAATCTTTCACTTTCACGACAGCCAGCACCGGTCCAAATATTTCTTCGCGTGCAATCGCCATCTCATGAGTTACATTCTTGAAAATCGTTGGCTGAATGTAGTAGCCTTGTGTTTCATTAAAAGCCGGTTCACCACCGAAAATAAGTTCTGCGCCTTCAGATTTCGCCTTTTCTATTGCCGCTAAAATATTTTCATATTGTCCTCGTGAGACAACAGGTCCCATCGTAACACCAACTTCAATTTTCTTTGTTTCTTCAATTAATAACGCCAGTACTTCATCGTAAATCGTTTGTTCGATATATACACGGCTTGTGGCTGTACAGCGCTGACCCGTTTGTTTCATTGCACCTTCGATTGTCAATTTTGCTGCTGATTTTAAATCGGCGTCCGCTAAAATAATTGCAGCATTTTTCCCGCCAAGCTCCAGCTGTATTTTTTTATTTGTAGATCCGGCTGTATTTAAAATACTTTGTCCAACGCCGTTTGAACCAGTAAAGGTAATTGCTTTTACTTCAGGGGCTTCTAATAAAACTTGCCCGACATTTAAACCGCGTCCCTGTACAACATTGACAACGTGTTTCGGAAATCCAGCCCGTTCGAATAATTCGCCAAGCAGCTTTCCAGTCAATGCTGCTTCAATTGAAGGCTTCCAAACTACAGTATTTCCGTAAACTAAAGCCGGTGCAATTTTCCACAGTGGAATGGCTACAGGGAAATTCCAAGGTGTAATTGCTGCAATTACACCAAGTGGTACACGCTTCGTATACAAAATTTTATCTTCATTGGCAGAAGGCAGTATTTCACCCGTTGCGCGCATCCCTTCCTGTGCATAGTAACGTAAAATCGAAGCACCACGCTTTACTTCACCGATCATTTCATTCTTTGTTTTTCCCATTTCACGTGAAGCGGTTTCCGCTACAAGATCTATTTCCTCTTCCAGTAAATCAGCCAATACACGTAAAATTTCGCCGCGAGCAACAGAAGATTTATTTTTCCATTCTCTATATGCCTGATGGGCTGATGCAACGATTGCTTTCGTTTCATCTACCGTCAGAAGTTCAACTTGGCCGATACATTCAGCCGGATTGGCCGGATTGAATTGTTCACGGATTTCTCTAATTATGGTTGTCATAAAATTCCTCCTTTAATAGACACAGTTTGCAGTACATCTTTAAAGATTTATACGGAAGGTTGTGAACATCGGCAACCGCTTTAAATGCAATCATTGACGACCTTGAAGGGTTCAAAAAATGTCGCCGGGAATTATGCCGACACGGTATTCATTATTTTTTATTTCCTTTGGAATCCCGATAATTAATTGCTTAGCCTTCTTTCTCCACAATATTTTTACGCACAAATTCAAATGTCTCGTCTAAAATTCTTAGCATTTCGTTTAATTCAGCTTGCGATAAAATTAGCGGAGGCGCAAATACAATCGTATCTTGTTCATACGTAACTGTTCGCAAGATTAAGCCTCTTTTCATCGTTTCCTGTACAAAAATCGGGCTCAGTAAAGTGTCGAAAAGTTCACCCGTCTCGCGGCTCTTTACTAACTCAATCGCTCCAAGTAAACCGAGTGTGCGGACACGGCCGATAAAGCTGTATTTATCCTGTAGAACACGGAAGCCCTCCAGCATTGCTTCACCCATTTTGGCTGCATTTTCAACAAGATTTTCACGCTCAATAATTTCAATATTTTTCAGCCCTACTGCACATGCTACAGCATGGCCACTGTAAGTATAGCCGTGCATTAATGTCCCTTTCGATAGCTCACATAAATCCAGGTGAATATTTTCCGAAATGATAACTCCGCCAAGTTGTGCATAGCCACTTGATACACCTTTTGCGAACGTAATCATATCCGGAACAACATCGTAATGCTGCATACCGAATAATTTACCAGTACGGCCGAAACCAGTAATTACTTCATCAGCAATAAATAAAATGCCGTACTCATCACAAATTTCACGGACTTCTTTAAAATAATTTTCCTGTGCGATATTTACTCCACCCGCTCCTTGTACTGGCTCCGACATGAATGCCGCAACTGTTTCAGGTCCTAGCTGTTCTATTGTGTCACGTAAATTACGTGCAGACTGGTTGTATACATAATGGAAACCAGGTGCATGTGAGTTTGTAAAGTCACGGAATGCTTTTAACCCGGTAGCATTTGTTGCCCCCATTGCTACCCCATGGTAAGACTGGGTACGTGAAATAATTGTCTGACGTTGCGGCTGACCTTTCAGTACCCAGTAATGACGCGCTAATTTAATTGCCGTATCATTGGACTCGGAACCGCCTGAAGTGAAGAATACTGTATTTAAATTTCCAGGGGCCATTGATGCAATTTTGGACGCTAAGCGAATGGCCGGTTCATTACTAAACGTTGCAAAACAAGAGCTGAATGCTAACTTTCCCATCTGCTCCTTTGCCGCTTCTGCGATTTCTTCACGGCCGTGCCCAACATTGACATTCCATAAAGAAGACATTCCGTCGATGTATACATTGCCTTCCATATCTTTTAAATAAATTCCTTCACCTTCTGTAAAAATGGCAGCCGGTCCATCAGCTTGCTGTTGTTCAATAGAAGATGTTGGATGGAGAAAATGTTTCTGATCCAATACTTTTAACGTTTCTTTTAACTGAATTGTCATAAATAGTTCCCCTCATTTCGTTTTATTTACCTACACCTCTTTATGAGCAATTCTCGTGCCAACTTTGTTTGAAGGGAATTATAAGTATATAGAAATCTTTTAACAACAAAAAACACCACATTTTAATAGATTCAAAAGTGATGTCTTTTGATATTTCAACATGCTTTGCATGTATTAATACAATAAAATTTATAACGGCAATTTTTATAGGTATTTACACAATTTAAATTTAAAATTGCAAAAATGATGCATAAATACATCATCTGTCTTCATACGAAATATTGCGCGTTAAATGATATTTTTGTATTTTCCGGACCAATGTTGACTGATCACAGCCGAGAGACTTAGCTGTTTCACGAATGCTTGGATGTTCAGATAGTGCTTGTTTAATTAGCTGCTTTTCAAATAGAGCCACTTGTTCTTTTAGCGTCCCCTCAAATTTGGGATGCATGATTTGTTTCGTTACAAATTTCTCCTCATGCAGATTTTCTATTGCATGGGCAATATCCGAATTGCTGTCTAATTCCTGTTTAACCATATTCACAGTTATTTCAGGCTGAACAGCAAGTAGGCATATCCGTTCTACGATATTTTTGAGCTGCCGGACATTACCTGGCCAGTTGTATGCCTTAAATATTTTCAATGCGTCTTTTTTTATCGTCCGGTGGATACCATATTTTTTATTGATTAATGCTAAAAAATGATTCACCAACGGAATAATATCTTCCCGACGATGTCTTAAAGGCGGCACTTCAATAGGAATAATATTCAAGCGATAATACAAATCTTCTCGGAAACTGCCCTGCCTTACCATCTGTGCTAAATTCCTGTTTGTTGCAGCTATAATGCGGACATCAATAGGTATCGGCTTTCCGCTGCCGATGCGCTGAACCTCGCATTCCTGTAACACGCGCAATAATTTCACCTGTAGCAGCAAGGGCATTTCACCAATCTCATCTAAAAATACTGTACCGCCTGAAGCAATTTCAAACAGCCCTGCTTTGCCTCCTTTAATTGCACCTGTAAATGCACCTGCTTCGTAACCAAAAAGTTCCGATTCCAATAATGTTTCAGGTATCGCACTGCAGTTAATCGTTAATAATTGCTTGTCGCTGCGCCTGCTGGATGTATGGATGAGCTTTGTGATTTCTTCTTTTCCCACCCCCGACTCCCCACTGATTAATACAGTAGAATCCACTTCGGCTACTCTCATCGCACGATCTACTACTTGTTCCATGGCATGGGACATCGATATAATATTTGATTCTTTTTTATGTATCGCTTGTAATTTGTTTTTAAAATTTTCATTTTGTATTTCAAGCTTCTGTACTTCTTGTTCCAATAATTTCAGTTCGGTCATATCACGGGTTATGGCGACTACATATTGCAATTCCCCTGTATTATCGAATATTGGCTTCCCCGTGACTAAAAAGCACTTGCCATTAATAAACGTCTGCAAAATTGTTACTTTTTCTTTTGATTCAATCACTTTCATCGAGATCGAATCACTCATCAATCCTTCTGCCATTGCATCTTTCGCATATCTTCCCATTAGATTAATACCGACAATTTCAATATCGTTTTTATTTTGAAACAAAATTTTGCCATGATGATCACAAATCGTAATGCCGTCAGAGATGGAGTTAAATACTTTTGTCGAAAGCGGATTCATAAAATCGCTGTCGCTGAACTGATTTAACGAGCGCACATTAAATAAATTTCCCTGTGCCGACTCCAGGACTTGTACAAAGTAGCCATCTACCTCAAATAACTCTTTTCCATTTTTATAATGATTTATAATATTTTCGATTAAGTCCGACTGGATTTTGCTTTTCAAAATGATTTCATCGTTTTTTACTACAAAAAAATGCTCTCCTTTATGAAATCCTACTATTGGCATAATGGTCACATCCTCTCCAAAACACCCTTAGACAGCCTGTATCTAAGGGTATTCTTCACCTATTCTATTCGGATAGTAAGTTATCCTTTATTTCCTCTACTTTTTCTTCTTTCTCTATAGCTGGTTTGACAGAGAACTTTCGCATGACAAAAAATATAAAAACGGAACCAATCAATACTAATGTACTTAAGTAAAATTGAGAGCGTAAAGATTCAATTAACATTTGGCATAAATAAACGACCGCCAAAACACCGATTGTAATATAAGATAAGTACGGGAACAGCCACATTTTTATCGCAAGAGGCTCACCAGAAACCTTTTCATAATGACGACGGAATCGGATTTGTGAAATGGCGATGAAAATATAAACAACAATCATTAATCCCCCAACACTGTTTCCTAAAAAGTAAAAGATCACTTCCGGAGAAACGAAGTACATTAATGCACAAATATATGCAACAACTGTACTGCCAATTATGGCATGTACTGGTGCTCCCCGCTTGTTTTTAATTTGTGAGAACATTTTCGGTGCATCGCCTTGACGCGACATTTCAAGCAACATGCGCGAACTTGTATACAGAGCAGAATTTAATACAGAAATTAGAGAAATAAAAATGACGATCTGTATAATTTGTGCTGCAACCGGTAAACCAGCCATTGTTAAAATATTTGCATATGGTGCAGCTAGCATAGCCGAATCGTTCCATGGAACAATCATAATCATTATCGCTACAGACCCGACAAAGAATAACCCTAAACGGAATACAACGTTGCGGATAGCACGTACAATGTTTTTTGCCGGATTTTCAGATTCTGCTGCTGCTATTGCTGCAACCTCCGCACCACAAATAGAAAAAATTACAAATACAATCGCTGTCGCAACCGGTACAATCCCATTTGGTGCAAATCCGCCGTACGATGATAATAATTCTAAACTTCTCGGCTCATAATTTGGCCATAATCCCACAATCATTAAAATACCAACAATCAAAAACACTATAATTGCCGTTACTTTAATAAACGACAGCCAATATTCAAATTCACCGAATGATTTAACAGAATAAATATTGACGACTGTCATTAATAGAGTAATCCCTACACCGCCAACCCAGACTGGAATAATCGGAAACCAGTTATGCAATATACCTCCAATGAGTGCCGCTTCTAGCCCGACAATAAACACCCAGCTGGCCCAGTATAGCCAGCCTACAGTAAACCCTGCCCATGGACCAATATATCTTCCAGCATAGGAAGCAAATGAACCAAGCTCTGCAGAACTACCTCTTTTTTTACCTAAAGCGAGTTCTCCTGTCGCCATTTCCCCAACCATTTGCATAATCAGGACAATCAGAAAACATGCAAATGCATACGATATAACAGCTGCAGGACCCGTACTTAAAATATTTTTCCCGGTTCCTACGAATAACCCTGTCCCTATGACTCCTCCAATTGAAATCATCGTAATATGACGCGTTTTTAATGATTTTTGCAATGTGCCCATTAATTCACCCCTCAGTGTATGAATGTAGACATTTATAAAATCCTTCCTCTACTTCAATGTCTACTTTATAAGGAGCAATTTTCATGCCGAAATTTAAAAATTCAGTTAATTGTAGTTAAATAAATGAAGACCTATCATATTTGTGATGCATTTTCGCATCATTGTTGTCCTATTCTGCATCATCTCATTCCTTATTGCATCATCTATCCGAAAGTACGATTAGCGGAACTGACAATTTTCATTTCTTCCCGGTATTTTGCTACAGTTCGTCTTGAGATTTGGATTCCTTCCTTACTAAGAACATTTGTCATTTGTTGATCGGATAATGGTTTTTTCTTGTCTTCCTCTTCAATCAGCTCTTTTATCCGCTTCTTAATATACATTATGGAATCCATTTTGCCCGAAGCATTGGTTAGCCCTTTTGTAAACAAAGACTGCAAAGCATAAATTCCATGCGGTGTTTGAATATATTTCCCCCGGATAGCCCTGCTGACTGTTGATTCGTGCACATCAAGTACTTCAGATACATCTTTTAAACGCATCGGCTTGATTGTATCCATTCCTTTTGCAAAAAAATCTTCCTGTATTTGTACGAGCAACCGAGCCAAATCATAAAGTGTCTTATCACGCTGCTCAATGCCCTCCATTAATGCAAGTGCATCTTTAAGTGAATCTCGGTAATAGGTTTCATTGTTCGCATCATTTTTAAGTAGTTTCACATAAGTTTCATCAATTGTAACAGATGGCAAATAGTGACGATTTAATTTGATCGTCCATTCCCCTTCAACATTTTTGACTGTTAAATCTGGGATGATATATGGAATTGCTTCCACCTTATCTCCTGTAATCATCGGGTTCAAGTTTTTAATATAGTTAACAGTATGTTGTACTTCCTGAAGTGGCATTTTATATTTTTTACTTAACTTTTTAATTGCCTGTGTTGCGACCAACTTTAAATCGGCAATGATAAATTCGGCTGCCATTTTTGGAGCATATGGGTCATGATCAATTTGAATCAACAAATACTCTGTATAGCTGCGAGCACCAACACCAACCGGTTCAAAAGTTTGGAGTAAATTCAATATTGCCTCGACATGGACAATACTCGTGTTATATTTTTTGCATACAAATTCTAAATCAGTATCTAAAAATAAACGATCATCTAAAGACTGGATTAAAAAGTTTAAAATTTTCAAGTCCACTTCGGATAAATTATTCTGCATTGGAATCTGTTCAATTAGAAATTGTTCATAGCTCACTTTTTCCGCAAGTGTTTTTTCAATGATGTTATATTGCTCTTTACCGGATCTATTCCAGTGTGATGAAAACGTGTTAATTGAACACTTTGCCAGTTTCATAATTTCCTCGTAATTTCCTTTTACTTTTGCGTCAATTACAGAAAGAAGTGGATTTTCATTTGCTTTTTCATAAATATATTGTTCTAATTCATTCGTAGAAAATTGAAGTATTTCTAAATGCTGCAACAATTTCGCCGACAAAACCTGTGTCAACTTCTGTGAATTGTTTAAAATCATTTGCATCACTCTCAGCCTCCAATTCCATATTTTTCTACATTATATCACTTTAATGCTAGTTTATCCTTTCTTTTCATCGCACAATAAATAAATAAGAATAATAGGATGTAATATTCGTTATTTGTTTTAAAATGATTGGTATTTTCATTATAAATATAGTAAAAATAGCACAGCCCCTCTATAAAGGGAGCTGTGCTACACTTTGAATGCCTATACTACTAAAAAAGTGCCCAATTATTCGAGGGGGGCAATAACAGCAGTTTTCCAGACAAAATAGATTTTGCAACTTTATCAAACGTATTTCACTGTGGTTTGCTTGCTGAGCTAGGCTTCACAAAATCACCTTGGATTGGTTCTGCGCCCCCATGAAATTTGATACGCAGTGATTTTGCTTGCAGGAAATCCTGATGATCCATTACTTGAAAATGAATATGTGCTTCCGAGGAATTGCCGGAATTCCCGCATAAGCCGAGCAGTTGACCTGCTTTCACTTTATCTCCTGTTTTCACACAAATAGAATCCTTCTTAAAATGGGCAATCATACTGTATTCATTGTGTTCATGCGCGATGATGCAATAGTTTCCTACTAGATTTTCTTCATCCATCTCACCAGGAACATTGTCTGAAATACCGTCAATCACTTTGACAACTACACCATCAGCTGGTGCTACGACTTCGGCTCCAAATGCATAGTAATTTTCATTTTGCTGTGTCGAGTTTTTATATGTTTCGTTATTGACCATTTTGACTAAATCGTAAGCATAACGCTGCTGTTCATACGGATAATGATAGTTGATAAACTCGTTCGTGCCGCCCCAAAAAACATACCATTCATCATTAATCGGCATGTTGTATGTATTTTTCGTCCATATTTGATCGCTGTTTGGATAGGTTGCAAACGGTTTTAAATAGATTGCCTGAATAATATCCTGCCTGTCATATGCTATTACAACTGCTTTGGAATAAGTTTCATCAACCCAAATATGCCGATCAAGCCCTTGAAATGTATTGGACACGATACACGTATAACTACTCACATTTGAATTATAGTCTAAAGAAAGCTGGCGAAATTGTTCTAACGATACTAGGTTCTGAAACGACTTTGTTGTTTTCTCATAGATTTCCTCAAATTCACCGGCTAAAAAATACCGACCGAACTGTTCTTTAAATTGATTATTCATTCAAATGCCTCCTCTTCCTTGCCTGTTTATTTATACGAATTTTCAGATAAAAGGTTTCAAAAAAATTCCTTTCCCATTGTAAGTATCTGCGCACGCAAAAGCATGGCCGCTTCTTTATGAACGGCCATGCCTGTGCATTTTCAATATTTACGCCATAACAATCCACATAAAGAACAACAGGACAACAAATATAATTTTGTACTTTTCCACTTTCAATATGGTCAAGTTTGTAATCTCTTTTTTAATTGGCCACCAAATGCTTAATCCATACCCAAGCACTAATAACAAGAGCAATGGCTTATAATGTGGTCCAAACCAGTAGTAATAGGCGGCCAAAACAGCGAGGATGATTAAGCTAATTGTCATTGCAATTCCTAATCCACGAATTTTTTTCGGCCTTTCAATTTGACGGCGACTGTAGTAGCTGGTTGACATCAAGTTCATCACAATAACCCCTAGCGCAATAAAAATTACAGGAAATTGTAGTCGATCATGCGCATTTTCCAAGTGAGCTAAAACAGTGGATGGATATTGTTCATATCCTGGATAATATGCATTGTTGGTGACGTCATATAAATAGTTCCATGCCAATTCGAATTTTCGAAGTTCTCCGTTTTTATACCGCACGACAATATCATAATGCAAGTCACTCTTTGGAGGAGCCATGACAGAAGGGAGCTCTGAAATATTTTCGAATAAATAAGTCAATTCATCTGTCGTAACATTTTCCACGCCTACGAAAAGTGTCGAAGTTCTGCCTCTAAACCCCTTTTCTCCGTTATTTTCATATGAGGTAATTTTAGCAATCTCTCCTGATGCTGCCTGGTTGTTTTGAATGTCCGATGTGAACAGTAAAAACAGGCCGATGAAACAGATTGACACCATTACACCTAATTCACGGAATCGCTTCATTGACTTACGGGGTTTTGCAGGTTTTTTATGAATGTTGGTGTAAATGGATTTTTTTAATGATTCATTTTCAGGGAGTTCATTTAACTGTTTTAATTGATCATCAAGCTTCATCGATTACACCTCCTAAAATTTTCTGCAATGCCTGCATCGCACTCCGCTGTGTGTTAGCAACCTTCATCGAAGTTAACCCCATAATGTCACACGTTTCCAGAATTGAAAGCTCCTCGATTTTTCGGTAAATGATAACTTCACGTTGGATTGGTTTTAACTTTTGCAGTGCCTCGTATAATTGTTTTCGGTCCTCTTCCTGGATAAGCCACTCATGCGGTACATAACCAAAATCCTGCTGCTCCGGGGCATTTGTAAATGGAAGCCACTTTATTAATGCTTTCTTTCGATAATAGTCATAAACAAGATTCCGTGCGACTTGCCTCGTATAAGTTTGGCAATTGGTTACTTTGGTCAAGTCCGTTTTATAAATTCGCACAAACGTATCCTGCGTTAAATCTTCGGCAACTTGTGCGTGAGATACCATGTAGCGTATGTACTGATAAGTTTTGCGGAACTCCTGCTCATAAAGCTCATCAAAATCCAAATCCATCACCTCTCTTACTTGTATAGACGAACGAAATACAGAAATATGTAATTTTCTTTCAATAAATTTTTGCACACTGAAAAAAGCACCTCCTTTATGAGATGCTTTAGTTATTCGATAGGGATTCTACTTTTCTATCCGATTGTTCTACTTTTTTCGAGTTCAGTTCTCCATTCGTAGCCGTAAGTTCTACTTTCATACCGGTACGTTCCACCTTACCCGCGAAATTTTCTAATTTCCGCTTGCCGTGTTCTACTTTATGAGCGGCGTTCTACTTTTGCCTTGAAATATTCTACTTTTCTCTTTCCAAGTTCTAATTTACATCGGAGAGTTCCACTTTACCAGCGAAATTTTCCACTTCCGCTCACAATCTTTAAAATTTACTTAATTCTCATTATCTTAATCATCTTCCAAATCAGCACACCAAACAGCGCTGCCATTATGACGAAAAATGGCCAGCCGATTGTTGCCGCATCTCCTAATGCAATCGTGACAGACCGGTATACGATATAAGCGAATAATATATTAATGATATTGCGCATATAATTTAATGTTTGACGACTATTTCGGTAAAACACCTCGGCATTGGATTCATTAATGCGGGCCGGATAGTTGTGTGTTTCGGGGAATTTTTCGAAAATCATTAAAAAGAAATGCATCGCAATTCCAATGCCCGGTAAAATTAACAGCTCCCATCTAGAGCCCCAGCGGTCGACATTGCCGCTGCCGTCAAAATGGGCAGGCACTTCATTCGGCAGTTCTCGCCAGTTCATGAATAGCACAATGAGCATAATTGCTAATGCTATATAGCCGATCATATCCATCAGCCATTCAGATTTTGTTTTTGAAATCTCAATTTTAGGGCGTTTTGTCAAACTCATTTCCATCACCTCTTTAGATTTTTTTAGTCAGCACTTTTTATAGCAATGTTCAGCCAATATCCGCTATACTTGAATTTAATCATCCTCTTGATAGGAGAACTACTTATGCTACTTGAAATTATTCAATTTTTACGGGAAATCGACCAAGTCATATTTTATTACATAAAAGAACTCGGACTGTATATTTATATTCTATTATTTGCGGTTGTTTTCACGAAAACAGCCTTTGTGATTTTAACGTTTTTACCAGGAGACAGTACGGTGTTTACAAGTGGTACATTAGCGGCTATCGATAAGCTAGATTTTATGACATTGCTCATCATCTTTATCATTGCGACAACGCTAGCTGACAGCAGCAACTATTTTATTGGTAAATCGATACGGAAAATTCCGCCGAAGCGCAATCTCTTTAGGCGTTTTTTATCAGAGGAAACTAATGAAAAAGCTCTGAACTTCCTGGAAAACTATGACCGGGTTGCCATTACGTTTTCACGGTTTGTACCGTTGATGCGGACAATGACACCATTTATATGCGGATATTCCGGCTTTTCGTATGGGACATTTTTGCGCTATAACTTCATGGGGGCCGTACTTTGGACAGTTGTCTGGCTTGGCGGTGGCTTTTTACTTGGAAATATTCCATGGGTTGAAGAAAATCTCGTTTTGACACTCACAATTATTTCCATCTTTGTATTTAGCTTCACAGGTTATGCGTACGTTAAACAATTCAAAAAAAAGGCAGTTACTGCCGATTGAAAAAATGGAGCCTATCACGATCAGATGATAAGCTCCTTTTTTTAGTTTGTTTGGTTTTCCTGCTGATTCATTTCATGTAAATATTCAATAATTTCACGGATGCCGTCTAACGAATGAACGAGAATATTCGGGTCAATACAAGAAATCATGCGGTCTTCCAAATTGGCAACCGCCGTAAAATATTTCGTCTTTTCATAATTGACTAGCCCCATCTGCTTTAATACGCCTTCTTCAAAATCGATAATTTCTTTCGCATCGGCAACGACCAATCCATAATTAATCAACTCTGTCTTCAATACAATAATTTTAGACGTTGGTGTATTTGTCGGGCGATTGTATAAAATGGTCTGAAAATCGATTATTGGTGTAAGTTCCCCTCGAATTCGCGTAAAGCCGAGCAAGTAGTTTGGTAAATGAGGAATCGGAGTTACACGCTCCAGCTTTTCAATCGAAACAACCTGCTCAACCGGCACAGCATATTGTTCTGTGCCGCATAAAAATACGACTGCTTTTTCAATGCTCATATGGATACCTCTTATTTCGTTGTTTGAACAACGATTTCTTCCAATAGATCCGCCAGTTTTTCTAGTTCTTCAACCGGCATTCTTTCGTTTGTTGTATGAATTTCCTCATAGCCAACCGATAAGTTTACAGTAGGAATACCGAACCCAGCGATAACGTTCGCGTCACTACCGCCGCCTGAAATACCGAGCTGTGGTGTACGACCAATTGCTTCAACCGCTGCTTTTGCAACTTTCACAACTTGATCTTCTTCTGTCGCACGGAAACCTGGGTACATTAACTTCACTTCAACTTCAGCACGCGCACCCATCTCTTGTGCCACACGTTCAAATGTTTCTTTCATATGATCAGTTTGAGCATTCAGTTTTGTTTCATCAATCGAACGAGCTTCCGCAAGAATTGCTACTTCATCACATACGATATTTGTTGCTTTACCACCTTCAAAACGACCGATATTCGCTGTCGTTTCTTCATCGAGACGACCTAATTTCATTTGGGCAACAGCTTTTGCTGCAACAGTAATCGCCGAAATCCCTTTTTCAGGTGCAACGCCAGCATGTGCAGTTTTACCGATAATTTTTGTAAATACTTTTGCCTGGAATGGTGCTGCAACTACAATACCGCCCACTTTGCCGTCACTATCAACAGCAAAACCGTATTTGGCGATGATTTTTGAAGGATCGAGTTCCTTAGCGCCAACTAATCCGCTTTCTTCGCCTGCTGTAATGATGAACTGGATTGTACCATGTACGCTATCCTTTTCTTTTAAACGACGTGCCATTTCAAATAATGCTGCGATACCTGCTTTATCATCCGCGCCAAGAATCGTTGTGCCGTCAGAATAAATATAGCCATCTTCACGAATTTCCGGTTTAATGCCTTTGCCCGGCACGACTGTATCCATATGTACTGTAAAATAAATTGGCTCGATTGACTCATCGCCTTTTAATGTTGCGATAATATTGCCTGCACCGTGGCCGTTACGTGTATGTGCATCATCCTGAAAAACATCAAAGCCCATTTCTTCTAATTTTTTCACTAAAATAGGTGCAATCACTTGTTCATGTTTAGTTTCTGAATCAATTTGCACTAATTCTAAAAACTCTTCTACTACTCGGTTCATAATCGATAACTCCTTTAAATAACTAGTTTACGCTTTATTGTACGCCTCTATTTTTGAAAAAACAATGATTGATCATCGGCATTTAAAATGCTTTCTTTTTCTATTAGAAGTGCCTGTTCTTTTTCGATTGTCATGCTCAATTTTTGCTTTAAATCGCGAAGTGTATTCGCCACATCGTCCTGCACGCGCGAAATTTGATCGATTGCTGTTGTAATTTTAGAGTGAATTGACCAATCAGTGAAAATATTATCGAAAAAGTAATCCGTAAACATTACAAAACCATCCGTATGAACTTCCAGTGTATTTTGACGCATCTCTTTAATATCCAGCAGTTCATTTTGGAAACGTTGTAGGGCCATTTGCGCTTCATGCAAATAGCTGTTCGTTTCTTCGAGTTTGTCGTGCTTTAACGCTGTTGCGATAAAGCCCCCGCCTAAAAATGTATCCCATGTTGAGTAGGATTTGGCGTCCTGCAATTGGGAGCCGGCATCTGTCAGCTTATTAAATGCCTGTTTTCCCGCATTGATCGCTTCATGGATTTCGATTTTCAGCTGTTTGCATAAAATCTCCTGTTCAATGATGCTCGTTAATTCTTTCGCTGCTGCAGGTGCATTCGCCATTAGCCACACTTGCTTTTCGTCTTCTATTTTCTTTAGCTGTTCACGGATTTTGGAAACATTTATCATGCTCAATTGTTGTACAAGTTTAATCCGGTCTTCTTGTAAATCTTTAAACATTAACTGAGCTTCTACCAGCTTTAGCTCGGTAACTGCTACCGAGTCCATATTTTGCTCGATTAGCTCATCCTTTTTCCCGGACCAGCCGCGGAAAAGATTGACGAAAGAAAATTCCTCGAGTTTATTCAATTGTTGGCGTGTGTTTTGCAAATCTCGTTCATGCTGCTCAACATTCTGCTCTGCATGTTGAATTTGAAGTTCAAGACTTTCGATTTTTTTGCTCAGTTTTTCCGCTTTCAATAGTTGAATGTGATATTGCTCTGCTTGCTGGTGCAATTGCTGCCATCCCATTTTATTCACTCCTTTGTTTATACATGCTGTTAAGCAGCCGTGCAATCTGCAACACTTTGATTGATATTACAGTTCATCCTCATCTTCCTCGAACAGATCCTGCAGCATTTTTTCACGGTGCTGCAAAAAGTATGAGGTAATTTGATAATGTTCGGTTTCTTCGTATTCCACTTGCTCGATGCCATCTTCATCAAATTGATAAATGACCGCTCCTGGGTACCCGAGTAAAATCGGTGAATGGGTTGCGATAATGAATTGGACATTGCCCTGTTTCACCAAATCATTCATCAATGTTAAAAAAGCTAGCTGTCTTGTCGGGGATAACGCGGCTTCCGGCTCATCCAGTAAATAAATCGCTTGACCTGTGAACCGATGCTGGAACAGTGAGAAAAATGATTCCCCGTGTGATTGATGATGAAGTGACTTCCCCCCGTATGCTTTGTAGCCATTTTCATCGGTATCATCCAAATGCGAGGCAAACTGGTAAAATGTTTCCGCGCGAAGAAAAAATCCGTTCGTTACTTTTGGCCACCAGGAGAGTTTCACATAATCTCCAAGTGCGGATTCGGATTGATGCACTTCATATGCCTTATAGTTTTGCGTGCTCCCCCCTGCCGGATTGAAACCGATCTGATCCGCAATGGCTTCTAGCAATGTTGATTTACCTGCACCGTTTTCTCCAACAAAAAACGTGACCCGTGCATCCACATCCAGCTCATCCATATGGCGAATAAATGGAATTGAGAACGGGTACTCGCTATAGTCCAATATTTGTTCTTTTTTTAGTTTGACTGATTTTAAAAACATCTGTTTTCTCCTTACTTTACCGCAACTATTATGAATCCGATGATAAATACACTTCTTCAAATGGTTGAATGATGACAAATCCCTCACCGGAAAAAGCCATCTGAATAGATTCATTGCTGCCGCGTCCAATGAGTGTGCGGAACGTAATATCCGTTACAAACTCTGGTTTCAAATTCCCGGACCACGCAACTGTGGCATTCGGGTCCGTATACACAGTTTCACCCGGCTTCACGATTAATGTAAGCGGCTCAAAATGGGTTGTAATCGCCACTTTTCCTTTGCCGTCCAGCATCACATTGAATAAGCCGCCTGCCATCATACCGGCCATCTTACGCATAAGACGAATATCCCAATTTATCGATGGCTCAAACGCGAGCAGATCATTGCCGTTCACGCACAAGCTTTCGTTCTGCAAATCAAAAATTGTAATCTTTTTCCCTTGATCTGCTAAGTATAACCGGCCTTTTCCTTTCGCTTTCATTAGTTGCGTGCCTTCACCGGTCAATGCTTTCTTGAACATTTTCGAAACGCCATGTTCCAGAATCCGTTCACGCTCAAATTTGATCGAACCGACATAGGCGATCATCGCGCCCATTTTTGACCAAACTTCCCCATTAAGATTCACTTCGAGTACGCGATCAGTTTCCAATTCAAAATAATCGTTTTCATTCTGGTCTTGCTGCGTCTTGTTTACAAAATCGCGAATGGAATAGTTCCCCATAAGTAAAACCTCCCTTTTTATGTTCTACGGATTAATTACTGTATAGGTTTCGAATTTTCTGCATTTTATAATTGTATTAATGCATGATTGATTTTTATCACTACTATCTCATGAAAAATTCCATTACAATAAAAAAGAGGTGATCATGATGGAGTATCGACGTGAAATTGCTTTAGTGTATAGTATTGAGGAAGCTATGACAAAACTGAACTTGATTAGGGGACACGGTTTTTCCGAGCATGAAATCCATGTGTTTTCAAAAGATATCCATCCTCTACAATCACTGAAAATGTATACCGATATTCAAGTGCACCTTGCCGGCAATTGGTTTGAACAAATTATCAGTTTTATAACACGCCAACATGTATATGAAGTGAGCTTACGCATATTGAACCTAACCCCTGAAGAAACTGCCCATTACGGTCATGGCATTGATCTCGGGGCAATCTTCCTTTTTGCCGAGCACGAACACCCGTATGAAAAAGAGCCGAAAAAACAGCAAGCGGCTTTCAATCTGTCTAAAGCAGTGGAGTAATTTTATAAAAAACTGCCGTTGATGATAATGAATTCTAAAATTAACGCACCAGTGACCAAACTAATGACAATTAAATTTAAAATGAAGATAAATCGCTTTGGAAACGGTATCTTCAGAAGCGATGCAATGCTCCAATGAACAATGCTGTAAATAAGTAGCACAATGAACGTTCCAAAAGCTTGAAAGGCAATGGTCAGCAATCTGCCGGAATTCGAAATATCTCCGGGTGGCGCATCTGCTGCAGTAAACAGCATAGAACCGATAAACAACATTGATATGAAATAACAGCTATAGCCGATCAGGCTGACCATCGCTGTAAAGACTAAGTAGTTTACAACCTTAGTTAATTTCATCCTATAAAGTGCAAACTCAAAATTTTTCCGCAATTAATTGATTCCTCACTTCCACACTTCATTCAGTTTATCACTATAAAATATTATAGATTTTTTGTATGTCTGAATTTGAGGGTCAGAGGAAGTGCTTGCTAAATTTTTTAATAGAAGCTCCATGGAGCGCTCGTGTTCATTCAAGTTAAACAACGTCATGGCATAAAATACTTGAATGGCTAAATTATGTGGAAACTTCTCTAACCCTTTTTCAAGCATATGTTTTGAATTTTCGTATTCCCCTAATGCTCTATATGTACTGCCAAGACCTAAATAAGCATTCGCTAAATCTTCTTCATTCAAATTACCTTGAATTGCCTCTTTATAGTACGGTACAGCTTTGGACTCTTCTCCAAGCACATCGAAGCTCCAAGCACACTGGTAATTTACATAGGCATCGTTAGGATGTTGTTCAACTAGATCCAATAATAGCTGATTGGATTGCTGTAATTCTCCATTACTTCTTAAGTCTATTGCTCTCTGTAGTTGATTCCTTTCATTCATCCATTAAGTCCTCCTGTCACTCTGTGTAAGTATTCAATGAAAATCCCGTTAATTTTTTACAGTCTTTCCCTTTCTTTAGCATAATGGCTTTTTGTAAATTTCACTATAATAAAAAAGGAGTATTTACATTTAATGGGTGGTTAATTTTTGATAAATTCCTAATATTTTATCCTTCTTTTTCTGTTCTGTTTCCTTCTGATCTTTTAAAAACAAAAAACACCTCAAAAATGATTGTATAGTATACAAATCATTTAAGAGATGTTTCTTAAAGTACTTTAATTAAACATTATAGTGGAATGTTCCCGTGCTTTTTGTATGGACGGTCTTCCTGCTTTGTTGATAGCATATCCAATGCTTGAATTAACTTGATACGTGTTTCACGTGGATCGATAACATCGTCAACCATACCGCGTGATGCCGCTACATAAGGATTTGCGAATTTTTCTTTGTATTCTTCAATCTTCGCTGCTCGTGTTGCTTCCGGATCAGCCGATTTCGCAATTTCACCTGCATGAATGATGTTTGCCGCACCAGCAGCACCCATTACTGCAATTTCGGCATTCGGCCAAGCAAATACTAAATCCGCGCCAATTGCTTTTGAGTTCAATGCTACGTACGCACCGCCGTATGCTTTACGTAAAATAACTGTAATTTTCGGTACAGTTGCTTCTGAGTAAGCATACAAAATTTTCGCACCATGACGGATAATCCCACCATGTTCTTGTTTAACACCCGGGAAGAAGCCCGATACGTCTTCAAATGTAATAACAGGCACGTTAAATGCGTCACATGTACGTACGAAACGAGCTAATTTATCAGATGAATCAATATCTAATCCGCCCGCTAAGAACTTCGGCTGGTTACATACTAAACCAACTGATTCTCCCGCGATACGTGCAAAACCAACAACGATGTTTTTCGCGAATTCTTTTTGCACTTCCATGAATGAACCTTCATCTACTACTTGCTCGACTACTTTACGAACATCATAAGATTTTGTTTGGTCAATCGGTACCACATCAACAAGCTCTGAACGGAAGTTATCTCCTTCTGGAGCAGCTTGTTTTGGTGCTTTTTCTCGGTTGTTCTGTGGTAAATAAGAAAGTAATTGCTGAATTTGCGCAATTGCAGCTTCTTCGTTTTCAGCACGGAAGTGGGCATTTCCTGAAGTTGCATTGTGCACTTTAGATCCGCCAAGGCCTTCAGCAGAAATTTTCTCACCCGTTACTGTTTCTATTACTTTAGGGCCTGTAATGAACATTTGAGATGTTTTATCAACCATTAAAATAAAGTCAGTAATCGCTGGTGAATAAACGGCACCACCAGCACATGGCCCCATAATTACCGAGATTTGCGGAATAACACCAGAATAGATTGAGTTACGGTAGAAAATATGACCGTATCCGTCAAGAGATAATACACCCTCTTGAATACGCGCACCGCCAGAATCGTTAATACCAATAAATGGTGTACCGTTTTTCGCTGCCAAGTCCATTACCGCTGCGATTTTTTTCGCATGCATTTCACCAAGCGCACCACCGAATACTGTGAAGTCTTGTGCGAATAGATATACATTACGGCCATTGATTTTACCGAAACCAGTAACTACGCCGTCACCAGGACCTTCCAGTTTATCCATACCAAAGTCAACAGTACGGTGTGTGATGAAAGGATTGATTTCAACGAATGACCCGTCATCCAATAACATATCAATACGTTCACGGGCAGTCATTTTCCCTTTTTCATGTTGCTTTTCGATACGCGCATCTCCGCCACCAAGCTGGATCGCTTCTTTACGGTCATAAAGCTCATTAATTTTATCAAACATATCTGGAGTTACTGTCATTGTTGTCATCGTTATTTATCCCCTTTTCCGCTTTTATCGCATAATTCGTAAAGTACACCATATGAGTCTTTCGGGTGTAAAAATGCTACTTCTGCGCCGCCAGCACCTGGTCCCGGCTCTTCAGATAATAATCGTACACCTTTGTCACGAAGTTCAGCCATGCGCTCACGAATACCAGTTACGCCGAATGCAACATGGTGAATGCCTTCTCCGCGCTTTTCCAAAAATCCATGAATCGCGCTTTTTTCACTCATTGGCTCAAGCAGCTCAATTTTTACATTGCCTGCATCGATAAAAGCAACTTTTACTTGCTGTGATTCTACTTCTTCCATCTTTAATAATTTCAAGCCTAGCGTTTCTGTGTAATATGTAATACGTTCTTCAATATTACGAACGGCAATGCCGATATGATCCACTTTTTCCACGGTACTGACTCCCTTTTGAATAAAATTATTAATTCCTCCACATCTGAAGCGTGTCCGGACATCTGTTGGAGGCTTCTTTTTTATTGGGTATTTGGAATCCCGATAAAAAAATTTTAAAATTTCGAAAATGTAAAATCTAATGTACTTGAGAATTCCTTCAAATTTGATAAACTAGTACTAGTTCATATTGAAGGAGCGAAAAGAATGAGCAACAAAAAGTTTCAAAAAATAGTCGTTTATTCAATGGTTGTTATCATGTTAATCTCAACTGTTGCAATGGGTGTCGCAGCAATTATGTAATGGATGTTTATGCATCCATTTTTTTTAATTCATCCGGCTTCTGAAGTTGATTTCCATTCCGGGTCGGACGCTTTCCGCGGGCCCGAGGCCAACACGATGTTGGTCACAAAAGCGTTGCCACAGGACGTGGCGTTCTTAGCTTTTGTTCCTATTGCTCTCCCTCGGGCTGTTCCCGCTGGAGTCGCCTCCCCTTCATTCCAATCAATTTGCATTTAAATCAAAAGTTGCCGTCCCATCATGTTCCGTATTATTTCATCCCCTTGAACGATTGCTTGATGACCAGGTATTCATCCATTTCTTCAATAAACTGGTACAATGCCGCCATGGCGAGGAATGTTTCGTGATCGGTTGGCAATGGCATTTTGGCGAACTCTTCTTTTACTTTATCGAGCTTTTCCAAAAAGCGGCTTGCTGTGTTACCTGAATGGACGTGCTCGCTCAAGTCTTCCATAAACGCTGCAATTAAAGTAGCCTGCTCCGTCATTACCGGCAGTGAGGTAATTTTCGGCAACACGCGCTCAATAATTTCCAGCTGTCTTTCACGCATATCAAAATACAAGTAATATGTATTTTCTTTACGAGTCACGTGGTTTTCAACATCTTGGAATGCCAGTGCTTTTCCTGCTTCGACAACTTTCGCCGCCTCAATTAGTTCATGTCCGTCCCATAATGTATCGCCATCTCTTAGATACCCTGCAATTTCTGCAAGAATTTTCTTCAATAACGACTCCATTTTCTCACGGTGGTAATACAGGCCTTGCTGAATATCCGGCATATACATATTAACGACTAAACCAACCCCATAACCGATTGCCATTAAGTAAAATTCATTAATTAGCAAATCTGCCGTAAAATTGGCGGTCAAATAAATATGCATCATAATAACCGAACTTGAGATAAAACCTTCCACAACTCTCAGCGAAACGATTGTCGGAATGAAAAGAATCATGACAACTCCCAAAACAACCGGTGAATAACCGAATATTTCGAAAAATACAAATGCATAAGCGATCCCGATAAATGTTGAAACAATCCGGGTATACACTGCATGGAGAGATTTACGTTTTGTTGGTTGAATGCTTAAAATCGTCAGAATACCAGCTGCCGTGAAAAACTGCAAATCAAAATATTGGGCAATTGCTATCGCAACAGCAGCACCAATGGCTGTTTTTAATGTACGATAGCCGATTGAAAATTTCTTCATATCGGTTGAACTCCCCCGTTATAGGTGTGCAGCGGGTACGTTCAATACGCACCCGTTACACAATAACTCTATTAGTATTAGATTTCTTCGCAGTTTTCCTCGAAGTGACCTTGAAGGTTTGTTACAACGCTCATTGGGTCATGTCCTTCGATTTCAAAGCGGCCAACTTCTCCTACAACTTGTCCATCTTTCAATAATATGAATGATGGTGATGATGGAATGTGATCTTCACCGAAATAATAACGTGCAGCTGCTGTTGCTTCTTTATCTTGACCAGCAAATACTGTTACTAAATAGTCAGGACGTTTATCATAATGTACAGCATGTGTTGCTGCAGGACGTGCAATACCGCCAGCACAGCCACATACAGAATTCACCATAACAAGAGTTGTTCCTTTACGAGCAAACGCTGCTTCCACATCTTCCGGAGTGCGCAGTTGTTCATAACCTGCTGCTTCCATCTCTGCACGTGCAGTCGTTGTAATTTGTTGCATAAATAAATCATAATCCATGTTCATAAGCTTTTTAGCCCCTTTCTATGTTCCTTTTTATCATAGCAAGGTTACGAAAGATGTGCAAAGACTCTTGATTATCATTATTTTCATTCAGCGGAAACTCCCGCTGAATGAAAATAAGCCTCCGGCGGATGTCACAGATTTTTTAAAGGAATTATAGAGGTTTCCAGCCTAAAAGCGTCACATCATGCGAACGGCTGACTGACCCACTTCGTGTGGGTCCAAACTCAAAAAATCTGGACACAATTACGCCAAGGCGTAATTGATTTATTCATTTTTTTCGCCAAATAATGCATTAACCCCTTGTGTAACCGTTAGCTGGCCATGCAATATTTCTTCCTCAAGTGATCGGACCTGCTTTTTACGTTCCGGATTATTATAGAACGAATCTATTAAATGATCGGTAATCATTGTATGGAACCAGTCGCGCGTTTGTTCATGGCGACGTGTCGTCCAATAATTCGATTGCTTAATCGTCTGCTCAAATTCCATCAGCATATCCCATACTTTGTCGAGCCCCTTTTTTTCAAGGGACGATACGGTCAGTGACGTACTGAGCCAGCCAGGGGTAGATGGCTGAAGGAAATGAAGAATCTGCTTGTATTCCTGCATTGTCCGGCGTGCAGGGCGCACATTGTCCCCATCGGCTTTATGGACGATAATGCCGTCTGCAAGCTCCATAATGCCCTTCTTCATCCCTTGAAGCTCATCTCCCGCACCTGTTAAGACAAGCAGCAGGAAGAAGTCGACCATGCCACGCACATACGTTTCACTTTGACCGACACCGACTGTTTCAATCAAAATGACGTCATAGCCTGCTGCTTCGCATAAAAGCATTGTTTCGCGGGACTTTTTGTGGACGCCGCCTAATGTACCGGCACTCGGCGAAGGACGGACAAATGCATTTTCCTGGCGCACCAGTTCTTCCATCCGGGTTTTATCCCCTAAAATACTGCCGCCTGAAAGCGATGAGCTCGGGTCGATTGCAAGAACCGCAACGCGCTTGCCCATTTTGCACAGCATCGTACCGAATGCTTCAATAAACGAGCTTTTCCCCGCACCCGGTACACCGGTGATGCCAATACGGATTGAATTGCCCGTAAAAGGCAATAACTCCTGCAGCAGCTTCTGTGCTTCTTCTTTATGGGCATTGTTCGAGCTTTCAATGAGCGTTATCGCTTTAGCGAGCGAAGTACGATTACCCGCACGCACTTCGCCAGCCAGCGTCTGTAAATCAAGTGCTTCCTGCTTTTTTTTACGGAATTTCTTTGGGTTTGAATAGCTCATACCATCATGACCACCCTTCACACCATCCATGACAAATAAAGCGCTTTTCTCGTCTTGTGGCATCACTACTCTGCCACTTCCTCATAACCTAACTTTTTATAAATTTCTTCTATAATGCGAATTGCCGATACTGGAATCACAGTACCTGGCCCGAAGATAGCCGCTGCACCTGCTTCATATAGGAACTCATAGTCTTGAGCTGGGATTACCCCACCGCAAATGACGATAATGTCCTCACGACCTAATTTCTTCAATTCAGCTACAAGTTCAGGCACTAATGTTTTATGACCCGCAGCTAAAGAAGATACTCCGATACAGTGTACGTCGTTTTCGTTTGCCATTTGTGCTGTTTCTTCTGGTGTCATGAACAATGGAGAAATATCGACATCGAAACCTAAGTCCGCATAACCAGTTGCAACAACCTTCGCACCACGGTCATGTCCGTCTTGTCCCATCTTCGCCACTAAAATACGTGGACGGCGACCTTCTGCTTCCAGGAAGTCTTCTGTCATTTGCTTCACTTCTGATATCATTTCATCATCCGAGAAGTTTGCAGAGTAGACACCTGAAATTGAACGGATAACCGCTTTATGACGGCCAGATACTGCTTCAATCGCATCCGAAATTTCACCTAATGATGCACGTGCTCTTGCTGCATCCACTGCAACGGCCAATAAGTTTTCAGAGCCGTCTTCAGCCGCCTTCGTTAAGCGTGCTAAATGTTTTTGCACTTCTGCTTCATCACGTGTTGCCTTCATTTTTTCAAGGCGGGCAATTTGTGATTCACGTACGATCGCATTGTCGATATCTAAAATGTCGATTGGATCTTCTTCAGCAAGACGGTATTTGTTTACACCGACAATCGTTTCTGTTTTTGAGTCGATTTTCGCCTGGCGTTTTGCCGCTGCTTCTTCAACTTTCATTTTCGGAAGTCCTGTCTCGATCGCTTTTGCCATTCCGCCAAGAGCTTCGATTTCCTCGATTAATGCCCATGCTTTTTCTGTCAGCTCATCTGTCAGTTTTTCTACATAGTACGAACCGCCCCATGGATCGATTACTTTAGTCATTCCTGTTTCTTCTTGCAGGAATAGCTGAGTATTACGTGCAATACGAGCAGAGAAGTCCGTTGGTAAAGCAATTGCTTCATCCAGTGCGTTTGTATGAAGCGACTGAGTATGGCCCATTGCTGCCGCGTTCGCTTCGATCAATGTACGTGTTACGTTATTGAATGGATCTTGTTCCGTTAAACTCCAGCCTGATGTTTGCGAGTGTGTACGCAATGCAAGAGACTTCGAGTTTTTCGGATTGAATGTAGACATCATTTGTGCCCAGATGCGACGTGCTGCACGCATTTTCGCAACTTCCATGTAATAGTTCATACCGATCGCCCAGAAGAACGATAAACGCGGTGCAAATGCATCAATGTCAATACCTGCTTTTAAACCTGTACGTACATATTCAAGACCGTCTGCCAATGTATACGCAAGCTCGATATCATTTGTCGCACCCGCTTCTTGAATATGGTAACCCGAAATGGAAATCGAGTTGAATTTCGGCATGAATTTCGCCGTATATTCAAAAATGTCTGCAATGATTTTCATCGACATTGCCGGTGGGTAAATATATGTGTTACGTACCATGTATTCTTTTAAAATGTCGTTTTGGATCGTACCGGCCAATTTATCAGGCGATACTCCTTGTTCTTCTGCTGCAACGATGTAGAATGCAAGAATCGGTAATACTGCACCGTTCATTGTCATCGATACCGACATTTGATCAAGTGGAATGCCGTCGAATAAAATTTTTGCATCTTCAACTGAATCGATTGCAACGCCGGCTTTTCCGACATCCCCTGTTACACGAGGATGATCCGAGTCATAACCGCGGTGTGTTGCCAAGTCGAATGCTACTGAAAGCCCTTTTTGACCCATTGCCAAGTTACGACGGTAAAAAGCATTTGATTCTTCCGCAGTTGAGAAACCTGCATATTGACGTACTGTCCACGGACGCGCTACATACATTGTCGGGTATGGGCCACGTGTATTCGGCGCGATACCAGCCACATCTTTTAAATGTTTTGCATCTTGAATATCTTCTTTATTGTAAACCGAATTTACTTCAATGCCTTCATTTGTGACGTACGAGCCTGTAGAAGTAAGTTGCTCTTGTTTTAATACATCTTCAATGACAACTGTTGCGAAATTTGCTTTGCTCATTGTTGTACCCCCTTCACGCTCATCACGACATCCGATAGCTTGCGGGCGATGTTCTGACCTGCATAAATAAAGCCGTTTAAGCCTGCTGCAGTCCACGCCGCTTCTTCTTCTTTATATTTACCCGCTGCATCCAATACAGCTGTTTGCTTTTTGTTTTCAAGTAATGCCGGAATAATGGCCTTTGTATCTTCATCCATTGCTGCTACTACTACATAGTCATAGTCTGCACTTGCCAGCCAAGTTGTTGCATCCTCAATTGTTTGAAAGCCTGCTGTTTGGTATGCGACGATGCCTGCTGTCGCAAAGAATCCTTGTACAAAATCTGCGCGCGGCTTATAATTTTTCAGCTCGCCGAATGTTAAAATCGCTGCTTTGATGCCAGTTTGTGCATAAGTAGCACGCAGGTTTTCAAATGGAATGGCAAGACGTTTTACACCTGCAAATTGAGCATTTTCAGTAGTTGCTACCCCATCTTGCGGGTTTGCATAAATATTTGTACCGATTAATGAGTGCTTGCGTGTTTCCACTTGCTTCATGCGTGTCGCATACACTTCCTCAATATGAGCATTGATGCCGTATGCTTCCAATCCACCAGCAATTTCGATTTCCAAAAACAGTGCCCATGCTTCTTTTACATAGTCTGCTGTTAATGATTCGATAAAGTACGAACCGCCTGATGGATCGATTACATTTGTTACATGCGACTCTTCTTTCGTCACAAGAGAGACATTGCGCGCAATACGGACCGACTGACCTGTCACACCTGTCAATGCATCATGCGGATGTACCGTAATAACATCTGCACCACCGATTGCCGCTGAGAATGCTTCATTGCCTGCACGTAATAAATTTACATAAACATCATATTTCGAGAAGCTGCGTACCGAAGTTTCCACTACGACCGGGACAGCGCTTGCTTCATTGCCGAATGCTGAAGCAAACGCTTTCCATAATACTTTGAAGGCACGAAGTTTTGCTACTTCTGCAAAGAATTGTGTATCGACAGCGAACTGTACGAAAAACTTCTGTTCAAATGCTTTAAAATCTTCTACCGTATTAGCAAGTTTAGCTGCTTGTGCAAGCGCAATAGCAAGCTCTTGTACCGCATTTGCGCCGTCATTATGGAATGGAATCGTATTTGCACAAAACGTGCGGACATTTGGATAGTTAGCTAATTCTATTGTTTCAGGTGAAACAATATAGCCTACAACGTCTTTACGTTTAGCTTCGTCAATATATTTGAATACATCCAGCACTGCATCTTCAGCAGAAGCGACGATAAATTTAAATGAATTTTCCGATAAATAAGAAGCGAGTTTTTCGCTGTCTTGTTCAGACCAGTCAAATGCAATCGGGCTGTTGATTGTAATCATTTCATTGCCGCGCGATAAGCTATCCTCGATATTGGCAAAAAAGCTGGCTGCATCATTGCCAGCGATTTGCTGTGCAACAGTGAAGCTTGTCTGTTTTGTTAAAGAACGGATTGTTGATACTTGTTTCTCCAGTTGCTCTCCCAATTTTTCGATTAAGCTTTCTTCTGTATAAAGTGGGTCAAGCGTGATATTTTCAATTGTCTTTGTAAATAAGGATTCAAACGGTTTTCCTTTTAATGCTTTAACCGCTTCTTCCTTCCACTGCTCATAGCTGGCTGTTTGAAATTCGATCTCTTTCATATTCATTGACATGTGGTCGCTAAGTAGCTTCCCCCCTTGTTATATTTCTGTACTATAGTTTACACGAGAATGTTCTGACAATAAAGAGAAAAAAAACGTGAAAGCCTTATTTTACAGGCTTTCACGGCATTTTCAGTAGACTGACATCTTCTCTTTATCGACATTTTCGAGAATTTCTTTCACACGAGATAAGAATTTCCCACAAATCATACCATCTAAAATTCTATGATCTAATGATAAACATAAATTCACCATAGAGCGTGGAGCAATCATATTCCCCTGTACTATTACAGGTCTTTTTACAATACTTTCCACCTGCAAAATTGCTGCCTGTGGATGATTGATAATGCCCATTGACTGAACAGAACCAAATGATCCGGTATTGTTGACTGTAAATGTACCACCTTGCATATGCTCCAATTTCAGTTTTCCGTTGCGTACAAGATGTGCATATTCATGAATTTCTTTCGCAATGCCTTTAATCGATTTTTCATCGACATTTTTGATAACCGGCACGAATAATGCATCATCAGTAGCTACAGCAATCGATAAATTAATATCTTTCTTTTGAATAATTTTATCTTCCGCCCAAACAGAATTGATGATCGGGAATTCTTTTAGCGCCTGGGAGACCGCTTTTAGGAAAAATGCAAAATACGTCAGATTAAATCCTTCTTTTTTCTTGAAATCTTCTTTTATGCTGTCGCGGTATTCAACAAGCTCTGTCACATCCACTTCCATCATCATCCATGCATGCGGAATTTCATGTGTGCTACGCAGCATATTTTTTGCAATTGCTTTACGCACTTGTGTAACCGGAATTTCAATGTCTCCAGCAGCAACTGGAACCTCTTGTTTCGGCTGAGACGCCGGTGCTTGTGTCGCGCCTTGCGTGGACGCTTGTGCTGACGCTTCCTGTTTTGGCTCAGCAAATGCTGTTGGTTGTTCGTCATTCGAAATATCCTGACTTGTCGGCTTACCTGCCGCAACATATGCTTCAACATCTTTTCTTGTAATCCGATTGCCGACACCTGTGCCGGTAATTTGGGCCAAGTCGACATCGTGTTCATTTGCCAATGCTAAAACTGCAGGTGAAAAACGACCCGGCTTGCGTTCTGTGCGCACCGGTTTGTCTTCTTTTTTTGCTGCCGGTTTGTCTTCTTCTTTCTTCTGTGAGCCGGCATTTAGAATTGCTGAGCTGACATTCGAGCTTTTTTCAACTGGAGCTGGCGGCATTTCGGAGCCTTCCACTTCAATTGCGCATACAACCGCGCCTACCGGCAATGTTTCGCCTTCGTTTGCGATTAACTCTGTAATTACCCCTGCAAACGAAGAAGGAATTTCGGCATTAACTTTATCTGTTGTTACTTCTGCTAATGGATCATATTTATTTACTTTATCTCCCACTTGGACAAGCCAGCGTTCAATCTTACCTTCTGTCACACTTTCTCCAAGTTGCGGCATGACGATATTTTGAATTGTCATTAAACAATCCCCCTTTAACTAATAGGCCTTTGCTCAAAAAAGTTGCAAGCCAAATATAGATACTTGAATTAAATAAGGGCATCTCAAAATATATGAGTTGATTTCCATTTCAGGGAGGACGCTTTCCGAGAGCACGAGGCCAACACGAAGTTGGTCACAAAAGCATTGCCACAGGACGTGGCGTTCTTAGCTTTTGTTCATACTCTCCCACGGGCTGTTCCCGCAGGAAGCTTGCTTGTGACTGTCGCTTACGCTTTCGTCACAGAGAAAATCTTGTAGCGAAAGGCGCTAGCCGTCAGCTTGTGTTTTAGCAGTGCGAAAGGTGAAACCGTCAGCACGAACACTCGCCTCCCTTCCATTCCAATCAACTCGTTTCTCTACAAAATTGTAGCTTAAATATTCTGTCCCTTATTCTATTAACTAGAATTCTGCGAGTTCGCGAATTGCTTTTTCTACTTTATCAGGATTAATCATAAAAAACTTTTCCATTGTTGGTGAATATGGCATTGCGGGAACATCCGGACCTGCGAGGCGCTTGATCGGTGCATCCAGTTCAAATAAGCAATGCTCAGCAATGATGGCCGCCACTTCACCCATAATGCTGCCTTCTTTATTATCCTCAGTAATCAGTAGAATTTTTCCTGTTTTTCTTGCAGCTTCAATAATGGCTTCTTGATCTAACGGGTAAACAGTACGTAAATCTAGAATATGCGTTTCGATACCGTCTTTTGCTAGACGCTCTGCTGCCTGCAATGCAAAATGTACTGCAAGGCCATACGTAATAACTGTCACATCATCGCCTTCACGCTTCACATCGGCTTTTCCGATCGGCAATGTATAATCATCTGTCGGCACTTCCCCTTTAATAAGACGGTATGCACGTTTATGCTCGAAAAACAGAACCGGATCTGGGTCGCGAATGGCTGCTTTTAACAACCCTTTCGCATCATACGGTGTGGACGGAATGACAATCTTCAAGCCAGGAGTACCTGCAAACATCGCTTCAACCGATTGCGAGTGATAAAGGGCACCATGAATTCCCCCACCAAATGGTGCACGCACAACTAAAGGACAGCTCCAGTCATTGTTTGAACGGTAACGGATTTTCGCCGCTTCCGAAACAATCTGGTTTACAGCAGGCATAATAAAGTCCGCAAACTGCATTTCAGCAATTGGACGCATGCCGTACATCGCTGCACCAATTGCAACACCGGCAATCGCACTTTCAGCTAACGGTGTATCCAATACGCGCGCTTCCCCGAATTGGTCATACAGGCCTGTTGTCGCTTTGAACACCCCGCCTTTCAACCCAACATCTTCACCTAATACGAAGACACTGTCATCTCGCTCCATTTCTTCTTTCATTGCTAAGTTAATCGCATCAATATAAGAAATTACCGGCATTACGCATCTTCTCCTTCCGCATACACAAAACGCAATGCATGTTCTGGCGGGGCATAAGCTGCATTTTCTGCATAATCTGTCGCTTCATTGACAGTATCCATAATTTTTTTGTTCATTTGTTCCAATAACGCATCGTCTGCTACACCACAGTCTTTTAAGTATGTTTCAAATAAAATAATCGGGTCTTTTGCTTTTCCTTCTGCAATATCCTCAGCTGTTCTATATTGACGATCGTCATCATCAGAAGAATGGGCTGTCAGTCGGAACGAAACCGTTTCGATCAGTGAAGGCCCTTCTCCGCGTCGAGCACGATCAGCCGCTTCTTTCACCACTTTGTATACTTCCAGCGGATTTTTGCCGTCTACCGTTACACCAGGCATCCCGTAGCCGATTGCACGGTCAGATACTTGTGCACAGCCCAGTTGTCGCTCAACCGGAACAGAAATGGCATATTGGTTGTTTTCTACCATGATAATAACCGGCAATTTATGCACTCCCGCAAAGTTTGCCCCTTCATGGAAGTCTCCTTGGTTTGACGAACCTTCACCGAGTGTTACAAATGTGATAAAGTCCTTTTGCTGCATTTTCCCTGCAAGTGCGACACCGACCGCATGCGGTACTTGTGTCGTTACAGGAGAAGAACCCGTAAGTATACGATTTTTCTTTTGCCCGAAGTGTCCCGGCATTTGACGCCCGCCAGAGTTTGGGTCTTCCGCTTTCGCAAACGCCGAAAGCATTAAATCTTTTGCCGTCATCCCAAAATGAAGGACAACCCCCATATCACGATAGTACGGCGCAATATAATCCTTTGTATGATCAAGGGCAAAGGCAGCACCTACTTGAGCTGCCTCTTGTCCTTGGCATGAAATAACAAACGGTATTTTTCCTGCACGGTTTAACAGCCACATCCGCTCATCAATGCGGCGTGCCATTAACATCGTTTCGTACATTTTCAGTACCTCTTCATCCGTTAACCCAAGTTGTTCATGTGTTATTGTTGTAATGTCAGTCATAAAATACCCCCTTGTCACTCTTAAAAATGAATCGCTTTTCCTTCAATCGCCAGCGCGGCCTCCCCGATAATTTCGCTTAATGAAGGATGCAAATGCACCATCTGTCCAACTTCCCATGGCGAGGCATTTAAAAATAAACCTAGTGCAGCTTCAGATATTAAATCCGTTGCATGCGGTCCAATTAAATGGATACCGACAACATCATTCGAACTTTCATCCGCAACTACTTTCACAAAGCCTGCTGTTTCACCATACACAATCGCTTTACCGATCGCTTTAAACGGGAATGTCGTTGTCACAACTTTATAGCCGTTGTTTTTTGCTTGCTCTTCTGTAAGTCCGACACTTGCGACTTCCGGATTACTGTAGACGCCTCGTGCAATATTTGCATAATGTAGAGGAATCGAATTCTGTCCCGCAATATGCTCGACAGCACGAATTCCTTCATGTGAAGCAACATGTGCCAACTGCATACCGCCGATGACGTCTCCTATAGCATATATATGACGTTCTTTCGTCTGGAAATGTTCGTTTACTGAAATATACCCATTGTTCAGTTCAATTTCTGTGTTTTCCAAGCCGATATTTGCCGTGTTTGCTACCCTTCCAACTGAAAGTAAAAGTGCTTCCGCTGAAATGGTTTCATCATTTACTTGAAGCGATACATTTTCCTTTGTATCAATTGCCGAAGGATCGAGTTTTACATTGAAATGAACGTTCACTCCGCGCTTTTTCAAAGATTTCAGCATCTCCGCTGAAATTGCTGCATCTTCAGTCGGCAGCAGACGGTCACCTAACTCTATGATTGTGACTTCTACATCAAAATCAGTGAGCATCGACGCCCACTCGACACCGATTACACCACCACCGATAATAATGGCTGACTTCGGAAGCTTTTCGATCGTCAGAAATTCATCTGATGTGAACACCTTTTTCCCATCAACTTTCAAACCGTCCAATGTACGAGGGCGAGAACCTGTCGCAACGATGACGTTTTGCGGCACAAGCATCTCGTTTTCTGTGCCATCATTCATTTCCACCGAGATTGTACCTGGCATCGGAGAGAAAATAGATGGTCCTAAAATACGGCCGAAACCATCATATACATCGATTTTCCCTTTTTTCATCAAGTGCTGAACGCCTTTGTAAAGTTTATCTACAACACTAGATTTTCTTTGTTGGACTCGTTCAAAGTCGATTTTGACATCATTCACTTCAATCCCAAAATCAAGTGCCTTTTTCGATTGCACATATACTTCCGCACTTCGGAGCAATGCTTTTGTCGGAATACAGCCCGCATGCAGGCAAGTACCCCCCATTTTGTTTTTTTCGACGATTGCCGTTTTCAGTCCGAGTTGTGATGCACGGATTGCGGCTACATAACCACCTGTGCCCCCGCCTAAAATAACGACATCATAATCTTTTGCCATAACCGACACCCCTTTTTTCCGTAACAAAATCAATTTCTTCTTTCGTAATCGCGTCTTAGCGACCGTTTAATATATTCTTTTCGTTTTGAAGGAACTGACTGCGGGATTTCGCTACACGAGCAATACGCTCTTCTGCTAAACGGTTTGCTGCCAAATAAGTCGGAATATCTTCTTCTTTTGATATTGCAAAAATCTTTTCCAAGCTTGTGTAAATCGTTTCAACACGCTTCATTGCACGCTCACGATTATAACCGTATAACTCGTCTGCAACATTAATAACCCCGCCTGCATTAATCACGTAATCCGGTGCATAAACAATTCCTAAATCATGCAGTACCTTACCATGTCTTGATTCTGCCAGCTGATTGTTTGCAGATCCAGCGATAACTTTCGCTTTGAGAGTCGGAATCGTTTGGTCATTAACGATAGCGCCAAGTGCACATGGTGAGAAAATATCCACATCCTGTTCGTAAATCGCATCAGGTGCTACAGCTACCGCTCCAAAATCTGCAACGACACGGTCGATTGCTTGCTGATTAATGTCAGTTACGATTAGTTTCGCTCCTTCATTATACAAGTATTCACATAATGTGTACGCAACATTCCCAAGACCTTGAACTGCTACTTTACGGCCTGCCAGTGAATCATCTCCAAACGCTTCTTTCGCTGCTGCCTTCATCCCTAAAAATACACCATATGCTGTAATTGGCGATGGATTGCCAGAGCTGCCGAATGCCGGTGAAATACCTGTTACATAATTTGTTTCTTCATGGATTAAATCCATATCTGCAACTGTTGTACCTACATCTTCTGCCGTAATATATCGACCATTCAAACCTTGAATGAATCGTCCCAATGCACGGAACATTTCTTCGTTTTTATCTTTGAATGGATCTCCAATAATAACTGTTTTACCGCCACCTAGATTTAAGCCTGCCGCCGCATTCTTATAAGTCATGCCGCGTGCTAGACGAAGTGCATCTTCAATAGCTGCTTCCTCTGAGGCATATGTCCACATGCGCGAACCCCCAAGAGCTGGACCCAATGTTGTATCATGAATAGCAATAACCGCTTTTAACCCCGATGCCTCATCTTGGCAAAAGACTACTTGTTCAAAATCATATTTCTGCATGTACTTGAAAATTTCCATAACACTATACCCCTCCACTCAAGAAAGCGCTTACTTTCTCGTATATTATTATTTTCTGTTAATTAGAGATAATAAATACTTAAATTTGTATAATTTTATTATCGTTATTTTTACAATACTTATAAATTTAAAAGGATGCAACTAGAAATCCCCAATTTAATTTAAATTAGAATATTCGGACAATTTTTACCTATAAATGCATTTGAAAACCGATTAAAATTACTTTTGAATAACTATTCTAATATAGTTATTTAGGTATTTTTTTTACTAAGCCTATATTTCCATTCTATGAATCTATACCCGATTATTGACTTTCTCTACCTGCATTGTAAAATTAAGTGATACTAAAATAATCAGAGACATTGTTTCATTCACTGTTTTTAGTCTGAAGGAGGTTTGAAAATGGCACGTATGGCTGCATTTATCGTACTAGTCATTCCCGCAATTTTAATGGCTGCAGGGATAAAATTTATGCGGGATACATTATTCGGGATTTTAATTTCACCATTTCCATGGATTTGGTTACAATTCATTGTTGGTGCCATCTTTTTTGCCGTTTCATTTTTGTTTTTTGCAGGTTTTTTACTGCATCGGGATCGCAAGCGCGGCAAAGTATCCGAACGCTGGCAGAAATAGGTCTACAATAAAAAAATCAAATTTTTCTCTGGGAGGAAATTTGATTTTTTTCGTATATTCAGTTAACTCTTTTTTCAGGAAGAGTAAAGTTATTGTAACATGACACTAAATTATTAACGTGAAAGTAAATTGGCGAAAATTGTAATATTCCCCCTTAACAAATCAAACTTACCGATTCACCTGGGCTTCCCGAACTAAATGGGGGAAATCTGTAATCCACCCTTTTACAATTGAATGGGGCTTTTTCAGAAAAGATTCATTACCCTGAATTCCGTAAAAACGCATGCCGATATTGGCTGTTTTACAAGCCTCTAAATATTGACCTTTATAGTACCGTTTATGTGCATGTATCGCATCAAAAAAATTTTGCTCCTCTAATGTTCCCCAATAGAATTTTCTCGTTATAATAAACCCCGTCTCGATGTCCGGCCGAATTTCTTTCACAATTTTTAATAAAGATTCGTGAAATGACGAGAAATGACTGTTTTCAGGTAAAGTAATTGTATGCAATAATTCCTTCAGCACATTTTCGTTCGTTATTAGCGATTCTTTTAGCTCCACATTCAACGCAATATTTTCTGCATTCGCCCACTCCAGTACATCCGCAAAAGCAATCATCCGGTCACGACGAAACAGCCGTTTAAACCGCGGACCTAATTTATAGTGAATGAGCTCGTCATAAGAACACTGATTAATCATTTTATTAATGCCGGCCAGTCTTTTTAAGTCATTGTCGTGAAACACCACTAAAATGCCATCATTTGAAACTTGGAGATCCAGTTCAATGCCATCTGCCCCAAGTTCTTTCGCTTTTTTAAAGGCAGCAAATGTATTTTCTAAGTGAAAGCTCGATGCCCCTCGATGGGCAAAAATGGGTATGTCATTCATTATACATTCAACTCTCCATTTTCTATTAAAAATCGCCCATTTGTAATAGACGTCAAAACAGTGGACTTTTTGCCAATCTGTATATATGTACCAGGATATGCTTCTTTCGTCACATGAATCTCTGCTTTACTAACTTCACGTAAATCGTTCATTAATTGTTTAATTTCCCGATCTAAATTTTGCGCTGTTTCCTTAGTGGAAGCGAGCTTTTGCTTTGTTATCTCAAGTGCTGCCAATTGTCGTTGTGTTAACGTATGTATAACGGGTAGGATGCGATCTATTTGACTTTCTAGCTGCACCATATCTTCCTGCATTGATTTTAGCAGAGATGCCTTGTATTGAATAACCTCAAGACTTTGTGCTTTATTTATGCTATTAATAATTAATTCAGTCTGTCTTTCCAATCGATTTCCGGTACATGCCGTAACGATAGTACTTTTTGCGATTGCTGTACCACCGATAATTTTCCCTTTCCGCTCATCGACCAATATGGAATGTGCGGATAAGTTGGATCCTAATGAATAAAATCCAATATTCAGATTTTGACCTGCAACTAAATGGGCGTCATTCACATGTTTAACGAATATATCCCCGGCAGCTTCAACAAGCGTTTCGCATAACCCGAATATGCCCCCTCGAATGAAAATATCTCCATATAGGGATTTGATCAATTTTGCGCCGGATACACCTTCTGGACCTTCAATTGAAATATCTCCATTTGCTATAACCGAAAAACCTGGCTGGACTGTTCCCTTAATCGAGACAGACCCATTAAATTCAATATTACCGGTTTCTATGCCGACATCACCAACAATCGGTAAATGGTGGTTAACACTTACCATTCCTTCATGTTCTTCAACTACTCCGCTAATTTTCGATCGAAGTACCGTTTTTCCATCTTCCTCGACTTCATATGCCGATTTCCGATCATACTTTAACTGCAAATCTCGCCCAAAAGGAGCAGGAATTGACTCTCCAAAAATATTTATTCCCGGAGTACCTGGCTGTGCATGAATTTTCTCACCAAGCCATGCGCCTTCTTCAATTTCATAAATGAAGTTCATATCATAATAATCGGCTTTACCATCTTCTCTTATGACCGGTTTCCGCTCAGGTAATTCTAAATAGGTAATTTGTGCATCATTTCCTTGGACAGGTGGGGTACCTTGCGCAATTAATGTTGCCTTCGAAGTGACAATGGATTCCAGATTTACATTTAAAATTCCGTGCGTTATGTTATTTTCAGCTAAAAGTATCTGAACTCTATTCTGAATGGACTGTACGTTTTCTTTTATATACTCCACTGTCTCATATACAAAAAGCGATGCTGACATTTTATCTCGTGAAATTTCGATCATTATTGATGGGAGCCATATTCCGATTTCTATCGATTTGTCGGTAACTTCATTCAATTCTTTTTTTAATAATGCGAAATTTGTAAGTTTAATACGAGGATGTTGGCGCAATATCGTTTCAAAATCTTTTAGCATGAAGCCTGGTTTTCGTGTGTGGATATATACTTTCCTATCTTCTTTTATTATTTCAAAAAAATGATTTTCATAAATAACCATGCCCTTCCACCTCCTCATACATTACAGTATATACAAATAGTCGATATTTGTTTAGTTAAATATTGGATGAATAGGAGGTTTTTTAGCATGTCCATCAATTAATATGAAAAGCATCTGACTCATAATTTATAAATACCTAAAATATTTTATTATAGTGAACGTTGAAATTGGAGTAAATTATGGTACATATCTGACAGGTCAGTTAAGTACCTTTCGTCTTGTGTCTCAATAGCCATAAGTGTTCTATTGATCATCAAAATATCTAGTTCGATTGAATTAGTTAAGTTTTGATGGTGTATATCATTTTCGATGATCTCGTTTCTTAATATTCCCAGCTCATTTAAATAATTCTCAAGCTCCATTTCCATCGTTTGAAGCTGTGAGTTGCTTAATGTACCGAGCAGCAATATATCGTTATAACATGTCTCACGTTGTACATGTAATTCTTCTTTATATTTTTTTACAACCTCATCAGGAGAATTGGCTGTTATCGTAGAGGATGCATCTAAATCATACGGAAATCTTACTAGAAGAACAAATGTCAGGACGCCGAGCAGGATTATTATGAATTTCCATCGTTTCATTTATCATCGCTCCTTATTGTTGTCCCCCTATTTTACTTCGAAATTGTATTAATAATATGAAATTAATATTAAAATCCTATGACAACAAAAAAAGTGTCCAGCAACAGCTAGACACAAATAGAACAATACGTTTTCAAACATATTATCCAAAGAAAGGAGGTAAAAACGAAGACGAAGAATTTCTCAGCCTTGCTACCTAATTTTACCCTTTGTTATTTTTTGTTAAACGTAAATTACAAATATTTTAATTCAAAATTCAATTTATATGATCACAAAGACTAAAAAATCTCTTTTTAGGTTAGAATACTCATAAATTATCAATGAATGTAAAAGGATGATTATGTAATGAGTGTTATTGTATTAGATAACAAAAGACTTTTTCTAAAAAGAATTAAAAGTTATGAGCTGAATACAGAAGAAATATATTATAGAAATGATAAAACAGAGGAACGATTTCTTTTCCTATTCCTTATGAATGAGGAGGAACTATGGAGTGAATATAAGTTCGAATATTTATATATTAAGATGTTTGACGGCAGCGAATATAAGTATTTCTCTGATAAAAAATTAGATAATATTTTAAAGAAAATGGATAACTACTTTAAAGAAATCGGCATTGACAGTGAAGTAGAAGATTGCTCTTATGATCTTTCTGACGATTGTTACTATGTTAGTGAAAAATTAAAAGAAATACTAGAAAATAATGAGTATTTAGCGCAAGCTGTTGATAGTTATATAATAACGAAGGATACGTTCATATTCGTTGATGAAGACATTTCAAGTATAGCGACTAGAATGGATAATTCCTTTGGCTTGGTATAAGAGCATTGAATGATCAATTCTTACTAAGAACGGGCATAAAGCATTAAAAAACGCCTTCTGAACAATTGTTCTAGGAGGCGTTTTTATAAAGTAATATTCTCGTAATAAATAATAAGTTTCCGAGGCTGAAATGAACTCAAGTAAGTTCTTAACTCGCCACCATTTCAATACGAATCTTATCTGCAATCATCGCAATGAACTCTGAGTTTGTCGGTTTTGATTTCATATGGTGCACTGTATAGCCGAACAGTTCTGAGATATTCTCATAGCTGCCGCGGTTCCAGGCTACTTCAATGGCATGGCGAATTGCACGTTCCACACGTGACGGGGTTGTCCCGAATTTTTTCGCGATTTCCGGATATAAAATTTTTGTAACTGAGCTTAATAATTCAATGTCATTGTAAACCATCTGGATCGCTTCACGTAAATAAGCATATCCTTTTATATGTGCAGGTACACCAATCTCTTTAATGATGCCTGTAATCGTTGTATCCAATAAGCGTGTATCCATTTTTGCAGGGGTGTTCGTTGATAAAACCGGTACACGTTTTTCCTGTTCGACTTTCTTTCCTGCACAATGCAGAATTTTTTGAACTAGCTGCTCAAACTCAAAAGGTTTCAACATGAAGTAAGAAGCACCGTAATTCACTGCCTGCTTCATTACATCTTCTTGTCCGAATGCAGTTAGCATAATGACTTGTGTCTGTGTATAACGCTCATCGTTATACATTTCTTCCAATACAGCCAGTCCATCCAAATGCGGCATAATGATATCCAATAGTAGAACATCGATTTTATGCTCTTCCAACATTTTAATACAGATTTTTCCGTTGGATGCTGTAGCAACAATTTCAATTTGCGGATGATTTGTAAAATACACTTCCATCATTTTTACTAATTCGCGATTATCATCTGCAATCGCAATTTTCACCTTTGACAAACAAAATCCCCCTTTAAATTCTATTTCTTATATATTCATTACAATAGCAAATTGTATGAGTTTTCTTACAAATGTCTAAACTTCTTTTGTAATACAATTGTAACAAAAATGAACGACAGTTGTCCTTCGATCTCTCTTATTTTGCATTGTCCTTTAGTGAAGTTTCGACAGAATTACTAAATTTCCTTTTCTTACACAAAAAATGAGCAACAAGTATTATCTTTTCTTACTTTATCGACAAGGAAATTTATGGTTCTACATTTGTCGATTTATCTTTATATACTATTGTAATGAAAAAAGCAAAAAAAGACTACACTTTATTAAAAAGTATAGTCTAAAGTATTTTAGTACGGGCTCTTTTTCAGCATTTCAATAACAAGAATACCGGCACCTTTTGTTGGTTCTTCGATAAACATATGTGTTACCGCACCCACAAACTGGTTATTCTGTATAATAGGACTCCCGCTCATCCCTTGAACAATACCGCCCGTTTTCTTTATAAGACGTTCATCGACGACATTGAATGTAAACGTATTATCCGTTTGTTTGTCAATTTCAATATCAAATAAATTGACTTCTTCTCCGTCGATTGCCGTTAAGATTTGTGCTTTACCCTTTTTTAATTCATTTGCATGTATAATTTCCAGCGGTGGATGCAAACTGTCATGTAATGATTGTTTCCAATTTCCAAAAATTCCGTAGACATCATTGGTTTTTACTGAACCGAGTGGCATTTGTGATTTATCTACAACTGAAATTTTATACCCTGGTTGTCCAGGCGTACTTTTCTTCACTTGTGAGATTGATGCTTCAAAGATTGCACCATCATTAAATTTTGGAGGCTGCTTCATTGTAGAATCTACAATTTGATGTCCTAGCGCTCCGTATTCCATCGTTTCAGGATCGATATACGTTAAAGTACCTATTCCATCAGTTTCACTTTTTAAAAATGGTTTTAAATGCACCAGTTCATGAGCTGATACGTTGATGTCTCGTTGTTGCTTTCCATTCTCAACGGTCAGTGTAAATGATTCGCCTTTGCCGGCAATGTCTTCTAACTGGCTTACTTTTTCACCATTCAGTTTTAAAATATGTTCTCCCTTTTTCAACCACTCACTATTTTCCAATAATACGTCCTGTGCAACCATTACATAAGGCATCTCCAACTGAACGCCAATTGAATGGCCCATTGGAATTAACGATTTTCCCAATACTTCTATTGGTGATAACATAAAAAGCAATGCAACGAGTATCGACCATTTTTTAATCATCCTTCACCTCCTCTATGCGCTTACTATGTGAAAATTTGACGGAGTTATGAACGGAAAAATTTTGTTGATATGAGGAAAAATTAGAATGTATTCGTTGTAATCCTTGCTGCTTAGGGACATTGAAACTTATACGGTTAAAAAAATAAAAAAACGTCTAAAATTTTATTAATTTTAGACGTTTTTAAATTTAGTTCATCATTTCTTTACGTTCATTGGCCATATGAATTAATTCCGAAGCATGTTGTAATGTCAGGTCTGTTATTTCAGCTCCACTCATCATGCGGCTGATCTCCACGATTCGTTCCTTTTCTTCCATTTCCGTAATCGACGTAAATGTACGGTTATGCTCTACTTGCTTTTTAATGTAGTAATGATGATCCGCCATTGCAGCAACTTGCGGCAAGTGAGAAATACATAATACTTGTGAATTGACTGAAATTGCTGCAATCTTTTCTGCAATTGCCTGTGCTACACGTCCGCTGACACCTGTATCAACCTCATCAAAAATAATTGACGTAATACCATTTGATGAAGAGAAAATTGTTTTAAGTGCCAACATCATACGGGAAAGTTCCCCTCCGGAAGCGACTTTAGGCAAGGATTTCGGTGGTTCCCCAACATTTGTTGAAATATAGAATGCGACAAAATCCTTGCCGTTTGCGTCCAGCTGATTCAATGGCTCGAATTTAACGATAAACTGCGCTTTTTCCATATGCAGCATACGTAGTTCATTCATAATCGCATCACTTAGCTTAATTGCATTTTCTTTGCGGATTGTCGTCAATTCTTCTGCAATTTTATTTAAGTCTGCTTCCATTTTCGCCAGCAATTGCTCATTTTTCTGCAATGTTTCATCTCGGTTCATAAGCTGGCTCAACTCTTCTTCGATTTTTTCGTGATACGTTAAAATCTCTTCAACTGTCGTTCCATACTTACGTTTCATATTTTGATATAAAGCAAGACGCTGCTCGACCTCATTCAAACGCTCAGCGTCATACTCTAAATCATCCAGCACATTTTTCACTTGATATGCTGCATCCTGTAATGCATAAAAGCTGGAAGTGACCGCTTCTGAAGCCTCTTTGAAATTCGAATCGAGTGCAACAATATCCTCCAGTGCATTCATGGCATTACCAATGAAATCCAGTCCGGTTCCATCATCGGAAATCGCTGAATATGCAATATTCGCACGTTCGAATATTTTATGGAAATTCATTAAACGAAGTCGTTCTTCATCCAATGCTTCTTCTTCGTCAACTTTTAATCCGGCCTGTTCCAGCTCCTGAATTTGGAATTGATATAAATCAATGCGCTGTGCCATCCGCTGCTCGTCCATACTTAGCTCAGCCACTTCTCTTTTTAACTGACGATACGCTTCAAACGCTTCATCGTACCTTGCTTTCACAGGCTGAAGCTTATTATGTGCATAATGATCCAGTAAATTGATATGGAATTTTTCATCCATAAGCTCCTGGTTTTCATGTTGCCCATGAATATCAATTAAACTGCCGCCAATATCACGCAAAACAGATAATGGGACAAGTTTGCCGTTCACTCTGCAAACGCTTTTTCCTGAATCATGCAGGTCCCGTCGTAAAATAATCGTATCTTCTTCTGATTCAATCCCATGTTCTTCAAGTTTTGCAAAAATGGGATGCTGACTATTATCTACATGAAATAATCCGCCAAGTTCAGCCTTTTTCTCTCCGTGGCGGATAAACTCCGTTGAACCGCGCCCGCCAGCCAATATATTAACCGCATCAATAATAATCGATTTTCCGGCGCCTGTTTCACCTGTCAAAACAGTTAAACCACCAAAAAAACTAACGGTTAAATCATCAATAATAGCAAAATTTCGAATGCTTAATTCTCTTAACAAACCATTCCACCTCGGTTTACAGCATATCTAATAAGCGATTTTTTATTTCTTCACGTTCGTCCTCTGTTCGACACATGATTAAAATCGTATCGTCCCCACAAATCGTTCCTAAAATTTCTGTCCAGTCCAGATGGTCAAGCAGTGATCCGATTGCATTCGCATTCCCCGGCAATGTTTTCATAACTAGAAAATGTGAAGCTCCATCAATTGAAACAAAAGCATCAGCCAACGAACGATGCAATTTTTGAATTGGGTTGAAACGTTGGTCAGCTGGTAAACTATATTTATAACGACCGTCCTGTAACGGTACTTTTACTAAATGCAATTCTTTAATATCTCGTGAAACCGTTGCTTGTGTGACGTTGTAACCCGCATTTTTCAGCTGATCGACTAAATCGTCCTGTGTCTCGATTTCGTTATTTGTAATAATATCACGGATGCGTATATGGCGCTGTCCTTTGTTCACAAAAGTCACCTCATTAAAATGTTTAGGAATATATGTATATTTACACTACCATTTGCATAAAGGAAAAACAAGAAAAAACCGTACATATGTTCAAAAATCCGTTTTTTCCGACTGTTTTCTACATGAAAATAAAAAGTAAAATCTGCAAATTTCGCATAAATTTTGTCCTGTTTCCATAGAACACTCCTTTACAAAGTCCGTTGATTTCCATTGCGGGCGGACGCTTTCCAGGGGCCCGGCTCGAGCCTGTAGTCTCTCCCACGGGCTATTCCCCTAGGAGTCGCCGCCCTCCATTCCAATCAACTTCCGTTTTCAGCAAAAATGTATGCCTCTTTTAATATGTCCATAAATAAACAAAAACACAAAACAAATCCATAGGAATCTGTTTTGTGCTTACATTATTTCAGCTGCATATGCGCGTCTTTTACGACTTGTTCGAAATTTGTGAAGGACTCTACTTCTTCACCGTCATGCGGATTATACAGGTGGAATAAAAATTCAATATTCCCTTCGCCGCCTGTAATCGGTGAATACGAAGCATCCTTTACGACAAATCCGATTTCTGTTGCCATTTTTGCTGTTTCTTCTAAAACAGCTAAATGGACTTTCGGTTCACGGACAATTCCTTTTTTCCCGACATTTTCACGACCTGCTTCGAATTGCGGCTTTACAAGTGCCATAACATCGCCACCTTGCACTAAAATGGTTTTTAGCACAGGCAAAATCAGTGATAACGAAATGAAGGAAACATCGATGGTTGCAAAACTTGGTAAGCCTTCTATCAAGTCTTCAGGCTTTGTATAACGGAAATTGGTTTTTTCCATAACCGTTACACGCTCATCCGAACGGATTTTCCATGCAAGCTGGTTTGATCCTACGTCCAGTGCATAGCAGTGACGGGCGCCGTTTTGCAGTGCACAATCTGTAAATCCGCCTGTTGAAGAGCCGATATCAAGCATTAGCTTACCTTCAACAGATAGATCAAAAATTTCCAGTGCCTTCTCCAGCTTTAAACCGCCTCGTGACACATATTTTAACTGTGAGCCTTTAACTTGCAGCGGTGCATCGATTTCGATTTTTTCCCCTGCTTTATCAATGCGGATTTCGTTTGAAAACACGAGACCAGCCATAATCGAGCGTTTTGCCTTTTCACGCGTCTCACATAACCCGCGCTCAACAAGCATTACATCTACTCGTTCTTTTTTTTGCTTTGTCATTCTTTATTTAACCCTATCCGACTGTTTATTCGGTACAAGCTGCGTAATACGTTTTACCGCTTCTTCAGCTGTCACGTTTATTTCTTCTAATAATAAATCAACTTCACCATGCTCGATAAATTCATCCGGAATCCCGATACGCTCAATTTGAACATTACGGTACTTCTTATCAAATGCAAATTCCAGCACAGCACTGCCGAATCCGCCTTGCAGCAACGATTCTTCAATCGTTAAAATCGGCAGGTTTTCCTGCATAATCTCATGCAGCATTGCTTCATCCATCGGTTTAATGAAACGTGCATTAACAACACGTACATCAATGCCTTGGTATGCCAATTGTTCTGCTGCCTTCATTGCCATTGGAATCGTTGTACCGAATGTCAGAATCACCGCATCCGTACCTTCACGCAACACTTCCCATGAACCGATCGGCAATGCTTTCATTTCCGCATCCATTTCAACGCCTAAGCCATTGCCGCGAGGGTAACGAAGCGCAATTGGACCATCATTATAATCAATTGCTGTTTTCACCATATGCTGACCTTCATTTTCATCTTTAGGCATCATCAGGACAATATTTGGAATATGTCGCAAGAACGAAATATCAAATACGCCTTGATGTGTTTCACCGTCCGCGCCAACAAGGCCAGCACGGTCAATACCGATGAAAACATTTAAATTCGGACGTGCAATATCATGCAGCACCTGGTCATATGCACGCTGTAAAAACGTAGAATAAATCGATAAAAACGGTTTCATATGCTGTGTTGCAAGACCTGCCGCCATTGTTGTTGCATGCTGCTCGGCAATCCCGACATCAAAGAAGCGATTCGGGAAGTCTTTTTGAATTCCTTCAAGTTTAGAACCGACAGGCATTGCCGGTGTAATTGTTACAATACGGTTATCTTCCTTCATGCATTTACGAACCGACTCCGCCACTAAGCTGCTCCATGCCGGACCTTTTGTAGAAGATTTTACGAAAGCACCCGTTTCCATTTTATATGGACCTGTTCCATGCCAAGTACCAATTGTATCGTCTTCGGCAGGTTTGTAGCCTTTACCTTTTTTCGTCAATACATGGACTAGTACAGGACCTTGTACTTTTTTCGCATATTCCAATGTTTTTTCCAATGCTTCAAAATCATGTCCGTCAATTGGACCTAAATATTTGAAACCTAATTCCTCAAAGAATACACCTGAAACAACTAAATACTTTAGGCTGTCTTTCACACGTTCAGCAGTAGCGGCCAGCTTATCGCCAACCATTGGAATTTTATGAATTAATGATTCCAAATCTTCTTTTGCACGTGAATATTCTTTTGCCGTACGCAAGCGTCCTAAAACGTCATGCAATGCCCCAACGTTCGGTGCAATCGACATTTCGTTATCGTTTAAAATAACGATCATATTCGTTTTTTCATGACCAATATGGTTCAAAGCTTCCAGTGCCATTCCGCCTGTCAATGCACCATCACCGATAATCGGTACAACAAAGTTTTTGTCCCCTTTAATATCTCTTGCCGCAGCCATACCCATCGCTGCAGATAAAGACGTGGAACTATGCCCTGTTTCCCACATATCGTGCTCACTTTCGACAAGCTTCGGGAAACCGCATAGTCCTTTAAATTGACGCAATGTGTCAAATTGACTTGCCCGGCCTGTTAAAATTTTGTGGACATATGCTTGATGCCCGACATCCCATAAAAATTTATCCTTTGGACTGTTAAAAGCTTTATGCAGTGCAATCGTCAGCTCAACAACACCTAAATTCGGGCCAATATGACCACCCGTAATTGAACATTTTTCGATCAGAAAAGCGCGAATTTCTCCAGCCAGCGCTTCTAGTTGCTTTTTATTCAAGTCTTTCAAAAAGGATGGACTAGAAATTTTCGTTAAATCCATCTCATCCACACACCTTTTCATCAGTTTATTCACCGTTGTGATTTTTCTATTATATCAATGTACAACACAAGACAAAAGTTTAACACATTTTAGTTACTACGTCTCACAATATACTGCGCAAATTGTCGAAGCAATGTTGTATCAATGTCAATTTTTTGTAATGCTTCAATCGCCAGCTCATAATGTTCGTCAAGCTTTTGTTTTGCACCGTCTAATGTAAGTAAAGCAGGGTATGTACTTTTATCGCTTGCTACGTCTTTTCCTGCTGTTTTCCCTAGCTGTTCCGAAGTTCCTTCAATATCTAAAATATCATCTTGAATTTGGAAGGCTAAACCGATATGGTGTGCATATTCCACTAATGCTTCACGATCAGAAATACTTGCATTTGCCAGCACAGCACCCGCTTCAATACTAAAACGAAGTAATGCGCCTGTTTTGTTTACATGAACTGTTTCAAGCTCCTTTAGATTCAATAGACGTTTTTCTCCGTCCATATCCAGTACTTGTCCGCCGACCATTCCTTCAGCACCTGCGGCAACACTTAATAGGTTCACGAGCTCAATACGTTTTTCTGCAGAAAGATTATTCAGACGTGCGATGACACCAAATGCCAATGTGTTTAGAGCGTCACCAGCCAAAGTTGCCAATGCTTCGCCGTACACAACATGATTCGTTGGCTTTCCTCGGCGCAATTCATCATCATCCATACTTGGCAGGTCATCATGGATTAACGAATACGTATGGATCATTTCAACAGCGGATCCTACTGTATAACTTGTCTCAAGAGACTGATTATACATTTCGCAAACTGCCACAACAAATAACGGACGAATTCGTTTGCCCCCTGCTTTTAATGAATACAGCATCGATTCTTTTAAATGTGCCGGTGCTTTAATCGATTCAACGAGTTCATACATTGTCATTTCCAGCTGCGGTATATTATGATCAATAAACTGCTTTAACATGTTTTCCATCTGTTAGTCTTCTCCATTTCCTTGTTGGAAAGCTTTCTTTTCACCATCTTCTCCAACGATTGAAATTAATTGTTGTTCTGCATTTTGCAGTGTATCATGACAAAGTTTTGATAGTTCCATTCCCTTTTTATAAAGGTCAATGGCTTCTTCCAGTGGAACATCTCCTTGTTCAAGTTTACGTACAACTTCTTCTAATTCTGTCATTGCTGTCGCAAATGTCGGTTTTGTCACTTTGTTTCCCCTTCCTTTTGCACATGCTTTTTCTCAATTTTCGCTTCGGCATATCCATCCTGAAACGTCACTTGAATCACGTCGCCTTTTTCCAGCTCGTGAACTGATTTTACTACGTTTTCCTCTTTATATGCCACGCTAAAGCCTTTACTCATTAATGCGAGCGGATTTAACGCCTCCAGCATACGCAGCTGATTTGTAAAAGCGACTTTATTTTGTGCGAGCTGTTGCTGCATTCGATTCGTTAACGTTTGCGTACGGTGTGTAAGCTGCTGTTTGGCTGCAGTTAACTGATGCACCGGCGAATACAGCTTCATTTTGCTGTCAATTGACTGTAACTTTGATTTTTCATTCATCATATAGAGCTTCGTCGCATTTTGTAGTGATAAGTCCACCTGCACAAGCCTTTCAATAAAAGGACGATATAATCGCTCAGGTGTTGCAAGCGGATAGGAATTTTGCAGTTTTGTTAGGCGATTTCGTTCAAAATTGAGCTTTGATGTCATCATTTGATGAAGAATAGACTGATAGTGAAGAATTTGCTGGTATAGCTGCTGCTGATTTGGAACAGCCAGTTCTGCCGCAGCAGTTGGTGTCGGTGCACGTAAATCCGCGACAAAATCCGCAATTGTCGTATCGGTTTCATGTCCGACCGCACTAATAACCGGAATACGGCTTTCAAAAATCGCCCGTGCGACGATTTCTTCATTAAATGCCCATAAATCTTCAATCGATCCGCCACCACGTCCAACTATCAGAACATCACAAAATCCATGGCGGTTCGCTAAATAAATATTCTCTGTAATGTTTGGAGCCGCACCTGCACCTTGTACGAGCGTCGGATAGATTAAAATTTCAGCCTGCGGATATCGGCGGTTAATCGTTGTGCATATATCGCGAATAGCTGCACCAGTCGTCGCCGTTAAAACACCGATCGTTTTCGGAAATTGCGGAATCGGCTGTTTAAAATTTGGATTAAACAATCCCTCATTTTGCAGACGTTCCTTTAACTGGTTAAAAGCGACAAACAAACCGCCAATCCCATCCGGCTCCATCGTCTGTGCATAAAGTTGGTATGCACCACTCGCTTCATAGACATTCACATCGCCCCGTATAAAAACTTTCATCCCTTCTTCCGGCTTAAAGGAAAGTTTCGAAGCCTGTGAACGGAACATCGTAGCGTTAATACGTGAACTGTCATCTTTCAGCGTGAAATAAATATGACCTGAACTATGTACTTTTACATTTGAAAGCTCTCCCGTTACGTAAACATCACGTAAATGCGGATCGGCATCAAATTTTCGTTTAATATATTTTGTTAATGCTTTGACGGATAAATAAGAATTCGATGTCATAAACGTATTGCTCCTTTACGGTAGTTCTTTTCTGTATGTGTGATTTCCATTGTGTACGGAAACCCCGGTTTATTAAAAAATAAGCGGAACATTTACCGCTACTTCCCTCTTGTTTACTTTCTATTGTATCGTATAAGCTAAAAATCACGATTTTGATCTACATCAAAATCGTGATTTTTGAAGTTAGATTAATTCTCTTGACGTTCTAACTCTTTTTCAGCTGCTTGTACTGTATTTTCCAGTAACATCGTGATTGTCATAGGGCCGACACCGCCTGGAACGGGTGTAATATGTGAAGCAATCCCTAGTACATCATCAAAATCCACATCACCGCATAGACGGTTGTCTTCATTTCGGTTAATCCCTACATCAATGACAACTGCCCCTTCTTTAATATGCTCACTTGTAATAAAGTTCGCACGACCGACTGCCGCAATTAAAATATCGGCCTGTTTCGTAAAGTACGGTAAATCCGGTGTTTTAGAATGTGTATATGTAACTGTAGCGTCTTTTTGCAACAATAGTTGCCCCATCGGTTTCCCGACGATATGGCTGCGTCCTACGATGACTGCATGCTTTCCTGCAACGTCTATTCCCGCATGTTCGAGCATTTTCATAACCCCATAAGGAGTACATGGCAAGTATGTATCCTGTCCAAGCATCATTTTCCCTACACTAATCGGTGAGAATCCGTCCACATCTTTCTCCGGAGAGATCGTTTGAATTACTTTGTCCTCATTGATATGTTTCGGTAATGGAAGCTGAACGAGAATACCGTGAATTGAAGCTCGTTCGTTTAATTCACGAATTTGTTCAAGTAAAGCCTGTTCTGAAATTTCTTCAGGTAGTTTGACAAGTTCCGAATACATCCCAATTTGCTCACAAGACTTTTGCTTGTTTGATACGTATGTTTTGGATGCCGGATTGTCGCCTACTAAAATGACGGCTAAGCCTGGTGTAATCCCTTGCTCTTTTAGCGCCTGTACACGAGTAGCGACCCCTGTTCGAATTTCTTGACCGATTTCTTTACCATTAATAATTACGCTTGACATGTTGTTGCTCCTTCCAGTGATTACGACAATCGGAAAGGTTGCCTACTGCTTGTATTAAAAACACACACGATTATTATGACAACCTACCAGTTAAATCTTGATATATTAATCTTTAAAGAATTGAATACATTTGTTGATTTATTGCTCAGTAAATTTCGAAAGTACACCATTGACGAACTTGCTTGATTTCTCGTCACCGAATGTTTTAGAAAGCTCGATTGCTTCGTTCATGATAACTTTGTTTGGCGTTTCTTCAGCGTATAATAATTCATATACAGCTAATCGTAAAATTGTTCTCTCAATTTTTGGCAGACGGTTGATCGTCCATTTTTCTAGGTTTTTTTCTAGCGCTGCATCAATTGCTTCGATATTTTCAGTTGTCCCACGAACTAATTGCTCCAAAAAGGCATTTGATTTTTGTTCTTCTTCAAGAACATGGCCAATTGCCTCTTCTATTGTTAATTCTGTGCTGTCTAACTGAAACAAAGCTTGTAACGCTTTTTGACGCGCCTCTGTTCGTTTCATAAATAATAGCTCTCCTTCATAAGTAGCATTACTTGATATCATAGCATATTTTGCAAGGCATCGCACAGTTTGACAGAAAATTTTTGGCTGCAAAAAGAGATTTTTGTATTCTTCCTTAAAATGGTGAAATTTACGATAAAAAAACGACATGTTTGAGATAAATCAACATGTCGTTTATATTAATTCCGTTAATAAAATACCAGGTTTTTATATTAGGTAGTTGATTTCCATTGCGGGTCGGACGCTTTACAGGAGCCCCGAGGCCAACAGGATGTTGGTCACAAAAGCGTTGCCACAGGAAGTGGCGTTCTTAGCTTTTGTTCCTCATCTCTCCCACGGGCTAATCCCCTAGGAAGCTTGCTTGTAGCGAAAGGCGATAGCCGTCAGCTAATGTTTTCACAGTGCGAAAGGTGAAACCGTCAGCACGAACACTCGCCTCCCCTCCATTTCAATCAACTCGTTATAAAACTTACTGAAGGCATCTTACATTATAATGTGAAATTAATTATTGTGTAACGGGATCATTAGCGTGCCTGTTTCGCGCTTGTTGTTATCCGATTCAGGGAATTCAAATAGGTACGTAATTTGTTCAGCTGTTTCTTTTATTACGTAGAACTGGAAATGCTCCATATTTTCCAGGAAATATCGGATATCCTGCATTGCCATCAGCTCTCCTACTTCTTCATAGTGTGCCAATGCTTGCTTAAAATAAGCGTTAATCAAATTTAAATCTTCTTCATTTGCTATACGAATATAATCTTTGCTCATATCATTTTAACTCCTCAACTAGATTATGACCTATTATAGCATAATTCCAATAGAGAATAGGAAGCTACTGCCAAACGACTTGTCCGGTCATTTATTTTCATGTACTTTTCCTTACCATCACTTAAACGCTTGCGCTGCTTTAACGGCCTTGTGCCAGCCTGTAAATAATGATTCACGCTGCTCTTCATCCATTGCCGGCTCGAATTGACGATTGAGTTGCCAATGTTGTTGCACTTCATCGAGGTTCTCCCAGAATCCGACAGCCAATCCGGCTAAATACGCTGCGCCAAGTGCCGTCGTTTCATTGACTGAAGGACGGTCAACAGGCACATTTAAAATATCTGACTGGAATTGCATTAAAAAGTCGTTCATCACAGCACCACCGTCAACGCGCAGTTTCCTTAAGTCGATGCCTGAATCGGATTCCATAGCCGATAACACGTCCCGAGTTTGATAGGCAAGTGATTCCAAAGTCGCACGGATAAAATGTTCCTTCGATGTGCCGCGTGTTAAACCGAATACCGCACCGCGCACTTCACTATCCCAATACGGCGTTCCAAGTCCTACAAATGCCGGCACAACATATACACCATCTGTATCTTTTACACGAGCAGCATATGCCTCACTCTCGGCAGATTTCCGGAACATCCGTAGTCCGTCACGAAGCCACTGAATGGCCGAACCGGCTACAAAGATACTTCCTTCAAGCGCATATGTCACTTTGCCATCATAACCCCATGCGATAGTCGTAAGAAGACCGTGCTCTGACTTTACCGCTTCCTCACCTGTGTTCATCAGCATGAAACAACCGGTACCGTAAGTATTTTTCACCATTCCTTGTTCATAGCAAGCTTGACCGAATAATGCCGCCTGTTGATCTCCTGCAATACCTGCGATCGGTACACGATGCCCAAAGAAATGATTACCCGCAATTTCTCCGTATATTTCAGAGGAAGGTTTCACTTCAGGAAGCATGGATGCAGGAACCCCTAAAATGTCCAGCAATTCTTCATCCCATTTTAAATCATAAATATTATACATTAATGTTCGGGAAGCATTCGAGTAGTCCGTCACATGAACAGCTCCTTCTGTAAGCTTCCAAATAATCCATGTATCAATTGTTCCGAATAAAAGGTTACCCGCTTCCGCTTTTTCTCGTGTTCCTTTTACATTGTCCAATATCCATTTTACTTTCGTGCCGGAAAAATAAGCATCGATGAGCAAACCGGTTTTATTACGGAACAGCTCATTATGCCCCGCTTCCTTTAAGGAATCACAAATATCCGCAGTTTGGCGTGATTGCCATACGATGGCATTATATACCGGTTCACCCGTATTTTTATCCCACACAACAGTCGTTTCTCGTTGGTTTGTAATCCCGACTCCTTCGATTTGTGACGCCTGAATATTATTTCCCGATAATACCTTTGCAATTACCGATAAAATGGAACTCCAAATTTCCTTTGCATTATGCTCAACCCAACCCGATTTCGGGAAATATTGTTTAAATTCCTGTTGTGCTGTATGAACGATATCCCCTTTTTTATTGAATAAAATGGCACGTGAACTCGTCGTGCCCTGATCTAACGCCATAATATATTTTTCCATTATACTGTCTCCTTTTTAACGGATTTGGATTGTGTGATAAATGCAATGACACAAATGACAACAAATAACGTTGTAAACAGCCAAAATGCCACTGAATTTTCATTTAAAAAGAATTGTTTGTAAAACAGTGCGCCTGTGACGCCACCAATAATCGGTCCGACAATTGGCACAAAGGCATAAGACCAGTCTGAATCACGCTTACCTGGTATCGGTAAGAAAAAATGCGCGATGCGGGGTCCTAGATCACGGGCTGGGTTGATGGCATAGCCTGTAGGTCCGCCTAAGCTCATACCTATGGCGATAACAATAATACCAACAAGCAACGGATTAATACCATCCGCCAATGAATTACCGCCTAATGCTAAAATTCCTAATAATAATATAAATGTCCCTATCATTTCTGTTACGATGTTTGCCAAAGGATGACGAATGGCAGGAATTGTAGCAAAAACAGCTAATTTCGCATCTTGATCTTTTGTTTGTGACCAATGTGGCAAATAAGCAAGATATACGACAATTGCACCGAGAATTGCCCCTAATATTTGTGCAATAATATACATCGGAACATCCGCCCATGGGAAGTCACCAATTGTTGCAAATGCTATTGTCAATGCAGGGTTTAAGTGGGCACCACTCACTCCGCCTACAGTATATGCCGCGATAGCCACGGCAAAACCCCAGGCAATCGTAATTACGACCCAGCCGCTATTTTCCGCTTTGGAAAATTTCAGCAAGGATCCAGCAACAACCCCGCCACCTAAAATAATTAAGATCATTGTTCCTACTAATTCTGCTAAAAATGTTGACATTCCCTTCGCCTCTTTTCACTAAGTCATTGTTACGTCTTGTAGTTCATGTTCTAGTTGATCTGTATGCTGCTGCTTTTCTTCTGCTGTCCAGTTTAGGTAGTCGCTCATTTCATCAATAACAAGCTGTTTATATTGTCTCACCAGATGGATGTTAAATAAGAGTGCGCCTGTACGACGAACGAAAAAGTCACTCGGTGTACATGCACTTTCCTCATTTATTGCATAGTACAACTGGCCATATACGATCGGCGGTAAGTTTCCTTTTGCCTGTTTAATATAATCGAATACTTTATCGACATTAGTACCATAGAATTTTGCTAAGTAATGGCTTTGTTCCTCCGTTAAGCCAAGCTCCTGGCCTTTCATTGTCCGTTTTTCAACAAATGATTCGAAAAATTTAGAGCCGCTCGTTTCTCCGCCCGAAATAGGCAGGTTTTTGGTAATCGATTTACCGTATTTCAACTGGTATTCATCGTTTAATTGTTTTACAACAAGGTCCACAATTTTTTCAGCCATTTTACGGTAGCCTGTCAGTTTTCCTCCTGCAATCGTAATCAATCCGCTTTCTGATTGCCAAATTTCATCTTTTCGTGAAATTTCGGACGGTCCCTTACCTTCTTCATGGATAAGCGGTCTCACCCCCGCCCATGCCGATTCGATTTTATCTTCTGTCAGCTGCAGTTGCGGGAACATATAATGAATCGCATCCATAATATATTGTCGGTCCTCTTTTGTTACCTTCAGATCTGCAGGATCCCCTTCATAAAATGTATCCGTTGTTCCAACGTATGCTTTACCATCTCGTGGAATCGCAAAAATCATCCGACCATCTTTTTCTGTATCAAAATAGATCGCTTGCTGCAGAGGGAAATCATCCGCGTCGAAAACAAGATGCACACCTTTCGATAAAATAAGGTGTTTGTTATCAAGTTCCCCATCTAATTTACGCACTTCATCAACCCATGGGCCTGCTGCATTGACCACTTTCTTCGCACGAATTTGAAATTGTTCCCCAGTAAGCTGATCTTCCACCGTCACTGTAGAAAATGCCACGTTATTCGCTTCAATTCCCACAACCTTCAAATGGTTCATTGCAAGTGCCCCGTTGGCAACAGCTGCTTTCATCACTTCGATTGTCAGGCGTGCATCGTCTGTACGATATTCGACATAAACGCCGCCACCGAGCAAACCATCCTTTTTAATAAGCGGTTCACGGGCAATCGTTTCATCTGCAGATAGCATAAAACGGCGTTCACCTTTTTTCACATTCGCTAAAATATCGTATACTTTTAATCCCAGCGCTGTCGAAAACGAACCAAATGTCCCTCCTTTATGGAAGGGCAGCAACATCCATACAGGCGTTGTTACATGCGGTCCGTTTTCGTAAACAATTGCCCGCTCTCGACCGAGCTCGGCAACCTCTTTAATTTCGAATTGTTTTAAGTACCGCAGGCCGCCGTGAACAAGTTTTGTCGATCGGCTACTCGTTCCTTCCGCAAAGTCCTGCATTTCTGCCAACCCTACTTTTATCCCTCGTGTGGCGGCATCAAGTGCAATACCCGCACCTGTAATTCCTCCACCAATAACAAACAGATCAAAGGTTTCTTCTATGAATGTTTTTTTCAATCGCTCTCTTGCATTTGCAGAAAAGTTTCCCATACCGTTTCCTCCTTACCAAATGAAGCTTTAAATCTATACCCTATTTTCACCTTGTTCACATCCTAAAATTCACGAAATTATGAAAAAATATTTAAAATAAGAGCTTCAGTGTTGAGGAATCAAAAAAAGAACCGAGCATCAATTAATTGAGCTCGGTTCTTGTTTATACAATTATTCTGCGTCTTTTGAAGTTTCGAACTGGATCCCTGTAATATGGATATTCACTTCGCTTGTTTCGATGGCTGTCATATTTAAAATGGCTTGTCGAATCGTTGTTTGCACTTCTTTCGCCACTTTTGGAATGGCATACCCATATTTTACAGTGCAGAATACATCAATAACAATATTGCCTTCTTCCGACATTGCTGACTTGATGCCTTTGGAATGGACTTTTTTACCGAAACGCTCGGCAACACCTGATGCGAAATTTCCGCGTGTTGCTGCGATTCCCTCTACTTCTGTTGCAGCGATACCTGCGATAACTTCAATTACTTCTGGCGCGACTTCAATCTTCCCTAATTCTTCTTTACCAACCGGTGTTGGTTGTACGAATGCTACTTGTTGTTTCTCAGCCATTTGCGATACATCCTCTCTTATGTAAACTAATGGATTTCTAACGCTTGTTACTTTAAATCCTTAAGTTCAGTATACTACAATTATAGACCGGATGTAGAACGGTTGCGCCACATTTTGTAATTTTGGCAATGGTCATCCATTATTCCATGCATACTGACCTTCATTCGGATCAATTAGTTTTATGTCATATACTTCACAGTAATGTTTTGCAACAAATAATATTTCCTGACGTACTTGCAGCATACTGCCTGTATCATTCGTTTCGACAAAATACCGAATGAGAATACGGCAGCTTGTCGGCATTAGCTCATCCATCGCTACATGAATAATTTTTTTCGAAATTTTCGGATGTAGTGAAATTTGCTCTCGTACAGATTCCAAAAACTTCACAATACTTTCCTCACTGTTTTCATTTGATATATGCAGGAAATGCTCCACTTTTCTTTCTGTACGATTGGACAGATTATAAATCGGACGATTGACTAAATACGAGTTTGGTACATAAACTGTTCCTTTATCGGATGTTTGAATAACGGTACTGCGCAAATTAATATCCTGTATAGTCCCGTCAATTTTCTCGTCACCCGACATAATCCAATCACCGATCTGAAATGGTTTATCCAACGCAACACTCATCCCGCCGAAAATATGCGCGAGCGTGTCACGAATACCAAATGCGAGCGCCACACCTGTTAATCCAATTGCAGTTAAAAACCCGTTTAAATTAAAGTTCCACAGTGAGGCAATTGTAAACATCGCAATGCCCATGACCGCGACTTTACTCATCCGCAAGAAAAATGGGGTTAAAATATCCTGATCTTTCCCTGTTTCAAATCGATGTGGGTTTTTCAAATAAAAACCAAGTACATCATACAGTGCTTTAAATGCAAAAAATACATAGACTGAATCAATATAAATACTTAGTTTCGCATTTTCAAAAAGCCATACTTCCACTAATAAAGATGCTGCCATCACAATCAGGCTGAAAATAATCGCGTTACGTATTGATGGGTAGACACTCTTTGTAATGTCACCGAATACCGGATGATTTTTTTTATTGAACAAATCCGCTATTTTAAAAAGCAGCGGCCGTATTATAAATCGAATGACGATTAAACCAACGATAATTATTGCAGCAGCCGCCAGACAATCTGCTACAGTCGGTGCAGTAACAGACGGAATTAACCATTTTATCGATTCCCACATAACAATCACCTTCTTAAACCTTCTTTACAACTACAAGACAAAATCATACCATGTAAAGAAACGATTTACATCGAAAATCGTTCCACTGATAATCAATTCGAATGGAGGATTATTTATGACTGCACTTAACAATCTATTTTTGCTTCTAGAACAACAACTCATACATTACAGAAAGGAAGATTTTATCAAGATCTTGAGTGAGGATTTTTTTGAATACGGATCATCCGGAGGCATCATGGATAAAACTTACTTGATTCACCAAATGACAGAACAAGGGATTGAAGACTGTTTATTTACCGTTAAGAATTTCAGGCAGTTTCACTTGCAGATCAAATTGTGCAAACACGATTTGTCACTACAAATCGAACGAATGGCAACAGGCAAAACCGCAGTTCGCTTTGGCGCAATGAAAACGGGACATGGCGGATGTTCTTTCATCAAGGAACACCAGCAAAATAAAAAACCACTCTTATGTAAAGAGCAGCATTTTTATTACTTTTTCAGTAAATCTTTATATTGATGCGATGTCGTGAGCGCAATCGTCAGCGAACCTTTGCTGTAATACGTTTTAATTAAAAACGGTGCCCCGCTCGTATTTTGAAATTTAAAATCGAGCGATCCGTAAGAAACCGTCGCATCCCTTCCAGTCGGGACATAGCCGATGTTTAGTGAATGGTGATGCCTTTCCGTAATGCGAATTCCCAACTGGTCGACGGCATTGAATAATGTCGAGGACGTTTGGCAAATTCCACCACCAATACCCATCACCAGCTCCTTGTTAATAATTTCAGGTGCCGGTTGATAGCCTTTTTCCACCGTTCGTTCTCCGACCATTGTGTTAAAAGAAAAATAATCTCCATCCCCAACTAAAATATTATGGATGGCCTTTGCGGAAAGTTCGATATTTTCACTTCTTCCGCTTTCTGCTCCATTAAAATAAGTCGTAAACGAAGCAACAGTCACATCATCTAATGAAGGAATGTCGATTTCCAGATTGCTTTCCAATATATACAGCGGCAAAAAAATATGGTCCCCTTTTGGAGAAGCCGCTAAAATTTTTTCGACTAATTCACTTTCCTTTAATACGATTCCGGAATTTCCTTCAATAATCTCTCCGTTTTCCCCAATTTTGTGCAGGACCATTGTTTGATCATAGCCGGTCCTTTCTTTAGACCCTCTTGCCAGTTCTCTCGCTACTTTCTTAATGTTTGCCTCGTACAGTTCACGATCCGTGCCGTATCCTAATAATTGTGGTGTGAACGATTTCACGATTTCCATTGTTCTCGGATCAATCAGTGTAATAACAGCTGGATAGATAAGCGGATATTCCCCAACAATTGCTTCCCTTTCCGACAACGGGGAGGAGGTCGAAGCTTCGATTTGATGTTCTTTTACTCCGTCTGTTTCGGAAGTTCCTGAATATGACGCTTTTTCACAGCCTAGTAAACAAAGACCGAACAATACTAAATAAATGAAGTTTGTTTTCATTTTATTTCCCCTATCTATAAAAGCAAAGATCTCATAGCTTATTCAGAAATTTAACTTCTGTTAACAGAATTAATGCCACAAATGCCCATACGTATTGAATGGGGTACCGTCACTTTTATAGACAGCTAAAATGGTAAAAATCATTAATCATTATTGTTTTCTTTGCCTCGCTTCTTTTTCCCATCTTGTCAGCGCTGGATATGGATCAAATGCCCATTCTGTCCTGCCATTAAATTTATAGATCCCATAATGTAGATGCGGCGGGAATTTCCCGGCTGTTCCTTCTTTTCCGTACCCTGTACTTCCAACATAGCCGATAACTTGTCCAGCCTCGACAATATCGCCTTCTTTGAGTCCTTTTTGAAAATAAGCGAGGTGTGCATAATAATGATATGAATTATGGTTGTCACGAATACCGACACGCCAGCCGCCAAATTGATTCCAGCCCATCACTTCGATTACCCCGTATGACGTTGAATAGACCGGCGTGTTGTACGGAGCAAAAATATCCGTTCCTTCATGTATTCTTCGGCCACCCCAGCCTCGATTTGCCCCCCATGTCCCTCTGTAGCTGTAGTCAGCTCGAATTGATAGCGGGAATGTATGCCCATCCAAATCGATCGTTCCAAATTTCTCATATAATTTTGCGATGACAAGTATTTGATTCACCGATAGTTCATTTTTATAATAATCCCACAATGCCAATTTAAAATTATCCTCACCATATCCGTACTGTCTTAAATACTTAGCCAATGTAAATAATATATCGCTATCATCTGAACGATCCGCAATCCCATCCCCGTTCCCATCCATACCGCTTCCATTAAAATAAGCAATTGAAACCGGGGAAGTATCATTTTCGGCCGGATTTAAAATACCGGACCAGAATTCATCCGAAAATTGAATGGCAATGGTACTTTCTCGCTTTGGAATATCCTTTCGTACTTCCTGAATATTTCGTTCATATTGATCGACAGCCGCCAAATAATACCAAGGCAATAAAATATTTTCATGCTGTATATAGTAGTCCATTCTTTTTTCCAATAGTTGTTCTTTTGTCGAGGTGGTGTCCTCCTCTGCAGAAGCATCGGCAACCGGCATATATCCTAAAATGACAACGGCCGTCATCATCAATGCAATACGGTATTTCATCATTTCCCCTCCTCTACGATATGTTGGTTCGAATCATTTTGTAATCGAATCATTTGTGAAATTGTAATAAATCGGTAGCCTTGATTTTTTAGCTCCGGCAATATTTTCTCCAACGCTTGAACTGTCTGCTCCCGATTGCCTCCTCCATCATGGAACAACACCACATTTCCATTTCCGAGTCCGTTTAATACCGTATTCACTATTTTATTTACACCTGGATTTTTCCAGTCTTCTGTATCCTGATGCCATGACCACATTACAATTTTATAGCCTTTTTTGACGGATTCTTTTACGAGTTCATCTGTATAATACCCTTCGACTGGTCGGAATAAATTCGGTTTCGTCCCAGTAATGCTGAATATTGTATCGGATGTCTGATTAACCTCTTCCATAATGGGAGAAACTGATTTTGTATAAGGATGTGTGTACGTATGATTGGCAATCTCATGTCCACTTTCATGCATCCGCAAAACGAGTTCGGGGCTTTTTTCAGCCAGTTGCCCCACGATAAAAAACGTTCCCTTCGCCTCATATTGTTCAAGTAAATCAAGTATTTGTTCGGTATATTTCGGATGCGGCCCGTCATCAAATGTCAGGGCCACCACCTTTTCGTTCGTTTTAATATCCCATATAATTTCACCTGTTTTTTCATAATAGTCCCTTCCTTTTGCTTCACCTAGACTGTTGAAAACATACATAGCTGCAAATAAAAATAAAAGGACTAAAAATAAAATAAAAGCAATTCTTTTCCATTTTTTTCTATTCATATGATCACTTCCTTAATTAATTTCATCAGCATTAGTATTTAGAAAAACGCTAAAAAGATGTATTCAATTTAAAGTGAAAATAACCCATTTATTTTTTTGAAATTAAAAAGAGCTAGAGATTCGATGTGAACTCTAGCTCTTTTCCTGCGTTAATCCTGTTACAGCAATCCTTTTTATGTATAGAACAGGAAGCCCTTGTTACAAAAATTGCTGCTCCAATAAGAAGCAGCAATTTTTTAATGTGGTAGATAAATTAACTGTAATATGAACAGAACAGCGAAAATATAAACGAGCGGATGTACTTCGCGTCCACGCCCTTTTACAAGCATAATTAACGGATAGCTAATAAAACCGAGTGCGATCCCTGTAGAAATACTTGATGTAAGTGGCATTGATAGAATAACTAAAAACGCCGGGAACGACTCTTCAATTTCATCCCATTTCATGTTTTTCACAACACCGATCATTAAGCTACCTACGATAATTAATGCTGGTGAAGTAATGGCTGCCACACCGGACAATGAGCCAACAAGCGGTCCAAAAAATGAAGCGATGATAAACAGTACGGCAACGGTTAATGCTGTTAAACCTGTACGGCCACCAACTGCAACACCAGAACCTGATTCCAAATATGCAGTTGATGGACTTGTCCCGAACATCGCACCTGCAGTTGTTGCAAGAGAATCGGAAATAAGCGCTTTACGTGCACGCGGCAATTTCCCGTCCTTCAATAACCCTGCTTGCTTTGATACACCGATTAACGTCCCTGTCGTATCAAATAATGTAACTAAAATGAATGAAAAAATCACACCGTATAGACCGTATTCAATCACTTCTGAAATCGCAGTTATTGGATTGAGTATGATAATTCCTTCCGGTAAATGTGGAAGCGCCACTACTTTATCGATTGTAAGTTGTCCTGTGAACATCGCAATAATTGCCGTCACAATCATACCGATAAAAATTGCCCCGTTCACTTTACGAGCCATTAGTGCAACTGTAATGAACAGCCCAACAAATGTTAATAACGGTGCTGGCTCCGCAATATCACCAAACTTAACTAAATTAGATTCATCAGCTACGACGATACCGGACATACGCAACCCGATGAAAGCGATAAATAATCCAATACCCGCAGTAATCGCCAACTTTAAGTTTTCAGGAATTGCTGTAATCAGCTTTTCACGGAATGGCGTTAAACTAATAATAATAAATAAAATACCTGCAACAAATACTGCTGAAAAGGCAGTAGTATACGTAATCTCTCCATTTGAAGCTAATACAACAGTATAAGTAAAATATGCATTTAATCCCATACCTGGAGCAACGGCGATCGGATAGTTCGCACAAAGCGCCATCCAGCCTGTCCCGATAACTGCTGCGATAATTGTTGCCATAAATACTTGATCAACCGGAACTCCAGCGCCTGATAAAATAATCGGGTTAACAATGATGACATAAGCCATCGTTAAAAATGTTGTTAAACCCGCAAATAATTCACGCTTAACTGTTGTCCCATTTTCTTTTAACTGAAACATTTGCATTCCTCTTTTCAAAACACGAACAATTTTTAAGAACTTATATATAATATTCGTTATTATAGTAAAATGCAATCTATTATAAGCATTTTTTTAAATAGGGAAAATTAATTATTTTCAGAAAATTATTTTATTATTCATATAGCTCTCTCTTTGAGATATTTCTTCATTCTTACTTTACCCAAATTATGATATTTTACAGCTGCAAAATGAGAAAAACGGTTGCAGTGGACGCAACCGTTTTCCTATTTCTATTATTTTTTCTTTAATACGAATGTTTCATATCTCTGTATGAATGCGGATATGTGAGCACGTGTTAAAATATTTTCAGGTTCAAAAGCTTTGATTGATGTTTGGGTAGTAAGTCCATTATTGATGAAAAATTGAATCGCTGTGTCTTCACTTACTGTTTTCCCATAGTAGTAAGAGGCCATCAATTGTGCCAGTTTACCACGTCTGATACCTTGCTCCGCTAAAGCTCTTGAGGCTTTCGATTTTTCGCTTGCCACTACAGGCATATTATACTTTTTCGCCAAGTTGTATACTTTACTTCTGTTCCAAGATGATGTGCTTTGTACATTTGCTAATTCATCTTTTTCAGCGTAGCGGAAGAAGATTGTCAGGAAGTGTGCTTCTGTTAATTTTTTGTTCGGTAGTAGATGCGTTTCGTATTTTTTAATTTTTGCATTCCATATTGTACTGTCACCTTGAATGTAACCTCTATCGATTGCCCAGATCATGTCATCTTTCCACCAAGCTGTAGTACTGAAGTCAGCATATTGTTTAATATAAGACGAGTAGTCCGGTTTAGGCTCAACAGGAGTTACAGGAGTCGATGTCGATTCTACATAATCTAAATAACTTGACGCTACATACCCTTCTGATCCGTCACTTCTTTTCACCGGATACCATACAAAATGGTTTTTCTTCGTTGCTACCTCATCGTAAACAAATGGACCAGTAATGGTAACCACTTCGCCTTTAGTTAAAGTACCTTTTTTAGAATCATCTCCCGTTGTAGGTCTAGATCTAAATGCGGGATTTGTTGTTGCACTTACTTTTTCACCTTTTTCAAAAGAGTACTTTGATTTTGTTAATGGTAAATCAAACTTATAATTCATCTTTAAAAATTTAATATTATCTCTGCTGTTAGAGTCATATTGGAAACCTTCGCTTGTAAAAGGCAGCTCTTGTAAGTCGATTAATTCATATTTCTCAACAAACCCAAAAATCTTTTCTTGATATGCTTTTACATTTCTTTCACCAGTTGCTTGTACAGTTGGACTATTTACCGGCTTCGTACCGTTATAAGCCATAACCGCGAAGTACCAAGATTCCAGGACATCTCTGTCACCATCATTAATTTTAGGTAAATCCGATCGATCAAACATTTTATCAAGAATTTTTACACCCGATTCAATATTATAAAGAAGGTCATTTTTTAATCTTTCTTCATTGTAGCCGGCCTGATTTGTAATTTGCATAAGGCCAATCCCATTATCTGCTGTCACAATTGCTTCCCCGTTGTTATCGAAATGACGCCAATTTCCACTTTCACCTTCCGCTATTGCCTTCACAATCTCAGGAGGGACATCATAACTCAATGCTGTTTCAGTTAATAAGCAGTTCGTAGTAGAAAAATCCGGGTTTACCTTCGACGCTGTATCATACTCACACGTATTTGCAATATCATTTGCAATTACATTTTTATCATTATTGATAGATAGAGTGATCGCACCAACAGCAATTACACCAATCAATGGTTTGAATAACTTTTTCATAAGTACTTATTACACTTCCTTTTATATTTTCTAAAGTTAAAAGATTCACATATATGTTAACATATACCAAACTTTCTAGATAGGGGTACCTTCCGCTATTTTGTCTTGAGCAGCCATCTGCATATTTTTTGCCCCCTCTCTTACTCTATTAATGGCTATTCCACTTACAGACGGTAAAACTGTTAAATAGTTTCAAAAAAAATAAAAACCCTCTAATTTAAAATTAGAGGGTTAAAAACTTATTAAAATCTAATTAAGATTTCACATTCACACCTAAAATATCATTCTCTTCCAGGAACTTCGTGTTGAATTTCGCTGATTTGAATACGTCGTTGTTCATTAAAGCTTGGTGGAATGGAATTGTAGTGTTAATTCCAGGTCCAGCTACTTCAAATTCTGATAACGCACGGTTCATTTTCGCGATTGCTTCTTCACGAGTGTCTGCATGAACGATCAGTTTTGCGACCATTGAATCGTAGTATGGTGGGATCGTATAGCCTGCATAAACTGCAGAATCGATACGTACACCATAACCGCCTGGTACTACATACGTATCTACAGTACCTGCTGAAGGCATGAAGTTTTTGTATGCATTTTCGGCGTTAATACGGCATTCAATTGCCCAGCCGTTAATTTTGATGTCTTCTTGTTTGAACGGCAGTTCTTGACCAGAAGCGATTTTTAATTGTTGTTGTACTAAGTCAACACCTGTAATCATCTCTGTTACAGGGTGTTCAACTTGAATACGTGTGTTCATTTCCATGAAGTAGAAACGATCTTCCTGGTAATCGTAGATGAACTCGATTGTACCAGCACCTTCATAGTTACATGCTTTTGCTGCTTTTACAGCAGCTTCGCCCATTTCTGCACGGCGCTCTTCAGATAGTGCCGGAGACGGCGCTTCTTCTACAAGCTTTTGCATGCGGCGTTGAACTGTACAGTCACGTTCGCCAAGGTGTACAACATTGCCATGGCTGTCCGCTAATACTTGGATCTCGCAGTGACGGAAATATTCGATGAATTTCTCTAAATAAACACCAGGGTTGCCGAATGCCGCTGCTGCCTCTTTTTGAGTAATTTCAATTCCTTTTACTAGCTCTTCTTCTGTGCGTGCAACACGGATCCCTTTACCGCCACCACCAGCAGTTGCTTTAATGATGACCGGGTACCCGATTTTCGCAGCCCATTCTTTACCTGTTTCAATATTCGGTACAATGCCTGTACCAGGAACTAACGGAACATTTGCCGCTTCCATCGTGTCACGTGCAACATCTTTAATCCCCATAATTTTAATCGCATCCGAAGAAGGACCGATAAATTTAATACCCGCGTTTTCACAAGCTTCAGCAAATGCTGCGTTTTCCGCCAAGAAACCATATCCTGGGTGGATCCCGTCAGCACCTGTTTTTTGCGCTACCCCTAAAACTGCCGGGAAACTTAAATACGAATCTTTCGATAACTTTGGTCCGATACAATATGCTTCATCCGCAAGCTTTACATGCAATGCATCCGCATCTGCTTCAGAATATACTGCGACCGTTTGAATACCTAGCTCTTTACATGCACGAATAATACGTACTGCAATTTCGCCTCGGTTTGCGATTAATACTTTTTTCATTTGTATATACGCTCCTTATTCAGCTTTTACTAAAAATAATGGTTGACCATATTCTACTAATTGGCCATCTTGAACTAAGATTTCTACGATTTCACCTTTAACTTCAGCTTCGATTTCGTTGAATAACTTCATCGCTTCTACGATACAAACGATTGACTCTTCGCCTACTTTATCGCCTACTTTTACATATGCTGGTGATTCCGGGTTTGGAGCCTGATAGAATGTTCCAACCATAGGAGACGTGATTTTATGTAAATCAGCCGTGTTTTCTACTGGTGCTGCTGGTGCTTCTGCTTTAGGAGCTGGAGCTGGTGCCGCTTCTACTTGTACTGGAGCTGGTGCCGCTACTGCTGCAACCGGTGCTGCTTCTTGTACTTTTTTAGGAGCTGCTACTTCTGTAACACCGTTGTTTTTCTTTAGTTTAACCTTTGCGCCGTCCGCTTCATATACAAACTCGTCGATTGATGAAGCATCTACTAATTTAATAATTTCTCGGATTTCTTGAACTTTGAACATTCTTAACTCTCCCTTAAAAAAAAGTAATAACAATACAAACCCTATTTTATAATTTTTCGGACTATTTTGAAACAAATAATTTTAAATAGCTCAAAAATAGGCATAAAGCAGAACAATCGTATATTAAGACAAAGAAAAATATTTCAATCTGCTATATAACACATTTTCTGCTTTACATTAATATGACGTCCTTTTAATTAAAAGGTTCGAATTCTACGCTAACATTTACATAATCTTTAAATTCAGAACGCACAACGTATAAGATTTCATCTGCTAATTTCTCGGATACTTCATCTGACATAACTCGTACAGCCACCTTATCTCCTTCAATTCGGACAAGGGCATCTGAATAGCCGATTGATTTAATAAGCATTTCCAGCATCGCTTCCGATGATTCCAACTTGATCAGTTCATCCATTTCATTGAATGCCTCATTCTTTTCTTCTGCTGTAAATTCATCAGCAGCAATCTTTTGCGTCAACTGTTCTTTTTGCTGGCTGCGTTTGTTCGCTAACTCTAAACGTACTTCCTGGAATAAGTCGCTTTCTGAGTTAACTGGTTGTGTCAGGTTTTGATTAACCCCTAAAATATCTGTTTCATCAATCGTTTCATCAGAGAAGATCGTTAAAATATTCGGCGTATTGTCTTCGAAAATATAAAATACAGAAATTACCGCAGCTAAACTTACTACTGTTAAGAACCATACTGTTCGTTTTTTCACTTTCACTTGTTTTCCCCCTTAATTTGCATTGGCACTACTTGAATACGATGCGACGGAATTTGCAGAACATGCCCAACGGTTTCCTTTAGCATGGTTTTCACGTCGGTATTATTCGCTCCTTGTGCCACAATGATGACACCGGATAGCTTTTGCTGTTGTGTGACAGACAAAAATTGCTGTTCACTTTGTTGATCATAGTGAAAATAAACCTGAACTTGTCCGACTGACTGAATTTCACTTAATAATTTTGCAAGCTGTTCCTCATTTGAGTTATTGCTTTCTCCTTTCTCCGGTTGTGATAGAAACATGAATAAAAAAATAATAAATCCTACGGCAATGACAATTAATACGATAGGACGATTCGCTTGTTTCTTTTCCACATTATTAAGCGTATACGCCCCCTTCTCTACTAGATTTCAACATAATGTATGAACGAAACAAACCGGTTATGCAAACAATGAAAGAATTGTGCTTGTCACGAATAAATACAATGCGAGCTTTACATATACTTGCCATTGCCGCTCATCAGCAAATATGAGAAGACTGCTGCCCAGTAAAATAAAAAGAAATAATTGAATCATGTTTTTCCCCCCATGGACATCTGCATAAAGAAAATAAATAATAGTACGATAAACATAATTGCGAAGCCAAGTAAAAAGGCAACCGCACATAAAACAAACATCGTCTTTCCAACATCATCAAATAGACCGCTTATACGCATATTTGTAAACGGTTCTATAATGGCACCAATAATTTTAAACAGCAGTGCATGTAGCAATAGTACCGTCGCCGGATAAAAAGCCGCACCCCAAATAATTGTTAAAAAGGACAGTCCAACAAAGGTGGAAACGGTTGACTGAGTTTTTTGGAAAAAGGACAGCCCTTCTACAATCAAATTGCCGATTAACGGAATATTTTGCTCAATTAATTTCTTTATAGGTGATTTTAATGCGTCATTTAGCTGAATAAAGGCGACACCAGAAAGCGTCAAAATCGATGTCAATGCAATAACCGACGCAATCATGACGCTTAATATAGAAGAACGAATAAGATCTGCAGCTTTTGAAAAAGAAATAGCCGGATATATTTTTGTACAGACATCAAATATTAATGCGAGGATTAGAGCAGGTATTGTAACGTTTGTGCTGATAAATAAAATAACCTGGACAAAAAGAATGATGATTGGATTCCATGCGATCGCCGTAAATACGGTTTGAATTGTCAACAGCATAAATGACATGATCGGTAAAATAGCCATAAAGAAATTTTGCAGTATGGCAATGAGCTCATACAGCACAACAAAGGCATCGACAACATTTTGTGCAAATACTACGATAAACAAAATAATAAATAACTGTTCAATTAACGCGGTTTCTTTCGGGACTAAAGCAAGTAGCAGTAAATACATCAAAATATATATCGCTACTAGCAGCAAAGAATACACTAAAGATTGAATGGGCTCTGTAAAAATCGAATAAATTGTCTGCATTACTGTAGCCTTTCTAATAATTGGATTAATAGCTGAAATTTCGGTTGTAGCAGATTGATCCAATATAACACTGCGGTCATGCGAATGGACAACGTAACTAATGTCGCAAAAGCTTCATATTCAAATTGATCTAATAGCTGACAGATTAATTCATTCAGCAAAAAAAGTAATGCCGTGAAGAGCAGTCCCTTACTGTATGGAACATTATTGAAAATAACTGCGAGTCGCTGCCAAAGCGGAATGAGTTGCTCGCGGACAACAAATTGGAAAAAAATAAAGAAAGCGATGACGACAATGATTGAATGCAGCTTGTCCATCGTCTGTTTTAAAAATAAAAACAGAACTAAATAAATGACACTTGCAAATAGCGCAATCATTTAGCTAGACGGCCGTCAACCATTGGAAAAATACGACAATCTCTTGAAAGAACAAGCGCAAAAATCGAATTAATTCAATCGTCATGTATAAATACGCAATGAAAAACAAGAAAAACGAAAACTCTTTTTTTCCTAAATGCTCGAAGAATAAATGAAGAAGTGCAATAATCAACCCAATCCCTGCAACACGAAGCACATCTTGTAATTCCAATAAAGCCCTCCTTCCTTAACGAAACTATATGCACTATCCAATCAAATAAGCACAAAAAAACACCGATGAGAAAGTTTTATCCTTTATCATCAGTGTAAAAAATTTTATTGTAAGAGAGTTTCGATAATCTCTTTAACAGATGCTTCTTTAGCCAAATAGCTATTTTCCCCCATCCAAAGAGACATATATTCAAGGTTGTTTTGACGGGCACTTTCTTTTCGGATCGGTTGGGTCAAATAATGCTGAAGCGGATATGGGGCAGTCACCGCTTCTTTTAACTCCTCGGTAAACCTGTTTTTCAGACCGCGCGCATATTTGCCTGTAAATGCTTTCGTTAACGTTGTCGCTTGTTGACCGGAATTTAAAATCGCTTCTTTATGTGTTCTCGATGTCTCGCATTCATATGCAGTTAAAAGAATCGTACCTAATTGAACAGATGTCGCACCAAGCTGCAGCATTTCCTTAACATGCTCAGCCGTCATAATTCCACCTGCAGCGATGAGCGGAATGGTTACTATTTCTCTTACATTTTCCAGAAGCTCCGTGGTCGTTATTAATTGAAGAGGTTCAGTAAATGACCCACGATGACCACCTGCTTCTCTTCCCTGAACAACTACAGCATCAAGACCAGCTTGTTCCACTGCAATCACTTCCTCTACGGTTGTAGCAGTGCCGATTAAATAAATTCCGTGTTCTTTTAATTTTGTAATTGTCGCTATACTAGGGATGCCAAATGTGAACGACACAATTTTTACATCCTCATCGATAATCGCCTGGATTTGTTCGTTAAAAACTTCTGTAGACACGATATGTGGTGTCTCGGTAATACCTAACTCATCATAAAAAGGTTGTAATTCTTGGCGTGCTTTTTGAATAACCGTCTGATCGAATCCTGATTGTTCTGGAACGAATAGATTAACATTAAAAGGTTTCGTCGTTAAGTTTTTAACTTCTTGAATAAACTTTAATGTTTCTTCACCATTTAAATATCCTGCGCCTATTGAACCTAACATACCTGCCTTACAGCAAGCTTCAACAAATTTAGGAGTCGTAATTCCGGCCATTGGTGCTTGAATTGTTTCATGTAGTAACGTGTACCTTGTCATCACTATATTCCCACCTTTACTATTGGCAATGTACATTCATTGTAGCATTGTTTTGAAATTTTCGAATTACTAGATAATTACTACTTTGATCGTGGGTCTAATAAATCACGGACAGCATTACTTAGCATGTATAACCCTAATACCATTAACGTAATTGCAATCCCTGGTGCATAGACATACCAAGGTGCACTCGCCAGATAAGACTGTGAATCTTTCAGCATCCGGCCCCAGCTAGGATCCGGTGGCTGCACACCAAGTCCTAAATAGCTAAGCGCTGCTTCCGCTAGCATCGCCGTAGCAAATGTAATCGTTGCCGCAACAATGATTTGAGAGGAAATGTTCGGTAAAATATGTCGAAACATAATTCGCGGAGCTTTTGCGCCAATTAACTTTGCAGCTAAAACAAACTCCGCATCCCGTTGTTGGACGAAACCACTCCGTACGATACGGGCAATGCCTGGTATTGCAATGATACCTAATGCGATAGACGTATTTACAATACCTGGACCAAAGATGGCCACGAGCATTAAGGCTAAAATGATACCAGGAAACGCCATTAGCGCATCTAAAAAACGACTTAATATTTCGTCAGTCCAACTACCAAAATAACCTGCAATACCTCCTATTAACACCCCAAATGTAACGCCAATAAATACGGTGATTATACCGACTATAAAGGCTGTTTGTGTCCCTTTCATAATTCGACTAAAAATATCTCGCCCGAATTCATCTGTACCGAACCAATGTGTACTGTTCGGTGCAAGCAACTTTTGTGCGATATTCATTGCCGTCACATCATAAGGCGTATAAAAAAAACTTACAATCATAATCAGTAATAACCCACCAACAATTAACAAGCCGATGAGCAAATTGAAGTTTTTCAATAGTTTAGTTGCCAATCTTGCTCACCACCTTTAGCGAATTCGAATTCGCGGATCTATAATGGAGTATAAAATATCTATAATAAAATTAATTGTTACAACTGCAATCGTTATATACATGACGATTCCCTGTACGAGTGGAAAATCGCGGTTGTTAATTGCCGTCACTAATAGCTGCCCTACACCTGGAATTGAAAATACTTGCTCAACAATAATTGTTCCTGCCATTACCTCTGCTGTTATTAATCCGAAAACGGTCAAAATCGGTATCAGTGCATTTTTTAGTACATGCTTATACATAACGTTGCGTTCAACAATACCTTTACTGCGAATTGTCCGAACATAGTCAAGGCGAATTTGCTCCAAAACCGCAGTACGGACGTAGCGGAAATTAATCGCTATTTGTGGGATGGCGATTGTTATCGCTGGTAATAACAATGTACTTAATGCTCCTGTAATACTTGTGGACCAAGGTATGTAGCCACTAATTTTGAAAAAATCAACATTCATAGCGACATAAATAATTAGCATCATCCCCAGCCAAAATGATGGAATAGCCATACCAATTTGCGTTGCTGTTGACAGCGTTAAGTCACTTAATTTATTTTGACGTCGGGCAGCAAACATCCCAAGAGGAAGTGACACTGCACAAACGATAAAAAGCGTGATCGCTGCTAACGAAAGTGTAACTGGAAGCCGATCAAGCATTAACTCCATTACCGGCATTGAAAATCGAATAGAATTCCCTAAATCCCCTGTAAAAAGTCCTGTCATCCATTCAAAATATTGTACATAGAGCGGGAGGTCCAAACCGAGTTCAGACCTCAAACTTTCAATCTGCGCAGGATCTGCTTCTGTACCAAGCATTGTTAACACAGGGTCTCCAGGCAAAATTTGAAACACGCCAAATGTAATAAAAGAGACAAAAATAACAGTAACAATTAAGAGGACGAAGCGGCGTAGTAAATACAACATTACGCTTCAACCCTTTCTTAATTTGACATTTTCACTTCCGACATATCGTGGTACCAGAATGGATATGATTTTAAACCTGATACCGCTTTATCTGAGCCCCAAATCACTTGGTAATCTGCAATATAAACAGCCGCTGCTTCCTCTGTTAAAATTCTTTGTGCTTGCTTGAAATAATCCACTTGCTTCTCTTGATCGGTTTCAAGTAATACTTCACTCATAACTTTGTCAAATTCAGCATTGTTGAATCGGAAAAAGTTCTCCCCATCATTCGTTGAAATATAATCATTTAAAACTTCAAAGGCAGATGGGCGACCTGTTAAATCGATAGCCGTCATTTCATAATCACGACCAAAATACACTCGCTCCAACCAAATACCCCATTCTACTACTTCAATTTCAACATCAATTCCGATTGCCTTTAGATTTTCAACGACAATTTGTGCAATGTTCCCGTATATTGCGTTATGAGAGGATACCGTAATTTTTGTTGAGAAGCCATCAGCATAGCCGGCTTCTGCTAGGAGAGATTTTGCATTTTCAACATCAAATTTCCAAACATCCACAAGCTTCTCATCATGGTATTTACCCATAGCCGGACTCATATTTGAACCAAGTTTCTCCGCATACCCGTTAAATACAGAGCTTATAATGTCCTCTTTATTAATAGCCATTGCTATCGCTTGGCGCACCTTCACATTATTAAAAGGTTCTTTCTCTTCATTAAAAGTAACAACTAATGATGAGTTATTTTGCTGTTTCGTCGTATTAAATTCCTCCGTAACTTCATCAATACGTGCCCAAGGTATCCCTGTTAAATCCACTTCATTTGCAAGTAACGCCATAATAGCTGCTTGATCATCCGATTGAAAATTAAACGTTACTTTATTTAAATACGGTATACCATCACGCCAGTAATTTTCATTTTTCTTCAGTACTAAATTCGTACCTGGAGAATATTTTTCATATGCGAATGGTCCGGTACCGATCGGATTTTCATTATGTTTGCCATCATTTGCAGCAGGTACAATACCTGAAGTCAATGCTGTTAATGAGTACAAAAAGTTTGAATTCGGCTCTTTTAAAATAAATTTAAATGTATTTTCGTCCTCAACATTTGCTGAAACGACATTATCAAAGTTATTTTTCATTTTCTCCCCACCATTTGTACCCATTAAACGATCGAACGTATATTTCACATCATCCACCGTTAAATCTGAACCATCATGGAATTTCACACCTTGACGAATCGTAAATGTATACTCTAAGCCATCATCCGATATTTCATACTTTTCTGCTAATGCCTCGCGCAATGAGCCATCTGTATTTGGAGCCATCAATCCTTCAAACATATTTAAAATCATCTGGAATGAAATCGAAGCTGTCGCTTTATGCGGATCTAAAAAATCTGGATCATCATTTACACGCACGATAATTTCTTGCGCCTCGTCCCCTGAAGAGCTATTGTTTGTTTCATTTGAAGAATCACTACCTGTATCTTCTGAACAGGCTGCCAGTACAAAAACAACGATTGCCATTAAAAACATTAGAGTATACTTTTTCAATGAAATTCCCCCTATTTTTGGATACTTTCATAACATTCAACATTCGCTAAACGCTTAGCATCTTTCACTGCAAGAACGATCGCTTGCTCCATTGCTTCTATAGCAAGCTGTCCTAAATAATCAAGTTGATATTGCTTTTCTCCAGTCCCTAGCACAAAAATTGTATCTCCATCAAACATTGTATGCACTGGATAAATCGTATGCGCAAGTGCATTTTGCGTCAGCTGCGCAAGCTTTTTCGCTTCCGATTTGGTCAATTTAGCGTTAATGGCAATTGTACCAATCGTCGTATTTGCTCCGGGTGTTGTTTGGATACTTGCATATTGCTTTATAAGTGCGCAGCTATCCAGCCATTCACCTGTCGTATGATTACGACTTCCTGCGATGATTTCCTTTGTTCCAGGCTCCCTCACATCTCCAACAGCATTAACTGCTACAATTGCACCTACCACTAAATCTTCCATACCTTGAATAGAGTACGAGCCTAGTCCCCCTTTCATAAAGTGTTCAATACCTGCAACTTTCCCAACGGTCGCACCATAGCCAACACCAACATTGCCGTTGTCAAATGGACCAACTATCGCATTTTGTGTCGCTTCATAGCCCATTTCTTTTGTTGCGTATGCAGTCGGGCTACCAATCAATAAGTCAAAAATAACCGCGCCTGGCACAATGGGTACAGTTGCCACCTCTACAAATAAGCCGATTTGCTGCTCCGCCAAATATTTCATCACACCTGAAGCGGCTTCCAATCCAAACGCGCTACCACCAGCCAATAAAATTGCATGTACTTTTTCTACTCCGTTAATAGGATCTAGTGCATCGGTTTCACGCGTACCTGGTGCAGAACCACGCACATCCACACCGCAAACCGCTCCTTCTTTTGCGACAATGACCGTGCAACCTGTCACTCCTTGCTTATCAACGGCATGCCCTACTGTAATTCCGGCAACATCAGTTATGTTGTTATACATTCGTCGTCTCCCCCTCATATAAGAAACAAGCGACTTGCTGCGCATCCGTGCCTTGAAGAAGCGGCTTTTTTTGCTGGCATTTTGGTATTACATGCGGGCATCGCGTATGGAATACACAACCAATGGGCGGATTTATCGGATTCGGTAAATCTCCCTTTAACGGATTTGTCTCTCGTTTTTTTGTGAAATCTACTACGGGAATTGCTTGGAGCAAAGCGTTTGTATATGGATGCCTTGGCGTTGCAAATATTTTTTCCTTTTCGCCAATTTCAACGATATTCCCTAAGTACATCACTGCTACTCGGTCGCTTATATGCTTAACAACACTTAAATCGTGGGAAATAAATAGATACGTTAGATTAAATTCTTCCTGCAAATCCATCATCAAGTTCAATACTTGTGATTGGACCGATACGTCGAGTGCCGAAACAGGCTCATCCCCAATAATAAAAGCTGGATTAATCGCAAGTGCTCTTGCAATCCCAATTCGTTGGCGCTGTCCACCTGAAAATTCATGCGGAAATTTATCCACTGCATCTGCTCGTAACCCTACTTTTTCAAGCAATGTTAGGACACGCTTTTGCCGATCCTCTTTTGACATGGATAGCTGTAGCTTCATCGGCTCTTGTAAAATATCACCAACTCGCATACGTGGATTAAGCGATGAATACGGATCTTGGAATACCATCTGCATTGCGTTTCGATACTTTTGTAACTCGCTTCCCTTTAGCTTTGTAATAGGTGTATTACGATAATAAATTTCTCCGCTCGTCGGCTCTGTCAATTTCAAAATTGTCCGCCCTAGAGTCGATTTACCGGAGCCAGATTCTCCTACAATACCGAGCGTCTCTCCTTTATAAATAACGAGTGAAATATTATCTATTGCTTTGACAACCTTTTTCTTCTCCTTTAATCTCTTTCGTTTTACAGGAAAATGTGTTTTCAAGTTTTTTACTTCAATTAATATTTCACGCGTCATGGGCAGCAACCTCCTTTTCCTTAAATAAATGACAACGAACCATCAGACCATCTTCAAAAGTAATTTCAGAAGGTACTATACGTTCACAAATATCCATCGCATGTTGACAGCGAGGGGTAAAGCGACAGCCCGCTGAAAAGTTTAAAGGAGACGGTACGGTGCCTGGAATTGTTGGTAATCTTCGCTCATTAGTTGAAAGTGAAGGCATCGTTTGAAGTAGTGCTTTCGTATAAGGATGTTTCGGTTCAGTAAATATTCGCTCTACCGGCCCAGATTCAACAATTTGACCTGCATACATGACCATCACACGATCTGCAGTTTCTGCTACTACGCCCATATCATGTGTAATAAATAAAATGGATGAGCCGTGTTCTTCTTTCATTTTCAACATTAACTGTAAAATTTGCGCCTGAACTGTTACATCGAGTGCAGTCGTAGGTTCATCGGCTAATAAAAGTTTCGGATTGTTAGCCATCGCCATCGCAATCATAACGCGCTGCCTCATCCCTCCTGATAATTGGTGCGGGTATTCATGAATTACTTTTTCGGCATTCGCTATGCCCACTTTATTTAACATCGATAATGCGATATCAAAAGCATGCTTTTTATCCACATTTTGATGGCGGCGAATCCCCTCAATTAGTTGACTACTAATTTTGAAAACTGGATCGAGTGAAGTCATCGGTTCTTGAAATATCATCGACATTTCATTTCCACGAACACCGCTCATGTCATCTAACTTCATTTGTAATAAATCTGTACCGTTCAATAAAATTTGCCCTGATGTAATACGAGCTGGTGGCATTTGTAAAAGGCGCATAATAGCAAGTGATGTAACACTTTTACCACTACCAGATTCACCAACAAGTGCCAGCGTCTCCCCTTCAAATACTTGAAAGCTAACCGCATCGACAACATTTGTTTGCTTACCGTTTGCCATTCGAAACGCTATCGATAAATTATCGACTTGTAAGACAGTCTTTTTTTGCTCGGTCATCGGCGATTACCTCCCTTGAACGTTGTAGCGAATTGCAATATTTTTCATTTGCGTATAGTTACGCATTGCAACTAATCCTTTTTCTCGTCCGATTCCACTCTTCTTATAGCCGCCAAACGGCATTTGGATACCACCCGCTGCACCGTAATTATTGATAAATACTTGGCCAGCTTTTATACGACTAGCCATGAAATGCGCGACGTCAATATCACGTGTCCATACACCGGCTACTAACCCGTAATCTGTACTGTTAGCGAGCTGTATCGCTTCCTCTACTGTTTCAAATGTAAAAACAGTTAATATTGGACCAAAAATTTCTTCGACAGCAAGTGGATGCGTTACATCAAGCCCATCTACAATTGTCGGCTCCACATAATAACCATTCTCATAATTTTCTACACGTAGAGGTTTGCCGCCAATTAGCACTTTACCATCGCGTTGGGCGAGCTCTAACAAGGTGGTAATTTTTTTTAATTGATTTGCATTTAACACCGGGCCCATATCTAAATTTTGCTCTCCTGCCCCAATACGGATTTGCTGAAAGCGTTCAACAAGTTTCGCACAAAATATCTCTTTGTAAGATTTTTCAATTAATAAACGTGCACCTGCCGAACACGTTTGACCTGCATTTTGAATAATCGCCCGCATAACCCCTTCAAGTGCAAGCTCCTCATTTGCGTCTGCAAAGACAACATTTGGAGATTTGCCACCAAGCTCCAACGTTACAGGTACTATATTCTTTGCAGCTGCTTGCATAACTGCAATGCCTGTAGGTACTGAGCCAGTAAACGTGATTTGGTGAATGCCCGGATGACTTGATAAATAAGCCCCTACATCTTTACCAAAACCTGTCACATGCTGAATAATACCTTTCGGAAGTCGTGCATTTAGCCATTTTACTATTTCATGTGTCGTTAATGGTGTATCTTCCGCGCTCTTCACTATTACCGCATTACCTGTTGCAATTGCAGCGGCTACACTACGTGACATAATTTGAATCGGATAATTCCAAGGCACAATATGTACCGTCACACCAATAGGCTCCAATACGACTGCATTAAAAATACCGTCTTCAATCGGAATCGTGTCACCCATCACTTTATCTGCTGCTCCACCATAAAACTCAAAGTAACGTGCCGCTGCTTCAACATCGGCATGTGCTTGTTGCAATGGTTTCCCGACGTCTAAGCTTTCCAACTTCGCAAAATGTTCTGCGTTTTGACGAATAAATTGAGCAAGTTCCACCAATAGTTGACCTCGTTCAAATGGCTTTACATTACGCCATTCCTCACCTTCAAAAGCTTCGTTTGCTATACGGACTGCGTCATCAATTTGTGCATACGTTGCATTGGTAATTGTTACAAGCGGCTTCCCAGTCGAAGGGTTGTAAACCGTGATTTTGTCCTCACCCTCGATCCATTCACCATTAATACACATCGGAATATGTTCCATAGTTTGTCCACCTTTCTATAAACCGCGTCCACCATCGACATGAAGTGTCGTTCCCGTAATAATGTTTGATTGCTCTTGCAGTAAAAAACGTACTGCATTAGCTATATCTTGCGGTTCAATTAATCGACCTAGCGGAACGGAAGAAGCAAAAATTTGGGCTTTCTCCTGCTCAACATCAGCACCTACTGCCGCGAATTGTCCAAGCATTGCTGTGTTCGCCGGTCCTGGATGAATTGTGTTAACACGCACATTATATGGAGCCAATTCAATAGCCATTGCTCTAGAAAAGCTTTCAGCCGCACCTTTTGAAGCAATATATGCTTGAAGCCCAGGTCGCGGGCGTACAGCAGAAATCGAAGCAATATTAATAATGACACCATCGTTCGCTTCTTTCATTTTTGGAACGACTGCTTTTGCCAATAAAAATAGGCTTTTAACATTGATGTTCATCAACTTATCCCAGTAATCAGCTGATACCTCTTCTATCGGTGTAGCGGCTTGTGCTAAGCCATGTACATTAATAAGTCCGTACACATTCGAGAGTGGTTCGACAATTGATGTAATCTTCTGCTCATCTGTTACATCACATTGTTGATAATGAAAATACGAATGGTCGAATGGCTGTTCTATTGCTAAATCAAGTCCGATAACTTCATAATTTTCCACTAATAACTGTTGAACAATTTTTTGTCCCATACCACCAGCAGCACCTGTTACAATCACTGTTTTCATTTATACACCTCTCATTTCATAGCAATTTTTTAAAGCGTAGCAAATCGCTTCACCCATTTGTTGCGTCGTTGCAGTTCCACCGATATCTGCCGTTTTCACTTCGCTTTTCGTCAATACTTGTTCAATCGCTTGCACAATTAGCTGCTCTAAATCAGGACGCCCAACATGCCCCAGCAGTAATGCCAGCGACCAAATCTGAGCAATAGGATTGGCGATGCCAAGCCCTGCAATATCAGGAGCTGAACCATGCACAGGCTCGAACATTGATGGATAAGCGCGATTCGGGTTAATATTTCCAGACGGTGAAAGTCCTAGCCCTCCGATAATGGCCGATCCTAAGTCGGACAAAATATCACCAAATAAATTAGAAGCGACCACAACTTCAAATTCCTCTGGTCGCTCTACGAAGTAAGCAACGAGCGCATCGATATAATAACTTTTCAGTTGCAACTGCGGATAACGGCTCATCGTTTCATGTACAATCGCATCCCAAAATTTCATTGTATGAATAACCGCGTTCGATTTTGTTGCGCTTGTTACCGTCGATTTTTTATATTTCAGCGCATAATCACATGCCGCACTTACAATATTATTAATGCCTACTTTCGTCATTACCGTATTTTGTATCGCTAATTCGTGCTCTGTACCACCGTATAACCGGCCCCCACTATTAGAATATTCACCTTCCGTATTTTCTCGAAAAATAACAAAATCAATCGCTTCTTTTGTTGCAAGTGGTGAAGCAATACCTGGTAGCGATTTTACTGGTCGAAAATTTACATATTGCTGGAATTGCTTACGAATAGGCATAATAAGTTCCCAAACGGTCACATCGTCTGGTACGCGCGCATCTCCAATGGCACCAAATAAGATTGCATCATATTGTGCAAGCGTTTCTAAACCGTCTTCTGGCATCATTCTCCCTGTTTGTAAATAGTAGTCGGAATTCCATTGAAACGTCATTGTCTCGATTTCAAGTGTTTGATCAAGCTGCTGCAATGTATCCAGTACAGTTAATGCCTGTTCCATTACTTCTGGACCAATGCCATCTCCTGGGATTACAGCAATTTTCATTGGTCTTCACCTGCCAAAAATAATAATGCCGCTTCTCTATAGATTGCTGTTGTTTCCGCCAACTCTTCTATATCTACATATTCATTTATTTGATGGGGTATCTCTCGATCTCCTGCACCAATAGTTACAATTGGTATTCCATGTACATGTAAAAATGTTCCATCTGTTGCCCCTGGTACACCATTATAAATCGGTTCCTTTTTAAGTACATTTTTTACAGCATAATGCACTGCTTCAACGATCGGATTTGTCCGTTCTGTATAAGTGGCCGGTCGATTATCGAGTACAGTGAGTTCCACTTTAAAGTCAGGGTCGGACTTCTTCATTCGGGCAATAATTGCTTCAATTTTTGCTAGTAGTTCATCATGGTTTTGTGCCGGAACAGTTCGAATATCAAGTGTTGTCATACATTGATCCGGTATAACATTAATCTGAGCATCACCTAATACTGGCGCTTGTAAAATTGTCGGAGTAATCGAAGGCCATTTCAGAAATGGATCCTCTCCTAAACGTTCTTGCTCTTCCTTTTCTAGTTTCTCCATTTCTGTTATAAAGCGTGCCATGCGCCAGTTTGGATTAATACCGCTCCATGAAATCGCTCCATGAGCCATTTTTCCATAAATATCAACACGCAAACGGATTGCGCCCCGCTGTGCAATGCATACTTGGTTTTCTTCAGGCTCACAAATAATTGCCCCATCTACACCATCTGCCCAGTCTTGTGCAATAAAATGCTTTATACCAAGCATAAGCCCTTCCTCATCACATGGAATGCATAATATAATTTTACCTGTGAAACTCTCTTGATCTAACAAGATTGACTGCACAGCCGTAATCATGCATGCCAAGTTCCCTTTTGTATCATTCGTCCCGCGACCATACATACGCCCATCAATGATTTCAGCACCGAATGGGTCATATGTCCATGCATCCCGGTTTCCTTCTGTAACCACATCGGTATGCCCTTCAAATAAAAGGGTTTTACCGGGTTTTTTTGAATCGATAATGCCAATGACATTCGGTCTGCCTGGTGTTACTTCTTCCATGTGCACTTCAATGCCTAGATTTAAATTGCGTAAATACTCGGCAACGTAATTGGCTACTTCCTGCTCATTACCTTTGCCATCATTACGAAAAACACTTTCAATTTGTACGAGCTTTTGTGTCAATGAAATGACTGTTTCTCTATCCCGTGTATACGTTGTAGACTGTTTCATATCAACCATACGAACACCCCTATTTCTGAATTTTCTGAAATTAAACGACAAATTTCTTCTTGTATTGCTTACTCACTTAATATTTGACGTTTATCTAAATATTCCTTCCAATTCAATAAAATGGTATTTTCATAATAATGGAGATATCTAATTGAAAAGACATTTATATATATACAAAGCACAAAAAAACATGCTGAAAGCAATTGCCTTCAGCATGTTTTTTTAATTTTTCAAGAAGACTATGCGCGTGAAACGTAAGTGCCTTCAGTTGTGTTAATAATTAATTTATCACCTTGGTTAACGAAGAATGGCACGTTTACCATTAAGCCAGTTTCCATTTTTGCTGGTTTTGAACCGCCTGAAGCTGTATCGCCTTTGATGCCTGGCTCAGTTTCAGCAACTTCTAACGTTACTGTGTTTGGTAATTCAAGACCTAACATTTCGCCTTGATATGTTTGGATATGAACTTCCATGTTCTCTAATAAGTAGTAAAGTTCTTCTTCGATTTGAGCAGCAGCTAATGTTGTTTGGTCATATGACTCTAAATCCATGAATACGTGCTCATCACCTTGTGCATATAAATATTGCATTTTGCGATTTTCGATCATTGCTTTTTCTACTTTTTCACCAGCACGGAAAGTTTTTTCTGTTACGTTGCCGTTACGTAGGTTACGTAATTTAGAACGTACGAATGCAGCACCTTTACCTGGTTTTACGTGTTGGAATTCTAGTACGCGGAATAAGTTACCGTCAACGATAATTGTTAAACCTGTACGGAAATCGTTTACTGAGATCATGAATTATTTCCTCCAAATTATAAAATGATTAATTCTTTAGTCGAATGTGTTAGTACTTCATTACCCGTTTTTGTGATTAAAATATCGTCCTCAATTCGAACGCCACCAATTCCAGGAATGTAGACGCCCGGTTCAATTGTTACAACCATATTAGGCTCCAGGACCGTATTTGAACGGAATGATAACCCAGGTCCTTCATGCACTTCAAGGCCGATACCGTGACCTGTTGAGTGACCAAATGCTTCACCTAAGCCTTTTGATTTTAAATAATCGCGTGCTACAGCATCCGCTTCAATCCCTGTCATGCCCGGACCAACTTTTTCAAGCGCAAGAAGCTGAGACTCGAGCACAGCATTGTACATTTCTACCAACTTCTCTGAAGGTTGGCCTACAGCGATTGTACGTGTAATGTCCGAAATGTAACCATTATAGTAAGCACCAAAATCAAGTGTTACAAAATCGCCCGTTTCAATAATTTTGTTTGTCGCAACACCGTGCGGCAATGCCGAACGCAATCCGCTTGCAACAATAATATCAAAAGAAGAACTTGTAGCACCTTGTTTACGCATGAAAAATTCTAATTCATTCGATACGTCAAGCTCTGTAATGCCAGGCTTGATGAAATTTAAAATATGTGTAAATGCATTGTCTGCAATTTCACATGCAACCTTAATAATATTAATCTCTTCTTCAGTCTTAATCAAGCGAATTTTTTCAATTAAACCGGAAACTGGCACGAAATAAACATTCACTGCCGAATTATATACTTCATATGTACCATATTGCATGGCATCTTTTTCAAATGCCAATGATTTTACACCCATTGCCGCCACTTGTTTTGCCACTTCATCATGGATCGGACCGCTATGCTGAACGACACGGAATTCCTTTACTTGCTCTGAAGCTTGTTCTGTATAGCGGAAATCTGTAATAAAAACGGCATCCTGCTGGGAAACAACTGCAACACCTGATGTACCAGTGAAGCCTGTCATATAACGGCGGTTGTATTCATTTGTAATGAGTATTGCTTCGACATTGTTCTCGATTAGTGCTTGACGTAGTTTAGTAAGTTTCATCTGTTCTCATTCCCCTTTTTAGTGTAGTAAAAACTTGCAGATGGCCATTTAATTGGCGAATCTACAAATTTGTCCTGCTTTCAATCACAGAAACTTTGGCGTTACGCGATGCAATACTCCTATGTCTTTAAACCCTTTAAATTACACTTTCCAAGGTGGTAAAAGGGACCTTTAATACAAGCTGCTTCATTGTGAACGCTTCTTTTTATACTGTCCCTATTTTATCACAGACTTTTCAGACATCAATACTTTCGACTAACGAAATAATGTCTTTGTACGGTACCTGGCCGTTTCAACAATCAAGCGCATCGCTATTAAAATTACAATAAAAAATGGGATGGAGAATTTTTTGATTGATGACAATTCAATAGGTAGATTTAAGATTTTCCATTCGAGTAATGCTGCCATGACAATTCCCAAAATAAGTGAAAGTAAAAAAGGAGGCACCATAACGAGAAGCTGTGTTACGACCAATAATAAAAAAGCAACAATCGCTATCATTAAAAATAAAATAACCCATCGCTCGAATGCCGTCCATTCGAACCATTCCAATTTTTTTAGAAATGATACCGGATGCCATTTAATAAAATTAAATAAGTGCAAGCCTTTTAAGCCTACTGTCACAATAAATGATGTAAATAATGCAGTGACAAACAGATGCATGACAAAAACTCCTTTTTTTGTCTCAGTATGACCGATTGTAAAAAAACTATTCGAATGAATAGTGCTTTTCTCCAAAATTTAGTACAATATGAGGGTACAACAAAGACAAGAGATGGATAGACTCCATTCTCCCGCCTTAAAAATAGATTGAAATTTTATAAGAGAGTGGTGTCGAGCAAGTGAGTAATAATGCGCCAGTATATGGTGGGCAAGCGCTTTTAGAAGGTGTTATGTTCACTGGTCAAGATCATATGGTAACGGCAATCCGTCGAAATGACGATTCCATCGATTATTTCCATGTAAAAAAAGAGAAAAAGCCAATTTTTCAAAAGCTAAAAAAAATTCCTTTCGTTCGTGGGGTTGTCGCACTAATCGAATCGGCAGGCTTTGGGTCGCGCCATTTGCAATTTGCTTCTGACCGCTATGATGTTACACCAGGCGAAGAAGAGGAAAACAGTGGTGAAGAGCCATCGAAGTTAATGATGATATTAGGTGTAGCCGTTATTGGTGTACTCTCGTTTCTATTCGGTAAGTTTATCTTTACATTAGTGCCGATGTTTCTGGCAGAATTTTTAAAACCTTGGTTCCCAGGAAAAACCGTTCAAATTTTTATTGAAACCGGCTTTAAATTAATTTTGCTTCTTGGCTATTTGCAGATTATTTCGATGACGCCGTTGATTAAGCGGGTATTCCAATATCACGGAGCTGAACATAAAGTAATTAATTGCTATGAAGCAGGCCTTGACTTAACGGTGGAAAATGTTCAAAAACAATCACGACTTCATTATCGTTGCGGTTCAAGCTTTATTTTATTTACCGTAATTGTAGGTATGTTTACATATTTCTTCGTACCTGTTGATCCACTTTGGGTTCGTCTTGTAAGCCGTATTTTACTAATCCCGGTTGTAATCGGTATTTCTTTTGAAGTATTACAAGCGACAAATGCCGTTCGTGAAATTCCGGTTTTACGTTACCTAGGCTATCCTGGATTATGGCTGCAACTGTTAACAACAAAAGAACCGAAAGACGAGATGGTGGAAGTAGCGATCGCCTCTTTCAAAAAACTGCATGAAGTCGAGAAAAACCCGGCTATTGCACAAACATTAGTACATGATTAATTAAAGATTCGGGGAGTTATGTAAAAGGGAAATTACTTTTACGATAACTCCCTTTTTTGACGCCTACCATATATTTAGAGTCTCGAAATATTTTCATTGAGTTCCGTTAGACGAAATGGCATAATAGAGTTAAAATTCAGTGAATTCATTATAAGGAGTTAACAAATGAAAACGATTTTTCAATTTATGAGGCGCTATAAATGGCCAGCAGCAATCGCCTTTTTTCTCATGCTATTGGAACTTGCGAGCGATCTGATCCAGCCGCTATTCATGGCGAGAATGATTAATGAAGGCCTTCTTGAAGAAAATTTACATAATGTCGCATTTTGGGGTGGCTGTTTATTTGCTTTAGCCCTATTCTCTTTCATAAGCGGAGTACTCAACTCCTTCTTCTCCGCGCATGTCGCCCATAGTTTCGGTTTCGATCTACGGAAAGCATTGTACAGTAAAATACAATCACTGACGATGGCGACCTACTTGACTTTCCCAACTTCCGGACTTATTACACGTCTGACAAGCGATGTTACACAAACGATGAACATTGTCTTTATGATGCTGCGGATTGCAATGAAAGCACCGTTAATGACGGTTGGTTCGCTTATTATGGCGTTTGTTATTAATGCGAAGCTTGCGCTCATTTTATGTGTCAGCTTTCCGTTTCTGCTCATCTTCCTCGTATGGATGGTATCAGTCGGAATCAAGCTGTTCGCACAAGTACAACAGCGACTTGATTTTGTGAATCGTCAGCTTCAGGAAGGACTGCAGGCTGTCCGATTGATTAAAGCGTATATGCGTGGTCAATATGAAGAAAACCGCTTTTTAAGCGTTGCAGAAAACTTGAAATTTGACACGATCAAAGCGACACGTGTTATGGAAATTGCATTGCCCGTGCTTCAGTTTGTTATGAATATTAGTCTGCTCATTGTTATTTGGGTTGGTGCAGATGCGATCCGGGACAATGAGATTCTTGCCGGTGATTTGGCCGCTATTATTAACTATGCATTCCGTATGACGGCATCGTTTTCTATATTTTCATTTATTATTATTGCCTATGCCCGTGCCAAAGCGTCTGCTGAGCGCATCGAAGAGATTTTAAATGTCGAGGAAGGCATAGAGGAAGTACAGAAAAATGAAGCTCCTCTTCTTGAAGACTTTTCGATTCATTTTGACAATGTCTCATTCCGTTATCCAACAACGGAGCAGTATACGCTTCAAAACCTGTCATTTTCAATTGGCAGGGGCGAAAAAATTGCCATAATGGGGGCTACCGGTTCAGGAAAATCGACTATTTTACAATTGGTCGAGCATTTTTACGAACCGAACAGTGGAGACATTTATATTAACGATCAAAATATAAAGGATATCCCATTGCAGCAGTTGCGTCGTTCGATTTCCTATGTCCCGCAGCAATCCCTCCTGTTTTCGGGTACGATTGTGGACAATTTACGCTGGGGACAAAATGATGCAACTATCGAGCAAATTATTGACGCGACAAAAAAAGCGCAAATCCATCACTCTATCGAAAGCTTTGACGAACAGTATGAGACGATGATTGGACAGCGCGGTATCAACTTATCAGGTGGGCAGAAACAGCGACTTGCAATTGCCCGTGCCCTGTTAAAACCGGCATCGTTACTTATTTTAGATGACAGTACTTCAGCTCTGGATGTTGCGACAGAGCAGAAACTATGGGAGGCGCTTGATCAGGAGGCCATCACCATGCTCGTAGTAACTCAAAAAATACAGACTGCACAAACGGCTGACCGCATACTGCTCATTGACGAAGGCCAACTGCACGGATTTGGCACACATGAACAATTAATGGCAACGAACGAATTGTATGCGAAAATTGTTGCTTCACAGCAGGAGGTGCTTGCCGAATGAAGTTTTTCAACTATGAACCGATCATTACAAAAGAACAAATCAAAAATGCAAGCGGTAAGAAGAAAAAAGGTGAACGCGCGCAAAACTGGACGTATACATTGAAACGTATTTTCGATTTTGTAGCCGAACAGAAAATGCTCCTGTTTATCGTTTTACTGCTTGTCGTATTAAGCTCAGCTTTTGCATTAGTCGGACCGTTCATCATTGGACGGCTCATCGACCAGTTTATTGATGGCAGTTCGCTAAGCCAGCTTTCATACTGGCTATACGGGCTGGCGGTCATTTATTTACTTTACAGTTTCGCGAGCTATTTCCAAAACTATTGGATGGTCAGCATCGCCCAACAAACTGTATTCCGAATTCGTACACAGCTATACGGACACTTTTTCAAGCTCCCTCTCCGCTTTTTCGATAAACGAAAGCATGGGGAATTAATGAGCCGCGCGACAAATGATATCGAAACAATCAGCTCAACGTTAAATAGCGCCTTTATCCAAGTTGTATCAAGTATTTTGACATTAACAGGTACGGTTGCCGTCATGCTTTGGCTAAGTCCATTATTGACACTTATTACAATGCTTATCGTACCGCTTATGTTTTACGGGATGCGCTGGATAACAAAACGCACAAGCCTGCTATTTAAACAGCAGCAGGCAGCGATTGGGGAAATGAACGGATTAATTGAAGAATCCATTACCGGTCAGCATGTCGTTAAAGCCTTTTCACAGGAAACGGAAATGCTACGTCAATTTGACGAGAAAAATACACGCATTCGCACGGTCGGATTCTGGGCATTAACGTATTCCGGGTTTATCCCGAAAGTCATGAACACGTTGAACAGTTTAAGCTTTGCGATTGTTGCGTTGGCCGGTGGTTTATTTGCCTATTACGGCCATATTTCAATCGGGACTATTATTATTTTCACGGAGTATGCTAGACAGTTTACGCGTCCTTTAAATGATTTGGCCAACCAGTTCAACACCGTCCTTTCCGCATTAGCAGGGGCGGAACGTGTTTTCTTGATCATGGATGAAAAAGAAGATGAAATTGACGGGGAAAATGTGGAACTTCTCGGGAATGTGCGTTTTCAAAACGTTTCTTTCCAATATGATGCACAAGCTTCCTCCCCTACTCTGTCAAATGTGTCCTTTGAAGTGAGATCCGGGCAGTCAGTTGCATTAATCGGTCAAACCGGTGCCGGGAAAACAACGATTATGCAGCTATTGACCGGACTTTATGAGAAAACGGACGGGAAGATTGTATTTGATGATATGGAAATAGAAGAGATTTCAAAAGCGAGTTTGCGCAGTCAAATGGCATTTGTCTTGCAGGATCCGTTCCTATTTGAAATGTCGATCAAAGATAATATCCGCTACGGGAAGCTCGATGCAACAGATGAAGAAATATATGAAGCTGCTAAAAAAGCGAATGCCCACACATTTATCGATAAGCTGCCGGAAAAATACGACACGATTTTAAGTGCAGACGGCAGCCAGATTTCTCAAGGACAAAAACAGCTGTTATCGATCGCCCGTGCCTTTGTAGCCGATCCGAAAATTTTATTATTGGATGAAGCGACAAGTAGTATTGATACCGTGACAGAGCTCCATATTCAGGAAGCACTTGAAAAACTGATGGAAGACCGTACAAGTTTTATCATCGCCCACCGCCTGAATACAATTCGCAAAGTCGACTATGTTATCGTCTTAAATCAAGGGAAAATCATCGAACAAGGAAATCGCCGAGAATTAATTGAAACTCAAGGTGTGTTCGGAAAAATGCTGAACGTATAATTTCAAATTTACCTAGAAAAAATCGCCCTTTTTGCCTTATACAGCAAAAAGGGCGATTTTTATTATGGCCTAAAACTGCTAAATCATTTCTTTATCGGTTTGCTCCTCCATTATTGGTGCCGGATTTTTTAACTGACAAAAGTTTTTATAGTATTTGACGAGTAAGAAAATAATAAAGGCCGCCAAAATGAAAAAGAACGCCACGTTTATCATCAATTCCTGCTGGGCTGCTTCTGTTGTCGGTAAATCAAGTTTTGTCGTTTGATTTGTATAGACAAACTGGAGATATGCCAAGAAGTTATTAAAGCTATGTAATAGCATTGGTATCACGATATTTTTCGTTTTTAAATACGCGTAGCCAAGCACGCATCCTAATGCAAAGGCAAATACGACATTGATTGGGTTAAGGTGGATAACACCAAATATAAGAGAGGAAATAATAATACTCTTTTGCGGACTCCATCTCAAGGTGAAACGGCGAAGCAAGATCCCTCTAAATAACATCTCCTCATATATGGGGGCAAGAATGCAAATATTAATAAAGAATAATACGTAAACGAGAAATGATGACTGTACTTCATCCAAATTCAGCATCGGAAAGAATGAAAACAGTTCCCGTATATGCTCTTCAAAAATAAGATACACAATCGTGAATAGGATTGTTGTAAATACAACGGTAATCAATTGGAAGCTAGCGGTAATCGATAAATATTTTGCCCAGCGCCCTTTTGTCATCGTAGTATGAATCGGCTGTTCATTAAACGAGAAATTCCATTTTTTTGTTTGATGCAGCAAGTACATGAAACAGCTGACCGAAACAAAAAATGTAACCCATTCCTCACTTGCTGGGATATCGATTAAAAATAACAAGATAAAGCTCGCTATAAATATACCAATCCCAAACAGTATAAAATAGCGCAGCTTAAAATTTTTCAATTCACTATAATCCATTATTTTACACCCCCTGTAAATAGAGTAACATGAAATGGAAGTTTTATCCCAAGCATCGCTACCCCTTTCTGATCATTTTTCACCGAATAACGTTTCTCCATTGCCAATACCGCCTCTTTTACAATACGATGGATACAAAACAGATAGAAGTGGGTGTTTTGCATGTCTAAAATTTTGATTGTGGAAGATGAACAGCAGATCGCGCGTGTATTACAACTGGAGTTAGGGTTTGAAGGCTATGAAACAACAATTGCCAATACCGGTACGGACGGTTTGCTAAAATTTCATGAAGACGAATATGATTTAGTATTGCTTGATGTGATGCTTCCGGAGCTGAACGGCCTGGAAGTGCTGAAACGAATTCGCAAACATAATGAAACGGTTCCCGTTCTTTTACTGACTGCTAAAAGCAATATTGAAGATAAAGTGACAGGGCTTGATTACGGGGCAAATGACTATATAACAAAGCCGTTTGAATTCGATGAACTGCTTGCACGAATTCGTGTTGCATTGCGATTTTCGCACAAATCTGCTCCAGAACCAACATCATCGTCTGTCCACACATTTCAGGACTTATCATTAAATGAGCAAACCCGAGAAGTCACAAGAAACGCGCTTCAAATTGATTTGACTCCTCGTGAGTTTGACTTGCTGCTGCATTTTATGAAGCACGCTAAACTTGTACAGTCACGTGAACAGCTGCTGAATGCGGTTTGGGGATATGACTATTATGGTGATACAAATGTTGTCGATGTATATGTCCGTTATTTGCGTCAAAAACTAGAGGTAAATCTGAATTTACCGCCACTACTACATACAGTTCGCGGTGTTGGCTATGTGTTAAAGGAAGCGTCAAATGAAACTTAATACAAAAGTAAATCTGTTTTCCATGTTATTGACTTCGGTTATTTTAATCGGCAGTTTTACAGGCATTTATTATTTGTATAAAGAGTTTGCCTTTTCCACAGAGGCAGAGCAATTACAGGCACGGGCAAATGAGTTGACAACAGCAATAAGCGCACTTGAATCCATGGATGGAATTGATTCGATTTTCGGGGCATATCTCCCGACTGATGGAGCGATCATCGTTCGTGAGATTGATGATAATACGGGTAAACCATTAATCCGTCTTCAAAAAACCTCGGAGCAAATTGATTTTAAACTTGATCCGGCACAGCATTATACGGAAAAAACAATACATGATGTCCCTCATATCGCACTTGCTACTCCAATCATTTTGCCGAATGATGAAATTGCCGAGGCAAAGCTGATCCAGCCATTGCCGACCATTACCGATAATATGAATCGACTGTTAATTATATTAGTTTTGATGACACTTGTTGCACTCATTCCGATTTATTTGGCGAGCCAGCTATTTGTTCAACTGATCGTAAAACCCGTTTTGCAGCTAACGTCGACGATGGAAAAAAATATTCAGCAGTCCAGCTATGAACAGATTCCCACCCGCAAGCAATCGAACGATGAAATAGCACAAATGGCAACGACGTACAATCATTTAATGGCACAGTTGGAAGATGCCCATGACAAACAGCAGCAATTTGTCGGCAATGCTTCACATGAACTGAAAACACCGTTAACGGTCATTGAAAGTTATACAAAACTGTTAAAACGCCGTGGCACACAAGACGCAAAAATTACGGAAGAAGCGTTGGAAGCGATTTTAAAGGAAACTACCAATATGAAGGCCATGATTGAACAAATGCTCGCATTGGCAAAAACAAATGAAATGACGAAAATCAATATGACGACATTTGCATTACAGCCTTTTATCGATCAGATTGTTCAAAGTATAAAAACTGCCTATCATCGTGAGATTCACGTTAATATTCCTGATGTTGACATTACAACGGATGAAGCAAAATTAAAACAGCTGCTTTTTCTATTTATTGATAATGCACGAAAATACAGTGACGATGTCATTAAAATTCACGCTTCTGTGAAAAATGATCTGCATATCTCTATTCAGGATTTTGGTGTTGGTATACCTCAAGAGGACCTTCCGAATTTGTTCCATCGTTTTTACCGGGTTGATAAAGACCGTAACCGGAAAACCGGTGGCACCGGCATTGGCCTCTCGATTGCAAAGGAACTCGCCGATCGTCTGAATGCCGAAGTTTCCATTGACAGTGAACTAGGAAAAGGAACTACGATTTTACTCATTGTTCCACTTTCAGGAGGTGCACAACATGAAAGCTAAATGGATTACCCTATGCATCGCCGTCATTCTCATTGGATTTTTCATTACACTAACAGTCAAGCAATTATCAACACCGAATGAGCTGAACACGAATGAACTGGAAGTGAAGATTAAAGATATTTATAATGCGGAAGTCCAAACATTGGTGAAAGAAAAAGATCATTTTATCGCTTCGTTCAATAAAGATGGTTCGATTTTTGAAGTGAATATAAATGCCGTTACTGGGCAATTTTCCGATTTGAAGCTCATTCATAAAAATGAAAAAAAGCAAGATGAGCAAAATAATTCGGAAGTATCAAAAGAAGATCAAACATCTACAAGTAAGCCAGTTGAAAAAACAACAAAGCCATTACTGTCTGAACAACAGGTGGTCGATATTGCATTAAAGGAAGTACCTGGTGAAGTTGATTCAGTGGAATTTGAAGGTAACGCTGAAGGCGGCGTCTATTTTGTGGAGATTGAACAGGAAGATGATGTCATCGTTCAAGTCCATGCCATTACCGGCGAAATTATCGTAATTCAATATGATGATTAGTTTTCTCATCAATTTCTAATAATTCTCTCAGACCGTTTTCATATTCGCTCGTTATACTGACATTACAAACAAGAAAAGGAGCGAGTAAATATGAATAAAAAATTTTTAGCAATCCCGGCATTACTAGTAGCAATTGGTGGAGGCGCTGTATTCGCACAGTCCGATTTATTTGCGCAAGCAGAAAACAACCCAAGTATTTCAGCTGGTGAAGCAAAGAAAATTGCGTTAAAACAATTAAACGGTGAAATTATTGGTTTTGAATATGATCGAGATGATCGTACACCACATTATGAAATTGACATCTTAAAAGACAATGAAAAAATTGAGGTTGAAGTGAATGCAGGTACAGGTAAAGCGGTTGTAACAGAACGTGAAAACATTCGTACAGTTACAGCGGAAAATACCGAAAAAAACGATGATACAGTAAAAGGAACGGATTCATCGAACACTTCTGCTGTTATCACGGAAAAGCAGGCAATTGAAATTGCTCAAGCGAAAGCAAAAGGTACCTTAACGGACCTGGAATTGGATGAAGATGACAACCGTCTGATCTATGAGATTGAAATCCGTAACGGTAAAATGGAGTACGATTTTGAAATCGATGCAAAAACAGGCGACATTATTAAGTACGAAGAAGATTTAGACGATGACCGTTTTGATAACTAGTCAATATAAGCACTAATATAAAAAAAGGAGCGCAGATTGATTTCTGCGCTTTATTTTTCATTTTGCCTTTCTCGCCTTTAAGATTATAAAGGAAGGACGATGCTGTTCTTTTTGTAAGCTTGGAAGTAATTCGATTGCTTCGTCTGTTGGCATTGGCTCCACTAACTTTTCTATTTGTAACCCGTTGTTGATCAGTGTGTTTATAATTGTTTCGATTCTACGATGGTACATTACGACATTGTCAACAAGCCAGTTCTGTGTTCGTTTTCCCTCATCTTGGTAACGTGAAACTGCAAAATGCGAGGGTGTTTCTTTCTTATCTGTAATCCATTGTTCCACACCTTTATTAGCTGTTGAAATCGGGTGCTCGATGGAGAAAAGGAAAATTCCTTCTGGACACAATGCCCTGGTTACCTTTTCAATGACCCCTTCAAAATCCGCTACATAATGAAGTGCCAATGCGCTTGTTATAAGATGATAATTCGATTCCTGCAAGATAATATCTTCAATTGATATTTGTTGAAAGTTAAGACGATTACTTTTATATCGCTTTTTTGCTGCGGCAATCATGTTACCTGAAATATCGATTGCATCAACATACTGTGCCCCGTTTACAACACAGTCATTTGCAAACTCACCTTTTCCACAGCCTAAATCCAATAAGACTTTCCCTTTTATATCCGGCATTAGTGCTATAAAATTGGGCCGCTCCAGCAAATTGTTATAATTAAATTTCCGATTTCGAATTTCTTCATATCCTTTGAAAAACAAGTCATTATCATAAATATTTTGCTTCATTCTTTTCCTCGTTTCACCATAACGTTATGACTATTTTGCGCAACCTCATTATCACATAGCAGGAAAATTTTAAATAGACTTATATTTCAAATTTTAGTAAGATGTAGATAGAGGCATGTCTAGTTTTACTAATTCCACTTTTTTTATAAAAACTATGCAAATTCCTTCGCGATTTGCATAGTTTTTATTCTTTATGCCCTCTCTTCAAACTTATTCGGAACTGAGGAAAGTTTATGAACAATGATTCGAAAAGCATCCTACTCTTTTTTCTGTTTGCTTTATCCACACATTCAATTTATATCGTTTCTCAACGCATAGAACATCTCGAGCTGGCTTCAGCGCTGCTCACATTTGCTTTATTTGTTTTATTTGTTTTGCTGATTTTTAAGATCAGCTTAAGACCGCTTGTCATTACATTAGCAACAATTGTGGCTTTGCTCGATATTAATTCAATTTTCTACTTGTCTCTTCCTGATTTATATACGATCAGTTTCACAGTCGGTGTACTTCTATTTCTTTGTTTTTATTATGGAAAAGCAAAAGATGCGGTACTTGCAGGGATCGGTTTTTGTATTATGAATTTAGTGATTCATATCGAACCATTAATACAATGGGAATGGATTATCCTTTTTTTACTACATAGCATTCTGTTTATCATAGGGAGCAAAAACCAATTTACGATTACAAAAAGAATTTATGTAGGGTTATTTGGTGTAACCTTCCTTTTACTTGTTGTAGGTATTTTGAGTGAACATAACTATTGGGCGGCTGTTGGACTTTTACTGTATTTGGCGGTGCTGATTGGGATAGTTTTCGTTTTTCGAAAACAACAAAGTACCTATACAACACATTGAGGTGAGACATTCTGATGAAAAATGTAAATCGTTTATTTCTTATTATTGCTATAATTATCCTTGTTATTATTGGCCGCTATTTTATGGCACAAAATGAAGTAACGGTAATACCTGACGTAACAGCAGTAACGAATGAACAGGTGATTGAAACAGTTCGCGGTAGCTATTGCTGGCATTCTGCAGGTGAAGCAGAGTGTGTTGATACGGCTGCCCCGCATGAAATTATAATTGCACAGAAAACCCCTTACGTAAAAGTACATCCAGGGGAAGTAATGGAATTTCAATATAGTCAAAATGTAACGAGTGTTTCCATTCAACAATGGATTGATGATTATGATTATAAAGAAATTGCCACATCGACACGTTTTAATGCCCCACTGGAAAAAGGTATGTATATCATTTCCAGTATGGCGCGCTTTAGCAACGGTGATGTGACAGACAGTATTGCAATCGAAGTAGAATAACTAAAAAGGGAAGTGTCCGGTTATTTTGGACACTTCCTTTTTATGTGCGGTTTACTATTATTGGCGTTTTGTAATTTCCGCTAATTCACTATGTAGCTGCTGAAGTTCATTACTGGCATCCGCAATCGATTTCATCATGATATGCTCTTCATTTATTGAACTTGCGATTTCTTCCGTCATTGCAGCATTTTCTTCAGAAATAGCGGACATATTTTCAATTTGATTCATTATTTTTTCAACAAGCTCGTTTGTATGTGTAATTGTCGACATGTTTAGATGAAGTTTCCCTTGTATATCATTAAATGATAGTTTAATTTCATCAAATGAACTTGTAATTTCGTTTAATGTGCCAACACTTGAATGAACTGCTTCTTTTCCTTCATAAGCTTTTAACTGGGCAGTTGTTGCTCGCTCAAGCAACTGCTGTGTAACAACGGTAATACTCGTTGCGATTTTTGCACTTTCTTCCGCAAGTTTTTTCACTTCTTCTGCAACAACGGCAAATCCTTTCCCATGCTCCCCTGCCCGTGCTGCTTCTATTGAAGCATTTAAAGACAGTAAATTCGTCTGATCCGCTATTGCTTTAATTCCATTTAGCAGATTGTTTACATTTGCAAGGCTCTCTTGCATATTGTCAATTGTCGTTGTCGTTAAATCAATGGAGTCGCTTAATGTTGCCATATCAGCTGTAACAATGTGCACCTGCTTCCAGCTCCGTTCAATCGCTTCTTGCACTTCATTCGAATCCTTTACAGTCGATTTAGAAGACTCTTTCGTTTTTACCATATTTTCATGAGATAAAATGATTTGTTCATTAATTTGCTGAATCATTTCAGCTTCATTATGAATGGCTGCTGCCATTTGATTCGATGACTGTAAAATTGTTTCGCTCGCAACATTTAATGTCCCCACATTTTCATTTACATGTGTAATATTTTGTGCAAGCTGGATTGAACCTTCATCGATTTTATTTAATACTGATGTTAAATTTTCCAACAGTTCTTTTGCTACCCGCTCTTTTTCCTGGGCATCCTTCACGAGTTTGTTGCCCCATTGTGTCAATCGGTAAAGCAAATAGTTACAACCGGTCATACTCACAAATACTGTAATGAATACGGCCAGATTGGCATTTACCCCTAATAAATTTTCCGGCACTGCTATGTATAAGAAAATATAAAAGATACTGACAATCAGTAAAAATGTCTTAATCAACCGTTCATTAAAATACATTGCTCCCATAATAAATGTGACAAACAACATATAATGTTTATTGATTGTATACCCATCAAGATAGAACAATAAAAATACGACAGATGCAGGAATCAGTACAAAAATTAGTCCTTTGGCAAAATTAGAAATATCCAAGAAATAATTGACCGTCGATAATAAGATAACTCCGGTTCCTGCAATTAAATATGGAATTGAATTACTAAAACCGTTTGCAATCACAAGCGGTGAAACAATTAAAATAGCCAGTCCAATCGTAATAAACAGATTTAATTGATGAATCCAATTAACCTTTTCGTTGCGTTTCTTCAAGCTTTTCCCTCCTAGGAATTTTGGATTACAAATAAAATACTTTGTAGGAATATATTACAACTCAAGATCAAACTATTCAATGGACTTTTTTAACGCGAAGAAATTTATTTTTATTACAAAAGAAGCCCACGACATAAAATCGTGAGCTTCTTGTTATTATTTCACTCTATCAACTTTTTTCGAACGACCGCACGAACAGGTGCACCGTCAGCACCTGCTATTTTAAGCGGCAATGCAATCAATTCATAAAGGCCTTGCTGAACATGCCCTAAATCGAGTCCTTCGAGAATATGAATGCCATGTTCGTACAACTTGTGATGAGCCAATACTTCCTTGCTGTCCAATGGATCAACGGAAGGATTGTCTATGCCAAGCAATATTACTCCGCGCTCCTTTAAAAATGGCGCTACATTCGGATGAATAACCGGAATAGTTTGCGGAAATGCTGCACTCAGCTGTTCAATTGTTTTAAGCAGTACACGCTTTGCACTACGGAAATCAAAGGGTTCCAGCGATTGAGCTGTAACCCTTTCCTGCCCAATGCAATCCACAATCACGCAGTCGCCGATATACACATTTACATCCAATTGCTCGATCGTTTCAGCTTCACTGTTAAAATGAAACGGTGCATCTGCGTGTGTACCGGTGTGCAGCGAAGTCGTCATCCGTCCGATATTGACCGAGCCCGTCTGTTGTTTCGAAATCCCGACTTCAAAAGAAAACGGTGTATCCCCCGGCCAGTTCGGCATCCCGTTTTGCATCGTTTGTGTAATATCAATCCACATGGCTTCACCCCTAATATTGAATGACTAAATATGCAAGCACAACGACAATGACTGTCGGTACAACGAAGGTCATTAAAAAGCGATATGTTTTGTAAAAGCCTTCACCCATTTTACTTCCTTGCAACAGCTCGCTTTTTACGAGGTTTTTATCCATAATATGCATAATAAATATCGCAATAAGCAAGTTGCCGATCGGTAAAATGATATTCGACACTAGAAAGTCGGTGAAATCAAAGATATTGCGTCCAAAAATCGAAACATCTCCTAATGAACTGTACGTTAATGTTGAAGGAATCGAAGCGATAAATACAAGGATACCGATAATGATTGTAATTTTCGCGCGGCTAATGTTCCATTTTTCAATAATGGCAGCAACGATAATTTCATACATACTAAACGATGACGTTAATGTCGCAAATAAAAACAGAATTAAAAACAACGCTAAAAACAGTTCGCCAAACGGCATTTGCGAGAACGCTGCAGGCAATACCATAAACAGTAATGGCGGTCCGCTTGCCACTTCCATATCAAATGCAAATACAACCGGGAAAATCGCTAAGCCCGCCAAGAGGGATACAAAAATACTCAGTCCTACAACAGAACCTGCTGAATTCGGTAAGCTCACATCTTTCTTTAAATAAGAACTATATGTAACTAAACATGAGAATCCAACAGCCAGTGCAAAAAATGACTGCCCTAACGCATATAATATTGATTCACCGGTAATGTTCGAAAAGTCCGGATACAGGAAAAATTTAATTCCTTCCATTGCTCCGTCCAAAGTTACGGCTCTTACAACTAAAATAAAGAACATAATAAACAGTAACGGCAACATGAATTTATTTGCCTTTTCAATCCCGTTTTGAACACCAAGTGCAATGATCACTACATTGGCCAATGTAAATAATCCCAAACCGAGTAAAGCAATCCAAGGTGTACCTGTCACTTGTCCGAAAAATGCCCCTGGTTCCATAGCTGGTGCAATTACATTTCCGGCTACCGAAACTCCGCTGTAAACAAAAATCCAGCCGCCAACTACACTGTAAAACGATAATAATAAGAAGCAGCCAATGATGCCGAGCTTGCCAATCCAAGCCCAGGCCTTCGTATTCGGAGCCAATACTTTATAGGCAGTAACTGCCTCTTTTTGTGTGGCACGCCCGATAATATATTCCGATAAAAGCATTGGCAGCCCGATAATTAATGTCAGCAGCACAAAAATCAGGAAGAATGCGCCACCTCCACTTTGACCGGCTACATATGGCATTTTCCATATTGCTCCGAGCCCAATCGCTGCACCAGCTGACGCTAAAACAAATCCTAATTTACTTGACCACTGTCCTTTACTCTTCTCCATCTGTCTCACTCCACTCATCTGTCTAAACTAAGCTATAAAGCTGTCCGCAAATCCCAGAGCTCCGGGAAAAAGCGGTGATCGAGCACTTTTCGCAAATAATTGACCCCTGATGAGCCACCTGTCCCCACTTTAAAGCCAATAATGCGCTCGACCGTCTTCATATGACGGAAACGCCACTGCTGCAAGGAATCTTCAATATCGACGAGCTTTTCACCAAGCTGATATAAATCCCAGTACGTATCGATATTTTCATAGACGGTTTTCCATGCGGCGGCAACAGTATCGTCACCACTATATACTACCGAAAAATCACGGTTTAGCAAAGCTTCAGTTATTGGCAATCCTGCTTTTGCCAATGCCTGAATCGCCACATCATAGATACTTGGCGCATCATACGCCTCTTTAAGTACTTCAAGAATGTCCGGTTCCTTTTCATAGATTTTGAGTATATACGGTGTTTTATAGCCGAGTGCAAATTCAATTAAGCGGTACTGATAGCTTTGGAATCCCGATGCTTTCCCCAGTTCATCACGAAACTGCAAATATTCGGCCGGCGTCATCGTTGCCAATACATCCCACGCCTGAATGATCTGCATTTGGATTTTCGAAACACGTGCAAGCATCTTAAATGCTGGCTGCATCTCTCCTTGCTGAATCGCACGAATCGCACCGCGCATTTCATGAATGATCAGCTTCATCCAAAGTTCGCTCACTTGATGAATAATTATAAAAAGCATTTCATCATGATGGTCGGAAAGACGGTTTTGACTGTTTAAAAGTGGGGCCAGACTTAAATAATCGCTGTATGTCATATCTTCACGGAAATCTGTATGAATCCCTTTTTCATCTTTTAGCTTATGCTGCAAATCCGAAATTGAACGTTTATCCACTGAATCACTCCTTATGCAATGATATCTCGTTTATTTTCGTACTTCTCATAAGTTTTGTTTGTGACAATATCTTTTAATATCTGCACTGAATGCCATACCTCCTCAAAGGAATTATACAGCGCAACCGGTGCCAGGCGGATGCCGTTCGGTGCACGGAAATCCGGTACAACGCCATATTCTTTTAATGCTTTGCAGATTCTTGCCGCCTCGTCATGCACTAAAAACAGATGGCCGCCACGTGTCTCGTCAAGCGGATTTCCAAATGTAAATGTGTTCGACAATTCTTGCTCAATACAATCCATCATAAATTGTGTTAGGGCGAGTGATTTTTCACGAATCGCTTCAATTCCTGCTTCTTCAAACAGTGAAAGTGCGCCTTCAATCGGGGCCAGACTCAATATATGCGGTGTACCGATCTGATAAGCCCCGGCATGCGGTGCAGCGGTAATTGTTACATCTAAATCAAACTGCTTTTCCTTTGCTGAGCCAAACCATCCGGCCAATCCGGGTGCTGTTCCAAAATGTTTCTCATGAACGTACAATCCTGCTACTGAGCCCGGACCACCGTTTAAATGCTTATAATTGCACCAAAACGCAAAGTCCGCGCCGATTTCATGAAGATGGTGCGGAACGGAACCAATCGAATGGCATAGATCAAATCCAACCAATATGCCGTGTTCATGTGCGGCTTCCGTAATCGCCTGCAAATCCAACACTTGGCCACTGCGGTATAAGACAGCAGGCAGAACCGCAACTGCCACATCCTCTGACATCGCTTCGATGATGGCTTCTGTCGTAATCGTTTGCCCGTCTTCACTTTTCATCAGCTTCATACTGCTCTCAGGCAAATTGTGCAAAGCAATTTGGCTGGCAATCGCATACAAGTCCGACGGGAAGTTCAGTTCGTCAGCCAATATTTTATAGCGTGACGCAGTTGGTTTGAAGAACGTAGCCAACAGCTGGTGCAAGTTTGTTGTTGTGGAACCAGTCAGAATTACCTCTTCACTTTTTGCGCCAATCAATGGTGCGCACATTGCCGCCAGCTTTTCGGATAAATAAAACCAAGGATGTTCCCCATTTGTCCATCCGTCAATGCCATAATCCTTCCATGAATTAAGCAGTGTATGCACCGACCGCTCCGCCCTCTTTGACAATAACCCGAGCGAATTGCCGTCCAAGTAAATCTGTCCTTCTTTTTTATAAAACTCTGCTGCATATTTCTGTAGTCCATCCAATTCATCGAGTTGTCTTGCTTTTTCAATCGTCGTCATACTACCACCCCTTCTAGTAACTTATTAATATCGTACGAGGGATAGCAATTGTTGTCAAAGTATTCTGAAAGGTACTAAAATTAAACAATCTAAAATTGGTATCCATAACTTCGATGTACTTAAATTAAGGGCCATAAAAATATATAAATATAAACACCTGCATATACTTTCACCAATACAAACTGGAATATGCGCCATTTATTTTTGCCGTTCTTTACTTCTAATAGAATATTAATAAGTGCTGTCAGCAACAAAAACGAGATGAGCACAAACAGATGTAATTGTGATGCAGAAATAAGTAAGATCAGGATTAATAATGTCATAATTTCCACGACGCTTTGCCAATAGGTAGAATGCATCGGAATGTAACGTTTCGGATCATCCGGGTCACGCATCTTTTTTTTCACCTTACTCGTCGCAATCATTGCCAACGTCAGGAATACTATGCCAATAATTAAAGATAATGTTCGATCGGCCGGTTCATGTAAATTGATAATTTCCTGCAATGATTTTTCACTTAATAAATATATTTCCCCTGTATCGACATTACGATAATACGTTACTTCGCTTCCGGGGTATTCCTGTATACGCATCACCTGATCATCTTTAAAGCTTAGCCTGTAGCTTTGTTGAATATATGGGTCTTCTATTTTAATATCAGTTTGCTGAAACTGTTGCAGCGCTGTTTCAATCTCTTTTAATGTTTCTTCATTTTTCACTTTTCTCACACCAGCTTGAAAGATGGACTCTGGATTCCCTTCCCATTGCATAAAATAAACCGCTTGTAATGCACTACTATCCATATCATCAGAAGTAATTTGCTGCTTTTGTGGAAATGTACCGACTAAAAACAGCGTGATGCACGCAATCGCTATGATTACTGCCGGGATTTTCCAGTTAAAAGGTTTAGTGTTGAGGCGCTGCTGAATTTTATTGAAGTCCTCTTGCTTTTTTTCCGAATCGACATAAATTTTTTTAAGATCATTTAACTTTTCGTTTTCAAACATCGTCTTCCCCTCCTAACAGTTCCCGTAATGCCTTCAAGCCGCGTGCCGTATTATTTTTCACCTTTACTTCACTGCAGGCCAAAATCATTGCTGTTTCTTTTACCGAATATTCTTCTATGTAGCGCAGTACAATCACTTCACGGTAATTCCATTTAATTTGCTGGAGTGCGGCATACAGTTTTTCATATTCCACATTTCGCTCGATTACTGCTTCCGGCAATTCTCCCGCTGCAACTGGCTCCGATTTCAATTGAAAAAAGCCAATAATTTTTTTCCTTCGATAATGGTCATAAACAAGGTTTCGGGCAATTTTCAATAAATAAGTCCGTTCATGCTCAGTATAATTTTTCTGATAAAAGCGGTAAAAGGTCTCCTGCAGCAAATCATGCGTTAAATCCGTATCATTTATTAAATAACGTATGTATTTATAAACAGCGTCGTAATGCGCTTCAAAAATTTCCCGTCTCAACCTATCAGCCTCCTTACTTCTTAAAGACGATTAACGAATGATTTGGAATCACTTTTACATCATAATATAAAAAACCCCCAACATTTACATGTTAGGGCTAATCATTCTATTACTTATAAATCTGAAATCATTCCACCATCAACAACAAATTGTGCACCTGTTGAATAGCTTGAATCATCAGAAGCAAGATATACGACTAAATTTGATACTTCCACTACTTCTGCTCTTCTTCTTAATGGAATGTCTTGTTCTAGTTGTTTTAAATATTCTTCAACGTCTGGCTGATCGGCCATTGGTGTTTTTATAATACCAGGGTGAACCGAATTCACACGAATATTATATTGCCCCAGCTCAGCTGCAGCACCTTTTGTCATACCAGTTACGGCATGTTTAGAAGCACTGTAAGCTATTGCTGTAGGAGCACTTACTAAACCATCAACAGACGAAATGTTTACAATTGAGCCAATACCAGCCTTTTTCATTGAAGGGAGAACTTTTTGCATTCCCAGGAAGACCCCAAGCTCGTCTATTTTAAATGTCAGTTCAAAATCTTTTACTGTGAGTTCTTCCAATGGTTTGAAAATACCGATGCCGGCATTATTAATCAGAACATTGATCGGACCAAAAGTTTCTTCTGTTTTCGCGACTACTTCAATCCAGTTGTCTTCACTTGAAACATCCAATTTAAGCGCGATTGCATTTTCACCTAATTCATCCGCCAGTTGTTTCGCACCGTCCAAATTTATATCTGTAATCGCTACTTTTGCGCCTTCTTCCACGAATTTACGAGCATGCATTGCTCCCATTCCTTGTGCAGAACCTGTAATAATTGCTACTTTCCCATCTAATTTACCCATTTAAAATTGCCCCTTTCGAAATAATGATCTGTAAATGATTACGTATGTTATTATGTGCTCTTTGTTACAAATTAATAATACAACTTAATTCAAATATCTTCAAATAAAGAGTCTTTTATTCGAGATAATCATCCGGAACATTTTTGAATAAAAAAAACCGAAGCAAATTTTCGTTTGCTTCGGTCTTCCCCTCTCCATTACACGCCCATTTTACGACGGGTATTGCTCGTTTTCTTTGTTTGTTGACTTTTCATCTTTTTCGTTGATGTATCACCTTTTAAGTTACCTTTGTTGCCAGCTGCATTGTTTTTCTTTGCTTCCAGCTGTTGCTTCACTAGTTCCTGCAGGCTTAATTTCTTTTTCTCATTTTGTTCAGACATATTCAGACCTCCTCATCCATCTACTTTTTTAAGTATAAGCCGTTGCTGTTGCATTTGTAAAAGAAATGATGTAATTTCCAACATAAAAAAACATCTTGAAACTTTCGATCGCTCCAAAATGTTTTTTACCTATGAACTGTACGTCACTTCCTGTGAAGGAAAGTTGAAATAATAACCTAACCCGCTTTTTGTTTTGATCCACTTCGGTGAGCTCGGCTGTTCTTCAATTTTTTCGCGAAGCCTACGAATATGTACATCTACTGTACGACGATCCCCTTTTGTAAAGTCCAGTATATTAATAATCTCTTCACGTGATTTAATACTGCCCGGTTGCTCCAATAAATGAAGCAGCAGTTTAAATTCACGTTTTGTTAAAGGAATTTCCACTTCATCTTTGTACACTTTGAACATAATTAAATCTACACGGAACGGACCGATCAACATTTGGGAAATACGCTCTTGCTGCTGTAATTCCCTTTCGTATCGTTTTAAATGGATTCTTAAGCGTGTAAGCATTTCACGGAATCCAAACGGCTTTCGGATATATTCTGTCGCCCCCATTTCAAGCGCCAGTACAATATCCAATTCATCCGTACGCGCACTGATCATGATAATCGGAAAGTCATGATCGAAGCGGACTTGACGGCAAATCTCAATTCCTTCCATATCCGGAAGCATCCAATCGAGCAGCATCGCATCCGGTTCGAATGATTGAATAGCAGCCAGTGCCTCTTTTCCCGATCGTACACATTGGACTTCATAGCCGTCTTTTACTAAATAAATATGCAGTAAATTCACTAAATTTTCGTCATCTTCAACGACTAATATTTTTTTCGTCATTAATGATTCCCCGCTTCTCTAATCAATTACGCCTCGGCGTAATTGTGTCCAGATTCGGTTTGCGTTCGCGCAAAAAATTTCTTACCGAATCTATGACAGCCACCGGAGGCATTAACTTCTTTCAGCAGGCATTTGAATACCCGATGAAAATTGACCAAAAATTATGTTAACCTCTATCTATATATAAATGCACTCTGTGCTTACTGCTTCACCTAAGCATAAAATCTGTTGAAGGAAGTTAATTCAAATCAAATAGCTGCCCTTTAATAAAGTAAGCTGTTGACTCCGCCATATTAGTTATATGGTCTGCTGCACGTTCGACAAAGCGGTTAATGAACAACAATTGCAATGTTTGCTCAATCTCTTGAGGGCACTCTTTCAGATACTCAGTTAAAAGCGCATAGTTTTCATGATTATTGCGATCTACGATATCATCAAGCTCTCCAACTTTTTTTGCTAATGCGATATCCGCATCGATAAATGCCTTCATTGATTTTTTCAGCATATCCATTGCTACATTTTTCATTTCGACTAATGAAGTTTTTTCTAAAATCGTTTCTTCTTTGCTAATACGAATCGTTGCTTTTGCTGTATTTACAGCAAAGTCTGCAATACGTTCAATATCCGAAGACATTTTAATAACACTGATAATTCGGCGCATGTCGCGGGCTACCGGCTGCTCTTTCGCCATCAGCCAAATTGCCATTTGATTAATTTCATTTTCCAGGTCATCAATATAGTTGTCCTCTTCAATAACATCCAGTGCCAACACCATATCCTGTTCTTGAAGTGCTTTAAATGCCTTTTCCATTGCAACAACCGTCATGTCGACCATTTCACCCATTTTGTCCTGCAGTTCAAGCATATTCTTTTCGAAATTTTCGCGAATCATTCCAAAATCCCCCTTTTATCCGAATCGTCCTGTTACGTAATCTTCTGTACGCTCATCTTTTGGTGTGGAAAAAATAACATTTGTATCATCATATTCGATGACTTCCCCATTTAAGAAGAATGCCGTCTTATCGCTAATACGCGCTGCTTGCTGCATGTTGTGCGTTACGATGACAATTGTATAGTCTTTTTTCATTTGTGTAATGAGTTCTTCTACTTTTAATGTGGAAATCGGGTCAAGTGCCGAAGTCGGCTCATCCATTAAAATGACGTCCGGTTTCATTGCGATCGCACGTGCGATACAAATACGCTGTTGCTGACCACCGGAAAGACCTAATGCCGATGACTTCAGACGGTCTTTTACTTCATCCCAAATCGCTGCACCGCGTAAAGATTCTTCAACAATTTCATTTAGGAGCTTTTTGCTTTTAATCCCCTGCATACGTGGACCATAGGCAACATTGTCATAGATGCTCATCGGGAAAAGATTTGACTTTTGGAATACCATGCCGACTCTTGTACGGAGCTTGATGACATCGCTTGATTCATAAACATTTTCGCCATCAATATGAATGTTTCCAATTACGCGTACACCATCGATCAGATCGTTCATGCGGTTTAATGTACGTAAAAATGTTGATTTACCGCAGCCTGATGGACCGATTAATGCCGTTACTTCTTTTTCTTTAATGTCCAGATTTACATTGAATAACGCTTGTTTTTCACCATAGAACAGGTTTAAATCATTTACTTTAATTTTTGTTGGTAAAGCGCCCGTAGAAGTCGTTGTTGTTTTAAAAATTGATGCTTCCGAAATAGTCATAGTCATATAGGTTTCGCTCCTTTTAATAGTCCGCTTTGTTTAATTTCTTCGAGATATATGTTGCCGTTAAATTCAATACTAAAATAATGACGATCAATACAATTCCGATTGCCGCTGCAAGTCCGATATCGCCTGCTTCCTGTGTTACTAAATAGGAGTGAACCGTTAATGTACGGGCAGATGAGAAAATACTTGATGGCATTGCCGCCACGGTACCTGCAGTCAGGAAAATGGCTGCCGATTCACCGACAATACGGCCGATTGATAAAATGATTCCTGATAAAATTCCAGGCATTGCACTTGGCAAAATAACTTTTATTAACGTTTGCAGTTTTGTTGTTCCTAATGCCAGTGAACCTTCACGATATGTTGCCGGCACTGTTTTCAAAGCTTCTTCTGTCGTACGAATAATAACCGGTAATACGATAATCGTTAATGTTAATGATGCTGCGATAATGGACATCCCTAGCTTTAAAATCACTACGAAGAATACGGCACCGAATAAACCGTAAATAATCGATGGAATCCCTGTTAAACTCTCTGTCGCATAGCGAATAATACGTACAAGTCGTCCTTGCTTTGCATACTCGTGTAAATAAACGGCAGCCAAGATTCCGATTGGTGTTGCGATTAAAAGTGAAATGACAATCGTTAAAATCGTTGTGACAATCATCGGGAATATTCCGCCGCCACCTGTTGGCGAATAATCACCAAATATAAAATCAAAACTGATATAAGAAAAACCTTTATAAAAAATATAGCCAACGATTACAACTAATACGGCTACTGATACGAATGCGGAACCCCAAAGTAAGCCGCGATACATATTGTCTTTAAATTGTCGCATTTTACTGAGCTCCCTTCGCTGTAATGCGTGCTAATACAAAGTTTAATATTAAGATGAATGAGAATAATACAATCCCTGTTGCAAACAGCATTTCCTGATGTGTTCCCGCTGCATAACCCATTTCAAGCGCGATGTTTGTCGTCAATGGACGTACACTGTCTGTCAGGCTCGTCGGGATGACCAGCGAGTTCCCCGCTACTAAAATTACAGCCATCGTTTCACCTAATGCACGGCCCAATCCAAGAACGATCGCTGCCATAATACCTGACTTTGCAGCCGGTACAACGACTTTAAAGATTGTCCCGATTTGTGAAACGCCTAGAGCAAGTGAACCTTCACGATATGTTTTCGGCACTGCACGAATCGCTGTTTCAGCAACTGTTACAATTGTCGGTAACATCATAATTGCCAGTACTAAAATAACAGCAATTAAACTCTGTCCACGAGCTAATCCTAAATTATCCTGTAAAAATGGAACGATAATCGCTAAACCGAATACACCGTATAATACTGAAGGAATACCTGCCAAAAGCTGAATTGCCGGTGATACGATTTTGGCTACTGATTTCGGAGCAATTTCCGCCAAGAAAATTGCTGTTAATAATCCGATTGGTACCCCGATAACAAGTGCTCCGATCGTTGCATAAATTGACGCAACGATCATCGGGAAAATACCGAATTTATCTTCTGATGGTACCCAGTCGCTGCCAAATAGGAAGTCGAAGAAGCTATAACCGCCAGTTACGAATGGGTTTGCACCTTTATAAAATACGAATCCTACAATTAGTAGTAAGCTCACTACTGAAAGAAGCGCACATGCTAAAAATATTTTCGATGATAAGCTTTCTAAAAAGTATTTTCGCTTATTGCCTTTACTTATTTGCTGTTCTACTTCGTTTCTGTTTTGTGTGTTCACAAATTTATCCTCCAGCACTTATTATTTCGTTAATGGAATCGCTCCAGCGGCTTCCACAATCTCTTGTCCTTCTGCAGTTAAAATGAAATCCATAAACTTCGTTGCCGCCTCCGGTACACTCTCTTTATAAACGAATAAGAATGGACGAGATAATTTATAGTTACCATCCAATACATTGCCTGCTTCTGCCTTAACGCCATTAATGTCCATCGCTGAAACAGTTTCATCAATATACTCAAATGAGATGAATCCTACAGCATGTTTGTTCATCGCAACTGTTGTTTTAATATTTCCGTTCCCGCTTGCAACAATCGCATTGCGAATCAGTTGTCCAGATTCATAGCCGACGATTTCCTGGAAGGCATCACGCGAACCAGATCCGTCCTCACGTGATACTACTACGATTTCCATATCTTTTCCGCCAACTTCTTTCCAGTTGGTAATTTCGCCAGTAAAGATTTGCTTCACTTGTTCCATCGTTAAATCTTTAACCGGATTTGATGGGTGGGTAACAACCACAATCCCGTCATACGCAATGACCAGCTCCTGAATACCGGAGTCGATTTCTTCCTGCTTCAGATCACGCGAGGACATCCCGATTTGTGATACATCATTAATTGCATTTGTAATCCCTGCCGATGAACCGATTTGATTTATTTCAATTTTAACGTCTTCTGTTTCTTCATATTTTGCTGCTAATTTCTCTGCTAAAGGTCCAACAGATGTAGAACCTGAAATTGTTACTAAGTCTCCGCCGCCTGAAGAGGACTCCGTAGAATCTTCATTACTGCAAGCTGCTAATACTACCATTAGAATTGTTAACCCAATGAAGTAAAATGTTTTTTTCAACATACTTCAATCCTCCATCAACATGAATGTTTTCTACCTGCTTTAACAATACATACATAAAATTAATGTCATGTATTAAACATGTAAACCTTATGTAAATTATGAAGAACACGTCTTTTTATTATGTAAAATTAATCAGTAAAATCAGAAAATTTAAAATAAAACAGCTAATTTGTAAATATTTATGAGATTTATTAACAAATGAGAGGGATTTTTTATGAGGATTTAAATAATTATCAATGAAGGAAAATGAAATATGTCAATATTATGTTCAAAGGCTTAATGAATCATGTAAGAATTACAGAAAACAGACAATTTATGATGAATATTTAGAAAAATCTATTTACATTGCATTTACAAAAGGGTGTTTTGTTTACAAAAAAGAAAAATGCATCTCTATTAAGAGATGCATTAAAAAATTTATTATACTGTCGCTTCAGCTTCTAATAATTCAATCGCTTGTTGTACTTGCTCTTCCGTTAAGTTATGACGGACGATATAGCGATTACGTTCATGTTTTGTACATTCGATTGTACAACCGCCTAAATGCTTCGCTTCGTTTTCCTCTGATGCAATGATTTGCTCATTGCATTCAGGGTTAGCACAATTAATATAGCGTTCACATGGTGTCCCATCAAAGTGATCACGCCCTACAATAACATGTTCCACCTGGTTAATCGGCACTGTCAGACGCTCATCGAATACGTACATTTGACCATCCCAAAGCTGACCTTTAGCAACTGGGTCTTTACCGTATGTTGCAACGCCTCCGTGCAATTGACCAACCTCTCCAAAACCTTCACGCTTCATCCAACCAGAGAATTTCTCACAGCGAATTCCACCTGTACAATAAGTTAAAACGTTTTTACCTTCAAATAATTCCCGGTTGTCACGTACCCATTGCGGAGTATCACGGAAGTTCTTTACTTCTGGACGAATTGCGCCACGGAAGTGACCGACATCATATTCATATGTGTTTCGTACATCTAGTACGACTGTGTTTCCATCTTGCATTTCTTCCAGGAATTGTTCCGGTGATAAATAGCGGCCCGTTAATTCATGCGGATTCACATCTTCTTCCAGACCTAAGTTTACAAGCTCCGGGCGTGGACGTACATGCATTTTTTTGAACGCATGGCCTTCTGCTGGATCAATTTTGAAAACAATCCCTTTAAACAATGGATGTGCTTCCATCATATCGATATAGCTTTGTGTTTGCTCAATCGTACCAGACACCGTACCGTTAATCCCTTCATGGGCTACTAAAATACGTCCTTTTAAACCAATTTCCTTACAAGCAGCTAAATGCTCTTCTGAAAAAGCAGCTGGATCTTCAATCGTTGTGTAATGATAATACAATAATACTTGATAATTCATTTTTTTCACCTATCATTCAATATATTTGCAGGATATACCTGATAGTTTAAAACTACCTTACAATGATACGCGATTTCCGATAAATTTACCATCATTAATTAGGCGGAGCTTATTAGAAATAATTAACTATTCTTTTCAATATTAGTATAATAGATGCAAAATGAATCAGAATGGAGAGATTTTAAATGGGCTTTTTCAGCTTTGCACTTCTAATCATCATTACTTTTACCGCTTTGGCAATTGAGAGGATTTTAAAAGATATACGAACTCAGAATAACGAAATCATTGAACTATTATCAAAAAGTGATGCGGATAAACAAGAGTGAAATTGCAATCGATTAAATGGGTTGGATCATCTCTACTCTATTTCCGAAAGGGTCTCTAAATTCAAACCGTTCATAATGAGGAATTGGTACTGAATCCAAGATCTCAATATCATGTTCCATCAATACTTTTTCCCAATAAGAAATATCTTCAACTTCGTAGGCAAGATGTGCTTTAGTTGTTAGCCGATTAAAGCCTTCTTCTGTCCCTACATGTACTTCCTGATTCCCTACTTGCAGCCAAAAGCCTCCTCGCCCTTGTAGTGCAGAAGGTTTTGAAATTTCATTTAGACCTAATACTTTGCAGTAAAACTCTTTCCCTGCTTCCTCAGTACCTAGTGGAATTGTTATTTGTGCATGATGTAATCCAACAATCATTTACATTCCTCCATTTCTTTCTCTTCTTCCATTATCTTACTTAAAATATGCCATAAATAAAATGTTAGGTTATTTATGTAAATCAATAATTTTTTCTTATCCTTCTTAACTGCTAATTTATTTTTTTACAAATACTAGAACTTAGGGATCAGGCATAAAATTTTTTTAATATATTCCTGCTACTTAAATACCATTAAATTGAATTAAATGGTATAATATGTATCGGAGTAGAAATACATTCTTTTCATCATATAAGGGTGAGAGTGTTTTTGTACTAACTTAGAAGCCATTGCGGAAGGATATAACATATGACAACAGAAGTTTCCATTTTACCTATTCAATCTGTTTATTCAATTGACAATCGAACAATAACAGCAGAAGTTCTGCATGAAGAACCGCTCATTGTAAAGTTTTTAAATGTTTTAAGTGATGAGGAATGTCAGAATTTAATCGATTGTGCTTCTTCGCGTTTGGAAAGATCCAAATTAGCAAAAAAAGAGATAAGTTCAATTCGTACGAGCAGTGGTATGTTTTTTGAGGAAAATGAAAATCCGCTTATTTCCGAAATTGAAAAACGGATTAGCAGCTTGATGCACCTTCCAATCGAACATGCTGAGGGTCTACAAGTTTTACATTATGAACCGGGCCAGGAATTTAAACCACATTTTGATTTTTTTGGTCCAAATCACCCTTCGAGCAGTAATAATCGCATTAGCACGTTAGTAGTCTACTTAAATGATGTGGAAGAAGGAGGCGTTACTACGTTTCCAAATCTAGGTATTGTAAATGTACCAAAGAAAGGTACAGCGGTTTACTTTGAATATTTCTACAATGATCAAAAATTAAATGAACTTACCCTTCATTCTGGTGAGCCAGTAATACATGGCGAAAAATGGGTTGCTACCCAATGGATGCGGAAAAAACAAATCCGCGAACGTTTTTAAGCCAAAATGAAGGAAATTATATAAAATACGATAGATGTGAAAGAAGTGACTTGCTATGGAGGAACTCCCAAACATTCAAGAAAACAAATGGGATGACAGCCATCGTCCTTGGCCGCTGCCAAATTTACCTTGGGGAATGAAGCAAACATGGAGCGATCTGTTATTCGCCCATTATCCTGTGAAATACGAGGTTTTACGGAAGTTAGTTCCAGAATCGCTGGAAGTAGATACTTATGAAGGTGTGTGCTGGGTTGGGGTTGTCCCTTTTCGTATGTCAGGTGTGAGGTTTCGAGGGTTGCCGCCAATTCCCGGTACCGCTACATTTCCGGAACTAAATGTGCGCACCTATGTGACGATTGATGGAAAACCCGGCGTATACTTTTTCAGTTTGGATGCGGATAATTGGCCGGCTGTAAAAGGTGCCCGCACATTTTTCCATTTACCGTATCACTATGCAAAGATGGATATTAAAAACTTTGGTGATACAGTACTGTTTGAAAGCAAAAGGCGCAATCGATCAGACATTGTATTCGCGGGCAGCTATAAACCCGTTTCCGCACCATTTATTGCGGTAAAAGGCTCCTTTGAGGAATGGATGACCGAGCGTTACTGCTTCTACACATTAAATGCTTCAGATCTCCCGGTACGCTGTGATATTTTGCACCACCCTTGGATTTTACAAAAAGTAGAAGGCGAAATTACCCTTAATACAACGCTGTCCAAGCAAGGGATTATTGTGGAAAGTGATCAGCCGATCCTGCATTTTTCAAAAAAAATTGACGTTCGTGCATGGCCATTAGTACATCCTGCTACTGGACGACTGCATTTTTAAATAAAGGGAAGATCGTCAACTTTTCCGAAAAGCAAAAACGCAACCCATATTATATGAGTTGCGTTTTTTTATTTTATAAACCGCATTTCAGCTGTGCACCACAGTTTGTACATGTGTTACACCCGCCCATTTCTTCTACCGTACCTTGACGGCAAACCGGGCATGTATTGCCAACTTCCGAACCGATTGTCACGTCTGTATCTGTTAATGGTTTAATTGTATCCACTAGCACAACTTGACGCTTCACTTGGTCTTCTGATTGTTTTAATTCTTCAAATTCCAATTGCTCATCTGAATTTGCCTCTTCAGCTTTTAATGTTAATACTTGTGTGTCACGGGAACCGTCAACATACACCGTACCACCTTTTGCACCGCCGCGGTATAGACGCTCGTACACTTTTTGCACTTGCTCTACTCCATAGCCTTTTGGCGCATTTACTGTTTTGGAAATAGATGAATCAATCCAGTTTTGAATAATACATTGAACATCTGCATGGGCTTCCGCAGAAAGCTCCATTGAAGATTTGAACCAGTCCGGTAAGTTATTTTCATCCACACCCGGGTTGGCATCTAAATATTCTTTTACGATTTCAGCTTTTACTTCAATAAACTTCCCTAGACGACCTGAACGGTAGTAAGTGAAGCTGAAGTAAGGTTCAAGCCCTGTTGCAACTCCGACCATTGTACCTGTAGATCCAGTTGGCGCCACCGTCAATAAATGTGAATTACGAATACCATTTGCCACAATATTTTCGCGAATATGCTGTGGCATTTTTTTCATGAAGCCTGTGTTAATAAATGCTTCACGCAAACGTGCTGTTTCTGCTTCTGTCTGTCCTTCAAGGAATGGGAAGCTGCCGCGCTCTGTAGCCAGTTCAACCGACTCTTCATACGCTGCAACCGCAATTGTCTTGAAGATTTCATCGACTAGCGCATTACCTTCTTCAGAACCGTACTCTTTTTCACAGTAAATCAATAAATCAGCAAGGCCCATTACACCCAGCCCAACTCGACGTTCACCAAGTGCCTGCTTTTTGTTCTCTTCCAGGAAGTACGGTGTTGCATCGATAACATTATCCTGCATACGTACGCCAACTTTGACCGTTTTGCGCAATGCATCAAAATCAACTGTTTTCGTTTCTTTGTTTGCAAACTTCGCCAAGTTAACGGCAGCCAAGTTACAAACGGAATATGGTGCTAATGGTTGTTCCAAAATTTTGTTACCCCCTAGGCTTTTTATCCTAAGGTTCTTACACTTGTCATTCGTGCAAGTTCAGCATACATTTTCATTGCAAATACTCTTCATAAACTTAAGTAACTCTTTTCTACCGCAATCTTTTCCAAAAATAGCTTTAGAAATAATTCTTAAATCTTTAATCCCATATTTCAATTCAATTTCTCTTAGTAGTGGATCTATCGTTGGCTTAATTTTATTAAAAGGTGCTTTCTCAACGATTTCATTATTTTTAATTGTCCAGGCGATAACATACTTTTTAATTTCTTGATGCAATAATAACTGCTTGTTTATTGATGCTTCTGTTGCTAATTTAATCGCTACAGATCCTGAACATGTTCTACTGCAATATTTTTGTATTGATGTTTCAAGTGTAATAAATGGTTTGTTACAATGTAAGCATTCTCTTTCAACCCTTGGAACTTTAATAAATCCTTTTTTCATACCACTTTTTTTCAAACCTTCAATCATTTTCAGTTTTGAGATACTATCAGTTTCCCACAACAACTTGGTATGTGCACCAATCTTCTTCTTAGTAGAATCATTATGCTTCATCTGATAATGTCCATTTAAAGCTCCAAATGCAGCTTTATTAATAGTTGTATGATCTGAGTTAATCCATTCTGTAATGACTGAGTTAAGTGAAAAAGGTAAGGGTTTATACAGTTCTAAAAGTTCTTTATATGAGATTACATCAACATCGTAGCCATACTGTTCACTAATAGTTTTCAAGTCAGTTTTTGCCTGTTCAATTGCTTTTTTATTTCTCGATTTTATTTCCACTATTTTCTTTATTGAATTATTTGGATTTAAGATAAAAAAATCTGGTTTATAAAGTTTATATCCTAAATTAAATACTTGTATTTCAAATTCCCATTTAATTTTATAAAAATCAAGATACTTTGCATAAGCATATTCATAGGAACTTCTCAAATATACATTTTTATAAAATCCAGCATAGCCTCTATTAGCTTAACTTCACCTCATAAATATATTTGAGTCAAAGATTTAATTTAGTTGCAATGTCGCGGTCTCGTGGATAGATTATATTCTCAAATGATGAGGTTCACTATCTATGCGTTGCCCCTGACGAACATTTTACAATTCGTCTTCGGTTCGGATTAGCATTTCAGCCTTCCCGCTTCATCCCGCGATGTTTAACGTGAGGCGAACTCCACCACACGGATTTGTCGCAACAACTTTCTGACCGTACGCTTTTGCGTTTGTCATGTCGTTTGCGTTATCAATGAAGAAGATACCAGGTTCTGCCGCATATGTTGCGCAGACATTGATTAAATTCCAAAGTTCTTTTGCTTTGATTGTACGATACGTACGAACTGGATAACCAAGTTTCTCCCATTCGCGAACATCGCCAACTTCATGCCACTTTTCGTTGTAATCCAGCATTTGTGCCGGAGTGTAGTTTTCTACATCCGGGAAGCGTAATTCGAAGTCCTGATCGTTTTCTACAGCATCCATAAACTCTTTCGTTAATGTAACCGAAATGTTTGCACCTGTCAGGAAATCCGGATTATGGACTGAATACGTTCCGCCATCGCGTAGCTTCGTTTCAGCGTCACGAATAATCGCTTCGTTAAATCCGCCGAAACCTTCAATATTTTTATAGTTCACAATACCTTGATACATCGCATCTTCCTGCTGTGTTAAAGGCTTGAATTTTAATTTTTCTTTTGCTAGACGAATAATTGATTCATCTGCTGTATTCTCGATCAGATAACGCAGAATACGCGGATTTTGCATTTTGGAAATGATAAACTCCACAATATCCGGATGCCAATCTGCCAGCATAATCATTTGAGCGCCGCGTCTCGATCCACCTTGCTCAACAAGATGTGTCAGCTTGGCAATATCATCAAGCCAGCTTACTGATCCGCTAGATTTACCGTTTACACCGCGCGCCAATGTGTTACGCGGGCGAAGTGTCGAACCGTTCGTACCAACACCACCGCCGCGGCTCATAATTTCCATTACCTGCTTACGGTGATCACTGATGCCTTCACGCGAATCAGCGACAAATGGCATTACATAACAGTTGAAGAAAGTTACTTCTGTTTCCGAACCTGCCCCATAAATTACACGGCCTGCAGGGATAAAATTCATTGACACAAGCTCTTCATAAAACTTTCCGAACCATTCTTTGCGCTTTTCTTCTGTTTTCTCAACTGAAGCTAAGCCTGTTGCATTACGTTTTGCAATTTGCTCATAAAAAATTTCGAGCGGCTTTTCAATAATATCCAATGAGCGTTCAATAATACCCGTCTCTTGTTCTTCGCCTTCCAATACATGACGGTAATCTTCATCAATTTTAATAAGAGCGGTATTCTTTTCCGGATTAATCGAATGAATAATGCCAAGTCCACGCGCCGGGAATTTCGGATCTTGTTTCACTGTCAAAACAACAAAATCCCCTGTTTTTAATGTTTTCTTTTCCGTATCTTTAAAAGAATAACGGTCAATCATAACAAGACGTGATACACCTTTATGCGTAATTTGCATATCCGGTGTAATCGGGTGCACTTGAGGAAATTGCTCAATATCTTGATTTAATTGATTGACTTGGATGGATTGTTCTAAAACACTTGCCACCGCGTAAGCCCCCCTTTGGACGATTTAATAATTTTAAGATTCCCTTCACGAATGTAAACTAAACACATTTTATACCATATATTGTGCTTATTTCTTAAATACCATTCTATATGTTGGGTTATATAATTACACTTAAAAAAGATTACAATAAATCTTTTTTTCAAACAAGGGGTTGATTTTTTTTAGTTTTTGTTAAATCCACCTATACCAACGTTTCGGGTATAAAAATTTTTTTATAAAAAATCAAAACACACGTTCGTAATCTATTTTTTGAAATTCCATTCATCTGTTAAATATTTATTTTGCATTAATTGTTCTACATATTGTGTTTGCTGCTCCGTTAATTCATAAGGAATCAGTTCTATATCCAAAGCTATCTCAAACCCTTTAGAAAATGCATTCACACATTGCTCGATTGTAAATGGCGTATCGACAAACTGATTCATCGCAACGGCTTTCTCGGGTAATTTTTTCCGCATTTTTTCTTTAGCTTCGGCTGTAGCAAAATTAAACACTGAAAGCAGCAGCTCTTCGTTCAGGTCCAATAAAATGGCTCCATGCTGCAAAATTACGCCTTTTTGACGTGTTTGTGCACTGCCCGCTACTTTTTTTCCTTCAACTACTAGCTCATACCAGCTTGGTGCATCAAAACAAACCGCGCTTTTCGGTTTCTTTAAATCATCCAGTTGTTCTTTCGTCTCCGGCACACTAAAATAAGCGTCCAACCCTAATAGACGGAACCCTTGTAAAATTCCTTCGCTAATGACACGGTACGCCTCTGTAACAGTCTCAGGCATATTCGGGTAGCTCTCTGTCACAATCACTGAATATGTAAGCTCCTGGTCATGTAAAACAGCACGTCCGCCTGTAGGACGACGAATGAAACCTAAATTTTGCTTTTTTACGGCTTCTAAATTAATATCTTTATGTACTTGCTGAAAATAACCGATTGATAATGTTGCAGGATTCCACTCGTAAAAACGAATAACCGGCGGGATTTCCCCTTGGCTATGCCAATCTAGTAACGCTTCATCTAATGCCATGTTATAGGCTGGGCTGCATGGCCCCGAATTTATAAAATACCATTGTTTTTTCACAATTTCTCGCCTCCACCAATTCATTTTAACAAACTCGCTCGACTAACTCTAGTTCATCTCTTATAATAGTAAGTACAGAAAGAAAGGGGCAATATCGCAGTGACAATTTTATATACGATACTAATAATTTTAGTAGTCATCGTTGCTTACGTAGTAATCAACTCTATGCGCTTAAAAAAATCCGTTACAAATTTAACACAGGAGCAATTTATCGAAGGCTACCGTAAAGCCCAATTAATCGATTTACGCGAACCTAAAGAATTTGAAGCAGGACATATTTTAGGTGCACGAAACATTCCGATGACGCAACTTAATACACGTCATAAAGAAATCCGACCAGACCTGCCTGTATACCTTTACTGCCAAAACTCTGGCCGTAGTGCACGAGCAGCGCTGACATTAAAGAAAAAAGGCTATAGCCAACTGTATCAGTTACAAGGCGGATTCAAAACTTGGACAGGTAAAGTTAAATCGAAAAACTAATCTTAAAAGTTCTCTACAGTGTAGAGGGCTTTTTAATTTTCACTCACCGGCAGTATCGTTCATAATTGTCTGTTTTTCAGTAGTTTCTTCTATTATATACTGACACGTTAGAAGTCTAACCTTATTCAAAGAAAAAAGGCCAGAAAACAGCTCTGACCTTTTTTGTCACAATTTATGAAATTGTGACTTCTTCTTTTTTAGTATAACGTAACACCGGTGTACGGGCAGCACGTGTTTCGTCTAAACGGCTGATTACTGTAGTATGCGGTGCTTCTTGAACGATCGATGGGTTATCGATTGTTTCTTGAGCAATTTGAATCATTGCATCACAGAATGCATCCAATGTTTCTTTCGATTCTGTTTCTGTTGGCTCGATCATAATCCCCTCTTCCACGTTTAACGGGAAGTAAACTGTTGGTGGATGGTAGCCAAAGTCAAGAAGGCGTTTTGCGATATCCAATGTACGAACACCTAATTTTTTCTGACGACGACCTGATAACACGAATTCGTGCTTACAGTGACGGTCATACGGTAAATCAAAGTGCTCTTCCAAGCGGCGCATCATATAGTTTGCATTTAATACAGCATATTCTGTTACAGCCTTTAAGCCATCCGGACCCATTGAACGGATATACGTATATGCACGGACATTAATGCCGAAGTTTCCGTAGTATGGTTTCACACGACCGATTGATTGTGGACGGTTATAGTCGAAGTGGAACGTGCCATCTTCTTTTTTCACTAATACCGGCTTAGGCAGGAATGGAATTAAATCCGCTTTTACTCCTACAGGACCTGAACCCGGACCACCGCCACCATGTGGACCTGTAAATGTTTTGTGTAAGTTTAGGTGAACACAGTCAAAGCCCATATCGCCAGGACGTGCTTTACTCATAACAGCGTTTAAGTTTGCGCCGTCATAGTAAACCTTACCGCCGACACCATGCACGATTTCAGCCATTTCTAAAATGTTTTCTTCAAATAAACCTAAAGTGTTCGGGTTTGTCAGCATTAATGCTGCTGTATCCGGACCGACAACACGGCGTAAATCTTCAAGATCCACTAAGCCGTCATCACCTGATTTAATTGTGATTGTTTCAAAGCCTGCAACTGTAGCAGAAGCCGGGTTTGTACCGTGCGCCGAATCCGGTACGATTACTTTGTTACGGTGACCTTCACCATTTGCCTCATGGAATGCACGGATCATCATTAATGCTGTCCATTCCCCATGTGCGCCTGCTGCTGGCTGTAATGTTACTTCATCCATACCTGTAATTTCCTGAAGGGATGTTTGAAGATCATATAATAATTCCATTGCACCTTGTACTGTTGACTCATCCTGTAATGGGTGAACATTGGCAAAACCAGCGTAACGTGCAACCGTTTCATTGATTTTCGGATTGTATTTCATCGTACATGAACCAAGCGGGTAGAACCCTGAGTCTACACCATGGTTACGGCGTGAAAGTGCTGTATAGTGACGCATAATATCTAATTCTGCAACTTCCGGCAGTTCAGCCGCTTCTTGACGTACTAACTCTTTTGGAAGCAGTTCTTCAAGATCAAAATCAGGAACATCCAATGGCTCTAAATTGTAGCCGACACGACCTGGTTTTGTAATTTCGAAAATGAGTGATTGGTTTTCGTTATGCATTGTAAGCCCCCATTTCTGCAACTAATTGCTCGATTTCTTCTTTTGTACGGATTTCCGTAACAGCAATGAGTGCATGATTTTCTAATTCAGGATAAACACGACCTAAGTCAAAACCGCCGATAATGCCTTTTTCGATTAATGCTTTGTTTAGCTCTGTCACATTATAATTTGTCTTAACGACGATTTCGTTGAAGTGTGCGCCTTGATAAACAACTTCAAAACCAGCTGCTTCAAAGGCATTTTTAGCAAAGCGTGTCTTCACGATATTTTGTTTTGCCATTTCCTGCATACCTTGTTTGCCAAGAGCTGTCATTGCTACTGAAGAAGCAAGTGCAAGTAATGCCTGGTTAGAACAAATATTAGATGTCGCTTTGTCGCGACGGATGTGCTGCTCACGCGCTTGTAATGTTAATACATAACCACGGCGACCCTCTTGGTCTACTGTTTCCCCAACAAGACGGCCAGGTACTTTACGCATTAATTTATTCGTTACCGCGAAATAGCCACAGTGTGGACCACCGAACGCTTCAGCAATTCCGAATACTTGTGCATCCCCAACTGTAATATCGGCACCTAATTTTCCTGGAGGTGTTAATACGCCAAGAGCTAACGGGTTAGCAGATACGATAAACAATCCTTTTGCATCGTGTGTAATATCTGCAAGCGGCTGTAAGTTTTCAATTTGACCAAAGAAGTTTGGATATTGAACAATAACACCGGCTGTTTGATCATCGATTAAGCCTTTTAATGCTTCGATGTCTGTCACACCGTCTTTTGCAGGAATAGTAACAACTTCAATTGATTGTCCTGTTGCATACATTTTCACAACATCGTGATATTCTGGATGGACAGTTCCTGAAACGAGTAATTTACCGCGACGTGTATGGCCTGCAGCAAGCATACCTGCTTCTGCCAATGCCGTACCGCCATCGTACATAGAAGAGTTTGCAATATCCATACCTGTCAGTTCCGCAATCATCGTTTGGAATTCAAAAATAGCTTGAAGTTCACCTTGAGAAATTTCCGGCTGATAAGGTGTGTAGGCTGTATAAAACTCTGAACGCGAAATAACGTGATCGACAATTACCGGTTTATAGTGATTGTAGACTCCTGCACCTAAAAATGAGACATTACTTGCTGTATCTTTATTTTTTGAAGCAAGTTGTGCCAGTTCTTTCATTAAAGCGGCTTCAGACTTTGCAGGTTTAATATTGTAGCTTCCTTGGAAGCGAACTTTTTCAGGAATATCCTCGAAAAGTTCATCAATTGTCGCAACCCCGATACGGTCTAACATTTCTTGTTTATCTTGTTCCGTCATTGGTAAATAACGATGTTTCATTGTTAACCCTCTTTTCAAAAGTTTTATCCCGCAATTAACGGGTAGATTGAAGTTTCACTTTATTTTGCACGCTTGTAAAATGGTGTTTCTACTACAACTGCTTTTGCTCTATTTTTTCGTACTTCGATTTCTAATTCAGTACCAACTTCCGTGAATTTTGCGTCAATTAAAGCTAAACCGATATTGCGCTTTGTCATTGGTGACTGAGTTCCTGTAGTTACAAAACCAATCTCTTCACCATCTTTAAATACTTTATAGCCATGACGGGGAATACCTTTATCAATCATTTCGATACCTACTGATTTACGTGTTAGGCCATGTTCTTTTTGGTCAATTAATGCTTGCTGACCGATAAACTGCGGATCTTTCGCCAATTTCACGGCAAAGCCAATCCCTGCTTCAAGTGGTGAAATTTCTTTTGAAATCTCTTGGCCATATAATGGCAGGCAAGCTTCAAAGCGAAGTGTATCACGAGCGCCTAAACCGGCTGCTACTACACCTTGGTCTTTTCCTGCTTCCAAAATTTTGTTCCACAAGTCAACAATCGCTGCTGGAGCTCCGTAAATTTCAAATCCGTCTTCTCCCGTATAACCTGAGCGCGAGACAAGAACCGAATGTCCGCCTACTTCTACATTGTCCTGGAATTTAAAATATTTGATTGCCGTTAAGTCTGTTGCTGTTAATGTTTGCAGAACTTCCTGAGATAAAGGTCCTTGCAAAGCGATTTGAGCGTAGTCATCTGACAAATTTGCCACTTTGACATCCCCTTCGACATGCTGCTGTAACCATTCGAAGTCCTTTTCAATATTCGCTGCATTGACACATAGTAAATAGCGATTATCTTCCAAACGGTATGTCAGTAAATCGTCAACAACACCGCCATCTTCATAGCAAAGTGCACTATATTGCGCGCCGCCAATTGCAATTTTCGAAATATCATTGGAAAGCATCTTTTGTAAATAAACAAGTGCATCCGGGCCTTCTACAATAATTTCCCCCATATGGGATACATCAAAAAGTCCTGCGCGGTTACGTACCGCATCATGCTCCTCTTTGATTGAAGAAAATTGTACTGGTAACTCCCAGCCGCCAAAATCAACTGTTTTTCCACCATACTTTGCATATTCGTCAAAAAGTGGTGTGCGCTTTAATTCATTTGTCATGTTCATTTCCTCCTTTAATTATGTAAGTTCGTTTTGCAATGCAAAGGGGAAAGCAACATTACACCTATCAAAAGTGTAAATCTATCTTTTTATTAGAATCATCAGAATATTAAAAGCCGATTTATCCACAAAAAAAAGACAGACGAATCCCCTTTAGCGAGATTCTCTGTCCTGGCACCTGAAAGTTACACCTGAATTTGATCCTCTATCACAATTTAGGCTTTCCCCTTTGGTGGCTGTTTGTAACAATAGCTATTACAGCACTCTCCAGAGTTGCGTCCAATACGAGTCTTTTTGCCTGAGAGATTCATAGCTTAGCTATTTGCTCCTTCGGCGACGTGACATCACGTTCTCTCCCCGTATCATCATCCGCGTTAGATTATTTACTTCATGTTATTGCTCTTCTTAGCAATATCCTAACATTGAATATAATGCAAACGCAATCTTTTTTTATTTTTATTCAAAATACGAACATTAAGTTTAATTATCATAAAATCGTTCGCCTTTAAGACGTTTCACTTGAAACCCGATGTACTCGACAATTTGTCTTAATGTTCTTCCGGCTGTGAGTACTTGTATATGGCCAGCTAGTCGATAACTCCTTCTGCGTTGGTGATACAGATTTTCCAATTCCTGTTCCGATGACGATTGAACAATGGGACGGTTTTTATCATTCCGAATCCGCATATAAATATCTTCAAATTTTGCATCAAGAAAAAATACGAGCCCTGTCTGGCGCATAATTCTCCTGTTTTCTTCATTGACGGCTACCCCACCGCCTGTAGCGATAATGCATGCTTCATCACGAAAATTCTTTAAAAATTCCGTCTCGATTTTTCGGAAGTGTGCTTCGCCGTATTTCTCAAAAATTTCAGGAATTGTCATACCCTGCTGACGTACAATTTCGTGATCCATATCGTAATACGGCATTTTCAAGAAAAAACTTAAACGTCTACCAATCGCACTTTTTCCGCAACCCATAAATCCTACTAAATAAATTTTACGCATGCTGTTCACCTTCTTCTAATTACGGACTACTTAATCAATTACACCTCTACCTATTCTTTCGTTTCCATTTTGCGTTTTAACACAAATATTTTTGTATCAAACAAAACCGCATGATGTGACATTTTTTCGACTTTGCAAAAAGAAGTCGAACTTTAAGGTAAATTTAGTATATTTATCGTAGCACGAACGTAAATAGATTCCAATGAATTATATACTTTTATTTGCGCAAAATATGCATTTGTATAGAAAACAGCAGCACCAGAAACGATGAACAATAAAAATACAGCCAGTAAAAATAATGCACCCTTCTCATTCTGGAGGCATTGGCAATACGAGATCTCTTTCTCGCTTTGTTCCATTTTTCATCACTACCCTCATATTCACTTCATTTTCAACAATCGTCAGTTCCCATTCCTTAACAAAAGGCAGCATAATCTCATTTCCCCCTTTATTCGACCTTTTACGCAAATGCTCTTCTGATTTATCAAAGACAAACAACCGCTCCTCGGGATCATTTATCATCTCCAGTTGCAGCATATTAGAATTGAGTACCCTACCAGATGCGGAATTCATATTGTATTGGTGAAGATCATAAACGAACAATTCCCAGTTCACCTCATCTTTCATCTTCTCAAGCTGTTGAAGATCCCGAACCCATATGAGGATCAGCAGGCTAATTGCGGTAAAAAGCACAAACACGGTTAACTGAAACAAGCTTTCCAGTAGTGTAAACCCCCGCTCACTTAATGTTTGCTTGAAATTCATACACAAAGTTCCTCATCTTTTTCATTGTTGTCATAACGGACGCATACTCGGTGTCCGTCGTAATTCCATTGAAACTGCATGCCATCAATTTGTTGTGTACCGGCTGATTGACCATACCTTTTATACTTCATCGCTCCTATATAAGCCACTTCCGCTGCATGGGCTTGTATTTTTTGTATGGCAATTTGCTGTTTCATATTAAACGTGAGCGGTATCATTGTCGACGAGAGGAAAAATAAAATGACGACTGCTAATAGTGTTTCTACAAGAGTTAGTCCTTCCTGGTTCATTAAAAACCTCCTTTTCCAAAATTCTGGCTTTCCCGATATTAATAGAATATTGATAGCTTTTATTCTCAAAATGATATGTCAGTCGTCCAAACGCCTGGACATTTCCTCTTGTATTAAATATCAGCCGGTTATTCGGAGTAGTTAAATACATATCTAGTGGCCGCGCTATTCTTTGATCGAAAACAATAGTAGAAGTATTGCGCTCTCTTACTTGAATCCGGTGACAATTAATAATTTCAAAGCTATGGTAGGTTCCGGTCTCAATGGATAGTAATTGTGTCATGCGTATTAACATCTCGTTTTGGCTCATCACTTGTTTTTCTGTATAATCCATTAACGGCTTTTGTGAAAAATACAGAATCGCTGAATTGACGACTAAAAAAATAAAGAGAACGATAAGCATTTCCAGTAGTGTAAAACCTTTTTCATCTGTTATCTGTGATTTAATTTTCTGCATCATCGTTACGTTTCGCTGTTCGCCGGTCCAACGACTTTTCCGTCCACAATTTTAATTTCAGTATTATCCGGACATCTTAAATCTTCTTCCACAATATAATCCTCTTCAATTAGATCTGTGACCGAAGACGGATATTCATTATGATTTAGTTTATATGCCTCTACCTGTCCTTGAAGCATCAAAATATAAGCATCACACCCTTTTTCATCAATTGATGCAAAGTGCTTTGAAACGTTTGGAATTGTGACTAATATTAAAATGGAGATGATTAATAAAACAACAAGCATTTCTACTAGCGTAAATCCTTTTTCATTCTTCATCTGTTCCACCCTTTCTTATATAAAATCAATGACATCATACATCGGAATTAAAATACTCAAATAGGCAGCAATAACACAAATGGCAATGATCACAAAAAGCAGCGGCTGAATAATTGCCAGTATTCGTTCAATTATCTTCTGTAGCTTTTCATCCAAAAGCTCACAATATAAAATAAGCTCCCGTCCTAATAAGCCGCTCGCCTCACCATGTGCAATAAAGTGCTCAAACTTCGGATAAAAGTAGCCGACGACTTCCACCGTCCGCTCCAATGAATCGCCAATAAGAATGCGTTCTTGAAGTGAACCAGCAATATAGGCAATCTGCTTTTGGTGCTGTTGGGATTTTAAATGATCGAATGCCTTTTGGAGCGAGAAGCCAGCTAATAATAAATTGCCTAAATGGCGAGCAAACTGTCTCGTCAGAAAAAGTCGCCAAAAAAGGCCGATTAAAGGGAGCTTAAACAGTAGATGAAGCTGTAAATCGATTCGCTTCTTACGGATATAATAAACAAAAATGGAAAGAACAATGACCAGAACAATTCCAACTGCAATAATGTAGTCTGGCATATGGAGGAAAAACGTCGACCACTGAATGCTTGCGGACGATTCGCTATGGACGCGGGATGTAATAACAGAAGACATATTCGGCAGAAAGTATGTTCGAAAGGCTAAAAACAATATAATTAAAAATGTAAATAAAATGAGCGGATATGACATCACTTTTATTAGTTTCATTTTCGCCTGCTGTTGAAAAACGAGCTGTTTTGCAACAAGACCAATTGCTTCGCTTAGTTTGCCCGTCGCTTCCGCCAACTCAATAGATACTAAATATTGTGTATCAAGAGAAAGTAGCTGAAAAACTTGTGTTACACTACCACCCCCACGCAATATATTCGATATTTCCTGTTGGAGGGGCTCATATTGTTTTACATGATAGGGCAATAGCATTTCGATACTATGGGCAAATGTATAGCCTTCATTTAACAGTGTGGAAATTCGTTGGAGTAATGTAGGGAGCTCTGAGGACTTAATGACAGGTTTTTTATATAAAGCAGCAGTTGCGGTATTTTTAAGGAGCGGTATATTCATAGTATTCTCCTAGAAGCTTTGCCCTTTGACCTGCCAATGTTTGATCAAACGGTAATGTAAAAGATCTATCTTGGATAATTGATTCAAAGGCAAGCTGTAATTGATCGTCAGTTAAAAATTCGAAAATCGCTTTATAGCCGTTAACCTTCGTTTCGATTAGCCGCTGTGAAACAACCGCTCTAAGCATCTGCCGCATCTCCTCAAGTGAAACCGATAAATCATGAAGCCGGTAAATACAGTTCACCGTATCCTTTGCATGTATCGTTGATATGACGAGGTGTCCGGAGAACGCTGCTTCTATGGCAACCTTTGCCGTTTCTCTGTCCCGAATCTCCCCTAACATAATAACTTCGGGAGAATGCCTTAAAATTGCTTTTAAACCTGCTGAATACGTCATTCCGGCTCGCTCATTCACTTGTATTTGTAATAGCTGCTCTTGTCTGCTTTCCACTGGATCCTCCAATGATATGACGTGACGGGATAAATGCTGTGAACAATATTGGAGCAGTGAATATAACGTTGTCGTTTTGCCGGTTCCGGTCGCACCGCTAATCAAGATTAACCCGCTTTCAAGACTGGCCAATTGATACAGCTGTTCAACACTTTCCTGGAAATGACATAAAGTCTGTAAGGGGACGGTATAATTTTGACGTAATATTCGAACGGCTAAACTTTCTTTAAAGAAGCTGGAAGGTAATGTGGAAATACGGAACGCATACATGGACTGGTCAATAAATTTTTGGAAGGAACCACTCTGAGGCTTTCTCTTTTCACTAATATCAAGCGAAGAAAGAAATTTAAAATAGGAAATCATACGGGTAGCGAGCTCTGTAGGAAGTTCATCTTCCTTTTCAAAACGGCCGTATTTTCTCATTAATAAATCATAGCACCCTTCTCTGGGGAGTAAATGGATGTCGGTCACATTAAGCTGCGCTGCATTAGATAAAAGCTCCAAACATTTTTGTTCAATGATTGATAATGGTTTAATCGAAATCACCCCTTTATTTAAGATGACTCCATTATAAATGGATTGTCTAGTATTTTATATAAAAACAGATAAAATTTCTTTTTAATAGGAATTTTCTTTCTATATCAACAAATTCACTAATAATTCATGTAGAATATTAGTTAAGCTAGCATTTTTAAATTTTAAATTTTTACCGTATTGGGGGTTTATATATGATTCATCCGATTAAAATTTCTAGCACTTTTGCCGATGAAACCCGGTTTTCCATTTATGAATTTATGTTACAGCAAAAGCAATTTTTATCCGTTCAAGATATTGCAGATCAATTTAAAATCCACTCCAATGTAGCACGCCTGCATTTAACGAAACTTGCAGAAATCGGTGCCATAACATCAGAACATTTAAAAACCGGAAAAGGCGGCCGACCTGGAAGAGTATATAAAGCAAAGCAAGAAGGAATCAATTTAAGTATTCCTCGACGCGAGCCATCTTCATTAGTTAAATGGTCACTTGAACTTATTCGCGAGCTTGGTGAAGATGCTCTGAGCAAAGCACAGGAAATCAGTTACCGTGACGGAAAACAATCGATGCTTGAACAAATGAATTCACATAAACGAAAATCTCCCTATACATTTGATGAGAAATTGGCCATGTTAACTAAAAGTGCGACATTAATAGGTTATATACCGGAAGTTATTGAAGATAATCAATCCAAATCCATTATATTCTCACTTTTCAACTGTCCCTTCCAAGAACAGTTAATGAACTACGGAGAAATTGTATGCCAACTCCATGAATCCTTTTTGTATGGACAAGTTGATACACTGTTTGAAAGTCATGAAATTACAAAAATAGAAAGTATGGTACATGACTGTGACTTCTGTAAATACAAAATTTCCGTTCACAATTAATGGAAAAATTATTCATTTGTCACAACTCTTCCATATCTCGCAGTTTACATTATCCAGAAACTTGATTTATAATGAATGAGAGACTATTCTATTTTTTTAGAAAAGGAGGGATATTTCATGAGCAATATGTATAAAGTTATGGCATTCTGGACTGCTATTTTTGCCGTTATGTTCTACCTTGGAGGTATGAACGAGGTTTCGCTATTATTCGTAGGTAATACAGGTTTATTTTTATTATTAGGCTTCTTAAATCTTTCAGAACGCATGTACATGTACATTTTTGGCGCATACTTAACTGTTTTCTTCGCCGGTTTCACCTATTACACAACATTCATACACACTCCAGGTGGCGGACATTAAAAAACGACACGCTCTTCAATCGAGAGCGGTCGTTTTTTCATTTACATAGGGATAATTAAAAGCCATTTAAAAACGGGTTGGAATCCATTTCAGCAGCTGGTGTCGTATAATCACCATGCCCGGGATATATAATTGTATCTTCCGGTAATGATAATAGCTTATCGTGAATCGATTTTAGCAAGACATTCATGGACCCACCGATCAAATCAGTACGTCCAATGCTTTGTTCAAATAATGTATCGCCTACAATCGCAAAAGCATCATCTTTGAAAATAAAGGATACACTTCCCGGAGAATGTCCTGGTGTATGGGCTACCGTAAAGGTAAACGCACCGATAGTCATTTCTCCTTCTTTTCGGATAATATGTTCTCCATCGGGTTTTTTAACAATATAATTTGGCAATTCCGCATATTTGCCCGAACCATTTTTCATTGGATCAGCAAGCCATTCCACTTCTTTTTCATGTACATACAGCGGAATATTATATATTGCCCGTACCGCATCCACTCCACCGATATGATCAAAATGGGTATGGGTTAATAAAATCGCTAATGGATTCAAGCCATTTTTACGTAATTCATTTACAATACGTGCCCCTTCTTCACCTGGATCAAAAATTAAACAGTCTTTTTCTTTATTGCTTACAATATAGCAATTAGTTTGTATCGGTCCAAGACTATATTTTCTAACATTTAACATGGATTATCACCTCAGTTTCCATTATACATTTTTTCAATCGTTCTGATAGAGAAAGTTATCGTTCAAACAAACGCCACTTTTAGTTCTCGACAAACGATTTGGAAACCTTTACAATAAAAGAGGAATATTGTTGAGACATTTTTTGGAATGTTGAAAGGAGTGTCAATTTTTTATGAACTTATTAATGGTTATTTTTGGTTTAGTTGCAATTTTTGGCGTAATTGGCATATTCCAATCAATCAAAGAAAAAAACCTTTTAGCTGCTGCTTTTAACGCTTTAGCTGCAGGTGTTTTCGGTTGGTTCGTCATTATGACGGTTTTAAATCAAGGCTATCCACCAACCCACTAATTGCAACCAAAAAACGTATTGCTCCAAGCAATACGTTTTTTATATGAAGAAAAAAAGCTGCCCCCGAATTTCTTCGGGGCAGCTTTCATTATTTATAATTCGTATCAATCAGCAGATTTCCTGTTTCTGTATCATAGAAACGCAACAGGTCACCATTAATAATTTGATCCGAGTATTCTAATTCTTGCGTTGCACGATCAATAAATGGCTGACACGCTTCCGTATCAATTGCTTCTCCCGACTCCCGGTCGTAGCATACTTCACCTGCATATACATATTTATCTGTTACAAAGCGACCATCACGGAAGATAACGAAATCCTCATGCTCTTCTGAGAACAGGTCAGCACCTAATTGCATATCTTTTGAAGTCTCAATTCCTAACAGGTGCAGTAATGTAGGACGAATATCCAGTTGACCCGCTACATTATCCATCACTTGTCCATCATTCGAACCAGGGATGTGAATATATAATGGGACAGCCTGTAAAAGTGCACTGTCATATGGTGTAATTTCTTCTTTGTTTAAATATTTTGCCATTGCTTTATTATGGTTTTCGGAAATCCCATAGTGGTCTCCGTACATCACAATAATTGAATTTTCATATAAGCCCTGTTCCTTTAAATCATCAAAGAATTCCTTCACCGATTCATCCAAGTAGCGAACTGTTTGGAAATAACGATTTAAAGTTCCTGAATTTGAATCGTATTCCGGAATCATTATATCTTCCGGATCCAAATAGAACGGATAGTGGTTTGTTAATGTAATTAAACGGCTGTAAAACGGCTGTGGCATTTCTTTCATCAATGCTGCAGATTGTTCAAAGAAAGGAATATCCTTTAATCCCCAGTTTACAGATGTTTCCTCTGTTACATTGTAAGATTCGAGATCATAAAACTGATCTAGTTTGAATGATTTGTAAATCATGTCACGATTCCAGAATGATTTATTGTTCGCATGCATAACATTTGTAAAATACCCATTCTCCCCTAATCGCTCTGCAAAGGAATTATACGTATTTTCACCATGTGTAAAGAATACTGCCCCTCGACCTAAACCATACAATGAGTTTTCGAAAATAAACTCAGAATCCGAAGTTTTCCCTAATCCCGTTTGGTGGTAAAAGTCGCTGAAGTAATACGTATCCTTATCGTTTGTTAATGAATTCAGGAAAGGTGTCACCACTTCCCCATTCATTTCTTCGTTAATAACAAAAGACTGCAATGATTCCAGTGATACGGCAATTACATTTCGGCCTTCATACTTGCCGAACATTTCAACATTAGGTTCCGCCTGGTTAGCACGAACATAGTTGCTTACTTCAACAAGCTCACTCCCGTCAGCCAATGCACGCTGGGCTGACGATTTCGACTGAACATAAACATCGTATAGATGATAGTTGTACGTTCCGATATTTTTCACTAACAGTTCACGATCAAATGCTCGTGTCAATAATTGCGGACGTTCTGTTTCAGCTAAGCCTAAGTTTAAAAACAAAATAGCTGCCGTCATGACAAAGTAAGCTTTACGCGCATCTTTACGAATAGGTAGTAACTGCTCATCCGCTTTCGGTAAAAACTTCACAGCAATAATAATCAGTAAAACATCGACAAAGTAAAATATGTCCATCCAGCTAATAATAGCTGCTGCTGATGTTCCCAACTCTCCAAAATTGCTCGTTTGAAACAAAACAGGCAATGTTACAAAGTCATTATAGAAACGGTAAAAGGCAACATTTCCGTATACTACGAAGGACAGTAAAATACTACTGCCAACAATATAGCGATTTCGTGCTTTTTGTGATTTCAAGAACAATGACAATCCATAGAAGAACAATAAGAAGCTTAATGGATTGATAATCAAAATTAACAATTGCATTGCATTTTCTATCTTCATATCAAAGCTAGTTTCATAAACAATTACAGTTTTAATCCAGGTTGCTATTACGGCAATCGCTAATATCGAATGTTTAGGCCATTTAAAATCTTTCATATCCTATACATCCTCTCTTTACATATTCGATTTTTTTTAAATACATTGTTTTATTTGTGTAAATTCCTTATTCAAACAAAATCTATGTTAAAGCTTTTCAAACAAATCCGCAACATTATTTCGTTTAAACAGATTACATTCATAAAATAGCACTATTATTTAGTACGTATTAACTTCGAAAAGGTTTCGTTAAATATGAAAACAGCGGTTTATTCCCGCTGTAACACTCAGGGTATGTTCATCAAAAAGTCCAAAACCCTAAGTAAACAAGTAACCCTTTATCCGACCTTTACTATTATACGTTAAATTCCAGTTATTTTCCTGCTTTAAGCCTTTGCTCTTCCTGGCGCAAGATTAACAAGGCCATTTGAAAATCTTTCGTCTCGATAAATTTAGATTTATATAATTCCTTAATTTCGTCTTCCATTAAGTACAAATCTCCAATACGGTCCTTTGTATAAATGTAAATGCCGTATTGTTTTAAGATGCCAAGCACATCCAACATTGACTTCATTCTCGTTCCCCCACCATTTATTCGCAGATTATGCGATTTTTGTCTGTAAGTAGTATATGTACCGGAAGATCATGTGATTCTCTCGGTATTTCGTTCAACAGCTGCTCCTCAAACGCCAACGATATCCGCATCCCTTTAAACCCGACTAAATAGCGATCATAATAGCCCCCGCCAAATCCAATACGGTACCCATGACGATCGAATACTACCCCTGGTACAATCATTACATCAATTTGTTCTTTTTCGACCAGTTCCGTTCGTTCAGGTATCGGTTCTAATATATTTTTATAAGCTCGTTCGGTTTCATCAAAACTGTTAATTTTGTAAAACTGCATCGAACGATCTTTAGGATTACATTTCGGAACTGCAATATATTTATTTAATTTCCATAATTCCTCAATAATAAACGTCGTATCCACTTCCGGCTGGTCTGATAATGTAATGGCGATAATATTTGCTTTTTGAATAGATGGTTCTTGTACTAATTGCTGAGCGATTTCCAATGAACGTTCACGATATGCCTGATCGTTCATTTTGGACAATTTTTCCTGCACTTTTATACGATAGTCTCTTTTCTCCAAACAAATCCCTACTTTCAATAAAGCTGTTTTAAGTTAAACATTACTATCATAAATCAAATTTGTTGAATCATCATAGTAAAATTTAAGAGGGTAGCAAGTAAAAAGCCAAAACCAACGAGTGGTTTTGGCTAAATGAGCGATTATTACTTTGTTTCACGGTGAAGAGTGTACTTCTTCTCGCGAGAGCAATATTTTTTAAGTTCAAGACGCTCTGGATTGTTACGCTTGTTCTTTTTTGAAATGTAGTTACGTTCGCCGCAGTCTGTGCAAGCTAAAGTAATGTTTACGCGCATCATTAACCCTCCCACTCTAAATTAAGAATAAATTTATTTGAGCATGATTTATACGACTTACCTATTATAACACACTGTTTCAAAAAATCTAGTATGATTTCTTAATAAGTTTTACTATGTTAAAATAAAGGGAATCTGCAGTAGGAAAACGCATTTCCTATTATAAAAATTGCTTGTTTCCTGTCTAAACTAAGAAATAGATTAAATGAAATGGAGGATTTCATATGGGACTTTCTTCAATATTAATGATTGCCGGTATTGCTGTCATTATTATATCCCTATTATTTAAAGATAAATCAGCACGTGTTGAAAAAGATGTAGAAGATTTATCGATCAATATTTATCAAGAAACGAATGCTTTAAAACGACGCGTAAAAGCATTGGAAGAGGAACTGCTTGTAGAACCTAATTTTCAAGTAAGAAAACCTTCTTCTGTCCAACAAAACTCAGCGCAGCAAGCAGCGTTTTCATCTTTTCAGCAAGTGGCAGCACAAGTAAAAGCGGCTCAAAGCAATGGAACGGCTCCTAAAGTTAATCCGTCAAAAAGCACGAAGCCTATTAACGGCATTCTAGTTAGCCAAGTGCTCGCTCTCAATAGTCAAGGTCTATCGATCGAGGAGATCAGTAAACGCTCCACATTATCACATGCTCAAATCCATTCGATTATAGCAAATGGAGGTCAACAATGAAATCATCGTTGCGAGCATTTGGTATCGGTCTTTTTGTGGCAGGTGCGTGCATGGCATTGTTTGACCAGCTCCCTTCTGATTCCAATGAGAAAGAGATCGCCGCTTATGAGAAGCAAGTAAAAGACTATGAAAAACAAATTGCTGAACTTTCAAAACAGTTAAAGGAGCAAAATCCGGTATCCGCCGATCCATCAAAAGTGGACAAGCAAACGAATAGTGCAACCGCTGAGAATACTTCTGTTACAAAAAAAGAGACTGATTCAGGTGTTGTTGAAGCGACAATTTATATTTATGAAAATGTTTCAATTTATACAATTGGCCAACAGGCAGAAGACTTAGGCATTGTAGCAAATGGTCGTGAACTTGAACTTTATTTGTCAAAACCGGAATTTGCACGTTCTATTCAAAAAGGTGCATTTGATCTCCGCTCTGATATGACAATCGAGGAAATTGCCCAAGTGTTAACAGGGCAACCGACCGAATAACTACAAATCGTATCATACAATTCTTCTTCCAAACTATCGATTATTCAAAAGTATTCATGATTGAAGGGATTATATGGACTACATAAAAAAAGGAACAAAAGCTTTTACAATGACCAATATCGCGTTATTTGCTGCAGGTTTTATCACTTTTGCCAACCTATATATTACGCAGCCGTTAATGCCGCAGTTTTCCGATGATTACAATGTATCCCCTGCAGTAGCCAGTTTATCATTATCTGCTGCTACATCCATTCTGGCATTTAGCCTGTTACTATTCGGTTCATTGTCGGAAGCTTGGGGGCGAAAAAAATTGATGACTGCTTCGATTTTTGCGGCTTCCTTTTTAACACTCGCTTTAGCATTTGCTCCCAATTTTGAGACGATTCTCGCATTGCGTATGATTCAAGGTTTTGTATTTGCCGGGGTTCCTGCCATTGGGATGGCTTATTTAGGAGAAGAAATGGATCCTTCCAGCTTAGGCGTGGCAATGGGTCTTTACATAAGTGGAAATGCGATTGGAGGTTTATCGGGGCGTATAATAATCGGTACGATGAGTGATTTGTTCAGCTGGCAGATGGGGATGATTGTGCTTGGGGTTTTAAGCATCATCATCAGCTGCTACTTCGTATGGGCACTACCCGAATCGAAACACTTTACTCCACGCCCATTACAATTCCGATTGCTGACTAAAACACTATTCCAGCATATAAAAGATAGAAGGCTTGTTTTATTGTTCGGGATTGGATTTACTTTAATGGGCAGCTTTGTGACAATGTACAATTATATCGGCTTCAAACTGGTCGAGCCTCCTTATAATTTAAGTATGACATTTGTAAGTTGGCTATTTGTTGTTTATTTAGTCGGTACGTGGAGCTCTACATGGTTTGGAAATTTGTCTGATCAATATGGCCGGCAAAATGTTCTATATAGCGGCATTGTCATTATGTTCGTTGGCGTAATGCTCACTTTCCCTATAAGTTTGCCGTTGAAAGTAGGCGGACTCATTATTTTCACTTTCGGATTTTTTGGCGCCCACTCCATTGCAAGCGGCTGGGTCAGTTTTTTAGCCAAAATCGACAAAGCCCAAGCATCTTCATTATATTTGTTTGCCTATTATATGGGGTCAAGTATCGGGGGGACAGTAGGCGGTATTTTTTGGATGCACTACGGATGGACAGGCATTGTCCTTTTCATCGGATCGGCACTCGTCCTTACATTTACTTTTGCAGGCTTCATTCATTACTATCAATCTAAATACGAAAAAATGCAGAGCCCCTAGAAAGTGGCCCTGCATTTTTTTATTCTCGTATCCATGTCAAACCTAATGTTCCTTCACCCGCATGGACACCTACACAGGCAGAAAGCGGTGTTGGAGTAAATTGAATTGATGGAAAAGCCTTCAACAACTCTTTTTTCCACTCGATAGCCCCTGCTTCATTATTACAGTGAATAATTGCTACTTCCTTTACAGGTGACTTTAAAATGGCACGTTCAAGTTTTTCGATGACCGCTTTTTTGGCACGATTATCAGCGCGTACTTTTTTCGTTACCTCAACGCCGCCTTCTTTATTGTATTCAATTACGAGTTTAATATTCAGTAAATTACTAAGGAACATGGCCATTCCTGATACACGTCCACTTTTATGCAATTGCTCCAAGCTAGCAGGGATGAAAGCAAGTTCCGCCTTACCACGCATTGCTTCAATTTTCTCAACGATTACTTCTGGCGTATGTCCTTGATTTTCATGCTCTATCCCGAGAGCCAGCATCACTTGCATTGGATATGAACCAATTTTTGCGTCAATGACATAGCTTTTGAAACCTGCCTGTTCTGCAGCCATTGGAGCACTTAATACTGTTCCTGATAGTTGTTCTGAAGTATGAATGGCAATGGCACAGTCATACCCTTGATCTTTTAGTTTTTCATACAATGCCACATGTTCGCCGAATGCTGGCTGAGATGTTTTCGGATGTTTTGGTGAATTTCTTAATTTATCGTAAAATTCATCGTGCGTCATGTCCACTGTTTCACGAAGAGCACCTTCCTCAAAAACGATGTTCAATGCAAGCACATGAATTGAGTGTTCTTGAATAAAACGTTCTGGTAATAAAGCTGCCGTATCTGTAATCCATGCAATTTTTTTGTTCATTGTAAAACTCCCTGATGTAAAATTTTTATGCCAACCAAAAATGTAAGCGCAATCACAATAATGGCACAGTGACACATGTCATATTTAAATAGATAAGTTCGGTGGCCGTCATTATTTCGACAAGAGTCATATTTTATTTTTGTGTTTTGATAATAGCAATTATTTTACATGTGTGCTTTATTTCAAGTACGATAAAATTACAAACCATTATATTAGTAGTTTCGAGGAGGAACGAAAGCATGAATATATACGATATTCCTGTTAAGACAGAAAAAGGCGAGCAATATGAATTAGATCGATATAAAGGCCAAGTAATGATGATTGTCAACACCGCAAGCAAGTGCGGATTTACAAATCAGTTTACACAGCTGGAGGAATTATACGAAAAATATAAGGAGGAAGGATTTGTCGTACTCGGCTTCCCTTCCGACCAATTTAAACAGGAGTTGTCTTCCGGTGAGGAAGCTGCCGAATTTTGCCGCTTGGATTACGGTGTAACGTTCCCGATGCACGAAATGATAAAAGTGAACGGTGCAGAAGCCCATCCATTATTTAAACATTTATCCTCCGAAGCAAAAGGTCTTTTAGGACAATCGGTAAAGTGGAATTTCACGAAGTTTTTAGTCGACCGTGATGGGAATGTCATTAAACGTTATGCACCACAAGATTCACCGACAAAAGCAGAAAACGATATCGCAAAACTACTTTAAGGGTCACTTATATATAATAGAAGAAAGCAGTCGAATATTATATTCGACTGCTCTTTTAAAATAAGAATTCCTCTTCCTCTGTTAGTTCCAAATATAATGGCATAACGATGAAAAACATCGCCGGGACATAAAAAGCCAGACTTAGAATAGTTAATGAAATCGGTAACCCAAACGAAGAAGAAAAAATAATCGTTGGCGTAGTAAGCATCGATAAGCCCCCAATTATTTGACGGTATTTTTTAGAATAAAACAGTTTTTGTCTACAAGAAGGGCAACGCAATTCCAGTTGAAACTTACATACCATTTTTCTCTGCTCTTTTTTAGAATACGAATAACCGCAATGCGGACAGCATACTTTCCCTGTTCTATTGCGGGCAAAGTAAAATAAAAGTACGATTTGCAAAATATTTATAAGCATGAAAATACTAAATCTCAGCCACTGCATATCCACTTCAAATATATGGATTGTGCTCCCGATTCCAGAAATAATAAACGGTGAGAGAATGATAAGCAAATAGCGCCATCTATAAACTGTTTCACGAAGTATGCGTATTTTCGGTTTTTGCCATCGCTTCATCGTAAAGAAAACAATTGTGGCAAGCACACCGTTGAGAATTAGGAGTAAACTAATGATGGCCACATGTTTGCCTCTTCTTATAACTTCAGCTGAATGTTCGTTTTCGTAACTCTCCGTTACAGGATCTGATGCTTGATTAAGAGGTGAAACGAACGGATCATTCGTCATCAAATATAAGAAAAACAGTGCCGTAAATACAAAAATTGGAGCAATCACAATCGTCCAGTTCTTATGACGTTTCGGGCGTTTGGAATGATCGATCGTTTGCATTAAATTTATCTTCTGTTGTTCCGTTAATTGCACTCTACTTAATTCTTGCTGCCACTTCTCCTTAATCATCATCCATCACCTCCACGCTTAATTTCGGCTTTAATTTTACTCTTGCCCGCTGCAATCGCGATTTCACAGTCGATACTGCCAACTCTAATAACTCGGCGATTTCAAAAACTGTCATCTCCTCATAATAATAGAGTAATAATACTTCCCGATCTTTAACCGGTAACGAAAGTACAGCAGCGGTTATTTCACCCTGTAATTCCTTCTCGACATAGATTTGTTCTGCACCTTTTTCATATTGCTGAAAAAACTGAGCAATAAAGAACTTCTTATTTTTCCAGCTTCGTAAATAATCATAGCTGCGGTTAATCGTCATTTTCACTAAATATGTTTTAATCGATGCTTTCTGTTCAAACTGATCGGATTTATGATAATAGTTTACAAATACGTCTTGAACAACTTCTTCAGCTGCTAAACGATCCTTTGTATAGATAAAAGCAATGCGGTACAAATAGTCACTGTATGTATCAATTAGCTTCTCAATTTCCACTAGCCGCCCTCCTTTCACCCCTATAGACGGAATTTATTAAAATTTGGACGCATTTCTATGTGAATTCACTAAAAAAACGCCTAACCAATGAACGATTAGGCGAATCTTTTATGGTTGAAAACTTAATAAAGCTTCTTTTGCGGCTTCAATATTATCTTCAGTAAAAGGTGTTTTCTCCATTGTGGCAATTTGTTCCACAGCATTTGCCAAAACGAGCTTCGAATAAAATGGCATCCTCGGTACAATCGCCACAAGACACCAGTAAATCCACATATCATCATCTCCAAGCAGCACCTCTTCAACAAGTGGTGTTAGTTCATTGGGATAATGAAGCAGCAGTTCTACCATTGGCTCGGCGATCGGCCAGTTCATATCTTGTACCCATTCAAGCAGCTGCGGCAATAATGGAATGACCGACTCTACTTCCATTGTTCCCAGTTTCTCTACTGCTGCAATATCATGTTTATCTTTTGGAATCATGCTAATACTTCTACCTTCTTTAAGAACATGCTAATCATGTCCTTACCAAGTTCTGTTCCGATTGACTCAGGGTGGAATTGCAGTCCATATACCGGATATTGCTTATGTTGAATGGCCATTATTTCCCCATCATCTGCGCTTGTAGCGACAATGTGGAAATCTTCGTGCAATGTTTGTTTTTCAATGATTAGCGAATGATATCGCATCACTTCTACTTCTCGTTCAAATTGTGCAAACAAACCCGTTTTTTCAAACTGCAGCAGGCTCGTTTTCCCGTGCATAATATTTTTGGCACGGCTCACCGTTGCACCAAACGCTTCGCCAATCGATTGATGGCCGAGGCAGATTCCCAATATCGGAATCTCTTTGTAAAGATCGCGGATCATTGCAATGACAATCCCTGCGTCTTTCGGTTCCCCGGGTCCTGGAGAAATAACTATTGCTTTCGGCTGCAATGCACGGATTTCCTCAACCGTGATGGCATCATTTCGAATAATTTTTATGTCTTCTCCAAACTGTGCAATTTGGTGATACAGATTATACGTAAATGAATCGTAATTATCAATCAGTAAAATCATTTCCGCACCTCCAGCAATGCTTTTGCTTTATTTAACGTTTCTTCATATTCCAATTCAGGGACAGAATCATAAACAATCCCTGCACCTGCCTGAACATAGGCTTTCTCATCTTTTATTATCATTGTGCGGATTGCAAGGGCTAAATCCATATCCCCCGAAGTCGATAAATATCCAATAGCACCCGCATAAATTCCGCGCTTTCTCTTTTCCAGCTCATTAATAATTTGCATCGCTCGAATTTTCGGCGCACCTGATACAGTACCTGCAGGCAGGCTTGATGCAATGACATCGACTAAGTGGGCATCGTCCCGTAATTTACCTGTTACTTCAGAAACGATATGCATCACATATTTATATTTTTCTATTTCCATATATTTTGTAACAGCTACTGTTCCAACCTGCGCAACCCGGCCAACATCATTTCGTCCTAAATCAACAAGCATTTTATGCTCGGCTATTTCCTTTTCGTCTTGCAGCAATGCATTTGCGATTGCTTCATCTTCTTGTGCATTTTGTCCACGTGGCTTTGTACCGGCAATTGGATTTGTTGTGACAAGCCCTTTTTGAACTTTCACGAGACTTTCCGGTGATGTGCCAAGAACCGTATAATCCCCGAATTCCATAAAGAACATATACGGCGAGGCATTTGACGTCCGTAGTTTGCGGTAAAGCGTCAATGCATTTTCACGGTAATCAGCTTCAAATGTTTGTGACAGAACAACTTGGAAAATGTCGCCATTACGTATATGCTGCTTTGCAGTTTCAACCATTTCAATAAAGCGTTCTTTTTTAATTGTCGGTGCGAACTGTACATCGATTTCTGTTGTGTGCTTATATGATACAAATGAAATCATCATTTGTTCGATATCATCCACTTTTTGTTGCATGAACTCCATGGAATGCCCCACCTGAAAAAGATCCATTGCTACAATGGATACTTGCTGTAGCAGATGATCGATGACGATGAATGTTTCATAAAAATAAACATGAACATCCGGCATATTGTATACATCGCCTACAATTTCCCCAATTTGTTCAAAATGATATGCTGTTTCATAGCCAAAATAACCGATTGCCCCGCCAAAAAAGGCGAATGGAGCTTCTTCATTTTGAATTGGCAATAGCTCCCTCAACAAAGTTAATACTGGTTTCTGCTCTGCCTTCAGCTCCTGATTATGGATAGAATAAGAACCGGATTCCGCATTCCCTTTCAGTTCACCAACGGGATTAAAGGCGATGAAGGAATAGCGCCCGTTTTGCTTAAATTTTGCATTGGATTCGAATAATACTTTTTTCGTTCCAACTATCGATTCAAAAATCGAAATAGGCGTGTACGTATCGCCATTTACCTGCTTCATTACATACTTATCTGTCTTTACTGCCATACTCATCTCTCCTCAGCTTTTCTTTTTTGTGAACACAAAAAGGCCCTTTCGTATTTAAAGGACGAAAGAGCCGTGGTGCCACCTTTATTGACTAAATTAATTAGTCCACTCAAAACTCGTAACGTGAGCGCTACGGCACAGCATTTCCTCTGTGCAGCTAGAAAGTCCATTCATAAAGTACGTTTACCGACTTCCACCAACCGTCAGCTCTCTATAAAACGCTGCTTTACTACTCTTTTTTCATCATCGCTTTTACTATACTTGCTATTGTATCGTTTCAGCCTGAGTTTTACAAACTATTTTAAATTAACTGTAAATATAAAGTTGCCCATGTGATTTTGCATAGTACAGACTCGCATCTGCAAAGGTGGCTAATTGTTCATACGATAATTCTTCTTGTGGAAGTTGATCTGAATGGATAAATCCAAAATGAATCGGAATTTCTACGACTCCTGATGTCGAATGAACAACATTCATTCGAAGTTTCTCCTCCAGTTTCATCAACAATTTAAAAAAGTCCGCTTCGGAAATATTTTGGATAAAGGCTTCCCCTGTATTTTTTGTTAATACATTCACTTTTGCATTATGTTCAAAAATATTCGAATAAATTGATTCAAATAATGTAAATAACAACTGCTCTGTGAATAAACTGCCGAACAACTCTTCAATTTTGTCCGTTATAAAGCACCAATGAATACAGTAAAGCGCCTCATTATTTGTAAGTGCCTGTTTTACATATTGGATCGTACTCTCTTTTGAAACAACATGAGGATATTTGATTTTAAGCGCGGTCGTTTCTTCTTCAAAAAATAAATCATCATGTATATTCCGTATTTTGCGTATATTTTCCGGCTCTCTTTTGTTCGTTTCAATCAGCTGCTGCATTTCCTCCCTATATCGGAAATGCTTCATTAGGCCAAAACGCTCCAGATACCTTTCAACTACCGACAATAATACAAAGTTACGCTGTTTTTCCAACTGTAAAAAAGCCTGCTCAAATAATTTCAGACTTTCTTGTCTTTGCCCAGAATTATAGTTTAAAATCGCTTCCGCAAAAAGCAGACTTCCCTCATAGTAAGGATGTTTACCTGTGAGCTGTTGTAAAATGCCATGCTTTATCCGATTAAATTCCACGTCATTATTTGTTGATGCATAATAATAGAGTGCTCCAAAATAACCTCGGACGATCGTCGCATTGATTGAAGTTAGTTTTTGTTTATAAAATTCCGCCAAACGAATGGCGATCGTTGCTTTTTCCGAGTCATTTATATAACGGTACTGTGCCGCCAAATTGAAGTAGTTGATAACGACAAGTTCATCATTCTGTAAAAAGTGGGCATATTCAAGCGATTTTTTTGCTGCTTCAATTGATTCATCATGATGTTTTGTAAAGATATGTTCGAGACTGTATAAGTAGTAGTAGATCATCTTATTCTCACTGTTTCCATATGTTAAGCAAAGCTTTTCATAATCATCCATGACCGCGTGAAAATTTCGATAGCTGCCTATTTCAAAATATGCTGAGGCCAAATATTCATAACATAGAAGAGCTTCATCATATCTCTTTTCTTCGAGAGTAGTCGGCAATGTAATTGTGCTAAACTGAATCACTTCCATATATTTCAGCTCTATAAATGAATTACGTAAATGTTCGATTTGGTTTAAAATTTTCATGATACTCGCCCACCCCAATCATTTATCAATCCAAATACAGCTTCATAAATTTCACTTGCCTCATCAATTGCTTGTTCAAATATAAGTTTGAGTGGCTGTTCATGTTCCTCCATAATTTCCTGCAATTCTTTTACTACCGTACTTTGCAATAACGCCAGTTGTTTCGGGTAATTTTCAACTTCTATATATTTCGAATCATAGTAAGGTCGTAAACTTTTATCTTTGAATTCTCTAAGGGCTAGAAAGTTTATTGCAATTTCTTCATTTTTCTTCATTTTCTCTAAAACAAACTGATCGAGTTTCAAATAAATATATATCGCACAGATAAATGCCAGTTTATCGTTCTCATATAACGCAAGCTGAATATAACGTTTTATTTGAAAGTTTTTAATTCTATCTAGTAAATAATTCCGCATTGGATAAATCATAATGTTTTCGGGATGAGCAATACGGTCAGCCTCTTCTGTATTCAGTAAATACCAAATATCAAATATTATGATAGAACGCTGGTATGAATCCTCACTGAAAGGTAGTATTAACGTGAACAAGTCAAGTTCATCTATCAATTGTTGAAATTGGCACATTTTTTCATCAGAAATTAAAAACATGCAATCTGCTACATCTATTTTAGCGTCCATGTAAAATATCCCACCTCAAATAACTGTCAGTTTCATCCATCATATCATAAACTTATAACTGTGAAGTATTTCATTTCGTTATCATTTTATTAAAAAAAGTGATGCGCTGGAAACTTCTTTTCCAGCACATCACTTTTCATCTTTTCGGGAGAAAATGTTTAGTTCGAACGTTGGCAAATCATATCATATAAATACTTAGCTTGTTCAAATTCAGGCTGCAATGTAAAAGCCTGTTTCAAATGATACTTTGCTTTATCGGTATCTGTTGTAGCTACCGCGTATAATACACCTAAATTATAATGCGCATCTGCATTATTCCAGTCTTCTTCAATAACAAATTCCAGCTCCGGTTTCGCAAAATCGAACATTTCCAAAGAGCAGAGCAAAATTCCGTATGCTAAACGAATTTGCAGATCTTTTGGCGCAAGCTCTGCCGCACGCTGCATAAATGGCAGGGCCAACTTGAATTGCTGTTCCCGCTCAAAAGATTTAGCCAGCATATAATAGGCATCTGCCCCTTCGATTCCGTAATCGATCGATTTTTGATATAGTTTTGCTGCTTCTGTATAGCGCTCAGCTTCATAGTATAAATTTGCCAATCCGTAATACGCTGTAGCAGCTTTTTCGTCTACTGTAATCGCCTTTTGGAAAAAACGTTCAGCACGTTCAATATCCCCCATTGCCGCAAGCAATGTACCGAAGTTCACATAGCCGATCGCATCGTTCGGCTGTGCTTCAATTGCCTGTGTAAAAGCTTGTGCAGCTTCTTCATAACGCTTTTCCTGGAATGCTTTAATCCCGATTTCATTATAGTTTGTATCCATTATGTCACCTCTATAAATATGTATAGACGCTCATTTTTAATGAACGTCTATCGTCTATTACCCTACATATGTTAATTTTTCACTATTTTTAAATACGCCATCGATTGTACCGCCACCTAGGCATTCTTCACCATCATATAATACAACCGCTTGTCCCGGTGTAATCGCTCGAACTGGTTCGGCAAATTCAATATATGCTGTACCGTCTTCACGCATAGTCACCGTTACCGGCGAGTCTTCCTGACGATAGCGGAATTTAGCCGTGCAATTAAATGTGCCCGTTTTGGCTTCACCTGTAAAGCTCATTTTTACCGCTGTCAACGCATCCGAATACAAGGCATCGTGATGGAAACCTTGGCCAACATATAATACGTTACGTGTTAGATCTTTACCGACAACAAACCACGGTTCGCCGTCTCCGCCGATCCCTAGGCCGTGACGTTGCCCTAATGTATAGTACATTAAGCCGTCGTGCGTACCTTTTACCTCACCATCAAATGTTTCCATATTGCCCGGCTGCGCAGGTAGATACTGGCTTAAAAATTCTTTGAAATTACGTTCACCGATGAAACAGATCCCAGTTGAATCTTTTTTCTTCGCTGTTGCCAAACCTGCTTCTTCCGCAATTTTACGCACTTCAGGCTTCGGTAAATGACCAATTGGGAACATGACCTTTTCAAGCTGTTCTGAAGTTAACTGATTCAGGAAATACGTTTGGTCTTTATTATTATCAATGCCGCGAAGCATTTTCACACCATTCTCGTCATGCGCTACACGTGCATAGTGGCCTGTCGCTAAATAGTCCGCGCCAAGTGCCAGTGCATGCTCCAGGAAGGCTTTGAATTTAATTTCTTTGTTGCACATCACATCAGGATTCGGTGTACGGCCTGCTTTATATTCCTCCAGGAAGTACGTAAACACTTTGTCCCAATACTGTTTTTCAAAGTTAACTGCATAATACGGAATGCCGATTTGGTTGCATACTGCGATGACATCATCATAATCTTCTGTCGCTGTACATACACCGAATTCATCTGTATCATCCCAGTTTTTCATAAAAATACCGATTACATCATAGCCTTGCTGTTTTAATAAATAAGCGGCTACTGATGAATCAACGCCTCCACTCATTCCAATAACTACTCGAATTTGAGATGGATCTCTTGTTTCTACCATTTACTATTCACCTTTTCTTAGACAAATCGCGTAAAAGGCGCGAAGTCTTTCTTATAAATTTACGGAGTTAGACGTTTCACAATTTCAGCAGTACGCTTACCTGCTTCTCGCACTAACTCATCTGTTAATCCTAACCCAAAACTGAAACGAATGGAACTACGAAGCTCAGGGGCGTTCTGTCCATACATTGCAACAAGTACATGGGACGGATCAATCGAACCTGCTGTACAAGCAGAACCGCTGGATACGAGTACGCCGGCCATATCCAAATTGATTAAAAATGATTCAACATCCGTCCCGGGGAAAGTCACATTCAATACATGCGGTAAAACGCTCGTTTGATGACCATTCAGATGAAAATCAATATTCGCCTGCTGGAACTGTTCGATTAAAATATTTTTGAAACCATTATACTGCTCCATACGCTGTTGTGAAGACTGTCCTGCTAACTCGGCAGCTTTTGCAAAAGCGATCACAGCCGGGACATTTTCGGTACCTGCACGGCGTTTTTTCTCCTGTGAGCCACCATAAAGGATATTTGTCAGTTTGACTCCTGTTTTTGCATATAAAAAGCCGATTCCTTTGGGACCATTAATTTTATGCGCCGAAACACTTAGTAAGTCAACGTGGAGTGCTTCAACATCCATTTTTTCCAGTCCAAATGCTTGTACAGCATCTGTATGAAATGTTGCGGTATGTTCTTTTACTATCGCACCAATTTCTGCGATAGGCTGGATTGTGCCAACTTCATTGTTACCATACATAATCGTCACTAAAATCGTATCATCACGTAAAGCCTCTTTTACCTGTTCAGCGCGGATACGTCCCGTTTGATCAACTGGTAAATACGTCACCGTGAAACCTTCTTTTTCAAGCTTTTCACACGCATGTAAAACGGCATGGTGTTCAATTGCTGTTGTGATAATATGTTTACCTTCTTTTTGGCGCGCATACGCTGTTCCAAAGATGGCCATATTATCGGCTTCTGTTCCTCCGCTTGTAAAAATAATTTCAGAGGGCTTCGCATTTAATTTGGCTGCCAAACTAGCCCGAGATTCATCCAGTGCTTTACGTGCACTGCGTCCAACTGTATGAATACTTGAGGCATTACCGCTTTCCTCTGCCATTGCACGTGCCATTACATCAATTACTTCCGATGCAATTGGCGAAGTAGCGGCATGATCAAGATAAATTGAATTTTTCAAACTAACTAACTCCTTTAAATAACACTAAATGTAAAACATGTAGCCGTCAGATACTTCATTATTCGTATATTTTGCCAAATCATCAATCGTCGTTGTATCCAATACATTTTTCACTGCATCCCGAATACGCATCCACAGTTCACGCTGTGGCGCTTCCTCGTTTTCAATTCCTTCTACCGGCTGGATCGGGCCTTCCAATACGCGGATGACATCAGCAGCCGAAATTTCATTAGGTTTATGTGCCAACATATAGCCGCCGTATGCACCACGAACACTTTTTACTAGACCTGCATTGCGGAGTGGAGACACTAATTGCTCTAAATACGCTTCAGATAAATCTTTATCCGCAGCAATTTGTCGCAACGGAATCGGTCCTTCACCATAATGCTTTGCCAATTCAATCATAATCGTTAAACCGTAACGCCCTTTAGTCGATATTTTCATCGTTACACCTCTTATTTTCTAGTCCTATAATATTATTCATTATAACACAACTCCTTTTAAACCACTCGGAAATACTTTATGATAATTAACAATAACCAATTTATTTAACTGAAAAGAAAAGGAGCGAAAAATTATGCAAAATGAACCGCTCGCCTATAAAATGAGACCTCGTACAATTCATGAAATTGTCGGGCAACAGCATATTATTGGATCAGCAACACCATTGTTTAGAATGATCGAAAAAGGACATGTACCTTCGATGTTGCTATACGGACCTCCGGGAGTTGGAAAAACATCGATTGCCAACGCCATTGCCGGGAGTTCGAAAATTCCGTTCTTTGCATTGAACGCAACACATGCTGGGAAGAAAGATATTGAGCAAATCGTGATGGACGCGCGTATGAGCGGTAAAGTCCTCTTATTTTTAGATGAAATCCACCGCTTCAACAAACTTCAGCAAGATACATTGCTGCCGCATGTGGAAAACGGTTCAATCGTCTTAATCGGGGCAACAACGGAAAACCCGTTCCATGATGTAAACCCTGCCATCCGTTCGCGCTGCGGGGAAATATTACAATTGGAACGCTTAACAGGCGATGATATCATTCAACTACTCAATCAGGCATTGGCAGATAAAGAACGTGGACTTGGACATTTGGAAATTGATATAACCGAACAGCAAATCGAAAAAATTGCCAATGCTTCCAACGGAGATGCCAGAAAAGCATTAACCCTTTTGGAATCGGTCTATTATGCTTCAGATGAAAAAGACGGAGTAACTATTATCAACGATAATGCGATCGACGCACTTGCAAAAAGAATTGGGGTTTTTGGGGATAAAGGGGGCTCTCATTTCTATAACTTATTGTCTGCCCTTCAAAAATCGGTACGAGGCAGCGATCCAAATGCTGCGCTCTATTATTTGGCTCATTTACTCGAAAATGGGGACTTAGTTGCAGTATGTCGAAGACTGCTCGTCATGGCCTATGAAGATATCGGACTTGCGAATCCTAGTGTCGGAGCACATGTGCAGGCAGCGACGGAAGCTGCCGTGAAACTCGGGTTGCCGGAAGCACGCATACCACTTGCAACCGCGGTCGTTGAAATGTGTTTATCGGACAAATCGAATTCAGCCTATAAAGCATTGGATTCAGCGATTGCAGCAATTCATGAAGGGAAAACCGGTGATATACCGAACCATCTAAAAGATGCTCATTATGCGGGTGCGGCAGAACTTGGTCATGTCGGTTACAAATACCCTCACGATTCCCCTCTTGGAACATTTGGTGGCTGGGTGCAACAGCAATATTTACCGGATGAATTGGCAGGTACCGAATTTTATAAGCCCGTCATAGCAGGTGAAGAAAAAAGAATGGCCGCTATATATGAAAAGCTAAAATCCTTTAAGAAATAAAAGACAATTTATAACGAATACAAAAAGAGTCATTTTCAAATCAATGAAAATGACTCTTTTATATTTTACTTTTCGTATGACTCTGCAAATTTCTTAAATGCTTTAATACACTGCTCCACATTGTCGGCAACAGTCAGCTTAACTTCTTCACCGCTTAACTGGTAAATACTCTTTTGAATCTCCGAAAGCAATTCTTCATTATTTTCAGTATGCGCGTTTGGAATACAGCTCGCACTTAACTCATAAAACTTACTCACATGTGCACGTGCATCCATATCATCTTCCGCAATTAAGTTGGCATGCGCTAAACCGGTAAAGTATAAAAGTTTTGAAGCAATATCCATATAAAGCGTCCAATAAGTAGTGCTTGATGGCAGTTCCCCGTCATTTTTAGCAATGAAATAATTAAAATTATTCGCTACTTTGTGCAATAATCCATCAAGCTGCTCAAAAGCTTTCGACCAATTTGGTTTTGTATCGATATTTTCAAAAACGATTGTATCCATCTTCAACTGCAGACTCGGCAAATTCAATAAATCATTTTTCATTTCGATTGTCATTCTATCGTTCCTCCTTGCATCCCCATGCATATTATCAATACACTCTAACTATAGCAAAAAAAAGGAATTTTTCTTCAAAAACGAAAAAATCATTAAAATCCTGCCATATTTTTGCCATAATTATTCTCTTAATAGAATATTATGTCATTTGCCATTTAAAGATTCACCCGTCAAACGGGAAAAGTACTTTTCATACAATAACTTCTCTATATTTATATAGTCGTTTTTAAATACAACCATCTCACCCTGTTTATAGATTTTAACGGAAGGGCCTGAACTGTAAAAAAACCAATTAAATGATTCAATCCATACATCTAAATTTTTTTCATCATTGCTCAAAAATAATTGCTTTTCTTTTATTACATTCGCCATTTTCCAGAAACCTTCACTTAGCTTGAAGTTTTTCGTTAAAAAATCATATTCCGGTTCAACAATATGATCGGTATCATAAATGTGAATCGTATTTAAATCGACATCAATTGCAATTTCCACTGAGCCGATCACATCATGTAAATTCAAACCCCGGTATTCCAATTGTTGTATGACCATTTCTTAAGCTCCATTTCTTAAACATTTTTATTGTTTTATCACAATAATATTGTATTCCATTTAATGAATAACCATTCATGACAAAACCACTTTATGAGGAAATTTTTGTATAAACTAATATAAGTATGTAATTTAATACGCAATAATTTGTTTAACGGAAAGATAAATTTGATGATTCATTAATTGTCTAATGACGTTTTAGATGTAAAAACAACGTTTAAATCAATAAATATCATTTAACAATTCCTCAATAAAAAAGATGTGTTAAAAGGTTTCGAAATCCCTTTTACACATCCTTTCATTTATGGAAGTTTACGAATTACCCTTGAACACGTTTAATTTCGACATCTTTTAAAATCGTATTAATAACCCAGCTTGCTGCAATTAATCCGGCAACAGAAGGTACGAATGCATTTGATGAAGGTGGTAATTGTGCTTTGCGGATTTCCGCTTCAGGCTTTCCTACATATTGTGCAACGTCCGGACGTACGACAATTGGGGATTCGTCTGAAAATACAACAGTTACACCTTTTTTAATGCCTTCTTTACGCAGTTTAGTACGGATTACTTTTGCCAGTGGATCTGTATGCGTTTTTGAAATATCGGCAATTTGGAATCGGGTAGGATCCATTTTATTGGCAGCACCCATGCTTGAGATAATTGGAATGTTGCGTTTTAAACATTCTTTCATAATATGGATTTTGTACATAACTGTATCGGATGCATCAATTACATAATCAATTCCTTGTGCGAAAAACTGTTCATACGTTTCTTCTGTATAAAACATATGCATATCAATTACTTCACACTCCGGGTTAATATCTGCAATCCGTTCTTTCATAATAGCAGATTTTGATTTTCCAACTGTTGATAGATATGCAACTAATTGACGATTGACATTCGTAATATCCACATTATCTTTATCTACTAATATGATACGGCCAATCCCGCTGCGTGCACATGCTTCTGCCGCAAACGATCCTACACCGCCTACACCTAAAATTGCGACTGTCGTTTCTTTCAGCTTTTCTAACCCTTCTGTTCCAATAGCTAACTCGTTTCGTGAAAATTGATGTAACATCTAATTTTACCCCTCAATCTTTATCATTCTACTAGGCATTATAACGACATCATATACGAGATGCAAGCAACAATCTAATGACAGAAAGCAGCATTTCCCATAATATCATTTCAGGAATGCTCCAATTCCAGTTATTATAACAAAATAAAAATACTCTTCTACATAAAAGTAGAAGAGTAAAATTAGAAATGGACGAATCCCAAAAATGCCGTCTTGCTACAACATCGTTTTGATCCCGCGTCTATAGCAAGGGGGTGCACTAATCGCAGCGTTAAACTTCCCGCTCCAAATGGGGCATGTTTGCTTCTACGGTAATAGTAGCTCCCAACGATTTATTGTTCGGTCAAAAGTGTTTAGTAACAAATATAGCGACGAACACATCAGGATTCGTATTAGTGTTATATTAACACCAATATTCTGATTATTCAATCGAAAACATTCCATTCTTATAAATTATTAAAATTGTACTAATTTTTTAGAATAATATGGTTCCAATTTACTTTATAAAAAAAGGTACTTCTTCCCGTGAGAAGAAGTACCTTAACATTTATTTTTTTGCTGTCGCTGCGATACGTAAGCTTAACTCTTCAAGCTGTGCATCTGAAACTTGTGATGGTGCATCTGTTAATAAACAGCTAGCTGTTGCCGTTTTAGGGAATGCAATTGTATCACGTAAGTTTGTACGGCCAGCAAGAAGCATTACTAATCGGTCAAGTCCCATCGCCAAACCACCATGTGGAGGAACGCCGTAGTCAAATGCTTCAAGTAAGAAGCCGAACTGTGCACGCGCTTCTTCTTCAGTAAATCCAAGCAGTTCAAACATTTTTGCTTGTAAATCCGGCTCATAAATACGTAGTGATCCGCCGCCAAGCTCATAACCGTTTAATACGATATCATATGCCTGTGCACGAACTTCTTTAGGGTTTGTATTCATTAACTCTAAATCTTCATCAAATGGGCGAGTGAATGGATGGTGGGCCGCATAGTAACGACCTTCCGCCTCATCGTATTCGAATAATGGCCAATCAACAATCCATAAAAATTCGAATTTCGACTCATCGATTAAGCCTAGTTCTTTTCCTAATTTTAAACGTAATGCGCCAAGTGCGTCTGCAACTACAGAAGATTTATCTGCAACGAATAATAATAAGTCACCAGCCTGTGCTTCTGTTGCTTGGATGATTGTGTCAGCTGCTTCGCCTTCAAAGAACTTCGCAATCGGGCCATTCAAGCCTTCTTCTGTCACTTTTAACCATGCTAACCCTTTTGCCCCGTAACGGCCTGCAAACTCGCCTAATGCATCAATATCTTTGCGTGAATAGTTTGCTGCTGCGCCTTTTACATTGATTGCCTTCACTTCACCGCCATTTGCCACTGCGTTAGCAAATACACCGAATGCTGATTCTTTTACGATGTCTGAAAGCTGTTTTAATTCCAGTCCGAAACGAACATCTGGTTTATCTGAACCGAAACGATCCATTGCTTCTTTATAGCTCATGCGCGGGAATGGTGTAACGACATCAATGCCTTTTACATCTTTCATAACTTGAGTAAGAAGACGTTCGTTCATTTCAATAATTTCATCCATTGATAAGAATGAAGTTTCGATGTCGACTTGTGTAAATTCCGGCTGACGGTCTGCACGCAAATCTTCATCGCGGAAGCAACGAGCAATTTGGAAGTACTTCTCAAAGCCACCTACCATTAATAGCTGTTTAAATAACTGTGGTGATTGCGGTAATGCATAAAATTCACCGTCATGTACACGAGATGGAACTAAATAGTCACGTGCTCCTTCTGGTGTTGATTTCGTTAAAATTGGCGTTTCCACTTCCAGGAAGCCTTCGTTTTGTAAGAAATTGCGGATTGTACGTGTTACATCAGAGCGCATCTTAAATGTGTCATACATTACAGGGCGACGTAAATCCAAATAGCGGTATTTCAAACGTAACTCTTCTGAAACTTCCGCATTGTTATCGATTGCGAATGGCGGGTTTTTTGCTTCATTAATAATCGTCAGTTCAGAAGCCACTACTTCGATTTCGCCTGTCTTCATATTTTTGTTAATTTGGGAAGCATCACGTAAAACTACTGTACCTTTTACTTCAATAACAAATTCATTACGAATTTTATTGGCAAGTTCTAAAGCGTCTTTCGCTTGATCACCGAAAACTACCTGTACGATCCCTTCACGGTCACGCATATCCACGAAAATTAATCCGCCTAAATCACGACGTTTTTGTACCCAACCTTTTAATACAACTTCCTGTCCCGCTTCTGCAGCTGTTACTAAGCCACATGCATGTGTTCTTTGCGCCATTGTTATTCCTCCAACTATTTGTTTTCTAAAACGTATTGGACAAGCTGACCGAATTCCACTTTTGTCTGATCGCCTGTTTCCATTGTTTTGACGTTTACTGCTTGCTCTTCTAATTCTGACTCACCTAATACAATGACAAATTTCGCATTCGCACGGTCAGCAGCTTTCATTTGCGCTTTCACTTTCCGGTCCAAATAATCCATATCTGCTGAAATGCCTTTTGCGCGGAACGAACTTACAAGTTCCACTGCTTTGAGTTTAGCTTCTTCACCCATTGCCACAACATACATTTCCAGATTATTTCCCGTTGCAAGCTCGATGTTTTTTGCTTCAAGCGCTAATATTAATCGTTCAATTGATAGGGCAAAACCGATACCAGGTGATTCCGGTCCGCCAATATCTTCAACTAAACCGTTATAGCGCCCGCCACCGCAAAGTGTCGTAATTGAACCGAACCCTTCACCGGTAATCATAATTTCAAACGCCGTATGATTATAGTAATCAAGACCACGTACTAAGTTAGGATCCACTTCATAGGAAATGCCCAGTACATCCAAATATTGTTTTACTTTCGTGAAGTATTCTGCAGAAGAATCCGTCAAATAATTTGTTAAAGCCGGTGCAGTAGCCATTGCCGGGTGTTTAGCATCTACTTTACAATCTAAAATACGTAAAGGATTTTTCTCCAGACGGCTTTGACAATCACTGCAAAGCTCCCCAACAACCGGAGTGAAATGCTCAATTAACGCACTGCGATGCGCATCACGAGTATCTTTGTCACCTAATGAATTAATGACTAATTTTAAATCGGACAAACCAAGTGTTGTATAGACATCCATTGCAAGTGCCATTACTTCCGCATCAATTGCCGGATCAGCTGAGCCGATTGCTTCTACACCAAACTGTACGAATTGGCGATAGCGTCCTGCCTGTTGACGTTCATAACGGAACATTGGACCTGTATAATAAAGTTTGACAGGTTGATCTGCCTGACCGAACATTTTATGCTCCACGTATGCACGTACCGCTGAAGCTGTTCCTTCTGGACGTAATGTTAACGAACGATTTCCTTTGTCCGTAAATGTATACATTTCTTTTTGTACGATATCCGTTGTATCGCCTACACCGCGTTGAAACAGTTCAGTTGATTCAAACATTGGTGTGCGAATTTCGTTATAGCGATACTTTTCACATAAATCACGGATGACACGTTCTACATACTGCCATTTTTCGGATTGACCCGGTAAAATATCCTGTGTTCCTTTTGGTACTTTAAAATTCATAAAAGCACTCCTCTCTTAATTGACCAAACACATTGCGAGCTGAAGAAAGAAGAAAATAAAAAAAGCTTTCGTCCCTTGCAAAAACTGCAAGGGACGAAAGCTTGTAAATTCTTCCGCGGTTCCACCCTAATTGATGTATCTCTACATCCTCTCGAATTCGGATAACGGCCGATTCCGTCTTCCCCTACTAGAAAAAATTTTTCGAGGAAACGCCTCTCAACTGTTGTTCACATGTTACATACTGCAGGAAAGATTACAGCCTATGTCTTTCCCTCTCTTTTCAGCATTGGCAACCGCTACTTGTTTGGTCATTGGCAATGTTACTTTTGTTAAATTAACACTAATCTTAATGATGTCATGACAAGTTGTCAACCATTTTCAAAAAAACGCTATATTTTTTGTCATAAATACTTTTATAATATAGGGGGATATAGTAAAAGGGTCATTTAAACAAAATAATTTTAAAAGGAGGAAACTATGAAAAAAAATAAAATAATAGTTGGTTTATCAATTTTATTATTGTTCACAGCGGTAATTCCGTATAATTTTTCCGCTCGCCCTGCTTATGCCAACGGGGAACCGTTGTATGTAAACGCGGAAATTTTATATTTACGTGAAGGTCCGGGTCTTTCTTATCCGATCATTGATACGTTAAAAGAAGGAACTGAGATCATTTCGATTGAAAAACAAGGTGATTGGCACCATGTTCAGGTCGGACAACAAGAAGGCTGGGTTGCGGCATGGCTTGTGAAAACAGCAAATGTGCAAAAAGACTCTTCATCAGACAAAACGGTCATTTCTCAAGTGGACTCTTTAAATGTTCGCGTAGCGCCATCATTATCCGCATCTGTGCTGACGAAAATCTCTTCCGGGACGGAAAGTAAATTTTTACAACAGGAACAGGATTGGATTCAAATTCAGTTCGGGGAAATGACAGGTTGGGTATTCGCAGAATATGTCACAGTAAAAGATGCAAAGTCGGAAACACCGGAAACTCCAACTGATAATGTGCAACAGGAACAATCAAATGAACCTATAGAGCAAATTGATCCGAATACATTTACCGTTAATGTAAGTGCCGTAAACATCCGAAAAAAACCTGATTTAACAGCAAAAAAATTAGGACTTGCATCGGAGGGCCAACAGTTTAAAGTGCTTAGCCGCGATCATAATTGGGTCGAGATTGAATATGAAAAAGGCAAAAAGGGTTGGATTTACAGCTTTTACGGAACTTTCACAAAACAATTGAAACAAAATCATTCATCTGAGAAAGAAGAAGCGAAAAACTTTGTCACGATTATTTATAACGGGACAAACTTAAGGGAATCCCCTTCTACTTCTTCAAATGTAGTCGTTATCGCAGATGCTGGTCATACATATCCGATAGTGGAAAGTGAAGGCGACTGGTTTAAAATCGCAGTAAAAGATCAACAGACTGCGTATGTCGCAAACTGGGTTGTAAGTAAAAACAATTCACAGGGAACTACATCCCAAAACAATACAAGTCAAGTAGCCGAGCGTAAACAGGGTACATTAAAAGGCCTAACAATCGTGCTGGATGCCGGTCATGGCGGTAATGACCGTGGTACTACCGGCGTTCGTGGAACCGACGAAAAAGATATTAATATTATTACAGCAGAAATGCTCCGTTCCAAATTACAGGCTGCCGGTGCAAATGTTGTAATGACACGGGAATCTGATATATTTGTCGACTTGCGAAAGCGTGTAGCAGTGTCGCATCAGGCAAGTGCCGATGCGTTTATCAGTATTCACTATGACGCAAATGAAGATAGTTCAGTGAGCGGCTTTACGACCTATTATACGAATGGTTACCAGCAAAAGCTTGCCGAATATGTTCATGAAGGCTTGGCATCAAAAGTTAACTTGAAGGACCGTGGACCGCGCTTCGGAAACTATTTAGTGCTACGCGAAAACCGGCAAAATGCTATATTGCTTGAGCTCGGTTATTTAAGTAATCCTTCTGAAGAACGGGCAATTACTACAGATTATTACCGGGAACAAGCAACACTGGGCATTTATCAAGGGTTATTAAACTATTTCGACGACCAACTTGAATAAATTATTACCATTTTTAAATACGCTGGATCATAACCCAAAAATGCTATTTTTCTCTAAGAGAAAAATAGCATTTTTTTGCTGAGCGTTAAAAATTGATTTCCATTCCAGGTCGGACGCTTTCCGCGGGCGTGGCCTGAGCCTGTAGTCTCAGTCGTCACGCTATTCCCGCTGGAGTCGCCTCCCCTCCATTTCAATCAATTTTTATAAAATATCCGTTACTTAATAAAGGTTTCTTCTTTTTCTAACGGTACTTCTATTTATGATTCACCCTCTTTTTATACCTTGTTTTCCTTATCCATTATTCCTGAATGACTTGATATAAATAAAACATTTCATCTTTATTCACAATGCGCGGTACCGGGTACAGCGGGTTCGCTTCTTGTATAGCGCGCTCTACCATTAATGGCACATCACGGTTGATGATTCCTGTTATTTTTCGAGGGATGTTCATCTTTTCATTTAACACTTCAATCGCTTCAATAAATAACTCTGCCTTTTTTTCATCGCTGTCTGTTATTTTCCCGATTCCTACAATCGTCGCCAGTTCTGCTAATGGCTTAGCAGCGCTTTTGCCGTAAAATCGCAGGACATGCGGCAGGATAATCGCATTGGCAAATCCGTGCGGAACTTGATAGAAACCACCGAGTGTATGAGCAATGGCATGAACATAGCCTACATATGCCCGGGTAAATGCAAGTCCGGCCAAATAGGACGCACGCTGCATTTCCGTCCTTGCTTTCATATCTGTTCCCTCAACATAGGCGCGCTCTAAATACTTAAAAATAAGTATAACCGCCTCACGGGCATATTTTCTCGTTTCCTCTGTATTACTTTTCCCAATATAGGCTTCCACGGCATGTGTCAAAGCGTCCATTCCTGTCGTAGATGTAATATGCGGAGGCAAATTAATCGTTAATACCGGATCTAGTACAGCGTAATGCGGGACAAGCACCGGATCCATAATAGCGAATTTCTCATGTGTTTCACTATTTGATACGACTGCGGCTATCGTCCCTTCGCTTCCCGTTCCGGCCGTTGTCGGAATCGCAAAAAACGGCGGCATTTCTTTTCTTACTTTGAATAATCCCTTTAAATCAACCAGCGATTTATCGGGGCGTGCTATCCTTGCCGCAACTGCCTTAGCACAATCCATCGGTGACCCGCCGCCAAATGCTATAATGCCATCACAATTATTCGCATTATACAGTTCCAACGCTTCTTCAATATTTGTGAAAGTTGGATTTGGAACGGTTTTACTATAGACAACAAATGCAATATTTTGCTCCTGTAAGCCCTCCAATAACTTATCCATAAGCCCAAGTTTGTGAATTCCTTCATCTGTAATCACTAAAAGCATATTTAACTCTAAACTTTTCACAAGGTCCGGCAATTTTTCAAGGCTGTTTTCCCCTTGGAGTAATTCTGGCTTTCTCCAGTTCATAAGCTTCATACCGACACGCATTGAACTTTGGACGGTTCTACAATAGGCTGTATACATCGAACGAAACACTCCATTTCTCTCTATTTATGTATCCTTACTTTAATTATTCCGCACTCCCTTTTAAAATTCCTTGTGTGTAACAAAATTGGGCAAATTAAAAACGAACCCAAAACGGATTCGTTTCATTAATCGTTGGCAAAAAATACTTTGTCTGCAAAGGAAATCGGCTGTTTTTCAAAGGCGGTTTCGCTCATCGCGATGACCGCCAGATCGATATCAAGTTCCTGCATTTTTCCGGCAGCAACTTCTTGATTCAGTTTATGGAAATCGCTAAATTGATTATCCGTAATAATCATAAGATCCCGCTGATGGCCAATGTTGTCTTGGGTAAAAAGTTCAATCGCCTTGTCTATAGCCGGCATAATTTGAGCGTCTCCAGTTAAAAAATGCTGCAGAAATTGATCGAACATTTCAATTTCAAGTGTTCCATTTTTAAAATGAAGTGGTTGAGCCGATTTATTACTAAACGGAAGTATGATTAAATCACGCTTTTGGACAGCACATAAATTAAATAGCGGTAAAATGGTCCCTTTTGTAAAGGCTTCAACCCCCTGCATAGCGTCAGATTGCTGTAGGATGACTATCATGGGCGAATAAAGATTTTTCATCTCTTCAAAGGGCACATACAGTACATTGCCATCAATAACAGTCCGATCTTTCAGTAATTGCTTTTGTTGCTCAATCGGGAATAAATAATCTTTATCCTGTATTTTCGGCATCGTTGCTTCCACTTCTGCAATCATTTCTTCAAGTGCAATTGCAATTTCGATAACCTCTATAAATAATGGTTGTTTACCGAATTTCTCCAAAAACTGTTGCTGCTCATTTTCATCTAAAGCTTGAAAAGATGCATTACGATATAAAAAATGAAGAATTTCATCTGTTAATACAGTCTTATATTCATTTGTCATGTAAAACCCTCCATCTGTTTTCAAATCAATACCGATAGTATAGCGAAGATTAAAATTAAAAAGTAGTAATTTAAACTGTGGACGAATAACTAACTTTATAATCGTTTTTTCTGCATAAAAAAAAGCGGTATCACTAGGATACCGCACCACACATAAATGTATGTAATTATAATTTTTGAGTTAAACCGTGTAAAGTATCTTTTAAATCACGATCGTTGTCTGAAAGCTCGATTAGGTTTCCTAAACGTTCGTGTAAAATTGGACGTTCAATTACTAGTTGCTCATCTAAAACTTGAACCAATAATTCAAGAAGCATACGGTTTTGTACTAATAATGCTTCTTCCACTCGATCTGGGTTAATTTTATATTCTTTTACTTTTTTCGCCATTTGAAAATAGCCTCCCTTTTGTTTATACAACGTTATTTTAGCACACGGTTGTTTAATTTTGTGAAATTATTTCAATTTCAGCATTCGTTTGTGTTTTTCTGTATATCAGCGAGTTGAATCCAGAAAATCTCCGTATGGAAAAAATCAGTCTTTAGTAAAAATGTTATCCATTTCAGCCTAACGTTTAACAGCCGATTTTTTTTACCTTCTCTATAATTTTCTCATAGATTGGAATCATATGCGCTTCCGTACATTTTTCGGCAACTTCGTCCATTGCGATCCAACCGACTTCACTGTTTTCATCAAGTTTCGCTTTAAATGTCGCTTCATCTTCCACTTCAAATATATAAGTCACATTAAAATGTAAATGTGCTGCAACATATTTTCCGTTTTTCATATGACCGATAACCGGCAGGATATCAAGCGAAATAATATCGTCCTGTATTGCTTTTGCTTCTGTAAGACCTGCTTCTTCCATCAGCTCTTTTTTCGCTACATTAAATAAATCAGGATCGCCGTCTGCATGACCGCCCATCCAGCCCCATGAATTATAAATATTATGATGAGCCATCAGTACACGGGTGCGGTCGGGGTTGAATACAAAAGCTGAAGCAGTAAAATGCAGAACTTCATTATTTCTTGTCAGGACATCCGATAAACTAGCCATTGCACGTAAAATGATGTCTCGATCTTTTGCTTCCTGTTCATTGTATGGTACATACAGTTCAATTTGTTCATGTAAGGTCATTTTAATCCTCCCTATCCTAATTCCTTTTTGTAGTGTAAGCGTTATAATTTTAGAAAAATATAGCGAAAAGGACGTGACCGTCAATTAATTGCGGCACACCTCCTTTTCTGTTACTTGACAATGCTTATTTTCATTTTAGGAAATGAGCGTTTTGACAACTTTTGAAATTGTCGCTCCGTCTGCTTTTCCATCAAGTAAAGGCTTTGCAATTTTCATTGCATCCCCCATATTCATGCCTGAAGTAATACCAGCTGCCTGAAGCTCAGCTGAAATTTCTTCCTCTGTTAACTGTTTTGGTAAGAAGCTTTTTAAAATGACTAATTTTGCTTCCTCTTTTTCGATTAAATCTGGACGATCTGCTTGCTTTGCACCTTCTAGTGACTGGTTTGTCTGCTTAATTTCACGATTAATGACAGCAATTTCTTCCTGTGGCGTCAATTCCGCACCTTTTTCCTTTTCTGCAGAATCCAAAGCGGACTTCACTAAAGTTAATACTCCTTTAGCCAATACATCTTTGTTTTTCATCGCTTGCTTTAATTGGTCAAATACAATTGTTTTTAACATGCTGTCTACCCCTTTACATTTAAATAAGTACATGACTTATTTGAATTACCTTTATTGTACCATGTACCCTTTCATTACATAAATTATTCATCAACAAATTGTTGGAATAAAGTTAATATTTTTTTTGATGTATATTCCGTGAATATGGCCAACTCTTTCTTACCAAATGGAAGGATATAAAGCTGTTGTTTATCATTCTGCCAAACCGTATAGGATTCTCCTTCTATATGAACAATATAAAGAGGCGGCTTCGATATTTCTAATGCTTCTTCATTTATTAGTGTAGCTTGCCCATAATTCTCATAAAACTCTTCAAGCACTTGCTCGGTTAATGTTAATTCTTTTATTTCATTGGCACGTTCATTAGGCAAAAGAATTTCCAGACCATAATGAAGACCTACACCTGCATATTCAGCTCCTATTCGATCTTGGGAAATCACTGTTTCTTTTAAATTTATATAATCGCCTACTTCCACTGGCTTTTGAGGATCATTTATAAACCATGCCGCAAATTTGTCTACAAATATACGAGGTGAAACTTGATTATATTCGTTAATTGTCATATTTTTAATCAATAAAAACATATTATCTTCTACCTCAACAACCGTACCAGAAGTACCTAAACTTTTATTTGATGAAATTATAATATTTTGTTGCTCTTTAAACTGATTTAATTGTTCTTCATAATGTGCTTCCATGTAGGAAAACCCCATAAAATTGCTATATGATGTTGCAATCTCCGGTAACATTTTCACGTAATCTTGAGACATTCTATCTTCTAACTTTTTAGCATAGGCAAACCTCTCGATTAATAGCGGGGCAATATTTTCAGTAACTTCTTTTTTTGTAATATGAGCAAATAATACCTCTTCAAAATCTCTTTCCTTCCATACTCGTTCAAGAATGTTTTCCGCTTGCTGGCGATCCTCATCTGTAATCGTAATTCCTATGCTTTTTGCATATTTAGGTATTCCTATAATCTCCACCATTTGTATATAGGCATTAGCACGACTTGTCTCTATACCAGCATTATTTTCACTTTCTTCAAGCGCAGTGAAAAATTCAAATAAATGTACATTCGTAGGTTGTTTAGCTTGGCTAATATCCAGCATTTTCGGAATAAATAATTGCCAGCTAAAAAGAATTAGCATTACAATAACTACCGGCATTAAATAATAGCCTATTTTCACTTTTTTGTTACGAGGTTTTTTAAGTAATATAGCATTTTTTACAGCAGTTTCACTTTCCGATAGATCTCCTGCAACATCTATTAATGCTTTTTTGAACTCATTCATGACGAAGCACCTCCCATTCTCCTTCTAGCACTGGTCTTAATTGTTCGCGTCCACGTCTTAATCGGGTCTTTACGGTATTTTCGTTGATTTCCAAAATGGCAGCCACTTGCACTACACTCATTTCTTCGTAGTAATACATTATAATTGGTTCCCGGTATTTCAATGGCAGCTTTAAAATTGCTGCCCCTATATTGGACCGCTCTTCTTGCTGGATGACATGATCACGGTCCGTCGCTTTCATCCACCATTTCGTTTCAAACTGTATTTTTTTATATGCCCAACTCTTTAAGTAATCTTTACTTTTATTAACTGTCATCTTTGTTAAATATGCTCTTAATTGACCGCTTTCTGAGTAGTCGGATTGCATAAATTTTATGTAAACATCTTGTACAATGTCTTCGGCAGCATGACGATTTTTGGTGTAAAAGTATGCGATGCGCAATAAATGCTTACTATATTCATTAATAATCTGTTCGAAATATTCATTCATATTACGCCGCCCTCCTTTCCTACATTGTAAACGATTGCCAATTGGCTGACGTTTCAAAAAAACAAAAAAGTATAGGAAGTCTCCTCCCTATACTTTTACATTTAATTATTCAGTTCATAATGCTTCCCTTTTACAAGGTAGAATAAATGCTCAGCTATATTTGTTGCGTGGTCTGCCGAACGTTCGATACAGCGGCATACGTATGATAAACTCGTCACTTGTGCCACTTGCTCATTGGAAACAGACAACTTCATTAAGTTACTCAGTATATTGCCTGTTAATTCGTCGACCTCATCATCCAGTTTTGCAATTTCTTTTGCCTTAGTTGTATTCTCCTCTAAAAAGGCGTCGACAATTTGGCGCAGCATTAAAATTGTTTTATGGAACATTTCCTCAATCGGCTCCACGCTCGTGACAAATGGTGTTTTTCCGATTCGAATCGTTTCCTTTGCGATATTGACCGCATGATCACCTATGCGCTCCATATCCGTTGCTGCTTTAATCACAACAATTAAACGGCGTAAATCTGTCGCAACAGGCTGTTGTTTTGCAATGAGTAAAATGACACGGTCATTGATTATTTCCTCCAACCGATTAATCTTCGGATCGGTATCAATAACTTGTAGCGCCAAATCAATATCCTTTTTTAAAAAAGCTTTAAAAGACTCCTGCAATGATTGAATACTTAAATCACACAGTTCCATTAAATCTTGCTGTACCGCTATTAAATCATGTTCAAAACGCTCGCGAATCATCGTTATCATTCTCCTTTTCTCATTATCCAAATCGACCGGAAATATAGTCTTCGGTGCGCTGATCTGACGGTGTCGAGAAAATGATATCTGTCTTATCAAACTCTACTACTTCCCCGTTCAGGAAGAAGGCCGTTTTGTCGGAAATACGTGCAGCCTGCTGCATATTATGTGTCACAATGACGATTGAATATTGTTCTTTCATCTGTTGTACAAGCTCTTCAACTTTTAATGTTGAAATTGGGTCAAGCGCTGAAGTCGGCTCATCCATTAAAATGACATCCGGTTCGATTGCCAAACAGCGTGCGATACAAATACGCTGCTGCTGACCGCCTGATAACCCATAAGCATTTTGATTTAAACGGTCTTTTACCTCATCCCAGATGGCTGCACCTCGCAGTGACTTTTCCACAATTTCATCCAGGATTTTCTTATTTTTAATTCCATGTATTCGTGGTCCGTATGCGATATTATCATAAATCGATTTTGGAAACGGATTCGGTTTTTGAAACACCATGCCGACCTTCGTGCGCAGTTCTTCCACTTCATAGCCGTTTGAAAAAATATTACGGCCGCGATAATTGATTTCTCCTGATGTCCTTACGATCGGCACAAGTTCTACCATACGGTTTAATGCTTTTATATATGTCGATTTCCCGCAGCCGGAAGGACCGATAATTGCCGTTACTTCGTTTTCCTTCATGTCTAAGTTGATATCTTTTAAAGCATGGTGATCCCCATACCATAAATTAAAATTATTGGACTGCATGACATTCGCTTGATTCTGTTCGATTCCCATTGCAGATTGACGCACATTATTTTTCGTTAATACTTGAACCATTCCATTTCACTCCTAATAACGTTTTTGGAATTTATTTCGAATAAAGATTGCAATGGAATTCATCGTTAATAAGAAAATCATTAATACGATAATTCCTGCTGAAGCCACATACTGGAACGCTTCTTGCGGACGTTTTGCCCAGTCGAAAATCTGCATCGGCAATGCGGTAAATGTATCGAGATATCCTGTTGGTAAAAACTGCAGAATGACTGGAATACCGATTACTACTAATGGTGCTGTTTCACCAATTGCTCGAGATAACGCTAAAATACTACCTGTTAAAATTCCCGGAATAGCTGCCGGCAGTACGACCCGAACAATCGTTTGCCATTTCGTAGCACCCATTCCGTATGAAGCTTCGCGCTGTTCATTTGGTACCGAGCGGATCGCTTCTTGAGCCGCAACAATAATAACAGGCAATATGAGTAGACTCATCGTCAGGCCGGCTGCCAAAATACTTTTTTCAAAGCCAAACAGTCGAACGAAAATTGTTAATCCGAGTAAACCAAAAACTATTGAAGGAACCCCTGCCAAGTTAGAAATATTTATTCGGATAAAATCATTTAATTTGTTTTGCTTTGCATATTCCTCCAAATACAACGCTGTACTTACCCCTAAAATAATCGAGACAGGGGCAACAACGCTCATCAGCCATAATGATCCGACTAGTGCTGCTTTAATCCCTGCATTTTCGGGAATACGTGACGCGAAGTTTGTAATGAAATTCATATCTAAAAAACCAATTCCTTGCGACAAAATTCGGTATAGTAACATACCTAAAGAAACAAGGGCAAAACTTGTAGCAATAATGAAAATTATTTTCCACATTTTATTCGAATTGAGGCGTTTATTCATCCGCTTCATCACTAAATCTTCTTGTATATAGCGCATATTAATACTCCTCTCGGAAGCGTTTTGAAATGTAGGTTGCAAGCAAGTTCATTGCTAAAGTGAAAATAAACAATGTAAACCCTACTGCGTAAATTGAGTAGTAAATTGTTGTACCGTAACCGGCATCCCCTGTCGTTACTTGCACGATATAAGCAGTCATTGTTTGTATCGAATCAGTAAAGCCAAAGTCGAATTTTGGTGTAGATCCGCCTGCTAGTGAAACAATCATCGTCTCCCCTATTGCCCGGGAAATACCTAATACGACAGAAGCGACAATACCTGATAATGCGGCTGGCAGGACAACTTTAACTGCTACTTCGAATTTTGTCGCCCCTAACCCTAACGCACCTTCACGAATCGAACTTGGAACAGAGCTCATTGCATCTTCGGACATGGATGTGATCATTGGCAGTATCATGATTCCGACAACAATCCCGGGGCTTATTGCATTAAATATTTTCAAATCGGGAATAATGGCCTGCAAAATCGGTGTAATAAATGTTAAGGCAAAGAACCCGTAAACAATTGTTGGTACACCTGCCAGTACTTCTAAAATCGGTTTAATAATTTTTCGTACACGTTCTGATGCATATTCACTTAAATAAATGGCAGCGCCCAAACCGAATGGTACTGCTACAATAATAGCAATCAGTGTTATTTTAAATGTCCCGAATATTAATGGTAATACTCCATACAATGGCTCCTTACCTGAGAATGGCAGCCATTCTGTACCAAATAAATAATCGGTAATCGACACTCGCGTGAAAAATTCAAATGTCTCAAATATTAGTGTAAATACAATCCCAAACGTCGTAAGAACCGAAATTGTTGCTGCTAAAAATAACCCGATTGGTACTAACTTTTCGATTACTTTCTTTCCTTTGCGATTGCGCGAACGCTCGATTAATTGTTGGACACTTACTTGCTCCTGTTGTTTAAGAGCCATGTGCGAAAACTCCTTCCAGTCATCTATATAAATAATCGGTCAATTTTTATCATTAAAAAACGTGTGGGGAGGCATGAGAGCCACCCCACACTATTAAACATCGTAATTATTTTAATCCTTCTAACTCTTTTAGAGCTTCTTCATACTTTTCATCCGGTAAGCTCACATACCCTACTACTTCTGCCATTTCACCAGCATTTTCAAGTGTGAATTTCATGAAGTCATATGTAGCTTCATTGTCTTTAAGTGCACTGTTTTTCACATAAACGAAAAGTGGTCGTGATAATGGTGAATATTCACCTGATTCGATTGTTTCGTTTGTCGGTTCCACACCGTCAACAGTTACAACTTGTAATTTATCTTTATTTTCCAGGTAGTATGCGTATCCGAAATAGCCGATTGCATTTTTATCTGCTGTTACACCTTGTACTAACACATTGTCATCTTCAGATAATGTGGCTGTTTTAACAATGTCTTCACCGTCTAAAATGACTTCATCAAAGTAATCATACGTACCTGAGTCAGAACCTGGTGAGTAGAATACAATTTCTTCATCCGGCCATGAAGGATCAATATCAGACCATTTTTTCGTAGAACCATCTTCAATCCAAATCTTCTTTAATTGGTCAACTGTTAAATCTTTTGCCCAAGTATTTTCAGGGTGTACAACTACCGATAAACCGTCGTAAGCAAGTTCAAATTCTGTATATTCTACTCCTGCGTTTTTAAGCTCTTCCATTTCAGTATCTTTGATTGGACGAGAAGCGTTTGAGAAATCCGTTTCACCATTGATGAATTTTTCGAATCCGCCGCCTGTACCAGATACACCAACTGCTACGCGTACATCTTTTTGTACGCCCGCGTATTCTTCAACTAATGCTTCTGTAATTGGAGCAACTGTTGACGAACCATCGCCTACTACGTTACCTGTCAATTGTGCGCTGCCAGTTTCAGCTTGTTCAGTGTTTGTTTGTGCAGATGTTGATGTTTCATCATTATTTTCTTCTCCACCACATGCTCCTAAAAGAATTGCTGAACCTAGTAAAGCTGTTGATGTTAAGTACTGCCACTTTTTCATTTGTAATTCCTCCGCTTGTTTAATAGGTATTTTTCTTACAATTCCAACTATAGTCACAAATTGTTAAGCTTATATAATTCCGCAGTTAATTGAATGTAAAGCTTTGTAAATAAAAAAGACAATTTACAGGAGTTCCAGGCAAATTGTCTCATTTTCTTCTTATTGAATCTTTTTTACGCTTTTAATGTTAATAAGTTTAATAGGATGTTCTGTATAGGCTGCTTTTTCCTTTTTCGTCTTTACTTTATGTACATAAAGTAAAATGGTTTTCGCATCTTTTGGATGGGCATAGCCTTCGAACGTAGCATTATATAACACTGAACCGTCGCGCATTGTAACCGTCGCTTTTTTTGCGTCAACCAATTCTCGTAAAAAAGGATAGGCTTTAACATTCCGTTCGCGTTCGGCACGGACTAAACGGGGCTCCAGTACAAGCAGGAGCCCTTCAAAAATAACAATATAGATTACCGACATTGAAATAATGAGCCATGCCGGCAAATCCATGAATGCTAGAATCGCTGCATTACTTAGGGCACCGATGATCACAACAATATGTATTATTTTCTTTCTCATTGAATCTTCTCCTAAAAATAATCCCGTAGTCAGAAACTACGGGATTATAATTTTAATTTTATTCATTTACAGTTTCAACTTCTTCATCCTCATCCAGCTTTTCATCTGAATGCTTGATGATCGGTTTTTCTACTTTACTTGTAGATAAGCCCTCTTCTGCATATTTATTTTTCAGTTCAAAATAGGAATCTACTAATTCACGTGCTGTCAAATTCGCCTGTGGTAAATAGTTATTTGTAAAGTTCGTTGTTGCCCATGGAAAAATGACGGCATAAGCAATTTCAGGATCATCAAATGGTGCGTAGCCTACATGGACAATATTGATCGTGTTAGTTTTCCATTTATCACGCTGCGGTCCATAGTAAACTACCTCGGCTGTACCCGTTTTACCAGCAGCTGTATAATCTGCAGTTTCAAACTGACGGCGGGCAGAACCATTTGCCCCGAAGTAAACTCGGCGCAGACCTTCTTGTACATGTTCAATTTCTCCTTGGCTGTTTTCGATTTTGTTTAAAATTTTAGGTGCCACTTCTTCCACAACTTGCCCTAAATACTCGCCATCTTTAGAAGGGTTGCGTATTTCTTTTAACATGCGTGGTTGAATGCGGTAACCACCGTTTGCAATCGTTGAAATATATTGTGCCAATTGCATCGTTGTATACGTATCAAACTGGCCGATCGCCAAGTTTAATAGTTTTACATCGGTATCCGGGTCTGCCTGATAGCCTGTCGATTCCCCAGGAAGGTCGATCCCCGTTGGCACACCTAGTCCAAACTGAGCATACTCATTTCGCATTGTCTGCAATGTACCCGGAGCTAAACTAAAGCGCATACCTGGTGAATACGTACGGCCGCCAATACCCATCGCAATTTTGAACATATAGACGTTTGATGAACGTTCCAATGCCGTTAAATCATTCAGCATGACACTACCAGTCTTATTGAATAAAGTATTCAGTGTAATATTCCCGATTCGCATTGGTGAATCGAGCATAACCGTCCCCGGTTTAATAACTCCCTCATTGTAGCCCATTAAAACGGTTGCTGCTTTTACAGTTGACCCTGCTTCATATGCTGAAGTGAATGTACCGTAAGAATAGTCAACAATATAAGGTTTGCCAGTGTCTTTATCTTTTTCTATTTTCTTGCCGACTACAGATAATAGCTCTCCGGTTTTTGGACTCATTGCAACTAAAAATCCGCGGTCCAATAATTGAGAACCACCTTTAGCTTTTAATTCCAATAAATACTTCTCCAAAATTTCATCAGCTTTTTGCTGCAGTTCCACATCGATTGTTGTTACTAAATCTTTGCCGGGCTCCCCTGCGAAAGTCGTCATCGTTTCAACTACTTGGCCCTTTTTATTCGTTATGTTTTTAACGACTGATTTTTCACCTTGCAAAATTTCTTCATACTGTGCTTCAAAATAACTTTCCCCAACACGGTCGTTCCGAGAATAATCACGTGCTAAATAAAAATCCAGTTTCGATTTAGGTACACCTTTGCTTGGTACCGTTGTTCGACCTAAAATCGCTAATGGAGATAATCGTACGCGTTTCCAATCGGTTGTCGTATTCACACCAGGCAGATCCGCCAATTGTTCTGAAACGCGAGCAAATTCTTCCGGTGTAACATTCTCACCTTTAATAATTTGCGGTGATAAATTATAGCCCGTCATCATTTCACGGTAAATCGCGAGAACTTCCAGGTCAAAGTCGGTAAGCTGTTCCAGTTCTTCATCTGTAATTCGATCCCGAATCCGTCGATCATACTCTTTATTGATTTCCTTCGTTTCTAATTCTTCATTTTCAAGTTGGAATTTCGTCATTTCCTTTTGTGTTACTTTTTCTTTTGCTTTTTCCGGATTCCGTAAAATCCAGAAATCTAATTTATCGCGCTGTGTTACTTTTTCTGTCGGCTGCTCGATGAGATTTGCAAGTTTTTCTGCAATTTCAAGCATTTCAGCGGATTTTGTTGTTTGCATTTTTGTATACGTAATCGCATTTTCAGGCTGATTATCAACTAAAATACGACCATAACGGTCAAAAATACGGCCACGGGGCACACTAGTATTTACCCGCACTTCCTCTGTACGCTCTAATGCACGCACATAATCTTCACCTTTTACAATTTGTATATATCCTAGACGAAATATTAGTACTGAGAACAAAACAAATATTGAAAAGAAAAGGATATTCATCCGAAAAGTTAAACTTGCCCGTTGCTTTGCCTTCGGATTTTGCTGACGATTTTGCGTAATTTTGCGCAAAGAACTCTTCCCCTTCCTTACTTTATGTATCGTGTACATGAATGTATAGTCATAGCTTTTAGTATAACACTGAAAACTCCATGAAAAAAGAGTTCAGATTTTTATTATTCATCTTTTAGACGGCTGTACTTTTATAAAGTTTCACAAAAAAGAAGCTTCACGAAAATTACGTGGAGCTTCGTCAACTTTTTAGGAATTTCTTACAACAAGAACGTCACAGCGGGCATTTCTTAATATCCCTTCCGATACAGATCCAAGGAAAAGGCGGGCTAATTCCCCTTTTCCGGTTACACCGCAAATAATTAAATCAATTTTTTCCTGCTGAGGGATATCACGTGCAATGACATGCTTAGGCGTTCCGTATTCAATAAGTTTTTTTATATTTACCAAGCCTGACTGCTGCGCTTTTTTTTCATAACTATCTAACAAATCCTTTTTATTATTCGTAATTTTTTCCGCCATATCAAAGTTATAGCCTTCTGAAAATGCAAAGGAACGGGTATCAATTACATGAACAATATACAGCTTACTTCCGACATTATTGAGTACAACTTGCACAGCTCTTCTAAAAGCAATCAGCGACTCATTCGTTTCATCCACGGCAACTAGTATATTTTTGTACGTCATGCTCATTTATTCCTCACCTCTCTTTACTTTATTCACAAGTAGCTTAGTTTAGGTGTACTTACAACTATATAAGGAAGAATAAAATATAAAAAAAAGCTCTGCAACCGAAGTTACAAAGCCTTTTAGAAAATACAATTATTAAACTGGACTACCTGCATCTTGTTCCATTCACTGGAACCATGCAAGATGTCGAGCAATAAGACAGGACGATCAAGGAAATGTGCGCTCGTTTGTCCTTCTTTATTTATCTCTGTATTTCATTTTCATAGGCAGCAATCCACTGCTCTACCGACATTTTTTTGCTCAGTTCCCCGATCAGTTCATAGGGGATATGTTTTGTCGAGGTCCAGCGAATACAGCTTTTCCCCATATTTAGTTTTGTTGGAACCGCTTCGGCATAGGCTTCCTGAAACCATTTGAGAAGTTCAGGATTACTGTAGATGCCCATATGATAAAGGCCAATATGGCGCTTTTGTGGAGCAAGGGCCAAAAACGGTAATGGTGTGTTTCGTGTTACATGATACCCTTTTGGATAGGTTGTTAATGGTACATTATATGTGATCATATTCCTATCAATTGACTTTTCAAACCCTGGCGGCAAGTTCTCATCAATCGCCTCCATTAATTTGATAAAAGCACCGTGCCACTTCTCATCAATTTGTGCAATAAATTCATCAATCATCCACTGCCGCACCCCAATTCTATTTACTATTTTGAGCGTAGCAGATAACTGTAAAAAAATACATAAAAAAACGCATGGAAGTAATGAACTTCTCATGCGTTTTACGTTTAAAATATTTTGTACCTGCCGCTTCGCTTTCGGTACAGAAATAATTAAATTTGAATGTGCAAATTTAATTATTTTGCAGCTTGGAACTTAGCTTCTACTACGTCCCAGAAGTGCTCCTGTCGCTTCGCTTTCGTCGCAAACTGGTTGTCCGTTTAGTATATAGCTACTTCTTCGCATATTATTTTGCAGCTTGGTATTTAGCTTCTACTACGTCCCAGTTCACTACGTTCCAGAATGCACCGATGTAGTCTGGACGACGGTTTTGGTAGTTTAAGTAGTAAGCGTGCTCCCAAACGTCTAAGCCTAGAATTGGTGTTTTACCTTCCATTACTGGAGAGTCTTGGTTTGGAGTTGAAGTAACAGCTACACCGTCACCTTCAACGATTAACCAAGCCCAACCTGAACCGAAACGAGTTGTTGCAGCTTTTGCAAATTCTTCTTTGAAAGCGTCGAATGAACCGAATTTTGCATCGATTGCAGCAGCTACTTCACCTACTGGAGTGTTAGAACCGCCTGGAGCGATTAATTCCCAGAATAATGTGTGGTTAGCATGTCCGCCACCGTTGTTACGTACAGCAGTTTGTTTGTCAGCTGGTAAAGCATCGATGTTAGCGATTAACTCGTTGATGTCTTTGTCAGCGTATTCAGTACCTTCTACTGCTGCGTTTAAGTTTGTTACGTAAGTATTGTGGTGTTTAGAATGGTGAATTTCCATTGTTTTTGCATCGATATGTGGTTCCAATGCGTCGTAAGCGTAAGTTAATTCTGGTAATTTGAATGCCATGATAATATTCCTCCCTGGAACAAGTAATTAATGTTGATTACAGTACTAGGTTATCAAAAAATGATTGCTCATTCAATGAAAAAAACAGTAATATTTGCATTTCAGTCTTTTGACGGAAAGGCTGCGGATTACTCGTCTCACCTGTGTTTGTAATCTTTCCTCTATTAGTGTAAGCGATACCCGATCGATTTTACAAATATTTGCTCCCCATCAATTAAATCTACTTCAATTAATAAAAGAAACTAAATAGCAATAAAAAACAAGACAATCATAATGACTTGAATAATACCTTTCGTTACCACCGATGTTAAAAATCCGACAACTGAACCAACGCCAACTTTAATCGCCTGCTGTAGATTGCTTCGTGTCACAATTAACTCGCCAATGATGGCACCGATAAATGGTCCTGCGATAATTCCGGCAAACGGTATAACAAATGGCCCGATCAATAAACCAATCGTACTTCCCCACATCCCTGCTTTTGATCCGCCGAATTTTTTCACTCCAATTAGGTTCGAGATCGTGTCTGCCGCAAATAACAGTGCAACAAATAATAACTCAATTAACCAGAACCACCACGGCAATTCGGTAAAACTGTAAAATAGCCCATAAACGATAAACCCGCCCAACAAAAATAAGACAGATGGGATAATTGGATATACTAAACCGATAAACGCAATAATAAACAGCGCAATAATAAGTGTCCATGCAATAATGTCCAACCATTTCACATCCTTTCAAATTTTCTTCTTATTATGTGTTCACAGATTATACGTAATAAACAAAGAAAAGATTCAATTTTCTATTCCGAGTTCAAATCGAATTTTTTTCATGTTACACTACCTTTGTAAAGGAGCAACCAACAATGAAAATTTCACATATGCAGTTACTTATACATAGTTTAACAAGCCCTAAAAAACTGGGCGCCTATCGAATTCTATCAATTGGAAAAGTGATGCAGTATGCCTTTTTAATGATTACCCTTATTACCGCTTTTTCATTCGGCCAATTTATCAATACAGGGACAGCCGAAATTTTCGGTTATTCGGAAATTGAACAGTATGCACAAAATATTCAATGGATTGTTTACCCGATTGCCATTGTATTTTTATTCGTACTAAATACGTCGATCTATTTTATTAAGGTAAGTTTATATGCACTTGCAGGTTTGTTTTTCGTTAGGCCGATGAGACGACGCGGTGAATATCGGCAAGTATGGCGAACAGCTGTTTTTGCAAGTACATGGGGAACATTTCTAACGATGTTCGGAAATCTGTTTATCCTCTCTCAAACTGTAGTCACGCTTAGCAGTATTTTTATTACGATGCTCTTTATAATCGTTGCCTTAACAAAATATCCGGTACAAAAATAATAAATTCTCCTTATGAATCATATAGTTTAACAATCTATTAACGAGTTAAATTGTAGAGAGATAAGGAGGATTTTATTGCGCTTTTTAATAGCTTCCATTGTGCTTTTGTTGTTTGCGTTTGTCATTAAAGTAGATTTACAGGAAGGTACGCTCCCATTAGCATCCTTTTATGCTGCTCCTCAATCATGTGAGGAAGCGGAAAAAGAAAGCTATGTAGTCGTAAAAATCCAGCAGGACGATACAATTTACAGCCTATTCTCAGCAACTCCCTCGCCTATTAAAACCACTTTTCCTGAAAGACTTGCCCAATTTTATCAACTTAACCCGCATTTGAATTTACAGCCACTTGTACCAGGAGATACTGTCCTCATCCCAATCATCTCGAACGTGAAGGAAAATTGTCTAAATTGAATTCATAATGTTTCTTCCTTGTTCTTCTTTTCATACACTGATAAAATAAGGAACAGTGACGGCTTACATATCGTTATATCTATATAGGTGATATAACCACATTAAAAGCCTGAAAAGGAGAGAATTTTTCATGAGTGAAATCGTTCACCGTACGAAAACACGTCCTGTGCGTGTCGGTAACTTAACAATTGGTGGTAATAACGAAGTCGTAATCCAAAGTATGTGTACGACGAAAACACATGATGTAGAAGCAACAGTTGCCGAAATTAAACGTTTAGAAGAGGCAGGTTGTCAGATCGTACGTATTGCAGTACCGGATGAGCGTGCTGCAAATGCAATACCTGAAATAAAAAAACAAATTAATATCCCATTAGTAGCGGATATTCACTTTGATTACAAATTAGCACTAAAAGCCATTGAAGGTGGCATCGATAAAGTACGTATCAACCCGGGTAACATCGGGCGCCGCGAAAAAGTAGAGGCAGTTGTAAATGCCGCAAAAGCAAAAGGTATTCCGATTCGTATCGGTGTTAACGCTGGTTCTTTAGAGCGCCATATCCTCGAAAAATACGGCTACCCTACTGCAGATGGAATGGTAGAATCTGCATTGCACCACATTAAAATCTTAGAAGACTTGGATTTCCATGACATTATTGTTTCGATGAAAGCATCGGACGTAAACTTGGCTATTGAAGCATATGAGAAAGCTGCACAAGCATTCAATTATCCACTGCATTTAGGAATTACAGAATCAGGTACATTATTTGCCGGTACTGTTAAATCAGCTGCCGGTTTAGGTGCGATTTTATCTAAAGGGATCGGGAATACATTACGTATTTCATTATCTGCAGATCCAGTGGAAGAAATTAAAGTAGCTCGTGAATTATTAAAATCATTTGGCTTGGCATCAAACATGGCGACATTGATTTCATGTCCGACTTGCGGCCGTATTGAAATTGATTTAATTTCGATTGCCAACGAAGTAGAAGAATATATTTCTAAACTGAATGTTCCGTTAAAAGTAGCCGTTTTAGGCTGTGCGGTAAACGGTCCTGGAGAAGCACGTGAAGCGGATATCGGTATTGCCGGTGCACGTGGCGAAGGGCTGTTATTCATGAAAGGTAAAACAGTTCGTAAAGTTCCTGAAGAAACAATGGTGGAAGAACTGAAGAAAGAAATCGATAAGTTAGCTGCTGAAATGGTTGCAAAGCGCGAAGCAGAAATAAATGCAAGCGTGTAAAGAAATGAGGTAATGGAAATGACAAACTTAAAACATCGGTTCGGCATTGATATTGATGGGACTGTCACATGTCCTGCTACATTAATTCCACATATTAATAAACAATACAATATTAATATGACGCTACAAGATGTAACGGAATATGATTTTTTAAGTGGCTTTCCACACCCTGTAGACCGCGCACAGTTTCAGGCCTGGTTTAAAGAAAATGAGCCACGAATGTATGAAGTAAGTGAGCTTGCTGCTGATGCACATCGCATTTTAACAGCATGGCAAAACCAGTATGAGCTTTATTATATTTCTGCGCGTGGAGAAAATGTTTTCGATATTACAAAAAACTGGTTTGATCAATTTAAAGTACCTTATGACCATATCGAATGTATCGGCAGTCATAACAAAATTGCCATAGCAAAAAAGCATGGAGTAGAAGCTTTTTTCGAAGACAAACATGATAATGCAGTGGAAATTGCCGAAGAGCTTAAAATTCCTGTCATTTTATTTGATACACCGTACAATCAAATGTCCGTACCGAATAACGTCATTCGCGTTAGTAATTGGGTAGAAGCAAACGATTGGATTCTTAAAAACTTTTAGTTGTACAAAACCATTTCTACAATAACCAAAAGGGTCAACTCAGCAATAATCATGCTGGGTTAACCCTTTAATTTTGTATTAAAAAATACTGCCATATTCCGTAATTGTTGTCGCCAAGTCTTCGCGGTAATTTTCATGCTGCAAGCTCAGGCTGTTTACATTGACTTCGTTTCCTCCTAGCGAGGAATGGATATACTCATTATTACCAATATACATCGCTACATGGCCAGGGAAGAAAATTAGATCCCCCGGCTTTAAATTTTCGCGTTCTATCTTTCTTAACGGGAAACCTTCCACTATTTTCGCATCTCGGAAAATATAGACGCCATTCAGCATATAGGCCATCGAAACAAGTCCTGAACAGTCAATGCCTAAAGGTGTTTTACCGCCCCAGCGGTATGGAGTTCCCATATAGCGAAAAGCCGTTTCCACAACTTGCTTGCGAAATAAAGCTTCATTTGCCGTATATACTTTAACTCGATCCTGGATCCAGGCTGACCGTACATACCCTTCTTCCCCTGTAACAAGCTGCACTTTTGCCCAAGCTGTATCAAGTCCTGCTTCCAGTACAACTTTTATAAAAGCACCCCGCATCAATGTCATGATGTTTTCACTTTGTATTTTAGGGGCTGCAAGAACATCGGCAAAGCTTTGAATAACGACATCATTCGCTTCATATACCCAGTTTACAGTAGGTTCACTTCCAATATGCAAGTTGGATTTTAATGTATAGCCTTCGTAACGGTAAAAAGTAAGGATTTTGACCCAAGTTTCATCAATTTCTTCCTGTACCTCGACCGGCATCCCATACAACACCTCATCGATTAATTCAGAATGCGTGTCAGGTTCTGCATGTAAACTCGCAATTTTTGTTTTCACTACGGCATTCAATCGGTTCCCTCCTCCTGTTTTGTAAAATGCTCATAGACAATTTTAGAAATAGCACCAATCGTTTGTCTCGCTTTATCATTATCGGTCACTTCTGTAATGAATACCCCGATAAAATAATCGCGAACTTCTAAAAATACAATTCCTGTGTCATGATCCACAGTATCGAGACCGCCTGTTTTATGGGCCATCTTCACATCGTCTGCGATATAGCGTTTGAGTGATTCGTGACTGCGCTGTCTGCTTAATATATCAAGTGCAACTGCATTCCATTCACTTGTAAGAAGCGTACCTCTATAAATTTTCCGGAAAAGCTGCTGCATATCCTGTGCTGTTGTTACATTATCAAAGCCGAGCTTTTGACGTTCAAAATCCATCATCTTCCGCTGGACCCGAGTATTATGTAAGCCGATTTCATTAAAATAGTCATTGAATGCGTCCATCCCTAATAGATCGATACATACGTTTGTTGCTGTGTTGTCACTCGTAATCGTCATCCAAAGTAACAGTTCATGCAGTGTAGCTCGTATTTGCTTCTGCTCTGTAATGACACTGAAATCGACCATGTTTTCCGGCGCAATTTTGAAAACCTGATTTAAACTGCCGTTCGTTTTTTGCAAATGAGCTAATATAGCAATGAGAATCGGCACTTTGATTATACTTGCACTGCTGAAGATTTCCTCAGCCCGATTTTTCCAGACGATTTCGTTCGTTTTGTAGTCTTCGACAATGACATGGACTTTATACGGGCATTGTGCAATGATGCGATCAAGTTGTTTATGCATCGGACTAACCTACAACCTGAATCGATCTATTCGTTGCATCGATCGTTACGGTTTTACCAAGCGGCAATGACATCGTCGGCAGCACATGACCACATGTTACATCTTTTATTATGGGAATATTCAATGGCACTAAAATTTCTTCAAATACAGCATCCAAACTTAAATTATTTTCTTCATTATTTATATCCATTGGCCCACAATCCGTCCAACCACCCAGCAAAATACCTGACAGCTGCTGGAGTTTCCCTGACAATGCAAGCTGTGTAAGCATTCGGTCGATCCGTTGTACATTCTCATCTATGTCTTCCAAAAATAGAATTTTTCCGTTCAGATCAATCTCGTATGGTGTCCCCAGAGATGCGTTGACAAGTGTTAAATTGCCTCCCACTAATTCACCAGTAGCCGTACCAGGAACAACGGTGTTCATATTCTGGCCTTCCGCATTTTCCAGGAAATAATCACTCCATCCGGTATTGGTGACACTGTTGATAAAATACGTCCATGTATAGTCATCCATTTCAGGACGAATAAATTCTGTTGACGGCATCGGTGTATGGTACGTTACAAATCCACAGTGTTGATTGAATACAATATGCAGTGCTGTAACATCACTGTAGCCTGCAAATACTTTCGGGTTTTCTTTAATCATTTCCAGATCAAGCATCGGTAAAATCCTTGTCGCTCCATAGCCCCCGCGAATACAAAAAATACCGTCTATTTCAGGGTTGCGGAACATGTCATTCAGTTCTTTTGCACGCAGATTATCACTGCCTCCAAAATAACCGTGTCGCGCTCTGCACGTTTCTCCTACTACTACACGGAAACCCAACTTCTCCACTGCCTGGATTGCAAGCTCGATACGGTGTTCCGGTGTTGCTCCGGATGCACTGATTAATGCTACCGTATCCCCTTTTTTCAGTGACTTCGGAATTATCATTGCCATCGTCTACACTCCACTTCCGGCAAGCACCGCCCGATACTGTGCCTGCTCTTCTTGATTGGCCAATACGAAATGTCCCTCTTCAATTTCAACAAATTCAGGTGGATCCATTTCATACTGATGGACAGTCGGATCATATACTTGCAGCTTTTTTCTTCGTTCCTTTAGCGGATTTGGTTCCGGAACGGCTGACAGCAATGCTTTCGTATATGGATGCAGCGGATTGTTGAACAGCTTTTCCGTTTCACCCAGTTCAACGATTTTCCCTTTATAAATGACCGCCGTACGATCTGTAATAAAGCGGACAATTGACAGGTCATGAGCGATAAATAAATAGGTCAACTCACGATGTTCCTGTAAGCTGGACAATAAATTCAATACTTGAGCTCTAATGGAGACGTCCAGTGCAGATATCGGTTCATCCGCTACGATAAATTCCGGTTCCATGACGAGCGCTCTGGCAATACCGATCCGTTGACGCTGTCCGCCAGAAAACTCATGCGGGAAACGTGAGGCAAATTCCGGCAGCAGTCCGACTTCCAGTAATGCTTTTTTTACTTTATCTATCCGCTCCTGTTCATTGCCGTACCTTTTATTATTAATCAGGCCTTCCGAAACAATATAGTCAACCTTTGCCCGCTCATTTAAAGAAGCACCGGGGTCCTGGAAAATCATTTGAATCTTTTGGGTAATTTCATGATCCCAAGCGCTGGTAATACGACCATTGATCGGTTTACCATGGAACAGAATTTCTCCGTTAGTTATCGGATTAATGCGCATAATCGCACGGCCGATCGTTGTTTTTCCTGAACCGGATTCTCCAACAAGCCCGAATGTTTCACCTTTATATATATCGAAGCTCACATCATCTACTGCTTTGAACTGCTTTTTCCCTTGTCCAAAAACGATATCAATATTTTTCACTTCAATGAGTTTTTCTTTACTGTTTTTAGTCATTTGCATATTGTCTCCCTTCTGCAAAAAAAGCTTGCAACACTTCAGGGGGTTCTACTTTCGGTGCTTTTGGATCAAGGAGCCATGTGCGTGCATAATGGGTATCCGTCACTTTGAAAAAAGGCGGACGTTCAACGAAGTCGATTTTCAGTGCATATTGATTCCTCGGCGCAAACGCATCGCCCTTGATTTCTTTAAATAAATTCGGCGGTGTTCCTTTGATTGAATATAATTCCTCGCCCTTATTTCCCAATTGAGGGAGTGAAGAAATTAAAGCCCATGTATACGGATGTTTTGCATCGAAAAATACTTCCTCAGTTTGTCCAACTTCAATAATATCCCCGGCATACATAACTGCAATCCGGTCCGCGACTTTTGCAACAACTCCCAAATCATGGGTAATATATATTGTCGACAGCAAATATTTCTCCTGTAAATTGGTTAACAGCTGCAATATTTGTGCCTGGATCGTTACATCGAGTGCAGTTGTCGGCTCATCACATATCAAAATTTGCGGGTTGCAGGCAACAGCGATCGCTATCACAATGCGCTGACGCATACCGCCGGAAAATTCATGCGGGTATTGCTTATAGCGGCGTGCAACATCATGAATTCCTACATCACGCAACAGCTGTAATGTTTTTTCATATGCATCATTTCCTTTTAACCCTTGATGCAGCACAACGCTTTCCTCAATTTGTTTTCCGATAGTTTTCAGCGGATTAAGGGAGGTCATCGGGTCTTGTGTAACCATTGCGATTTTTTTGCCGCGAACTTTCAGCCAATCCGCCTCTGTTTTAAATTTCGATAAATCATGGCCGTCAAAGTGAATTTGTCCATCTGCAATATAGCCGTTTTTATCAAGCAGACCCATAATTGATTTTACTAATACTGATTTCCCTGAACCTGATTCCCCTACAATTGCAAGACTTTCCCCTTTATATAAATCGAGCGAAATATCACGGATAGCCGTCAAAGTTTGTCCACGCAGTTTAAATTTTATGACTAGATTTTCGATGGATAATATTTTTTCCTGTTCCATATAACGCCCTCCTCTTTAAACGTGATTTTTCGGATCTGCCGCATCGGCAAAAGCATTCCCGATAATATAAAAGGCAATCGTTATGACACTCAGCACGATACTTGGGAAAATTAGCTGATAACGTAAATCCGGTGACATCATCAATACTCTTCCTTCGTTGATCAGATTTCCTAATGATGGCTCACTTACCGGCAATCCGAGGCCGATATAAGTTAAAAATACTTCCGCACCAATTGCTGCTGGCACTGCTAAACTCATTCGCAGCATAATGACCGAAATTAAATATGGGAGCAGATTTTTCAGTATAATTTTATAGCCGGGTGTTCCTAATGTTTTAGAAGCCAGATTGTACTCCCGGTCACGCAGTATGACAATCTGGTTTCGCAGGAAGCGAGCCATTTCAACCCAACCGGTTATACACATGGCAATAATAATCGTCGATACGCCAGGTCGCAAAATATACGCCATTAAGATCAGCACAATCGTTGTCGGAATATTATCCACGATATTGTAAAGCTGGGTGATCGGTGCCTCGAGTTTTCGAGAATAGCCCCATAACGCACCAACTGTAAAACCGATCAGCACTTCAATAATCGCTACAGCAAAACCGATAAATAAGGATGTCCTTGTCCCTTCCCAAATTCTGGACCATAAATCCTGACCGATGGAGTTTGTCCCAAAAATATATTCATCATTTGGAGCAACATTCCGGTCCTGCATTCCAGTGTCCGGATTCAAATAAATTTGAGTCGGTGATTTTTGATCTGGTAAATAAGGTTGGACGAATGTAAATGCGATCAATACGATGACAAATACAAGTAAAAAAACAGCAATTTTATTTTTACTAAAGGAGCGGAAGGTCGAACGCCAATAAGAATAATTGGAATAAGCTGTTTCTTCCGCTTTTGCATCATCGACAGCGGCAAAGTCAAACATCTGATCATGCAGCTGTTCTGTTGATTTTTCCGAAATATTCTGAATCTCTTTCGTGAAAATTCCCATTAGCGTACACTGTCCCCTTTCCCTAGTTTAATTCGAGGGTCAACAATTGCCATCAGTAAGTCCCCTAAAATTAATCCAATAATCCCTAGTGAAGAAAATACAAGCACTAAACCTTGTACGACATTGTTGTCCTGGCGCTGAATCGCATCTACAAGCAATCCACCCATACCTGGAATCGAAAATAATGATTCAATATAAATCGAACCGGTAATCGTAAATAAAATTGTTGCCGGTAAATATTGAGCCATTGGTATAAAGGCATTTCTCATCACATGGCGGAACATAATCGTACGCTCTGTCACACCTTTTGCCCGTGCCAGCTTAATATAATCCTTGTTCAGCTCATCCACCATATAGCGTCGCATCCACATTGCATATGACGCAATCGGACCAAGCGCCAAACAGATTAACGGTAAAATAAAACTCCGTGGATTGTATTCATCAAACAGCATCGGCAAGTTGAACCATTCTGAAATATACATTTGAATCATGAGGAAATACACCATCGCCGGTACTGCTACAACAATAACAATATAGCCTGTGCCGAGCCGGTCGAGCCAGCGCCCTTTAAACTGGGCCATTAAAATGCCCAACGGTACCCCAACTAATAATGAGAGTGCTACAGCCCCTAATCCAAACAAAATGGAATACATCATTTTATCTTGAATAATGTCAAGTACTGGTACATCTGTACGGTATGTAATCGATTTCCCTAAGTCGCCTTGAATAAGGTTAACGTAGAAGTTTTTTAATTGGACTAATAACGGATCCCGTAAGCCAAGATTTGTTAAATAGATTTCCTGTTGTTCAGGCGACATTTTTTCTGCTGCTGCGCCTAGATAGCCTTCGTCAGGCATTAATCGTAACAGGGAGAAAACTATTGTAATGATGATGAATAACGTCAATATGGATTGCGCGAATCGTTTCGCAATATACTTTACCAAACACGTTCCCTCCTCAGTAATCAATTCCTCGGCGTATTGACGTCCGGATCGGTTTGTCGCTAGCGCCCTATACTTATTGAATCCGTGACACCTACAAAAATGAGGCATAAAAGCAGAAAGGAGATGCAGAAACATCCTGTCATCTCCTAATCTAACTCCATTTAAAATGCCTACGTATTAATTAGAAGTGTTTGCTAAAGCTTCCGCACGCTCTTTTTCCCATGCCTCTTTAGCAGACTTAAATTCTTCATTACTCATTGGCTTTTCTAGGATAGACTGACCTTTAAACTTCTCGGATGTAACACCAAATGGCGAATATTGTGATTCAAATGGATTTAACTTTGAAGCAGTGTAACCGCCGCCGCCTACAGCGTACGGAATAACAAATGCTTCCTCAATTAAAAATGCCTCTGCCTTTGCAAATAGCTCATAACGAACTGCCGGATCTACTTCTGCTTTTGCAGCTTCAACCAGCTTGTTATATTCACTGTTATAACCTTCTGCCATTTCCGGCTTGTTATATGTTCCGCCCTCTGTAAATGGATCTGTATACGTTGACGGGTCAGCAAAGTCAGGACCCCAGTTTGCTTCGATCATTGAGAACTTACCAGGGCGACGTACTTCCCCAAGGAATCCTGTCGCAGGACCTGCATATAGTTCCACATCGATGTAATCAGCACCTAAAAGGTTTTCAAGCTGCTGTTCCACTACTTGTGAGCGGTTTGCCCATTCTGGTGAACCAGAGTTGTAAGGTAATAATACCTTTACAGGGAATGTTGCTTTACCAGCTAATGCTGCCAATGCCGCCTCTTTATGCTCAAGAGCTAAATCTTTGTTGAATGAATCTGTTTCTGTAATTGCTTTTAGTGGCTCAAGCATTGTGTAATCTACACCTTCCACATCCACAAAGTTCTTCGGTGTAATTGTATTTGACAATAAGTCCTGTGGATTGTAAGGCTCAATCGTTAACATCGCTGATACACGGTCAAGTGCATGATAAAGCGATTTACGGAAATCTTTATTATTTACTGCTACTTTCCAGTTTTCAGGCTCATACTCTGCATCATATTGCGGATCAAAGTTTAATGCATAGAAGTATGTGTAGAAGTTATTAGTATTTTGGCGTACTAAATCTTTTTTGTCGTCACTGTTTAACCATTCATCCAAAATGGATGTCGGTATTAATGCACCATCAATCTCATCGCGTAGGAACAGTTCAGGTGCAACAGTTGCCGCTTCCTTATTGTATTTATAGCGAATACGATCGATTTTCACTGTTTCTTTATCCCAGTAAGCGTCGTTTTTCACAAGTACACGCTCATTCTGAGGTTCGAATTTATCTAAAATATATGCGCCATTATATAAAATATTCTCACGAGTCGTTCCGAAAGCATCACCTTTTTCAGCTAAGAACTCCCCATTCACAGGGAAGAAACATACATAATTCAGCATCGATAAAAAGTATGGTGTCGGCGCTTCCAATGTGTATTCAAGTGTCGTTTCATCGATTGCTTTAATACCTACTTGCGAGAAATCCGTTACTTCGCCGTTGTAGAAGGCATCGCCGTTTTTCACGACTGTTGCAATCCACGCTGTCGAAGATTCGTTTTTCGCATCAAGCACATAATTCAAACCATCTACAAAGTCCTGTGCAACAACATTTTCTACATCTTTTCCTTCATGGTCTACCCACTTTACATCATCACGAAGTTTGAATGTCCATACAGTCGCGTCTTCATTGGATTCCCAGCTTTCGGCTAATCCAGGCTTAACTACTCCATATTGGTCATATTCTATTAGACCTTCTACTAAGTTTGCAGATAATGCAAATTCATTTGTTTCTGCTGTTTTTAAATAATTCAGTGTCTTAATTTCTCCGGAATACACTGTTCGATATTCTGATGTTTCACCAGAATCGGATGAATCCCCACAAGCTGCTAATACAAGCACAAACATACACAGTAACGCTAATAAAGATTTCTTCAACTCATTTCCCCCATTTCTCTTTTCTATCTGGCTAAGTAAGCCTCTATTAATAACCCGATACCGGGAGCATCGGTCATCTGAATATTCTCCCCTTCGAAAATCGGCCCCCCTTCAATTGGATCTTCACTGCACAAACTTGGTCCATCTAAATCGACCATTGTGACATTTTTGTTCGCTGCTGCAAAATGCGCAGCTGCACTGACACTAATTTTTGTTTCAAGCATACAGCCAATCATACAAGCGACACCATTTGCCTCTGCAATCTGGTTAATTTGTTGTGCTTTTGAAATACCCCCCGTTTTCATCAGCTTAATATTTATTAAATCCGCGGCCCGCTTTTCAATGACCTCGATCGCTTGCTTTGGAGAGAATACACTTTCGTCTGCCAGAATATTTGTATACGTATTGCTCGTAACATACTGCATGCCCCTCACATCGCTGTAATGTACAGGCTGTTCAACGAGCTCAATATCTGCCCCTTTATCTTCAAGCTGATTAATGATTTTTACAGCTTCTTTTGCTGTCCACCCTTGGTTGGCATCAACTCTTAACGTAATTTCCGGACCAACTGCTTTTCTAATTGCCAGAACACGTTCCACATCTTCAGCCGGGGTTTTGCCGACTTTAACTTTTAAAATGGAAAATCCGCGTTTAACAGCTGCTATACTGTCCTTCACCATTTCATCCGTGTCATTCACACTAATGGTGATGTCCGTAGTAATATTTTTTCGGTAGCCTCCAAGCAATTTATAAAGCGGGGCATTATACTGTTTTGCCCAGAGATCATAAAGTGCAATTTCCACCGCCGCTTTAGCGCTCGTATTGTGATAGAGACATGCATCGACTCGTTGGGATAGCAGCGCAATTTCATCAATTTCAATTCCAATAATAGCTGGTGCAATGACTTCTTCTATTGCATAGCGGATCGAGGAAATAGTCTCTCCGGTAATGACATGTGTCGGCGCTGCTTCCCCGATACCGATTAGACCATTGTCGGTATAAATAAAGACGACGATATTTCGAATACTATGTACTGTGCGAAGTGCTGTTTTAAACGGGGTAATAAGTGGTGCCTCGACCAGCCCCACCTCAACCTTTGATATCTTCATAAATTCACCTGCTTTATGTTAAAAATTGTAACAGTCTCAACACCTCGAAATAATCGGTTGTTTTGAACTGGACTGTATTATGCGGCTTAAATGTCGCGCCCGGATAAAACGAATTCCGGTATGCTTTAATATGATCCTTATAAATAATTTCTACGGTAAAATGCTTCGGCAATTCAATTTGAAGCTTTGTTCGGTCAATCTTCATTGATTGTTCTACAAGATATTTCGTCTGTTTCAATGTCGTTTGCGGACTTACATTAATTGTTGCATGACCGACTCCTTCTTTTGTCGCGAATGTGACAATTTGGTCATTGTAACGGGCGATATGCTCCGTTAATGCCTGATCCCCGCTAACAAAAGCAACCGGCACATCATGCAGTGCAGCTGCATATGTATTGATTAAGAATTCACTTGCATATTCCCCGTTTATTTTGACATCTGCCAATAAGCTCAGTGTATGTGCAAGCGGGTTCTTCTCACTGCCGCCTTCACTGTGATAGCCAATAAAAATCGCACGGTCAAAACTGCTGTCCAGTCCCGCTACCATGCACATCGGCTCTTGCGTCCAACCGCGTATGATTTTTACGTTTTCTGGCAAGTTTTCAATAAGAATATTTCGACCGGAGTCATGTGCATCTTTCAGTAAAATTTCTGTGGCACCGCCTGCAAATGCGCCTTCGATTGCCGCCAGCACTTCTTTTGTCATCTGTTTTTGAAACTGTGCATAATCCGGAGCGTTAAGTTCGGTTTCACTCCAAACCGTTGTGCCCGTAATCCCCTCGATATCCGCACTTATATATACTTTCATTTATTTAGATACCCCTTCCATTTATCATTAAATTCATCAGTGCAGAATAATATTTTTAAAGATTTAGATTTTTCTGTCTTTTATTTATAATCTATAAAATACCATACTTATTTCGATTGTGGAAGTTTTTTCTAATAGTTTTCAAAATAAAAAAATAAATATTCTAAACGCGAAAGCCTTTGATAAATCACACTATTTGTTAATTATTTAAATCATATTATCCCAATAGATATTATATTTTCATAAGAAAAAAAGCCTTCTACATAGGAACTATATAAAAGACTAAATAGAGCTATTAAGTTTACCTAACGAAAAAATACATTATTCGACAAAATTATAGCTTTGGACTGTATGATTATTTCGCCCAGTTGTAGTTGCAGCTTGTGACAAAGAATTGAGGATCGCTTCTTCTGTCGCTTCGGCAGCTGCCATAAATAATGTGTTCATGACGTCATGATCTTCTCTTAACTGGCGGCGACTTTCCTGTTCTCCCTCAAATTGATGCTGCACTGTGCGGGCTGTTGTAAAGCCAATGACAATATCTCCGCTTCCATGGGAAAAGTGGCTGCCGGTTCTCCCTAACCCTATCCCGCAACGCTTTATAACTCGTTTCAACTGGCGGCTACTTAATGGGGCATCTGTCGCCATTACGATCATAATAGAGCCGTCTGTCGGACTAATTGTCGATTCCCTATTTTCAGCAGTAACCTTATATCGGTCTGTTAAAAATTCACTCGCCTTTCCAAAGTTACTCAATACAAGGCACCCGACAGTATATTTTTGACCTCCCCGATCTTCAACAATGCGGGAAGAGCTACCAATCCCGCCTTTATAGCCAAAGCAAACCATACCTCTTCCTGCTCCGACAGCGCCCTCTTCTATTTCATCTGTTTTAGCTTGCTGTATTGCTTCAATTGCATGCTCAGCTTTAACAGGAAAATGGCGGATGGAATTTAAATGACTATCATTACATTCCCCGACAATTATATTGACTGTCCCCGTCGAAATTCCTATCTCTTCGTTTTGTTCAAGTAAATATTGAAGTGTCCCCTGTGCTACATTCGGCACACCGAATGTATTGGTGAGCATGATTGGCGACTCAATTACACCAAGTTCATCTACTTGAACGAGACCAGTTGTTTTCCCGAAACCATTTAGTATATAGCTGGCAGCTGTCACCTTTTCACGGAAAAGATTGCCGCGATGCGGTAAAATAGCTGTTACACCAGTACAGGCCACATCACCTGAATTATTTAACGGATAATTCAAAGTTACATGCCCGACACTCACACCTTCAATATCTGTAATGCAGTTTTTATCCCCTGGAGGCAATTGCCCAATTGTTATCCCCATTTCACGTACTTTCATTGTTTGTTCTCCTTTAGTAACTATTGTATAGATTTATCGTAAACAACTTTTTCCAAAAAGAAAACAGAAAAAAGACACGCTCCCGATTAGGTCGTATCTTTCCGTCGTGTGAAAGGGTTTGAGTTTCTTTATTTCACAAAATTAAATTTCCAAAATTCCTCTTGTCCAACGATCCACAAAGCTTTCAAAAGTAATGCCATATTTGTTATACACTTCATGATAAACAAAGTAAATTCCCAGTTTGTCTAGCAATTCATCATTAATCCGCATTAAGATCACTCACTTTCGATTATTTAGATGATGGACTATTCAGCGCCATGCAATTCATATCTATTCTAATCATGCCCAGAGTGGCGAACGTTATTCATGACCAATCAGTCTCTGAATATTCGACTGATTATAATCTGTTACAATTTTTTCACAATCTGTTTAAAAATCCGGGCGAATCTTTCATCACAATTTAGTAAGATGAATGCAATGACAGCATTGGAGGGAATCTAATGAGAAGATTTAGTTTAGTACTATTAACTACAATTTTAATGGCTGGATGTGGTGATACGGTAGCGGACATGAAAGAGGCGGCGGCAGGTATTAATACAAAAGCAAATGAAGCAGCTTCAGCGATTTCAATCGATGTCCATTCCATTCGAGCAACTGAAATTGAATTCGACAATCAAACTTTTACTATTAACGATTTATTTAAGACTATATTACGCGATGTGCAATGGGATTATGACGATAACAGAGAAACACCGCAGTTAAAAATTACAGGTACTTGGCAAGATAACGGCTTATTTGCCACACATTCATTTACTGCTAGCCAAAAAGAACTCTTAAAAGAAAATGGCCAAGTAGAAGTCTTTCTTTCATTTAAAAATGACAAAATGGATGAATCCAAAACAAAAGTATCCATGCATATGAATGGACAGACACTTGTAAACGAAGACGGTCAGGAAATTCTTCATCACTTTTATAAAACCTACATACATTAAATGCCTTTAGATTGTTTTCATTCAAACTTTCTATCCACTTTGTTTAGTAATAATACATGAGGGAATATAAATAATATCTAAACTTTGAGGAGGTCATAGTATGTCAAACGGATTTACAGATAAACTAAAAGGTGCAGGAAATAAGATTAAAGGTGAAGTAAAAGAAGAAATCGGTAAAAATACAAATGATCCATCTTTACAAGTAGAAGGTCAGCGCGATCAGCTAAAAGGCGAAACTCAGGAAAGAGTTGCTGATGTCAAAGATAAAATTACAACAAAAATTGATGAATACCGAAAATAATGTTTAACGACCGAAACTAGTAAATTTCATATTTACTAGTTTCTTTTTTTTTTGCGTTAAAATAGTTAATAAACTCTATTTTCCCGCCAAGTACTTTAGAATCAATTAAAAGGAATATTTTTATATTAATATAATCTCACTTTAAATTTATAGGAATTTTGGTATACTTTAGTTAAAATACACATTACTTTTTAAAGGGGAAGTTAGAATGACCATAGATCAATTTATACCCCTATCAAAAGACCGATTATTTAATTGGCTAAAAACCTTAAGTAACCAGCTTTCGAAAGGATCGCTCATCATTGATGTAAATGATGAAAATTTACCTATTTTACATGCTAATTCACATTTTTTAAAACTGACCTCATTTAAAATGAATGAATTGCTCCATCAAAATATCAACATTTTCAATGGTCACAGAACGAATCAAACATCAATCGAAGAATTAAATTTACATTTAAAATCAGGCGTAGCAAAAAAATTTACGATTTTGCATTATATGAAAGAAGGTTCCGCTTTTTGGAATTCGATTACCCTTCATCCGATTCGAAATGAAGACAATGTCATTCAATATATTTTAATAACATGTGAAGATACAACAGAAGCAGAGTTAAATAAAATGGTTTATAAATTGGAGCATGAAGTGTATGAAGCAATCGATCATGAAGACAATCTGCAATCGATTTTAAATTTAATTACGGAGAAAATTGAACTTTTCTATATTCGCGATGTATATTGTGCCATACATATTTTCAATGAAAATTGTGAAGTCAAATCGTTAGGCACACATTCTTTACCATTGCCGATTATTAATGAACTCGATATATTGGAAATTTCGCCTAATACAGGTCTGAATTCGAATGCCGTTTATTTAAAGGACTTTGCAGACAAAGACCAGCATAAAGCACTTTTTAACTATTGGAATCTTAACCATGTTCAAGGCTCATGGACAAAGCCTATATTAACACCTCACAATGAAGTAAGCGGCATTTTGACCCTGTTCAATCAAGATGCAACGGAGTTAAAGCAAATCGATATCAATTATTTAAACCGATTGGCTCTGCTGATTCAATTAGCCATTAAATATGCTGAACAAAAAATCGAGCTTAGCAGACTTGCCTTTTTTGATGTTGAAACAAATTTACCAAACCTCCATTATTTTAAGTCTGAATTATCAGAATTAATTAATGCCGGTCGCTCAGGAATGGTCGCCATCCTCCATCCTACTGAGTTTAATAAGGTCGTTGATTTATATGGAAGGAATGCTGGTGCCGATATACTACGTCAAGTAGCAGATCGTATGCAAGTTTACTTTCCAAATGGTGATGCACTCATTTCACGATTTTCAAATTCGCTCATTTTAGGAAAAGTAAACGAAAGTGATTGTTTCCTTGCCTATAATCAGCATCTCGAGTCTTTGACACAAATGCCTTATAAAATCGACGGAAAAGAAATCTATATAACATTAAAAATCGGTTATACAATCTTTAATCAGTCAATGACAGTCGAACAGAGCATACATCAGGCGGATATTGCCTTATCCAATGCACAGAAGCGTACTGGGACGAGCTATTCTATATATGAAGATAATAGTACTAAACAACTGACTGAAGAAATGGATATCCTCAATCAATTGGCTTATGGGCTTCAACATGAAGAGTTCGAAGTTTATTTGCAGCCTAAAATTAACTTCCAAACAATCGAAGTGGAAGGTTTTGAAGCACTATCTCGCTGGAATTCAAGCAAACTCGGGTTTATTTCGCCGGTAAAATACATCCCGATCGCAGAACAAACCGGAAAAATTAAAGCGATTGATTTACTGAATTTCAAACAGATCCTTATCTGGCTTGAAAATCGTATGAATGAAAATAAAAAGATTTTACCGATTGCACTCAATATTTCGCCGGACCATTTTTACGACCCGGATTTCCTGGAGAATATAAGAAATATATTCTATCAATATAATGTGCCTCCTCATTATATTAAACTGGAAGTAACCGAAAGCATTGAATTGGTAGATTTTAAAAAAGCAAAAGAGATTTTGAATCAACTAAGACTAATGGGCATCGAATGTTCGATTGATGACTTTGGAATTGGCTTTTCATCATTAAGCTATTTACCACAATTGCCCTTTTCAGAAATTAAAATTGACCGCAGCTTCGTCAGTTCAATGAATGAACCTGGAATGTATGCAATCGTACAAACAATCATCCAATTGGCTAAAAATATTGAAATGCGTCCCATTGCTGAAGGTATTGAAACAGAAGAACAGCTGGCAATGCTTCAACAACTCGGCTGCCCTGCTGGTCAAGGCTATTATTTTTATAAACCGATGTCCATTACCGAAGCAGAACAATTACTGGACACACAAAAAACAGCTGACGAGAAGTAATTCACTTTCCGTCAGCTGTTTCTTTAGTTTAAATTGTTCGGTAAATCTTTCGATAAGAATGCGATTAAATCATGTAGATTTTGTTCGCTCACCCCATGGCCTACCGGATATGTTCGAAATGTAACGTCTGTATCATAGTCATTGAAAAAACGAACGGCATGCTCTGCCCATTCAATCGGATAATCATAATCATATTCTCCGTGAGATATAAAGATTTTTGATTTATCCATCGTTTTTTTACTATATTCAAGTGCAGCGAATTCCGGTAAATATCCGCTCAATGCTGCTGTTCCACGAATGGCATTGCCCATCACCATTGCAAGTGACTGTGCCATTGCTGCCCCCTGGTTAAAGCCAACAACATAAATTTGCTGTTCATCTAAATTGAATTCCCAAATTGCTTCCTTTATAAAGGATTCAATTCCTTTCAGCACTTTATCAAAAATTGCACGATTTGGCTTACCTTCTTCTTCAAATGTATAAAAAGCATAGCCAGGGCGATGTTTTATCGGCCCTTGCAAGCTAAAAATATGACAATGTGTTGAAAACGAATCAACAAGTTGGAGTAAATCGTTTTCATCGCTCCCTAATCCATGCAGCAAGAAAATCGCAGGTTGCTTATCTGCCTCAACTTTAGGTGCTTTGTGTAAATAAATAAATGGTGTATTCATTTTATATCTCCTTTTAAGAAAGCGTCATTTTATTGACAAGCTGGTCCGTGTAATAAGCCATATAGCCATCCAGCAATTTGATTGTTTCCTCAATATCGCCTTCTGTTAAAATTGTTGCATTTTTGGCACAGGCAACCGTCAAAAAATCAATCCGGTACGCATGTTCCACAGATGCATACGCATAATCGTAAATCACATCTTCATCTTCTACCTTTAATGCTTCATATTGCTGATGGAATGCTTTTTTGTAATCATCCATTTTCTCTCCGACACTGTTACGGATTTGCATTTGCTGCGCCATTAGTTCGTTTTCAATATAAGAAACGGTCGGCACTTTTCCTGTACTTAATGTTTCCCGGACAAGATCAGTCCATGCCATTTTATTTTCCACGTAATATGCGATATTTAACATTAAGCGATCATAAAAATCAGTCGTTGAAGTGGAAGAAGCTCGTTTTTCATCGATATTTTTTTGAAGCATCGTTTCGAATTTTTCTAGGTCCGCTTTATTCGATAGAAAATAAAGTGTCTGCTCGATATATGTAGTAATTTCCTTTTGCTTGTTTTCTGCTGTCATCATTCATCCACATCCTTCATCTGATTCTTCCGTAATTCTTTATTATCGTACCATTCCTTCAGTAAAATCGCACGCCTTCCAACTATATGTATGGCATATTGTATATGAATCTGGTCTTTTTGCCAAAGCTTTTTTCTTGTTACTTTAATCATTATATTGGATTTCAGATTTATAGTGAAAAGAAAAAATGCCACTTGCCATAGTAGACAAGTGACATTTTGAGCTTCGAATTAAAGTGCTTTTACTTTCGCAACTACATTTTCTACTGTGAAGCCGTATTCTTTTAACACAATTTTCTCTGGAGCCGATGCACCAAATTTATCAATTGCCAATACATCCCCTTCAAAGCCAACATATTTATGCCAGCCAAGTGATGCACCCATTTCAATTGCTAAACGTTTCGTTACAGCTTTTGGTAATACAGATTCTTTGTATTCCTTCGACTGCTTTTCAAAGCGGTCCATTGATGGCATTGACACAACAGATGCGTCAATCCCTTCTGCCAGTAATGCTTTTTTTGCTTCCACTGCCAAGCCTACTTCAGAACCCGTTGCAATTAACAAGGCATCCGGAGTTTCTTTAGATGAAGCTGAAACAACATAGGCACCTTTTTCAACACCCTCGTATACTGTCTCTTTTGCAACATCCAACACCGGCAAGTTTTGACGGGATAATACTAATACAGTTGGGTTTGATTTGCTTTCTACAGCTAATTTCCATGCTGCTACAGATTCATTTGCATCTGCAGGACGGATAACCGAAAGATTCGGCATCGCTCTTAATGATGCTAAATGCTCGATTGGCTCATGTGTCGGACCGTCTTCACCTACTGCAATTGAGTCATGTGTAAATACATATGTTACAGGTAATCCCATTAATGCAGATAATCGAATTGCTGGTCGTACATAGTCAGAGAATACGAAGAAAGTACCGCCAAATACATTTAAACCGCCATGTAATGCCATACCGTTCAGCGCAGCACCCATTGCAAATTCACGAACACCAAACCAGATGTTACGGCCTTCCGGAGTTTCAGCAAAGAAATCACCAGCGCCTTTAATTGTTGTTTTGTTTGAGCCTGCCAAGTCAGCAGAACCGCCGAAGAATGATGGCGTTGTTTTTGCAATGGCATTGATTGCATCACCAGATGATGAACGTGTAGCTACTGCAGTACCTGCTTCATAGACTGGTAATTCAGAAGCAAAGTTCTCCGGTAATTTGTTTTCCATAGCATTTACAAATTGGGCAGCCAGTTCCGGGTATTCATTTTTATAGCTTTCGAATAGTTCATTCCATGCTGCTTCTGCTTGTACACCTTGTACTTCGCTTGCTGCTTTAAATGTCTCATACACTTCCGCAGGAACAGCGAATGGCTCATGTTCCCATGCGTATGCAGCTTTTGTTAAAGCAACTTCATCAAATCCTAGTGGTGCACCGTGTGAATCTGCTTTACCAGATTTGTTAGGAGAACCAAAACCGATGACAGTTTTCACTTCGATTACAGTTGGGCCGCCAGTGTTTTGTTTCGCTTTTTCAATCGCTGAATTAATTTCCACGATATCTGTACCGTCTGTAACTTTTAAATAGTTCCAGCCGTAAGATTCGAAACGTTTTTGGATGTTTTCCGAGAATGACTTTTCTAAATCACCATCAAGTGAAATGTCATTTGAATCATAAAGTACAATTAATTTATCCAATTTTAAGTGACCTGCAAGAGAAATTGCTTCTGCAGCAACACCTTCCATTAAATCTCCGTCACCGCATAGTGCAAACGTATAGTGGTCAACAATCTCTTTGCCTGGCTTGTTGTATGTTGCTGCCAAGTGACGTTCAGCCATAGCCATACCTACTGACATGGCAATACCTTGTCCTAATGGACCAGTTGTCGCTTCAACACCAACTGTATGACCATATTCAGGATGTCCCGGTGTTTTTGAATTCCATTGACGGAAGTTTTTGATTTCTTCCATCTCTAAACCATAGCCACCCAAATGTAATAAACTATATAAAAGCATGGAACCATGTCCAGCTGATAATACGAAACGGTCGCGATTATACCAATTAGGATTTTGTGGGTTATGGCGTAATTGCTTCGTCCACAATGTATAGGCCATAGGTGCAGCACCCATTGGTAAACCTGGGTGACCAGAATTTGCTTTTTCAATTGCGTCGATTGATAATGTACGGATTGCGTTAATTGCTAACTGATCCATCTGTTGTGTCATTATGTGACATCCTTTCCTCGTACGATATTTATACCTTTTATAGTGTAGACAAATTCTCACAAGAAAACAATAATTTCTAAAAACGTCATCTAAAATATGTCATACTTAATATTAAATGTGACATATTAATGAAATGTTATTAGTTTAAGAATTTCTTCTGTGATTTTATTTGTTTTAATTTTTCAGGTGTCACATCATTGCCCTCTTCATCAATTACTTTCACATGCTCGATTGTATCGCGCATTGTGGAACGGAATGTATCTAAATACTCTTTGCGCAGCGCAGTGCGTTCCTTCGCTTGCTCTTCCGTCAATTTACCTTCTTTCGCTAATTTAGAAAGCTCATTAATTCGAGCTATTTTCTCTTTTGATAACATTTGAATCTCACCTTTCTTCCTACCTACTACAAAGGTATAAAAAAAACGACTTGAAGACAAGTGTTTACTCTTCAAGTCGCTCCATATATTCAATATATCTTCTATGTACGGTCGCTTTACTGATGGAAATGCCCAAACCAGACAATGTCGTAGCAATTTCTGCAAATGTTAAGCCTTTCTGGCGTAGCTGGACGATTTCTTCAACAGGGACTTCTTTACGTTCACGCCCTTCAATATTACCGCGGTTTTTTAAATTGTTTTGGGGCTGGTAGCCATTTTCTACAGCACGACGCATTCCCCGGCGGATTTTCGCATTATGCATACGACGCTGGTATTCTTCGACAATCGCTAAAATTTCGAGCAGCATTGTATCCATTTCGTTTAATACGACAGGACCTGCATCATTCAATGTATACACTGTCGCTTCATATTTTTGCAATAGGTGAAGTACTGCCATACGTGCATTACCGCGCCCTAACCGTGTTTCGTCCTGTACAAACAACGCTTCGATGCCGTACTCTTTCATATAGTCAAGCATATCGAGCAGTCCATCTCGGTCCACATCATATCCGCTATGCTGATCCATGAAAATCTCCACATCATTATAGCCGAATGTTTTCGCATACTTTGTCAGCTCTTCTTGCTGACGTACTAGTGACGTTTCCTGTGTATTTTTATCCGTACTGACACGGCAATAAATTACTGCTTTAGTTTTTATCATTGTTCCCTCTCACTACTTTAATCGATTGCATATCAGTGGATTCATTCAGCTGGGCAATGTATTGTGAATCTTTTTCTACAGGTACAACCAGTACTTGTCCTAAAACAACTTTTTCATCCAGCAATCCGTTTTCCTTTTTCACTTCATCGATCCAATCATGCTTAGCCATTTTACCACGGTATTGTTCTGCCAACGACCATAAAGTATCGCCATGCTCTATGCTAACGTGTTCGTATAATTCTATTTTATCGTCCTGCATCATGAATAAAGCAATCATAAGTACAGAGAATAGTAGAAACATTGATGTAAAGCCATTTAGTTTAGTTTTTTTCATTTGTAAAACCCTCTTTCGAATATATGTTCGGAATATTTGTTCTCATAATAATACGAACATATGTTTTTGTCAACCGTTTTTTCGAACTTATGTTTGCATTCGTGTTCGCATACTGCTATACTTACTTTAAGAAAAATAGCATGATAAAGAGGTGAGTTAGTTGACACAAAAAATTTCAAAGCGGCAGCAGGCTATTCTAACTTTTATAAAAGAGGAAGTTCGTTCTAAAGGCTATCCGCCATCAGTACGCGAAATTGGAGAAGCGGTAGGTTTAGCTTCCAGTTCAACTGTCCACGGGCATTTAGCTCGTTTAGAAAGTAAAGGGCTTATCCGTCGTGACCCTACTAAACCGCGTGCCATTGAAATATTGGACCAGGAAGAGATGAACATCACCAAACAAGGTGTCATCCATGTTCCGTTAATCGGTAAAGTTACAGCTGGTCTGCCTATTTCCGCAATCGAGGATATTCAGGAATATTTCCCGTTGCCGGATGCTTACGGCTCACCGGAAGAAGAACTATTTATGCTTGAAATTATGGGTGAATCCATGATTGAAGCCGGAATTTTAAATGGGGATTATGTAATCGTCAAAAAAACGTCTACCGCGAACAATGGAGAGATTGTTGTAGCAATGACGGAAGATGATGAAGCGACAGTCAAACGCTTTTACAAAGAAAAAACTCATTTCCGCTTACAGCCTGAGAACAGTTCAATGGAGCCGATCATTGTCAATCAGGTTTCTATTTTAGGTAAAGTAGTCGGCCTCTATCGAAATATTCATTAATCAGAAGCTTGCCATTCTAATAGAATCGGCAAGTTTTTTAATGGAATAAAAAAACTCAGCCGTAAACGACTGAGCCTTTTATTACTTATGGCATGCTTCTATAAAACTTTTAAATAAGCGCTGTGCATAAACATCCCCGTTTGGCGCCAATTCTTCCGGGTGCCATTGTACCGCCACACAATACGGATGGGAATTGTGTTCAATTCCTTCAATAATGCCGTCTTTCGCAACTGCCGAAACAAGAAGTCCTTCCCCTAACTTTCCTACAGATTGATGGTGAAAAGTGTTAACACGGAATGTTTCTTCTGTAAAAATCTCCTTAAATTTCGGTGTCTTCACTTCAACGGTATGTGCCAATTCTCCACGCTTTGAAGGTTGTTTATGTAAGATTGTATTCTCTACCTGTGATGGTATATCCTGAATTATCGTACCTCCGAATGCAACATTCATAATTTGTTGTCCACGGCAAATACCTAGAACAGGCATTTGTCTTTTAAAGGCTGCCTTCATTAATAAAAGATCGCTGTCATCACGCTTTCTAACAACACTACCGATATGACGGTGCGGTTCCTCATTAAACAATAATGGATCGATATCCGCTCCACCAATTAATACGAGGCCATCAACTAAATTTAATACTGCTTCTACGTTTTCTTCCGTAGCATTCGGTATACAAATTGGTATACCCCCCGCTAGTTCTATCGACGTCAAATATGCGTTGTTTATATCCAATTTCTTGTCAAAATCATACATTGTTAATCCAATAATCGGTTTCATTCATTCTATCCCCTTACAATTTAAAGATAATTCCAATTATTTAAATTATACTATTTCGTTAAGCTAAGTTACTACAAAAATATAAAAGGATTGCCTGATTGCAACCCTTTCCCTTTTAAACAATTTCCAGTTGTTTTATAAAATACTGTTTAATTTCTTTCCAGTTGTTCACACGCATGAAACCTTCTTCTGATCGATTGTACGGCATCGAATACAATATACCTGTTCCTTTAAATGACTTGAGTTGGCGTGGGCTATCGTCAATTAAATAATCAGTATGTATTACCGCTTTATTTCCACAAAACACTATGTTCTGTGTTTTAATAAATGGTAAATACTCCATTAACCAATCGTACTTCGCTGTAAATGACCCGGGTACATCCATGGCAGCTGTCGCAATATAAATCTCATAATGCTCCTGCAGCTCTCGAATGACATCAATTGCATCTTCATCCAGTACTTTTAAATCTCTGAAATAGCCGGGCTCATTTAATAGAGCAAATAATTTTTTCGCATCTTCTCTAGGTAAATCGCGCTGTGTCGTCAGAAGAAATTCTTCATCGGTAAAATTTGTCCCGAAATTCTCGTTATATGTAACACATAATTTCGAATAAAAGTCAGCCAGCACCTGGTCCATATCGATGGCAATGCTTTTTTTCATGTAATAGCCTCCTTGAAAATTCCTAATTTTAGTTTATACAATTGTATGGCGAAAAAACAAGGTATAACTCTTTACAATTAACAGCGTACATATTTACGTTTAAAGCCGATTCGTCCTTTTTCCACCTGTTTTTCTATTTCAGCAAAAGCGTGCAGCAAACCCGGCTTTTTCCCTTCACGTTTCGTTTCAATTGGCCCGATTTCCTTAGCGAATTGGACAGCCTCTTCATGTAGAGGTTTAAATGAAACACCTACTGTCATGACAAAGTTATTCATTGCTACTTGTGTACGTGGTGGTGCTTGACGGATATTTTGTTTTACATACTCAAGCATACCCAATAATTTTTCTTTTGAAAATTCTTCATCTTTACGATTGCCGAGCTGCCAGCAGTAACAATGCCAACCTGCCGACATTTTTAGTTCCTCACCACTTGCAATCCATTTATCGCTTACTTCTTGCGCAATATCGGATTCAGCCAAAGTCACTGCAACAACATAATCGGAAATCATATAAAAATAGGCTTGTTCAATCCAGCGATCGTAATCTTCTTCAGTCATTGCTTTCGGATCCGCAATAACCCCGGCAAAATACATTGCATCATAGTTGCCTGTCGCATAAAGCTGTTCAGCCAGCTCCTGATTTATTTTTATTTGTTTTACATACGGTTTCATCGAGCCAGTCGTTACACCGAATAACGGCTCCTTTGCTCCATTGGACATATAAATCTTTTTTGTACGCTCTTTACCCAATGCCTCTAATTCTTGCATCATTGTATCAAGTTTCATAATAGCCTCCTTATGTTCAATCGGTAAATTTTAATCCTTCTTATTATACGATTTATATACTTATCATTCCAAGGTACTGAAGCATTGGTGATCGCACATTTAAAATTTTTAAAAAATTGGCAATTGATTTAACCGAATAATAAAGCAACCTCTGAACAGAATAATGTCAGGAGGTGATTTTGATGTCAAAAAATAAAAACATCAATAACAAGAATAACGCCGAATTCGGAATGGAAACGGATGTTAACCAAGTAATGCAGCAAAACCAAAAAGCTGAAGCTAAAAAGCAACAAGCTTCTGGTGCGTTTGCAAATAGCGGTTTGCAGAAGAAACTGAATTCAATGAATGCTGAGTTTGGTATGGAAACAAACGTTAACCAGGTGAAACAGCAAAACCAGCAAGCTGAAGCTAAAAAGCAACAAGCTTCTGGTGTGTTTACAAACAGTGGTTTACAGAAAAAACTCACTTCAATGAACGCTGAGTTTGGGATGGAAACAGATGTTAACCAGGTAAAACAGCAAAACCAGCAAGCTGAAGCTAAAAAACAGCAAGCTTCTGGCTCTTACGGTAAAAACCGTTTCCAAAACGGCAATAAATAATGCATTATTGAACCGGCAATTTATATTGCCGGTTTCTTTTATATTATACGAATAAATTACAACAGTTATTTTGGTTAAAATTGAATACGACTATACAAAAAAAATGCAAAAAAAAGAGCTGGAATTTTAGCCCCAGCCCTTTCTTCTTAGTACATTTTCATATATTGGTCGCGTTCCCACTGGTGAACAGTTGAACGGTACATATCGAACTCAATTTCTTTTGCTTCTTTAAAGTTCGCATAGATATGGTTGCCTAATGCTCTTTGAACCACTTCATCTTTTGCTAGTAATGCTAATGCATCATCTAAAGCTGCAGGCAGATTATCGATGCCGTTAGCTTTACGCTCTTCTTCGCTCATTACATAAATGTTTCGGTTAATTGCTGGTGGTGGCGTTGTTTTTTTGCGGATCCCTTCAAGACCCGCCTCTAAAATTACCGCCATCGCTAAATATGGATTTGCTGATGGGTCCACTGAACGAACTTCTACACGTGTTGATACGCCACGAGAAGAAGGAATACGGATTAACGGTGAACGGTTTTGCGCAGACCATGCTACGTAACATGGAGCTTCATAACCTGGTACTAAACGTTTATAAGAGTTTACTGTCGGATTTGTAATTGCAGTAAAACCTTGAACATGGTCAAGCACACCTGCCATGAATTGCATCGCTGTTTCAGAAAGCCCTAATTCAGTAGACTCATCATAAAATGCATTTTCTTTTCCTTTAAATAAAGAAACGTTAAAGTGCATTCCCGATCCAGCTTCACCGAATAAAGGTTTTGGCATGAACGTCGCATGTAAACCGTGCTTACGTGCAATTGTCTTAACAACTAATTTAAATGTTTGGATGTTGTCGCATGCAGTAATAGCATCCGCATATTTAAAGTCAATCTCATGTTGACCCGGTGCAACTTCATGGTGAGAAGCTTCAATTTCAAAGCCCATTTCTTCCAATTCCAATACGATATCTCGACGGCAGTTTTCACCTAAATCTGTCGGTGCCAAGTCGAAATAGCCGCCGTGGTCATTTACTTCCAAGCTTGGCTCGCCTTTTGCATCCAGTTTAAATAGGAAAAACTCCGGTTCTGGTCCTAAGTTGAAATCTGTAAATCCTAGTTCTTTCATTTCCTTCAATACTCGTTTCAGGTTGTTACGTGGATCACCTGCAAATGGTGTACCGTTCGGATTGTAAATATCACAGATGAAACGTGCTACCTTCCCTTTTTCAGCTGTCCATGGGAAAATCATGAATGAATCATAATCCGGATATAAGTACATATCCGATTCTTCAATACGTACGAAACCTTCAATTGATGAACCATCAAACATCATTTTATTGTCCAATGCTTTATCTAGTTGGCTTACAGGAATTTCTACGTTTTTAATTGTCCCTAAAATATCTGTAAACTGTAAACGAATGAATTTTACTTGTTCTTCTTCTACTAGACGTTTAATATCGTCTTTTGTATATTTGCCCACTAAATTCCACACTCCTAAATTTGTTCAGTACCGATTTTACTCGATCTTTTATAATTTACACGCTATTGGTAAAAGCGCGATAAATCCCCTTGTCGAATAGATGTTTTTTGCATGCGTTGTGCCTGGCGCATTTCTTCACGTAAAATTTTGCGTAAGTCCGAATCGGAAATTTCTTTGCTCGCTTGCTGTGCTGCCGGATCATTTTTCAAAGCAAATACTTTTTTGATCCCTGCCATATTGATGCCCTGTTCAAGCATATCTTTGATTTCCAATAAAGTGTCGACATCATTTAAAGAAAACATGCGTCGATTTCCTTCTGTACGGTGCGGCTGAATTAAATCATGCTCTTCATAATAACGGATTTGTCTTGCTGTCAGATCCGTCAATTGCATGACGATACTTATCGATAATAGTGGCATTGAACGTCGAATTTCACTACTCAATTTAATTCACCTCCCTTATCGCTATATTACGACTTGTAATTTACATTGTCAAATGTATGTTAGAAAAACTGACATTACTTTTTTAAATGAGCGAAAAGTAAACAGAATATAGCGAATTTTACGCACATAAAAAATCGCCCATTAAATGGACGATTCCTAAATATCACTTTAGCTTTTGGACAGCAGAACAAATAGCATATTTTACATGTTCATATGTTAAACCACCCTGGATGAAGGCTGTATAAGGAGGGCGGATTGGACCGTCTGCCGTTAATTCAATACTTGATCCTTGAACAAATGTACCTGCCGCCATAATGACATCATCTTCGTATCCAGGCATATAGGCAGGCTCCGGCGCAAAATGGGCATTAATAGGTGAAGCAGCCTGAATCTCACGACAGAAAGCTATCATCTGTTCCGCTGTTTGGAATGAAACGGATTGAATGAGATCCGTACGAACATCAGTATAATGGGGAGATGTTGTCATACCGATTTCCTCAAGCATTGCGGATGTAAAAATTGCACCTTTTAAACTTTGTGCAACAATATGCGGTGCCATGAAGAAACCTTGGTAAAAGTCTGCTAACGTATTTAATGAAGCGCCTGCCTCAGCTCCAATTCCCGGTGATGTCATACGGTATGCACATTTTTCAACTAAATCTGCGCGACCTGCAATATATCCACCGATTTTTGCAAAGCCCCCACCAGGATTTTTAATTAATGAACCGGCCATTAAGTCAACTCCAACTTCTGTCGGTTCAAGTAATTCCACAAATTCACCGTAGCAGTTATCTACAAAAATAATGGCATTCGGTGCGATTGTCCGTATTTTCACAACCATTTCGGAAATTTGTTCAATCGTAAATGATGGTCGTGTTGCATAGCCTTTGGAACGCTGTATCGCAATCATTTTCGTATTTTCGTTTACTGCCTTTTTTACACCTTCCCAATCAATTTTCTTATTGTCGATTAAATCTACATGAGAATAGCCAATCTTATAGTCTTTCAAGGAACCTGTATCCTTTTCGCCACCATCAACGATTGATTGTAGTGTATCGTACGGTTTGCCTGTAATATAAACCAATTCATCACCCGGTCGTAATACACCGAATAAACTTAATGTGATCGCATGTGTACCCGAAATGATCTGAGGACGTACGATGGCCGCCTCTGCCCCGAAAGTTTGCGCATATACACGCTCTAAATTATCTCGGCCCTCATCATCATATCCATACCCTGTTGAAGGATGAAGATGAAAGTCACTTACCTGATTATTTCGAAAAGCTGCCAGTACCTTTTGTTGATTATAAAATGCACGTTCATCGACTTCCTGATGATAAGTGCGGACTTTTTCTTCCACTTGTGCTGCAAGCGTTAATGTTTCAGCTGATAATATTGATTGAAATGCCATAATTCCTGCTCCATTCTGTTCAAACTGTATCCATTATACATGAAAAAAAATAGTTTTGACGAATGTTTGAAAAACTGCTATTGTCATGGTCGAAAGGACATTAAGGGAGAGATGTTTATGGCGTGGGATGTATTTAGTTTGATCGGAACGGTTGCCTTTGCCATTTCCGGGGCAATTGTGGCAATGGAAGAAGAGTATGATTTATTTGGGGTGTACATATTAGGTATCGTTACAGCTTTTGGCGGCGGGGCTATCCGTAATATATTAATCGGCCTGCCGGTCTCGACATTATGGAACCAGGAGCTTATGTTTCAATTCGCGCTTCTTGCGATTACGGTTTTCTTTTTAATTCCGCATCATTTATTTAAACAGTGGAGTCGATGGGGATACGTTACCGACGCAATCGGATTATCCGCCTTTGCCATTCAAGGGGCAATGCATGCTGTCCACCTGGAGTTACCGATTGTAGCAGTAATTGTAGCTGCCGTTTTAACAGGTGCAGGCGGGGGGGTGGTTCGGGACTTGCTTGCCGGTAGAAGACCCATTATACTGCGTCACGAAATTTATGCCGTTTGGGCGGCCAGTGCAGGTTTCTTAATCGGCCTTGAAATTTTTAAGGGGGATTTATTTTTATACTTTTTATTTGTTTCCATTACTGTCCTGCGGATATGTTCATACACTAAAGGCTGGAGCCTGCCATCAAAGAAAATTTATTATACAAAGTAGGATAACTAAAGGGAGTGCCGAATCAATCGGCACTCCCTTCTTTTGGAAATTATTTAAATTCTAATTCTCCATCATAGGCCATCATTCCGCCATCTAAATTCGTTACATCAAAACCTTGCTCTGCCAGATATTCGCAAGCATTTGCACTGCGTACTCCGCCTTTACATACGACGATGTAGGATTTTGAATTGTCTAGTTCATTAGTACGTTCCGGGATTGAGCCAAGTGGAATATGTACAGCACCTGGAATCATTCCGTGTTCCACTTCAAAATCTTCACGAACATCGATTACATTTAAATCTTCATTTGCATCGAGTAAGTTGATCAGTTCATCTGTTGTCATCGTTTTCATCAAAAATCCTCCAATACTTATAGCATCTTAGTCATTATAATCAATCAGATCAAAATTCGCTACAAGTTTGGCTAGGTTGTTACTCTTCTTCCGTTAACGCTACATTTTTGGAAGGTACAAAAGTAGAAATTGCATGCTTGTAAATAAGCTGCTGTTTTCCTTCCGATTCCAATAGTACGGTAAAGTTATCATATGATTTTATAAGTCCTTTTAATTGAAAGCCATTTAACAGAAATACCGTTACAAAAACATTATTTTTACGTAAATTGTTTAAAAAAGTATCTTGCAAATTTATCGATTTCATCGTCGTTCAATCTCCCTTACCTTAAAATACATGCAATAGTTACCTATTCGTTATGCGGACAAAATTTCCCTTTAAATTTAATGAATTTCAAATAAACTTTTTATTTTATTCCAATCATTTCCGATCCACGCAATTTCCATTTTATTTCGGAAATAGGTAAGTTGACGTTTCGCATAGCGACGGGAATTTTGTTTAATCTGTTCCACTGCTTCTTCAAGTGAAACAAGTCCATCAAAATGGGCATACAGCTCTTTATAGCCGATCGCTTTAATCGCCTGGACATCACGGATTCCCGCTTCATATAGCGCGCGGACTTCTTCGACAAGACCCGCTTCCATCATTAAATCGACACGTAAGTTAATTCTTTCATAAAGTTTTTCGCGATCCATATCCAACCCGATTATTACATGGTTATATAACGGTATGTCCCCTCGATTGAATTGTTCTTCTGCTCGAGAGACTCCTGCAAGTTCTGCCATTTCCATTGCCCGAATAACACGTCTTGTATTGTTCGGATGAATGGACGCCGCCGCTGCCGGGTCCATTTGAACAAGTTTCGCATGCATCGCTTCAGGCCCTAACACTTCAAGTTCTCTATAATAATTTTCGCGAGCTGTTTCATCGACCTCTTGTTTGGCAAATTGAAAATCATATAGGACAGATTGTACATATAACCCCGTTCCCCCAACAATAATCGGCATTTTCCCCCGAGCTTGAATCTCTTCAATTTTACCGCGGACAAGCTGTTGATATTCTGCAACCGAAAAACCTTCTGTCGGTTCTTTAATATCAAGCAGGTGATGCGGAACCCCTTTCATTTCGGCTTCGGTAATTTTGGCCGTACCGATATCCATATGGCGGTAGATCTGCATGGAATCTCCGTTAATAATTTCACCGTCAATCTCTTTTGCCAAGCGGATACTCAGCGCTGTTTTTCCGGATGCTGTAGGACCGATAATGGCCACGACATCGATTTTTTTATTCATCTTTTAACCACCGTACAATTATTTCTTTTACTTGTTCTTTCTTTTTTTCGTTTAAAATTTCATGCCGCATTCCTTCAAATATATGCACCTTTACATGTTCTACACCCGAACGTGCAAACAGTTTACCAACATGAAACGCCCCTTCTGCTTCAGGCCCGGCAATCGGATCATATGTGCCGTTTACTACAAGTATTTTTAAATCAGGACGTATTCGCGCATTCGCACGGTCATTTTCGAGCTTCAACATGCCTCCCGTTAAATCAACGAAAAATTGATTCGTCGGGATCACACCACACAATGAATCATCAATATATTTTTGTACTTCCTCTTCATCGGTTGTAAGCCAGTCAAAATTTGTTTTCGGATCTTTAATTTTACGATTGAAACTGCTAAAACTAAGATCATTCATAAGATCACTTTGAATTTTTGCTCCCTGCAGGTTTACCAGCTGCTTCGCTATAATATGCCCTGCCTTATGAAGCAATGTCGGTGATCCCGTACCCGATAAAATCAGCCGTTCTATTTTATCACTATGCTGTTGGATAAAACGTCGTGCTATAAAAGAGCCCATACTGTGACCGAATATAATAGCCCGTTCTGCCGTTTCTTTCTTCAAAAAGGAAAGCACTTCTACAACATCATCTACAACAAGCTCAAAACCCTTTTCAGGTCCGAAATAACCAAATATGCCGTTTTTTTGCGCTGTAAAACCATGACCGCGATGATCATGTGCTGTTACAAAATACCCTTCATCACATAGCTTCTCCGCGAAATTTTCATATCGTCCACTATGTTCCGACATCCCGTGCAAAATATGAATATGCCCAATACGCTTTTTACTCGGTGTATATGTGCGGACAAAGATATCATGCCCGTCTGACATTGTGACGAAAAATGACCGTTGCTCCATAAAACCATCCCCTCGTTTATCCCGCATTAACTAGTAGTAATTTATCTGCCTCGAAAGCGTAATCTCAGAGGCAAGACTACCCGTAAAAGCCCGATTGGTTCGGGCCGATACAATGTTGGTCACACAAGCGTTGTCACAAAACGCGACGGTTTTAGCTTATGTTCCCTCTAATCAGTGGGAGTGAAGAGATTCCCACTTATTGAATTTTCACTGTATGAATTACATTACCCGTTTAAACATTTTTTCCACTTCATACGACGTAAAATGAATCAATACAGGCCGCCCATGGGGACATGTAAACGGATTGTCAGCATTTCGTAAGTCATTAATCAGTCTTTCCATCTGTTCTTTATTTAAATAATGATTCGCTTTAATCGACTTTTTGCAGCTCATCATAATGGCCGCATCTTCACGCAATTTTTTTATATCGGTTTTCCGTGCGCTTAGCACTTGCTCTATCAGTTCCTCTATAATTTCCTGTTCTTCGCCTTTCGGGAACCAAGTCGGGTATTCCCTTACAACAAATGAAGAAAGACCGAATTCCTCCAAGAAAACCCCTACTTCTTCAAGTGCCTCCTTGGATTCTTTTAGACGTAATGCCTCATCAGCCGCATAATGGAATGTTAAGGGCATGAGGAGAGTCTGGCGTTCGTTTGCATTCACTTCTCCGACTTTATCTCGGAAATATTCATACTTAATACGTTCCTGTGCTGCATGCTGATCGATTAAATAAAATCCGTCTTCCATTTGGGCTACAATATACGTTCCGTGAATCTGTCCGACAATTTCAACTTGTGGAAAATGCCTTTTCGATTCGACTTCTTTTATTGGTGACTCTTCCAGGTACATTTCCTCTTCAATAGTCGGAACTTCATGGAAGTCTTCCGTAGAATGCTGTTCGCTGCTTTCCGGCTCGGGTGGAGCTGCAGGCACGACCTGTTGTTGTGTCGGGACCGGCGCATACGGCTCTTTTACAATGGATGCTTCACTTGATAATCGCTCAACAATTGTCGATAACTTATCCTCATTAAATGTCGGCTGCATTGCAGGTGCCGGATTCCAAATATTCATCTGTTCAGTTGGCGTTCGAATTGGTTTTTCCTTTTTTTCAGCGAGCGGAATACGGATAACCTCCCGAATCGCTGAACGGATCGTATCTTCAATAAGCTTCAGCAGTTCCGGCTCTTTACTTAAGCGTACCTGATGCTTCGCCGGATGGACATTGACATCTGTTAATTGCGGATCTCCCTCAACATACAAAAGTACGATTGGGAAACGTTCAATCGGTAAATACGTATGATATGCATCTATGATTGCCTTCTGAATCACGAAATGTTTGACCCAGCGCCCATTGACGAAAAGTGACATATAATTTTTCGAAGCACGCGTAACTTCAGGTAAACTTGCAAAACCATGTATTTTATAATCTTGATTTTCCCCTTCAAACGGCAGCATTTTCTTCGCATTGTGTGCACCGTATATTGCCGCCAATACTTGCTGCACCTGGCCGCGGCCGTTCGTTTGCAATAATGTTTGCCCATTATGCACAAGTTTAACCGCAATCGTCGGATAGCCGAGCGCAATCCGGTTAACAAAATCGATTGTATGTCCAAGCTCAGTCTGAATCGTTTTTAAATATTTCAGGCGTGCCGGTGTATTAAAGAATAGCTGTGCAACAGTAATATCTGTTCCCCTGCGCAGTGCGGTCGGCTGGTGTTCCTTTAAATGACCGCCTTCCATATACAGGTGCACACCTCCATTCCCGTCCGAAGTGCGTAATGTTAACTTGGAAACCGAAGCAATCGATGCCAATGCTTCCCCGCGGAAACCGAGTGTCCGAATACGGAACAGATCCTGTTCTTTTTCTATTTTTGATGTAGCATGGCGGGAAAAGGATTTAAGAGCATCTTCCTCGTCCATCCCGCTTCCGTTATCAATGACTTGTATCGAATGAAGGCCCGCTTCTTCCAGGAAAATTTCGATTGACGTACTGCCCGCATCGATTGCATTTTCAACTAGCTCTTTCACGACAGATGAAGGGCGTTCAACTACTTCACCGGCTGCAATTTTATTCGATAGCCACTCATCCATTATTTGAATTTTTCCCAAAGCCGTTCCCTCCTTTATTGATTGCCTAGTAATTTTTGCTGCAGTTCATATAGTAATGTCATTGCCTGCATCGGTGTTGTGCCCATCACATTCAGCTTTGCCAATGCATCAAGCACTTCTTGTTGTTCCGGTGCGATTGCTGATTCTTCCTCTATTGTAAACAATGAAAGCTGCTGGTCGTTCTCCGTCACCTGTTCCGGCATTTGCGGATTTTGAGGTGGTTCTTGTTTATAATTGATCGCTTGCGGCTTTTCTTCATTCGCAGCCTCAAATTGCTCCAGTAATACGCGAGCACGTTGTAAAATCGTTTCAGGCATTTCTGCCAGCTCCGCCACATGGACACCATAACTTTTATCTGCGGCACCTTTTTTCACTTTATGCAAAAATACAACCCGGCCATCTTGCTCGGTTGCACTGACATGAACATTTTGCAGACGTGAAAGCTCATTTTCCAAATCCGTCAGTTCATGATAGTGGGTAGAAAATAATGTGTTTGCCCCGATTTCATCATGAATATATTCCATCATCGCCTGTGCCAGACTCATCCCGTCATATGTTGATGTACCGCGTCCGATTTCATCAAACAGCAGCAGACTGTTTTTAGTGGCATGTGTAATGGCATGCTGTGATTCAAGCATTTCTACCATAAATGTCGATTGGCCTGCCGCTAAGTCATCTGCTGCACCGATACGCGTGAAAATCTGATCAGTAATCGGAAGTATTGCTTCATCAGCCGGTACATAGCAACCCATTTGTGCCAAGACGACAATGAGTGCTACTTGGCGCATATACGTACTTTTACCCGACATGTTCGGACCAGTGATCAGCATCATATTTTTATCATTTGTCAGCACACAATCATTCGGTACATAACTTTGCTTATTGAGCATTTTCTCGACAACCGGATGTCTTCCTTCAATAATTTTCAAAGCACGTCCGTCATGGAATACCGGCTTTGTAAAACGGTATTTGTCCGTTACCATCGCAAAGCTCATCAGTACATCAAGCTCACTAATTTGGGCAGCCAATGCCTGTACACGGGGAATATACCCTTTTAACTGTTCACGCAATGCTACAAATAAATCATATTCCAGCGCAAGACTCTGCTCTTCGGCATTCAAAATTAGTGCTTCTTTTTCTTTTAATTCTTCTGTAATAAAACGCTCGGCATTCGCCAAAGTTTGTTTTCGTTCAAAGCGTGCCAGGTCTGTATTATTCAAATGGGATTTTGTAATTTCGATATAATAGCCGAATACACGGTTATAGCCTATTTTTAAATTTTTAATTCCTGTCAGTTCACGTTCTTTTTGCTCAAGCTGGGCAATCCAGTCTTTCCCGTTTCGGGAGGCATCACGATATTCATCGAGCTGTGCATTGTAGCCATCGCGAATTACATCGCCTTCTTTGATTGAAATTGGCGGTTGATCGGTAATCGCCTCTGCCAGCAATTGTTCAATATCTGCGCATACGTCCAGCTTTTGTCCTAGTGCTGTACATTTTTCCAATCCGCTGTTTACAAGCTTTTGCTGAATCATCGGTACTTGGCGTAATGATTCACGCAGCTGTGCCAGATCACGTCCCCCAACAGAACCAAATGCAACTCGCCCTGCTAAACGCTCTAGATCATATACATTTTTCAGCAATGACGTCAATTCATCCCGCAAAAAGAAATCTTCCAGCAATTCTGTAACAATCGCCTGGCGTGCTTCAATTGCATTTTTCTTTGCAAGCGGCTGGTGCATCCACTGTTTCAGTTTTCGGCCTCCCATCGCCGTTACCGTTTCATCCAAAAGCCACAGCAATGTACCTTTAGAATCACCTCCGCGTATCGATTGAATCAACTCTAAATTACGTTTGGAATTCGTATCGATGCGAAGGAAGTTATGTGCCTCAGTATAGGTAAACGGCTGAATATGTGATAACGAACGCATTTGTGTACGTTCCACATATTGTAATAATCGCTTTGTCACGCCTTGTAGCTGAACCGGCAAATGAGCGACATACTGATTTGCTTTTACCGGATCCATTTCTTCTGTTTCAAGCGACAGAACAATACCACCTGCTTCCGCATAATCTGCAAGCAGTAACTGCAGCTGCTCGTTTACGATCAATTCTTTTATTGCATATGCTTGTACTTGCTGAATTAATTGTTTTGCACTTCCTTCAATAACAGAACAATTGGCTTCGCCTGTCGATACGTCCAAATAGGCAAACACCATTTCATCATTTTCATTACTTTCAGCTGCTGCAATGAAATGATTGGATTTCCCGTCAAGTGCTTTCCCCTCTGTAATCGTACCTGGAGTAATTACTTGTACTACTTCACGTTTCACAACACCTTTTGCATGCTTTGGGTCTTCCGTCTGTTCGCATACCGCCACTTTAAAACCTTTTGAGACAAGTGTTTCGATATAGCCTTGTGCAGAGTGATGCGGTACCCCACACATCGGAATCGGATTATCGGTATTGCCTGAGCGCGCTGTTAGTGTAATTTCCAGAAGCTGTGACGCTTTAATGGCATCATCAAAAAACAGTTCATAAAAATCGCCTAAACGGTAAAATAAAAAAGCATCCTTGTAATCTTGTTTTACGAGTAAATATTGTTGCATCATCGGTGTATATGTAGTCATGTTTATTTCCCTCACTTGCTAAAACTTGTACAAGTATTATACCATTTGACTCGCATTTTGCCTTGCAAACGAAAAGAAAAGGAATTGTCTGAAAGTAATCTTCAAACAATTCCCCTCTGTTTACGATAGACTTTTGCAGTTTTTTACGACTTTAAATTTGCTGTTAAAAAATAGACGTTTTTACGAAAATGATGAGGAGTCATAATCTTTGCCATAATCTTTTCCGCCCGAGTCGGACGATGAAGACGATGACGAGGATGACGAGGATGATGATGAAGAAGTGCTGGATGGCTGCTGTGAACTTTCTTCATATGACCATTCATCTTCATAATCCAGTGGGTGTACATTAATCACAACTGTCGTTTCCCCAATTATCTCCACTAAAAATTCACGCTCGACCGTTACTTGGATTTTGTCGCCTTGCTTAGTAATCACTGCCTCAATACAATTCGGCGCTTGTAATACACGGACTTTTACATCATTTGAATCGACTTCATCTCCATCACGGAATGACAGTTTGACACGGTCCTTATAGGAAATTGTCTCTGTATGCACTGCCGTTTTTGAATGATTGTTATATGCGTACCAAACATTCACCTCGAATTTCCCTGTCACCTCAACAAATTTACCGTTACGTTTCGCCTGGTATTGATGGTTAATTACCCAACAACCTAATATGCTCGTTGGCGCATTCGGTGGACAGAGCGTTTCTACACATTCGGTACGCTTCTTCCCTTTTGCAATAACTGCTTTCGTCACAATTTGACGTAAACGCTTCACCGAACATCTCTCCTTTCTTCAACTAACTCGACTTATTGTATGCGACAGGTGCCTAAAGGGTGAAATGAGTTTTTAGAAAAAAAAACTACTACAAACCTTTGTTGTAGTAGCGCTTTTGCTATTGCTTCATTCAATTATACCTCGGTGCAGTTATGTCAGGAAGCGGGATAAGGCCTACATAGTGCTGTCTTATTTAGCCCATCTTTATTTTACTGAGAGCTTCATTTGCTGAATGAAGTTTTTAACTGCTGATCTAATAGTTCATTAATTTGTTCAATTAACATTGGTTTATAATAATAGTATCCTTGCCCAACCTGACAGCCTAATCGCTTTAGCTCAAGATGCTGTTCTTCTGTTTCGATTCCTTCTGCTACAGATACCATGTTCAAGTTATCCGAAAGCTGAATAATGGTTTTAATAACGGCATTCATCCGTGGATTCGCTAAATTATCGACAAAACTTTTATCAATTTTGATTTCTTTAAATGGCAGTTCCTGCAAATAGCTGAGTGATGAATAACCAACACCAAAGTCATCAATCGATGTTTCAATCCCCAGCTGTTGCAACTCGTCGATTATTTTTTTTGCTCTTATGACATTTTCCAGTTCGACACTTTCGGTTATTTCAAATTTTATAAATTTCGGATCTATTTTATAGCTTTCTATAAGGGCAATGGAACTTTCTACAAATGCCGGATTATAAAAATGGCTCGGTGAAATATTGATCGATACTTGATACAATTTCAATCCCGCATCGTGTCGCTGTTTTTGCCATAGGAGCACCTTCTTGAAAATTTCGAGGTCTACTTTATAAATATTACCGGTATTTTCTGCAACCGGAATAAATAACGTCGGTGAGACAACACCTAAATCCGTCGAATTCCAACGTGCCAAAGCTTCAAAACTTTCAATTTCCCCTGTCATCAAGTTCACTTTCGGCTGGAGCATCGGAAAAAATTCACTATTTTTTAGACCGCGGGCAAAATGGGCCAGTACATTCATTTCTTGTTCTACAGATTCAATTAAACTCATATTAAAATTTTTAATAACAGTGCCCGTAACTTTAAGGGCACTTGATAACGCAATATCCGCCTGGCGGACTGCTTCTATGTAATTAATACGGGAACTAAAAGATGAAGTTCCTATTTTTAATGTTAAGTATACTTCTTTTCCATCAATATAATATGGCTCTGATAAAAACTGTTCAGCTACAATGGGTGGAATCTTCATTTCCCGTAATGATAAACGTGTCGCTACAATAATCGCTGAATGGGTATACCTCGCAATGATCGAGTCTGCGAATGATGGGATGTTCTGTATTCGATTTGCTAGCTGACGCAGCACTTCATCCCCGCCTTGCCGATCATACAAATCAATAATATTTTGATATTCTCCCGGTTCAATAATATATAAATGCCCCATCGACTGATTTGCAGTAAAATCATTTAAAATGATTTTAAAGCGTTCATAATTATTTAATCCGGATGCAACATCACAAAAAGCAAGACGGTGAATCGCACTTTTTTGGTCAAAATATTTTAATGCGAGTGTAACAATCGGTGCGATTCGGTTCATGAATTTTATTTCAATCGTTTTTGGTTCTGCCCGTTGTTCAAAGTACATTGTAAATAAACCGATCGTTTTTTCTTCTGAATTTAAAATTGGCTGACTCCACATTGAAACTATACGGTATTTATCGATAATCGGTCTATATGCTTCATGATAAATCGATTGCTCTAAGTCTTTCAAAATGAGCGGTTTATTTATTTTCCTTTTGTCTTTCATATCCATTAATAAAACTTTCTCATCGAGCTCCTTCAAATCTTTCCACATTTCACCGTAAATATTAATCATCCGGTCATTTTCATCAACAAGGACGATGGAACAATGGCATTTCTTTCCGAAAGTTATTTCAACCGATTTGCAAATATTACGTAATACATTTTCAAGTGGATGCCCTGTTTCCAGACTAAAGTAGACTTCACGTTCCAGCTCAATCAACGACTCTATGTTCATGGAGTCCGTTACATCTTTCATTATGATCACACAATATTGGAGTATCCCTTGCTGATTAAACATTGGTAAATGCCTGACTTCGTTCCAAAATGCATACCCATCTTTCCGGTAATGAAAGGATGATGTTTTAAATGTCAGTCCATTTTCAATACTTTCCTGAATCGAATTCTCATTTAACATGTCAGTAAGAGGTCCCTGTAGTAAAGAAAGTGTTGACCCGAGCACATCATCTTCCCTGTACCCTGTTGTTTGCGTAAAGATCTGGTTTACAAATTCAATTGTATACCCTTTATTCGGGTTAATAATTGCTACTGCCAAATCAATCTGCCGAGCCATCTGACATAACCAATCGTACAATCCTTCATCACTTACACTTAGATTATCAAATTCGTTCATTAGTAAAGTCCTTCCTATATAGTTCTAACTAACTTAAATCATAACAAAAAACAGTAGGAATATCGACATATTTATTGTCACATATTGCTAAACTTTTAGAATATTAACTCTACATAAAAAAAGATATCCACGTGGGATATCTTTAATAATTATTTTAAGAACATGAGCCTGGTGTACTATTACGTACTTTTGATCCTGTTTCGCCTTTTAGTACATCGCCGCCTGTAGAAGCAATAACTTCATCTGTAACATTATTCGCAATGGCATTTGATACTAATTGTAACAGTTCATTTACTTCTGTCTGTGATTGCTTAAATTGTTGAACGACTGGTAATTCATCGATTTCAGTTTCAATTCCCGTAATTTTACCTTCAATCATATTAAGCGCTTTTTCTTTCCCTAAGTGCTGAAAGTTAACCGCCTGCTTTTGCAATGCTTTTAAAGAAGCGATCTTTTCGCGGACAAATTGATTTTCATTAATTTGTTCTTCCGCTTTTTTGAAAAATTCTACTTCTTCAGTATTCGCAATCATATGGGCAATTTCTTTTGCTTTTTCTACAATCTCATCTTTTGTATACAATTTTGTTGTCATTTTACGAACTCCCCCTCTTTTGTCACTTCTTCTACAAACTCACCCATTAAAGAGTAAGATTTTGCTTCTAAAATTTTTACATTTACAAGCTTACCAATAAATTTTGGATCTGCCTTAAAGTTAACAAGACGGTTTTTGCGCGTATAGCCAGCTAACACATCATCGCGTCTTTTACTGCTGCCTTCAACTAAAACTTCAACTGTTTGACCTTCCAAACCTTTGAGCGCTTTTGCAGAATACTCAGAGACAACCGCATTTAAACGGTGCAGACGGTCTTTCTTTTCTTCCTCTGTTACATTATCGACCATTTTTGCAGCCGGTGTTCCTTCACGAGGCGAGTAAATATACGTGAACGCCATATCAAAGCCGACTTGACGATATAAATCAAGCGTTTCCTGGAATTGCTCTTCCGTTTCATTCGGATAGCCTACAATGATATCTGTTGTTAATGTTACACCCGGAATTGCCGCTTTAATTTTATCGACTAATTGCAGGAAATGCTCACGTGTGTATTTACGGGCCATAATTTTTAATATTTCGTTTGAACCGGACTGGACCGGTAAGTGGATATGGTCAACAAGATTACCGCCTTTTGCCAATACTTCGATTAAATGATCATCAAAGTCGCGCGGATGACTTGTCGTAAAGCGAATACGCGGAATATCGATTTTACGGAGCTCATCCATTAAATCACCTAGTCGGTATTCAATATCATCAAAGTCTTTGCCGTACGCATTGACATTTTGGCCTAAAAGCATAATTTCTTTATAGCCTTGTGCAGCCAATTCACGCACTTCCTGAATAATTTCTTCCGGGCGGCGAGAACGTTCCTTGCCTCGTGTATACGGAACGATACAATATGTACAGAACTTGTCGCAGCCGTACATAATATTCACCCATGCTTTAATCGAGCCAATACGTTTTTTCGGAAGGTTTTCAATGACATCGCCTTCTTTTGACCAAACTTCGACAACCATTTCCTTTGACATATAAGCATCGTGTAAAATATTCGGTAATCGGTGGATATTATGTGTCCCGAACACCATATCAACATGCTGATACTGTTTTAATATTTTGTTCACGACAGATTCTTCTTGCGACATACATCCGCAAACACCAATCAGCATTTCCGGATTTTTACGTTTATATTTTAACAGGAAGCCTAGTTCACCGAATACTTTATTTTCCGCATTTTCACGAATGGCGCACGTGTTTAGTAAAACAACATCCGCTTCTTCAATCATTTCAGTCGGTGTATAGCCAAGCTGCATGAAAATACCAGCCATTACTTCTGTGTCATGCTCATTCATTTGACAGCCGTATGTTCGAATATAAAACTTACGATCCTGTCCCATTCCTAAATATTTTTCTTCGATATCAAAATCTTTATGATATTTTACTTCTTCTTTACCGCGCTTTTTCGCGTCTTTTAGTGAAGGAGCCGTAAATACTTTCTCAAAATATTTACTATAGTCTTTTTCTTCCTTAGGTTGTTTAATCTGCTGACTAGCTAGTCGTTGTTCTTCATTCATCGACTACTTGCCCCCCTATCATTTATTACCTTTACTCATTTCATCATTATAGCGAACTGTTGCTGTTTGTTACAAGCTAGTCGATAAATTGTTTGTAACTATTCAGGTCATTATCACGTAAAATTGTAAAAAATGTGACACTCAATTTGATTACCTGTGCCCAATTCATTTCATATTCCGATTCAAATTGATGCTTTGGCAAGCGCAGAACATCTTGAAATAAACGTTTTGCCTCAATGTTTTGCTGCGCTAAATATGCTAAAAACGCCAAAAACAGCTTGTGGTCTTCCAGTTGCAGTGCTTTATTTTCCAGCAGAGCATCTACCCGGCTTACAGGCGAATTGGCACGTTCAAACAATTTATTCAATTCACTTTCCAGTTTTTCATTTTTATAATGCAAAAAATTTAAAATATCGGTCATATTTCCCACCTCATTTTTAAAAAACATTTCAGTAAACTATCCTCTAAAAATAAAAGGCAGAAAGATTGCTCTATCTGCCTTTTACAAATACTATTTACTATCATCCATTTTAAGTACAGCCATAAATGCTTCCTGAGGAACCTCAACTGAACCTACTTGCTTCATACGTTTTTTACCCGCTTTTTGCTTTTCAAGTAATTTACGTTTACGTGAAATGTCACCGCCGTAACATTTTGCAAGTACGTTTTTACCCATTGATTTAATTGTCGAGCGGGCAATAATTTTTTGACCGATCGCAGCTTGCACCGGTACTTCGAATTGTTGACGCGGAATCAGCTCTTTTAATTTTTCAACGATTACTTTTCCGCGTTCATATGCAAAGTCTTTGTGTACGATGAAGCTTAATGCATCTACCTGTTCACCGTTTAGCAGAATATCCATTTTGCTTAACTTAGAAGGCTGGTATCCGATTAATTCATAATCGAATGACGCATAGCCTTTCGTATTTGATTTTAAGAAATCAAAGAAATCGTAAACAATTTCAGCTAAAGGCATTTCATAAACGATTTTCACACGTGTGTCATCGATGTAATCCATCCCTGAGAAGTTACCGCGTTTCTTCTGGCAAAGCTCCATAACAGCACCAACGTAATCATTTGGTACCATGATTGTCGCTTTTACGTACGGCTCTTCAATGCGGTCAATCTTTTGTGGATCCGGCATCATTGACGGATTATCCACTTTCAATACCGAACCATCCGTTTTTGTCACTTCATAAATTACAGAAGGCGCAGTCGTGATTAAATCAATGTTGAATTCACGCTCAATACGTTCCTGAATAATTTCCATGTGCAATAGTCCTAAGAATCCGCATCGGAAACCGAATCCTAATGCCTGAGAAGTTTCTGCCTCATATTGTAATGCAGAGTCATTTAATTCCAGTTTTTCAAGTGCTTCACGTAAATCGTTGTATTTTGCTGTGTCAATTGGATAAAGACCGCAATACACCATCGGATTTAGTTTACGGTAACCTGGAAGCGGCTCTGTCGCAGCATGGCTGCCTGCAAAAGTTACTGTATCACCTACACGTGTGTCCTGAACATTTTTAATTGATGCTGTCAAATACCCTACATCACCAACTGTCAATTCAGCTTGTGGTACCGATTTCGGTGTATGAATCCCTACTTCAATTACTTCAAATTCTGCACCTGTTGCCATCATTTTAATTTTATCTCCGGCTTTAACCGTACCATTTACAATACGGATTGAAATGATAACACCCTTATATGCATCATATACAGAGTCGAAAATCAGTGCTTGTAATGGGGCATCTGGATCACCTTGTGGGGCAGGTACTTTTTCAACGATCTGCTCCAAAATATCCTGGATCCCAATTCCTGCTTTTGCTGATGCAAGTACTGCTTCAGAAGCGTCCAGCCCAATCACATCTTCCACTTCAGCACGAACACGCTCCGGATCTGCAGCAGGTAAGTCGATTTTGTTGATTACCGGTAAGATTTCCAGATCATTGTCCAATGCCAAATATACGTTAGCCAGCGTTTGTGCTTCAATTCCCTGTGCAGCATCTACTACTAGAATGGCACCTTCACATGCCGCTAATGAACGTGATACTTCATATGTGAAATCGACGTGACCCGGTGTATCGATCAGATGGAATGTATAGATTTCGCCATTTTTAGCATTATATTTCAATTGTACGGCATTTAATTTAATTGTAATTCCGCGTTCACGCTCCAGATCCATAGAATCCAGCAGCTGCGATTTCATTTCGCGTTGTGTAACGGTTTGCGTCGTTTCCAATAAACGGTCCGCAAGAGTTGATTTTCCGTGGTCAATATGTGCAATAATCGAGAAATTTCGGATATTCTCTTGTCGTTTTAAACGTTGTTCTCGGTTCATGTATTATTCCTCTCCTAATTAGAAAAAACACCTGAGCCCATTTAGGGTTGGTGTCACTACATATGTAGGTTATTCATCCATTTACTTTTCTACTAAAATACAGCCTCTATCTCCCACCAATTTTAAGTAATGGAACATAGAGGCATAACGTATTTTAAATTATACTATGAATTGTAGTAAAACGACAACAGCGAACCTTCACCTACAATAGGAAAACCGTATTTCGCACTAAACTATAGCGAAATACGGTTTTTCATATTTGAGCGAGTAGCCGTGCTGAAATTGCTCTACGTGTCTCACACTACCCGCCTGCTATTTGTAAATCAATTATTACTTAAACTGCTGATTCAACGAAAGCAACCCGAATCGCCTGTGCTAAAACCGCCATCGTTCGTTGAAGTTCTTCTTCGGTGTTGTCGATACCCCCAAATTCAATCAGCAATACATTTGTTGCAAGATCTTGATTATAAACACCATCTACACCAGTACCAGACTTTTTAATAATTCCTCGTGAAATGCCAGGCACAATGCTGTTCACTTGCTCACTCAGCATTGTTGCATAAGCTAAATTCGCTTCATATGCAGGATGTTCCGCGCCGACAACAAAAGCAATTTTTGCATATTGTTCATTATTTGCTGTAAGTGTCGTTACTTTTTTAGGGGCTGAATCCCGGTGAAAATCGATTACAAGTTCATATTCGTTTTCTTCCAAATACTGTGCCAATACAGGTCGAGCCACTTTGTACGCTTGGTGAAATGTTGCATCAACCTGTTTCATTTCGGTCATAACATCAAAATCTACAATATGTGGTGTTAAACCGTTTAATTCAAGATAATGCTGCATCATTTCTTGTAGTGAAAAGATATTCATTTCTTCATCATAAACTGCCTGCATCCCTTTTGTTTTTTTGACGATTGGCTTATAGGATTCGTGTGAATGTGTGAACATCAACAGTACATTGAATGGATCAATTTTCGGTTCTTCAGGTACTGTCACAATTGGCTCTGCCGCCGCATAAACAACGTGGGGACGTTCACTTTTACTTTTTTGTGTAGTCATTTCATTATTTGGAAAAGGGAATTGCCCAATAATGATAGGCAGTGAAAATAAAAATAAGAACAATAATGAGAAGCGTTTTAGTTTCCGCAAACACATCACCCTTTCTCCAATACAATATGGGAGAAGAGTAAAACTTAGAACGTATAACTAGCTTTTATTGTTCAGAAAATAAATTGCCGGTTAATTACCGGCTTTTTGTTTTTCTTCAAGCCATTTAAACAAGCCTTCGCCTAGTAAAAATGCATATTGACTTAGCCAGAAGTCAACCTCTTTCGGAGTAACCATCAACCGCTCCGGATGGGTACTGAATACTTCTTCAAATAATTGTCGTCGATCTTCTGTCGGCCATGTTGCCCACTGACCGAAAATCGGCTCAACTTTCGTTAAATCGACTTCCTCGTTTACAGGTGTCCAGCTTGTAACTGAGAGCTTGCCTGAAGGTTTGTCTCTTTCCTGTATTTTAGCCGCAATCGACCTGAATGCTACATCTATTGCATCGGCTATTAAAATAGGTGCTTCCACAACTGTCGGAACTCCGATCGCTGTTACCGGTACGCCGAGCATTTCCTTTGAAATTTCCTTGCGATGGTTGCCGACACCTCCACCTGGATGTATCCCGGTATCTGTCAGTTGGATTGTCCGGCATAAGCGGGCACTTCCGCTTGTTGCAAGCGCATCGACGATAATAACAAGTGCAGGTTTAATTTTTTCTGCCAATGCATGAATATAATCGCTCGTCTCAAATCCTGTCTGCCCTGTAACACCTGGTGCATACAAAATAAACTTCGAGGAATCCAGTTCCGATTGTTTTTTATGCATCGCATCGATTGTATAAGGGCCAATCGCATCTGGGGTAATCGTCTTGTTTCCTAAACCGATCACTAGAATTTTTGAATCCGCCGTAATCTTGACATCCTTGTGCAGATCATGCAGGTAATGGATTAAAGATTCCTGCATTTGCTCAAATCCATGTCGGTCTTCCGAAGTTAATGTAGGGATCGACAACGTTATATACGTCCCTTGCTTTTTACTTATTCTTTCTTCCCCAGTAGCATTCACTTCAACTTTTGTGATTTTGACACGATTTTGTTGGGATTCTTCCATGTGAATGCCACGTTCATGTTCCAATGTTTCCTTTTGTTGTTTCGTTTGATGTTGGACAACTTCTGCTGTTTCATCAATTAAATCTGTTCGATTCCAATCAATTTTTTTCATAATGCACCTCCACAATTCAGTTTGTTCAAACTGTCAAGTAAATATTCTTTGCATTTATGTATTGCAATTCTTTCAATCCTTTGGTAGAATGATTTTTGTTGTATTGACACATGAATAAGTGAGAAAATACTCATCTCGTACCTAAATCTAGGAGGTGAAAGAAATGCCAAACATTAAATCTGCTATCAAACGTGTAAAAGTTAACGAAAAAGCTAACGCTGCTAACGCACAAGCAAAATCTGCAATGCGTACTACAGTTAAAAAAGCTGAGCAAGCGATCGCAACAGGTGCTGAAAACACACAAGAATTAGTAGTTGCTGCTTCTAAAGCATTAGATAAAGCTGCTTCTAAAGGTCTTATTCACAAAAACGCGGCTTCTCGTAAAAAGTCTCGTTTAGCGAAAAAAGCTTAATTGTAAACTTATAAAGCCAACTGTGCATCCGCACAGTTGGCTTTTTTCGTTGTTTTCTAGAATATAATAATTTCTATAGTTTCTTCATTAAAAACAGCTCAAGATGACGCTCACGATTTCCGCCTGTTGTTTTCAACTGGAGGTCTACTTCCGCCAGACTATAGAGTGCTTGCAGTAAACGCTGGTCGGATGGTCGGTTTCTTTGACCTGAAATAATCTGCACTCGGTATGGATGAATTTTAAGCTGCTTTGCAATCTGTTGCTGATGGTACCCCTTTTTTTGCAAATAGAAAATATTAGACATCGTCCGGATATTATTTGCTAAGAGGCCTACAAGTTTGATTGGTTCTTCTTTTTGTCGTAATAGATCATGATATATTTTGAGCGCTTCTTCTTGATTATGCTCCAAATAGGCATTCAGCATTTTAAATGCATCATGCTCAAGCGTTTTTGCTACTAAATCCTCTACAAGTTCACGTGTAATTTCATGATCCTCACCTAAATACAAGGCCATCTTTTCTATTTCCATCTGAAGCTGGAGCATATTGGGACCAACCATTTCAAGAAGCTTACCGACTGCTTCATCTGTAATTGCTTTCCCATGCTGCTGTGCTTCATTTTTTACCCATACATTCAAGTCGTTGTTTTGAGGTGTTTTCGCTATAAGCACTGTACATTTTTCTTTCATAAGCTTCGTTACTTTTTTACGCTCATCCAACTTTTCGTACGGCGCGATAAATATGGTAATGGCTGTATCAGTAGGATGTTGCAGCCAGCTTTCAAGGCGCTTTAAATCATGGTCAATCTTTTCTTTGCCCTTTTCAGTCGCTTTTAAAAATGATGCATTTTTAGCTATTATTAATTTACGTTCCGAAAAAAACGGAATCGTATCCGCTTCATCAATAACATAATCAATCGGCTGTTCATTTAAGTCAAAGGTCATGATTTCCGCTTCTTCATTTTTTTGAAGAGCCGCCTTCAACTGCTTAATTGTTTCATCTACAAAATAGGATTCTTCTCCTACAAGCAAGTAAACCGGTGCGAAATTCCCCTTTTTAAAATCTTGCCATACTTTTGTTATCATACTGGGAACCTCCTTTACTTTCGTAGTTCTAAGTATACCATTTTTTACGTTATTGAGGATGTCCAGTTTCTTATCTCAATATGCCATCAAAAAAATATCCTTTCTATCTCCTCTCAATTAATTTATGGATATTTATTGAAAATCTCAACGATATACTAAACCAATAAAAGGAATAATTAGCATTTCATATAGCATTTTCAGTTAGAATATTCTATAATTATTGAAGATTAGGAGGGATACTTATGGCAGGACATCAAGATCCAAACTATGTAGCTGAAAACCCATTTGAAGGTCGTGGCCGCGCGATGAAAAGCAATGACTTCCCAGATGCCGGTTACGGTTTCGCCATCGGTGGCGGATTCTTCATCGTATTGTTTATTATTGCAATAATCGTAGAAGCAGCTACACGTCTGTAATTCCTTAGTAGTGGAATGATTTCTTATTAACATGAGAAATCATCCCACTTTTTTATTTCCTGAAAAGAGCATTCGATTTTTCTATATATATTTGATTCTCAGAGATGGAGACTTCTACCGTACCATCTAATCCAGTTGTTGCGTATGGGATATTTTTCGATTCAAACCGATTAACAACATCAATATGCGGATGATTGTATCTGTTATTTTCTCCTGCCATAAACACGGCAAATTTAGGGTTTGTTACTGTGACAAATTCCTCGATGCTAGATGTTTTACTGCCATGATGCCCCCCTTTTAACAAATCGATATTTCGCAATTTCTCTTCATAAAGCTGAATCAGCTCCTTCTCGCCTTCCTGCTCCAAATCCCCTGTAAACAATGCGCGAAATGCATTATGCTTTACGAAAAGAACGAGGGAATCATTATTTCCTTCATATTCAATTTCCAGCGGCCATAAATATTCAAAAGCAGTTTGTCCGATTTGCCACTTATGACCAGCCATTTTCTCGATCAGTTTTGTATTTGTTTTCTCTAGCTCATACAAAAAATCATTCATAACCGGCTTAGCGATCGAGCCTGGTGTCACATGAACCTCCTTTACAAGGATTTCCCGCAACACCTCTTCAGCCCCCTCTACATGATCGGCATCCGCATGTGACAGCACAAATGTGTCGATTGTTTGCATCCCTCGACCTTTCAAATAGGGAACAACAACTTGACGCCCAACTTCATATACGGTTTTGCGCTCCTTCCATTCTTCCTGTTCAAATCGTAATAAGCCCCCTGCATCGATAACGATCACCGATTTTCTGCGTGGTAACTCAATAACAATGCAGTCCCCTTGACCGACATTGACAAAAGCAATTTTTAGATCACTATGCAAAAGTGGCTGTACATGAAATATAAAAGCAGGCAGTATTAAAGCAATGAAGACCTTTTTTAACGGAGCATGCTGATCGAGCAAATAAAAAGCGAAAAAAACAGAACTATATAAAAGGATCAGCCACATAATTGAAGGTTTACCAGGGTTCCACATTTGAACAATCGGCTGCTGAATATAAAGAATGAAATTTGTCAGCGCTGTACGCAAGGGCTCATAAATATAAAACAGGAAGGAGTCAAGCGGGAATGGCAAAAAAGTCAGTACAAGAGCAAATAAATTGATTGGCAAAATAATAAAGGAAAATAGAGGGACGAAAAAAATATTGGCGATAAAAGAGGAAAGGCTGATTTCATAAAAATGGTGTAGTAACAAAGGGTAAACGAGGATTTGACAAACAAAAGTAATATAAAAAGATTGTACCCAAAAATTAGAATAGCGCGCTAAAATACGGCCGGAATATACTAAGCTGTAAGTAGCCAAATACGATAGCTGAAAGCCGACTTGAAAAACTGCACCAGGCTCCAGTAATACAAACATAATAAAGCTAATTGACAGTGCATCATCAATCGGTATTTTCCAGCGAAAATACTGCGCAAGCATGATTAATTCCACGACGCTGACCGCACGCCAGATAGACGGTGCTCCTCCTGCTAAAACTGCATATAACGGCAATAAAATAAGCAGTAAAATTGTAGCGATTTCTCTACGAATCCTCAAGCGAAGCAACAACTGAAAAAACAGGAATGAGACAAGTGCGACATGCAAACCCGAAATCGCGAATAAATGGGTAATCCCAAGCTTTTGATAGGCACGATTTAATTGGTCATCGACATTTTCCTGGAAACCAATCAATAGAGCTTGCGCCTCTGCTGCAAGCGACGGCGGGAAAGTTTCGACAATGTGGCGCTTTAACTGAAAGCGCTGTTCAAAAATAGGCTGCATAATGGATTTTTTTTGATGGGAATATTGAAGCTGTTGAATTTCGATGATTCCTCTTGCATTTCTGCTTTGCATATAGCGGGCCATAGAAAAGCCATAGCGGTGTGCAGGTATTGATGGGGATACTTGCTTCCCGGTTACAATAAAACTTGTACCAGCGAGCTGCTGTGCCTCAAAGCGCTGTTTTTCTTTTTCATTTCTCAATTCATAGGTGACATATACTTTCTCTCCCGATTCATTAATCATGAATCCTCGCAGCATCACACCATTTATATTGTACTCATCGGTCCATGTCAACAATGCGGGAAGCTCAACCGGCAATGAAAGCTTATTTGCCTCATAGGAGAAATAGCTGTAACTCCCAATCCCAACAATTAAAATAAGCAACAGATGAATGTTTAACAGTCGTTTATAATGACTAAATAATAACAATAAAGCAAGCAGGAAAAGAAGCCTTCCCGATTCAAATGCAGCAAGTGCACTAATACAAATCGACAAGGCGTAAAAAATCCAGTTATGCCTGAATAAGTTTACCAAATAAAGCATGCATCTTCTCCTCTAATGGGAGCAATTGATCGCGGCTTGCGCCTAACTCACGAAGTTTTTCGAGCATTTCAGCGGTTAGTGCGAACTTTTCATCTTGCAGAAAGTCAATTTTTGCTTCATCAAATGGAATATGTGCAACATGGACGTTAGCTTTTTTGAACAATTCCATTGCATAATTATTATTTTTATAATCTTTTGCATAATACACATTTTTAATTCCGGCCTGAATAATTGTCTTCGTACATGGCAGGCATGGGAAATGTGTGACATAAAGATCCGCACCATTTGCTGGCGTACCATATTTTGCACATTGCAGTAATGCATTTGTTTCGGCATGCACTGTGCGGACACAATGGTTGTCCACAACATAGCAACCTTCTTCGATACAGTGTTCGTCACCTGAAATGGATCCATTATATCCGCCGGCAATGATGCGCTTCTCCCGTACAATTGTCGCACCTACTGCAAGACGGCTGCATGTGCTTCTTAATGCGAGTAAATGACTTTGCGCCATAAAAAATTGATCCCAAGTAATTCGCTCCATATGATAACCCCCAAAAGTTTTGTCACCTATCAGTTTAAACGTAGTTCCTGTCATTCGCAATGCAGGTTTGTTCAGAAATTTCACTTTATCCCGCATTAACGGGTAGTAATTTATCTGCCTCGAAAGCGTAGCGGCAGAGACAAAACTACCCGTAAAAGCCCGATTGGTTCAACTAACACTCCGCGGGGAAAGAACGTCCCCACCGAGTGAAATTTCACTTTATCCCGCATTAACGGGTAGTAATTTATCTGCCTCGAAAGCGTAGCGGCAGAGACAAAACTACCCGTAAAAGCCCGATTGGTTCAACTAACACTCCGCGGGGAAAGAACGTCCCCACCGAGTGAAGTTTCACTTTATCCCGCATTAACGGGTAGTAATTTATCTGCCTCGAAAGCGTAGCGGCAGAGACAAAATTACCCGTAAAAGCCCGATTGGTTCGGACCAACATGATGTTGGTCACACAAGCGTTGTCACAGGACGTGACGGTTTTAGCTTGTGTTCCTTCTAATCCGCGGGGAAAGAACGTCCCCACTGAGTGAAGTTTCACTTTATTTTACATCAATTAAGTCCTTTAACTGTTCAAATGTCTTATCACCGATTCCCATGACATTTTTTAAGTCCTCAATGATTTGAAAATTTCCTTGTTCGGACCGATGCTGAATAATCGCAGCCGCCTTGGCTGGGCCAATTCCTGGCAGCTGAGTCAATTCCCCTTCAGATGCTTTATTTATATTAATTTTCCCGTTGGAACTTCCACTACCGGAACCGGTTGCCGGACTCGCCTGTATTATCTGTTCCATTAACTCTTCAGGTTCTTCCCCTATTTTCGGTATATAGATTACCATTTCATCGTGAAGCTTTTGAGCATGGTTAATGAGCACCGGATTGGCATCGTCCGTGTATCCTCCTGCCGCTTCAACAGCATCGACAATCCGTTGTTCTTCGGATAATGTGTACACACCCGGATATATTACCGCGCCTTTTACATCCACCACTATTGGCTTAGATTCAGTTTCGATTTCCGTTTCCGGTATTGTGGAAGGTTCATCACTTGCAGCAAGTGTGATTTGGTCAATTGTTTCGATCGTAGCACGGTTAGAGGAATCATCAAAGACTAATAAGTAAATTAAAATCGCTGCAACTACTCCGCCCAGTAGGGCAATTTGCTTTTTATACTTCTCCAGAAATGGCTGCAAAATAAAAAACACCCTTTCATAAAGAAGGTTTTATATATGGAGCTTATCTCCACTATACAAATTCCACTTCTTTATGAAAAGGTATTTCAATCAAAACTGCCGAAACTTACTTTTTCGACTATTTTATTTAACCGCCCGAATAAAAATTCGTTCGCTTTCATCAGTCGGTTGTGCTGTCGTCCAGTCTGCCGTCACTTCAACATGAGAAAAACCGATTTCTTCCAGCCATTTCACATATTGCCCATATGCAAATGTGCGCTGATAATGTTCCTCGTCAAAACGTTCATACAGTCCGCTTTCTGTTAATACAAAAAACGTCATCTGATGATACACGGAATACGGTTCTTCACCCGGTTCAGTATGCCAAACATAAGAAATTTCCCCGTCATCAAACGTAAAAGGACCATCCAGAAAAATATCGTCCATCTTAAATAATGAATGTACATCAAAGAATAGCTGTCCGCCTTCACGAAGACTGTCAAATATCCGCTTCAATGTTTCCATTACATTGTGCTGCTCTTTTACATAGTTAATCGAGTCAACCGGAATAATGGCAACATCCAAGTCGCTGAAGCCTTCCAGCTCGTCCATTGACATAGCAAAAAGAGGCATTGTAACTTTCTCAGCATCCATACGGGCACTGGCAATGGATAGCATTTCTTCCGATAAATCAATCCCTGATACAGCGTAACCCGCTTTATGCAACATTAATGCAAGTGTTCCTGTACCACAGCCAATATCGAGCAGATTTTTATAGTTCTGTGCAGGTGCATATGTCTGAATCCATTCCAAATATTCCGTGTACGGGATATCGGTCATCAATTCATCATAAACTTCTGCAAAACGCTCATAACTATTCATTGTCCATTTGTGGCGCGTCTAGTTGTGGTGCATCTCCCCATAGGCGCTCTAGGTTGTAATAGGCACGCTCATCTTTATGGAAAATATGTGCAACAACATCACCCATATCGACTAAAATCCAGCGTGCTGTGTCAAAGCCTTCAAGCTTACGTACTGAGTAACCCGCTTCTTCTGCTTTTTCTTTAATTTCACGTGCAATTGCCTGTACTTGGCGCTCTGAGCTACCTTCCGCAATGATGAAATAATCAGCTAAAAGTGAAATCCCCTGCATATTCAATGCAACGATATCCTCTCCTCGCTTGTCATCGATTGCTTTGTACGTAATATTTAATAACGTTTCATTCATGTATGTTTATTCCTCTCTTATTAAGCTGTTGTAGCATTCAATTGAAACAGGGTAAATCGCCTGCTGTGACGAAACTAAAAAACTGAGCGTATGGGTCACACATGCCCGGAATGCATCCTCTAAACTGATGTCTGCCAATGTTCTTAGTTCCTCTACACCGAGAAATTTACGATTTGGTTCAATCATATCTGCTACATAAATAATTTTCTCAAAAGTTGTCATATTCGCACGTCCGGTAGTATGGTAACGAATTGCATTTAAAATGGCTTCATCATTAATTTGGAATTCCGTCTCGACAATCCAGGCACCGACCGGACCATGCAATATTTCAGCACCCCAGTCAAGCAGGCGTGCATCCAACTGCTGCTCGGTTACAACTTGCTTCATCCAGGCAACATCCGCATATTTAGCGATATCATGGAAAATTGCCGCAATCTCAGCTTTTTTGGGATTTTCATCGTATTGCTGAGCTAAACGGATCGCTGTTTCCATTACACCAATCGTATGAATATACCGCTTTTCGGGCATTCGCTCTTTAATCGCTGCCAGCATCGTTTGACGTTCCATACAAACCTTCCTTTCGAATATACTGTTCAACTGCAGCAGGCAATAAAAACTGTAAAGGTGCCTCTGTTTGCTGTAATCGATTTCGAATATATGTTGAAGAAAGGTCAATTTGCGGAGCTTCCACCATACACACATCGTAGGTTGATTTTGCTTCACTGCCAGGGCGCTTTACTCCAACAAATGTGACAAGTTCCATTAAGTCATCGATACGGTGCCATGTATGCAAAGAATCGATCATGTCCCCGCCGATAATAAAATAAAACTGTGTTTGTGGTTCTCTTTCGCACAACGCTTTCATTGTATCTAATGTATAGGATACCCCTCCGCGCTCAAGTTCATATGTTTCCACATGAAAATATGGAATGTCCTCGATCGCCAGCTCAACCATCCGCAGACGCTGTGCATTTGTTGCCGAGCGGGACAAATCCTTATGAGGCGGTTTTGCATTCGGCATGAAGCGTACTTCCGACAAACCAAGCGCTGCATACACTTCATTGGCCATCATTAAATGTCCGATATGCGGTGGATTAAAGGTTCCGCCAAAAAGACCGACTTTCTTCATTACACTTCACCTTATTTCGTAGCTACTTTAGGTAATACGATTTTTTTATTGTTGCGTGATTCTTTATATAATACAACTGTCAAACCGATCAGTTGAACGAGCTCTGCACGAGTACCGGCAGCCAGTTCTTCCGCCACGACATTTTTGTCTTCTTCACAGTTGTCTAAAATGCGTACTTTAATAAGTTCGCGTGCTTCCAATACATCGCGCAATTGTGCAATCATTGCATCATTTACGCCACCTTTCCCAACTTGGAAAATTGGATCTAAGTGATGTGCCTCAGCACGTAAAAAACGTTTTTGTTTACCTGTTAACATAATTTCCTCCTAATTGCGCCGTTAAACGGGCAATCATTGCATTTGTATTTGGATAATGACCTAACCAGTGTTCGTAGGCTATCGCACCTTGATGCACGAACATGCCTAATCCATTGATAATTATCGCACCTTTTTGCTCAGCCGCTTGCAAAAATGGCGTCATTAATGGATTATACACAATATCTGCAGCAATTGCGCCTGCCGGGAACTTTTCAAGCGAAAATGGTAATGCAAAGTTGCCTGTTGTCATCCCTGCTGGTGTTGTTTGAATAAAAATTTCAAAATTAGCCAGGCTTCGTTCTGCTTCTTGCATAGAAACAGCTTTGCCGGCATGCATGTCGTCAATGATCCGCTGTGCATTTTCAACTGTTCGGTTGGCAATAGTTATATTTTTATAACCTGTAAGCTGTAGAGCAAATGCAATACCACGGGCTGCGCCACCTGCTCCGATTAGTAAAATCGGTGCGTCCCGCTTCATTGTACCGATCGCATGCTCAAGTGATTTTACAAAACCAGGACCATCAGTATTATAGCCTTTTAATTTACCTTCTGCAGTGCGCACGACCGTGTTGACCGCGCCCATTTTTTCCGCAAGTTCGTCGAGTTCATCCAGGAACGGAATGATCGTTTGTTTATGCGGAATCGTTACATTCCAGCCACTTGTCCCTAACAGTTTGAATGATGCAACAGCTTGTTGTAGATGTTCTGGCTTCACGTGTATCGGAATATACGTTGCATCCACATTTTCCTCTTCATACCATGCATTATGCATTTCTGGAGATTTTGACTGTGCAATCGGATCCCCAATAACCGCAAACCACTTTTTCATCGACATTTCCCTCTTTCCTACTACCATTCATTCACTACAAAGTAACACTTGCTCCTACTGATGAAGAGACCGTTCAGTTAAATCAGTGACGGGCGAATGAATACTTCTACGCCTTTTGGTGCGTGTGCTGCTACGACAACATTGGCATGTTGCACAGTAACCCAGCCTAGCCCTGAGATGACTACATCTGTTTTCGGTTCTTTAATCGAAAACTCGTGACGCACTAATGGCGGTAATTGATCGATATGTTTAGATGTTGGAGGTGCCAGTAACTCACCTTTGTGCTCTTCATATAATTGATCCGCACGTTCCAGCTTCGTACGGTGAATCGGTAAGTCATTTGCCACATGGACAGTAAATGCCGAACGGTCGCCTTGAATAAAATCAAAACGGGCAAGAGCACCGATAAATAGGGTTTGTCCAGCATTTTGCTGGTACACTTTTGGTTTAATTTCTTTTTTCGGCATAATATATTTTAATTCACTTGAATCGATATGGTGTGCCATTTGGTGATGATTAATAATACCAGGTGTATCATATAAAGATGATCCGTCATCTAGCGGAATGCCAATCATATCAAGCGTAGTTCCCGGGAAATGAGAAGTTGTAATAATTTCTCCTTCACCTGTAGCTTGCTTAATAATCCGGTTGATAAACGTCGATTTGCCGACATTTGTACAACCTACAACATATACATCTTTGCCATTACGGTATTCTTCAATTGCTTCAACGACTTCCTGCATGCCTAATCCTTTATGTGCCGAAACAAGCTTCACATCAACAGGCTTCAAACCAAGCGCTTTTGCTTCACGTTTTAACCAGTTAATTACTTTCTTTTCTTTTACCGATTTAGGTAAAAGGTCTGCTTTATTTGCTACTAAAAGAACGGGATTATTTCCAACGAATCGGTGTAAACCTGGTAGCCAGCTGCCATTAAAATCGAATATATCCACGATTTTTACGATTAGACCTTGCTGTTGTCCAAGGCCGTTTAAAATACGTAAAAAATCATCATCCGTTAAACTAACAGGTTGGATTTCATTATAGTTTTTTAAACGGAAACAACGTTGACAAATAATCATTTCCTTTTCCAGCGAGGATGCAGGTGCATACCCTAATCCATTTTTATCTTCAGTTTGAATCACTGTTCCACAGCCAATACATTGTGGCATTTCATTCATTCACTATTTCCTCCTAACTACTATTGCACATTCATGCAAAAAAACTTGGGTCGTTTTTAGTCTTCCCAAGGATACTTTCCTTTTCGCTTTAAATCGTTATATACACGACGTTCGACGAAGCGGTTAAATTTTGTAACGAGTCCATCAGAGTCAGCAACAGGACGAACTAAAAACGTATAAAGTTTTTGACGTTTTGCACCCATCACATCTGTTAATAGCTGATCTCCCAGCATCGCAACTTCATGGCGACGTAGACGCAGCTGAACAAGGGCCGCATAATATGCTGCACCTAATGGTTTTTTTGCACGAAAAATAAACGGTATGCCATGCGGTTCTGCAAACTGGCGCACCCGTGCTTCATGGTTGTTTGAGGCAATGATAATTTTTATGCCTGCTTCACGCAACATTTCAAACCATTGTACAAGCTCTTCCGTTGCATCAGCACGGTCCCATTCAACAAGCGTATTATCTAAATCTGTTATGATCCCTTTAATGCCTAAATCCTTTAATTTTTCCGGTGTAATTTCATATACACTGCGAATAAATTCATCTGGTAATAAAAAGTTGTACAAAGCCGTAACCCCTAACTCAAAATTTATTTATTCATTATACCATAGTAGCAAAGGCTTCTCCCATTTTTATCTTCGCCCCATTTGTTACATTCTCCGTAAATTCAATTGTATTTTGTTCGAATAACATTACAACAGTTGAGCCAAAAGCAAAATAGCCAACTTCTTCGCCTTTTTTCCACTGTGTGGATGTGTTCGTAAGTTCGATTGAATTCACAAATGTCGCTCCTACTTTAATGAATGCTGTATAATGATCTTTTTCATAGTTAATTTCGCTAATCATACGATAATTATGACTGATCGGTTTTTTCCCGTATTGTAAGCCCATCTGGTTAACAGGATAAGACTTTTGCCCAAGTATGTATTGTCGCGTAACAACACCATCAATCGGACTATGAATACGGTGATAATCTGCAGGACTCAAGTAAAAAACAATATATTTGCCATTATTATACCTCTTTGCCTGTGTTTCATTTCCCATTAGATCAATTAAAGAATACGGCTTATTTTTCACAGTAAACATTTCCTGATCTTCAATATTGCCGAAAGCTTCTATTTTCGCATCAACAGGACTCGCAAATATATCCGCGCGAACATCTACCGGACGCACTTCTTCTTTCAACTGACGAACAAAAAAATCATGCAGGCTCGTAAATTCTTTTGGAGATTTTGAAACTTCTTGTATGTTAATTCCGTATATTTGACTATAGCTACGAATAAAATTTTTACTTAAACGGGATTGAGCAATCTGTTGTAAAATTTTCGAAGAGATTTTACCATTTGATAGTTCTATCATATTCCGGTATAATTTTTCCTTCATTCTAGGTCCTCCGGTTTTAATTAAGTATTGATAAAGTGAACGGGATAAAAGTAAATTATATAATGACTGGCCATACAAAGATAGGTCTTAATATGAATTAACTATTACCTTTTTTTAATAGAACAAGTATAATAGAATATAGCCGATGTGCAAGGGAGTGTTTTCCAATGTTTCTACTTCAAAAAGTCGATTCAACATTTAAAAAAATAAAAGCAAATGCTGCTAATATTATTACAATTACAAATATGTCATTTGGTGGGGCTGCAATTATGGCTACATTGAATGAGTATCATAGCTATAGTGTATTATTAATTTTTATCGCTGCTTTTTTAGATCGGTATGATGGTAAAGTTGCCCGTAAATTTAATCAGGAGTCCGAATTGGGAAAACAGCTTGATTCAATGGCAGACATTATTTCCTTCGGTGTAGCACCTGCCCTTTTAATGTATGAAATGGCATTAATGAATGCAGGATTTACAGGAATGATGATGCCCGTGTTATTCATCGCTGCCGGTGCGTTGCGTTTAGCTCGATTCAATGTAATGGATTCAACAGGCTATTTCGTAGGTCTGCCAATTACAGCGGCAGGTACGTTACTAACTATTTCATATTTCTTTACAAATACGTTATCTGAAACATTTTATTTTATTCTTTTTCCGGTATTAGCATTATTAATGGTAAGTACGTTTACATTGAAAAAAGTGTAAGAGCAAAATATAGCTCTTACACTTTTTTTCATTTCTGCGCAAAATTCATCATATACTGTCGAAAAGATGAAAGGATGTTAATTGCTTGAGCGGTTTTGTGACAGCATTGGTTCAACTTTGGCTTGAGCTTCCCGCATTATTAGGCTATTTAAAAGGGCAGACGTTTTATAAACCGTTATCACGCGAGGAAGAAGAGGAAGTCATCAATCGTTTTATAAAGGGGGATGAAAGCGCACGTGTTGAATTAATTGAGCGAAACATGCGTTTAGTTGCACATGTCGTAAAAAAATTCCATCCTTCACACGATTTGCTTGATGATTATATTTCAATTGGCACGATTGGTCTTATGAAAGCCGTGAGCAGCTTCACACCAGAAAAAAAGACACGTCTCGCCACATATGCCGCCCGATGTATCGAAAATGAAATTCTGATGCATCTTCGTGCACAAAAAAAAGTGCAAAAGGATGTCTCGTTATTTGAGCCGATTGGTATCGATAAAGATGGGCAGTCTCTTCAAATCCGTGATTTACTGCAGCTTGACGAACCTTCAACAATCGAAAAAATTGAACGACAGGAAGATTTTGCCCAACTGTATCGCTATTTAGATACATTAGATCCGCGTGAGCTCGAAATTATTTCCTACCGATATGGGCTCCAAAACTTCGACCCGCATACCCAAAAGGAAATTGCTAAAAGACTCAATATTTCACGCAGCTATGTTTCACGCATTGAAAAACGGGCACTTATTAAGCTTTACCAGCAGTTTAAGCATGGAGAGAAAGAATAAGTCTCCTTTGATTTGAAAGGAAGTTTTCAAACAAACATTAAATTTAAACATGATAAAAAAATGCCCAATCTTTTTTGTGATTGGGCATTTATCGTTTTGATCCGAATTATAATTTTGTAATAGCGTTTAATACGATTTCTGTTGAGTGTTTTGCTGCAACAGGTAAAAACTCATCAAATGACATGCTTGATTCTTGTCCTGCAATGTCTGATAGTGCACGAATGACAACAAACGGTGTATTGAATTGATGGCATACTTGCGCTACAGCCGCCGCTTCCATTTCCACGGCTTTCATTGTAGGGAAATCTTTTCGTACTGCTTCAACACGCTCAGGATTGCTCATAAATACATCGCCTGAACAAATTAGCCCTACACTGTAATTATGCTCTCCCACTTCTTTTACTGCCTGTTTTGCGACTTCCATTAAATTTTCGTCCGATTTATATGCTGCCGGCATCCCAGCCATTTGACCGATCTCATAGCCAAAAGCTGTTACATCTACATCATGGTGACGTACTTCATCCGAAATAACAATATCCCCAACTTTTAATGCTGCATCAAAACCGCCTGCAGATCCTGTATTGATGACAACTTTCGGATTAAACTTTTCCAATAGGATTGTTGTAGACATTGCCGCATTCACTTTACCGATACCGCTTTTTAAAAGTACCACTTCCTTGCCTTCATATGTACCTGTTGTGTATTCACTGTTTGCGATTGTTTCCGTTTTCGTATTTTGTAGTGCGTCTCGTAATAATTCTACTTCCTGCTCCATTGCGCCGATTACTGCTATTGTCATTTATTCATTCCTCCAATTAAACTTGCTCACTAAACGCGTTATTGTGAACCTTCCAGTGTTGATAAAACTTCCACTTGAATCGGTTTCCAGCCTTCATTGTCGACCCATTCAATACTTACACGGTATTTCTGTTCTTTATCCATCGATGTGACAACGGCAATTGCATTTTCCGCGCTACCGTTATTATTCACCCGCAGCACAATACTGTTTTCCTGCTGTAAATCGATGACACTAAATATTGCTTTAAGTTTTTCTTCGTAATCAATATGCCCTTTTTCATATGTCGATACATGTTCACCAGTTTGTGCCGTCGGATAGGCCGGCCAATTCGGATTTGTAATCACTTCTTTTACTGCCGGATCATCGGAAGGACTTACCATATTACCCGATTCAGAAGTCGGCTGTTCCGTTTCATCCGAAGAGTTTTCTTCCTCTTCTGCTTCTTCCGGGACATTTGTTTCTGTTTCATTATCTTCCGTCTCCTGCCCAGCATCATCTTCCGGAACATCTGTAGCTACTTCCGCCGGTGAATCTTGTCTTTCGGCTTCGTTTTTGGGGCTTGGCTCTTGCGTAATAATAAAAATTAATGTTGCCACAATTAATACAGCGACTACGGCGATTAAGTAATTTAATCTTTTATCCGCTTTCTGAAATTTCGTCTGTTTTGATTTTTGTTCAGCATACTGTTGTCGTGTTTGAAATCGTCTTTTTCGTTCCATTTCAATTCCTCCTATGCAAACCTATTTTAGCATTAGAACATCAAAGGTTGCACGGAAATTAAACACTGAAAAGTCTTCCAGTACTTAACAAAAGAAAAGCAGCTAGCAATTTATGCTAACTGCTCCAATAATTATTTTACTTCTAAAATAATAACTTCCATTTCTCCGCCTGGTGTCGTCAGTTTTACAACATCATCCACATGCTTGCCCATCAATGCTTTAGCAATTGGAGAATCATTTGAAATTTTACCTTCCATCGGATCGGCTTCAGCTGAACCAACAATTGTGTATGATTCTTCGAAGTTTGCACGTTTACCGTTGATCAGTTCATCAAATGTAACTGTTTTACCTAAAGAAATTGTATTTGATGTTTCGTCCTCAGTAATAATAACAGCATTGCGCAGCATTTGTTCAATCAAAGAAATACGACCTTCCACAAATCCTTGCTCTTCTTTTGCTGAATCGTATTCAGAGTTCTCAGAAAGGTCACCGAAGCTGCGAGCTACTTTAATGCGCTCTACTACTTCCGGACGCTTTACTGTTTTTAATGTGTTTAATTCATCTTCTAATTTTTGTTTTCCATCAAGTGTCATTGGATATTGTTTTTCGTTTGACATTATTCCCACTCCTTAGTATTAACTTGAAAACGTTTACTTTTTGCGTTTTCTATTTCTATTTCTAAAAAAATACGTATAAATTTAAATGTTATTTTCACGTATTTTGTTCATAAATAACAGAAAACCCGACTACTAGTTTACGGTATGTGTAAATCCCTTCTTTTAGAAGAAGTTTACACCGTAATACGGGCAGCCGAATTTTATGATTAATTATTTATGTTGTTCTATCAATTTAAAATGTAATTATTGTAAATACTACATCATCATATTACAAGTTCGATTCAGTTTCAAGAATTGTTTTTATTTTCGTTACCATTAAGTCAATTGCAACGTTATTTTCCCCACCTTCAGGGATGATTACATCTGCATATCGCTTAGTAGGTTCAATAAACATATTGTGCATTGGACGCACTGCAGTTAAATACTGTTCGATTACCGAATCAGCTGTGCGACCGCGTTCTTTAATATCGCGTTGAATGCGTCGGATAATACGTAAATCAGAGTCCGTATCCACAAATAATTTAATATCCATTAAATCACGAAGACGCTCGTCCTCCAGCACTAAAATTCCTTCAACGATGATTACATCTTTTGGTTCCACATGAATGACTTCATCTGAACGTGTATGCTGTACATAATCATAGACCGGTTTTTCCACTGATTCATAGGCAAGTAAACGATGAATATGCTCAATCAGCAAATTATTGTCAAATGCCAGCGGATGATCATAGTTCGTTTCCAGACGCTGTTCAAACGTCATATGGCTTTGGTCTTTATAATAATAATCCTGTTCGATTACAACTACTGAATGTTCACGAAAAACATCATATATAGAACGTGTCACGCTGGTTTTACCTGAGCATGAACCACCGGCAATACCGATTACAACTGGACGGTTTGACATTTAATTATTCTCCTTTCGCATCATATCAAAATGTGATAATGAGCGATCAACTTTAAATTTAACGATTTGTAGCGGGTGGCGGGCAACATCTAGTTCATTGCCGTCTTTATCCCAAAGCTGGCCAACCGTCATTTTGAATGTATCCATATTAGGGCCGAAAAATTCAACCGTATCGCCTGTCTTGAAATAGTTACGTTGTTCCAATGTAACCATTTGAGTGTCGGCATCATAATCCATTACAAAACCAGCAAAATCCCACTTCATTTTATGTGAATGGAAACCAAACATTTGTTGCTTATAGCTTGGCTCACCTTCAAAGAATGACGAAGCAGTTGCACGGTTTGCACAGCGCGCCAATTCTTCCAGCCATTCTTTTTCAAATGTAAAGTTTTCCGGGTCTGCACAGTATGCATCAATTACTTTACGATAAACAGAAATAACTGTAGCGATATAGTGAATCGATTTCATACGGCCTTCCACTTTTAATGAGTCAATACCTAACTCAATCATGTGTGGAATGGATTCGATTAATTTCAGGTCTTTCGGGCTCATTGCAAACGGTGCTTCGCCTTCGTTAAACAATGCCACTTCTTCACCGTCATTATTTTCATATAAGTCATAATCCCAACGGCAAGACTGACAGCAGCCGCCACGGTTTGAATCACGTGCCGTCATATGGTTTGAAAGCGTACAGCGCCCTGAATAAGCGATACACATTGCACCGTGCACGAATGCTTCGATTTCAATGTCTACCTCTTCTTTCATTTTACGCATTTCTTCTCCGCCTACTTCACGTGCCAAAACAACACGCTCCAACCCTTCTTCTTTCCAGTACTTTACCGCTTTCCAGTTAGATAAAGACTGTTGTGTAGAAAGGTGGATTTCTAGAGAAGGTGCACATTTTTTACAAGTTTCAATAATTAACGGGTCTGCAACGATAATTCCTTTTACGCCTGCTCCCTCGATTGCTTGCAAATATTCTTCCAGCCCGTCCATGTTTTCATTATGAGCGAAAATATTCGTTGTTACATATACAACGGCACCGTATTTGTTTGCAAATTCAACGCCTTCCTTCATTTCTTCAATCGTGAAGTTCCCTGCGTTTGAACGTAAACCAAATTCCTGGCCACCGATAAATACAGCGTCGGCACCGTAGTGTACGGCTACTTTTAATTTTTCCAGGCTTCCTGCTGGTGCTAAAAGCTCTGGTTTTTTCGTAATTACTGTTTTCCCGTTAATTGTTTCACGGATTCTATCATTTTGAATTAATTGTAGCATACTGCGTTCGTTCTCCTTCCTAGTAAACTGTTTCCTTGTAGATGAAGCCAGTATCCAGTGGACGTAACGCTGGCTGAATTGCTTCGATTTGCTCAAATAGTTCAGATTTAATGTCATCGTACGCATCTTCACCTTGCTCAAAATACGTATCAATCGCTTGACGGTAAAGTTTTGTAACTGTCACCGTATAATCAAATGTTTGAAGGACACCATCGATTTTAAATGAATCGATGCCCGCTTCAAATAATTCATTTAACTCCTCGATAATGCACATATCATTCGGTGAGAAAATATGTGTGCCATTCATATCCTCATAGATCGGATATTTATTTTTGCGCTCTTTATCGTGAAGGAACATATTTTTGTTTTCTTTTCGATTTTCAATTTCCATCGCTTCGTCACGGTAAAGGAAATAGTTTCCTAAAAGTGAGCGCTTAGATTGGAACATACAAGTCATGCCATGTACTTGCACTTCGATTTCATGCTTTGTATTTTCTTTAATTTCAATAACTTCATCCACTGAAAGTTCACGTGCAAGTATAGCACGCTTACTTCCGCGTTCACCCCAATAGTTCACTTGGAAGAAGTTTGTTGCTGTCGTTTCCGGATTCCAATGTAACGGAATGGTTACGTTGTTTTCACGCACAGCGATAATTACGGCTGGGTCTCCGAATAATAATGCATCTACCCCAATACGCTGCATCTCCACTAAATATTCATCCAACGCATCTAAACGATCGTTGTGGAATAAGGCATTGACTGCTACATAAACCTTCTTTTCTGCAGCGTGAATCAGCTTTGTTGCTTCTTCCACCTGTGCTACCGTAAAGTCTCCAGCTAAACGTAAGCCAAATTTTTGTTCACCGATCACAAAAGCATCTGCACCTGCCTCAAGCAGTGCTGTAATATGCTCAATGGATTGTGGTGTTACTAATAATTCTGGTTTTTTCAAACTAATCACCTCTTCAAACAAATTAACAAACCATCACCGACAGGGAAAAACGCACTCGAATAATCCGGATGTGCCATAATCCAGTCTGAAAATGTTTTTAAGTTGCGAATCATCGTTCTCTTTCTTCTAGGTACTTCTTTTATATCTAAATCCGATAGTCCGTGCATATACATATTATCGATGTATAAAACGCCACCCGGTGGAACGAGTGATGCGTATTTTTCGAAAAACTTCATGTATTGCCCTTTTGCCGCATCAATAAAAACAGCATCAAAAGTAGGTGGAAGCGTTTCCATGTCTAACTCTAACGCATCGCCCTCAATTACTTGTATGCGGTTTGCCACCTCTGACCTTGCAATGAATTCCTTGGCATACTGAACCCGTGACACATCACGTTCTATCGTCACAATATGACAATTTGGCAGCGCTTGCGCCATTCGTATAGCAGAATAACCAATTGCCGTACCAATTTCCAAAATCGATTTCGGGTTTTGAATGCGTAAAATTTGATTTAGTGACTCAATCCCGGCAAGCTGCATAATCGGGACATGATTCTGTTCTGCGAAGCGTTCCATTTCCATTAGTAATTCATCACGTTCAGGAATGAAGGAAGCAATATAAGCGTCTGATAATTCCATTCGTCATTCTCCCTTTACCTGGTTGTTTGCGCTCATCTTTCATTCACAAGAAAAAAGACGAAACGAAGATGTTTGCGCCTACAAAATTGTTATATAAGGACAAAAAATCACAATTTATAATAGCATGAAAAGAAAAGGAATGCGAACAATTTACTGAATTCCATCGTAAAACGGAAATTTCAAGCCATTCGATTCCTTTTCATCCATTAAACTCTCTTAGCGTAAGTATTTTTCGATGTTCGATAAATGTTCATCATACGTTTTAGCAAAATGATTTATGCCTTCTTTATCTGCCAGGAAGTATAAATAATCCGTTTGTGAAGGGTTCAGTGCCGCTTCAATTGATGTTTTTCCGGCTCCCGCGATTGGTCCAGGCGGTAATCCAACATTTTGATACGTATTATACGGGTTGTCCACTTCCAAATCTTCATACAGCACGCGGTCTTTATGAGAGCCTAATGCATACAGTACGGTTGGGTCTGTCTGTAAAGGCATATCAATTTCTATACGGTTATAGAATACACTTGCAATCGTTTCACGGTCCGTTTGGGCAGTTGCCTCTTCTTCAAGCAGTGATGCAAATGTCAATAGTTCATGAACAGATGTTTCACGTTCTTCCAATACCGGTGTATACTCGGAAACAATCGTATTCATTGCAGTAAGCATTGTATCGATAATTTCCTCGATTGATGGATCTTCCTCAAAGAATGGATATGTTGCCGGATATAAATAACCTTCTAATGGATGACGAATATTTTCCTTTAAAATGGCCTCTGACAATAAATCAGGATACTCAGTGATCAATTGCCCCACATAAGCGGCATCCGTCACTTTTTTCATGAAGTCCTCTGCTTTGTGAGAAGTATTTTTCTGTACAATATCAGCTACTTGCTCTAGCGTTAACCCTTCTGGCACTGTCATTGTAAATACAGGCTCGCGATACACACGACCTGTCTTTAAGCTTTCAATAATTTCGTCGAGTGTCATGGATTTCGTCAAAGCATAACTGCCTGCTTGGAATTCCGATTCATTTTTAAATTTAGTGTAATATTTAAAAATCTGCGCATTCTTTACAATGCCCTTATCTTCTAAAATAGTTGATATTAATGTAATACCTGACCCCATCGGAATTTCGACTTCAACTTTTTCGTTCGATTCCGGGTCCGTTGGTTTCAATGCCGATGTCACATAGCTATATCCTGCTAAACCGACGATGGCGATAATCAGAAGAGCGACAAGCGCGATGATTCCCACAATTTTACGCACCGTTTTAACTTCTCCTTTACGCTCTTTCATTTTATTGAACATTTCTTGCTTTTTATTTTCGTCCAGCACGGGAGCCCCCCCTTTTTCTCTTTCATAATGATACATAAAAATCTCTTTCGACACAATATCGAGCGACGAAAGGTATGCAAATTCTCACTATTTGCGACGTTTTATAATAGAAAATGTTCGTTTTTGTCTAATTTTGAACAATAAAAAAACCTTACCGCCGTATATATCGTCAGTAAGGTACTTGAAATTAGTTTTGTGCTAATGAATTTAATACTTGCTCTACCATTTCCCACTCTTCGTCTGTTTCGATAGGCAGCAAGTCCGCTACTTCACCGTTGTCGCCAGCGATATAGGCAGAAGCGAATACTTCTTCAAGAACAGGCTCATCGTCTTCCATAATGGCATAGAATAAGTAATTTTTGCCGTTGCTTTCGAAGCGGTGCAAAATTTGGCACATAACTTCTTCGTCATCGTCATTCGTGATCGTGAAGTAATTTGTCTGATCTGCGCCAAACTCCGCTAGCACCGTATTCATAACCTCTTCAACCATCGCCCATTCATCATCTGTTTCAATATCCGAAAAGCCGCTCATTTCGCCATTTTCGTCAAGTACATAGCGAAGTGCAGAAATACCGGCTTCTTCATCACCGATTAATGAGAATAACACATAAGAATGCTCTTCTGAATCAAATGTAAAAACAACGCGGCATTGTTGCTCCCCGCCGTCTTCTTTTTGCAATATAAAAATATTTTCTTCCATACTATTTCCTCCCAATGAATGAATAAAACAGAGTAGGCTCAACACCCACTCTGTTTTTATCGTGTCAAATGAATTATTCTTCTTCGCCTAATTCGTCTTCGATTTGGTTTAATACTTCTTCGATTAAATCCCATTCTGCTTCTGTTTCAATCGGCGTTAATTCGCCATCTTCACCGTTTTCAGCAGGAACAAATGCAGAGGCAAAGATTTCAACTGCGCCGTCTTCATCTTCTTCTGCACCTACTAGAGAATATAATACGTATGATTTACCGAACTCTTCTGAATCGAAAGTGTGTAAAATTTCGCAAAGTTGTTCGTTGCCGTTTTCATCGACTACTGTAATGTGATTTTGTTGTTCTGACATGATCGTCACCTCTTCATAATATTTAGGCATTGGTGCCTGTTGCTGCTCAATTCATTATACATAAAGCCTTTTCGGATAAGTACAAAAATGCCTCATATAAAGCAACTTTAGTTTTTACTATCTAAATAACCTTGTAAAATCATGACAGCAGCCATTTTATCAATAACTTGCTTTCGCTTTTTACGGCTTACATCTGCTTCGATCAGCATTCGCTCAGCAGCCATTGTTGTCATACGCTCGTCCCAAAGTTTAACAGGAAAACCAAATGTATCTTCCAGCAACTTTTTATAGCTTTCGGAAGCTTCCCCGCGGGGACCGATTGTATTATTCATGTTTTTGGGGTAGCCTACAACAAATTCTGTTACATTGTGTTCCTTTACAAGCTCATTAATACGTTCAATACCAAATTCGCCTGCCGCTTCATCGATTTTTATCGTTTCGATTCCTTGCGCTGTCCACCCTAGCGCATCGCTAATTGCAACGCCGACTGTTTTCGAGCCGACGTCTAAACCCATAATTCTCATTTATCCGCCTCAGTATTCTTTCTAATATAAAATCTAACGAGTTCCTCTAAAATCTCGTCACGTTCAAGCTTGCGGATTAAATTACGTGCGTCCTGGTGGCGAGGGATGTATGCCGGGTCGCCAGATAATAAATACCCCACAATTTGATTTGTTGGATTATACCCTTTTTCCTCTAAAGCCGTATACACCTTCAGCATCACTTGCTTTACTTCTTGTTCCATGGATTCTTCTGGAAAACTGAATTTCATTGTTTTATCGAAAGAACTCAAGACCAGCACCTCGCTTTCAGCAATAGGGAGATGGAGCACTATCTCCCATCTCCATTTATATCATTATAACTTATTCCTGCAAGCACTTCAAATATGCCAGTAGTAAAATTTAGATGTTTAGAAAGATTTTACATGTTCGTAAACAGCATTCAACGCATCTTCCAATTTAGAAGCATCTTTCGCACCGGCCATCGCCATATCCGGACGACCGCCGCCTTTGCCGTCGCAAGCTTCAGCAACTTGCTTCACAATGTTTCCAGCGTGATAGTTTCCACCAACGATATCCTTCGTTACACCCGCGCATAACATGACTTTATCGCCATCGACTGCTCCAAGAACAATTACAGCTGATTCCATTTTTTCTTTTAAATCATCCATCATCTGGCGTAATTGATTATTGTCTTTTGCTTCTACACGAGTTGCAAGTACTGTTACATCACCAATTTTTTGTGCAGCATCTAATACTGCACCAGCTTGTGCATTTGCGATTTTTTGTGACAATGAATCATTTTCGCGTTGCAGTTCTTTGTAATCTGCTTGAAGTGTTGCAACACGAGTTGCCACGTCTTTTGCATTCGATTTTAAAAGGCCTGCTGCTTCATTTAAAATTGCTTCTTCTTCTTTAATCGCTTCATATGCCGCTTTTCCTGTAACAGCCTCAATTCGGCGTGTACCTGCACCGATTCCGCTTTCGGATACGATTTTGAAAATGCCGATTTCAGATGAACGGCTTACATGCAGTCCACCGCAAAGTTCGATCGAATAATCCGAAACAGCTACAACACGGACAACATCCCCATACTTCTCACCGAACAGTGCCATTGCACCCATTGCTTTTGCAGAATCAATATCCATTTCCTGAATCACGACTTCGATATCTTCCCAAATTTTTTCGTTCACTGCACGTTCAACTTGTGCAAGCTCTTCTTTTGTTGCAGCACCAAAGTGAGAGAAGTCAAAGCGCAAACGATCTGGTCCTACATAAGAACCTGCTTGTGCTACATGGTCACCTAATACATCTTTTAATGCACGGTGCATTAAGTGTGTTGCAGTATGGTTTTTAAGGATTAATTTACGTTTTGATTCTTCAACTTTTGCAGTAGCGATATCGCCAACATTCATTTCACCCGATTCCACTACAACTGTGTGTAATGGCTGGCCGTTTGGTGCTTTTTGAACATCTTTTACAATGGCCGTGAATCCGTCTGCTTCAATGATACCTGTATCGGCAATTTGTCCACCCATTTCAGCATAGAACGGTGTTTCAGATAGAATAACCAATGCTTCTTCACCTTCGGAAGCTGTTGAAGTTTCTTGACCGTTAACAACAATTGCAGCAACTTTTGCAGAAGCTTCCAATGCATCATAAATAAATGTAGATTGCTGTGTTAAATTCGACAGAACTTCGTTTTGCACTTGCATTGAATCAACGTCAGCACGTGCATTACGCGCACGTTCACGCTGTTGTTCCATAGAAGCTTCAAAACCTTCTTGGTCAACTGTCATGCCAACTTCTTCTGCGTACTCTTCCGTTAATTCAATCGGGAAACCGAATGTATCATACAAACGGAATGCATCAGCACCCGGGATAACTGTTTCACCTTTAGCTTTTTGGCTTTCTGCAACTTCGTTGAAAATTGCTAATCCGCCATCAAGCGTTTCATGGAAACGCACTTCTTCATTTTTAATCACACGTTGAATAAATGCTTCTTTTTCTTTTACTTGCGGATAAAAATCATGCATAATCTCTCCGACAGTCGGCACTAATTCAAACATAAACGGTTTTTCGATGCCGATTTTTTTCGCATATCGAACAGCACGACGTAATAGACGACGCAATACATAGCCGCGGCCTTCATTTGATGGTAATGCACCATCACCAATAGCAAATGCTACTGTACGGATATGGTCGGCAATTACTTTAAATGGTGTATTCACATCTTCAGTCGATCCGAAAATTTCTTTTAAATCCACTTCATGCGGACGTTTGTAACTACGGTTTGCGAACGCTTCTGTTTTTTCAATGATTGGCATGAAAAGATCTGTATCAAAGTTTGTTGGTACATTTTGTACAACAGAAACGATACGCTCAAGACCCATACCTGTATCGATGTTTTGTTTTGGAAGTGGCGTATAAGTGCCGTCCGGATTATGGTTGAATTGAGAAAATACTAGGTTCCAAATTTCAAGATAGCGCTCGTTTTCCCCGCCTGTGTACATTTCTTCTTCCGGTGCACCAACGCCGTACTCTTCACCGCGGTCATAGAAGATTTCAGAGTTTGGACCTGATGGACCTTCCCCGATATCCCAAAAGTTGCCTTCCAATCGGATTAAGCGCTCTTTCGGAATTCCGATTTCATTATGCCATACGTCATAAGCTTCCTGATCCTCCGGGTGGATAGTTACCGATAACTTTTCAGGATCGAAGCCCATCCATTTTGGATCCGTTAAAAACTCCCAAGCGTAATGAATTGATTCTTTTTTAAAGTAATCCCCAATAGAGAAGTTCCCTAACATTTCAAAGAATGTGTGGTGGCGCGCTGTTTTCCCTACGTTTTCGATGTCGTTCGTACGAATCGATTTTTGTGCGTTTGTAATGCGCGGGTTATCTGGAATAATACGTCCGTCAAAATACGGCTTTAATGTTGCCACACCTGAGTTGATCCATAAAAGCGATGGGTCATTAATTGGCACTAATGGTGCTGATGGTTCAATATGATGCCCTTTTTCTTTAAAGAAATTCAAATAAAGACGACGAATTTCAGAACCTGTCATAGTTTTTGTTGTCATGATTTTTTCCTCCTAAAATTTATTGAAGTCGATGAATTGTGGTACAGATTAATTACACCTTCACGCATATAAGCGCTTCATTTACCGGAAATTTTTATGTTCCGCAAAATGAAAACAAAAAAAGCCTCCATCCCGGTAAAGGGACGAAGACTATTATCTCGTGGTACCACCCTAATTTATAACGCGCATGCATTATATCTCAAGTGCTTGTAACGTAAGCAAACGGCAGTGGTTAGCTGCACTCTGGAGTAGCTTTCAGTATTTATTCGGGGAGATTTTTTCAGCCGGGAAATCTCTTTCTGTTCACGAAGTCCATACGTACTTGTTCCATCATCGTTTTCATTTTATTATGCTCTTCATTATAAAAAATAGACATCGTGCTGTCAATCGGCATTCCTTAATAATTAAAACGTTTTTTCGTCAGTAAAATTAAAAGGATTGCAGGCACTGTACATATAATCATTCCTAAGAACGCCAAACCTGGCTCAATTTCATAAAGTGCACCACCTAAAAGTGTAAGAATCGCTGCACTTAAACTCATTGCAAGTGCAGAATAAATCCCCTGTGCATTTGGAATTTGCTCTTGCGGTAAAGCTTTGGAAATATAGCGGATAAAGGCATAATGCGCCATTGCAAATGACAGAGCGTGTAGTGCCTGAGATAAGATAAACATCGGCATATTCGGAAATGCGTAAACTAGTATCCAACGAACACTCGAGCCAATTGCAGCAACGAGCATTAACGAAGAAGGCTTCCACTTTGTCAAAAATGTATCTGCCTTATAAAAATAAAGGATTTCAAATATTACTGCGACATTTAAAATCATTCCGATATAAAACGGATTGACATTCAGCTCCTGTAAATAAATATAGCCGTAGTTATAGTACGATGCGTGTGCCCCCTGAAGCAAAATAACAACAAACAATACGATGATGAAGCTTTTTACTTTAAATAGCCCTTTCATTGAGAGCGTTTTTCCATTTTCTTTTACCGGCACTAAACTTAATACTTGAGGTGCAGGCATAAATTGAATGATGAGTAATGCGGCCAATCCTACAATCATCATCCATAAAATCATTTGCTCACCATACATCCCGCTAATCATACTAATGATCAATACAGCGACAACAAACCCGAAAGATCCAAATGAACGTGCTTTTCCATAATGGATGGATCCATGTTGCATTAATGTGGAAGCACTGCTCTCAACAGCCGGTAGTAATGCCGGGTAAAAGGCGCTGAACAGCAATGTCATTAAAAACAGGCCGCCAAATGAATTAATCGGTATGTATAGCAGTGTCACAACTAATGAACTTGCAGTAAAAAAGATCAGCACATTTTTGTTGCTCATCACTTTTGAAACAAACGGAAAAATAAACATCGTCGAAAGTGCCCTTGCAACCAGCCCAAAACCCATTATTATGCTCGCTTCCGAAACCGTAAGCTCTTTATCATTAATAAGCCAACCCGTCCAATATGGCAGGAAAATCCCCCACGTAATAAAGAACATAAAGAAATTTTTCGCGAGCCAACGCTGATTATTCATAATCTTCATCCTTTTTTCAAATTTATTAAGTTGAATATTAACATGAGAAATACTACAATAATGTGAGAAATCTCATATTTTATTGGAAGGAGTTGCTCTATAATTTGAGAAAGTTACCAATAGATGAAAGTCTCCCCTATATCGAACAATACCCGATTTCCCAATATTTTTCGTTTGACATTGTGCCATATATCAATGTGTACGAATTCGACAAAGGTGAATTTATTTTCCATGAGCATTCTTTCCCCGACTATTTATATTACATGGTCGAAGGGAAAGCTAAATTATATATTACCCATAAAAACGGGAAAATTTCGCTCATCGATTTTATTACAGCCCCAACGTTTATGGGGGAAATGGAGCTCCTAAACGCCGAACGCTATTCTAAAGGCATTCAAACTTTGTCAAAGTCGGTATGTTTTGCGATTGCGATTCAGGAAGTGAAGGAAAAATTATTGACAGATCCTGTTTTCCTAAAAATGCTCTGTCTATTTTTAAGTCATAAAGCAACAACAGCAACAACAAAATATACGCAAAACCAGGCCTATCCTTTGGAAAACCGGTTAGCTTCATTCATTTTACTATCGTCGGATCAACAATTCTATAAAGAAAAACATACTGAAGTCTGTGATTACTTAGGTGTATCATATCGCCACCTGCTTTTTGTCCTTGCACAATTCAGCGAGGCAGGCTATATTACGAAGCAAAATCGCGGGTATATCCTGACAAATCGTTCCGAACTAGAAAAACTGGCAGCAGAAATTTCGTACTAAAAAAAGACTGCGCTAAAAATATTTTTAGCACAGTCTCTTGAATACTGAATGATATTAAATAAACATACCAGCAATTGCAGCTGATAATAATGATGCCAATGTTCCTGCAGCAACCGCTTTAATCGCAAGCTGTGCAATCATTGGACGTTTATCCGGTGCCATACCACCTAAACCACCGATTAAAATACCCATTGAACTTAAGTTTGCAAAACCACAAAGCGCAAACGAAATAATGATGCCTGTTTTGTCCGATAGCTCGCCAATAACCGGACCGAAGTTAGAGAAGGCAACAAATTCATTTAAAATTAATTTTTGACCGATAAACGAACCTGCACGTACTGCTTCATCCCAAGGAACACCGATTAAAAATGCTAGTGGAGCAAATACATAACCTAAAATACCTTCAAGTGTTACATTTTCAAAACCGAACAATCCTGTTATGCCGCCTAAAATACCGTTTAATAAGGCAATTAATGCGATGAAACTTAATAGCATTGCTCCAACATTTACTGCTAATTTCAAACCGTCAGAAGCACCAACAGCCGCTGCATCAATAACGTTTGTCGCTTCAGAATTACGCTCTAATTTAAAGTCATCTTCATTTACTTCTTCTGTTTCAGGAATCATTAACTTTGCCATTACCAATCCTGCTGGTGCAGCCATGAAACTTGCTGCCAATAAGTATTCAAGCGGAACACCTAATAAAGAATATCCGATTAATACTGAACCTGAAACCGATGCAAGTCCACCTGTCATAACCGCGAACATTTGTGATCTTGTCATTTTATTTAAAAATGGTCGAATAACAAGCGGGGCTTCAGTTTGTCCAACGAAAATATTAGCAGCAGCATTCACTGATTCTGCTTTTGTCGTACCTAATACTTTTGATAAGAAACCACCGATAATCTTAATGACAAATTGCATAATCCCTAAGTAATAAAGGACAGAGATTAAAGATGAGAAGAAAATAATAATTGTTAATACGCTCATCGCGAATACAAATCCGACATTTTCCGGATCTGCTAAACCGCCAAATACAAAGACAATCCCTTCATTGGCATAACTAACCAGCTTCTGTACACCATCAGAAAGTTGCATAAGCTTCTCACGGCCAAAAGACCATTTTAATACGATAAATGCAAAAATCAATTGGACAATTAATCCTGAAATAATAATTCTCCATTGAATTGCTTTACGGTTACTAGATAACCCGATGGCAATCGCTACGACTCCCAGAATACCTATGATTCCCCATACGAAATCCATGTATGTGCACCTTCTCCTTTAGTTTTGAAAACCTTTTCATTTTGTAATAACTGACATCCAACTTCGGACGTCATATAAGTTTTTTTCATACTAACATACCCATAGAAATAATATTAATTAATAGTTTCTTTTAAAAGTTCTGATTTTTCAGCAAAAAGTTATCATTTTTTTAGTATGTCCCGTTTTGTTTCAAACTTTTATTATATTTTAAAAACATTTTCCCTGTACACGTGAACATAAACTCATCATTTTTTAAAATTTATCCTAGATAGTACTTTTCCATAAATAAAAAAACTAGCCATTCCCATTCAATGATGAACGGAAATGGCTAGTACTATTCTTCGTTGAAATCATACGGCGATATATTTGCCATACCAATTAATGGGTGAATATATGGTGCTGTTTCTGCCGTTAAGTGATTTGGCAGGGATTCCCCGATCTTATGTGAAGCCGAAACATTCAAGAGACCGAGCTGCTCTGATGAAGGAATTTGTTTCACTTCACTTACAGACGCCTTTTTCTCTTCCAATTCCGGTGTCGCTTCCATCTTTTCTTCAGCAACAAATTCTGAATTTAAACGTGCCTTCAATGTTGTTAAGCGTGTTAAATCATCTGTTTTTGCTAAACCGCTCGCCAGTACATCCGGCTCACCACATAATATTAAAAAGTTTTTAGCACGTGTAATACCCGTATACAGTAAATTTCTTCGAAGCATTTTCGAATAGCCGCGAACAATCGGCATAATGACCGTTTGAAATTCAGAGCCTTGCGATTTATGGATCGAACAGCAATAGGCCAATGTAATCTGATTTAAATCAGCACGCTGATATGTTACTTCGATCCCATCATAGCTGACGATAAGCAAATCCTGCTTTTCCACTGTTTCCTTTGCACGGATGATGGAAATTACTTCTCCCATATCCCCGTTGAATACATTATTATCCGGCTGATTCACTAGCTGCAGCACTTTGTCCCCTATACGATAAATCGTATCACCAAAAACAAGTTCTTTTCTCGTCCCATCATTCGGATTGACGAGCTGCTGGATTTCTTTATTTAAATTATCGATGCCTGCAGGTCCTTTGTACATTGGCGCCAATACTTGAATATCTCGAATTGCCTGTCCCTTCGCAAGTGCACCTTTTACAATCTGTGTGACAACACTCGTTACTTGTGCGGCTCCAGCTTGTATAAACGAGCGGTCCGTTGTTTTTGCAGTCAACGTATCCGGAACTTTGCCTTTTTTGATTTGGTGGGCCATCTCGATAATTGTAGAACCTTCCGCTTGACGGTATATATCTGTTAATTCGACAGTCGGAATTTGTTTGGATGCAAGCAAATCCTTTAAGACTTGCCCTGGACCGACAGGCGGTAACTGATCTTGATCCCCTACAAAAACGACTTGAACATCTTCATGCAATGCTTTTAACAGTTGATGTGCCAGCCATGTATCAACCATCGACATCTCATCGATAATAATGAGACGACCTACGACTTCACGCTCTGTTTCTTCATCCTTTTCCTGACCATTAAAGCCTAACAGCCTGTGTATTGTCATAGCAGGTAAGCCAGTCGATTCCGCCAGTCTTTTCGCTGCACGTCCTGTTGGGGCTGCAAGGACAATGGGAAACGGTTCCTCTTTTTCAGCATATGTTTTTGGATTTAATGATAAGCCGTGAAGTTCCGCATATACTTCCACCAAACCTCGTACAACGGTTGTTTTTCCCGTGCCGGGTCCTCCTGTTAAAATCATGACGGCAGAATTGATTGCCGTTTCAATCGCCTGTGCCTGTGTTGGCGCATACGTCACATCATATTGTTCTTCAATATCGCCAATTGCTTTTCGGATTTCATCTTTCGTAAAACTTTCAGCTGTTTTGTTTTTTTCTTTCAGTTCATTGATCTTACTTGCAATACCCACTTCACTAAAATAGAGTGACGGTAAGTACATGCGTGTTTCCTCGCCGCAAATTTTCGATTCCTCACGCATATCGATTGCCGCTTTCGAAATCGCTTCATACGGGATTTCGATGCGCTGACTTTGTTCAAGCATATCTTTAACCATTGGAAGCACCATTTCCGCATCCAAATAAACATGTCCTTCTGATAATGCAGCATTTGTCAGTACATGGAAAATGGCAGCCTTTATTCGATCCGGGTGATTTCCCGTAATACCCAGCTTCGCACCAAGTTCATCGGCACGTATAAAACCGACCCCTTCCACTTCCTCGATTAAACGGTAAGGGTTTTCTGTCAGTAACTGAATTGTTTCTTCCCGATAAGCCTGGTAAATTTTCATCCCAAGCTGTGGCCCAAAGCCCCAATCATTCAGCCGCACCATCACCCGTTCCAGTCCAAGGTTTTCCTCGATCGTTTGGCGAATATGTAATTTTTTTTCAGCAGATAACCGGGGAACAGCATCGAGTGCTGACGGATCTTCCAGTATTTTCGTAAGAGCATCCATACCGAGCTTTTCTACAATTGTCTCTGCCGTTTTTCTGCCCACACCTGAAAATAGATCACTTGATAAATAATGGACGATTCCTTGCTCGGTTGTCGGCACTTCTTTTTCAAATGTATCAATTTGAAATTGCATCCCGTATTTCGGATGACTTTTTAACTGCCCTGTAAAGCGGTATTGTTCATCATTGACTAATTGCGGGAAGTAGCCAACAATGATGATTTCTTTTTCGTCATACTGAATGTTTGTTTCTTGAATTTTGACACGAACAATGGAGTACATATTCGTTGCATTATGAAAAATTGTTACAATCGGTCGACCTAAAATAAAGAGCTTATTTACGTCAAACAAATTTAGATTTTCCGCCATTTCCATGCCACGCTTTCTAATAAATTGTAAGCCCATTTTATCATACCGATTAAAGCATGTCCTACAATAATGCAAAGAAGCCATTACGTCTGATTTTTCTATTAATTTAGTACGCTAAAATGTTATGATGATAATAGAATGTTAGAGAAAGTAGTGACGAACATGAATTTTAGACCTTGTATTGACTTACACGATGGAAAAGTAAAGCAAATTGTCGGAAGCACACTTGGCTACGAAAATAAAGAAGTGGTTGAAAATTTCACTTCTGACCAAGGCGCCTCGTATTACGCTTCATTATTTCTGCAAAACAAACTGACGGGCGGACATGTCATCATGCTTGGTCCCGGCAATGAAGAAGCGGCAATTTCTGCTATACAAACTTACCCGAACGGTCTTCAAATAGGTGGCGGTATTACAGCCGACAATGCACAAAAATATATTGATGCTGGTGCTTCACATGTAATTGTAACATCATATATTTTCCATGACGGCCAGCTTGATATGGACCGGCTGGAACAATTAGTAAAAAAAATCGGTAAAGAAAAACTTGTCCTGGATCTGAGCTGTCGGAAACGTGACGGTAAATGGTATGTTGTAACTGACAAATGGACAAAATTCAGCGACTTTGAAGTTAATGCGCAGTCAATTAAAGTAATCGAAGAATATTGTGACGAGCTGCTCATCCACGCGGTTGATGTAGAGGGAAAACGCAGTGGCATGCAGGAGGATTTAGTACGTGACTTAGCAGAATGGACATCGATTCCGACAACGTATGCTGGCGGTGTACGTTCAATTGACGATCTGAAAAAGTTCGAATCACTTTCAAATGGAAAATTGCATGTTACAATCGGCAGCGCCCTTTCTATTTTCGGCGGTGACCTCGACTTCCAAACAGTAGTGAACTATTGCGAAGGTATTGAATAGCCTAAAAAGATAAAGATTTTTCAATGAATACGGTAAGAAACGGATATTTTAAACAGCGAACACCCATCTTTCTCTCAGAGAAAAATGGGTGTTTGTATTACATATTGAACATAAGACGTTTCGCGATCATCTGGAACTCTTCCGGACCGATACCCGGTGCAAACTCTTCCGGCAATTCATCTAAATCCGGCATTTTTGCACCTTTTGGCGTGCCCTCTTCAACAATGAGTGGTGCATTCGTTGTCGGATGTGTCCCTTTCCATATTTTATTAATATCCTGGTAATCCCCTACGTAATTCCACGTAAACAACACATTTCCATAACCACGTTCTTCGTATTTTCTTGCGTGGTCAAATACATGATTGTCAAGGCTAGGGATTGGAAGCATCCGAGTTACATCCACACCTGTCGCCATTTCCAATGCTTTTGCATAGGCAACAACATGTGTCCCGCCACGCACCAGTAAATAGCCGATCATTTCACGGGCTGTCGGATGATCCGTCATCTCATATACCCGCATTTTATGTGTCCGCGCGCCACACTCCAAGAAGAAATTATGCAGTAAATCGAGCACTAAATTCCCGCTCGTAAACACATATTCCCCATTCCATGGCTTACCCATCGAATCAACAGGTAAAGCTGTCTGTGCAGAAGCGATAAAGCTTTGCGTATTGCGCATATTTTTGGCGTTCATCATCGGTGCCAGATTCGGGTTTCCGGAAAACGTCGTATCTTTGCTTAGTAAATTGATTGTCGTCGCTACGAGCTCCACATGGCCAAACTCTTCTGCTGTAATACTCGCAACTAAATCATAAAATGGTTTTAATTTCTTTTTACCACGGAAATTGAATGACTGATACATATAGTTATTCAAAGTCGACATTTCGCCAAACTTACCGCCTAGTAATTCCTGTACTGCACTTGCAGCATTTGCGTCTCCATATTCAACCTGTGGTAAATCAATAAGTAATCGATTGACGCGTTGAAACAATAAAGCACCCCCTAATTGTCATTGTAAGCTTATGACGATTATGGAGTGCGTAGACCTCATTCATTTTATTTTTTTAAAAACGGCATGATCGAGACTATTTTATCGATACGAATATAGAACGGTGTCTGGCAAACATCAAGCACAATATAGTCCGGACAGATTGCTGCCAATATCCCTTGCTGAACACGATTCCCTTCTTGCTGGACGGCAACCATTTGCCCTAAATAATTTTGGATCGCTTCTAGCCAGTACGCGTTCGGATATGCGTTCATTTGAACCAAAAAATCACTCCTTTGTATGCATACTGTACAATATGCGAAAAAGGAGTGATCCGTTCATCGATTATTTACCTTTAGACTCAATCGTGATTGTTACAGGACCATCATTAATAAGCGCGACATCCATCATTGCACCAAAAATACCTGTTTCAACATGTAAACCATTTGCCTTTAATTGTTCGTTAAATGCTTCCCATAACGGCTTTGCTTGTTCCGGTCTTGCCGCTTCAACAAAACTTGGTCGCTTCCCTTTTCGAGTATCGGCATATAGTGTAAATTGGGAGATTGATAAAATGTCGCCGCCTGCTTCAGCAATGGAACGATTCATCTTGCCGTCCTCATCTTCCCAAATACGCAAGTCGGTAATTTTTTTCGCTACATATGCGATATCCTCTTCTGTATCACTATGTGTAATGCCCACTAGCAGTACATAGCCTTTTTGAATAGCACCTGTTACTTGTCCATCGACTGTAACAGATGCCTGTTTTGAACGTTGTAATATTACGCGCATCTTTTCCCCTACTATCTATTGATTAATTAATTACACGCTGAACCGAATAAATATCCGGTAGCTGTTTAATTTTTTCGACAACACGATGTAGTCCTGAAATATTGGTGATGGCAATCGTTAAATGAATCGTGGCAATTTTTTCACGATCCGCACGGCCTGTAACTGCCAATATATTGGTTTTCGCTTCACTGACAGCATGCATAACATCATTTAAAATTCCTGGACGGTCGAATGCAGAAATCTCGATATCTACTGGGTAGTCTTTCCGGATTTGTGTGCCGTCATTTTCCCATTCCACTTCAATTAGACGCTCCAGGTTTCCATCATCCTGGATGTTCGGACAATCTGCACGGTGTACTGAAACACCACGACCTTTCGTAATAAAGCCGACAATATCATCACCTGGTACCGGAGTACAGCAACGTGATAAACGAATTAATAAATTATCGATTCCTTTAACTATAACACCTGATTCCGTCCGTTTTTTCGGTGTCGGGTTATTCATGCTTTTAACGATTTTTTCGAGTGCTTCTTCCTGTTCACGCTCTTTGCGCATTTTTTCTGCCAGACGATTGACGATCTGCTGAGCCGTTATTCCGCCTACGCCTACAGCTGCATATAAATCATCTTCATGTGTATAGTTGAATTTTTCAATAACCCGTTTAATATTTTCGGTTGTTAAGACTTCCTTCATATCAAACTCCTGAGCCTTAATTTCTTTTTCAACGAGTTCTTTCCCTTTAACAACACTCTCTTCACGCACATGCTTTTTGAAAAATTGCTTAATTTTGTTTTTCGCCTGCGAACTTTGGGCAATCTTGATCCAGTCTCGGCTCGGGCCGAATGATTGTTTCGATGTTAATACTTCTACAATATCCCCAGTTTTTAAAGGCGTATCAAGCGGTACCATTTTACCGTTTACTTTTGCACCAATTGTTTTATTCCCGACTTCCGAGTGAACGCGGTAAGCAAAGTCGATCGGCACAGAACCGGACGGAAGCTCAATAACGTCCCCTTTTGGCGAGAATACATATACCATGTCCGAGAATAAATCGAATTTCAGCGATTCCATAAATTCTGCTGCATTCGACGATTCATTTTGGAACTCCAGAATTTCACGGAACCAAGTCAGCTTTTGATCAATTGTTTCAGCATTTTGTTCAACGGTTTTGCCTTCTTTATAAGCCCAGTGTGCGGCGATACCAAACTCCGCTATTTTATGCATTTCCTTCGTACGGATCTGCACCTCAAGCGGATCCCCATATGGTCCGATGACAGTTGTATGTAGGGATTGGTAAAGATTTTGCTTTGGCATCGCAATATAATCTTTAAAACGTCCCGGCATTGGCTTCCATAATGTATGGATAATCCCGATTACCGCGTAGCAATCTTTAATACTATCGACTAAAATACGTACAGCCAGTAAATCATAAATTTCATTAAACTGCTTTTTTTGAAGGACCATTTTGCGGTATATGCTGTATAAATGTTTCGGACGCCCAAAGATATCCGCTTCAATTTCCACTTCTTTCAGCTGGGAATTGATTTCGTCCATCACGTTATCCAAATAAGCTTCCCGTTCATCACGCTTTTTCTTCATCAAGCTGACGATCCGGTAGTACTGCTGCGGATTTAAATAGCGTAATGCCGTATCCTCCAGCTCCCACTTTACTTTCGAAATTCCTAATCTGTGTGCTAATGGTGCGAAAATTTCAAGTGTTTCCTGTGAAATGCGGCGTTGTTTTTCAGCAGGCAAATGCTTTAATGTCCGCATATTGTGTAGACGGTCTGCCAGCTTAATTAAAATCACCCGGATATCCTGAGCCATTGCGACGAACATTTTTCGGTGGTTTTCAGCCTGCTGCTCTTCTTTTGACATGTATTTAATTTTCCCAAGCTTCGTTACCCCGTCCACAAGCTTGGCTACTTCTTCACTAAACTCGTTTACTAGATCTTCGCGTGTCACTTCCGTGTCTTCCACGACATCATGCAAAAATCCTGCTGCCACTGTTTCAGGATCCATCTGCAGCTCAGCCAAAATACCCGCCACTTGTACCGGGTGAATAATATATGGTTCTCCTGAACTGCGGAATTGCTCTTTATGTGCTTCTTTCGCTACCTCATATGCTTTAACAACAAAGGTAACATGTTCTTCGTTCATATAAGATTTGACGAGCTCGAAAACATCTTCGGGCGCCAATATTTGTTCTTTCGCCATTATGAGTCCACCTGTTCTTTCTATTTTCGCTTTAAGTATAAGTTCAATTGTATAAAAGATATCTACTAAATGTAAAGGCACGTGGGCATTTAGTTTTGCAGAAAGTCGAAATTTGTAGAATTATTGAACAGCTTCTAGTATAGAACTCATTGAAAAAAAACTATCCCGCAAAGTTTTTGCAGGATAGTTCAGTGAATTAATATTGAATTAAAGTTTTAATTGGAATATTGTTGATTTTGTTACGGCCATTCAATTCTGTAAGTTCGATAATGAATGCTGCACCTACTACTTCGCCGCCTAATTGTTCGATTAAGCGAACTGTTGCTTCAACTGTACCGCCTGTTGCAAGCAAATCATCACAGATTAAAACTTTTTGACCAGGCTTCACAGCATCTTTATGCATTGTTAATGTGTCTGTACCATATTCCAAACCATAATCTGCAGAGATGACTTCACGTGGAAGTTTTCCTGGTTTACGAACTGGTGCGAAACCGATTTCCAATGCATAGGCTACAGGACAACCAATAATAAATCCGCGTGCTTCCGGACCTACGATGATTTCAGCGCCAACTTCCTTCGCATATTTTACAATTTCATCAGTCGCATATTTATATGCAGGACCATTATCCATGATTGTTGTAATATCTTTAAAGCTGATGCCCTCTTTCGGCCAATTTTCAACTGTTGTTACGTATTGTTTTAAATCCATTCTTCCTATGTCCTCCTCAAGAACTCAATCGTTCATTAAACCATTGCTTGAGTTCGCTGTATGTGGCATATACCAGCTTTTGCTCAAGTTCGATTTGTTGTGAACGCAATTTATATGACGTTGCTTCGGATAATGCTTTTTTCGGGGCATTTTCGTTTACTGTCGTCAAACCATTCTCTATTGTAACAAATCCTAGCTCAAAAAACACTTTTGTCATAAATTTAATTACTTCTATATTTAGTCCGATATGTTCGGATAATTGTCGAATATGTTCTTTCAAGTTAAAAGCCGGACGTTTTTTCAGGAATCCATAATACCATTTAAAGTGTTCCCTTGTCGGCATACCATTAAAATACGCTGATTGGTCTGTATATAAATGTGCATAGATTCGTTCAATTTGAACGTCTTGCAGTAATTTTTCCAATGCGGCTACATTTTCCGGCAAATCGAGCAATACGATATTTTTGTGCAGTTTATCGGTTTCCATTTCAATTGTGAAATTAATAATTTCTTTCGGAATTTCCTGTTCAAAGTGCAGTTTTGTCTGTTGGGAAAAAGCAATAAAATCAGTTTTTTCCACATGAATTTTAGCAAGCCAGTTTGCAGTCTTGCTTTTCCCACGGTAATCGTACAGCTGCCATTCATTGACCCGAACATCCTGAATCATGAATTGCGGTTTTTTATTCCCCTGCCATTCATTGATTTGCAAATCACCAACCAATGATAATGCAACACCATATGAAATTTCATCATGTAAAAAACCTTTATTGAACCCAATTGCATCAAGAGTACGATACGGATCTTCCAATTCCATTTTCAGATGATTTTCACCGGAACCGATTTTGCGCATCGATTTTACTTTTACATCCTGAATCCCAAAAACCGGCTTCGGAAATTCTGTACCAAATGGAGCCAATTGCCGCAGTTCTTCAATCGCCTCAACGGTAATTTCACTTAGCTCTATCGGAACATCAATTTGCATGTTTTGCACAAGCTGCTCTTCTGTTAAACAAAGTTTGGCCTGTTCGTTTAACCGGGTACGTAATGATGCCACATGTTCAATCGGTAACGTCATCCCAGCTGCCATTGGGTGGCCGCCGAAATGTGGTAAAATATCACGGTTTTTTGCCAACTCATTGAACAGATGGAACCCTTCAATACTTCTTGCAGAACCCTTTGCAATCCCTTTTTCATGATTAAGGGAAAGAACGATTGTCGGACGGTAATATTTTTCGACTAATCGCGATGCAACGATTCCGACAACACCTGGATTCCAGCCTTCCCCTGCTACGACTAGAACAAGGGAATCTTTTAATGAAGCATCATCTTCAATCATAGCCATTGCTTCATTTGTAATGTCTTCCACAATTTTTTTCCGTTCAGTATTTTTATCATTCAATTGGGTAGCCAGTGTATTTGCCTGAAGCGGGTCTTCGCTCATTAAAAAGTGTACTCCCGGTTCGGCACTGCCTAGTCGTCCGATTGCATTAAGGCGGGGACCAAAATAAAAGCCAACAGTTTCTTCATTGATGTCTTTCTTGTTTGCCCCTGATGCATCGCAAATGGCCTTTACCCAAGGATTTGGAGACTGCTTTAACGCCTGTAGACCGCGCTGTACTAAATAGCGATTTTCGCCAACGAGCGGCACTAAATCGGCAATCGTCCCCACTGCCACATATTCAAATAGATGATCAGGCAACTCGCCGTACAATGCATGTGCCAATTTAAAGGCTACCCCTACCCCTGCGAGTTCTCCAAACGGATAATGACCTTCTGGCACACGCGGATGGATGATGACGTTAGCATCCGGTAAAATATTACCCGCTTCATGGTGATCGGTAATAATCACATCCATACCAAGCTCTCTTGCCATTTTTACTTGTTCAATCCCGCTTATCCCATTATCGACCGTAATAATTAAATTTACGCCATCTTCATAAGCTTTTTTGAAAAGTTCTTCATTCGGTCCATATCCATGAATAAACCGATCCGGAATGACAAAACTGACATCTGCCCCCAGATCAAGTAAAGCATTTAGCAGCACAGTTGTACTTGTAATACCGTCCGCGTCGTAATCACCATATACCAGAATCTTTTCTCCATTATCCAATGCCTGTTCAATGCGCATAACTGCGTCTTCCATTCCAGCCATTAAATATGGATCATGATACTGGGTTTCATCAATTTTCAGTAATGGTTTTGCCTCTTCTATCGATGTGCAACCACGTGCAATTAAAATTTTTGCTGCAATCGTTGAAATATTCAGCTGTTCACTAAATTGTTTTACTAGCTGCTCATCTTGCTTTGTTATTGTCCATACTTTTTGTGACTGTATCATATATATTCACTTCCTCACGCAGTTCATTATAACGGAAATCTATCATGTTTCCCAAAGTTTCTTCTGGTATTACCAGAAATATTGATACGAAAATTTAATAAGTCTACTAGTTAAATGACCATACGTTTTCTCAAATGAATTTATTAAACAATAAAAAAGCTATTTGGAACGATGTTCACGTTTCAAATAGCTGCTATAGATCAGCATCACATATTATCTACTCTTTCTGAATTTTATCGCCACCCGAAATTTCTTCAGTTATAAATGCGGAAGCACCCTGATCCCGAAGCTCGTTTTTCAGTCGGATAATCTCTGCATCTTTTTCATTAATCAGTACTTGTGCTGCTTCAAGATCTTTTCGAACTGCTTTCGTCTGCCTTTTCCCTCCGTACATACGGAATGCCGAAAAACAAAAACTGATGATAAAACCGATTAATACTGACCCTAAAATAACTAATATCAATGGCCAGCGTGCTTCTCCAAAGACATAATTAACCTGTACGCTATCCACATTAACTGTAGCAAAAATGGCAATAATAATAGCAAAAATAAGTCCAACTACCAATGTCCATTGAATTTTCATAATGAACCTCCTCTCACCTTAGTTTACAAATTTATTCCTTTTTTTCAGTGAGGGTAAACAAAAACCGCGCAATTTGCCCGAAAGCAATTACGCGGTTCATATACTTATACTTGTGGCTCGTCTGAACCCCATTGTTTTTTCTCTTTTTTCACAACAGAAGTACCTTTTTTGTCCATTTCACGGCATTTCAGTGAATACCAAACTTGTGCCGCGATACAGATTGAAGAGTAAATCCCTGTAACTAACCCGATTAACAGAGCAATCGAGAAGTTTTGAATTGATGGAGCACCTAGGAAAATAAGTGCAATAACTACGATAATAACCGTCAATACTGTATTAACAGAACGTCCCATCGTTTGACGAAGTGATTTGTTGACAATCAATGCCAGCTCTTCTTTCCTCGTAATTTCTTCGTGACGGTCAATATTTTCGCGTATCCGGTCAAACGTGACAATTGTATCGTTAATCGAATAACCGACAATTGTTAAGACCGCAGCGATAAACGTAATATCTACCTCTAGACGCAGTATACTGAAAATCACGATAATAAAGAATACATCATGCAGTAATGAAACAATTGCCCCTAGACCCATACGCCATTCAAAGCGGATCGCCACATAAATAATGATACCAAGTGCCGCCAGCGCCAATGCATACATCGCATTTTTCGCCAGTTCTTTTCCGACAGTAGCCGATACTGTACTTAAGCTTGGCTCATGTCCGTATTTTTCATTTACCTGCTCTTTAAAATCAAGTACTTGTTGTTGAGAGAAGTCATCTTTATATCGCATTACGGCGATTGTTTGATCATCGCCTGAAATAACAACATCCTCGTTTGCAAAACCGATTTCATCCAGATAATCCTTCACTTCTTCTTGTACCAGCGCTGTATCAGATTTAATCTCTACACGCGTACCACTTGAGAAATCGATTCCTAAATTCAGTTTGAATATACCAAGAACAACAATCCCTGCAACTAAAATGATTGTAGATATCGCATAGAATTTTTTACGGTTTCCAACGAAGTCCAATTTATCAAATTTCGTTGTTAAATCCAATGAAGTAATACCTTCATCAATTGAATGCTGTTTTGATCTGCTAATTCCGAACCATGCCGGATTATTGAAGTAACCGCTGTTTACAAGAAGCCCCTGCAATACGCGGGAACCCCATACAGCTGTTACAAACGATAGTAAAATCGAAATAATTAATGTCGTTGCAAACCCTTTAACTGAACTTGTCCCGTAGTAGAACAATACGGCAGCAGCAAGTAAAGTTGTCAATTGCGCATCAATAATTGCTGATAGTGATTGTTTTGAACCTAATTTATATGCGTCTTTTACTGAATGGCCAACACGCAGTTCTTCACGAATACGCTCAGCTGTTAAAATATTTGCATCAACGGCCATCCCGATCCCTAATACGATCGCGGCGATACCCGGTAATGTTAATACAGCATTAATACCGTTAAAGACGATTAACACTAAATATGTGAATACCGATAATGTAATAATAGAAATAAACCCTGGTAAACGATAGTAAAACAGCATGAACAGGAAGATTAACAGTACGCCGACTACTCCTGCGAATACTGTATCATTTAAAGCATCTTCACCGAATTGTGCCCCAACCGATGTTGAATAAATCTCCGTTAACTTAACAGGTAATGAACCTGCATTAAGTATAGAAGCAAAGTTTTTCGTTTCATCTACTGTGAAGCTACCAGAAATCATAACATCTGTTGTATTTAATACTTGAGAAACAGAGGCTGCAGAAACAAATTTTTGCTTTTCAGGTGGCTTTTGGCTTTCTTCAGCGTAAGAATCTACACCCTCTTCAAAATCCAGCCAAACTACTAATTTGTTATTCGGTGCGCCCATGCTCATGACTTTTTGCGTCACTTCTGCAAATTTTGCTGCGTCTTTCAATGTTAAAGTTACAATTGGAAGGTTCTGCTGGTCAAATGACGCTGCTGCGCCACCCTCCTTTAAATCTGTACCATCCAATAAAATATTGTCATTTACATCGCGGAAAGTTAAATTCGCTGTACTCGATAATAGCTCACGAGCAGAATCCTGATCCGCTAAACCTGCAAGCTGTACACGAATACGGTCTTCCCCTTCAATTTGAATGCTTGGCTCACTAACCCCGAATGCATTAATACGATTGTTTAATGCTGTCGTTGTATCCGCCAATACACTCTGCGTAATCTTTTGTCCATCAACAAGCGATTCCACTTCATAAAGTACTTCAAATCCACCTTGAAGGTCCAATCCAAGTTTTACATCGTTTAAAACCTTCTCTACCGTTGTGCCCATCCCTGTAAATAGCAATGCTACGACTAGAACGAACGTAATGATACGGTTTGCTAATTTCATTAAAAAATCCTCCTCAATATCACACGAAACGCGGTGTGATGTAAAACGTAAAAATTACCTTCCACAAACTATGTATTCATTTCAATAATTTTCTGAATCACTTTTCAAAAATAACAATCCGATAGTTTGAAAAGCACAACACTCTCATTATGAAACAGCTTATGGAAACTGTCAAATTATTACTAGATAATTTATTATATTATTCTTATTTTCCCTACTCTTTAAGCGGATGGAACAAACCTTGCAGCTCTTCATTGGAAAGCTTTAAGTTCAATTCATTGCGCTTAAAATCCTTTATTTGCATATAGCTTAACACTTCCGAAGCAGTTGCACCGAAAATGCCGGCTGTCAGCTCATGCAATCGCATATTTTGCACATCTCTTTTGCGCCACACCTTATCAATGCAATATTTCCATAAATCTTGTTCTGTTATCGAATCATATCCATAGTAATGAAATTCCTCGATTTTGTTCGTCAATATAAGCTGTACCTTCTCGTAAAGGCCGAAAAATGGAATTTGCATGTCGATCACTCCTGAACTTAGGTTTTAACTGCGATTACTACTGCATACTTTATTGTATATGAATGAAATTAAATTGAGAAGGGAGAAAGTAGAAGTTATTTGGGCTCATTTCTAAAAGGAACATTATTTTTAATGTTTGTCATATTTATTTCAAAATGTCTCGGGTTTATGTACAGAATGCAGTTTATGCGTATTGCCGGGGAGGAAGCGGTCGGACTCTATATGACGGCTTACCCGACATTTATATTTTTCATCTCGCTAATTCAATTAGGTATTCCGATTGCCATCTCTAAGCTGATTGCCGAATACCACGCGAAACGGAAAACGGAACATGTCACATCGGTAATGAAAACTGCAATCAAAATTTCGGCTATATCAATTATTTTATTTAGCCCATTCATTTATTTTGCTATTCCGTATATCGCAAAAGTGCTTTTACATAATGAAAACCTTATTTTCACTCTTTATATTAGCCTTTTCACAATTCCGATCGTTATCTTTTCAAGCTTAATAAAAGCATATTTACAAGGTTTAGCGAAAATTGCACCAACTGCGTGGGCACAGCTTCTTGAGCAGCTTGTACGAATTGGTCTCATTGTCGTATTATTGCCGTACTTCATTTCAGAGTCGCCTGCATTGACGGCAGCAGCCGCTATGGGAATAACAGCGATTGGTGAAGTTTTTTCATTACTGTTTTTAGCGATCTTTTATAAACGCTCGAGTAGAATGTTCAAAAAGGGTTCAACAGGCACTTCCTTTACAAAGCCGATTTTTAATATTGCACTGCCTTCAGCGGGCAGTAAATTGTTTGGTACCTTTACATGGTTTTTGGAACCAATCATTTTCTTAAAAGCACTGACGGTTTCAGGATTGGCTGCAGGCGCGGCAACTACATTGTACGGTATCATCTCAGGTGTGCATATACCATTACTCTTGTTTCCGGCTTTCATTCCTGCTGCATTGGCAATTGTACTCATTCCTGCCGTTAGTAGCGCACTAGCCAGCAATAATTACCCGTTGCTGAATAAACGCATTACACATTCATTACGACTATCTTCTTTAATTGGCTGTATGGCCGCTACAGTGTTTTTCATACACGGCGATGAGTTGACTATGGTACTGTTCCATCTTGAGGAAAATCGTGGCTATATGAAAATATTGGCTCCTATTTTTTATTTTTATTATATACAGAGTCCGCTTCATTCCATCTTACAAGCACTAGATGAAGCACAGGCTGCCATGATGAATTCCATCTATGGAGGAATAGGGAAACTATTTTTACTGTTTTTCCTTGCCTCACAACCTGCCATTCAGGAAAAAGGCGCGATTATCGCTATAGGCTTTGGCGTATTGATTACGTCCTTCTTACACATCGCTTCTATTAGACAGCAGAAAAAGATTAATGTAGGTTTCCGCTTCTTCGTTCTGCCGTATGGTATTTTCATCCTTACTTGTTTTGTACAGCCGATCATTGCTGCCGGAATGCCGCTTATCGTAAGCGTTGCAATTACGATTGGGTTTGTCTTGCTGTTACTGTTCATTACAAAACAAATCCGTTTTAACGATTTCCATTATCTTCGTTCAATATTTTCGCGCTCGTAATTGGACAAACCACTTTCCGTCTTCATAACTGCAGTAGAATATATCTCGTATATTGGGATAACCGTTTACCAATAATTCATGAACGAGCCATTTTTCATCTTTACCAATAATTTTTAAATGTCTTTTGTCAACATAGCCATCCAAAATGAGAGGTAAAATAAATCCGCCCTGATCTTTTTGGTAAATCGATAGCTTTCCGGATTGCTCCAAAAAAGCGTAGGCAACATCCTGCACAGAGCATACTCCCTGTTCACGTAATTGCTGGAGTAAATCATCGAGATTATAGCGCTGCTTTTTCATTTCCGCTTCACAAATATATCCGTCGCGGATAACAAGCGACGGATCGCCTTCAATAAAGTCGCGCAGTTTTTTATTTTTTAATATGAGCCAGGAGTTTAAGTATTGAATCAGAAACAATAAAATAATAGGCAAAATGGCTTTGAAAAACTGCCGATCATAATCGTCCAATGCAATCGCAGCAATTTCACCCATTAACACGAATATTGCCAAATCCACAATACTGAGCTCACCAACTTCACGCTTGCCCATAAGGCGGAAAACAACTAGTAATATAATATATAAAACAATTGTTCGAAATATAATTAATGTATAATCTTCCAATTGATTCACCTCTCATACAATAGCTTGTTCGAAATTGCATGAAAAATACAAAAAAGCTTGTGGAAAATTAAACTCCACAAGCTTTTTTATGTAACGTTTAAACCGATTCTATACGGCCAATTGCTTGGCGTTCGAATTTTAAACGTGTATTTCCGTCAACTAATAAATAGACAGTCGTATCTTCAATTGCATCTACTTCTCCGTGTAAGCCACCTACAGTAACTACTTTATCACCACGTTTTAAGCTGTTTTGCATTGTAGCAGTTGCTTTTTGACGTTTTTGTGCCGGACGAATTAAAATGAACCACATCGCAACAAACATTACGATAATCGGTAAAAATTGTACTAAACCTTCCATTTTCAAATTGCCCCCTTTCTCTATCTCTTTCTCACTTACCTAGTATAGTATAGAATTGCAGGTTTTTGCGCAAAAAACTCTTTTTTTTCTCAAAAAAATTATATTGAATTTCGAATTTCGAACATATTTTTAGAAATTTTTAGCATTCGGTTTATTGTAACCGTACTTCTCAAAGAACTCTTCTTTGAAATCGCCTAGACGGTCTTCGCGGATTGCCTGGCGTACATCTTCCATTAATTTAATAAGGAAGCGTAAGTTATGGTATGACGTTAAACGTAAACCGAACGTTTCTTCTGTACGCAATAAATGACGCACATACGCGCGTGTATAGTTTTTACATGTGTAGCAATCGCAATTTTCATCGATTGGCGTAAAGTCTTTTGCATATTTCGCATTTTTGATGACCATACGTCCTTCAGATGTCATCAATGTACCGTTACGTGCAATACGTGTTGGTAATACACAGTCGAACATATCGATGCCGCGCATTGCTCCATCGATTAAAGAGTCCGGTGAACCGACACCCATTAAATAGCGTGGTTTATCTGCCGGCATCATTGGAGCAGTAAATTCCAATACTTTATTCATAATATCTTTCGGCTCACCAACTGATAAACCGCCGATTGCATAACCAGGGAAATCGAGCTCTACTAATGCTTCAGCCGATTTACGGCGCAGCTCTTCATATTCCCCGCCTTGAATAATACCGAACAGCCCTTGCTCTTCCGGGCGTTGATGTGCTTCTTTACAGCGTTTTGCCCAACGTGTTGTGCGGTCAACAGATGCTTCCATGTATTCGTATGTTGCCGGGAAAGGCGGACATTCATCAAATGCCATCATAATATCAGAACCTAAGTCGTTTTGGATTTCCATCGCTTTTTCCGGTGATAAAAACAGCTTGTCGCCATTTAGATGGTTTCGGAAATAAACGCCTTCTTCTTCGATTTTACGGAACTTAGATAATGAGAACACTTGGAAACCGCCTGAATCAGTTAGAATTGGACGATCCCAGTTCATAAATTTATGCAGTCCACCTGCTTCTTTCACGATATCATTCCCCGGGCGCAACCATAGGTGATATGTGTTAGACAGAATAATACCAGCATTCATTTCTTTTAATTCTTCAGGGCTCATTGCTTTTACTGTCGCTTGTGTACCAACTGGCATAAATGTTGGTGTTTCAAAGGAACCGTGTGGTGTATGGACAATACCTAAACGCGCACCTGTCTGTGCACATGTTTTAATCAATTCATAACGAATTGGTGGTTGTTTTGTTGTTTCAGTCATATAAAAAAATCCTCTCGTTTCTAAAGTAAATACAGTACTTCGAATGAAAACACCTACTAAGTTTAGTAGGTGTTGCACAAATTATTATTGTATATAGGTTTTTGTTTAATTGCAAATTACTTAGCCGGACGGATAAACATGGCATCGCCAAAGCTGAAGAAACGGTATTTTTCTTTAACGGCTTGTTCATAAGCGTTCATAATTGTTTCTTTCGAAGCGAGTGCGCTGACAAGCATCACTAATGTTGACTTCGGTAAATGGAAGTTTGTAATCAGGCAGTCGATTGCTTTATATTCATAGCCCGGATAAATGAAAATATTTGTCCAACCATGAGAAGCGACAATTTTACCGTCATTTTTCGATGCAACTGTTTCAAGAGTACGGGTTGAAGTTGTCCCTACCGAAATAACTTTGCCTCCAGCTTGTTTGACACGTTCAATTACAGCCGCTGCCTCTTCTGACACACTGTAAAATTCAGAGTGCATATCATGGTCCTCAATCGAATCCACACTGACAGGTCGGAATGTACCAAGTCCCACATGTAGTGTAATAAATACGACTTCAACACCCTTTGCTTTAATTGCTTCAAGTAATGGCTGTGTAAAATGAAGGCCAGCTGTTGGTGCTGCTGCAGAACCACGCTCTTTCGCATAAACCGTTTGATAACGATCTTGGTCTTCCAACTTTTCACGAATATATGGCGGTAATGGCATTTCACCCAGTTGGTCTAAAATTTCATAAAAAATCCCGTCATATGTGAATTTAAAAGTACGGCCACCGTGATCCAGTTCACCTGTGCAAGTCGCAGTCAACAACCCATCACCAAATGTAACGACTGTGCCTGTTTTAACACGTTTTGCAGGTTTTACTAACGTCTCCCACTCATCGTCATTTGTCTGTTTTAACAGCAACAATTCAATGTTCGCGCCAGTATCTGCTTTGACACCCATTAAGCGTGCAGGTAATACACGCGTATCATTTAGTACAAGGCAATCCCCTGCATTTAACTCATCTAAAATATGACCGAATGTGTGATGCTCGACTTCCAATGAGTTCGGATTTACTACCATTAAACGACTCGCTGTACGATCCAATAATGGTGTTTGGGCAATTAATTCCTCTGGTAAATAAAAATCAAAATCTTCTACTTTCACGTTCAAAACTTCCTTCTATTCTTTTTGTGTCTGCGGATAACCGAAATGGTCGTAACAAAGATTTGTCGCGATTCGGCCACGTGGTGTTCGTTGAATAAATCCGATTTGCAATAAATATGGTTCATATACATCTTCAATCGTAATACGCTCTTCTCCGATCGATGCCGCTAATGCATCCAATCCGACAGGACCTCCGCCAAATCGTTCAATCATTGACTGCATCAATTTATGATCAATATGATCAAGTCCTCGTGGATCAACTTGCAGCAGTTCGAGTGCCTGTTCCGCCAAACTTGTGGAAACAATGCCATCTGCCAATACTTGTGCATAGTCACGGACACGTTTTAACAATCGATTTGCGATACGAGGTGTCCCTCGGGATCTGCGGGCAATTTCAAATGCCGCATGCTTATCCAGCGCAACACCAAACAATTCACCGGAACGGATAACAATTTCGGCTAATGACTGCTCATCATAATATTCCAGTCGCGATAAAACACCAAAACGGTCACGAAGCGGTGCAGATAAAGCACCTGCTCTCGTTGTTGCACCAACGAGTGTAAATGGCGGCAACTCCAATCGGATCGAACGGGCTTCAGGACCTTTTCCGACTACGATATCCAGACAGAAATCTTCCATCGCAGAATAAAGTACTTCTTCAATCGCTCTTGGCAGGCGATGGATTTCATCGATAAAAAGCACATCCCCTGCTTCAAGAGAGCTTAAAATCGCTGCTAAATCACCAGGTCGCTCAATCGCAGGACCGCTTGTCATCTTTACATTTACATCCATCTCGTTCGCTATGACAATCGCTAACGTCGTCTTCCCTAAACCAGGTGGACCATAAAGGAGAACATGGTCAAGACTTTCCTGACGTAGCTTAGCGGCTTCGATAAATATTTTCAGGTTTTCTTTCACTTTATCTTGGCCTATGTATTGCGCTAAACGTTGCGGTCTTAAAGAAAGCTCAAACTGCTGCTCGGCATCTGTTGCTTCACCAGAAAGTACACGGTCTGACATGCTTCTCACTCCTTTTTATTTCAATTTCAACAACAGCTTCAATGCCTGTTTAATATAGGCGTCTGTCGTCGTTAACTTATCATCTTCACTTAATTGCGGTCTGATTTTGTCTAATTCCTTTTCTGAATAGCCTAATGCGACAAGTGCCAGCATCGCTTCCTGCAATTCATGTTCATTCGGATTCACTCCAAACAATGGCAGCTCATTTTCTGCACTTGGTAACTCGACGTGATCAAGCAGCATGTCCAGCTTCCCTTTTAGATCGAGAATCATTTGACGTGCTGTTTTTTTCCCGACGCCCGGGAAACGGATTAAAAATGCTTCATCTTCCATTTCAATTGCCTGAATGACTGAAGTCGGATTACCGCTCGCTAAAATAGCAAGCGCGCCCTTTGGACCAATGCCCGAAACTTGAATTAGCTTTTTAAATAATTCACGCTGCTCCAAACTATTGAACCCGTATAAATTTTGGGCATCTTCACGCACTTGCAAGGATACATATATTTGCTGTTCGCTTGCAGATGTACGGAATGCAAATGGATTTGGCGTATACAGCATCCAGCCAATGCCTTGTTGCTCTAATACAATATACTCGGGTGTAACCCTTGTAACCTGTCCTTTTAAATAATCATACATCGTTTTATCCCTCACATTTCTCGCTCTATTATAGCATAAGAGTTGTGAATTACCGAACGTATGTTGGTTCAAAAAGAAAAGACCGTCCTTTAAGACAGCCTTTAATAGTTTATCATATTCTTCTCCATCTAACATCGATTATAAACTGCCAATTAATTTTGCAATGTATCGATCTGTCTTGCAAAAGAATCGTAATTTTTCATCCAGTCATAAACAATCGATTGAATAAACGGATAGCAGGAAAGCTTTTGACGGTCGCTGAGTTTCAGATAAAACAGACATTCCCTTAATATTTCATTCGGGAAAAACAGATAATGAAGCTTTTCCTGCGCTTTATGCAAATAATGGTGGTCATTTACAAGCGGTTGTATTTCATACTGAACATGCGGCAATACGCGATGAAGCCATAAAATAATTTCATCTGAGGCTTCCCCTAAAGAAGCTAAATCAAAATCAATAAGTTTCACGTCTTCACCACGTAGCATCACATTATGATGAACAACATCCCCATGTAAAATCGTTTGCTTTTCACTCGGAACTGTTATTTGAGCCATTAAACCTAAGGCATAGGAAGCATGGTTGACTAAAATATCATAATTGCTTTTTAATAAACGTCTTAGTTCTCTTTCATGATGGATAAAACGCTCAAATCTCCTCTTCCACTTCTCCTCTAATCGATATGTGGACAAGATGCCTGTTTCCGCCCAAGGAATGACTTCACATGTTTCATGCAGTTTTTCGATTGCATGCAGGGAAAGCTGCTGATGTTCAAATCGTTTATACTCCGCACTTTTCCCTTCAAACCAAAACTGCTTTAATATATGCGGCTCTTCATTTTCTACAAGTGGAATATGATATGGAAATTGTATATTTTCAAGCTCTCGATGAATCGCTTTAACTTTCTGCGCCACAAAACCATTCTCATAGTACTTCATAAAAAAGGACCCTTTATGTGTATCCCACTTCCAGCAATTCTCTTTAATTACTATTGACATGACTTAGGCGGATGTGGCATTTGGTGCATTTGGGGCATCGTATTTGCTGGATATGGCATCATGTGCTGCATTGAATTTTCTTGATATGGCATCATGTGTGGGTAACAAGGGTTAGGTTGACGCATCATGTGGTCAATTTCTTCATAATACTGGTGCACTAGGTGATCTTTATCATGGCAATGGTCTTTCTTTAATGAAGACTCTTCATTAAAAATCGGCTGCATTTGCATTTGCATCGGCATCGACATTGGCATTGGCATTGGCTCCATGTACATATTTGGTTGCATTTGCATCGGGGATTCCATTGCCATTTGGTTACATTTTGAACATCCATGCATTTGAGGCATCGGCATTGGATGCATGTGCATTGGCATTGATTGCATGTGCATCGGAGATTCCATTGCCATTTGATGACATTTTGAACATACTGGCATTTGTGGCATTGGCATCGGCATTGGCATCGGCATTGGCATGTGGTGACATGTTGGACACACAGGCATTTGCGGCATCGGCATTGGCATTGGCATCGGCTGAATATAGTGTGGTTGTTCGATAAAAATCGGTTGTTGTGGTTGCTGCGGAGGTTGTTGAATAACCGGTTGCTGTGGCAATGGCATTGGTTGCGGTGCTGTCACCGTATTTTCAAATGTCGGCTGAACATGTACATGTGTTTGCCAGTTTGGCATTGGCATTGGCATCGGCATCGGCTGTGGTGCCGGTGGCTGGAAATAAATATCCCCTTGCCAAATCGGCTTTTGCGGCTGTGGCATCGGCATAGGTGCCGGTGTTGGTACAGGCACTGGTGCCGGCTTAACGATATGCTCTTTCTTCGGTGCCGGAGCTGGTGCAGGCATTTGTACCGGCTGCTCTTTAACAGATTTCGGCTGTTCCTTCACAGGTTGCCGCATTTCTTTTTTCGCTGTCGTGTCCGGTAAATAAATTTCCATCCCCGGAACAATATAATCAGGGTTTGCTAAATGGGCATTTAATCGCTTTAATTCATCAAAGCCAACCGCGTATTGCTTCGCGATTTTCCACAAAGTGTCTCCCTTTTGAACAATATGAACGCGCACTTCTTTCCTCCTTTTCTCGTAATAGCATATGCACAAATTGTGCTATTGCCACAATGTTCACGCTTAGCAAGCGGTAAATATGATAAGATGAAAAGGAACTGGTATGCTAATTGAGGTGAATATATTGAAAAAATTATTAGGTGAAGAACGGCGTTTGGAACTGCTTGCATTGTTAAAAACGGCTGAACAGCCAATGACAGGTACAGATTTGGCGAAGCGTACAAATGTTTCAAGACAAGTCATCGTCAATGATATGAATTTATTGAAAGCACGAAATGAACCGATTGTAGCAACAAGCCAAGGGTATATTTATATGCACAATGTCCAGCAAACACGCCTTCAACGAAAAATTGTATGTATGCACAATCCAAATGAGGCAAAAGAAGAACTTTTCATATTGGTCGACTGTGGGGTTATGGTCGAAAGCGTTATAGTCGAGCATCCGGTATACGGAGAAATTACCGCTTCGATTATGGTATCAAACCGCTTGGAAGTGGAGCATTTTGTAAAACGCGTCCAAGAAACGAATGCCCTTTATCTTTCTGCATTAACGGACGGTACACACTTACATGTCATTAGCTCGACTTCTGAAGAAAGCTTGAATCTGGCAGAAGAGAAATTACGTCAGCGCGGGTTCTTGATTGAAAACTAAGATAAAACAGCTTATTCAAAAGACACCCTGTCACATGAATAAGCTGTTTTTTTATGATTAGTTCTGCTGCGCTCCACTCCCTATGAATGTTTTCCGGCGATACACGCTTAGTGCAATCCCAATGACAAACGAGTTTATTAGGAGGGATGTAAAACCGTAACTTATAAAAGGAAGCGATAATCCGATAATCGGCAACCAACCAAGAATCATTGCCACAGAATATCCAAACTGCATGCAATAAAAAGATACTGCTCCGATTACAAGCATTTTGCCATATGAACGGGTTAATTGTTTTGCTTCCCAAAGTATACGAATTGCGATGGCGAATAATACCGTTACGACAGCAATTCCTGCAATGTAACCAAATTCCTGGATAAGCTGTACTAAAGCAAAATCTGTATGCCCTTCCGGAATATATCGGATCGTCTCTGCCCCAAACCACCCAGCTTCATTTAATGCATTTTTGATTGCCAGATAAATATAGCCTTCCTGTGTGGCATAGCTTTCCGGATTCAGAAAAGCATAGATACGTACAAGCTGGTAATGGTGCAGCTGCGGAGTCATCAGAAACACCGCACTAGCGATTAAGCCAATCACTGTTATACTTGTCAAAATTTTCGATTTTAGCGAGTAGTCACTTAAATAAAATAAAATAGTAACGACCCCTGCATAAATAAGGGCTGCTGTCAGGTTTGGCGCACGTAAAATAAACCATAACGGCAAAACAAATAAGATGATTAACTGCCAACTTTTAAATTTCTTCTGTGTAAAAAAGCCTGCCCAAGCAATGAGCAGCAATGGTAAAACGGTCCAAACCTGAATCTGTATCGGCCCTACTATTAAATAGCTTTGCCCGGAAACCATAGCTGTCGGAAAATAATTTAATATGATTAACAAAATAAGGGCACCCAAATATATAGCTAGACTGAAACGCTCCAACTTCCGATAATCGATATACATCAGTGCTGCAATCAATAGGACGGCACAAAGAAGGTGTAGCCATTTGTTTCGAATAAAATAATTAGTCATGTCTGCCCCAAAAATAACAGTACTATCAAATGTTAAAATCGGGATAAAGCTGGCCCCTAATAGAATAGCAACTAAACTAATCAGCAGCCAATCGACTTTGGGCCGGTGAATCTTGTCCATCGATTTTCCGAGTGCGGATGGTGAGCCCATTTCATCAATTGCTTTTCGTTCCGCTTCATCGGATGTATACCCTTTTTTTAACCAGGCATTTTTCGAATGTTCTATATGGCGCTTTAATTCATCATATACATGTACCTGAGCTTCTTTTGAACGAATAAAGGCTGTTACTTTATTTAAAAAACGTTCACTCTGCATGCATACGCACCCCCATCAGACGCTCCTTCAATGTCAGTTTGATTTGTCTCTCTTGCTGTAATTGTTTTTTTCCGGTCTTCGTTAACTCATACCGCTTAATGCCGTCCGTCCAATTTGCGAGCACAAACCCATTCCTTTCCTGTTCATGAAGAATTGAATAGATGATTCCCTCATTTTTGATTACATCCTGTATTCCCCTTACATGCAGTAATTGCGTAATTTCAATACCGGACTTTGCTTCAATTAAAAGTGACAAAATTACCCTTTTCAATTCATCGATGTTTAACTGTCGTTGGACATTTTCTTTATGCTGCTCTGTGAACTTTGTGCTGGAAAATGCGGTGCGATCCATCGCTTTTTTAAAATTTTTTAAACGATCATCCATTCTCTTCACGCTCCAGATGTTTTTTTAATAGCTGCTTTCCTTTTCTAAGCCTTGTTTTCACCGTGTTTTCACTAATTTGCAGTACTTCGGACATTTCCTTCATCGTCTGATCTTCGTAATAGCACAAGTAAATAACTTCACGATATTTGACCGGCAGTGCCATGACCGCCTTGACTAAGTTATTATCTTCCTGCTGCTGTATGACTTCTTGTTCAACGGACATACTGCTTTCTACTTTCATAAAAACTTCATCATCTTTTGCTTCGACATTTTTGGCATACCAGCTTTTCAAATAATCTTTTGAATGATTAATTGCAATGCGCCAAAGCCATGTTTTTAACGATGAACCATATTGAAAAGAAGGGAGTGCCTTGTAGCATTTCACGAAAATTTCCTGCGTCAGATCCTCGGCAACCGAATGATTATGTACATATTGCATAACAAGCTTTAATATCTCTTCCCCGTACTGTTGCATTAATTCATCTATAATCATTTCATTTGATAAATTAGCGGTATCATTTATTAAATAACTTTCCACCTAAATACCTCCTTTCATCAATTAGACGAGCCTCGTTTTAGTAAAGTTTGATTTTCATAAGGGAAATTCTAATATAATTACAGAACTTCTAATAAAAATTTTTATCTTCTAATAAATTGTCGATTTTCTAAAATATCGTTTCGATGTGAGGTTAGTATAAAAAATGGACACGTCTTAAGAGACACTTTAAGATTAAGATATCTAAAAAAGGACGTGGAACCGATGAAAGAAAAACAAACTCGAAAGCGATTAGACGCACAAACAAAAGAATACATTTTAAAGTCTGTTTTAGAAGATGGCGCAAAAGTTTCAGATCTGGCATTTAAGTTTGAAATTGGGTCTTCAACGATCCATAAATGGATTAAAGATTATCGTGAATCGAAAAATCAGGATGTCACACGATACTTTACTTCTAGCGAAGTAGATAAGTTGCAGGCAGCGTTTGATAAGAAGTTACGTGATTTGGAAGAAGAGAATGAAATTCTAAAAAAGGCTATGCACATCTTCGCGAAAAACCCCGAGTGATTTATGCATTCATTGAAAAGCATAAAAACGACTTTGGCATTGCGATGATGTGTAAAGTATTGATGGTTTCAAAAAGCGGTTATTATGATTGGCGTAAAAAACAGATACAGCCCTTATCGGAAAAAGAAGTACGTGATACAGAAATTGCCCATCAGATTCATCGATCGTATGCGAGGAGTTTTGGTACATACGGTAGCCCTCGAATTGCGCAAGACTTAGCGAGTTTAGGTTATGTCTGTTCGCAAAAGAAAATTGCGAATATGATGCGAAACCTTGGGTTAAGTGCCGTAATCCCGAAAACTGTTCAACGAACAACGGATTCCAATCACCATCAATTTATTTATCCGAATCTAGTCAAACGTCAATTTCAAGTTAAAGAGAAAAATAAAGTATGGGTCGCAGATATAACTTATATCCGAACACTGGAGGGGTGGGTGTATCTTGCGTCCATCATGGATTTATATTCTCGTAAAATTGTCGGCTGGGCCATCGCAGATCATATGGAAGAAACATTAGTAGATCAAGCCTTGAAGCATGCATTAGCAGTTCGAAAACCCGAGAAGGGATTAGTTCATCATTCAGATCGAGGCGCACAATATTGTGCCACAAGCTATACAAGCACTTTAAAAGAACATGGGATTAAAATTAGCATGAGTCGTAAAGGAAATCCCTATGACAATGCGTGTATTGAATCCTTCCACGCCACAATCAAAAAAGAATGGATCTATCGTCACCGTTTCGAATCCAAAAAAGAAGCACGAAAGAGCGTGGAGTCATATATCGTAAACTTTTACAATGAACGACGACGTCATTCAACAATCGGTTATTTATCACCAAACCAATTTGAGAGAAATCAACAGGATTCTGTTTGTCAAAATGCCTCATAAAGTTCTCTTACAGGGTTTTCATCCCTCCATGCCCAGGTCTGGGCATGGAGGGATGAAAAGCAGAGCAACCGAAGGGCGGTAGCAAAAAAAGTCTCTTAACGTTTGTCCGAAATATTGACGGAAGACCAGATGTTCTAATAAAGGTTTGCTTTTTTCTAATATCGCAGCTGGATATTCAAATATCCTAATGGTATTTTCTAATATCTCACAGCAATGTTCTAATATGTATGTCATGTATATTCTTTTTCAACCCTACACTATTAGAATTTAATAAACTCATTGTATTTCCTAATAAAAGCCACATTTCTTCTAAAAACCGCACCCCCACTGTTCTCATAAAAATCCGGACAAAAAAAGCACTCCGCATGAAGCAGAGTGCACCTGTACATTTTATAAAAATCGTTTTCGCTGTTCCGGTGACGGTAACATACATTCCTGTTTTTTTCCGAACCATTTGTAGCGATTTTTGGCAATCCAGCGATACACAAGATCACGAACGGGTTTTGGTACTACCACAAATACGTAAAACAGCTTCCACAAACCTGATAAGTTTCGTGTAATTTTAAGTGCGGCCGTCGATTCCGTAAAATGCTGGTCGTCTTCTATAAACACAATACTATCTATGTTTTCCGGCACATCATACTCTTTTAACAATGCCCTTCCAACTTCACTTTGCAGCGACGCAAACTGAAACAATGCTTTCGGGTCACGTTTAATAATAAACTGGACACTTGCATTACAGAAATTGCACTCTCCATCAAATAATAAGATTCGCTTCATGCTCTTCACCTCACTCTGGTGTGACGTATGTATAATATGTACCGAGTGACTTCACTTTGCAGCCTAGTGCAATCAGTTCTTCCACTGCACCTTTCATCATCGGTTCCTCTTCATCTGCTAGTATATCAGTAATGAAGAAATAATTCCCCAGTCCTGTTTTAAGTGGTCGTGATTCAATCTTACTCAAGTTCAGTTTACGCCATGCAAATACCGAAAGTACTTGATGAAGCGCACCAGACACATCTGTCGGTAATGTAAGCATAAACGTAGTTTTCGGTTGTGCCTGCAACGGTACTAAACCATGCTTTATATTTTGCTTCGATAAAACGAAGAAGCGCGTATGATTAAAATGGAAATCATGGATATTGTGTTCGAGTATATGTAAATTATATTTTTCAGCGGCAGAAAAGTTCGCAACGGCAGCAATACAGCGGTCTTCAGTTTGGGATACAAGCTCTGCTGCGGCAGCAGTTGAAGAATACGATGTCTGTCTTACACCTCCATGATTATAATATAAATATTTATGGCACTGTGCTAAAGCATGCGGATGTGAATAAATCTCCTCGATTGCCTCTTTATTTTCCGCAAACTTTTTATTCACTAATAAATGCTGTTGAATTTTCGACATCACTTCAGCTGTAACGAAAAGCTCGGATTCATGGTACAAGTAGTCAATTGTTAGCGGAACAGAACCTTCCAGTGCATTTTCCACCGGGACTACCGCCAGCTCAACTTTCCCTTCCGATACCGCTTCAATGCATTCCGGAATCGACTTGTACGGAATATGCCAATCATGCGGAAATAGTCCCTTTGTTGCTAAATATGTAAATGATGCTTCCGGACCTAGGTAAGCAATTCTTTTTTCCCAATTTTTTTCTGACATCAATAAGCACCTCGATCGTAAGTTCTAAATTTTCTGGAAATTCATCCTATAAGAAATGCTGTCCAAAATGCCCTAAAACACATTGGACAGCAATTTTATTTATTATATCCTGATGTATTTGCACCGGAACATCTCACTTTTTCTGTTAAACAACATTGCTCTTCAAAGGAAAGTTAAAATGCGCCAGAACTGATTACTTCAGCAGATTCGATAAATTCAAGTTGATTTAAGCTGCGAATAAGTTCATCCAGCTCATAAGACATGCTTGTAACATCTAAAGAAAGCGTCACATTGGCACGTCCTTGAATCGGAATTGTCTGATGAATCGTCAGAACATTGCAATGTGCATCAGATACAGTTTCGAGTAATTTGGCAAGTGTACCTTTTCGATCTTGTAATTGAATGAAAACTGTTAAAATACGCTCTTGCACAATCGAATGGAAAGGAAAAACTGCATCACGATATTTATAAAATGCGCTTCGAGATAAATCCACTTCTTTTACCGCATCCCATATAGATGAAACAGATCCTTTTTGCAATAATTGTTTTGCTTCCAATGTTTTTTGCATCGCATCTGTCAGGACATCTTCACGCACTAAATAATATCGCTGATTTGCTACGTTTTTCATCGTCATCCCCCACTTAATTAGTCGACAAAGTCAAATTCGAATTCCATTAAACGTACAGTATCACCGTTTTGGGCACCGCGTTTACGTAACTCTTCATCGACACCCATCGCACGTAATTGGCGAGCAAAGCGTCGAATACCGTCTTCACGGCTGAAGTCCGTCATTTTGAATAGGCGTTCGATTGTGTATCCTGAAAGAACATATGCACCATCGTCATCACGTGAAATTTCGAAGTCGCCGCCTTGGCCTTCATGCTTGTACATTACGACTGCATCTGATTCTTCTTCAAGTACATCGTGTAATAAGAACTCCGGTGTCACTTCTAAAAGATCCGCAATTTCAAATAGTAATGGTTTTAACCCTTGACGAGAAACCGCTGAAACCGGGAAGACCTTTACATCTTCTCCCACTTTCTTTTTAAACTCTTTCAAGTTTTCTTCGGCATTCGGCATATCCATTTTGTTTGCAACGACAATTTGAGGACGCTCAAGTAATCGTAAGTTATATTGTTCAAGCTCGTTGTTAATTGTTAAATAATCATCATAAGGTTCGCGGCCTTCCATACCGGACATATCGATTACGTGTACGATTACACGTGTACGCTCAATGTGACGCAGGAACTGCATTCCTAATCCGACACCTTGGTGCGCACCCTCGATAAGACCAGGTAAATCTGCCATTGCGAATGAACGGCCATCATCAGTTTCCACCATGCCTAAGTTCGGTACGATTGTCGTAAAGTGATAAGCGCCGATTTTAGGTTTTGCAGAAGAAACAACAGAAAGTAGTGTTGATTTACCAACAGAAGGGAAACCAACTAATCCAACATCCGCCAATACTTTCAATTCTAAAATTACTTCCAGCTCTTGACCTGGTTCGCCTTTTTCGGCTAATTCTGGTGCTGGGTTAGAAGGTGTCGCAAAACGGCAGTTACCACGTCCGCCACGGCCTGCTTTAGCAATTACAGCTTGTTGACCATGTTCAACTAAATCGGCAATGACTGTTTTTGTTTCAGCATTCATCACAACTGTTCCTGGTGGCACTTTTACGATTAAATCTTCTGCACGACGACCGTGCATCCCTTTACTCATCCCGTGCTCTCCACGTTCAGCTTTGAAGTGACGTTTGTAACGGAAATCCATTAGCGTACGTAAACCTTCTTCTACTTCAAATATAACGTTACCGCCTCGTGCTCCGTCTCCACCTGCAGGACCACCATTCGGTACATATTTTTCACGACGGAAGGCAACCATTCCATCCCCGCCGTCTCCACCTTTAACATAAATCTTTACGTGATCGACAAACATTTCTTTCACTCCTCATATGTGAAGAACATATTTCCAACTTGTATTCGTTTGTTCATATGTTTCCACATTAAAAATATTCTGTTCTATTGAAAATGGCGACTGTTCCCATTTTCCCTTTAAATGAAATGAAATATTCCATTTCTCTTCATATGTTTCGATGTTTAACAGTAATTGATGCTCTTCATATGGATCAAGCTTGTCGTAAACATGAATAATTGTGTTTTCCAAGTATTGAACAATCGCTTCATCGTACTTGCTTTGTATTGGTGCGTTTACATTACTTGTCATGCTCAGTTGTAAAGCCGGATAACGCCAACTCAGTGTATGAAGCCATTCCACTGTTTCCGTTAATTGAAGTCGATTGATGTTCGAAAGCATTTTACAATGTTCAGACTGGTCAAAAATTACCTTTTTCGCCTCGTCCACTCGTCCTAAATCTAAGTTCATCTGGATTAAATGAAGCTGATTCAAATAGTCGTGATTCGCAAAGCGTAATGCTTCACTTACAGTTAATTTTGAAACGGTCATTTTACACACTCCGTATTACAGTATTATTAGTATAACAAGTTTTTCATCAATTTTCCTTCCATACTTCATACTCATGCCATATTCAATACTTAAGAAAATTTCAACCATCCATTTATAAAGGCATCTCTTCATTTTTGTGCAAAAACTTAAAAAAGGACTGCAATAAATGCAGTCCTTTCATTGCAAGAATTATGCTTCTTGAGCTGTAGGGTATACAGATACTTTTTTCTTGTCGCGACCATAGCGTTCAAATTTAACAACGCCGTCAACTTTTGCGAATAATGTATCGTCACCACCGCGGCCTACGTTTGTACCTGGGTAAATTTTTGTACCGCGTTGACGGTAAAGAATTGAACCACCAGTAACAAATTGACCATCAGCGCGTTTAGCACCAAGGCGTTTAGACTCAGAGTCACGTCCGTTTTTAGTAGAACCTACACCTTTTTTAGATGCGAAGAATTGAAGATCTAAAGTTAATAATAACATTCTGTTCCACCTCCTAGATCATTTTATATTTCAATTCGATATATTCTGAATAGCTCGCAGTCATTGTATAGAACTGTGTCACCATTGTGTTCAGAATAACTTGTAATTTAGCGTCTGTTTCATCATTCAGTTCAGCTTGTGGAACAGTTACATTTAAGTAACCGCCTTCAGCACCTTGTTCGATTTCAGGAGTAATTCCTGTAATTTGCGGGATTGCGTTCACTGCACCAAAGGCAACAGCAGAAGCACCAGCACAAACTAAATCTCGACCATAGATATCCGATAGAGCATGTCCTGAAATTTCAAATCCATACGATTTACGATTTTCATCACTATAAATAGTTACTGTAATCATATCCATCACCTACTTATTAAGCGTTGATAGCTTCAACTACTAATTTTGTGTAAGGTTGACGGTGACCTTGCTTACGACGGTAGTTCTTTTTCGCTTTAAGTTTGAAAACAGTAATTTTCTTTTGCTTACCTTCTTTAACAACTTTAGCTGTTACAGTAGCGCCAGCAACTGTTGGAGCTCCAACTTTAACTGTTTCTCCACCTACGAATAAAACTTTGTCAAAAGTAACGATTTCGTCAGCAGCCACACCTAGTTTTTCAACATAGATTTCTTGACCTGCTTCAACTTTGATTTGTTTACCACCAGTTTCGATAATTGCGTACATTAAAATGCACCTCCTCTTAGACTCAGACTCGCCCGGAATTGCAGGTGACCTATAAAGGTACTTAAACCTGTTCAGCGCGGTTGCAGTAGCACGGGTGCTACAAACAATAACATTAAAATACTACCACATCAGAATTATCAAGTCAACCGCTTCATAACTATTTTCTCAAAAGCAGAACGGTATTTTCGATATTTCCAATCTCCAATTACTTTGCTCCATAAAAAGAGGCTTATAATTGCTAAAGACAATGTCTGCGGCAATAAATATAATAGTACGATAATTGTTACCGTAAGTAAATAAAAAGAAGCCGTTAAATAAAATTCGAAAATTTCAGAAAACGGCCGCCATTTCAAAATGCTGTAACATAGTATTCTTCCACCATCCAGAGGCCAAATGGGGATGAGGTTAATAGCTAGAATAAAGAACTGAACTTCTATTAATCTCGCACTGAGCATATCGGGCAGGAATAAACTGATAAAAATCCCGAGACATGTTGCAACCGGTCCTCCAATAGCGATAATGATCAGTTGCTGATAGGATAACTGCAATTCATCCTTAATCGTCATCTCCCCGCCGTAAGGAACGATTTTACATTGCGTTATCTTGGCTCCGACAAGCTTTGCAGCGATAAAATGACCTAATTCATGAAATAATAACGAAACAATAATTACACTGTATAAAGCAATATCACCATATAATACGATTGATAAGAGCAGTAACAAAAATAATGGATGAATCGTAATTTTCATCTAAATCGGCTGTTCCTTTAGCCAGCGAATCGTTTCTTCCATATTTAAAATTTCCCCGTTACGTTCAATCTGAATATAGAGTTCCCCGCTTTTTTTCGTAGCGACAACTGCACCTTTTGTTACCGTTGTATAAGGCAATACATAGAAGTCGTCCACAAAACCAAACGTAACCGTATCCCCTGTATCATAAACAACCGAGACCGTTTTCCCGTTATATTTTGTATGGCCCGTAAACACAATCATCCCATCATACAATGCATTTAATACGAACGGTTCATCATACACGAGTAAATATCCGTCATTAAAACGATCAATCGTCTCAAAGAGCTGTAATTGACTAATCGATACATCTGCACTAACAGGGAGCTGCTGGTCTTCATTAGACAACATACTCACCACCGCTTTTCGCATCATGACTAAATCATCCGAACTATAGACAACCGAATGAATGACACGTTTTGTAGCGATATCCCCATAATAATTACAGCTATAAATAACAACAAAGACAATACTCGCGATGAGCCACTGCCATTTTTTCAAGCTCACCATCCCTCTTTTTGCACTAGTATATGTCAGGAACAACAATACAATTCAGGAAAGCCTGTACATAGAAAAAAAGCTGTATAGAATAGTAGATTACATTCCATACAGCTTACTTCTTATTTAAATAATGCTTTTATTTTTGCAAAAACGCCTTTCGGCTGATCATCTTCCAAGGACATTAACGGCACAGAGTCCCCTAATATACGGCGTGCGATATTACGGTATCCCAATGATGCTTTGTTATTCGGATTCATGACAATTGGTTCACCTTTATTGGATGAACTGATAACATCTTCACTATCGACAATGATTCCCAATAAATCAATCGATAAATGCGTTGTTACTTCTGTAATATCCATCGCATCTCCATTATTCATCAAGCTCTTACGGATTCGGTTAATAATAAGCTTAGGCGGTTCGATTGGTTCCTGTTCCAGCAATCCGATTATACGATCCGCATCTCTTACTGCTGAAATTTCAGGTGTTGTCACAACAATGGCACGATCTGCACCAGCGACCGCATTGCGATAGCCTTGCTCAATACCGGCCGGACAATCAATTAAAATATAGTCAAACTCACGCTTCAACTCATCGATCAAAGCTTTCATCTGTTCAGGGTTAATCGCGTTCTTGTCTGTATTTTGGGCAGCAGGCATCAAGTATAGACGTTCATCTACACGTTTGTCCTTTACTAATGCCTGATGCGTTTTGCAGCGGCCCTCAATGACGTCCACTAAATCATAAATGATCCGATTTTCCAAACCTAATATAACGTCTAAATTACGCAGTCCGATATCCGTATCGACTAGACAAACTTTCTTACCTTGAAGTGCCAATGCCGTTCCTAGGTTTGCAGTCGTAGTAGTTTTTCCTACTCCACCTTTTCCTGAAGTTATAACGATTGCTTCTCCCACATTAGCGGCCCCTTCCTTATATAAGGTAGCTTTTTGAGCTCCAGTTTCATCAGTATTCTTAGAGAATAATAATTCTTCATCACTCATTTAGCTTCCTCCTTTGAATGTTGATAAATTCGGTCGTACATTTCTTATTTCCTGGATTCTATCATATGCTATTACATTATTTTCTCCAAGATAGGCAAAAATCTGATCGGTATTGTCTAATATATATTGCGACTCGTTCGTCATTACTTCCACATAATTCCCAATCAATATATGTGTTGGTTCAAAATGTGACGCGGATACAATTGCTTGTTCATTGCCATCCATGCCTGCATGCACAATGCCTTTTAACTTACCCGCAATATGTACATTACCCCCTGCCTCAATACGTCCGTTTGGATTGACATCACCTAACACAAGAATATCGCCAGTAACACGAATCGTTTGTCCGGAACGCACAATTCCTACATATGTTTCAAAGCGACTAGTCTCAAGCAGTTTATGGCTTTCTTCTAATGTAATAACATCACTTTGAATTTTCTTCACACATAGCTTTTGCTGCCTTTCCACAATTTCAGTAAGCTGGTCTTTTTGCTCTTGTGTACAGTAACGTTTACCTAAGTGTAATTGTACATCTATTTTACCATCAAGATGGCCGTCTGTAACTTTTTTTCCAAGTTCTTCTACCAACTCTGTAAAAGAACATTGGTCATCCAAACGAAGTACTAACCCATCTTTTGTTCCTTTAATATGGATAAGTTGTTTTTTCATAGCTTTTTCAAGTCACCTCGCGCTACATAATAACGAAAAGAAAACAACCGGATTATGGATCCGCTTTGTTTCTTTTCGTTTTTTTAAAATGCTATTGTGCCCGTTGAAATACACGAGCGTTAAGACAATATTTAAACGCCCATGCAAGCATTATCAAAAATAATAGATTACCAATTGTTGTCGGAACTAACCGATTCACTAGGAACGGCTGAAGCGCCATCGTTGTAAATTGGAGCATATAGAAAAATTCATATACAACAAATTCGAAAACAATCATCAGCAATAATGCCAAAATCGTAGAAAATACTAGATGTGGATGAACACGTTTTACACACCATGCCGCTATATAACAGATAGCAGGATATAAAACCGTATAAAGACCAATAATATTAATATAAAACACATCAAAACAAAGTCCAAAAATAAGACCATAAATCATGGCTTTTTTTCGGCTGTAATAAATGGACAGAAAAATTAAATATAAAATTAAAAAACGCGGAATCAAATAATAGATTCCTTCACCCAACTGCAATGGGGAGAATACGGCAAACTCCGATTCAAGTAAAAACAGCAAGACAGCAACGAAGCCAATTAAAAATCGAGCGAGCATTACTTATCCCCCTCATTTTCATCGGCCGGTCCATTTACTAAATCTTCATTTGTACTGCCGCCATCAGAACCATCTACCGAAATTGTTTTGCGCTTAGCAATAATAACATGCTCGATCATTGAAAAATCTGCTGCTGGTTTGACATAGGCCATTTTCGTTAAACCGAAGTCATCAGTTGTCACTTCTGTAATCTCACCGATTAAGATACCTTTCGGGAAGATTCCCCCTAGTCCGGAAGACAATACTTTACCGCCTTCTTTAAGTTCCACTTTAGAATCGATACGCTTTAATAGTAATTCGTTACGCTCAACGTCATAACCTTCTACTAAACCATGAATTTCCTTATTCTTTTCATCATGTACAACCGCTGACACACGATAGTTTTCATTATTCGTATAAAGCAGTTCCACTTCTGAAGTATAAGGTGTTGCGATGACTATTTTACCAACTAGCCCTCGAGAAGTCATAACAGCCATGTTTTTTTCAACACCGTCTGCTGTCCCTTTATTTAAAATAATTTTTTCTTCCCACTGATCAGGGTTTCTCGCGATGACCGTCGCCTGAATTGGGTCGAAATCACGCAAACTTTCCTCGATTGATGCGAGTTCACGCAATGAAGAATTTTCGGCCTTTAAAGTACTCACTTCTGCCTTTAGCACGGCAAAGTCTTCTAGACGCATTTTTAAGCGCTGGTTCTCTTCATACGTATTTAACAGCGAATCAATATTGCTAAAAATACCTGTTATGTAATTAGCCGGCTTTGCGACAAGGGATTGTGCAAAGCCAACTGTATCTTTAATAATTTTCTCGGGTAATGTTGCGTTATGACGATCACGTAAAGAGAAACCAATCAATGCCACTAGAAAAATCACGCTTACTAATAGGACAATTAACTTTTTATTAGAAAAATGTGGCACTGCCAGTCCTCCTTACTTCAGTTGTTGTGCGCGAATTAAAGCGATGTTGTCCAATGCTTTACCCGTTCCGATTGCAACACAATCCAGCGGATCTTCAGCAATAAATACAGGCATTTTTGTTTCATCACTGATTACTTTATCTAAATTACGTAATAATGCGCCACCGCCTGTTAAAACAATACCACGCTCCATTACGTCTGCAGATAATTCAGGTGGTGTTTGTTCCAATGTTTTCTTAACACCATCTAAAATAACAACAATCGCTTCATGTAAAGATTTTGAAATTTCATCTGATGTAATTTCAATTGTTTTTGGTAAACCCGTTAACAAGTCGCGTCCGCGAATTTCCATCGTTTCAGCAGGTCCTTCAGCAAGTGCTGTACCGATTTCTACTTTGATGCTTTCTGCTGTACGCTCACCAATTGTTAAGTTATATGTTTTACGGATGTAGGCGATAATGGATTGATCCATTGCATCACCACCGACACGTACTGATTCACTTGTTACAATCCCGCCTAGAGAAATAACAGCTACTTCTGTTGTACCTCCACCGATATCAACTACCATCGAACCTGTTGGCTCCCATACCGGCAAGTTTGCCCCGATTGCTGCAGCAAATGGTTCTTCAATTGTAAATGCTTCTTTTGCACCCGCTTGACGACTTGCATCAATAACAGCACGTTGCTCAACCGAAGTAATACCATATGGCACACAAATCATGACATTCGGTTTCTTCCAGTTAGAACCCGATGCTTTCATTGCTTCTTTTAAATAATATTGGATCATTGCTGTTGTAATTTCGAAATCAGCAATAACGCCATCTTTCATCGGGCGGATTGCCACGATTGAACCCGGTGTACGACCGATCATATTTTTTGCGTCGTTTCCGACTGCTACAATATCGCCAGTTTTTGTATTTTTCGCTACTACTGATGGTTCACGTAATACAATTCCTTTACCTTTTACAAATACTAATGTATTAGCTGTGCCAAGATCAATCCCGACATCTTTATTCCCTAATCCAAACAAATTAAGTACTCCCTTTCTTATTAAAACGATTTCTAATTTATGATGCTAGCAAAATCATACGCTCTATTATAACGAATTACATCAAAAAATTATAGTGTTACAAGCACCGAATCGCGACTTTTGTCGAATGTTTTTTTCTACAACACTACTTTACTATTGTATTTCTATTTCCGTTACGAAACAAATAAAATTAATATGTAAGATTTAACAAAATCGCCACATGCTTATGACGAATATAACAAATAAAAGTTGCAATTGCGAAAATTGTCGACGAATTTTTAAATCCGTAATAATTGTTATCGCAATGTAATAATTTGAAACTTCTATCAGTGGGGGTTTTCTACCTCCCTGAATTAGAGGGAACACAATCTAAAACCGTCCCATCCTGTGACAGTACTTATGGATCCATTGGGTCTTTACAGTATTCTGATTTCGTCTTACTACCTGTTAATTCGTGATTAAATAACTGCAAAATAAAAAGACAAACGCTTTAATACGTTTGTCCAGTTGCTTAGGATTCCTTAGAATTAGAAATATCCCTTTTCTTTCATGCTTATAAACTGATGATCACCGATGATAACATGGTCGAGCAAGTCGACCCCGACTATTTTACCTGCTTCATAAAGTCTTGTTGTGACATCAATATCTTCCGGACTTGGTGTCGGGATACCACTTGGATGGTTGTGGGAACAGATTATAGAAGCAGCGGAACGTTTTACAGCTTCGCGGAATATTTCCCGAGGGTGGACGATGCTGGCATTCAAGCTGCCAACAAAGATTGTTTGCTTATGAAGCACCTGATTTTTTACGTTGAGAAAGAGACAGACAAAATGTTCCTGCTGTAAGGACGTCATATCCTGCATTAAAAAGGTGGCTGCATCTTCCGGAGATCGAATAGTAAAGCGTTCTTCTAAATCTCTCGACGCAAGTCGTCTTCCCAGTTCAATCGCAGCGAGCAGTAAAACCGCTTTTGCTTCTCCAATTCCTTTTATCTCTGTTATTTCTTCCAGTGTTGCATGCTTTAAATTATGCAATTTTTCGAAGTTGATCAGTACCCGGTTAGCTACGGTCAACACAGACTCTCTTTTTGTCCCGGTTCCGAGCAAGATGGCGATCAGTTCCTGATTTGACAGACTCTTTGCTCCTTGGCGGATGAGGCGTTCACGCGGGCGGTCTGATTCATGAACATCATGGATTTTCATATTCAATAACGGTTGGACCGTCATTTACATCACTCCTAAAATGGTAGTTTTAGTAGTTGTAATGTAAGCATTTTTTGAACTAATGTAGCAATCGGTAAACCGACGACATTATTGTAGTCCCCTTCAATACGGTCAACGAGCATGGCGCCACTCGTTTGAATTCCGTATCCGCCTGCTTTATCGAATGGATCTCCTGTCTGAACATAGGCCTTGATCAATTGCGGAGAAATTTCTTTAAATAGTACGGATGTTACTTCTACAAAAGTATGCTCTGTTCCGTCAGCCAAAATAAGGGCTACAGCAGTCATTACTTCATGGCGATTCCCGGCAAGCTTTGTTAGATGCTCTATGGCTTCTTCCTCCGAAACAGGCTTGTGCAGTATTTGATTATTAAACACAACAATTGTATCCGCTCCGATAATACATTTCCCCTGACATTTCTTGGCCACATCACGTGCTTTCAACAATGCCACTTCTGTCACATATTCACGAGCCGTATCGACTGTTACGCTTGTTTCAACAACATCGCTCGTCACAATGGTAAACGGGATATTCAGCATTTGAAGCAGTTCTTTTCTCCTTGGTGAAGCAGAAGCTAATATTAGTTGTTCATTTGTAGTAAAATTCATTTCCAATCCTCCTACCCACTATAGTAACCGAGAAAAGGAAATTTGGACAACAGCCAACTCTAGTTTCAAATATACAAAAACAAGATTTCTGTATGTTTACATTGATTAAAATGTTACTTTCAAGCAATCCAAACTCTCAAAATAATTTATAAACATATGCAGACGAACAACATTCGGATTCGTGGAAAGCTTAGAAACTTCCGTCATAAGTGCCGTCCAGTCTTTTGGCACTTGTTGTTTGTCAATTGCTTCTGTATCTTCCAATGAGAACATTTTCGAATCTTTCAATGTGACCGGCAGCTGAAATTCTGCAGGATTAGGACAGCTGCTCATAATCGTAATTTTTTTATAAAATCCGGTCGGTACAATCGTTAATGCTGTTTCCACTTTTTCCGTGTCCAGTCGGGACCAGACAAAATACTGCTCGTCCACTTTAACAACTGCTGCCTTATTTAGCGTAGGATAAGTGCCTAAAAATTGTGCTGCACTATCAAAATTTGAAAAAACACCATGCTGCAACGCAAAATACTGTTGCTGTACTTGCTGCTCCTCGGGTGTTTGAACTGTCGGGATTGTTTCTGCAGCTTCTTCGGTTGTCGTCGGTAGTTGCAGAATAAAAACAAATAGTATGACGCCAGCAAGCCCTGTAATACTTCCAATGAACATTGCTTGAAAAATGGCATTATTCCTTAAAGCTTTCATCGTTGCCACAGCTCCATCTCTTTTTCATACAATAATAGCAAAATAGCGATAAAAAAAGAGGAGACTGCTGTCGCCTCCCTCTAAAAAGTTTTCGCTATTATTCTTCATTATTTGCAATTGAAGTCCGTTTGGTTCTATTAACTTGCTTTTCTAATCAGTTTGGACGCTTTCCACGGGCACTTGTAACCTTGGAGTCACAGGCATCGTGCTTTTCCTGTAGGAACCGTTTCTCCAGCTGCATCAGTGCATATTTCGTCGAATTTCACTTAGTAAATAAAGTGAGCCGGTTACAATTCGAACCGTGTCACCTTTTACTAAACCTTGTAAAAATTCGTTTACATCATCGATTATTTGTTTTTCCTTCGCTTGACTAAGTTCGTAAAGAGTCATTGCCTGCATTGCACGTTCATTATGAATATTGGCGAAATAAAAAGCATCACCGACTTCTTCCAATAACTGCAGAATTGTCTTGATATCCTTGTCAGCCAGTAGCCCGATAATAAATTCAATTCGCTTATTCGGAAAATTCTCTTTAACCGTATCAACCAATGACTGAATGCTTGCAGGATTATGCGCTCCGTCAAAATAAAGATTGGGGCGAATTTGTTCAAAGCGCCCGGCAAGTGTTGCATTGTTCACACCATTGCGGATTTTTTGAACATCTAGCAGCAGTTCGAATTTCTTTATAACTTCCAGAAAAGCAGTAATGGCCAATACCATATTATGCCCTTGATGTTTCCCCAATAGCTGACGCTGTAAATCGGAAATAGTAATTTGCTGTAATGGGTACTCATACGTTTCTGTCCCATCAAGTTTTGTAACGAAAAAATCCTTTCCAAACTTGGATAATAGCACATTTTTTTGAATGGCTTCTTTTTCGAAAACTTCCGTAACCTCTTCTGTCATATCCCCAATGACAGCAGGACGGTTTTCTTTCAATATACCGGCTTTATGATACGCGATACTCGTTAATGTATTGCCCAAAAAATTCGTATGTTCCAAAGCAATACTCGGTACTACCGAAACAATCGGTGTCACAACATTTGTACTGTCTTCTCTGCCGCCCATGCCTGCTTCGATTAGTACGAAGTCCGGACTTTGCTCAGCAAAATATAAAAGCGCCACTGCCGTCAACAGTTCAAAGTCCGTTAGTTTTCCGCTAAGCCCCGCTTTCGCCAATTGCTGAAACATCCGGTCCATCTGTTCATTTGTGATTGGACGGCCATCAATCTGTATTTGGTCATGAACATCCACAATGCAAGGTGACATGAATTTCCCGACCGATAACCCGTATTCCCGTGCCATCCCTTCAATGAAAGCCAATGTTGAACCTTTTCCGTTCGTTCCCGCTAGATGAACGGCATTCAGTTTTTTTTGAGGCTCACCTAACTTACGGAGCGCGAATTCAATTGCCTCCAAACCCGGCTTGATCGCTTGTTCACTTTCCACTTGCCAACGCTCTTTATATACTTCCAGTAATGGAATCATGAAATCCACTCTCTTTCTATAAATAGACGGCGCACTTCAGCGATAAAATATAAAGAGCCGGTAATAACGAGCACCTCGTCTTCAGCCAAATGATTCATTTCTTTTTCAATTAGCGCCTGCCAGTTTGAGTGCATAAACTTTTTTGAATGTGTGCTTTGCTCAAATAATTGCTTCGCTGTTGCTGCACGCGGCAGATCAATTTGTGTGAAGTGCATTTCAGATGCGACATCATCCATTAACTTTATACTTACTGCATGATCCTTGTCCTGTAATGCAGCATAGACAAACTTCACTTTATGCTTCGGCGCGGTATCTTTCAAAGTTTTAATGAGGGCAGTCGTCCCTTCCGAATTATGGGCACCGTCTAAAATGACATTATGGCGTACCCGTTCAAAACGCCCTTCCCACTTTGCATGCTGCAAGGCCAGTTTTACTTTTTGTGCATCAAACGATGAAAGGAATAAATCGGCTGCCGTAATGGCAAGCGCGGCATTCGCCTTTTGATGTTCCCCTGCCATCGCAAGTTCAATCTTGTCAATGCTGATATTGCCTCTGTAGTCAAAAAAAGCACCTTTTTGATTCTCTACATAAAAGTGTTCGCTTATCGTATAAATCGGTGCATGCTGTTGTGCTGCGGTTTGTTGAATTACCGCTAGCGCTTCCAGATTTTCTACTCCGACAACGACCGGCTTACCTTGCTTAATAATTCCGGCTTTTTCTGCGGCAATTTCCGCATACGTTTCCCCTAGCATATCTGTATGTTCAAGCGATATCGTAGTAATAACACTCACTTCCGGGGTCACAACATTTGTCGAGTCCAAACGTCCGCCAATCCCGGTTTCAAGCAAAGCGATATCCAATGATCGCTCCGAAAAGTATTTTAGGGCAAGTAATGTCATGAACTCAAAAAAGCTTGGAAACTTTCCGTCCAATTTATTTCCAACAACTTCCGCAATCTCGTTTGCAATACGTAAAAAGTCCTCATCGGGAATTTGCTGTTTATTGATCGTCACCCGTTCATTCGCACGCTCTAAATGCGGAGATATGAAGGCACCGACCGTTAAGCCATGCTCGATTAAAATCTCACGCGTTGCATTCAATGTTGAACCTTTTCCATTGGAACCTGCAAAATGAATGAATTTCGTTTTTTGTTCCGGATTGCCAAGTGCATCCAGGATAATCTTCGCCGACTGTAATGGTTCGCCTTTATATTGGCTTGCTTTTAACTTAAAAATAAAATTTGTGCACTGCTCCATCGTTTGAAACATTATGTTCTCTCCCTAATACGGCTAATATGTAATATATTTTATTATAGCTGAATTAAAAGAAAGAGGTACCATTATACGGTACCTCTCTTTGGCATTACATGTTTTTCAGTTCTGCAATGCGTTTTTCAACTGTTGCGAATTTTGCTTCATAATCCGCCAGTTTTTCGCGCTCTGTTGCTACTAATGCTTCCGGTGCTTTTGAAACGAATCGTTCATTTGATAACTTTCCAGAAACTAATTTTACTTCTTTAGCCCATTTGTCGAGTTCTTTTTCAAGACGTGCGATTTCTTCTTCAATATTGATTAAGCCTGCAAGTGGCATGAAGATTTCTGCGCCTGAAACTACTGCTGACATTGCTTGTGCTGGTGCTTCAAGATTCGCCCCGATTGTTAAGCCATCCGGGTTACAGAATTTTTCAATATAGCCTTTGTTCACTTCAAGCACTGCCGATGTTTGTTCATCTTTTGCTGAAATCGTCATCGGTACTTTTTTGCTCATTGGTGTATTCACTTCTGCACGAATATTACGTACTGAACGGATAATATCCATTAACAGCTGCATATCGCCTGCTTCTGCCGTAAAGTTGAATGCTGGGTTTACAGTCGGCCATGCAGCTACCGTAATAGACTCACCTTCATGTGGCAAGTGCTGCCAAATTTCTTCTGTTACGAATGGCATGAATGGGTGCAGTAAACGCATCGTATTGTCTAAAACGTACGCAAGAACTGAACGTGTCGTTAATTTAGCTGCTTCATCTTCACCATACAACGGCAATTTCGCCATTTCGATATACCACGAACAGAAGTCATCCCAGATAAAGTTGTAAAGTTCACGGCCTACTTCACCGAACTCGTATTTATCAGATAAAGTTGTTACACGGTCAATCGTTTCGTTCAAGCGTGAAAGAATCCATTTATCCGCTGTAGAAAGGTTGCCTGTTAAATCGATTTGTTCAAATGTTAGGCCTTCCATGTTCATCAATGCAAAACGAGAAGCATTCCAGATTTTATTTACGAAGTTCCATGTAGATTCTACTTTTTCTGTAGAGTAACGTAAATCTTGACCTGGAGATGAACCTGTTGCAAGGAAGTAACGCAATGAATCCGCACCATATTGGTCGATTACATCCATCGGGTCAACCCCGTTCCCAAGAGATTTAGACATTTTGCGTCCTTCAGCATCACGAACTAAACCATGGATTAAAACGTCTTTAAATGGACGCTCGCCTGTAAATTCTTTCCCTTGGAAAATCATGCGGCTTACCCAGAAGAAGATGATATCATAGCCCGTTACCAACGTATTTGTCGGGTAGTAGCGCTTGAACATTTCAGATTCTTCATTTGGCCAATCCATTGTAGAAAACGGCCATAAAGCAGATGAGAACCACGTATCAAGAACATCTTCGTCCTGTGTCCAATTCTCAGCATCTTCAGGTGCTTCTTTTCCTACATAAAGCTCGCCTGTTTCTTTGTTATACCAAGCTGGAATTTGATGACCCCACCATAATTGACGTGAAATACACCAGTCATGGATATTTTCCATCCAGCGGTTATATGTGTTTTCAAAACGATTTGGTACGAAGTTTACTTTTTCATTTTCATCTGCTTGCATTTTTAATGCTTCTTCAGCTAGTGGAGCCATTTTTACGAACCACTGCTTAGAAAGGTATGGTTCTACAACAGCATTCGTACGCTCTGAGTGGCCTACTTGGTGTACATGTGGCTCGATTTCTATTAATACGCCTGCCTCTTGCAAATCCGCAACAATTTGCTTACGGCATTCGAAACGATCCATACCCGCATATTTACCAGCTAAGTCATTCATTGTACCATCTTCGTTCATTACTAAAATACGTTCTAAGTTATGACGATTACCAACTTCAAAGTCGTTCGGGTCATGTGCTGGTGTCATTTTTACAACACCTGTACCGAATTCCATATCTACATAGTCATCTGCAACAATTGGAATTTCGCGACCTACGATAGGTAAAATGACAGTTTTCCCTACTAAGTGTGCATAGCGCTCATCTTCAGGGTGTACAGCTACACCAGAGTCACCTAGCATTGTCTCTGGACGAGTTGTTGCAACGCGTAGTTTACCTGAACCATCAGCAAGAGGGTATTCCATATGGTAGAATGCGCCTTCTACTTCTTTGTGAATTACTTCGATGTCTGAAAGGGCTGTTTTAGCAGCTGGGTCCCAGTTAATAATACGCTCACCACGGTAAATATAGCCTTTTTCGTATAATTTAACGAATACTTCTTTTACAGCATCCGATAAACCATCGTCGAGTGTGAAACGCTCTTTTGAATAGTCTAAGCCTAAACCTAATTTCGACCATTGTGCACGGATGTGAGAAGCGTATTCCTCTTTCCATTCCCATGTTTTTTCAAGGAACTTTTCACGGCCAAGATCATAGCGGGTAATACCTTCACCGCGCAATTTTTCTTCTACTTTCGCCTGTGTCGCAATACCCGCATGGTCCATACCCGGTAACCATAGTGCGTCATATCCTTGCATGCGTTTCATACGAATTAAAATATCTTGCAATGTTGTATCCCAAGCGTGGCCAAGGTGCAGCTTACCTGTTACGTTTGGCGGTGGGATAACGATAGAGTATGGTTCCTTATCGCTTGTTGGATCTGCTTCGAAAAATTTGCCTTTTAACCACCATTCATAGCGGCCGGCTTCAGTTTGCTGCGGATCGTATTTTGTTGGCATTGTAATTTCCGTCATGATGAATCTCTCCTTTGTCACCTTATTATTGGACATAAAAAAACTCCCTTCGTCTTAAAAAAGGACGAGGGAGTTAATTCGCGGTACCACCTTTATTTCCGAGCGGCTTAATTCAATCGTTCGCATTCTTCGTCTCCACTCGGCAATCCTCACGAACTATTTGTTCATTGTCGTTGCTTCGCTTCGTCGTTCCTTGACTGGCAAATGCATCTTTTCAGCATTTCCCCGTCATGCGCTCGCATAATTTCCTTAAGCTTTTCGGCACTTCATTCGATAACGGTGTTTAACCGGATCCTAGCTACTGTTGGTTCACTAAGTCAGCTCCTAGGCTACCTTCTGCATGGTTGATGGAGAAACTTTTCAGCTACCGTTTCCTCTCTTGCCATCGATCTCATACGTACTCTTCCTAATCTTCGCTTCAATTATATAGTTGCACTTTATTTTAAGCTGTTTTTAATGAAATATCAAGCACGAATGGCGAATATACTTTAACACGTTATCCGTTCTCTTCACATATACTATGCAAAAGGAGTCTGGACATTGCGAAAAAACTACAATCCATATTTATTGCCTCCATGGCTGAGAAAATTCCGTTTCTTTATGCGCCATTGTATTTTGCCGATTACGATTTTTCAGGCGATCCGAACGGTCTTGCTTCCGACAACGGGTGATATATTATTGCTGGCCCTTCTAATTTTATTTACTTACTTATTGCTCACAGATTTCATTTAACAAAAAAATGTTCCGTAAGCTTCAATTCTTACGGAACATTTATTTATTTTTTTATTTGTATTTGTACACGGCTATACGCATCGGCCAACTGTTCCAGGAAATCAAGCTCATGTGGAACGGTTTGGGCCAGCTGCGTTGATTCTACCTCTACTTCTGCTTCTACTTCTTTTTCCGCTTGAAGTCGGGGTTGTACTTCTTCTACAGGCTTTTGCTCCAAAACGATTTCTTCAACTGGTGCGGGCTTCTCAACTTCAGCTATTGCTTGTACTTTCTTTTCCACATCACAATGGACAGCCCAGCTGCATGAGCAGTAGCCATTATTTGGTTCTACTTTTATGTCATTTATGCGAAGTGAGACAGATTCAATATCATCGTTTGGAAAATCTACTGAAAAAGGCAGGGCATATTCGAAATAACCATGATCTTTTTCAATATCCATATGCTCGATATAAATACCTTCCTCCGTTTCATCCTCGCGTGCTACATGATCAAATTGAATATTTCCTTTTACTACATAAATTCCTCTTACTACGACGGAATCTTCATTAATTTCTTCATGCCATTTCGGTTCTACTACTATTTTAGAATTCTCTTGAACATTTCCTAATTGCTTTGGAAATGTAAATGTCTCTTTCATTTCCCACTGTTGCATAAAAAATCCCCTCCCTACGCTTACATTATGCATAGAAAGGGAATTTATGATTTAATTATCGTGCTAATTTTTCAAAGACATTATGGAATGCCTGAACCGTTTTTGCGATTTGTTCTTCCGTATGCGCTGTTGAAATAAATAGTCCTTCAAATTGTGAAGGTGGCAAGAAAATTCCTTCTTCAGCCATCAGTTTAAAGTATTCAGCAAATAGCTCTAAATCCGAACTTTTTGCCGAATCAAAATCAATTACATCTTCGTTTGTAAAGAAGAAACCAATCATCGACCCTGCACGATTCACTGTATGTGGAATATTGTATTTCGTCGCTGCTGCACGGAAACCTTCTTCCAACTGGTCTCCTAGCTTGCGGAAGTATTCATAAGAGTCTTTGTTTAAGCGGCTTAATGTTTCATAGCCGGCAGTCATAGCAAGTGGATTACCTGATAATGTGCCTGCTTGATAAATCGGGCCTGCCGGAGCGATTTTCTCCATAATTTCACGCTTTCCGCCAAATGCACCAACCGGTAAACCTCCGCCGATTACTTTCCCTAAACAAGTAAGGTCAGGCGTAATTCCGTAATATTCCTGGGCACAGCCATAGTCTACACGGAAGCCTGTCATTACTTCATCGAAAATTAAAACCGTTCCATTTTCTTCTGTCAGCTTACGCAACCCTTCCAGGAAACCTGGCTGTGGCGGAACAACACCCATATTGCCTGCAACCGGTTCTAAAATAACTGCCGCCAAATCAGCGCCGAATTTTTCGAATACTAATTTTGCTGATTCCAAGTCATTGTATGCAACCGTTAGTGTATTTTTGGCAATATCAGCCGGAACACCAGGTGAGTCAGGTAAACCAAGCGTCGCAACACCCGAACCCGCTTTTATAAGCAGCGAATCCCCATGACCGTGATATGAACCTTCAAATTTTAAAATTTTATCGCGTCCTGTAAATCCACGCGCTAAGCGAAGTGCAGACATTGTTGCTTCTGTTCCTGATGATACGAAACGAATCATTTCCATTGACGGCAAACGGTCCATTACAAGTTTCGCCAATTTGTTTTCGGAAACAGTTGGTGCACCAAATGATGCGCCTTTAGCTGCCTGATCCTGAATAGCCGAAACAACTTCCGGGTGTGCATGTCCTAAAATTAACGGACCCCACGATAGGACATAGTCAATATATTCATTGCCATCGATATCTTTAATAACTGCACCTTTGCCTGAATCCATAAATATCGGATCCAAGTTTACTGATTTAAATGCACGTACAGGAGAGTTTACTCCTCCTGGCATTAAATCAACCGCTTCTGTGAATGCTGCTTTTGACTTTTCATAACTACGCATATTATTTTTCCTCCAACCAACGACAGACGTCTTTTGCATGATAAGTAATGATTAAATCCGAACCTGCACGTTTCATACCTAATAATGTTTCTAGTACAACTGCTTTTTCATCAATCCAGCCATTTTGTGCAGCTGCTTTTACCATTGAATATTCGCCTGAAACATTATATGCCACAACAGGCAGCGGGAAGCTGTTTTTCACATCACGGATAATATCCAAATATGCTAATGCCGGTTTCACGATTAGGAAATCTGCACCTTCTTCAACGTCGGAAGTTGCTTCACGAATCGCTTCCATTCGATTGGAAGGATCCATTTGATACGTTTTACGGTCACCGAATTGTGGTGCCCCTTCCGCTGCTTCACGGAATGGTCCGTAATAGCTTGAAGCGTATTTCACCGCATACGACATAATCGGAATATGCTGGAAGCCTGCTGCATCCAAACCTGCACGAATTGCCGTTACAAAGCCGTCCATCATGTTTGACGGAGCAATAATATCAGCACCGGCTTTTGCTTGAGAAACTGCTGTACGTGCCAACACATCAAGTGATGGATCATTTAAAACTTGTTCGCCTTCAATGACACCACAATGACCGTGGTCCGTAAATTCACATAAGCAAGTATCTGCTACGACTAGAAGCTCTGGATGACGCTCTTTAATTAAGCGCGTCGCCTTCTGTACAATCCCATGATCATGGAAAGCACCAGTGCCGACTGCATCCTTTTCTTCAGGAATTCCGAACAGTAATACCGCACGAATGCCTAAATCTACAATTTCATCCATTTCAGCAGCCAAATTATCTAATGATAACTGGAACACGCCCGGCATTGAACTTACAGGGTTTTTAATATTTTCACCTTCAATAATAAACAACGGATAAATAAGGTCTTCTTTTTGTAGGTATGTTTCTTTTACAAGTGCACGCATCGCTGCATTTTGACGTAAGCGACGGTGACGTTGGAAATATAGTTCTGTCATTTTGTCTGTTCCTCCAGGATGAGCTGTTCAATTACAGCTTGCATCGTATAGATTTTCGGTTGCACCATTGGCTGTACCCCATGCTTTTCAAGGGCCGCTGTTGTTACATGACCAATCGATGCAAATTTCACATTTTGCCAAGCTACATGCGGCACAATATGCTCAGCATAAATATCAACCGCAGAAGGGCTGGCGAATATTACAATCGGTTGTTTTTCGGTCAGCAGGCACTGTGTTAACTGCGCAAAATATATACTGCACGGACGTGTTTCATAAACGGTCCATTCATCTGCTCCGGTACCTTCGTGTATCGTTTTTTTCGCCTTCGATCCGCGTATAAATAGTGCACGTTCCCCTGGCATCATTGAAAATTCCTTCACAAATACATCAGCACTGTAAACAGTTGGCATAAAATGAATTTTATAGCCGTGCCCCTTTAATAAAGCAGCTGTCTTTTCACCGACAGCTGCAATTTTCATTGTTGCAGGAATCGTCTGTTCATGCCGTATACATTTATCGACAAAGCTTTTCACCGCATTTTGACTCGTAAAAATGAGCCAATGATAGGCCTGTAATTCCTGAAGATAGAATTTATCTTCCTTAGAAATCTTTTCTACTGTTTCGATTAATGGATAATTATAAACTTTCCCGTGATGTTGCTCAATCAATTGCTCTACAGTTCTTACAACAGCCGACCCTGTAATAATCAATGTTTTTCCTAAGAGTGCATTACTCGGCATCTAACTCAGCCTTTACTTTTTGAATTAAGTCAAAGGCACCTTGCTCTGTTAATTTTGCGGCAACTGCTTTACCAACCGCATCCGCATCTGTACCTGTCAACGTTTCTTTATACGTTACAGAAGCATCCGGTGCTGCCACTAGACCAGTTAAAGTAATTGTGTCACCTTCTACTGTTGCATAGCCAGCAATCGGGACTTGGCAACCGCCATCCATTGCAGCTAAGAATGAACGCTCGGCATGTGCTGTAGCCCATGTAGTGGCGTCTGTTAATTTTTTCAGTTGTTCTAGCAGCTCCGTATCATCCGCACGGCATTCAATACCTAATGAACCCTGTGCAACTGCTGGAAGGCAAATATCTGTATCTAAATATTCCGTAACGACTTCATCGCTCCAGCCAAGTCGTTTCAAGCCTGCTGCAGCTAAAATAATCGCATCGAAATCTTCAGTTTCCAGTTTTTTTAGACGTGTATCGACATTTCCGCGAATCCACTTAATTTCAAGGTCTGGACGTGCTTGTAATAATTGTGCGCTACGACGTAATGAACTCGTTCCAACGATTGCCCCTTTTGGCAGATCAGCAAATTTCACATGACCATTTGAAATAAAGGCATCGCGCGCATCTTCTCGTGGAGGGATACAGCCAATGATCAACCCTTCCGGCAATACGGCAGGCATATCTTTCATCGAGTGTACGGCAAAATCGATTTCTTTATCATATAGAGCTTGCTCGATTTCTTTAACGAATAGTCCTTTACCGCCAACTTTAGAAAGCTGTACATCTAAAATGCGGTCGCCTTTTGTTACAATTTCCTTAACTTCAAAATCAAATGGTACGCCAGCCTCTTTTAGCTCATTAATAAACCAGTTTGTTTGTGTTAATGCTAATTTACTTTTTCGGGATCCTACAATAATTTTTCTCACGTTACTCCGACCTTTCTATTCTGCTAAACCCACAGATGGAAATTTGATAATTTGCTGCCGAGGAAGAAATTAATGACTACGAGTAAAAATAAATAAACATGCACTTTAGCATATACCATGCCAATTAATTTCCCTCTCTGATGCAGCAAGAAAATAATTAAGTAAACTATCGATACGATAAACGAACCTAATATTTTCACATCGAAAATTGAAACATTCTCTAATGTTAAAAATGCCCATTCTAATCCTAAAATTAAACTTATTAATAGCAATGGAATACCAATAATGGTTGATAAATTAATCCATTTCACCATTTGCTGTAAACTTGGCAAACGTGACCATAAATTAGTAAGCTTTTTTCGTTTTAATATGCGATATAAAATTAAATATAGCAGCGAGAAGACAAACGCAACAGAAAAAGCTGCGTATGACACAATCGCAAAACTAATATGGATTAGCAGCATTTCAGAAACTAATGAATCACCGACAATCTGATCGTTCGTTTGCGGCGCAAATAAATGGATTGTCATAAATACAAAGCTCAATACATTAATAAAAAACACTGGTAAATCTACTCGTACAATGCAATGAAGGACGATAGAAAGTGTCGTTAAGAGCCATGCATAAAAGAATACTCCTTCATACAACGATAAAATCGGAAATCTCTTCGTTTCAATGATAAATAAGACGATAAATAAAGTTTGTAACACCCAAACAATCGAAACAAACCAAAAAGCTACACGTCTGAATTTTATATTTTTATAAAGATAGTCTGTGAAATATAGTACGATACAGAGCCCATAGAGAATGATCATGAGCTCATATAATCTTGTCATTACCATTTCTGTCATATGCACCCTTCTCCTGATGGAAACTTACTAAAAAAAGCGCTTTCGCTATCTATAATTTTACCATATAGATACGAAAACGCTTATGTTTTATTTGAATAAAGTGCTTCAATAAGGCTCAATGTCTATTGGCTATTGTTCAATTAATAAGATAACCCTGGTTTTAAGGTTACCTCTTTTGCTGTTTCACTTCTTTTCACTTCCGGGCGTAATTGCTGAACTTCATGCTGCACTTCATCTTCAATACCGAAGATTTGCTGGAACAATGCAAGCTGTGCTTCCGCATTTTTCTCGTTTGCAAGTTCTTTTGCTTGTAGAATCGGCGTTTTCAATAGCTGGTTAATAATCGATTTTGTATGCTTGTTTAAAATTTTGCGTTCGCGCTCTGTTAAATTCGGCATTTTGTTTTCGATACTCAACATTGTTTCTTCTTGAATAGATGCCGCTTTTTTGCGTAAGGCAGAAATAACAGGAACAACACCAAGTGTATTAAACCAATCTTTAAATTGAATAATTTCCTCTTGAATCATCGCTGTAATTTCATTTGCCGCACGTTCACGTTCAGCCAAGTTTGCTTGTACAATTCCTTGAAGGTCATCAATATCGTACAGGAATACATTGGACACATCGCCAATACGCGGATCTAAATCACGCGGTACCGCAATATCGACCATAAATAAAGGATCGCCTTTACGGAATTTCGCTACATCTTTCATTAAGTCATAATCGATGACATAATCTGTTGCCCCAGTTGAACTGATTAAAATATCAGCTTCCAGCAGCGTACATTGAAGTTCATTCATTGCTTTCGCATCTCCATCAAATTTCAATGCCAAGTTTTGGGCTTTTTCAAATGTACGGTTAATAACCGTTACTTTTCCTACACCATTTCCGTATAGGTTTTGAATTGCAAGTTCGCCCATTTTACCGGCACCTAAAATGGCTACATGCTTATCTTTCAAGGAACCAAAGATTTTTTTGGCAAGCTCTACGGCAGCATAAGAAACAGAAACAGCATTTTCCCCAATCGCTGTTTCACTATGGGCACGTTTTGCAAATGTTACTGCCTGTTTAAATAGTTGGTTGTAAACTGTACCAGTTGTACCAATTTCCTGACCTTGTAAAAAACTTTTCTTTACTTGTCCTAAAATTTGCGTTTCTCCAAGCACCATTGAATCAATACCAGCCGTTACACGGAATAAATGGTTCAATGAATCATCTTCTTCACGGATGAATAAGTGATCCTCGAACTGTTCCATCGGTATGTTAAACCAGTTCGCCAAAAATTGTTTAATATAATAGCGACCAGTGTGTAATTGATCAACAACCGCATAAATTTCTGTACGGTTACAAGTAGAGATGATTACATTTTCCAATATGCTTTTTTGCTTTTGTAGCGCTTCCATAGCATTCGGAAGATCCGATTCGATAAACGAGAGCTTTTCACGAATTTCTACTGGCGCTGTTTTATAATTCAGGCCTACTACTAATGTATGCATGAATCCCCACACCTCACACGTTCTAATTCATAGATTTTATTGTAACATAATTGCAGCATGATTCTAGTTTAGTTTGTGAACATGACATGAAAGTATATACTAAACCTACTTAATTAAATCCAAAAACAACTTTTAAATTGTCAGCGGATAAATGAACCTTTGTATATATACCCTAACTTCAGAAAAATACATCTTGTCCCAAAGAGAGCAAGATGAAGTCCATTCCAAAATGAATCGGGAATTGTTAAATTAGAATTATTCTAATGTAAGTTTAACAAAGTTCGACACAGATTTCAATCATTCAAACTAAAAAAGAAGCTCACTTTATAAGTGAGCCTCTATTTTGTCACATATTATGAATTTTAGTCCCTATAATGTTGCCGGTTGCATCAATTGCCTGGAATTCAACCTCTACATATAAATCAAATTCCGGGAACTCATAAAGGTTCGGTCTATGCATATAACGAGAAGAACCTCGTGCAGGCAAGTCGTATTTAACATCCCCACTCGGTGAAATGAAGACAACGCGAACACCTTTTACATTGTCACATCCTGTATTTACATCTGCCAGGATTGTTACTTTTGATGTTTCGATACGAACATCGGTATTGTTAAAGATTGTATCCCCTACTAGACAACTATTATTCATAGCAGGTGTTTTACATAAAATTGTCGTAATGATTGCTTGCAAAGAGCCGTGCAAGTTTTCAATCGATGTAATATTTTGATATGTGCCATTTGTTTCGGACGAAATATCTTTCAGTAGTTTCTCATTTACCGTTGTATATGACCCAACAGAGACAGTGTGAATTGCAATTCCTTTTTGTTTTGCATCTCTCAGCACCTGTTCGAGTCCATTGCTGTTCGAATAACCGTCAGTAACTAGTACAATAGCTTTGCTCGTATACTGGTTTGTCGTGAAATTACCGATTGCTGTTTCAAGGGCCTTCACAATATTTGTCGATCGGTTTTCATTTTTATACGTTAACAAACTATCGATACTTGAAACAATATCCGCTTTGTCGGTTGCTTCGTGATTTGGACGATTATTAAAGCGATATACATGACTAGGGTTTGCCCCGATTTGTTTAATCGTTTGCTTCACTTTATTCGCTGTATAATTTTTCGCATCGCGCGCTTTCATCGAACCAGAGTGGTCTACAACAAACATAACTTCCGATTCAACGGAACATAAATTGTTTTCATAACGCGGGTTGGCAAAGATTTGTTCAGTGACCGTTGTATTTTTCAGGCTTTGAACGACCTTATCGTAGCGTGGATCCAAATCGATCAACCGCGCCTTTACTTGCGCTTTACCGTATAAAATATCATCAAAGTAAACTACCGCGGATCCGCGGCTGCCTGTGCCGTTATTATAGTCTTTCGTATTTGTATCGAATGATACGACACGTGTTTTGCCGTTGAAAGTTACTTCCACCGTGCCTTTATAATCGGTAATAATAACCCCGCCTGGTGCGACAAGGTTGACGATTACTTTTGTATATCGGTCCATGCCTTCCGGACGCTGCTGCAGCTCTTTACCTGCAAGCAAAACCTTAATTTTTGCAACGGCACCTTCGAGCTTCCCGATTATATCCGCATAATCTTTTCGCAGTAGGTTTTTGTCGATTTGGCCTAAACGATCATACATCGCCTTAATGACCTCTACCGACTCTTCATGTGCTAATGTTACCTGGTCTGCAATCGGTAAAAATTTATCTGTTAAATAAATAATGACCGCATGGAGCATTGAATCGAATGCTTCCGTATCTTCTTCACTCATGACACCTTGCAAATCATATGTCGCGCGTCCCTCATTGTTGACCGTGTACATTACTTTAGCATTGCCGAGACCGCCCCAAGAAGATTCCTCTTTTGGTCCTTCAATCATATAGTCAAGAATTTGTTCAAACAGCCAAACCGATATAATTTGACCTTCCAGCTTCAAATCTGCATTCCCGTATTGAATTTCCTTGGAAGTAACCTGGCCTTGTGTCAGTTTTCCGTCAGCAGTTGTATAGCTTTCCCATTTAGACCCAGTCATCACTTTTAAATCCGGATCGTAGTTTGAGATTGTTATTACCCCGTTTTGTGTAAATGGTACTGTCGTTGTCCCTACAACACCTTGAGGTAATGCCGGTAAAGGTCTAACGCCAGGGTCAACCGTTCCGCCATTCCACTCTGTCTGTTCCGGATCGAACACTTCGTAAGAAATACGAAGTTCTGCTTTTGGCACATAGCGCACAGACGCTTCAATCACCTGATTTTTGTATGTGTAATACTTTTCTGATGGATTAATCATCTCAAAGCGAATTGTATCCACTACTGACTTCGTTAAAGCTGGTGCCGTTACATATACGCTAAGCTGTGGTCCATCGGTATAGACCGTTGTGGATTGACCGCTTGTACTTGTATTCGTTTCGGAAACTTTTGCCCCTGCTTTTGAAGTTACTTTAAATGCCAATGATTCATCATATGAAATGTCATTGCCGTAGCTATCTCGCAGATCAATTGTAATTAATGTGGAATCAACACCGTTTGCTGTAAGTTCCTCGTTTTCTACATTAATTTTTTTAACTGCTTTATAAACATCCGGACGTGTCGTTTTATCATCCGTATTTTCACCTGGTGTTGTCGGTATTGTCACAGTGCCGTTTTTACTCTCAACAAAGTTTACCGGTAATGTAATTTTATTATTATCTTTGCCAGCAGGTGTACTTGCCAGACCTTCAATTGCCAGTTTCCCTTGCTGATTGATTCGGTACATGAAGACTGCCATATCACCGCGATTAATATTGCGTGTCGGCTTATAGTCCTCGTATGTTTGCTTTCCTGTTGTACCTGTCGTAATTTCGTTCATATACAAATATCTGACCGCCTGAATCTCGGATAAATCAAGACCATTTACCGCCGCATAAAGCCGCGCAAAATGTCCGCGTGAAATATTGGCATTGCGTTTCGATTTATTATTTACACCATATAACGGAATATTCAAGTCGCCATAATATTCATAGAGCATATCTTTATCATTTGTACTGAAATGATAGTTTTTGTCCATCTTCGCCAAAAACTGCAGCATTTGCCATTCCATTACGAGTGTTCCGGACTGGAATTTATTTCCTTTATACAACTGCAAATAATCATTATCTATTGTCCATTTGGCTGCTTTATACTTCGAATTTTTTTTCGATATATCCGAAATTTGCTTACTTGCAGCTTCCGTTTCCGTAGCACCGAACGGAAATACTACGGAGAATACTAGAAGACAACAGAGCAGCATGGCCATTAGTTTCTTTGTTTTACTCATGTTTGCAACCCCTTAGTTAAAGAACAGAATATTGTCTCGGTAATTTTCTTTTAAATCTGTTTCTAAATAACGTAAAAATCGTTCAATGATTGCAGAAGATTGTGCACGTGTTAATGTAGCTTTCGGATTGAAATACCCTTCGCTTCCTGACATTAACCCTAACTGTGTTGCGACATAAATTGCATCGCGTGCATAATCCGTAATTTTGTAATCATCTTTATAGTCTGTAGTATAGCCAGGCTCAGGTGCTTTACCTTCCAGCCCAAGTGCGCGTACTAAAATTGTCGCTGCCTGCTGACGTGTTAAAAAACCGTCCGGGTCGAATGTTGTTGGTGTTTTCCCTTTAATAACGCCTTTATCAACCGTTGCCACTAAGTAATTGTAATCTTTTACTGTACGTTTCACGTCTTTAAAAATAGATGGCTGTGTCTTTTTGCGGTTCGTTTCTTCCAATACACGCAGATCGATTGCTTTACCAATGGCAATTGCAAAATCATAGCGCTGAACAGGTGTATTGGGTGAGTAGAAGTTCGATTGATCATCTAATATGCCCAGTGAATACAGTTTCTCAATTTGCACGCGTGCCCAGTTCGAAGATAAATCTCGGAATTTTGGAATTTTCAGCATTTCAAGCTTTGGCATATAGTCGATGTTGCTTGCGACTGTTCCTTCACTAGCAGGCAAGTCGTATTCATATTCCGATAATGAATCAGCAGAGCTAATCGTTTTATAGTTACCGTTAAAACTAGATAACGATGCATCATTTTCGTTATATTCCAATGTTCGCGACTTGGATGTTGATACTTTGTTTTTCACTGTACCAATCGTCCCGTCATCAAACTCAATCTCGAAATCCGTAATTTGTGTTTCAGTAGCTCCCCAGAAGTTTTCATATCCTTCATTGCGGCTATCTACATGTGCCGTAATTGTTTTAGTAACGGCATCTTTGCTACGTCCTGTCACTTCGGTATATGTTTTACGTGCAATCGCATTTCCTGAATAATAGTCGGATGCCGGACGCTTGTCAGTAATCGTACTTTTAGAAAGCTGGTAATCGGCCAATGTAAAGGTTCTGTCACCAACCGTAATTTTTTCAGTAAATTTTGTAACTTCACCCGTTGCCGAACTTTGCCCAACTTGGTCATAGTTTGTGACATCGTATGTATACGTAAAATTCCGTGTTAGCTTTTCCCCATTTGGCCCTGCCAACGTAAACTTATATGTTTCGGTTAACTTGCCTTTAGATTCCTTCGTTGATATCGTTATATTTTTATTTGTCCCTGTAAATTTAATCGGCTTTCCTGTTAAGAAAAAGTATTCTTCATACTCATATTCGTTTTTTATGCCGCCTGTTAGATCAATTGATTGTGCAGAACTTGATGAAGGGAGCAGCAACAGAAAAAATGAGCATGCCACTAGGAAGGTGAAGCAAAGTTTCTTTCTCACAAATTTGTCCCTCATTTCTTTATGATTCACTTATTATGAAATAGCATGCGAGAAACCGGTCCCGCATGCCTTTTTTATTAGTTTACTAATAATACATAAACTTCCGATGTTGAACGTGCAATCGCTGTAACATGATCTGCTTTTTTAATATCAGATATGTCGATTACTTCCCCATCTTTAATAACCATTGCTTTTGATAGGTCGAGCGAAAGTGAACCAAATCGGTAACTCCAGTGACCGTCTTTGTTCCACTGGCTGCTGTTAACAACCGAGATCTTTTTCGTATTGAAATTAATCGAACTTACACGGCCAGTTAATGTTAACGTAGCCAGTTTTTCATTTGGCACAAAATGAATGCCCTCAATATGACCATCATTTACAAAGAAGTATCCGTAATATGGATTTGGTGAATTTGTGTAATTATCATACAAATCGAGATCCAGTTCCGGGATGACTTTGAATTGCTTTGTTCCATCCAGTTCTGAAGCGATTGTTGAATTACTGTAAGCAAATGATGCAATGGAATTATCCGTATTCCAGAAATGATTATCGAAACGTTGTAAGTCAGATAACTCCACTTCATATGCATCTAGATCCGCCACATTAATTCGACCAAAGTATAGTTTGTATTTTGATAGATTCGGTGCTAAATAACCATCATTTGTTATATTGACGATATGGGCATAATCACTCTTAATCGCCCCATCTGTTAATACAAATGCCGTTGTCGATATTGGATTTTGCGCTAAATCAAGGGCTATAAGTCCTTCAGGTTCTACTAAACGGCCATTGCGAATCAAAATCGAACCGTTATGATAATTTAATTTTAATGAATTTTTAAGTTGCAGTGTGTTCACACCAAGATTGACACTTGTAATAGGTTGATAGAATGTACGCTCATTTTTAGCTAATACGATAATTTTATCAATTACTTCTTTGCTGAACTGAGTTTTTGTTACAAAATATAGCTCGCTATTATTATATTTTTTTAATTGGCTTTTTGAGATTTTTTTATTTCCTACGTAAATGCTTGTACTGTTCGTAAAATTAAATGTTGCTTGTGTTTTCGTTTTTACTGTTCCAAAGCGCCAGTTTAGTAAAGGATGCGCATTTTTAACATTTAGCGTATTTTTGTTTGTATTAACTGTATTTAAATCTGCTTTATATAATTCCGCTACCATATTGGCTGTGCTCATAATTGTAATTTCAGCTATACGGGAAGTATTGGCTGTTGCAAATTTTAGACGGACACGGTCTCCAACATAAAGTGTGCTTAAATCTACAGATGAGTTTCCTTTGAAAACTTCCGTATTGTTTGTCACTGAATAATTTTTAGTTGAGGAACCGTCGACTTTTACACGTAACTGCAAACCGTTCGGATCAATTTGTGTGACAACACCGGTTACTTGTTTGCTGTTTTCGACGATTGAACCGCCTTCTACATTTGTAGAGCCACGCATTTCCGTAATTTTGCCCAAGTTTACTTTTATCGTGACACTCATGCCTGCTTTAAATCCATCAATCGTTGTCAGCGTACTATTAATATAGTATTTACTAGTATTGGCAAGGTTAAATGTTGCAGTTTTGCCTGCACTATTTTTTAATGTGACACTTTTTAATGTTCGTGTGACATTTCCCTTCTTATCTTCGGTTTCATTATAATTCGCTTTCATAAATGTATATGTATTCGATGCTGCTTCAGCTTTTTGTACTATTGGTAAGATCGCTAAAGCAATTGTAATTGCTATCAATAAGGTAATGAATTTTTTAAGCAATTTCCCTGCCTCCTTCTTTCAGTAATTTTTTCAATCCATAGTAAACGCCCGAAATATTTGTAGTTAATACCAAATATTGTTACATGGCCTATTTTAGTGTAACAAAATTGCCGACTATTGGCATTGATTGTCGAAATTATTTATACGTAAATATCGATTGTTTTACCTAATATGGGGTGTGATGCATTGATCACTTCGACTATTTGTTTCGCATTATCTTGCTGAAAATCCATCGCTTTTTTCGTCATGGTCAATGAAACATTTTGCATCAATTCGTTATGTTTCACCGACATCGCTAATGCAGCAATATCCAAATGTACACCTCCTATTTACCTTTATCGGCTAAATACTATGAATATCAAGTAATTATTATAATTTCCGAGAGTAATTTGGCCAAAATAAAAAACAACCCCGAAAGAATTTCGAGGTTGCATTGTTTACATGCGTGATTCAATTTCTGCCCAAGCCTGTTCTAGACCAAGACCTTTTTCAGAAGAAAACACGATTAATGGATCTTGCTTTTCCATTTGTAGTGTTTCCCGGACAATCTTTTTATGCTTATCCCATTTTCCCTTCGGAATTTTATCTGCCTTAGTTGCGACAACTATTACCGGGATATTATAATGCTTTAAAAAATCATACATCATGCAGTCATCTGAAGTCGGGTTATGGCGAATATCAACAATTAAGACAACCGCTCTTAACTGCTCACGGCCCATAAAGTACTGCTCAATCATTCTTCCCCATGCTGCACGTTCTGATTTTGAAACTTTTGCATAGCCGTATCCTGGTACGTCAACATAATAAAGCTGTTCTTCAATTTTATAGAAGTTCAGTTGTTGTGTTTTACCAGGTTTTGACGAAATACGTGCCATTGCTTTACGGCCAATCATACGATTGATAAACGAAGATTTGCCGACATTTGAACGACCCGCTAAAGCGAATTCAGGTAGCCCGTCTTCCGGGAACTGTTCTGGTCGGACAAAACTGCCGATCATTTCTACGTTATGGACTTTCATTACTTATTAAAACCTCCATCTAGTGCGAGCGCAAGAACTTCTTCCGCTTGTGAAACTAGTTTAAATGTGAGTTGCTCACGAATTGTTTCAGGAATATCATCAATATCACGTTCATTGTCTTGCGGAATGATAATCGTCGTTAATCCTGCACGGTGGGCACTTAGTGATTTCTCTTTTAAGCCGCCGATTGGCAGTACACGACCCCGTAATGTTACTTCTCCAGTCATTCCAATTTCGCGTTTAATTGCTTTTCCAGTTATTGCGGACACAATAGCAGTCGTCATCGTAATACCTGCTGATGGACCATCTTTTGGTACAGCGCCTTCCGGAACGTGGACATGAATATCGTGCTGATCGAAATAATCAGCATCTACTCCTAAATCACTTGTTAATGTACGGACGAATGAAAGAGCAATTTGTGCTGATTCCTTCATTACATCGCCAAGCTTCCCTGTTAAAATTAATTTACCTTTACCAGGTGTTAATGAAACCTCGATTTGTAATGTATCACCACCGACTGTTGTATAGGCAAGTCCAGTAGCGACACCCACTTGGTTTTCCAATTCAGCTTGTCCATAGCGGAAGCGGTGTTTCCCAAGCATATCCACTAGTACTTTGGAGTTGACCGTTACTTTTTTCTTTTCACCAGATACAATTTTTTTCGCAGCTTTACGGCAAACAGTCGCAACTTGACGTTCCAACCCACGAACACCAGCTTCACGGGTATAGTAACGAATTAAATCCGTAATCGCTTCATCTTTCATTGCCAATTGCGTCTTCTTCAAACCATGTTCCTTCATCTGTTTCGGAATCAAATGGTTCTTAGTAATTTCTACTTTTTCGAATTCTGTATAACCTGCAATATTAATGATTTCCATACGATCCAATAATGGTGCAGGAATTGTACTTAAATCATTTGCTGTTGCAATAAATAGGACATCTTGCAAATTGTACGGTTCTTCAATAAAGTGGTCACTGAATGTATTATTTTGCTCGGGATCCAATACTTCCAGCATTGCAGCAGATGGGTCTCCACGGAAGTCATTTGACATTTTATCGATTTCATCAAGTAAGAATACAGGATTTGTCGTGCCTGCTTTTTTCATCCCTTGAATGATACGTCCCGGCATTGCGCCGACATACGTACGACGGTGACCACGAATTTCAGATTCATCACGCACACCGCCAAGTGATACACGGACAAATTTACGGTCAAGGCTTTCCGCAATGGAACGCGCTAAACTCGTTTTACCTACGCCCGGAGGTCCGGCCAAACATAAAATCGGACCGCGCAATGAATTCATTAATTGACGTACTGATAAATATTCTAAAACGCGCTCTTTCACTTTTTCTAAGCCATCATGATCGCGATTTAAAATTTCTTCTGCATAGGCAATATCAATACGGTCTTCCGTTTTTTCCGTCCAAGGAATCGATACAAGCCATTCCAGATAATTACGGATGACACCACTCTCTGCACTTGCAGCAGGTAACTTTTCGTAGCGGTCAAGTTCTTTTAACGCTACTTTTTGTGTTGACTCCGGCATTCCGGCACTATCGATTTTTTTGCGAAGTTCGGCAATTTCACCCGTTTTTCCTTCGCGATCACCAAGTTCTGTTTGGATTGCTTTCATTTGCTCGCGCAGATAATACTCTTTCTGTGTACGCTCCATCGCTTGTTTCACTTTTGTACTGATTTTTTTCTCGAGATTTAAGATCTCCTGCTCGTCATGCAAACGAATCATTAAGTGATCTAAACGCTTTTTAATGTTCGTAATATCGAGCACTTCTTGCTTTTCATTAATTTTGAAAGGCAAATGAGAAGCAATAACATCTGCTAATCGACCAGGTTCTTCAATATCAAGCACCAATTCGATTGTTTCTGTCGTAATTTTGTTTGAAGATTTTGCATACTTTTCAAAATACGATAGCACAGTACGCATTAAAGCTTCCGTTTCTGCATCTTTGTGCAGCTCATCTTCAAATAGTTCCAAATCTGCAGTTGTAAATTTCCCGGAATCTTCATAGCTGACCATTTCCGCACGGTTTAAACCTTCAACCAGAATACGTAATGTTCCATTTGGAAGCTTAAGCATTTGTTTTACCTTCGCTAATGTCCCCATTTTATAAAGATCTGCTTTTCCCGGTGAATCAACACGTAAATCTTTTTGGGTTACTAAAAAGATTGTGCTATCTTCAAGCATCGCATGTTCTAGTGCAGCAATTGAACGTTCTCGACCCACATCAATATGTAAAACCATCGTTGGGTATACAAGAAGTCCTCTTAACGGTAAAACTGGCATATTAGTTAATTTTTTCGTCACGCGGGTATTCACCTCCATCCAAATCTTTAAAAAAACCCGCAATATAAGTATGTGTTAGTTCCTTGTCAATTACGCCTAAGCGTTACTGTGTCCAGATTTTTCCGAGTTCAGGTACTCAAAATACTGGAGAAAACCATTTTTAACACTTCAAAACCTGAGACATCCGGCTAAATATCCGAAACCTTATGTATATGCTTTTTGTAAGAAAAAGCTGACTTTGGACTTGCTTGAGAAGTCTAAGTCAGCTACATAGTTGGAATCCATTCAGCTTATAATTAAGCTGAAGTTTTTTTGTTGTCGTCTTTTTTCAATTCAGACCCATCATCCAAAATTAACTTTGGATCTGCTTTGTCACGAATTGTTTCAGCTGTGATGATACATTTTTTAATATCTTCACGTGAAGGCAATTCAAACATTACATCAAGCATTGTCGCTTCAATAATTGAACGTAGACCACGGGCACCAGTTTTGCGTTCAATTGCCAATTTAGCAATTTCGACAAGTGCATCGTCTTCAAACTCCAGTTCAACATCATCAAGCTCCAACATTTTTTGGTATTGTTTTGCTAAAGCGTTTTTAGGCTCAGTTAAAATTTGTACTAATGCATCTACATTTAACTGCTCTAATGTAGCCAATACCGGTAAACGTCCGATAAATTCAGGAATTAAACCGAATTTCAACAAGTCTTCAGGAATTAACTGTGACATGATTGAAGCATCTTCATCGATTCCTTTATTTTGTGTTGAAGCAAAGCCAATTACTTTTTCGCCTTGACGACGTTTAATAATTGTTTCGATTCCATCAAATGCTCCACCTACGATAAACAGGATATTCGATGTATCGATTTGAAGGAACTCCTGGTGTGGATGCTTACGTCCGCCTTGTGGAGGAACACTTGCAACTGTACCTTCTAAAATTTTCAGTAATGCTTGTTGTACACCTTCGCCTGATACGTCACGTGTAATTGAAGGATTTTCGGATTTACGAGCAACCTTGTCAATCTCATCAATATAAATGATACCCTTTTCTGCACGTTCTATATCATAATCTGCAGCCTGGATTAGCTTTAAAAGAATATTTTCAACGTCCTCACCAACATAACCTGCTTCAGTTAAGCTTGTCGCGTCAGCAATTGCGAATGGTACATTTAAAATACGCGCCAACGTTTGAGCAAGTAAAGTTTTACCGCTACCAGTTGGTCCGATTAATACGATATTCGATTTCGACAATTCAACATCGTCAATTTTTGAATTCGAATTAATACGTTTATAGTGATTATATACAGCAACTGCCAATGCTTTTTTTGCACGTTCTTGTCCGATTACATATTCACCTAAAATATTTAAAATCTCTTTAGGTTTTGGAATTTCATTGAACTCGATTTCCTCTTCGATCCCTAACTCTTCCACTACGATCTCCGAGCATAGTTCGATACACTCATCACAAATATATACGCCTGGTCCTGCAACCAGTTTACGAACTTGTTCTTGTGGTTTACCACAAAAAGAGCATTTTAAATTGCCTTTTTCATCATTAAATTTAAACAATTTGGTTCACCCCTATTCAAGCAACAATCTTACAAGATTCTAGTTGTTTTATCAAATAAATTGATTGCGCGTTGTTACTAGCTTATTTTATGTCCTATTAAACTTTGCTGGCTGTTCAATAGTTAATGAAATTATCCCGCATTAACGGGTAGTAAGACTCCAGCCTTTCGACTAAAGTACAGCGAAAAGGAAAGGCGGGAAATCAACTACCCGTGAAAGCCCGATTGGTTCAACTAACAATCAGTGGGAGATAAAGAACCCCCACTGATTTAAGTTTCACTTTATATTGTAACTTTTTATCATTAAATATTCAAATGAACCAACTATTATATGTATGTATTCAAAGGTAGAAAACAAGGCACGGGAATACCGTACCTTGTCAAAATCTCATTTTATTCAATCCGTACTAGTTTTATCTTTATGTTAGACGGTAGCCCAGGAGTAAACCGGTACTTGTCGGCACTGATTCATGCTTCACCATGGTCATGAATCAGTACAGGATTGAATTCAAATCGATTATTCAAAACAAATAATTAGTTAGAAATTTTAGCGTTTTCAACTAGGAATTCAACTGTTTTTTGAGTGCGGATATCGTTCTCAAGAACTTGAGTTCCACCTAAAGCAGTTAAAATTTGATCGTTCGACATACCGAATTGAGCAGCCATTTTTTCTACTTCTGTATTGATATCTTCTTCAGATACTTCAATGTTTTCAGCTTGACCAATTGCTTCTAAAACTAAAGATACACGTACACGGTTTACAGCTTCTTCAGCCATTTGAGTGCGTAATGCTTCTTCGTTTTGACCTGAGAATTGGTAGTAAAGATCTAAGTTCATACCTTGCATTTGTAAACGTTGGCCGAACTCTTGAACCATGCGGTCAACTTCAGTGTTGATCATTCCTTGTGGAATTTCAACTTCTGCATTAGCAGCCGCTTTTTCAACTAACTCGTCGCGTAAAGAAGCTTCTACATCTGCTTCTTTGTTAGCTAAAGTAGTTTCTTTTAATTTAGTGCGTAATGCTTCTACAGTTTCAACTTCTGGATCGATTTCTTTAGCGAACTCATCCGTTAAGTCTGGTAATACTTTTGTTTTAACTTCTTTAACTGTTACAACGAATTTCGCTTCTTTGCCAGCTAATTCAGCAGCATGGTATTCTTCTGGGAAAGTAACTACTACATCTTTCGTTTCACCAGTTTTAGCACCTACTAATTGCTCTTCGAAACCTGGAATGAAAGAACCAGAACCGATTTCTAATGCGTAGTCTTCACCTTTACCGCCTTCGAATGCTTCTTCACCAACAAAACCTTCGAAATCGATTACAGCTGTGTCGCCTTCAACGATTGCTTCATCTTCTTTAATTTCTAATTCAGCTTTTTTAGCTAATTGAGCGTCGATTAAAGATTGAACTTCTTCGTCTGTTACTTCAGCAGATTGTTTAGTTACTTCTAAACCTTTATATTCACCTAATTTTGGTTCTGGTTTCACAGTTACTGTTGCAGTGTATGTGAAGTCAGTACCTTTAGCGAAATTCTCAGTACCCGCGATTTCTGGGTAGTCAACTGGCTCAATACCAGCTTCGTCTAAAGCAACTGGGTATGAAGAATTGATAACGATTTCTAGAGCATCTTGGTAAAGAGCTTCTACACCGTACATTTTTTCAAATACGTTACGAGGCATTTTTCCTTTACGGAAACCTGGTACGTTAATTTGTTTTACTACTTTTTTGAAAGCTTGGTCTAAAGCTTTATCAACTTCTGCAGCTTCTACAGTAACCGTTAATAAACCTTCGTTACCTTCTTGTTTTTCCCATTTTACTGACATATATATTACCTCCAAAGTTAACATTCGTTTGAATAAACAAACTCGTCATATATATTGTTTGACAACCATTTTAGTATAACATAGATGCTCAATGTTTCAACTTTTTTCACTACTCTTGCAAATCCGACATTTTTTCTATGTTTTGTAAAAAAGTAACTATTCCACCATTCATTTCTCTCTCTTCACCGAACATTAATTTCACATAATGGATATAGCCTGCAGCAACTTCTTCACTGGAATATCCGGCCCATTCAAACGGGTAAAGTACGATTGCATGTTTGTCGATTAAGTGTAAAGCAAACTCTAAAGTAGACGGCTCCTGTGCCAGTTGTTCCATTATAAATCCCGTAATTTCCGTATATTGAGGCAGCTTCGTCGGCAACGGAAAATTCACCGGGTTTAATTCTTTGGACTGACCTAGTTTTGTTACAGTGACTGTCATATTGATTTCTTGTTCAACAAGCAGAATGAGCAGTAAGCTTTTTATAAAAGGTTGGATTGTTTCGTTTTCAATAAGTGCTTTCAATTCACCGGAATAGGGACGGATATTCTTTTCCGTAAGTTCATGAATCAGCATCATTTGCTGTTGTGCTGACATTACAGAAAATTCTGTTGCCGTAAATTCTTCAGGTTCGTTATCTTCAATAATTGTTGCTTGAAAATGGGATTCCTGGTTTTCCGCAATATGGGCATTCAAATTTTTTAAGCGTTCGAATTTTTCCGCTTCATATTCAGGGATTAACTGTTCGTCAAACAATGATTCAATGATTTTTTCAACTTGTTTAAATTGACGTAATTGCATGCAGATCGTTAAGTACAGTTCCATCACTTCAAAGTACATGTTTGGACCTATCGCAAGCAATTCCTCACAAACTTGTTTTGCTCGTTCGTAATTTTTTTCTTCATATAATGAGTATGCAAATATACTAAGTGACACTTCATCTCCCTCACCTAGTAACAAAGCTTGCTCAAATAGCTCATTTGCTTCTTTGTACTGGTTATTTTCTGCCAAATATTTTGCTTCATTAAATAAACGATCCATCATCCCCGGAAATAAAATTACTTTTCCATGATCTTTATTTTTTTTATTTTCTTTCATCTAATCACTCCATCGGCGACAAAGTAATGCAGTTGCACTCTTCGTCCATTGCATTTATTTTAACGTTGTTTATTCATTCCAACAATAATTATATGAATGCATGATTTAATCTGAAATCGCGACCCTTTTCACTCAATATTCCCGTTCTTAATTGTAATTAACCTAATTTATTGTTAATAGCAACAAAAGGACGGTTATTGTGTGTATGAAAAAAGTCGTTCTGTTTGCATTGAACGGCCAGTGCGGTATACTAAGCGCTATGTACATTTTACGTAAAAGATATAATTAAATTAATTGAAAGAAGGATTTATAGATGAAATTTGGATTTATCGGACTTGGAAACATGGCTGGCGCGATTATTCACGGCATGATTACAAGCCAGCAATTTAATGCTGCCGATGTATACGGGATGAATCGGAGTCGTGAAAAGACCGAAGACCTTGTAAATAAATACGGCATTCAGGCAGCCGATACAATTGAACAGATAATGGAACAAGTAGACGTAATTGTCATCGCTGTAAAACCTCAAATGTTCGAAGATGTTTTACCTACAATAAAAAAACATCTAACGAATAAACACATCGTCATTTCAATCGCCGCCGGAAAATCACTCGATTATTTACATGAGGAACTTGGAAGCGAAACATCTATTTTCCGGGTTATGCCGAATATTAACGCAACAATCGGGGCATCGACAAGTTGTTATTCAACTCAGAAAGCTAGTGCAGGTCAAAAAGCAATCATTGAGAAGCTTTTTGCTACTGTCGGAACAATTGTCGAGCTTCCTGAAAACCTATTTTCAATCTTTACAACAATTGGTTGTGCTTCTCCTGCCTTTACTTACCTCTATATCGACTCATTGGCCCGTGCAGCAGTTCGTGAAGGGATGCCCAAAGATATGGCACTTCAAATTGCGGCAAGCTCTGTATTAGGCAGTGCGCAAATGGTATTACAGTCCGATTCTCACCCATGGGCATTAATCGATCAAGTATGTTCACCTGGAGGAACGACAATTCAAGGTGTCACTTCCCTTCAAGTTAATCACTTTGAAAGTACAATCTACGAAGCCGTTGATGCAGTAACGAATCGTGATACATTTTTACAAAAACAAACAGTTAAATAGAAATGCCTGCCCAGTGGATATAACTTCTCACTGGGCTTTTTCTTTTTTATAAAGTAATGATAATAAATTATGTTTTTATTTTCTATTAATTCTACAAAAAAAATATGAGAACATAATTGCTAACTACCGTACTATTCTATATAATCAATCTTGTTTCAAAAATGAAACCAAAAAATTATAGATTTGGAGCGTGACAAGAAATTGGGTAAAGCATTGATTATTGGAGCTGGCGGTGTAGCTAGCGTTGTCGTACATAAATGTGTACAAAACTCAGAAGTATTCGAAGAGATTATGATCGCAAGTCGAACAAAATCAAAATGTGATGCTTTAAAAGAAAAATTAGATGGTGGAAAAACGATTATTCACACAGCACAGGTGGATGCGGATAACACTGAGGAACTAATTGACCTAATCAATGGATTTAATCCAGATGTGGTGATCAATGTAGCTTTACCATATCAAGACTTAACTATTATGGATGCATGTTTGGCAACGAAGACTCACTATGTAGATACAGCAAACTACGAGCCTTTAGATACTGCTAAATTCGAATATAAATGGCAATGGGCGTATAAAGAGCGTTTTGAAGAAGCAGGTATTACTGCGCTTCTAGGTTCAGGTTTTGACCCAGGTGTAACAGGCGTATTCACAGCGCATGCACAAAAGCATCATTTCGATGAAATTCATTATATCGATATCGTTGATGCAAACGGTGGAGACCACGGACTTCCATTCGCAACAAACTTCAACCCTGAAATCAACATTCGCGAAATTACTGCGAACGGTCGTTTCTGGAAAGATGGCGAGTGGGTTGAAACGGAGCCTTTAGAATATAAAACAGTTTATAACTTACCGGAAATCGGTGAAAAAGATTGCTACCTTCTATACCATGAAGAACTGGAATCTTTAGCGAAAAACATTAAAGGTTTAAAACAAATCCGCTTCTGGATGACGTTTGGCGAAAAATACTTAACACATTTAAACGTTCTTGAAAATGTAGGTATGACTTCAATCGAGCCAATCGAATTCCAAGGACAAATGATTCAGCCAATCCAGTTTTTAAAAGCTGTTTTACCAGACCCAGCTACATTAGGTCCACTTACAAAAGGTAAAACAAACATCGGCTGTATCGTTCGCGGTATGAAAGACGGTAAAGAAAAAACTTACTATGTATACAATGTATGTGATCACCAAGAATGCTACAGAGAAGTTGGCTCACAGGCGATTTCTTACACAACTGGTGTACCGGCAATGATCGGCGCTATGCTTGTAATGAACGGCGAATGGCAAAAACCAGGTGTATGGAATGTAGAAGACTTCAATCCGGACCCATTCATGGATGCATTAAATAAATGGGGATTACCATGGCACGAAACAGAAAACCCTGAATTAATCGACTTGGAATTCACTTCTGCTGGAGAAAAAGCATAATGGCAGAAATTAAAAACACGAAAAAATCTGTGATGGCAGCTGCTCTTGAAAAAGAAACAGGCATTGACTGGTCAAAAGCACCATCTCCTGCCTTCGTAGTGGACGAGCGATTACTTGAGCGCAATTTAAAACTGTTAAAATCCGTACAAGATCGTACGAATTGCGATATTTTACTTGCACTTAAAGGGTTTTCTATGTGGTCAACATTTCCGATGGCGCGCAATTATTTAGCGGGGATTACATCTTCTTCACTATTTGAAGCACGTCTTGGCTTTGAAGAATTCGGCAAGGAAGTACACGCGTATGCCCCTGCTTATGCAGAGCATGAAATCGATGAATATTTAACTTATGTCGACCATATTGTATTTAACTCATTTGATCAGTTAAATAAATACAAAGACAAAGTGTTAAATCACGAGAAAAATATTTCAATCGGTTTACGTGTAAATCCAGGATATTCAGAAGTGGAAACACCTTTGTATGACCCTTGCTATATTAACTCGCGTTTAGGTATTCCGGTGGAGTCATTCCGTCCGGATGAACTTGACGGTGTAGAAGGTATTCACTTCCATGCAATGTGTGAGCAGGGTGCTGAAGTTCTAGAGCGTATTTTAGTACACTTTGAAGAGAAATATGGTGAATACTTGCATCAAATGAAGTGGATCAACTTTGGCGGCGGACACCATATTACGAAGCCAGGTTATGATGTCGAGCTATTAGTCAGCTTAATCAACCGCATTCAGGAAACATATGGCGTAAAAGTGATTTTAGAGCCAGGTGAAGCAATTGCGCTTAATACAGGATATTTAGTGGCGACTGTGCTTGATATAGTACAAAACGGTATGGAGCTTGCGATTGTCGATTCTTCAGCTACTTGCCATATGCCGGATACACTTGAAATGCCTTATCGCGCACATATTATCGGTTCGGGTCAGCCAAACGAAAAAGCCTACACATATCGCTTAGGTGGGATGACTTGCTTAGCAGGCGACATTATCGGAGACTATTCTTTCGATGAGCCGCTACAAGCAGGCGACAAACTCGTCTTTACGGATATGGCCCATTATACAATGGTAAAAACGCATATGTTCAACGGTGTAAATTTACCAAGTATTTGCACTTACAATGAACAAGATGGTGTAAAAGTTATTCGTACTTTCCAATACGAAGACTACCGTAACCGTCTATCTTAATTAACAATCCATGGTAACAAAAACATCCATTTTCTCCGTGAGGAAATGGATGTTTTTTTCTGTTTTCACGAGTTCCCCCACTAGAAGTATTTAAATATACTTCAACTATTTTGAATGTTATGTTGCACAAAGCTTATTAATATAGATATCAAAGAGTATATGATAAACTTACTTTTAGTAACTTAGTAAAGGAGTCTATTAAAAATGAAGAAATTTGAATTCGGCATCTATACCCTCGCTGATATTGGCACTGATCCTTTAACAGGAAAAGCCCCTTCTCCTTCGCAACGATTAGAGGAAATTTTACAGATGGCGGACTTAACTGAAAATTTAGGGCTGGATGTGTTCGGTGTCGGCGAGCATCACCGTCTTGATTATGTCGTATCTGCTCCGCCTGTTGTTTTATCTGCGATTTCTCAACGGACAAAACATATTAAACTGACGAGCACAACAACCGTTTTAAGTACGGTAGATCCTGTTCGGCTTTTTGAAGATTTTGCAACGCTTGATTTACTAAGCAATGGACGAGCCGAAATTTTAGCAGGTCGTGGTGCATTCATCGAATCTTTCCCGCTCTTCGGGTATTCAACAAATGATTATGACGCATTATTTGAGGAAAACTTACTGTTACTTCAACAATTAAATTCACAGGAACGCGTAACATGGAGCGGTCAATTCCGCCCAGCTTTAAATAATGCGGAAATAGCACCTAGGCCCTTTAATCAGGAAATTCCTATTTGGGTTGGTGTTGGCGGCACACCGGAAAGTGCTGTTCGAGCAGGACGTGTCGGAGTTGGGATGGCACTTGCAATATTAGGCGGTCCCCTTGATCGGTTCCAGCCATTAGTGAATCTTTACCGAAAATCCGGACAGCAACATCCTGAAAAATTAAATGTTGGAGTTACCGGTCACCTTTTCATTGCAGAAACAACTGAACAGGCACTGGAGCAATTTTACCCTTACTATAAAAACTATTGGCAGTATGTTAATCAGCAACGCGGCAGTTTCAGCTTCCAGTTATCTTTTGAACAATTCATCGAAATCACCGGACCGAACATGGCATTATTCGTTGGAAGTCCTGAAGAGGTTGCGGAAAAAATTATTAAACAATATGAATTCTTCGGGCATAGCCGGTTTTTGGCGCAGCCGGATATCGGCGGTCAACCATTTGAACTTGTAAAAAACAGTATGAACTTATTTGCCAACGAAGTCGTTCCAATTGTTAGAAACCACATTGAACTGAAATCATAAAACTTTTCTATAGTTAGTGAAAACGAGCACGGCAAAAACTTTTTGTTGTAGGTAGTGACCCCTTAAAGTTAGAGTTTTTATTATGCTGCTAATTGGCTGGCATGTTTTCGGTAATTTACCGGACTCATGCCGACCAGTTTTTGTTTAATACGAACATTATTATAATAATGGATATACTCATTTATTTTCTTTTGTAATGCTTCATAAGAGATGATTTGTTCTCCATAATACATTTCCTGTTTTAGTAAGCTAAAGAAGTTCTCCATGGCCGCATTGTCGGCGCATGTTGCTTTACGAGACATACTTTGAAAAATCCTGTTCTGTCTTAATGTTCTCACCCATGTATTGTGTTGGTAGTGCCAGCCTTGATCGGAATGAATTGTTGTCCGATATTCTGCGCGCTTTTGAATAATTGGTAGTGCTTGTCTAAGTGAATTTAACACAAAATCTAGGCTCGGCCGTTTTGACATACTAAACCCAATAATTTCACCATTAAATAAATCCATGATCGGACTTAAATATAATTTTTCATCATCTGTACATTTAAATTCAGTTACATCAGTCACCAATTTTTGAAGGGCATATGACGTTCTGAATCTACGATTCAAAAGGTTTTTAGCGACTTTTCCAACTGTTCCTTTGTAGGATTTATAGCGTGATTTACGTATGAATTTTACACATTTCAACCCTAGGTTTTTCATAATTCGTTGTACCTTTTTATGATTAATTATGTGTCCTTGCACTCTTAATTCCGCATGAATTCGGCGGTAGCCATATCGCCCCTTATGTTGTTCAAAAGTCTCTAAAATCAAGGCTTTCCACTCTAAATCTGGATCTTTTTGCCTCATCAGTTTGATATGATAATGATACGTTGCTTCAGGAATATCCACTTGTTTTAAAATATCTTTTAATCGAAATCCTTCTTGTTTAAGTTCGAATGCGATGGCAGCTTGTGCTTTTCGAGGAAGGCATCTGGATTCTCCCGAAAAGCCTTCAACTTTTTTAAATAAGCTACCTCTAAACGAAGCAGTTCATTTTCGCGTTCTAGCTGCTCCTCACGTGACATTGTTTTTTCTTGGTTATTCACTGTTGATTTTTGTTTCTTAGACATGGATGGGCGCCCCTTTGGTTTTCTTTGCAGGCCCTCTATCCCTTCTTTTAAAAACCGATGATACCAACTAGCAACTAAAGTTGGATCATTCAAGTTAAAATGAATCGCAGTATCTTGATGGGAAGCACCTGTTCGTTTCATATAGCTTAATACATCTAATTTAAATTGAACAGAATAAAACTGCTTCGTTTTCTTAACAGATAGGCCACTACATCCAAACTCTTTATAAGCACGTACCCATTTCCTTAACGGTGTAGCACCGACTGCATATTTCTTCGCGATCGCTCGATATCCTAGTGAGCCACTTAAATATTCTTGAACCACCATCAATTTAAATTCTTCATTAAATTTAGTCATAAAAAATCACCCCAAAGGTTAGTTTTTTACTCTAACTTTTGGGGTGCAGCACCGTACCGTGCTCGTTTTTTAAGTTCCACAATAACTTACAAACGGTGGTTCTTCGTCTGTCGGTGGCTGAGTATATTTTTTGTACTGCTCCGGCACAGTAAACGGGCTTGTCAGTACTTGGAGCATTTCAGCAAACATTGAAGGGTCGCCTTCTGCAAACTGATCGATTGCCTGTTCCACAAAATGATTTCTTGGAATAAAGGCCGGATTAACGGACTGCATTACCTGCATTGTTTCATCAATCGTCGTGTCTTGTTGTTCAATCCGTTCAAACCATCTTTTTTCCCACTGTTTAAAGGCTTCTGACTGGAACAAATCATTATCCGGTCGCTTACCTTCCGACAATGTACGAAAAGTGTTTGTATAGTCTGCTTCATGTTCTTCCATTAAATTCAGCAGATCATCTATCAGCTTCTCATCCTGATCATCAATCGAAAGTAGACCTAATTTTTCCCTCATTTCACTATAATAATAAGCTTCATAAATAGAAGGGAATTTACCTAGAATAGTTTGTGCAAGTTGAACTGCTTCCTCTTCGTTTTCATGAAGCAGCGGGAGCAGACTTTCAGCGAAACGCGTTAAGTTCCATGATGCGATCGGCGGCTGATTGCGGTAGGCATAACGCCCTTGACGATCAATCGAACTGAATACAGTTGCCACATCATACGTATCCATAAACGCACATGGCCCGTAATCAATTGTTTCACCGCTGATTGTCATATTATCAGTATTCATTACACCATGAATAAAGCCGACACTCTGCCACTTCGCAATAAGGGAAGCTTGTCTATCAATTACCGCTTCGAGCAGGGCAAGATAGCGGATTTCTGATTGCATCAGCTCAGGATAATGGCGCTCAATTGCATAATCAGCCAAAGCTTTTAAGTCGTCCGCCTCTCCAAATGCAGCAGCATACTGAAACGTCCCGACACGTAAGTGACTTGCAGCAACCCTTGTTAGAACAGCGCCTTCCAAAGCTGTTTCACGATAGATGATATCGCCAGTTGCCGTAACAGCTAAACTACGTGTTGTTGGTATTGAAAGTGCATGCATTGCCTCACTGATGATAAATTCGCGTAACATTGGACCAAGCGCAGCACGTCCATCGCCTCCACGAGAATACGGTGTAAGACCCGATCCTTTCAACTGAAGATCAAATCGTTTCCCATTTTCCGTGAGATGTTCTCCGATTAATAACGCTCTTCCATCACCTAACATATTAAAATGCCCGAATTGATGTCCTGCATAGGCCTGTGCAATTTGCGCTGCGCCAACAGGCATTTCTTGTCCTGCCAAAATAGCGGCACCATGCTCTTTTAATTCCCGAGCATCTAACCCGAGCTGCTCAGCTAATGTACGATTGAAGATGACGATTGAAGGTGATGTCACTTCATTAGCTGTTACATGGGAATAAAAAGTTTGCGGCAACTCCAAGTAACTGTTATTAAAACGAAAACCAAAATTCTGCTTTTTATCTGTCATTGTTTTCGCCTCATTCCTTTCAAAGATGCATTTATTATAAACTTTTTTATAAAAGTTAACCAAAATTACGCCCGGTTAGTATGTTAACCTATTAAAAATAAAAGTTGACACAAAACAAAACTCAATTTATATTTATGTTAACCAAAATAATATAGAAGTTAACAACAAGGGGAGTAATGTATGGAGACTGTTCACAAAACACAAAGCTTTAAAACAATCGATTTAATTTACAGTGCACTTTTTGCAACACTTATTATGATCGGGGCAAATATTACATCATTTGTACCTTTTCTAACGGTCGGTGGTGTACCGATAACATTACAGGCATTTTTTGCCATACTAGCAGGTTTAGTGCTTGGATCAAAAAAAGGAGCCATCGCTTGTGCAGTTTATATGTTTATCGGTCTTGCAGGGGCACCGGTGTTCTCTAAATTCACAGGCGGATTTTCGGCGATATTACTTCCGACTTTCGGCTTCATCGTAACATTTATTATAAGTGCATATATTGCCGGTAAAATTGCCGAAAAGTTTCAAACACGACTTGCCTATATTATTGGTGCACTTATAGCAATGGCGGTTAACTATATTATAGGAACAACATGGATGTATTTTGCCTATACATTATGGGCATCCGCTCCAGAAGGTTTTACGTTTAAAATGGCATGGCTTTGGATGATTCCGCCAATGCCAAAAGATATTATTCTTTCAATTTTCGCAGGATTCTTTGCATATCGTATTCAAAAAATCCTGAAAATCCTACCTATTAAATAAATGGTTGATTGTAGTAGAATTCCTCATCTCATGTTCTCGGCGTCATCATTATACCGAGATTCATATATTTGATATACTTTATTCAATAGATGAAGGAGGAATTTCATATGGCAAATCATTATCAAAATATTGTTGTTGCAGTAGATGGTTCAGAAATAAGCGAACTCGCTTTTAAAAAATCGATTGATATAGCAAAACGAAATATCGGCTCGACTTTACATATTATCCATGTAATCGATACGAGCTTCTCCACATCTTTTGATATGCTTTATGATAATATGGTTGAATTGGTTCGCAAACATGGCGAAGTTTTACTGGACCGCTATGAATTGGAAGCAAAAGAAGCAGGCATTCCTGCCATCAATAAGATTTTAACAAAAGGCACGCCCAAAACAATTTTAGCAAGAAAGCTTTCAGAGCATGCACCCGCAGATATTATCATTTGTGGTGCAACCGGCTCGAATGCGGTCGAGCAGATGTTCATGGGATCCACTACGGAAGCAATCGTTCGGCATGCAACATGCGATGTTTTAATTGTGCGAACACCCGTTAAATAAAAAAAGGTTATGAGGAGCACAAAATGGTCCTCATAACCTTTTTTAAATCATTAAAATTTCCCGGATATCCTGTTCGGTTAACGTTCCCTTCGACGATTCATCGCCGTCCAATATATCCGAAATAAGCATTTTCTTCTTCTGCTGAAGTTCACTCATTTTTTCCTCGATTGTACCATTTGCAATGAGTTTAATCACTTGTACAACTTCCTTTTGCCCCATACGATGGGCACGGTCGGCCGCTTGTTCCTCTACTGCCGGATTCCACCATAAATCATATAAAATGACGGTATCTGCCCCTGTTAAATTCAGTCCTGTGCCGCCTGCTTTCAAAGAAATCAAAAACATATCACGCTCGCCATCATTAAAAGAGTTGCATAGCGCAATACGCTCTTCTGAAGGGGTTTGTCCATCAAGATAAAAATATTGTTCCCCGCGCTTGGAAAGTTCTGTAGCAATCATTTTCAGCATTTGCGTAAACTGTGAAAATATTAATACCCGGCGGCCAGATACCTTCGATTGCTCCAATAGTCGGAACAGCTGTTCAAACTTGGCGGAACTCCCTTTATACCCTTCGACAAACAGTGCCGGATGACAGCAGATTTGACGCAGTCTCGTAATTCCGGCCAAAATACGAATCCGGTTTTTATGGAATGTTTCTTTATCCAGATGCTTCATTGTATCGACACGCAGTTTCGCCAAATAGGCTGCATATAACGCTTTTTGCTCCGGTAACAGTTCGGCTTTTTCAATCATTTCCTCTTTTTGAGGCAATTCACCCAGTACATGTTCTTTCATTCGGCGAAGGAGAAACGGCCGTACTCTGCGTGCAATATCTTTCCGCTGCATATGGCGGAACTCCTCTAGACCGCGGAACAGCTGCGGAAAGATGACACGGTATATCGACCATAATTCCGATAATGAGTTTTCAATCGGTGTTCCTGTTAAACCAAAGCGATTTGTCGCACTAATTCTTTTTACTGTTCTAGCCGTCTGTGTAACCGGATTTTTAAATGCCTGCGCTTCATCAAAAAATACCGTATGGAAATGCTGCCGTTCATAAAATGCACTATCTTTACGTAATAACGGATAGGTCGTAATGATAACATCATGTTCTTCCATTGTACGAAGCAAATGACGCCGCTCGGATACTTCCCCATCAATGACAATTGCTTCGACTTCAGGGGCAAATTGCATGAACTCATACAGCCAATTGTATGAAAGCGACGATGGACAGACGATCAGAACCGGCTGTTTATTTGCACGGATGATCGGCAATTCAGATACGATAAAGGCAATACTTTGTACTGTTTTACCAAGTCCCATATCATCTGCAAGCACACCACCGAATCCATAATTCGAAAGCAATTTCAACCAGTTAAAACCATGTTTCTGGTAATCCCGAAGAATCGGTTCCAGGCTTTCCGGAACTTCAAATGTCAATGTTTCAGGATGTAATAACTGCCCTGTAAACTGTTTAAACGATTCTTCCGCTTCAAATATTTCACTTTGTTCAAACTGCTCCAAAAAAGGTAGACTATCCAATATTGGCATATTAAACGTTAATTCATATTCATCATCCTGAGCCGGAATTGCTCTAAGAAAGCGCTGAATTTCTTCAATTTCCTTAGTCTCCAGCGAAAGCAATGCCCCATCTTGCAAACGATAATATTTTTGCTTCACTTTGATGGCCGCTAAAATTTCTTTAATTTGCTTATTCGTAACCCCATCCATTTCAAATTTAAATTCAAGCCAATTTGTCCGTTCCTTTTGAACGTTCACCCGGATTTTCGGAAAGTTATTTTCTTTCGCTATCCGCAGTTTGACAGAATTTGTGGCATAAATGTTAGCCAATTTTGTGAGCTTCGGAAGCTGGTGATATAAAAACTCGTATTCAAGCTCTTCATTTTGCATATAGTAGCCGCCATCCGTTTTCGTAAAACCGCTTCCATCCATCAACGCTAAAACCGCCGCTTCCTTTTCGATATCACGGAAGATGAACACTTCGTCAGAAAGCTGATCATCCAATGGTTGAATGACAAATTGCCCGTATTGAAATTCCACCCCTGCAAGGAAGCGGTTTTTCACACGGTCTAAATAAATGTTTGCGACTAATGGTGTTTCCATCTGTTTTGCTGAAAGCTCTGGAGCCATTTCAACAATACCTATTTTTTTCAATTTAGGTATCACCTGTTCCCGGAAGTAATCCCAGTGTGAATGCTCAATCGTTAATAAGGTTTGTTGCTGAAGCATCTGCCTTAACTCGAAAAGCTGCTTCATACTATCGTCACTCATTTGCGTCATTTCTCCATCAAATAGCACTACCCGATAATTAGGAAGCAAGAAAACTCGTTTAATTCCTTCTATATAAACCTGATAATCTTTGCCCTTTGCTTCAATGAAAAAACGAAGAGCTGTAGGTTGTGTTTGTAGCTTTACATCGCTATAGCTTTCATTTTGATACAATAACGAAACATTTTCCGTATTCGATATCAATGTAGCTAGAAGAATCCAAGATGAGGGTGGAATGATCAGCAGATGCTGCTCCTGATTTTGTACAGGCGTGTCACTATAAAGTGTATCATCTTCAATAATTTTAATTAGGAGCTGTAAAATGGCATCATGCTGTTCCTCAAAGCAGAACAGTTCAAAATTATAGGTGATATTTTGAGATATCCGATATGGCTTTTTATTTTTTATATGTGATAAAAATTCGCGAATTGATAAAATCTGTTCTCCATTGATCTGGAGTTGTATACTAAAAAACGGGTCTTGTTCTGAAAGTTGAACAGGCGTTAATAAAAACTGCACTTCTAATATTTCCCGTTTTTCAAAATGACTTTGCTGTCTTGTTGTTTGTATTGTCTCCTGTTTAAAAATAGAAAGAAAGCTGTTTTCAGAAATTAAATTTCCAGCGTTTTCATCAACTTGCATCGATTGAGCTTTATTTTTATTGTTATTAAAAATAGCGATAAGAACTGCCGCAACATGTTGACAGCTTTTACTGAAATTACCCAATGTCGGACAGCTGCAAGATGTTTTAAATTGGCCTGTTCCCTCTTTTTCTACCCGGACAACGAATTGTTCCGTACTGTTTACAACCGCTTCTCCATACACATCTGTATCTTGCAGGAAATTAACTTTCCCTGTTTGGTAAAAAGTTTGTCCTTTTTTAAAAGAAACGGTTCCGCATAGATTTTTTATTTGTTTTTCTGAAATTTTTATATCCATGCCGATCCCCCTTTTTCTATTTAATCCATTTTCTCATGTCACCCATTGAATTACTAGCTTGAAGCGAATATGAAAAAATTGAAAAAGACTTAACGATATGAGGTGAGAAGAGGTGTTGGAGTTAAAGGAGGAATATATGAAAAGGGGGCTAATTGGTTAGCCCCCTTTTAAACTCAAGCAAAAGATGATTTAATTTTTTCCAGATGTCGGACTGTTGGCGTCAAGTTGGCAAAGAAGTATGCTTCACGCAATTTGCGGGATGGAACACTTCCCGCAACATAGCCGGCTGCTCCATTGTGAATCATATTCGCCTGTACTGCAGCTAATGTATCGTGCACAGCTTGGAGACGTGTGTTTACAATTCCCTTCAGTGTCAAATTGCCTGCCAAATTGTTCAACTCTGCATTAATTCTTTCATATTGATCGCGCAGTTCGGTTGCCTGTACTTTTAAGTAGTCATTACAGCCGTTTTGCTTAGCCTTTACTTTTTCAATACCTTCAACTGCTGCGGCAATTACACCTGCACCAAGCGGAACTTGATAATAAATAAACGTAGGGCGGATAATATCGCAAAATTCTTTTGCATCCTCGGAAATGACAAAGTCTTTCGAAATTACGACATGATCAAATTTACATGAATATGTCGCGCTGCCATTCACTCCAAGGAAACCAAGTCGTTCGTTCATTTCAAGACCTTCGATATCAGTTGGTACAAGCACCAAAACTTCACGACTGTCGACTGTCGCAACTGCACCAAAATAATGACGGTTCCCCAAGTTGGATACAGCTGGCAACGTTCCATTAATGACATAGCCTTCTTCTGTCTCTTCTGCCTTCAGATGGAGTTTTTCTAATCCGGAATAATACTTCATCGCATTTGATAATCCTGTTGCACCAAGCTTTACGCCGCTTTCCAGTTCCGGTAATATCGTTTGCTTTAAATACTTATTGTCACTATTACGTAAATAAGTTAATGCGGCTAAATGGCACCAAACACAAAACGCTGTTGTCATACAAACCTTTGACGTTTCACGAACAACTGCTGCCTCATCCTGTAATAGCGTCGATTGCTCCTTATTTGCCGATTGGAAGAAACCAGCCTCACTTAGCGCTAAAATATAATCTTCTGCATAATGTGCCTGCTCATCGACCTTCTTCACTACGGGCTTCAGTTTTTCATCGATGATTCGTTGTAACAATTCTTTGTTCAATGCCATTGTCCCCGCATCCTTTCCTTTTAGTCTGCCAATTCCGTTAATGATGTGATCGGTGTTTGTACTGCTTCTCGTGCACGTTTTACAGCCGCTTCGTCTGGTGCATCATAGAAACATAAACATTTTGTCATATCTTCACATACATACGTACGAGAGAATTTTACATCTGGAACTTCTTCGTATTTTACCGAATTTTTCTTTTTACGCTCTAAATATTTTTCCATCGTAATTTCTGCAGGAATTTCCCATTCTACTAAGTAGTTTACTTGCTCGCCGCCCGCTTTTACTTCATCAAGTTCTTTACCGATTAAACGGACTTCCTTTACTAGATCAATTGCAACACCTTGTGTTTGTAACGCTGTTTTTGCCGCTTCCTCATCTGCTGCTTCAATAATGAAATAACCACGTGAAAAGTCTTTCGCCACTTGTACTTCGATAACTCCAACACCTTCTGTACCATGCACTTTTTCGACTAATGCCGAAAATGCTTCTTTTGAAGAAACCTCATTAATTGTTGATTCTACTAAATATAAACTCATTGTATTTTCCTCCTAATAGTAAATGTTAAATTATTCTATATTCAAATAGGCGTTCTTTAGAGCGCACTATGAATACCCATTTCAATAGTTCTTATAGGTTAAAAAAATTAACTCGCATTGCATAAAATTAATGTTTATACTTGTATCAAGGAGGCGAAAACATGAAAACACGTTATGACTTACCCTGTAACATTGCACAAACATTAAATATTTTGGGAGATCGTTGGACGCTTCTCATTATTCACGAACTGCTTATCGGCGAAACCAACTTTAATGATATTAAGCTCAAGCTTCCAGGTTTATCAGCGAATATTCTGTCAAATAGGTTAAAAGAATTGGAAGAAGCACAGATCGTTCAAAGCGAGCTATATTCCGCCCATCCCCCACGCTACCGTTATACATTAACCGAAAAAGGGACAGCCCTTGAGCATGTATTCAACTCCATGATTATATGGGGTGCTGATCATCTGGAAACCTGTTATAAAGAAATCGTCGGGCCTGATGAACAGCGTGTAGAAGTCGGTTATTATTCTACTGAAACAGGCAAACGCGTCGACACAATTCATATACGGCCATTAAAAACTGTCTAAACTCATTAGGCAGTTTTATTTGGCCCCTCCCCAAATGCGGTTTACCCAACTTTCAAAATAATGAATGCCTTTGTCGAGTAAAAGACCAAGTACCCCAATTACAACAATGCATGCCATAACTAAATCTAGACTTAAGGAATTTCGTGCATCGACAATTAAAAATCCTAAACCCGATTGCGCTCCGACCATTTCCCCCGCGACGAGGAAAATCCACGCTGAACCTAATGCCATATGCAGCCCATTGGCGATCATTGGAAATGATGCCGGCAATATAATTTTCCGCATTGTCTCAAAAGTGCTCATTTCAAAATTTGATGCGATTCGTAAATACGTTTTATCAACTTTTTTTACCGATGATACCGTTGACAATAACACCGGGAAAAATGCAGCGATAAAAATAATAACGATCGCCGGCATATTGCCAATGCCGAACCATAGAACGATAAACGGTGACCACGCAATCGGCGAAACCGGTCGCAATACTTGAACTACCGGGTCTAGCACTTTCCAGACAGCCGGTAACCTTCCTAAAATAAGCCCTAACAAAATTGCTACAACGACAGCGATCAGGTAACCTGTGAAAAATCGAAATAAACTAATTTGTATATGTCCAAACAGTGAACCATCGGAAATGATCGCCAGTAATGCTTCCCCCACTTTTAAAGGCGGAGGGAAAAGTGCCGACTGGTGCCCACCTATCATAATTGCAGCTTGCCATACGACAAGTAATAATAGAAAGCCAAGTGTAATCGGGGACAATTTCTTCACTATCGCCATAATATCCCTCCGTCCTCTACTAATTTACAAAGCTAGCATCAACAAAATCTTCATAGGAAGGAGGGTTTTCGGATAATCCCATCTCCAGTAATGCATCACGTAAAATCGTATAGCTGTCTTGTTCAATGCGTAAATTATCGTAGGAAATCCAATCTAATGAAATATCCAATACATTTTTTTCAACTGTTAAATATTGCCCAACGATTTCATGCATATGATCGTCTTTCCCTTGTGCTAGCTCTCCGCCTGCTACATAGTCATCGACAAATTTCCCTGCCAATTCTTTATTATCTTTAATAAACTGACCGCGCAATACTAAGCCGCAATCAATTGAATCTTGCCAAATTTCTTCTGACTGATAAAGCACTTTTCCGTTTTCCAATGCAACAGAAATCGCACCAAACGGCTCCGCAACTACATAACCAGCAATACGCCCTTCCGCTAAAGCAGCAGGCATTTCCGCTGGAGGCAATTCGATAACATCCACTTCATCGTAAGCAATGCCATGCTTTTTCAGCATTTCATACAACAAAATATTGTGTGTTGAAAACCGGCTTGGAATTGCAAAAGATTTCCCTTTCAGTTCTTCCACGGAATTTATATCCTTACCTCCAATTAATACATTGCCATCACGATGACCAAGTGCGACTGCTTTTAGGTCAATGCCTTTTTCCTTTGCATTCATCGCTAATTGGATTAATACAGATGCGCCATCAATTGCACCGGTATTCAGTGCATCCATCAGCTCAGGCCAAGAACCGAATTTCACGAGCTCTAAATTATAATCTTCATATTTTGCATCATTTTGCATATATAACGGAACCGCGTGCGTAATCGGTAAATACCCGATTTTAATCGTTGGCTTTTCCCCGTCACCTGCAGTACTTCCTGTTTCGTTCGTCCCGCACGCCGTCAACAATACGACGAACAGCAGTGTCATCATTAACGCTACTTTTTTCATCTACTATCCTCCTAAATGTTAAATTCGATTGCTGCTTTATCATGAGTAAATTGGAATTCATTAAAAATGATTTCGCGGTAATGTTGAAAATCTGCATCAGCACGATTGCGGTCCTTTGGCAACTTCAGCACAACTTCTTTATGAATTTCACCTGGATTAGGCTTCATAATAAGGATGCGATCTGCTAAATAAATTGCTTCATCAATATCGTGGGTTACTAATACAATTGTCATTTTCTCGCGTTGCTGAATTTGTTTTAATTCATCCTGTAAATAATAGCGTGTAAATGTATCAAGCGCTCCAAACGGTTCATCCATTAAAATAACTTCCGGTTGAATGGCTAGCGCACGGGCAATTGCGACTCGTTGCTGCATACCACCTGAAAGTTCGCTAGGCAATGCATTAGCACGGTCTTCCAAACCGACCATCTGTAAATAATGGGCCGCTCTTTTTGTAATGTCAGCAGTCGGTAAATTTGAATTTTCAATACCGAGCTCCACATTTTTTCGAACAGAGCGCCATGGCAACAGCCCGTAATTTTGCATAAGCATAATACAGCGCTTACTAGGTTTTGTAACGGCAGTCCCATCAAGCATGATTTGTCCTTGATCAATCGTTTCAAAGCCACCGATACAATTTAACAATGTACTTTTACCACAACCGCTTTTCCCAAGAATGGCAATGACTTCACCGTGATTTATATTAAAAGAAACATCTTTTAAAACTGTCGGACCTTTTTCTTCATACGACTTTGAAACTTCTTTAATTTCAATCTTAACTGTCGACAACTAGTTTTCACCCCAATACCGATTATTCAACTTGGTTTTATATTATATGAGTTATATTATTATACTTACTTAAATAAAACAACCTTATTTTTTAATTTATTTTTATTTTCTAAAAAATAATCGGATTTTTTTTGAATATAATGTAAAATGAAACAATGTACCATACGCAGGTTTGGCACGTTTCATCGGAAAGTGAGGTTATATGAATGAAAAAAGTAACATTAATTCCACAAGCACTTCGTTATGCACCAGAAATTCATCGTTTATCGCAGGCGCCCGAAGTAAAGAATGCACTCGGACTTCCGACACAATCTGTGGAAGATACGGAAAACTTTATTATTAATACTCTAATGGAGGAATCAGAAGGGAAAACTATTTCCCGTTTAATTTTGAATGAAGAGGACCAATTGATCGGAATTACGACATTGATGTTTATCGATCAGTCCAATAAACAATGCCATATCGGAAGCTGGATTGCAGTGGATTATTGGGGCCAAGGCTATAATCTGGCCTCCAAAATTGAACTTTTGAAAATAGCATTTGAATATTTACATCTTGAAGTAGTATTTGCCGGTGCACGTACAGTCAATTTGCGTTCTCAAAAAGCGCAGGAAAAACTTCCTTTCATATCTTTAAATGTCGAACAGCAATTTCCTGAAGAACATTTGCTGCTGGAAAAAAGGCAAAAGCAACCGTGTATTTTAAACGCTGTTTTTAAGGACGATTTTTTAAATTATTTATACTCAACACAAAAAGAACGGAAAATTTAGAGGTTACTCTAATTTTCCGTTCTTTTTTAATTGTTTTAGTTAGCAGTAGCTTGTTTTGTAAAACGTGGATGTGCCCATAGTTCACGCCATTTTATGACTGATGTAATAACAATAATCAATCCTAGTGTAAGCATAATAATCGATAAAATACCGTTTAAAATATTGTAGCCACCAGCCATATCGTTCCAGTAAACATTTTTCACCATCCAGAATCCTGCTACGTTTACCGTAATGTATAAATATACTAACGGAATAAAGCAAGTTAAAGCATAAATACGCTTATCCGCTACTTTTAATACGAATGTTACACCGCATACTAGACCAATGGAGGCCATTAACTGATTGGACACACCGAATAATGCCCATACAGAAGCAATATCCCCTGAATTTAATAAGTATCCCCACATGATACAGGCCAATGCACTTGCCCCAATTGCGCCTGGGAGCCAATCCGTCTTTTTAAGCGGCTTATAAACATTTCCTAAAAAGTCTTGAATTAAGTAACGAGCTGTACGTGTACCTGCGTCAATTGCAGTTAAAATAAATACAGCTTCAAACATAATAACAAATTGATAGAAATAAGCGGTTAAATGGCTAAACCATTCTACCCCAGAGAAAATGGATGCCATACCGACTGCAAGTGTTACTGCACCACCAGTACGACCCTCCAGATCCATACCAATTGCTTCTGACAGCACCGGTAAATCGACAACCGTCATTCCCAATTTTGCGAATGCTTCAGGTGATGAGTTAATCGCAAAGTAATCTGCCGGATGCAGTACAGTTGCAGCGATCAGTGCCATTACCCCAACGACACATTCTACGAGCATAGCACCAAAACCAACTACGCGAATATCATCCCAACGGTTTAACATTTTCGGCGTAGTACCTGATCCTACAAATGCATGGAAACCGGAAATAGCTCCACATGCAATTGTAATCGAAACGAATGGCCACACAGGACCTGCAACGATCGGACCGCCTCCTAGGAATTCAGGAATAAACGCAGGGAATTGAATTGTAGGGTTAATAATAAACACCCCAATGATTAAAGCAATAAATACCCCTATCTTCATGAAACTGCTCAAATAATCACGTGGTGCAAGTAAGAACCAAACTGGCAATGCAGCTGCAAAGAACGCATAAATCGGCAATAGAATCGATAAAGTTTCACGATCTAATGTTAATACATCTCCTAGCCATGTACCTTGAATAGACGGTCCGTAAAAAACGGCCCCAACGAGAAGAATGACCCCAAGTATTGTTGAAATCTTTAAGTTTCCTGTGAATTTATTAATAAGACCCATGAGCATCGCAATCGGAATCGTTGCTGCAACTGCAAATGTTCCCCATGGGTTTTCTGCTAAAGCTCCTAAAATAACCATTGATAAACCGGCCATTGTAATTGTAATGATGAACAGCATCGCTAATCCTGTACAAAAACCAGCGACAGGCCCAAGCTCTTCACGCATAACTTCCGATAATGACTTCCCGCCTTTTGTCATCGAAGCAAATAATACAACTGCATCGTGTACTGCACCCCCGATAACAGCACCAATTAATAACCAAAGATAACCCGGTAAATAACCAAATTGCGCGGCTAAAATTGGTCCAACTAACGGTCCTGCTGCGGCAATTGCTGCAAAGTGATGCCCAAATGCTACCCAACGATTTGTTGGCACATAGTCTTGCCCGTCATTTTTTTCATTTGCAGGTGTAGGTATATCTTCGTTAATCTTTAATACTTTCTTTGTAAAGAAAATTCCGTAAAAACGATAGGCAATTACTAAAATACAGATTGCCCCAATTACTAATGTGATCGCATTCATTTAACTTTCCCCCTATGTATCTCTCTAAAGTTGTAATATAACAATATCAAATTTAATAACTGTTGTACTACAATTTTTAAAATTAACTGAAAATTATGCATAATAGCTATTTTATCATACCAAACTACAGAAATTGTAAAAATTATCGAAATAGTTGAAATAAAATACCCTTACAATGCTTTACGCGCCTATGTTATTTGAAATACTTCTATTTTATGATGAACCTCTTCTTCTGATTCTAATAACTTTACATCATTTTTTTGTAATATAAATGAAATATAATTTATGTTTAATATAACGAGAGATGGGAATTTAACTAGTAAGCTTAACAATAAGCTAAAAAATTTTCACTAGGAGGATGTAAGAAATGGCTAATAACAACAAACGTAATCAGAATCAGAATGATGGACAAATGACGGTTCAAGAAGCGGGTCGTAAAGGCGGAGAAGCTACATCTAATAACCATGGTAGAGAATTTTATGAAGAAATCGGCCGTAAAGGCGGAGAAGCAAGCAGCGGAAACAACCAAAACGGTAATAACAACAATAACAACAACAGCGGCGGCAAAATGAGCCGTGAAGAAGCTGGCCGCAAAGGCGGAGAAGCTAGCCGTAAAAACAATAACAGTAACAATAATAACAACAAAAATAACTCATAATGATTTAATTAACCTTGAAGATAGGTTGATTCATGATGTAAATATTAATTATTTACATTAATAAAGGGTGTTTGCCATTTAGAAGAATGGCGAACATCCTTTTTTGTATGGATTTTTCCCGTATTATCCAAAATTCCCCTCGCACAGTATACATATCCAAACAAATTACTTGAAAATATTATATAACAATTATATATTATTTTATGCTTGCTTAAATTAGAGCGAGCATTTTATTGTGTTTTCTTATTTATTTTATATATATAGAAAAGGAAATGAGCGTATACATGAACCAATATACAAACGAATTTTTATATAAATTAATTTATTCCACTATACAAGCAACCGGCCTCCCTATAATGTTGGAGGAGGATCATACCGGAGTAAATATGAGCTATAACTTTATAACAAATGTTGTTAGTTTTGATGCAAACCGTTTAGTGGAAGCAGCTGGCGAATTACCAAGCATTCCATTTGATCACTATGTAAAAACCATTACACTTCATGAACTTGGTCACGCTATTGACCGTCCTGCACTAGATGCTTCTTTAACTAGAACCCTCGATTATTTTGATATGAGAGATCAATATTCTACTAAAGAAATTTTTAAAAATCCTGATTTATTAGGCATGTTAATAGAAGAACATCAAATGAACATCGCCTTTGAAGAAACCGCATGGGCTAACGCAGAAAACCTAAATGAAAAATTATTACTCATTGATCAAAATACATTTGAAATGATAAAAAATCATAGTCTTTCCACATATATTAATAATTATGAAGAAGATTTGGCAGTTTACAAACAGCTTCTGGAACAAACGGAGCTTCAGCCTGCTTAATTTTAGTGAGCCCAAACAAAAAAAGACTAAAATGCATGTAATAAAATAACGATCTTGAAAGCGAATATTTCCTTTCAAGATCGTTTTTCTGTTTCTGAAATAATTTAACTTTATATTTCAATTATTATCGGCAAAATCATTGGCTTTTTCATTTTTAATGTAAAGATATATTGATCTACCGCGTGTTTAACAGCTTTTTTCATAGCAAACGGATTGGCTTCTTTAAAGTTTTCGACAGCTGATTGAGCAATTTCGTTAATATCATTTATTAACCCTTCTGATTCTCTCGCATAGACGAATCCGCGAGAAATGCTGTCTGGACCAGAAATAATGGATCCATCGAATTTACTGATCGTGACGACAATCACAAGCATCCCATCTTCGGATAGTTGCTTACGATCTCGCAATACAATTTCACCGACTTCATCACTTCCAGTACCATCCACGTACGTATCTCCTGCCGGAATAGCGCGTGTTTGCCGCGCTTCCCCGCCTTTAATGTCAACAATTTCACCATTTTTAAGGATAAATGTATGCCCTTTTTCCACACCAACCGCTTCTGCCAGCGAACGGTGAATATGAAGCATGCGGTATTCACCATGAATGGGAATAAAATATTTTGGCTTCATGAGTGTCAGCATCATTTTTAAATCTTCTTGATAGCCATGACCCGATACGTGCATTCCGGTAATGCTCGAATTTCCGTATACTACTTTTGCGCCAAGCTGAAACAGATTATCAACAATTTTTGAAACATCTTTTTCATTTCCAGGTATTGGTGAAGCTGCGAAAATAACCGTATCGCCTTGCACAACTTTAACATCCCGATTACGGCCAGTTGAGAGACGGGAAAGCGCAGCTAATGGCTCCCCTTGGCTTCCTGTACATAATATTACTGCTCGTTCCGGCGGTAACTCTTTTAATTCTCTTGGCTCGATAAGCATCCAGCCTGGAATATCCAAGTTGCCCAGTCGCATCGCAACCGACGTAACATTGACCATGCTGCGACCTAGAAGAACAATTTTCCGATTCGTCTTTTTAGCTGCTTCGACGATTTGCTGAATGCGATTTACATTGGATGCAAAAGTAGAAATGAAGATTTTTCCGGTCGCTTTTTGAAATTCCTCATCCAAATGACCTCCAATTACTTGCTCGGATGGTGTAAATCCGGGACGTTCGGCGTTTGTACTTTCGGATATGAGGGCGAGCACCCCTTCTGTACCGAGTGCTGCCATTTTATGAATATCTGATGGTTGATCATTAACGGGTGTGAAATCAAATTTAAAGTCACCTGTATGAATGACTTTCCCTTCAGGCGTATGAAAAACAATCCCTAAACAGTCGGGGATACTATGACTTGTCTTAAAGAAAGTGAGCGATAGTTGGTCAAAATTAATTTTCGACTCTGCATTAATCTCAATTAATTCTGTATTACGGAGCAATTTGTGCTCCTTTAGTTTCAGCTCAATTAACCCAAGGGTAAATCTGGATGCATAAATCGGCATATTAATTTTTCTCAACAAATATGGTATTCCGCCAATATGATCTTCATGTCCATGCGTTACAACTAAAGCTTTGATTTTATGTTTATTTTCTTCCAAATAGCTTAAATCCGGGATTATCAAATCGACACCTAATAAACTCTGATCCGCAAATTTCCCGCCACAATCAACGATAACTAATTCTTGTCCATATTCAATGACATACATATTTTTTCCGATTTCATTTATGCCGCCTAATGCGAAAATGGATAGTGTATTTTCAGTATTTAGCAACTTCGACTCCTCCTATAGGATGGATATTTTTATGTGTACAAAATTTTGCCTTATATATTAGTATTTCTAATTTAAAAAGAAACTATACGAAAGCAGTTCAAGATGTTTTGAAATAATTCATCGTATTTCGCTCATACTAAAATTGAAAGGAATTGATTATGATGCTTAATGAAAAACAACTTACTAAATTAAAACGACTGCTCATCGAACAAAAAAGAGAATTAATTGGTGATGTCAACACAAATGAAAACGAACTTATTGCACGTGCCAGTTTAAGGGACTCTACAGATGAGCTCTCAACTATTGACAATCATCCCGCGGATTTAGCGACTGAATTATATGACCGTGAAAAAGATATGGCATTAAAAGTGCATAATGATGACTTATTGGGCCAAATAGAAGCAGCATTTGATCGGATGAATGACGGTACATATGGAGTTTGTGCAAAATGCCAAACAGAAATCCCATATGATCGACTGCAAGCAATTCCGTATACGGCTTTTTGTATTGAGCATAGTGATGCAAAAACACCTGCAGCAGATCGTCCGGTTGAAGAACAATTGCTCCATCCGGCTGTCGACAACTCCTTTTCAAATCGAGAAAAGGATGATGAGCTTCAAGATAACGAAGATTCCTTCCAAATCGTCGCACAGTATGGAAATTCCGATACACCAGCAGATTTTGAAGGAGATTTCGATCACTACAACGATTTATACAAAGATAAAGATGATGAAGATATGTATTCTGCACTGGAAATATTGCATGTTTCCAAGGACGATTTTCTGCAGGGGCAAATTTCCAAAGAATATGCTGACGAAGCACGAAAACACGATTATTTGGATTGACTGCAAAATAATCAAAAAGCCGAGAATGTCTATATTCTCGGCTTTAGTCAATTTATTTCGCGATTTTTAAAATTGGCTTAATAGTAGTCCCATTTTTAGAGTCTTCAAAAGCTTCATTAATTTGTTCGAATTCATAAAATTTTACGAGTCGGTCAAACGGGAATTTACCATCTTTATAATAGTTGACTAATTCCGGAATAAATACACGAGGTACCGAATCTCCTTCGATGACTCCCACCATTGTTTTTCCTTCCGCCATAATATCGTTATGGACATCGATTGTCATCTCAGGTGTCACCCCTACAATCGCACAAGTACCTAATGGACGTAATGCATTAAGGGATTGCTTCACAACTTGTGGCACACCTGTCGTTTCAACTGCATAGTTTGAACCGCCGTTTGTAATCTTTTTAACCTCGGCAACGACATCAACATTTCGGCCATTTAATACATGTGTCGCTCCTAGTTCCTTTGCAAACTCCAGTCGTGAGTCATGGACGTCAACGGCAATAATATGTTTACAGCCCACAATTTTTGCTGCCATCAACGCAGATAAACCAACAGCACCGCATCCGTATATGACAATTGTAGAACCAAATTGTGGTCGAAGTCGATTTAATACTGTCCCGGCACCTGTTTGAATACCACAGCCCAGAGGACCAAGCAACGCTAAATCAACATCCTTATCTACTTTTACAACATTTCGCTCATGTGCAATTGCATATGTTCCGAATGAAGACTGACCGAAAAATGTTGCTAACTCGGCACCTTCCTTTGATAGACGTGTTGTATAATCATCTTGAACGCCGCCAAAGTTGAGTGGGTTAAACGTATCACATACTGTTGGATGGCCTGTTAAACAGTTCGGACACGTCCCGCAATGTGCAAACGATATAACAACATGGTCACCCTTATCTAAACTTGTTACACCTTCTCCCACTTCTTCTACAATTCCAGATCCTTCATGTCCAAGAACAGCTGGAAGCGGAGCAATTGCTAAATCACGTGCTACCGCGTCTGTATGACAAACACCTGTTGCTACAATTTTAATCAACACTTCATTTGCTTTTGGGGATGCTAGTTCTACTTCCTGCAAGACGAAATCTTTTCCTTGTGCTTCAGTTACAGCTGCAGTAATTTTCATTTCAATGTGGCTCCCTATTTATTAATTTATTCTCACCTACCTTACTATTCCCAATCATTTTGTAATTACACTTATAAAAAAAGAGACTTATAAAACAAAAAACTGTGTAAAAGCGATGGCACTTTTACACAGCATTATTCATTACAAAATACTCAAATAAAACTTTATAGGTGGGTAGTCATTTGGTAAAGCTCGTCTGCAGTAATTGCAACATCTCTCGTTTCTTGACCGATGTTGCCGATGACACTGCCCAAATTTGTTATATCCATTGCGACTTCCTTTATTTGTGCTTCATTTTGTTCGATTGCATTCAAAATTTGCTGAAATATCGTTTGGGTATTGATCGATACATCCAAACCTGAACCCACCCTCAACTGAACCCTTTCAATCATTTGAACAGCAGTCGACGTTAGCAGCGTGGACGTCTGGATGAGATTTGTTATATTTTCTACAGAGCTTTTCGATTGTTCCGCCAGTTTCCGTACTTCCTGTGCGACAACAGCAAACCCTTTACCATGTTCCCCCGCTCTTGCTGCTTCAATCGAGGCATTTAATGCAAGTAAATTTGTTTGGTCTGCAATATTTTTAACAAGGGCCACAATATCGATAATCTGTTCGGAAGACGTTTTTAAATTCCCGATCAGTTGTCCCATTTCAACCGTACTATTCCTAATTTCAAGCATTTCCTGCTCCAGCCTTGTAACTTCGCTGTTCCCTGTCACTGCATCTGTATGTATATGCTGTACAATTTTAACGTTAGATTCAATCGTACTACTTATCTGAAATGTATGGCTGTTTACTTGTTCAATCGATTGGTTCGTCTCTTCCGTTAAGTCTGCAAGGTTTTGAATAATGGCGGATAATTTATCCTTCAGTTCAAACTTTACAACATTATATTGCTCTTTTCGAAGATTTAAATTTTCCTTTTCATACTCCTCTAAAACAACCTGCATCTCAAGGTTAATAAGCTTTGACACATTTAATTGAATAATTTCTCTTCCTGCAACATCCGCTATGTCTTTACTGATAAGCATAATCATTGTTTCCTGCAACTTTTGAAATGTGCCCATATACCATTTTGGATCCAACCCGATTTTGAAATGCATGCGGGCGAGTTTTCTTTTCGCTTCGATTGTTTCTTCATTAAAAACCCCGTCAAACATGGAAATAATGTAAGAACTCAATGTTTTCTTTAAGCGATCAATTTTTGTACGCTCTTCGATTATCTTTTTTAAAGATGGTACGGCTAATACATTTTCATAAAATACATCCGTAATCTCGGATACTCCCGCTGCAATTGCTGGTTGATATGATTTTATGTGCCGTAAATTTTCTTCCGCTAGACCAATCAAGTTCATCTGCTGTGCTAATTCAGGCATGCTTGTCAATTCAATAACAGGATGAAAGTCATTCACTTTCTCCTCTTGATATGCCTTTTCAACCAATGTTTTCTGCTTCCACCACATTACCATTATCCTCACCCCAACACTTTGTATAATTATTGTATAACATTATTTACTATTTACTGTCAACTTTATGCGAAATAATTAGAAATAATATACAAACGTTGTACAACATATAATTTTAATTGTAAAATAATCAATATTACATAGTATTTTTGAACTCTATACTATACAGTTAAATAAAAATTAAAAGGGGGGAACTTTACATGTCTTGCAGAAATTGTGTCGTGTCAGAATTACAGTTTGAGATTTTATTAAAAGGCGAAAACAATATCGCTATGTTGGATATGATTGTCGAACACTTTAATCGCCGGAATTTAACAATTACTAAAAAGGAACAAATTGTAATGATACAAGAATCCGGCGTGAAAGAGTTTCTTGACTTTAGTAGAGACTATATGGAGCCAGAACTGATTTATTTTAGATTGGACGAAATGCCTTGGGAGCACCTTGCTGAAATTGAAACTGTTCTGGAAATGCAATGGATTGATGATGTCATACATAGAAATGCAGTAGTCAGCTACTCTCAGCCTATTGTAAATAGCAGAAATGAAATCTACGCTTATGAGGTGCTGTCACGCTTTACCCGAGAAGATGGCTCACTCATTTTTCCAAATGAAATTTTTGCCGCAGCTAAAACCCGAGGGCGCCTGTATGCGTTGGACCGTTTATGTCGCATGGCTGCCGTAAAGTATGCTGCTGTATTAAAGAAAAAAACATTTATCAATTTCATTCCTACGTCGATTTATTCTCCTGAATATTGCCTGCAGTCAACGGTAAAGCTCGCTAACCTTCTGGAAATTGACCCGAATCAATTTGTATTTGAAGTCGTGGAATCAGAGCAAGTTGATGATATTAATCATTTAAAATCAATTTTGGATTACTATAATAAAAAAGGCTTTCAATATGCATTGGACGATGTAGGTGAAGGTTATAATACTCTGGAAATGCTTGGCGACATAAAGCCGCATTATATGAAGCTTGATATGAAATATGTACAAGGCGTAAATACTGATTTTGAAAAACAAAATACCGCCAAACAGTTTTTGAAAAAAGCGCTAGAAATTGGCGCAACACCACTTGCGGAAGGAATAGAAACTCAGGAAGACTTTGAGTGGCTAAAACAAATCGGCTATAAGTTATTCCAAGGTTATTTATTTGGTAAACCAAGCATCGAACCACAGCGAACGATTGCATAAAAAAGGCTATGTGTAGAATGGTTGCCCACTACTGCACATAGCTTTTTATTAAAATAATTTACCAATAAAAAGGGTTTTACACGTTATTTTTTCGGTTCTAAATCTTCAATTGAATCAATGTCCATATAAGCTGGTACGACGAAGCCATTTTGCGTACCTTCCAAGTTTTCGCCTAAGTCCACAATATCGTCTTTGTGTTTTTCATAGAATGCCTGATGAGTTGTCGGCAACCATGGAGCCACAGTAGCATCCCCTTCACCAGTTGCAATTGCCTGGAACATGATCGCAGGGTCTACAGGTATTACTTCTACTTGATAACCTAAATTGTCCAACACTATTTTAACAACGCTGCTTGATGCAATTTCTGAATCCCATGGGACTGAAACAAGTTTCACTTTTTCTCCGTTACCTTGTTCAATACCCTTCGTCCACTCACTTACTTTGTCATCGTTATTTTCAATCCAGGCGGCAGCAGCTGTTTCAAAATCTCCATTTTGTGCATCATACATAACTTGTTCCATATCTTCCGGTTCCCAATGGAATCGGTCAAGCACTGTGTAGACGTCCGGTAAATCCTTTTCAAGATCTTTTCTTACGACAGTATTTATATTTTCTGCTCCTCCTAAAACTCCTTTAGGATCTTCAAGGAATTTTAAGTCATAGGCAGAGAACATCCAATGGGGTGTCCAGCCAGTTACAATCACCGGGTCTTCATTGCGAATCGCCTGTTCCAACGTCCCGATCATGCCTGCAGTTGAGCTTTCCTGTAATGTCCAGCCTTCCAGATTTTCATATTGTTCCAATGTATCATGTGACAAACCTGTTATCCCCGCGCCAGGTTCTATCCCAATGATTTTATAATCTACTTGTTCACCTATACTTGCAGATTCATTGTTTGAATTATCACTGCTGCCTGTATCATCCCCGCATGCTGCTAATAACAATGCTGCAGACATCCCTATAGTTAAACCTAAAGTTTTAAATCGTTTCAAATGTTTCATCCCCTATAATCTGAATTTATCTACTCCTAAAAAAGCGACAACCCCATTTTAACTACAAGTTGTCACTTTTGTCAAACTAGGAGTACAAATAAATAAAGCCCCGTATAGGCTATTTACGGAGCATATTTCTATTTATTCTTTCGGTTTTAAATCTTCAATCGAATCAATTTCTACATATGCCGGAACAACAAAACCATTTTGCGTTCCTTCTAGATTTTCACCTAAATCAACAATATCGTCTTTATGCTTATCATAAAATGCTTTGTGAGTTGTTGGTAACCATGGTGCTACCGTTACATCTCCTTCACCAGTTGCGATTGACTGGAACATAATGGCCGGATCGACTGGTGTTACTTCAGGTTCATACCCTAATTGTTCCAGCACCAATTTTATTACGCTACTTGAAGCAAATTCCGAATCCCAAGGTGTTGAAATGATTTTTACCTTTTCGCCATTTCCTTGTGCTATATCTTTTGTCCATTCACTAACTTTATCTTGGTTATTTTCAACCCAATCGGCTGCTGCTACATCAAAGTCACCATTTTCTTGTGCATCATACATGACTTTTTCCATATCTTCCGGCTCCCAATAAAAGCGGTCAAGTACTGTATATACATCAGGCAAGTCTTGTTCTAAACCTTTTCTGGCAAGTGTTTGAATGTTTTCAGCACCGCCTAAAATACCTTTAGGATCTTCAAGTATTTTTAAATCATAAGCCGAGAATTTCCAGTGTGGTGTCCAGCCTGTCACAATAACCGGTTCTTCATTTCGTATTGCCTTATCCAACGTACTCAGCATTCCAGCAGTTGAACTTTCCTGTAATGTCCAGCCTTCCAGATTCTCATATTGCTCCATTACTTCATGGGAAAGGCCAGTTAAACCTGCTCCGGGTTCAGTAGCAACTACTGTATAATCGACTTGTTCGCCAATACTAGAAGACGACGCTCCGGCCGAACTTTCTTTATTCTCCGTATCATCTCCGCAAGCAGCAAGTAGCAGTGCGGAAGACATTCCTAAAGTAATACCCATTGTTTTGATTTTGCTCATCTTCTCATCCTCTTTTAAATTTTTTATCTAAAAAGTAACAACTCAATATTAACAACAGGTTGTTACTATGTCAAAAGGTTTTCTAAAAAAAATAGTTACTTACCGGTATTAATTCTTACTCGTGACAGTCATTTAAAACAAACAAAAAAACCTGCAGACAGAAGAAAGGAATTCTTCGCCTACAGGCATTTTTAAAATTATTTTGTTTTTAAACCATACTTGCCAAAGCCGTCTGTACCGTCTCCAATATACTTAATAGCGCTGTTTTCATCCAATACATCAACTGCTTTTTTAGAAGATTCAAATACAACGTTTACGCTATCCGGAATCGGAGCGAACTTCCAGTTGCCATCTGCTGTCGGATCAATTGTTTTTTCGGCTAAAATATAGTCGATAATTGCCTGACGGTTTTCATCCGGATAAATTTCAACCGCTGTCGCATTACGAACACCTGGGAATGTACCATTCGCACGATAGTTATTTGTCGCTACGATAAATTCCTGTGCTGCATCAATTGGCTTCCCGTTATATTGCAGATTGACAATACGTGATGATTGTTCGTTTACAACTTTTCCACTTGCATCATATTTTGCCGGTTTTGTTACATCAATTTCATACGTCACACCGTCAATAACATCATAATTGTATGAACGGTATTCGGCGTTGATTAATTGCTGTTCTTCTGATTTTGTTGCATCTATTTGATTGAATTGTCCTGCAGACATTTCAAGCCATTCTTTCACATCTGCACCTGTTACCTTCAGCATCGCAAGTGTATTATCATATAAATATAAATCTGCTACATTTTTAATTGCAAGCTCACCTTTTGGTACAAATGTATAGTATTCCGGATCACTTCTTGTTCCGGCTTTGAATGGTGCACCAGCTGACAGGACAGGAAGGTTTTCATACGCTGTACCTTTCAACTTTTCTTTCACATAGATTGACTGGGCATTTGTTACAATTTGAATAGAAGGATCATCCTGAACTTGCGAGAAGTAACTGTGAATGTTCGCTGTCGTTGTCCCTACTGCCTGACGCACATATTTAATTGTTCCTTCATGTGCTTCTTTTACACTTTCTACAACCGTAGCGCTGACAGCATCATTATCTTTTGCGATTTCACGCACCGCGCCCGTTCCTGTTGTAACATCCCATGCATCGTCTTTTTTCTCAAGCTCTAGATCAATGACCCCTAAATGGCTACCAAATTTACCGGCCATAACAATCGGCTTGCCGTTCATTGTTCCTTTTTCAATATCCACATTTGTTATAGAGCTATCCACTTTACCAGGGAATACGCCATGGGCATGCCCTGTAATGATTGCATCCACATCTTCAATTGTAGATAGTAAATACGATACATCCTCTTCCCCTTTTTCATGTGTAGCATCCCCCATACCAGAGTGTGAAAGTACTATGACAACATCTGCTCCTGCTTCTTTCATTTGCGGAACGACTGTTTTAACAGCCTCTACGGAATCATCGACTGTTACTTTTCCTTCTAAATTTGCTTTATCCCATTTTAAAATTTGAGGTGGCACAATACCTGTTACCCCAATATTAATCAACGTTTTTTCACCGTTTGAATCGACTACTTCTTTTTCAATCATGACATATGGCTTATACATTAATTCCTTTGTCGTTGCATTACGCACATTGGCATTTACATACGGGAATGGGGCATCATCCGTTACTTCATCGATAAATTCCAAACCGTAGTTAAACTCGTGGTTACCATATGTCGCTACATCATAATCAAGTGCGATCATCGCAGCAATCGATGGATGAACTTCCCCGTCTTTTAATTTCGTTACTGACTGAATATACGAGCCAAGTGGCGTTCCTTGTATTGCATCTCCATTGTCAAACAGCACTGTATTTGGATTTTCCTCACGCGCCTTTTCGATTAGCAGCGCAGTTTTTGCCAAACCTAAACTGTTCGTTGGCGTATCTTTGTAATAATCATAGTTTACAATATTTGTGTGAATATCCGTCGTTCCTAAAATACGTAAAGAAACTGTCGTATTTGCCTTTACCGGACTGTATTCTTCCAAAAAGCGCTGAAGAATTTTTTGCATTTGAGCTTTTGTTACAAAATCATTCGGGCGAATCGTTCCGTCATCAAAGCCTGTCAGTAATCCTGTTGCTACCGCTTTCGCCATTTCCTGGCGATTGCCTTGTCCAATTTTGTTTGCGTCTTTAAACTGATCCAATACCTTTTCAGAATATGTTTCCTTATCCTGCAATCCTCTTGCCGCAATAAGGAATGCATGTGTGCGTGTCAGTTTTTCGTCTGGTGCAAATTTAGTTGGAGTTTTTCCTTTAATTAACTTTAATTCCACCGCTTTTTCAATATAAGGCTTAAGTGAATCAGGTACATCCTGAAATTTTACAGACTGACCAGTACCGACCTCTACCCCCAATGCATCGATTACGGCCTTCACAAACTCCCCACGTGTCATATCTTCATTTGTAGAGACTGGTGCCGCTGAAACTGCTGACATGCCACTTGCTAAAAGTGTTAGCGTTAAGGCTGAAGCAGATAGTTTTTTCAACATTTCTTTCACTCCCATATTCTGTAGTGTATAACAGAACTATCATACTAAATTGCCAGAATAGTAGAAAAGAGTAATTTGGTACAGGTTATTACAATCAAAATAGTACTTATATGACAGAATTTGACTTATAGTGAATTTACAGCCTCTTTTATATTATCGCTATGACTGATTGCCGAAATAACGGCGACTCCATTTACTCCGGTTTGTCTTACAATGAAACTATTTTCAACAGAGATTCCGCCAATTGCTACAATAGGGAATTGAGTGTACTGAGATTTCGCTTCTTCCAGTAACGTCAGCCCTACTGGTGCTCTCGCATCATCTTTTGTGGAAGTTTCATAAATTGGACCAATTCCCGCATAATCCGCCCCATTTGCAATGGCCATTTCGAGTTGCTCCATCGTATGAATCGATACACCGATGATTTTATTTTTTGCAAGGAATCTAAATTGTTCAATACCGGTGTCTTCCTGCCCTACATGAATACCATCTGCATTTAATGTTAGTGCAAGCTCGACATCATCATTAATAATAAACGGCACTTTATATGTTTGGCACAGCTTTTGGCATTGACGGGCAAACTCTGCATACGCATCGCCTTTTAATGCATTTTTCCCTTTTTCTCGCAGTTGGAACATCGTAATACCTGCCTGTAAAGCTTCTTCCAAAACAAGCAATGGTTCGCGTTTACAATTGGCCGTTCCCATCACAAAATATTTATTCAAATCAAAAGACATGGACATCGCACATCCCCCGCTGTTCATGATAGGCGAAATGATTTGTCGGACCAAACCCATGACCAATATTAAGCGGATGACGGATTGCAAGCTGCACATATTTTTTTGCTTCTATTATGGCTGCCTCTATCGATCTGCCTTTTGCCATTTCCGCGGTAATCGCTGCAGAAAATGTACATCCTGTACCGTGAGTATGTTTCGTATCCACCCGCTCGGTTTTCATTTTAAATGGTTGCACCCCGCGAATGAAAACCGTATCTGTCGCATGCTTACTGTTTAAGTGACCACCCTTAATGACAACACATTTCAGCCCCAGACTTAATAAATCATGCGCCGCTGATGCGATATCCTTTTCCGTTTGTATTTTATAGCCTGTAAGGATTTCCGCTTCCGGTATATTCGGGGTACAAACGGTTGCGAGCGGCAATAACTTTTCTTTAAGATCTGTTGTTGCCTGCTGCTCTAGCAAACTGGCACCGCCTTTTGCAATCATGACCGGATCAACGATAAGCGGAATATCCGTATTTTTTAGTAAAGTCACAATGGCTTCGATAATTTCAGCACTAAACAGCATCCCTGTCTTAATTGCCTTTACGTCGAAATCTTGAAGTACTGCCTTTAGCTGAGCTTGAACGAAATCAGCCGTTGTCGGAAAAATTCCATGCACTCCTTCAGTATTTTGTGCGGTTAATGCGGTGATTACTGATGTACCGAATACACGGAGTTCCTGAAACGTTTTTAAATCGGCTTGAATCCCGGCACCGCCACCGCTATCCGATCCTGCTATCGTACATGTAATCATTTTCGTCCCTCCGCTAAATTCTCTAGTTGATTCAAGAAATTTGTGTGGAAATTTCCTATAGTTGCAACAGAATTGGCACTTACCTGTTTATATTCATTCAGTAGCGTTAGTAAGTCATCAAACGGTTCTTTACTGTTTGCAAGCACCGCTGCACAAAAGGCACTAAGCAAGCAGCCACTCCCCGTCATTTTTGTCACCTTTTCATGACCACCCTCTACAAATTCCACTCTTATCCCATCAGTAATAACATCTTGTTCTCCTGTTACGATCACAATACATTGATAGTTATTAGCCAACTTTTTGGCAGTCACTGCAACATCTATATCTCCTTTGCCACTATCCACACCTTTAGACGCCCAATTTACTCCCGCCAGAGCCGCCATTTCTCCAATATTGCAACGGATTACATTAATCTTTAAAAGGTCGAGCAATTGTTGTGCTGTCTCCGCTCGAAACTTCGTTGCCCCTACACCTACTGGATCAAAAACAACCGGAGTATTATGCATGTTTGCGCTAAGTCCTGCTTTCTTCATCGACTCTATTGTCCGCTCATTCAAAGTGCCCATATTTAAAAGCAAAGCATTGGCCTGGGCAGCCATTTCACCCACTTCTTCTATTGCATCCGCCATTACTGGTGAAGCTCCTACCGCCAGCAAGCCATTCGCTGTAAAATTTGCGACAACATAGTTGGTAATACAATGAACTAATGGTTGTTTATTATAAATTGCTTGCAGACTCATTTACATACACTCCTTGTTCCCAGCTTTGCTTCGTCCAAGGCATTTCCCAAAACATCCATTCGTAATAACAGCTTTTCTTAAAATGCTCCTGTAATACTTTAAGCTTTGCAGGTTGTTCTTTCGCATATCGATCTAGCATCGATTTTTGTACTTCAATATTTTGAAGCATCTCCTCGGAAGCATATAATGCAATCCACTGTTCATAAAGAGGTATATTGGGGCATGCATCTTTTAATCTTTGCCCAATTTCCTGGTACAGCCATGGGCATGGCAGGATTGCCGCAAATGCTTCTGCTACATCTCCGTTATGCACTGCATTGTACATATGGCTCACATAGTTATAGGCTGCTGGTGCTGGTTCGAATTTTTCCAAATCATCCGCTGTCACACCTAATTCTTTAAAAGTTGTACGATGCAACTCAAGCTCGGCATCATGGATAAACTTTGCTGTTTGCAGAAAATATTGAACATCATCATCCGTTGTCGCTTTTGCAGCTGCAAGAGCTAGTACTTTCGTATAATGTTTTAAATAATACGCATCCTGCAGCATATAAAACTTAAACTTCTCCAGCGGTAGACTCCCATCTGCAATCCCTTGTACAAAAGGATGATAGAAGCTAGCCTCCCAATAAAAATCCGTTTCTTTTCTTACCTTTTCACAAAATCCCATTGTTACTCCTCCTTTTTGTTGGCGGAAGCACAAAAAAGACGTCTCAACATATAGAGAGACGTCCCCAAAAAGTGTAAGTACCACTTTTCATTGCTCCCTACGTCCGTATTAACGGCCAGGTTCCAAGGGTCAGGTTTTAACCTTCTCAACACTGCTGTGTCCCCCCGCAAATCAAATGCTTGTGTATTTGCAAAAGAAAGACTCCACGTAAAATATACGCGGAGCCAAAGTAAGTACATATGTATAGCTTGTACTTTGCTCCCTACGTCCGTATTAACGGTCAGGTTCTAAGGGTCAGGTTTTAACCTTCTCAACACTGCTGTGTCCCCCCGCAAATGCATTTAATTACCCAGAGTGTAACAAATTAATTCGAACCGGGCAAGTGAATTCAATAAATTACGAAATTAATAGTTCAATAACAAATTCACAAAATAGCGCATCGTTAGTAAAAATCTGTTACTAATGATGCGCTGACATCTATTGTAGATGGGTTACTGCAGATCTTTTACCAGTCAGTTCCTGATAAGCCTGAGCATATTCCTCGGCCAGTTTATCGACATATTGTTTTGTGGAAGTAATCTCTTTAATCGCGCCAATTCCTTGCCCGCTGCCCCAAATATCTTTCCAGGCTTTTGCGGTATTATCGTTAAAGTTCATTGCTGAAGGATTACTTTCTTTTAAATTACTCGGGTCCATCCCCGCGTTCATGATAGAACCTTTCAAATAATTCCCGTGGATTCCTGTAAATAAATTGCTGTATACAATATCTTCTGCAGTACTATCAACAATCATCTGTTTATATTCTTGACGAGCAAACGCTTCTTCGGTCGCGATGAATGGTGAACCGATATAGCCAAAATCAGCCCCCATCGCCTGTGCAGCCAATACCGAATGTCCTCGTGCGATTGATCCTGATAAAGCTAATGGACCGTCAAACCATTCACGGATTTCCTGTACGAGCGCAAATGGGCTTTGCTGACCTGCATGGCCACCTGCACCTGTTGCTACAGCAATGATGCCGTCTGCACCTTTTTGAATCGCTTTTTTTGCAAAATGATTGTTAATGACATCATGGAAAACGATGCCTCCATAACTATGAGCTGCCTCAAATACTTCTTCACGTGCCCCAAGTGAAGTAATAATAATCGGAACTTTATATTTCACACAGAGCTCCATATCCTGTTCCAGACGTTCATTTGTTTTATGAACAATCTGATTAATGGCAAATGGCGCAGCCGGCTGATCCGGATTTTTGGCATTATAGCTGGCCAACTCCTCTGTAATTTCAGCTAACCATTCATCCAACTGGCTTGCCGGTCTTGCATTTAACGCAGGCATTGACCCGACTATTCCTGCCTTACATTGTTCAATGACCAATTTCGGATTGCTAATAATAAACAATGGTGCCCCGATTACTGGGATACGTAAGTTTTGTAAAATTTCCGGAATATTCCCCATCTATAATCCCCCTTTTATTCAGCTACTACTAATACTTCATCAGCTTCAATAAAATCTCCTTCTTAATTTAGATGACAATCAAAAAGTCAGATGTTTTTTCATCTGACTTTCTTTCCTTTTGCTATTTCTTCACTACATTAAAATTAGCCCCGATGAGCTGCCAATTTTGCGGGAATGGCAGACCGAGCTTCCAATAGCCGACTCCGCGCAAATTTAATCGCTTTACTAAATCGAACTTCGCCTGAATCGAACGCGCATCTTCAAACCAGACAATATGTGAACGCCCTTGCTCATCATAATAGTTAAAGTAGGGTGCCTGTGCTGTATAGTCAAATTGGATTGCTGCGTTGTAGCGTTTGGCCACTTCAATTGCACGTTGCGGGCTTATCGCTTCTGCGTAATCTCCTCCTTGTACAAAAGGTAATGTCCAATCGTAACCATACAAATTTTGCCCAAGTAAAATTTTATTTGCAGGAATTTCTGTTAATGCATATTGTACTACTTGTTCGACTTGAGGCAGCGGAGAAACGGCCATTGGAGGTCCAGCAGAATAGCCCCACTCATATGTCATCAACATAACAAAATCCACTATTTCGCCGTGCGCCTTATAGTCATGGCCCATAAACCATTCCCCTGGCTGATCGGCTCTCGTTTTTGGAGCCAATGCGGTAGAAACGGTATATCCTTCCGCATGCATACGCTCGACAGCTCTTCGGAGGAAATTATTATAAGCTTCCCGCTGATCGCGTGCAATCCGTTCAAAATCAAAATGAATATCCGAAATATTTCCGATACGCTTTGCTTCAGCAATGATATTGTCCAGCAGTAAATTTTGAACAGCAACACTTTGGAAAATATCACGTGCTAGCTCAGCACTAAACTGATAATCCTCGAGATTAGTGATTGCCATTGCTATTCCTGTATTATTTTGTTCAGCAATTTCCGGTAATGGGTTAATTGTAGGCGCTTTTAATGAACCATCCCGTCTTGCTTCAAAACTGAAAATAGCTAAATACGTTAAATAAGGACTTGCCTCCCGAACTTGGTCGAGCAGCGTATCACTTATTTCATCGCCTCTTGGTTCTACATATGCCAAAATTTCTGCGGACCTTTTAGTTGGTTCCGGTATATACAATGAGGTGCCAATCATCAGCAACGCATCTGGATTCAAGCCATTTGCTTGTGCGAGCGTTAAATAATTCACCTGAAAACGTTGACCAATTGACCATAAACTATCCCCTGGCTGTACAATATAATACTGCCCTTTCAATGGAACGACCAATGCTTGCCCGACCACTAACCGGGCCGGCTCCGGAATTTGGTTGGCTTCCACTAAACTCTGCACCGTTGTTCCATAAGCCTGTGCGATTGCCCACAATGATTCTCCCGGTTGTACTACATGAATTTGAATTGTCCGTCCTCCTTTTCCTATGTACTAATTTATGAACTATATACCGTATTAATGCGGAAAGATAGGTTAGAAATATATAAGTAACCATGACAAAAAACAATATTATACATTTTCATTCATTCATATGCGCAACCAGGTTGACTGTTTCATACTATAGTTGTGAGGTGAAAAAATGCCAAGAGTAAAATACCGGGATTCCGATGTGGATTTGATGGCACGAATGATGCGGGCTGAGGCTGAAGGTGAAGGAAAACAAGGGATGCTGTATGTCGGAAATGTAATTGTGAACCGAGCTGTTGCTTCATGCCTGGATTTTAATGATGTGAGAACAATCGAGCAGGTTATTTTCCAAGTACAGGGCAATAACTATTCTTTTGAGGCGGTACAAAAAGGAAACATGTTTTATCAGAGGGCTAGAGAGACTGAAAGAAGATTAGCAAGACAGACGCTGGACTATTGGCGAGACCATCCGGCGAAATACGCACTTTGGTATTTTAACCCATCCGGCCCATGTCCTCCTACTTGGTACGATCAACCATTTACAGGTCAATTTAAACAGCATTGTTTCTATGAGCCTATAGCAGGAACATGTGAAAGTGTTTATATGGGCTAGCATTACCTATTGCTCAGCTATATAAGAAAAAGCCTTGTACATTCTATGTAGCGAGGCTTTTTCATTTTTCTTTATCCGTTACTTTTTATTGGATTGCTGGTTTTTATCATGGTTTGTTTTATTATTTTTATTTTTTAATTTCGAATCGAACTCTTCGGCAAATTCCGCTGTATTATCTTCAGGATTCCGGTTGTGACTTGTTGTATTTCGGTGTAATTCTTTATAAGTAGAAAAAGGATTATGTGTTCGCGTATTCATCGTTTCTTTACTGTTTTTGCTCATTTCATCACCTCCTACTGGCTTAATGTGCTCAGGATAGGAGGTTTTATGCTTTTTTCAGGCTTCCTCAATTTTTGTAATGAAAAAAAGTTGTAAAGCCATATTAAGAAGGAACCAATATTGAAAGGAGCATTTAAATGGGCAGAGATGATAGTAAAAGTAAAGGAACGAATAAACAATCATTACCGCAAACACCGAAAAACATGAAAATTGCACCAAACAAAGTAAAGGAAGAAATTGCGAATGAACTAACCGAGCTCCATCAGCAAGCAAAAAAAGGAAAAAGAAAAATGTATTGATATGTAAATGGCCTTCATTCCAGTATGTCTGGAATGAAGGCCTGATTTACTTCAAGACAAAGGTTAGAACTGTCTCGCCTTCGCATTAATTCTCAAAATCTGGTTATGCAGAGTTACCTCTGTTTCCCCTTTGATTTGAGACTTTTGATGCTTGTCGCTCGCCCAGTTTTGGTGGATCTTCTTAGATTTTGGATCTGTGAAACCCTTCTTATCCATTCGTTCCGCCTCCTATGTTTAAAAGTGAATCAATTTTAGTATGGCTGTACTTGCTGCAGTTATTCCCTATAAAGATAAAAATTGATATCGACACATTTCCTAACAATTCCGAATTTCTTCCGCGTATGGAATCATTGCATCCACCAATACTAAACGTGTGAATCAGTCAATTTTCGCAAGAAAGGATGAGGAACAGTGGCTAAAAAAAGTTCAGGTACACCTAGCTGGAAACAAAATCACCCGATTACTTTATTATCCAACTCCGTTGAAAGAACAGAACGTGCAGTAAAACAGGCAATGTCCCACCCGGAGGAATTTGCGGTGGAACATGCTTTTAATTCAATGGAACGTACCGAAAATGCACTTGCCAATGCAGAGCAAAGGCAGGAGCATTTGGATATTGTCGAGCAGAATAAATCCAAACTAGATGAGCTAAAGCAAAGCATCCTTGAAATTGATGAAACCTTGAGGGATTCATAAAAGTTCCCCCGTTACCTCTAAGGACGTAACGGGGGGACTTTATTTACATATATAATGCACTTAAAAAAATCCCTAATGCTTCTTCATAAATTTCACCGAATTGGCTGATTGGTAAAGGATTCGTTCCAAGCCCCAGTTCAACGGTAAATCCGGGGCGGCGCCAATCTTGAATAAACCAGTCTTTGTAACCCGCATAGCTTTCTATTGTCTGCACAGGCTCATATCCGCTTACCCTCGCAAATTCATTGACAAGCTGTTCTGTTTCAGGAGGTTCCAATCCCATGAATCCCCAATAAATAACTTGACCTTGTGTATGGAAAGCCAAAACCCGAGCAAAATCCCGCTCTACTGTCAAATCGGCCATTGCAATGGATTCCGGTTCCGATAGCGGACTTTGCCCACCATAATCCCGCGGCCCAGGCGTTTTCGGGTTTCTTTCTCTTTCCCGTTCCCATTCAGCAGGAAACTGGTCGTTCAGATCAACCCCATTAATATTCGCTTTCCAACCCGAGAAATCTGTACTACCATTATTCCATTCGATTACGTTTTTACGAATTGTTTCATCTTCCGGAGGTCCGTTCAGCACTAAATCTACTCCGTCGGGATTTACCATTGGCACAATATTTAAACTCGTTTGAATATACAATGGCAATGTATATAGCCCTCGTATTGAAGCATTATTCGTTAGCGAAAATAAATAATCATTAAGAAACGTCATGACAATCGACGTCGTAATCCACTCATTGGCATGAAAAGAAGCATTAAAATGAACACGTTTCTGCCCGTTCCCAATCGTGAGCCCCGGAATTTCTTTTTCCAATACGGAATTGCCAATCGGCTCATTTGCTATAAACGGATAGATTGCCTGCAATGACCGAATATCCTGCACCATTGCCCTATAATCGTAATCCTGTTCACCATTCACAACTCTCCATGTTACACGAACAGGCAACCGCAACCGTAGACCGACCTGAAGTACGTATGGATTGAGTACCGGATTGAGCAGAAAAAGCGCATCCATCGGCATATTGATTCTTTGTGCAATCGACCAAATTGTATCTCCCCGTTGAACCGTATACTGACTTGTCACATAACCGGGAATCTGAACGGGTTGGTTGGGCATCAGGGCCTGTGCATTCAGATTCCGATTCGAATCAAGAATCAGCTGAAAAGGAAGATTAAAAACTTGGCTATAATACCAAAAGGAATCACCCGGTCTTACGAAAATCTCCACAAAGCTCCTCCCTCAATAAAATCATCAATAGGAAAGTATATGAATGGGGGGAATGATTATTAACACGTTTCGAGAAAACGGATTTATTTCCGTCAAACACTTTCTCTATCCCCTAATATTTCCCTATATAGATAAAGTGGAGAGCAACATTATGTTATAGTAGAATCTACTAAATTTTTATTGTATGGAGGTTCATCATGGAGACGAAAAGAATATCGCTGCATCGTGCACTATCTGAGTTAAAAATGCTTGGTGAACGGATCCAATCGGCTACGTACCGCGTAGTGCTGGCTCGAGCAAACCGAAAAAGCAACGAAAAAATTGAAGGCATGTCAATTGATGAATACAAAAAAGAAATGCAAGGTTCGTATGACAAAGTCACAAGCCTTATTCAATACCGCAATAAACTAAAAGCACTCGTTGTCGAATCAAATGCTAAAACAATCGTTAAAATTGGAGTAAATGAAATGACAGTGGCTGAAGCAATTGAACGTAAACAATCAATTGCATATGAGAAGGATTTACTGAATCATCTACGCCGCCAATATTTTGAAGCAATCGACGAAGTAACAGCTGCGAATGAGGCCCTTCCAGAAAAGCTTGAAAATTACCTGATTAATATTTTGGGCAGCAAGGAAAAGCAATCATCCTCAGACGAAGTGAAGCTTCATACTGATACTTTTATGAAGCGTAATGAATATGAATTGATCGACCCGATGCAAGTAAAGAAAACCATTGACGAGCTTGCAGCGAAAATCGAGGAATTTGAGTCAGAAGTAGACGCTGTATTATCAGAATCAAATGCCACAACATTTATTGAGATCTAACTAATAATTTGCATAGCGTAGCGAAAACAGTAAACGGATCGGCGCTCGTGCTTTGACTGTGTGCGAGTTGAAACAACCAAACAGTCACTCAACCTACAATTAATAGATGAATTTTTAATAGAAAAGTTCAAAGCATAAAGGTCAAAGCTGAAATATCAAAATTCAAAGCTCTTAACTTTTAAAGCTCAATGTTCAAATGATAAAGCTCATTCAAATCCTGGATCATGGTTTAGGTATGCCGATTCATGACCGTCTGTGGCTCCACCAGGCAGCTATTGTTGTGCACAAATAAGCCGAATTCGCTTTCTTAGCGCATTCGGCTTTTGTTTTTCTTACCCTTTTACCGGTGCTCATTTATCCGTCCGAATAATTATGGATAACAAAAAAGAAGCAGTCAATTGCAACTGCCTCCCTCAAAATTTAATAGGACAATCTCATTTTCATCATACCAGTACTTTTCTGCTCTATCTATGTATGATAAAAAATCTTCGTAGCGTCCTGTCCAATTTTCAGGTACAAAATCCTCGTAGGAAGCTGGTTCTGAATAAAGGGAGTACAACCCTCTTTTATCGAAATTTACGAATAAAGAAGGCATAAAACTATAAAAAGTATCCTCTTTCGTTTCAGTAAGTAAATTTAACTTAAGCCTTTCTCTTAATTCTTTTGCTGAAACAGCATACTTTGCCATCCTTGGCGCAAATTCTGCATATGAATCCTCATCTAATATATCTATGCCTTTCCTTTCATCATCTTCTTCGATAAATGGACCAGTATATGCAATTCCCATTTCTTTAAATTTCTTTTTATATGCCTCTTCTAGTTTTTTTCTATCTAAAAACCAAATATCTTTTTTGGAAACATACCATTTGAAATGATTATTAATTAATACACCGACAATAATATTCTCAAGTGCTTTAGGTACTAATAACAATTATTTCACCTCCGTCTATTGATTCGCCCTTTTTGGAATGCATTTATTTACTCTATCTCTTTGTTTTATAGGATCTGTTAGCCGTTGTTTCCAACACACTACTTCGCGAACTAACTTCTCAATTAAGAAATACAATATGCCAATTTAAAGTAACTCCCCTCCAACTTGTTTATAAAATTTAACTTTTAATTTCTCATCTCCCCCCACATTTATTACCATAACTTTGCCATCTTTTTTTATACTTGATACATTATTTAAATCACCTGAAAATACTATAGAATCATTAAATGTAATGGTTAGACTACTCGTTTGTTGATATACATCTAAGGTTAAAATCACCTTGAAATTTTGGTCATCTTTGTAAGTATAAATTAATTCTCCATCATCTATATTACCCGATATACTAACCGGCTCACTTTGAAAAAGTTCTAATAGATCGTACTCATCATACTTTATAAACATTCGTCTTCATCCTTTTATTGATTATTTCGGTATAACTGTAATAACATCGTCTGATTCTTTATAATTACTTTGACATCCTTTGCTTCATGAACAAACGATCTTCTATTACCAGGTGTCTTTTTCGTATTCATTATAGCGTCTTCAATAACTGAAGATGGAATATTTCTTGGATTAACCTATTTTTTGATAAAGTCACTAAATTCTTTTGTTTGTGGCTTATAACCTAATTCTTCAGCTTTCCCACGTTACTATCTATAATTTTATCAATCGCTTTCGGTATTTTCAAAACTTTTCCTATCTCTCTAGAATATCCAAATAATCGTCTTAGGAATTTTCGATTCAAATATTGGGTAAAAAATACAAAAACCCTGAAAGACAATGTAGTCAATCAAGGTCAATAAACTAGAAAATTACAATATTGATTCTCTTTCTAAATCAAAGATATCTATCTCTTCCTGTTCAAATAATTCTTCTAATGTATCTGTTCCTTTTTCTTGAGCAAATAGATATTCATTCTCAGATATTGGAACAGCTAGCAGCCAAGCCACTTTTTTATTTGGAAATTCAAGTGTATTTAAATCTTCCCACAAGAAAGGTGACACAAATAATATATGTTTCATCTCAGTATTGGGATAATACGTCTTTATTATATCTCGAAATACTGAACCATGGGAAACTGAAAATTTTGAGTTAATAATACAAAATGCACAGCTTGCCAATATATTAGGATATTGCTTATAATCTGTTGCTATTGCGCCAACTATTTCTATTAGCAAAGGCGTTTTTTCAACAGTCAATTCAATTGAATGGTCAGATAGTCCAATAGTTGAGTATGATGATACACCGTCAAATGGTCTATTAACTGTTGAAAGTATATCAATGTTACTGACATTATTTTCGTCCCAGTATTTTGAGACACAAGGTTTACCCCCTAAAGCATGTAGAGCTGTCTTTGCTATTATTTTATTCTCATTAGAAATACTCAAAGTAAACCTCCTTATCCATCTTCACAATTTTTATATCCGAAATAATCGTCGGTCAGTCTTTACTTTTAAGGCTTGAAGATGGTAATTTAGGTCAGCAATGGTCTGGATTATTGTGTTCATCTAGAAACTCTTAGCCTCAAATAGGGCTTATAAAGTTTAGCTTTACTATCAGAATAAAGAGTGATGTATTTGACACTCCGTATCATAAAATAATCATGGGATAGCGTCCCATGGTTTAAAAAAATTATAGTTTATGAATTTTCAAATCACATTTATCTTCTTCTGCCATATCCATCGCTGTTCGTATCACTTCAAAGAATGTTTTCCCATCAGTTGTTGCATAATAGTTCGCAAGATTAGTTACTTTGGAACTTATTTTATCCCCCCACGGAGGTTCTTGTGATAAATCATCAATATCCCATATAACATGTTCTTGAGAGTGTTTTGATAATTTCTGTTCAATTTATTTAAATTAGATTTTGCAACAGAAACATCATCCCAATTTAGTATGTCATTATACAACTCATTCATAATTAAAGGGTATTTTGTCCCCCATCCTTCTTTTTTTGCCACTCTGAGTGTGATAGGTCGTAATATCTCCGTTATTATTAGTACCTACGAATTCAAACTTTGCTTTTCCATTTTTGTTATTTCCCATAAACTTGACATATATGAGAATCAAAAGGAAGTCAAAGAAAAAGGAATTACCATGAGCATGTCCCATAAAGACACGCCAGTTGATAATTCCCCTATCGAAATGTTTCACTCCTCACTAAATTCGGAAACGTTCTACCTCGATAGAATCCACAGCACGACGAATGCTTGAGTATCTCGAATCATCGAAGAGTATATAGATTATTATAACAATATCCATATTCAAACGAAACTAAACAACCAGTCACCGGTAAAATACCGGCAACGGCTGTTTAATTTGTTCCCTATAACAATACACCGTATTTTTAAAATGTCATCTCGCCTAATTATCATTCGTATTTATATTATTACGAAAAATTCAGCCCTTAAATGTAGCTCTCTATGAGTATCCATTATTCAGATTCATATAAGTTATTAAAGAACTCAGTAAAATTACCTGCAAGTATAAACATATTGTCCATTTCATCTTCGGGTTCTATATCATGAATCCAAAAATATACTTTTCCCTGATACTCTCCATTAACTCCTAATAAAATCTCATTTCCCCCAGGGTCATTACCAATTGAAATAAAATCTTCTGGTATTTCTCCTTCTAAAACCACAAAAACTTTACCTAAATTACTTTTCATATCACCAATTCCATAAAACTTATTGACTAAACTTTCTCCTTCATCATCAGGGAGTTTAAAGTTAGATTTCTGAGGAAATCCTCCATTGTATTCTAGTAGAAAATCAACATATTGTTTAGGTAGCGTAACTTCATACTCTTGTTCAAATTGTTTTATATCCTGTAAAGAAATTTTTGGATTTACACTAAGCATTTTTGTCAGACTCTCACTCCTATATCATTACTTATTTTTCCCATTAACCTTTGATTGACCACCAATGTACCTAAACTTTCTGTGAATATCCTCATCTACTAGCTTCATAGTTTTTCCATCTTCATGATGATGCCACATATAACCGTCTGGCGGCCTTCTAATATCTATTATTGGTGGATCAGTATCTTTTGTAAGTTTAGCTGCTGTGTTTGCATTTTCAAAATCTTTCGGATTATTTTTAGGCGAATGAACTTCTATTTTTACAGGCTTAACATTTGGATGCATAAAAGGTGTAAAATCTGGGTAACCATTCGGGTAACTGACTGATGTTCCAGACTTGTTAGTATAAGTCCTTACCTTTCCCACCAGATCCAAAGTAAACAGGCGCAATACCCGCAAATCATGCTAATTTATTGGCATTTGAAAAACGTCTAACGTCACCGCAATTAAAGCGGAAGCTGTCACAAGGTCTATGCCTGGCATGGAGTGCAGTTGAAAGTCTTGTAAGTTCATTAACTCTTTTAATTCATTCTCTTTCCACATAACACATTTCCTGCTTTCAAAAGAAATGTCTCGGACAATACTTCTCACAAGAAAGTCTAGTGTTTCTTGATGTTCTTTTGTTGTATTCCCATCCTCTTTCACTAGCTTCAATATTTCATTTGCTTTTTTCACCGAACAAGTATTGTTACTCACTTTTAATAAAAAGGTGGTCAACTGTTTTACACTCACACCTTCTAAACAAGATGGTGAAGGGTGCCGTTCCCAAAACGCCAATGCTGTTTTTCCATCTACTTCTGAGAAAAACTTCTTATAGCTTGGATAATGGTGGCTTAATTGAAATTGTAATTGGTTCTTTAAAGCACCTTGAGCTTTTGCTAATGCATTTCTTCTTGAAACCAACTGTTGTATCGACCAATATAAATCATGTGGTTTTACGTCTGGCAATTGGTCAAGTTTATTTACCAATATACGTACCACACATTCTGCATCCCAGCTATCACTCTTTTGCGTGGTCATATGGCTTTTTCGTTCAGCGTATGAAAGAGCTGGATTCACTTCTTTTACTACCTGTCCATGGTCCGTTAGTTTGTAGGTTTTGCAGTATCAAAGTCCTCTTGACATGTAAAATGTTAACTCTCCTAATTATCTTATTATTTTCACAAACAAAGTACTAAAACAGAATGTCTTGAATGTACTACCTTCATGAGCTATGAATTTCATAGAATCTTTTTAAATTGTTCAATACAAAAATTTCTCACAAAAAAATAAAAAGCACTTGTTGTCTATAGTAGACAATCAAGTGCTTGAGGTTAATTAAATAAGTGTGACTAACTTACTGGCATTCTATCAAGAGTTAGAATCTACCAAAAAGTATCTATTCTATATTTAGAAATTCTTCAAAGCTATTACTTACAATATATGTTATAGGATTTAAATCTGAAGACTCTTCATGATTCCAAACGCATACAACAGGCTCTTCAACATTGTTACGATAGTCTAAACAAACAAAGTCACCTGCAAATAAAACAGCTATTGGTAGCAGTTCAGTACCTACTAAATTTTCATCAAAAACAATTCTTTCGTCTAGTTGAGTTCTAACTACTCCTATATCGTAATACTCATCATCTCTTTCCCCGGTTACTTTTAAAATACATAAAAACCTATCAATCGCATAAACATGGCTATTACACTTAAAACTATCCTTTATAGGAGTACCACCATTATATTTTTTTATAAATTCTTTATACGTTTCTGGTAAATTTATTCTCCACTTACCTTCCTTTTCAGAAAGTAAAGTATCGTCCGGCAAGGGATAAATTATTGATCCATCCTTAAATTCCATTTCTATACCTCCTCAATATTATTATCTTGGAGCGTCGGCCCACATACCTTTAGTCCTTCCACCATTATGAGGTGTAATATTATGAATACCAAAGGGGACTAGCTCCATTTTACCAGGAACCTCCGTATGAAGCCACGTCATCCCTTTTCTTGTACCACCTATTTGTTCATCTAACCACTTAAACTGTTCTTTATCCGATAGCTTCCAAAATCTATCTGGTAGCTGAACAGTCTCTTCTACAACACCTGCACTTGCAAAATCGGCAAATCCATACCTCATACCATCTGCTTTTGTAATCTTTATTTCAGGAATATGTGCTTTTGCTATAGCCATTTCTTTTATCTTTCTTTTTTGAGCAGAAGATAAGCTGCTATCCCCACCCGGAATGGTATCATCCCAAGACCAAGGTTTGTTTAAATCAACATGTTCTTTATATACTTTTGCATAGTCTTCAATGATTTCATCAAATTTCTTGTTACCATTTATAAAATCATCGATATTTCTTAAATTAGTTTCACTAACTCCCTTACCTTTATCCGCGCCCTTACCAACAACCTCATCTACATCACTCTTCTTAACAACCTCACCCACGTTACTATCTACAATCTTATCAATTGCTTTCGGGATTTTCAAAACTTTTCCTATTGGGATGAAGGATGCTAACGCAGCCCTCCATAAAAAGAAACCTTGAAAGGCATTAGCCAATCAAGGTGTACAAGTCTATTCTTCACATAGTTGAATAATTTCTTTGGGAACAGATTCAAAAATTAATACTTCTGGCTTTGGATAAGACCTCTTTATTAAATAGTCTTCAAGTGTCATCATACTTTTCCAATATAGTTTTAGCCAATATTCAATAGTTTCTCCAGTATCAAAATTTAAAGCTTCCTCATCAAAGTCTTTCAAATCCTCATAGAATGCTTGGTCATAGATTGAAAGGGAAATATCACCATCAAATACTAAGATTTTATCCGTAAATATAGGAAAGCCAAAAGAATTTGAAAAACGATTGGTTAGATCAACACCTATTGCTTCTTTAAAGTTAAGCCAGGCAGGAGCATTGGAGGGTTTTAATAGTTCTGTTATCTCAAATTTTACTCTACCACCATTACTATATCTATTATTAGACTTAGTAGAATATTTAATGCCACCATTCATGACTTCTTCCAGCGAAACATGATGTTCATGATTTTCAGGTAAATATGCATGATACAACATATTACTCAAGTATTTCACCTACTTAATAGTTATTTTCTTGGAACATATGGAAAATGTGAGCTTCTGGTTGGATCAACAAGATTTTCAAATACCCTATGACTCCCTGTCGGTGTATCAGGTGTACTGATATTTCCGTCAAATTCTTTATAATACTTAGTTATTTTGTTTGGATTTGGATTGTTAGGATTTGGCCAGTTTGAATAAGCTTTATCAGGATTAGTCATTGTTTCTTGCCTTAACTTGGCTACATCCACATCTTCACCATATTGTGACCTATTAGAAGTAGATGGTCTACTTGGCTCAAACATATGTTTTTCAGAATGTGGGTTAACAAAGTCTTTAGGATTGCTACCACCACCTGGTTTGGTAGGAACTGGAGCATCACCCTTCCCCTTACCAACAACCTCATCTACATCACTCTTCTTAACAACCTCACCCACGTTACTATCAACAATTTTATCAATTGCTTTCGGGATTTTCAAAACTTTTCCTATCGGGATGAAGGATGCTAACGCAATACCTTTATCTAGTAATGATGCATCTTTGTCAGCGAGCGTGTTCACGTCGTCCAATATTAAGAAATCCAATAAACCTTTTCCGATTTTGGTAGCGCCACTTCCGACATCTCCTAGGAAATTAAGAAAACCATTCCCCTCTTCTTTTACATCATCTACTGTTGGGGCTTTAGCGGAAAGCTCTTTTGCGATTTCTTTCTTTTTGCTTCATAAATGAAACGAAATTTGTTGAAACCATTGCACCGCTGAGCCCGAAAGTACCTAAAGGCTGTTGACCGGTTAGATAAAGACCCGAAAGTGTGTAAGGATTCGCTCCTCCGATTCCTCCAGGATTAAATAATGGATTCATATTAATCACTTGATCCAGCGATTGCGTTCGATAGGCCAGTGCAATCATTAACGGATTCTGACTAGCAAATGACTGCCATTGTTCTGCCGGGAAGTTAACATCGGTATGAATATTGAAAACATAAAAAAGCACTCGTCGCCTAATATAGACAATCAAGTGCTCATAGTTAACTCTAACCATATTTCCTGTACATTACTGCACTGGACCCATAAATTCAGTAATAATACGAATATGTTCCTTCAATTTGACTTTTTTTAGATTCTCTACTTTTTCTGCTCCACCTAAACCTAGTAAAGGAGTATAGCCAAAGCAGTCATCATACTCTGGTTCATTATATTTTTCTATTGCTTCTGGATAAGGAAGCCAATCTAAAGCCTTCTGTCTAAAAGCCTCTTCCTCTAAAAATCTTAGAAACAAGGAGTATTTTGAAGCTACAACTTTTGTTTTACCTTTTCGGTAGTTTATTGTTACAATATAGGATTCTTGATTTTCATCCTTTTCAAAAAGTATTAGATCACCCATGGATGTACTGAAAATAGGTATTGTCCCTTTACTTCTTAAATAAGACTCATTTACTAAAGAGCTGAATTCATCAGGGTTTATTATTTTTAAGTATCCATTCATAATTGTACCATACCCATATGATTTCCATACTTCAATTAAAGCTTCTGGGACCATATTCTTATATTTATTAATTGTATATTCCTCAACTTCACTTACTTTTTTAAAATCTTTAAATAAGCTCAAATTGTTAACCTCCTCTAATGTGTAAGCTTAACATTTAAATAAGTATTCTTTCGCTGATCAGATGTCAATGATTTAGTTAGTTCACCTATTTGTTCATCGACAATATCAATTCTATACTTCCATTGTGATCCAATTGATGAATTTATTCTTTTATCTCCCATACCACCAATATTTAGCGGTTTACCTCCAGCAATTTGGTCAGGATTATGGAGGGCTGCTTGCGATTTCAACCAACTATTTGCATTTTTCTCCGCTTCTTCCCATGACATACCATTTTCGAACAATTCTTCTATCTTTTTATTTAATGCTTTTTCTCGAGCTGCTTGTTGGGCAGCGTTACCTTCAATTGCACGCCCTTGTTCAATATACTTCTCACGATTTTTCAAATACTCATCAACTGTAAGTTCATTCATACCTTTTTCTTGGTCTTTCAATTGTCTTGCAAATTCTTCGGAGTCATGTTTATCATTTCTTTTAAAATTAACTTCAACTTCTTTTATTCTTGGTAAATGCTTTATATTCCCCTTACCAACAACCTCATCTACATCACTCTTCTTAACAACCTCACCCACGTTACTATCTACAATCTTATCAATTGCTTTCGGGATTTTCAAAACTTTTCCTATCGGGATGAAGGATGCTAACGCAATACCTTTATCAAGGCCCGAAGCATTCTTATCAGCGAGCGTGTTCACATCGTCCAATAGTAAAAAATCCAACAAACCTTTTCCGACTTTTGTAGCGCCACTTCCCACGTCTCCTAGGAAATTAAGAAAACCATTCCCCTCATCTTTCACATTATCTACTGTTGTGGCTGTAGCGGAAAGCTCTTTTGCGACTTCTTTTTCTTTTTGCTTCATAAATGAAACGAAATTTGTTGAAACCATCGCACCGCTGAGACCGAAAGTAACTAAAGGCTGCTGACCATTTTGATAAAGACCAGGGAGGGTATATGGATTCGCTCCTCCGATTCCTCCAGGATTAAATAGTGGATTCATATTAATCACTTGATCCAACGATTGCGTACGATAAGCCAGTGCAATCATTAACGGATTCTGACTAGCGAATGACTGCCATTGTTCTGCCGGGAAGTTAACATCTGTTACCCCTTCTGTCATCATCGTTTCTATGTTGGTAATCCATGTTTTCATATGCATCAGGTCTGTTTGAATTGTCGTTAATGCATCTGTTTGGGATACGTCAAATTCAATGAGTTTTTCAACGGTTTCGTCCCGATGTCGTTTCGCGTCATGTACACCCAGATGGACTTCACTATCATCCAATTTTGGCAAGCTCACGATATCTGACACTTGGTCCATGATATTATTGGCTTCATCTGTCAGCTCTTCTGTCACTTGTTTGGCACGATTAAGGCCTTGCTCGATTTCACCTTCCAATGCTGCTTGGCGAATAAAGCCTGATGAATCTGGTTCAAGCGATGAAAGGGCTGTTTTCATCTCTTGAAGAACACTAGTAAAGCTAGTTTTAAAGGTATTGAAAAATGTGATGAATGGCAAATGGCAACTCTCGTAATATGCACGTAATGCTTCTCCACCTTGACCTTTTAGCGATTCTTCTAATTGTGTGAGACCTTGAACAGCACTCTCAATTTGTTTCATTTCACTTTCCAGGCGGGTTAACTGATTAACAGTTCTTTCAAGTCCTTGTTGAAACTCATTTACATCCAATACCTTCAATTTATCACCATCTTTTTATTCATTACGCTTGAATTGGCCTCCGTTTTTCACCTTACTCCGACACTCATTTCCACATATGTTGCCCCGGAATGACTGCGTTTGTATTCTACAAAGTAAGGGCTGCTCTGCGAGAAATTATGTTGTTGTATGTGCTCCGCCAGTTCCCAAAACTTTACTTGAGATTGTTCATCAAATTGATCGGTAATCCGCGTCATCAGCATGCCATTAATTGAAAAATAGCTTCTGAAATTAACATCTTCTTCAGAACTTATTTGCGAAATTTCATTCTCTTCGATCGGCCGGAAAATTTCAGCAGTCATAACGGATGCGGTCGGGTCACTGATAATAGAAAAAAACATGACATCGGCTGTATTGTATCCATGACTCGATAAAATTTGATCAAAATCTTGGAAAGCCAGATCAATTTCTTCCGGGACAAAATTATAATATTTTGAAGCTACATTTCTGTATGCAATTTGATGGTTTTCTATAATCATTGCACTTCGCTCCATTCTTTCAATGGGACATACAAATCAATGATATATTCTCCGTAAACATTTAACAGTACACAGATATATGAATCCTCTACGGAAAGATTTTCTGCTGCTGCATACGCTTTTACTTTCTCATAAGCAGTCCTGAAATCGAATTCTTCCTGTGCATGGCGCAATAACAGAGATTGATTCAATTGGTATTGATTTAAATAGGCGAAATCGGTAATCCCTTCTTCAAATTCGATTTCCGTATTAATCGGCATAAAATAAGTAAACAAACCTTCCCCATCTTCCTCTTCTTCAAACGAGAAAAGCACCGGCCCATTTTTATACACTTCATGATTTAACGGAAAATCTTCCATTACTTTTATTCCTTCAAGCCAGTTCTCTTTTTGATCTCTCACACGAAACATAATTAAATGATCGAAATGCAATCCGCGAATCTCCATATGATTGAGTCCCCCTAACTTTGTTTTACTTTTCTAGTATTTTTGGCTGCTCTTTCCGTGTTCAGATAACCGTTTATATCAAAGTTGAAGCTTTTAAATCTGATTTTGCAATAGAGTATAACAAGCTGCTCTGGCAATACGAAAATGAGTGTATAAAAAATACCGAATGGTAAAAAGACTAGCATGATTGTTTCAAATAAATCGGACGAACCTGTTTTCATGACAAATTGGATAAGAAAAACAAGCGCTGTACTGCCGATGACTGCAATTGGAATATACGATTTCGTTTCAAATTTCCCACGCATTTCCTCGTTTCTTGACCCTGCACGGTAATGACCTTTTTTTAGAAGTAAATAAAAGCGGATCCACGTAGCAATAAACAATACACCTGCAATTGAAAGTGTAATCCATGTTAAATTTAGTAGCGATTCAACTGTTGCAGCGTCCTGTTCCCCTAAAAGAAATAACGGGGCAAGGTATAAAAATACAGAAAAATTTTGTGTCATAATAATCGACAGGAAGTACTGCAGCTTCTCCATCTTATTAAAAACGACAGGAATAGCGAATAGAAGGGACAATAAAATAATGATTCCTGTAAGCCACATATGAATTGTTTTAATGCTTTCGAAATTTGGATAGATTGTGTATTTACCTGCAATATTATAAGTTAGATAGAAAAACAGTGCCTGCAGGAAAATGCCTAATACAAGCACAGATGCCAACGAATTCGGACTTTGTCTACCAGACTCCAGCGGTCCTCGTAATACTGCGAAATCTTGTTCTGATAGTTTTTTTAGCATGCGGTGATTACCTCCATATTCATCAGTGGAACCAGCCTTTAATTTTATCCATGGCCGATTCCCCTGTTTTTTTGTCTTTTTTGTTAAGAAGCGTATTGGCGAAGATTCCGACTGCAACACCAACAGCAGTACCGACACCCGGAATTGGAACAGCGGCTGTGAATAATGCAACACTTGCAGCTTGTACCGCACCGCCCACCGCTGTATCGATTGCCGTATCCACTGTGGCACGTGTGTGGGCCTCGGCTCCTGTTAGCCCGTCATCTTTTGCATTATGGTAATTGCTGTAGTAGTTCAGGCCGGCCGATACAGGGCCAAGTGCTTTTGTAAATCCTTTTGCAGCCCCATTGGTAAAAATCCCTTTTACATCTACAGCATCTTTGAATGACTTACCCGCACCTGCTACAGTAGCTTTACCAACCGTTTTGGCTTTTTCGGCAATGGTCGCTTGATCATTCCAGTATTTTAGCGATGAATGCTCTTTTAAGGCAGCTTCCCCAACTTTGGACCAGCCTGATTGTCCCTTTTTTTGCGTAGCAAACTTTAAGGTTGCCCGATTATTTGCCTGCTGCTGGTAATGTTTTGGTTTCCATGCTTTATTTCCTTTTGGCAATTTATAATTAAACTCGCGCATTGCTTTTGCATCCGGTGTTACACGTAAATAATGGAGGGCACGTTCACTGGCAAGCATACGGTATACATTTCGTCCTGTTCTCGCATCACGCACCAACTCCATTTTCAGTCCGCCGTTTTTCCCTGCCATGAACATGCCAAAGCTTTCAACTGCGCCATTGACCGCGGTATTAAATTTCTTTGCATTCCCTACATCTTCTTTATGTCCCATAACTGTTTCGTCTGCAGATGTGACATCGCCCGGTTTTTCCTCTACAGGCTCTTCTGTCACTTCTTGAACTGGATTTGTTCGGCTTGTTAAATTTGTTAAAAGGGCTGTCGTTGAAGCATATTGCGCCCAATGTTCAGCAGGGAAATTCACATCGGTCAACCCTTCTGTAATCATCGTTTCAAGGTCTTTAATCCAAGTACTCATCGCCGCTAGATCGCTTTCCACTCCTGCAAGCACAGCTGTTTGGCTATTGTCAAACATCATTAAATTTTCAATTGTTGTATCCCGGTGGTTTTTGGCAGCCTGGATTTCGCTTTGTACTGCAGAATCATTGAGTTTCGGCAATGAAACAATATCTGCCACATTGTCCATAATTCCATTCGCTTCAGTTGTTAGGCCCTCCGCAGTTACTTTCGCATTATTCAAACCTTGTTCAACACCCGTTTCAAGAAATGTTTGTTGAATATAGCCGCTTTGATCTGGTTCGAGGCTGGTTAACGCGGCTTCTGTTCGCTGAAGAACTTCCTGAAAACTGTTTTTAAATAGATAAAAAAATTGTAAAAAGGGCATGTGGCAATCTCGGTAAAATGTACGTATTGCATTCCCACCTTGCCCTTTTAAAGATTCCTCAAGCTGAATAAGTCCCTGTATCGATGTCTCAATTGTTTTCATTTCGGTATCAAGTCTAGTCAGCATGGTTATACTGCGCGCAAGACCGCTATGAAAGTTTTCTGCATCCAATACTTTCATTATTCCATCAGCCTCCCATGACTAGAAGCGGCACCGTTAATAGTTGTTGATATCCGCTGATCCTGCTCTTTTAAATATTGCACAGAATTTTCCGTTGTTTGAATATTATTTTGCAGCACAGCCTGGTAGCTTGTTAAAACCTGTTCCAATTGCAGCGACAGCTCGTTTAATTTTGTAACAACATCCAACATATTCCCTTCAATTGGCGATTCTGCTTTAGGTTTCAGTGTTGACGCAGCATTCTCCATTACTCCCAGCTGTTCTTCAACATCCGCATATACAACTTTCACTTCATTCGACATATTCCTTCTCTCCTTTCCGTTTTTTTGCTTCTTATGTGTTAGCTTTTATCACCCTGTACCATTTTCGGGATTAGCCATAACAAGACAACGAATATACAAGCTATCAAGAGACCAATATAGAAAAACTGCAGCCCATTGCTTTTGCTGTCGTCATCAGGAATCGATTCGGTTATTTTGGTTTTCACTATTTCTCTTTCATTTGAAAACAGACCATATTTCATCGAATCGTAAGCAATCGTTTTCCGTTCTTTAAAATCACTTATAAAAAGCTCTTCCTTTATTTTCTCGTTTCGTTCTAATACTTTTGGCTTGAAATCCAACTGTTTTTGCTCCTCCCGGATATTTTTCCGGTTGTCCAGCAGGGATTCATTATGAAGATACTCTTTGTTGTCTTTAAATTCTTTTTCTTTAAATTCATTGGGATTGAGGTTATTCAATTCAGTAGCTGCAGACACTTGCTTTGTCTCTAAATTTAACGGAAAGCCGGATTCAATTTCGAATCCGACTCCCATTAATATACTAAATCCAAAAACAACTGCTAATTTCCTACATTTCATAAATCGTTTCCTCATCTTGTTCGATTTTACGATTTTTAATTTTGCTTACAATGAGTGGTACAAGTGCAAAAACCCCAATGAGAAGTGCAAGCACAATACTTGCAGAGATAATCAGTGACTCCGGACCATATTGAATCGATAAGTACACCTTCGACATCGGATCCTTATAATCAATATTGGAAGCCAGAAGTGTCAGCATTGGTGTGACAAAGAATACAATTACTGCAATGGTTACAAACCACCCAATTAGCGGGCCCACTGAAAAGCCGGCAAAAATAATTGTGGAAACTGCTGTTAATAATAAAATTGTGAATATCGTCCACTCAATCGAGCTCGTTTCATTTAACGAATAAATATCCATTCCGTACATACTAATAATTAGTCCGACAATCAGATTAAGCAAAGCAAACAATGCAATGCGCACACTTCGTTTATTATTTTTTAAATAGTAGCAGAAGTAGCCGATTAATAGTCCGCTGACCAGAACAATTACGAGTACAATTACGGGCGGTATTTTATTTTCCTGCACGGAAGAATTCAAGCTTTTCGCCGCAAGCGGTGTTGATAAATGATTGTAGATATGGCCGTTCCTTTGTCCATCGATAAATGCATTGTTAAGTACATCATGGATCGCGTTCCGGTACTTTTCTGTCGTCACCACATTTTCATTCCACTTGTAATTCAATTCCTCTGTATCTGCGTTGACGTTCTTCGCTTTTGATTCCAAGTCATTTGTAACCGAGATAATGTTGTCCTGGTTTGCCATAATACTGTTCATTGCATTACTCATCGCCATTAAGTTTTGACTGATGCTTTGTTGATTCGTGACAAGGCTGCTGCCGTCAGCTGGCGGCGTGGCAACTTCTTCAGATCCGGCAATAAAGGCATCAAGGCTTTGTTGCATACTGTCCGCACTTGTCTCAATTGCATCCAGCTGTGCAGAAATCGCTTCATAGTCTGCATCGACTTTTTCCATATACGTCAGGAAGAAAGAATTAACTCCTTTTTCCAAAGTTGCTAATTGGTTTTGTGAAGCGGGAACGTCCATTTGCAATTCATCTAAAATTGTCGTTCCCCGATCATTGATACCTAAAATCGTATTGACATGCGATGAAATCTCCTTAAAGTTGGATTCTTCGCTTAAGTTCGTTTGCACGACCGCTTCATACTGGGCCAGTGCACCGTAATATTCCATCAGCTTAGTCGTATTGTTACTTACGATAGATTTTGAGAAAACATTTTTCAGACGCTCTATTTTACCGTTATTCATCATAGGCAGCGCCATAATTTCCGCTTCTTTACGCTCGATTTCTTCGATTACGGCTGTTGCATTTTCAAAGGTTGGTTTTTTTTCAACTACTGTCTCTTTAACCAATTCACTTTGAGATTGTACAAATTGTTCCTGCAATTGTTTTTCCTGCTGTTGGATATGCTGGATATTTGCTTCAATTGTTGTCATCTGTGATGAAATTTGTGTAAGCTTTTCGTTTACTGCTGCAGTAGCACTTGCATTAACTGCGGCTTCCGGTGTCGTTTCGCCCGAATTTACAGCTGTAGCACCCACTTCCTGTTTCAGTGAATTCATGTTCTGGACTAAGCCGAGTAGTTTTTCGCGTTCCGAATCAAGCGCTGTAATTTTTGATGAAGCGATAAAGTTATTTGTATTGTCTGTAACTTTGCCGCTACCATTTTTCGCTTGTGTTGTCGGATCTGCTGTAGGGGTACTAGCATCAAGCTGATTCTTTAGACCAATCACTTGATTTTCGTATTGCACTAATAGCTCCCCTTCTACTTGCTTCAGTAGGCTGATAATCTCATTACGCTGAACGACTACTTCATCCGATAAATTTTTAACATTATCTTTATTTTTGGCCAGCTGATTCTCCAATTTTTGTACATCGGAATTGAACTTTTCATTATGCTCCATTAAATACGATTTCACTTCCACATAGCGGGGGTCATGCTCACTTTTCAGCGCGATGATTGAGGCCGTATTTGCATTTTGCAACGGTTGTAAAAGCTGCGGCTGTGTACTGTGATACTCTCGATATGTATCCACATAGGTAATAAATTGTGCCAGTAGCCCTTCAAATTCACCTGCGTTTTCGATATTCCCCTCAATCGGAGTGTCTTTAACAGTGGCAGCCAAATTATCGAGCAGGCTCTTTTGGCTTTCAATATCACCAACCACGCTTGCTAAATTCGGCCGATAAAAGTTGGAAATCGTATTTAAAAACTCCATCTCTTTTTGAAGAATCGTATCAAATTCATTTCGTACTTTCTCCAAATCCTGAGATACATAACTCCAGTATAATGTTGCGACTTTCCCGTTAACTCTTGCAGTTGCATTGTCAATTTCTCGCAATACTTTTTCACGGTTTGCCGCGTTCAGCTGACCGGAAACAGTATACTTAAACTCCGCTTTTACCGGCTGTTGCTCTTCATATGTCATGATGTTTTCCGAGAAATTCGAAGGGATATATACGACTGCATCGTACTCTCGATCTGTCAGCCCTTTTTCCGCTGCGCTTCTGCTGACAACAGACCATTCATATTCGGAATCCGTCGATAGAATCGGCTGCACTTCTTTTCCGAATTCCAGTGAACTTTCTTCTTTTTTTGAACCTGTATCTTCATTGACAACCGCGACTTTTTTCGTTCCATTCGATGAATCGAAAAACGGATTTTCTCCGATTGCCATAAAATAAAGGACAGGTGCTCCTACTATCAAAATCATGACGATTATGATTTTTAACATGAGCTTTTTTTGAGCCGTCATGAATAGATCTTCCTTTCACTATCAAAAAGTGGTATTTGGATTTTCGTTTCTTTATTGTTTAGGACATAATAGCCAAATCCTGCTTGTATCTCTTCTTCTTTACGGTCATAAGGAAGCGTGTACAATGTTTGATCAGATTTTTTCATTAATAGAACTGCCTGGCGAATTTGCTTCACTTCCGTAGTTAACACATCGTATCCCTTCGTTAAATCTGTAGAATTTCCTGATGCGATGAAGTTGAACCCTAAATAGCCAGCATTTTTCATCAACTTTGTAATCCGTTCCTGCAATTTTGCATCAATGCCCGAATTGAAACGGGCATAATCATCGACAACCAGCAAAATTGGTGTAAACTGCAACGTTTTGCGCTCAGCTATCGCCGAATTGGCATAAGTCATCTCACGTATTGAAAGCTGCCCTTCTATTTGCGTTATCCATTCTTCCACATCATCTTTAGATTCCAAATACGAAATCGATTCATTGTCGGTAAACATAGCCAGACTTCTGTCAAACGAATCAAAAACGCCGATATGCAGGACGTTGTTCTCTACTGCATTCGTCAACAATACTTTAAGCACATTTGTTTTTCCTTTTTGGGCTTGTCCCATAATCAGAAGGTGCTTGTTCGTCAGGAAATTCACTACGACAGGTCGAACAAATTCTTCATCCAGACCTATCGGATATAAATGCTGCTGACCCATTAATCCGCTGTATTCAGCTAATTGTTTCACGGTTAAATTAGTTGGAAGCATTGGAATCGGTGATGGTCCAATATGATCCTTATACTTTTCTTTTAATATCTTTACAGTTTCTTTAATACCTTCAATTACTTCGAAATCATTATCCCCGTTTGCCGGCAACAGAAGTTGCGAGAAGTTTGCTTCGTCTTTTTTAATAATTGCCCGACCCGGTATTGCTTCAGGTACTAAAGCGGTTTTCCCGAGGATTGTATAGGCTTCACTATGATCCATTAAATAATGGACAATTTTCGTCTTGAGGTTGTTCATGACCGCTTGACGAATCGAAGAAATACGGGTCGCCGTGAAAATCATATAAATGCCTAAAGACTGTCCATCCCGGACAAATTGGTTGAAGTATGTTTCCATATCCGGCATTTCATCTTTAATGAAATCAAAATTTTCTACAACAACAAAGATAAGTGGCAGCTTATTATCTGCAATGCGGTTATAAAGCTTGATATTGCCTACTTCCAGTTGCTGAAGCAGCTGTTTTCTCCTTGCAATTTCATCTCGAACCATTCGCATAAATTTATCCATTTTGCGCCCTTCTTCCATTAAGAAGAAATCAGCTGTATGCGGAAGTTGTTTTAATGGCAGCAATGAACCGTTCCCAAAATCCATCAAGTAATAATGGACTTCCTCAGGACTGTAATTTTCCGCAATATTTAATAATAATGTCAGCACGGTAGTTGATTTGCCGTAACCAGTTGAACCAAAAATACCTAAGTTCCCATCTTCCATCACGCGATAATAATATGGCGATTGACTTTGTTTTTCCGGTTCATCGACGAAGGCCATTGCAATATGTTCCTGAATTTCTGATGTAATGCCGTTTTTGTGCAATCGTTCTGCAAGTGGAGGCAGCCAAGGACTTTTCAGCTTTTCGATGTTGTACATTTCCTGGGTTTCTTTAATTTTGTCTACGATTGCTTCGATTTCGGAAAGCCCTTTTTGTTTACTTTCTTTTGCGGCTATATTTGATAATGGGATCAACCCTAAATCTGTTACAATTGCAACTTCATCTTCCCCGCCAATGTGCTCGGATTGATATGGAGCACCACTCCATGCTGATTGGAATAAGTCGTAAACTTCATTGTTGCCAACTTGCAAGTAGCCCCTGCCGGTAACAGTGATGGATGCGGCATCGGCGTTTTTAAGAATTTCCTTACTGTCGTTTGCATCCTGAACCTTTAATGCCACTTTGAAGCGGGCATTACTCCATATTTGATCATCTATGACCCCGCCTGGCTTTTGTGTTGCCAAAATCAGATGTACTCCCAGGCTACGTCCGATACGAGCCGCGCTCACCAATTCACGAATGAAATCAGGTTCTTCATTTTTCAGCTCCGCAAACTCATCCGAAATTAAAAACAGATGCGGCAGAGGTTCTTCAGCAAGTTGTAGCTTTACTAATCCTGTATAGTCATTAATATGGGTCACGTTATAGCGGTCAAAAAGACGTTGACGACGCTTCAGTTCACTGCGGATCGAGGCAAGTGCCCGATTCGTAAAGTTCACGCTACCTTCAATATTTGTGATGGTCCCTAGAAGATGCGGTAATGTTCTAAACGGCTGCGCCATCCCTCCGCCTTTATAGTCAATTAGCAGGAATGCAACTTCATGGGGATGAAAATGAACAGACAATGATAAAATATAGGTCTGCAGAAATTCACTTTTCCCTGACCCTGTTGTACCGGCTAATAGTCCATGAGGTCCATGTGCTTTCTCATGAAGATTCAGATACACAAGATCATCTTTTCCCTTCAGGCCGATTGGTACAGCAAGGGACTTGGAGGATTCATTTTCCATCCAGCGATCGCCAATTTGAAGTTCATCGGCTTCTTTCACATCCATCATTTCAAGGAACGTTATACTTTCAGGAATTGAATTTGTCATCCCTGTCTGATGATCCAGTGTCCTTAATAGTCGGGCAAAATGTTCATTATTATCCTGACGGTGGAAATCAAGTTTAAACGGAATATTTACCGCTTTTTTATCCTGAATTAATATGTCGCCTTCTGTATCATTTAAGTATCGAACAAGAGTATGAATATTGTCCGACAAACTTTCCTTTGCATCTGCTGCAAAAATGACTGAGATGTCCAAGTCTTTATGTTCACCTTCAAGATATTCCAAAATGACATGATCAGATATTAACTGCTGGTTTGTAATGATGAAAACAAGATGCGGAGTAAAACGGAGATTTTCTTTGTTCTCCTTAATATCGCGCTCGCGAATCATTTCATAAATCGTTGACAGCAGCTGATCCCGGGTTTTCTCGTTATAGATGAACCCGCGTGCATACATATTCGGAATATTGAAATGCGGCAGCCACTTCATCCATTCAACGTTCTCATAATCAGCTTCATCAAAAATAAAAACAAAGCGCAAATCATGATAGCTGTGGAAAAATGCAAGCTGGCCTATAATCTGGTGAATTTCCTTTTTTACAATTCGCTCTTTCCCGATTAGTCCAATCGGTCCTTTTGCCAAATTCGCTATAACAGGGACATCTGAAATCTCTTTGTATACTTTTTCAAGTTTTTGGGATTGTTCGATTAGATCGTCCATTTCGCGATTGGCCATATCATTCGAGTTCAAGGCAATGGTAAAGCTAGAAGGAACGATTCCTGTTCCTAAACGTAATTGCAGAAAATCATTACTTTCCAAGGAACGTTCCCAAATCCGGTCGGAAATCTGATTCGTCAAATATTTCATACGTTCAAATTTAGGAAAGTGAAACTCCATTGTAAAGCGCTGTTTTTCGGACAGCTGTTGCAACTCTTGCCGTTTGTTTTCCAAATAGGCCGTATAGATACGAATACGTCTTTCTTTCTTGCGCTTTTCATTGCCACGGTCTTTAAAATACTGCACGGTTGATGTAATGAGCGTCATGACGAACATGACCATCGTAATCAGTATAAAAATGCCGCGTGGTTGAATAACCGCGACAATCCCCATCACAATCAGCATGACAAGCGGCGGTAAAATGATGAGCCATAAACCACGGTTTGACGGGTCGTTCTCCTGTGAAGGAAATGACAGTGAAACCTTTTCTTTCGGCAGTTCATAGACCATTCTTGGCGTTCTTCTGTATATCGGGTATTTCTTTTTCATTTCCGATTCAGGTTCACTGATAACCGAAAATCTTGTTTCAAACTTTTCAAAGCTCGTCACTTCCAGAACATCCTCTTCCACTAGACGAAAGAAAATAAATGGTGTAAAAATCAAGTCTCCGATTTGGATTTCCTTAGTTGACTGCTTTTTTTGTCCATTTATATAGAGCATAGTATTTTCCGGAAGTTCAGCAATCCATTGTTGCCCCACCTTCAGCAGTGAAAAAGACTGCTGCTGGATTTCAGCTTCAGATTGCCAAACAACGTCTGCCTGACCGTCTATTGTAGAAAGAGAAATTTCCGTTCTATTCCCTACAAAATACGTCTCACTTGAAGGTCTTGAAAGAAAGAGAATGATTTTCAGCATTTTTTTGCCGGTACTGTCTTTCCACTCAAAAAATTGCTTAGGATTCACTTTTCCAAGCTGGCTTCCACTCTGTTTTACCGTAAAACCAAAGGAATCCTCGGTAATCTGGAGCGGGCCATCTGTAAATGGAATGCTTTGAATTGTTACAGTATCAGATGAATTATTCCCTACTGTAATGGAATTCTTTTTTAGTTGATTTAAATCTATGGACTGATAATAGTTGTCATAGAAAAATATAAGTGTACTCATCAAATCACCTTCTATTAGGGATTTCCTAATCATGTAATGTTTTTTTCGAAAGTGTTTTTACAATTTTCGGTTTGAAGAACATTAACTGAAGTTATTCGGCTCCCGCTTCCTTAGTTTTTTCCGGCTGGGCAGTCTTCTCCGCTTTTGCTTCGTTCGTACTTTCAGGAACTGTATTTTTTTCTTCTGCTTTTTCCTGCTCTTGCTTTGAAACGGGATTTTTTCCGTCATCTGTATTCACATCTTCAGATTCCAGCGCTTCTTTTAATTCTTCAAGCTGTTTTGTCACTTCGTTTATTTCTGTTTGAACTTTGTCAAGCAGCTGTTCGCGCTCTTCGCCGTCTAATTCTCGGTCAGCCTTGATCGATTCTTCATAATGCAACAGCGCAAGCATAATCAAATCTAAATCTTCCAATTGCCGCGCCACCGTTAACGCTTCCTCTACCTGTCCCCTGCCAATGTAAATCCAGTACTTAAAATAATCCGGATCTGTTTGCAGTGTAATGGTCTTTAAGACGTTTTCCTTTTGCTCTTCCGTCAAAGTTTCATTAACAATGTAGGCAAGCGATAACTCATACTGAATCACGTTAGGCATTTTTTCAACGTCATACTGTGCAAGCTGATCGATAATTTCACTGTAATTTCCTTGGATGTACGGTGCTTGTACAGCTACATACGCTTCTTGTTGCGGCTGTATTACGAGAGCTGCGTATCCGGTATAGATTCCTAACGGCAATAACACTAATAGAAGCCCAATCAGACTATACCTCACCCAGTTCCATTTTGTTTTTGCAATTTTTGTATATTTTTTCTCTTCTTTTTCCAGCAGCTGCAGCTGATCTTGGATGATGGTCAAAAGTTCTTGTTCGTCTTTCGCTTCCATTATTTTTACTGCCACCGGACTTAATTCAATTGACTTGGAGAACTGAATATATTGGTCAAACTTATATTTTGGCTGTACCGCGGCGGCAATGATTGCTTTTGTTTCAGCCCAAAGTCGTTCCTTATTTCTTTCATAAGGAGGGATACTCTCTTTTACTCCATAATGCAGAAAATAAGCGGTCAAACTTTCATCTATGAGAATATTTTCAGGACAAACAATGAGATGAAGCCGGTTTGACTGGTGTAGCATGATAAACCTTAATACCTTTGATGCAAACATCCATCGACTTCTTTCATCTAATGTTCGTAATTTACCGAATGTCATAAAATTCGGTTCTTTTTTATATGTAAAAATTAATTCATCTTCTGTTAACGTGATGTTTTTCTCAATGAAAGGATTGTTTTCTTGCAATAACGTAATTTCCAGTTCATTGGCTAATTTAATTTTTTCACGTTGAAACGTTATTACAACCTTGTCCTGTTCAAACTTGAGGGCCGCCTCTAACTGTTTTTCTAAATAGGATGTTTTTTTATCTGTCATCTCCATGACTCCTCACAAAATTTCTAATCGATCACCTGTTGTGATGCCACTGTTCACCAGGAGGTCATTCCCGGATAAAACTCGTTGCTTATTTGTATTTCGTACCCAGAACCCTTCTTTCGGTGGATAGGGAATCGACTTTACCTGCCAAACGATTTCAATTAACTCTTTGACGGAATAGGAGTTTGATAGACGAAGATCGAAGCACTCCCCGTTATACTGTTTTAAATCTATTGAAACTTCTATGTACATATCCTTCACCTCAACACATCTTCTGCAACATAGCGATAAACTTGGTCAAATCGGTCAGCAAAAACAAAAAGAGCGCCTTCATCCGAATATGACGCTCTTTTAAAACTTAAACACCGATGAAATTTAGCCGCGAATTTGTCCTGCAATTTGACGATCTGCATCTGCAAGAGCATGTGCAGTATTTTTCAGTTGTACTGAAACATCCTGTAAAAGTCGTTGCATATCTTGAATTGATGGACGTAAAGTTGCATATTGATCCGCGAATGCGCGACTTGATTCACCTTCCCACATTGACTGCAGTTCCTGAATCATGTTATCTAAACGCGAAATTTGTTCTTCTACTTGAGCACTTTCACTCCCATAGCGATTCGACATTGCCTCTAGTTCTGCTGGGGTAACACGAATAATTCCTGACATGAAGTTCTCTCCTTTTTGGCATTATTAAATTTCGCAATCAAATTCACAAAATTTAACAATCCTCATTTTCAATCTCATTCTATAGAACCTTCGCAAATAAGGTCAATAAGAATATAGCAAAAGAGGAATTTTATACTAATTTTTTTGGAATAAAATAAGCAAAGTATATCATTTTATGTTATTTTCTTTGTGATATATTTAAGTGGTATTATATAATAGTTCCTACAATTTGCTATAAAACCAATTATTTACTCTATATACGTACCCATATTTCAAAAGACTAAACCAATTAATTGAGAGGTGATAGAATGTCTTTAGCGTACTGGTATGCTCTGTTAAATAAAAAGCAAAATGATTTGAACCGTTTACAAACGTGCAATGGTCAATTAACCGGAAAGCAAAGTGAGTTCTCAAGCAATCAGCATCTTATGACAAAGCCAGAACTTACTTCAGCTACATGGAAAGGGACTTTAGCTGCACGATTCGATGACATCCGAATCGACGGTATTGTCGCTAGCTATGAAGAAATCCAAAATACTCAATTTTCCAGAACCTTTTCAACTTTAACTGATAAAATGGAGCAAATCCGTCTGGAGATTGAGTCAATCCGCGCTACGATTGCGCGTCTTGAAGCGGAAGAGAACAATTGATAAGTTCGTTATAGGCGGAATGACGAAGAATTTTATGAAAAAGGAGGATAAATATTTAGCATAGAATTTTTCGTCATTCAAGTTACCTTCCGACCACTCGATTTGAATAATGCTGAAATCATGATAAAAAGAATCAGAACTATTCCTAAATACCCCATGATGACATACAACTTACTGATTAAAGTTGTAAAACCGACTAAGCTAATCGCAAAGCCAACAATACACAGGAGATTGATAACGACCTTAAATGCAAAACGGTCCTGTTTTACTATTCGGACAGCCAGTATATAAAGAGTTCCTACAGCGGTACTGTAAATCATGGCTAACAGCACAAAGGACATGATGATTCCAACTGTAGGATGAATTTGTTTAGCAAGTTCCAGTGTCGGCATTTCGACTTCGGCCACAATATCCATTTTGGCAAATAAAGCTACATTAATTAGTAAAATGAGTAACCCTAGTATGATGCCTCCTAACGCGCCGCCTCTTCTAGCAACCTTTCTATTCGTTGCCGTTCCTCCCATTACAATAAGCATTGCCGCACCTGCCGCAATATTATAAGAAACATATATAACGGCGCTGGAAAACCAATGTGGTGATGCAGAAGGCTGGCTTTTCGCGATTACATTCAGCTCGCTCACTGAATATTCCATCGTAAACAATGAATAAATTAATAGAATAAATATGATTCCGAGTAAATATGGCATAAGAGCCGCCAGCATTTTAATGATACTTTCTGCATTAAGCATCAGTGTAATTACAACAAGTATTGCCATAAACAAGCTTCCTATCGAAGCATCCACACTGTACATCTGATTAAAAGTAGAACCTGCTCCAGCCAGCATAACCACCGCAATGCCGAACAGCACAAAGGAAATTAGCTGGTCGAGTACCGGACCAAAAAAGCGTCCACCGATAAAATGAATACCTTCCTTATGGGAAGACGTCTGTAAATCGGAACCAATCTGTGCAAGCGTCATCCCCAACATCGTAAAAATAATCGTCGCTACAATACATCCAAAAACACTCATTAATCCAAAACTAGTAAAGTACTGCATAATCTCCTGTCCTGAAGCAAAACCTGCACCGACAACTAAACTGACAAACGCCCCTGCAATTTGAATACTCTTTTTCAATTCGCACCTTCTTTATATTTCTATTTATCATAGATACTTTATGTACAGGCAGGTAGAAAACATGCTTGAATATAAAAAGAAGAGAATTTAGGATGAAAATAACCGTAAAAAAATACTTTAACCGCTATTTTTCTGGACGGTTAAAGTATTATAGAATGAAATATAACTTTTCTAATAACTAAACTTTACACGAACTGATGCGCTTACTGTCATTGTTCCAGGTTCTATCGGTGTCACTACCTGTCGGCTGCTTAACTGCATCGCTTTGTACGGAATCGGAGCGATCGTTTGCTCTTCTATTATTTCCACCGGCACCGTGTGTAATGTGACGCGCATCGTTTTAGCCATAGCTGTTGCTTTCCCCACGGCATCGATTAGAGCAAACTGAAGTGCCTGACGATAGTAAACATCTGTATCCATTATTTTAAACTCGATAGCGGATACATGGTTTGCTCCATTTCGAATTGCCGTATCAATTACCGTACCTACTTGGCCAATATCCGCTATTTTTACTGTTATGGCGTTTTGAACCTCGTAGCCCCTTAGCACCTGTCTTCCATCTATGAAATCATACGTTGGAAAGATATTGTAAGCAGTCGTCTGAATGGATTCTTGGGGAATATTTAAAGCCCTTAGTGAATCAATCACACGAGTCATAATAACCGCATTTTCCCCCTGAATCGTGCTGACATTTTCGCCTTGCGTTCGAACTTCGATTTGCACTTGCGCATAATCAGGCTGAGCAATAATTTCACCATTCCCAGTAACAGTCAATTCCCGTATACTGGCGACTGGTTGAAACATCATTTGTGGGTGATACAAGAGCTTCCACCTTTCTTATAGCCGGTTTCTGTTATACTATGCACTTCATTCCTTGGAGTTGTGTAAAGATGTGTGTGAGTTGCAACAACCAAACAGTCCCTCAACCTACATCAACATTTTATTGTTCAATAGAAAAGTTCAAAGATAAAGCTCGATTAACTGATAGCGTTTCCTCTGCACTGAATTTAGTCATAAAAAATACACCTCCAATTGAGATGTTTCTGACAATTGGGGTGCAGTTCATTAAGCTTCAAAAAATTTATAAGTGTTCTTACCCGCCAATTTTGCTTGATATAGAGCTTTGTCCGCATGTTTTAGGATCGTTTCCAGAGCAGATGTATCTTCTGCCGTATAATGGACTATGCCAAGACTTGCGGAAAGTTGATATTCGTTATCCCATGTATTGAGATACTCAAGAAGTATTTCAGCCTGTTTGGCAGTTTCTTCTTTAGAAGAAATATGAGGTAAATTTATAATAAATTCATCTCCTCCCAACCTCACTGCAAATACATTTTCGTGATGTTTTATAAATTTTTTAATTCTTGAAGATACAATTTTTAAAATTTGATCCCCTGCATCATGGCCATACAGATCATTTATCTTTTTAAACCCATCCAAATCAAGAAAGAATAAAGTCCCTCCTAATTCTGAATATTCCTTGAAAAACGCGAAAAGAAACTCTCTATTGTAAAGTCCTGTCAAAGAATCTTTATAGGCCAGTTTTTCCAACATTAAATAATATGAAAACATCTTCGCTACCTTTTGAAGCAAACTGATGCTTTTTGTATCAAAATGAGCAGCATCTTGATGTACCACACATAATGTGCCAAACTTTTCCCCATTTGTAAGGGAAATTGGGATACCCAAATAGGAATTAATATTAATTTTCTCGCTTATTTTTTTCAGCTCTTCAAAATCCGTTTCTTTACTGATATCTTCATATATTAACGGCTGATTATTTTCAAAATCAATTTGATTACAAGCCGTTTGATTAAGCTTTACTGCCATTCCTTCAGACAATAAAATATGTGAATCTGCATTTGAAAGCCGAAGAATCACTTGCTCATTCTCGGTGAATGAACTTAAATAAATCAGTTTGTCAGGCATAATTTCCTTAGCTAGTTCTAATACATCACTGGCGAGTTCATTAAAATTTTGATACATCTGTAATTCCTGCATTGGTATCACCATGAAATTACCTCCATTCCAGAATATCCGTTTGAAGTTATAGTTTATGGAAACATTCAAAGTTTTTATAGTAAAGATTTATTATCTTCCATTAATAGTAACATAAATAAATATGTCTTTATCTATAATTGAATTTCTACTACTTTACCCAGTCTTTGCTATAAATATGGAAATAAAAAAGAAGCAGTCAATTGTAACTGCTCCCTAATTTATCTTTTATTTTTTTGGGGGTGATAGTATAAATCAAGAATCTTATCCATAAAAATTGACCGTTGTATAGAATTGGAGTGATACCATTCTTCCAAGCATTCCTTTAACAGAATACGCTTCTGTTCTTTAGTAAACTGCCCCTCTTTCACCAGATGCCGGACTTCTTTTAAAAACAATAAATATTCCGGATCCATCTCATCAACAATCGCTGCGAATTCGTCACGGAGATTTTTGGCAAGCATCGGGCTAATACCGCTCGTCGTCACCGCAATCGTAATTTCATTTTTCTCATAAATTGCCGGAAAATGAAACGAGCTATTGGCCGGATCATCGACAATATTGATCAGCTGATTGGTCTGACAGCTTTCCTTAACTCGTTGATTTACCGCTGTATCATCTGTAGCCGCAATGACGAGAAATGTCCCTAGCACATCACTTTTATGAAAGGATCTTGCAATATGCTCGATTACATCACTTTTCACAAGGTCATGTAAACGTTCCTCAAGTACCGGACTTACGACTGTAATATTCGGTTGAAAGCGTAATAACGACTCGATTCTCTTAGCCGCTATTTTTCCGCCTCCTATTACAATTACTTTTTTATTTCGTATATTGACCATCATCGGTAACATTGTCAACTTTTCACTTCGCTCATTCCATGAAATTGTCGGCCATCCGTTACTGCTTCTACATAACCTTTACGAATTGTAAAGTCACCGAAATGTTCACCTTCGAATCGCTCTTTTGCATATTCAGAAAAAATTGGCGAAAGAGTATTTAAGATTTCTTCTTCACCGATATTTTCTTTGTAGATTTTGTTTAAGCGCAGTCCTTTAAAATCACCGCCCAAGTATAGATTGTACTTGCCGGGTCCTTTTCCGATAAAGCCGATCTCGCCCATTGCTGCACGTGAACAGCCGTTCGGACATCCTGACATACGAATACCGATCTCAGTATCACGCAGCCCATTATCTGCCAGTACTTCATCAATTTTCGTAATTAATGAAGGCAAATAACGTTCTGCTTCTGCCATTGCCAGGCCGCACGTCGGCAATGAGACACAGGCAATCGAATTGCGTCGCAGTGCAGAATAATGCGCACCATCCGTTATGTTGTAAGCCGTCAACAGTTTATCAATGACCGTTTTTTTCTGTGGCGTTACATCTGCAATCAGAAGGTTCTGGTTTGGGGTTAAACGAAACACCCCTGTATGCACTTTGGCAATTTCACGCAAGCCCGATTTTAACTGATAATCTTCAAAATCTTTAATTCGTCCATTTTGGATAAATAACGTAAAGTGCCATTTTCCATTTTCTCCTTTTATCCATCCGTACTCATCTCCTGTACGACTGAATGTGTACGGTCTTACTTGTTCAAGCTCCCACCCTAAACGATGATTCAGCTCTTGTTTAATAAAATCCAAACCTTTTGAATCTACCGTATATTTAAAGCGGGCCTTTTTACGTTCTGCCCGATTCCCGTAATCACGTTGGATTGTTAAGATTTTCTCCGCAGTTTCTAGCAGACGGTCCTTTGGAATATAACCAATTAAACGGCCTAATTGCGGGTATGTTTCCTTATCACCATGCGTCATACCCATCCCGCCGCCGACCGCGACATTAAAGCCCAGTAGCTCGCCATTCTCGACAATGGCAATAAAACCAATATCCTGTGAAAATACATCAATATCATTGCTCGGTGGAACGGCAATACCGATTTTAAATTTACGTGGCAAATACAGTGCGCCGTAAACCGGTTCAACTTCTGTATCCTGTATACCATCATAAACTTTTTCTCCGTCCAGCCATAATTCATGGTATGCACGAGTACGAGGCAATAAATGTTCACTTAACTTCGCGGACCAATTATACACTTCTTCATGAAATGCCGATTGATTCGGATTTACATTACACATTACATTACGGTTTACATCACCGCATGCCGCGATACAATCAAGCAGCACTTCGTGAATTTCCTGCATATACTTTTTGACATTCCATTTCAGAATGCCATGTACCTGGAATGCCTGACGAGTCGTTAGCTTTAGTGACCCATTCCCGTACTTTTCCGCCATCTCATCCATTACAAGCCATTGTTCCGATGTTGCGGCACCACCCGGAGTTCGGACACGGGCCATAAATTGGTAAGCTGGCTCCAGCTTTTGTCTTTCTCGTTCTGTACGTAAATCCCGGTCATCCTGCAAATAGCTGCCATGGAATTTCATGAGACGGTTATCATCATCCGGAATTCCTGAACTAATTGGATACTGCATTGTTTTTTCTAAAGTTCCCCGCAAATAATTACTTTCGTCTTTAATACGTTCGACATCATTCGGTTTACCCGGCTGTGGGGGAAGTACGATTTTCTGACTCATATGCCTATCTCCTATCTCTATTAAAATTAACGGTCCATAACAAAAAAATGGTTTAATATACGTCTCGCTGATAACGTTTTTGACTTTTTAGCTCATTAAAAAATAATGTAACTTCTTCTTCCGTTTTGCCGCCCTGTTCCGCAACAATTTTGCGCAATGTTTGATCCACATCATGCGCCATATATTTCTCATCACCACATACGTAGATGACCGCACCTTCATTTAACCATCGATATACTTCTTCAGCATTTTCAAGCAGACGATGCTGTACATAGACTTTCTGTTCTGTATCACGTGAAAAGGCTACAGATAATTTCGTCAATGTACCATCTTTCAGCCAGCGCTGCAGCTCAGTCTGATACAAGAAATCCGTAACAAAATGCTGATCTCCGAAGAACAGCCATGCATTGCTTTCGATTCCTGCTTCAGCACGTTCCTCCAAAAATGAACGGTAAGGAGCAATCCCAGTACCCGCACCAATCATAATAATTGGTGTTTGCGCATTTTCCGGCAGACGGAAATTCGGATTTTTATGAATATAAACCGGAATCTTATCCCCAATTTCAATTCGCTCTGCCACTTGCCCAGACACAACGCCTAAACGTTCACGTTCATCTACTTCATAGAAAACTTTACCGATTGTTAAATGAACTTCTTCTTCATTTGCCTTTTGACTGCTTGCAATGGAATACAGGCGTACCGGATTTTTCCGGAGCTGATCAACAAACTGTTGAGCATTCCAGTTGAAAGGTCCAAAAGTTTGCACAACATCCAGCAAGTCTCGTCCATAAACATATTCCTTTAGCTTCGAATCATCCTCAAGCAATGCCTCAAGCTTATCGTTTTCTGAAAAGACAGCCAGCTTTTGCAATAATGGCTTTGTCAGTACAGTAATTTCAAAATGTAAAGTGAGTGCTTCATTCAATGATTTAGAATGATTTTTTACCGTCACTACTTCCGAGCCTTCAAAGCCAAGCGATAATTGTAATGCAGTTACCAAATTTGCATCATTTTCAGGAAGAATGCCGACGCTATCGCCCGGTTCATATGTCAAACCGGATCCTTCCAATGAAAGCTCCAAATGCTGGGTCTTCTTATTCGACCCGCGACCATTTAAATTGATGCTTTCCAGTACTTCCGCATAAAAAGGATTATTTTTGTCATAGGCCAATTTTTCACCAGCAGCTACCGCAACCGGTATATTTTGATATTCCAGTTGTTTGCTCGGCGTATTTTGCGCCATTGCTTCCACGACCTGCCCAATCCACTGTGAAACTTGGTCATCATAATCCAAGTCACAATCGACACGCGGAACAATCCGTTTACCACCTAATTTTTCTAGTTGTTCATCAAAATCAAGTCCCGTTTTGCAGAAAAATTCATATGAGCTATCGCCTAACGAGAGAACGGAAAAAGATACATCCTCCAGTTTCGGTGCTCGCTTTCCATATAGGAAGCTATGGAAGGAGATTGCATTATCCGGTGGATCACCTTCGCCATGTGTACTTGTTATGATGAAAATATTTTTCTGTTTTTTCAGATTATTCGTTTTAAAATCAGACATTGCAGTCAGAACGACCTCGACCCCCTGTGACTCTAAAGCCGTTTTCAATTTACCTGCAACTTGTTGTGCATTGCCGGTTTGCGAACCGTATAAAATGGTTGCCTCCTGTTTGACTGCCTCCAGCAATGAAACGGTTTGCCCTTGTTCTGTAACCGTTACTTCAAACGGCTGATTGGAATCTTCTATTGTTTGTATTGCACTTAAATAACCATTTAACCAAACTTTTTGATAGTCCGTTAACGTTGGATAAAGCTCATTGATTAATTTTGTCTGTGCCTCGGAAAATGGGCTATTATGCAGATTTAACGTCAAAACTTCCACCTCGCGAATCTTGTTTTATTTCAATCTGATTTTTTCGTTTTTTTCAATTTGTACAACATGACCGTCCTGAATAACTAACGTTACTGTTCCATATTTCACTGATGCAACCGTATCTTTAATCTTCTCAATCGTTTCGTTAATATCATTTGATTTCGTCATGACTAAATGCCTCCTAATTTTCAGATGACCTCTTGCACTCTTTCCAGCAAAACATTCCGAACTTTTTCGTTGTAGCCTAAATGGTTGCATAAAATTACGGAAGATGAATCTAGGTCAAGCGAACGAATTCTTTTTTCGATTCCTACACTTAAAAGTCCCGAAAACAATAAATAAGGTACAATAAAAACTTGCTTCGTCTGCTTGGATTTCAGTTCAACTAATTTCTGATCAAAAGCCGGTCCTGCCCCATATAAAAAGCAAGATTTTACTTCTCGGAAACCGTAAGTATCCTTTAGCTGCTCACTGATTCTCGCCATATCCCTTACAACGGCAATATCGCTGCTACCCCTGCCGATTAATAAAACTTCTGCGTCAGCATTAATCGGCACCTGTTGTTCAACAATTCTTTCATAAACTGTTTCAATTAAAGCTGGATGAATTCCAAATGGGCGCCCGGTTGAAAAGGTTACGTGCGGATAACGTTCTTTCGCAATCTTAATTTCAGCTGGTATATCTTCATTGGCATGCTGAGCCGTTAATAATAAAATCGGGACAACCGATATATGTGTTGCACCTTGATTGACACATTTTGCAACACCTTCCAGAATATTAGGCTCGACTAGTTCCAAAAAGGCGGTTTCCTGAATTTCAGTTTCTACATAAGATTTTGTTGTTTCCAGAAACTGTATTGCCTCATCTGTGCCTTTTTTCAAGCGTGTACCGTGCCCTACATACAAAATTGCCCTCATCGTACTCACCTGCTTTACACAATTTTTTCCTTTATTCTTTTATCCTGTTGTACTGTTTGCTCATACCATGCTATTTTTTCACGTAATGCCACGACCTGACCCACGATAATCATGCTCGGATTTTTTACATCGTTTACTTGAGCAATCTCAACAATCGATCCTAATGTCCCTGTAATCGTCTGCTGTTGTTCATAAGTTCCCATATGTACTAATGCGACAGGTGTAGAAGCATCCCGTCCAAATGTTAAAAGTTGCCGGCAAATATATGGTAAATTGCCTATCCCCATGTAGATAGCTAGCGTATCTATACCTTTTGCCAAACTCTCCCATTGGATGGAATCATCCTTTCCTTCACGCATATGTCCTGTGACAATCGCAAAACTGGAGCCTAAATCGCGGTGCGTAACCGGTATCCCTGCATAGGCTGGTGCAGCAATGCCTGAAGTAATTCCCGGCACGATTTCAAAAGGAATGCCATTTTCCGCTAATACTTCCGCTTCTTCAGCACCACGTCCAAAAACGAATGGGTCGCCGCCTTTTAATCGGGTTACCGTTTTACCTTGTAAAGCATGATGAACTAAAGAAAGATTAATATTTTCCTGAATCATCGCATGACGGTTCGGCAATTTCCCGCAGAATATCAACTGTGCGCCGCGCTTTGCATAAGATAGCAGCTCATTGTTAATTAACCGGTCATATAAAATTACGTCTGCTTCTTGTATACAGCGTAAACCTTTTACTGTGATTAAATCGACATCACCAGGCCCTGCCCCAACAATATATACTTTCCCCATTAATTTACTCTCCTTTTTAAAAATAAAAGTCCAATATTTGTATAATAAACCATATGATACATGGAAATTTTCTACAAATCAATAAAACCAAGTAAAAAAATATGAATAATTAGTTTAATAGTGCAAATTGATTATTATTTCATTACGTTAAACAGAAATAGCCTTTCATAAAAATAAGCTAAACATATTTGTTTAGCTTATTTTTTGTTACACAACTTTATAACGACCAAGCAGCTTGCGTCCGGCATATGCGAAAATACGGTCCATAATAAAGCCCATTAATCCAAGAACGACAAGCCCCACAAATATCCAGTCTGTTTTAAAATATAGTCGAGCATTCCAGATCATAAAACCGATTCCTTCATTTGCCGCAACCATTTCCGCCCCGACAATCGCCATGAACGACGATCCCATCGCAAGCTTCGCACCTGTAAATATGTACGGTATTGTGGCCGGAATTACAACGTAAATAAGTGTTTGAAACTTTGAAGCCCCCATACTTTTAGCAGATAATAATTTATCATTTGAAATAGAAAGGACCCCTGTTAATGTATTAATGGTGATGACAAAAAATGTTGCATAGACAATTAAAAATACTTTTGACTGTTCGCCAATCCCAAACCACAGCATAAATAAAGTAATGAAAGCAAGTGGCGGGATGAAGCGCACAAAGTTAATGACCGGTTCAAACAGTGCCCGCACAAACTTGTTCGTTCCAATAAGAAGTCCAAATGGTACAGCAATTAACAACCCGAGTGTCCATCCAGCCAACACCCGTAAAAAACTGTAGCCCATATAGAGAAACAATGTCCCATCACTGGCAATTTCAATCGCCCCAATCAATGTTAAATAGGGGCTTGGCAAAAACATCGGTTCGGAAAACATCGATGCAATTTGCCATACAAGCAGAATAAATAACCAGCCAATCATACCGGACTGTAAAATCAATTTACCGATTCTGCTTTTTCTCTTTACCTTTACGACAGGCGCCACTTGCTGTCCTTTTTTCAATTCAATTGTCGTCATAACCTGCCTCCTATTATTCTAAACAAAGCTTTTATTAAATCGAAAAGTCCTCAAAATGTGCCTGAACTTGCTTATAATGATTGTTAAAATCAATACTTGTTATATCACGAGGGTAAGGCAGCTTTACGTCATAAGCCGTCTCGATCCGCGAATTCGGACCGACAGACATTATGCCAATCTTCTGACCTAATAGAATCGCTTCCTGAATGTCATGTGTCACAAAGATAACGGTTTTATTTGTTTCTTTCCAAATTCGTATGAGCTCATTTTGCATCGTTCGTCGTGTCATTGCATCAAGTGCCCCAAACGGTTCATCCATTAATAAGATTTCCGGCTCATTTGCCAAAACACGGGCAAGCTGAACGCGCTGCTTCATCCCGCCTGACAAATTATCTGGAAACTTTTTTGCATGGCCAAGTAAACCCGTTAGCTTTATGAAAGTATTGGCTATCTTCTTTCGCTTTTCTGGAGGCACCTTCTTCATTTTTAAGCCAAATGAAATATTCTCCTCAACAGTTAACCAAGGGAACAATGCTGAATCCGCTGACTGAAAAACGAAACCGCGTCCATCTCGGTTTTCTTCACGAGAAGTCACAATGTGCAATTCGCCAACCGACAAATCCAAAAATCCCGCAATAATATTCAGCAGTGTTGATTTACCGCAGCCACTTGGACCGAGAAGTACATAAAACTCGCCCTTTTTTATCGATAAATCTACATTTTTTAATACATATGTCGAATTTTCAATATCTGTTTGAAATGTTTTGGCACCATTCGTAATTACAATTGCTTCTTCTGTTATCGTGTTCAGCATTGCCTTTTCCCCCTTAGTTAGTAAGTTACCTTGTCTTTCAATACTTGCTTCGCCGGATCTAGATACAGCTTTTCATCTAAATTAAAATCTTCATCCAAAATATCGCGCTCCAGCAAATATGCTTTCATGTTGGATAAATGTGTATAGTCTTCTTTCGTAAAACCGAGCGTATAGTTCACTCGTTTCAAATCAAGCAGTATGTCTTCTTTTGTAATTTTCAGCTCTTTGTAGCCGATGTCCGCAGTACCTTCCGGGTTCCCCTTTACATATTCAATTCCTTGTTCAATGCCTTCAAGGAACTTCCCGATTTCTTCTGAATTTGCTTCTGCAAATTTACGGTCCACAATTAAATAGCTCGATACACTTAAATCAGGTACAGAACTCAATCGGTCGATTTCATGCACACCATCAATATTCTTGAATTTCTCTATTAAAGCACCCGTTCCAATAACGACATCAATATCCCCTTTTTTCATTCCGACTATTGCTTCATCAGGTGTACTGTACGGTACATATTTAATGTCGTCCTCGCTAATACTGTAGTGCTCCAAGTATTTAGCCCATTGGTATTCAGATACCGTTCCTTTTGCAACACCAATTTTTTTCCCTTTAATATCCGCCGGTACCTCTATTCCCTTCACTGCTAGAATTTCAGACAGACTGACAGAGTTGAAGTGCTCATCGCTCCCTGTCAATGAAGAAACGACTACGAAATCACCTTTACCAAGTGAGTTCAGTAATGCATAATCTGCAGCCAACCCTGTATCTGCCTGCTTTGTCAAAACAGCGTTCACAGTATCGATTCCGTAGGCAAAATTAGAAAGCTCTACATTCAATTCTCGATCCGCAAAATAATTGTTTGCAGCAGCTGTCCGGATTTGGAACGACCCCCCTGCTGCTGTATCGATTGCTGCCCGAATTGTTTTGCCATCAGCATTGGCTGAATTTGCATCATTCCCGCACGCCGCTAATATAAGCGCTGTTACTAATAAGAGCAGTAGATGTATCGTACTTTTTAGTTTCATATTTTCACTCTTTCCACTAACTAACTATTTTTATTTTTATACTAGGAATTATGTTCAAAAATTCAAGTTGTAATTTTCTTTGCCACTGTCTCATCATAACGAGCAACGCAAAGCGCACCTTCACCATAAGAAAAAGCTTCTTTAATTTCAGCAACCGAATGTGCACCGCCTTCTGCCGCATTTGGCACACGGAAATCTTTCACATCAATTGGCTTGATCTCTACTTCAACTGGTGTTTCCAATTGTGGTACCCAGTTGTACGGCACACGGTATGCGCGATAGACCATATTTGACCCTCGTTCATTTTTATAGGCAGAAATATATTCCCAAACAATTTCGTGGTCTGCCGTTACTTCAAAAATTCGGCCATTCGAACCTTCTGTAATAAGCGTATTGCCATTTTCCAAACGCTGTGCCGAACTAATATAAGGACTGTAGAATTTATAGGAATCTGTTGGTACTGAATACTTCGCTTCAAGCCCAGTATATTGCCATACAATTTCAAGTGTAATCGGATCGATTTCCAAAATGCGGGAATGGTCGCGGATTGCCACTTTATTGCCATCAACCGAGTTTGGATTCGGTGCGCCGTATCCTCCCCAGCCTCCGTTGTCAAATACTAAAACATTCCCCTCTCCTGGCAAACCTTTTGGAATGATATGTGCATGATGTTGTCCGATAATCCATCCTAAATGTTTCGTCTCCGGTGTGTCATAATCCGGACCAAGTTGCCATACGATTTTCCCTGTCTCTTTGCTTGTAATTGCGATAATATTTGCCTCACGCGCATCCCAAATAATGTTGTCCGGATGGAAACGCTCATCTCCATTATCATAATGGCGGTTCGGACCAACTAATGAAATGGAATTAATGTGAAGCCAGTCGCCTGAATGATTACCAAAGAAACGTCGATTCGGCTCCTCGTAAATCGCCTTTTTTGCTTCATCACTAAAGTTTAGCTCATCGAAATGCTCATGTGCATTCCATTCCCATACGATATTACCTTCCCAATCGACCTCAATGAATGCGTCATCCAATAGTGGATGTTTGGAGATTTTTTCGTTGACTACATCACGGTGAACCAAAATCAATGTATTGCCGCCTGTTGTTTGTGGCTCCTGATCTGGTGCCGGGTACCCTACAGGACTGCCCGTACGTTGGTAGTCATGGTGTGCTCGTGCATACCATCTTGCTTCCTTGCCCGGATCTTCAATATATTGATGTTTGTCAAATTTCCATACAACATTACCTTCAAAATCAATCTGGACTAAATCGCCCTCATCCTGGAAGCCATACTGCGGATCACGATTAAACGTATGCCCTAGAACAAAACCACCTGGAAATACTTTGTTCGGGAAGCCGCGTAGCCCTTTCCATAAATGAACTTCTTTCCCATTCATATCAATCAGTAATGCTCCCTCATTTGCTGCTTGAAAAATTGTAAAACCGCTTGCCGCCTTCTCTGGATTATAAACTGTCGCTCCTGTAGGATGAATTGTTGGATTTCCCATATATATCGCTCCCTTTTCATTATTTATTTTAGTTAACCGTTTATTTGACGTTCAAGTGCTATTCAAACATTGTTGATATCCTCTTTTGTTTAGTTTCCTCCTTCCAAGACAACCGCTTTTAACAAAAGTTAAAATGAAAAGGCACTAAAAATACAGCCTCCTCCAATATGTTTGGTGAGAGGAATGTATTTTTAGCGCCTTTAGTTGTCTAATCAGCACTTTATTAAATTTTTCTTTAAAGGAGCAGTTTATTTATCCAATCCCTAGTAAACTACTTAACTTTAAATGTATTAACAGTATCGTACCGATTTAATTCTTATTCGTCAAGTAGGTTTTTAAAATAATTTAAAATTTCAGATATTTAAAGTATTTATTGGGGAAGACCGCTAGATAAAACGGCATGATAAAGATGATTCACGTTTTAAATAAAACTAAAAAGACATTCTCCCATTATGAATGTCTTTGTTTTGTCGTAATATTATTTAATAACCCCTTCAAATTCTTCAATAGTCTTACTAAACTTTGATTGAGTTTCTGAGACGGTTCTTTGTAGATCATCTGTTATTTTACTGACTTTTAAAGCTTCACTTGTAATATTTTCTATGTTCGTATTCACATTTTTAATGGCATGATCAACATTGCTGGCCAATTTCCGAACTTCATCTGCCACAACTTTAAAACCGCGTCCCTGCTCTCCTACACGGGCTGCTTCGATTGCAGCATTTAAGGCAAGTACATTCGTTTGCATTGAAATATTACGGATAATTTTAGTCGTATCAGTAATCAAATCAATTTGTTGCTCCAATGATTTAATTGCTTGTATTTTTTCCATTGAATTTTCAACAACAAGATTTACTAACTCTGTTGGCATTTCCTTTAATTGAGAAGTAATTTTTATTGTGCTATTTTCCCGCTCTGTAATATTAGTTGCAATTTTAAGTACAGCTTCTACTTGCCCTTCGTCATTCATAATTGGAATATAGGTAGCCTCCAACCAAAGTAGATTACCCGTTTTCCCAACCCTTTGGATTTTGCCCTGATACTTTTCCCCTTTACCAAGACAATCCCATAATTCTTCATAGGCGCTGCTGTTTCTGAAATCAAGTGTACAAAACTCTTTATGTACCATCTTTTTCATTTCACCTACTGTATATCCTAGTGTTTTAGCGAAATTTTCATTTACCCAAATAACCTCTTTGTTTAGGTTAAATTCTATCATGGCCAAATTTGATTCAAGTGCAGTCAATACAGATGTTTCATTTAAAATTTGTGTCGTGCTATTGTTAGGCGGAAAAGTTTTCATCTTGTAGAAGCTCCCTTATGAAGAATATTTTAGTTCTATTATAATAGGAAATTACTCCTACAGTAAAATATTTAACTCCCCTTAAATTAATTTTATTTATCTTAGATTAGGTTGAATGTCATATGTTTGGAAAATAAATTATTTTATAAAATAAAAAAATGCCCTGCAGAGCATACCTGCAAGGCATTTTATATATAAGCTAACTGTTCTCATGCCTTTGTTTATTTGCAACATACATCAGCAGAACAAGCATGAGCATTGTCATGATCAAAAATGCAATGGCATCCCAAAACGCGGCACGATCGCCTGTTCCGAGAAGATTTAAATAAATGGTAGTATAAGTATAATAAAGCTGCGGTACAAAATACAACACGGCCAAAATTAATGTTAAAACAACTCCCACTATGTAAAACACACTATACAGACGGATCAAGTTCCATTCTCCCTGGAACATCTCTTTATTAATTTCCTCATCTTTTCGTCGTTTCTTAAATCTGGAGTTCAAATAGATTTTGCCGTTTTCCATCAAGTTATAACAGCCTGTTATATTTTCCACAACATAATAAACATCGGTTTTCATATAGAAACAGCATTGATAGATAAATTTAATGAAAATATCCAAAACGATGATTCCGAGAATTCCTATAATGCCCGCATCCGGAAAAAGAAGCATTGCACCTAGTGAAAGGAAAAGAATTACTTGCTCAAAGGACAGTCCGGCAAGGTACAGTATATTTCTCTTTTTTGGATCGAGCTTCCAAGCTTGAGTGAGGTCTGTTTCAAAAACAATAAATATCAGCCGATTTCCAATACTTAATTTAGCCGGCAAGTCATGTGATCGAATGGCAAGGATATGTCCAAATTCATGTATTAAAATTAATAATAAAGATATAAATAAATAGCTTATAATATTCAGTATCATAGAATCAAAGAGAAATATATCTTTGTAATGGGGGAAAAGATTCGGATTCAGTATGAGCATGACGATGTTCGCTACGAGCAAAAGCAAGTAGATTCTGTTCATCACTCCATTAAAAAATAGGCGCCCCACCGAATGCGGAATCCATAGGAAACCACCCGAACGTGATGTGGATTTAGACTGCTCTTTCTTAACGAGCACACCATCCACTTCTTGAACAAGTCCTAACTCCAATAGTTGCTCCACAAAATCTATAATATCCACTTCTTCATCTGGATATGAAGTTTTTAATGCATGTTCAATTGAAACAAGTTCCTCACCTTGTTCCAAACGTTTGATGGCATCCACACCTATCTCAGGCAATTCGAAAAAATCACCTGAAATCGGCTCTTCTACAATATAATGTTTTTTATCTTGTCGAATGGATAACGGATATAACGTTATTTCGGATTGCAAGGATACCTTCAATATATAGCCTCCTTATAATTTAAAATAGGATGCTATAATTATAGCATCCTAAGTATGTACCTACTTATCTTGGAATAAGGAAACACCAAAAGCAAGTAACTTTGATTTTATTAAGTTTACGAATTTTCACTCTTCTTACCCCCTCTCAAGTCTACACCTTTACAATAAGTTTTAGAAATTTGCACCCAATCAGGATAAATCTGTTTAAATAATTCTACCAGTTGCGGGTCGAATTGGCTACCTTGTCCATCGAGAATTCGTTGATGTGCTACTTCAAACTGAAGAGCAGGACGATAAGATCTCGATGATGTCATCGCATCAAATGCATCGGCAACAGCAGTAACTCTGGCTAAGAATGGTATTTCTTCTCCAGCAAGACCATCAGGATATCCTTTCCCATCCCATCTTTCATGGTGATGGTAAATTACTCCTATGTTATCTGCAATTCCTTCAACATCTCTGATAGCTTCTGCTCCAACCACAGGGTGTGTCTTTATTATATCAAATTCTTCATCTGTCAACATACCAGGCTTTGTCAAAATTGAGTCAGGTATGCTAACTTTTCCAATATCATGTAATAGACAGGCATAGTAAAAGTAATTTAACTCAGAGGGTTTATATTTTTTGTAGCCTCCGCCATGCTCATTGCATATGCAGCAACCCGTTCACTATGGCCACGAGTATACGGATCTTTCAATTCCAATGTAGCAATAACTCCTTTAACGATACCTTCTAACTGTTCATCATATGAATATTTCAATGCTTTTATATAATTTAAGATTCGATGTAAAAGGATAAAGGCAATAAAAGAACAAACCATCATAATGATAATCGGAAATAAAACTATTGGACTTTGTATAAATAATCCAACCAAAGCATATTTAATAATCAAACCAAATGATACACAATATGTAAATTTCCTGTTAACAAATATCGGTGAAAAGAGGATGAATATAATTTCCACTAGATTTCCACTAGTGTATGTTAGTGAACTATCTTTATAATATATAATATCTGAAAATAAATGAGTGGTAAAATACCCAAAAAATATAATATATTTAACAATTTCTGTTTTATCTATTTTAAGTAAGTATATGGATAAAGGTATCAGACCAACCATAATTCCATATTTAAAATACATAAAATCGTACCAAATAATCCCATCGTGCCATGGAAATGCAGGAAAAAGATCATAGTATAATATATCATATACAAAAAATACGACAAAAAATAACCATAAGAATAGTTTCGTTGAATTCTTTTCTTCTTGTAAAAATGTTGTTTTCTTCATTTTTTACCTCGCAATTTTTTTACCATTTAATAGACCTTATGTTCCATAATCAATTATAGCACGATAATGGAAATTAGTTCTATATATCTATGATTTAAATTTCTCATTTTTTTATTTATTTACTCTTTTAACCATAATACATTCACTTTGTACCTACATGTTAATTAATTAAAAATTTATTTTCTACTATTTCATTTAGGATATCTTAACAATACCCCTTTATACCATACAACTCAATTCCTAATTTTACTCATTTCCATTAATTTTAATTAAAGCCAAACATTATATAACACTAAATCTAAAGACTCATCTTTATGAAATATTTATCCTTATCTTTAAAATTAAAAAGACCTAATCTCGAATATGATTAGGTCTAGTCTTTTTGCTTTCAATATTAAAACGGATACTCTCGTGGGTTTGTCTGTACAGAAATCCATTTTGTCGTTGTAAATTCATGGATTGCCCATTCGCCGCCATATCGGCCTAACCCTGAAGCTTTCTCTCCACCAAAGGCTATGATCGGTTCATCATTGACTCCCTGGTCATTAACGTGAATCATTCCTGTTATAATCTGTTTCGCTACTTCAACGCCATGTTCTGTTGTACCGGCATGAACAGCACCGCTCAGTCCATAGTCACTGTCATTCGCAACACGGATCGCTTCCTCTTCACTATCTACAACAATAACACCTACAGCAGGTCCAAAAATTTCTTCCTGTGCTATCGGCATATCATTTGTTACATTCGTCAAAATAGTCGGAGCCAGCACATTGCCTTTCACTTCCCCTTTCAGGGCGTATTCTGCTCCTTGCTCGATGCTTTGATCAATTAACTTTTGAATCCGTTCAATTTGTTTATGATTAATAAGCGGACCTACTACAACATCATCATTTTTTGGATCCCCATATTTGATCTTGGATGCTCTATCCACAAATGCTTTTAGAAACGATTCGTATACCGGGCGTTCAACAACAATCCGATTCAGCGACATACAAATTTGTCCGCTGTTTAAAAATTTACCGAAGGCAGCAGAAGCAGCTACTCTTTGAACATCAGCATCTTTCAAAACTAGCATGACATTGTTCCCGCCAAGTTCCAGAGCGACACGTTTCAGGTTTCTTCCACAAAGCTCCCCAATATGTCGCCCTACCTGTGTAGAACCGGTAAAAGAAATAATTTGAGGAATCGGATGTTCAACAAATGCATCTTTAATTTCTGATGAGCTGCAAACCGTAATATTTAGTAATCCTTTAGGGATACCAGCCTCTTCAAAAATTTCACCTAGAATGAGTCCGCCTGATATCATCGTCTGCAAATCAGGTTTAAGCACAGCCCCATTGCCTGTTGCCAAAGCAGGAGCAAGGGAACGCATCGTTAAATGAAACGGGAAATTAAATGGACTAATGATCCCCACTACCCCAGCAGGATTATGATATACCCGGTTCTCTTTCCCAGGAATAATGGATGGCATTATTTGTCCATGCATCCGGAGAGGAAATGTAGCAGACTCTTTCATAATGCCAATTGCGCCACTAATTTCAATGTTCGCTTTCGTATGGGAAGCCCCATTCTCCTCCACTAAAATCTGCACGATTTCTTCTCTACGTCGTTCTACAATTTGTGCAGCTTTTTCTATGATTGCTTGTCTTTGATAGGCATTGACCTGCGCCCATTCTTCTTGTGCGTCTTTGGCAGCCTTATATGCCTCATCTATGTCCTTTTCATTTGCCAACCGGATTTCTGCAATCGTTTCCTCATTATATGGATTCTGATCAACGTAAACTCTTTCGCTGTTTCCTTCTCTCCATTCGCCACCAATAAACTGTTTGTTCCATTTTTTATTCATAGGTACCTTCCTTTCCAATTAACGCAGTTTGCTCAAGATGCCATGCTTCTTATTTGAATGCATGTCCATGTCACTTTAATTACCCTTGATTCGCCATTTTATTACCACAAATATCTGTTTCTTTTATTTATCCTATAACATAAGCATTTTCCCACGTTAGTATAAGTGAAAATCTTCACAATATACGTGTGTTATGGATACATGTTGAAATCCATCTCCACATAATGTATAAATTATATTCAAAAAAGCCAAGAAAGCATGTCTTCACAGCGTTTCTTGGCTTCTTGCCCCTTGATTTCCAAAATAATGTTTACACTTATGCTAAGGTTTCGTTAACTATGAGCCGAACGGTTTTTACTTTCCATCAACTTAATGTATTCATCAAAATATACCTTTTCTGCATTTGAAGCTCTATCTAATGAATTCATAGCGCGATGCCACAATGGATAAATAGGTTCAAGTGCAGTTAAATCATTAATTTGGGAAATATCCTCTTTTGTTAACTTTAAACTATATGATGCAATGTTTTCATGTAACTGTTCTTTAGTTCTTGCAGACAAAACAATTGAATCTACATTCGGTCGATCACGTAACCATGCGAGAACAACTTGTGGTACCGTTACTTTATGTTTAGAAGCAACATCTTGCAATAAATCGATTAGATTATAAAACAAATCGGGATTGTTAATATATGTTTCCGGCCAACCATTCCCTTGTCTTGTAACTGGTTCCAATCTTTTATCCCTTGTAAATTTACCAGTGAGCAGCCCCTCACCCAGTGGAGACCTAATACTATTAGCCATGCCTAATTCTTTACCGGCAGGCAAAATTTCAAACTCTGCTTCACGTGATTCCGGAGTGTAATAGATTTGCTGTGCAATTGGCGGTATCATATTATTTTCTACTGCCCATGTATGTGTCTTCGCAAGCGCCCAGCCACTGTAATCCGATACCCCCCAATGCCGTATTTTCCCTTTCTTAATTAAGTCATTCATTTCTTGGACAGTTTCGCTAACTGGTACTTGACCATCCCAACAATGTACATAATATAGATCGATATAATCAGTTCCAAGTCTTTTTAATAGCGCATCTATGGATGAATCTACGTTGATTAAATCACCCGTATCGGTTGGTTTATCTATTAGCTGAAATCCTGTTTTACTGCTGATGATCATATCATGACGTTTATCTCTTATCGCTTTGCCAAAAATAACTTCTGCATCACCTTTCGCATACATATTCGCTGTATCAAAATGGTTGATGCCTTGATCCAGTGCGTAATCCACCATATAATTTGCGGTTGCCTGATCCATAGCCCCCACCCCTTCAAGGCCATTTGTACTGAACATTACCGTGCCCAAAGCATATTTAGAAACATTCAAACTTGAATTGCCAAATAAACTATTATCCATCATGATCCCTCCTATTCATTGTGTTTTCCCACGTTCCCTATTAAATAAAACATTCTACGGTTAGAACATTGCTAAGTTCCTGTTGCGAAGGTTGAAGTAAAAAAATAGTTGATTAGTTTAAAATTACGGGTAAGAAATACTGGAGAGTTGTTGCAAATAGGAGCGATGAGCGATTGAGCTTCCCCTTTGCTTTCAAAGTCAACGATGGAAGGAGTGTTTTAGTTGAGTAAAAAGAAAGAAATCAAAAAATTAAAAGATCATGCATTTGCAGATCTTTGTTTAATCGAAAAAGAATTTCAGCAAATTGTAAAAAATACTTCGAATAAAGCTGGTACTTTTAAATGGCTGGAGCTATTAAGCGATTATGAATTGGAGGAATTTTACGGTCGGCGCAGAGACCGTAAATACGCTACGCTCACAGTTGAGTTATATTCATTAATTGAACAACTGTTAAAAGACATTTATAAAGTTATTTTCAAACGTAAATATAGAAATAAATCGGATAACAATATAATCCTTGATTTAGAGGAACAGTTGGGTGATAACTTAATTTTTAAGAATAATACTAAATTATTGGCAAATCTCAGAAGTTGTATTGTTCATGAAGAATTCTCTTTAAAGGCTGCAAGAAAGAAAATAAACATTAAAAAGAAAAATAGAATATTATTTAAACAATTGATGAAAGATGTTGATCTGTATATAGAAAATATAAAGCTGAAATAAAAATGGGCTTTCTTACGTAAATAACTACATTGAGGAAATAAAAAACCGCCAAACTTGTTTAATTCAAGTTTGACGGTTTTATGTACGTCCCAGGAGGGATTCGAACCCCCGACCGACGCCTTAGCTTACCACTATAGTTTTCACTACTTATACATGTGTATAATTTGTTGGTCTGGACTATAACTTCACCATTTCAGGTGCGACACGTTTAGTCTCTACGGAACCTCTCACAATTAAATTGCTGCAATCATTTTACCTGCATAAAGCCATTCAAATGATCTCGTTTCCTCGGTATTGCCATCAGCATGATCTGTTAAGGGTTTACCGATACGGTGTCGTCCACTTTATACGTTCATTTTCCGTATAAAGGCTCCTATATACTTAAAGGGCGTTGCTCTATCCAGCTGAGCTACTGAGACATGTTTTTCATCACCAATTGGTAATTAAGACATTTTTTATTATATGGTACATTTCATTTAAAGTCAACAATCTAATTCAAAAAAATTATTATTTAACTAAAATAATTTTCTGTTCTCTAAATTCTGCATTAAAAAAGTGAAGTCCTCTTTAAATCAAGACTTCACTTTGATAATTAACGCTCATAAAATAATTCATCAATCAAATTATTATTATCATCATAACATTGTAATGTAAAATGCGTTGGAGTTGTTGTAAGTGTGACAAATGATTTTTCTTTTATCCGTCGAGGCTTCAGTAAGCTACCCGGATTAATAAATAAAATGTCATCGATATATTCCGCGCCAAGTATATGTGAATGACCAAAACATACGATTTGTGCGCCGACTTCCTTTGCGCGGTAAATCAGTTTCATCGGAGAGTTTTTCACATCGTATAAATGCCCGTGTGTCACATACACACGATCTCCATTTACCTGAAACAGCATCTCCTCCAAATAGTTCTGGTCATGATCACAATTACCTTTCACACACTCTATCCCTTGCATAAGAGGATGCGCATACGGCAATTCACTATCGCCACAATGGATCACTTTATACGCATCTGGATGGTAGCCCTTTACACGTTCAATGATTTCCTCGTCACCATGTGTATCACTCATAATCAATAGCTTCATTCGTATCCACATCCTTTACATTTCTATTCTTAGTGTGACAGCATTGAAATAAAAATTCAATCGTTATTAAACAAATTTTTACAATTTCCAACAATTGCCGGAATTGTTATTTCAGAAATTCCGCTAACTGCAATGCCAGTTTACGAATGGCATTGCCTCGGTGTGAAATGGCCCCTTTTTCTTCGGCAGACAGCTCAGCCATATGCTTTTCCAATGCAGGTACATAAAAAATCGGGTCATAACCGAATCCGTTTGTTCCCTTCTTTTCAGATGCTATCATGCCTTCACATGTGCCAAATACCGTTTTCGTTTCCATATTCGGACCTGCAATCGCCAATGCACAGCAGAAACGGGCTGTACGCTGGTCTTCCGGAACATCCTTCATGTTTTCCAGCACTTTCACCATATTCGCTTCATCGTCATGATCACCGGCATATCGTGCTGAATACACTCCAGGCTCACCATTTAATGCATCGATCGCTAAACCGCTGTCGTCAGCAATTACGATTTGACCGAGCATCTTCGCTAATGTTTCCGCTTTTAAAATTGCGTTTTCTTCAAAAGTCGTACCTGTCTCTTCAATTTCCACATCTGGAGCAACCTCAAACATTGTGACAACTTCATAGCCGAATGGTCCGAATAGTGCTTCAAAGTCTTTCGCTTTTCCTTTGTTCTTTGTTGCGATTACTACTTGTTTCATTATGCTTCCACCTTTCCAATCAAGTTTGCGGTGTCACCTAGTGCTGTTTTCTGCATCTCGATTAGCTGCGCAATCCCGGCTTCTCCTAAATCGAGCAATTCATTTAGTTCTGAGCGGCTGAATGTCGCTTCTTCGCCTGTTCCTTGTAACTCCACAAATTCGCCGGCACCTGTCATAATAACGTTCATATCGACTTGTGCAGCTGAATCTTCTACATAGTTTAAATCCAAAACTGCGCCAAAATTTTCTAGTTTTCCGACACTAGTTGCAGCTAAATAATCTGTTACTGGAAATTTCACGAATGGCTTGTCAACGCCTAATTTCGCAATTGCCTGTGTCATCGCTACAAATGCACCTGTAATCGATGCCGTACGCGTTCCACCATCTGCCTGAATCACGTCACAGTCAATCCATACCGTTTTTTCGCCAAGAGCTTCTAAATCAACGACAGCACGTAATGCACGGCCGATTAAGCGTTGAATTTCCATCGTGCGGCCACTTACCTTCCCTGCAGAGCTTTCACGACGTGTGCGTTGCTCTGTAGCGCGTGGTAGCATGGAATATTCAGCCGTAATCCAACCTTTACCTTGTCCACGTAAAAAACCAGGTACTTTTTCTTCAATCGTTGCAGTACAAATCACCTTTGTATTTCCAACGGTTATTAATACCGAGCCTTCCGGATGCATTAAATAATTATTATCAATTTGAACTGGACGTAATTCATTCACAGCTCGTAAGTCATGTCTAGTCATTCGTGACCTCCTCAATTTGTTCGCGCACTTATCTTATCACAATTTAAGGAGTGTCTAAAGCAGAAAAGCAAGACATAGAAGGAAAAAGCTCAAATTAGACAAAATGCCTAATCTGAGCTAACAACTATTTTTCGAATGTAATTTTACGTATATCCAATTCACCTTTTTCCAGCCAACGTTCTGCTATGGAACGGAAAATCGGCACGGAACCAGATGCATGCAGAATATGCTTAGGCGGTTCTTCATCTGTTCGTAATTGTCCTGTATAGCTTAAAATCGCTTCGACATCTTTTGCCGTTTCTTCGGCAGATGACAGGACATGAACTTGTGAGCCTACTGCTGCCTCAATTTGCTTTTGTAAAATAGGATAATGTGTACAGCCTAAAATGACTGTATCAAATCGCTCATCTTCAAGCGGCTTTAACCCTTTCGCAACGAGATCATACGAAAATTGGCCTTCGTATTCGCCACTTTCAACGAGTGGCACAAATGTAGGACAGGCAAGTGGAATTATTTTCGCTTTTGTCGACAATGATTTCACCGCTTCTTCATATGCGCCACTTTTGATCGTGCCTTCTGTCGCTAATACGACAACTTCATTGCGCTTTGTCTTTTTTATGGCCGCTCGTGCCCCTGCATTAATAACTCCTAAAACCGGAAATGGCATATGTTTTTGCAGACTTTCCAATGCAACGGCAGTCGCAGTATTACATGCAATGACAAGCATCTTCACATTCATCTTTTCGAGCGCTTTTGCCATCTCCCATGTAAAATTGCGGACTTCTTGCTTTGTGCGTGGCCCGTAAGGACATCGCGCCGTATCACCTATATAATATATTGTTTCATTCGGCAAAAGCTCCATAATCGCTTTTGCCACTGTTAATCCGCCAACTCCGGAATCGATAACACCAATTGGGGCATTCACTTGTACCGCCTCTATCCTATTTCATTAATAAATGTAGTTTTTGTAATGTTCTTGATAATTGTTCAAACTCTTCTGCGTTAAATTCCTGTGTAATATCCCGCAAATAATTTTGACGCTTAAAAATTACTTCTTCGATAATTCTTTCGCCTTCAGGTAAAAGATGAATCCGTACAACACGTCGATCATTTTCGTCACGTACACGCTGTACCAATTCATTTTTCTCCATCCGGTCCACTAAATCTGTGGTTGTCGAAAATGCTAAATACATTTTCGTCGACAAGTCACCGATCGTCATATCTCCTGATTCATGCAACCATTGCAATGCAATAAATTGCGGAGGCGTAATCGTATAATTACTTAAAATTTCTCGACCTTTTTGTTTGATTAAGTGTGAAATATATCTCAGTTCTTTTTCCAGGATTGCTACAGATTCAGAGCTATGTGTGCTGTGATCTTTCATCTACTCCATTCACTCCTCGATGCGTTTCATAGTTCTATTTTGAAGTTTTTTTTATAAAATAGCAAGCATCGAATCAGTAAATTGACAATTCCTGAAGTCTCAAAAGCTCAAGAATCGCTTGCGTACGACTTGATACACCCAGCTTTTGAATCGTATTGGAAATATGATTACGAACGGTTTTTTCACTAATGCCTAGCTTCGTTGATATTTCCCGTGTTGAATAGTCCTTTATTAATAGCTCAAAAATCTCGCGTTCTCTTTTTGTTAACAGCGAACGATGCTGCGGACGATTCATTTTGCAACACCCTCCTATCCTCTTCTTTGTACATTATGTCGAAAATACAAAGCAGGTGAGGGCATTTAACTATTTCCCAAGCAATAATTTTTTTTGCTCATCCAGTAGAGGGACACCTTTCCCCGTGTCACTGCTCAATTGTACAAGCGTTCCGCGCCCCGTATAGCATACTTCATCTTTTTCATTTTTCACCAAATAATGCAAATCAATTGAAGACGTGCCGATTGATGCCGTTTTAACAAAAATTGTAAGTTCTTCATCAAAGAACACTTCTTTCAAATAATCGCACTGAATGTCTGCCACAACGAGCATATTTCCTGTTTCCGATCCAGCAGTAAAATTATATCCTAATGCTTTAAAATATTCGATACGTGCATACTCGAAATAGGCAAATACTTTTGTATTGTTTACATGCCCGTACATATCTGTTTCTGAAAATCGTACCTTTACCTTTGTAGAAAATGAAAACCCTGCCATCCACTCTGCTGCATCCTGAATATATGTAGCTCGCATAAAAAATTCCCCCTTTGTCTGATTAGATCATCATCCCCTGATAATGAATACCCATTCATTATAGCATAATTTGTCAGAAGCAAAAAGCGATCAAAACAAAAAGACCCTCACCGAAGTGAGGGTCAATTATATTCATTCGATTAGTCAACCATGTGGTCAGAACCGAAGAAGTTTTTGAACATTTGAACTGTTGTTTCACGGTTAAGTGCAGCAATAGATGTTGTTAAAGGAATACCTTTTGGACAAGCAGCTACACAGTTTTGAGAGTTACCACAGTTTGCAAGACCACCGTCGCCCATAATTGCATTTAAACGCTCGTCTTTATTCATTGCACCAGTTGGGTGTGTGTTGAATAAACGTACTTGTGATAAAGCAAATGGACCGATGAATGATGCTGATTCAGACACGTTTGGACATGCTTCCATACATACACCACAAGTCATACATTTTGATAATTCATAAGCCCATTGACGTTTGCGCTCTGGCATACGAGGACCTTCGCCTAAATCATAAGTACCATCGATTGGTACCCATGCTTTAACTTTCTTAAGTGCGTTAAACATGCGCTCACGGTCTACTTGTAAGTCACGGATAACCGGGAAAGTTTTCATTGGCTCTAAACGAATTGGTTGAGTTAACTTGTCTACTAATGCTGAACAAGATTGTTGCGGACGTCCATTGATTACCATTGAACATGCACCACAAACTTCTTCCAGACAGTTCATATCCCATGATACTGGAGTCGTTTTTTGACCATCAGCAGTAACAGGATATTTTTGAATATGCATTAGAGCAGAGATAACGTTCATACCAGGACGGTAAGGAACTTCGAACTTTTCAACGCGTGTAGCACCATTCTCATTGTCTTGACGAACGATTTCTAACTTAACTGTTCTACCAGTATTTACTGTTTCCACTGTTTAGTTCCCCCTTCTACGCTGAGTAGTCGCGTTTACGTGGTGGAATTAACGAAACGTCTACTTCGGCATAAGTAATAATTGGTTCGCCCGTTGCCGGATCGAACTTCGCCATAGTTGTTTTTAAGAAGTTTTCATCATCACGTTCTGGGAATTCAGGCTTGAAGTGAGCCCCACGAGATTCGTTACGTAATAATGCACCCTTAGTCATAACTTTAGCTAAATATAGCATGTTCTTTAACTGACGAGTGAAGTGAGCACCTTGATTCGACCATTTTTGTGTGTCGTTAATGTTGATGTTTTCCCAACGCTCTTGAAGTTCAGTTAATTTCGCATAAGTTTCTTCTAATTTTGCGTTTACACGTACAACAGTCATGTTGTCAGTCATCCACTCACCAAGCTCTTTGTGTAGCAAGTAAGCGTTTTCTGTACCATCCATATTAAGGATAGCTTCCCATTTTTCTGTTTCTTCCTGTACGCGACGCGTGTAGATTTCTTCAGGTAAATCTTCTGCATGCTTTTTAAGTCCTTTAATGTACTTAACAGCATTTGGACCAGCAACCATACCACCGTAAATCGCTGATAATAATGAGTTCGCACCTAAACGGTTTGCACCGTGTTGTGAGTAGTCACATTCACCTGCAGCGAATAAACCAGGGATTTCAGTCATTTGGTCATAGTCAACCCATAATCCACCCATTGAATAGTGTACCGCTGGGAAGATTTTCATCGGTAATTTACGTGGGTCATCACCTACGAATTTCTCGTAGATTTCGATAATACCACCTAATTTAATATCTAATTCATGAGGATCTTTATGGGATAAGTCTAAGTATACCATGTTTTCGCCATTAATACCCAACTTTTGATTTACGCACACGTCAAAAATCTCACGTGTTGCGATATCACGTGGTACTAAGTTACCGTAAGCAGGATATTTCTCTTCTAAGAAGTACCAAGGCTTACCGTCTTTATACGTCCAAATACGTCCACCTTCACCACGAGCAGATTCAGACATTAGACGGTTTTTGTCGTCTCCAGGAATCGCTGTTGGGTGAATTTGAATCATTTCACCGTTTGAATATGTTGCACCTTGTTGGTAAACAATCGATGCTGCAGAACCAGTGTTGATTACTGAGTTTGTTGTTTTACCGAAGATAATACCAGGACCACCTGTTGCCATAATTACAGCATCAGAACGGAATGAGCGAATTTCTTCAGAACGTAAATCTTGTGCTACGATACCGCGGCAAACGCCTTCGTCATCAAGCACCGCACCAAGGAATTCCCAGTGCTCATATTTCGTAACTAAACCAGCTACTTCGTGTGCACGAACTTGCTCGTCTAGGGCATATAATAATTGTTGACCAGTTGTCGCACCAGAGAATGCTGTACGGTGCATTAACGTACCGCCGAAACGACGGAAGTCAAGTAAACCTTCTGGAGTACGGTTGAACATTACACCCATACGGTCCATTAAGTGGATAATACCAGGTGCTGCATCACACATACCTTTAACTGGTGGTTGGTTCGCTAAGAAGTCGCCACCATAAACTGTATCATCAAGGTGGATCCATGGAGAATCCCCTTCACCTTTTGTATTAACTGCTCCGTTAATTCCGCCTTGTGCACATACAGAGTGTGAACGTTTAACTGGAACCAACGAGAATAATTCAACTTCAGTACCAACTTCAGCTGCTTTAATCGTAGCCATTAAGCCAGCAAGACCGCCACCAACGACGATAACTTTACTTTTTGCCATGATTATTTCTCACTCCTCATTAATTGCTAAAAACTTTTACTCATATTTCATTCCATCTAGGATCTTAACTATGTAGTAGTGAACAAGTTAAGTGATTAGACGAATGCTAAGATAGCTGCAACACCAACGATTGCTAATACTACGAAAATTAACAACGTAACATAAGTTGCGATTCGTTGAGATTTGTTTGATTGCGTAATACCCCAGCTTACTAAGAACGACCATAAACCGTTCGCTAAGTGGAATGCTGCTGAAACGATACCTAAGATGTAGAATACTAACATTAATGGATTGTCAACGATTTCAACCATCATATTAAATTCAACTTCAGCACCGAATGCTTTTTGGATACGTGTTTGGAAAATATGCCACGCAATGAAGATTACAAGGAAAATACCTGTGAAACGTTGCAATGCAAACATCCAGTTACGGAATGTGCTGAAGCGTCCAGTATTGTAAGTTGCAGTAAATGCAATATACACTCCATAGAATCCGTGGAACATTAATGGAATATAGATAATGATCCATTCCATCGCTAACAACAACGAGTGTGGAAGTAATTCCATAACACCTGTTGCGTTATTGTAAGTTTCTTCACCGCCAACTGCAGTGAAGTTCAGAAATAAGTGGAACACCAAGAACAACCCGACAGGAACTACACCTAATAACGAGTGTAAGCGGCGCCATAAAAATTCACGATCTTTCGACAAAACTGTTACCCCCCTTAGTACTTGAAATACACATGCGCAACGTCTCAAATTTGTAAAAGTTGTGATGTTGACTGCGCATTTCATCATGGTACAATATTATGACATGTCCATTGTACTCTCAACAGATACTAGCGTCAAGGCAACGCGGGATATTTTATAATCATTTTAAAGACGGTTTTACGCTGTTTTGAGAACTGTTTTTTCTGCTTATAACTCATTTTTTCATGAAAGAATGAAAATTATAAGAAAATTTATGAAAGAGGTTTTTTATATGGAAGGGTACAAAATGAAAACGATTCCAACTTTTGGGTACGAAATCATTCGTGACCATCTTCTTCCTTCTATTTTAGGTAAGCATGAAGAAGATGTTTTATATTGGGCAGGTAAAGAAATTGCAAGAAAGTTCCCATTGTTTTCTATGGATGAACTGCCTTCATTTTTTATGGAAGCTGGATGGGGCCAGTTAGTTCTGGAAAAAGAAACGAAGGATGAACTTCATTACATACTTTTGACGACAGAAGAACTGCCACTCAATATTGTACAACGTTGCTTCCGTCTTGAAGCTGGCTTTTTAGCAGAACAAAAACAAAAGCAGCTTGGCTATTTGACGGAATGCTATGAAGAAAAAGATAATGACAAACATGTCGTAAAATTTACGTTAAAATGGGATTTAAAAGAGAAGATTTAGCCTTCACCTTATCATAATCAATAATTGCTGAAGCAGCAAATTTACTCAATAAAAAAGCTGGAAATAAGCCATTACAGCTCATTTCCAGCTATTACTTTAAGAAGCGGTTACTTCTTTCATCGCCAAATTGAACTCCTCATGCAACACATTCGCAGCACGAACCATCTCATCCTGTGGGATAACGACAGACACTTTAATTTCTGAAGTACTGACCATTTTTACAGGAATATGTTCGCGACCCAACCGTGCAAACATGCGTGCGGCCACCCCCGGATTGGATGCCATGGCAGAACCGATAATAGATACTTTCGCTAAACCTACTTCAAAATCCGCAAAACTAAAGCCAAGCGACAGTTTACTAGTTTCCAATACCCGTAAAGCTTCCGCAAACTCATCTTTCGAAATTGTAAAGGAAATGGTCGGCTTCACGCCATCAATGACTGCTTGCACAATAATATCCACATTGATATCATTTTCTGCTAAAACACTAAACACTTCTGCCAATGACGCGGTTTCATAAGAATCATAGCCTATCGTCAAACGAATTATATCCGATTCGTAGGCTACCCCGCGTACAAGTAAGTTTTTCTCCATGTCTACATCCCCTTTAATAAAAGTGCCTTCCACGTCTTGTACGAAAGAGCGTACAATGAGCGGTATATTATATTTCTTGGCAAGTTCAACCGCACGTGGGTGCAAAATTTTAGCTCCTAAATTTGCAAATTCCAACATCTCATCATAAGAAACTTCCGGAAGTTTCCTGGATTCTTTAACAATTTCTGGGTCTGCCGTGAAAATCCCTTCAACCGATGAAAAAATCTCGACACGCTCTGCTTCAAGAGCAACCGCCAATGCAACCGCTGAAGTTTCAGAACCCCCTTTGCCGAATGTTGAAATATTCTCTGTCCCCGTAACTCCTTGAAAACCAGCTACTACGACGATTTCTCCTAATGCTAAATATTCCTCAATCCGTTTACTATCTACATGATCAATCCGTGCATTGCCATGTTTTTGATTTGTTTGAATGCCTGTTTGCCAGCCAGCAAGCGACACCGCTTTACCACCATGCTCCTGAATTGCCATCGCCAGCATTGCACTTGTCATTTGTGTTGCAGATGCGACAAGCGCATCCATTTCCCGTTTCGACGGCTCATCGGTAATTTCGGCAGCATATTGTCGGAATTCTCGTCGTAAAGCGGGCATTGAAGAAACGACAACGACTAAGTTTATGCCACGTCCTTGCTCTTTTATCACTTTTTTAGCTACCTGTACTATTTTTTCCGGCGTAGTCAGTGCCGGACCACCAAACTTTACTACAACTGTCTCCATTTTTTCCCCTCCTTGAATAAAACCGAAAACAAAAAACGGCTTTCCATGTTCATGGAAAGCCGCCGTCAATACAAATAAATAGTTATAAGTTTTTCAGGATAGCCCTCCAGAACAAAAAGCTCTGACAGTTTTACATCTCTTAAATGCAAAACCAGCAAACTACGCGAACAATACGCACTTCACTTCGGCAGGACCCCCTTTCGATTGCTGTCAATGGAATTGTTCCTCCTCAAGCAATGTACTATTGAATACTGCACCTCTATCTTAGTAAATATTGAATTGTCTTAAATATTAGCATAACACTATTCTTTATTCAATGGTGCTTCATGAAAATGGCGATAAATAACTTCCGCCAATTTTGCCGGAACACCGGACTCCTGCAGTTGCAGCTCGCTTGCCTCGCGAATTTTTTTTACGGACCCAAAATGTTTCATAAGTTGCTGCTTTCGCTTCGGACCTACTCCTTCAATTCCATCAAGAACCGAAGTAATCGCATTTGTCTGATGCTGCTGACGTAAAAATGTGATCGCAAATCTGTGTACCTCATCTTGAATGCGCTGCAATAAATAAAAACCGTCACTCGTACGCTTTAACGGAACAACTTCCGGCGGCGTACCAAATAAAAGCTGGGACGTATTGTGCTTTTCGTCTTTTGCCAGCCCCGCTATTGGAATGACTAACCCCAGTTCGTCTTCAATTACTTCTCGTGCAACTTCCATTTGCCCTTTTCCTCCGTCTATGAGAATGAGATCAGGCAATGGCAGATTTTCCCGCAATACACGTGTATAGCGGCGTCGAATAACTTCCTGCATCGCACCATAGTCATCATGTTTAGCCGCTTCTCTTGTTTTATATTTCCGGTATTCCTTTTTCGCAGGCTTCCCGTCTATAAAAACAACCATTGCTGAAACCGGATCAGCTCCATGCATATGACTATTATCAAATGCTTCAATTCTTAACGGCAATGGAATTTGCATCGCTTCGGCAAGTGCTTCACAAGCCCCTACTGTCCGTTCCTCTTGACGTTCAATTAACTGGAACTTCTCGTGAATGGCGATTTCTGCATTTTTCATCGCTAGATCAACAAGCTCTTTTTTTGAACCGCGCTTCGGTGTCACTACTTTAACATCCAACAGCTTTTGTAAAATCGTTACGTCAATCGATTTCGGAACAAAGATTTCTTTTGGTAATAAATGATGCGGCTGTTCGTAAAAACGGCCGACAAATGTTAAAAATTCCTCTTCCGGCTCATTATAAATCGGGAAAATCGATACATCGCGCTCAATGAGTTTGCCTTGACGCACAAAAAATACCTGGACACACATCCAGCCTTTTTCCACTGCATAGCCAAATACATCTCGGTTGCTCAAATCATCTGTTACAATTTTTTGCTTTTCCATAATTTGATCGATATGGGCGATCAAATCACGGAATTCCTTCGCACGCTCAAACTCAAGATTTTCGGCAGCATCGATCATTTTTTGCTGAAGATCTTGCTTTATTTCTTCGACTCCTCCGTTTAAAAACTTTGAAATCTCATCGATCATTTCGTCATACACTTGTTTTTCAATATCCTTTACACACGGTGCCAAACATTGCCCTAAATGATAGTACAAGCATACTTGATTAGGCAGATGTGTACATTTACGAAGCGGATACAAACGGTCCAGTAATTTTCGCGTTTCGTTTGCTGCATAGGCATTCGGATACGGTCCGAAATATTTTGCTTTATCCTTCTTCACTTTTCTTGTCGTAATAATACGCGGGTATCGTTCGTTCGTAATTTTTATATAGGGATACGTTTTATCATCCGTTAATTTCACATTATATTTCGGGTCATGCAGCTTAATTAGATTCAGTTCCAGAATAAGGGCTTCCAAATCGCTTGAAGTCACAATATACTCGAAGTCTTCAATCTCACTTACTAGTCTCGCTGTTTTGCCGTCATGGCTTCCCGTAAAGTAAGAACGCACTCGATTTTTCAATATTTTGGCCTTACCGACGTATATAATTGTGCCTTGACGGTCTTTCATAATATAGCAACCTGATTCGTTCGGTAATATTTCTAGTTTTGCTTTAATGATTGCATTCATCTTCTCACCTGTTTAATATGTCCTTTCTTTATTTTAACTGATTGGAGTATTAGAAAAAAGCCGTACACCTTATACGGCATACGGCTTTTTGACATATCAATTGCGCCTTGGCGTTTGAATGGCCAATGGTTTAATTATTTGTTGTCGTTAATGAAATCGATTAACGCTTCTTTTGGCATGAAACCAGCAGTTTTTGCTTTTAATTCACCATCTACGAATAATAATAATGATGGGATTGACATGATTTGGTAATCAGCAGCAGTACCTTGGTTGTTATCTACGTCCACTTTTACGATTTTAACATCGTTACCGATTTCTGTATCTAATTCTTCAAGAACTGGAGCGATCATTTTACATGGTCCGCACCAAGTAGCCCAAAAGTCTACTAAAACTGTGCCGTTTGAAATTTCTTGTGGAAATGTTTGATCTGTCGCGTGTACAATTGCCATATTAAATAGCCTCCTTAAATAACATATGGTTGTAGTATAGCATGTTTTCCCAATTAAACAGTAGTAAAATGCTTGGGAATATAAAGGCACCGGATTTTAACTGTTGTTTTCTGATGCTTAATAAATTTTTATTAGCATTTTTTATTAGTTATTTGAAGACATATACCCTTAGTTTGAACATGTTAATTCTTTATTGAAACTTGGGTTCTTATATTTAAAAAACTTGTATTTTATTAACTACACATAAGAACTTTTAAATTATATTGGAATTTCTGATACAGTTGTTAGCACCATTTGCCGCACCATATACATTAACTCCTTCAAAAAAAGCTCCCTTCAAAAGAAGGAAGCCTCAATCAAATATTATGCATTTACTTTAAGCGCTTTAAACTCTTCGATTAACATTGGCACTACTTCGAATAAGTCACCAACAATACCGTAGTCCGCTACTTTAAAGATATTTGCTTCTGGATCTTTGTTGATCGCAACGATTACTTTAGAGTTTGACATACCAGCTAAATGCTGAATCGCACCAGAAATACCTGCAGCGATGTAAAGATCAGGTGTTACAACTTTTCCAGTTTGGCCGATTTGTAATGAGTAATCGCAATATTCTGCGTCACATGCACCACGAGATGCGCCAACTGCTCCGCCTAGTAAATTAGCAAGCTCTTTTAATGGCTCAAAACCTTCTCCGGATTTAACACCACGACCACCTGCAACTACTACTTTCGCTTCTGAAAGGTCTACACCTTCAGTTGATTTGCGCACAACTTCTTTGATGATTGTACGTAAATTTGTAATATCCACTGAAACTGATGATACTTCACCAGTACGAGAATCGTCTTTTACTAATGGCGGAATATTGTTTGGACGGATTGTCGCAAAAATAATTCCATCTTTGATTTTTACTTTTTCAAATGCTTTACCAGAATAGATTGGGCGGACGAATACTGTATCATCACCAGCTCCTTGGATTTCCGTAACATCTGAAATTAAGCCAGATTGTAGGCGTGAAGCAATTTTTGGCGATAAGTCTTTACCTAAAGAAGTATGACCGAAAACGATTGCTTCTGGATTTTCTTGTTCTACTACTGCTAAAATTGCTTGGCTGTAGCCGTCAGATGTATAGTTTTTTAAGTGTGGATGTTCAACTGTAATAACGCGGCTCGCTCCATATGCGATTAATTCCTGCGTAAAATCAGCTACTGCATCCCCTACTAATAAACCTACTACTTCACCGCCGTCAGCGATTTGTAAACCTGCTGCAATTGCTTCGAATGAAACGTTACGTAAGCTCCCTTCGCGAACTTCACCTAACACTAAAACTTTCTTTGACATAGAATATCCCTCCATTACCATCTTCGTAAAAATTTTCGTACTCTAGTTGACTTCTATTAGACTACTTTTGCTTCGTTATGAAGTAAGTTTACTAATTCTTTTACCTGTGCAGAAAGATCGCCTTCTAATACACGACCAGCCGCTTTTTGTGGCGGTAAGTAAATTTCAACTGTTTCTACTTTTACTTCAACATCGTCTTCATCGATATCCAAATCATCCAATTCAAGTTCTGCAAGCGGTTTTTTCTTCGCTTTCATAATACCTGGTAAAGATGGGTAACGTGGCTCGTTTAAACCTTGTTGAGCTGTTACTAATAATGGTAATGATGTTTCTAATACTTCAGCGTCCCCTTCGATATCACGAACAATCTTAACGCTCGTACCGTCGATTTCCAATGAAGTAATTGTTGTTACGTAGTTAATGCCCAGCAGGTCTGCTAAGCGCGGGCCAACTTGTCCTGAACCACCATCGATTGCTACATTTCCTGCTAAAATTAAATCTGCTTCTTTGTCTTTTAAATATTCCGCTAAAATATAAGCTGAAGAATATTGGTCAAGCTCATCTAAATCATCTTCTGTATTAATTAATACCGCTTCATCGGCACCCATTGCTAAAGCTGTACGTAACTGCTTTTCTGCATCTTCGCCACCGATTGTCACAACTGTTACTTTACCGCCTAATGCGTCGCGCTTTTGAATTGCTTCTTCAATTGCGTACTCATCGTATGGGTTGATGATGAATTCTGCACCATCTTCTTGAATTTTACCGCCGGATACGACGATTTTTTCTTCTGTGTCAAAAGTACGTTTTACTAATACAAAAATATTCATAATCTAGACCTCCTAAAAGCTTTTTAATTTTAATCCCGAAAAAACAGGGAAGAATACATTTTTTTATTTGCCAGTAAATACTGGCTCACGTTTTTCAATAAATGCTTGGATTCCTTCTTTAGCATCTTCAGAAACAAATACCTCACCGAAACTGTTTGCTTCAGCATTTACTCCATCGTAATAAGATGATGGTTTCGAGTAATTCAGCATTTGGATTGCTGCTTTAAGAGCAATTGGTGATTTCTTCGCAATTTTTCTAGCGATTTTCAATGTTTCCGGCAACAGCTCTTCGTCGGGAAAAGCACGGTTTGCTAATCCCCATTCTACAGCCTCAGCCCCTGTAATCGGGTCGCTTGTAAACATCATTTCCGCAGCTTTGGCTACACCAACATATCGTGGTAATCGCTGTGTTCCTGCAAATCCTGGTATTAAGCCTAATGATAGCTCAGGTAAGCCTAATTTTGCCGATGCGGTTACAAAGCGCATATGGCATCCCATCGCAAGTTCCAAGCCGCCTCCTAATGCTGCACCGTGGATTGCGGCAATAACCGGTTTACTGAATGTTTCAATACGTTCGAAAACATCTTGTCCATTTTTCGCCAATCCTGTAAATGCTTCGCCTGACTGTACGCTCGTAAATTCTTTAATATCTGCACCTGCAGAAAAGAAACGTCCTTCGCCATGCAAGACGATGACACGTACATTTTCATCTTCTTCGACAGCGTCTAAAAGTGCATTCACATCATGGATCAAGCCTTGTGAAAGTGCATTTGCTGGTGGTCTTGAAATTGTTGCAATTGCGACCCCTTCTTCTACTTTCCAACTTAGAAACTCCATCCTCTACATCCCCTTTATGCTTTTAGTGCGTTTAGCAGTAATTGCTTCACTTTCGGAGCTTGCTCTAATAAATCATATCGATTTTCATTCATTACCCAAGTTGTCGTAATTTCGTCAATTGTGCCAAACACCATTTGTCTCGCAATACGAACATCCATCGTCTGGTTGAATTCACCATTTAGCATACCTTCGATTAAAATTTGATCTAGTAAAATTAAGTATTCTTTTAGAATAGAATTAATTTTCAGTCTAATTTCTTTATTCGATTGCCGTAGCTCAAGTTGAGTTACAGTTGCCAAGTAGCGATCACTTGATAGAACACGGAAATGATTTTCAATCATTTTACATAACTTATCGGAAGCAGTTTCCCCACTTTTTATTATAGCCTGTAAATTCTCTACGAAAATACCCATTTTTTCCTGGAATACAGAAATTAAAATATCTTCTTTGTTTTTGAAATATAAATAGATTGTACCATCAGCAACCCCAGCTTGTTTGGCTATTTTTGAAACTTGGGCTTGATGATAGCCGTTTTCAGCGATAGCAATGACTGCTGCGTCTACTATTTGCATATATTTGGGTTTGTTTCGTTTCAAGCAGATCACCACCAAAAAAAATATGAAAACATGAATGACCATTCATTCATGTTTTCATATTATAATTTGTTCTGCATTCTGTCAATAGTTTGCTAAACAATTAATTAATTTGCTTCTTGTTGTGCCATTTTCTGTTTCTCTTCTTCAATAAGTGTACGTCGTAAAATTTTTCCTACTGCTGTTTTCGGCAGCTCTTGACGGAATTCATAGAAACGCGGCACTTTATAAGCTGCTAAGTTTTTACGGCAATACTCATTCAGTTCTTTGTCTGTTACAGATTTACCCTCTTTAAGAACAATGTATGCCTTTACAGTTTCTCCACGATACGGATCCGGTATACCGGCTACTATACACTCTTGAACCGCTTCATGCTCATACAGCACTTCTTCTACTTCACGCGGGTAAATATTAAATCCGCCTGCAATTATCATATCTTTTTTTCGATCAACAACATAGAAATAACCCTTTTCGTCCATATAACCTAAATCACCCGTTAAAAACCAGCCATCTGCAAATGTCATTGCTGTTTCTTCAGGACGATTCCAGTAACCCTTCATAACTTGTGGTCCTTTTACCGCTATTTCGCCGATTTCACCGACAGGCAATACTTCCGATTCACCTGAACGTAAAATAACCGCTTCTGTATTCGGCCATGGTAAACCGATTGAACCGTTGATACGATGATCCCAAATCGGATTGGCATGTGTAACTGGAGAAGTTTCTGTTAAGCCGTATCCTTCTACTAAACGACCGCCTGTCAATTCTTCAAACTTTTCCTGTACTTCCAGAGGTAATGCAGCGGAACCGCTTAAACATGCTTTAATTGACGACAAATCATATTTTGCTAAATCCGGGTGATTCAACAAACCAATATACATTGTTGGGGCGCCGGGGAATAACGTTGGTTTTTGTTTATCAATTGTCTTCAATGCTTGCTCAGCATCAAATTTTGGTAATAATACCATCTTGCCTTGCTGCATGACCGATAAAATTAATACCGTTGTCATACCATATACATGGAAGAATGGAAGTATGCCTAAAATTGTTTCTTCACCTTTTTTACATTTATACATCCATGCATCACACATCAACGTATTTGCAATGAGGTTTTTATGTGTTAGCATAACACCTTTCGGGTAACCTGTTGTACCACCAGTGTATTGCAATAGTGCCAAATCATTTTCAAAATCAAAGTCTTGTTCGATTTTATCCATTTTGGCCATTTTCATAATTTCTGTAAACAGGTGATTCGTTCCGCTATGTTCCACTTTTACACTAAAGCCGTACTGTTTCTTTTGGATGAACGGATACACTAAGTTTTTCGGGAAAGGCAAATAGTCTTTAATTCCTGAAACGATGACATTTTCTATATTAGTCTCATGTAAAATTTTCATTGCCCTCGGGTATAAAATATCCATTACTAAAATCACTTTTGCTCCGGAATCTGCCATCTGATATTGCAGCTCCCGCTCGGTATAAAGCGGATTCGTCTGTACGACAACCCCACCGGCATACATCGTACCATAATAGGCAATGACCGCTTGCGGACAGTTCGGCAGCATGATTGCTACACGATCCCCCTTCTCCACCCCTAGAGAACGCAGGTAGTTCGCAAACTTCAACGCTGATTCATAAAGCTCTTTGTACGTAAGCTCGCGTCCCATAAAATGGATAGCAACCTTATTAGGCATTGACTCAAATGCTTGTGTTAAAAACTGGTGCACAGGAATTTCCGGCAGCTCAATAGAATGTGGTACTTCTTTCGGATAGCTTGCCAACCAAACCTTTTCTGTCATAAAACTCCTCCCCTTTACTAAAGCTTTACTTGTTTACATCATTATAATGAAAATTGGAAATGGTTTCAAACTATTTTCATAGATACACACGTTTTATTCTCGATAATGCAGATATTTTCTCGCTAAATATTTTGAGTTTTATAGTAATATTGAATTTAAAACATATAGGACTATTCGTTTAGTATGGAAATATACTTTTTTAAAAAAGTTTTAATAGTTTGAATATTTTTTGTATATGGTGATAATCTTCCTAAATAAAATTTAATGAAAAAAAGCAAATGAACTAACTCAATGCTAGTTCATTTGCTTTTATGTTTAGAGTGTCATCATGTAGTAAATGCCGACTGCCAGAAATATGAAACAGACGACGAGTAAGATTTTCGATAATGTTTCCATGTGTATGCTCCTATGAAATACTTGCTCCGATAACAAATGACAAACCGAGGGAAATTGTAAATGAGATAAACCCAACTGAACGGTTGTCAGCAGCAATCTCCTCATCCACATTAAATTTCGGTGTTAAAAACTCAAATAAAAAATATGCAAAAATCAATAAGGTAAAACCAAACAAACCCCAACCGAGCATTTCAATAAAAGATGTATGCTGATTAATTGAATATCTGAAAATATTACAGACGCCTAAAATTTTTCCTCCAGTAGCTAAAGCGACCGCGACATTTCCTCTTTTTATTTCATCCCAATTTTTATACTTTGTTACGACTTCAAATAAAATCATCGATACAAATAGGCAAAGGACTACCACACTAAAATAGCCTGCTGTTTCTACGAGAGGATGGTGCCAAAAGTCTGATCCTAGCAATCCATTTTACCCCCTTTAATTAGTTTCTTTATATGTTTAATATTAGCGCATCATTTAAAAGGAGCAACAACTATTTTAGTTCTACGACTGTAACACCGAATCCGCCTTCGCCCGCTTCACCATAACGGTATGATTTGACCCGCTTATGGTTTTTCAGGAAGTTTTGAATTCCCTGGCGTAAAGCCCCGGTCCCTTTACCGTGAATAATCGATACACGCGGATAGTTCGCTAATAACGCATCATCTAAATACTTTTCTGTTCGAATAAGTGCTTCTTCATATCGTTCCCCACGTAAATCAAGTTCCAGTTTCACGACACTGTTGCGATTTTTCACATTCATCATCGGACGAGTAGCCTGCTCTTTTTCTGGTTTCACATACTCTAAATCAGATTCGGGCAGTTTCATTTTTAAAATACCGATTTGAACAACCCACTCATTTCCTGCTTTTTGCAAGAGTGTTCCTTTTTGACCGTAGCTTAATACTTTTACTTCATCGCCCACTTGGAGGTTTTGCTTACGCTCACGGGCAGCGACAGCCTTTTGAAGCACTTTATTATTATCAATCGGTGCTGCATTATCTAAACGCTTCTTCACATCGATTAACTCGTGCTCTTTCACCGATAACGCGGCATTTTCTTTCATTTTCCGCAACTCTGCAATAATCGTTTCCGCTTCTTTCTTCGCGTCATCAACAATTTTACGAGCCTTATCTTTCGCTTTTTTCTCCAGGTTTTCCTTTTTCTCATCATAAATACGAAGACGTTCTTCCAGCTCTGCCCGGATTTTTTGTGCATCTTCCAGTAAAAGATGAGCTTCGTCCGCTTCACGTTCAGATCGTAATCGGCTTTCTTCTAGTGAAGCAATCATTGACTCAACTTCATGACGGTCAGTACCTGTAAAGGATTTTGCATGGTCGATTACATTTGAACTTAATCCAAGACGTTTGGAAATTTCAAATGCATTCGAGCGACCTGGCACCCCGATCAGTAATCGATAAGTAGGGCTAAGTGTTTCAATATCGAACTCTACACTCGCGTTGACAACAGATGGACGGTTATAGCCGTATGCCTTCAACTCCGGATAGTGTGAAGTCGCCATAACACGTGCACCGCGATCAACTGTTTCATCCAAAATAGCAATTGCGAGTGCCGCACCTTCTTGCGGATCGGTACCTGCGCCAAGCTCATCAAATAATATTAACGATTTTTCATTAAATTTGCTTAAAATGTCTACTATATTCACCATATGAGAAGAGAAAGTTGATAATGACTGTTCAATCGACTGTTCATCACCAATATCAGCAAAAATTTGCTCAAACACTGCCAATTCTGAACCATCGAGTGCCGGAACAGGCAAGCCGCACTGTGCCATGATTGTACACAGTCCCACTGTTTTCAATGTCACTGTTTTACCGCCTGTATTTGGTCCTGTAATGACAATTGCTGTGACATCTCGTCCAAATTCAATCGTATTGGCAACTGCATCTTCAATCGGCAATAACGGGTGTCGTGCACGGACTAGTCGTGTATAGCCTTCTTTATTCATTTTTGGCATTGTGCATTTATTTGCTTGTCCGTACTTTCCTTTTGCTAAAATGACATCCATTTCTCCAAGTAGTTGTACAAGAACAAATATTTCGTGTCCGACTTCCTGTACCTTTAAAGTAAGCTCGGATAAAATACGCTCAATTTCAGCCTTTTCTTTCACTTTCAGACGCTGTACTTCATTGTTCGATTGAATCACTGCATCAGGCTCGATAAACAATGTTTGACCTGAAGCGGACTGATCGTGGACAATTCCGCCGTAATGTGAACGATATTCTTGTTTTACCGGGATTACGAAGCGGTCATTACGAATTGTAATAATCGCGTCAGACAGCATTTTCGTTGCATTTGAACCACGTGTCAGACTTTCCAGCTTTTGACGGACTTTGGATTCTTCTGAACGCAATGACTGGCGAATTGAGCGTAGTGCAGGGCTCGCTGAATCAAGAACCGTACCATTATCATCAATACAATCATTAATTTCGTGCTGCAGTGCTGTCAAGACAGGCATTTGTTCTTTCCGTTCGATAAAATGCGGGATTTCAATTGTATTTTCCGATTCAATATCTTCAATGAAATTTCGTAATATTCGACTTGCTCGTATTGTGCTCGCGATTTCCATTAATTCCATCGGGCTAAGCATACCGCCAATTTGCGAGCGTCGCGCATGTGGACGTACATCGAAAATGCCACCCATCGGCACATTGCCTTTTACACGCAAAATGGCGAGTCCTTCGTCCATTTCCTCCAGTAGTTCGACAACTGTATCGTAATCTGTTTCCGGTACGAGCTCTTCGATTGCTTGTTTCCCGATCGAGTTTGTACAAAATGCCGCTACTTGTTCACGTACTTTATGAAATTCTAGTGTTTTCAATGCTCGTTGTTCGATCATGAGAACACCTCCTATTACTTTTCTTTATTTTTAGTCAAACTGTACTATGGAGTTGATTTCCATTCCAGGTCGGACGCTTTCCGACGATCAAGAAACAAAGTTAAACCTGCTTGTCTTTGTTACTATGCGCCGAGGATTGGGGCATTTTATTGCGATCACCGCAGAAGCAACGACTTGATTTATAAGAAGTGCTAACTCTTAAATCAGGAGTCGCTCTCCCCTCTATTCCAATCAACTCGTTTCATAATCAATTTCCCTATTCTTTAATCATTTATTTTTTGAAATAAATGCTTCGAATTTATCTTTTGACCATGTGTTGACGATCAGGTCTTTTTTCAGCCATGCTTTTTGTGCATATTTGACCCCGATGTCCATGAAGCGCAGCTGGTCAATTGCATGCGCGTCTGTATTAATGGCAATTGGTACATTTTTCTCCATTGCCAGTGTTAAATATTCGATGCTTAAGTCCAGGCGGTACGGATTTGCATTTAGTTCCAATATTTTCCCGTGTGCTGCTGCCCACTCAATCAATAACGGCACATCCGGATCATAGCCTCCGCGCTGTCCGACAATACGACCTGTCGGATGAGCAATCATATGGACATACGGATTTTCAACCGCTGTTTTTAAGCGCGCCATAATTTTGTCCTGCGATTGTGTAAAGCTTGAATGAATGGATGCAATAACAAAATCCAGTTCTTTTAAAACATCGTCTCCAAAGTCTAAAGTACCATCAGGAAGGATATCCATTTCTGTCCCTCTATATAGTCGGAAATTTGGATTTGCTTCGTTAAATGCATAAATATCGAGCTTTTGCTGTTCAAGTCGTTCAGGTGTTAGTCCATTCGCTACTTTTAAATATTGCGAGTGATCAGTAATGACCGCATGCGAATACCCGTTATCCATTAAAGCTTGCCCCATCTCGCTGACTGAATGCGCTCCATCAGACCAAGTTGTATGCATATGAAGATCCGCTACTATATCTTCCAGCTTTACTAACTCACTTAGCTCGTCCAAACGATCCAGCTCTTTACCGCTTTCACGCACAGTCGGTGGAATAAATGGTAAGTTGAAATGCGCAAAAAACGCTTCTTCCGACTCAAATGTTACGACAGTACCGTCTTCTTGCTCGACACCATATTCACTGATTTTCTTCCCCATAGATTTAGCAAGCTGACGCATGCGTACATTATGGTCCTTCGATCCAGTGAAATGATGAAGTGCTGTTGCAAATTCTTCCCGAGTCACTAAACGGAAATCCACACTTACCGGTTCTTCACGGTCCAATATGACAGAAACTTTTGTAGCCCCTGCTGCAACGGTTTCTAATATTGCGAGTCGCGTTAAAATCGCTTCACGTACAACTTCATATTCCTTTGTTGCTATGATGAAATCAACATCTTTACTCGTTTCCGCAACGCGTCGGAAGCTCCCTGCAACCGAAAACAGCTCCACTTCAGGTAAACTTGCCAAAAGCTCGTTAATCTCCAATACTACAGGCTCGAGCTGCCAAATAGGTAAACGTTCCGCGCGGGAACCAAATGTTTCAAGCTCTTTTAAAATTTTTTCCTCTGTTTTTGCCGCAAACCCTGCAAGCCCCCTTACTTGACCTGCCTCACAAGCTGCTTTTAATGTAGCCGCATCTACTATGTTCAATTCCTGATACAATTTGGCAAGCTTTTTACCACCTAACCCCGGTAGTTTCATCAACGGAACAAGCCCTTTCGGTACGATTGCCTCAAGCTCTTTCAATACAGTTGATTCCCCGATTTCCATCAGTTCCGTAATAACCGCTGCTGTTCCTTTACCGATACCTTTAATTGCTGTAATATCATCGATTTCGCTTAGACTCCGCTCATCTGCTTCGAGAGCCGCTGCCGCTTTTCGAAAGGCGGATACTTTAAATGGATTTTCTGCCTGCAGCTCCATATATAACGCGATTTTTTCCAATGTACGAATAATAATTTTTTTGTTCATCATCATTGTCTCTCCTTTAAAAAAGCTCCTCCCGAAAATCGAGAGAAGCATTCGCATGATTTTCAAATCAATTACGCCTCGGCATTATGGGGTCCCGTTCCGGCTAAGGTCCTGTTGTGAGGATAAATCAGCCGTTTTCGCTCAATGCCACGCTTTTTAGGTTGGCTGGTTCTTTAGAAACTCCTTTTACGAATTTGGGACACCCGCTGAGAATTAGTTAATTTTTTTGAATATACCACCAGTTTTGGAACATGCTCGTAATAATCGGTGTATGCTCAAGTATGAGTCCTGCCAAAATGGAATTGTCGATGAATGTTTGAATCATTTCCACCGGCAGTAACGCCACAACATACAGCCCGATAAAGAGTACAAGATACATTTCGATAAATCCAAGAACTGCACCCAATACATAGTTTAGCGAACTTAATACAGGTAAATACGTTAAAAAATCAAACATCGACCCGACAATTTGGAGGGCAATCTTTACAGCGAAGAAAATAATGGCAAACGCAAAGACGCGATAAAATGTACGGTCAACATCAAGTGAATCCAGAACGAGCGTCACTGTTGAACCTTCTGTAAATCCAGGATACGGAATCCATAATACAAATTTTTCTGCAAGCGGCTTATAATAAATAATCGCTACAATGAGGGCAATAATAAAACTTCCGATATTAATAAGCTGAACAACGAACCCTCGTTTCGCTCCAACTATAAGACTAATGATAAAGACTACGAGAATAATTAAATCCAACATGTATGTCAACCCTTCAAATGTTTCAATTGTATTTCTAGTTTTTCAAATTGCTCTTTTAATAATAGATAGTCGTGCACAGAATTAACGGCTGTTAATACAGCTAGCTTCGCTGTATCTAAAGATGGATTATGGGCACTGATTTCCCGCATTTTGTCGTCCACTAATGAAGCAACAAGACGCATATGGACCGATGATTCTGTTCCTACCATTTTATATGTATTGCCATATATTTCTACGGAAATGCGATTCTTTTCTTGCTCAGCCAAAATAATCCCTCCAGAAAAAATAAGTGAACAGTAACGAAAATACTATTTTCGATTCTTTGCCCAATAAATGATTGAATGCAAAACTGATTGGTTCTATTATATAACGATGCCATTTTCCTATTGTACATCATACCATTTCCAAATTCACTATCGCAACACCATGTCCCGAATGTTCCTGTGAAAGAATCATACAATATGAAAGTTTCCCTTTTCTATTGTAAAAGCTATACTACATAGTAATACATTGTTTTTGAAAGGATCGATTATGACAAATATCGTTTTACTATGCAGTGCTGACCAACAGCAATCTATTCAACATTTCTATAAAGACGCCCTTATTGAACGGAAGGCTCCAGGCGTAATTTTTGCGGTAAAACTTGCCGATACGGCCATTACTGCCTATAAATCAGGAAAAGTAATGTTTCAAGGGGCTGGTGCAGAACGTGAAGCCGCACGTTGGGGTCAAGCAAGTGCTCAAGCTCCTAAAATTGCATCCACTAAAGGTGATACACTCCCTGAAAATTTTGCATCCTTATCCGTTTTGGGCTCAGACGAGACTGGAACAGGCGATTACTTTGGCCCTGTAACTGTAGCGGCTGTCTATGTTCCAGCAGATAAAATATCGCTGGTCCAAGAACTTGGCGTGAAGGATTCTAAACAATTAACTGATGATTATATGCGTCAAATCGCTCCGGACTTAATGAAGGTTTGCGCTTACAGTATATTGACGCTTCGCAATGATAAATACAATGAAATCCAGGCACGTGGTTACTCGCAGGGAAAAATAAAAGCGCTGCTGCACAATCAGGCTTTAAAGCATGTATTGACAAAAATAGCACCGGAAACACCGCAATATATTTTAATCGACCAATTTGCAGAGCGTGGAATTTACTATAATCATATAAAAAATGAAAAAGAAATTGTCCGCCAAAACGTCCTGTTCTCGACAAAAGCCGAAAATCTCCATGTAGCTGTTGCTACTGCTTCGATTTTGGCACGCTATGCATTTCTTAAAGAAATGGATCGTCTGGCAAAAGTGACAGGGTACCCTCTTCAAAAAGGAGCAAGCGGTAAAGTCGATGAAATGGCCGCAAAAATCTGGTTAAAGCATGGCGAAGAGACACTACGTTCCATGACAAAATGGCATTTTGCCAACACTGAAAAAGCACGCAAACTTCTGCAAAAAAGAAGGTAAATAAGGAAAAGGAGCTGTCGCCATAATTGGCAATAGCTCCTTTTTCGCTATTTTTCCATTATTGCAAAGTAATTTTCCTCATCATCAGCAAAGTTGAACACTTTCCCGAAAGGCATCTTCATGAATTCCCCGACTGTAATTCCTTTTGATTTAAAATCTTCATACAGTTCCTCTAAATTTTGGGCATAAAACATTAGAGAAGGCGTAGACAAACTCAATTCTGGCGACATTTCTTCTATCTTCTTTTTATCATGCAATACAATGCTTGTCTGTGCTTCATCTTTTGGTGCAATCGTAATAATTCGCATGCCGTTATCGATGTCAGAAACTACAGTAAATCCTAATTTTTCAGTCCAAAACTTCTTTGACTGCTCCTGGTCTTCTACATACAACATGACTTGCCCTAATTGTTCAATCATTTTTCGAACTCCTTTTTATACAAATTACTTTACCAAGTATTTTACCCAAGTATAACAAATAAAAAAACGGCAGGAGCAAAAACTCCTGCCGTTTCACTATTTTATTTTTTTTCTTGTACTGCTCCCGTAAAGTCTTCACGTTTCGTTATGTCTACACGCTTAATAAATAGCGCTAAAATTAAAGCTACGACTGTAACTGCTGCTGCTACGAAGAAACTGTACGTAATCCCGTCAAGCATTGCCTGTTGCATTACCTGTGCTTGGGCTTGTGCAATTTGCTCAGCAGTCGGCTGTACTGCAGATGAAGCATTCGCTTGCATATCCGCTGCAATTTCAGCTGCACGTGTTTTTGTGTGTGAGTTGAAAACTGTTACTAAAACAGCTGTACCAATTGCCCCTGCTACTTGCTGAGCTGTATTGTTCATCGCCGTACCATGCGGATTTAAACGGTTTGGCAATGCATTTAATCCGTTTGTCATAATCGGCATCATGACCATCGAAATACCTAACATACGGATTGTATAAACTGAAATAATAAATAAATAAGTTGAATCAACTTCCAAATATCCTAATCCGATTGTTGCTAATGTTGTAATCGTTAACCCGACAACCGCTAAAATACGTGGTCCGAATCGGTCGAATAATTTCCCTGTAATCGGCGACATAATCCCCATTACAATTGCACCTGGCAACATCATTAATCCTGCTTCAAATGGTTCGATTCCTCGAACACTCTGTACATAGGCAGGCGTTAAAATCATCCCTGAGAACATCGCTACAGATAATACCATCGATACGACAGATGCGAGTGCGTAAGAAGGATATGTGTAAATACGTAAATCCAGTAAAGGTTGTTCCAAGCGGAATTGACGAATGATAAACCAGGCTAAGCCAATTGCCCCTACGGTAATCGTTCCCCATACTTCTACTGCTGACCAGCCAGCTGAACTAGCTGTACTGAAGCCGTATAATAATCCGCCAAAACCGATTGTAGACAATACAATAGAAAGTATATCTATTTTAGCATCACGGTTTGGAAGGACATCTTCCAGTTTCCAAACTGCCAGTAAAAGTGATAAAACGGCAATTGGAAGAATCATTTTAAACAGAACGCTCCAGTCGTAATGTTCCACAATCCACCCTGATAGTGTTGGTCCAATTGCTGGTGCCAATACCATAACTAAACCGAACATCCCCATTGCCTGCCCGCGTTTTTCAACCGGGAAGCTGATCAGCATTACGTTCATTAAAATCGGTGCCATCGTTGCTGCCCCAGCAGCTTGAATCATACGACCTGCCAATAAAAAACTGAAGCTAGGCGCAAATGAGGCCAATGCTGTACCAATAACGAAAATCGCCATCGATAAAATGAATAAAGGTCTTGTTCTGAACTTCGTAATTAAATACGCCGAAGTAGGAACCAATACCCCGCTTACAAGCATATAGCCTGTCGCTAACCATTGTACTGTTGAATAATCTTTAATATCAAAAGCAGTCATAATAGACGGTAAAGCTACGTTTAATAATGTATTATTTAAAAATGCTACAAACGCCCCGACAAATAATACGGCAATCATTAAATACGGGGGTTTTTGAAATGTTTTTACATCTTTTGTCTGTTCCATATTTTTATTTCCCTTCTTTAATCTTTCAATCTTCCTATTTCTGTACTCGAACTATTTTATACTCGGAGTCCAATAAATTCAACAATTTTATACTCGAAGTCTAAAAACATTGCGAATCCACGCTTTAAACAGTAGAATGAGAGTACAATTCAGAGTATATAGTACAAAAAAATTCACTTTTATTACGTTATATGCACAGTAAATCGTTTTAATTGATATGGAGGAAGTTCATGAATCAACGAAAAAGACAGGTGCTTGATAGTGCATTGCAGCTTTTTATCGAAAAAGGCTTTCATGAAACATCAATACAAGACATTTTAGACAAAGCGCTTATTTCAAAAGGGACATTTTATAATTATTTCTCATCTAAAGTGGAATGTTTTAAATCGATTATGGAACAGACCCGATACGAAGCGAGCTTATTACGCCATGAAATGCTGCTAAATCAAGATATAACCGATGAAAACTTATTATTGGAACAAATTCTCGTTCTTATGCAAATCAATAAAAAGCAAAACTTAGTATCCTTGTTCGAAAATATCTTTCAATCGAATGACAAGGAGCTCCGTCATTTATTGGAACGCTATCGCCTATTAGAAATTGAGTGGGTATCCAATCGTTTCACAGATATTTTTGGCGAGGAAGTTCGCCCCTATTCTCTAGAGCTTGCCATTTTATATTTTGCGATGGTTCACCATTTAACCTATTCCCACCGTATCTTCTACAGTGAAATGATTGACCAGAAGAAAATTTTGCAAATTGCATTACGTAACGTTAAAGCAATTTATCCTATTATGTTGGAAAATGGCGACATCCTCATTACACAGGATGCCCTTCAACTAGTCGAAGAGAAAAAAATTTACCAGTCGATTACAAAGAACGATTTAATCGAAAAGGTTCAAGGATTCCTTGACCAGTTAAAACTCGATACCGACAATAGGGTGGGGACTCAATTCACTGAAAGTATTCTGGATGAACTGCAGCGTAACGAGTTGCGTCTTGCTGTTATCGAAGCTATGCTTAAGCCTTTCCGGGAAGCTTTTGTAAACACACCGCATGCCGGTGAAAATGTCGAGCTTGCAAATTTATTATGGTACTTCATTAAAAACGGGGACCAGAACTAATATTAGTGTCTGATGATCCTCACCAATAAAAAAAGTCGTATTGAACGTCATCTGTTCAATACGACTTTTTATTAGTTATTGCTCGTCGAGATGTGCACTTTTAATTGCTTGCCCTTAATAGGCGTTGTTTTCATCGCTTTTAACACGAGATTTCCTTTTCCATTTAGAATTTCTACGAATGTAGATGTATCCAGTATCGTAATAATGCCGATATCAGCGGCGGTCATCCCCGGAATCTTTGCAATTGTTCCGACAAAATCAACAGCACGCAGCTTTTTCTTCTTACCGCCATTAAAATAAAGCTTCGTAATGTTTGCATCAACTTTGGCATTCTTTTGTTTTTTCTTTTGTGGTCGGCTCTGCATCTTTTTGTCAAACGCTTCGGCCTTTGCCTCAACTTCCTCGTGTGTCGGCAAATCCACCTTCGTAATCGTAAAGCCGATCAGTTCTTCAATCCCCGCAAGAAAATCATGTTCAAATGGTGTTACAAACGTAACAGCTTTTCCTTCCTTGCCGGCACGTCCTGTTCGACCGGTACGATGTACATACGCTTCTTTTTCCATCGGTAAATCATAGTTAATCACTAACGAAATATTCTCGATATCAATGCCGCGTGCCGCAACATCTGTTGCCACTAAATAACGGAAATCTCCGCGCTTGTAGTCGTTCATGACAAGTAAGCGTGTTGACTGGTCCATGCCGCCGTGCAGCTTATCGACACTGTACTCTCGGTCATACAAATAATCATGCAATGCATCGACCCGATCTTTTGTACGACAGAAAATAATGCACGTATCCGGATTTTCCACAACTGCAATTTTTTCGACAGCAGCTGTTTTTTCCTCATCCTGCACTTCAATAACGGCATGTTCAATTTTTGGCGCAGCCTCTTCAGATTGTACTTCGATATCAACCGGATCATTTAAGTAATTGGAAGCCAGTTTTTTTATCGATTCTGGTACTGTCGCAGAAAACAGCATCATTACTTCACGATGTTCTACATGTGCCAATATCGCTTCAACTTGCTCGATAAAGCCCATGTTGAGCATTTCGTCTGCTTCATCAAGAACAACATAGCGAATTTTATCGAGCTTCAATGTTCCCTTTTCGATATGGTCCAGCACACGTCCTGGCGTACCAACTGCAATATGTGTTTTTTGCTTTAATTCGTCCTGTTGATAACGGAACGGCTGCTTTCCGTAAAGTGCAGTAGCTTTAATACGTTTATAACGCCCAATATTGGTAAACTCCTCTTTTACTTGAACAGCCAATTCACGTGTCGGGGTCAATACGAGCGCTTGTGGCTTGTTTTCGATCCATTCAATGTTTTCGCAAATGGGAATTGCGAATGCTGCAGTTTTTCCGCTTCCTGTTTGTGCTTTCACAATTAAATCCTGTTCTTTTAATGCGTGGGGCAATACTTTTTGCTGAACTTCAGTTGGGGTACTGTAATCCAAATCTTTAAGTGCATTTTGCAATTCTGGTGATAATGGAAATTCGTTAAAATTAGTTGTCATATTTATTCCTCATTTTCTTCTATTAATGAATGATTCCCGGATCAACAATAGCGATAAATTTCCTTGTTGCCTTCGAGAGTGAAACATTTTTTAAATGGACAATTCCTAAACTGCGCTTAGGAATTGGCTGTTGGAGCTCAATTTCATATAAAAGCCCTTTATCCAAGTAATCGGTCGCAAACTCCTTTGTTACACTTGCGACACCTAAATTGATTTTTGCAAATTCCAATACTAAATCATGTGAGCCTAATTCGAATTCAGGTGAAATCGTATAGCCTTGTTCTTTTAGATAGTTTTCCACATAATTACGAGAGTTTGCCTTTCTCTCCAAAAAAATTAATGGCAGCTTCATGAGCATATCGAGGCGAATTGGCTTTTTTGATAAGTTTTTATATTTTTGTCCGCACACAAATATATCATGAATTTCCTTACAGGGGCTAACTTGAAGCTGGGGATCTTGAATCGGTAAGTTGCATATGCCCAAGTCTGCTTCCCCTGATTTGATAAAAGCCAATATTTCATTCGTTGTACCGTTTAAAACCTTTAGTTTAATGCCAGGATATCTAATATGAAATGACTCTAAATAAGGCAGTAAAAAGTATCTTGAAATCGTGTCCCCTACACCTATACGTAAAACGCCTGTACGCAGATTTTTAAATTCGGCCATTTTTTCTTCACCCGCGTCTAAAATACCAAGAGCAGAATTAACGTATTCGTGTAACAATTCACCTTCTTCTGTTAAGGTTACCCCTTTTGGTGTTCTATTAAATAAAATAGTATCAAGTTCTTTTTCAAGCTTAGAAATAGACTGGCTAACGGCCGGCTGTGTCATGTATAAAGCATTCGCTGCCTTTGAAAAACTTTTACTGCGACTTACTTCATTGAATATGCGATATGCTTCTAACTTTATTATCATATAACCCTCACTTATATCTGATATTAGAATTATTAATTTTACTTATATCACATGAACAGGTTATAGTAAACATTGTGAGATTACTTATGTTTTGCTTAAAGGTAAGCAAAAGCAATTAAAATATAACTTACAGCTATTGAAGGAGAGATTATTTTGGAACGTGTAGTAGGAACGGTTGTACGAGGTCTTCGTGGCCCAATTATTAATGAAGGTGACGATATTGTTCAAATCGTTGTTGATACAGCGTTAAATGCTGCAAAGACAGAAGGCTATGAAATTGAAAATCGTGATATTGTGACTGTAACAGAATCTGTTGTTGCACGTGCACAAGGAAACTACGCTAAAATTTCAGATATCGCATCAGATGTAAAAGCCAAATTCGGAGATGATACAGTAGGTGTTATTTTCCCGATTCTTTCGCGTAACCGCTTCTCTAACATTTTAAAAGGAATTGCAGCAGGTACGAAGAAAATCGTTCTTATGTTAAGCTACCCATCAGATGAGGTGGGCAACCATTTAGTATCATTGGATGAGCTAGATGAAAAAGGCATCAATCCATGGACAGATGTCCTGACAGAAGCTGAATTCCGTGGTCATTTCGGTTTTAACAAACATACATTTACAGGTGTGGACTACATCGAATATTATAAAGAATTAATCGTTGAACAAGGCGCGGAAGTAGAAGTTATCTTCTCGAACAATGCAAAAACGATTTTAGATTATACGAAAAGCATTTTAACTTGCGATATTCACTCTCGCTTCCGTACAAAACGTATTCTAAATGCTGCTGGTGCAGAAAAAGTTTTTGGTCTTGACAATATTTTAGCTGAATCTGTAAACGGATCTGGCTGTAACTCTAAATATGGATTACTTGGATCAAACAAATCGACAGAAGATGGTATTAAATTATTCCCGGATAACTGTCAACCGATTGTTGATGACATTCAAGCAAAAATATTGGCTGCTACTGGGAAACTTGTAGAAGTAATGATTTACGGTGATGGTGCATTTAAAGATCCAGTAGGCCAAATTTGGGAACTTGCAGATCCTGTTGTCTCACCTGCTTACACACCAGGTCTTGACGGTACTCCAAACGAGATCAAGTTGAAATATTTAGCGGATAACGATTTCGCTAACTTGCAGGGTGAAGAGCTTAAAGAAGCAATCAAAGACTATATTAACAACAAAGAAGCAGATTTAACTGGCAATATGGCCGCACAAGGTACGACACCTCGTAAGCTGACAGATTTAATCGGTTCATTATCTGACTTAACTTCAGGTTCAGGCGATAAAGGAACACCAATGATCTACATCCAAGGTTATTTCGATAACTATACGAAGTAAAAAACAAAAAGACTCAATTTCCCTCCAATGGAAATTGAGTCTTTTAATTCCTATAAAAAAATAAAACGGTGCAAATTTTAGATTTCAAAATTTGCACCGCTTTTGATTTAAGCTAAAACTTTTTTAAATTACTTTTCAATGCCCTCTGTCCACTTGTTCACAACATCTTGATTTTCTTCAATCCATTGTTGTGCTGCTTCTTCAGGTTTTGTTCCTGAGTAAATGTTCAGCATAACTTCTTCGATATCTTCTGTTGTCCATTCAAAGGCATCTAAAATCTTGAAAGCATCAGGTGACTCTTTTTCTAAGTTTTGACGCACAAATGTGTGAATGCTTTCTTCTCCGCCGAATACGCCTTCAGGATCTTCCAAATATTTTAAATCATAATTGGCAAATTTCCAGTGTGGGCTCCAGCCTGTCACAACGATATCTTCCTCATTTTTAATCGCTTGTTCTAAAGCAACTGTCATCGCACCCGATGATGATGGTTGTAATGACCATGATTCCAAGTTTGGATACGTTTCAAGTGCTCTTTCAGCAGCTGCAACTACACCTGCACCTGCTTCAATGCCTGTAATTGTCGATGCCGCTTCAGTCGATAAATCAGCAATTGATGTTGCTTCCATATAGCTTGGTACAACTAAACCGATTTTGGCACCTTGCAAGTTTGGTCCTAAATCTTCTACGTCTGCTCCGTATTTTTCATACTGTGAAGCATGTGTAGCAGGTAACCAGCCAGATACCATCGCATCTGCTTCACCTTTTGATACAGCTTCCCACATGATGGCATTGTCCAATGGTGTAATATCAACGTTATAGCCGACACTTTCCAGTACTTCTGCCACTACATACGTAGATGCAACTTCAGAATCCCATTCTACATAGGCTAATTCGATTGAACCTAGATCTTCTTTAGATGACGTTTCTTTTTTCTCTGTTGTGTCATCTCCACACGCAGCTAATAATAGCGCTGCACTCATTGCTGTTGCTGCAGGCATCCATTTTAATTTTTTCATTTTACTTTCCCCCATTTGATTTTTGTTTATTTAAACTTTGTGTTAAACGGTCTACAATAATAGCGAAGATTACTAGACTTATCCCCGCAACAAATCCATTACCGATTTGTGCTCGTTGTAGAGCCGATAATACTTCACGACCTAAACCTGGCGCACCGATCATTGATGCAATAACGACCATCGATAATGATAAAAGTACCGTTTGGTTAATACCGGCCATAATTGTAGATTTTGAAAGTGGCAATTCTACTTTTACTAATTTTTGAGTGAAAGTACTACCATAAGAGTCCGCCGCTTCGATTAAATGAGTCGGAACTTGACGGATACCGAGATTTGTAAAACGTACAGTTGGTGGTAATGCGAAGATAACTGAAGCAAATACACCTGGTACGACACCAATCCCGAAAAATGCAACGGCTGGGATTAAATATACGAACCCTGGCATTGTTTGCATAAAGTCTAAAATTGGTTTCAAAATTTCTTCTACTACTTTTGATTTCGACATGAGGATACCAAGTGGTATACCAATTACAATCGCGATTAAACTTGAAAACAAGACGAGTGTAAATGTATTCATAAGCTGTTCCCATAAACCTTGGTTTAAAATGAATAGTAAACCAATGATTGAAAAGATGGCTAAGCCGAATTTTTTGCCTGTTGCGAAAAACGCTAACACGGCAATGATTAAAATAAATACGTATGGTGGAATAGCAGTTAATGTGGATGTTACAAAATCCATCAAATCTTCACCGTTATTTTGAATAAAACGGAATTGCGCTGAAAACGTATCTGTTACAATATCCATCAGCTTTTCCACATTTTCCGCCACTGGTAATGGCGTCGCTAAATTTAATAGTTTACTCATTGTCTACACCTCCGTTTTTTTCAGAGGCTAACGACTCTAAAACAACTCCACGAATTAGTACTCCGCGCAGTTTCCCTTCTTCTACAACAGCTAATGGTGTCGGAGAATCGGAAATAACCGATAAAATATCCTGTATGACTGTAGATGGTTCAACAATCGGCATATCGTTACGTAAAATTGATTGCAGTGATTTTTCACCGGATTGCGCTAGCTCCAGTGCATCATTTGCAGTAATATAGCCTAAATATTTTCGGGCTTTATCTACTGCGAGCAAGACACTTACTTTATCTTCTCTCATACGCTGCAACGCAACTTTTGGCCCTTCATGATCAATTTGGATTGTCATTGGACGAATCATCGCATTTTCCGCTGTCAATACTTTTGAACGGTCCACATCTTCCAGGAATGAGCGGACATATTCATTTGCAGGGTTTGTCAAAATTTCTTCCCCTGTTCCTACCTGCATGATTTTTCCATCCTTCATAATAGCAATACGATCACCAATACGAAGCGCTTCATTTAAATCATGTGTAATAAAGACAATTGTTTTCTGTAAATTAGCTTGTAACTCCAATAGCTCATCTTGCATTTCTTTACGAATGAGCGGATCAAGAGCAGAAAAAGCTTCATCCATTAATATGATTTCTGTATCATTTGCCAAAGCACGTGCAAGCCCTACACGCTGCTGCATACCGCCTGATAATTGATCTGGATACTGGTCTTTATAGGAGAGTAACCCTGCATTCTGTAAAGCCTTTTCTGCTTTTAATCGTCTTTCCTCTTTCGGAACGCCTCTGATTTCCAGGCCATACTCTGCATTTTGTATAATGGTACGTTGCGGGAATAATGCGAAGTTTTGAAATACCATGCTCATTTTTTCTCTGCGAACAACTTGCAGGCTCTTTTTATTGAGCTTTGTAATATTTTGATCATCTATATAAATATCACCACTCGTTGGTTGAATGAGACGATTGAGTAAACGGATCAATGTAGACTTCCCACTTCCTGAAAGCCCCATAATTACGAAAATCTCACCTTCTTCAATTGTCAAACTTGCTTCATATACACCGACAGTAGCATTTGTTTCTTTTAAAATCTGTTCTTTGGATTTTTCTTGCTTCACGAGCTTCAATGCCTGTGATGTATTTTTTCCAAATACTTTAGTGACTCGGTCAATTTTAATTTTCCCCATAATCCACTTCCTAATAATAATTAATTTCATGCTAGTAACAACTTTATATTTATCTCGGGTTGTTAAAAGCAACAACTTTTATATTAATAGACGTTGTTACTATTGTCAAATGAGAATTGATTTTTATGTACATCCAACTAGAAATAAAGTCCCTTAAACAGAAAAAACTACTCCCGAAATACAATGAGGGAGTAGTTTGTTTTTGTTGAAAATTTGACACTCTATATCGAATCAGATTGAAAGTTGTTACTTTCCAGCTGTAAAAAGTGTTTTACATTCGAATAGCATTCTTCTTTACCGATAAAAAATAATGTATCACCCGCGGACAATGTTGCGTATGGCCCAGGCGAAACAATCAGCTCATGATCTTTTTTGATTCCAATTATTGTAGCACCTGTTTCCTGCCAGAAATTAATTTCGCCAACATTTTTTGATAGGAATGGGCAATTATCGGTAATATCAATTTGAAAAGGTACAAACGGGTTAATCGATTGATATCTGCTTGTCCGATTGACCATTTCTCCTAATGTATCCTGGAAATGATGCAACTCATCAATTTGGCGTTCAATACTGTCAGTTAATTGTTTTTGTAAATCTCTTATTGATTTGACACCAGTTAACCGCTGAATGTATTTAGCTGCATTTTCATAGGAAACGATGACAACACCGCTTCCCTTTGTCGCTTCTACTATATTTAAATCCTGTAGAACGGCAATTGCTCGTCTAGCAGTTTCCGATGAAACACTGTATTGAGATGCCAGCGATGAACGGGCATAAATCTTTTCCCCGACAACATATTTTTTTTCAACAATTTTAGCGGCAATATCTTCTGCTATTACTTGATATTTAGGCTGCTTAATTTGGATTTTCTTCTCCATTAATTGCACTCCTTTGTGCTGTGTTCAGTATGCATAAGCAAAATTCCTATATTTATACTATATCGAAATTATATACCTTTTTATAAAAACCACAAATAGTTCACTAATTTTGAACAAATTTTTTAAAAATAATTATAGAAATAAGTTTTATTAAATGTAGGTATTTTTTTCTGTTAAATACTAACAATAACATTATTCACTGTTTTATTCGAGTTATTTCTTCCTTTTTCGACAAAGCCAATACTTTAGCACTTTAACTCAATAAACATGTTTATTATCCACAAAAATAATGATAAAATTTTGATTATTGTAAATTAGAAATAGGTGTATCAATGAAAAAAATATTTAGAAAAAAACCAATCAATGACCTTTTACTTAAAAGCGGAAATATGCAGTTGCCTAAAACAATGGGTTCTTTCGATTTGATAATGTTAGGTGTCGGCGCCATTGTCGGTACAGGCATTTTCATTTTACCTGGGACGGTCTCTGCTCTCCATGCAGGCCCGGGGATTGTCTTCTCCTTTACGATTGCTGCAGTCGTTTGTGCATTAGCCGCGCTATGTTATTCTGAGTTTTCTTCTACTGTACCCGTTGCAGGAAGTGCCTATTCATATAGCTATATTGTCTTTGGTGAAATCATTGCATGGCTGGTCGGCTGGGCATTACTATTGGAATACGGCCTCGCAACTGCTGCCGTGGCAACAGGCTGGTCAGGATATTTCGTATCGCTGCTGGAAGGTTTAAATATCCATTTACCGGTAGCTTTGACAGGGGCATTCAGTCCTGAAAACGGTACTTATATTAACTTGCCTTCAATTTTAATTATCTTTGCGATTGGTGCTTTACTTTCATTAGGAATGAAAGAATCAACTCGTTTTAATGCAGTATTGGTTGCCATTAAACTCGGCGTTATTTTATTGTTTATTGTAGTTGGCGTCTTTTATGTGAAGCCGGATAACTGGACACCCTTCCTGCCATTTGGGATGAGCGGTGTATTCACAGGTGCTGCACTCGTATTTTTTGCTTACTTAGGCTTTGATGCCGTGTCTTCTGCGGCGGCGGAAGTAAAAAATCCACAGCGGAATATGCCAATCGGAATTATCGGTTCCCTGCTTGTCTGTACAGTATTGTATATTGTAGTTTCACTTGTACTGACAGGGATTGTTCCATATACTGACCTCAATGTAACTGACCCTGTATCGTACGCGATGCATGTTATCGACCAGGAATGGGCAGCGGGGATCATATCGCTTGGCGCTGTCATTGGCATGATGACCGTTATATTAGTCATGATGTATGGCGGGACGCGATTATTAATGGCCTTTGCCCGTGACGGCTTAATGCCTAAAATGCTGGCACACCTAAGTGAAAAGCGCAAAATGCCTGCTAAAAATACGTGGCTGTTTACATTGATTATTTCGTTTTTTGCAGGATTTGTTCCATTGGACTTGTTGGCGGAACTTGTAAATATGGGTACATTGGTCGCATTTATTTTCGTTTCTGCCGGCATTTTATATTTACGTAAAAATAAAAACTTACCGCAAGATCGATTTAAAGTACCATTTTATCCTGTGTTACCAATCTTATCATTTATTCTTTGTATTTTTCTGATTACGCAACTTTCCTTGCACACATGGATCGCTTGCGGAATTTGGTTTATTATCGGTATAATTGTATATTTCACGTATGGAAAAAAACATTCTACGATGAATTCTAATACTAAATAACGGCAATGTGAATGGGTACTATAACCGCTCTATTTAAAAAGCGCAGCAAATTTGTTTTCATAATTTGCTGCGCTTTTATTTGTCAGTTTGTCAGAGGGACAGTCCCCGTCATATCCGTAAATAATTTTGTGCAAATCTTCTGACCTGGTTAAATTGTTTGTTTTTGAACCTTTTACTGATGCCAACAAATTGCTAATATGAGAGATAATTTCAAGCAAGGGAGCGTCAATTATTATGGAATCATCACGTTCAATTTCTACTTCATCAGAAAAAACAAAAGATTTAATTATTACGAGTCTTCTTATTTCACTTGTATTCGTAGCAACATTTTTTATTAATATCCGTTTGCCGATTGCTGCAAATGGAGGGCTTGTTCATTTAGGGTCTGCCATGCTCTTTATTATCGCAATCTTATTTGGTCCAAAAAAGGGTGCGTTGTCCGGAGCATTCGGTATGGCACTGTTCGATATTTTATCTGGATGGACATTGTGGGCACCATTTACATTCATTACACGTGGTCTGCAAGGCTATATTGTAGGAAAAATTGCTACAATGCATGGGAAAAATGGGGGAAGCTTTATTTATAACTTAGCAGCTATCGTTATCTCGGTTCCATTTATGCTTGGAGGTTATTATATTTGTGAACGTGTTCTCTATGGAAACTGGATTATCCCACTTGCATCAATTCCAGGAAATCTCGTTCAAAATGCAGTAGGACTAATCATTGCAATACCAGTATGTATCGCTTTGAAAAAACTGCCCCTTTTTAAATAAAATGAAACTTTAATTAGTGGGGGGTTTCCTCATCCCCCATAGAGACGGGACCCCGTTAATGAGGATAAAAAAAATTGGTTAGCGGCCAATTTCGCTAACCAATCCTATTTTTATTTTACTAATTTGCTAATTGCTTTAAATGCATCGCCTTTTGCTACTTGCTGCATTTCGAATAATGCCATTTCCACACTAGTTACGCGTGCACCAAGCTGCATCATTTTCTGGATGCCTATCTCTCGATTACTCGCTGTGCGTGAAGACACACAGTCTGCCAGCACTTCGACTTCATAACCATTTTCCAGTAATTGAGCTGCTGTTTGATACACACAAATATGGGCTTCAATTCCGGCCAATAAAATCTTCTTGCGTCCTGTTTGCTGTAATGCTTGTACAAATTCCTCAGTATCATAAGCACTGAATGTAATTTTTTCAATTGGTTTTTCATCTGTTAAATGCTCCGCAACTCGCTCATCTGTCGGACCAAGCCCTTTTGGATATTGCTCAAGCCATAAAATAGGTAATTCCAATAATTTTGCCCCTTGTACCATTGTGGCAATATTACTTACAACGAGTGCGCTTTCCTCAACAACTTGCGCCAATTTCCCCTGAATATCAATCAGTACTAATACGGCTTCTTCTTTTTTTAACATGAATATACCTCCCCTAAGTTGCATTCTTCTCTATTATACTGAACTTTCCCACTAAATGAATAGTAGATCCTCCATTGAAACGAAATGCATGACACTGTATAGTGAAAAGAGAAATGGAGGATTCACATGTTGCGTCTTAGTTGGCTCATAAGTATGGGCATTAGTTTATTTGGAGTATTAATCATTCAGCACTTTTTTACGGTAAAACCGGACGATGTTGCAAATGGAGGAAATCTTGGTGCTCTAGGTTTAGCGCTTGTTGCACCATTTATTATACTTAGTTTATTTATTACGTTTCGCTTCTTTACTGAAAGCGCCAGATACGCAAAGGATCAGCTTCTGCGTATGATTTATTTAGTATTTGGAATTGCGCTGTTAGTGGCATTCATCTATTATGCCATTGATTTTTCAAATAATGTGTATGCATCCCTCGGCGGTGATACGAAGACACCTGGTTCCACAATCTACCGTTTCACCCTATTAAATGAGTATACGAATCACGTTTTTCTTAATTTTTATACGTTTGGAATTGTCCATACAGTAAGTGCTTTAATCGGAGCTGCTAACGGAATGTTCAAATCTGCCAAACAATCTCCGCAATAACAAAAACCCGAATGGTCATTAAACCATTCGGGTTTTATTATCGTTAAATTAGCGTACTTCTGCACCAGCTGCTGCCAATGCTTTTAATACTTTATTATGTGCTGCGACTACTTCTTCGTCTGTTAATGTACGCTCTGGGTCGAAGTATGTTAATGAGAAGGCTACTGATTTTTTACCAGCCGTCATTTTCTCCCCTGCATAAACATCAAATACTTTTACTTCTTTCAGTAAAGAAGTTCCGGCACCTTTAATAATGCTCACAATTTCACCGGCTGGAGCTGCTACATCCAATTCTAATGCGATATCACGACTCATAGCCGGGAAGCGCGGAATCATAGAATAAACAAGCTCTTCTTGTGTTGCACTTAAAATGGCATTTAAGTTCAGTTCGGCTACATATGTTTCTTTTACATCAAATGCTTTTTGTTCTTGCGGATGAAGCTGGGCAATGACACCCACTTTTTCGCCATCTAATAATACATCAGCTGTACGGCCAGGATGTAAGCCGTCTACTTGCGCTTTTACATAGCTTACGCGAGATGTTAAGCCTAATTTAGCAAATACCGCTTCAACAATACCTTTTGCAACGAAGAAATCAACATTTTTCTTCTCGCCCTGCCAAGTATTATCAATCCATTTACCTGTTAATACAAGCGCTAAGTGTTCTTCTTCAAATGGAAGTTCCTCAGCTGTTTGTCCAAGGAAAACTGATCCGATTTCGTATAATGCTACTGTTTCCGCTTGACGAGCTACGTTATAACTTGCTGCCTCTACTAAGTGGGGAATTAAGCTTTGGCGTAGTGTAGAGCGTTCTTCAGACATAGGCATTAATAACTTTGTTGTCTCCTCAGCTTTTAATGCAAACTTTTGAGCGTGCGCTGCTGAAGTTAATGAGTAAGTTACCGCTTGATAAAGACCGGCACCTTCCATTACATTGCGTACGATACGGCGTCCTGCTTGATATGGCGTTAACCGGCCAACTTGTTCACTCGCTGGTAGGCTTACAGGGATCTCATCGTAGCCATACATACGTGCAATTTCTTCAACGATATCTTCTGGAATTTTAATATCCTGACGTCTTGTAGGCGCATCAATGATTAATAAACCATTTGCCGCTTCCACATCAAATTTTAAACGCTCTAAAATAGAAAGCATATCCTCTAAAGAAATTTTCATGCCTAAACGGCCGTTAATAAAGTCAGGTGATACTACAACACGAGCTGGCGTTTTATCAAGCTCATCTACTAGCACTGTACCTTCCAATACTTCTCCTCCTGCTAATTCAGCAAGTAATTGTGCTGCACGTTCTGCTGCAGGAAGGACACGGTTCGGATCTACACCTTTTTCAAAACGTGCAGAAGAATCCGAACGTAAGCCGATTTCTTTTGAAGTACGACGCACAGATGCCGGGTTGAAGTAAGCTGATTCGATTACTACTGTCGTAGTAGAATTGGACACTTCTGATTTAGCACCGCCCATGACACCTGCAACCGCTTCTGCTTCTTGACCATTTGTAATGACAAGATTGTGTCTTGCTAATTTACGCTCCTGATCATCAAGCGTCGTCATCACTTCGCCATCACGAGCCATACGCGTTACGATTTCACCAGTTGCTAATTTATCGTAGTCAAATGCATGTAATGGTTGACCGTATTCCATTAATACGTAGTTTGTAATATCGACTACATTATTATGTGGACGTACACCTGCAGACATAAGCGCATGTTGCAACCATAATGGAGATTCTTTTACTTCAATGTTTTTTACAACCTTCGCTGCGTACATTGGGTTTGCTTCTTTATCTTCTACCGTTAATTTTAATACATCTGCCGCTTTTTCCGCTGAAGCAGTATAATCGATTTTCGGTAATTTTACATCTTGAGATAAAATCGCTGCCACTTCATAAGCAACGCCAAGCATGCTCATTGCATCCGAACGGTTCGGTGTTAAACCAAGCTCAAGTACTGTATCACGTAAGCCTAAAACATCTAATGCATCGGCACCTGGAGTTGTATCAGCTGGCAGTACATAAATCCCTTCAGCATAAGCTTTTGGTACAAGACGGCCTTCAATGCCCAATTCTTGAAGTGAACAAATCATCCCGTTTGATTCTTGGCCGCGTAATTTCGCTTTTTTAATTTTAATGCCGCCTGGTAATTTTGCTCCTGGACGCGCTACGATGACTTTTTGACCTGCATCGACGTTTGGTGCACCACATACGATTTGCTGAAGCTCTTCTTCCCCAACATCAACTTGGCATACATTTAATTTATCAGCTTCCGGGTGTTTTTCTTTAGACACAACATGACCAACAACAACATTTGTCATACCTTGTGAACGGTCAATTACTGCATCTACTTCAATCCCTGCACGCGTAATTTTTTCTGCTAATACATTTGCTTCCAATGAAGAAATGTCTACATATTGACTTAACCATTTTAATGAAACTAACATTTATATTGTCCTCCTTCTTACACTTCTGCCTGGTGGAATTGTGATAAGAAGCGTGTGTCATTTGTATAGAAATGACGAATATCATCCACACCGTATTTTAACATTGCGATACGTTCTGCACCGATACCGAAAGCGAAACCTGAAAGCTTAGTTGAATCGTAGCCAGCCATTTCAAGTACGTTCGGGTGTACCATACCAGCACCTAAAATTTCAATCCAGCCAGTTTGCTTACATACATTACAGCCTTTACCTGAACATTTATGACAAGATACGTCAACTTCTACAGAAGGCTCTGTGAATGGGAAGAATGATGGTCGAAGGCGGATTTCGCGTTCTGCTCCAAACATTTTCTTGGCCAATGCATCAAGAGTTCCTTTTAGGTCAGACATGCGGATATTTTCCCCGATTACAAGACCTTCAATTTGCATGAATTGGTGAGAGTGTGTCGCATCATCTGTGTCACGACGGAATACTTTACCTGGGCAAATCACACGAATCGGTTCGCCTTTTTTGGCTTCCATTGTACGTGCCTGAACTGGAGAAGTATGTGTACGCAATAATGTTTCTTCTGAAATATAGAATGAATCCTGCATGTCACGGGCCGGGTGACCTTTAGGCAAGTTCATTGCTTCAAAGTTATAGTAGTCTTTTTCTACTTCAGGTCCTTCTACGATTTCGTAGCCCATACCTAAAAACAGGTCTTCGATTTCTTCGATTACACGTGTTAACAAGTGACGGTTTCCTGCACGTACTTTTGCACCTGGTAACGTCACATCGATTGACTCGTTTTCAAGCTGCGCTAAAATTGCAGCTTCTTCTAAAACAGCAACCTTTTTCTCAAGTTCAGCTGTTACATTTTCACGTACAGTGTTAACTAGGGCACCCATTTTCGGACGTTCTTCTGCAGAAAGTTTCCCCATTCCTTTTAATAAATCCGTGATCGGTCCTTTTTTACCTAAGTACGCAACACGAACGTCATTTAATGCTTTTAAGTCAGCTGCATCGGCAATTTTAGCTAATGCTTCTTGTTCCAATTGCTTTAATTGTTGTTCCATTTTAACAAAATTCCTCCTTATAAGTTTCGCTAACAAAGTTTCTACTTTGAAAACGTTGATTTCCGTTACGGTTACGCTTTCCGCGGGCGTGGCCTGAGCCTGTAGTCTCATGCGTCACGCTATTTCCGCAGGAGTCGAACCTCCACTTCAATCAACTTCATCAAGTTGCTAAGCACTCAAACTCCCGAAACAATAATTAACATTCTTGAAAATAAAAAATCCTCGCCCCCTAAGAAAGGGACGAGGACGAGTTTCGCGGTACCACCCTAGTTATTGCAAAAAGCAATCACTTCATTGGAGCTAACGACTATGTCTAGCCGGCAATCCTTTCACCACAAGTGGATCCCGGATGCTGCTCGCGGGGTGAACTTCACTATACAATTTGTTAGCAAGCTTTCAGTCATTGGCTTGCATTCCCTAAAACAAATGGTGTATACCTACTCTTCCCGGTCAACGCATTTCGTAATATATTCTCCAACTAGTTTAATGTATTTTCGTACATTTATCAACTAGCTGGAGCGTTTTTCATCATTACATATCCCAAAGAAGGATTAATAAAGAACCTAAAACAGTCAATACTACTAAACCGATTCCGTATACGATGTTCGAGTAGATAGCCCACTTGTCATTTGTTTCACCAGCGTGCATGAAGACAATAAACTGTAAACCTGCTTGAATGAATGCTGTCACTAAAAGGATAACCATTCCAGTTGTGAATGACATATCTGTGAAGTAAACAAGCATTGCAATCACTGTTAAAATCAGTGAAAATACGAAGCCCATAATTTGGCCCATTGGGAAGAACTTAGCCATAGATTACATCATTCCTTTCAAGTAAATGAAACTGAAGATGAAGATCCAAACAACATCCAGGAAGTGCCAGTATAGTGAGAATACAAATGTTTTCCCTGCTGTTACTGAGTTAAGTCCGCGTTTGGCAATTTGGATCATAATGAAGATTCCCCAGAATAAACCAAACGTTACGTGAAGACCGTGTGTTCCTAACGTTGTTAATAAAGCAGATGTGAAGGCACTAGTAGTAATACCTGCGCCAACATGTACATAGTGTACAAATTCATAAATTTCTACAGAAATGAACGCTGCACCAAGTAATAATGTAATACCCATAAATGACAATGTCGCTTTTTTACTGCCAAGACGCATTGCATGAATAGCTAAACCGATTGTAAAACTTGATGTTAAAAGAATGAATGTCTCTGCAAGTACTGGACCAATTTCGAAAATCTCAGCTGCAGTCGGACCGTCACCTGTACGACCCGAAAGAACAAAGTATGATGCGAATAATGTACCGAATAACATAATTTCCGCACCTAGGAAAGTCCAGAACCCGAAGATTTTCAGGTTATTTTCCTCTGTTGAATATTCCAATGGAACATTGTTATTAACTTTACCCATTATTTCGCACCTCCTTCTTTTTCATATTTTTTCTCGATTAACTCAACTTCTTCTTTATGGATATGGTAGCCATGGTCGTCTTCTAGTGAACGGTAACCCATACAAGCTAAAATACCGATTAAGCTGATGATAGCTAAAGTAAACATACTGAATACTAGAGCGAAACCACCGATGAAGAAGAATACTGATAAGATAAATGTTTGACCTGAGTTATTTGGCATGTGAATATCTTTAATTTCACCTTTGAATAACTTAACGCCGTTTTTCTTAGAATCCCAGAATGCTTCTGAAGTTGCATCAGTTACGTCTGGAGTAATTGCAAAGTTATAGTGTGGAATTGGCGTATGTGTCGCCCACTCAAGACCACGTGCATCCCATGGATCTGAACCGATGTCGCGTGGAGAGTTTTTGAAACTGTACCAAATGTTCCATACTAGCATTAAGAATGAAACAGACATGATTCCGGCACCGATAAACGATACCATGTTTAATGTACTGAATCCAGCTGCGTCAGAGTATGTGTACATACGACGTGCTTGACCATCTAAACCAGTGATATACATTGGAATGAATGATAGTACGAAACCTGTTGACATTACCCAAACAGTTGCTTTACCTAGACGCTCATTTAACATGAAACCGAACATTTTCGGCCAGTAGAATGTTAAACCTGCTAACATCGCGTAAACAACACCAGGGATGATTACGTTATGGAAGTGAGCTACTAAGAACATTGTGTTGTGGTATTGGTAGTCCGCTGCTGACATCGCAAGCATAACCCCTGTTACACCACCTAATGTGAATAAAGGAATGAAGTGTAATGCATACAACATTGGTGTTGTAACAACAATTTTCCCTTTATAAAGTGTGAATAACCAGTTGAAAATTTTAACCCCTGTTGGGATCGCAATTGCCATTGTTGTGATCGAGAAGATCGAGTTCGTGAATGCACCTTGACCCATTGTAAAGAAGTGGTGAGTCCATACAGCGAACGAGAATACTGAAATTAAGATCATTGACCAAACCATTGATGTGTAACCATATAAGTTACGACGTGCGAATGTCGAAATAACTTCAGAGAAAATACCGAATGCCGGTAAGATTAAGATATATACTTCAGGGTGACCCCAAACCCAGAATAGGTTGGCCCAAAGCATGTCCATACCACCGTCACCGATAGCAAAGAATTTAGTATCCCATAGACGGTCCATTGTACCCATAGCTAATGCTACTGTTAATACTGGGAACGCAAATACGATAATTAAGTTTGCAATAAGTGCTGACCAAGTGAACATTGGCATTTTAAATAATGTCATGCCTGGAGCACGCATTTTCATGATAGTCGTAATGAAGTTAATACCTGTCATTAACGTGCCAAGACCGGCAATTTGAAGTGCCAGCATGTAATAGTTTGTACCAACTGATGTACTGAATTCATTATCCGCTAATGGGAAATATGAAGTCCATCCAGAATCAGGAGATCCCCCAACGATGAATGAGATATTGAATAATCCCATACCCATGAAGAATAACCAGAATGCCAAGTTGTTCAAACGTGGGAACGCAACGTCACGTGCCCCGATTTGTAAAGGTACTAAAAAGTTAAAGAAGAATGTAATGAATGGCATTGCCATGAATAAAATCATGACTACTCCGTGAGTTGTAAATACTTCGTTATAGTGCTGAGCGTCTAAGAAACCGTTTTCTGGTATAGCTAGCTGTAAACGCATCATTACGGCATCGACACCGCCGCGGAAAAGCATAACTAAAGCAGTGATTAAATACATGATACCGATTTTTTTATGGTCAACAGTTGTAATCCATTCACGCCATAAGTAGCCCCACAATTTAAAATAAGTAACGATCGCTACTAACGCGATTGACCCTAAAACTATAGAAGCCATTGCGATATAAATTAATGTGCTTGGGTGTGGAACTGCAAACTGTGCAAAGAATTCCGACATAGTAGTACTCCTTTCGAAAAGTTGTTACTTTCAAAAATTAGTGTGAAGAATGGTCCTCTTCATCCTCTTTTTCTTCGTCTGAAGATTCATGGTTGTGTTCCGGAGCTGGTGAGAACTCTAGATGTGTACCAGTGTAAGTTGATTTACCAAGATGACCTGGCTCTAATAATTCATCAAACTTCTCTTCTGTTAATGGAGCAGCCGTTTCATGAACTTCTGTTACCCATTCATCAAATTCTGTTTGAGTTAAAGCTGTTACATCAAAAATGTTTTCTGCAGTACCACGACCTGAGAAGTTCGCGTTACGTCCCCAGAATTCGCCTGGGTTGTCAGCAGCTAAGTGTAATGTTGTTACCATGTCTGCCATTGCATATTTCTGACCGCCAAGTTGCGGAATCCAGAAACTTGTAATTGGACCATAAGAGTAAAGTTTAAATTCAACTGCACGTCCAGCAGGAATGTATAGGTAGTTTACTGTTTCAATATCTTGTTCCGGATAGCTGAAGTGCCATTTCCAGTTAGATGATGAAGCATAAATAACTAAAGGTTCCTGATCCTCATATTCTTGAGGAACACTCTCAACAATGTAGTTACTCTTAACTGAAACAAATGATAAGAAAATAACGATGATTACAGGAATACCAATCATAAATGTTTCTACAAGCCAGTGGCCATGAATATGCGGTGGCTCGTAATCTGGACTTTGTTTTGATGCACGGTATTTAAATAACATAAACACCAAAATTGCTAATACTGTTAAAACAATCCCTGACATTAAGTAAATTAATAACATTGTGTCATCGGCTTGTCTTTGAGCTTGAGGACCTTTAGGATCAAGAACTGCTAACTTATCGTTACAGCCTGCTAAAAGAATAGCACCTAGTCCCATGAAAGAGAGTAATGTTCCCTTCATATTTACTTTCATAGTTGGACTCCTTTCCAATTAAATAAAGCTTGTTAGATTTTGCTTAAGCGCTTTCATGTGAGAGCGAAAATAAAATAATGACGATAGTGCGACATCGAATGAATATTTTCACTTTTTACCATTTACACTATGCATATAGTGGCAAATAGTCAGACCATCAATCCATCACCATTTAGAACCTTTAAATTGAATCCCATAATTAACAGTTTGCACACTATTTTAAAAAGCATTATTTTATTTTTTTATTGTGATAACTTAAGGCGTCTGTCTAACCTACTTAGATTTTAGTTAAACATCAAATAAGTGTCAAAACATCAAATTGGAAAAAACCCTTATTTCTCCCAATTTACGAGCAATTCTTTTTTAATATTTTAAAATAATGACGGCAAACGCAGTAAAATAAAGCGATTTCGAGCTAAAAGTTACCTTCATTTCAAAAATGACATTTCTATGAACTCGTTAAAGTTCATATTTTGGGACTAATCAGAAAGCTCAATACGTTTCATTTTATGGGTTTTATTTCCACTTTTTACCTAATATTTTAAAAGAAATAGGATTTTATAAGTACTTACTTACAAAATCCCACCTTTAAGTTTTCCTGTTTATTTTACAAATGCATACAATAAAATTCCTGTTGCCACCGCAACATTCAGTGATTCTGCCCCGCCTAATATAGGAATGATGATGTTTTGGTCTGTTTTTGCCAATATTTGTGGATTGATACCACTTCCTTCATTACCCACAATTAAAGCAAATGAATCACTCGGTTCCACTTTTTTGTATGAAATCGATTCATCCAATGAAGTGCCAAATACACGGATACCGTCAGCCTGCAGGTTTTCTACCCATTCCATCAAGTCGCCACGTACAACAGGAATATGGAAATGAGAGCCTTGTGCAGAACGCAATGATTTTGGATTAAATGCATCGACACTACCTTTCCCTAACACAACTGCATCAATTCCTGCTGCATCTGCCGTTCGGATCATCGTGCCGATATTTCCCGGATCTTGAACCGCATCGACTAACAGTACTTTTTTCCAATCAAATTGTTCATCTTCGGAAATTTGGCGCTGCTTACAATGGGCAAATACCCCTTGGGAATTTTCAGTTTCCGCAATTTCTTTTGATACTGCCTCATTTACATGGACTAATACTACTTCATCTATTGCCCATAATAATGGTAGATCAACACCATCACGCACAATAATCTGGACGATTTGGTCTTTATGCTTTAACGCTTCTTCCACTAAATGAAAGCCTTCTACAATATACTCTCCTGTTTTTTCTCGCTCTTTACGTTGTGTAACAAGCTTTTTCCAATGCTTCACTAGTGCATTTTGTGTCGATTCAATTCTTTTCATTATTTCCCGTCCTTTTTTCCGTACTCGATTGTATATTCTATCACAATTATTTTGTAATCCATAACGCAATGCCATGTATAAAGTTTATTATTTTGAACAAAGTATGGGAAAAGGAGGTTTCATATGGATTTTCAAATTAGACAAGCAATTACTGCCAATGTAACGGGCTCAGATGCCGCTGAATTTCAGGATATCGTCAATGATGCCATTGCACGTGGTGAGGAGCATTTACTTCCAGGCCTTGGTGTATTTCTGGAAAAATGGTGGAATGGTGCAAGCGAAAGCGAGCGAAGCGAATTTTCGCAAAAACTGGCAAAGCAGTTTGTCAGCTAACATTAAGCATAACCATCCATCATTCAATTATGATTCCATACAAAAAAGCAATCCAGCGTCTCCCGGATTGCTTTTTCTATGTAGTGATGGGGCATTCCATCTTGAATACAGACATCACTTGTAGTACTTCATGAATCGTCACAGCGTCTCCCATTGTTATTCATGTTGGACTACTACATTATTTATTTGCCCTTCCTGCCCATAAATAATGCATTGTTCGCAGCGGCGACTACAACCCGTAGTACAATGCCAAATGCTTGTTACTGATTTTACGCTAATAAAGATACTAAAACTGCTTTTTGGGCATGCAGGCGATTTTCTGCTTGCTCAAATATATAAGAATTTGGGCCGTCAATAACTGACGTCGCAACTTCTTCCTCTCGATGTGCCGGTAAACAATGAAGGAACATATAATCCGGCTTTGCATGGGCAACCAATTCATCATTGATTTGATACTTTTCAAAATCCTTCAGTCGCTTTAGTGTTTCTTCTTCCTGCCCCATGGATGTCCATACATCTGCGTAAACCGCATCTGCATCTGTAACAGCTGCCACTGGGTCATTTGTTACAACAATAGTACTGCCGTTACGAGAAGCGATCATTTGTGCTTTTTCAATAAAACGTTTATCACATTCATATCCTGGTGGTGTTGCAACTGCTACATGCATACCAACATGTGCTGCTGCAGCGATAAGCGCATGTGCTACATTATTGCCATCACCTACATAAGCAATTTTTAATCCTTTCAATTCCCCTTTATTTTCGGCAATTGTTTCAAGGTCAGCTAATGCCTGACATGGATGATCAAGGTCCGTTAACCCATTAATGACCGGAATCGAGGCGTTATCAGCCAATTCTTCAACCATCTTATGGGAGTTGGCACGGATCATGATTCCGTCTAAATAACCTGACAATACTCTTCCTGTATCAGATATTGGTTCACCACGGCCAATTTGCATATCGCGCGCATTCATATACATTCCATATCCGCCAAGCTGCTGCATACCTACTTCAAATGATACACGTGTACGCGTTGAACTTTTTTCAAAGATCATGCCAAGTGTCTTACCTTCCAATAATCGTGGACATTTGCCCGCTTTTGTAATTATTTTCAACTGTGTAGCAAGTTCAAGCAGTTGCTTCACTTCTTCACTCGTATAGTCAAGCAATGTTAATAAGTCTTTTCCTTGTAAACTTTCAACAGGCTTTAATTGCACCTCTTCTAATAATTTCATCATTACACACCTCTGTGAGCTTTATGTTGGTTTTATTATACAAATGAATAAATATAAAATCAAGTGAATTATTATAAATTATTTAAATTAATAAAATTGTACAATAATTAGGCTTATTCATGAACGATGAAATAATTCACTTGAAGGATATATTTTATGTTTTTTAGAGAAGATATCCGATTTTTATTGAATTCTAATTCATTTTTAAGCATACTATTTACAGCAGTACATTTTGGAAATAATTTACTCTATCACTGATTTAGGAGGAATCATTATGCCGCACGCGATTCACACAGTGGAATTACCATTATCTAATGAGATAATATGGCATTTTCTAAAGAACTATAATAATTGGGCTCCATTAATTCCAGGTTATATCGAGCACGAAGCAATACATGATACGCAGTTCACTTGGACTTTACTTGCAGATTTAGGGTTCACGAAAAAAAAGATTATTCTTCAAGTAGATATAACTGATTCTGTTGAACCGACTGATGTAAAATTTAACATAAAAGGTTTGTCCGACAACTTTGATGGGAACGGCTACTTTAACATTGCAACCGGCAATAACGAGTCCGCTCAAGTAACAGGCAGCCTGGATTTATCTGCTGGCGGTTTTATGGGGATGATGATCAACCCTGTTTTGGAAAGTTTCGTACCTAAAGCGACGTCTGATTTAACGAACTCAATTGAAACAAAGCTTACTGCCCTACATGATGTAAAATAAACAAAAAACCATTAACTTTCCTGACAATCGGAAAATTAATGGTTTTTGCTTATTGTATTGGAGAGTGTACAGCAGGTTTCAACATACGATGCACTCAATTTTCTCATCATATTCACTGCATACACTAATACAAACTTCATCCATAAATAATGTAGTCACAGTACAGTTGAGAATACGACGTTCAAGATCTAAAATTTACTGAAATACTCCATCCCGAATAATAGTAGTGTTTACGGTAACGTTTACTTTCATTTTTGAAAACATTTCATACCATTCCTCTTTATCGATATTCGCATTTCGGTACTGTGCTTTATAATATTCTCCAAACTGGAATATATCCGTATTGATGTCATGGCTATATTGTATAAGTCGTTTAATTTCACTTTCAATTTTCTTGTTGATTTCCTTCTCGACTTTATGAATCATTGCGTTTCCATCCATGCTTATATCCGAATCAACCTCCAATAGTCGACACTCCAGTTGAATCGTTAAATTGAATTCTGGAACTTCCGGATCAACTAATTCAATAGTCCGTTTTGAATTAATAGAGTCGATGGCTATCGGCAGTTCTTTCGAAGAATCCGAGGGGGATTTCTCCAGCGCTGTGACTGGTATTTTCATTTCCAACGCTCCTTTATGAGTATTACCTTGAACCATTAATATATATATAGCTTCTTCTGCAGGGAGATTTCCGGATAATTTTCCCGTATTAAAAAAAGCAATGCCGGAAATTTCAACATTTTCTTCTTCTCTTTTTAATATTGGCATTGCATAACTATTCAAAAAAGAAAGTTTATCTCTATTGACTTCATGTAGCGTCGATGAAATAATGTATTGTTGTTCAATGTTATGTTGAATTAATTGATATATATGTTGTCCAATATCCGATATATTTTCATATTTATATTCCAATAATGTTTTCAAATCTCCATCTACAGTAGCCAAATATGTTGCATTGCTGATTTCAGAATTCATTTTTAAAATATGGATATTATCATCTAAACCTGATTTCGCCAGCTCCTCACCGAACAGTACAACCCGCAATTGTCCTGATCCAATTTCCTTGGATGTTTTTAAATCCATTTTTGAACGGGCTCCCTTACTTGTAGATGCAGTGGCTGACTGCAATTCAATTTTACTCTCTAATTCCGGATTGATCTGACGGATGACGGCTGTGACGGACAAATTATCCTCTTCTTCTATATCATAGCCCAGAAGTGTCGTTAAACTTATCCTTTCAAGAATTTTCTCTTCTGCACAGCCCCCGAGAACTATTGTGCATACAAAAAGCATAATTAGCATTCTTAACATAATCAGCGCTTTCATTCCCTTCCAGCCTTTCTTTTAAAGACTTTTTTGTTCAGGAGAGCAATGAAATATATAAAGATAGGATAAATAAATACAATATAAAAAGCATAATTCCCGAAATAGTCGTTGAATGTATGAACTTCAATCCTTGTTTTCACTATCAGCGACCCTATAAATATTAAAACGGAAAATATAAGAACAAATTTCTTGTCGGTTATGTTAATCATTCGACTGACACCCCGATAGGCGGACCATACAAAAAAACAAAGATTCGGCAAAATGATCATCATCCAGTAACAGACAGTGATAAGTTCAATCCGTTCAAGAAAAGGCAGGCGGACAATGCTGAATAAAGATAATGTTGCCCAGATCGATTTCTCGAGCTGTTCCCCACTGAAAAAAGTTAATGTTACGAGCATAACAAATAAATAAATAGCCAATGTACACATCAATCCTAAATGTACATATTTTTGGGCCTTATTCTTTTCTTTGACATAGGGATAGATCGTATTAATTATTTCAAAACCTACAATGGTGAGCGTCATCGAATACGCCCCTTTTAATAGACTTTTAAAATCATTATTCAATACTGGCAGCAAGTAATTTATATTTGAATATTCAATTGGAAATAACAGTACAACTAAAATCCAGAGACTAAGAAAAAAGCTAAAAAAACAAACTCCTATTATTACCCGTAATCCTCCCGTGAAAGCATAGCTCACAGTGATAAGCAGAGTAATTGTAATAAACGAAGCACTTAAACTTGGGAATACCCATGTATTTATTACATCTGAATAATTTTTGATAATCGCGAAATAGGCCAAGCCGCAATAAACAATATAAGTTAAATTAATTAAATTGCCTAAGTATTTACCAAATAAATTTATATTCACCCCGTAAATATCATTTGATTCATACAATTCCAGAACTTTAAAGATAATATAAACGACTATATGCGCTGCTATGAAACTGATAATGATAGAAATCCACGCATCCTGTTTTGCATCTCTATAGATGATGCTTTGAAACCCGTGAATTCCTACACCAATCTGGGTGGAACAGATGATGAAAAAGAGAAGCGGTGCATTGAATGTTTGAGTAGGATTAACTTGCAGCTTGTCCATCACTCTTCCCCCTTCTCTTTATCACCTTTAAGATTTACACGCACTTTGGAATATTCCGGATTCTCTACTCTTGCGTTTGGCGATTTTCGTACAATGAACGGATACGGCAGACGAACCAGGCTATCGCCCAAATCTTTAAGTCTAGGTGGATAAAACGGTGCCATATAAGGGGCCCCTAAACTTGTTTGTCGTAATAGATGAATCACCAGAATACAAAAAGCGAGCATTATACCATAATACCCCCAAAACCCGGCTAAAATGATTATTGGAAAGCGCAGCAATCGAATTACATTTCCCATCATATAACTCGGAGTTATAAAGGAAGACAGAGCACACAATGCGACAATAATAATGAGAATGTTACTCGTTATCCCTGCCTGCACCGCTGCTGTACCAAGTACAACCCCCCCTACAATTCCTATTGTCTGGCCTATTTTGGTAGGCAGGCGCGCTCCGGCCTCGCGAAGCAATTCCATAATCAATTCCAGGAAAAGTGCCTCCAGTATAGGCGGAAACGGCACTTTAGCTCTAGATTCGCTAAGCGGAACTAAAAGCGGCTGAGGAATGACTTCATAATGGAATGTTAGTGAAGCTACATACAGTGGGGTAAAAAAAATTGAGATAAAAATAGCTACGAATCTTAACCATCTGACAAAGGTAGCTATCGGCCACCGCAAGTTCCTATCTTCCCTACTCTGGAAAAACTCAATAAATGCGTAAGGACAAAGTATCCCCATTGAACTGCCATCAACAAGAACGCCTATTTTCCCGCTCAATAAACCATCACAAAACCGGTCAGGGCGCTCCGTTAATAACATTTGCGGAAAAATGGACAGAGAGCTGTCATCAATTAACTCGGCAAGTTCCGCACTATCGATCAGATCTTCAATATCAAGAGTTTGAATTCTTTGTCGAACAGTATTTACATTTTGTTCTGAAGCAACGCCATCTATATAAAGTATGGAGAGCGATGTATTGGTCTGATTCCCGACTTTCAGTTGTTCATTACTAAGATCAGGGCTCAAAATAAACCGTCGAACAAGCGATATATTTGTGGATAGACTTTCATTAAACCCAACTTGTGATCCGATTACTTGAGATTCATTTTCGGGTGCAGACAAACCGCGCGATTCTCTTGCCGGAATGATGACCATAGTAACCATTGCATATCCTGCCACATGAATGATCACAGCCCCTGTTAACATGGTTTTAATACACTCATTTAACCTATCCTCCACATTTACTTGAGGGAGGGGCAACTGACTATGGATACTGTCAGGTGTGGCATTTTGAATATCCTGCAGGACAGGTAATATTTTTCCGTTCAATATTTCTTCTTTTACTAAATTATCGATATAAATGATAGTAATGGATTCTGTCATGTTTCGAATTATCAAATCGGCCGGAGAATGAAGCTGATCTTTTACTTCTTTTATAAAGACTTCCGTAGAATCGGAAATGGGTTTCAGATTTTCCGTTTTGGGAGTTACTTTACCCTTTTGTTGAACAGATTGCTTTTCGTCCATATTATTATTGAAAGGCGATGTTATATCTCCCGTTTGTTTGTTGAGTGATGATTTCTTATTCTTTTTTCCAAAAAACATAACATTCCCCCATTTTTGTCTTAAGATTATATTTTTTGAACACCTATCTTTCAACAGTTTCCAATTAATGAATTCATTATTGCCAGATTCTAGGTAAATATTCATAAAGGAATAAATTTGGTAGTAGGAATTAAAAGGAGGGTAATGAAATGAATGTTTATTTCAAAATAAAAAGAGACTGGGACATAATTAGTATCGGTTAAGGCAAAAAGGGAAATTGCACAGTGCAATTTCCCTTTTTGTTTTATTATTTGAGAAGATTGGATGAAGAGTTAACCCCTCACCGCATATTTACTTAAATTTTTGGCCATTAATGCTAATCCGATTTCATTATTAACCTTCGATTATCCCGAACCGAAAACCGCGTGAAACCCAAATTAGCTTTCAAGAATCCCAAAATGGCAGCCGTAGACACAAAATAAAGCCGTTCAAATTTTACTTTCGTAAAATTTGAACGGCTTTTGATTTTAAGGCGGGTTTTGTCCCAGCCCCTTTTTTACCTAGTTCACTATTTAAACCGTAAATTCCCCGTTGGTTCTATCCAAAGTTTTTATAGTATTATTCGAATGTAATTTTATTTACTGTGTCACGGTCTAATCGTTTAATTACCTCTACAATTAATTTAACCGCATTATCATAATCATCACGATGTAAGATTCCTGCATGTGAGTGAATATAGCGTGTTGCAACACCGATTGCCAATGATGGTACACCGTTTGCTGTAATGTGAATACTTCCTGCATCCGTACCGCCGCCAGCCATTGCTTCGAACTGGTATGGAATGCCCGCTTCTTCAGCTACATCAAGGACAAATTCACGTAAACCTGTATGAGATACCATTGATGCATCATATACGACAATTTGTGGACCTGCGCCCATTTTTGAAATCGATTCTTTCGGTGTCACGCCCGGCGTATCGCCAGCAACACCAACATCTACAGAAAAACCGATATCCGGCTGTACTTTAAATGTAGAAGTTTTCGCACCGCGAAGGCCGATTTCTTCCTGTACATTCCCGACACCATACACAATGTTCGGATGCTTTTCATCTTTTAATGCTTTCAGTACATCAATCGCAATCGCACAGCCAATACGGTTATCCCATGCTTTCGCTAATAGATGCTTTTCATTTTTCATTACATTGAATTCGAAATATGGTGTAATCATATCGCCTGGACGTACGCCCCACTCCATAGCTTCTTCTTTTGATGCGGCACCGATATCAACGAACATAGATTTAATATCGACTACTTTGTTTCGAACATCTGCCGGTAAAATATGTGGTGGCTTTGATCCGATCACACCAATAATTTCTTCCCCTTTACGTGTTGTAATTGTCACACGTTGGGCAAGCATTACTTGGCTCCACCAGCCGCCTACTGTCTGGAAGAAGACAAACCCTTTATCATCGATGCGTGTAACCATGAAACCAACTTCATCCAAGTGACCCGCAACCATAATTTTCGGACCGTTTTCATCGCCTACTTTTTTTGCGATTAAACTTCCTAAGTTATCTGTTTCCACCTCATCTGCATAAGGTGCGATATACTTTTTCATCACCTCACGTGGTGCACGTTCATTTCCTGGTATACCGTTTGCATCTGTTAAATCTTTGAACATTTGTAATGTTGCATCAAGCTTTGTCATGTCGGTTTTCCCCCTAATAATTACTCATCTTTATTATAGCGACAATATTTCGAAATGTGAAATAGTTTCTCGGCATTATGTAAATTAATAGCCATTTCGTTGTCGTTCATAATTTTTCTTATTTTTTAATTCATATGCATGCAAAACATCATCAATTGAAAAATCCAGGTTGTAGGCAATTATGCTGTATTGTTCCCACATCGCCCTGTAATTTTCTTCTGTTTGGTGCTGCAGAAAGGTCAGGATAGTCTGTGTCGCATTCAGGAAGGTTTCTGTTAACTCTTGCTTAACCTTTAAAAAGGGCCATTCTTCTAGCAGAAAACCGCGCATATTTCCTAGTGAGAGCATAAAGTGGACCGAGTCGACATACTCCTCCAAAAGAACAGCTCTTTTTGATGGCCCCTTCGTTGACCAGAACTTGAAACAGCGTGTTTCATTGGCCAATTCACTTAGCTCAACTAATAATGCGAGGCCTTTTTCGGCAAATACATCTTTTTGTACTTGTTGGTTTTCTTCAATAAATCGGTCTAGCTGCCGTTGCTTTTCAAATAATTGACGAAATTGCATTAAAACATCCCTCTTTTTCAAAATAAAATGAAACTTTTTATACTACTCAATCGTATAGGAGGGAATCACCGTAAGCAAGGAGGAAGTTTCATGGCTTTATTGTTACGAATTGCCATCATCCTTCTCATCATTTACATATTTTACAGAGGGGTACGCTACTTAATCGACCCAAAGCGTAAATTGGATGAGGCCTATGAAAATGGACAATATTATTTTTATGATGATGTGAAAAACATTCGGAAAAACTTTTTCATATCGTATAAGGGGGCATTATTTGAAGGAGAAAAATATTTAGGTACGACAGACAATGCATTTGAAGTCGTAAGTATTTTCGTCTTTGTCCATGATGCGATGAAACTTCAAGGGTTTACGAAAGAGGATTTTATGTATTTGGAAAACGAGATTCTCATGAATTATCCAAACGCCTCGATTAACTGGAAAAATCCGATAGAAAAACTGATGAAAGACTAACTGAGGACAGCGAACCGTATGATTGTACGGTTCGCTTTTATGTTTGAAACCTTTTTCATATATATCCGTATAAATGGATGAGGTGAAATATTATGGAAATTAATATTAAGAAAGCAGGTTATATTGCAAATCAATCAAGCATTGAGCAAATTGATTTTTCAATGCAGCCTGGAACTATTACTGGTTTAATTGGGGGAAACGGTGCCGGTAAAAGTACTACAATTCAATCAATGCTTGGTGTTATTCCTTATTTTGAAGGGACAATCACCATCCCCTCCTACGGTTATGTACCTGAACGGCCATTATTATACGAACATTTTACACTGCGTGAGCACCTTCAATTTTTAATCGATGAATATAAAGACAAAACACTTTGGGATAAAGCAGAGCAGTTACTCACACTCTTTCAAATTGACCAGCGACTGGATGATTTGCCGATATACTTTTCAAAAGGGATGCAGCAAAAAGTTATGCTTGTATTGGCATTTTTAGGTGAAAGACCACTTTACATATTGGATGAACCCTTCATGGGACTTGATCCGCGAGCTATGCGGGAACTGCTCGTTTTAATCGAAGAACGCAAACAACAAGGTGCCGCTTTTTTACTTTGCACACACCAATTAGAAATGGCTGAAATGCTATGTGATCATTACATTCTCCTCCACGAAGGTAAAATCCAGGCTAAAGGATCATTGAGCGAACTTCAGCAAATGATTGGACTACCTATTTCTTTACTAGATATCTTTTATGAATTTCAAGGCAGGTTATAACTATGTTTTCAAAACGCCTTTATCGCTCATATCAATTTAATTTTAACCTTATTAAATCAATCACAGATTGGACAGTCATTCTATACCTTGTAGTACCTAGTATCATTATCGGCTTTTTCTTATATCGCGATTTCGCTGTTAATTTTCAGGTAATCGAGCTTCAACAAAATTTCTTTCTCACTCTATTATTTGGATTAAGCTTTTTCCTAGTAAAATCATCCATACGTCTCTTTGTATACGATGCTGATTTGCTATTTTATAAGCAGCAAGGAAGGAAATTTCATCAGATTAAACTATTTGGTTATAGTTATTCATTTATATTTTTTAACTTTGTTCTTATTATACTATTATTGCTCGCTTCACCTTTTCTTGTACTACCATTTTGGGAAGTACTTTTCGCTTTGAATATAATAAGCGTACTCCATATATTTATACAGTATAAATGTCAAAAGTGGTTTACAAAATGGCCGTTAATATTTATTATTCATGCACTCATTATATTTAACCTTGCCATTTTACCATTTTGGATATTTTCCCTATTGCTTCTTGCTGCTCACTTACTTTTATTAAATACCGTACTAAGCAATCGTTACTGGACACTCGAAACCCGCTGGGAATACGAAGCCTTTTACCGGTGGATGAAGCACCTGTATCAATTTAGCTTGGAAATGCGTTATTATATGCCAGCGAAGACAAAACAGCCGCTTATTTTACTTGCGAAAAATAAAATATTAAGTACCCATCGTATCGATAATTTAATTTACAAAACATTATTGAGGAAACTGAATTACTTGAAATCTCCGGTCCAGCTCATTGTCCTTGTCATTGCCCTTCTCTTCGTTCTTCCTATATGGGCAAAAGCGATCGTCCTCATATTTTCTTTTATCGGTTTAAACGTTGCCCTTAGTTCTATTCTAAACGAAATTAAGCAAGCTCCTTTTTTTCAACTAATGTCAGTTCAGGAAAACGAGTGGCTTCAGGCAAAAACTCGTTTAAAATATCGACTATTTCCTCCACTTGGCATTGTCATGATGCTCCTATTATTTATTAGTTAAAACAGAACCGGATGCTGCATTTTACTGCAGCATCCGGTTTACCGATTATGTCCGTAATGCCCGGGATTTGCAACTGCTCCAATCGTACTTACCCAGCGGTTAGTATAATTGAAGAATCCGGCAACATATGCGGCTTCCAAAATTTCATGGTCATTAAAACCCGCTTCACGTAGTAAATCAACTTCTTTTGTCGTTATTTCATTTGGATACCTTGTTACACGGTAGGCATAATCACATAACGCACGCTGCTTTTCCGTAAGTTTTGCGGAGCGGTAATTGTATGTTAACTGGTCAACCCATCCCGGATTTTTTGTTAGCCCCCGAAGGACATCACTATGTGAAGTAAGGCAATAGCTGCAATTATTTGTCGAAGAGACGACAAGCCCGATCATTTCCTTGTCTGCTAATGATAAATACGTTGTTTCTTCATTGAACAGAGAATATTTAAATTCCAAAAATCCTTTATACTGCAGCGCATTCAATGGAAGAATTTTAAATAAATTATTTACAAACCCATTTTGCTCCTGCTGCTTTTCAACATGTTGATCGAAAAGTTGCTGTATATCTTCCGGTATTTCCTCTTCATTTGGCTTCTGTAAATAAGATAATTGCTCTTCGTATTTACTCATTTCATTACTCCCCGCTTTCGAATTTACTGAATTTATTATAAATTACAACTACTAATCTAACAAATGAATAATCTTTTTCAATGCATAAAAAAAGCACAGACAAATTTAGTCTATGCTCCAAGATCATATTAAAATAGCTGAACTAGTATAAATATATGAATTGCCCCAAGTAAAGGAAAGCCAAATGCAAATTGGTTATGCTTCGTTTTATGACGAAATAAGTACATCCCTAAAACACCGCCAAGTGCGCCACCGAGTACCCCTAATGTTAATAGTGTTCTTTCGGAAATACGCCATTCCTTCTTTTTAGCGCGTTCTTTATCTATGTACATATATACGCATAGTACGAGTGAAACAACTGCGACATATGAAACTGCTGCTAATCCCATCTGAATCCCCCTAGTCAAAAAAAGACTGATAAGGAGCAAATCCCTATCAGCCTTTATTGTATACTAAAATTATTTAGCTACTGCTTTTTTAGCTTCTTCAGCTAATTGAGCGAATGCTGTGCTATCTGTTACAGCTAAGTCAGCTAACATTTTACGGTTAACTTCGATACCTGCTACTTTTAAGCCGTGCATTAAACGAGAGTAAGATAAACCGTTCATGCGAGCAGCTGCATTGATACGAGTGATCCATAATTTACGGAAATCACGTTTCTTTTGACGACGGTCACGGTATGCATATTGACCTGATTTCATTACTGCTTGGTTAGCTACTTTGTATAACGTGTGTTTTGAACCATAGTAACCTTTAGCTAATTTTAAAACTTTTTTGCGACGAGCGCGTGTTACTGTTCCGCCTTTTACGCGTGGCATAGTAATTACCTCCTGCTAATTCTTTCGAATGCTAATTTTTATTTTTGTTATTAATAATCTTTTAAACGGTCAAGATTATTTCATGTAAGTTAATAATGTACGGATACGCTTGAAATCGCCTGAAGTTGCAACTTTTGCTTTACGTAAGTGACGTTTTGCTTTAGTTGATTTGTTAGCGAATAAGTGAGAGCCATAAGCACGGTCAAATTTTAATTTACCAGTACCTGTTTTTTTGAAACGTTTCGCAGCTCCACGGTGAGTTTTCATTTTTGGCATGTCGATTTCCTCCTAAACTTGTTTCTACATACGTATTATTTCTCTGTCTTCGGTTGAAGAACTAAGAACATGCTTCGGCCTTCCATCTTCGGTTTTTGTTCAACCGTAGATACTTCAGCACAAGCTTCAGCAAAGCGATCTAGCACACGCTGACCAATTTCTTTGTGTGTGATTGCACGACCTTTAAAGCGAATTGAAGCTTTAACTTTATCTCCTTTTTCAAGGAACTTAATCGCATTACGTAATTTCGTTTGAAAATCATGTTCATCGATTGTCGGGCTCAAGCGAACCTCTTTCATCACGATAACTTTAGAATTTTTACGAATTTCACGGTCTTTCTTTTGCTGATCGAACTTAAATTTACCATAGTCCATGACACGAGCGACTGGTGGCTTGGCTTGAGGGGCCACAAGGACAAGATCCAAGTTAGCACGAGCGGCAATTTCCAACGCTTCTGTACGCGTTTTTAAACCAAGCTGATCACCATTGTGATCAATTAGACGAAGTTCTCGCGCGCGGATGCCTTCGTTTACATACATGTCTTTGCTAATATTAATCCACCTCCAAGTGTTTGTCGCGAATACATGAGTTGGTGTAAAGTATAACCCTGTCGAACGGTACAACTCTGCGTGATGTCCATATGTTCTTCTTGTTTTACAAACAAAAAGGACGGACATTTGAGATGTCCGCCCGCTATATGTGCATACGCATTCATGCGTAAAACAATTCAACGTTTCTAATACCTGCACGTAACTTATATAAAAGCACTTGTCAGGTGAGAAGCGGGCAGCCTCTACTTTCAAACTTTTGTATTCATAACTTAAATAATCTTAACATGAGATCCAATTACCGTCAAGCATTTTTATATGATTAATTTACTTTAAAAAATAAATGAAATTAATTTTCACTTCCGGGTTTCACTCAAAATATTCGTGGTATCTAATTAGGGACCAACATTTTATAGAGATGTAAAAAATGTTATTACTATCGAAATCGAAGCTTACCATTACTGACAACAAAAAAGGTGTCCCGCAAAATGCGGGACACCTTTTCATTTTATTTCTTCACTTCTGCAGTAATGTCTGCCAGGAACTGTTCAAAGCTGATTGTTTCTGAATCCTTCGAACCGTAACGGCGGATATTTACCGCATTTTCTGCTACTTCTTTATCTCCAAGTACAAGCATGTACGGGATTTTTTGCATTTGTGCTTCACGGATTTTATAACCTAGTTTTTCTTCGCGGTCATCCATTTCCACACGGATACCAGCTGCAGCTAATTTTTCTTGTACTTCACGTGCATAATCATAGTGCACTGCGTTTGATACAGGAATAATTGTTGCTTGCACTGGCGCCAACCAAGTCGGGAATGCCCCTTTGTATTCTTCAATTAAGAATGCTACGAAACGTTCCATTGTCGATACAACACCACGGTGGATAACAACTGGGCGTTGAGGCTGACCGTCTTCACCAATGTAAGAAAGGTCGAAGCGTTGTGGTAATAAGAAGTCAAGTTGTGCAGTCGATAATGTTTCCTCTTTACCAATAGCTGTTTTTACTTGAACGTCTAGCTTCGGACCATAGAATGCTGCTTCATCTTCTGCGATGAAGTAATCATAACCAAGCTCATCCATTGCTTCTTTTAACATCGCTTGTGCAGTTTCCCACATTTGATCGTCATCAAAGTATTTCTCAGTGTTGTTCGGATCGCGGTAAGAAAGACGGAATGAGAAATCTTTAAGATCAAAGTCTTTATAAACTTCTAAAATCAGTTCCACTACTTTTTTGAATTCTGCTTTAATTTGATCCGGACGTACGAAAATGTGCGCATCATTTAAAGTCATCCCGCGTACTCGTTGTAGACCAGATACGGCACCACTCATTTCATAACGGTGCATTGTTCCAAGTTCTGCGATACGGATTGGTAAGTGACGGTAAGAGTGCAGACCGTTTTTGAATACCATCATATGGTGAGGACAGTTCATTGGACGTAAAACAAGTGTTTCATTGTCCATTTCCATTGGCGGGAACATGCCATCTTGATAGTGCTCCCAGTGTCCTGATGTTTCGTATAATTTTTTCGAGCCAAGCACTGGTGTGTAAACGTGTTTGTAACCTAAAGATAATTCTTTATCTACAATATAACGTTCAATAGTACGGCGGATTGTTGCACCGTTTGGTAACCAAAGTGGTAAACCTTGACCAACTGTTTGGCTAGTCATGAATAAATCCAATTCTTTACCGATTTTACGGTGGTCACGTTCTTTTGCTTCTTCAAGCATTTGAAGGTGGTGCTTCAACTCGTCTTTAGTGAAGAATGCAGTACCGTAAATACGTTGTAGCATTTTGTTGTCTGAGTTACCGCGCCAGTAAGCACCTGCTAATGATAATAATTTGAACTCTTTTAATTTGCCTGTAGATGGTACGTGTACACCACGGCAAAGGTCAAAGAAATCGCCTTGGTAATAGATTGATACTTGGTCATCTGCTGGGATTGCTTCAAGTAGTTCTAATTTGTATTCGTCGCCGACTTCCTCGTATATTTTTTGTGCTTCATCACGAGAAACGTTTTTACGCTCGATTTCGATGTTTTCAGCAATAATTTTTTTCATTTCTTTTTCGATTGCTGGTAAATCTTCTGCAGTAATCGGTGTTGGTGAATCGATGTCATAGTAGAAGCCTGAATCGATAACTGGACCGATACCCAATTTTGCATCCGGGTAAAGACGTTTTACTGCCTGTGCTGTTAAGTGGGCAGTTGAATGGCGAAGAATTTCTAACGCTTCGTCTGATTTGTTAGTAATGATTTCGATCGCACCATCTTGTTCGATTCCTGTTTTGGCATCGATTAATGTGCCGTTGATTTTCCCGGCTAAAGTTGATTTTTTAAGACCTGGGCTGATTGAGCCTGCAACGTCTAATGTAGATGTTCCCTTGGCAAATTCCTTTACTGCGCCATCCGGGAATGTTAATTTGATCATTTCTGACATGTTGTTGTCCTCCTTTATTAATTTAAAAATAAATTATTTTGTATTGAAGAGCGAAGGGCATTTTGAGACTAAACTAGTTGATTGGAGTGAAGGCGGCGAGTGTAGCTGACGGCTAACGCCTTTCGCTACAAACTGCGTTTCCTGGGGAAATAGCGTGACGCCTGAGACGTTCGTGTAAGGCCACGCCCCCGGAAAGCGTTCGCCGTAACTGAAATCAACGGTATTAGTAGCTTCTCTTATTTTTTAGGCAAAATAAAAAGCACCGTCCCAACAAAGGGACGATGCTGTATGCTCGTGGTGCCACCCTTCTTCCTTCTTCGCAAAACGAATCAGAAGCTCTCGGTCAGTTAACGTACTGAGAAACGATGACGGATTGGCCCCGTCACTGCTCGAAGGTAGTAAAGTAAAACGCTTGTGCTAGGAAGCTTGCAGCCGTGTCTTCCCTCTCTAAAAGCCAGTTCGTTAAACTTGTTGTCCTTTTCAATGCATTTATTGTTTATTTACGTACAAAGTATACGCTCGATTTTGCAGAAATGCAATATTGAAAAATAAAACTTTCAATATTTTATTTTCTGCGGTTTGTTCCTGTAATTTCAAGCGGTGTTGTTAATGCCTGTACTCGTTGTAAAATACGGCCCGATTTCATTTCGTCAATTGCCCCATGTTCGGTTACCGCCCATTGTTCTTCCAATTGTTTGTAATTGAAGTTGGACGATATAAACGTCGGTAATTTTTCCGCCATTCGATAATGCAAGATTGACCCGATAATTTCATCTCTTGTCCATGTAGAAATCGGCTCTGAACCTACATCATCCAGCATCAGTACCGGCACTTTTTTTACAAAATCGATTTTCTGCTCAATCGATCCCTCTGTTACCGACGACTTTAATTCTCGGATGAATTCCGGCATATACACTAACAAAGTTTGAATCCGTTCTTTGGATAAAGCATTTGCGATGGCACCTAAAATATAGGTTTTGCCAACACCAAATGTTCCGTATAAATACAGCCCTTTTGCAGGAAGTTCTTTTGTTTCCCGATATTGCTTCCTGAATTCGACCATAAACTGTGTTGCAGCCATACGGGAGTTATCATTCATATCCATTTCATTAAAGTCTGCATTCAGGACATCTTTTGGCATATACATGGTCTTCATCATTGAAGCTAGCTCACGCTGATCATCTTCTTTTAACATTTGCTCACACTTGCGGTAAATAATATTAATCTGACCATTTGAAAGCATTAATTGCGGAACATGGCCTTTATAGAAATTTTGACACTGCGATGTTGAACCGGCTCCACAGCAAGTGTGCTTTTGCTCTACAAATTCAAAAAGTGTCGTCATTCCATATTGAATAACAGCCGAGTTTTCCGTCATATTATGGTCATTCATAAACTGTTGTACACTTGGATGTGATAGCACCCGGTTTTTTAATTCATTATATTTTTGCTCAAATGATGGGATATTAATTTTATTGAGCGAATCTTTTATTGGTTCGATCGTACTCACCTGCTTTTTAATCACTATTTAATTGCTCTAATAACTTTTTGCGTTGCTCTTCAAAATCAATTGGGTTTTGAGTATTGCTAGAATTAGTTTGTTGTACAGGTACCTGATCTTTTTCTTTAAACCAATCCGGCACTACGCCAACTTTCCTTGCACCGCGTTGTTTGTTCTTCTTGTCTTGCATTTCAGTATAAACTTTCGCTTGGGTAATCGTCTGAATTTTATTGTTTCGCCATGTATTTGCGACACTGTTAATATATTTTTCAGGCAATGCACCTTCTGTCTTTTCCATTACATACTCTAGCATGTAATTGACGACAGCCGGGATCATCTTGTAATGCAGGATCAACTTTTCTGCTGTTGCGACAACATACGCAAATGGTTCATGACCATCGTTTAATTCTTTTGTAAAAAGATAAGGCGTCGCTTTTTCATAGCGGGCCAATTCAGGCGTAAACACATAATCCCCCGGATAATATTTCGGTAAATCCTGCTCGGTAATTTTCACGTCTACTTTGTTTTCTTTATAATTTGTTTCAATGTAAGCAAGTGCATCTTTAGCCAACAGGATATCTTTCAGCTGCATATTTAGTGCCAGCGTCTGAATTTGATTACGTCCAAAACGGCTCGTTTTATTCGTTAATATAAATTCAAGAATTGCGTTGACAACACCAACTTTAATGCCATGTTTTAATACAAGGTCATCCACTTGCTTCACTAACATTTCAACCGGTTCTTTACCGTTAAGTAAGTTTTTCATGAAATCATATGGCAATGTTTCATCGAAAGCCGGAATCCATTTTGACATATCCTTAACCGTAACTTTAAATGCAAGCGGTGTATCCATCGTAATTTTAGAAGCCTTCAATTGAGATCCATCGCTTTCTTCAACAATACGAAGGGCTTCCAAAGCATTTGCAGGCGGATTTAACATCCAGTTACCTGCGATTGACTGCACAAAGTTTTTTGTCAGTTTCCCGTTACTCTCGTTGTAGGCATATTCCATCAGCACGTTGACAGCGCCGACCGAAAGCCCTTGCTGCAATACGAGTTCCTCCGCTAAATCGACAATAAATTTTACCGGCTTTTTCCCTTTATACAGCGATTTCAAGAAATAATAAGGAACCGTTTTATCATAGTGAATTGATTGGTCATCTACCGTTAAATAATCTTCTGTCACTTTAATAAGATTGCGTTCATTTCGCTTTTCAATATAGTCCAATGCTTGCTCTGCTGTTTTAATTTGATTGTATCGGATTTCAGATGCCAACGCTTCTACAAACGATTCTGGTAGGTTTCCTTTTGTTGAATCCCAAACATGGCGAATAATGACGTTCGCCACTTCGATCGGTATATCATAAGAACTGTAAAGCGATTCTGCTATTTTCACATGCCCTGAAAACGGTTCTTCACCATGAGTCAATATAAGTAAATACTGATAAGGCGTAGAATTTTTAAAATCAACTAACGCTGAATCAGGAGAATCATTTTTCGAGTTATTATTTTCTTCAACTTTATTCAAATCGTTATTCGTAACCGTAATTTGCGATAAATTTTTCGATTTACGATCACGGTAGCTATGTTCAACTTTTGCAATTTCCATTGTATTTTCAGCTGTTTTTGCACCTTTTTTCAGCCAGTTATTCATGACAACCTTCATAAAGTTTTTATTGTAATTCAGTTCATCATTCATTGAAATATAATGAATCAAAACATTCAATGTGCCGTAAGATACCCCTTTTCTAATGAAATTGTTAAATTCCATTACAACGGATTCCGGTGGCAAATAACCATTAAATTTTTGAAAAACTTCTATCGGTGAGGTTTTTTCTAAATACTCGATTAAACCTTCTTTATCATTAATATTTCGCTGTGTTTTTGCAGGTGCAGTGTTCATTACTTCTACCGAACGGAAAATGTCCTGTTTTTTGATCAGTTTCGGTTTCGAGACACCGACGTTCAACTGGTAATATTCTTCACAGCGTTTTTCCAGCTCTTTTTTTGTAAGTCCATCATCTGTATCCCATGCCAATAACACAATTCTTTGCATGTCCGTTACAGAGAAATTGTACATGAAAGCTAATTTGGCAATAGCAATTTTAATATCAAGTGTAAATAATTTACTCGGAATCAAGTTTTGGCTCATGCCCATCATGAAGCTTTTGAAATCAAATAAGTCATACTCAAACGGGTACGACATTTTTGAACGTTCATTTACCGAACCTGTATTTTCCTGCATGACTTGCTTTAGCTCAGTTTCTGTTATTGCTACAAATGCATCGTTAAAGCTGCATGTCACATCTTTGTATCCATGTAAGGAAATATCATGTTTCGTTAATTTATTTCGCAATGCTTCATACTGTTCACGACCGATTTTTCGTAAAAGTGCTACCGAAAGAATCGAATCGTCAAAAAAATCGCGGCCAGTCAAAGGCGGATATAAAATATACTTCATTGATTTATATGAATCCATCATTTTTTCAAATGACTTCACTAAACCAATTGCCTCTAATACAATTCTTGCTTGTAGTAATTGCTTCGGTTTAAAACTTAATGAATCTAGCAGGTTGCTATGAAAACAAGTTGCTTTTTCCTGTTGTTGTGTTTCAACCCATAACTTTAAATATAATGCGGTAGCTTCAACACCGATAATCGGCTGATAGCATAATTGCAATGCAAGCTGATGCTCACTAGTGATATTTTGAGGGCAATGAATTTCACAATGGTCATATGGATTTAGCTGATTCATCATTACCATTTATCCCTCCTAACACTTATTTGTCATTTGACTGACGGGTCATAATTTCTTTCAGTTCCTCGATAAAGACTGTAATATCTTTAAATTGACGGTAAACAGAGGCGAAGCGCACATAGGCCACCTCATCAATTTTTGCAAGTCGGTCCATCACCATCTCCCCGACATTTTCCGAGCGTACTTCCGCATTGCCTAATCGGCGTAATTCCTTTTCAATTGATAGGACAATCTCTTCTAATTGATCTAATGCAACTGGTCGCTTTTCACATGCGCGGATCAGACCACGCAACACTTTTTCACGACTAAACTCCTCGCGTGAGCTATCCTTTTTCACTACGATTAAAGGGGTTTCTTCAATTTTTTCAAATGTCGTAAAGCGAAAAGCACAAGATTCACATTCACGACGTCTGCGAATTTCTTTATTATCATCAACAGGTCTTGAGTCTACAACGCGTGTACCGTTGTATTGACAAGCTGGACATCTCATATAATAATTTCTCCTAAAAGTTAGTTTATTCTATTATAACAAAAACAACGCGCTTGAAATAGTGCTTCACGCGCGTTGAAATTTTCCAATGGAAAGTCATTCAATTATATAGTGCATTGGTGCTTCACACAATAGAAAAAGCCTTTTGCAAAAATGGTTTGATTTTCCGCAAAAGGTTTTTCTGTTACATCAGACGTATTTACGCCTTTTTGAAGTGATCTATCACATTTTAACAAGCATTAAAATTATGCATTTACTGTTGCTAATTCGTTTGCAATTTTCTTTGTTAAGTCTACTACGCGTGCAGAGTAACCCCACTCATTATCATACCATGCGATAACCTTTACTTTACGGTCTCCCAATACAATCGTAGTTAAGCCGTCTACAGTAGATGAGTACGTTGTTGTATTGTAGTCAGAAGATACTAATGGCTCCATAGAGAAGTTTAAAATACCGTTCATTTTGCCGTCAGCTGCCGCCTTAAATGCCGCATTTACTTCTTCTACTGTAACGTCTTTTTCTACATCTACAACTAAATCAACTAAAGAAACGTTTGGTGTTGGTACACGTAATGCCATACCATGAATTTTCCCATCCAATTCCGGTAATACAAGGCGCAATGCTTTTGCTGCACCAGTTGAAGTTGGGATAATTGATGATCCGCAGTTACGCGCACGACGTAAATCTTTATGAGGGTTATCGATGTTGTTTTGATCGTTTGTATAAGCGTGAACTGTTGTCATTAAGCCGTTTACAATACCGAACTCATCGTTTAATACTTTTGCTACAGGAGCTAAACAGTTTGTCGTACAAGATGCATTTGAAATAACATCATGCTTTGATAAATCCAATTTATCATCATTTACACCTAAAACAACGGTAATATCTTCATTTTTACCAGGAGCAGTTAAAATAACTTTTTTCGCGCCAGCTTCAATATGTTTTGCTGCTTTTTCACGTTCATTAAATTTGCCAGTAGCTTCGATTACGATATCTACACCCATTTGAGCCCATGGTAATTTTAATGGATCGCGTTCACTAACTAATTCAACACGTTTGCCGTTTACAATTAAGGCACCTTCGATTGCTTCTACAGTCCCCGGGAACATACCATGATTTGTGTCATACTTAATTAAATGTGCTAACGTTTCAGATGGATAGCTTGCATTCACCGCTACGATATTCACGTCACCGCGCATCATTGCTTGTCGGAACACCATACGACCAATGCGGCCAAAACCATTAATTGCAATAGAAACTGTCATATTATTTAAATCCTCCTAAAAGTACGATTCATTCGTTTTGTTTATTCGTTGATTAGTATAACACATATTATAAAAAGTTGAACATATTTAATCCACTAAATTAAATTTGTTATTTTCAGATAATACATACCCTCAAAATAAAAACCTCAACCCAATTTTTAATAAAATTAGTTGAGGTTATATTTTACTTCAGTACATTCCATTCATACAAAATATTTTGAAGCTGAATTGCCGTATCTTCCAGCGTACCGTTATTATGAATGACAGCATCAGCTAGCTGTTCTTTTTCTTTTACCGGAATTTGTGAGGCAATACGGGCATTTGCTTCATCTTCCGTAAAGCCGTTTCGTTCCATTAAGCGCTGCAGCTGAACTTCTTTATTTACAGAAACAACAATGATTTTTTCAACGAAATGTTCCAGCTTGCTTTCAAATAACAGCGGAATATCCATGAAAATGTTTTTTTCTCCATAAGACATTAATTCATCACGCTGACGCAGCATTTCTTCACGAATAGCCGGATGTATAATGCTATTTAAAGTTTTTCGCATTTCTTCATCATGAAAAATAATACTTCCCACTTTTGCACGGTCCATTGAACCATCGTGTGCAACGACTTCCGGTCCAAATGCTTCCGCAATTTTTTTTAATGTCGGTGTACCAGGCTCGACTACTTGCCGCGCCACTAAATCGGCATCAACGATTGGTAATCCGTATGACTCAATCATTTTAGCAACTGTACTCTTTCCACTGGCAATACTACCTGTTAAACCAATAATCACAGCAATTCCCCTTTATTTTTGACATTGCGGACAATATGTTGATGTTCTGCCCGCAATTACGAGCGACTCTGTATTTGTTTCACATACAACACATTGCTTTTTCCCATACATTTTCAGTCGATGCTGCATTGTTCCAGCACCACCATTAATACTGCGATAGTCTGAAATTGTCGATCCGCCCGAATCTATGCTTTCCTGCAACACATCACAAATCACACGAAAGAGCGTCGTCTTCTGCTCGCGGCTTAACTCATTCGTTGCTTTTCCAGGATGAATAAGCATTTTGAACAATGCTTCGGTTGCATAAATATTCCCGCAACCAGAAATTACCTGACCGTCCATGATGACTTCTTTAATCGGTTTTTTCGCGAATTTCGGTTTTTCACTTTGCATGATGAAAAAATCACAGGCGATTTCATCAAAAGGCTCCGGTGCCATTTTTAACAATGGTGGATGATCGGCAATTTCTTTAATAAACCGTAATTCACCAAAACGGCGGATATCTGCATAGACAAGCAATTCTCCGCTTGCCAATGTGAATATTGCATGAATATGCTTGCGGAATTTTTCTTCCGTTATCTCCAGCACATCAGTAACAACAAACCATGCGCCACTCATCCCTAAATGATTCACTAAAATAAAACGTTCATCATCTTTCTTGAGATGAAAGAATATATATTTTGATCTGCGCTCCAATTTATCGATTTTCATATCGCGTACTAATAGTTCAAACTGAGAAGGCTTTGCGTTTTTTACAATCGCCTGTTTTCCAGCTTCATGTGATGTATAAACAACATCCGACAAAGAGACAGATTCAATCGTCTTTCCTTCTACAATTGGCCGTAAATCACGTACGACCCCTTCTACTTCTGGTAATTCCGGCATAAATGGTACTCCTTATTTCGCATCGTACCATGTAGCACCATATGAAAACTCAACCTTTAAAGGCACACTTAACTTAATTGCATTTTCCATAACTTCAGGTACGATACGTTCTAAAATTTCAATTTCTTCTTTTGGTGCTTCAAAAATAAGCTCATCGTGAACTTGTAATAATAACTTCGTCTGTAATCCTTCTTGTTCAAGGCGTGCGTTCATATCAATCATTGCTTTTTTAATAATATCCGCTGCACTTCCTTGAATTGGTGTATTCATCGCAGTACGCTCTGCAAAACTTCTTAAATTGAAGTTCGAGCTTGTAATGTCCGGCAAGTAGCGGCGGCGATTTAAAATCGTTGTAACGAACCCTGCTTTCTTTGCCTCTTCAATACTTGTATCCATATAGTTTTTTACACCCGGGAAGCTTTGCAAATAGTTTTCGATAAAAATTGCCGCTTCTTTACGGGTAATATCAAGGCTTTGCGATAAGCCGTAATCACTAATCCCGTATACAATACCAAAGTTAACAGCTTTTGCAGTGCGACGCATTAAACTTGTCACTTCGTCCGGATTCTCAAGATTAAACACATCCATCGCCGTACGCGTATGGATGTCCATCCCTTGCTGGAATGCCTCTACAAGCGCATCATCTCCGCACATATGAGCCAATACGCGCAGCTCAATCTGTGAATAGTCCGCAGCAAACAAAATCCAATCCTTTTTCGACGGAACAAATGCTTTTCGAATTTTGCGTCCTTCTTCTAAACGAATCGGGATATTTTGTAAATTCGGGTTCGTTGAGCTTAAACGCCCAGTTGAAGTTAATGCCTGCTGGAATCGGGTATGCACTTTTGAATCTTCTTTATGCACTTCTTTTATTAAACCTTCAATATATGTTGACTGCAGTTTCGCAAGCGTTCGGTACTCAAGAATATGCTTCACAATGTCATGCTCGGACTGTAACTTCTCCAGTACATCGGCTGCTGTTGAATATCCTGTCTTTGTCTTTTTAATGACAGGTAAGCCTAATTTATCAAATAAGATAACACCAAGCTGTTTCGGTGAATTAATATTGAATTTCTCGCCTGCCAGCTCATAAATTGTCGCTTCCATTACTTCAAGCTTTGCTTTCAAATCATCACCCATTTGACGTAATGTATCAATATTGACAGTTATCCCTTCGCTCTCCATTTTCCCTAAAATATGTGCAAGCGGCAGCTCCAGCTCCTTGTATAATTCAAACTGTTCATTTTCCTTCAGCTTTTGCTCTAATAAAGGCTGCAGCTTCCAAACTGCTACCGCTTTTCGGCTCACATGTTCAGCTACATGATCCGCACCTGGAACAACCCACTTCGCCCCTTTTCCGTAGATTGCTTCATTGGATTGGACATCCTGATAACCGAATTCCTTTGCAAGCGTTGCCACATCATCACCTGATATCGACGGCTTTAAAATGTACGAAGCTAATAATAAATCGAACTCCACGCCTTTAAGCTCAATCCCTAAACGATGAAGCATTGCTTGTGTTGCTTTACTGTCCACAATATACTTTTTCTTAGTTTCATCTTGCAGCCATGCTTTTAAGTCCGCATTATCAACTACATTATCAATCGCTGTATAAACCGTACGTTCTCCGTCTGACAAGGCTAAACCGAGTGCATTACAGCTATGGTAATGTTCGTTTTCCAACTCGAGGTGGATTGCCATCGTTTCTTTTAACATGTCGCCTGTAATAGCCTGTACATTTTCAAATACTAATTCAGCTTGTTCCGTTTCTACTGCTTCAAAATCACTTTTTTCAATTAAAGATTTAAAGCCAAGCTCTTGCCATACATTAAGAAGTGCTTCCTCATCCGGACCTGCATATGCTAAATCATCAAGTGAAATTGTTAGTGGTGCATCTGTATGAATTGTCGCAAGCTTTTTTGATAAGTGAGCCATTTCTTCATTGTCTACCAGCTTTTCTTTCATTTTCGAAGCTTTCAATGAATCCATCGCTTCATATAATTTTTCAATCGTCCCGTGTTCTTTCAATAATTTAATCGCTGTTTTTTCACCAACGCCTGGAACTCCCGGAATATTATCGGATTGATCTCCCATAAGCCCTTTCATATCGATAATTTGCTCCGGTGTCAGTCCATACTTTTCTTCAATATGTGTAGGTGTATATTTTTCGATATCGGTAATCCCTTTACGGGTAATATATACTGTGACATCCTCTGTTGCGAGCTGCGTTAAATCTTTATCTCCTGAAACAACGATAACTTCGATCCCTTGTCCAGCAGCCTGTTTTGCTAACGTTCCGATAATGTCATCTGCTTCGTACATTTCCAGTTCATAGCGTTTAATGTTGTATGCATCAATCAGTTTTCGAATATAAGGGAATTGTTCGGAAAGCTCTGGCGGAGTTTTTTGACGGCCCCCTTTATATTCACCGAATGATTCATGACGAAAAGTCGTTTTGCCGGCATCAAACGCAACAAGCATTTGTGTCGGATTTTCCTCACCGATAATTTTTTGAAGCATCGTTGTAAATCCGTAAGTCGCATTTGTATGAATCCCGCTGTCATTTGTCAGCAGCGGCAATGCAAAAAAGGCACGATAAGCCAATGAGTTTCCATCTAGTAAAAGCAATTTTTGTTTTGTCATGCAAGTTCCTCCAATAATATATCAATTTTGCCTTGGCGTAATTGCGTCCAGATTCGGGTTAGGCACAAAGGATGTGGGTCAGTCAGCCATTAAGGGACATGCAATACTCTTCAGGAACCATAAACCGATTCTTTGACATCCGCCGGAGGCACCAACTTCATTTAGCAGATGTTTTAACATTCGCAAATGACATTCGGTACGATTATATGTTCTCTTTCTACTTTAGCGATTGTTCACATGAATTGCCAATATTTAATGTGGTGTTCGTCAGATTTTTTAAGGAAACAAAAAGGCCCCTATTGCTAGGAGCCTGTAATCTTTATTTTAACTTTTTAAATTTAAAGTTCTTCACTACTTCGCGTTTTTCTTCATAAAATACTTCTTCAAAAATTACCGTTAATAAAAAGGCATTTAAAAATGGTATGATGACATACATCGGCATGCCGCCTAAATCATATGGCATTAACCCGCGCGCAAATACTTCTACAAATCCAATTTGTGTGAAATAAAAAATCATACCAATACCAACTTGCCAAATCGGACGCTTATCTTCACGTTTCTCAAACCATAGTACTTTCTTGAATGAATCCCGCACATCTTCTGCAATAAATAAACTTAATAGTAAAATAACAATAAATAAAATTGGTATATGGAAAATTTCCACCTTCACGAAATTAATATTAGACTGATAAAAAAGCGCCGTTACAGATGTTGCCATAATAAAAGCAATTAAACTATTCTGTATTACTTTACTCAAACTTCGCCACTCCCCCTATATGAACTAACTATACTATAGTATAACAGCAAAATAATAGTTTCCAATAATATAATTTGAAAATTTAATGAAGTTTTTTCCCATGCAAAGAAAAGCCAATTAGAATGGCTGATTCTAATTGGCTTTTACATTATTTAATCTATTTGACCGGATAACAGTTTTGCATATGGCGAGTCTGACGGGATGATAATCATCGTCTCATTGCCGATTGTTTTCTTATATGATTCTAACGTTCTGAATAAACTGTAGAATTCCGGGTCTTTCGAGTAGGCAGCATTATAAATTTGTGCGGCCTGTGCTTCTCCTTCTGCACGGATGACAGATGCTTCTTTGTTTGCTTTCGCAAGAGTCACTTGAACTTCCTGGTCTGTTTTCGCCTCTTTACTGCGCTTTTCCGCATCCCCTTCTGACAGATACTTTTGCGCAATCGATTGACGTTCAGAAACCATTCTTGTATAAACAGACTGTTCGTTTTCCTCAGGTAAATCTGTACGGCGAATACGTACATCAATTACTTCAATACCAAAGTTGGCTGAATCGATTAATTCATTGACGCGTTGAGTAACACGGTCATTAATGTTCCCGCGTTTCGAATCCTTTTCATTAATAATATCGCCGTATTCCGTTTGACCGAATTCTGTACGAAGTGCCGAATAAATGAACTCCTCCATACGATTTTCCGCATTGAGCAACTGTCCTGCATTTGAAATTAACGCTTTTGGATCCGTTACACGCCAAACAGTATAGTTATCAATAATAATTCGCTTTTTATCCTTTGTACTGATCTCTTCTTCTGTCATATCATGTGTCATTAAATTGCTTGGTAAAGTTGTCACACTTTGAATGAACGGGATTTTCATATGAAGTCCCGGTTCACTTTCATACTTGACTACTTCCCCGAACTGACGAACTACTTTATATTCATTTTCTTTAACAATATACAGATTCGCAAATACGACAATTAATGCTGCAAACACAACCGTTAATACAATAGCAGAAGAAACCCATTGTTTTACATTTATCGGCTTCTTATCTTTCTTTAATGGTGTTGGTGCTTTTTTTCCATTTGTATTACCGCTATTTACTTGTTGTTCAGCGTCGTTTGCTTTCGGTACTTCCTTCACTTCTTTCGACCCTTTTTTGTTGCCGAAAAGTTTTTTCACAAACTCATCTAAATCGCCGTCAAAGTTATTTTTGTTGTTACTCATTCACTTTTGCTCCCTTCTTTTTTCTCTTCTGTAGAAGGAGGTGTCGTTTGCATTGGCTGGATCGGCAAGTACTTCATCGTACCGCTGCCGTCATCATTCATAATATAAATTTGGGCATTCGGTAATACTGCCTCCAATGTTTCGAGCACTAATCGTTCACGTGTAATATCTTTATTCAGACGGTATTCATCATAAAGCTGGTTAAATAAAGCTACTTCACCTGTAGCTTGCTCGATACGTGAAGCCTTTTCCCCTTCTGCCTTCGAAAGAATTGCAGCTGCTTCACCAACCGCTTCACTTACTCGCTGGTTTTCGTATTTTTCCGCTTCGTTAATCTTTGTATTTTTTGTCTCTCGTGCATCGGTAACATCTGTGAAAGCTGCACGCACTTCTGCATTCGGCACCTCTACATCTTGCAGCTTTACTCCTAAAACCCCAATACCGATATCGTATTTTTCGATTAACGATACAAGCAATTCGCGTGTCTCTGCTTCAATATCCGCTTTACCATCCGTTAATGCCTCATCGATTGTTGAGCTGCCTATGATGGAACGAATCGCACTGGATGTCGCATTATGTAAAATCGCTCGCGGCTCCTGTGAACTAAATAAATATTTTTTTGGCTCAACAATACGCCATTGAACAACAAGATCTGTTAAAACAATATTTTCATCACCTGTAATCATTTTTGTTTCTTTATCGAATGCTTCAACCGTACCGTCCGGGTTTTGCTTATAGCCAAATTGTAAACTGTACGTTTCTTTTGATAAAATTTCTACAGACTGTATTGGCCACGGTAATTTAAAATGAAGTCCTGAATCTTGTATTGTTTCATCCGCTTGACCAAATGTAATCACTACTGCCTGTTCCGATTCATCTACTGTATACCAGGATGTCGTCACAACAATAATACCTACGACAGCCATGAGAATAAGCGCTACCCACATTAATGTTCTTTTTACACTCATCATATAAAGCCTCCTTACTTTTCAATTTCCTCTTATTCTACGGGTAACCATTTGTAAAAGTTTCATATTTTTTCAAATTGAGGGGTCAGAAATTTAGACATAAAAAAACTACACAGAAAGCTTCCAATTTTCTGCGCAGTTTCTTCATTATTATATTCAATCCCAAGTTTTGCGTTACCTTCTTTTAGAAACGGGGGTTTCTATAAAGAACTATAACACCGCAATATAAAGGTTATTTAAATGTTTTGTAAATATACTGTTAAGCTTCAATCTTTCAATGGCAGGTACACTTTAATACTCGTACCTTTACCAACTTCACTTTGTACTATAATTTTCCCGTTATGTGCTTCAATCAAATGCTTTACAATGGACAAACCAAGGCCTGTCCCTCCAGAATTTCGGCTTCGTGCCCGATCTACCCTGTAAAAGCGCTCGAAAATACGTGAAATCTCTGCTTTTTCAATACCGATACCTTCGTCTTTCACTTCAAATATCCCGTATTTGTCATTGGCACTAATACGCAGTGTAACCGTTGTTTCTTCTTTAGAATAGGCGATCGCATTGTTAATCAAATTCGTAAATATTTGCATTAGCCGATTTACATCACCTAAAATAACAGCATCCTGCTCTATTTCAACATCAAACTGCATATTTTTATTTTCTAATTGCGCGCTTGTCAAATCAACAACCCGAACTAAAATATCCTGCAGCTTTGTCGGCACTACATCGAGTGTAAAACCATGTCTCTCAATTTTGGATAGCTCGAGCAAATCATTGACGAGCACTTGAATGCGATTGCTTTCATCATGAATAATCGTTAAAAAGGAAAGCAGCATCTGCTCATCATTAAACGCTCCGTCAAGAAGCGTCTCAGAAAATCCTTTGATCGATGTAATCGGTGTACGTAGCTCGTGCGATACGTTTGCGACGAAATCTTTACGAATCTGCTCCAATCGTACAAGTTCACTCACATCATGCATTACAATTACGACACCGAGCCAGCGTCCATGTTCTCCAACAACCGGAGCCCCGTAAACTTGCTCATAATACACTTCATTTGCGATTTCCATTTCAAGCTGCTGACGATATGGTAATTCCGTTAAAAATACATGATCAATAAACTTTTCAAGCTCTTTTGGCAGCCCGAGCATCATAAAATTATTGCCAATGAGCTTCTCTTTAGGCAGCTCAAATAATGTTTGGAATTTCTTATTAACAATCGAAATATTCCCTTCCCGGTCAATCATCATTAAGGCACTGCCCATATTTTCAATTAATGTTTTTAATCGCTCTTCCTCAATAGCTCTTGTTTTCGTAATATCCTGCAAATTGCGCGCCAGAATATTAATGGAATTTCTCAACTCAACAATCGTAGTCGGACCATTCGCAAAAGCGCGCGCACGGTAATTTCCTTTTGATAGCTCTCTCGCGGTTTTTGTAATATTAATAATCGGTGTTATAAAATTGCTCACAACCCGATATGCCATAAAAGTCATTACAATGAGACCGCCAAATAATAATGCGGCAATGATTAAATATATTTTTTGTTTTGTACTTTGTAGTCCTTCAGCCTGTCTATCTATTGCATAAGTGCCTAATATGGCTTCTTTCTGTGTCTCAGTAAGTTCTATTTTCTCCTGCTCGATCACTTGCTCCAATTGCTGCTCAGAATCCTTTGTCACTTCATAAACAAACTCATCTGCGAAAAATGGAAAAAGCTGCCCTATGAACAGTCCTAGAACAGCTAAACTTGATCCAATTACTAAAATAAACGAATAAAATAAACGATTTTTCATTGCATTCATTATTTTTTTGGCTCCTCAAATTTATAACCTAAACCACGGATTGTTTTAATATACAGTGGTTTACGACTATTTTCTTCAATTTTATCCCGCAGATGACTAATATGTACGTCTACAATTCGAGTATCCCCGGCAAAATCGTAGTTCCATACGGCACTAAGCAGCTGATCGCGTGTTAAAACACGGTTTTTATTTTCAAGCAAGTAAACAAGCAATTCAAATTCTTTTGGCGTGAATTCCAAAGACTCATCATCGATAAATGCTTCAAATCGCTCCGGGAAAACTTTTAAATTACCAAATGTGTAGACTACTTCACTCGATTCGACTGTTTCTTCCACAACTGGTCCCGAGAAACGTCGCAACACAGCCTTCACTCGTGCAATTACTTCACGCGGGCTGAACGGCTTTGTCATGTAATCATCAGCCCCAAGCTCTAGACCTAATACTTTATCAAATTCATCGTCTCTCGCAGTCAACATAATTATCGGTATATTGATACGCAATCGTCGTAATTCTTTACAGACTTCGACCCCATCAAGTTTTGGCAGCATTAAATCCAATAAAATCAGATCCGGTGATTGTTCTACTGCTGTATCAAGACCTGCCTGACCATCATGCGCCAATAGAACGTCAAAACCTGCTTGTTCCAAGTTATATTTTAATAGTGTTGCAATTGGCATTTCATCTTCTACTACTAAAACCGTTTTAACCATTATAAGTTCCTCCAAAATCGATTTGAAACCCCCATCTCAAAATCAATCTTCCAGTGGTTGGCTATCAACTATTTCTTTAAATATGTACTGAATAAAGCACTACCTTCATAGTAACAACTTTTTTTGAAAAGTACAATTATTCCTCTGTTCAGCTATCTATATGCTCATTGTTATTCGAAGAAATCTAATCCATATTATTTCGATAGGTAAAATAATTTTTACTATTGACTGAATATTTATTATTATGGTAACATTTAGAAAAATTGTTCATGCGCACTATTTAAAGAGCCTGTGTAAATTTTTTTATTAATAATCCCTAGTAATTCAATATGTTAAGTATTTTAACGGAAAGTAGGTGCTTCCATGACAAATGGAATCAATATTGAGTTAGTAAATTTAACAAAAAGTTTCGGTGAAAAACAAGTATTAAAGGATATTAATTTAACAATCCCCGCTGGACAATTTGTTGCCATCGTCGGGAAAAGCGGATGCGGGAAAAGTACGCTTCTCCGTATCATTGCAAATTTAGAACAAAAAACGTCAGGAGAATCTTTAAAAGACGGTATTCAACAGGAAGACTTTTCAGGCGTTCGCGTCATGTTTCAGGAAGATCGTTTACTCCCATGGCTGTCTGTATTAGAAAATGTAGGGGTAGGCACAGAATTGAAAAAGGATTGGCAACCACTTGCATTAAAATCACTTGAACATGTGGGATTAAAAGACCGCGCAAAAGAGTGGCCACATGTACTGTCAGGTGGCCAAAAACAACGGGTTGCATTAGCTCGTGCGCTTAGTGCACAGCCAAGACTTTTATTGTTGGATGAACCGCTTGGTGCATTAGATGCGCTGACTCGACTTGAAATGCAAAATCTAATTGAACAGCTGTGGCTAAACCAGAAATATACATCGTTGCTCGTGACACATGATGTGGCAGAAGCCATTGCATTGGCAGATCGGATTATTTTAATCGAAGACGGAATCGTTGCTTTAGATTTGCCGGTAAAACTCCCTCGACCAAGAACGCGGTCAAATCCACAATTTGCGGAGCTCGAGGAAATTCTGCTTCAGTATTTATTAGGACAACAAACAAAAACGGAAACATCGAATAAACAAAAAGAATTACAGGCAATTATTTAAGGAGGTATTACAAATGAAAAAACTATTATCCATCTTTTTTCTCTTAACTTTATCGGTTATTTTAGTCGGGTGCGCATCATCGAATGCAGAAAATAAAAAAGTACGCATTGGCTATCAGAAAAACGGGACAACATTGCTATTAAAATCGAATGGCGAATTGGAATCACGATTAATGGAATTAGGTTATTCAGTGGAATGGTCTGAATTCAATACAGGAAGTTCGATTCTTGAAGCATTAAACTCCGGGGCCATCGATTTTGCCAATGCAAGTGATGCACCATCAATGATGGCACTATCAAAAGGAATGAATTTCAAATACATTGCAGGTGAAGAATCGTCTCCACAAATGGAAGGTATTTTAGTGAAAAATGATGGATCTATCCAATCTATCGAACAATTGAAAGGAAAAAAAATTGCGTACAATAAAGCTTCAATTTCAGAGTATTTATTAGTTACTGCTCTAGCAACAGTTAACTTGACTCTGGACGATGTAGAATCGGTTATTTTAAGCCCGGCAGATGCAAATATTGCTTTTGAGAACGGCGATGTGGATGCATGGGTAATTTGGGATCCGTATATGACGGTTTCCGAAAGTAAAGGCAATCAAATCTTAACTACAGCAGAAGGTATTGTTGAACACCGCAGTTTCTACTATTCATCTGATAAATTCATCGAATCCAATAAGGATGCGGTCGTTGCCTATGTGGAAGAACTATCTAAAGTTGGTGAAGCCATTGATACTGATTCAAGCGAGGCAGCAGAAATTCTTGAAGAGAATACAGGTATTGCCGCAGATATATGGGTAACAAGCTTAGCCCGCCGTTCATCTGTAGCTAGTTATTTGGATGAAGGCGCTCAAGCAGATTTACAAAGACTAAATGAAGATTTATATGACATTGGCTTAACAAGTAATCTTGTAGAAAATCTCGAAAACCATATTTGGAAACCATAAGAGGTGAGAAAAATGAAGAAGAAAAAATGGATTCATTTGATTGAGCCATGGATCATCCCAATTTTAATTATTATCATATGGGAAGTATCGAATAAAACAGGTATTCTGGCCAACACAGTTTTGCCTGCCCCTTCCGATGTAGTAAAAGCAGGCTATGAACAAGCTGTTTCCGGTGTTCTGTTTGATCATCTTCAAATTAGTACGACGCGTGCTTTAATTGGGTTCCTAATCGGCGGCAGTATCGCTTTTGTCATCGGTATTTTAAATGGAATTGTTCCTTTTGCACAGCGTTATTTAGATACAACTATTCAAATGCTGCGAAACATCCCGAATTTGGCACTCATCCCTTTAGTTATTATTTGGTTTGGTGTGGGTGAAGAAGGAAAGATTTTCTTAGTTGCAATCAGCGTATTTTTCCCGATTTATGTCAATACATACCATGGTATCCGCAATGTTGATCCACGGTTAATCGAAATGGGTAAAATTTATAATCTTTCGAAATACAAGCTGTTTTTTAAAGTAATTATTTTAGGTGCAATGCCATCGATTTTGGTCGGTATTCGCTACTCATTAGGAATTATGTGGCTTACTTTAATTGTTGCAGAAACAGTAGCAGCAAGTTCGGGAATCGGCTATATGTCGATGAATGCCCGTGAGTATATGCAACTTGATATTGTTGTGTTGGCGATTATTTTATATGCGATTTTAGGAAAAATTGCAGATTCCATTGCAAAACTATTAGAGAAGAAATTATTAAAATGGAATCCCGTGTATCAATAAATGAAAAACCAAAAAGGGCCTCGGTAATAACCGAAACCCTTTTTTATTTATTTCAGTGCTTTCATTACATCTTTTACGGCATCTGCGGATTGATCTAACGCTGCTTTTTCATCTGCTGTAAGCTCAAGTTCGAATATTCTCTCGATACCGCCAGCACCTAATAATGTCGGAACACCTAAATAAATCCCCTCATAACCGTATTCACCTTCTAAATAGGCAATTGCCGGTAAGACTCGTTTTTGATCCTTTATAATTGCCTCTGCCATTTCCACCATTGCCGCAGCCGGTGCATAATAAGCCGAGCCATTCCCTAATAAATTCACGATTTCACCACCACCTACACGTGTACGCTGTACAATTTCCTCTAAACGTTGTGCAGGTATTAAGCTTTGTAAAGGAACGCCTCCTACCGAAGCATACCGTATTAAAGGCACCATTGTATCACCGTGACCTCCTAATACAAGTGCAGATATATCTTTTACCGATACATTCAGTTCCTCGGCAATAAATGCACGGAAACGGGCAGTATCCAACACACCCGATTGTCCAATTACCCGATGTTTCGGGAAACCAGATTCTTTAAATACTGTATAGGTCATCGCATCAACTGGATTTGTAAGAACAATAATCGTTGCATCAGGTGAAGTACGAGCAATTTCTGATGCAACGGCTTTCATGACACCTTGATTAATCTGTACTAAATCATCTCGACTCATTCCTGGCTTCCGGGCAACACCCGCAGTTATTAAAACGACATCTGAGTTTGCGGTATCCTCATAATCGGAAGAGCCTTTTACATAAGAATCAAAGCCTTGTACAGGCGATGCTTCCCACATATCCAATGCTTTTCCCTTCGTAGGATTTTCTGCTGATGGAAGATCAATAATTACAACATCACCTAGTTCTTTTTGCGCTGCCAAAAATGCTGCGGTTGCCCCTGTAAAACCACTACCAATAACGGAGATTTTTTTACGTTTTAATGTCACCAAGAACCACTCCTTCATCGTAAATAGATTTGTGTCATGAAAATTATATAAAAAAAAAGAGAGAAAACATAATGCTTTCTCCCTTTTTTTACTATTAATTATTTCAAATCTCAAAGTAAACTATTTCCAATTGTGTAAAATTATATAACTATATTATTCATTACTAAACAATTTGTTCATAATTTCACATATATAGGCAAATGTTTAAAACTTTTGATTAGAAGTTTTCGATTAATTTTGTAGCGAATTCAGAACATTTAACTTCTGTAGCGCCGTCCATTAAACGTGCGAAGTCATAAGTTACATATTTAGAAGAGATTGTTTTCTCTACTGAATTTGTAATTAAGTCCGCAGCTTCTTGCCATCCTAAGTGCTCAAGCATTAATACGCCTGATAATAATACTGAAGATGGGTTTACTTTATCTTGACCAGCATACTTAGGTGCAGTACCGTGAGTAGCTTCGAAAATAGCGTGACCAGTTAAGTAGTTAATGTTAGCACCTGGAGCGATACCGATACCACCAACTTGAGCAGCTAATGCGTCAGAGATATAGTCACCATTTAAGTTCATAGTTGCTACTACGTCGAACTCGTTAGGACGAGTTAAGATTTGTTGTAAGAAGATATCAGCAATAGAATCTTTTACGATGATTTTGCCTTCTGCAACAGCTTTAGATTGTGCTTCGTTTGCAGCAGCTTCGCCTTGCTCAGCTTTGATTGCATCGTATTGGTTCCAAGTGAATACTTTGTCGCCGAATTCAGCTTCAGCCACATCGTAACCCCATTGTTTGAATCCACCTTCAGTGAATTTCATGATGTTACCTTTGTGTACTAAAGTTACTGATGGACGGTTGTGTGAAATAGCGTACTCGATTGCAGAACGTACTAAACGTTCAGTACCTTCTTTAGATACTGGTTTAATACCTAAGCCAGAAGTTTCTGGGAAGCGAATTTTGTTAACGCCTAATTCGTTTTGTAAGAAGTTTAATAATTTCTTTTGCTCGTCAGAACCAGCTTTGTACTCGATACCAGCATAGATATCTTCAGTGTTTTCACGGAAGATTACCATGTCAACATCTTCTGGACGTTTAACTGGTGAAGGAACACCGTCAAAGTGACGTACTGGACGTAAGCAAACATATAAATCCAACTCTTGACGTAATGCTACGTTTAGAGAGCGGATACCGCCGCCGATTGGAGTTGTTAAAGGACCTTTAATAGCGATTAAGTATTCGTTGATTTTTTCTAAAGTTTCAGCTGGTAACCATTCACCCGTTTTGTTGAATGCTTTTTCACCTGCTAATACTTCTAACCATTCGATTTTCTTTTCACCGTTATAAGCTTTTTCTACAGCTGCGTCAATTACGCGAGATGCTGCAGCCCAGATATCTGGACCGATACCGTCACCCTCGATGAAAGGAATAACAGGATTGTTTGGAACGTTTAATTTACCATTCTCTACTACGATTTTGTTAGTCATTGGAAATTTGCCTCCTAATAATCATAAATCTAGGACTGTGTCAAATCACAGTCCCAGATATTTTAACATACTTTTTTAATTAGCGCTCGTTAATTGGAACGTATTTTTGCATATCTGGACCAACATACTCCGCACGTGGACGGATTAGACGGTTGTTTGCATACTGTTCTAAAATGTGCGCTACCCAACCTGAAGTACGAGATACTGCGAAGATTGGTGTGAATAAGTCATGCTCGATACCTAAAGAATCATATACTGATGCTGAGAAGAAGTCTACGTTTGCAGGTAATTTCTTTTGCTCAACAATCATGTCATGGATTTTCACTGACATATCGTATAATTCTGGTTTGCCTGTTAATTTAGTAAGCTTTTCAGACATTACACGTAAGTGAGGTGCACGTGGGTCGCCTTTGCGGTATACGCGGTGACCGAAGCCCATGATTTTTTCTTTGTTATCTAATTTGTTCTGAACCCAAGATTCAACTTTATCAATTGATCCGATTTCAGTTAACATTTTCATAACTTGCTCGTTAGCACCACCGTGTAATGGGCCTTTTAATGCGCCGATTGCAGAAGTTACACCAGAGTATACATCTGATAATGTCGCAACACATACACGTGCAGTAAATGTAGAAGCGTTTAATTCATGGTCAGCGTGTAAGATTAACGCTTTATCGAATGCTTCAATTTCGATTGCTGCTGGTTCTTCACCTTTCAGCATATATAAGAAGTTTGCTGCATAACCTAATTCTGGTTTTGGAGCAACTGGTTCTTTACCTTGACGTACACGTGCAAAAGTAGTTACTACTGTACCAATTTTTGCTTGTAAACGGATCGCTTTACGGTAGTTTGCTTCAGCTTCCATAACATCTGCTTCTTCGTCAAATGCACCTAACATTGATACCGCTGTACGTAGTGCTGCCATTGGGTGCACTGTGTTTAAAGGCATAGATTTGAATAAATCTGTGATTGCCGCTGGAATTTCCATATTTTTAGCTAATTCTTCTTTTAAGTTAGCTAATTCTTCAGCGTTTGGTAAACGCGTGTTCCATAACAAGAATACTACTTCTTCAAAAGTCGCATTGTTAGTTAGGTCGTCGATGCCATACCCTACATATGTAAGTGTATCATCGATAATTGAAGAAATTTTCGATTCTGCTGCTACGATACCTTCTAAACCTTTTGTTGCTGACATAAAAAATCGCTCCTTCACTTAGTAAATTAATTTTGTAAGTGCTTTCTTTTTACTCTATTAAAAAGTCGCACACTCATATCGTTCTGCTCAATTGAACCTATAAGTAAATCGCTTACAAATTTCATTATAATCAATTTTGACGGCTTTGTGAATGAATTAGTAGGATTTTAGGAAAAAATCACATATGTGATAGAATTCACGCAAAAAAGAGAATTTATAATTTGTAATGAGTTAATAAAGGTATTAATTAGGAGTGAGATAAATGGATTATACAAATAAAACAAACCAATGGCTAGTAAAAAGTAGGAACATTATCGTTCTTCTACTTTATTTTGTCCTTTTTTATTTCATTCCTCCTATTATTTTCGGTCTATTTTTCGCTTATTTACTGTTTCCCGTCTTCCTCTTTTTCAAACAGCAATTTAAACTACCATTCTTTCTCGTTGTCATTATACTTTCGGTATTTTTATTCTCGGTTGTCGTCTCTGTGATCATGCTGATTATTCATAGCTTTATCACCATTCTCCCTCAGCTGCAGTCAACACTCTTATCTTTGGATAGCACCTATATGAAACATCCGCTTCTTCCGTTTATTGTTGAGAAGCTCCAAAGTTTTATAAGGGACTTGCTGTTTTACACAATCAATTTTATAAAAAATAGTTTTCAATCTATATTTGAGTTTTTTATTTTCATTGTCACATTCTACTTCGCACTGATGGAGAGCTATAAAAACCGATTATGGTTTTTTGCTTACATACCGAAAGCTTATCGCACTACATGGGCACGCTACTTCCAAAAAGGTATGGAGCTTATCGGCCGCTTTATCGTTGTGGAAATGCAATTGTTTACACTGACGTTTATCCTGCTATGTATTGGATTTTATTTTTTAAAGTTTGAAGCATTTGTAATTAAAGCTTTTTTAATTGCCTTTGCAGATTGCCTGCCTTTTTTAGGAATCGGCATTTTCCTTATTCCAGTTTCTATTTACTATTTTATTGTAGACGAACCGATGATAGGTATTGCCATATTGGTTCTGTACTTTATGGTACAAATGATAAGGCAGCTAACTGAATCCATGCTCTGGTCACATACGTTGCATTTACGTATGATCCACACATTTCTAATCAGCGCTGCCTCAGTTTTACTATTTGGTTTTTACGGAATCATCCTTAGTCCAATCTTACTGATGATTGCCATTAAGGTAAAACAACATGCTATTTTTGCAAAATAACGACTTGGCCTCTTTTCATCTTTTTACGTAAATAGTAGAAGATGACCGGTTTAAACAGATTTCGCGTAATTCCTGAAACAAATAATATTCCGAGAATATCCGTAATAAAGCCAGGTACCGCCAAAAGTACACCGCCAACAAAAATCATAAATGTCTCAATGACCGGTACTGCAGGAGGCTGACCTTGCTGCATACTCTTTTGAATATCCTGTATAGATTTTGTCCCACGTTTTTTGGCAATTAGCAGTCCTGCTATGGATGTGAAAATAATTAAGAGCAATGTATAGAAAACACCGATTGCATTTCCAATTACGATAAATACCGCAATTTCAGCAAATACTAGTGCCAGTAATCCAAATAATATCTTTTTCATTTATGAACCTCCTCTTCTTCTATTTTATACGAAACAGCGCAGAAAAAGTTTCAATAAGCGTTATAGCAAAAAACAAACCACCATTTTTTAATAAAAATGGTGGTTTTGCTGTACTAAATTAAATTTTTCACTTATTAATCTTAAAGAACGCTGGCATGTCCTTTATAAATAACACCAGTTTCAGCATCCATTGTAATTTCCTGTCCGTGCTGAATTAAAGTAGTTGCTTCTTTTACACCGACAATAACAGGAATTCCTAAGCTTAGGCCGACTACAGCCGCGTGGGATGTTAGCCCGCCTTCTTCCGTAATAATACCTGCGCATTTTTCAATTGCCGGCATCATTTCACGGTCAGAGCCTACTGTTACAATAATTGCTCCTTCTGTGTCGTAAGCCAACGCTTCGGCTGCATTGTTGGCGATGATTGCATTACCAACAACTGACAGTTTACCAATACCTTGTCCACGTGCCAATAAGTCACCGATGACATGTACTTTCATTAAGTTCGTTGTACCTGCTTCGCCAACTGGAAGACCTGCAGTAATAACAACTACATCACCATGGCTGACAAATTCATGTTTTAGCGCTTCATCAACTGATAACTCTAAAATCTCATCCGTTGTAGTAACACGCTGCGTTAAAATTGGTTTAACGCCCCATACTAATGTCAATTTCTGTGCAACATTAGGCTGACTTGTAACTGCGATAATTGATACACCTGGTCGATATTTTGCAATCATTCTTGCAGTATTTCCGCTTTCGGTTGGAGCTAATACTGCTTTAACACCAAGATTAATTGAAGTATAGGCAACCGCCTGTGAAATAGCTTCTGTCATATTTGCTTCTTTTTCACGGCTTCGTTTTGATACAATTGCTCGGTAATCCAATGCGTTTTCCGTACGAATCGCAATTTTGTTCATTGTAGCTACAGACTCTACCGGATAAAGACCAGCTGCTGTTTCTCCTGAAAGCATGATTGCATCTGTGCCATCCATAATCGCGTTTGCAACGTCTGATGCTTCTGCACGAGTTGGACGTGGATTGCGCTGCATGGAGTCAAGCATTTGTGTAGCTGTAATAACAGGCTTGCCGACTTGGTTACATTTTCGGATTAATGATTTTTGTACTAATGGTACTTCTTCTGCAGGAATCTCTACACCTAAGTCACCACGTGCCACCATTAAACCGTCTGAAACTTCAATGATTTCATCAATGTTGTCAACGCCTTCTTGGTTTTCGATTTTAGGGATAATTTGAATGTGGCTGCCGTTATTTTGTTCCAGCAGCTCTCGAATTTCGAGTACATCCTTTGCAGTACGAACAAATGAAGCCGCGATGAAATCGATCCCTTGCTCAATACCGAATAAAATATCCGCTGCATCTTTGTCAGTAATACCCGGTAATTTCACAGAAACACCCGGTACATTTACACCTTTTTTATTTTTTAAAATACCGGCGTTTTCAACGATTGTATGAATTAAACCTTGCTCGCTATCTTTCGCAAGTACACGCAATTCGATTAAGCCGTCATCCAATAAAATTATATCGTTTTGATCTACGTCTTCAATCAGCTGATCGTATGTGATGGAGAAACGTGATTCATTTCCTAAAACTTCTGTCATCGAAATATCGATTACTTGTCCTGTTACTAAATGCAACTCACCGTTTTCCATTGAGTGTGTTCTGATTTCAGGTCCTTTTGTGTCCAATAAAATTCCAACCGGTTTTTTCATGCGTTCTGCTGCATCACGAATTGCAGCAATACGATTCGCATGTTCCTCATGATTTCCGTGTGAGAAGTTTAAACGGGCAACATTCATCCCTGCCTCAATTAACTTTTCTAACATTTCTGGTGATTCACTAGCCGGTCCAATAGTACAAACAATTTTAGTTTTTCTCATAGTTTTGTCATCTCCGTTTTTATGCACTTTAAATTGAAAGCTCTTTTGATAATGTATACAAACTTAAATCTGCCTGGTGCTTAGTTTCAAATGCTTTTCTTAAATCATAATCGATTATAGCGTGATTTTTCACGCCAACTGCTCTACCACCTTTGTTTTCCAACAATAGCTCTACCGCTCTTGCACCAAATCTTCCTGCTAAAACGCGGTCCCGAGCCGATGGAGACCCTCCTCGTTGTATATGACCTAATACCGATGTCCGAATTTTAATCCCTGTGCGTTCTTCTAAAAGGTTCGCCAGTTTATGACCATTCATTACACCTTCAGCTACAATAATAATACTGTGGCGCTTTCCACGAGCTACTCCACGCTCAAGACGTGTAACAATATCATCCAGATCATACGCCTCTTCCGGTATTAAAATCGATTCTGCACCAGCTGCCAAACCTGCCCAAAGAGCAATGTCTCCTGCGTCGCGGCCCATTACTTCAATAACAAACGTATTTTCATGACTTGTTGCCGTATCTCGGATTTTATCGATCGATTCAACGACTGTATTCAGTGCTGTATCAAAGCCAATCGTATATTCTGTACCGGGTACATCATTGTCGATTGTACCCGGAATACCCACACACGGGAATCCTTTATCAGTTAATTGCATTGCTCCACGATAAGTACCATCTCCGCCAATGACGACTAAACCTTCGATTCCCTCTTCTTTCATGCGTTCGATTGCTCTATATTGTATATCATCCTGCTTAAATTCAGGGAAACGTGCTGAATACAGTTTCGTTCCGCCTCTTTGAATAATATCGCCAACAGAACCAATATCTAAAAGTTCAAAGTTCCCATTATAGAGTCCTTCATAACCATGATATACACCGACAACATCAACATTATGAAAACGCGCTTTACGAACGACTGCACGAATAACAGCATTCATTCCAGGTGCGTCTCCACCACTCGTTAAAACCGCAATCTTCTTCATACGACCTTTTCCTCCTATTACGCTGTTACTATCCACATTAACAGAAAACACGCTCATATGTAACTATTCTAGAAAACAAATTGAAATGCTTTTGAAAAAAATGAAGAATGCGCTCACACGCATTCTTCGTAGTACAATACTGTTATAAAACAACCTTATTGTTCTATATATTGTCCAATATTTTTAAATTTCATATAACGATTTTCAACTAATTGATCTGCACTCTCTTTATTTAGGTCATTAAGAATGTTTGTAAGATATTCTTTCATAAAGATCGCCTGCTGCTCAACATCCTTATGGGCACCGCCGGCAACTTCCGGAATAATTCCATCAATTACTTTAAGCTCCTTTAAATCAAGTGCTGTTATTTTCATCGCTTCAGCAGCCTCTTTCGCATAGCTTGCATCTTTCCATAAAATTGATGCAGCTCCTTCTGGAGAAATTACGGAATACGTTGAATTCTCAAGCATCAAAATTTTATTTGCCACTCCAAGTGCAAGTGCACCGCCGCTTCCACCTTCACCAATTACAATACTAATGATCGGTACCCGAATACCGGCCATTTCAAACAAATTACGCGCAATCGCTTCACTTTGGCCACGTTCCTCGGCTGCTTTGCCCGGATATGCACCTTTCGTATCTATAAAGCAAATAATTGGGCGTTTGAATTTTTCTGCCTGTTTCATTAAACGTAACGCCTTGCGGTAACCTTCCGGATGAGGCATACCAAAATTCCGGCGAATATTTTCCTTTGTCGTTTTTCCGCGCTGGTGTCCAATAATCGTAATGGGTTGACCATTAAACGATGCAATTCCGCCAACAATTGCTGCATCATCTTTAAATGTACGATCCCCATGCACTTCGATAAAATCTTCAAAAATTCGTTCAATATATTCCAGTGTCGTCGGACGATCAGCATGACGGGCTACTTGTACACGGTGCCAAGGTTCCATATTGGCATATACGCTTTTTTCAAGTTCCTCCAAGCGAGTTTCCAACTTTTCAATTTCCCCTGTCATATCGACATCTGCTTCCGTGGCAATTGTTTTTAACTCTACAATTTTTTCACGAAGTTTTACAACCGGTTCTTCAAATGCCATTAATTTAGACATGCGATACGCCTCCTTGTACATGCAATTTAACAATTGTTGCAATTTTGTCGCGCATTTCTGTTCGGTTAAAAATTGCATCAAGCTGTCCATGATCTAATAAAAATTCTGCTGTCTGGAAATCATCCGGTAACTTTTCACGTACCGTTTGTTCTATTACACGACGCCCCGCAAACCCTATCAGACTTTGAGGCTCTGCAATATTATAATCACCAATCGATGCAAAACTTGCTGATACACCACCTGTAGTCGGATGCGTCAAAATTGAAATATATAGTAGGCCTTCCTCGCTATGGCGTTTTAGAGCCACACTCGTTTTTGCCATTTGCATTAATGATAATACGCCTTCTTGCATACGTGCACCGCCACTTGCCGTATAGATAATAAACGGCACTTTCAGCTCTGTCGCCTTTTCTACAGCGCGTGTAATTTTTTCACCAACAACTGATCCCATAGACCCCATACGGAAATGCGAATCCATTACCGCTACAACAACCTGCATCCCTTTTAATGCACCTACACCTGTTAATACAGCTTCGTTTAACCCTGTTTTCTTAATATCCGCTTCCACTTTTTCCACATATGCAGGGAAGTTTAACGGATTTGTTGTTTGAAGATGATCGTCCATTGATACAAACGAACCTTCATCTAAAAAACAGGAGATTCTTTCATTGGCTGTCAAAGTAAAATGATGCTGACATTTCGCGCATACTTTTAAGTTTTTTTCGAGTTCTTTTGTGACATGAATCGTTTTACATTTTGGACATTTTGTCACGATGCCTTCCGGAAAGGATTTTTCATCTTCTTTTCTAGTAATATTATCAGTATTTTTTTTACGACTAATTGTAAATAAATCACGAATTGCCATCGTAATCCCCCTTTATATTGACGTAATCATTCTTTAATAATGATCATCCATTTTTCATATGAATCAATTGCTTCTTGTATATATCCCATTTGCAATGAAGCAAGCAGTATTTTTAATTCCATTTTCTCTTCTTCTGTAATTTCATTTGCCGATAGATTATTGCTGAAAGAAAGAAGCTGGAGCCAAATTTTTAATGCGAGGCGGTTCCCTGAAACGATCATACACTCACGAAGTATGTCTTCTCGTTTTAACTCCTGCCCAAGTTCTACCTTTACAAAAAAGCTCTCCCAAATCGGCAGTGCCCTTAAATTGTCAGACTGGCAAATAATTCGGATCGCTTCTTTTTCGTGCATTTGTCTTGTTGCATGCACATCCGCGATCGATTTTTCGTCCTGTAATATAAAAGAGCTGACAATTTCAACAAACTGATGGTGTTGCATACTTGACAAATATGTACCACCGCCATGCCTTGTTTCGATCAAGCCAAGTAACTCCAGACTGCGTAATGCTTCCCGAACCGAAGACCTTCCCACTTGTAGCTGCTCGCTTAACATTCTTTCTGAAGGAAGCTTTTGCCCTTCCTGAATATTTTGTTCTTCAATTAAATCGTGTAATTGCTTAACAATTTGAATAAACATCTTTTTTGCGGGCTTATCTTCCAAATTTTTCACCTCACCGTGTCCTACGCATTCCATTATTATTAACAAAAGTGGTCAGACCAGTTACTAAAGTAAGAATACAAAATGTTTTTCTCATTGTAAAGAGAAAATGTAAAACTTATATTTTATATATAATAAAATTTGCGAATATATAACTAGATTTCTGTTTTTTCGATAAATTTAGCTGAACCCATATAAAAAGAGCGCCTCTAAAGCTATTAGAAAGCGCTCTTTATTGCTATTTATTTTATAATAATCTGTTTAACTTTTATTTGTTGTTTATTAAATCGGTGCTCGTAAAAGCCCTCTATATAAAGCAATCCTTCTTCTCGGATTTTCCCGACAACTTGTTCATATTCTTTCGGGAACAAGGTTAAGGATACTGTTCCATACTCATCTTCCATTTGTACAAATGCCATCAATTCACCGCGCTTTGTGCGGAGCTGGCGCATTTCCCTGACTTGACCGATCATTTTTACAAATGCATTGTCTTTAAGTTGCGCCAATGTTTGAACAGTTGCAGTTACTTCAGGGAATTGACTTCGTAATTTTACAATTGGATGGTCCGATAAATAAAAACCGAGCACATCCTTTTCGTATTGTAGCTTAATTTTTTCCGGTATTGGGGATGTTTCACTATATTTCGGTTTGCCAAATGCCAGTAATGCCCCTTCAAACAAGTCATCCCCGCCTGGACGTACAAAATCAGCCTGTTTTTGCGCGCCTTCAATAGTGGCAAGTAGTGTGGCACGATCTTTCCCGAATTCATCAAGTGCACCTGCTTTAATGAGCGGTTCGATAATTTTCCTGTTGAAATTTGCTGTCGTCAACGTCACCGCCAAATCAAAAATAGAATCAAACGGCTTTTGTCTTTCTTCACGTGCAAGTAACAGTTTTTGCATAAAAGGCTGCGGTACACCTCTAATGGCTGACAAACTAAATCGGATTTTCCCGCTTTCCACTTTAAAGTGACGCATACTTCGATTAATCGATGGTGGTAAAATTTCGATTCCCTTTGCTTTTGCCTCCATTAAAATTTGAGCAAGCTTGTCCGGGTTGCCTGTTGCATTTGTCAAAAGGGCAGCATAAAAATTCACAGGATAATTGGCTTTTAAGTACGCCATTTGATAAGAAATAACACTATAGGCAACGGCATGGCTTTTCGGGAAACCATAATCAGCAAAACGTACAATTAATGCATATACTTCTTCGGCTGCCTGCTGTGTATAGCCTTTTGTTAAGGCTCCTTTTACGAAAGAAGCTCGCTGCTGCTCCAACACGTCACGTTTCTTTTTACTCACAGCACGACGCAGCAAATCAGCCTGTCCAAAAGAAAAGCCAGCCATCACATTTGCAATTCGCATAATTTGTTCCTGATAAATAATAACGCCGTATGTCTCTTCCAAAATCGGTGTTAAATGCGGATGAGGCATAATTACCTGCTCTTTTTTATGCTTTCTTCTTGCGTACATCGGGATAAATTCCATTGGGCCCGGTCGATACAATGCATTGACCGCAACAATATCTAAAAAGTGGGTCGGTTTAATTTCACGTAGTGCATTTTTCATACCGTCCGACTCAAGCTGGAAAATGCCATTAGTGTCGCCATTTTGTAAAAGCTCAAATGTTTTTTCATCATTGAGCGGAATGTGATTAAAATTAATTTGTCTATTATGGGTAAACTGAATCGATTTCCGGATTTGCTCTAAAATCGTTAAATTTCGGAGCCCTAAAAAGTCAATTTTCAACAGCCCGTTTTGCTCCACTTCTTGCATAGGCCACTGTGTTAAAAATATCCCGTCATGTCCTTCTTCAATTGGCACGACATCGACTAATGGAACAGGACTCAATACAACCCCCGCTGCGTGTGTTGACGCATTCCTTGGAAGACCTTCCAATCTTAGTGATGTTTGAAACCACTTTTGACGGATAGGCTCCGCTGTAATCCATGCTCTCAAGTTTTCCGACATTGCATATGCTTCCTTCAATGTAATGCCAGGTTTATTTGGAATAAGCTTTGAAATCATTTCCAATGCTTCACTTTCAAAATTGAACATACGGGCTACATCTCGGGCAACCGCCTTGGCTGATAATGTACCGAACGTAATAATTTGCGCGACATATTGTTTGCCGTATTTTTTCGCCACATACTGAATGACTTCATGCCGTCTCGTATCTAAAAAGTCGATATCGATATCCGGCAATGTAATACGTTCCGGATTTAAAAAACGTTCAAACAGCAAATCGTATTGCAATGGATCTACCTGTGTAATCTCGAGTGCAAATGCAACAAGAGAAGATGCGGAAGAACCACGGCCAGGACCTGTTAATATTTGGGCTTCACGAGCAAACTGCATAAAGTCGGCAACAATCAGAAAATAATCTGAGTAGCCCATCGACTGAATAACATGAAGCTCATAGTTCATCCGTTCAACATAATGACCAGGCAATGTATTCGTATTTAAACGTCGCTGTAAACCAGTCATTACTTGCTGCTGCAGCAAGTTTTCCGCCGTCTCCCCTTCTCCAACCGGAAACTTCGGCATATAAACATTATTTGTGTTCAGTTCAATTTGACAGCTTAATAATAAATTTTCCAATTGTACGAGCCATTGTTGCTGATCATGAAATTTTTGCTGCCATTGTTCGGCTGTCAGTAAATGATTTTCCTGTTTATTACTCTGAACAGCCTCATTCAGTTTTACACCGGTATGAATGGCTTGTGCCACTTCATAGGCAAAGAAGTCCTCTTCATTGAAAAACAGACTTTCATGTGTAGCAACAATTGGAAGTGCATTTTTTTCAGCGAGCTGGACTGCCGAACTCTCCAAACTAGCTGTGTCGGATAAACGGGAAATCCCGATATACACTTCATCCGGATAAGCCTTCATGAATTCTGCCAATACTGGCTCTACCATTTGCTGTAACCATATCGCCTGCTGTTCGAGCGCGGGAATCATAAAAGCAATTCCTTTGCCATATGCAAGCAGCCATCGTAACGGAATCGTTTGCTCCGGACGAATGGCGATACTGCTGGAAATTTTCAATAAATTACGATATCCTTCATTTGTTTTTGCATATAAAACAAGCGGTAATGATTGTTCTTCTGACAATTCAAGCTGAATTGTCAAGCCTACTACCGGATGAATACCTGCCCTTTTCATTTCAAACCAAAAAGGCAAAAGTCCGTACAATTTCGTATTAACAATTGCACAGCTTTTTGCCTTTTGATGATGTAAAAAAGGGATGAGCTCTTCTATACGAATTGTACTTTTCAATAAATCGGCACTTGTCCGTACTTGCGGATATACAGTCACCCGTCATCCCTCCATCATATTATTTATATTCACTGCAAATGACTTTCAAATCTTCAATTACTCGATCTGCCTCTTCCCAAGAGTAAGCTGTAGCACCGGACGCCAATGGATGTCCGCCACCATTATACTTTTTCGCAAGACCGTTGATAACAGGACCTTTCGAACGTAAACGAACGCGAATCGCATCATTGTCTTCAATGAACATCACCCATGCTCGGATATTCTTTACATTGCCCAATGAGCTGACTAATAAAGAGGTTTCGGAAGGTGTAGCATCATATTGCTGTAAAATGGCTTTAGGTAATTTTATCGAGGCCGCCCCGTCTTCATCCATTTCAAAATGCTGGTATATATAACCTTGAAGATTTAATAGTTTGCGTTCCATTTCGTACATCCCATCAAATACTTCGTTACGGTCGAAATTATATTGTACAAGTTGTCCTGCTGTTTCAAAAGTTTTCGGGCTCGCACTCGGATATAAGAACCGCCCTGTATCACCGACAATTCCCGAAAATAACAGGCGTGCCGCTTCATCTGACATTTTCCAATCCGCATACGTTTTGCCTTCTTCATAGAGCTCATAAATCATCTCACTGCATGAACTGGCATCCGTATCCACCCATAATAAATCGCCATATGCATCATCATTTGGATGGTGGTCGATTTTAATTAGAAAGTCGCCATTTACATAGCGCTGATCATCAATACGTTCTGTATTCGCTGTGTCTGTCACAATAATCAGTGCCTTTTCAAACTGCGCATCTTCAATTTGCTGCGGAGAAGCCATGAAAGATAATGAGTCGTCATGCTCACCGACCGTGTATACCACTTTTTCGGGATAATTTGTGCGAATTAACTCAGCCAAACCTATTTGTGAACCGTATGCATCTGGATCCGGTCGTACATGGCGATGCAAAATAATTGTTTTATACTGTTTAATTTTGTCAATAATTTGACGTTTCAAAACATTTCCTCCTCGTCCATAATGAATACCTATATCATTTTCCATTAAAAATCGTTACAATATTTAGTAGTTTGGCTATTAGGAGGTTCACTATGGTCTATTTAAATTTTCTGTTTGTTGCCTGTATTATAGCGTCACTCGTATGTTATTTCTATTTTAAAACAAAGCAGTTCCGTTCGACACTGCCTATTCGTCGTAAATGGTATACTGCGAAAGCCGGAGTTGCGCTTGCCGCATTTCTCATCTTCTTTGGTCTTAATGCAACGATTCTGTATCCGGATATTTTAGGGTTTGCCGTTGCTGCTGTTTTCCTTATCGTTGGTGCAGGTTTAGGTGTCAATAACTATAAACGCATGCAGCATGAAGGCCGATACATAAAGGAAGAATACGAATTAAACAGGTAAAAGAGCGGGGTCTGTCGAAAGCGTTTTACTTTCAGCAAGACCCTTTTTATCGTTCTAATAGCTGGAATGTCATCATCGCTTTTCCAACGAGATTTGTCGCGCTGTATACTTCAAAGTCCATTTTCACGAATTTACGAGACATGTCCAAAATTCTAGGACGGACTGTTAATACGCTTTCCATCTGTACGGGCTTGATGAAGTAAATGTTCATATTTTCAACTACCGCTTCCCCGCGCTTACGACGCTTCAATGCAAAAGCCCCGACTTCGGATAATAGGATTGTAAAGGCACCATATGAAATCGCACCAAACTGATTTGTCATTTGCGGTGTAACAGTAAATTCAACTTCAATGTCCTCTTCACCCATTACACGCATTTCATTTTTCACTAGATCATCAATCGTTTCGCCATGCTGAGGCTGACGCTGTGCTAATTGAATTGCCTTCAATACATCCTGACGACTGATAACCCCTTTTAATAGCCCTTCTTCATCAATGACAGGAAGCAAGTCGATTCCTTCCCAAATCATTCGGTGTCCTGCTGAAGCAACACTTGTTTTCATTGAAGCAGCAATCGGGTTCTTCGTCATTACTTTATCAATAGGCTCTGACTCTTCTTTCCCGATCACGTCCTTGCTCGTAATCATACCGACAAGTCTGTTTTGGCCTGTCACTACAGGGAAAGCCCCGTGTGTCGTACGACGGTTCTGTCTATGGAAATCGGCAATTGTATCATTATTTTTTAATACAGCTGTATCTTCCATCGGAACATACACATCTTCGATCAGTAAAATGTCTTTTTTAATCAATTGGTCATAGATGGCACGGTTAATCATCGTCGCCACCGTAAATGTATCATACGTTGTCGAAATAATCGGTAAATCCAATTCGTCGGCCAAGTCTTTAGTCGATTCTGTTGTATCAAAACCGCCTGTAATTAATACTGCTGCCCCTGTTTTCAATGCATATTCATGGGCCTGTGTACGGTTTCCGACAATGAGCAGGCTCCCCGCATCTGTATAGCGCATCATATCATCAAGCTTCATCGCACCTATTACAAATTTCGTCAATGTTTTATGGAGACCTGATTTTCCACCTAATACTTGACCATCTATAATATTTACAATTTCAGCAAATGTTAAGCGTTCAATATTTTCTTTCTTTTTCTTTTCAATTCGAATCGTTCCTACACGTTCGATTGAGCTTACAAGACGTCGGTTTTCAGCTTCTTTAATCGCTCGGTAAGCTGTCCCTTCACTCACTTGCATTTCCTTTGCAATTTGACGAACCGAAATTTTATCGCCAACTGGTAGTGATTCAATGTATTGTAAAATCTTCTCGTGTTTCGTTGACAATTACATCACCTATTTCTCATCATTCATTTATGTCTTTAGTGTACCATATTTAAACGGCGCAATTATACTATTTTCAATACATATACCCGTATAATTGCTTATAAATGTAAGAAAAAGCTCATCAATTAAATAAGACAAACTGCCCAACAAAATATATTGTGGGCAGTTTGAGTTTTTAGTACAAATAGTATCAAATTGATTGCGTCAGCAGTAAATTAGAATTTCACATATTCCCCTGGCTGCAATACTTGTACTTGTGCGTCTTCAACAAGATTCGCAAAGTCAGCCGGATTTTGTTCAATCGGCGGGAATGTATTGTAGTGGACAGGCACAACAATTTTCGGTTTTAATAACGAAACCGCATAAGCTGCATCTTCAGGTCCCATCGTAAAGTTGTCGCCAATCGGTAAAAAAGCAATGTCAATTGGATGACGTTTCCCAATTAACTCCATATCTCCAAATAATGCTGTATCACCAGCATGATAAATTGTTTTTCCCTCTGCCGTAAATAAAATTCCGGCCGGCATTCCCGTATAGATAATTTCATTGTTTTCCGTTACGTATGACGAACCATGAAACGCCTGTGTAAATTTCACTTTTCCAAATTCAAATTGGCGTGCACCACCAATATGCATATTGTGTACTTTGCACCCTTGCCAGCCTAAATAGTCTGCAAGCTCGTTTGGTGCAACTACAAGTGCATCATGCGCTTTAGCTAATTGTACAGTATCACCAACATGATCATTATGTCCATGCGTCAATAAAATGACATCCGGTTTTTCGTTTTCAACCTTTAAATCTGTTTGTCCATTTCCATTAATGAAAGGATCAATTAAAATCGTTGTCCCGTTTGTCACAATTTTAACGACGGAATGTCCGTGAAATGAAATCTGCATTTAACATACCTCCTAAAATAACCTTCCTTGTATCATTCGATAAATATGCACAATTCTCCTTTTTTTGATATGCTTATACGGCGAATTCATTAATTGAATAACAAAGGAGTTTTATACAATGTCGAAATCAAAACAATTACAAAATCATTTAAAAGAAAATGGTTGGGATGCTGCTTTTATTACAACACCTGATAATGTCTTTTACTTTTCCGGTTTTAAAAGTGAGCCGCATGAACGTTTACTTGGTGTTATGGTATTTAAGGACGCGGAACCGTTTTTAATTTGCCCTAAAATGGAAATGCCTGATGCAGTAGCTGCAGGATGGGCTTTCGACGTTGTCGGACATGAAGATACTGAAAATGCCTGGGATGTTGTTGCAAAAAATGTCGAGGCTCGCAACGTTGCCTTCGATACATTGGCTATTGAGAAATCTCATTTAACAGTTGAGCGTTTAGAAGCGATCCAAGAACGCTATGAGCAATTAAAATTTGCAGGTATTGATGAAAAAATTAACGCGCTTCGTATTTCAAAAGATGAAGCGGAACTTGAAAAATTACGTAAAGCTGCCGAATTAGCGGACTACGCAATTCAGGTTGGCTGTGATGCAATTGCAGAAGGCGTAACAGAAATGGAAGTTTTAAATACAATTGAATCAGCTATTAAGGCAAAAGGCTATGCGATGAGCTTTGATACAATGGTATTGGCTGGAGAAAAAGCGGCTTCTCCTCATGGAACACCTGGAAACCGCAAAATTAAAAAAGGTGACCTAATCTTATTTGACCTGGGTGTTATTTACGAAGGGTATTGTTCAGATATTACGCGAACAGTAGCATTCGGCCAGCCAAATGACGAGCAAATTAAAATTTATAATGCTGTTCGCCGCGCAAACGAAGCAGCAATTGAAGCAGTTAAACCAGGGGTCCGGGCGATGGACTTGGATAAAATTGCCCGTGATGTTATTACAGATGCAGGCTATGGCCAATACTTCACTCACCGTTTAGGCCACGGTCTTGGTATTTCAGTTCACGAATTCCCGTCGATCAACGGCGCCAACGAATTCGTTCTAAATGAAGGAACAGTTTTTACAATTGAACCTGGCATTTATAAAACGGATATTGCAGGCGTTCGTATCGAAGACGATGTCGTTGTAACAAATGATGGTGTGGAAGTACTTACATCATTCACAAAAGAACTTGTAATTTTATAAATTTAAACTTCGATTAGTAGGGCTTCATCCCCTTTACCGCTACGCTTTCGCGTACTACTCGTTAATGCGGGGTAAATTATTAAACAAGTAAATTGTATAGAAACTATTAAATTTGCATATACTATAGCGAGCAGTCCTTTACAGAGGTCTGCTCGCTTTTAAATTTTGGTAGGCGTTTCAACCAATTATCCACTTTACAATTTTTAACTTGTTTTCTAAAAGCAAAAATGAGGAATAGAAGATTAATTACTTAAAAATAACCGAAAGGAAGTGGTGCATTATGAAAAAATGGTCATTTACAACGCTACTTATAATTTTGCTTACACTATTGCCAATAAGTCAAATTGAATGGAATACGGAAGCCGAAGCGAGTCAAACAAGTAAGGTAAATAATGAAGTCATTTCAAATAGTGCATCACCGAACAAAACGGTAAAGGAAAAAGCTCCTGTCTCGAATACAGGCTTTATGCCAAAAGTAAATCGCAGCTATACGTATAAACCTTCGTTTGAAGATGCCGGACAAAAAACATATACCGCTTCTAAAAATAAATCGATCGAAAACTCGGTAGAATTGTTGGAAGAAGACTATATCGGCTATACGTATATTGAAGATCAGCAGCAGCTTGCATTAGGAGTTGCCTACTCAGATATATTTTTCTTCTCATTAAGCTACCCGATGAAAGAAAAAACAACAATTACCGATACGAATTATTTATATGACGGTACTACGGAAACAACACCCGTTTACGTTGAAAGCACAAATGCAACAGTTAAAACAAAAGCAGGAACATTCCGTAATGTAGTAGTCTTAAAATATCCAAACGGCTCGAAAATCTACTTAGCAAAAGATCACGGTATTATTCGCATTACCGATTTTGAAGGTAATATTACAACTGAGTTAATCTCGGTTAAATAAAATGACCACATAAAAAATCCGCTACGTTTGATTTTGCCAATCGTAGCGGATTTTATTATTGCTGTAAAATGCTTATTAATTTAATCCTGTCAGTGCCCCTAATACATCTTCTACTTCTGCATATGACAGCCCTTGCGCGTCTGCTACTGCACGGTATACAACTTTACCGTCTAATGTATTAACGCCGCGTTTTAATGCTAGGTTGTCCAGGCATGCACGTAAAAAGCCTTTATTTGCAATTTGTAATGCATAAGGAACTGTATTGTTTGTTAACGCAATTGTCGACGTACGTGGAACCGCGCCTGGCATATTTGCCACCGTATAGTGGACAACACCATATTTAACAAATGTAGGATTGTCATGTGTTGTTACTTTTTCAGATGTTGCAAAACAGCCGCCTTGATCGATTGCAATATCAACAACAACAGATCCAGGTGACATCGATTGAATCATTTCCTCTGTAACCAATTTTGGTGCCTTCGCTCCTGGAATCAGCACTGAGCCAATTACTAAATCAGCAGAACGAACAGCATCTGCAATATTATAAGGATTTGAAATTAATGTTTGAACATCTCGACCGAATAAATCATCAAGTTGGCGTAATCGTTCTGGATTTAAATCGATAATCGTAACATCCGCTCCCATGCCAACTGCTACTTTAGCTGCATTTGTTCCCGCAATACCACCGCCAATTACTGTTACTTTACTGCGTGGAACACCTGATACACCACCAAGCAAGATGCCTTTACCGCCTGGCAGCTTTTCTAAATAATGTGCGCCGATCTGTGTTGCCATTTTACCTGCAACTTCACTCATCGGTGTTAATAATGGTAAAGAACCGTTCGGTAATTGAACTGTTTCATAGGCAATACCGATTACTCGATTTTCAAGTAAAGCTTTAGTCAATTCAGGCTCCGGAGCTAAATGTAAGTACGTAAATAGTATTAACCCTTCACGGAAATACTTGTATTCACTTTGTACAGGTTCTTTTACTTTTAAAACCATTTCTCCTGCCCATGCTTCGGCCGCTGTTTGTACAATATGGGCACCAGCGTCAATATAGTCCTGATCCGTAAATGCAGATCCTAATCCTGCACCTGTTTCAATATATACTTCATGACCATTTGCGATTAATGACAATACCCCTGCTGGTGTCATCGCAACTCGATTTTCGTTGTTCTTTATTTCTTTCGGTACCCCTATTTTCAACATAATTCCTCCCTTTAACAATCACTTAGAAATATGATTAACATAAATCAAATCCATTTTACCAATTTTACCCGCAAATTAGTAGAGGATTTTGAATGTAAATTCTATTCTGAATAATGAATCGTTAATCATATCTTACTCCTGTATAGAAACTGGCAATATATTGCTGAAAAAAATATTTTATAATAGTAAAAATATTTTTCACTATAAATCCAAACTTTGTGACCATTTCATGGAAGTTATTGTATTTCACCTATTTTTTGGCGCAGGAATTATGTTCTTTGGAAAATTATTTGGTATAATATAGTTATAGATAATTAGGAGGTATGGAAAATGGCAAACCATTATAAAAGCATTGTAGTAGCAGTAGACGGCTCGAAAGAAGCAGAATATGCATTCCGTAAATCAATCGATGTTGCAAAACGCAATGAAGGTGCAACAATCAACCTAGTAAATGTTATCGATACACGTTCTTTTGCAGCTATAGAAGCTTATGACCGTTCAATTGCTGAACGTGCTCAACAACATTCCGAGGAATTGTTAAACGGCTACAAAAAGCAAGCTGAAGCAGAAGGCGTTGAAAACGTTAATCTGATTATTGAATATGGCTCTCCTAAAAATATTATTACAAAAGATCTTTCAAATGTTGTAGAAGCAGATTTAATTATCTGTGGCGCAACTGGTTTAAATGCGGTTGAACGTTTCCTGATCGGTTCTGTATCAGAAGCAATCGTACGTTCAGCTACATGTGACGTATTAGTAATCCGTACACCAGAGTGATTTAAATAAGTAACATACAAAATGCCATCTTCTCAATTTGAGACGATGGCATTTATTATTATCGTTTCTGATTATTGCTTTCTTTCCACATGCTTACTTTTTCGAAGAACATTGCGAGAGCATCACGGTTTGACATATTCGGTACTTTTGCCAATAAAACCTCACGCGGCGCTTTTAACTGCTCACTTTGCTTTTGTAAAATTAAAATACTTTTCTCATGTGTTTTTGATGAGAACAGGTTTTCAGGCAATTGGATGACTGCCTGAATCCATGCATGTCCTTTAATATACTGGTGAAGCTGTTTTGCTTGATCTAATTCAAATAAATTTGCCGGAATCAGGAAAAATCCAAAGCCACCTTCTTTTGTATAATTTAAAGATTGCTCAATAAACAGATGGTGTGCGTAGCTCATTCCTTCTGCCGCGCATAATTCATAGTCAAGTGCTACTTCTTCATTCGGATAAAATCCTACAGGTAAGTCGCAAACCACCGCATCAACTGGATCGACCAATAGTTTTTCCAGTGCATCTTGACGGAATAATGTAACAGGTTGTTGGATCAGGTCTCCTGTCGCTGCTGCTAGTCGAATTAATAAATCATCAACTTCCACTCCAGAAGCTGTCACTTTTCCTTCCAATGCATTCATGACTGTAAAGAGTAGATTCCCTGTACCGAGTGCCGGGTCAACAATTGAAATCGTCCGTTCCGATAATTCCTGGTCAAAGCACTGCTCTACAAAGTGGCTTACAATCAGCCCCAGAGTATCCGGTGTCATTTGGTGATTCGGCTGGGCACTTTTACGCATCCCCTTTAAAATCGCGATTTGAATCGCTTTACGCATATCTTCCTTCGTCGCTCCTTGGACTTGCCATTCAAATTTCCCGTCCAATGTATCTTCCAGTGTTTGCAGTAAAGCTTCCAAATAATCCTGCTCTTGCTGCCCTACAATATTTTCTGCATTGTCATTAATATATTTAAATATTTGTTCAAACTTTTCCATTAGACTAACTCCCTCATTCCATTCATTTGGATTTTTCGCCTGATTGCGACATATCCATTAAATGAACAACCCACTCAATCATTAATCATTGAGTGGGTGTTAATTATACATGTAATTACTTTACAACAAAATTGTTCAAAACGAAATTATTTTGCAAGAGCTTTTACTGCTTCAATCGCAGCATCATAATTCGGGTGGTCTGTACCTTCTGGAACATATTCCACATAAGCAACTTTGCCAGTTTCATCAACAACAAAAATTGAACGTGCTAAAAGGCGTAATTCTTTCATATGTACGCCATATGCTTCACCGAATGATGCATCGCGGTGGTCTGATACTGTTACAACATTATCGATACCCGCAGCTCCACACCAACGTTTTTGAGCAAATGGTAAATCCATTGACACTGTATAAATTACAACATTGTCACCTAAGTTAGCCGCCGCTTCGTTAAATGTACGAGTTTGCTTATCACAAACACCTGTTTCCAATGAAGGAACAACTGAGAATAATCGAATTTTACCTTCAGAATCTTTTAAAGTTACTTCTGATAAATCGTTTGCAACCACTGTAAAGTCCGGTGCTTGATCACCAACTTTTACCTCATTACCGATTAGTGTTACTGGACTGTTTTTAAATGTTACTTGCGCCATATTAAACGCCTCCTTTATATTCCCTAATATTACTAAAAAAGATTTAGCAATTGCAACTAACTGAGCTTATATTCATTAAATTAAGAAGAGAAAAAGAAAAGAGCTGTTTTTATAAGACGAATCTTACAAAACAGCTCTTCTCTTGCTTAGAAGGTGTCGATAGTAAATTATTTCCCCTTCTATTCATTTTCAAACATCTTTTGTATAAATATTTTCATGAACAACGACCGTATCCGCAAAATAATCGGCAATACTTTTATTGTTCGGTGAAAAGGCTACGATTAAATACGGCAAGTATAATAATGTGCCATTGATAAATCGGCCTACCCCTTCACGAAACAGAACTGTCATCCAATCCAGTGCTTCCCCGTCATCTTTTTCAACCTTTATTCCAAACGTCATTTTCCCTAAAGTTTGCTTAAAAAATTTTGTCATGAGCACAAAATAAGCGTAGAAAATAATTCCCGAAAGAATTGTCATTGGCGCATACCACACATCGCTGGCAACACTCCAATTCATCAATGCAAACACCGGCCTAATCGAGACGCCGATAATGGCACTTATTACAATTGAATCCAACAGGAATGCCCAGAAGCGCATCCAGAAGCCGGCTGTTTTTTGTTTAATAGAAGGCGGCTTTACGACAGATGCTTCATCCACTACTTCGATTATGTCAGTCATCGTAATCCCTCCTATTAGTAGTCACCATATAAATACATCATACGAGGCGAATTTGTCGTTGAAATAATTTTGGACAATACTTCAGACTCAGCAGATGGTCGCAGCATAGAACCTAGTTTTACACCTAATAAAGAACCCCAGCTTGATGTATCCATTGTATATTCAAACAGCTCTGCATCTTCCAATCCAAAATCCGCGCGTAATGCATTAACTGTCGCTTCTTCATTTCCAATTTCATCCACCAACCCTGCTCGCAGTGCCTGAGTACCGCCTAATACACGGCCATCCGCCACTTTCTTCACTTGCGCTTCAGACATATTACGCCCAGCTTCGATAATATCGACAAAATGCTCATATGATTCATCAATCATTTCCTGCAGCATCGCAAGTTCCTCTTTTGTAGAAGGTCGTACACCGCCAAACATGTCTTTATGTTCGCCTGATTTGATTGTTTCAAACTCGACACCGAAATTTTCGGCTAATTTCCCATAATTAATCGATTGCATAATCACACCGATTGAACCGGTAATTGTCTCGCGTTGAGCAAAAATCTTATCTGCCGGTGCTGAAATATAATAACCGCCGGAAGCAGCCATTGATCCCATTGAGACATAAATTGGAATTTGTTTTTCTTCTTTAATTTTCAATAGTTTTTGGTAAATTTCCTCTGATTCAATGACACCGCCACCTGGAGTGTTTACAGATAATACAACGCCTTTAATTGTATCGTCTTCAAGTACAGCATCCAATTGTTCCATAAACTGCTGGTGGTTGTAATCAACAGTTTCCCAAATGCTTGGTTCTCCTACATCCTGAATTACGCCATCTACCGTTAAATGCGCAATTCGATTCGTTAAGTCTCCCGTTTCCACTACGTTTTCGTATGTGAGCGATTCCGTACCCATCAAATTGTCGATACTAGTAAAGAAATCGGTCTTGAAAATCGAAATAATCGTATTGATCCCAATAGAGAAAAATAATAATACGGCAGCAATAATGAGTGCCACAACTCGTTTTGTATTCATTTTCACGCCTCCTCAATATATGTACGAAACTATTTTACAAAAAGTTTCATCGAAAACCATTTCCTACAGCGATTTTGACATAAACCCACTTGATTAAGCAACCATACTTTAGGTTTTATCAAATGGCGAAGCCTCATTTCTATTAATTAAGCTCGGTTTAAACATGAATACTGGCAGAAAAAAAGGCGGCAAATTTCGCCACCTTTTATTCATTACCCGGGAAATATTTGTCGAGCAATGGTATTTCCCTTACTTTACACGCAATTCAACACGACGGATTTTCCCTGAAATTGTTTTAGGTAATTCATCTAAAAACTCTATAATTCGAGGATATTTATATGGTGCTGTCAGCTGTTTTACATGATTTTGCAAATCTTCTACAATTGTTGGGCTTTCTTTTAATGTAACATCTTTAAGGACGACAAATGCTTTTACAACATTCCCTCGAATTTCATCCGGACTTGCAACAACAGCACATTCCTGTACAGCAGGATGCTTCGTTAACGCATCTTCTACTTCAAATGGTCCGATTGTATAACCAGATGAAATAATAATGTCATCATTTCGGCCTTCAAACCAGAAATAACCGTCTTCATCCTTTATCGCTCGGTCGCCTGTTACATACCAATCCCCGCGATATTGAATCGCTGTACGTTCAGGATCTTTATAATACCCTTTAAATAGTGCAGGTGTCGATTTGTGTACTGCGATATCACCGACTTCACCTGCCGGGACAGGCTCACCATCTTCATTGATTAAATCAATGATATTTCCCGGAGTCGGTTTCCCCATCGAGCCAGGGCGTAATTCCATATTTAACAATGTCCCGATCAACAATGTATTTTCTGTTTGACCATAACCATCACGGACAGTTAACTGATGTTCACGTTCGAACGTTTCAATTACTTCACGGTTTAATGGCTCACCTGCCGAGACAGCGCTGCGCAATGAAGTTAAATTAAATGTATTTAACTGATCTAACTTCGCCATCATTCGATATTCTGTCGGTGTACAGCAAAGCACATTGATGTGTTGCTGCTCTATTAAATGTAAAAACTGTTTAGGGTCAAACTTCCCTTTATATACAAATCCTGTTGCGCCACTGCCTAATACAGCAAGAAACGGACTCCAAATCCATTTTTGCCATCCTGGAGCTGCAGTTGCCCATACCGTATCACCATCACGTACGCCAAGCCACTCCGCAGCCGTTGTACGTAAATGTGCATATCCCCAGCCATGTGAGTGCATTACAGCTTTAGGATTTCCTGTTGTGCCTGATGTATAGGCTAAAAAAGCAAGATCATGTGCTGTCGTCTCAACAGAATCGAACTCGTTTGATTGTTGCTCTGCAAGCGCCATTAATGAAGTCCATCCTTCTTTTTCTTTTCCAACAATAAAGCATTCTACATTCGCTAAATTTTCTACATGTTCAAATTCATTTACGAATTGTTCCATCACGATAATCGCCTTAGCCTCAGAATGATTTAGTCGATAATCAATATCTTTAGCTCGCAGCAACTCCGAACTTGGAATAATGACCAATCCTGCTTTTAATGCCCCAATATAAGAAACATATGCTTCTAAACAGCGTGGCAGCATAATTAAAATGACATCACCTTTTTTTAGTCCTTGTGCATAAAAGGCATTCGCTGCCTGATTTGCTCTTTGTAGTAACTCTTCGTATGTATAACGCTCTTGGTGTCCATTTTCTTCTTGAAAAATTAACGCTGTTTTTGATTCTTTATTATCGTGTTTTTCAAATTCATTCACAATATTATAAATTTCCGGTGCAACTAATTGATTTTCATTCATTTTTAATACTCCCCTTTGTTTAAAAAAAATGAGCCTTACCTTATTAGTATAATAATCCTTCTCGTTAATATCAAAATATTCCGCCACTTTTTATTGCATAACAAAAAATATTTGTTACCAAAATAAAAAGAAACGCTACTTTAAAAGTAGCGCTCCTTTTTTAAAAACGGATTATTGGTTTTGGTTGCCGCGTAATTGCTGCTCTGCCATCTGTACTAGGCGTTTCGTAATTTCGCCACCTACAGAACCGTTTGCACGAGATGATGCGTCAGGACCTAATTGTACGCCAAATTCTTGTGCGATTTCGTATTTCATTTGGTCTAAAGCTTGTTGTGCACCAGGTACACGTAATTTGTTTGAGCTGTTGTTGTTTGCCATCTGTCTCTCACCTCCTTGTGACATTAGAATGCACCGGGAGGAAAGATTAATACATAAAAAACACAGGTAAATTATAGTTTCATTAGGAAATCATTATCAGTTTCTAAAAATTATAGTAAATCCGCGAATTTATCTTCTTTTACTTCCTTCTGAGGGAACTGATATACTTCACGGTTTTTAACGGCACGATCAATTAATTCATCGAATTCCGTAAAGCTTTCAAAACGCAGAACTTTTTCTAATTTCGGTTTTGTTTTTGGACTAGACGGTGTAAATATTGTACAGCAATCCTCAAATGGCTGGATTGATGTTTCATATGTGCCAATATCTTTTGCGATTTTGATGATGTCATTTTTATCTGCTGAAATTAGTGGACGTAAAATTGGTGTATTTGTCACATCATTAATTGCAGTTAGGCTTTCCAATGTTTGTGAAGCGACTTGTCCTAGGCTTTCACCTGTTACAATACCTAATGCGCCAACTTCTTCACGCACTTTATCGGCTACTTTCATCATCATACGACGTGTTGATGTCATTGACATATTGTCTGGGACTGCATCTTTTACTGCAACTTGCAGTTCTGTAAACGGAATAACATGCAGGCGAATATTTGCACCGAATTTTGTTAGTTCATTTGCAAGCTCTTTAACTTTCTGTAAAGCATTATCGCTTGTATACGGAGGACTGAAGAAATGAATCGCATCCAGTCGAACGCCACGTTTCATCATTAAGTAACCGGCAACTGGACTATCGATACCGCCTGAAAGCATTAACAGCGATCGTCCATTTGATCCAATCGGCATTCCTCCAGCACCTTGAATTACTTGCGCCATCATATAGATTGCATCTTCACGAACTTCAATTCGCAATGCGAAATCCGGATTTTTCACCTGTACTTTAAAGTTAGGGAAATTCGGTAAAATTGTAGCTCCCATTTCACGCTGTAATTCATGTGTGTTTAATGGGAATGTTTTATCTGTACGATGTACTTCAACTTTAAACGTTAAATCACCTTTTTCACGATAGTCTTCTAAAATTTCAAAGGCTAAAGCTTTCATTACATCCAAATCTTTTTCACAAGAAGCGACAGGGCTGATTGATTGAATACCGAAAACATGTGGTAAACGATCCATCAGTACATCAAATTTCTCTTTATTTTCAACTTCAATAAACATACGGTCACGCTCTGCACGAATTTTCAGTGGTGCAATATCATTAAATGAATAACGGACATTATCGCGTAAACGGCTAATAAAATCTTTTTTGTTTCGACCTTTTGTTGATAATTCACCATAGCGAACTAATATTTCCTTAAAAATCATTGCATTATTTCTCCTTTTAATTCTTTCATTACGATTGTAAATTGCTTTTTGAATGAAGCAATATCTTCGTCAGTATTAATTGCGCCTAAACTTAAACGAAGGACACCGTTTTTAAAGCGACTATCGATATTCAATGCTTCCACAACATGGCTTGTTTTCGTTTGTTTTGACGAACATGCACTTGATGTTGAAACGATAATATCACGTTTTTGTAATGCATTTATTAAAATTTCACCTTTAAGTCCTCTAACACTAAAAGATAAAATATGCGGTGCGCCATCTTTTGGCGAAAGGACATATACTTCCTGACCAAATTGCTCAAAGAAATGATGGAGATCTGCAGACCATTTTTTAAAGTTCTCAAAATTCTCCGGCATTCCTTCTACTGCTAAACGAGCCGCTTTTGCCAATGAAACAGCTTGCGGTACTGCAACCGTACCACTTCTTAATCCGAACTCTTGTCCACCACCAACAATAAATGCTTTCAGTTGAGGTTTTTTACGGAATGCCAACAGGCCACTCCCTTTTAAGCCTTGAATTTTATGTCCTGAAATCGAAATGACATCGGGACCATTATCCCCATCAAAAATGACTGGCAGCTTTCCGAAACTTTGAATCGCATCAACATGAAACATTGCCTGGCATGTACGATGAATGATTTGTGCCGCTTCTTTAATTGGCTGAACAGCTCCAATTTCATTGTTTACATGCATAATGCTCACGATGATTGTATCTTTGCGAAGCTTTTGCTGTAATTCCTCTAAAGAAATGACCCCATATTTGTTTACTTTCAAGTAGTCAATTTCATAACCTTCCTCTTCCAAACGCTTGGCCGCTTCCAATATCGAAGGATGTTCTATTTCTGTCGTAATAATATGCTTGCCTCTAAAATTACTAGATTTTGCAAGACCAAAAAGCGCGGCATTATTCGATTCCGTACCTCCGGATGTAAATAAAATATTCTTTTCGTCTGTATGAAGAATATTTGCCAATTGCTCACGAGCTTTTGTTAATAAAGCATTTGACTCGACTCCTGCACGGTGAATCGATGCAGGGTTGGCGTAATATTGTTCATTTACTAACATAAATGTAGCCAAGACATCTTTGTGCGGTTTTGTTGTCGCACTATTATCTAAATATATCATCTATACTCAACCTTCTTTATTAAAACTAATTTTCCGTAATCTATTAACATTACAGAGTTGCCTGCAATCATCACTTACCAAAGAGAGAGGTTGTGTTAATAGTCAAATTGACTATTAACACAACCTCATAAATGTGCTTATTTATTATAACGCTAAATGGATCAACATGTAACCGTTATGCTTATTATTTTGTAAGCAGCTGCTCCTGAACGAGCTCCTCAATACGTTTAATCGCATTAGGATCGATAATTTCAACCGCTTTTGCTGCATCTTCCAGTGCTTTTATGTAGCGGAATTTCTTGAATGCGTCCTCAGCTTCAAGTAAATTTTCATGTACTTGGCGGTTAGTTGCTCTGTAGCGGTTTCCAAACTGAATAAGACGCTCAATAATTAATACGTTCTCTATCATTTCCTGTGCTTTTTCATGTGTTTCTTCAATCGATTGCTTTGCATTTAGTAAATGCTGGTTTACTTGGATAATATTCAACGGCACTTCCTGTAAGCTTTGAACAACAACAAAAATCTGCTCTGCCGCCTCTTCTAATCTTGCATCCATTTCTTCCGGTATTCCAGGAATATTGGCACGTCCAAGCAGGCGTTCGGTATCTTGCAATAAGCGCTTTAAAGTTTCCAATTCAGCTCTTGCTTTATTTTCATCGATACGGAGATTTTTTAGTTTGTTAGAGAACTTTTCCTGTTCTTCAGCAATTTGCTCGATCTCATCAGTAATTTCTTTTAGCTCTTCCTGTAAGCTGGAGTAGGCAGACTTTTCTTCATGAACACGAGTTGATAACAACTCATAGCGTCTTTGTAGAACTTCCAAGTGCTTTAAGCCCACTTTAGGAATTTCCGCCTCTCTGTCCTGCAAACGGTAGCTATGCTGTACATACGCAACTTCATCATTAATGTCCTTTGTAAGGCGCATTACATCATTGATCACACTGTACATGCCGGAACAGTTGCGTTCCACATACTTTCTTGCCATTACTTCTTTTTCTAGCAAATTGTAAAAATGGTCGATTTCATCATTAATTGTTTCAATTCGTGGTGATACAGCCGGTAAGTTTAATTCAGCAATTGCCGCTTTTAACATTTCCAGTTCATTCTCAAGCCCATTCAAATATTCAGTCAGTTCTAAATGGCGTAAATAATACTTTTGCTCTTCCATTTCACGCTGTCCATTACGAAGTTCATGAATTGCGGTCGGAATTTTTGTTTGAATTTCCGTAAGCAATGTCGGCACATCATTTAGTAAGCTGAAAATCTCCTGTGCTTCACTGTTTAACTGAAGAACAATTTCACGTGCCTGCAAATAGTTACCGTCTTTCGTTAACTCATCGAATTCTTCAAACTTTGGTATAAATTGCTCAAGCTTCTTTTCCAATGCTTCCAAAGCCGGACCAAATGAATGCTGGTGTGCCAAAATCGTCTTACGTGCAGAACGGTAATATTCTTTCAACTGCTCAATTTCAATACGGTTTTTCTCTTCACTGCCAATCAATTCATCCAGCTCTGTAATAATCTGCACACGTACTTGCTCACATTTTGCAAGCTCTTGCTCGATGTCACGTTCTGTATGTGTTGCTTTGTTAAATTTAAATCGGTCGACAAATTCTTCCGCATCAAACAATAATTCGTCAATTTTCGGAATTTGCTTATCAACAACATCCAACCAACGATTACGCCAGTTTTCAAAAAGCTCTTCTGTTTGACCGTTCATATTAAGGGCTTTTACTTTTGCGAGCTCCTCAAAAATCGGGTAATGTTGTATTTGTAGTTTTTCCTTATCTAATCGTCCTATTTCTGCATTATGCTTGCGTCTTACTACTAAGCCTGCCATTAATAATGCTAATAGTACGACGACAACAATGATGATATACTTTATCATTGTAAGCCCCCTAATCCCAAATAAAATCAATATTTTAGCTATATACGTATTATTTATAATAACATGTTTTCTAATATTTGTTTAACTATTTCCAGCTTTTTTTACTTTTAAATACCATATTTTTGAAGGAAGGTCATTCAATTGAAACGAGACGGTCATATACATACACCTTTTTGTCCCCATGGTTCTACAGATTCGATAGAAAAATATGTCGAAAAAGCGATAACAAGTGGATTTAAAGAAATCACATTTACGGAGCATGCACCTTTACCTGAAAACTTTGTCGATCCAACACCTGACAAGGATAGCGGAATGAACCCTGCTTATTTGATGGATTACTTTAAACAACTGCAGTGCGCAAAAGAACAGTACGAATCACAAATTAAAATCAATATTGGGCTGGAGGTCGACTATATTGTCGGCTTTGAACATGAAACAAAACAATTTCTCAATGAAGTCGGCCCATTATTGGATGATGCGATATTATCCGTACACTTTTTGAATTTCCAAGACGAATATGTATGTATTGACTTTTCACAAGAAGTATATTTACAATTTGCCAATAAGGTTGGCGGCATTCTTCCTATGTATAAGCTATACTACGAAACCGTGAAAAAGTCGATTTTGGCGGATTTAGGTTTATACAAACCTAAGCGTATAGGACATCCTACACTAATTCATAAATTTCAGCTTGCCCACAATGAGCAGGTCGATGACGCAGCTGACATAAATGAACTATTAAAGATGATGCACAACAGCCATTATGAGCTTGATTTTAATAGTGCTGGCCTAAGTAAACCGTATTGTAAGGAGACATACCCGCCCTATCCATTTGTGAAACAGGCAATTAATTTACAAATTCCAATTATTTTCGGCTCGGATGCCCATACGGTAGCGGATTTACATCAGCATTATGAAACATTACTGAAAAAAATAACTTTTTAATTGGAGGATTCTATGTTTGGAAATATCACTTATAACGGTTCAATAACAGACCAGTACGAACAGCTATCTAAACAGCTGGATGCATTGCTTGAAGGGGAAAATAACTTAATCGCTAACTTAAGTAACGCTTCAGCTTTATTAAATACTTTTTTAAAAGAAATTAACTGGGTAGGATTCTATTTAATGAATGAAGGCGAATTAGTACTTGGACCATTCCAAGGCTTGCCTGCTTGTGTACGAATTCCTGTCGGGCGCGGTGTTTGCGGTACAACGGTTGCCAAGGAGCAAACAATGGTTGTAGACGATGTTCACGCTTTCCCTGGCCATATTGCTTGTGACGCTGCATCAAAATCGGAAATCGTTATTCCATTAATTAAAAATGGTGTCGTTATAGGTGTTTTAGATATCGACAGCCCGGTTGAAGCACGTTTTACTGATGAAGATAAAGATGGTTTGGAAAAATTTGTGGATGTACTGTTAAAACATATTTAATTACTAAAAAGGGAGTGCCCGAAAAGTTATTCCGGGTACTCCCTTTAATATTGCAGTTCCATTGGTTTTTCATATACACATAAGCGGTTTTTTCCGTTTCGTTTTGCATGGTATAACGCCATATCAGCTTGCGCAAACATATTTTTGAAATTAGGACGACTGCTCTTATGCCATGTAATCATACCCGCTGAAACCGTAACTGATGGATTTGATACACTTGGTACCATTTGTACAATCGAATCCGAAATTCCAATCGCTTCACTGTCTGAAATATTCGGAATATAGATGGCAAGCTCTTCACCGCCCCATCGCGAGCAAATGCCCTTTTTCCCTATTTCATTTTGCAGTCGCCTAGCAATTTGCACGATTACTTCATCTCCGACTTGATGCCCATATGTGTCATTCACCTTTTTAAAGTTATCGATATCAATTAAAAGGAACATTCCTGAATCGTCCTTTTGAATGGAATTTTCTACGTATGAATCAGAGTAACTTCTTGCATAAAGCTTTGTTAAATGGTCCCGATCCACCATCTCCTGAAGTTGTTCACGTAAAACAGAATTGGAAATGGCTAATGACGAATGGTGAATAAGCGATTGCATTAGCTTAAAGCTGTCAAAGGAGAAGAAATACGGCTCTTTATGCAATACAATGCTAAACCCGATAATATCTTCTTCAACAATCATTGGAATGGCCATAATCGACTTATACTCAATGTCTCCTGAAATAAGACGACTGAAATCAGCAATAAACAATGGGTCTTGTGTCGTCTGAAAATGTTTTTCCACATGCTGGACATATACATTGCACGCTACATAATCGAAAAGATCTGTACACGCTTCGGTCATGATATACTTTTCATCTTCTTTAAACATGAAACCTATTTCCATTGGCTGAAAAGATTTCAACATTTGCTTTTGTAAAAATAAAAGCATCTCGCTGATCGTCAATTTCATATTTAAACGGTGGGAAGTTTCATTGATTAACTGTAAATCCGTGATGAGACGATGTGATTGATGATAGAGTTTTGCGTTTTCCAAGGCATTTCCTGAAGCTTGCGCAAGCATACGGATAAATTCTTTTTCCGAATTCGCGAATGAGTAATTGATCGGTGCTTTTACCTGTAAAATTCCGTATATTGCTTGTCTCCCTTTTATAGGCACATTTAATAATCGACGGTTTTGTTCAACGGCTATATCTTCTTTCAATTCTCCCGATACAAAAGACTCGATTGTTGCAGGCCGCTCCGATAAATAGTCAAAGGGCTTTATTTTCACTCTCGTTTGACGGTCTTGGTCATTTGACAAGATCAGCTCTACTTCAAGTCCAGGAAAATTCTCTTCTATTGTAATAAGCACATTTTCCAAAATTACATCAATGTCCATCGTTGAATGGAAAAGATCTGTCATCCCATATAATTTACGGTACTTTTGCTCATTCGAATACACTTCGTATTTTTGGATTAAATATTTATAGGAAGCGGATATCGCCCCTACTATTTCTTCAGTCAGCACTGTTTGTATAGGTGCCTCAAGAGGATTATATTTAAATATAATAATAGCTTCTATTTTATCATTTATTATAAGTGGCATAACATCCGTATGGTTTTCAAAATACGGTTGTTCTTTTAAAAACCCGGGTAACTTCACAACTTTGTTACCATTAAAATAGGGTTGTATTAAATCTAATGCTACATCAACATTCAGTAATTCTAAGTTGTCGATCGGTTTCAATTTATTTTCGCTTACATGAAATAAAAAACAATGTTCCATATTAAAGTGTTTAGTTAGGCTTTCTTCTAATAGGAAAAAGTAATCATAAAATTTACTTCGTTGTAATTTCTTATTCATACAAAGGCTTAAAATATCCGATTTAAATTGATCAATCTTTTGTTGATTTTCCACCATTAAATCACCTTTTCTTTTACTATTGCGATGTCGGTTCTTTTCACTTAACATCAAGTATACACATTTTATGTCTTATTGACTATTTAAATTTGTTATATTTTTCTAGTAAACACCCCAATTTGAATTGTTTTTTGAATATTAAAGTATTTTCCCGTTCTTATCTACTACCCGCTTTTGTGCTTAAATACCCACAAAACGATAAATTATTTTTATTTTTCTTTACTACATATTATCTTCAAAATGTAAAACACCTTTGTTGACGGATAGATAAAAAAAAGATACAATAGCCTTTGTGTAAAATGAATGCAGTAGTTGTATAACTTAAATGTAGTATTTTATTCCTTCTGTTTAGACAGAATGGTGTATTGTGTAACCCTTTCGGCTGCATGGGCGAAGATACATGAAAATAGAATACCGTTTAATGTCGGGTACAACTGGTTTTTTCTTTTACAACAAAAACCAATTTTAAGGAGGAGACACAATTATGTCTCGTTATACAGGTCCATCTTGGAAACTATCTCGTCGTCTTGGTATTTCATTAAGCGGCACAGGTAAAGAAATCGCAAAACGCCCTTACGCACCAGGTCAACACGGCCCGAACTCTCGCGGTAAAAAATCAGAGTACGGTCTACAATTAACTGAAAAGCAAAAATTACGTCATATGTATGGTATGACTGAACGTCAATTCAAAAACACTTACCTACGTGCTGGTAAATTACAAGGTGTACACGGTGAAAACTTCATGATTTTACTTGAAACTCGCCTTGACAACCTAGTTTACCGTTTAGGTTTAGCTCGCACTCGTCGTGCAGCTCGTCAATTAGTTAACCACGGTCACATCTTAGTTGATGGTAACCGCGTTGACATCCCATCTTACTCAGTAAAACCAGGTCAAACGATCTCTTTACGTGAGAAATCAGCTAACCTTTCAGTTGTTGCTGAATCAATCGAAGTAAACAGCTTCGTACCAGAATATTTATCATTCGATGCAGACTCTAAAGTAGGTACTTTCGTACGTTTACCAGAGCGCTCTGAATTATCTTCTGAAATCAACGAACAATTCATCGTAGAGTTCTACTCTCGTTAATCTTTCGAACTTCAGATATATTCGAATCAAACCATCAAGCCCTGTTTATCGGGTGCTTGGTGGTTTTTTTATTGAGATTTATTTTCTGCAAAATTTTTTCTAAAATTGTTCAATCGCCCCGATCAACCCTTCTTCGTTGAATAGGATAACGAGGAAAGGGGGTGAATATTATGGGTTACGGTTATGAAGGATATCAAAATCAAAACTATAATAACTACGGTGGTTACGGCTGTGGTGGTGGTGGCGGTAACAGCGGCGGTAACAGCTTAACATTCGTTCTAATTGTTGTTCTATTCATTCTTTTAATTATTGTCGGTGCTACTTTCGCTTACTAATAACTCCGATTCCAAAGAAGGCTTCTAGCTAGCCAGAAATAAATCCAACTACTTATTACTGCTTCTCGCCCTTAGGGTCACTTCCCCCAGTGACCCTTTTTATTTTGAATTTCATTAACTTTTCATCCTTACATGCAGACACAAACATTACATTTCGCTAACAATAAAAAAAGATGCTGTACGCTATAGAGCGGCAGCATCCTTTCTATTCAACTCGTAACAATCCATACTAAATACGCTTAAAACAAAAAGTAAGTTGCTCCTAGTACCGCAATTACTATAAACGAAGCAAAAAATGCTTTCCACTTAGATATACGGTGCACTTCCGAAATCCCAATAACTGTGATGACATATGTCCAAATACTGCTAATAATAATCAGAGTCCCACAAACAAATTGCAGAATCAAATCACCTAGTGATGTCTCCATATAGGAAATAGAGAAAAATGACTGTGGTGCGAATTGCATCCAGAACAGAAGAACCGGCAATATCCAAATATAAGGAATCATTGTCACACTGATCATGCGAAACATTTCTTTAAACTTCCCTTTACCACCGAATGCTTTTGCTGATAGTGTCAATACGCCTGCCGATAAAACTGTTGAAAGAAAATATAGTATTAAACTTAAAAGAAATGTTGAATAAACGATATCTCCCAGCGTATATTGTCCTGTAAATTCACTACCGATAAAGCTGACTAAATTACTAGCAAACACTCCGATAATACCAACGAAAATGAAATAAGATAACTTTTTAGTTGTTAACACATAACGAATAGTATCTCGGGGTTTAACAGCAATGCTTAATATCGCATGTCGATCATCGACTGTACCTGTTAATTGCTCACTCAAAATAACATCCCCCTAAAAATATGTATACAATCTATTATACTGATATTTTTAAGGTGATACAAAATTATTGCTTCTTTAGTAGCATGCCAATCTTTTACTATTCGGCAGATTTAAGAGATACATAGCCCGCCTTTTCCACTAATGCCTGCCCTTCATCCGAGAGCACCCAATCAATCACCTGTTTAACATTTCCTGTTGGCTCGCCTGCTGTCACAATATAAAATTCGGAAGCAATTGGATACGCATTGTTGCGAATTGTTTCTCTTGTCGGTGCAACCCCATCGATTTCCAAAAGTTTAATTTCTTTATTTTTTACCATTTCATTTGAATAGTAGCGGAAAGTATAACCGATTGCGTTTTTATAATTTTTATATTGGGACACTTCATTGATAATTCCGCCCATTCCTGTCGCTACATCTTCCGTTGGGGCTTCCATTAACGGTTTATCCCCCATAAGCCGTTGTAATGCTGTTTGTGATCCGCTGTCCTCAGGTCTTTGGAATGCACGGATTGCATCGTCTTGTCCGCCAACTTCAGACCAGTTTGTAATTTCCCCTGCATAGATTCCCTTAATTTGTTCGAGCGATAAACGATCGACTTTGTTTTTACTGTTCACGAAAAAGACAAATGCTTCTTTTCCAATAGGCGTCAAATGAAGTTTAATCCCCTGTTGTTCTGCCTGGTGAATTTGTGAATCGGATGGGCCCGCTACAAATATCATATCCGTATTACCAAAAATCAGGTTCGTATAGGCTTCGTGCGTCTGATTCACCATCACTTCACTCTTGTAAGGATTATATTCTCTTTCAGGATAAAGATGCTCTGTAATGGCTGCATACAATGGATACAAAGCCGTTGCACCATCCATCTTCGGCAAAGGTTCCTCTATTTTTAAACTCGGTTTCTTATCCAATTGCACTAATTTATTCTGATCTGTAAATGGCTCATATTGATAAATATTCACTTCCGCGTCAACAGTCGGTACCCTGCCATCGAACCATTTATAAATTGGTTGTATCGAGGTGACGACCAAAACAATTCCGGCAATTGACCAAAAGATTTTTATACGCTTACTGTTTTTGTAAAATACATCAAAAATCACAAGGACAAAACCAATATATAAAATGACCGCAGCAGAAATTACTAACGGTATATAATGAATCTTGCCGCTAAATGCTACAAAAAATAGCAATATGAAAGTGAAAAAGCAAACCGTCAGTAAGACAAAAATCGAAATGACAATTTTCCCTAAATAAGATTTATTTTCCATACTCCCAACCCTCTCCGCCTATAGTTCTTTATGAAACGAAATATTCCTTTTAAAAAAACGTCCTGGAAAACTACTTCCCAAGACGTTTAATTTAATTAAGCAAATTTCACCATATGGTATTTTTTCTTGCCGCGACGAATAATGGCAAAGGCGTCTTCCAAACGGTCTTTCGCATCGATTACATATTCCAGATCTGTAATTTTTTCTCCGTTCACGCTAATTGCACCGTTCGTAACATCTTCACGTGCCTGACGCTTTGATGAAGAAATTCCTGCTTCTACGATTAACTCCACGATATTTTTGTCTTCTTTCGCCACTTCTACAGAAGGTACACCGGAGAAGGCTACTTTCATTTCCTCTACTGACAATGCTTTTAAGTCACCGGAGAATAATGCTTTTGTAATACGCTCTGCGGCTTCCAGACCTTCCTCACCGTGGATCAGACGCGTCATTTCTTCAGCCAATGCTTTTTGCGCTTTACGTAAATGCGGCTCTTCTTCAACACTTACTGCAAGGCCTTCAATTTCTTCACGTGACAAGAATGTGAAGATTTTTAAGTATTTCACAACATCTGCATCCGCAGTATTGATCCAGAACTGGTAAAACTCGTATGGAGATGTTTTCGCAGCATCGAGCCATACAGCGCCGCCCGCTGTTTTACCGAATTTTGTACCGTCCGCTTTTGTTACAAGAGGAATTGTAATACCGAACGCTTTCGCATTTTCATCATGCGTTTTACGAATCATTTCCAAGCCTGTTGTAATATTGCCCCACTGATCCGAACCACCTACTTGAATTCGAACATTGTGATGATCGTATAAATGATTGAAGTCAATACCTTGGATTAATGTGTAAGCAAATTCAGTAAATGAAATACCTGAATCCAGGCGTGACGCTACTGTATCTTTATTTAAGATGTAGTTTACATTGATCAGTTTCCCGTAATCACGAAGGAAATCGATTAATGTCATTGGACCTACCCAGTCATTATTGTTTACAAGAACAGCACCATTTGCAGCATCCGATGAAAAGTCGAATAAGCGCTCCATTTGCTTTTTAAGTCCCTGCACATTTTTATCGATCTGGTCCATCGTCTGTAATTGACGCTCTTCTGAACGGCCAGATGGATCCCCAACTGTACCTGTAGCTCCACCAACTAATAAAATCGGTGTATGACCTGCTTTTTGGAAACGGCGTAACGTAAGCAATGGCACGATATGTCCGATATGCATCGAATCCGCTGTCGGGTCAACACCTACATATAGGGAAACCTTCTCTTCGTTTAATAACTTTTCCATACCTTCCGCGTCTGTTTGCTGGTATAACAATCCGCGCCATTCCAAGTCTTGCAGTAATTCGTTTGTCATTTGTTTTCTCTCCTTTTACATGATGTGTCATTTACTTGTAAGGAAATAAAAAAGTCCCTACACGCAAATGCATGCAGGGACGTCAAATTTTTATTTAACGCGGTACCACCCGGCTTGAAGAAATTTAAATCTCTTTCTTCCACTTTAAGCGTCTATAACGTGACGATCCGTTCAGGCTCCAAGTACGTAATTCATAAATGCGCTATGTCTAGCTTTCACCAACCGCTAGCTCTCTATGCAGGGAACACATTTATTACTGCAAACTCTTCGTTGCCTGAAATTTATATTTTCTATTCTACCTAGAAAATAGTTGATGTCAATATTTATATTCGTTTATATATCAAATATGCTATAATAAACAAGATTTTAGGAGGTCGATGATGTGAAACAATGGCTCGAAAAATTAAATAAAAAAATCGAAATCCTTGCTTCTTCAGAAAGAATGCGCTTCGTCAGAATTGGAGGCGGTGTATTCTGGAATTTAACTTTACTGGCTATTATTTTTATAGCTGCGACACTGTTGTTTGTTGGAGGTGTAGGCGCAGGTTACTTCGCATCATTAACAAAGGATGAACCTTTGCGATCGAAAGAAGAGATGCGCGAACAAATTTTCAGCTATGAAGAAACAAGTGAACTTTATTTTGCGAACGATATTTACATAGGAAAGATCAGAACTGATTTAGATCGACGTGAAACATCGCTAGCTAATATATCCCCATCCTTAATTAATGCTGTTCTTGCTACAGAGGATGAATATTTCCGTGAGCATACCGGCATTGTGCCGAAAGCGGTAATACGTGGATTACTGCAAGATGTATCCAACTCGTCTACACAGACAGGTGGCTCTACCCTAACACAGCAATTAATAAAAAACCAAATATTAACGAATGAAGTTTCTTATGAACGTAAAGCGAAGGAAATTTTACTTGCGTACCGTTTGGAACATTTTATGACAAAAGAAGAAATACTCGAAGCCTATTTAAATATCATCCCGTATGGCCGAAATTCTTCAGGTCGTAACATTGCCGGAATTGAAACGGCTGCACAGGGTATTTTTGGTGTGTCCGCATCTAAATTAAATCTACCGCAGGCAGCTTATATTGCCGGTATCCCACAGGCACCTTTCACATATACGCCTTTTACAAATAAAGGTGAGCAAAAAAGTGCGGAAGGGATGCAGCCAGGTATTGACCGTATGAAAACGGTTCTTTATCGTATGCAGGAAGCAGGCTATATTACGAAGAAAGAATATGACGAAGCAATTGCCTATGATATTTCTAAAGACTTCAAAGGATATGAAATCCGTCCGGAAGAAAAATATCCTTGGTTAACAGCAGAGCTTGAGCTGCGTTCAAAAGAAATTTTCGCAAAAATACTTGCCGAAAAAGACGGCATTGACCCGGACCGTTTAAAAGAAGAAGAGAACTTAAATGAAAAATATACAATACTGGCAGACCGTACAATACGTTCAGGCGGTTACCGTATTTACTCAACGATTAATAAAGACATGTATGATGCCATGAAAAAAGTGACGGAAGAATTCACTTTATACGGACAAACATACAAGAAAAAAGGAAAAGATCCTGAAACAGGCGAAGAAATCGAAGTGGATGTTCCCGTACAAACAGGAAGTATGGTTATTGAAAACAAAACAGGCCGTATTTTAAGTTTTGTTGGCGGGCGCGACCATGAAATTGAACAATTGAATCATGCGACACAAGCTTACCGTTCAAACGGTTCAACGATGAAACCGTTACTTGCCTATGCACCAGCGCTTGATTACGGTGTCATTGGTGCAGGAAGCCCTGTAGTCGATGTGAAATTTAAACGTAGTTATGACAACTATGAACCCGTCAACTATATTCCAACACAGGAACTAGGAATTATTCCAGCACGACAAGCAGTTGCATCATCACAAAACTTAGCAGTACTGCGTTTGTATGATTCAATTTTAGATCGTCGTCCAGCAACCTATTTGGAAAAAATGGGCTTCTCAAAGTTGACTGAAGGAGATTATGTCAATCTTTCTACATCTATTGGCGGGATTACTCACGGGGCAACTGTCGAAGAAAATACAAATGCCTATACAACCTTTGCAAATAACGGACAATTTAACGATGCCTACATGATTGAACGCATTGAAGATCTGGATGGCAATATTGTTTATGAACATGAAGCTGCTCCAGTTGATGTATTTGCACCGGAAACTGCCTATATGATGACTGATATGCTACGAGGTGTTATGAAGCAAGGTGGTACCGCAACATTGGCGAAGAGCCAATTGAAATTCTCATCTGACTTTGCCGCAAAGACAGGGACTACACAGGACCATAAAGATGTTTGGCTAGTCGGATACAATCCGAATATTTCTGTTGGCGTTTGGTTAGGTTATGACCAGCCACGCACACTTTATGCATTTAATAACCGTTACCAGCATCCAAGTCAGCGTGTAAACCGGTTATGGGCTAATTACCTGAATACGCTTTATGACATTGACCCGGAATTAGTCGGTACGAAAGAAACTTTCAAAAAACCTGAAGGCGTTGTAACACGATCATTTTGCGGCATTTCAGGTCTGGCACCTTCTACTTCATGTGCCAATGCCGGTTTAGTTACGTCAGATTTATTTAATAAAAATGTATTTTTACCGTCTAAGCCGGATGACAGCTTTGTATCTTCTACATCGGTTGTTATTAACGGCAACACATATGCCGCATTACCGAATACACCTACTGAGTTTGTCCAAATGAGCGGATTCGGATTAAATCAGGCATTTGTTGACCGTATGTTAGGCAGACTGGGTGGTGACGCATCGAAATTATTGTCATTCACATCAGGTAAAGGTGTTGTAACCGGTGCACCATTCTCGGCAGACAGTGCACCACCGCAACCTGTTTATGCTACATTGGCAAACGGTTCACTTTCGTGGACAGCCTCTTCATCAAATGATGTAGTCGGCTATCGTGTTTATAGCGTTACCGATCAAGGAAGATCGCTCGTACGCTCATTAAAATCTTATGAAGGGTACCGGGTATCTGTTTCACCAGGTGTTCGCTACATCGTCGTAGCAGTTGATATTACAGGATTGGAATCAGGCTATTCGAACGAAGTTGGAGAAGTTGTCGAAACGGCTCCACCGGAAACGGAAGATGAGGAAAATGTTGTACCCGGAGAGGTAATTGAAGAACCAGAAGAACCCGAAGATCTTGACGAAATTGAAGTTGACGTTGATCCTGTCGAACCATCAGGAGAATAACAAAAAAATCTCACCAACTAGTAAAATTGTTGGTGAGATTTTTTAATGTAATTAAATTGATACCTGTTCCTCTTTTAATACACCTTTTAATAAATTGACCGCTTCATCAATTTCTTGTTCGCTAACTGTTAAAGGTGGTAATAGACGAATCACTTTCGGTCCGGCTGCAACCGTTAATAGACCAGCTTCATCCAATGCGGCAACATAAGGTGCGACATCTTCGCCACCGAGACTTAACCCCAGCATTAACCCTTTACCTTGAACCGAATATTTTTCTTCCGGAAATGCTTCTTCCAGTTTATTTACAAAGTACGCTGATTTTTGTTTCACATTATCCAAAAAGGCATCATTGAATATTTGATCGATAACTGTTTGCGCGACGGCAACGCCTAATGGATTTCCGCCGAACGTCGTACCGTGTGTCCCTGCACTAAACGTGTTAAAGAGCTTTTCTGTCCCAAGTATCCCCCCAATCGGGAATCCGCCACCTAGACCTTTTGCCATTGAAACAATATCCGGTTTGATGACTGTCTGTTCAAATGCAAAACGAGTTCCTGTACGTCCGATACCCGTTTGTACTTCATCAACAATAACTAAAATATCCGATGATTGCTGAATTTCATGAATGGCTTTCGCGAATTCCTCCGTTACGGGATTTACGCCACCTTCACCTTGGATCATTTCCAGCATAATCGCAGCAGTATCAGCATCAGCTGCTGCTTTTAATGCTGTAACATCATTAAACGGCAAAGTTACAAACTCGCTTACTAATGGACCGAAGCCGTTACGTACTTTATCTTGCCCTGTTGCACTCATCGCTCCAAATGTACGTCCATGAAAGCTCTGTTCAAAAACAATGATTTTATGTTTTCCTGTATGCTTACGTACTAGTTTAATAGCCGCTTCGTTCGCCTCTGCACCGCTATTACAGAAAAATGCATACGATAAATGCAAATCTTCCACTAATGATGCAGCAAGCTTTTCCTGTCCTGGACTTTCAAATAAGTTACTAATATGCCATAACTTTTGACTTTGTTTTTGAATGGTTTCTACAATCGACGGATGTGCATGCCCTAAACTACATACGGCAATACCGCTCGTAAAATCTAAATATCGTTTCCCAGTCGTATCAAATACCTCTGTTCCTTTTCCTTCGACAATAGCGAAAGGTCTTCTTGCGTAATTTTGGAATAATGCACTCATTTCACTAGCTCCTCACTTAAAATAGTCGTCCCGGTTAAAGTTTCATTTACAATTTGTACAGAAGGAATGCCTGCCTTCAAACAGTTAAGAGCGCCCTGTACTTTCGGAATCATACCGCCGTAAATATGCCCGTCGTCAATCCATTGTTCGATTAACCTTGGTGTCACTTCCGTCTGATATTCATCCTTTATACGAATACCGGCAACATCTGTCACAAGCAGGAGACAATCCGCGCCGACTGCCAATGCAATTTCACTCGCAACTGTATCGCCATTAATGTTCAGCGCCTGCCCGTCCTTCGTTGCACCGATACAGGCAACGACAGGTACAATACCAGCTTCTGTCAAAGTATTTAACATATTTATATTAACATGCTTCACTTCTCCTACATATGCGTAAGTTTCGTAATTTAAAAATTCACTTTCAAGCAGCCCGTCATCAAAACCATTTAGTCCAATGGCAGAAATATTTGCTGAATGAAGTTCATGAACGAGTGAAGGATTTACTTTTCCGATTAATGTTGACTGCACAATGCCGATCATTTCTTTACTCGTTACACGCAGTCCGTTTACTGTATGGGACTCAATTCCTGCAGCGGCTAATTCACGATTAATCGCTGGCCCTCCACCATGTGTAATAATGAGTTGGATCCCTTGTTCCTGCAATGCTTTAAAATTGCGAAAGAAGGCCTCATTAAGACCTTCTAATGTACTGCCACCAAGCTTGATGACCATTTTACGAGCGGTATGATGCGTTGATTTGAACGTAGTCATAAGTCAGGTCACACCCCCATGCAAATCCGTGTCCTTTTCCAACTTCCAGTGACACAAATATTTTCACTTCATGCTGTTTTAATATTTCGATGAGTGCTTCTTCGGAAAACTGAATCGGTTCGCCGTTTTCCACCATTGTAGCTCCACCGATTTTAATTGTAATTTTATCAGGATCGATTACAGCTCCAGAATAGCCAACTGCTGCAATAATACGCCCCCAGTTTGCGTCACAGCCAAACACGGCTGTTTTCACAAGTGGTGAACCTACAACTGTTTTTGCGATTTTACGCGCTTCTTCATCTGAAACCGCTCCATCCACTTCTACTTCGATGAGCTTAGTTGCACCTTCCCCATCACGTGCAATTGACTTTGCCAAGTCTTCTGATACGAGACGTAGTGCTGTGTAAAAGTTTTCCCAGTCGGGGTGCGCCGGAGATAATGGGTCATTTCCTGCTAAGCCATTTGCCATTACAATAACCGTATCGTTTGTTGACGTATCACCGTCAACTGTAATCGAGTTGAACGTGCAATCCGTTACACTCGATAACGCTTTTTGTAGCTCTTCTGATTCAATATTGGCATCTGTTGTAATAAACCCAAGCATTGTCGCCATATTTGGTTCAATCATGCCAGAGCCCTTTGCTGTTCCTGAAACAATTACTTCCTTGCCATCAATGATCGTTGCATACGTTGTGTTTTTCATTACTGTATCGGTCGTTAATATTGCTTGAGAAAAATCAATACCGCTTTCTAGCTTAGAATCCGGATTTAATAGCTCTACACCTTTTTTAACTGGTTCCATCTTCATAATTTCCCCAATGACACCTGTAGAGGCTACACCTACCAAACTAGATGCGATGCCAAGCTTTTGTGCTGCAAGCAGTTGCATTTCATATGCATCCAATAATCCTTGTTTGCCTGTGCATGCATTGGCATTTCCTGAATTTACGATTACCGCCTGCATTTTTTTCGTTTCATATACAACTTCTTTTGTCACTTTCAACGGTGCTGCCTGGACTGCATTTGTTGTGAATACGCCGGCAACACTTGCTGGTACTTCACTTACCAAAATTGCTAAATCTTTTTTCTTATGTTTAAGCCCACAATGAACACCTGCTGCAGTAAACCCTTTTGGTGACACGATATTTTTACTTGATAGTTTTTTCATCTCTATTGTTGAAGTCATCTAGTGACCCTCCCTTAATTTAAAGTCCTCGTCATAATATGGGGTTGATTTCTCTATCTCTTCTTTATCAGTTAAATAAAATACGGAACGAGTTGTATGCCTGTTTGCTGCGGGAGCCCGAATTGGACGTTCATGTTCTGAATTGCCTGACCGGCCGCTCCTTTAACTAAATTATCGATGACTCCGATAATCGTTGCCCGGTTTGTTCTTTCATCAAGCTTCACGTATATGTCACAGTAGTTAGAACCTTTTACTCGGTTTGTTCCTACAGCGGATGCCTCTTGAATCACCCGGACAAATGGGTGATTTTTATACGTTTCTGACAAACAGTCCACTAACTGCTTTTGTGTTACACCGTCCGTCACTCGTGCATAGGAAGTTGCTAAAATCCCACGTGTCATCGGTACAAGATGAGTATTAAACGTTATTGTTGTTTCAATATCGGTAAACATCGAAATTGCTTGTTCGATTTCGGGAATATGCTGGTGTTCATTAATTTTATATATGGAGAAGCTTTCATTTGCTTCACTGAAATGTGTTGCTTGTGAAGGTTTATTACCAGCTCCCGAAATACCACTTTTTGCATCGATGACCAAAAAGCTCGGATCAATTAATCGATTTTTTATAAGAGGCAGAATAGATAATAAAACTGCCGTTGGATAACAGCCAGGGTTGGCAATTAAATCAGCCTTTTCAATCGCTCGTTCATTCCACTCTGTTAGGCCGTAAACACTTCGCTCCACTATTTCCTGTGGCGCCGGAGTTTTTTTATACCAAGTTTCATAACTTGCTAAATTTTTAAGTCTGAAATCCCCCGATAAATCAATTAACTTTGGTCCACGTTCAACTAAAGACGGGAAAATCGTACTCGATACCCCAGACGGCGTACTTGCGAAAACGACATCGTACTCCGCCAATGCATCATCTTCCAATTTAAGTAATGGTTGATCATAAATATCCGTTAAGTGTGGAAATTTATTCGAAAATTGAGTTCCTACTTCTGAGGATGTAAATAACCCGATTTCTTCTACCTCTTTATGATTATGCAAAAATCGTAATAGTTCCAATCCCCCGTACCCTGTTGCACCGATAATACCTGCTTTCATGTTGTCACCTCGTCATTTTTGTATGGCCGAAAATTTTATACGAATTCTAAATGATAAAAATAAGTATAAGTATGTATATTTATTTAGTCAACTGTATTTTTATATAATTGTAGATTATTCTAAATTATCGTTCAATAATAATAACCGTAATAATATAAAAGGCGCCTACATATGTAAGCGCCCCGATTTAAGAAGTACTGCCATTTAAAGTTAATCTTCCATTGTTGATAAATCGCCTGCAGGCAAGTCAAGTTCCCAAGCCTTTAGTACACGACGCATAATCTTTCCGCTTCGGGTTTTAGGCAACTTATCTCTGAATTCAATTTCACGTGGTGCTGAATGAGCCGATAACCCTGTTTTTACAAAGTCTCGAATATTCGCTTCAAGCACTTCACTCGGCTCTACCCCTTCACGTAACGATATAAATGCCTTAATAATTTCGCCGCGGACCGGATCAGGTTTTCCAATTACGCCTGCTTCCACTACATCAGGATGTTCAAGCAGTTTACTTTCCACTTCAAATGGTCCAACTCGCTCTCCCGCTGTCATAATCACATCGTCTACACGACCTTGGAACCAGAAATAACCTTCCTCATCCATAAATGCAGAATCTCCTGAAACATACCATTTTCCTTTTAAAAAATAAGATTCATACCGATCTGGATTTCCCCATATTTGACGCATCATTGCCGGCCACCCTTTTTTGATCGCCAAATTCCCCATCGTATACGGCGGCACTTCATTGCCTTGGTCATCTACAATCGTTGCATAAATTCCCGGCACAGGTTTGCCCATTGAGCCTGGCTTAATCTCCATCGATGGGTAGTTGCAGATCATATGGCCACCTGTTTCCGTCATCCACCATGTATCGTGAATACGATGGTTCAAAATCTCCAATCCCCACTTCACAACTTCCGGATTTAATGGTTCACCGACCGATAAAACATGACGAAGCGTAGAAAGATTATATTTACCGATAATATTCGGACCTGCCCCCATCAACATACGAAATGCAGTTGGCGCACTATACCATACCGTGACGCCATATTCTTCAATTGCCCCATACCATGCTTGCGGACTGAAGCGCCCCCCTACAACAACATTTGTCACCCCATTTAGCCATGGACCGAAAATGCCGTAAGCTGTTCCAGTCACCCATCCGGGATCCGCTGTGCACCAGTAAATATCGTCTTCCTTTAAATCCAATACCCACTGTGCTGTCTGGTATTGCTGAACCATTGCATAATGGACTTGCAATACCCCTTTTGGAGCACCTGTTGATCCGGATGTATAATGCAAAATGGAGCCATCTTCTTTATCGACCCATTCAATGTCAAAATCCTGAGATGCCTCTGCAAAGTATTTATTAAAATCTAAGATCTTATCCGTTTCTTCAATATTTTCCCCGACTACAAATACCGTCTTTAAATGCGGCAGCTTTTCCAGCGGCACTCTGCTCAACAGTGCAGGCGTTGTAATGATCACTTTCGCCTCACTATCCATTAACCGGTCATATACGGCACCTTCCATAAACGCTTCGAATAACGGACCAACTATCGCGCCAATTTTCAATGCACCAATTAAGCTGAAATAGAGCTCCGGCGTACGAGGCATAAAAATAAAAACACGATCGCCTTTATTTAATTCCGCCTTTTCTTTCAACACATTCGCCGCTTTATTCGAATGACGTTTCATATCATAAAAAGAATATGTCTCTTTTCGGTTCCCATCATTATAATAAAGAGCCACTTTGTTTTTGCGGTGTGTTGTTGCATGTCGGTCTATTGCCTCATACGCAATATTGACTTTCCCCGTTTCAAACCAAGAAAATGCTTGTTCACTATGTTGCCAATCATGATTTGCAGCTGTATCCTCATAATTTTTCAAATTATGTTCCCCTGGAATAACTGCTAGCTTTTCCATCGTTTTCATCCCCATGAAAAATCCCCTTTCATTAAAAACTACAATCATTTTACAATAAAAATACTATAATAGGCAAAATATTTAAAACTTTCAATCAATTTAGTGACATCTCGCGAATTTAAGCGTATTTTCGCATGAAATAGAGTATAATAGATGTATTAAAAGCAGGTGGTGTGATTATGATTCATGTGAAAAATTATTATCGTCTTGAATTCAAAACGAGGAATGGTAATGTTTTAGTAGAAGGGCCTGTTCCTTCCGAAAAACTTGCTACCTACACATTACATGAAGATTTAAAAGCTTTTAGACCTTCCCATCAGCAGCATGAAGCACTTGTTGGGATTGCTAAACTGGAAGAAGGACGCATTATTGTCATTCGACAGGATAATATAATTGTCGGCTATGTTACGTATCTCTATCCAGACCCGTTGGAACGCTGGTCAGAAGACCGTATTCCAGATATGATTGAGCTAGGTGCCATTGAAGTCATTCCTGCTTTTAGAGGATCCGGCGCAGGCAAAAAATTATTGGAAGTGTCATTTATGGATGATGCAATGGAAGATTATTTAGTGATTACAACTGAATATTACTGGCATTGGGATTTAAAAGGAACCGGTTTATCTGTTTGGGAATATCGGAATATGATGGAGAGAATGATGACATCAGTTAATTTTGAGTATTATGCGACAGATGATCCTGAAATAACTTCTCATCCTGCCAATTGTCTAATGGCGCGTGTGGGGGCACGTGTTGGAAATGAGACATTGGAGAGATTTGACAGACTTCGCTTTAGAAATCGTTTCATGTATTAATTCTTATCACAAAGGGGAATGAACTATGATTGTCGAAGAAATCATGCAAAGAGAGATACATACACTCCTGCCCGAAAACACGGTGCGCGATGCTGTGCGCCTTATGCGAGAGGAAAATATCCGTCATGTGCCAATTGTAAACAAAGAAAATGTGGTTGTGGGAATCATTACAGACCATGACTTGAAAAATGCTTTGCCTTCTCGATTGCGCGAAGAACCCGACTCTACGATTTATGATGCCCCAATCGAGAAAATCATGGTTAAAAATCCGATTGTCGGTCATCCGCTAGACTTCGTTGAAGAAGTGGCCATGACTTTTTATGATGCTAAAATCAGCTGTTTACCTATAGTTACTGCCGGCAAACTGGTCGGCATCGTTACGACGACTGATTTACTATATACTTACATCGAATTAACAGGCGCACATAAGCCCGGCTCTAAAATTGATATTCGGGTAAATGACAAACCTGGCATGCTTTTTGAAATTACAAAAGTATTTCACGAAAACAAGGCAAATGTATTAAGTGTACTCGTATATCCTGATGGTGAAAATGTGAAAACCCGAATTGTAAGTGTCCGTCTGCAAGTAATCAATCCGCTGCATATTATTGAAGATTTGCGAAAGCAAGGATACGATGTATTGTGGCCAAACTTACCTGGCGTCACATTATGAAAAAAGCTGTATTTATTTATTCACCAGAACAACTCACTTACAAATTTTCGGACACACACCCGTTTAACCATAAGCGATTACACTTAACGATAGATTTACTGAAAAATATTGGTGCACTTCAAGATGAGGATATCGTCCCTGCTCGAATTGCAACAGATGAAGAAATTGCGCTGGCTCATGATTTGCAGTATATAGAGATCGTAAAAAAGGCAGGCCATGGCGAGTTAACTGCCCAGCAAGGGGAACCATATGGTATTGGAACAGAAGATACCCCCATTTTTAAAAATATGCACGAAGCAAGCGCACTTTTAGTTGGCGGTACATTACAGGCGGTCGACCAGGTACTGCAGGGAAAAGCTCAGCATGCATTAAACTTGGGCGGTGGTCTCCATCACGGTTTCCGCGGAAAAGCATCCGGTTTTTGCATTTATAATGATAGCAGTGTAGCGATAAAATATATCCAGGAAAAGTACGGGCTGCGGGTTTTATATGTAGATACTGATGCCCATCATGGAGACGGCGTTCAATGGTCCTTTTATGATGACCCGAATGTATGTACATTATCGATCCATGAGACCGGCCGCTATTTATTTCCGGGTACAGGCAATATAACAGAGCGCGGAAATGGTGAAGGTTACGGGACTTCTTTTAACTTCCCGATTGATGCATTTACGGAAGATGAGAGCTTTTTGGAAATTTACGAGCAGTCAATGCGGGAAGTATTTGAATTTTTCAAACCGGATGTCGTTTTGACACAAAATGGTGCAGATGCACATTATTTTGATCCGCTCACACATTTGTACGGCACAATGAATATTTATAAAGAAATACCGAAGCTTGCCCATAAATTAGCACATGAATATTGTGGCGGACGCTGGATTGCAGTTGGTGGCGGAGGCTATGATATTTGGCGGGTCGTCCCACGAGCATGGTCACATATTTGGACGGAGATGACCGATCAGCCTGCTCCGACTGGACCGTTGCCACAGCAATGGCTTGATAAATGGCAATCGGAATCACCTGTTCCGCTAATCCCGACATGGAATGATCCTCATCCTTTATATGATCCTATTCCGCGCAAAGCAGAAATTGAGGAAAAAAATATACGAATGCTTGAAAAAGCACTACATATTATTCGTACAGAAAAAAACCGTTCATAACATTTGCTTTGAAGTAACTATAAGGCTATAAATAAAACAAAGCGCCTGTCAGATTTTGCCAGGCGCTTTTGTTATTTACTCGAACCACGCTTTTCTATGCGATGAGGTAAGATGACATGTTGCTGTTCAACTTCCTCTTTGTTCATATACTTCGTTAATAAGCGCATTGCGACAGCTCCAATATCGTATAAAGGCAATACAACACTTGTAAGTTTTGGTCGTACCATGCGCGCTAGTTTTGAATTTTCGAAGCTGATAATTTCAACATCATCCGGCACATTTTTTCCGCTATCTTGAATGCCATGTACTAGTCCAATTGCAAGCTCATCATTCCCGACAAAAATAGCTGTAGGCGGTTGCTGTAGTTCACTTAAATTCTCCCAGCTTTCCAATCCATCATCATAGGAACCATCTCCAGCAACAATCAATGCATCATCTATTTCAATGTTTGCTTTTTCAAGCGCATCTTTATAGGCTGCAAGTTTATGCTGACCATTCACTGTATACTGTAGCGGACCAGAGACAAAGGCAATTCTCGTATGTCCATTATCAATTAGTGTTTCTACAGCTTCAAATGCCGCATTATAATAATCAATGTTTACAGAAGCTACTTTTTCAGTTGAACTGATCGATCCTGCCAATACTATCGGTACAGGACATGCCTCCACCGCGCGTTGAATATTGTCTGTTACCTCTTCACTCATCATGACAATACCGTCAACCTGTTTTCCTAGCATTGTATCAAGCAGAGACAACTCTTTTTCTTCATTTTGATCTGAATTTGCTAAAATGATATTATAGCGGTACATTGTCGCAATATCTTCAATGCCTCGTGCCAGCTCAGCATTTAAATTATTCGAAATATCAGGGATGATGACTCCTACTGATGTTGTTTTTTTACTTGCTAAGCCACGTGCTACTGCATTTGGACGATATTCGAGACGCTCAATCACTTCCAACACTTTTTTTCTTGTTGCAGGCTTAACATTTTGATTTCCATTTACTACGCGAGATACGGTTGCCATTGATACATTCGCCTCACGTGCAACATCATAAATTGTGACAGTCAAAAGTTTCTCCCCCTTTTTATCATAGTGATACAAGTTTTTATAAACGACTAGTAGAACTAATTGTTATGTATAGCTTCATCATATAATATTTCCATTTCTATTTTCAATCTAAAACCCAGTGAATACGTGGTTTTTTCGTCAATTGTCTTAAAATATTCAAAAAGTATGCTACCAAAACGATAGCACTTGTTAAAAATTGTAAATCACTCTACCACTTCCGTCAAATTAAAATGTACAGACATATTGAAAGCCCATGTTGAAATTACTCAACATGGGCTTATTAATGATTATTTTGACACTTCGTATTGCTTCATGAATTTTAAAAGTTCTTCGTAGTAAGCATTGAAAGTTGGAATATCCATTTGCTGCTGCTGATCCGATAATGCAACTGATGGATCTGGATGCACTTCTGCCATTACTCCATCTGCTCCAATAGCGATTGCCGCTTTTGAACATGGCAATAATAAATCACGACGTCCTGTAGAGTGCGTCACGTCCACCATTACCGGTAAATGTGTTTCTTGTTTTAAAATCGGAACTGCAGAAATATCCAATGTGTTACGAGTTGCTTTTTCATATGTGCGAATACCGCGTTCACATAAAATAATGTTTTCATTACCTTTTGACATAATGTATTCTGCTGCATGAATAAACTCATCGATTGTCGCTGCTAAACCACGTTTTAATAAAACTGGTTTATTTGTTGCTCCAGCCGCTTTTAACAGTTCAAAGTTTTGCATATTGCGGGCACCAATTTGAATAACATCGATGTAGTCCAATGCATGGTCTAAATCAGCAGGTGTTACGATTTCTGTGATGACACCTAAACCGTACTCTTTAGAAACATCCTTTAAAATCTTTAGACCTTCCAGACCTAAGCCTTGGAAATCATATGGAGATGTACGTGGTTTGTATGCACCACCGCGAATTAATTTTAAGCCTTTTTCCTGAATCGTTGCAGCAACTGCAGCAACTTGCTCATATGACTCAACCGCACACGGTCCAAATACGAAAGAAGGAGCTCCTGTACCAATTAATTCACCATTTACATTAATGACAGTATCTTCTGACTTTTCTTTACGTGAAACGAGTAATTCCTTTTTCTTTTCTGCTTCTAATTGTTTAAGGGCTGTTTTGAAGATTTGTTTAAAAATATAATCAACCGTCATTTGATTTAAAGGACCGTTATTATTTTCCTTAATTAAGTCAAGCATGTGACGCTCACGAAGTGGATCATAGCGATTGACACCTTGCTTTTCTTTAATTTTACCGATTTCTTCTACTACTGATGCACGTTCATTAATTAAACGTAAAATTTCTAAGTTCAAGCTGTCAATCTGGCTGCGTAAGCTTTCTAAATCTTGTTGATGCATATTCCTCTACCCCTCTTCTTTGCGTATCCGGCACTTTCAGATAAATAAAAAGTATGATACATTTTTAAGTAATAAACTTATTATAATCAAACTATTGTAGAATGTCACGTCTTTTTAATTTAGCGATTCAACTCGCTAAAGTATATTGTGATAATAATTGAAAGGAAGCGTTTTCATATGGCAAACAAATTGTTCGCACTTGATATCGGAACACGCTCCGTTGTCGGCATTATTTTAGAGCAACATGCAGATACCTATCATGTGGCCGATATTTTAGTAAGAGAACATAAAGAACGGGCAATGGTTGATGGTCAAATACATAATGTTTTGTACGTAGCTGAGCTTATACAGGAAATTAAGAAGGAATTGGAAGAGACGCATGGACCTTTGGAAAAAGTAAGTGTTGCAGCAGCAGGACGGGCATTAAAAACCGAACAGGCCAGTGTTTCCATTTCTATTAAAAACCGACCGATCTTTACGGAAGAAGATATTAACCGCCTGGAACTGCAAGCAGTACAACAGGCCCAGCAACAATTATTGCTTCATAAGGAAGATACAAAAAATAATCATTATTACTGTGTCGGCTATTCTGTTTTGTATTTCCGTCTGGATGGTGAAGAAATTGGAAGTCTTCTCGATCAGCAAGGTGAGGAAGCATCCGTAGAAGTGATTGCCACTTTCCTGCCACGTGTTGTTGTGGAATCATTGCTTGCTGCATTAAAACGGGCAAATTTGGAAATGGAAGCCCTCACTTTAGAACCGATTGCCGCAATAAATGTGCTGATCCCTCCTTCAATGCGCCGTTTGAATGTAGCACTTGTTGATATTGGTGCGGGAACATCGGATATTGCCATTACAGATAAAAGCACGGTTGTAGCATATGGGATGGTGCCGACTGCTGGCGATGAAATTACGGAAAGTTTAAGTGACCATTATTTATTGGATTTTCCGGTCGCTGAAATGGCCAAACGACAATTACATACGAGTGATGAAGTTCTTATTCAGGATATTTTAGGATTTGACGAATATTTTCCACGTGAAGAAGTGATCAAAGCAATATATCCTGCCATTGAAAACTTGGCAAAGTCCATCGGAGAAGAAATTTTACGGTTAAACAACAACACGCCTCCAAAAGCGGTCATGCTAGTAGGTGGAGGAAGTTTAACCCCCCACTTAACAGAAGAAATCGGAAAAATATTAAATTTACCGGCTAACCGTGTGGCGGTACGTGATGTGAATGCCATTCAGAATTTAACACGCGCATCACATATTGCAGCAACGCCTGAGCTTGTGACACCGATCGGGATTGCGATTGCCGCCCAAAAATCACCGATTCATTACATGTCTATTAAAGTAAACGAACAAGTTGTACGCCTCTTTGAGTTGAAGGAAATGACAGTCGGGGATGCTTTTTTGGCTGCGAACGTCAGAGCAAAACAACTATATGGAAAGCCAGGACATGGTTTGTCGATTACAGTGAACGGTCAAAATGTTTTCGTACCTGGGGAGCATGGGCAGCCAGCACAGATCATATTGAATGGTGAACATGCATCGATTAAATCCCTTATTAAAAATGGAGATCAAATACAACTGATTCCCGGAAAAGATGGGTCAGGCGCATCTGTTACGATAGGGGAAATTATTGATCATGCTTCCGTAAAGATTGTGACAATCCAAGAAACGCAATATACTATTGGACCGAAAATATTCGTAAACGGGAAAATCGGAAAAATGGATTCGCTTTTACAGGACCGCGATGTAATTGTCGTCGAAACAAGCGAAACGGTGGAAGATGTATTGAAATCAATAAACTATTCTATACATGCAAAGCAGTTCCAACCGTATTTTGTCCATATCGATGGGAAACCTGTATCCTTCCCTGATTTTTCATCTCAGCTTTACATTAATGGTAAGCCCGGGAAACTGCATTACCCTGTTCAAAATAGTGATAACATTACATTTAAACAGCATCATTTACCTACTGCTGAGCAAATTGCCGCCCATTTGAATTTGTTATTGGAAGAAAAGGTGATTGTTACGTTCCAGCAAGAACAGGTGGAACTTGTAAAAACAGCGAGAGAGTTTTCTGTAAACGGTCAAGTTGTACAGCGTGAAGCAACAGTGCCGAATGGGGCTACAATTAGTATTATCGAAAAAGAGTCAAGCAAATGGATTTATCAGGATGTCTTTCGATTTTCCAGCTGGCAGCTTCCTGCGTCATTTAAAGGGTCATTTACGATTTTAAAGAATGGGCGCCCTTCTTCATTTGATGCTGAAATATTTGGTGGCGATCAACTGGAAATCCATCTAACTGATCAGCCGATTGTTGGTTAATAAAAAAAAGGCCCCCAAATATTTGGGAGCCTTTTTTTATTGAACATCTGAATGACGAGTTGAGTTTGCTGCGATATCTGGATCTGTATTTACGCTATCTGGATCCGGAGATTCGGCAGCGAGTACTTCTTCATCTACCATTTTATCTAATGGCAATGGTTCTTCACCTTCTGATGAAGCTGTTCCATCATCGAAAGCAGGTGGTTGTTTTGCTGTTTTGGCTTTAACTTTCTCAACAATTGAAGAAGATTGTTCTTTTAATTGCGATGAAAGTTGTGCAGTCTTTTCCTTTGCCGTGCCGGAAAGCTCAATGCCTTTATCCTTTAATGTAACAGCTTGTACTGCTACATCGTTACGCATTTCACTGCCTGTCTTCGGTGTAAGTAATAAGGCTGTCGCTACACCGACAATACCGCCTACTAAAGCACCAATGACAAAATCCTTTACATGAATTTTTTCATCATCATAAATCGAATCATTTAATCGGTTATAATCATAGTTTACGCGTTTTTCTTCCATTTTAAAAATCCCCCTTGTGATTGAGTGTCATTTTCCCATTACTTACGTTTTAAGAAACCAAATTTCGACTTTCCACCTAAACTTGGTGGTGTTTCATTTGTTTTAGTACTTGTATAAATTACATCTTCTTCATTAATCGGCTTGCGCTGACGCCATTGATCTGCAATCCCCATCGCTACATTACTCCATTGAACGACTTGCGCAATTTTATCTTCATTTTTATGCACTTCTGTTGAAATCGATGTTGTAATGCGTTGAACGGATGAATTCAAGTTATTAACAGAATCGCCAACACCTTTTACAGCATGCATTACTGAATTTAACTTCTCCGATTTATCTGAAATATCATCTGCCAATGCGTTTGTTTTTGTAAGCAGGCTCGTCGTCTCACGTGTAATGCCTTCCATTTGTCCTTCGATACCAGCAACTGTTCCCGCAATCGAATTTAAAGTATTCTTAACAGAAAACAATGTCATACCAATACTTACACATAGGACTAAAAATCCGATTGCAGCCACTAATGCCGCAATATAAAGTAATACTTCCATCAAAAATAACCTCCTCTATCTAGTTCCAATTAATACATTCGACAAAAATTGCGACAATCCTTTTCCTAGAAAAGCATTTTTTTCGCTAAAACCTCATGAAATTCAAGCTTTTCATACGTGAATACTTCTAATTTGTTATTTATTTATTCACTAAAGGCGAATGACCATTTTGTCCATGCTTTCATATTCCCCAATCTCTTGATGAATAAAACCCTTAATGAATAGAAGTTCCAACATTTATCCCGCATTAACGTGAAGTAAGACTTCCGCCTCTAGTGTTTATCAGGGTAAAAAGGCTAGGGAAATGCAAGATTGGTGAAACTAACAATCAATAGGGGTTGAAGAAACCCCTACTGATTAAAGTTCATTTTATGTATGGAAAAACAGCTTATCCTTCTACTTCCAGGTTAAGCTGTTTTTCAATTAATTCAAAATTGCTTCAAATGCATCTTGATATTTATGAACATCTCCCGCTCCCATAAACAGGAACACGGCATTTTCATGTTTTTTAAGTTGATCTACTGTTTCAATTGTTAAAACAGTACAGCCATCAATTAAGTTAGCTAAATCATTAATCGTAAGCTCTCCTTGCTTTTCGCGTGCAGAACCAAAAATATCACATAAATAGGCTGCGTCGGCACCGCTCAAACTATCCGCAAAGTTTTGTAAAAATGCTTTAGTTCGAGTAAACGTATGTGGCTGGAATACCGCTACAACTTCACGCTCAGGATATTTTTGTCGAGCTGATTGCAAAGTTGCCGCAATTTCTGTCGGGTGGTGTGCATAATCATCCACTAAGATCGCATTGCCAACTTTCGTTTCAGTAAAGCGACGTTTTACCCCGCCATACGTATTTAGGCGTTCTTGGATCAGCTTTGCCGGAACTCCTTCATAATGACACAGTGAAATTACCGCCAACGTGTTTAAAATCGTATGGTCACCGAATAACGGAATAAAGAATTTACTGTAAAACTCATTACGTACATAAACATCAAATTCCGTTCCTTCCGATGTTTTAACAATATTACGCGCAGAAAAATCATTTGCAGGATCAAAACCATAATAAACCACTGGTACATTGGCTTGAATTTTCTGAAGCTGTTCATCATCCCCGCAGGCAATAATTGCTTTATTCACTTGTAAAGCCAGCTGTTGGAAAGCATCATATACATCATCAATGCTCGTGAAATAATCCGGGTGATCAAAATCGATATTCGTCATGATTGCATAGTCCGGATGATACGCTAAAAAGTGGCGACGGTATTCACATGCTTCCATAACAAAATAGGAAGCATCTTCTTTACCTGAACCAGTACCATCACCGATTAAATAAGATGTCGGCATATAACCGCCTACAACATGGCTCATTAAACCAGTCGTAGACGTTTTACCATGTGCACCTGTAATGGCAATTGAAGTATAGCGATTGCTGTACTCGCCTAAAAACTTATGATAGCGAATGACTTCAACACCTAGCTCCCGTGCACGCACTAATTCTGGATGATCATCATTAAATGCATTCCCTGCAATAACTGTTAAACCTTCTTTAATATTGTTTTCATCAAAATTTAAAATTTCTATTCCTCGGTCACGTAATGGTTGCTCCGTGAAATAATATGTTTCATAGTCGGAACCTTGAACTTGTTCTCCTGCATCAAATAGGATTTGCGCCAGGGAACTCATGCCTGAACCTTTAATACCGGTAAAATGATAGCGTGTCATTATTTATAAAACCCTCCTAGGATACGAAGACCCCATTGAATTATCAATTTTATTGTTTCAAAGTATGCCTACATTATAGCACTAAATACACGTTACGATAATTGAACGACAATTCAAATTTTTTCATTTGTCCAATTACCTAGTTCTTTAGCCTCCAAATTGCTCAAACAGCTCTTCTTCTGTAATATATACATCTCTCGGTTTGCTTCCTTTTGGTTCTGAAACATAACCATGTCGCTCTAACATATCGATTAATCTAGCTGCTCGATTATAGCCAATATGATAACGGCGTTGTAAAAGTGATGTCGATGCTGAGCCTTGTTCAAACACAAATCGGCATGCCTCTTCAAACAACTCATCTTGTTCCTCTATTGTTTCTGAGCGTTTTAATAATTCTTCCTGTTTAAAAATATATTGTGGCTCTCCTTGTTCACGTACATACTCGATAATTTCTTCGATTTCGTCATCTGTAACAAATGTACCTTGAATACGGGTTGGAGCCGACATTCCATTTCCTAAATATAGCATATCTCCGCGACCAAGCAATCGTTCTGCGCCCTGCGAATCCAATATTGTACGAGAGTCGATTTGCGATGATACAGAAAAGGCGATACGCGTTGGAATATTTGATTTTATCAGGCCTGTAATAACATCTACAGAAGGGCGCTGTGTAGCAACAATCAAATGAATTCCTGCAGCACGGGCCTTTTGCGTAATTCGCACAATGCTATCTTCCACATCTTGTGGAGACATCATCATTAAATCTGCCAACTCATCGATGACAATCAATAAGTATGGTAGCTTCTGTGCATACATACCATTTGCATCACACATTTTATTATATGCTTCTATTTTACGTGCACCGCTGTGCATAAATAACTCATAACGTCTTTCCATTTCTTCTACTGCCCACTTTAATGCTGCGGTAGCCGCTTTAACATCTGTAATAACAGGGCTGACTAAATGCGGAATATGGTTAAATGGAGCCAGTTCCACCATTTTCGGGTCAATCAGCATTAGCTTTAATTCATTCGGATTTGCTTTATAAAGCAGGCTGACTAAAATCGAGTTAATACATACCGATTTACCCGATCCTGTCGCTCCGGCAATTAAACCATGCGGCATTTTCCGTAAGTCGATTGTGACAGGCTTCCCTGTTAAGTCCAAGCCCAGTGCCGCCTCTAATGGAGAATCAGAATCTTTAAACGATGCTGATTCTGTCACTTCAGAAAGACGGACCGAACGCGAAATCCGGTTTGGAATTTCAATACCGATTGAACGTTTCCCCGGAATTGGCGCATCAATACGAATATCTTTTGCAGCCAATGCCAATTTAATATCATCCGTTAAATTGCGGACTTTACTTACTTTCGTCCCGTGCCCTACCGTAATTTCGAATTGCGTAACAGCAGGTCCTTGTACGATCGATTCAATTTGTGCCTGAACCTGGAAATGCGATAGTGCTTCCACTAAATTTTCGCCTTGCTCATCCATCCAGTCACGGTCTTCTACCATTTCCTCCGGTGGTACTAAATATTCAAGAGGTGGTTTTACATAAGGTATTCTTTTAACTGGAGGTGCTTCTATTAAAGTTTCCGCTTCATCCACTGCCAATTCTTGTGAAGTAGATTCTTTTATGTCTGACGTTTCTTCAACAATCGGATCTTCCTCTTCATTAACTAAAGGAAGTACGGTCACTTCTTGAATTTCGGGTACTCCTTGAATATCCAATGTTTCTGGAACTTCTTCCACTATCGCTTCCGTAGTTGCAGCAACTTCTAAAAGTTCATCTTCTTGTGCCGGTACAACGGATTCACGTTCCAGCAATCCAATTGATGTAGAAGTAGAATTCCTCATCGTTCCCTCTTCAAGCTGACTGTTTGGTTCATGCTTTACGACTTGCTCGTTAAAAGTAATGACTTGATCATTTTCATGTGCTTCCCGTGCATCATTCTGAGTTGTTTGAGTATCTTGATAAAAAGTTTCCACTTCAACATCGTTTTCATGTTGCACAAAATTTTCTCGTTCAGTAAAAGCTTCATTTGGCTCTTCAAACGTATTTACACTCTCTTCTCGCTTAACTTCGTCTTCTTTATTTTTTTTACTTTGTAGACTAAGTTGCTGCTCGACAAATTGCTTCGTCATTAATTTTTGCTTATCTGACTTCAGCATTACCACATTAAAAGGAACACGGCTTCTTGTGCTGATCGGCTGTACTATGTCCGCTTTTTCCTTATTTTGCTCAATGATAGTCGCTTCCTCAGATGGTGGCATTTGCTCTACATTCAATTGTCCAATGTGAATCGTCGAGTTTTCAATCGTCACATGCTTCACTTGTACATCATTGATTGTTTCTGCAACAGGTGTGTCAACTTTTACAGTATCTTCCTGTTCATTTCCTATGTCAGTCACTGCTTCGTTCTGTTGCTCAAGTATCGTTTCTTCCATTGGTTGTTGGTCTACCTCAGTTGGTTCATCCTTTTCGACTAAAACCACTTCTTCATGCTCAAGCTCAGGTTCTGTTTCTGATTCAACTGGTTCTGTTTGTGGAATCTCAACTGCTGAAGAAGACTCGTGTATTACATGTTCCTGCTGCTCTATTACTGTCTGTTGATCTTCATCTGGTGATGGTACAGCAACTGGTTCGACCAAATGTTCTGGCGTTTCATTCTGCACAGATTCAATTATTGATGAATGTTGCTGTTCCTTATTTTTAAGCTTTTCTTCCTGCTGTTTTTCGATTAATGTTTCAATCGATGACGGCTTTTTAAAACCGTGTACAGGGGACGGAACATCGGTAGGAATAAAACGTTTCCTAATTTCGATCGGTTTTAGAATTTCTTTGTTTTCCAATCTCTCCGCTCGTACAGGCTTATTATGGCGTATTGCTTCCCGTTCTTCTTTTAAATTTGGCAAGCGACGAACAGGATCTCTTGTGTGCACAACATTTGTTTGACCTTTCCCTTTACGGCGGCGTTCCAGTAAATCTCGTATACCAGATACTTCGACATCATATACTTCCTGTACTGTATGCTTTTGCAAATAATTTGGTAATGTCAATTTTTCCTTGTCATCATCATAAAATCGCGTTGTTTGTCTCTGCTCATTTTCTTGATTCGCTGTTTCCTCATAATCATCTTCTATTAAAGGGAATCGGAATGCTTTTTTCGGTGCTTCTTTTTCTTCCTGATAATTTTGCTGCGCCTCAGTTTGTTTTGATTGGTTTATATCATCCAGTTGGGAATACTCTTCATAATCATCATATTCTTCATCTGGATCCATTTTAAATAGTTTATTAAATTTATTTTTAATCCAACTCATAATTAACCACTTCTTTCCTTAAAAACATTGCCGTACAAATTCCACTATTTGAGACGGTCTTTATTTCTTATATTAAATACAGTATATAAATAATATACACCTCAAAAGCATATCATATTTGCCGGGTAAATGCGCTTTGTCGCTGATATTTTTAAGGATAAAAAAAAGTTAGTATGAGAGACTCAGCTCAACATACTAACTTTTCGTACTAATTAACGAGTTGAAACCTCAAATGGGCTTCCTACTTCTGCAGAATCATCCAGTACTAAAATACCTTTTACTTCCGGTGCGCCTGGAATTGCCAGTTCACGTGCAGAGCAAAGCATCCCGAATGAATCTTCACCACGTAAGTTTCCTTCTTTGATCAACAAACCAGAAGGCATCACAGCACCAACTTTTGCGACAACTACTTTTTGGCCTGCATCTACATTCGGTGCGCCACATACGATTTGTAATGTTTCATCCCCAACGTTCACTTTACAAACACTTAGTTTATCTGCATTTGGATGCTTTTCTTTTGATTCAACATAGCCGACTACAAATTTTGGAGAAAAATCTACTTCTAAAGAAATTTCTGCGCCATTTGCTTGTAAAGCCGCTTCTAATTTATCTACAAGTTCCGGTGTTACTTCTACATTCCCTGCAACATCCAGTTCTACGTATTTGCTTGCATTAAAAAGGTTGAATGCTTTCACTTCACCAGTTGTTTCTTCTTTTAGGATGGCTACATCGCCAGCGAGATCCATCGCTGTTTTTACGATTGGCTCCATTGCTAATTGAACTAGTAGGACATCTCCTACATGTGCTTTGTTGTAAGCTACTTTCATTTTTCTTCTTGCTCCTTTTTTACTTTGTTTTTCGCTAAAATAAATATCGGTTCTAAATGACCGTTTTCATATACAAATGACAAGCTCGTAATTGGAACCGCGCCAACTGTAAAGAAATGCATCGTCATCTGCGCTAATACATCATACCCTACTTCATTCCGAATATCACCAATAATTAATACATCCTGGTGTGGGACAGATACCGTCATTTCGCCTTCAATTTGGCTTTCCATTTCCTTTAAAAAGCTTTCATTTAGTATTCGGCTTGCATCATAACCGTCATTCTGATTTAAAAAGTAATAAATATTGCCTGAAACTTCATCCCGTTTTACAGAAGTCGGCAATTTTTTCACAGAAAAACGGGCTGCTTCGCGTATATGCTCTTCTGTTACGTTTAATTTCGGCAACATTGATTCATCAATTAAACGATAAGTTGTGCCTAGATCGAGTGCATAATAAATACGTGTTTCCGCCGTATGGTCTGTCATGACAAATGCATGTCCATCATTTGACTTTTTAGGGAAGGACGTTGAGCGGATGATCGGATAAACAGAAGCAAGTCCGCCAAAGCCCTTTTCTTCTTCCCGTTGCATCGCTAAAAACGTTTGCTCAATTGTATAAATCACTTCATCAATTGCCTGCTGTTTTTTCGTTTCGTACTTCGTTAAAATTTCGGGTAAAGAGATATCCATCCCTCGTCCGATTTTTTTATGTTCAAGACGTAATTTGTCATGCTTTTCATCGAATGTGAATGTAAAGTTTGCCTCACCTAATTTAGTCTTCAGTTCAGCTACTAACTGTTTCGATTCCATTCAACCACTCCTTTATCTAATCAAAAACGGCTCACAAATGTGAACCGTTCCGTTTACTTCTTCTATTGTAACAAAAAAGCCATGTGATTACTTTACTCAATGCTTGTACAATGCTTCAACTAATCAATCACTTTCACTGTTTTTACAATTTCCATCATTTCCTGGATTTTATCGTCAATCTTCTTATCCACGGAAATAGTCGACAGCTTTACGCCGCCTAAATTAACAATCAGCTCATACTTTTCTTCAGGAAATTTTGTGACAGCAGAAAATCCGAATTGGCCAGCCGCATCGAATGTTTTCTCTTCAACGATTTCATTTTTATTTTCCTGCTTTAATAGATCATACTGTAACTGACTGTCTTCCGGTTCGTTTTGATTGACGAATAGTATATAGGAATCTTTACCGTTCAGAATCGTATAATTCAATTCATCGATTCCTTTTTCAATACTATATCCATTTGGTAAGTATAACTCTATATGTCCAATCGTTTTGTTTGCTTTATTCGGTTCGCTGCTAAATATTGTTTCAGCATTTTCCATCCCTGCTTGTGCCTGTTCTTCGACTGTTTGACTACATGCTGATAATATAACAACAAGTGAAGTAAGCAAAAACGCATGTATCCATTTACGACTCATTGTTTTCCCTCTCTTTCAAACGTTCAATCGTATCATAAATATTTTTCAAGCCGTAATGCAACAAATGTGCTCTATATCTGGTCCTTTTGATCTTTATTCATTTTATACAGTATTTGGCCAACTAATAACTTAACAATGTGTTCAAACATTTCTTTTCGGTCAATCAGATTATTTGAAAAAATACCCACTGCCCCTTGATGATGACGAATATTTTCGCTATTTGTATAGACGTCCATCACTGGTCCAAGTTCCTTTCCCATACGAAGCTCCTGTGCAATTTCTTCAGGTAAGGCAAATTGTGCTCCTGAGCTGGCTATGACTGTGCCATCCTTTAAAACAGCCGCCCCCCAATTACAGCAATACATTGTTCCTTCAATTTCATCGACGCCGCCTTCAAGTCCAAATGTTATATCAGCATTTGTCAGCATCATCGTATGACGTGCACGATTGATTGCACCCTGTCTTGTTTCTTCATTTGAGAATGGCTGAATCGACACATCAGAAGGTACATCCATATTTTCTATTGCCGCTTCCGGGAAATACTGTTTAACAATTGCTTCAACGGCACCTAATTTTGCTTTATTTTTCGATCCGACTGCTACTTTCATTATTTCATCTCCAAGCTGTTCATTTTTTAAACGGTCTATACCTATAAAAACTGGTTTACCGATTTTTATGTAAGTCACGTTAACCTATTGTCCGCAACTAAAAAACAAGAATGCGATAAGTTCGCATCCTTGTATTATAATATAATATTGACTTTTTTTATACGTTTGCGCGAATAGATTCGATTGTAGAACGGTCTGCACTTTGGATTAATTTCACTAGCAGTTCTTTCGCCGCTGCATAGTCATCTACATGAATAATCGAAGCAGAAGTGTGAATATATCGTGAGCAAACCCCGATTACTGCCGATGGAATTCCGTCATTTTGTGTGTGCACACGTCCTGCATCTGTACCACCTTGAGAAACGAAATATTGGTATGGAATATTGTTTGATTCTGCTGTATCCAGCACGAATTCACGCATACCTCGGTGTGTAACCATTGAACGGTCCAGGATTCGGAGTAATGTCCCTTTACCTAGTTGACCGAATTCATTTTTATCACCCGATGTATCGTTCGCCGGGGAAGCATCCAATGCAAAAAACAGATCAGGCTTGATCATATTCGATGAAACCGCTGCTCCACGTAAACCGACCTCTTCCATAACATTTGCTCCGGAATAAATATGGCTCTTCACTTCCTGACCATGAATCTCTTTTAAAAGTTCAATTGCTAATCCACAGCCGTAACGGTTATCCCAGGCTTTCGCCATAATTTTTTTCGGGTTGGCCATCGGTGTGAAAGGACATACCGGAATAATGGATTGACCTGGTCGTACACCTAAATTCTTGGCATCTTCTTTTGAATCCGCTCCGATATCGATCAGCATATTTTTTATATCCATCGGTTTCGAACGTTCCGCATCAGTCAGTAAGTGTGGCGGAATTGATGCAATAACACCCGGAATTTCACGATCTTTCGTATAAACTGTAACGCGTTGTGCCAGCATTACCTGGTTCCACCAGCCGCCAAGTGTTTGGAAACGGATCATGCCGTTTTCAGCAATGGAAGTAACCATAAACGCGACTTCATCCATATGGCCAGCGACTAAAATTTTTGGCGCTTGTTCTTCTTTAGCTTTACGCACGCCGAATACGCCGCCTAAATTATCCTGAATAACTTCATCAGAATATTTCGCTAATTCCGAGCGCATAAAATTTCGGACTGCACGTTCATTCCCTGGTGCACCAGGCAATTCTGTTAATGTTTTAAAAAGAGCAAGTGTATCTTGATTCATTCTGCAACACCTCTAAATGTAGATTTACCTTCATTATACCACAAATTGCAAGTAATATTTCGACTTTCGAACCTTCTATTATTTTTACTCTATTTTCAGAATATGATAAAGTATAGGTAGTCACTATTTTGAGGAGGTATTTTGAAATGAATTTAAAAGACTTTACAATAGGGGTTGTAACAGGGATAGCAGCAGCTGTCATTGTTAAAGAAATGAGCAATCGTGTCGCACCATTTGCGAATCCAGATCATATTTTAGCCAACATTAAAGATGAATTTAAAAAGCATGCACCAATTGATGGTTCTTGGATTTACATGAAAACTGAAAACTTCAGTAATGGCTTTACAGAAACACCGGTCTATCGTGGAGGTATTTCTCGTACAATTAACGGCGAGCTTGAGAACTACGAGTTCGCAGCAGATGCCCGTTCCGGTGCCATTGTAGATATTAAACAAATATAATGTTAAGGATGCGATGACGTGATTTTGTCATCGCATTTTTTCTGCTTTACATCAAAGTATTTTCTTTACCTTTAATCATTGTGAACACAAGTATGCTAAAAGTACACAATCGATAAGAAAAGCACCTGCATCGTAAACTATGCAGGTGCTTTCGTTTTTACTTAATCAATGCCGGTTTCGAACGTTCGAGGCTGTCTTTTACTTCTTTGCCTGTTGTATCCCATTGAATCATGCGGTAATACGCATCATGATAGAAAATAAAGCGGTAGCCATTTTCAAGTGCTTCTTTCATCAACTTTTCTTTCGCAAATACGCTTGTCATCGGGTAATCATCATACGCCAATACCCAAAGCGGATTTTGGTGGGCATGTGTCGGCATAATATCCGCCATATGTAGCGCTACTTCCCCATTTTGCTCCAGGCGAACAATCGCATGACCTTCACTATGACCACCCGTATGGATCATTTTTAAGCCTGGAGCTACTTCCAGCTCCCCTTCATATGTTGAAACTAAATGCTGTACAGGCTCCCAGTTTTCTTTCCAATACGTATTTTTCGAACGAATATTCGGATTGCGCATCTCATCCCATTCAATTTGTGTCGTGTGAATAACTGCATTCGGGAAAACTGGAACAAGCTTGTCCCCTTCCCACTTCGTTAAACCGCCAGCATGATCAAAGTGAAGATGTGTCATTAAAATTGCATCAATATCACTTGGCTTTAATCCAGCTTCAGCTAAGCTTTTTTCAATTGTTGATTCTTCGGAAACGCCGAAATTGCGAAGCTGCTTTTCATTTAATTTACCGGCACCTACACCCGAATCGATTAAATAATTTTTCCCCTCGTATTGAATTAAGATTGGTTCACATGCTAATTCAATCTGGTTCAGTTCATTTACCGGATATTTACGAGACCACAGTGCTTTTGGCACTACCCCAAACATAGCCCCGCCATCCAGTGCTGTAACACCCCCATGTAACCATGTCAGTGTCATGTTGTGAAATTCAAATCGATCCATTTCTCCATCCCCCTAAATCGTTAATTATTTCGTCTTGTATTGGCATTCTAGTCGATATATTGGCTGACCGAGCTTCGAGAATTTCTCCTCGTATTCTGTCATAATATTATCTTCCGGCATATTGGCATGTAAGTCCAGCGATACATAGTTTAATGCCATACCATACTCGTTCATACTTACGAGTGAATATTCAAAAAGACCACGGTTATCCGTTTTAAAATGGATTTCACCGTTATCAACTAAAATGTTCTCATAAATTTCCAGGAATCCTTCGTGTGTTAGGCGACGTTTTGCATGGCGCACTTTTGGCCATGGATCCGAGAAGTTCAGATATACACGGTCCACATCCCCTTTTCCGAAAAACTCTTCCAGCTTCGCACCATCAACTTTTAATAAACGTAAATTAGATGGTTTGTTCGCTGCTTCAATTTTTTCAAGGGCACAAACGATCACACTATCAAATAATTCAATACCGATATAGTTAATCTCCGGATTTTGCAGTGCCATCCCTAAAACGAATTGCCCTTTACCCGTACCAACTTCGATATGAATCGGGTTGTCGTTGCCGAATGCTTCAGTCCACTTGCCTTTATAATCTTCCGGGTTTGGAATAATTACATCAGGATGTTGTTGAATATATTCCGCTGCCCATGGTTTATGCTTTAATCTCACTTACTTATCCTCTTTTCTATTGTGTAGCTGCATCATATTATAACGGAAAATAGCATCTTTTGCTTTTATTTTGCTAAATTCCATGCTTTTTTCTGAACGGTTATTTGAATTTTGTTTTGACCGGTTACTAGTTTTTGTGTTTCACCGTCTGCATGTGCCATGACTGGTTCATCAAAAAGCAACTTTGCTTCCATTGCTGCAAACTGCTCGACTTCCTTCAACAAAGTATGCTTTCCTAAAAATACAGTCCCAAAAAGGAATAATAATTTCCATTTCGACAAATTGGAGACGACTGTCAATTCGAACTGGCCATCGGATGTAATAGAATTAGGAGACAACTTCATCCCCCCGCCAAAATAAGGCTGGTTGCTGGCCGTTACAAACCATACATTTTGATATTGCTTAATTTTCCCTTCACAGGAAATGGTGAGCTTAAACGGCATGAATGACGTAATAAGGATAGCTCAGCTTTCCCAGTTTCCATTTATTAAGCGACCTTTTCAGCGAGGACCTGTTAGCGATACCCGCGACTAATGCATCAAATCCAACACCAAAATTATTAATGAAGTATTTAGTTGTTCCGCCTTGTCTCACTACTCCACAATCATGAGAGGAGCTATTTACTGTATTTATAAATTGCTCGACCTGTTTGCTCGTTTTGAATGCTTGATATCCCCTGGCAAAATCATTACCCGATCCTGCTGAAACTGCCCCTAAATAAACATTTTTTAAATGTATTGCGCCATTCAGCACTTCGTGAATCGTCCCATCCCCGCCAATAGCAATAAGACAGACCGGGTTTTCCTTTGTCGCTCGTCCGGCAAGTTCATTGGCCAGCAGCAGTGTATGTCCTTCGTATTTTGTCAAATGGCTTTGATACGGGATTGCCAACTGTTGTTCAAACTGACGCCAACGCTTAATCCCCTGCCCGTTTCCTGCATAAGGATTAATTATAAAATGTACTTCCATTCATCAATCTTCCTTATTTTCCGTATTCCAAATATCCCGATGAAAAGATGTTGTTTGAACTGTATTTAAAATTGCTTGTGCACCTCGTATTTGCATATGCTTCATCGGTGAAACAGAATGCTTTAATTGTGCCATCCATTCCGGAAATTTCCGTTTATCCACAAATGATATACCATACATTGTTCCAGGATAATCAATATAGCCGTTTCGTGTTAACAACACTTTACGGATCGGCAGTTCAATATTGTTCTGATGAAAAATCTGTTCGACAACTTTTTCCATCCGGTTTAACTGAATTAAAGGGCTTAACACTTTTTTTTCATTTTTCCCGTCCTTCTTTAACCAGAAGCGTTCGCTATTTGCGATATAGACCGCCTGACTTTCCTGTTCCAAAACCGTAATGCACAGACATTCTGTCGGTGTCATAATAATAATATCCAACTCAATCGGCGCTTTTTTCACTCGTAAAATCGGATAATAGAATACTAAGTAATTGTCCGGTAATGTTTGAAGCATGGAACGCAATAATGTATCGCGCATAAATTTTGGATCTACATAAGATTTTTCACGTAATGTCGAACTCGCCCATTTCATTTGGAAATGAAAAAACTGATCGATGAACATTTTTTTTAGTTCTTCCAATGTTTTTGGCGTGTAGACTAGATTCGGTTCAAAATTTAGCGTTGTATCCTCTTCTTGATGCGAATCTCCCTCTGTTGCCCACTCATTGGAAATGGTCACTTTTTCGATATCTTCTTGTTCTTCTTCCGGTACATCTTTTTTAAAAGGGAAAAGTTTTTGGAAAAGCGACTTTTTCTTCTCTTCCTTCACCTCTTCCTCTATATGTTCCCAACGCTCGATTGTTTCTCCAGTCTGCCATTGATACTTTATCCGCTCCCACTGATTTTGTTTTAAGCGAATAAACTGCGTCGGATAGCGTGCCAAGTCAATTTCATATCGTGAAATATAATCTTGAAGTTTTATTAACTGAGCCATTTTATCTACTCCCTAAGTTCATTCCTATTTTTTATTACATTACATTTTACAGGTTATCTGCCCAAAAAAATAGCGCCTTGCCGATTAGCAAGGCGCTATTTTATTAAATTGTGTAATTATAATTCTTTCCCAAACCATCGGAGTTGATTTCCATTCCGGGTCGGACGCTTTCCGCGGGCACGGCCTGAGCCTGTAGTCTCAGGCTCGCGCTATTCCCGCTGGAGTCGCCTCCCTTCCATTCCAATCAACTTGTTAAAAATTAAATTTTAGCTTTCTAAAATAATACATCGTACCAGATTAAGCTTTAATCCCTTTTGGAATTTTTGTTTCGAATTGTGCTTGTAATTTACGTGTCCATTCACCCGGTGTGCCGTTGCCGATCACAGTACCGTCAATTTCAATAACTGGTGTTACTTCTGATGTCGTTGAAGAAACGATTACTTCTTCCATTGCAAGCAGCTGTTCTTTCGTCATTGCCTGTTCGTTAACAGTAAGTCCGATTTCCGCTGCACATTTAATAATTACTTGACGTGTAATCCCGTTTAAAATCAGGTTATTGGCCGGGTGTGTGTACAGCACACCATCTTTAATACCGTAAATGTTTGAAGATGAACCTTCTGTAACAATCTCTTCACGGTGTAAAATCGCTTCATAGCAGCCTTTTTCATATGCTTCTTGTTTTGCAAGAACCGCGCCAAGCAAGTTTAATGATTTAATATCACAACGCAGCCAGCGAATATCTTCCACAAATGTTGCCTTTACACCCTTTTCAAAGTTTTCCAATGGGCGTGGATTTTCTTTTGCATTCCCTGTTATTACCGGTTTCACATCATCACCAGGGAAAATGTGGTTACGAGGGCCGGCACCACGAGTAATTTGGAAGTAAACATGACCTGTGTCAATGTTGTTCGCCTCAACCAGTTGATGCAGTAATTGGTGTAATTTATCTTTCGTATAAGGAATCGTAATACGGATTTTTTCAGCACTGTCATAAAAACGGTCAATATGTTCAGTTGCTGTGAAAAGTTCCCCGTTATATACTTTCACGACTTCATATACACCGTCACCGAATTGGTAACCGCGGTCTTCCTTGTCTACCAGCACTTCTTCATTTTTTACAATTTGATCATTCCATAAACTAAAGCTCATCTCAAATACCACCTTTTAATTAGTTAGTTGCTAAATTTACAATTGCTTCTGCATAAATGGCAGTCGCTTTTATCAAGTTTTCAATATCAACAAATTCATCTGCCTGATGGGCAACATCCTGTTCACCAGGGAACAGCATGCCGAATGCGACCCCTTTTTTCATGACGCGCGCATATGTCCCTCCGCCTGTTGAAAGAGGCTTCGAGAAATCATTGCTGTATTTGCGATAAACTTGGAGCAATGTTTGTATCAATTCATCTTCCTCGCTTACATAATGCGGGATTGAATTGCTCACTACATCTAACGTAAAAGCTTCATGCTGTAATAATGCCTGTACTTTCGTTATTTTTTCTTCAAACGGATATGTCACGGAATAGCGCATACTTACTTCAATTGACGAACCGCGCTCATCAAAAGTTACGATTCCCGGATTTAATGTTGTCGGTCCTGACATCGCATCTTCAAATTGGAAGTCCAATGCTGTGCCGTAATGATCGTTGTCAAAAACACGGACAATAAAATCGACAAACGACTTACTCTGATTTGTCGTCACAACATTTTGTAAAAACTTCGCTAAATAAACCGCTGCATTTCGTCCTTTTTCCGGTTCCATTGCATGGGCTGATTTACCTTTCAAAACAATTATAATCCCATTATCGTTTTTAGTGAAAGTACCTTCAACGTCATTTTCTTTTAAATATTTCAGAAAATTCTCATTTGTGCTCTTTTCGGCATATTTTAAAGTAGCAGTTGCTTCATCCGGCACCATATTTGTTCGGTTACCTGCATAGAATGACAGTAATTGCTCATCGCTTGATCGTTTTTCTTTACTTGAAAACGTTAAATGGGCAATACCTTTTTCAGCGTTGATTAGCGGAAAGTCTGCATCAGGTGCAAAACCAATTGTCGGCATTTCTTCTTTTTCGAAGTAGCGCGTCACGCATTGGAAACCGCTTTCTTCATCTGTACCAATTATCATTCGTACTCGTTTTTTCAAAGGGATTTTCGCATCGTGAATCAGTTTCATCGCCAGCCAAGCCGCCATTGTTGGACCTTTGTCATCAATCGCACCACGACCAAATAATTTTCCATCTGCCACTTGCCCTTCAAACGGAGGATACGTCCAACTAGCGACATCTCCGGCAGGTACAACATCGACATGGCAAAGCACACCGACAAGTTCTTCACCTTGGCCCATTTCAATATGGCCGGCCATATGATCCACGTTTTTTGTAGTCATCCCTTGCTCCACACCTTTTTGAAGCATAAATTCCAATGCTGCTTTCGGACCAGCACCGAAAGGCATTATATCAGAAAAATTATTTTCATCTTTTACACTTTCTATTTGAATCAATTGCTGCAATTCTTTTATAAGCTCTTCTTTTCTTTCCTGAGCCAGTTGTAACCAATCCATCACTACACCTCATTTTTATAATATTGTTATTGTACTCCTTCTTGTTAAAATTACAATAATCATTTGACTTTAATCGGCATCCTCTATTTCTAGGAATATTAAATATATGAATTTTCTGTAAAAATAGTGTTTTTCGTCTCTCATTTCTGGAAATCTGTTTGGTTTTCCGCTATAATGTATGTGTCAGAACATCAATTCTGACCAAACTTTCAGAAAAGGGGATGTCTAAGGCAAACTACTAAAGCCTAAGTGCACTCCGCACATATTTTGTCGTCCGCTAGTCTTATGCCATGAGAATTTAAGATCGAAGGAGTGGTTTTTAGAAATGAAGCCAACTACTGATAGAATGCTTAATCGTATTAAAGACGTGTATATGTTTATCCTCAATAAAGGAGAAGTGACTACACAGGATTTAGTCGAAGAGTTTAACATCACTCCTCGCACCATTCAAAGAGATTTGAATGTGTTAGCCTTCAATGACTTGGTAATGAGTCCAAGTCGGGGTAAATGGACAACGACGAAGAAAAAAGTAAAAATGACATCTTAGAATTTTGAAAGCGGCTGATTCTTATTTTGTGAGAAAGGACTAATTGTCCCAACATAACGTAAGGTGTCGATCAGTTACACATGAAATATTATGAACATTGCTGAGTCAGCAAGCGTTCACTTAGTTCTTGACACAAGAACTAAAAGAAGCGAATGCCTTTTCGTCGGGGCATTCGCTTTTCCTTTGTTTATTATTTTGTCGCTAACAGCTCAAGTTCCTGTTCTGTCAGCTCGCGGTATTCACCTAATGCCAACTCTTCATCAAGCTTCAATGTTCCCATTGACAGACGCTTTAAATACGTAACCTTCTTGCCTACCGCCTCAAACATGCGCTTCACTTGATGGAATTTCCCTTCTTGGATCATCAGCTCAATTTCCGATTGCTCGCCGGACACTAATATTTTTAATTCTCCAGGCTTTGTATGATAACCATCTTCCAATGTTACACCTTGTGCGAAGGCTTCGATATCGGCTTCCGTTACTACTCCGTCAATTTTGGCGTAATACCATTTCGGAACATGCTTTTTAGGAGAAAGCAGATTATGTGCTAAATTGCCGTCATTTGTAATGAGCAGCAGCCCTTCCGTATCTTTATCTAAACGTCCGACAGGGAATGGCTCAAAGTGCTGATACTCTGGATCCAGTAAATCAATGACCGTTTGATCGTAGCGGTCTTCTGTTGCTGAAATGACACCCGGTGGTTTATTCATCATTAAATAAATAAACTCTACATATTCCACACGCTCGCCAAATACCGAAACATTTTGTTTTTCAGGATTGACATGCATTGCTGAGTCTTTCACTGTAACACCGTCCACTGTTACAGCTTTTTGCTTTAATAATAGTTTCACTTCTTTTCGCGAGCCGTAGCCCATATTAGCCAGTAATTTGTCTAAACGCATATAGTCCTCCATGAAAAAAGGGGACGCCTTCGTTACGACGTCCTCATTTTTATTTTACTAATCTTAATTTACGTGCAATTTTTGTAAACTTTTCACCTAATAATAATTGGGCTAACCCTAGTCGATAAGAAATCGCGCCATAAATAATGGCACCAACCCCTGCACAAATGATTGAATATAGAAGCGCTAATACTTTCGTAGAAGCCGGAGCAATCGCTGTTAAAACAATATGTGTGATCCATACTGCTAACGCCATGACAATTGTCAAAATAACAATTAACAAAATACGGCGTAAAACTACTGTCGCATTGTAATTTGTCACTTTTTTAATAACAAAAATATTGATTGCGATTGTCGCTCCATAGCCAAGTGCTGTCGCTAAAATCGCACCATCAACCGACATAATATGAATAAGCGGTGTATTTAGTATCGTCTTCGTAAGCAAGCCGACAAGTAAACTGAAGATAACCCATTTTTGGTAATTGACCCCTTGTAACATGGCGGCTGTTACTGTAAATAATGCAAAGAAAATCGCAATTGGTGCATAGTGGCTTAATACTTGTGTGCCCATTTCGCTGTAGGAATAGAAGAAGTGATATAAATCCTCCGCTAAAATTGAAATTCCGATCGCTGCCGGTACGGTAATAAACAGCAGCACCTGATAGGTTTTATCCATCGAACTATGTACTTGCCGTAAATTGCCTTCCGTATAAAATTTCGTGACCGTTGGAATGATGGCCATCGAAAATCCTGTCGCCAAAACGACTGGAATCATGACAATTTTTTGTGTCAACAAGTTAAGCATTGTAAAGTATGCATCGCTAATTTCTCCTGATATCCCACTGGCAATCATCGCACGGTTAAATGTCAGCAGATCGACAAGCTGGAATAATGAGCCTCCCAACCCAACGAAAACAACAGGAATCGAATATTTAAATATCTCTTTATACATATCCGAATAAGGAAGTCTCTGTTCTTTCGGCGCGACAACCTGAACTGCTTTAATCTCGGGGCGCAGCTTTTTCCAGAAATAAAACAATGTCAAAAGTCCGCCAAGCGCTCCAATAAATGCGGCAAATACCGAGAAATTAATTGCAGTAATCTCATCACCGTCCATAACTTTGACAACGATGAATGCCCCGCCTAATAAAAAGACGATACGCACTATTTGCTCGACCAGCTGAGAAACAGATGTCGGCAAATAATGTCCGTATCCTTGCAAGTAACCACGGACTAAACTCATAAACGGCACAACAATCAGTGCATAACTTACCCACTTGATGACACTCGCAACTTGCTCCACAGTAAATGTCTGTTCTTCACTATCAATCACAATATTTGCTAGCGGTGTTGCAAGCAGATTCATTAAAATAAACGCTACAATTCCTGTAAGCGTCATCAGTAATGCACCTGTTTTTACTAATCTGCGACCGGCATCAAAATCCCCGAGCGCATTATATTTCGATACGAATTTTGATACTGCAATCGGCAGTCCCGCAATGGCAATACTTAACATAATATTATAGGGGATGTAGGCGTAATTATATAAAGCAATATTATCTTCACCTACAATGGCGTAAAACGGGAAAATATAAACTAACCCTAAAAGCTTTGATAGAAACAATCCAATTGTTAATATGGCTGTTCCTTTCATTAATGAAGACATGAAATAACCTACCGTTCTATATGAAATTCTCTTTTAGTATAACAATTCACTTACAATACGATTTCGTAAGGCAAGTTATTTATTTACATTATTTAACTTCCTTCTTGTGACGGTGTTCTCATTAAAAAGTTCCCGTACAATTCCTTTTACAAGTTTACATGTGAAAGTCCATTTACTCAAATAGTTTCTTCACTTCGTGTATAATAAGTAAGAGAAAAATCCGTTGAACGAAAAAATTATTGCAAAAGAAAGTGAGAAATTATCTATGTATGATGTAATTGTAATAGGAGGCGGTCCATCAGGATTGATGGCAGCAATTGCCGCAGCCGAGCAAAACAAAAAAGTGCTCCTGCTTGAAAAAGGCTCAAAACTAGGAAAGAAACTGGCCATTTCTGGCGGTGGACGATGTAATGTAACAAATCGACTATCAGCGGAAGAAATCATTAAACATATTCCCGGCAATGGGCGCTTTTTATATAGCCCCTTTACCGTTTATAATAATGAAGATATTATTGCATTTTTTGAAGGGCTTGGCGTGGCATTAAAAGAAGAGGATCACGGGCGTATGTTCCCAGTATCCAACCGCGCACAAGATGTTGTTGATGCACTTGTCAATGAAATGAAGCGATTAAAAGTAGAAGTCCGTTTGCACACGGCAGTTAATAAATTGTTGATGGACGATCAAAAAATATATGGTGTACGTTTGGAAAGCGGCGAAGAAATCCGTACAAATGCTGTTGTTGTCGCAGTCGGTGGTAAAGCTGTTCCTCAAACCGGCTCTACTGGTGATGGTTATCCATGGGCAGAACGGGCTGGCCACACGGTTACTACACTTTACCCGACAGAAGTTCCCGTTACATCAAAGGAACCCTTTATCCAATCACGTGAGCTACAAGGGTTGGCATTACGTGATGCCGCTGTTTCCGTTTTAAACAAAAAAGGAAAAGTTCTTGTAACACATCAGATGGATATGCTGTTTACACACTTTGGCTTAAGCGGTCCTGCCATTTTACGCTGCAGTCAGTTTATTGTAAAAGAGCAGTTGAAAACAGGGAGCGCGCCAGTACAAGTTCGTATTCAATCATTACCGCAGTACAACGAAGAAACATGCTTCCAAATGTTAAATAAAACAATCAAGGAAGAACCGAAAAAAGCGGTAAAAAACTTATGGAAATCACTCGTTCCAGAACGCTGGCTATTATTTTTAATGGAGCGTGCAGGTATTGACGCACAGTTAACAGGCATAGAATTATCTCAGGAGAAGATTCGCAATTTTGCACGCGAACTTGTCGCGTTTACGATGGACGTTCACGGTACCCAACCAATTGAAAAGGCATTTGTTACAGGAGGCGGGGTTTCGGTAAAAGAAATTGAACCAAAAACAATGGCCTCCAAGAAAAAACAGGGACTTTATTTCTGTGGTGAGATTTTAGATATTCACGGTTATACGGGGGGTTACAATATTACTTCTGCTCTCGTTACAGGACGAATTGCCGGTATGAGTGCGGGGCAACAGTAACGTTTCTGTTTTTAATCGTAAAAATACTAGAACTGCTCATCATTCCCTAGTATCATAAGAGGTATGTACACTCAGGAGGATACAGCACGATGAATAATAATTCTCAAAAAAACCAAACTATGCTTTATTTAGCATCTGATGAGCTCATGCAAACTCATTTAACCTGCACAAAAATAAGCAATCGTAATAAAGATGAATTTACCTTTTCCATTCGTGTTTTTTGCTATGTTGAAAAAAATAACTCCTATGCGAAAAGTGTTCCATTATATTTGATACTTGGCTTAAATAAACAAGGTGTTGGCATGTCTTTGGCTGTCGATTTGGTCAATATACCAAATGTTTGCCCGATGCAATTAAAAAAGATTATTGAGCATTTGCAAAAAAGTCCGGCACTATTGCTAATTGTATGTCAGCAGCTTGATAAAATTGCTTCTTCCTCATCAATTGAAGAGGCGGTGCAAGCAAAACTGGCAAAGCATTTCTTCATTGAAAATGCGCCGAAAGGGATTACAAGCTTTACGACCAACCGTCAGGCAAACGAACTGTACTGGCTCATGCAAAAAAACCAAATGATTTCTGATATGGATTCATTTAAATTAGATGGTGAAGGCGGGCATATTGCATTTACCGTCCAAATTGGCTTTAAACATGATTTTATTATGCAATGCTATGAAGTAGATTGCATGATGCATATGTTCAATGAAGACGAAAAGCTCGGCTATTATTTTGAGCTTTATTTGGATCAGGAAAATTACCATCATCAGCTACTATATGAAACGTTGCCGGATCAGTTCATGGACAACAAAACATTTTTAAATCAGGTTTTGGAAGAAATGAAAAAACGCAACGAAGAACAATATGACGATTACTTGCAAGATTTAATCGAAAAATTTACAGCGAGCATCTAGAAAAGAGTCAATCCTCACTATAACAGGATTGACTCTTTTGTTTATACATATAAGTAAATTGCGAAGAACATCGCGACACTGCCGCCCATAACAAATAAGTGCCAAATCGCATGGTTGTATGGAATGCGGTCATTTTTGTAAAAGTACGTGCCGACCGTATAGGACAGTCCACCCATTAATAATGTGGCAAAACCGGCGATGCCAATATGTGCGAATAACGGCTTGGCTACAAAAATAATGAGCCAGCCCATCCCGATGTAAACGAACAGCGATAGTAATTTAAAACGGTAAACAAAGAATTGTTTCAGTACAATACCGATTGTCGCTAAAATCCATTGAACCGCAAAAATTGTCCATCCCAATTTGCCGCCAATTGCGACTAATACGATTGGTGTATACGTACCTGCAATCAATAAAAAAATGGAGCTGTGATCGAGCTTTTTCAGAAATGTTTTATGTTTTGGCCATGAATGATACATCGTTGAAGCGAAATACAGGCAGAACATTGAAATACCAAAAATAATATAGCTTACGAGCTCTAATGTTGTGCCTTGATGCTGGGCTTTGTTCACTAACAGCAATGTTGCGGGAATCGTCAGCAATGCGGCAATCCCGTGTGTCAGCCCGTTCCAAAATTCTTCTTTTGTACTATATCCACTTTGTTCCATCATGATTTGTGTCATAAAGCCACCTCTTTCATTATTCAATTATAAAAAATTGTGTCTGTTTGTTATAGAAGAACTTGTCATGCTTTCCATATGATATTTATCATGGATTTGCTGGAAATCTAGGGAGGGCCTGTCCATTAAAGCTATACCCCCTTCTTTCACATAAAAAAACCCACTGGGAAAAATTTTTTCCAGTGAGTTATTGATAGTCTTATGCCTGGATATGGCGAGCGATTTTTTCTGTTAAGCGAGTCGTAACTTTCGGCAATAATACTTTAATAGCCGGATTCAATACTGCTCCAGAAAGACCTCCAGCAGTTACTTCTACCACACCTGTCATATATGTACCGCCATCTTTCGGCTCAGCTGTAAATTCGCCGCCGCCTTTAATATTATCCGATAGCCCAGTTATTTCAAATCTGATGTTAGAAGGCTCATTCATTTCGATAATTTTAATTTCGATTTCAACTTTTTTCTTTAAACCTTTAAAGTTTCCTTCGAATGTCCAATGTGATGTTTGGGCATCCAGTTCTTTATGTTCTTTGTACGCCGGAACTAATACAGCCCATTTTTCGATTTTACTTACGAAAGCCCATACTTGTTCCTGGCTAACTGGGATTTGTACTGAATGTGATGCTTGTGCCATGTTGTTACACTTCTTTCTACTATTCATTAAATGTGACCATTTACTATTCTAGTATTACATAGAAATCGGTTACGCAACATAGTTATTTTTGCTTTTCATATGAAATCTAAATAAAAATACACGGTGGTTTTCCAAATGAAAACACCGTGCATTAATTTTATTTGATTAATTATTTAACAACGATATTAACTAATTTACCTGGGATGACAATTACTTTCACAACTGTTTTCCCTTCGATAAATTCTTGTACTTTGCTGTCTGCTAAAGCAACTTTTTCTAAATCTTCCTTAGTAATATCTTTTGCAACCGTTACTTTTGCACGTACTTTACCTAAAACTTGTACAACAACTTCGATTTCATCGTCTACTAGTTTTGACTCATCGAATGTTGGCCATGTTGCATACGTAATTGTATCTTCATGTCCTAAAATTGACCAAAGCTCTTCAGCAATATGCGGTGCGATTGGCGATAAAAGTTTCACGAAGCCTTTTGCATATTCTGTTGGAATAACTTCCGCTTTGTAGCAATCATTAATGAATACCATCATTTGTGAAATTGCTGTGTTGAAGCGAATGCCTTCGTAGTCTTCCGTCACTTTTTTCACAGTTTGGTGATACACTTTTTCCAATGTTGTGTCAGCAGAATCTTGAACTTTTGCAGCAAGCTTTCCTTCATCTGTGACGAATAGACGCCAAATACGATCTAGGAAACGACGTGCCCCGTCAAGACCGTTCGTGCTCCATGCTACAGAAGCTTCCAGTGGACCCATGAACATTTCGTATAAACGTAATGTATCAGCACCATGTGAAACGATAATGTCATCAGGGTTTACAACATTGCCTTTAGATTTAGACATTTTTTCATTGCCTTCACCTAGAATCATCCCTTGGTTAAATAACTTTTGGAACGGTTCCTTCGTATGAACAAGTCCTAAATCATAAAGCACTTTATGCCAGAAGCGTGCGTATAGTAAGTGAAGTACCGCGTGCTCTGCGCCACCGATATAAATATCGACTGGTAGCCAATGTTTTAATAGTTCCGGATCTGCAAGCGCCTGATCATTTTTCGGATCGATATAGCGCAGGAAGTACCATGATGAACCGGCCCATTGTGGCATTGTATTCGTTTCACGGCGTCCTTTTTTGCCTGTTACTGGATCAACTACATTCACCCATTCTTCAATATTTGCAAGTGGTGATTCACCAGTACCTGAAGGACGGATATTTGTTGTTTTCGGTAATTCCAATGGCAGTTCCTCTACAGGAATCGTAGTCATTGTGCCATCTTCCCAGTGAATTACTGGAATTGGTTCTCCCCAGTAGCGTTGACGGCTGAATAACCAGTCGCGTAAACGGTAAGTAATTTTCTTTTCCCCTACACCATTTTCCACTAACCATTCAATTGCCTTCGCAATACCGTCTGCTTTATTTAATCCGTTTAAGAAGTCCGAGTTAATATGCGCACCGTCACCAGTGAATGCTTCATTCTCAATGTCTCCGCCTTCAAGAACTGGAATGATTTCTAAATTGAACTCTTTTGCAAATTCATAGTCACGCTCATCATGTGCAGGAACAGCCATAATTGCACCAGTTCCGTATGTTGCCAATACATAATCCGCAATCCAGATCGGCACTTGTTTGCCGTTGATCGGGTTCACTGCATAAGCACCTGTGAATACACCTGTTTTTTCTTTTGCTAAGTCTGTACGTTCTAAATCAGATTTTAATGATACTTTTTCCAAGTATGCCTCTACTGCTTCTTTTTGCTCTGCAGTAGTAATGTCAGCTACTAATTTATGCTCTGGTGCTAATACACAGTATGTCGCGCCAAATAATGTATCCGGACGTGTTGTAAATACTTCGAAGTTTTTGTCTGTGCCAGCAACAGTGAATTTCACTTGTGCGCCTTCAGAACGGCCGATCCAGTTACGTTGCATTTCCTTAATTGATTCAGGCCAGTCAACATCAACTAAATCATCGACTAAACGGTCTGCATATTTTGTAATACGCAGTACCCATTGTCGCATCGGACGACGTACTACCGGGTGACCGCCACGCTCAGAAACTCCGTCGATTACTTCCTCGTTAGCAAGAACCGTACCTAATGCTTCACACCAGTTTACTGCCACTTCATCTACATACGCTAAATCCATTTCCACTAACTTAGTGAAAATCCATTGCGTCCATTTATAATAAGACGGGTCAGTTGTGTTAATTTCACGATCCCAGTCATAAGAGAAGCCTAGCTCGTTAATTTGACGTTTGAATGTCGCGATGTTTTTAGCTGTAAATTCAGCTGGGTCATTCCCTGTATCAAGTGCATATTGCTCTGCAGGTAAACCGAATGCATCCCAACCCATTGGATGAAGGACATTGTAGCCTTGCATACGTTTAAAACGAGACAAAATATCTGTCGCTGTATAACCTTCAGGGTGTCCTACGTGCAGACCCGCACCTGATGGGTAAGGGAACATATCCAATGCATAAAACTTTGGCTTATCCATTTCATTTTCAGTTTTGAATGTTTTATTGACATCCCAAAACGTTTGCCACTTTTTCTCAATTTGCTGATGATTAAAACTCACAATAATTCCTCCTTTAAATATATTCTTGCTGTGGTTTATGTATTTTAGGCGTATCATCAATGATTTAACAGAATATTCAAAAAATAAAAAAATCCCGTCCCATCTTATGATAAGAAGGGACGAGAGATATTTTTTACTCCCGCGGTACCACCCAAATTAGTGACGCAGCACTCAGCTTCATTTCTTAACGCGAATACACGGCCATTAGCTACTATTACTTCACTAAAGCAAACTCCGAGGCGAGTTCAACTTGACACTTACCGGCTTCCACCTGCCGCCAGCTCTCTATAAAGTGTGTCCATTTACTATTCCTCATCACAGTCAATATTATTATTTCATTCATTTTAACGAATTCAACACAAAAGCACAAGTAACTGTTTTATGTTTGTTCTTTTCCTAGCGTACGATCAAAGAGCAGACATGGAATAATGGCAACGATAATTAGTACCGATAATATAAGCATTAATATTTGCATGCCATATAAATCTACCATTAACCCGCCAAACACAGGCCCAATCATCCGCCCAATTGTCGATGCACTATTGACGAGCCCTTGATAAAAACCTTCTTGTCCATGAGGTGCCAGTTTATTGGCAATCATCGGAATGACCGGTGTGAAGAACACTTCCCCAAATGTCAAAATGACCATCGCTGCAGCAAACATCTTAAAGTCCTGGGCAAAATAAACGACGATATAAGATAGCGACATCAATATCAGCCCAAGCACCAGCTGATGCTTTATTTTGTTTTCCCAACGTGTAACAAGCGGACGGATAATCGGCTGAACAGCAACGATCATAAAGCCGTTGATTGTCCAGAGTAAACTGTATTCAGACAGGCTCATTCCTAATCCTTGTGTATAAGAAGAAATGGTCGCGCTCCATTGGGAGTAGCTTAACCAGCAGACGATTAAAGATATACTTAATATACTAAGCGCCACAATCGGCCCTCTGTTTCTTCTTTTTGTCTCATTACCTGAGAAAGGTTTTGTTGTCAGTCCCTTCATATCAAAACGCTTATATGTTGTGATGACAAGTACAAAAAATACAGCATAGAAAAATAGATTCGCACTAAATACATAGTCAAACTTAATATCGGCAACAATGCCAGCCAATGCCGGGCCGATTGCGACCCCTACGTTGTTTGCCAAAAAGATCGAGTTAAAAGCACGTCGACCTCCTTCTGGCCAGGCACTTCCTGCAATCGCATAAATCGCCGGGTATACAATCCCTCCACTAAAGCCCATCATCGTTAAAAATATGATGTATTGTGGCCAATCATGCCAAATCGTTAATAGTGTGATTGACAATAAATTAAATACAACCCCAATTAAAATTGCTTTATAGCCACCTAATTTATCAAATAAGTAACCGCCTACTAGATTGCCGAAAACACCAGCCAATGAATTTAACATAAGGACAATTCCAGCGGTAGTTAAGGATTTTCCTAAATGATCATGAATATAAATACTATTTAAAGGCCATAAAAACGAATTTCCGACCGTATTTACGAATGTACCAATAATTAATAGCCATACTTGTTTCGGCACTAACTTTCCTCCTTCAATATTTGCTCAATTTACTAGTTTATTCTTTAACAGGAATTTGTACAAGAAAAAGATTTCTATTAGGACACGATGTTCTGTCCATGTTAGAATAATACGTTAGAGGAGTGAACAAGGAATGACAGAAACAAATTTTCCTTTCCCGTCAGATGGGAAACGTTATTATACATGGAATCGCTATTTACGAAACGAATTCGGAAAGAAAGTATACAAAGTCGCTTTGGATGCAGGGTTTGATTGTCCAAACCGTGATGGGACGGTCGCTTTTGGCGGTTGTACATTTTGTTCAGCAGCTGGTTCAGGTGACTTTGCGGGCAGTAAAGTCGATCCGATTCCCGTACAGTTCGAAAAGATCAAAGCAAAAATGGAGAACAAATGGAAAGACGGCTTAACAATGGCCTACTTCCAAGCGTATACAAATACACACGCTCCACTTGAAGTACTAAAGGAAAAGTTCGAAGCAGCGCTTGCCTGTGAAGGAGTAATGGGCCTTTCAATTGCAACGCGTCCAGATTGCCTGCCGGACGATGTTGTAGAATATTTGGCAGAGTTAAATGAACGCACGTATTTATGGGTAGAATTGGGACTTCAAACGGTTCATGAAAAAACGGCCAATTTAATTAACCGTGCACATGATTATGCGACATATGTGGAAGGGGTTAATAAATTGCGCAAGCATGGCATTCGTGTAGTGACGCATATTATTAACGGATTGCCGCTAGAGGATTACGATATGATGATGGAAACGGCCCGTGAAGTGGCAAAGCTCGATGTCCAAGGTATCAAAATCCATCTTCTGCACCTTTTAAAAGGAACACCACTTGTGAAGCAATACGAAAAAGGCATGCTGGAATTTATGGAAAAGGATGCTTATATTCAGCTTGTAGCAGATCAGCTTGAAATTATTCCGCCTGAAATGATTGTCCACCGTATTACTGGTGATGGTCCAATCGATTTAATGATCGGTCCGATGTGGTCTGTCAACAAATGGGAAGTTCTGAACGGAATTGATGCAGAGCTGGAACGTAGAGGTTCTTATCAAGGGAAGTTTTATAAGGCGGAAGTGTCCAAATGAAATTAGAACGTGTTATTCAATATGCCCAAACATTATTGGAAATGTCGGTTTCCGAGGGTGATATTGCGGTCGATGCAACAGCTGGAAATGGACATGATACTCTTTTTTTAGCAAATCTCGTTGGGGATGACGGCTATGTATATGCTTTTGATGTGCAAAAAGAAGCGGTTGATGCGACATTGCACCGTCTGCTCGACAATGCACTCGAGCATCGGGCTATTGTTTTAAAAGACGGACATGAAAATGTAGCAAATTATATTCATAAACCCGTATCAGCAGCAATTTTCAATCTTGGCTATTTGCCCGGCAGCAATCATGAAATTGTGACAAAGCCGAATACTACAATCCAAGCGATCGAAAGTTTGTTAAAGCTGTTAAAAGTCGGAGGAATGATCGTTTTAGTCGTCTATCACGGTCACGAAGGCGGAAAAAATGAGCGCGATGAAGTAATCCGCTATGTAAGTGATTTACCGCAAAAACATGTACATGTTCTGCGCTATGAATTTATGAATCAGAAAAATGATCCCCCGTTTATCATTGCATTAGAAAAAGTAAAAGAATTTCCGATAGAGGGCTAAGTTTTCTTAGCTCTTTTTCATATCCTTAATGAGGTGAAATGATGCGTTTATGGCATACCGAGTTAATTCCCTTTATCCCAAAAAGTCAGCTGCTTGCCCAGTGGCGCGAGTTGAACAGCATTTTCGTGAAGGAAGACAACCATGTATTAATCAATTATATTTATGAATACCCAAAAGAGGATTTATATATTTATACGCAAATTGTTCTGAAGGAAATGCGCGCCAGAAACATTACAATTCGTACGATTGATAAGATGGATCGTTATTTTGTCGATCTTCGTTTGTCTGAAAATGAATACTATCCGCCATACAGCCGCCACCATAATGATAAGTATTTAACGATTTGCTACTATAATTTATATGAAAAATATATTCGCGGACAAAAAGATTTTACTGCGGAACAATTTGAGGCACTACATCAGTATTATTCCATAAAAAAAGGAGCAGCTTTTTAACTAGCTGCTCCTTTTAATCTACTAATCTTTCTTATATGTCTCCCAGAAATCAGCATTTTTAATTCCGAGTTTTTTCGGATCAAATACTGGGTCTTTTCCTTCTTTTTTCTGTTGCTCATAATCCTTCAACGCAATGAGGGCCGGTTTCATGATGAATAATAGCATAATTACGTTAATCCAAACCGTTAATCCTAAACCAACGTCACCGAATGCCCAAGCTAAATCGGACGTTTTAACTGTGCCGTAAAATGCCGAAGCCAATAATACGAATTTCATTAACAATATCCCGATACGTCTTGCACTGCCATTAAACATATACGAAACATTTGTTTCAGCAATATAGTAATATGCCATTAATGTAGTGAAAGCAAATAGGAATAAAGAAATTGCGACAAACCCTGAACCAAAGTTATTTAAAGATGGGAACGCATCATTTACAGCTGCTTGTGTAAAGCCTGAATACGTAATCGTCTCATCCATTTTTGCTTCAATCAGAGCTCCGTCTTGACTACCCTCATGGACATTGTATGTACCCATGAATAAAATCATTAATGCTGTTGCAGTACATACCAAGATTGTATCAATATAAACTGAAGCTGCCTGCACTAAACCTTGCTTTGCAGGATGCGATACTTCTGCAGCAGCAGCTGGATGTGCACCAGTACCTTGACCTGCTTCGTTTGAGTAGATGGCACGTTTTACACCCCAGAAAATTGCGCTACCGATCATCCCGCCAAATACTGCATCTGTAGCGAAAGCACTACGGAAAATTAAAGCAAACACTTCAGGCACAGCTGTAATATTCATAATAATAATAATAGCCGCTACTAACAAATACGCTAATGCCATGAATGGTACTAAAATTTGGGCAGCATTTGCAATACGCTTAACACCACCAAAAATAATAACCGCCAGCAGGAGAATCGTAACTAGTCCAGTTACCCATGGTTCAATTCCAAATGCATTATCAACTGCACCTGCGATGGCATTTGCCTGAACTCCAGGCATTAAAAATGCAACAGAGATAATCATCGCAATGGCAAAAATAACACCTAATGCACGTATTCCAGTTGTTTTTTCAATGTAGAACGCCGGACCACCACGATACTGTCCATCTTTTTTCTCTTTATAAATCTGAGCTAACGTCGACTCCATATACGCCGTTGATGCCCCGATAAATGCTGTCACCCACATCCAGAACACCGCACCCGGACCACCGAATGCAATAGCTGTTGCGGTACCAACGATATTACCTGTACCGACACGGCCCGACAATGCAATCGACAATGCCTGGAACGAAGATACACCTGCTTCTGATTTTTCTCCTTTGAACATTAACTTGAACATGTCTCCAATTAGCCTGACTTGTGCAAACTTTGTTAGGATAGAGAAAAATAAACCAACGATTAAAATACCATAAATCATAACAGGACCCCATAAAATATTGTTGGCCCATCCTACAAAATCATTCAAGAAACCCATACTATACCCCCTTTGTTGAAATAATGTATTAATTTGAAATTTAGTATATTACAAATATTCGAAAATTTCGATATATTTTTTTTAAGGAAATAAAAATAAACCTAACAAAGTATGATTTTGTTAGGCTTATCACTATTCAATAATATATCCCAAGTCTCTTAAAACATTATTAATATAATCTATCGTAAATTTAAAAACATCTTCCCGTTCCACTTCAAAATAAAGGCTGTGGAGGCAACCTTTCCATTGCTTATAGTGAAACTCGGAAAGCGTATGCTCTGTTATCCATTTCTTAGATGTACTAATGTCTGAAACTTTATCATTTTCACCCGTCATTAATAATACTGGGATATCCGGAAACTTCAATTCAGGGTTACGGATTGTCCGCGACATTTGCTGCCAGTCGCGATACCATTTTACCGTCACCATACTCTTCAACGGTAATTGCTCTTTTAGTTCCATTAACACATCTGTGTTCCGCGTAAGATGGTGAGGCTCCAACTCATGTTTCAGCTTAACATTCGATGTAATGGCGCTGAAGCTTGATAAAGCATTCGACAATTTTCCCGGTGCCAGCTTTAAATTAAACCAGGGGGATGCTAAAACAACACCCGCACATTCTATTTTATTGTTCTGGAGTACATACGTAGCTATTGCAGCCCCTAGGCCATTTCCTACGATAAAAAGCGGTACGTTATATTCTAGTGCCACTTTCAATAATACTTTTGTATACTTATAATATTCTTTAAAATCTTCATCATGATACGTTGTATACTTTCCTTGCTCTCCATGTCCAGGTAAATCCCCCATTACAACATGAAAGTGTGAGCTGCGGAACTTTTCAATTAACCATGCGTACCACCGATGATGTTCATATGCGCTATGAAGAATAACGACTACGGCTTTTGGTTGTTGCTCTGTTTCCCATTTCCACATGGCCAATACTCCTTACATATAAAATATTTTTATGACATAAACACGTGATCCTTTAATTCAGGAATGAGTTTGCCGATTATCAAAAAATTACGATATTGCACCTTCTTTAACATCGGCATCATTATATTACTATTTATTTGTATAATTATAATACATTCCGTTCTAAAAGAAATGTTAATTGAAAAATCTTCACGTTTTGTTACGATATCTATAGATTTATCTACAATTTTATAGAAGAAATGAGGAAATGCACATGATTTACCCTTATAAGGATAAAATACCAACGATTCACCCTTCTGCATTCATTGCAGACTATGCCACAATTACCGGTGATGTAACAATCGGTGCCGAAACTTCAATTTGGTTTAACACGGTAATTCGTGGCGATGTAAACAAAACTATAATTGGTGACCGTGTCAGTATCCAGGATTTGAGCTGCCTTCACCAAAGTCCCGCTGCCCCTCTCATTATTGAAGACGAAGTAACAGTAGGTCATCAAGTTACATTACATAGCTGTACAATTAAAAAACGCGCTTTAGTTGGTATGGGTTCCATCATACTGGACGGGGCTGTTATAGGCGAGGGTGCATTTATTGGTGCCGGCAGTCTTGTACCACCGGGAAAAGTGATTCCTCCCAATTGTTTAGCGATGGGTCGCCCAGCAAAAGTCGTACGTGAAGTGACAGCAGAAGATCGCGCAGATATGGATCGGATAATTTCAGAATATGTGGCAAAAGGGCAATACTATAAATCACTTCAAAAATAATTTAACAGTCATTCCCCTCTTTGAATCTTATAAATCTATACCTTGTTAAAAAGAAATCTTATATAAGATCATAAAAAAGGAGCTATCCATTAAACTGGATGCTCCTTTTTATTATATTAAATTCCTGCTTTAGCTTTCAATTCAGCCGCTTTATCCGTACTTTCCCATGGCACATTTAAATCTGTGCGACCGAAATGTCCGTATGCTGCTGTTTGCTTATAAATCGGACGACGTAAATCAAGCATTTTAATAATGCCCGCAGGACGTAAATCAAATAGCTCACGTACCCAGTTCACGATTTTTGATTCTTCTACTTTTCCTGTACCGAATGTATCAACCGCGATTGATACAGGTTGTGCAACACCGATTGCATACGCCAGTTGCACTTCAGCACGGTCAGCTAGGCCAGCTGCTACAATGTTTTTAGCAACATAACGTGCTGCATATGCTGCAGAGCGGTCAACTTTTGTCGCATCCTTACCGGAGAATGCTCCGCCACCATGACGCGCATAGCCGCCGTAAGTATCAACAATAATTTTACGACCTGTAAGACCTGCATCTCCTTTAGGCCCGCCGATTACGAAACGACCTGTTGGGTTGATGAAGTATTTTGTTGCTTCATCCAATAATTGAGCAGGAACAACCGGTTTAATAACGTGCTCTTTAATATCTGTTTGAATTTGTTCTAATGTTGCTTCTTCATCATGCTGTGTTGAAATAACGATTGTATCCACACGAACAGGTTCATTGTTTTCATCATATTCGATTGTTACTTGTGTTTTACCATCCGGACGTAAATATTCCAATTCTCCTGATTTACGTACTTCTGTTAAACGACGTGCTAATTTATGAGCTAAAGAAATTGGCATCGGCATTAATTCCGGTGTTTCGTTACATGCATAGCCGAACATTAATCCTTGGTCGCCTGCACCGATTGCTTCCAGTTCATCATCCGTCATTGAACCTTCACGTGCTTCCAATGCTTGGTCAACACCTTGTGCAATGTCAGGTGATTGCTCTCCTACAGCTACTAGTACTGCAAGGTTTTCCGCATCAAAGCCGTACTTACCGCGTGTGTAGCCGATTTCTGCCACTGTATCACGGATAATTCCTTTCATATCTACATAAGTAGAAGTTGTAATCTCACCAGATACTAGTACTAAGCCTGTTGTTACCGTAGTTTCACAAGCTACACGTGCATTTGGATCTGCAGCTAAAATAGCGTCTAAAATGGCATCCGAAATTTGGTCACAAATTTTATCCGGATGTCCTTCCGTTACACTTTCTGATGTAAACAGTCGACGATTTGTCATGTCATTTCCTCCTAAATCACTTTGGCAATTGTTTTTTATTGATACGGTACTCATTACCCATGTCCGTTATATAAAGCAATTACGCTAATGCGTATCTACCTTTTAACGTCAAGCTATATTTGCTTTAACACGAGGGTCTGAAAGGCTGTAACTATATAATTTTCGCTCAGCACGAAATTGTAAAACAAAATAAAAAAAATCCTTTCTCTCATAGCCGTGTTCATCACACGTGAGGAAAGGATATTACGTTTCGTTACCTTTCACTCTTATCGTTCAAGGGAATTTTTGCCCTTGCATCAGGTTGGCACCAACACGTATAAAATATACGCAGGTTGCCGGGTTTCATAGGGCCTGCCCCTCCACCAGCTCGGGATAAGAGTATCCGTTCAATTAAACATCTTACGCAAAAAAACAAGTGCTGTCAACAAATTTTGACGTATTTCGCAATGTTTAAAATTCCGGAAAAAATAATTTGCAATTAGTATAGATTATTTCACTTAATGTGTTATACTATTTTTGAATTAGGAATCAACTCCCCTCTATAAGGGAATACTATAAAAAAGGATGGTATTTAATAGATGAATTCGGTAGAAATTGCTAACGAGCTGAAAGAACTTTTAAACGGGGAAAACATCAAAACTCAATTATCTGTTCCACAATTAGTTGAAAAAGCTACATCACGCGGAGAAGCCGTGCTGACTGTTGAAGGTGCATTACGTGCCCAAACAGGAAAATACACTGGCCGTTCTCCAAAAGATAAATATATAGTAAAAGAAGAAATTTGCAACAATAAAATCGATTGGGGCAAAGTTAACCGTCCGATTTCTGCAGAGGTATTTGATAAACTTTATGTGAAAGTTGTAAATTACTTAAAAGAACGTGACGAGTTATATGTATTCAACGGTTTTGCAGGTGCAGACAAAGAGTCTCAATTATCCATTAAAGTAATTAATGAATATGCTTGGCATAATCTATTCTGTCATCAATTGTTCATCCGCCCAACAGCAGACGAATTGGCTAAACATGTTGCCGAGTTTACAATCGTATCTGCGCCAAACTTCAAAGCAGATCCTGAAGTAGACGGTACAGGATCGGAAACATTCATTATAACATCTATTGAAAAGAAAATCATCTTAATCGGCGGAACTGAGTACGCAGGTGAAATGAAGAAGTCAATCTTCGGTATTATGAACTACTTATTGCCTGAACAAGGTATCTTCCCAATGCATTGCTCTGCAAACGTTGGTGAAGGTGGCGATGTTGCATTATTCTTCGGTCTATCTGGTACGGGAAAAACAACTTTATCTGCTGATAAAGATCGTAAATTAATCGGTGACGATGAGCACGGTTGGTCTGATAACGGCGTATTCAACATTGAAGGTGGATGCTATGCAAAAACAATCAACCTATCTGCTGAAAATGAGCCGGAAATTTATAATGCAATTCGCTTTGGTTCAGTACTGGAAAACGTTGCGGTAGATCCTGAAACACGCGAATGCGACTATGCTGACGGTTCATTAACAGAAAATACACGTGTCGCTTACCCTATCGACTATATTGACAATATTGTGTTACCATCAGTAGCAGGTCATCCAAATACAATCGTCTTCTTAACAGCCGATGCATTTGGTGTATTACCTCCTATTTCTAAATTGACAAAAGAGCAGGCAATGTATCACTTCCTAAGTGGTTTCACATCAAAACTTGCCGGCACAGAACGTGGTGTAACAGAGCCAGAACCAGTATTCTCTACATGCTTCGGTTCTCCATTCCTACCGCTTGCTGCAACAGTTTATGCAGAGCAATTAGGTAAGAAAATTGATGAGCACGGTTCACAAGTTTTCCTAGTAAACACTGGTTGGACTGGTGGCGAATATGGTGTAGGCAGCCGTATGAAGCTTTCTTATACACGTGCAATGGTTCGTGCTGCAATCGATGGTAAATTAAATAACGTTGAGACAACTCAAGATGCAGTATTTGGATTAAACATTCCAGTAGCCGTTGAAGGTGTACCATCTAGCGTATTAAATCCTCGTGATGCATGGGCAGATAAAGCTGCATATGACAAAAAAGCTGCTGAACTTGCTGATCTGTTCAAAAATAACTTCACGAAATTCGAGAATGTTGATGAAGCAATCGTTCAAAAAGGCGGCCCATTAGTATAATTTACTAATGACCAACTTTATTCAATCAAAAACAAACAGCATTTTCCTCTATGGGGAAAATGCTGTTTTTACTTTGTATAAAATAAGGTTTTCCCTTATTATTTTTTTTCCTAGTTCTGTTCAGACTTCTTACTTTCTTGGCGTTTCATCCAATTACATAAGTTTTTCACAGTGTCACGGTTCAAGTCTGGAGGATAATGATGCTTTAATCCGGATGAGAACCATGTCTCAACAGATTTTCCTTCCTTTTTTAAGTACTGCTCTAGTTTATAGGCATGCTCAATATCCACATGCTGATCTTCTGTACCATGAATTATGAGTACCGGAGTTTGAAGTTTTTCGATTTCAAGTAGTGGTGTCCGGTCATCATAGTTTTCCGGTACTTTATTTGGTGTACCGCCAACAATCCTTTTCAAGCCGCGCCGCATATCCACCCGCTCCCAATATGTTGCTGTCGCATCCGATACACCTGCCCATGTTACGAGCGATTTAATATCATCACGTAAAATCGCTGTCCACAATACCATTAATCCACCACGGGAAAAACCATACAGATTCACTTTGTCCACTTGAATAAAATGCTTCAGTACTTCTATACCGTTAATTGCATCATAACGGTCATCACCGGCAAATTCATCCTTACCTTCTCCCCCGCGATTTCCGCGATAGTACGGAGCAAATACTACAAAGCCTTGCATCGCAAATTGGGCAATACGTGCCGGTCTCACCATACCGATTGATTGGAGCCCCCCACGCAAATATAAAAGCGCTTCATATGTACCAGCCGCTTGTGGACGTGCCAATAATCCTTTTACACGCAGGCCTTGTGACCAATACGTAATTTCATCTAATCGGATATGGGGATTCGGTGATGGGTAATTGCGTATCGAAAAAATCTTACCATTGTCGTTCATGATTTTTCACTTCCTGCAACATCTTTTTCATTCCTGCATCCCGCATATAGAAACTTAAATTCGGCTGCTTCCACAAATCCTCTTCTGTCAGCCATAACATGCCTTCTGTTTCATGATCTCCTGTAAAAGGTTCAATGTCCTTTACTTTGGCAGTAAAAACCGCTTTGCAAAAGGGAATGTCATCATGCACGATGTAGTAGGCAAACCATTTTACATCTTCTATTACAACATTTGCTTCTTCATAAACTTCACGGATAGCCGCTTCGTATAATGTCTCTCCAGGCTCCTGCTTGCCTCCGGGAAACTCAACACCACGACGGTGATGAATCGTACATAACCATTTCCCTTCATATTGTACAAGGGCCAATACATGCTTAGGTTCAACTTCGAAAGGACCTTCATCAAATCTTAAATCTACTTTTAAATTATTTTCATCGATAAATGTAAACATCTTTTCGCTCAACTCCTCTTATTAGTGTAACGAACAGATGTCTACGGTTCAATCAAATCGCCTAATTATCGAGTAAAGTATGGCAGTTGCTCGACGAACTTTTTCGCTTCCTCGTCTCCAAATTCATGAATCAGGGCATATACCTTTTTAAGTCGGTGGTCGATTTCATGATTTAATCTGTCCAAATGATATGGAATAAACGGCATATGTGCACGGAAAGCATTTGACGCTTCCAGATGTTGCATCTGATTAAACAGCTTCATAAATACACGGGCCTTTTGCGGTTCCATTTTTAAAACAAATTCATACGAAGATCCAGGATGCAAATTGCATGTTAAATTGGCAACGGATACATAAACATTATTTTTTTCCATTATTCTCACCTCATATTTAAGGTGGACTGCAATAAAATCATTTATACATTGGAAGCATATATCGTGCAGTCATTCCATCAAATGATTAATAAAAAAACGACCCCAAAACGGAGTCGTTTTATCCAATATTAGTTGCCTAAATAAGCATTTAACATCCATGTATGCTTTTCAAGGCTTTGGAATTGAGCATTCAGTAAATCCTCTGTACGGTCATCGCCTTCTTCTGAAGCTGTTTCCATTGCCTTATTTAAAGCTCCCATAATTGTTTTGAAGTCTTCGATTAATTTAGAAACCATTTCCTCTGTTTCTTCTTTTCCTGAAGCCTCTTCAATTAGAGAAAGTTCTAAATGTTCCTTTAATGTTGCAACAGGCTTGCCGCCCTTCGTTAAAATACGTTCTGCAATTTCATCTAAATTTAAAGTTACTTCGTTGTAAAGCTCTTCAAATTTGACGTGTAATGTAAAGAATGATGGTCCGTTTACATACCAGTGGTAATTATGTAACTTCGTGTACATTACCGACCATGTTGCTACTAAATCATTTAATTGTGTGTTTAATTGTTTCTTTGCCATTTGTCCTTCACCTCATAAATTATATTTAAAACTTCGATAACGAAATTTTAATCCTGATATAAAATCTTTCTATTGCTTATATTTTTAGAAATGTATCATTGCTTGTATTATATCCGTTATCCGACTTCTTAAAACATTTAGTTCAATCATTCTTCACACTCACCGCAGGTTTTTCCTGTAAAATGGAAGTTGAGGTGAAAAAAATGAGCTTACCTATTGTATTGATTATTATCTTAACGATAATGGGTATTTTTGCATTCTCTATTATTTTACTTGCCCGGAAAAACAGCGTATCATTAAAGCAAACCGATGATTCCAAACCAATCCGGACTTATAAAAATGGAGAGCAAAAACAGCAATGAAAAAACTATTTATCGGATTAATTCGTCTTTACCAAAAATATATTTCGCCTATGACGCCACCATCTTGCCGGTTCCACCCGACTTGTTCGAGCTATGGAATTGAAGCAATTCAAAAACATGGTGCAATAAAAGGATCGATCATGACGATCATTCGAATCATAAAATGTCAGCCGCTTCATCCTGGTGGCTTCGATCCTGTTCCAGAAAAATGGCCTTCGAAAAAAAAATAATTTTCGAAGGCTTTTTATATTGTTTTTTTTTATTGAATCCTGTATGATTGAAAATGTTCAAAAATACAAATCGTAATAATTACTATTTAAGGAGATTTAATTAATGAAAAAATGGTTTTCAATCATTTCGATGTTTACACTTGTTTTATTATTAGCTGCCTGCAATGCAGATGATACGAAAAAAGACACAAACGAATCACAGCAAAAGGAAGATGCCCTTTCTGTTTATACAACCGTTTACCCATTGCAGTATTTTACGGAACAAATCGGTGGAGAGTTTGTTGATGTTTCTTCCATTTATCCTGCAGGTGCAAATGAACATTCGTTTGAACCAACTCAAAAGGATATGATGGCGTTAGCAGATGCAGATTTATTTTTCTACATTGGTCTTGGTTTAGAAGGTTTTGTTGAAAATGCGCAAAAGACTTTGGCAAATGAAGACGTAAAATTAGTTGCTACAGCTGCCAATGTAACGGAAGATCAGCTTCATATTTCCACAGGACATACACATGCTGAGCATGAGGAACATGATGACCACGGACATGAAGAAGAACACGCACACGAAGAACACGATGCGCATGTATGGTTATCCCCAATTATTTCACAGCAGTTAGCTTTAACGATTAAAGATGAACTAGTTAAAGCCTTACCGGAACACGAAGCAACATTCAATTCAAATTACGAGCAATTAGTAACAGATCTTGCGGCATTGCACTCAGACTTTGAAGAAATTGCTGCAGCTACTACGAAAAAAACATTCTTTGTATCGCATGCTGCATTCGGCTACATTGCGGGACATTACGGCTTCAATCAAGTACCTGTAGCTGGTTTAAATTCGCAAAGTGAGCCTTCACAAAAGGAATTAACGGCAATTGTTGATTTAGCAAATAAAGAAAATATCCAATATATTTTCTTTGAACAAAATGTTTCTTCAAAATTAACGGAAATTATTCAAAAGGAAGTTAATGCAGAAACGTTAACGTTGCATAATTTAAGTGTTTTAACGAAGGAAGATATCCAAAACAACGAAGACTACTTTACGTTAATGCGTAAAAATATGGATGTCCTCAAGCAAGCTTTGAGCAATTAATCATTTAAAAAGGTCCAAGCAGGTAGTGACCCCTTAAAGTTAGAGTTTTTATTATGCTGCTAATTGGCTGGCATGTTTTCGGTAATTTACCGGACTCATGCCGGCCAGTTTTTGTTTAATACGAACATTATTATAATAATGGATATACTCATTTATTTTCTTTTGTAATGCTTCATAAGAGATGATTTGTTCTCCATAATACATTTCCTGTTTTAGTAAGCTAAAGAAGTTCTCCATGGCCGCATTGTCGGCGCATGTTGCTTTACGAGACATACTTTGAAAAATCCTGTTCTGTCTTAATGTTCTCACCCATGTATTGTGTTGGTAGTGCCAGCCTTGATCGGAATGAATTGTTGTCCGATATTCTGCGCGCTTTTGAATAATTGGTAGTGCTTGTCTAAGTGAATTTAACACAAAATCTAGGCTCGGCCGTTTTGACATACTAAACCCAATAATTTCACCATTAAATAAATCCATGATCGGACTTAAATATAATTTTTCATCATCTGTACATTTAAATTCAGTTACATCAGTCACCAATTTTTGAAGGGCATATGACGTTCTGAATCTACGATTCAAAAGGTTTTTAGCGACTTTTCCAACTGTTCCTTTGTAGGATTTATAGCGTGATTTACGTATGAATTTTACACATTTCAACCCTAGGTTTTTCATAATTCGTTGTACCTTTTTATGATTAATTATGTGTCCTTGCACTCTTAATTCCGCATGAATTCGGCGGTAGCCATATCGCCCCTTATGTTGTTCAAAAGTCTCTAAAATCAAGGCTTTCCACTCTAAATCTGGATCTTTTTGCCTCATCAGTTTGATATGATAATGATACGTTGCTTCAGGAATATCCACTTGTTTTAAAATATCTTTTAATCGAAATCCTTCTTGTTTAAGTTCGAATGCGATGGCAGCTTGTGCTTTTCGAGGAAGGCATCTGGATTCTCCCGAAAAGCCTTCAACTTTTTTAAATAAGCTACCTCTAAACGAAGCAGTTCATTTTCGCGTTCTAGCTGCTCCTCACGTGACATTGTTTTTTCTTGGTTATTCACTGTTGATTTTTGTTTCTTAGACATGGATGGGCGCCCCTTTGGTTTTCTTTGCAGGCCCTCTATCCCTTCTTTTAAAAACCGATGATACCAACTAGCAACTAAAGTTGGATCATTCAAGTTAAAATGAATCGCAGTATCTTGATGGGAAGCACCTGTTCGTTTCATATAGCTTAATACATCTAATTTAAATTGAACAGAATAAAACTGCTTCGTTTTCTTAACAGATAGGCCACTACATCCAAACTCTTTATAAGCACGTACCCATTTCCTTAACGGTGTAGCACCGACTGCATATTTCTTCGCGATCGCTCGATATCCTAGTGAGCCACTTAAATATTCTTGAACCACCATCAATTTAAATTCTTCATTAAATTTAGTCATAAAAAATCACCCCAAAGGTTAGTTTTTTACTCTAACTTTTGGGGTGCAGCACCGCATTCATTATGCTTGGGCCTTTTTATCTCCTCATCACTCTTCCAGCAGCTGCATCAACTTTCTTCTTAGCAGTTTATTGGAACCGCTTCGAGGTAAATGACTGACGAAGTGAACATGTTTCGGGACTTTATAATTTGCTAAGTGCTGTGCGCAAAATTTGATGATTTCTTGTTCTGTCATCTGATTTTTTGCAACAATAAAGGCAACAGGGACTTGCCCCCATTTGTCATGCTCCATTCCGCACACACCTGCCTCTTTTACGTTCGGGTGACCGAGCAATAAATTTTCAATTTCAGCCGGATAAATATTTTCTCCGCCTGAAATAATTAAATCACTACGACGATCAACGACAAATAGATACCCTTGTTCATCCAAATAACCAACATCTCCTGTATGAAGCCAGCCATTGATGGTTGTCGGTTTGTCTTTAAAGCGGCCAATATATTTCGGCGTGACATGAGGTCCGCGGATTAATATTTCACCAATGAATTCCCCGTCTTTTGCATCAATTTTAATTTCATTGAAAAACAGCGGTTTGCCGGCAGATCCGATATGTGTCATTGCATCCTCGTTTGCCAGTGTTGCGGTTTGCGAAGACGTTTCTGTCATACCGTAAGTTTGGGCAACACACAAGTCCAGTTCTTCTGATCGTTTTAAATAATCGATCGGTACTGGACCGCCACCTGCTAATGCGACTGTGAAATTGGGATGTGCTTTTTTACCAGCCTGCTCCATTTCGGAAAGTATATTTTCGAGGATGACCGAAACGACTGACATTTTCGTAACGGTACCTTCCATAATTTCCTGTGCACATTTTTTAGCATCAAATTTTTCATATAAACGTATTTTCATCCCATATAGCAATGAACGGACGACAATCGAAAAACCACTTATATGAAAAATTGGAACAGTACAAAGCCATGTATCCTTCTCTGAAATGCCTAAATTCAATGCTGAGCTGATTGCACTTGAACTATGGTTTGAAACGGTTTGGCAAACTCCCTTCGGAAATCCAGTTGTCCCGGATGTATACATAATCGTCAAAGCAAAATCCTCATTCCACTGTGCTGCAATATCATATTCCGACTCCGTTGTCTTATAAAGCTTCGAAAATGGGATGATTCGGTCATCATCAGGAAGTTTGACAAGCTCTTCATCGGCGACTAATATCGCATCTACTTCAGCATCTTCAACTTGATACGCAAGCTCCTGCTTTGCCAGTCTGCCATTCAGCAGTACCATTTCGCATTGTGCTTGCATACATGCATACAGCAGTTCGATTAAAGGCGGTGTAGATGGTGCTAAAATAGCCACCCGTTTTCCATTCGTTAAACGAAGTGTATTTAATTTATAAGCTAACCTAACAGACTGTAAATAAAGCTCGTTAAACGTCCATTGCTCGTCATGAAAGCTCAGTGCAACCCGATTTGGTGTTAAATAGGCTCGTTGCTTGATCCAGTTTGGCTGCATCCTTTTTCCCTCCTATCGTAAAGAAAAGGGATGTCCAAAGTTTTCGGACATCCCTTTTGAATTATTATAACGAACAAATCAAGGGAAACGTGGGAATTGACCGAAGTCTGGTTTACGTTTCTCTTTAAATGCATCGCGGCCTTCTTTTGCTTCATCTGTTGTGTAGTATAGAAGTGTCGCATCACCAGCAAGTTGTTGGATACCAGCTAAGCCGTCTGTATCTGCATTCATTGCAGCTTTTAAGAAACGTAATGCTGTTGGCGACATTTCAAGCATCTCTTCACACCATTTTACTGTTTCATCTTCTAATTGCTCATATGGTACTACTGTGTTTACTAAGCCCATTTCAAGTGCTTGCTGCGCATCGTATTGACGGCATAAGTACCAGATTTCACGAGCCTTTTTGTGTCCTACGATACGTGCTAAGTAACCTGAGCCGTAACCAGCATCGAATGAACCGACTTTAGGTCCTGTTTGACCGAAACGTGCATTTTCTGCAGCGATTGTTAAGTCACATACTACGTGCAATACGTGCCCGCCGCCGATTGCATAACCTGCTACCATCGCTACAACCGGTTTAGGAATTTTACGGATTAACGTTTGTAAGTCTAATACGTTTAAGCGAGGAATCTGGTCATCGCCTACATAACCGCCATGACCGCGTACTTTTTGGTCGCCGCCAGAGCAGAATGCATGCTCGCCTTCACCTGTTAAAATAATTACGCCCACACGCTCATCATCACGAGCACGTGAGAAAGCATCGATCATTTCCGCTGTTGTTTTTGGGCGGAAAGCGTTGCGAACTTCTGGACGGTTAATCGTAATTTTTGCGATCCCGTTATAATATTCATACTTAATATCTTCGTAAGTATGTAAAGATGTCCATAGACGTTGCTTTGTCATATATATTGCCTCCTATTTCGGTTATGAAATCGTTTCCTTTACTATTGTAGCAAACTTTGTCGGATTTTCCACATGAATTGCGTGGCCAACTGCTGGAATTATAAGATGATTTGCTTTTTTTATATGCTCTTGCATTTCAATGTTTAATTGAATGAATTTTCCATCACGCTGTCCGGTAACAAGTGTCACAGGCATCGTTAATGTATTAAGCTTACCCCAAAGTTCAGGCATTACACCTGTCCCCATCCCGCGCAGACTGTTTGCAAGGCCGATTTCACTTTGTTGCATTCGCTCTGTTCGAATTTCCTGCTGTACTACTGCAGGAAGACTTTTTTGAGAAGCAAATAGCGGTATATTTTCCCACTTGGTTACGAATGATTCAATCCCATTCGCGAGTATCTTTTCAGCGAGTGTATCATCCGCCTGCTTTCGTATACTACGCTCCTGGTCATCTTTTAAACCCGGAGAAGCACTTTCCAACAGTAAATGCTCGATTGCAGCCGGGTAGCGAACTGCATAGCTCAATGCTACACGCCCCCCCATCGAATAGCCTACCAGCGAGAAAGTATCAAGCTGTAAGTGATGGAAAAGTTCATGCAGCAGTTCCACTTGAAAATCCATAGAGTAAAATTCAACAGTAGCCGGAGCCGCTGTTTTACCGTGTCCGATTAAATCAACGGCAATACATCTGATGTTTGACGGCAGTTGCGAAACTATCTTTTTCCAAGTAATTGTGCTCCCAGTAAAACCGTGGAGAAATACAATTGTCTGAGTTGCCTGTTCATTCCACTGATCTATATTTACATCCTGGCCTTTTACAGTGAATCGAGCCATTGTTCCATCACCTCATGAATACGCGCCCATAACTCACGGTGCTGCTTTACATTCTCATCACGATCTGTGAAAGCTTCGATTAGTTTAATCGGTGTTTGTTTATCTGCTATTAATGCATTCTTAAATTGTTCCAATGATGTGGCTTTTTCGTAATCCAGCTCATACATTTTGGCCATTTGTTCGAATGTCAATGCAGTCGGTGTACCGAAGAGATCTTCATAATGCTCTTCTACCTTCGATTGCGGTAAATAAGAGAAAATTCCGCCACCGTCATTATTCATGACAATTACCGTTAAATCACATTCCTGATAACGGCTTGCAACAAATGCATTTGCATCATGTAAAAATGCCAGATCGCCAATTAATAAATAGGTTTTGCGGTTTTTGCGACCATTACTGAAACCAAGTGCTGTAGATGTTACCCCATCAATTCCATTTGCTCCGCGGTTTGCAAAAATTTGAACAGGGCGATTTTGTGTAAGTAAAAACGTATCAATATCACGGATTGGCATACTGCTGCTGACATAAATGTCGGCGTCTTCCTCAATACTTGTCAGGAATGCCTGTACCATTGCTCCTTCATCATCAGCAAATTGACTGTACTTTTCAATGACATCAGCTGCAAGTAAATCTGCCATTTTCCAAAATTGAACGTACGCCATTTCTGCTTGAGAATTTGCTAATTTCAGCTCCGATAGCCATTCTCCAGGTAACGCATGAATGAAATGTGTCGACATATGAGTAGAATCCCTATACATCGGATCTTCATCGATAACAATATAGCTTTGCGGATTTGCCTGTACGATAAACTGCATTAAAAATTTTGATACAGGCTGTGCACCGAATCGAATGACCGTTTGTGGTCGGACATTTCTTTTGAAGCGTTCATTTTTCATCAATGTATCATATGTAGAAATCGCATATATTTGGCAATCTTCCGGTATTTCTGTGCGCAGGTTCGATAAGCTTTCAATCATTACCGGCCATTTCACTTCACGAATAAAATCCCATAAATATTCTGTGTTCGTTCCTAGCGGCAATTCCCCTACAATCAGAATTCCTGTCGTTGTTTGTTCGATGATTGCTGTCAGCTTTGCCACCGCTTGTTTAGCAGGCTGAAGTTCATTTGTATAGCTTTTAATAAAGCTTGAAACCGGCAATTTATCGGTAAAGTCAATGATTAGCGGTTCACGGAACGGTATATTTAGATGAACAGGTCCAAACGGTGCGGTCGTTGCAATGTTTACCGCACGCACTGTGTGTCGTTCGATAAACGGAATCGTTTGCGGTGCCTCATCCGGAATCGGGAATTCTGCCGACCATTTAACATTATCGCCGTATAGCCGTACTTGATTGATCGTCTGTGGTGCTCCTACTTCTCGCAATTCATGCGGACGGTCTGCTGTTAAAACAATTAACGGTACACGTGCATATTTTGCTTCGACAATGGCAGGATAGTAATTGGCCGCTGCTGTTCCTGATGTACATACAAGCACGACTGGTTTCGCAGTTGATTTAGCTAAGCCTAGCGCGTAAAAGGCTGCCGCTCTTTCATCGACTTGACGATGCATTTCGATTTCCTTTGTTGAGGCAAATGCATAGGCAAGCGGTGTAGAGCGAGAGCCGGGACTTACGACAACCTGCTCTACACCAGAAGCTACTAACGCTGACACAATCGTATAAACATATTTGGATAGTACTTCACGTTCATTCATGTAATTGGCCTCCTAAAGCTCGAAGCATTGGACGGAATTTAACGAGTGTCTCTTCATATTCCGATTGTGCTTCCGAATCTTCGACAATTCCTCCGCCTGCATATAAATACGCTTTATCCTGTACTAATGCTGCCGAGCGAATCGCTACCGCAAACTCGCCATTTCCGTCAGCATCGAGCCAGCCGATTGGCGCTGCATACAGCCCTCGGTTCATCGGTTCATATGTCCGGATTATTTCCATTGCCTGTTCACGCGGAACTCCGCCTAAAGCAGGTGTTGGATGCAAATGTTTCACAAGCTGCAAAATTGTTGCATCTTCATTTAACTGTCCTTCAACAGGTGTATATAAATGCTGAATATCACGGATTTTTAATAACTTCGGTCCATGAGGTACCTTTACTTTTGAACAATTCTTTTTGAAGGTGTCGGTAATCATCTCAACAACATAGTGATGCTCACCAAGGTTTTTCAAATCGCTCAGTAACGTTCTTCCAAGTTCCTCATCGGCTTCAGCTGTTGTTCCGCGCTTAATCGAACCTGCCACACATGAAGAATAGGCACGTCCGTTGTCTACCTTTACTAACCGTTCCGGTGATGCGCCGTAAAATAGTAAGTCACCATGCTCTAAGCCAAACAAATAACTTTCCGGCTGCTCATGTACGACATGCGACAAAATTTGCGGAGAAGTGATCGTTTCCTTAAATTGCAATGCTAAAGATCGTGCAATGACAACCTTTTGCGCTTCATTTGCTTTGATTAAGCTCGTTACCTTATTGATGGAATTCAAATATTCCTTCTTATACGGTTCCATATAGCTTGTCATCGTCGGCTTCGCATAAGTTTTAACTTCCTTCACTTGTGCTGCATGAATGAGCTCGTCACGTTCTTTACGAAGTGCTTCAAACGTTGTTGCGCTGTTTTCCTCGTCCGTAATATAGTTTATTGTGACATAAGCTTTATCATTGCGAATAACTAACTGATGTGTTGCGACAGTAAAGTAGCTTTGCGGGAAGTTTGTCCATTCTGCTGAAACTTCATTTTGTGGATCAAAAGTAAAGCCGCCAAAAAGGATTGGCTGCAGATGCTGATCTTCCTCTATGATTTGACTCGTCAGTTTTTTCCATTCATGTTCTACTAAATCGAAACGAGCGTCAGACGCATTGTTTGCAATTGTATAGGCATGTCCTAAACCAACCAATGTGAATGTTTTTTCACGATTTTGCCAGTAGTTTCGTTTTCCTTTATATTTCGATTCGCCTGCCGCAAAAAATGCCAATGCGGACAAACGGCTTACTTCGATTGTTTCCATATAAAAAATTTGCTTTGAATTTGAGCCTACTTCTATTTCAGTGGCGTTGTACCACTTGTGTTGCATGAAAATTCCCTCCGTCATGTTGCAAATTCACTAAGTATGATGCAAGTATAGCGTTATTTTAATACGTGCTTGAATTTTTATATAATTTGCTCTTTTTTTTTGCGTTCGCGCAGTAAATAATACCTTCTTATCATAACATTTTTCGAGCAAACGTTACATGTATTGTCCCTTCACTCTGTTCAATTTGTTTTATTTGCATTACAATAGTTTAGATAATTGTATTTAGTTAGGAGCGTTTTTTTATGACAAAAGTCGTTGAAGCGGACAAGGGAATTAAAGTTTGGTGGCATTTAACACGTCCCCACACATTAACAGCTTCATTTGTACCGGTATTATTAGGTACGTCGATGGCACTTTCAATAAATCATGAAACAGTTCATTTTGGCTTGTTTTTTGCAATGCTAATTGCCAGTATGCTAATACAGGCTGCAACAAATATGTTCAATGAATATTATGATTATAAACTTGGCCTGGATAATGAAAACTCCGTCGGTATTGGTGGCACAATCGTCCGACATGGTGTAGCACCAAAAACAATTATGGCTATTGCGCTAAGCTTTTACGGCATTGCAATGCTATTAGGTGTTTACATATGTGCCATGACATCCTGGTGGCTAGTTGCTGTCGGACTTGTATGTATGCTGATTGGCTATTTGTATACTGGAGGACCGTACCCGATTGCTTATTCACCATTCGGGGAGTTAGTTTCAGGGGCAGTAATGGGTATGGGTATTGTTCTAATTGCCTTCTTTATTCAAACAGGTGATGTGACAGCTGATGCTGTAATTATCTCTGTGCCGAGTATGATTCTAGTTGGGGCAATTATGCTTTCTAATAATATCCGGGATATTGTAGGAGATACTGAAGGCGGGCGTAAAACAATGGCTATATTGGTTGGCCGACATAACGCTGTTACAGTACTTGCTGGTTTCTTTATTGTTTCGTATATTTGGATTGCTGGCCTTGTAATTCTAGGTCATTTGACACCATGGGCACTGCTTGTATTATTAAGTGTGAAAAAACCGATTGAAGCGATTAAATTATTCAGAGCAAAAGAAAAACCGCTCGAAGTAATGCCGGCCATGAAATACACAGCCCAAACAAACACGATTTTCGGTTTCTTGTTGGCTGTTGGTTTATTAGTTTCATATTTCATTTAAAACTAAAAGAGGTATGTTGAATAATCAACATACCTCTTTTACTATTCCATAACCTCATCAACATGATCAATACATGTTAAAGCTGTCGGAATTGCTTCTAAACGCTCAAAAGGAATCTCTTTCCCGCATACGATACATTCCCCGTATGTGCCTTCATCCATTGCATTTAAAGCTGTTTGAATTCTTTCAATTTCATCTTCTTTCAATTCATTTAGTGTTTTTTCGGTAACAATTGTCGTTAAATCGGTCGCTGCATCTGCTGGATGATTGTCAACTGCAGTTATTTCTGTATCTTCAACAGCTGGTTCTTCATTAACATGCTCCTGCAAAGTTGCAAGCTCCTCTTCTAAAATACTACGTAAATGGTGTAATTGATTGATATCCATATAAAATCCCCCTTTTTCCATTAATAAAATATTACCTATATGAGGATTTTTAAACATCTTTTCTTATTTATTTGCTGCATAAGCAACGATAACATCATGCAAAAATTGTGTAGCACCTGGCCCTACCCGGTCATCATAGTAAGCAGTAAACCGTTCATCGCTTACATACATTTGTGCTAGGCCTATATGTGCTTCTGGGGTATACTTTGCCCAGGAGAAGCTTAGCCAGCGTTTATGAAGCTCTGCTGCTTCCATTGCAACGTCTGACGTTACATCGCCGGACGCCATCGCTTCTTTTAATCGTTCAAACAGTTGTTGTTCCAATTGCTGCATTGCATTATATTGCTCTTCAGTCATCTCTTTAAATTTTTTATTGCTCGCTTCCACTTTAGCTTCACCGTATTTATTACGTATTTCCTCACCGTAGCTCTTTTCATTTTCTTCGATTAGATTGTTTTTAAACACGTCAAATTTCTGTTCATTTGTCATCTTAAGTTCCCCTTCCATCGTTTGGATTGTTTGTTCTATCGTTTTCAGTAAGTCATCAATATGTCGTCTTTTCTTTAGTAATAGCTCGAATTGTTTTTTTAGCTCTTCTTTTACTTCATAATCTGGATGATCGAGCAGTTTTTTTATTTCCTCTAACTTAAAATCCAGCTCCCGGTAAAAAAGTATTTGCTGTAACCGGTCAATATCTTTTTGGCTATATTTTCGGTAGCCATTTTCTGCAATCGTAGAAGGCATCAGCAAACCGATTTCATCGTAATATCGTAGTGTGCGTGCACTCACACCAGATAGCTTGACTAGTTCGTTTATTAACAATTGATCACCTCCTAATTAGTACTATAAAGGTTGACGTAACGTGAAGGTCAATAGATATTATAAAAAAAAAAGCTAACCTAAGTTTTTTCAGGTTGCTTCAATTAATATCTTTTCCAATCTCGGGATAAACTCGTGCAAATAGCTTTCAGGTAATGCTGACATTTGTTCTAATCCGATCTGTTTCACTTCATAATGACGTATATCATTTTCGTATTTATAACCGGATACTTCAATTTCCTTTATTTTATGATTCGCAAGCAATATAAACTGTTTTAAGTTAGCAGAGTATATACCATCCAGTTCTTCTCTTTGAATTGAAAACTTCTCAAGACCACCTGTTAATTCATAAACAAATACATTTGCAAACTCATAATCCTTTATTTTTTCATTATCTATACTGTACGGAATGACTCCAAGTGACGTTAATTGCGAAAACATGACCTTAACCCCTACTTCTTCCTTTAATTCGCGTATACCATCTTCAATTGTCTCCGTTGCCAGTATATGACCAGCTGCCGTAATATCAAATTGGTTTGGATAATCCTTTTTATTTTTGCTACGCAGCTGTAAATAAATACGCCATTCAGAATCTACTTTTTCAATAATCCAGCAATGAAACACTTCATGCCAATAACCTTTTGCATGAACGAGATGACGTTGTTCAATGCCCGTTTCCTTATAAAATTGATCAAATACTTTTAAACGCTCATTCATAAGCTCTTCTCCCTTTTATACAAAAAAACGCCAAGTACATTGTAATAAGTACTTAGCGTTTTTCGTCTTCCTATGTATGACCCGTACGGGATTCGAACCCGTGTTACCGCCGTGAAAGGGCGGTGTCTTAACCACTTGACCAACGGGCCGATGGCGGAGACAGAGGGATTTGAACCCTCGCGCCGCTTACGCGACCTACACCCTTAGCAGGGGCGCCTCTTCAGCCTCTTGAGTATGTCCCCAAAAATAGAAAAATGGCTCCGAAGGCAGGACTCGAACCTGCGACCTGCCGGTTAACAGCCGGATGCTCTACCAACTGAGCTACTTCGGAATAATACTATGGTGGGCCTAAATGGACTCGAACCATCGACCTCACGCTTATCAGGCGTGCGCTCTAACCAGCTGAGCTATAGGCCCTATTTAAAAACTGGAGCGGGTGATCGGAATCGAACCGACAACATCAGCTTGGAAGGCTGAGGTTTTACCACTAAACTACACCCGCATATGGTGGGTTTGGACGGAATCGAACCGCCGACACTTAGAGCTTCAATCTAATGCTCTACCAACTGAGCTACAAACCCACAAATGGCGGTCCCGACCGGGATCGAACCGGCGATCTCCTGCGTGACAGGCAGGCATGTTAACCGCTACACCACGGGACCATTTGGTTGCGGGGGCAGGACTTGAACCTGCGACCTTCGGGTTATGAGCCCGACGAGCTACCACTGCTCCACCCCGCGATAATATTATGTTTGAACCTGTTTTAAGTACCCAGTTTGTAAAAATGGAGGAGGTAGAGGGATTCGAACCCCCGCGCGGTGTTACCCGCCTGTCGGTTTTCAAGACCGATCCCTTCAGCCAGACTTGGGTATACCTCCGTTATATTTAATACGTTAACTGGTGGACCTTACAGGACTCGAACCTGTGACCGGACGGTTATGAGCCGTCTGCTCTAACCAACTGAGCTAAAGGTCCTTTAAGATGGCGGCAGAGGGAGTCGAACCCACGACCTTTCGGGTATGAACCGAGTGCTCTAGCCAACTGAGCTACACCGCCAGGATCTTTATTTTGGTTACAAATTATGGTGGAGCCTAGCGGGATCGAACCGCTGACCTCCTGCGTGCAAGGCAGGCGCTCTCCCAGCTGAGCTAAGGCCCCATAAATGATGGTCGGAATGACAGGATTCGAACCTACGACCCCTTGGTCCCAAACCAAGTGCTCTACCAAGCTGAGCTACATTCCGAAATAATATGGCGCGCCCGGCAGGAGTCGAACCCACAACCTTCTGATCCGTAGTCAGACGCTCTATCCAATTGAGCTACGGGCGCATATTGTTTATTTAAAAGATGGTGCCGAGGGCCGGAATCGAACCGGCACGGTGATCACTCACCGCAGGATTTTAAGTCCTGTGCGTCTGCCAGTTCCGCCACCCCGGCATTTTTTGGAGCGGAAGACGAGGTTCGAACTCGCGACCCCCACCTTGGCAAGGTGGTGTTCTACCACTGAACTACTTCCGCAAAATGCTTAAGATATTTTTACTCTGACAGTAATATGAAATTAAATGGTGCGGGTGAAGGGAGTCGAACCCCCACGCCTTGCGGCGCTAGATCCTAAGTCTAGTGCGTCTGCCAATTCCGCCACACCCGCTAAGCAGTATATAAACTGGTGAGCCATGAAGGACTCGAACCTTCGACCCTCTGATTAAAAGTCAGATGCTCTACCAACTGAGCTAATGGCTCTCTAAATGGTGCCGGCGAAAGGAGTCGAACCCTCGACCTACTGATTACAAGTCAGTTGCTCTACCAACTGAGCTACACCGGCATTTAGAAATGGTGGAGGATGACGGGCTCGAACCGCCGACCCCCTGCTTGTAAGGCAGGTGCTCTCCCAGCTGAGCTAATCCTCCAATGGGTATTTGCTGATTACACTTTCGTAACCGCATGTCCTATCTCTTAAGGACAAGATTTATATTATCATTACTTTTTTTATAATGCAATACCTTTTTTGAAATTATTTTTAAAAAATAAATTATTTTCTATTTTTTCCATGAACCAACTGAGATTGCTCATGAAAACGTTTACTTAGTATAACGAAATTCTAATATGTTTGTCTAATTTTATCAAGGCTTGTTTTTAATATTTATAAATCATTCTGATATAATTATTAATATTACTTATAAATATCAAGTGTTTTAGAATATACGACTACTTATTTATACATTTTATATACTGAAGCTGTCAAGAAAATGTCCGTACTTTTATCATTATTTTTTTTAAGTATTGATATAATGTACATTTTATTTATTTCCACCTATTGGTTTCTCAATATAGTCTTTATCTTTATGTTATTTTCATCATTTTTATTATTCTATAATAATTATTTCCGTGTTTAAATACGCTTAGAATTGCGCTATTTCATTAAATGATTTTGATGCATACCGCAGCCTTATTGGGATTCCACGATTCGGCCGTTAAATCCTTGTTATTTCACCTTTAAATTGCTTTTTACCATGTTCTTTAATGAACCGGGGATTTGATACCTCTATTTGAATTAATGATGGGAAATCCGATTAAAAAGCCCTCTAACATAGTGTCAACTAAACTTCTTGCATGCTCACAATCGACCTTCATTAAATAACCGGAAAATCTCTGCTTTCTTTTTCGCTCCTGCCTACTATCTTGTTCTCCCTTAATCCATGTTCCCTTCAACATAGTGATCGAGGATGTGCTTTTTCACGCAGTATCAATAAAACAATATAATCTTAAAGTAGATTCCGTTTGTGGGTTAATTGAATAAAAATATTTCAACACAGTTTTTTTATCTTTATTATAAAACAGCATAATATTGTGTAAGAAATTTCATCCCTTAAATTTAGCAGCATTGTTTATTATCTTAAGAGAGCTTTTACCGCAACAAAAAAACGCCAAGTACATTGTAATAAGTACTTAGCGTTTTTCGTCTTCCTATGTATGACCCGTACGGGATTCGAACCCGTGTTACCGCCGTGAAAGGGCGGTGTCTTAACCACTTGACCAACGGGCCGATGGCGGAGACAGAGGGATTTGAACCCTCGCGCCGCTTACGCGACCTACACCCTTAGCAGGGGCGCCTCTTCAGCCTCTTGAGTATGTCCCCAAAAATAGAAAAATGGCTCCGAAGGCAGGACTCGAACCTGCGACCTGCCGGTTAACAGCCGGATGCTCTACCAACTGAGCTACTTCGGAATAATACTATGGTGGGCCTAAATGGACTCGAACCATCGACCTCACGCTTATCAGGCGTGCGCTCTAACCAGCTGAGCTATAGGCCCTATTTAAAAACTGGAGCGGGTGATCGGAATCGAACCGACAACATCAGCTTGGAAGGCTGAGGTTTTACCACTAAACTACACCCGCATATGGTGGGTTTGGACGGAATCGAACCGCCGACACTTAGAGCTTCAATCTAATGCTCTACCAACTGAGCTACAAACCCACAAATGGCGGTCCCGACCGGGATCGAACCGGCGATCTCCTGCGTGACAGGCAGGCATGTTAACCGCTACACCACGGGACCATTTGGTTGCGGGGGCAGGACTTGAACCTGCGACCTTCGGGTTATGAGCCCGACGAGCTACCACTGCTCCACCCCGCGATAATATTATGTTTGAACCTGTTTTAAGTACCCAGTTTGTAAAAATGGAGGAGGTAGAGGGATTCGAACCCCCGCGCGGTGTTACCCGCCTGTCGGTTTTCAAGACCGATCCCTTCAGCCAGACTTGGGTATACCTCCGTTATATTTAATACGTTAACTGGTGGACCTTACAGGACTCGAACCTGTGACCGGACGGTTATGAGCCGTCTGCTCTAACCAACTGAGCTAAAGGTCCTTTAAGATGGCGGCAGAGGGAGTCGAACCCACGACCTTTCGGGTATGAACCGAGTGCTCTAGCCAACTGAGCTACACCGCCAGGATCTTTATTTTGGTTACAAATTATGGTGGAGCCTAGCGGGATCGAACCGCTGACCTCCTGCGTGCAAGGCAGGCGCTCTCCCAGCTGAGCTAAGGCCCCATAAATGATGGTCGGAATGACAGGATTCGAACCTACGACCCCTTGGTCCCAAACCAAGTGCTCTACCAAGCTGAGCTACATTCCGAAATAATATGGCGCGCCCGGCAGGAGTCGAACCCACAACCTTCTGATCCGTAGTCAGACGCTCTATCCAATTGAGCTACGGGCGCATATTGTTTATTTAAAAGATGGTGCCGAGGGCCGGAATCGAACCGGCACGGTGATCACTCACCGCAGGATTTTAAGTCCTGTGCGTCTGCCAGTTCCGCCACCCCGGCATTTTTTGGAGCGGAAGACGAGGTTCGAACTCGCGACCCCCACCTTGGCAAGGTGGTGTTCTACCACTGAACTACTTCCGCAAAATGCTTAAGATATTTTTACTCTGACAGTAATATGAAATTAAATGGTGCGGGTGAAGGGAGTCGAACCCCCACGCCTTGCGGCGCTAGATCCTAAGTCTAGTGCGTCTGCCAATTCCGCCACACCCGCTAAGCAGTATATAAACTGGTGAGCCATGAAGGACTCGAACCTTCGACCCTCTGATTAAAAGTCAGATGCTCTACCAACTGAGCTAATGGCTCTCTAAATGGTGCCGGCGAAAGGAGTCGAACCCTCGACCTACTGATTACAAGTCAGTTGCTCTACCAACTGAGCTACACCGGCATTTAGAAATGGTGGAGGATGACGGGCTCGAACCGCCGACCCCCTGCTTGTAAGGCAGGTGCTCTCCCAGCTGAGCTAATCCTCCAATATTCTAGCGAAGCGACGTCCTACTCTCACAGGGGGAAGCCCCCAACTACCATCGGCGCTAAAGAGCTTAACTTCCGTGTTCGGTATGGGAACGGGTGTGACCTCTTTGCCATCATCACTTCACTATAGTGGCCTTTAAATAAGCCTATATAAAAGAATTTCATTCTTTCAAAACTGGATAAACGTTTCATTGAGTTTGTGCAATAAAATGTGGTTAAGTCCTCGACCGATTAGTATTCGTCAGCTGCATGCGTCACCGCACTTCCACCTCGAACCTATCTACCTGATCGTCTTTCAGGGGTCTTACTTACTTGCGTAATGGGAAATCTCATCTTGAGGGGGGCTTCATGCTTAGATGCTTTCAGCACTTATCCCGTCCATACATAGCTACCCAGCGATGCCTTTGGCAAGACAACTGGTACACCAGCGGTATGTCCATCCCGGTCCTCTCGTACTAAGGACAGCTCCTCTCAAATTTCCTACGCCCACGACGGATAGGGACCGAACTGTCTCACGACGTTCTGAACCCAGCTCGCGTACCGCTTTAATGGGCGAACAGCCCAACCCTTGGGACCGACTACAGCCCCAGGATGCGATGAGCCGACATCGAGGTGCCAAACCTCCCCGTCGATGTGGACTCTTGGGGGAGATAAGCCTGTTATCCCCGGGGTAGCTTTTATCCGTTGAGCGATGGCCCTTCCATGCGGAACCACCGGATCACTAAGCCCGTCTTTCGACCCTGCTCGACTTGTAGGTCTCGCAGTCAAGCTCCCTTATGCCTTTACACTCTACGAATGATTTCCAACCATTCTGAGGGAACCTTTGGGCGCCTCCGTTACTCTTTAGGAGGCGACCGCCCCAGTCAAACTGTCCGCCTGACACTGTCTCCTACCCCGCTAAGGGGCATGGGTTAGAAGTTCAATACAACCAGGGTAGTATCCCACCGACGCCTCCTTCGAAGCTGGCGCTCCGAGATCTCTGGCTCCTACCTATCCTGTACAAGTTGTACCAAAATTCAATATCAGGCTACAGTAAAGCTCCACGGGGTCTTTCCGTCCTGTCGCGGGTAACCTGCATCTTCACAGGTACTATAATTTCACCGAGTCTCTCGTTGAGACAGTGCCCAGATCGTTACGCCTTTCGTGCGGGTCGGAACTTACCCGACAAGGAATTTCGCTACCTTAGGACCGTTATAGTTACGGCCGCCGTTTACTGGGGCTTCAATTCACAGCTTCGCTTGCGCTAACCGCTCCTCTTAACCTTCCAGCACCGGGCAGGCGTCAGCCCCTATACGTCACCTTACGGTTTTGCAGAGACCTGTGTTTTTGCTAAACAGTCGCCTGGGCCTATTCACTGCGGCTTCTCTAGGCTATGCACCCAAAGAAGCACCCCTTCTCCCGAAGTTACGGGGTCATTTTGCCGAGTTCCTTAACGAGAGTTCTCTCGCACACCTTAGGATTCTCTCCTCGACTACCTGTGTCGGTTTGCGGTACGGGCACCTCTCACCTCGATAGAGGCTTTTCTTGGCAGTGTGAAATCAGGAACTTCGCTCATACGAGCTCGTCATCACAGCTCAACGTTATAGTATGCGGATTTGCCTACATACACGCCTTACTGCTTGAACACGCGCAACCAACGGCGTGCTTACCCTATCCTACTGCGTCCCCCCATTTCTCAAACGGTGAGGAGGTGGTACAGGAATATCAACCTGTTGTCCATCGCCTACGCCTATCGGCCTCGGCTTAGGTCCCGACTAACCCTGAGCGGACGAGCCTTCCTCAGGAAACCTTAGTCATACGGTGCATGGGATTCTCACCCATGTTTCGCTACTCATACCGGCATTCTCACTTCTAACCGCTCCACCAGTCCTTCCGGTCTGACTTCAACGCTGTTAGAACGCTCTCCTACCACGCATACTCAAAGTATGCATCCACAGCTTCGGTGAATCGTTTAGCCCCGATACATTTTCGGCGCAGCGTCACTCGACCAGTGAGCTATTACGCACTCTTTAAATGATGGCTGCTTCTAAGCCAACATCCTGGTTGTCTAAGCAACGCCACATCCTTTTCCACTTAACGATTACTTGGGGACCTTAGCTGGTGGTCTGGGCTGTTTCCCTCTTGACTACGGATCTTATCACTCGCAGTCTGACTCCCGTGTATAAATATCCGGCATTCGGAGTTTGTCTGAATTCGGTAAAGCGAGATGCCCCCCTAGTCCAAACAGTGCTCTACCTCCGGTATTCTCAATCACGAGGCTAGCCCTAAAGCTATTTCGGAGAGAACCAGCTATCTCCAGGTTCGATTGGAATTTCTCCGCTACCCACACCTCATCCCCGCACTTTTCAACGTGCGTGGGTTCGGGCCTCCAGTGAGTGTTACCTCACCTTCACCCTGGACATGGGTAGATCACCTGGTTTCGGGTCTACGACCACGTACTAATTCGCCCTATTCAGACTCGCTTTCGCTGCGGCTCCGTCTTCTCAACTTAACCTCGCACGTAATCGTAACTCGCCGGTTCATTCTACAAAAGGCACGCTATCACCCATTAACGGGCTCTAACTACTTGTAGGCACACGGTTTCAGGATCTATTTCACTCCCCTTCCGGGGTGCTTTTCACCTTTCCCTCACGGTACTGGTTCACTATCGGTCACTAGGTAGTATTTAGCCTTGGGAGATGGTCCTCCCGGATTCCGACGGAATTTCACGTGTTCCGCCGTACTCAGGATCCACTCTGGAGGGAATGAACTTTTGACTACAGGGCTTTTACCTTGTTTCGCGGACCTTTCCAAGTCGCTTCGTCTAATTCATTCTTTTGTAACTCCGTATAGAGTGTCCTACAACCCCAAAGAGCAAGCTCTTTGGTTTGGGCTCTTCCCGTTTCGCTCGCCGCTACTCAGGGAATCGAATTTTCTTTCTGTTCCTGCAGGTACTTAGATGTTTCAGTTCCCTGCGTCTGTCTTCAACACGCTATGAATTCACGTGAAGATACTATCCGATTAAAGATAGTGGGTTCCCCCATTCGGAAATCCCCGGATCAAAGCTTACTTACAGCTCCCCGAGGCATATCGGTGTTAGTGCCGTCCTTCATCGACTCCTAGTGCCAAGGCATCCACCGTGCGCCCTTATTAACTTAACCAAAAGTTAACACTTAGATCAGAGATCTAAGATTTAAGTTTACACGTCAATTGCTTGACTTGTTTAAAAATCTATAAAATAGAAATTTGATTTATTGCTTTCAATGTCGTTTTATCCAGTTTTCAAAGAACGAAGCAGCTGACTTCAATCACATCGTGAGAAGCTTCACTGATTTTGCTTCATGCAGCTTTGCGACGTAAGCGCAAGCGTCAGGAGCAAGGTTTGAAGTATTTCATTCAATTAAGAATGAACCTTCAAAACTGAACAGCAAACGTTAATGTTTCATTCCCCGAAAGAATGATTCCGAAAAATCCTTAGAAAGGAGGTGATCCAGCCGCACCTTCCGATACGGCTACCTTGTTACGACTTCACCCCAATCATCTATCCCACCTTCGGCGGCTGGCTCCATAAAGGTTACCTCACCGACTTCGGGTGTTACAAACTCTCGTGGTGTGACGGGCGGTGTGTACAAGGCCCGGGAACGTATTCACCGCGGCATGCTGATCCGCGATTACTAGCGATTCCGGCTTCATGTAGGCGAGTTGCAGCCTACAATCCGAACTGAGAACGGTTTTATCGGATTAGCTCCCCCTCGCGGGTTGGCAACCGTTTGTACCGTCCATTGTAGCACGTGTGTAGCCCAGGTCATAAGGGGCATGATGATTTGACGTCATCCCCACCTTCCTCCGGTTTATCACCGGCAGTCTCCTTAGAGTGCCCAACTGAATGATGGCAACTAAGAATAAGGGTTGCGCTCGTTGCGGGACTTAACCCAACATCTCACGACACGAGCTGACGACAACCATGCACCACCTGTCACCGTTGCCCCCGAAGGGGAAACTATGTCTCCATAGTGGTCACCGGGATGTCAAGACCTGGTAAGGTTCTTCGCGTTGCTTCGAATTAAACCACATGCTCCACCGCTTGTGCGGGCCCCCGTCAATTCCTTTGAGTTTCAGTCTTGCGACCGTACTCCCCAGGCGGAGTGCTTAATGCGTTAGCTGCAGCACTGAGGGGCGGAAACCCCCCAACACTTAGCACTCATCGTTTACGGCGTGGACTACCAGGGTATCTAATCCTGTTTGCTCCCCACGCTTTCGCGCCTCAGTGTCAGTTACAGACCAGACAGTCGCCTTCGCCACTGGTGTTCCTCCAAATCTCTACGCATTTCACCGCTACACTTGGAATTCCACTATCCTCTTCTGCACTCAAGTTCCCCAGTTTCCAATGACCCTCCCCGGTTGAGCCGGGGGCTTTCACATCAGACTTAAGGAACCACCTGCGCGCGCTTTACGCCCAATAATTCCGGACAACGCTTGCCACCTACGTATTACCGCGGCTGCTGGCACGTAGTTAGCCGTGGCTTTCTAACAAGGTACCGTCAAGGTAGCGCCAGTTACTACGCTACTTGTTCTTCCCTTGCAACAGAGTTTTACGAACCGAAATCCTTCTTCACTCACGCGGCGTTGCTCCATCAGACTTTCGTCCATTGTGGAAGATTCCCTACTGCTGCCTCCCGTAGGAGTCTGGGCCGTGTCTCAGTCCCAGTGTGGCCGATCACCCTCTCAGGTCGGCTACGCATCGTTGCCTTGGTGAGCCGTTACCTCACCAACTAGCTAATGCGCCGCGGGTCCATCTTATAGTGACAGCCGAAACCGTCTTTCAACTTTCAAACATGTGTTAAAAAGTATTATTCGGTATTAGCCCCGGTTTCCCGGAGTTATCCCAATCTATAAGGTAGGTTACCCACGTGTTACTCACCCGTCCGCCGCTAAAATTTTAAAGGTGCAAGCACCAATAAAATTTCCGCTCGACTTGCATGTATTAGGCACGCCGCCAGCGTTCGTCCTGAGCCAGGATCAAACTCTCCATAAAAGTAGTTTGAAAGCTCATTTGCTTTGCTAGCGATCCAACTTCGTTAGAAGTTGAAATCTATTGTTTGCTTCATTTAAGAAGCTTGTTTCATTAACGTTGCTTGTTCAGTTTTCAAGGTTCATTGTGTCCCAAACAGGAACTTCTCAATATTATCATTTCACTATTATTATGTCAATAACATTTAATAATATTTTTTCACTTCATTAGCGACTTAGACTAGTGTAATATACTGTTTCTACGAAGTCAATAATTATTGCGAAATATTTTTGAAGTAACTATCCTCTTAAGGACAAGTAATAATATACCTCAAAAGGATAGTTGAAATCAAGCTTTTTTTCTAAAAAACTTTTTTAGGTCTATTACAAACAACATAATCCCCAAAATAACGACTAATCCGCCTACAATTTGGGAAACAGTCAAATATTCATTGAAGATAAACATTGCAAGTAGTGCAGCACCAACCGGTTCAAATAAAATGGCAATCGAAATTACATTTGTACTCGTCCATTTTAACACCCAGTTGAAAAGATTATGCCCTAATAAGTTTGGAATAATCGCCAATAAAATAAACCACATCCAATCAATCGCCGGATATGGACCGAATGATTCCCCTTTTACAATAATATAAAAGAATAAAGTAACTGTACTTACTGAATAAACGACCATCGTGTATGTAACAAGAGACAATCTTTTCCGTACATCTTGCCCGAACAATAAATAACCCGTTATTAAGGCACAGGCAATCAATGCTAATATATCCCCATAAAGTGCCGTACCACTAATTTTGAAATCTCCCCAGCTAATAAGGACGCTGCCTAAAATCGCAATGCCCCCTGCAATAAATGTCTGGAGCGTTATCTTTTCTTTGAAAAATAAATACGTTCCTATAAAAGCAAATAGCGGCTGCATTGTTACTAACACTGTAGAACTGGCTACAGAAGTGTAATTTAATGATTCAAACCATAAAATAAAATGAAATGATAAAAATACCCCTGCGATTGATGAAAAGATCCAATCGCGTTTTGACAGCACTTTTATTTCATTTTTATATTTCATCAAAAACCACGGGAGCATAATCATTATCGAAAACAGCATACGGTAAAAGGCAATAACTCCAGCATCTGCACTTGAAAGTTTTACAAAAATCGCAGAAAGGGAAACAGAGATTACCCCAATAATAATAGGGATATACGGGTGGATTGGTGGTTTTTCCACTAAAATCCCTTCTTTCTATAATATATTATCTAATAGGAAATATTTTGCGATACCTCATATCACATTATCAAACTATACCTTATTAAGAATTATTTTTCGAGAGGATTTGAATTCCATTTAACATGAAGGAGATGTTTGGATATGGAATGGTTAGCGAATGATAAATTTACGTTAGAAATTTTATTAAAATTATTAATTGCGGCTACACTAAGTTTAATTATTGGTATCGAAAGGGAATTGAAAAAGAAGCCAGTCGGTCTAAAGACAAGTTTAGTTATTGCAACATTTAGTTGTTTACTTACGATTATCTCAATTGAGACTGCCTATTCAACACCTGCACGAGACGATATTAACATTACGATGGATCCATTGCGATTAGCTGCACAAATTGTAAGCGGTATTGGTTTTTTAGGTGCTGGTGTTATTTTGCGTAAGGGGAATGACAGTATAACGGGTCTTACAACAGCAGCAATGATTTGGGGAGCAGCCGGAATCGGAATTGCCGTAGGAGCTGGCTTTTATATTGAAGCTTTTATTACTGTGATTATTGTCGTACTGGGCATTGAACTACTGGCACCTTTTCTGTTTAGATTCGGTCCAAAACGTCTAAGAATGCGTGAAGTATCTTTAATTATCAATACCGACCAAGCAGATAATATAAAAAACCTCGTGGATTATTTGAGGGAGCATGATATGTATATTGATAATATTTCAATCAGGGATGTACCATTTTCTGATAAGCTGTTGCACGAAATCGATATACGATTGTCGACCGTCGAAACGAATCATACAATCGAACTTTACAACCGGCTGCGAAAGTTGGATTATGTAAGAAATATTAAAATAGAATATTTAGATTAACGGAGGAAAACGCAATGGGAGAACTATTTAAATTACTCAAGGATGGTAATAAACCGTCATTACTCGCTGCATTCGTCAATACATTTTTAGGAACGATCAAAGGAGTTGCGTTCTTCTTTACTGGAAATGTTGCGATGTTCGCCGAAATGATGCACTCTTTCGGGGATGCTGCAAACCAATTTTTCGTATTCATAGGCTCTGCCCTAGCAAAAAAGGCTCCTACTCCAAAATTTCCGAATGGTTACGGACGTATAGTTAACTTAGTCTGTTTGGGCGCCGTTTTAATTGTAGCAATCCTTTCATATGAAACAATTAAAGAAGGATGGCATCATTTTATGCATCCTGCAACGGAATCTTCAGGAGTTTTGATTGCTCTTGGTGTATTGGCAATTGGTATCATTCTAGAAGGTTTTGTTTTAAATAAAGCCGCAAAAGAAGTGCTTCATGAAGTTAGCGTAGAACCTAAAGGGATAATAATATTCCAGTCTGCAAAATATTTAAAGCGTGCAAAACCGGCGACAAAGCTTGTATGGATGGAAGACTTAGTGGCGACTTCAGGTAATGTCCTGGCGTTTTTAGCAATTGTTATAGCATATTTCACCGAATTTTACCGATTAGAAGGATTTATTTCAATGGTAATCGGTTTAATGATGTTTTACGTAGTTGGCCGTGTCTTTTTAGATAATGCACGTGGGGCAATTGGAGAAACTGATGAGGAAATGCTTGTGCATATCGGAAATCTTGTGATGGAAGATCCTCATGTAACAGATATCGCACGACTTGAAGTAATTAAAGAAGGCGAATTTTTACATGTTGAACTAATTGCGGAAACAGATCCAAGTTTGTCTCTCGCCTATTTAGATGATGTACGCGATCATTTAACTACACTGCTGTTAAACCAAAAAGGTGTGACAAAAGTTACGTTGGCGTTCGATGAGGATAATGGAGAACGCAGCTGGACACATATCGCTACAAAACCCGAATCAGAAAAAGGCATGATTTAATTGAATCAAGTAAAAAGGAAGCTGGTCCCACTATCCGACCGCTTCCTTTTTTTCACGTTCTTATAAAGACATTTCTAAAATTTTGCGTACATCCTCTTCTTCAAGTTTATTGAAGTTGCCGAATGGACCATATACTAGGCAATGCTCAACCATTTCTTCGAAGTGTGTAGCATCAATATCATAGTCAGCTAAGCGATTCGGGGCACCAAGAGATGTCCAAAACGCTGATAATGCTTCTATACCTTCCAAACCAACTTGTTCCTCTGATTTGTTTGTCGGATCAATATTGAATACATTTACAGCTAATTTTGCAAAACGGGAAGGATTCACCTGTAAATTATGCTTCATCCAGTTCGGGAATAAAATAGCTAAGCCGCTTGCATGTGCAATATCGTAATATGCTGATACCGCATGCTCAATATTATGCGTTGCCCAGTCCCCGCGTGAGCCTAATGCCAGGAAACCATTTAGGCCGATTGTTCCTGCAAGCATTAATGTTTCACGATGCTCATAGTTAGACGGATCTTTCAATGCTTTCGGTGCAACATCGATCAGCGTACGTAAAATCCCTTCGCTCATTTCATCTGTAATCGGTGTGTTTGTAGCATTGTTGAAATACTGTTCAAAGATATGAGACATTGTATCAACAACACCATTTACCGTTTGGTTTGCCGGCACTGAATAAGTATAGGATGGATCTAAAATCGAGAATTTCGGGAAAGTTGCCGGGCTACCCCAACCATACTTCTCTTTTGTTTCTAAGTTCGTAATAACCGAACCTGAGTTCATTTCAGATGCTGTCGCTGCTAATGTCAGGACTGTTGCTAATGGTAATGCTTCAGTTGCCATAACTTTTCTAGTTACGATATCCCAGGCATCCGCCTCCACTTTTGCACCTGCAACGATTAACTTAGAGCAGTCAATGACCGAACCGCCCCCTACCGCCAACACGATATCAATCTGATTTTCTTTACAAATTTCAATACCTTTACGTGCTGTTTCTACACGAGGGTTTGGTTCGACACCTGATAACTCAAATACATTCATGTTCAAGTCATTTAAAATGGCCATAATATCATCGTATACACCATTCGATTTAATACTTCCCCCACCATACACGATTAATATATTTTTTCCGTATTGCGGAAGTTCTTTTCTTAAATGTTCAATACTCCCTTTACCAAAATGAATCTTTACTGGATTATAAAATGAAAATTCGTTCATCATTAGTTCCCCCTATTTTCAAAAAAGTCCCACTCCAATAATAGGAGTGAGACTTAATAATATAATGTTTATACCCATCCACGGAAGCGAGAGGCCTCGGCAGTGCGGCGAACACCAACCATATATGCAGCCAAACGCATGTTAATATTACGGTTTTGAGCTGTTGTATAAACATTTTCAAATGCAGCAATCATTTTTGAATATAATTTTTCACGTACTTCTTCTTCCGTCCAATAATAACCCATATTGTTTTGTACCCATTCGAAGTAAGATACCGTTACACCACCAGCAGACGCTAAAACATCCGGAACAAGCAAAATACCGCGCTCTGTTAAAATTTTAGTTGCTTCAGCTGTAGTTGGACCGTTCGCTGCTTCTACAACGATGTTTGCTTTAATTTGATGTGCATTGTCCGCTGTAATTTGATTTTCAATAGCAGCAGGCACTAAAATATCGCAATCCAGTTCCAAAAGCTCTTTGTTTGAAATTGTATTTTCAAACAATGTAGTAACCGTTCCAAATGAATCGCGGCGATCTAATAAGTAATCGATATCCAAACCGTTCGGATCATGCAACGCACCGTGTGCATCTGAAATACCAATAACTTTCGCACCTAAATCACTCATAAACTTCGCTAAAAAACTACCTGCGTTACCGAAGCCTTGAATAACCACTCGTGCGCCTTTAATATCAATATTACGTTTTTTTGCAGCTTCTTCGATCACAATTGTAACACCTTCTGCAGTTGCACGGTCGCGACCTTGTGAACCGCCAAGAACGATTGGTTTACCTGTAATGAATCCTGGCGAGTTAAATTCATCCATACGGCTGTACTCATCCATCATCCAAGCCATAATTTGAGCATTTGTAAATACGTCTGGTGCAGGAATATCCTTCGTCGGGCCAACTACTTGACTAATGGCACGAACATAGCCGCGGCTTAATCGTTCAATTTCACCCATTGACATTTCGCGTGGGTCACAGATAACGCCACCTTTCCCTCCGCCATATGGAAGGTCAACAATACCGCATTTTAACGTCATCCACATCGAAAGCGCTTTCACTTCCTCTTCCGATACCATCGGGTGGAAGCGTACGCCACCTTTTGTTGGACCTACTGCATCATTATGTTGTGCACGGTAACCAGTAAATACTTTTGTCGTACCGTCATCCATTTTTACAGGAATACGCACAGTCAACATACGAAGTGGTTCTTTCAGTAATTCATACATTGCTTCGTCATAGCCTAGTTTATTTAATGCCTCATGAATTACTTCTTGAGTTGATGTAAATAAGTTCAAATTTTCAGCCATTTTATAATTCGCCTCTTTAAATTTTGATGTATTTGGGTCTTTCCGCCAACATTGTAACATACTTTATTCAGAGTTTGTTAAATATTTAGCCACATTTTATACACTTTTAACAATTCCTTTGATAATTAACGAAGAAAGCGCTTTTTTCATTAAATTTGCTCAAAACTGACCTATTGTCTCCATATAAAAAACATGTCCAACTTATTAAAAATAAATTGAACATGTCCTGCTTAATGTCCAGATTGTTCGATCCAATCTTTCAATTTTTCCTTTAAAATTTGAAATCCATCCGCATCCACTTCATCGACCCGATCTTGTAAAGAACGCCGTGGCGGCATATCCCTTCTTCGGTGGAACGGTACTTCCTGCAGCTCGCGTATCGATAAGCTTATTTTTTTTTGATCTGTATCCACATCCAGAACTTTAACTTCTATTTCATCCCCGACGGATAAAAAATCACTTACATCCTTCACAAAACCGTATGTGATTTCAGAAATATGCACAAGTCCCTGCGTATATTCATCTAAAGCAACAAAAGCTCCGTATGGTTGAATTCCTGTCACTTTACCCGTTAGCACGTCACCCACTTCAATTTTTTTTGTCATACGTTGTTCCTACCTTCTTTTCGTATATACGTAAATGTCATGTTAAATTATAACATATGAGACGAGCTGTAACAAAGAATCGCTTTAATCTAGCGTTTTTAAGTCATTAAATAAGAGTCTATCTAAAAAAATGTAAAAATTTCTTCTCCTTCAATTTGCAGATTCAATAAATTCAAAAAACTTTTTGCTAAATACGTGAATCGTACTGTAAAATGAGTACTTGCATATATATGAGGAGGGTTTTTTTTGTCATCTAGAGATCAATTTACATCTAAGATAGGATTCATACTTGCGGCAGCAGGAAGCGCAATCGGTCTTGGCGCGATTTGGAAGTTCCCCTATATGGCGGGCACGAATGGCGGTAGTGTATTTATTATTTTGTTTGTTCTATGTACTATTTTAATTGGTTTACCGATATTAATCGCAGAATTTATGATTGGACGACGAGGTCAAAAAGATCCGATCACATCTTTTAAAGAGCAGGCTCCAAATAAACCGTGGTTTATGATCGGTTGGATTGGCCTTGTTGCGTGCGGGTTAATATTATCCTTCTATAGTGTTGTAGGTGGTTGGATATTAAGCTATATACTTCGGGCTGTTAGTTTTTCACTTACAGGTCAAGGGGTAAATTTCAGCACTTTGTTCACGGATATTATTTCAAACCCATGGGAAGTGTTAATCGCACAGGCTGCTTTCATGCTTTTAACATTATTCATTGTACAAGCTGGAATAAAAAACGGGATTGAAACAGCAAGTAAATGGATGATGCCGATTCTATTCTTATTTTTCATTTTACTGTTTATTCGTTCTATTACATTGGATGGTGCGATGGAAGGCGTTAAATTCATGTTCGTTCCGGACTGGTCATACCTAAGCGGCGATACTTTAATGTTAGCGTTAGGTCAAGCGTTCTTCTCTCTTAGTATTGGAGTTGCGGCAATGATAACATACGCATCTTATTTATCTAAGAAAGAAAAAATTGTAACTTCCGCTGTAAATGTTGCGAGTATGAATATTGCGATTTCTTTATTGGCAGGCCTTGTTATATTTCCTGCAGTATTCGCATTAGGCTTTTCTCCTACAGAGGGACCTGGCTTAGTATTTATAATGATCCCAGCGGTTTTTGAACAATTGCCATTTGGCGGATTTTTATTGCTGGTATTTTTCATCTTACTCCTGTTTGCAACAGTTACATCAGCGATTGCATTACTGGAAGTGGTCGTTTCAATCGGTATTCGAGAAAAAACAGCTCAGCGTAAAAAAGCCTCTTGGTTATTAGCATCGATTATTTTTATTGTCGGTATCCCCAGTGCTTTGTCATTCGGAATTTTATCGGACATCACCATTTTCGAACGGTCTATTTTTGACTTTGTTGATTATGTAACAAGCGCGATTTTAATGCCGATCGGTGCCTTTTTAACTTCTATTTTTGCCGGATATTATTATTCAAAGAAAATTTCTCGTGAAGAAATGCAGGCATCCCCAATTGTTTATAATTGCTGGTTGTTTATTGTACGTTATGTAGCCCCACTTTCGATTGCGGCTATCTTTATTAATAAAGTTTTCTTTAGTTAAACTTGAAAAACTTGTCCGATATAAAAATCGGACAAGTTTTTTTTATAATTTAGAGGACTTTATAAGTTGTTGTTCATATGATAGTAAACATATACGGGGAGGAGATGGGAAATGAAATTGCAGTTTCAGGAACAGATGAAAACTTTACGTTCGGAAAAGAATTTATCAATTGAAGAGCTTTCATTACGAACACAAATCAGTATTGAAAAACTGACAGCCTACGAAAACGGTGAGCAAATTCCTTCAACCCAAACCATACTAATTTTATCAACTATTTTGGAAGTTCCGGTTTTGAACTTAATTGACGGATTACATTAAAATGCGGGCGACCTCAGCTTACAGGTCGCCTGCTTTTTATATAATACACTTCGCTTCGAATTTTACGGCAATTAATTTATAAGCGATTGCAACACATTGCTCAAATGGAATCCATTGTTCAAAAGAGTATTCATAAACTCTTTGAATGACTTTTGCCAATGTTGTTGGATCGTCAATATTTTGAAGTGCAGCGACAACATCTGCCGTTTCAGTAGAATAACTATCGGTACCGTAGCTAAAAGGGTCCCACTGTTCCAATAAATGTACACATTTTTGATTCATTTCAATATTATCCATTTGATTCACCTAACTACCTCTTATAATAGTAAGTATGATACCATAATTTGAAAGAAATCATAAGAAAAGAGGATTCAAATGTCTATTTTTAATAAAGTTCATGATCGTCGCGGTTCCGCATCTGTAAAATGGGATATGATGAATGTCGTTTACAATCTGAAAGATAATACTACAGAACTACTGCCGATGTGGGTAGCAGATATGGACTTCCCTCCACCTGCAGCTTTAACAGAAGCACTAAAGGCTCGATTGGAGCACCCTATTTTTGGCTATACATTTGCTGACAACGATGTAAAAAATGCAATTGTTCATTGGTATAAAACGCGCCACCAATGGACGATTGATCCTAACACAATTATTTTCCAGCCTGGTGTTGTGCCGGCAATCGCGACCATTATCGAAACCTTTACAGAGGTTGGTGATAAAATCGGTATGTCCACTCCAGCATACCCACCATTTACCAATGTACCGGCTGCTCAGAAACGTGAAGTCGTAACATGTGAATTAACTGAACAAAATGGTCATTATACGATGGATTTTGCTGAGCTTGAAGAAATATTCCGCGCCGGTATTAAACTATTTGTTTTATGTAATCCGCATAACCCGATCGGTATTGTTTGGAGCCGTGAAGAGCTGGAGCAGTTAGTCGCACTATGTGTTCAATACGATGTCTATCTATTATCCGATGAAATTCATGCGGATATTTCAATACAAAAATCATATACGCCTGTATTAACGTTAGCGAATGCAAACGAGGCAAAAATTATCACATGTATTGCACCAACAAAAACGTTTAATATTGCCGGAATTCATGCCGCAATGATTGTTGCATCAGACCGTAAACTATTTACGGCAATCGAAAAAAATACACAGGCACACGGTAATTTAGGTTTAAATACATTTGCTTCGACTGCTGTAAAGGCTGTCTATTCAGAAGGAGCAGCGTGGTTGGACGATCTTCTTGTTTATATAAAAAACAATATGGAATATGTTGCGAAAGAATTGAACGCTATTGAAGGACTTGATGTGGAAATTCCCGATGCGACGTATTTAATGTGGATTGACTATCGTAAAACAGGGATTGAAGAAAAGGAACTAATGGCACGACTTCTATCAGTAGGACAAGTTGCGCTAGATCCAGGGACAAAATACGGGGAAGCAGGAAGAGGCTTCTTACGTATCAATGTAGCTTGTCCATTCGAACTGTTGCAGGACGGGGTTGAACGCATTAAAAGAACGATGGCAACATTTGAATAATGAATCAAAGGGGCAGCCTGGAAATATTAATTTCCGGACTGCCCCATTTTTATTACATCATTTTGATTATTGCTTTTGGTATTCTTCCTTAGCGTTTTCTTTAGCGATACGCGCATCACGTTCTTTTAATGCGCGTTCTTCCAAAATTTTAGCCTGTGCTGCTTGGCGAGCAGCGATGCGGCGGATGAACCGGAATGTAACAAAAACAATAATCAGTAATATAGCGAATTCAATTGCAGCTGGAAGATAAAGTGATTTGTCTTCCGGGAAATATAAAAAGCCACCAGAGAAATTCATTAAAAATTGGTTCACTAGCCCACACGTCCTTTAAAAATTAGTCAATTACTGTGATTGACTCAATCTTAACATCTTCTTTAGGCTTATCGTGCATATTTCGGTCAACTTTAACAATATTGTCAACAACATCCATACCTTCAACAACTTGGCCAAATACTGTATGTTTACCGTCTAACCACGGTGTACCGCCGTTTTGTTTATAAAATTCTACTTCATCTTTTGACCAGCCGCGCACTTCCATCTGTTTTAACATCGATACTTCAACTTGAGGTGCTTGAACGATAAAGAATTGAGAACCGTTCGTACCAGGGCCCGCATTTGCCATTGATAATGCGCCGCGGATGTTCATTAACTCAGGCACACACTCATCTTCGAATGTACCGCCCCAAATAGACTCGCCGCCCATACCAGTACCAGTTGGATCGCCACCTTGAACCATGAAGTTCGGAATTACACGGTGGAAAATAATACCGTTATAGTAACCTGATTTTGCATGACCTAAAAAGTTTTCAACTGTTTTTGGTGCGTGCTCCGGGAATAATTTAATTTTGATTGAACCCATTGTTGTGTTCATTTCTACCATTACTTCGCCTGGATTTAGTTCTTTCGATAATTGTGGAAACATTTTTGTCTCTCCTTTAAATAAAATGTGGAAAGGATGGGTATAGGTATAGAACCAAACTTCCCCTTTAATACCAAGTCCCAGTTTACCATAACTCTAATATTTTAAGCCACTATGTTGCGAAGGACTTCCTTCGTATTACGAAATAAGCTATACTATATTTTAATAAAAAAGGAAGAATGTGATACTTTTGAAAAATATGCGACATAATTTCATCATCATTTTAGTAGCAAACTTTATTGTTGCAGCGTCTGTTACGATGATTATGCCGTTTTTGTCTTTATATATTGATACGCTCGGTGATTTTTCCGATGATTATGTCCAAACATGGGCGGGCATAATCTTTGCGGCTACATTTATTACCGCATTTTTAATGTCCCCGATTTGGGGGAGAATTGCTGACAAATACGGGTACAAGCCTATCATGATCATCAACTGTTTTGGTGTGGGGTTAAGTATCTTTTTAATGGGCTATGTTCAAAATGTCGAGCAGTTTTTTGTATTGCGACTTGCAATGGGTGTTGTAACAGGCTTTATCCCTACTTCCATTGCGTTTATCAGTAAACATACCCCAAAGGAAGTTGCAGGAAAGACGCTTGGGACATTGCAGATGGGAAGTGTCGGCGGGACATTATTCGGTCCTGTATTAGGAGGCTTGATGGCAGATACTTTTGGCTTTAAATATACATTTCTCATTACCGCAGTCACAATTACAATTGCAGCAACTATTATCATTTTCGGAATTCATGAACCGGCCATTATCCGAAAAGTTAAGAATGCCATTTATTCACGGAAAAACGTAATTTGGGCCATTTTCCATCACCGCCTCATATTAAATGTTATGTTCGTAACTTCTCTCATTCAGATTGGGAACTTTAGTATTCAGCCATTGCTGTCCCTATACGTATCTGAACTTACCCCTTCTCAGGAAGTAGCAATGCTCGCTGGTGTTACATTCAGTGCTGCAGGGCTTGGTAATATATGTTTCGCTAGATTTTGGGGGAAATTAGCTGACCATTATGGTTATGAACGGATTTTATCGTACTTGTTAATATTGGCTGTTATTTTCATCATTCCGCAGGCTTTCGTTACAGAGTTATGGCAGCTGATCATACTACGGTTCTTATTCGGAATTATATCCGGCGGTCTAATCCCGATTACATCCGCGCTTATTCGCCGTGAAGCACCGATTGAAGTACAAGGTGAAATTATGGGCTATAACCAGAGTTTCCGTTTCCTTGGCAATATAATCGGGCCAGTATTAGGCGGGGTTGTAGCAAGCCTAGGTGGAATCCACTCCGTATTTTATACGACCGGCCTGCTATTTTTTATCGGATTTGTCATTATGTCTTTTTTGAAAAAGCTTCCAGTTCAGTATATGGACGAGATGTTAAAAAAACATGGTTAAATGTTCAATGTTTATATGGTATCCTTAAAAAAACAACAGATGATTACGCATGATACGTTTTCATTTTGTTGTTTTTATTTTGGACAATTTTATTGAAGATCCTAGTTAGGGGCCAATCATCCATGAAACAACTTTTCGGCTACATTGTCATTTTATGTAGCATTCCTATACTTCTCCTAATCGGTAATGCGGCTTGGAAGGAAATGGCGAAAGCGGAGCAGTATGAACAATTAATCAAGCGATCTATTGAACTTCCTGAAGTAACTTCTACATCGCCCATCACTTTATATGATGCAAACAGTAAAATTTTTAGTGAAGAATATACTGAATGGTCACAGCCACTTGCGCTGGGTGAAATTCCTGAAATCGCAAAACAGCTATTTATTTTCAGTGAAGATGAAAGTTTTTATCAACATATCGGTTTTGATGTGAGTGCAATCGCCCGTGCACTCATCGCAAATAAATCGGAACAGTCCATCCAACAGGGCGGTTCCACCATTACACAACAGCTTGTCCGCATGCGTTATTTAACAACAGACAAAACATATGAGCGGAAATTAATGGAGCTTTTTTACGCCTACGAAATTGAAAAATCTTTTTCAAAAGACGAAATCTTTGAAATGTACTTAAATGAAATGTATTTCAGCAATCAAGTATATGGAATCGGCGCTGCGGCAACTTATTATTTCAATCGGCCGTTATCAAAACTTTCTATTGCCGAAATCGCTTTTATCTCGGCTATTCCGAACAATCCCTCATTATATGATCCGGTCGTGCATTTTGAAAATACAAAAAGCAGGCAGGAACGATTAATCGATAAACTAACCGAACATCGGGTTATTACAGCGGATGAGGCAAATACATTTAAAAATGAACCGATCAAGTTAAATATAAAGCAAAAAGCCCAGCAATATCCGAGTTACAGTACATTCGTTTTACAAGAACTGAAATGGCTGATTGCCGAACAAACGGGTTACCGTGAAAAAATCGACAATACGTCAGATAAATTGGAAAAGGAGTTTCTACAGTTAGAACTGCAGAAAAAAACAGAAGCTATTTTACGTCAAGGAGTTCATGTATATACTGCGCTACAACCTGATAAACAGCGGCAGGACGAGGCAGCCATTAATCAAATTTTACCGAAAACGGATTTACAGGCGAGTGCAACGATTATTGATAATGAAACACGCGAAGTGATCAGCATTTTTGGCGGAAAGAATTATAGAAAGCATGACTTGCACCGTGCATTCCAATCACCAAGACAGCCGGGTTCTGCATTTAAGCCGATCAGTGTGTTTGCTCCTTACTTTGAAGAAACTTCCGCTACGCCTTATTCGATCGTAAATGGCGGTCCGTACTGTGTCGGGAATTTCTGCCCGGACAACTATGGACGCATTTGGTACAACAACATTACAGTGGAAACCGCATTCAAAAACAGTATTAATACAAGTGCTTTACGTTTGTTTAATTCCATAGGGGTTGATACAGCATTTCGTTATATTAACCGCTTCAATTTCGAATCGATCATAGAAAAAGACCGGACATTTGCCGCAGCATTGGGCGGATTAACATATGGTGTGACTTCACTGGAAATGGCCGATGCATACTCCAGCTTTATCGATGGCTATTACCTGCCTGTCCATAGCATTCGGAAAGTAACGGATTTAACAGGGGAAACGATTTTTAGCTGGTCGCACAAACGGGAGGAAATATGGTCTGCATCGACAACGAAAACGATGCGCAGCCTTCTGAATGAAACGGTGGCTACCGGTACCGGGCGAGGTCTTTATAGCTCATCCGGCTATATCGGAGCCAAGACCGGAACGACGAATGAATTTAAAGATTATTGGGTTGCCGGGTTGACGAATGATTATACGGCAGCTGTATGGATCGGTTATGATCAGCCTCGTTCAATGGAAGCAATCGAACGCGCAAAAATCCATTTTTCTATATTCAATGCAATAACAGAATAAAAAAAAGCTTGTTAGTTTTAAATAGCGCACCTCCCCCGCTAAATCCTAACAAGCTTTTTTTATACTATGCGAACGGTAAGCTCGCGAGAATCCCGTTGTACAGCTTAATAACGGCATAGACGACAAGAGCCAGTAAAAGAAACCAGGTAAGTACTTCAAAAAAGATTAAACCGATCACACCTGCAATGGACATGTACTGACTCTTCTTATAAACGTTATAAATAAAATAACAAAAAATCGTGAACACAAAAATGCCGACTAAAATTAGTAAGGATTGACTTCCAATTACCGAAGCAAATGCTCCAAAAAAGAAGATGACATATCCACCGCGTGCTGCATGGATCGTTTGCCCTTCTTTATCTTTTGAGAAGAACAGCATTCCAAGCTCATGAATCGTTTCCCCGATCAGCTTCAATGCTGAAAAAATCATGAAAAATAGTAGTACAAATACAATCAGTAATACGAAACGCAGCTCCAGATCCGATAAAAATTCACGCATTCCATTATAGACGCCGATTGCATGAAGCAATTGTAGTGATTCTGATATGGCTAACATACTGAAAGAAAAACTGAATAAAATGATTGTAATGAATGGTAAGTAGCCATATAAATATGGATTTTTCATAATTTTGGTCCCTCAAAACTCGTAATATTTCTCTTTCTCATCATAGCTAACTATGAGGGGACGAGCAAGCCTCTCCTTATCAACTTCCGCATACTTACCAGTAGCGTCTCGGATAGCGCGGATAATAAGGTGGATAGTAGTAATTAGGCGGATACGGTTGATAATACGGCGGATATGGTCCGTAACGATTATTCAATGAACCTCCTAAAAAACCTCCTAAAAAGCTCCCTAAAAACGGAACCCCAAATGGATATCCGAATCCAAAACCTGGATTATAGCGATTAACCATGTTCATGTCCTCCTCCCTTATGAATAGTGTATTCATAATTATGAGAGCCGCTAGTCACCCGCCTAAAAATGAAAAAGATGCTTTGCAAGTTTTTCCTTGCAAAGCATCCAGGAGGATTAATTAGTTATCGCGTAATTCTACTAATGCTGCCAAAGTACGTACCATTGCGCCTGTGCCGCCTTTTGGTCCTAATGCATGCGGTGCATCCGCATCAGATGTCCCTGCTATATCAAGATGAACCCAAGGCGTACCCTCTGCAAACTCTCCAACAAAGCCACCGCCGAAAATCATATGGCCGTCACGACCCGGCGAGTTATTTAAATCTGCAACTTCCGATTTACGGATACGCTTTTTATCGCTTTCTGTTAATGGTAAGCGCCATACAAACTCGCCTGTTTCAAGCGCCGCACCCATAAACTCTTCGAAAAATTCCTCGTTATTTGTTAAAGCACCTGTTTTATCTTTCCCTAATGCTACAATTACGCCACCAGTTAATGTTGCAACATCGATTAAATAGTTGGCACCTTGCTGCTTTGCATATGTCATGGCATCTGCCAATACTAAACGGCCTTCTGCATCTGTATTTAATACTTCCACTGTTTTGCCGTTGTACATTGTAATGACATCATCCGGCTTAAATGCATCCCCTGATACCATATTGTCTGTAGAACCGATGACAGCAACGACATTTTGTTTCGGACGAGTTTCACCGATAATGCGCATTGCACCAAGAACTGCAGCAGCACCGCCCATATCACCTTTCATGCCGACCATGCCTTCACGCGGTTTTAATGAGTAGCCGCCTGTATCGTATGTTACCCCTTTTCCGACAAAGCCGATGACATCTTCCCATTCAGGTTTTCCTTGGTATTTCAGTGTAATTAAACGTGGCTCTTCTACAGACCCTTTATTGACAGATAAAATACCGCCCATACCCAATTCTTCCATTTGGGCTTTATTTAATACTTCGACTTCTAAGCCATAAATATTGGCAAGCTCTGTTGCATAGTCTGCTAAGTCACTTGCTGTCAGTAAATTAGGAGGTAAGTTGATTAATGTACGCGCTTCATTTACAGCATCCGCATAAATTTTCCCGACTTCAAAATTTCCAATGACATCTTCCATATTTGCTTCCGTCACAAATTGAATTTGATCAAAATACGTATTCGGCTCATTTGAAGACGTTTTATAATTTTGTACGGAATAATAACCTAAATTCAAACCTTCACCAGCTAAATACGCGACTTCCGCTTCTTCCAACTGATCTGTTGTAAAAGATTCTACCCAAACTGCCGCGTCGCTTACTTTTGCCGCTTTCAGTTCTTTACCAACAGCTGCAAATACCTCACGTAATTCGTTTGCTGTTATATTTTTGCGTTCACCGATACCGACAAAGTAAATACGTTTAAGTGAAGAATGACTGCCCGAATACGGCAATTTCGTAATTTTTTTAACGTCCGATGAAATTTCGCCTGCATGAAGCCATGTGTCAATGACATCTCCATAAAATTCACTAAACGCTGACCAGTTTTTCATTTGCTCACGATGCTTTTGTACTCCGATAATCAATGTTTCAGAAGTTTGTGTTTCAAATGTTTTAGCTGCTGATTCAATATTCATAGTTTAAAACCTCCTAATGTATAGTTTTATTATATACAAAACTGTTTAATTCGGGTAACGAAACATCCAATAATTTTTATTTTTCTGTGAGTTTAAATTCAAACGAATGTAGGGAAAATGATATAATTATAGCAATGAGGAGAAAGTAGGTGTAATTATCGAACTTCTACAAAATACGCCACTTTGGCTTGGGGTTTTTGCGATTATTTTTGCGCAAGTTTTAAAAGTACCGATTCATTTTATCATAACGAGAAAAGTGGATTGGAGCTTGCTGACATCTACTGGCGGAATGCCGAGTTCCCATTCTGCAGCTGTGACAAGTGTTGCTACGGCAGTTGGTATTGAGACCGGATTCGATTCACCGACTTTTGCTGTTGCAGCGATGCTGGCAGGAATTGTCATGTACGATGCGAGTCATGTACGCTTTCAGGCTGGACAACATGCTGCAGTTTTAAACGAACTGCGCCACGATCTTCGGTTGTTTTTTGATGAAATTAAGCGCTGGCCGGAAATGAATGAGCAAGAAAAAATAGAGGATTTAAAAACATTATTAGGTCATAAAAAAAGTGAAGTATTCGTCGGAGGATTTGCAGGGATTGTTTTTGCAGCTTTATGGTACACCATTCAAATATTATAAAATAGGAGGTATGTTAAAGGCCAAACCGGCTTTAACATACCTCCATATTTTTTTGCAGGCAATCCGCTGAAGTAACCTAAAACATGCGATATCCTGCTTTTCGCAGTGCAATCATGACAAAGCCGGATACGATTGCCCCGCCAAAACCACCAGCTAATATGATGATATCAACGAGCTGTAATGCCTGAATTTTATCGATTAAAGCCGGAAATGCTGTCCCCGCTTTAAAGAAATAATCTAAAAAACTTACTTCATCAATGATAAAAACTACGACAACCGGATAGACAATTGCCATCAACCATGTCATCCGCAATAACATATTCAATAAAAAGCCGATTCCGAAAAACATGACAAAAAATAATACGACGGAAATGATTACTTGTACTAACGAAACATCATTCATGTTATGTATACCCCCATTAATCTATCATAATTTTACATGATATAACGGGTCCTTTCAATTCAACATCCAAAATAACGTATAGAATACTAATATTGTCAAAATTCCTTCATAAAGTAAATCGTTTTATTTTTTGAAAAACAGATGATATTCGCTATAGCCAAATACATCTCCCGGGTTCACACCTTCAATAATCGGGTGAATATGTTGTGCTGCATGCTGGTTAGCCATTTCTCTGAGCATGACCGATGACAGTTCATGATGGATAATCTCATTTGGTGCCATCCAGCATGCTTCACCGATTTCTCTTTCCTGCAAAGTAAATGGTTGGTCATTATCGACTGGCTTACAATAAAAAATCGCCATATTGTCACTAATATCATTCAAAATTACACCGGAACGGAAACCCACTAGTCCCTTTACTTCACAAACAATTCCCGTCTCCTCCAACACTTCACGCGTGACAGCATTCGTAACGGTTTCGGCTGGCTGGACAAATCCTGCCGGTAGGGACCATGCCCCTTTTAGTCCCCCATATGTTTTTTTGACGAGCAGCCACTCTCCTGCTGAATTTTCTATAATTGCAGCCACTCCAAGCCATACTTTTCCACGATCCTTTTTCATTAACATCAATCCCCTTTGCTATGCTGATAAGGTCCGGTATCTAGTCTCCCGCTTATCCTTTTCTCCCGGTTTAATAATTACTACCTGAATGTGGGATAAAAAAACTTGCAAAGGATGCGTTATACACTCGTTTGCAAGTTTGAAGTTTGTTTATATAAATTTAAATTTCCCTTTTTTCAATGTTAAGCCGACACCGCCGACTAAATATAATGCGCGGTCGTCTACGACTTTCTTTAACGCGGATGCAGGTTTACCTGTAAATTTACGACCGAATGCTGTTCCGATTGCATCTTCCTGACCTAATGAACAAACAGCCCCCTTATCATCGTAAACAAATACTTCTGTCGGTTCTTCATTCATTATATGTTTAATATTTTTCGCAATAATAGCACCTTGCTGCATCGCAATTTGAGCTGTTGGCGGATAAGGTCTGCCAGTTTCCTCATTCAGTAAAAATGCACAGTCTCCTACGATAAAGACATCGTCAAAGCCCGGTGCGCGCATATCTTCATGAACTGCAATACGTGCACGGTTTGATTCAATACCGGAAGACTCGATTAAAGCATTTCCACGTACTCCCGCAGCCCAAACAACGGTACCGGCTTTAATGAATTCCGTGTTTCCTTCATCCTTTTTAATTTTCACACCTTCTGCAGTTGCTTCCACAATAGGTGTACCGATTGAAAATTCCACACCTTTTTTACGTAACTGTTCCTGTGCATAATCGACTAACTCCGGATCAAATCCTGGTAATACAGTCGGTGCTGCCTCTACGCAAAGAAGGCGTACTTTTTCCTGTGGGATATCAAATTCTCTGCATAGTTCAGGAATCCGGTTACCGAGCTCCCCTAAAAATTCAATTCCTGTAAAACCGGCACCGCCTACGACAATCGTAAGCTTACTGTCGTCTTTTACTTCATCCAAAATCCAAGAAGCAAACTGATATTCGATATGCTCACGGACTTGGCGAGCGGTATTAATATTCGTCAATGATAATGCATGTTCCTTCAGGCCGGGAATTCCGAATGTTTCCCCTTCGAATCCTAAACCGATCACTAAATAATCATACGTAAACTCACCGGCAGATGTCTCTACTTTCTTTGTGTTGACATCAATGTTTTCTACATTTGCGATGACAAACGTTACATTGTCATTAATCACTTTTGAAATCGGATAACGTGCTTTATCCGGTGAAATCGTACCTGCCCCTACTTCATGCAGCCAAGTTGTTTCATAATGATAGTCGTTTTTGTTCACTAAAATAATTTCTGCTTCGTGTGTATTGATTAACTTTTGAAGATTTACAATTGTAGTTAATCCCCCGTACCCCGCGCCTAATACTAAAATAGTCGGTCTCTTCATTCAATCAAACCCCTTCATTTTAATGAACCGGCGCTATAAATCTATTGGCTATTTTTATAGAACGCCAGTAAACGGTTTATTACTGAAATACTAACATAATAGTAGCGTTTTTCCTGCGCGATTTCAAACAAATGGATATGATACGATCCGTCAATTTACAATATTATATTCATATAAATAATCGTATTTAATGTCAATGAACAAAAATTCTTCATTCGAAATGGCCATTGAATATGTTCGTGTCAACTCGCCTGTTTCAATATCACTGTATACTGAGGACAGCTCGCCTTTATTGTCTTTTGTCATTTTAATAATGTTCAACAGGAAATAAGGACGCCAGCTCCAGTTTTTTCCGATAATTTCTTCTTGCTTTTCCCATTGTTCGTCTTTCCAACGGATATTCGGAGATGTTTGGAAACCATTACTGTCGCAAATATAAATACGAAACGCGCATTTTTCCAAAGCCTTTGCCAGCTGCATTAGTTTATCAATTTGTGAAGTGGATGGATTGATCTGATCGACTGTTGAACAAATTGTCCGTTCAAGACGCTTCATTTCCTCATATTTATGCAGAAGCAGCTTTTTCTCCGTTGCTATAAACTGCTCACACTCTTTGCGGAAACGTTCTTTTAAAGAATCGCGCACTTGCAGCTCCTTATGCGGCAGTTGCAAATAAGGGCCTTTGAAATAACGAGTCCCGTTTTTCCATCCATGCTGTAACTGGTACACCGTTTCAATATTTTCAACTAATAATTGCGTACCCATCTTTACAGCGAGTGTTCGGATAGTTGAAAACGCATGGTTTTGCGAACCCCACAAATTGTAGTTCAACTGACCAACATTGATTTTAAGAATAGCAGGTTCGAGTAGTAATATATTTTCAAGCTGAGTTTGCGAGCCGACATCTGCCAATGCAATTTTAACTCCGTATGTTTTGATATATCGAATTAAATGCTGAAGCTGGTTCAACTCCCCCTCAAAAAGATGTTCCGTCATGACTAACGTAATATTCGGAAGATTCGATTCAGCAACTGTTTCTTTCAGCATCGAAAAATAACTTTCTCCAAAATCCAGCAAAAGCAGTTCGGGATTGCATGGGATATATAAACCGACATCATCAATTAAATGAGCAACATTTTGTAATGATCTGCGGACAAAGATTTGCTCAATTTCTGCTCTAATATCTGCTGGTACGTCCTTTTCATATGTAAACTGCTCGATATTAATCATTTCTTTTTCATTTTCACTTTCCACTTGGCCTATCGCTTCATAAGCCACGATGCGATGTCCATCTGCACTATAGATTGGCTCATATAAAATTTCGATTTGATCTAGCTTATCCAGTAATTCTAAAACACTCATTAAAAAAAGCCCCCTAGCAGTATGGTGATAACTCTATAATAATTCAAACCTTATAATAATACAAAACGACATATTAAAACATAGTTATTTTATAGGAAATATAAGTTTTAATAGTTAAAATAATTAAATTTCATACGATAGTGAAAAAATTTCATTTTAAATACTAAAGGGACACCCTAATTCGGATGATACTATATAAATAAATTTTAATAATGCAAACGTATTCCTGTTATGTTAGAGTTAAGCAAACTAAATGAGGTGCTTACTTGGATGAGCTGGCGAGAAGGAAATGTTTAGAGGAAATACGGCTCCATAAGGTACGCACTAAGAAATTACGAATATTGATCACTAATACTGATAATATTGAAGTTAAAATGCAGTTAACCAAAGGATTACTTTGGCATATTAAGCGAAAACGAGAGTTAAGAAAAATGCTGATAGATGATATTGGTTCAGATTCATAAATAGGTTGATCGGTTAGTTCCGTAATATAAAAGCAGTTTTTTATTTACTACATATAACTACCAGAGAGACCACAAAAAAGCGACCAACAACGAGAATAAATCGTTGTTGGTCGCTTTGTGTTTTTTTATGCTAAATAAATTTAAAGTTTAAATTCTCTTACTAATGTATTAAGTTCTTCTGCTAAATTGGCAAGATGTTTCGAACTTCCTGCTACCTCTTCCATTATACTGCTTGTTTGTTGAACAGAAGCGGAAGTTTGTTCAATGCCCGCTGCAGATTCTTCAGATACTGATGCAATTTCTACAACAGAACTGTTCATCTCCTGTGTACTTGCTGAGATTTCTGATAAATTTTTACCGATAGTTGTAATACTATTTACCATTTCAGTTACAGCAACACTAATTCCTTCGAAAGTTTCTCCCGTTGACTCAATTTGTGTTTTCCCGAGTTCGACTTCTTTATACCCAACTTTTAGTGAGTCAGACACAATAAAAGTTTCTTTTTGTATATTGTCTACAATTCCTGTGATATCTGTTACAGAATTGGATACTTGTTCAGCCAGTTTTCTTACCTCATCAGCAACTACTGCAAATCCTTTTCCATGTTCGCCAGCCCTTGCAGCTTCAATAGCAGCATTTAAAGCAAGAAGATTTGTCTGATCCGCTACATCCTTAATGACGGTAACTAGATTAGATATTTCCTGTGATTGCTTATCCAACCCTGCAACCTTTTCGACGGATTCATTTACAATGGAATGAATTTTTTCCATCTGTTGAATCGATTGTTTCATTAACTCTGCTCCGTCATTGGTCATACTTAGAACGGCTTTTGAATTTCCTTCTATTCGTAACCCACTTTCATTTGCCTCTTGGACTGTTTCTACAAAAGTATTCATTACCGAAGCTAAATCACTTGCATTATTAGCCTGTGTTTCAGAACCAGCAGCTAATTCTTGAACAGTAGATGCCACTTGTTCTGATCCCATTTTCACTTCATCGGCAGATTGAGATAGTTCTTCACTATGACTAGTTAATGTCTCTGAAGTTTCGGAAACTTTTTTCATTGAATTTCTAAGATTGTTATGTAATAAATTCATAGCATCTGCCAATCTACTTATTTCATCTTTTGATTTAATGAGCAATAATTCTTTCGTTAAATCACCATTTGCAAGATAAGCCATCTGTTCAGTTACTTTTATAATTGGTTTAGTAATTAGATTTGCAGAGAACCAAATGATGATAACTCCTAAAATGATTGAAATACCACTAACAATAAGAATAATATTAAACAACTCAGTAGCAGGCTGATTAAAATCCGTCATATAGGTACTGGCGGTCACTACCCAATCCCAGTTTGGATCAACTTTCGAATAGGAAACCTTCTCTTCAATTTGCTCTTTATTATTTGGTAATGCTGAATTATAAAAAGTAAAACCACCGCCGTTATTGGCTATTTTAATCATCTCTTGAGCAAATTTTATACCGTTTTCATCCTCATCATCCCATGCACTAGCACCCTCTTTAGATGGATGTGCAATTCGAGTTCCTTCTTGACTATATACAATCATATAGCCATTTTCACCTAGATCTATAGAAGCATTAATATTTCGGGTCCCATCCCCATTCTTCTCACCTAGAATAATCCCCTTTACTTTCTCTTGAGCACTTTCAAGGGAAATTGTTCCTTTTGAAACTTCCGAATTGTATGCTTCGATTGTTGCAAGTGTAAATTCAACACTGTTTTGCAAGTTTGTTTTACCTATTTGCTCTAAACTGGTAGAGCTTTTCTGGTAACTTGTCATTCCTATTACTATCATTGGAACTATCAATAGTAAAATAGAAATTCCAATTAATTTTGATTTAATAGATGAGTGAAATTCAGGTTTAGATTTAGCTTGTTTTTTCAATTAATATACACCCCTTGTATTTATAGAACTATCATTTCATTTTGTTTTGCAACTAATTAAATTCCCCTATTTATAGCATTAATTGACTATTAAAATCCCCCCAAAGAAGAGTATTAATTACTTCTCTACAACTAAAAAACATGGAAAAAAGTACTATTTTTAATTCCCGAATGTTATTTTAACCTAAATTTTTACTTAATCCAACATATTTTTACATAATATACTCTTTCAGATGTTTATTTTCTTTTTTAAGCACAAAAAAAGCCTCCTTGATTTGTCATGTTTAATAACATCACAAATCAAGGAGACTTGTTATTCACAATCCATTATTCACATGGTTGCTCTACTGCCGGACGTGCTGCTGCTTTAAAGCTTGTGCCGCAGCCGCATGAAGCAAGTGCGTTCGGGTTGTCGATTGTGAAACCGCCACCCATTAATGATTGTTTAAAATCGATTTTCGTGTCTTGTAAAATACCCGCATCTTCTTTTGATACGATAATTTGAATGCCGTGTTGGCTGTCTACGAAGTCGTCATCATTAATTGTTTGCTCGAATGCCATTCCGTATGAAAGACCACTACAGCCTCCGCCTTTTACGGCTACACGCAGGCTCGCATTTTCTTCTTCGTTTTGAACCATCATTTCTTTGACTTGAAATGAGGCCGCTTCTGTTAAAATGATTACTTGTTTTTCACTTGCCATTCCAGTCACCTACTTTCTTTTATTTATCATATCAATTGTAAAACCTATCTGACAACAAAACTGCTCTACCTGATTATATTCCTGCATTGAGTAAAAACTTATAAGGATAAAATACCTAAAAATTTCACATCAATTCGGTATATTAATCACATTTTTTTAATTTTCCTTGCTATAATAAAGGAACATAATTAAATGAAAGGTATGAACCTTTATGGAAATTTCCCCATTTTACGAAAAGACAGTGAACTGTATTCATTGCAAGAAAAATTTTTCTACACTAAAAGTTCGTACCAAGTCCATAAAAATAGAGCAAACAGCATCCGACTTTCAACCAGTCTATACAGACAATTACGTGAATGCATTATATTATAATGTATTTGTTTGTCAGCATTGTGGGTTTTCGTTTACGGAAGACTTCAGTAAATATTTTGCTCCAGGTGTGAAAGAACAAATCAATGAAAAAATTTGCAGTCATTGGGTACCGCACAGTTTCAGTAATGAGCGTTCTATTTTTGAGGCCATTCAAACATACAAACTGGCATTGTTTTGCGCAACAATAAAAAAGGAAAAATTTGTTATTACATCAGGCTTGGCATTGCGGTTGGCGTGGTTATATCGATCATTAAAAAATAATATACAGGAACAGCGCTTTTTAAAACTGGCACGCGATCATTATATGGAAAGCTATTCGACGGAAGATTATGCTGGCTCAACAATGTCCAGTGTACGGATAGTGTATATGATCGCCGAGTTGTCCCGTCGCCTTGGCGATTATGAAAATGCAACACGCTTCTTTTCACGTGTAATTGAAAGTCAACGTGTAGGCGGAGAAGCTAAACTCGTTAATATGGCAAAAGAGCAATGGGAATTAGTTCGTCAAGAGCGCGGTAAAATAGCCCAATAAAAAAGAGCTGCCAAGTAAGTAAAAACTTTCTTGGCAGCTCTGTAGTCTTGAATTAGAAAACTTGTTCTACTTCGACGATACCCGGCACTTCTTCTAAAAGAGCACGTTCGATACCTGCTTTTAATGTGATTGTAGAACTTGGGCAGCTACCGCATGCGCCTAATAAACGCAATTTTACGATACCTTCTTCAATATCTACCAATTCACAGTCTCCGCCGTCACGTAATAAAAACGGACGTAATTTATCTAAAACTTCTTGTACTTGTGCATATTGTTCTGTTTCTGTCATTTTGCTCGACTCCCTTCATTAAAATCATTATAATGTGAAGGAGCAAAAAAATCCATTATTGAATCACGAAAGGTTGGAATTCCTATGTCACAATCTCATCCAGTTATAGAAGTATTCGGCGCTGACATCATCTGTGCCAGCTGTATAAATGCACCATCTTCCAAAGATACATATGAATGGCTCCAAGCTGCAATTTCACGAAAATATCCGGAACAGCCGTTTACTATCCGCTATATCGATATTGAAGGTGTAATTGATAATGAACGTGATCAAGATTATGCAAACCGTATTCAAGAAGATGAATTTTTCTACCCTTTAGTTTTAGTAAATGATGAAGTAGTTGGTGAAGGCTATGTGCAGATTAAGCCTGTATTTACAGCGCTAGAATCGGCAGGCTTTGTACCAACTGAAGAGTAAAAATATTAACATAACAAAAAATTCAATTTTCTCCTCGAGGAAATTGAATTTTTTGTTTTAAAGTCAAATTGAATTCCTTTACAGGGATGATCAATTTTTAGTTTTCGTTTTGCTTTTTATAGTACCAAAGCAGACCCGACTTCATAAGGCGTGCAATGCGTCCTGTTACCGTTGTATCCGCCAGATGAACGAAGCCTTGCTTTTTCCCAAGGGAGCCCATAAAGCCTTTCATTTTGATTTCTGAAAGCTTTTCTGGAAGCGGCTCGCCTTTCCAGCGCATTTTTAAAACTTTAACGATACGTTCGCCTTGTTCTTCTGCCAATTGCGCTGTTGGAGGTAAATGTGAAGAAGCACAATCTCCAACTACAAATACATTTTCATCCCCAACTACATGATAATGATCCGTAATAATCGGACGATTGAATTTATCTTTTTCAACATCCAGTTCACGAACGATTTTCACAGGCTGTACACCAGCTGTCCATACGATTACGTCAGCTTCAATTACTTCATCATGGTTGTATAAACGTCCTTCTTCAACGCGCGTAATATTCGATTCTGCGATTACATCGACGTTATGTTTAATAAACCAGGACTTGATATACTCACTTAGCTTTTCCGGGAAATCACGTAAAATACGGTGAGAACGGTCAAATAATTTAATATTTAAATCAGAACGGCTTTCACGTAGTTCACTCGCAAGCTCGATTCCTGAAAGACCTGCACCAATAATGGCAACCGTCGAACCTGGAGCCAATCCGCATACTTTTTCGAAAGTTTTACGTGATTTGGCGATTGTTTGAATACTATATGTGAATTCATCGGCACCCGGCACTCCATGGTATTTATCGATACAACCTAAACCAATAACAAGCTGGTCATAGGAAAGCTCCTCGCCGTCACCTAAATAAATTTTTTTATCTTCACGGTCGATACGTACTACTTCTCCGTATACGCATTTTAAGCGCTCATGTTCCGGAAACGCAACTCGGATTTCCTTATCTGTTGATGTACCTGCAGCAAGTGCATAAAATTCTGTTTTCAAACTATGGAATGGTGTACGATCAACCAATGTAATTTCTACATCCGCTGGTAAGCTTGGCAATAGACGAAGTAGAATTCGCATATTTCCGTATCCGCCACCTAATAATACTAACTTTTGCATAGCATATTCCCTCATATCTGTAAGTAATCAATTACGAAGCTGCTAGGCATCATAATTGTGTTCACAAAGTTTCCATAAGTATTATAACTGTTTGTGATAAGTTTCACAATATATTAAATGATATTTTGTGAATAAATTCACATAAGTTAATGATGCCATTTCATTATAAAGGATTGCAAGGATTTTCAAACATCAGCCGAAAGTTATTAAATCAGAGAAATTGACGTTTTCAGCAAAAAAAAGTAGGATTGCTAATAGTGAGGTGACAACATGTTAAATCCATTAGTCGAATTTTGCATTAGTAATTTAGCAAATGGTGCGCAACAAACATATGAACAACTGGAGCAAGATCCTGATATTGATGTATTGGAATATGGCTGCTTAAGCTACTGCACAAAATGTGCCGAAAACTTTTATGCTGTTGTGAACGGGGATATAGTTGAGGCGGATACTCCAGAAGAGCTGACGAAGCGCATTTATGAATATATAGAAGAAAATCCGATGTGGTAAACGACCCACACCGGATTTCTTTTTGTTTATTTAATAAGTTCTAACAGATTTTCTACACAATACGTAGGTAAATTGGCTTGTTTTTTTACAATCTCAGTAGGCGTAACACCCGTATTGACATGAATTGTATCACAACCGAAGTTTATTCCACACAAAATATCGGTATCATAGTTGTCCCCGACCATGACCATTTCACTCTTTTCAAAGTGATGCTCTTCAGCAATGATTTGCAGCATTACCGGTGATGGTTTCCCAACAAAGGTCGGTGTAACTCCGGATACATTTGCAACTAATTGAACAAATGATCCATTCCCGGGAGTAAAACCGGTTTCGTTCGGAAATTTAATATCGCCATTTGTTCCAATAAGCTGTGCGCCATTCTGGACATAGTCACATGCTTTTACAAGTTTCTCATACGAGATTTGACGGTCAATGCCCATTACAAGAACATCGCTTTGTTCATCGGTAATTTCTAATCCTTGCTCGATTAAAGCAGTACGAATGCCCAATTCACCGACTACATTTACTTTTTTATTACTACTCATTTTTGCAACATAGGCTGCCGTTGCAAGTGAACTTGAATAAATATGATCAAGGGGTGCATCCACGCCAATATCTTGTAAAACTTGCTGCAGTCTTTCACGGGTTTTCGATGAATTGTTCGTTAAATAATACGGCTCAAATCCTTCGTTCTGCAGTAAATGAACAAATTTTACGGCAGAATCGATCGCTTCTTTCCCACGATAGATTGTCCCATCCAAATCAAAGCAATACGCTTTATATGGGAACATTATGCCTGATCCTCTGGTAAGAATGCTGAAACTGGTCCTAATTCATTCGTTAAGTAATCGTGAACTTTTGGTGAGAATTGCTTTAGTATATTTAAGTTTGCTGTTAATACATTTAAAATTTCTTCACTATCTACAGCGATAAATTCACGAACGATCATTTTGCGTAAGCCGACAACCGTTTTTAATGGTGCATCCATCTCTTCTGTAATCACTTTTTCATCAACGAAAATATCGATAATGTCTTCGTAACTTCCAGGGTCACGCATAATAAAACCGTCAATCATCAGGTTTCCTACATCCATCATCGCTTCCATTACATTATGGGCGATACGCTGTAATGCCAGCTTATGAATATCATCTGCCAACCAGTTTTCTGTCGATTCAAAGATCGCCAATAATTCGTCCAAGTGTGCTAAGTTGTTTGTAATTTTATTTCTATCTACGAAGTACATAGATAAAGCCTCCATTCAATCAATAAAAGTTGATAGTGTTTTCCTTTATATAGTACCATATTCTTTAGAGATGGAAGGGGTACAAAACAAAATGGAAAGATTTTTCTTATATGATGATGTAGAAGATACAAAAACGCGCTTCGTCAGCTTTGCCGGAAAAACACAGCGTTATGATTTAGCCATATTACAAAGTAGTCGCTTTTTCGGAAAAGTGCTCGTCCTTGATATTCAGTTTGGGCGTTTTGCCATCATTGGAGCAGATGATGTGGAAGAGCCAGGTTATTTAGAGCATGTATATAACCGTACAGAAGAAGAGACGGAAGACTTACGAGAATACTTGCGTGAACTATTAAGCTAAAAAAGAGGGGGCGCTATACAACGCCTCCTCTTTTGTTCGTTATTCAACTGTTTCTACTGGCTCTTCTGCCTCAGTTTGTTGTGCGATTATTGGTTCCTTCTTTTGCTCTGGTGCACGGCCTGTTTTATGAACTATAAAATAGGCGCATCCAAAATTACAATATTCATACAAATAGTCTTGAATCGTGCTAATTTTTGTATCAAACGTGGATTTTTGATTTTTGTCATCAAAAAATCCTTTTAAACGTAGCTGACCGTAACCCCAGTCCCCTACAATATAATCATATTTCGTCAATATATCTGAGTATCGTGCGATAAATGCATCTTCTTGAAAGCCTTCCCGCACATTTTCGATCACTTCATAAGCATACCCATCTGCAATAATCAAACTAGACACCACCTATCTATTTCCATGTTAATGAATATTGAAGATGAAAGCAATATTCACAACAAATTTTGTAGGTAAATATGGTGAAATCAGCAATAGTCCGTCTTTCAGCAAGTATTATTATACTCGCCAAAAATAAGTTGAACGTCTATTTTCTACAATGTAACACTTGATTGTTTTGCTGCATTCACTTGTTCATCCGCATGGTAACTACTGCGTACTAATGGACCTGCCTCACAATGACTGAAGCCTTTTTCCATAGCGATTTTACGCAGCTTGCCAAACTCGATCGGAGAATAATATTTTTTTACTGGCAAATGTTTTTTCGTAGGCTGTAAATATTGACCGATTGTCATAATATCAACATTGTTTGCACGCAAGTCATCCATTACTTCATAAATTTCCTCTAACGTTTCTCCTAAGCCAATCATTAAAGAAGATTTTGTCGGAATAGTTGGCTGCATTTCTTTTGCTCTACGTAAAAATTCCAGTGAACGGTCATATGTCGCTTTTGCCCGAACACGTGGTGTCAAACTGCGTACTGTTTCGATATTATGGTTTAAAATATCCGGCTTTGCATCCATCAGAATGCGTAAACTTTCTTCACGGCCGCTTAAGTCGGATGGTAGTACTTCAACAGAAGTTAACGGACTTTTACGACGAATTGCACGCACCGTTTCCGCCAATACTTCCGCGCCCCCGTCTTTCAGATCATCACGTGCTACCATTGTAATAACAACATGTTTTAAGTTCATTAACGCAACGGAATCTGCAACGCGTTCCGGTTCCGCCAAATCCAATTCATTAGGCAATCCTGTTTTAACTGCACAGAAACGACATGCCCGCGTACATACAGAACCTAAAATCATCATTGTTGCTGTACGACGCTCGCCCCAGCATTCGTGAATATTCGGGCAGCGAGCTTCTTCACATACCGTATGCAAATTATTGTCTCGCATTAATTTTTTTAATGCTTTGTATTCGTCATTGGTATTTAGCTTAATTTTTAGCCACTCTGGTTTGCGTAAGTGCTCTTCCCTCGGATTAGTTGGTTTACAAGATGTCATGTCATTTACTCCCCTCACTCAAATGCTACGATGTTTCTGATGTCAGATTATCATATTAACTACTTTCCAACAACAGAGTATTCTTATAATTTTAATTTATCATAATTAAGTTACTATTCGTAAGGGATTGGTACTTCAATAGACGGCTGTGCTCCTTCACCTGCACTGTAAATATGCGGCACTGTCCCTCTTACTAAACCGATTGCAATTGGGATTTTCTGTTCGACCGATGCAGACTTACTGGCAAATGGTACAATAATCTGGACATTAACACCAATCAGTAAATTTACTTCTACAATTGCATTATTTATGCCAAATTCACTTACTGTTGACTCAACATTACTATTTACATTACCAATAATGTGAAAGCGAATCGGTATTTTAGGTCCTAAATTTCCGATAATCGGAAGGTTTAATGCCTGCCCTAACGGTACGAAAAATACGATTCCGTCTCCTGCTTCCATTTTACCTACGTCATATTCCACATTTTCCAAATTTGGCAAATGTGATAAATCTCCATTTTCGGCCTGTTCTAAATACTCTTTTACTAATGTTGTCGTTTCTGCACGCACTTGGTTAATTATTTCCGTATTAAATTTTGTCGTAATCATATCGTCTGACTGTGTAGGTAAATCAACGATGACATCATTTACATCAAGTACACTCGATGTTCTGGAATTAATTGCTTTACTCACGACATACGAAGCTACTTTATGCGTTTGAACTTCCGCGTACTGCAAATAGGTTGGCATTAATCTGCCGTTCATGACATATATACTAAGACAAACCATGCCGATAATACTGACGATGACGATCGTTACGACATTATGCATTTTGCCTTTTTTCCTGCCATAGGAATTCCACTTTCTTTTACGAAAACGCAAAAAAAATCCTCCTTCCCATAAAATATGAGAAGAAAGATTTTTTATTCAATATTTCCCTCAAAATCCACATCAACTTTTTTAATATCAACTGTCGGGTAATCACTTAAACATAGTTCATATGTAGCGCCCAGCATTTTGCCGTTTTCTTGGAAAATACGGATCCAAGGTCGTGTCACATCAACAAGATTTTGCTTCGATACAATTCCACGTCGGCCATCTGTGAGCAACACAATTGTACCATTTGCATAGTGGACTACGCTCCGTCTGAATGCCTCCATTACCTTTGCATCAAAAAGCTTCCCATCACCTTTGTCAATGATTGCAATCGCTTCTGAAGGCAACATTTTCTTTCGGTAAATGCGATTCGATGTCAATGCATCAAATACATCTGCAACAGCGATGATTTTTGCAAACGGATGAATTTCATTGTTAATAATCCCCCGTGGATAACCGCTTCCATCGATTCGTTCATGGTGTTGGAAAGCGCAATGTGCTACGAGCAATGATACTGAATGTAAGTTGCGTAATAAATCAAATCCGTAGCGTGCATGATTCTTCATCTCTTCATATTCTTCATCCGTTAAGTTGCCCGGCTTTAGTAAAATATCAGGTGATATAAGCAGCTTCCCCACATCATGTAAAATTGCCCCAATTCCAATTAATCGTATATCTTCGTAAGAATAGCCCATTTCTTTAGCAATTGCGATTGAATACAGTGCTACTTGGAATGAATGCTGATAAATATATTTATCATATAAATACGCATCTGTCAGCACCATTAATACTTCCTCGCTATTTACGATGGCATTCATAATATCATCGACAATTAAGCCAATCACTTTGGACTGTTGATCCAGTACATAGGATGCCTGATCCCGTTTAGCTTTTTTAACATTTTCGAATGATTTAGTCATATTTTTTACGGCTTCCATTCTTTTTAACGGAGCGATTGTTTCTTCTATTTCAATTCCTGCTGATAGTTTATCATCAATGTATAAATAATGAATATTCAGCTCTCGCAGCCTTTCAATAATTCGGCTTGTTACAACGACGTTTTTGTGAAGCAGTGGATGGCCGGCTTCATTCCAGATAGTCCTGCCGACTGCCATACCTTCTTTCAAAACATTTATCGATATTAATCGCATCTATATTTATTTCTCCATTCTACTATTACGTTCATTATATAATTGGAAAGAGGGGTTTTGGAAGATTACTGAAACTTTTTCATACAATAATTTTTAAAAACATCCCGGATAAATTCCGGTAGAAGATATTGTTTTTTGGCATATTTAAAGCTAGGGAAAAAATACCCGAATGTAAAGAGATCCAGTGTTGCTAAACGGTAGATCCGATCCGGTTCCATAAGTTTCCCGTTAATATATAATTCGCGCTGCTTCGTCATCTCAATACCATAATTCAATATTTTCCCGAAAATAACGCCTCTAAAGCCAAGACCTTTTAATTCAAGACGTGGCCAATCTTCGTTTTCGGATTGAGTAAAAATTTCTTTTAATTCATTACCTGTTATTTGCACAACACATATATTTATCGGATGGGGAAAAATTTTATGAATATCATATGTAGAAATTAACCCTTTGCGTAGTGGTTCGACAAAAATTCCAGCATTGAACATGACACAATCCGCTTCTGTATAATCATACATACACTCTGCAAATAAATCCGATAATTGGGAACGATGGAACCATTCTTTATTGTAGGGTTTCGTTAATGTAAAAATAGGTTTTTCCAAAATAGCCTTTGCTTCTTTTTGAAGATTGGACAACCACTGTTCTTCTTCTTCAACTGTTGGCAAAAGAGCGTTTTCAAATAGGCGATCCGATTTTTCTACTACCTTCCGGGACGCGTGGTCAAATTCCACCGTTAACTGACCAGTATACTGGCCAAATTTCCCGCCTCCTGTTAAAAGGACGTTATTTTCCACTTGACCTTTTTCAAACACATGATGTGTGTGCGAACCGAAGATCACATCGATAATCGGACATTCCTGTGCCAGCAATTCATCTTCAGTTATCCCTAAATGTGATAAACAAACGATTATATCCGCCTGTTTTTTTAATTCAAAGGCCAGCTTTACAAGCTCTGTACGAGGGTTTGTTACGTTCCACCCAAGTTCCTTATAGAAAAGATCAAACGGGGCTGTCGCAGCTATTACGGCTATTTTCGTGCCGTACTGGGTAGTCAATATTGTGTATGGCTTCATCCAACTTGGATTTTCTTCTGACTGGGAATATAGATTTGCGACAACTACTTCGAACTGTGCGTCATCATATAATTGATAGAGCAAATTATAGGAAAGCGTTATGCCTTCATTGTTTCCAATTGTCACAACATCATAATCAGCATCGTTTAACATTTTGATATTACCTTTACCTAGTGTTGCCTCTGTATATAAATTCGAACGATCCAAATGATCCCCTAAATCGACCAGAAAGCTCGTTTCGCCTTTTTCGGCCAGTATTTGACGTTGTATTTGAATAAACGACTGACTGCGCTTCCAGTACGTAAAATGACTATGCAAATCATTCGTATGGAATATATGAATTATTTCTCGCACTTTTGCATTGCCACCTCACTCTTCGTTATTCTTCAAAAAGACCTAATTGCTTTGGTGCTAAACCATCAAATTCAAGATCAAGAATTTGCTGCATTCGTTTTGCGTTTTTTGCGGCATGCCCTCCGGAATTATTATTAAATAATACGAAGACATGTTTTGATTGGCGAGCCAGAAATTTTATTTCTTCTGCAAGTTTTTGCAGTTCTTCTTCATTATAATCATATAAAAAACGTACTTTTCGCCAGTTCTCCCCATGGCCTATATTTCGCCAGCCATGTACATTGCGCCCATGGATACGTATGAGCACTTTCTCATCAGTAGCAATTGGAACAAAAGGGACCGAGCCGCTTCCTGCTTGCGGTTCATCACAGACTGTATGAATCAATTGATGGTCTCTTAAAAATTGCACTGTCTTCTCTCTCATTTGAGGGCTGTACCAAGTTTGATTGCGAAATTCAATAGCAATAGAATACCCTTGTAATTGTTGCTTTATATATCGGATATATTGAACATTTTTACCTTGGCAGTCAAACCAAGGAGGAAATTGAACAAGAACCATTGCAAGCTTACCATGCTTTTTAAATGTATCCGCACAATTCCGAAATGCGTTGAACATATCATTTTTCGTCTCAAATGGCAGTTCATCGCGTAAATGACCTGTCATGCCCTGATAAGCCTTCACGACAAATTGAAAAGTATCCGGGGTATCCTTGCACCATTTTTCAACATTTGCCGGTGATGGTATTGCATAAAAGGATGTATCTAATTCTACGACAGGGAAATGCCCGCTATAATCAAACAATTTATCTTTTGCGGCAGTAACTTCACTATATACTTCCGGGTGATCTCCCCAACCAGTTAAGCCGATTGAAATCATCGTTCTTCACCTCTCTAGCATTGTATAATACCTTACCCGTTTCGATGTTCATTCATTGCAAAACACTACATTTCCTATCATAATAATAGAAAAAAGGAGGACAAGTTTATGCATATTTTACAATCAACTGAGGAATTTGAGCAATTTAAAAGCAGTACAGCCGTAATTTTCGAATTTACAGCGGACTGGTGCGGGGATTGCCGTTTTATTGATCCGTTTATGCCGGAAGTTGTAGAAAAATTCCCGGAGTATACATTTGTTAAAGTAGACCGCGATAAGTTTTTAGATTTATGTATTGATTTAGGAATTATCGGCATTCCTAGCTTTTTAGCTTATGAAAACGGCATCGAGCTTGGACGTTTCGTCAGCAAAGACCGTAAAACTCAACAGGAAATTGAAAGTTTTATTTCTAATTTAAAATAGAAAAAAGCTTCAAACGCATTAATAGTCGTTTGAAGCTATTTTAATATTATTTAATAATACCTTCATGCTCTTCATTTTTCATAACCTTACCGTTCTTCTTTTCCCCTAAAGCCCAAAAAGTGAGTACTACCGCAACTACCACTACAGTACCAGGAACCCCTAAAGCTATTGGCCAAAATAAGTTATCCATTTTGTCGCTCCTTTATATCATTCTCTAAATCCATTATTCCATCTAATACAATTATTGTAAATGAATACTCCACGCTTTCTGAAATCTTTCTAGTAAACCTTTATATTTCTTCACGAATTCAACACAATTATATACAAAAAAAGCACCTGACTCCAACTTAGGTTGGAGACAAGTGCCTCATAGATTATTATCCGATTGAACCTTCCATCTCGAACTTGATTAGACGGTTCATTTCTACTGCGTATTCCATTGGTAATTCTTTTGTGAAAGGCTCGATGAAGCCCATTACGATCATTTCTGTCGCTTCTTCTTCAGAAACACCACGGCTCATTAAGTAGAATAATTGCTCTTCAGATACTTTTGAAACTTTCGCTTCGTGCTCTAAAGATACATTATCATTTAAGATTTCGTTGTATGGAATTGTATCAGAAGTAGATTCGTTATCCATGATTAATGTGTCACATTCGATATTCGAACGTGCACCTTTTGCATTTTTACCGAATTTTACTTGACCCATGTAAGTTACTTTACCACCTTGCTTAGCAATCGATTTAGAAACGATTGTTGAAGATGTGTTTGGTGCTAAGTGAATCATTTTCGCACCAGCGTGTTGGTGTTGGCCTTTACCTGCAATGGCAATTGATAATGTCATACCACGTGCACCTTCACCTTTAAGAATACAAGCAGGGTATTTCATCGTTAATTTTGAACCGATGTTACCGTCGATCCATTCCATTGTACCGTTTTCTTCAACAACTGTACGTTTTGTAACAAGGTTATAAACGTTGTTTGCCCAGTTTTGAATCGTTGTGTAACGGCAGTAAGCGTTCTTTTTAACGATGATTTCTACTACAGCGGAGTGTAGAGAGTTTGTTGTGTAAACAGGCGCTGTACAACCTTCTACGTAGTGTACAGAAGCATCTTCGTCTACGATGATTAGCGTACGCTCGAATTGACCCATGTTTTCAGAGTTAATACGGAAGTATGCTTGTAATGGTGTGTCTAATTTAACGCCTTTAGGCATATAAATAAATGAACCACCAGACCAAACTGCAGAGTTTAATGCTGCGAATTTGTTATCTGTATAAGGGATTACTGTACCCCAGTGTTTTTTGAAGATTTCTTCGTTTTCTTTTAATGCTGAGTCAGTATCTTTGAAGACAATCCCTAAATCTGTAAGGTCTTGCTTCATATTGTGGTAAACTACTTCAGATTCATACTGAGCAGATACACCTGCAAGATATTTTTGTTCAGCTTCCGGAATACCTAATTTATCGAATGTCGCTTTGATTTCTTCAGGTACTTCATCCCAAGAACGTTCTGTTGCTTCAGATGGTTTTACGTAATACGTAATTTCATCGAAGTTTAATGATGCAAGGTCACCACCCCATTGTGGCATTGGCATTTCATAGAATTTTTCAAGAGCTTTTAAGCGGTAGTCAAGCATCCACTGTGGCTCTTCCTTCATACTTGAGATTTCACGAACGATATCTGCTGTTAGTCCACGTTCAGAACGGAAAATTGATACGTCCTTATCATGGAAGCCATACTTGTAATCGCCGATTTCAGGCATTTTTTTAGCCATGTTGTCTCCTCCGTTCATCTAATGAGAAGTGCTAAAATGTGCATGACACACACTTTAGCCTTACTACTATTTATTTCTTTTCGTTGTTAACGCCTTTTTCCATTGCTTTCCAAGCTAATGTAGCGCATTTAATACGTGCCGGGAATTTTGCAACACCTTGCAGTGCTTCGACATCCCCAAGATCATATTTTTCATCGTCAAAGTCTTCGCCCAGCATCATTTTCGAGAAAATATCCGCCAATTCCAAAGCTTCGTCCAATTTTTTGCCTTTAACGATTTGAGTCATCATCGATGCTGAAGACATGGAGATTGAACAGCCTTCTCCATCGAACTTTGCATCTTCCACGACACCATCGTTCAGCTTCAATGTTAAATGGATACGGTCACCGCAAGTAGGGTTATTCATATCGATTGTCACACTATTTTCTTCAAGAGCCCCTTTGTTACGAGGGTTTTTATAATGATCCATTATTACGGAACGATAAAGTTGATCTAAATTATTAAAAGACATCGCCAAAATACTCCTTCGCTGAGCGCAATCCTGCAACTAAACGATCAACATCTTCTTCATCATTGTACATGTAGAAGCTTGCTCGAGCTGTTGCTGTTACTTGAAGCCATTTCATTAAAGGTTGGGCGCAATGATGTCCCGCACGAACTGCGATGCCACTCATATCCAATACTGTCGCTACATCGTGAGGATGCACGTCATCAAGATTGAATGTCACGACTCCGCAACGTTTCATCGGGTCACGTGGACCAAAAATCTGAAGACCATCAATCGTTTCCAATTGATCCATTGCATAGCCTGCCAACTTATGTTCATGCGCTGCAATATTGTCTAAACCGATTTCCTCTAAAAAGTCGATTGCAGCACCTAAGCCTATTGCACTTGCAATAATTGGTGTGCCGCCCTCGAATTTCCACGGTAACTCTTTCCATGTTGATTCATATAAACCTACGAAATCAATCATTTCTCCGCCAAACTCTACTGGTTCCATTTCTTCAAGAAGCGCTTTTTTACCATATAGTACCCCAATACCAGTAGGGCCACACATTTTATGTCCTGAAAATGCCGCAAAGTCAACATCCAAATCTTGAATATCTACCTTCAAATGCGGAGCTGCCTGCGCTAAATCCGCAACAATTACCGCGCCATTTTCATGAGCAATTTGTGCAACTTCTTTAATCGGGTTAATTGTACCTAATACGTTCGAAACATACATCATAGAAACAATTTTCGTTTTTGGCGTTATTGTTTCACGTACTTTTTCTAATGAAATTGTACCGTCTGCCTCCAGGTCGATATATTTCAATACCGCCCCTTTTTCTTTTGCAAGCTGTTGCCATGGAATAATGTTTGAATGGTGTTCCATGTACGTAATGACAATCTCATCACCTTCTTGCACATTTTGACGACCATAGCCTGCAGCAACCGTATTAAGTGCTGTTGTTGTACCACGAGTGAAAATTACTTCTTGTGTTGAACTAGCATTAATGAATTTACGAACTTTTTCACGCGCACCTTCATAAGAATCCGTTGCACGATTTCCAAGTGTATGCACACCTCGGTGAACATTTGAGTTATCTAAATTATAGTAATTTGTGATTGCTTCAATTACTTGAATCGGCTTTTGAGATGTAGCCGCACTATCCAAATAAACTAAAGGATGTCCATTGACTTCCTGATTTAAAATTGGAAAATAACTTTTAATATCATTAGGTATCATTATCGAACTTTCCTTTCGATAACCTCCGTCAGCTGCTTTTTAACGCCTTCGATTGGCAATTTAGCAACAACTGGCGCAAGGAATCCGTGAATTACAAGGCGCTCTGCTTCTGCTTTAGAAATACCACGACTCATTAAGTAGTAAAGTTGAGTTGGGTCAACGCGTCCAACAGATGCAGCGTGTCCTGCTGTTACATCGTCTTCATCAATTAAAAGAATTGGGTTTGCGTCACCGCGTGCGCCTTCAGAAAGCATAAGTACGCGAGACTCTTGTTCTGCATTTGCTTTTGTACCACCATGCATAATATGACCGATTCCATTAAAGATTGACTGTGCTGAATCTTTCATTACACCGTGTTTTAAAATTTGACCGTCGGAATTTTTACCCCATTGACGGATTAATGTTGTGAAGTTAAGTTTTTGATCTCCGCTACCTACAGTTACCATTTTGAAATCTGAAGTAGAGTTATCGCCAATTAAGTTCGTTGTATTTTCATAAATTGTATCTGAGTTTGTCATTAAACCTAATGCCCAGTCAATTTTTGCGTCGCGCTGTACATGTCCACGGCGGTTTACATAAGCAGTATAGCCATGAGCCAAGTTGTCTACTGCACCGAATGTTACTTGTGCATTATCTTTTGCGATTACTTCTGTAACAACGTTTACTTGACCATGTGCTTCGTCAAATGTAGAAATATAAGTTTCAACATAAGTTACAGCCGAAGATTCTTCAGCTACTACTAACACGTGGTTAAATAATGAAGCTTCTGCATTGTCATTTAAAAATACAACTTGAAGAGGTGCTTCAATTACAACGTTGCGTGGAACGTATACGAAAATACCACCATTTACTAGTGCTGCATGGTAAGCCGTTAATTTATGCTCATCCACTTTTACAGCAGTTGTCATAAAGTATTTTTCCACTAAATCTTTATGATCGCGGATTGCTGTTTGGATATCTGTGAAAATTACACCTTTGTTTTTCAGTTCATCTGAAATTTTAATAAACGCTGGTGTGTTGTTGCGTTGGATATACAGGTTTTCTTGTGTTTCAGTATCTACTACTGATTTCACCTCTACAGGTAGCTCTTCCAAAGAATTGAATGGAGCACTTTCTACTGTATGGTTTGCGAAATCAATGAAGTTCCACTTGTTAATGTTCGTTCTGTCTGGTTTTGGTAAGTCAAGCGCAGCAGCTTTTTCCATTGCGCTCACACGGAAATCAGCAAATGATGCTGGTTCAGCATGTTTTTGCGAGAACGAGCGTACTTCTTCTGCTGATAACGCTAATTTTGTTTCAACCGTCATCTTCGTCGTCCTCCTTTATTATGCTTCTGTTACTTCTTCTGTATCTTCAATACCTAGTTCAGCTTTAATCCACTCATAACCTTCTGCTTCAAGGCGTTGTGCTAATTCAGCACCACCTGATTTTACAACTTTACCTTGCATCATTACGTGAACATGGTCAGGTGTGATGTAGTTTAATAAACGTTGGTAGTGAGTGATCATTAAGCAGCCAAAGCCTTCGCCGCGCATTTCGTTAATACCTTTAGAAACTACTTTTAATGCATCGATATCTAAACCAGAGTCGATTTCATCTAAAATACCGAAAGTTGGTTTGATCATCATCATTTGTAGAATTTCGTTACGCTTTTTCTCACCACCAGAGAAACCTTCATTTAAGTAACGTTGTGACATTTCTTCAGGCATTTCCAGGAATTCCATTGTTTTATCTAATTCACGGATGAATTTCATTAATGAGATTTCTTGTCCTTCTTCACGACGAGCGTTAATCGCTGAACGTAAGAAGTCTGCGTTTGTTACACCAGGAATTTCAGATGGATATTGCATAGCAAGGAATAAACCAGCTTGTGCACGCTCATCTACTTCCATTTCTAATACGTTTTCGCCATCAAGGTAGATTTCGCCTGATGTTACTTCATATTTTGGGTGACCCATAATTGCAGAAGCTAATGTCGATTTACCAGTACCGTTAGGACCCATGATCGCATGTACTTCGTTTGTATTGATAGTAAGATTTACACCTTTTAAAATCTCTTTTCCGTCGATTTCAACGTGAAGATCTTTAATTTCTAATGTTGACATTAAATTACCTCCAAATATTCATTTGCATACTTTCTGTACGCCAAATTAAGTTCATTACCAATCTTACCCGAAATGAATGTTGGTTGCAAATAGTTTAGAATGATTTTAATTAAAAAATGTCTATCATTCTTGTAAAACGCTTTACTGCAGTTTATTTCTACTATTTAAATAGTAATAATTCAGCTTTCCATTTTTTCAATAGCAATCCATTAATTGAGAATCAATTTCACTTATTGAAATGGTTGATTCTTCTTTTCTCCAAAAAAATATATAAAACACCATTCTGCTTTCAAAATGGTGTTTTATATCATCCTATTAATTTTTTACTATCATTTCATTTAAATAATAATGAACACTAGCAGCAACTCCGCGTCCTTCTTTAATCGCCCAAACGACAAGACTTTGGCCACGGCGTGCATCACCGGCAGCAAATACGCCTGAAATATTTGTTTCATAGTCTTTAACCGATGCACGGATGCGGTTATTCGTTAGTTCTACTCCGAAATGTCCAGGTGTTTCTTTTTCGGCACCTTCAAAGCCGATTGCGACAAATACATGCTGCGCCGGCCATACTTTTTCAGTTCCAGGCAATTCTTTAAAGTAATGAAAGCCATCTTCGCCCAGAATTTTTTCCATTTGAATAGTATGAAGCGCTTTTACATTCCCCTTACTATCTTTCTCTATTTTCGTAGTTTGAATACAATATTCTCGCGGATCACGGCCAAATTTCGCATCAGCTTCGGCATAAGCATAATCCATTGTATAAATGTTCGGATCTTTTGGCCACATTGTTTCATCTGTACGTGTTGTGGCTTGTTGCGGATGCTTCCCAAATTGGTATACAGATCGGCATTTTTGGCGAAGTGCTGTTGCTACACAGTCAGCACCTGTATCTCCGCCACCAATTACGATGACATCCTTCCCTTCCACATTTAACGCCTGATTATCCGCAAAGTCGGAATCCAGCAGGCTTTTCGTAACATCCGTTAAATAATCCATTGCTAAATGAATGTTGCCAGCATCGCTTCCTTCTAAATGAAGTACTCTTTGTTTTTGTGCTCCCGTACATAAAATAACAGCATCAAAATCAGCTTGTAATTGCTCCTTCGTTATATCTTTTCCGATTTCTGTGTTGGGCACAAAATCGATTCCTTCTAATGATAATAAATGGACACGTCTTTCAATCACATCTTTTTCAAGCTTCATATTCGGGATTCCGTACATTAATAATCCGCCAAATCGGTCGGAACGTTCGAACACCGTTACTGAATGACCTAGTTGGTTCAGTTGGTCTGCTGCTGCTAAACCTGCAGGACCCGAGCCAACAATCGCCACTTTAAAGCCCGTACGCGATGCAGGGATACGTGGTTTGATCCAGCCATTTTCAAATCCTTTATCAATGATCGTACGTTCAATCGATTTAATCGCGACAGCCGGATCCGTAATGGCAAGTGTACACGACCCTTCACATGGAGCAGGGCAAACACGGCCAGTAAATTCAGGGAAATTATTCGTCATATGCAAACGTTCCAACGCTTCTTGCCATTTCCCTTTATAGACTAAGTCATTCCATTCAGGGATGACATTTTGAATCGGACACCCTGCTGCAGTACCGCGAATTTCAATCCCCATATGACAAAATGGCGTTCCACAATCCATACAGCGTGCACCTTGTGTCTGTAATTTTTCATCAGATAGCCTGCTTGCATATTCGCCCCAATTTGAAAGTCGCTCTAGTGGTCGTTGCTCCTGAACTTTCTCTCGTTTAAATTCCATAAAACCCGTTGCTTTTCCCATACTAGAAACCCCCTCTTATTTTGTGCTCACAAGCTTTTTCTGACTAGTCGTCACTTCCGTAAATGCCTGCATTGCTGCATCGTCTTTTGTAGAACCAGTTGCAGTGTAGTGGTTTATTTTATCAACCATAATTTTATAATCTGTTGGCACAACTTTAACGAATTTTGGAACAAACTGCTCCCACTTTGCTAAAACGTCCAATGCGTAGGAACTATCCGTTTCTTCCAAATGCTGAATAATTAATTGGCGGACAGATTCAATTTCCGCTGGGTCTGTCAGTTTTTCAAAGTGAATCATTTCCGTATTGCACTGCGCTTTGAACTTTTCCCCATCACTCGGCAGAATATAGCCGATACCACCGGACATTCCGGCACCAAAGTTTTGACCGACATCCCCTAATATAACGATTTTACCGCCTGTCATATACTCACATCCGTGATCCCCAATTCCTTCAACAACGATTTCAGCACCTGAATTACGAACACCGAATCGATGGCCAGCACGCCCATTAATAAATGCCTTACCGCTCGTTGCTCCATATAAACAAACATTTCCGGCGATAACGTTTTTCTCCTGTTCGCCTTTAATCGGTGCAATCGCTGTCACTTTTCCTCCTGACAATCCTTTACCAAAGTAATCATTGACATCCCCAACTACACGCATCGACATTCCTCTTGGGATAAAGGCGCCAAAACTTTGACCAGCATGGCCTGTAAACGTTAAGTTAATTGTGTTATCCGGCAGACCTGCTTCACCGTATTTCCGGGAAATTTCACTGCCGACAATCGTTCCCATTACTCGATCTGTATTTTTAATCGAATAATTTAACTCGATTCGCTCGTTTCCTTCGATTGCCTTTGAAACTTGCGGTAATAACTCTTGTAAATCAAAACTTCCCTCAATATTATGATTTTGCTGATGCTGTTTAGTGCGTGTTCCTTGGATTTGATGAAGCAGTGCCGTTAAATCGAGCTGACTTGCTTTCCAATGTTTTGCTGTGCGATCTGAAATTTGCAAAACATCTGTACGACCTACCATCTCTTCCACAGTACGGAATCCTAGAATACTCATATATTCGCGCATTTCTTCAGCGACAAAACGCATATAATTGACGACATGATCAGCTGATCCCATAAATTTCGCACGGAGTTCCGGGTTTTGCGTTGCTACACCTACCGGACAAGTATCCAGATGACAGGCACGCATCATGACACAGCCTAATACGATTAACGGTGCAGTCGCAAAACCGAATTCCTCTGCCCCTAAAAGTGCTGCCATCACGACATCTTTTCCCGTCATGAGCTTGCCATCCGTTTCCAATGTCACTCGGTCTCGAAGTCCATTGAGCATCAATGTTTGATGCGCTTCCGCTAAACCAAGCTCCCACGGTAAGCCCGTATGCTTAATCGAAGTTTTCGGCGATGCCCCTGTACCTCCGTCATAGCCAGAAATGACGATGACGTCCGCTGCACCTTTTGCAACACCTGCAGCAATTGTACCAACACCCGCTTTTGCTACGAGTTTCACAGAAATTCTTGCATGACGGTTTGCATTTTTTAAATCATGAATTAACTGAGCCATATCCTCGATTGAGTATATGTCGTGATGCGGCGGTGGTGATATTAAACCAACCCCAGGAGTGGAACCGCGCACATCTGCTACCCAAGGATAAACTTTATTGCCAGGCAGTTGCCCGCCTTCCCCTGGTTTCGCCCCTTGCGCCATTTTAATTTGCAGCTCATCGGCATTCACTAAATAATGCGATTTCACACCAAATCGTCCTGATGCAATTTGTTTTATTGCACTGCGCTTGTTATCACCATTTGGTTCGATTGTAAAGCGGGCCGGATCTTCCCCACCTTCACCTGAATTCGAACGTGCACCTAGACGGTTCATCGCTACCGCCAATGTTTCATGCGCTTCTTTCGATAACGAACCAAATGACATGGCCCCTGATTTAAATCGTTTTACGATGGAATCCACTGATTCAATTTCTTCCATAGGGATTCGGCGTTCATTCTTTTTAAAGTCGAATAGATTACGTAAAAATCCAATTCGTTCTTCATTAGCCATTTCTGCATACATCCGGTACAATCCAAAATCATTTTTACGAGTCGCCCATTGGAGTGTATGGATAGTTTTCGGATTAAACGCATGATGCTCTCCGTCCGCACGCCATTGGAAATCCGAACCTGATTGCAGTTGGGCTGACATCGATTGCATCGCTTCCTCATGGCGGCGTTTTGCTTCTTCTCCGATTGTCTGTAAGTCAATGCCGTCAATTTGTGAAGCCGTACCTGTGAAATACTCGTCGATCACTTCTTTTGAAATCCCGACTGCCTCGAACACTTGGGCACCGCGATAAGATTGAACTGTTGAAATTCCCATCTTCGACATCACTTTAACGACACCATCCGCTGCACCTTTTCGGAATTTTTGAATCGCTTTTTCAAACGGTACAGATAAATGACCATTTTCAATTGCCTCATGAATTGTTGCATATGCTAAGTACGGGTGAATGGCGTCAACACCGAAGCCGATCAATGCAACAAAATGATGAACTTCCCGAACTTCCGCACTGTTCACAATAATGCTCGCCTTCGTACGTAGACCGATTCGCACTAAATATTGATGGATTGTACTCGCTGCTAGAAGAACGGGCATTGTTAACTGCTTAGCATCATCCATATAGTCAGACAGTACAATAATTGTCTTACCTCCAAAAATAGCAGCTTCCGCTTCCGTTTTGATTCGGTTAAGTTCACTTTCTAAATTTTCGGTAAATTTTAATGAGATTTCCGCTACTTCAAAATGTTCTTCGTTATTATTTACAATCTGCTCATATTCTGCAGTCGTTAACACCGGCGTTTTCAGCAGGAGGCGACGTGCATTTTGCGCATTCGGCTGTAATAAATCACCTTCCGCTCCAAGCAACGTCATTGTCGATGTCACGACATGTTCGCGAATAGAATCAATCGGCGGGTTTGTCACTTGTGCAAACAGCTGCTTAAAGTAATTAAATAATGATTGTGGTCTATCTGAAAGAACAGCTAATGGGGTATCATTCCCCATCGAGCCAAGCGGATCTTTTCCTTCATTTGCAAGAGGTACAATATATTTTTGTACATCCTCAAATGTATAACCGTGAATTTTCTGGCGTAATGTCAGCTCATTTATTTCAGGTAACTGCTCACTCTTCGATTCAAGTTTGATCATATTTTCTTCCAGCCATGCTGCATAAGGTTTTTCTGCTGCAACTTCGGATTTCAGCTCCGCATCCGAAATAATTTTCCCCTGCTCTAAATCAATCAACAGCATACGACTTGGACTTAATCGGTCTTTATAAAGAATGTCTTCTTCAGCATAATCGACAACCCCTGTTTCGGAAGAGAAAATAACATGATCGTCTTTCGTCACATAAAGTCTTCCTGGACGCAAGCCGTTACGGTCTAAAATGGCCCCAATCTGTTTGCCGTCCGTGAAGCAAATAGCAGTCGGTCCATCCCACGGTTCCATCAAACTTGCATGATATTGATAAAACGCTTTACGGTCTTCATCAATGCGCGGATTTTCTGTCCACGGTTCCGGAATCATCATCATCGCTGTCTCAGCCGGTGAACGTCCAGCCAATACAAAAAATTCAAATGCGTTATCAAGCATTGAAGAATCAGATCCCGTTGTATCGATTATCGGTAAAAGTTTTTCAAGGTCCTCTCCAAACGCTTCAGATACGAACTGTTGCTCACGTGCACGCATCCAGTTAATATTGCCACGCAATGTGTTAATCTCCCCATTATGGATAATATAGCGATTCGGATGGGCCCGTTTCCAAGATGGAAATGTATTCGTCGAGTAACGTGAATGCACGAGTGCCAATGCGGATACGAAGCTTTTGTCCTGCAGATCCACATAAAATTCACTTACTTCTTCTGGTGAAAGCAATCCTTTAAATACAATCGTCTGACTTGAAAGACTTGGAATATACAATTCGTACTGATGCTCTGTCGCCCAATGTTCGAGCTGTTTGCTAATGACATACAGTTTTCGTTCGAAAGCCTTATTGTCGTTTTCGTTTGAACGAATAAATACTTGGCGAACAACAGGGGCAGTCGATTTAGCAATATCACTTAAATTTTCTTTATTTGTCGGAGCAGTTCGCCAGCCGATCAGTTGCTGATTTTCCTGTCCAATTAATTCATTCATCTTTTCTTCAATTTTTTGGCGTTCGTTTTCATTTTCCGTGAAAAAAATTTGTCCTACACCATATTCACCCATTTCAGGTAAATTAAGTTCCGCGCAGTTTTGTTGAAAGAAAGCATGTGGGATTTGAACTAACAGCCCTGCTCCATCACCTGTCTTGCCATCTCCGCCACGTCCAGCACGGTGTTCTAAACGACATAACATTTCTAGCCCTTTTTTTACAATCTGATGTGAAGGTATTCCTTTTATATTTGCATACATGCCAATTCCGCATGCGTCATGTTCAAATTCAGGATTATATAACCCTTGCGCTTCTGGTAACTGATGAAAACTCATATCCATTCCCCCTCATTCTTTCAATACCGTATTTACATTTTAAAGTTTTCGAAATAATATAAACAATATATAGTTTGGATATAAACAATCTACTTTTTAGATGAATGGGGTGGAAATAGTGGAATTAAGACAGTTACGTTACTTTGTAGAGGTGGCAGAACGCGAGCATATTTCTGAAGCTGCGGAGCATTTACACGTTGCCCAGTCTGCAATCAGCCGACAAATTGCCAACTTGGAAGAAGAACTTGGAACACCGCTTTTTGAACGAATCGGGCGTAACGTAAAGTTGACGCCAGTTGGGAAGATTTTTTTGGAACATTGTATTACCGCACTCAAGGGAATTGATTTTGCTGCAAAGCAGGTAGAAGAATATTTAGACCCGGCAAAAGGTACGATTAAAATAGGTTTCCCTACAAGTTTGGCAAGCTATGTATTGCCGACTGTCATTTCTGCATTTAAAAAAGAATACCCGGAAATTTCTTTTCATCTACGCCAAGGGTCCTATAAATATTTGATTGATGCAGTCAAAAATCGCGAGCTGAATTTAGCTTTGCTTGGACCATTACCACCAAAAGACGAAGCAATCAATACAACAGTGCTGTTCAGCGAAAACATCCATGCTTTGTTGCCCGCAACACACCCACTAGCGAAAAAAGAATCGATTAACCTTGTTGATTTGCGTCATGATCAATTTGTACTCTTTCCTGAAGGTTATATTTTAAACAAAGTTGCCGTTGATGCATGCCGCTCTGTAGGCTTTATGCCGAATATCACTACCGAGGGAGAAGATATGGATGCATTAAAAGGGCTTGTGGCTGCAGGAATAGGTGTGACACTTTTACCGGAAAGTTCACTCTATGATTCAACACCGCGCATGACCGTCAAAGTGCCGATCACCATACCTAATATAAGACGTACAGTCGGCATTATTGCACCAACATCAAGAGATCTTGCCCCATCCGAACAAGTATTTGTCGACTTTATATCAAATTTTTATTCACGATTAACACGATTCCAATAAAAGACTTGGATAGAAGTAGAAGCTTCATTAGATATGGAGAAATCCCATTTTAGGAAAGATAATTTTATGAAACGAAAAAACCATTTTCTCCCCAATGGAGAAAATGGTTTTTGAATTATTTTTATTCGCCTGAAACTGGTACTACAGAGCCGCCCCACTCTTCGACGATAAAGTCTTGAACTTCTTTCGAGCGTAATGCATCTACTAATGCTTTAATTTCTTTTGAATCTTCATCGCCAGATTTTACTGCAATGATATTTACATAAGGAGATTCACTAGACTCGATTGCGATTGAATCTTCCAATGGGTTAATGCCGTTATCGATTGCGAAGTTTGAGTTGATCAATACCGCATCGCCTTCTTCATTTTCGTACATTTGCACTAATAATTCAGCTGCAGTGTTTGCATCGAATTCGAAGTTTTTCGGATTATCTACGATGTCTTTTATTTCTGCTTTTGTTTTATCAATACCTTCTGCTAGCGTAATTAAACCTTGTGCTTCAAGTAATGAAAGCATACGTCCATGGTCTGCCACTGAGTTAGAAAGTAAAATCGTTGCACCTTCAGGAAGTTCTTCTAAAGATGAATATTTTTTTGAGTAAATACCGATTGGCTCGATGTGAATACCGCCAGCATTTGCAAAGTCATAATCGAAATCTGCTTTTTGTGCTTCGAAGTATGGAATGTGCTGGAAGTAGTTCGCATCTAGATCACCGTTATCTAAATCTTGGTTTGGAAGTACATAATCTGTATAAGTTTCGATTTCAAGCTCAATACCTTGTTCCTCTAATATCGGTTTAACTTTTTCAAGGATAACTGCGTGTGGTGTATTCGATGCACCAACTACTAATTTTTCATCTTCTCCTCCACATGCTGCTAATGCAAGTACTGAAGCTCCTAAAATAACGCTTGATAATAACTTTTTCATTTGTTTTACCTACCCTTTTTTATTAGTTTGTTTTCGGCCCATCGAAACTTTTTCTATATTCTGATTATTTTTCGGATAGACGCGCACTTTTATAAAAGTTTGCGTCCATATTGTTTCGATGCACCAATATTTATAATTACGGCCTTACGAGCCACTAACTATCGTTTGTCCACTCTTGCTGTGATGAAATCCCCAATATATTGGATGATGAATACGACAACTAAAATCAATACGGTTGCCATTAAAGTCACATCTGTTCGGTTACGCTGGAAACCATCAAGGAATGCCAGGTTTCCTAAACCACCCGCACCAATGATGCCGGCCATTGCTGTATACCCTACTAAAGCGACAGCTGTAACTGTAATACCTGAAATTAATGCCGGTAAGCTTTCCGGAATCAGCACTTTCCAAATAATCGTAGAAGTTTTCGCTCCCATTGAGCGAGCCGCTTCTATAACACCTTTATCAATCTCTCTTAATGCAATTAACACCATGCGCGCATAAAACGGTGCTGCACCGATAATAAGCGCAGGTAATGCTGCATTGGCACCACGGATGGTTCCAAGTAAAAACTTCGTAAATGGAATTAATAAAATGATCAAGACGATAAATGGAATCGAGCGGAAAATATTCACGAATGACCCTGTCAAAAAGTGTACAATTTTATTTGCCCATAATTGATTGTCGCTCGTTAAGAATAAGACAATACCAATTAGAAGTCCCAGTATAAATGTGATGACTGTCGCAACAGCCGTCATATAAATTGTTTCATATGTTGCTTCGAGCATTTTACCCCAATCTACGTTCGGAAATAATTGATTAAACATGCTCAATCACCTCCGCCTGAATTTCTTGCTTCGCTAAAAAGCTTAATGCTTCCGCGACTGCTTTTGGCTCGCCATCGATATGAATAAACAATGTACCAAACGAACCGCCCGTTGTATTTGAGATTTTGCCATGCACTATATTAACAACTACGTCAAATTGCTTAATCATTTGTGAGATGACAGGCTGTTCTGTCGTTGCCGCTGCAAATGTTAATTTAGCGATTTTGCCTTCTGGATAATTGGCTAAAATCTGTTCCAGTGATGCTTGCGTTTCCTGTGTTTCACCAGAAGCTTGCGACACGAAGTTTTTCGTAATCGGTGCTTGCGGATGTTGGAACACTTGTAATACATCTCCCTGTTCCACTACTTTTCCGGCTTCCATAACAGCTACTCTGTTACAGATTTTACGGATAACATGCATTTCATGTGTAATGAGTACAATTGTAAGTCCGATGTTTTTATTAATATCAAGCAACAATTCCAAAATTGAATCCGTTGTTTCAGGATCAAGTGCTGAAGTCGCTTCATCACATAAAAGCACTTCCGGATTGTTTGCCAACGCACGGGCAATGCCAACACGCTGCTTTTGACCGCCTGAAAGTTGAGAAGGATACGCTTTCCCTCTTCCTTTTAAACCAACAAGTTCAATTAACTCTTCTACTCGTTTTTCACGATCAGCTTTTGAAACACCTGCTATTTCAAGTGGAAATGCGATGTTTTCTTCAACGGTACGTGACCAAAGTAAATTGAAGTGCTGGAAAATCATACTTATTTTTTGACGTGCTTCTCGTAATTTAGCCCCGGAAGCTTTTGCAATATCCTGACCACCTACAATGACAGAACCTGTCGTTGGCTTTTCCAAACCGTTCAATAGGCGAATCATTGTACTTTTACCGGCACCACTGTAGCCGATAATACCGTATATTTCTCCTTTGTTGATCGATAGGCTTACATTATCAACTGCCGTAAGCTTACCATTTTTCGTGTTATACACTTTTGTAATATTTTGTATATCAATCATCGGTTGTACTCCTTCTAAATTGAAATAACCTTCCTGCTATTTCAAAATCATGTTCTTTTTTTCATCCAAAACATCCGCTGAATGAAAAAAACCTTTCTACCAAGACAAGTAGAAAGGTTTCACATACATTTATACGGTAAACCGTTCTCTCATCTTTCAAAGTTTACACTTTGTGTGAATTGGCACCTTTGCGTAATCGCTGGTTGCCGGGCTTCATAGGGCACTTCCCTCCACCTCTCTTTATAAGAGCAACGTTATTAAGTTTTATTATTATGAATTTTACTTTATCACGACAAAGTGACTACGTCAATTACTTTTTTAATATTTCATACAAAAACGGTACGGATTTAAATGCATAAATTTTATTCGTTAGTTCTCCGTTGTCTGAAACGATTAAACAAGGTACACTTTCAATTTTCAGTTCATAAGGTAAATCCCCTAAATAATTGATATTTGCCATACCAAGCGGGAGATCTGGTAGTAATTTCTCAATTACTTCCAACATTTTTTCCGATACTTCACATGTGCCGCACATAGGCGTATATAGGAAAAATGCTGTCTGATCATATTGTTGTACGTTTTGTTCCCATTGCTGTTTCGTCCATTGTTCCATTATACTGTCATCCTTCTTTTACTAAAAATTTTGCTCGTAGTAAAATATCCCTTAAGATTTTAGTAGGTGTTTTTTCTACTTCAATATATTCGTGAGGTATGATTAGCTGTTGTGCTTCAGGATATGCACGGTTCATCAGTTTACGTAACTTTTCACCGTTTTTATCTGCATCAAACATAGTGATAATTTCATCTTGCTCATAACCTTCCAATAAATCAATCAAATTGACTTCGCTTATTGTGCCATTTGTACAAATAATTGTCACGTCCTCTGCTAAAATCGGGATTAATCTCAACTTATCGGCACGTCCTTCGACAACAAGGCATTTTCCCATACGTACACGCTTCCTTTCAAAGTCACCTTTATGTATAGAATAACAAAAAAACACTAAAACCTTACTATAGAAGGCTTTAGTGTTTCATATTATTGTTCAATTAATGCAGTGTAAGCATCTGCGTCTAATAATTCTTCAACTTCCGCTTCACTTGTTAACTCAACAGTAACCATCCATGCATTTCCGTATGGAGATTCATTAACGTATTCTGGGTTGTCCAGTAATTCTTCGTTAATTGCAACTACTTTACCAGAAAGTGGTGCATATAGTTCAGAAACTGTTTTTACAGACTCTACACTACCGAATGGCTGATCCTTTGAAATCTCATCGCCTACTTCAGGTAATTCTACGAATACGATATCACCTAATTCAGATTGTGCGAAATCCGTAATACCGATTGTTGCCTTACCGTCTTCAATTTTTACCCACTCATGCTCTTTTGAATAACGTAATTCTTTTGGTGTGCTCATTCGAAAACCTCCATGTTATATGTAGTACATTCAAGTTCATTTTGCCATATTTCGTTCGGAAATACAATGTGAATAACTGTTTATTTCCAAGTTTCTAAGAAGTCAGACTCCTTAAATCCTAAAGTTAATTTTTTTCCATCTGTTACGATCGGTCGCTTAATTAACATACCATCTGATGCCAATAGCTCTAATTGCTCATCCTCGGACATTGTCGCTAATTTATCTTTAAGACCTAATTCCCGATACTTCATACCAGACGTATTGAAGAATTTCTTTAATGGCACTCCACTTGCTTCATAAATTGCTTTAATCTCCTCTTTAGATGGTGTCTGTTCTACGATATGAATATTTTCATAGTCCACACCTTGCTCATCTAGCCACTTTTGCGCTTTTTTACACGTTGTACATTTTGGATATTGAATGAATTTTACTGTCATGTAAGTACTCCTTTTGCCCTGGATTTTCCTATATTGTAACGGATATAGAAGGACAAATCAAAAATGTGTTCGTATTATTGGCGTTTTTATGAATATGGGTTTTATTAGAATATTTGTGTCGATATTAGAACATGCTGGTCGTATTTTAGAAGAATGGTTTCGTTTATTTGAAACTTTGGCGATCATATTAGAAGAAAGGAAACTTATATTAGAACTTCCGAGATATATTAGATCATGTAAAAATATATTAGAACATTTTACATTATATTAGAACAACATAGAAAAATCGGGTGCAGTGTCATGCACCCGACTATAGTATTTTATTAAACTACATACTTTTCTGCTTCGATTAATTTCACTGAAGCTTCACGTTTTTTCGGAATTAAGTTGTAAGGGTTGTTGCGCGTTAATTTACGTAAAGCCGATAAAATCATACGTGCATCGTCACCTTCAACTGAAGCGATCAATGTTTCTTTTGCTTCTTTTTCGATTTCTGCGAATGCTTCCTGACAGAAAATTTGAGTGTAAAGGATTTTTTGTGCTGCTTTTTCTTCTCCGTCACGCTCGATTGCTTTTTGTGTACGGATTACTGCAGATTCCATTGCGTATAATTGGTTCGCAATGTTCGCGATGTTCACTAACAGCTCCTGCTCGGCATCCAGTTTTGCACCGTAGCGTTGTGCTGCTGCACCTGCTGCAAGTACTGCAATCTTCTTCGCATTTTTCACTAAATATTTCTCTTGCTCTAAAGCACCTTGGCCGATTTCTTCAGGCATAAGCATTAATAGCTCGTTTTGCAGTTCTTGTGCTACTTGTAATAGTGGTAATTCACCTTTTAATGCTTTTTTCATAAATGTGCCCGGTACGATCATACGGTTAATTTCGTTTGTACCTTCGAAAATACGGTTAATACGAGAGTCGCGGTAAATGCGTTCTACTTCGTACTCAGCCATAAAGCCGTAACCACCGTGTAACTGAACCGCTTCATCCGCTACGAAATCCAATGTTTCAGAACCGAATACTTTTGCGATCGAGCACTCAATAGCATATTCAGCGATTGCTGCTGCAACTGATTTTCCGTCTTTTTGCTCTTCATCAGATAACTGGCTTAAACGGTCTTCGAAATAACCAACTGTACGATAGTTTAAAGATTCAGATGCATAAATGTGAGAAGCCATTGATGCGATCTTTTCTTTCGTTAGGTTGAAATCCGATAATTTCGTTTTGAATTGTTGGCGTTGGTTCGTATAAGCAACCGCTAATTCAAATGCACGTTTTGATGCACCTACAGTACCTACTCCTAATTTATAACGCCCGATATTTAAAATGTTGAATGCGATAATATGACCGCGGCCTACTTCACCTAATAAGTTTTCTACAGGAACTTCTGCATCTTCTAAAATTAATGTACGAGTAGAAGATGATTTAATCCCCATTTTCTTCTCTTCCGGACCTACAGAAACTCCTGGGAATGAACGCTCAACGATGAATGCAGTAAATTTATCGCCATCAATTTTTGCGTATACAACGAATACATCTGCAAAGCCTGCATTAGTAATCCATTGTTTTTCACCATTTAATACGTAATGTGTACCCGCTTCATTTAATTTAGCAGTTGTTTTTGCGCCTAATGCATCCGAACCTGAACCTGGCTCTGTTAAAGCGTATGCTGCGATTAAGGCACCTGAAGCTAACTTCGGTAAATACTTCGTTTTTTGCTCATGGTTACCGAATAATACGATTGGTAATGAACCGATCCCTACATGCGCACCGTGTGTGATTGAGAAACCACCAGCAGGTGACATTTTTTCAGCGATTAATGCAGAAGAAATTTTGTCTAAGCCTAAGCCTTCGTACTCTTCCGGCACGTCAGCTGCTAGTAAACCTAAATCACCTGCTGTTTTTAATAGACGTACCGAGTGCTCGAACTCATGGTGCTCTAAGTTTTCAACTACCGGCAATACTTCGTTTGTTACATATTCCTGAGTTGTTTGAGCAATCATTTTTTGTTCATCTGTGAAATCTTCCGGTGTAATTACTCGGTTAATTTCCACGTCCTCGATTAAAAAGCCGCCACCTTTAATAATGCTGTTTGTTGTTTGTGCCATTGTAAATTCCTCCCTAGTTTCCTTTGTGATTTTTATTGTGTTGTTTCCCCAGACAATTAAAGAACTTCAAATACCCCTGCTGCGCCCATTCCGCCGCCGATACACATTGTTACGACACCGTATTTACCGCCGCGGCGTTTTAATTCATTGATTAACTTCACTGTAAGAATCGCACCTGTTGCACCAAGTGGATGGCCTAATGCGATTGCCCCCCCGTTAACATTCACTTTTTCCATATCAATGCCAAGCTCACGAACTACTTGAATTGATTGTGATGCGAATGCTTCGTTAATTTCCCACAGGTCAACTTGATCTTGTGTAATTCCTGCAATTTCAAGTGCTTTCGGTACCGCAACGATTGGTCCGATACCCATTACTTCAGGTGGAACTCCTCCGACAGCAAATCCTAAGAATTTTGCCAGTGGCTGCATACCTTGTTTCTCCGCTTCTTCACGGTCCATTACAAGTACTGCTGCTGCACCGTCAGAAGTTTGAGAAGCATTCCCTGCTGTTACAGATCCTTTTACGTTGAATGCTGGACGTAATTTTGCCAACGTTTCTACCGATGTACCTGGACGAACCCCTTCATCTGTATCAAAAATTGTAACTTTTTCTTTTAACTGATTGTTTTCATCGACATAATACTCCGTCACTTCAACTGGAACGATTTCGTCTTTGAATTTACCTTCTTTAATTGCTTTTTCAGCCAATTCATGCGAACGTACTGCAAAAGCATCCTGCTCTTCACGTGTCACATTGTAACGATTCGCTACTTCTTCAGCTGTGTGACCCATACCGATATAGTATTGTGGTGCTTCTTCAGCAATTTTTGGGTTTAGACGAACTGTATTACCAGTCATCGGAATCATACTCATCGACTCTGTACCACCTGCAACGATTGCTTTTGCATGGCCAAGCATAATACGCTCTGCTGCATAGGCAATTGTTTGTAGCCCTGATGAACAGAAACGGTTAACTGTTAATGCTGGTGTTTCATCCGGCAACCCTGCCAATGCCCCAACTAAGCGGGCAACATTCATCCCTTGTTCTGCTTCTGGCATTGCACATCCCATAATTAAATCATCAACTGGACCTTCATAGCCCGCACGTTTTAATGCTTCTTTTACTACTACTGCACCAAAATCATCTGGACGAGTGTTCGCAAGTGATCCTTTTTTCGCACGCCCGATTGGTGTTCGTGCTCCTGCAACGATAACGGCTTCACGCATAATGATGTTTCCCCCTTGTGATTAGCCAGCAAGTAAACTCGTAAGCTAGTTGCCGGCAAAATATTTCAACTAATACAACGTTTTAAAATAAAGTCTGTCGCTTTTTGCAATCACGGACTTCTATTAGTTACGTAACGGCTTCCCTTTTACAAGCATGTGCTGCATACGCATTTGTGATTTCTGGTCTGCAACCAGTTCTAGGAATGCTTGTTTTTCCAGGTTTAATAAGTACTCTTCTGAAACTTCTGTTCCGTATGGTACTTTTCCGCCTGCGATTACATAGGCAAGTTTTTTCGCGATTTTCAAGTCATGTTCTGTAATAAAGCCTGAATCGAACATTCCTTGAGCCCCTAATAGCAATGTTGCATAACCTGGTGCACCTACTACTTTCACCGTTTTTTTCACTGGTGCTGTATAGCCTGCATCCGCAAGTGCAAGTGCTGCTTGTTTTGCATCATAGATTAAGTGATCCGGATTTACCGAAATACCATCCGCAAAGTCCAGGAAATTATTTTCACGTGCTTCTTCACCAGAAGTCGAAACTTTTGCCATTGCAATTGTTTCGAATACTTTATTTGCGATTTGCTGATAGTCTACATCCACGCCATTTGGCAAGCCTTTAATGAACTTTTGGTAAAGACCTAAGTTACCGCCGCCACCTGGGATTAATCCAACGCCTACTTCTACAAGACCCATATACGTTTCAGCTGATGCTTGAATGTGTGCAGCCGGTAAACATACTTCCGCTCCGCCACCTAATGCCATTTGGAAAGGTGCCGCAACAACCGGTTTTGTTGAATATTTAATACGGCGCATTGCTTGCTGGAATGACTTAATAACAAAGTCCAATTCAAAAATATTATCATCTTGTGCTTCCATTAAAATCATCGCAAGGTTGGCACCGACACAGAAGTTTTTACCTTGGTTCCCGATTACAAGGCCTTTAAAGTTTTTCTCAACTTCATCAATGGCATAGTTGATCATTTGTACAATGTCTAAACCGATTGCATTTGATTTTGAGTGGAATTCAAGTAATGCGATTCCATCCCCTAAATCAATTAGGCTTGCACCTGAATTTGATTTAATAACACCATGTTTTTTCTTGTAACGTTTTAAGTCAATCGCTTTTTCATTTACAGGCACTTTCACATATTCCGAACCGTTATAGTAGGCTAAATCACCATCAATTTCAGAATAGAATGTTTTCAGGCCTTTCTCTAATAATCCATTTACGAATTCAGGAATTTCACGGCCTTCTTCTTTCATTTTAGAGACTGATTTTTCTACGCCGATTGCATCCCACATTTCAAATGGACCTTGAGCCCAGCCGAAGCCCCATTTCATTGCATTGTCAATTGCAACGATGTCATCAGCAATTTCACCTACTAATTTTCCTGAGTAAATTAATGTCGGTGCAAATGAATTCCATAATAGTTCCCCAACTCGGTCATTTGCATAAATTAAAACTTTTAATTTACCTCCTGGACCTTTTGCTTGTTTTGCCATTTCTAATGATGGTGCTACAAGCTTCGTAGTCGGTTCATATTCAAATGTTGATAAATTCAATTGTAGAATTTCTTTCCCAACTTTTTTGAAGAAACCTTGGCCCGATTTCGCGCCAATCCAACCATTTGAGATCATTTTCTTTAAAATAGGAGATTCTTCAAATACTGCCTGTTCTTCACCGGTTGTCTGGTCATATACATTTGTTGCAACATGTGCAAAAGTATCAAGACCAACAACATCCAATGTACGGAATGTCGCAGATTTTGGACGACCGATTAGTGGTCCTGTTACCGAATCTACTTCACCTACTGAATAGTTACGTGCAATCATTTCGTTCATTGTCACGATTAAACCGTATGTTCCGATTCTGTTTGCGATAAAGTTCGGTGTGTCTTTTGCAATAACAACACCTTTTCCTAATACATCTTCGCCGAACGTTTGCATAAAGCTTACAACTTCCGGTTTTGTTGTATTAGCCGGAATGATTTCCAGTAATTTTAAATAGCGTGGCGGGTTGAAGAAATGTGTCCCAAGGAAATGCGCTTGGAAATCGTCTGAACGCCCTTCCGCCATTGCGTTAATGCTAACCCCTGATGTATTTGATGAAATGATTGTGCCAGGTTTACGTACAGCATCAATCTTTTCAAATAAGCCTTTTTTGATATCTAATCTTTCTACAATTACCTCAATAATCCAGTCAACATCTTTCAGTTTTTCTAAATCATCGTCAAAGTTACCTGGTGTAATTAATGCTAGATTTTTTTTCGATGAAAGTGGTGCTGGTTTTTGTTTTAGTAATTTTTGCATTGCAGAAACTGCAAAACGGTTTTTTACAGGTTTTGAATCAAGTGTTAACCCCTTAGCTTCTTCTTCCTTTGTTAATTCGCCCGGAGCGATGTCTAATAACAATGTAGGAATCCCGATATTCGCCAAATGTGCTGCAATTCCTGAACCCATTACCCCTGAACCTAAAACCGCTACTTTTTCAATTTTGTAAGACACGAGCACTTCCCCCTTCTCCCTTGAATGAACAGTCATTCATTTTGAAATCAAAAAAAAACTTCAAACAGCTTTTCTGTTCTTAGTGTAGATTATTTTGACAATTTACGCAATAATTTTCTCGCAATTTTAAATAAATTTATTATTCTTATATTTTTATTGCTAGAAGGTACATATATTAAGCTAAATTACTTTTCGTAAGCTGTCCAAATCGTGTACAATGGGCGTAAGGAGCGTGATTAATATGCAAGAAATTACAACAATTGAACAATTCACAGAACTAACTAGCAAGGAAAAACCAGTAATCGTGAAATTCTTTGCTGGCTGGTGTCCGGACTGCACACGTATGGATATGTTTATCGATCCAATTATTGAAGAGTACAATCAATATGACTGGTATTCAATCAACCGTGATAACTTCCCGGATTTAGCGGAGAAGTATCAAGTAATGGGTATTCCATCATTACTAATCTTCAAAAATGGTGAAAAATTAGCACACTTACATAGCGCTAATGCAAAATCACCTGCACAAGTGGAAGAATTTTTAAACGCACAAGCATAATATGTATTACGAATAAATCCAAAAGTTTACCACTTTTGGATTTATTTTTTATTTTTCATAAGCTAAAGCGCTAGTCATAATGCGGTTTTTTAATTACAATTGATTACGTGAAATTTTATTGTAAGAAAGGAAAATTTATGACTTCAGATCAACGAAAAAAACTTGCTTTACTTATGCTTAACATGTTCATTGCAGTTGGGAGTTTCGGGATTATCATTCCAATTATTCCTGCCTATTTAAAAGAAATCGGGCAAGGTGGAACAGCTGCAGGTTTAATCATTGCGATTTTTGCATTCGCGCAATTTTTAGTATCACCTATCGGGGGAAAATGGACGGATAAGTATGGTCGTCGCCCGCTCATTAATATCGGACTGCTTACTTTAGCTATTTCGATGTTTATTTTTTACTTCGCAGATTCCATTTGGCTGCTTTATTTATCACGTGCTATCGGCGGAATTGGCTGTGCATTCCTGATTCCTGCAATTTTTGCATATGTAGCAGATATTACAACGATGGATCAACGCGCAAAAGGTAATAGTTTTATTTCAGCCTCGATGTCACTTGGTATTGTAATCGGTCCTGGTATCGGCGGCTTTTTAGCGGATTTCGGACTTAAAACACCGCTTCTTGTTTCAGCGGTAGTCGGATTGCTTGCGTTTATCGTATCTTATTTTACTTTGGCGGAGAGCCAGGAAGAGAAAGTCGAAATTCTTCAAGACGAAAACTCTTCAATGATGAAAGATATTCTTTTATCTGTTAAAAAGCCATTCTTTATTCCACTGGTTATTACGCTGATCATGAGTTTCGGTTTAATGTCTTATGAAACCGTTCTTGGACTTTATGTAGATGATAAATTTGGTGCAACACCACAGGAAATAGCCTTCATGGTAACATCAACAGGATTAGTCGGTGTTATTATGCAATTATTTGTAGTTGACCGCCTTGTAAAAGCGATTGGCGAAGTAAATGTATTAAAATTATTTTTAGTCGTTACCGCTTCTGGCTTCTTCCTGTCGATTATCGCAGGAAGCTATACGATGTTCTTTGCGATTTCGTTATTAATATTCCTTGCGACATCAATTTTGCGTCCTGTATTAACGACATTAATTTCAAAAATGGCCGGGAATGAACAAGGGTTTGCAATGGGTATGAACAATGCCTATATGAGCATAGGAAATATTATTGGTCCTCTTCTTGCAGGCGCGTTATATGACATCGATATCCTATACCCGTTTATCGCAGGATTAATCATATTAATTTTCACTATTATTCTAACATTTATGTGGAAAGGTATTAAGATCCAAAAAGCATCATTAAAAGGAGGTCATTAATCGTGAAAATTATTGTATTCGGAGCAACAGGTGGCGTTGGACAGCATTTTGTTGAAATGGCTGTCGCCGCTGGTCATACTGTTACCGCATTTGTACGTACACCTGAAAAATTGAAAACTACAGATGTAACGATTGTTCAAGGTGATGCATTTAATGCAGAACAAGTGGCAGATGCGATTATCGGTCATGATGCGGTCATTTCATGTTTAGGTTCAAGTACTGGCATGAAAAAATCAAATGAGCTTGAAACGATGGGCAAAAACATTGCAGACGGTATGGAGAAAGCCGGTGTAGAACGTCTAGTATATTGCGCTTCAGCTGGAGTAGACGGAGAAATTCCAGGTGTGATGGGCAAACTGATGATGAAAATGCTCGCGAATCCATTAGCAGATCACCGAGCAGCGCTTAACTATTACAAAACTAAAGACATTTCGTACACAATCGCACGTCCAATGGGCTTAAAAGATGAACCGTTAAAAACTGATTATAAAGAAGCAATCGATACGGTTCCAAAAGGTTCAAGCTCGATTCCAAGAGCTTGCGTGGCCCATTTTATGGTGAAAGCATTGGCTGATGCACAATACGAAAACAAATCAGTTGGTTTGTGCAGCTAAATTTAAACAGACGAAAACTACCCCGAATGGTCGAGGTAGTTTTCGTTTTTTCATTGTTTATAATTTTCTATTCCGGATAATAATCATCAAAATTAACAGGTACGGTATATTCAATCCCTTTTTCATCTTTCAATATGCGCGGAGCCGTTCGGGTTAATGTCCAGCTAAAGCCATTATCACCCGTAATGAAATATTGATCGTCCTTCGTTTTAATTTGGATGTTTGTGTAGGTTTCCTCGATTAATTCTCCAGAAAGTGAATTGCCTCGATAATGGATTGTATTATCATTAAAAATATATATGAGCTGGTCATTATATCGATTGGCAATTGACATATCAGTAAAATGTTCTGGTTTCGCTTCAAGCATACCAATCCTACGGTAGTCTAGTAAAACATCTTTTGCAGTAAATTGGTAATAAGTAGAAGTTTGTTTTGAGTCTTCAACATACTCAACTAATAAGTGGGTACCCATTCTTTCTGCATGATAAAATACCTGTGGGTTTGTGAGTTCTGAATGCTCAAATATATCTGCATATAGTAGATGCCCTTGTTCAGTTGTAATGACTTTCGGCGTGCTACCACTCATAAACAGTACAGGTTCGTCATGAAAATCATCGGCAAATGTCATTACGTTTGTACCTTCAAGCTGCCCTATTACAATTTGGTAATCCCCTGTTTTATTCCGATAAATATACATTGTTTCATTTGTTTTACTATCGATAATATAAAACTGATCATTAGTACCGGTAATCATCACTGTCGGTTGATCACTCGCAACATTTAAGTCTAGACGTTTTCCTTCCGGTGTTTCAAATACTCGCCAAGTTCCCTCTTCCGTTGGGATCTGATACAATATATGATCATTTACCTGTTTAACTTCTGCTCCAGCTAAATTCAATTCCATATTTTCTAAAACCGGAGCATATGGTGCTTCTTTATATTCCAGCAAAAACTCTTTTGGCAGTTCGATATTTTCAGTGTAAAGAACCATCGATTGCGTAATATCCAATTCAATCATTTCGGATTCTTTATTAATGACGAGCTCATCTAAATAGTCAATGTCATTTGCTTGAAGCTTCAGAAAAAGGGTGATTGATTTTTCAGTATCAATTGTTTTAATCACTTCAACAGGATTATCGAATTCAAATATAGAATAACGTTTGTAAGCCTGTTCACTGTTAACCGGAGATAACTTTGCTAATGCTTTTTTATCTTCCTGAATAATCGCTTCGTAAAAATCAGCAACTAACTGTTGATGATTCTCCTCCAAGTATGTAGATTCGATTTCAACAGCCTGTATAGTTTGATTCGGAGTAAAATACAGCACCGCACCAACCGCAAGCATTAACAGAACAACTAAGGCTGGTTGCAAAAATGGCAGCGGTTTTTTACGTTGCTTTTTTTGCATTACTTTTTGTACAAATGCTTCATCCATCAGCGGTTCGCTGCCAATTGTTTCATCAATTGCTTGCTTCACTTGAGAATTCGTCATGCCATTCACCACCTTTTAATTGATCTCTTAACTTTTCACGTCCACGCCTAAGTCTCGTTTTCACGGTATTGTCCGAAACCGAGAGTAAATGTGCAATTTCATCGATGTTCAGTTCCTTGTAGTAATATAAAATTATAATTTCACGGTACTTAACCGGAAGCTCGAGAACTACTCTTCCCAGCAATTGATTTTCGCTTCTCTCAAGCACATACTGCTCTGCAGATTTGGTTCCTTTAAAAATATCCTGAATTTTATTTGTTAAAATGGTATTTTTGTAGCTCCAGCTGCGTAAATAATCATAACTACGATTGATTGTCATTCGATATAAATACGTCCGGTAACTCGCATCGCCACGAAATTGTCCACGTTGCTCATATGCTTTTAACAGTACATCCTGTACAATATCTTCTGCCATTTCTTTATTTTTCACATATGTATAGGATAGTCGAAGTAATTCCTCGCCATGTGTTCTTATAAACTCTTCAAGCTGCATTTTCTTCCTCCCTCTTCTCCAAATGCCAACCGTTAGACGGAGCTGTTTTATTTTTAGTTTCAACTTTAAATGTTTATTTTTTTTGAATGTGGGTATTAAACTACTTTATAACAATTTGGAGGTTTTTAGTATGCGAGTATTATTAAATGTAAATGGCAGGTCACAATATAGTTCGGATATCCGGCCTGAATATCAAAACTCGGCATGCGGCCCAACGACTGCACATGTTATTTTAAATTACTTATGTGAAGATGAAACAATCCGCACGAAAGATGTAAATGAACTTTATAAATTTTTAGGTGGTACAAAAATCGGACTTTTTAAATGGCGGATGATCAGAAACTTACGTCGACTACTCGGAGAAGACTGGTGTATCGAAGAATGTACATTAACTCAGGCGATTGAGCAATTACGCTTAGGTAATCCGGTAGCGATGAAATTTGATGTGTATTTTACCGGGCAGTTCTTAAAAAATTATACCCCTCTCTATAAATACCACTGGGTACCGTTAATTGGCTATGAAATAAAAGACAACGAACTTTACTTAACGATTCATGATAATGGCGGCCGCAATCGTGACAGCCAGATCCGAACTTTTAAATATGATGACAACCGCAAAATATTAAGCTTTGTGAAAATCGAAAAGGAAAAGCATTAGCATTCGCTAATGCTTTTTCTATTTGAATAAATGATAAGCTAATTGGCTATTACTGTAATTAAAACTGCGAGGATATATTATGAAATCAGTGAGATCTATAAGTCTCTTACATATTATCTTTTTAACAATGACATTCATCGGGTTAAAAAACCATGTCACGATTATTCCATCCTTACTAAATGGAGCAGGCCGTGATGCTTGGTTTTCTGTTATTTTTTCAATATTTTTGATGATTCCCTGGTTAGTTCTTCCTTTTATTACATTAAAAAAACTTAAAGATGAATCTCTTCGTATGTATTTACTAAACAATCACCCTAAGCTGGGTAAAGTGCTTATTTTTATCATTGCTTTTTACTTACTTCTCATGGCCGTTATTACAATGCATGAAACATTACAATGGGTTTCAACAACCTTTTTACTGCAAACGCCGCCATTGCTTTTGTTTTTCTTTTTTACAGTTGTATGCCTTTTACTGGCAACATCCTCCATATTAACGATTACGATGGTCAATGTTGTCGTCTTGTTTGGTGTTGTCGTCCTTGGCTTCTTTATCGCCTTTGTTAATATTCAAGTGAAAGACTATGCATTGCTGCAGCCCTTTTTTGAGCATGGATTTACACCCATTTTCACATCTATGGTATACCCTGCTTCCGGCTTTATTGAGCTTTATTTGCTCGTATTTATTCAGCAGCACTTTAAAACAAAGCTTAAATTTTGGCATTTATTAATAATGCTCTTTTTACTATTTGGATTAACACTAGGTCCCTTAGTGGGGGCAATTGCCGAATTCGGACCAACTGAGGCTGCTAAACAGCGCTACCCCGCATTTGAAGAATGGCGAATTGCCACAATCGGAAGCTTTATAAACCATATTGATTTCTTTTCTATTTACCAGTGGCTTACAGGAGCATTTGTCCGTATTGGTTTTATATTATTTATAGCAGTCGAGCTATTAGGGCTCACTGGTCAAAAGAAGAAAGTTTGGGAATATATTTTTCCGCTCTTTGTTTTTTGCTCGCTGCCTCTTTATTTACTCGATGACAGTATATTTAGCAAATGGAAGGGGCAATATTTTCTAATAAGTACTACGTTATTCTTTTTCGTACTTTCAATTATTCTCTTTATATTAGTAAATCGAAAAACAAAGCGAAAGTTGGAATATAATGATTGAATACGCTGCCTTAAAAAAGCAATTTGATAATTGTGCTGATATTCGCTTTCAAACATTTGAATTTCCTGCAAGCAACGTTATGCTCATCACCTGTGAAGCGATGACAGATAATCATTTATTCAATGAAGTAGTCGTACCCCGATTAAGAATGGCATGCCAACAAAAGGAACAATTTGATGAGGCAGTTTTAATACAGAAATTGCATCTTCCCCAGCTACTGAAAATTGAAGATTTGCAAGAAGCTGTTACGAATGTATTTAGCGGATTTGTTCTTATTTATATCGAGAATTTAAATATACTGTTATGCAGCAATATTGAAAACAAGCCTAATCGAAGCCCTGAGGAATCAAACTTAGAAGTAACTATTAAAGGTCCACGTGATAACTTCATTGAAGACTTAGGTGTAAATATTGCTCTTATCCGCAAACGTCTGCCTACGAATTCATTAAGTGTTGAGAAGATAACGTTAGGAACACGTTCAAAAACAAAGTTAGCTATTTTATATTTTAATGACATTGCAGATTTATCTATCTTGAAACAATTAAAAAAACAACTCTCTGAAATCGATACAGATGTTATTTTAAGTGGTGAATTAATAATGGAACGGATGAATAAAATTTCATATTTAATTCCTTTAAATGATTCGACAGGTCGTCCTGATTTTGCGATGCAATCACTCGTTACCGGACGCTTTATCATTTTAGTAGACGGAATTGCATACGCAATTATAACGCCCACCAATATTCTAGCATTATTAAAGTCCGGAGAGGATAATGATTTTCCATCCATATTCAGCTCGTTAGAAAGATTATTACGTTTATTCTGCATATTAATAGCACTTTTACTACCGGCTTTTTGGCTTGCGTTAACAACATTCCATCAAGAGCAGCTCCCAATTCAATTACTTGCGACAGTTGTACAAGCCAATACGGGCTCCCCACTGCCTGCAGCTATAGAAATGCTTGGAATGCTTTTTATGTTTGAGTTATTTCGTGAAGCGGGATTACGCTTACCGAGTATTTTAGGTGGAACGATCAGTGTTGTAGGAGGATTAATTATAGGTGATGCAGCCATTCGAGCTGGGATTACAAGTCCGGCAATGATTGTTGTCATAGCCATTTCAACGATTGCTACCTTTACACTTGTCAATCAGTCCTTCGTTACGACGATCAGCATGCTGCGAATTGTATTTATTATTATTACATCGATTTTAGGACTTTTCGGTTTCTTCTTATCAATCTATATTTGCCTTGTTTATATCGCAAATATCCGTGTATTTGGTGTTCCTTATTTAAATATAGCAGTCAATTTGAGCTGGGATAATATAAAAATGACCCTTTTCCGTCCACCAGCAAAATCAAACACTAAACGACCGGAAGTATTAAATGTTAAAGATAAAACAAAGGAAAAAACAAAATGAAAAAATTGCTTTTACTTCCATTGTTACTTTTAGTTGCTGGCTGCTGGGATACAAATCAGCCTGAACGTATGTATTATTTACTTGGCCTGGGAATCGATTATAAAGATGATCAATATGAAATTTATAGTCAAGTTGTTGCTTTTACTAATATTGCTAAAAGCGAACAGCCGAACCCGGAAGCTACGCAGGCTGAAGTTGGGATTGCCAAAGGAAAGACTTTTGATGAAGCATTTTTTAATTTATATCAAACGATGGATGAGCGCTTCTTTTTAGGGCATTTAAACTATGTTCTCTTTTCGGAAAATATCGCAAAGGAAGGTAAAGTAGAACCTGTTATCAATTCCCTTATCCGATACAGGGAATGGAGGTATACAACTTGGGCTTATATTACAGATTCACCACTCAAGGAAGCTTTGCTCATCACACCCATTATCAATAAATCCATAACACTTTCAAAGGTATCCGACCCGCTTAGTTCATTTAATCAGTCATCCCGAGTCCGTCCTATACAATTACGGGAACTTATGATTCATTTTAATGAACCTAGTCATGAAGCCAAAATACCATTTATCGAAATTAGCGAAAACTGGTCAAAGGAAGATGGACCGGATCCAGTCTATTCATTTAAAGGCATAAGCATTATCGGTAAGAACTCTGGTTTAAAAGGGAACTTATTAGGCGACGATTTAAAAGGTGTTCAATGGCTAGAGAATGAAACAGACCGCTCAGATATTACCGTTAAAACGGAAGAGTTTGAAGAGTTATATACAACGACAACCGTTGACGAAGTGCGTTCTAAAATCACACCAATTGTTTCCGAAAATAATGTGCAATTTGATTTACAAGTGCAATTGGTTGTTCAAACAAATGAAATTCTTAATGAAAATAAAATGGATTTATTAAAAAATAAGATTAAGCAGCAAGTAAAAAAAGAAATCGAGCAAACCTATAAAGCTTCATTAGAATTTGATGCCGATATTTACCGGTTAGCTGAGGTATTGTATCGAAAAGATTTGAAAACCTGGAAAAAGTATGAACAAGATGGAAATATTCCTCTTGACGAGTCTACTATTCGGAAAGTGGATGTGGAGCTTGTAAAAGTCAAAGGTGAACGTATCATTTCACATTAAAAAGAGGTTGTGCAACTGTGCACAACCTCTTTCGCATTTTATTTATAAATCGAACGAGCATGTTTCGCGATTAAGCGATAGCCTTGCTGTTCAATATGATTAAACAAATCTGGAGCATAAGGGGATAAAGCTAAGTGATCCAGCTCCACGTCAATCGGTACATCACAATGGATTGTAGCTAATTGATGGGACAAACGTAACATCGCTAAATTTTCGCTGATTTTAATGCGTTGTCCCGGCTTTAATGTCGGCAATGCTTCTAATACGCCATCAATGGAACCGTGATTTTGAATAAGCTGTAATGCTGTTTTCGGACCAATTCCCTTTACACCCGGGTAACCATCACTCGTGTCCCCCATAAACGCTTTCACTTCCGCAAATTGTTTGGGTGCAATGCCATATTCCTCTACAAACCGGCTTTCTGTATACACATCGTACTCTGTATAGCCTTTTTTCGTAAATGCGATTTTTGTAGAAGGGTTAAGTAATTGCAGTAAATCTTTATCTCCGCTAATGACAGTAATTTGGGCATCGTCTTTCCATTTTTTAATCATTGAGCCGATTAAATCATCTGCCTCAAGACCTTGCGTACCAAAGTTTTGCCACCCGATCATTTCCGATACTCTTTTAGCCATATCAAATTGCGGCAACATTTCCTCCGGCGGTGCAGGTCGATTCGCTTTATAGCCATCGTATAGGTCATTGCGGAATGTAACCGCGCCCATATCCCAGCATACAGCTAAATGTGTCGGCTGCATCAGATTTTGTGCTGTCAATACATGACGGGCAAAGCCTTGAACACCATTTGATGGCGTCCCGTCATCTAAACGTATAAATTGATTCATTGCAGCTGACGCAAAAAATGAACGAAACAATAGCGCCATCCCATCAACAATTAATAAATGTGGTTTTGTCATAATAAATCTCCTCTTTCTACTAAACACTTATTATAACAAATGCACCGGTAGAATGTAGCTGTCAATACTTACCCATTCGGTTTCAAGTAGTCAATAATATGATTTACGTCCTTGCTGAAAATACGATCCTCTGTCATGGCAGGCGCTAAGTTGCGAATGTCTTTCCACTTATCATAAAGTTTTGGCGACATGTTTACTACACCCCGGTATTCCACTGCCTGTGCTGCACAAAATGCCTCGATTGCCAATACATTTCTTACATTGGCAATAATCATCCGCGCATGGCGAGATCCTGTCGTCCCCATTGATACATGGTCTTCCTGATTTGCAGAGGATGGAATGGAGTCGACCGAAGCAGGATGTGCCAAAGTTTTGTTTTCCGATACTAAACTTGCGGCACTATACTGCAAAATCATTGCTCCTGATTCAAGCCCTGGATTCGCGCTTAAAAATGCAGGCAGTCCTTCATTTAACTGCGGGTTTACTAATCGTTCAATCCGTCGTTCTGATACATTGGCCAACTCCGCCATACCGATTTTCAGAAAGTCCATCGCAAACGCAATCGGCTGTCCATGGAAGTTTCCTCCTGAAATAACTAAACCGCCGTCATCGAAAATGAGCGGATTGTCTGTTGCCGCATTCATTTCGATTTCGAGCTTTTCTTTGACATAGTTCAATACTTGCCAGCTTGCTCCATGAATTTGCGGGATGCAGCGAAGGGAATACGGATCTTGCACACGCTTTTCGCCTTGGTGTGTAATGAGCTTACTGTCCTTCAGCCAATCACGCATACGCTCTGCAACAGCCATTTGTTCCTGCATGCCTCGTGCTTCATGGACAGCTGGATGAAAAGCATCGATAATCCCGTATAAACTTTCCATCGTCATTGCTGCAATCCATTCACTCGCATAAGCCAGTTTCTCCGCTTCCAAGTAATTGACGACCCCTTGTGCATTCATCGCCTGGGTTCCATTGATTAAAGCAAGACCTTCTTTCGCCTGCAGCTCAATTTCCGGCAGTCCCCGACGTTCGAATACTTCATGTGACGGGCGCATGACACCATTCACATATACATCACCTTCTCCAATAACCGCCAATACTAAATGAGAAAGTGGCGCTAAATCTCCGGATGCCCCGAGTGAACCTTGCTGTGGAATAACTGGAATGACCTCTTCATTAATCATCCATAACAAGCGTTCCAGCACTTCCAGTCGAATACCCGATAGCCCTTTTAATAAAGCATTTAATCTTAGCACCATCATCGCTTTTGCAACATGTTCCGAAAAAGGCTCCCCAAACCCGCATGCATGGGAACGAATTAAATTTACTTGCAGTTTGCTTACTTCGTGCTCTGCAATTTTTACATCGCTGAACTTTCCAAATCCCGTGTTAATTCCATATACCGTTTTATCCTGCTGAACAATTCTTTCCACTGCTTCACGGCTTTTAACAACTCGTAACTTCGCTTCTTCAGCTATCTCTATTTTTTCCCCATTATATAAAATATTTCCCAATTGTTCGATCGATAAATTTTGTCCGTTCAACTGAATCATTTCCCGCACCCCTTTTAAATATTGTTACTCTTAAATTTATTATTGTTTAAATAGCAGTTAATTGCTACTAATATTTCACCCTTAAAATCATAGTTCAGTTGAAAACGCCTGTATTAAAGGCTTTGTGCGTTTTATTTCTAAAAACTTGTTCACCTACTAATACATTAACCTTCTAGTGATTTAGTATTTTATTATAGTAAAGTGCTAAAGCGAAGAAGGATAAAAAGCTTAGAAAGCAGTTGTAATTTAATTGAAAAATAAAACTCTTAGTGAGAAATGGGCAATATAATAAAATTGATTGGAATGGAGGGCGACTCCTACGGGAATAGCACGACGCCTGAGACTACAGGCTCAGGCCGTGCCCATGGAAAGCGTCCAGGAATGGAAATCAATTTTTACGCACAGCAAAAAATGCCATTTTCCTTAAGAAGAAAAATGGCATTTTGGATTATTTTAAGCCTCTACTTTGTTCGCTTCATATCTCGGATTGCTTGAATCGATAATCGCACGAGCAAAATCGCACATAAAAACAAGCCTAAATACGCAGCAGTATTCAAATAAATTGCATAGGCATTATGAATAAATTGCGAGATTGCGAGCAATGCCACCGATATAATCCCAAATGTAATCCCAACCATCAGCAGAACAAACCGTGAAAACAGCTGAGTGACAAACATGGAATTCGCTTTATCCGAAAAAATATCATGATGCAAAATAATTTTCCCGCTCTCCACTTTCCTGAACAGCTGATCAAGACGACGCGGTATTTTCCGTATATTCGGTAATAACAATGCGAGTTCTTCTTCAATTAAGTCTTTCGTCTCGCCCGGATGTTTGAACGGTTTCAATAAGCTTGATTTCAAATAATCATTGGAGAAGTCTTTTACTTCACTGAAAATCCTAAAGCCTGGGCAAATCACAGACAATGTACCATCCAATGTAACAATCGCACGTAAAGCCACATTGACGGATGGGTAAAAATGGAGTCCAAATTCACGCACTACAGAAAAGATAGAGTACATTAGTTCATCTGTAGGGATTGTCGACACATAATTAATTTTCAACAGGATTTGACTAATCGCCTGCTCCATTTCATGCCGATTGATTTGTTCGGCATTTTCCACAAGCTGGGCAATACCATCAACAACAAGTGCTGCATCATTTTGATGAATTCCGACTAGGAAATATTTTAACCCTTCCTGCTGCAATTCAGCTAAACGGCCGACAGCCCCATAATCGAGAATTGCGACACGCCCGGTTGTTTCCTCAATATAAATGTTTCCCGGATGTGGATCCGCATGAAAAATTCCGGAAATAAGTGTTTGCTCTAAAAACGAATACAATAATGTTTGTGCAAACTGATGGCGGTCAATGCTCAAATCCGTAAATAATGCATTTCCTACTGTAACGGATTTCCCTTTTATATATTCCATCACCACAACATTTGAATTACTGCATTCCCGGTATACTTTCGGCACTTTCACATCGATACTGCCACGTTCGACAATTTTGGCAACCTGTTCCATGTTGCGAGCCTCAATAATAAAATCAATTTCTTCCTTTAACGCCATGCTGAAGCCTTTTGCCAAGTCGTAAAAGCCTAAGTTTTCAGCCCACTGCGATTTACTGGAGATCCATCTGGCAAACTCCATTAAAATCGATAAATCATCCTGCATAATATTTTTGACATCAGGCCGTAAAAATTTCACAACGACAGGTTCGTTCGTTTCCTTTAACACCGCTTTATGTACTTGACCGATTGAAGCGGAGGCTAACGGAGTTTTACTTATATAAGAAAAGATTTGTTGCGTACCTGCATTGAAATTTTCTGCAATTATTTGGTCAACTTGCTGCTCGGTAAGGGGTTTCACATGTTGCTGAAGCTTTTCAAGTTCCTCAATAAAGATAGGAGACAAGAGCTCTTTACGCGTTGACAGTACTTGTCCAAATTTAATAAATACCCCGCCGCACTGTTCCAGCGTATCCCGTAATGCTTTTGCCAGTTCCCGTTCATCTTCACGGGCACGGGCATATTTCATCGTTCTTGTTACCCCGTTCGTTACCGCGATTCCTACAACTTCGCGTAACCGCTTTTGACGCTTCCAATACGTAATAAGTGTCTTAAAATAGGAACGTCTGCCGACAGGAGTGCCATTTTCATTCAATTCTATCGAATCAAACAGCTCAAAAAACAGATAAAGCAGCATCGAAATCAGAAGCATACTGCCGAGCCAGATAAGTGTTGTAATGTTGACTACATTCGAAACGATTCCTTGGTCATAATAGTCCGATCCTCGTAAATATGTATACCAAAATACAAATGTCGTAAGGGAAACACTAATTAACACGGATAATATTCTTTTCATCAGACTTATTTGTGAGCCGATTAAACGGCCGCTAATGAAGAAAACAAGCACGGATGCAATAAGTAATTGAAGTATAGCTGATATGAAATCCATTCAAATCGCCCCTTTAGGTCAAAGTTAAATGTGTATGCACTTCTACATTCCCTTTTAACGCTTTACTAATCATACAAGTTTCCTCTGCCTTATATGCATAGCGCTCCGCTATACGACGGGCACGTTCATCTTCCTTATGTTGCAGGTCAATGTCGACATAGTGATGGATCGCTTTATAAGTAAAAACACCATTTGTCACATCAACAAGCCCTTCTGATTTCAAATTCAGCTTTGCATCAATTTGGCTTCGTTCAAGCATTGCCGCCAGTGTAATTAAGTAACAGGTTGCTGCAGCACCGAGCAGCATTTCATCCGGATTTGTCCCAATACCAGGTCCATCCATTTCAGGCGGAATCGAAATTTGCGTCTGCAATCGTTCGGTTTTTAAGTCACCAACCGAATTTCGTCCCCCTGGCCAGTCAATCGTTAATGTAAAAGTATGTACCGTCATTACTATTCACTCTTTTCAATTTTCTTTAACTATAACATTTTTCCCTTAGGATGTTCAGCTAATGAAAACAGCCGACTAACAGAAAGCTCCTGTTAATCGGCTGATGTTTACCATACGTTTTGTTTATATTTTTTATAGTAGTTAACCTGACGGATGAACATGTAGATTTTACGTTTAAAATGCTTGTCCTGTTTATAGAACAACGGATTCACAATTTTCTTTTCCAGAATCAATCGGCGAATATCCTTTTTCACCGCTTCATCGTAAACGAATTTTTTTAATACAATTTTCGGCACGACTGAAAACAGCACATCCCCTTTTAAATACGAGCATGGTTTCGGAATATCGTAAATTAGATCTTCAACAAAGTTGCGCGCCAAATTATGACCCATTGCATTAATATAATAACTTGAACGGCCTTGTCGAATATTTACTTCAAACACTTTAAACTTCCCGTCACGCTCATCATATTTTAAATCAAAGTTTCCGTAGCCACGATAGCCGACCGCTTCCAAAAAGCCGCGCAGTTTCGTCATTACTTCTTCGTTATAACGGGAAATAAGCGCCGTGTAATTGCCAATCGCCGTTTTCGTATGTTCCTGAAGGACAACTTGTGCAAACGATACGAGCTGTGTTTCGCCTTTTAAATTGACATAAACAACCGAATCCCACATTGCTGTATCGTCACCGGGAATATAATCCTGAATAATGAGTTCTTCCTGGTAGCCGCTGTTTTTAATCATATCGATCACTTGTTGGACTTCTTCTTTGTTTTCTACTTTGAAAACTTTCGCCTGTCCTTCAAATGGATGACGGCTATACTCAATCCCGTTACTCGGTTTAATAATAACCGGATACATCATCTCGGTTTCGAATTGACCATCATTTTTGCAATCATAAAATACCGTCGTCGGAATATCGATTCCATATTGTTCGCAAAGTTTATAGAAATTGGATTTAATCTGTAAGTCATTCATTAACGTTTCGTCGATATAGTTAAACACAAAGTAATCTCTTAAAATCGCGCTGTTTTCAATAATTAAACGGACGTATAAATCATTTGTGCCGATTAGAATCAGTTTTTCTGCTTCTTTTTCATATTTTTTCGCTACGCTAATTAAAATTTTGGCAAACTGGTCTGGTTCACCAAGTTTTTTGTCATACTCAATTGCACGTGGAATATTACTTAAGTTCGTAAAAGGTAAAACACCTTTCCCTACTAGAATCGGACGGATCTTATATTCTTCATGGAAAGATATCGCCATGTTGTATGCATTAATATCAGTACCGACAATAATCGGTAAAAATGGTTGTCGAGTCATTACTATACTTCCTCTCAATCTGTTCAACGGTATTCTTATTTGATTTATCACTTATTTATCATACAATACTCTATCGATTTATGCTGTATTTTGTAAATGGTTTTTATTATTTCCCGAATATTTTAATGAAACTTCTCCTCGTTTAAAACGTACGTATTAAGTAAGAGGTGATCGGGATGAATGCTCAATTACAATTATTCTTCACAAACATTGATAAAATCGTTTTATATTTTGGGGCAGATGCAAAATATTTTTATATTGACCTTGCACTAAAACTGACTGTCCGCAATATTGTATTTAACTATGAGGATTATGAAAGCGTGCGTCAACAAATTAAAAACAATACAAAATGGTATAACTTTGCTCGCGTTAATACTCAGATTATTAATACATATTATGTTCATTATGCAAATGAACCTGAAAAAATCGGTGAGGTTATAAATCTCCATAAATTATTGACGAAGCAGTTTAGCCGCCATGAAGACAGCTATATAGCGGCTGCCTATTTAAACTCGGAAGAACATATCGAGCGAATCGGTCTGTTAATTACAGATTTAATGGACAAACAAAGCGTAAAATATGCGCCTTTAAAACTTTCCACTAGTACGATGCTTGCCGGGCGTGTGGAAGATACTAAAGTATTGGCAAATAGTGTGGAAAAGTATTATCAGGCGCTTGTGTCTATCGGATATGAACGAACAAAGGACACGACAAATACAGCTGTCATTTTAACAATCGGAACAGGGGATTTTCATAATGAAACCTTTGCCCGATTAAAAGAGCTGACGACTTTTATTAGAAAAACAGAAAAAAAACTTACACCGTACCATTACAATACGATTGCCCTGCTCTCGCTTGCGAAGTTCGAAGTGCACCAATTCCCGGCACTACATGATATGCATGAAGAAATTTGCCGCTTTTTAAAGGTGGATCGAAGCCAGTTTAACTCATTGCTGGTAGCCACTCAAATTTACACATCGACTGAATCTATCGGTGACTTACCCTCATATGATGTAGATTTCTCCACAATTATTTTCTCTGCTGCAGAGCATTCAAATTCTGGTCGTTATGAAAGCGACCTTCCTGCTGGCGGTGCTGACTGAAAGAAAAATAAAAAAACTGTGCTGAACCGGAAGAGACTCCATTCAGCACAGTTTTATTAATTTTGTTTACGTTCTTTTGCATATTCAGCAGCTGCCGTAAATACGATGTCCGTTGAAGAATTCAATGCTGTTTCACAAGAATCCTGGACTACACCGATGATAAAACCAATTGCCACGACTTGCATCGCAATATCATCTGAAATCCCAAATAGGCTACATGCTAACGGAATCAGTAATAGCGACCCGCCTGCAACACCGGAAGCACCAGCAGCCGATACTGCAGCCATTACCATTAAGATGACCGCAGTCAGGAAATCAACTTCGATACCTAATGTATGAGCAGCTGCCATTGTCAGTACGGAAATTGTAATCGCAGCCCCGCCCATATTTATTGTTGCACCTAAAGGTATCGATACAGCATATGTATCTTTATTTAATTTCAGCTTCTCTGCCAATGCCATATTGACTGGAATATTAGCCGCTGAACTACGTGTGAAAAAGGCTGTAATTCCGCTCTCTTTTATAGATGTAAAAATAAGCGGATACGGATTTCTGCGTGCTACTGTATATACAATAAGTGGATTTACAACGAGCGCTACAAAGAACATTGTTCCTACTAAGATCAGAATTAGACGAGCATATTCCCCTAATGCTGAAAGGCCTGTCGTTGAAATCGCTTCAAATACTATTCCTAAAATACCGAATGGCGCTAAGTTAATAATCCATTGCACAACTTTTGTAATCGCATCCGAAAAATTCGCCATAACACTTTTTGTTGAATCATTCGCAGCTTTTAAAGCAATCCCTAAAACAACTGCCCAAGCTAAAATGCCGAGATAATTTGCGTTCATAATTGCACTTACCGGGTTTGTCACGATATTGAATAATAATGTTTCAAACACTTCTAGTATCCCGCTAGGCGGAGCCACATCCTGTGCTTCTGTTTTTAATGTTAATACTGTCGGGAAAATAAAGCTTGCAATGACGGCAACAAATCCTGCCGCGAATGTCGCAACTCCGTATAAAGCTAGAATCATTTTCATATTTGTTGCTTTGCCGCCAGCATGTGAAGCAATCGCATTAATAACAAGCACGAACACCAAAATCGGTGCAACTGCTTTTAAGGCTGAAACGAATAGAGTTCCTAGAATGGTAATACCACTCACCGCTTCCGGTATCGTCAGTGCTAAAATAACACCAATAATTATACCAATAATAATACGGTTTACTAAGTTAATGCTGTTCCATTTTTCGAACAATCTTTTCATAATTTCCCCCGCTATTCTAAGATGTTACATTGCTTCTGGATGTTTGAGAACGAGTAAGTGATTGGATCTGATCAATGCACTACAAAATTCTCCGGCTGAAGCTACTTTTCTATATAACACTTCAAAATTTAATAATTTACTATAGACCAATAATACAATGTGCGACTAAATAACACAACTGTATTTTTCCACAGTACAATGTTAAGAAGCAACTTTAAACTGCTTCAGAATTTTTTTGGATTATTTTATAAAATATTGAAGCTAAAACTTGCTGGAATAACATCCCGAAAACGACCGGCATCGCTACTTTTGACGGAAAATATGTGGTAGCGATAACGACCCCTACCGCAATATTCCGCATTCCTCCATTAAAAACAAATGTCGCCTGATCAGCCTCTGATTTCCATAACAGCCGACCAAGTACAAGGGAGAATACATAGCCAGAAACTGCCAAAAACAGGACAACAGCAATAACTTTCGCAAGCTCCAAGTCAATCGTTTTTACATAAGGTGCAATTACACTACTATTAATCATAATAATGCCGAATAAACAGAGCTTTGAAACTAAAGACATTGGTTTTCCATATTGTTCGAATAACTTCCCTTTCGTCCATTCGTTTACAAGGATACCCAATATAGACGGTAAAACAATCATCCAAATAAGATCAAAAATAAGTGCTGATGTATTTAGTGATATCGATTCCCCGACAACTAAATGCAAAATTAATGGCATAAGGATCGGAGCAAGCAGAGTATCAATCAATATAATGGCGAGAGATAAAGGCAAGTTTCCTTTACTGATCGTCACCCAAATGACGCTCGTAACCCCTGTTGGTACGGCAACGGATATTAGAAATCCAATCGTTAATAAGCGGTCATCGAATATGAGTTCCGCCAGAAAGAACGCCCATAAAGGCATGAGAATATGTAGAAAAGCGATGACAAATAAAATCGTTTTAGGGTATTGTTTAAACACTTTTATATCGCGAAATTTTAGATTCAAGCTGCTGATGAATGTCATCACGGCAAATAATACCGGGACTAGAAAAAGAAAATGTGTTCCGATTTTTTCGAGCAGCACACCGATGACTAAACTGAGGGGTGTTAATACCGGCATCCACTTTTGAATAAATTGATTGAGCAATTGAACCATGCATTGTGCCTCTTTTCTTGAATTTATATTCCTTACCGAATTGTATCATAAGCGGATTACGTCCGGACCAGAATGAAATTCAACCATCAATTTAGTAAAGCAACCGTTTAAATAGATAAGTTTGCAAAGATTATGGTATTTTTATGATAGGTATTTAAGGAGGTTATTGCATTGTCATTATCTAAAAAGGGCTATCTTGTCTTGTTTGTCGGGATACTTTTATTAATCAGTTCTATCTTTTTCACAACTAACTGGAGCATTACTTCATGGCTTGTTTTATTTATCGTCAGTCTGCTATTTTGTACAGTCGGAATCATTATGTTAATTGTACATTTAGTTAAACAAATAAAGTTGGAAAAGCAGAATAAGTAAAACAAATGAAAAATGAGCAACCGTATTGTTGGTTGCTCATTTTTATTTTTCTTCCTTTACGGATAGGATGTTAACGGCTTCTTCAAATTGAATACGTACTGTTTTTCTCGCACGTACGGATGATTTTGCTTTCACTTGAACTTGTTTTTTTTCGCCATTATGCTCAATTTCCACTAAAAAGCATTTTGCACCACATTGCATTTTCAACAGCTCCTTGCTTTAATTATAGTGACATTTGCCCTTATAATCTATTAGCTCAACTTTCGATAATACTAAAAAAAGCCGCAAATAATTAACAATATGTCCATCATTTACGACCTTTTCTTATCCCGCATTAACGGACCGTGGGGATGAAAAATACCCCAACCAATTGGAGTTTCACTTTATGTTGAGGGAACGATAATTTCCCCATCGTCTTCATCTTCAATTTCTCCAACAATTTCTGACAATATATCTTCCATTGTCACAAGACCGATTGTGACACCTTTTTCATCTGTAACAATCGCCATATGGTTGCGCGATTGCTGCATTTTTAAAAACACGTCTTTTATCGCTACTGTTTCCTTATAACGGGGAATCTCACGAATATACGTACTGAAATTATTCTTCCGTCCCGCAGCTATATCTGTCAGCATTTCCTTCGAGTTAATGAAACCGATAAAGGCTGCTGTATTTTTACTGCGATCAATGACCGGATAACGCGTAAATTCGTACTCGTCAATAACAGCAAGAATTTGCTCTAATGTATACGTTTTTTCGATTGTAATTATTTCATTGCGCGGAATCATTACTTCCCGTAATTTCCGTGTATCAAAAGCAAAGATATTTTCTAGATAGGCAAGCTCTGTCTGGTTGATTTCTCCACCTTCATAACTTTGCGTCACAATCATTTTAAGCTCTTCTTCCGAGTAAACTGTATCGTGACCAGCCGGTTTGACACCAAAGATTTTGAGCAGCCCACGAGCAGAACCGTTTAATATCGAGATAATCGGTCCTGTAATTTTACCGAACCAATAAAGTGGCGGTGCCAATAATAGTGTCATTTTTTCTGCATATTGGATGGCCAATGTCTTTGGCATTAATTCACCAAGTACTACGTGTAAAAAAGTAACAACCGATAATGCAATAACATAAGAAAGGGCTGTTGCAACCGCCGCTGGAATGCTGAAGTAGTCAAAAACAGGCTCAAGCATTTTCTCTACGGTCGGTTCCCCGAGTGCACCAAGAATTAACGCTGTAATCGTAATTCCAAGCTGACAGGCTGACAAATAATAATCCAAATCCTGTGTTACCTTTTTTGCCGTGACGGCTTTTTTATTGCCCTCTGCGATCAGCTGATCGATTCGTGACATACGCACTTTTAAAATTGAGAATTCTGCTCCAACGAAAAAGGCTGTTAACAAAATAAATACTGCAATTAAAATTAAATTTATCATTATAATACTGTCCAATTAATTCCCCCGAAATATGAGGGATTCACCTCCAAGACATATAAAGTATCGATCATTTACTGCTGAAGTTTATATTGTCTTAATACAACTTCTTTAATTTGATAATTGTCCATATCCGAAATGACCCAAATATGGTCGTCGAATTTAATTTCATCACCGATTTGAAGCTCTTCACCGTTTTTGATTGAATCGATGTTCGTATGCTGAATCCAGCCGCCAATTGTATCTATCTCTTCACTGTCCTCAAACTCAAAACCGAAGCGATCTTCCAGTTCATCGAGCAGAACACGACCATTAATCGTATATTCGTTTTCTCCTGACTTACGGATATCATCTACTTCATCCTCGTCAAATTCATCCCGAATCTCTCCAACCAGCTCTTCCAAAACGTCTTCCATCGTTAATACTCCGGCTGTACCGCCATATTCATCGATAATGACCGTCATATGCACTTTCGCCTTTTGCATTTTTAATAGTGCATCCTGGATACTAGTCACACCTAAAACAAATGGTACTTTCGTTAAAAACTGCTCGAGCTGTACTGTTCGATTTGAAACGATATAGCTAAGAAGCTTGTTTGCATTAATCACACCAATAATGCGGTCTTTATCATTATTTTCAACAATCGGATAACGTGTATAGTTATGTTCATCTAAAATTTGGATAATCTCTTCGGCGCTCATATCTTTGTCGATTGTAACTAAGTCTGTTCGAGGCACCATAATATCTTTTGCAACACGCTCATCAAAAGCAAATACATTTTCTAAATATTTCAGTTCTTGTTGGTCAATTTGTCCGCCCTGGAAACTCTGTGCCATAATAATTTTCAGTTCTTCTTCAGAATAGGCCTGCTCTTCACTTGCTGATTTAACACCAACTGCACGTAATAGTAACCGAGATGTTCCATTTAATGCCTGAATAAACGGATACATAATTTTACCGAACCAATAAAGTGGTCCTGCAAGCATTAAAGTTACTTTCTCGGAAAACTGAATCGCTAACGTTTTTGGCGCCATTTCGCCAATTACTACATGCAAATAACTTACAATAGCTAGTGCAATTACATAAGAAGCAGCCGAAGCTACAACATCCGAAACATTTAACCAGTCAAATACAGGATATAGCAGTTCTTTTACATACGGCTTCGTAAACGCTCCTAAACCGATTGCTGTAATGGTAATACCAAGCTGACAGGCAGATAAATAATAATCTAGGTCTCCTGCTACTTTTTTTGCGATGACTGCTTTCTTATTGCCTTCCAAAATCAATTGGTCAATACGGGATTTACGAATTTTAACAACGGCAAATTCAGCTGCAACGAAAAATCCAGTTAAACCTAAAAAAATAATTAATAAAATGATGTTTAATATGGTGTTTACGTCCAATTACTTCCCTCAGCGTGAGGGATTCACCTCCAAAAATAATTTAATAGTAATTCGGTCTTTCTGATATGTACCCAACTATCCTATTGAACATGCTAACTATAATGGTGAAGTTACTAATTCTTATAGAAGAATTATTGCCCTCAAAACCATCACGTTACAGTTTATAAAAATTATATAGTTTTTTTTATCAAATCACAATAAATTATGCCCAATAAATATAGAACTATAAAAAAAGCTTTCAACTTTGAATAATCAAAGCTGAAAACTTTTAATAAATTTATTCTACATCCATTGAAGATTTTAAAATTTCGCCATTATATAATTGAACTTTTTCATATTCGTCTTTCTCCACTTGGAGAACGAATGTATGAGGGACGCCTTCATCTTCACATTTTTGTCCTACATTGTCGATTAATTGAACTGCTAAGTAATTACCGTGTTTGTAAACATTATCGACTGAAGTACCACAGCTACCCGAGTAAGTAACTATAAATACGGCCATATATTTATCCATATCAAGCGTGAAATTGTCTACATCAAAGCGAGCTTGCAAGGATTCAAACTGTCCTTGCGTATTTGCATAAGCAATATGCGGTACGAGCGTCTCGTAAATCGGTGCAATTTTTTCATCATACTTAATAATTTCAAATGGTACTGCCTGTTTTTCGGTAAATTTAACTTCTGTATTTTCTCCATTACTACAACCTGCCAACAACAATAAGATTATAGCGAACAAATATTTTTTCATCATAAATTCCCTTCTCTTTTACATCTTCATAGTGAATTTTAGTTTACTTTCAAACAATTTTCAAATCTTCAACCTTACTTTAAATAATTGTCCATTTGTTAACACTTCCCCTTAGTCCAATATGTAATAAAACATATTAAACTAAATTTCTGGGCGAAAATTATAATCACTACGGTATTTTGACTCATATTAGGCGAATTCCTATTGGCGTTTATCCACATTTACATACATTACAAAGAATACTTAAGAAAGAAGGTATGCTTGTTGTATCAAAATCCGTTTGAACGCTTTGATGAGAGCCCTGCAGGACAACCATTTCAACAACAGTTTTTCCCAGCCCCACCCGGTCAAGGCCCGGGAGGTTTTCCAGGAGGACCTGGTGGGTTCCCTGGCGGACCAGGATTCCCTGGTGGAGCACCGGGATTCCCTGGTGGTAGTCCAGGTGGGTTCCCTGGTGGCCCAGGAATCCCTGGTGGTGGTCCTGGCGGCTTCCCTGGCAGTCCTGGTGGAGGTCCTGGTGGTAATACCCCAATGCCAATGGGTCCGCCCCCTACCTTTACTCCCCAAATGCAACAATTATCTGCTGGCCAGTCACAGCAAGGTTCCAGTGGTATAAGACGTTGTATTTTCCGTAATACGTTTATTTGGCAACGAAACGGAAATAGTTTCTGGTTCTTCCCGACGTTTGTTACGCAAAATATCATTTTAGGCTTTAGATGGAGTCGTTTCGGTTGGGTATACAGTTCAGTAAACCGTAACTCAATCCTGACTTTCCAATGTTTCTAGGCTAAAGGTAAATACAAAAGCTCTTATGCGGTAGTATTCATACTACCGCATAAGAGCTTTTACTTATTGTTGGGCTGCTTCTTTTACAGTTTGATTTTCATGTAATTTTCTCATTGCAAAGCTTGCCATTGAAGTCGTCTGTTTGACCAACAAATTTAGGCATAATTTTACCTACTAGAGGACCCGCTACTAAACGTACAAGCAATACGACGATAATCAACATAATCGGTAAAATTTTTAACGTATAAAAATAGACTTCCTTAGTAAAACCTCGCTCAAATCTCATAATGAGCGGGGTTGCTAAATCTTTTACTTCTTTTTGCAACAGAAAAAGCAATGACAACGATATATGCCATTGCTTCGCTAACTGGTTAAATAAATTCAGACGTTACAGCTTCAGTTCCTGCGGTTCGCCATCATTCATTAATTTGATTGTGATTGGATCGAATTGAAGTGTCACCATATCCCCGTCTTCTGAAGTAAAAACGTCTTTAAAGAAGTTTGTAATTTTCAGCTTTAATGTATCATCTTTTACTTCGCTTAGTTTTGCTGTAATTTCTAAATATGGGGCATCAAGATCTTCCTTAGTATAGCCCAGTAAAATATGAGTGTAGGGATTTTCATTTAAATCGTACACTTTTTGGGAATCCTCTGTTGTTGTCGCATATAGTGTGAAGTCTTCATTTGTAAATGTCATGTAACGAACATAAGGGTGACGTCCGTTTAATGTAGCCATTGTTCCAATTTTATGATCTTTAATAATTGAAAGTACTTTTTCCTTTAATGTTTCCATTACGATACCTCCCTTAGTATAGTTGAATTTCTTCCTGGTTTTTTCCGTTTTTATTCATAATTCTCATTCTTGTCGGCGTAACTTGAATGAGCACAAAGTTCCCGTCCGCATGCTCTGAATATTTTTCAAGCAGCTGCTGCTTTACAACATCATTTAATGTTGTCGCTGCATTGCCTTCGATTTCTAAAAATGTTTCAAGTATGCCATCGCTTTCATAGCCTAATAAAATATGGGTACCGCCATAGTCCTTAATTTCACGGACGACATCGGAATCTTCCTTTGCCACGGTATACAGTTTTGATTCAACATAGTGAAATGTCATGTAGCGTGAATTAGGCACACCGTTATTATTTGTGGCCATAACGCCAATACTGTTTTCATTTAAAATTTGTAATGCAATTTCTTTATTACTCATATTTTCACTCCTCCGGTAAATTAAGTTCCATTATTCGTGAGATGAGAAGCACGTCCAACTTGATAGAAGCCAATTTGCATAATTGCTGATGTGCTGATGCTTTTATAATTCCCCTAATAAATTTAAATAAAACAACTTTCTTCATATTCAACGCAGCTTATAGTCCTCTCGCTTTTCCTCGTTTTAAAAATGACCACGTAAAAAACTCATTTATATTAATTACTAATCTGTAAAAAATTATAAGATATAGGGATATTTGTTTGAATATTAAAAAATTTGTAGATAAAATGAAATTGGAATAGATATCCTTTATTCTGCATGACAAAGAAAAACTATATGTAAGGAGGACATTGGATGAAAAGATTTACTTGGCTTTCTCTTATTCTCACAACTCTTTTATTAGTTTTGGCTGCGTGTAGCGACGCCGAAGAGACGACAAATGAGTCAACGCAAGGCGATAGCGGCACGACAGAAGGTACAACAGAAGAAAAAGCTTCCGGCAAGCTCGTCATTTACACAGGGCGTGATGAAAACATGGTACAGGGTGTTATTGAAAAATTTAATGAGCGTTACCCGGATATTGAAGTGGAATATATGACAATGGGTGCCCAGCAAATTTTAGAGCGTGTCCGTGGTGAAAAAGCCAATCCACAAGGGGATTTTTGGTGGGGTGGTACACAAGCTGCGATGATGGTTGCCGCAAATGAAGATTTACTTTTACAGTGGGATCCTTCATTTATCGATGCGATTGACCCTCTTCATAAAGATGAACAAAATCGATGGGTCGGTGAAATGCTATTACCTGAAGTCATTATGATTAATAGTGATGTCATGTCACCAGAAGAAGGACCTCAGGATTGGGACGATTTACTTGATCCGAAGTGGAAAGATGAGATTTTAATTCGCGGTGTCCTTGCTTCAGGAACGATGCGGACAATTTATTCTTCTATGATTTTCCGTCAAGGTGCTGATGATCCGTCAAAAGGCTATGAATGGTTGAAGCAACTGGATGCGAACACGAAAGAATATACGCAGGATCCTAATGCATTGTATTTGAAACTGGCACGTCAAGAAGGTTCGATTTCATTATGGAACTTGCAGGATATTTTACTGAAAAAACATACAACGGATTACACGTTTGACTTTATTTATCCGGAAAGTGGTGCACCGATTTTAGTCGATGCAGTCGGTATTGTAAACAATGCGAAAAACGAAGAAAATGCGAAATTATTTATGGAATTCCTGTTCGATCAGGAGACAATGATTGAGCTTTCAAAAGAGTATTACCAAATTCCAACACGTACTGATATTGCAGCGGATGCTATGCCGGACTGGTATAAAGAGCTGGATTTGAAATCTTTGGAGATCGATTGGCAAGTTATGGCCGATAAAGAAGCGGAATGGATGGAATATTGGGATACAAACATTAAAGGTAAAGGTAAATAGTAGTTATAGACTGACCTCTGAATTAAGAGGTCTTTCTTTTCATAATTTGTCGGTGTGAAGGGAGTTGGATTGGATGAAAGCTGTTCATATTAACGACGTTTCAAAAAAATTCGGTGATGTCGTAAGTGTCAAAGATTTAGAGTTGGATATAAAATCGGGTGAGTTTTTTACATTTTTAGGACCTAGTGGATGTGGCAAGACAACTACATTACGGATGATCGCCGGATTTTACTACCCTTCTAAAGGAAAGATTTATTTTGACAATCAGGATGTCACAACATTGCAGCCTAATAAACGTAATATCGGAATGGTGTTTCAAAACTATGCACTCTTCCCGCATATGACCGTCAATGAAAATATCGCATTCGGTCTGGAAATCCGGAAATATGATAAAAAAACAATTAAAGAAAAGGTTGACCGGATACGAGAGCTCGTTCATTTAGGACCATATGGCACACGTAAGATCAATGAGTTATCAGGTGGACAACAGCAGCGTGTTGCTTTGGCACGAGCACTTGTTATTGAACCTGATATCTTGCTGCTGGATGAGCCATTATCCAATTTGGATGCAAAGCTGCGTGAGGAAACACGCATTGAAATTAAACGAATTCAGTCAGAGCTGGGTGTGACGACAATCTACGTTACCCATGACCAGACTGAAGCAATGGCAATGTCGGATCGGATTATGGTAATGGAGCATGGTGTCGTTAAACAAATTGGTACACCACAGGAAATATACCACCGTCCAAACAACCGCTTCGTCGCTACTTTTATCGGAGAAACAAACTTGCTTACAATGAAAGTTCAATCGATTGAGGACAATATTATTACTGTTACAAATGAGAAAGAACTTGAACTCCAAGGCCTGACAGAAAACTTGGCACCGGGTCTTCAAGTATCAACCGGTGACGAAATTTATGTATCAATCCGTCCTGAAGCATTTGAAAATGGTCCTGGTGAAAACACCGTTACAGGTATCGTTGAGCTGATTGAATTTACTGGAGTCAGCGTAAATTACTTTATTAAATGGAATGACACAACATTAAAAGCAATGATAATCAGTCGGGGTACTGCAATACTGCAAGCTGGCGATATGATTGAATTACATATCCCTAAACAAAATATTTATTTTCTAGGAGAATAAGAGAGGAGGCACACAATGAGCAAAAAATCCGTTGACACATACGAAGCGAGTTGGTGGTCTCGTCTTACACAATCACGCTATTTTGTCTATATTCTCATCTCCCCGCTGTTTTTAATTTTATTTGCCTATGTCATTTATCCATTTTACTCAACATTTATTCAAAGTTTTGCAGGCGACAATCAGCTAGCAAACTATCAGAAGTTTTTCAGTTTGGAAAGTACAGCCAATTTAGAGGCACTTTGGAACAGCTTTTATATATCGATTATTAGTGTTATATGCTGTGCTGTTGTCGGGGTAATGATGGCCTTTTTACTGGAGCGCTATGATTTCCCGGGTCGTAGGCTGCTTTCCATTTTAGTACTTGTCCCGATGGCATTGCCCCCGTTAGTCGGGGTGTTATCCTTTACATTTTTATATGGCGAAAGCGGCATTTTCCCGCGCTTATTTCAGCAGATGTTTCAATTGGAAGATGTACCGTTTGCATTGAAAGGGATTTGGGGTGTTATTGTTGTTCATACGTTTACGATGTATACGTACTTTTATTTAACTGCTTCTGCCGCAATTAAAGGGCTTGATCCTTCTCTGGAAGAAGCCGCAACAAGCCTGGGTGCAAGCCGGATCCGTGTTTGGCGGAAGATTATTTTGCCGATGCTTACCCCTTCTTTAATCGCATCTTCCCTGCTCGTTTTCATGGTGTCGATGGCATCCTATACCGCGCCGCTCATGTTCGGGGTTGAACGTACGATGACGATGCAAATTTACTTATCACGGACAAACGGCAATCTGGATATGGCGGCAACACAGTCAACCATTTTATCGTTCGTATCTATCACCTTTTTACTTATTATGCGTTGGTACCAAAACCGACGTAATTATCAAAATTTAAGTAAAGGCATAAGTGTTCACCGCTCTGAAGTGAGCTCAAAGCCTTTAAAATATTTAGCGGTCACACTGTCATTCATCGGTACATTAATTTTAATCCTGCCAATTTTGGTGCTGATTTTAATTTCGTTTTCTAAAGATGGTGCTTGGACAATTCAAATTTTACCGACGGAATATACACTCGACCATTACAAAGCGCTCTTTACCGATGAGCGGACATGGCGTCCAATTTGGAACTCGCTGCAGATGGGCTTCATCGCAACAGTCGGCAATATTATATTCGGTGTTGCTGCAGCATATGCTATGGTCAGACTTAGTTTCAAGGGGAAAACAGCGCTCGATATTTTAATTACGATTCCGTGGGCATTGCCAGGTACAGTTGTAGCCGTCAACTTAATCGCGGCCTTCTCAACTGAAAGTGCGTTTACATTCAACCAAGTATTAATTGGTTCATTCTGGATTTTACCGCTTGCGTACTTTATCCGGCATTTGCCGCTTGTCTTCAGGTCAACATCAGCATCCCTCATGCAGCTGGACCAGTCTGTAGAAGAAGCTTCCCGGAGTTTAGGGGCATCATGGTGGTACACATTCAGAAGAATTGTCATTCCCCTAACTTTATCCGGCGTTCTTGCCGGGACATTGTTGGCTTTTGTCCAAAGTATAGGGGAATTCGTCGCATCGATTTTAATTTATAATACGTCGACTATTCCATTGTCGGTTGCAATTTTCCAAAAGTTGTATGCCTTCAAGTTTGGGACGGCGTGCGCGTATGGTGTGCTGCAGATTATTTTAATCCTGATTGTACTGATTATTTCAGAACGATTATCGAAAGGTTCTGCAGGAAGCGCAATATAGCAAAAAAAAAGTAAAAGCATAAAAACTGCTTTTACTTTTTTCTTTATTGCTATAGCTCTTTAACCATCCAAACTTCATCATAATAGTTACCGTCAACTTTCAATGCATGTCGTTCCAATGCATATTGCTTAAATCCTAAAGATTCATAAAGGGCAATTGCCCGTTCATTCGTTGATTCCACTGTTAGATGCAGCTGTTCAAGACCCTCGTTTTCTCTTAATAGACGCAGCAACTCCTCTACCAAGGCACGCGCAACGCCCTTCTCTCTTTCTTCTGGCATAACATACATACCTACAAGAAAGCCTTTATGATTTAATTTTGCGTTTGTTTCCCTTTTAAATGTCGCAATTGCGATCAGTTGGCTCTCTTTAAATGCCCCAAGTGTAAATTTATCGGCTTGCGGGCGAAGTCGTTGTTCAATTTCCGGAACCGTATAATTATTCTCATGTTCATAAGACGAGCTAAAAAATGTTGGATAATTTAAAAGTCCATGCAATCTGACTTTATGATATTGTTCCGCATCTTTATAACCTAATATTCTAATATTCATCTTTTCACCTCTTAAATTTACGTCCCTTATTATATACCCCGTTTCTTAATCTTTTACACTATTTCGCTAGTATCGCTAATTCTATTTCGCTACGTAATAGGGCTGGCGCATCGGCATAAACCCCAATATATTTTGCCTTTTTTTCATATCCGCCAACTAATTGGATTGATTGCAATTGCTTCATTTCAATTACAAAAGCGGGCTGTTCATCTGTATTACCTAATACTTTAAAATGATAGACATTTTTATCTTCTTCTATCGACTTATGAAGGTGTGCAATATTAGTCACATCAATTTTTGTTTGTTTCAATAAGCCATTGGATAGATATAGATTTCCGTTTTCAATACGAACTGGATTTAGCGTTAATGCACGAAAATCTGCAAGTAAGAATACGAGTCCATAAAGTGATAGAACTGTATGGCCCCAAGCTAAAATTGGTAGCCGATCATGAAAGAACCAATGAAATGCGATTCCTTCAAACAATGCCGCATGAAAAATCATTACTAAAAAAGGTACATACATCGTATTTTTGTAAACGGAAAATCCGGTAGGCTGTTTTTTCTTCCAACTGCAAAACGCATAATAAAAAACTAGCATTTCTGAGCAAAGTACCCTAATGAGAATGTTATCTTTCACTTTCTCCGCTACGATTCGAGGAAACGCAAAAATAAGTTGCTCCTGCTCTAATTTAACCGCCCGAATAATGCTTGGTAAATATTTGATAAAAATAAATAAAATGAATAATTCTATAAGAACCAACCCAGCTTCTACAGCGATTGCAGAAAGTGTTAAATAACGGAAAGGTTCCATCAATCCATCAGGGATTACTAGTCGAGCAAATAAAATACCGGCAGCGATAAAGACAACGAAATTTTGGACTGTCCATTTGCCCTTTTGCAGCAAAAGAAGCGCTGGTGCCACAACTGCACAGTCAATTAGCGAACCGATCACCATCCCACGCGCTTGCCCATCTGAAAGTGTGGAAACAAACGATAACTGATAAACAATCATATTACCCATTAAAATGATACAAGCAATCAGGAGCCATTTATAATCAAATACTCTTTGGAAAACCATCGCAATCCCCTTCCTTAAATGCATTACATAAATTCCCATAAATCTGGTACTTCCATTATAATCTAATGTTACCTTTCCCTCATTAAAAAACGCAGAAGTTCACATAAACTTCTACGTTTGGATTTATTTTAATTAATCGTTATTGGTACTAGCCATTCACAAGGATATCCTTCATCAGTTCCCTGTTACGCTTTTCGAACACTTCGTTATGCGAAGAAACTTTTGCATACTGATCTGCTGTAGGTTCCAGGCTTAACTTGATTGCATTAATTGCATTGACGGCATCCTGGAATGTACCTGTAATTAAATATACTTTGTTGTCGTACTTGGAAATATCGCCTACTGCATAAATACCGTCAACAGATGTCAATCCTTTTCCGTTGGTTAAATAATAATAGTCATAATCCGAATCTTTTTCCGGAGCTAGTGCCTCATCAAAAGAAAACGAAGAATCCCGGTCATAGCCATGGTTCACTAATACGTCATCTACAACTATCTTTGATGTTTCCTTCGTTACGACATTTTCCAAAATAACTTCTTCTATTTTAGTCTTTGTGTCATTAGCCACAAGTGTTTTAATCTGCGTATTTGTAATGATGGGAACACCATTATCCTGCAAATGTCGGATTTGTGCTTCATGTGCAGATAGCTTTTCGCCACGGTAGATGACTGTAATCTGCTTGGCGATGCCGATCAGATCCTTCGCCCAGTCAATTGCCGAGTTACCGCCGCCTGAAATTAACAGTGACTTGTCCTTAAAGCTTTGAATGCCTCGAATTGTATAATGCAAATTCGATACTTCATACTTTTCAGCACCTTCAATATGCAATTTGATCGGACTAATAATACCGCCACCTACTGCAACTACGACCTTTTTCGAATAGTGTTTTTCGCCTGAACTTGTCTCAATCACAAATAAATCATCTTTTTTTGTAATGAAATCGACTTTCGTATTTAGACATACGGTCGGCTTAAATGTCAGTCCTTGTTTTACCAGATTTTCAATGACTTGCTGCGCAGGAGTTGCAGGCATGCCGCCAATATCCCAAATGATTTTTTCAGGATAAACATGCAGCTTACCGCCAAGCGTAGGCTGAAATTCAATGATTTTTGTTTTTAAATCTCTCAACCCTGCATAGAACGCACTGTATAATCCACTTGGACCACCGCCAATTATCGTTACATCATAAATATCGTTCATTCGAAACACTCCACTCTTTTCATTATCGGTCAATTACACTTTTCGCGAAATTGCAGCCGGATTCCATTGACTAAGTTGCAGCTAAACGAGCATTCCGGATTTCGAATGGTGTCTTCCGATTGGTACAACAGAAGGCGAATCCGAAACAGGATCTTGTGTGACCACACAGTTTAGATTAAATATATCTTTGATTAATTCACTCGTAATCACGTGTGCTGGTGTTCCCTCCGAAACAAGTCGACCTTTATGTAAAGCAAAAATATAGTCGGCATAGCGGGCGGATAAATTAATATCATGGAGTACCATTACAATTGTCGTACCATGCTTACGATTTAAATCCGTCAGCAAGTCCAAAATCTCCACTTGGTACGTAATATCCAAGTAGGTTGTCGGTTCATCTAGAAACAAAATATCGGTTTGCTGTGCAAGTGCCATGGCAATCCATACACGTTGTCTTTGCCCTCCTGACAGCTCATCGATATGACTGTCTGCAAGTTCGGTAATATTCATCATTTCCATCGCTTCCGCAACTGCATCATAATCCTCCGTTGACCAGCCCTTTAACAAGCTCTGATGAGGAAATCGGCCCCGGCCAACTAAATCGGCTACCGTGATGCCTTCCGGTACGATCGGTGATTGCGGAAGAAGTCCTAAAACACGTGCAAGCTGCTTCGGCGGGATTTTGTTAATCGATTTATCATCCAACAATACTTGGCCGGAGATTGGCTTGATTAATCGTGCCATCGTTTTTAAAAGTGTTGATTTCCCACAGCCATTCGAACCGATAATAATGCTGATTTTGTTGCTAGGAATCGCTAGACTTACACCGTGTAAAATCGCTTTGTTGTCATAGCCTACAACAAGATTTTCCGTTTGGAATGTATGTGTCGATTTCATCATAAATCTCCTTTCCGATTAATACGGATTAATAAATAAATTAAGTATGGTGCACCGATTATCCCTGTAATGACCCCTACCGGATAGCGTGTCTCAAAAGCAAACTGTCCGATAAGATCTGCTGCCAATACTAAAATGACCCCGATTAAACCCGCAGGAATAAGACCTGAAAATCCGACACCGACCAATTTTTTTGCAATGGGACCTGCCAAGAAGGAGATAAAGGCAATCGGACCCGTTGCAGCAGTCGCCAATGCAATCATGAGCACCGACGTAATAATAAGGATGACTCTCGTTTGGTTTGTATTGACGCCTAGAGACGTTGCCGCCTGTTCACCAAGCTCCAGCATTTCCAGACGCTTTGCAAAGTACATCAAGATCGGTGTACAAATACACACGACAAGGATTAACGGGTATAAGTTAGTCAATTTTGCACCGTTTAAACTACCGCTCAGCCATCTCATTGCAGCCGGAATATCATGTGTATTTCCGATTAGCATTAAATAGTTGATAAAGGCCGTCAGCATCGCCTGAATGCCGATACCGATTAAAATTAGTCGACCAATCGAAAAGGATGTGCCTTTCGCCAGCAGATAGATAAAGATAGCTGTTGCAAGCCCTCCGATTACAGCTGCGATGGATACAACAGTATTGCTTGCATTTAATACAATGATACAAAATACTGCCGCAGCACTTGAACCTGTTGTAATTCCGATTACATTTGGATTTGCCAGCGGGTTGCGCAGCATTGTCTGGAATATGTAACCCCCGACACCAAATGCAAAGCCTGCAAACAAACCGGCTACCATTCTCGGGAAACGAATTGTATTGACCGCAAAAGATGCTCCCTTCACTTGTTCACCTAGTAAAACCTTTATAACATCTTGCACCGGATAAATCGTGTTGCCAAGCATAAGCATCAAACCGCAAAGTACGAGCGAAATGATTGCCATTAAGGAAGTCATCAATATAAACCGGCGTTTTCTTTTTAATCTTGACGTTTTAATCATCTTCATCGTTTCATTCATCATATTGCACGCATTTTCGCTTTCATCGTAATTAAAATTAAAATCGGCGCACCTATAAAGGCCGTCACAATTCCAACTTCGAGCTCACTTGGACTGCCAAGAAGCCTTCCGATCACATCGGAAAAGGTTAAAATAATTGCCCCCGACAATGCTGACATCGGAATAATATAACGTAGATCAGGACCTACTACGAGACGTACGATATGTGTAGCTAATAAACCAATAAAGCCGATTGGACCTGCCAAAGCAGTCGCAGCACCACATAATAATACGCCACCTAATGCCGCTACAATTCTTACAGTACCTGTGCGAACCCCTAGCCCTGTCGCGACATCATCACCTAATGCCAATGCATTTAATGCCGGCGCTGTAAAAAAGGCAATGAATAGTCCTACCGCGATAAATGGAATAAATAAAGTGATTGTATCCCAGCTTCCTGACCCGACACTTCCTACTTGCCAAAATCTGAACTGATCCATTACATTCGTTCGCGGAATCATAATGGCAACGACCAGTGATGATAAAATAGCGCTCGTAGCTGCACCTGCCAAAACGAGCTTTAATGGTGTCGCCCCGCCTCTTCCCATTGAACCGATCCCAAATACAAAAATAGCGGTAATAAAAGCTCCCGCTATCGCAAGCCAAATATACTGATTTGCAGAACTGATATTCAAAAAAGCAATACCACAAACGACAAAAAGGGATGCCCCTGTATTTACACCTAATATACTTGGATCTGCAATAGGGTTACGTGTAACCGATTGCATAAGCGCTCCGGAAACACCTAATGCTGCGCCGCATAATAAACAGAAAATCGTTCGTACCACACGCTGTCTTACTACGTTCGCTTCATGAGACTGAGCTTCTGAATGGAATATCCCATTCAGAAGATCTGTCCAGCTAATCATCCGCGAACCAAATATAAGTGATGCAAGTATACATAATCCGAGTAAAATCGTTAAAAGCAATAATACTTTTATAAAATTACGCGGCATCATAATTTGCTTTTTTTCTAAAACGGATGGACTTTTCATATTACTTTAACTTTTTCGCAACTTCCGAAATTAGTGATACGTATTCATCAATTGTGTACTGAATTGATAATGGGTTCGGGTTTCCTGCTGCAGCAAGTGGTGTGTTGTCAGGAATAATTAAAACCGTACCATTTTTGATTGCAGGCACTTTGCCTAAAATCGGATCTGCCTGAAGTGCTTTTAATGTGTTGTCATCACCATAGGCAATCAGAATTTCAGCATCGTTTAAAGCATCTGCATTTTCTGCACTTAACTCGATATAGAAGCTGCTTTCATCCTGAACTTGCGCTTTAATGCTTTCCGGATATTCCATACCTAGCTCTTCCAGTAATTCACCACGTGGGTCAGCTGGTGTATAAATATAGAACTTCGATAAATCTGTAGCATTAAACATACCGAACGCCGCTTTTTTACCTTTGATTTCAGGGAATTCGTTTGCTTTATCTTGAATTAATTTTTCTGTATCAGCGATTAATTGTTTACCTTCTTCTTCCATACCCATACCTTTTGCATTGAATAGGATTTGGTCACGCCATGTAATAACCCATGGAGTTTCCGGATATGCAACGACTGGTGCAATCTCGCTTAATGTATCATACTCTTCTTGTGTAAGACCTGAATATGCCGCTAAAATAACATCCGGATTCGAATCTGAAATTGCTTCAAAATCCAGGCCATCTGTATCTTGGTAAATGTTCGGGTTCTCTTCACCAAGCGCTTTTAACTTTTCTGCTGTCCATGGAAGCATACCACTTTCATCCTGGACACCGTAGTTTGCTGCTGAGAAACCTACTGGTACTACACCTAGAGCAAGTGCCACATCATGGTTTGCCCATGCAACCGTTGCTACACGCTCCGGTTTTTCTTCAATTACTGTTTCGCCTAGTGCATGTTTGATTACGATTGGGTATTGAGTTGCCGAATCTTCTGAATTCGAAGAACCTGTTGTTTCATTTGACTTATTCTCATCTGTACTTGTTTCTTTATCTGAGCAACCCGCAACAACTAGTAAGCCTATTGTTACGAAAAGCATTGCCATTAAAGAATAGAACTTTTTCGTTTTCATCTAATTAACGCCCCTTAAAATTGATTGATAATAATTATCATTATCGCTAATTAGAATAATAAAGCTATTTGATAATGATTGTCAATGAGATTTGTTACTTATTGAGTATTATTTTTTATATAGGAGGGTTTTAAAATACTTTGTAGCCTATAGCGCTATTTTGGTTTACCAATTACTACGTTATTACAAAAAACTACCGAGAGCAGTTTCAAACCTTTGCTTTCGGTAGTTTATAATTTTCAATATTAAACAGTTTCAAATTTCTTCTCAAATCGAGCGACTATTTCCTTCCCGATTTCAAGGGATGCAGTTGCTGCTGGTGAAGGGGCGTTTAGCACATGGATGCTGCGCTTACCCGGAATGAAATAAAAGTCATCTACCATTGAGCCATCACTTTTTAAAGCTTGAGCCCGTACTCCTGCTCCTCCTGGTTCTAAATCATCTGCTTGGATTTCTGGAATAAGCTTTTGTAGACTTTTTACGAATAGCCCTTTGCTATATGAACGGGCCATCTCATTTAATCCTTCTTTCATATTTTTCCCGGCTAACTTCCAAAACCCTTTGTATGTTAACGTCTCAGCGATATCAAATAAGTTAATATCTGTTTTTTTATAGCCTTCTCTTTTAAAGCTTAGAACAGCATTTGGACCAGCTTCGACTTCCCCGCCAATCATGCGGGTATAGTGTACACCTAAAAACGGAAAGTCCGGGTTTGGTACAGGATAGATTAAATGATTGACTAAACTACGGCTGCTTTCTTTTAGCTTATAGTATTCCCCACGGAAAGGTACGATTTTTAAATCGGCAAAATAGCCTGTCATTTTTGCAATGCGGTCACTTTGTAGTCCTGCACAGTTAATCATTACTTTTGTTTCAACTGTACCTTTAGAAGTTTCAATTGTCACTCCATTTTCATGCTCATTAATAGATTTCACTTCTTCCCCGCAACGAATTTCGCCACCGTTTGTTTCTATTAACTCCCGGATTTTTTCTGACACTTGCTGGTAGTTGACAATCCCGGCTTGTGGAACTCGAATGGCTCCAAGACCCGCTACATGCGGCTCAATTTCTTTAAGTTGTTCTGCATTTAACATTTCTATTTCAAGCTCGTTTTGTATACCGCGCTCGTATAAGTTTTGTAATAGCGGTAGTTCGTGTTGCTCAGTTGCTACAATAACTTTCCCGCAAATGTCGTATTCAATGCCATGTTCTTTACAAAAGGCCACCATCGACTGACTACCTTGCTTTGCGAAACGAGCCTTAAAGCTACCAGGTTTATAATAAATGCCTGAATGGATGACACCACTATTATTGCCGGTTTGATGCTTCGATACCGAACTCTCCTTTTCTAAAATGACTACTTTTTTATCCGGGAAGCGTTCCGTTAAAGCTAGACCGACAGATAAGCCAACAATCCCTCCACCAATAATAACTACTTCTAACATCTATTTTCCCCCTTACGCTTCTATGCCGCATGCTTCAGCTAACAGCTCGACAAGATGCACAACTCGAACTGTTTCAGCTAACCCTTCACGCTCTACACCTAACTTCATTTGTAAATGACAACCTGGGTTTGTCGTAACTATCACATTTGGCCGTTTTTGTAATAACTTCACATGCTTCATCTTTTCATCTAATATTTTCATAGAATGGTTATATCGAATGATGTTATATATCCCTGCGGATCCACAACACATATGAGCATCAGGCAATGGCATTAGTTCAATACCAGGAATACTGTTTATCATATGAAGTGGTTCATTTACTCGTTTTTGTACGTTTGTCATATGACAAGACGGTTGATAAGTAATTACATAAGGCAAACTTTTCTTTAATGGTAGCGGTAACTTACTTAAAATAACGCTAATATCTACAGATTTTTCAGAAAATTTTATTGCGCGTTTTACCCAATCAGCCTCAGTTGCTAAAAGTTGAGGGTATTCCCCTAACATAGCACCACAGCCACCGATACTATTTACTACGAAATCAAAATCATACTGTTCAAATGCTTCAATATTTTGTTTTGCTAATTGACGTGTCTTATCTGTTAAACCGCTATGTTGATGAAGCGCACCACAACAACCTTGTTCTTTAATAACGGTCACATCACAGCCTGCTTGCTGCAATAACTTCATGCTAAGTGTATTAATCGATGAAAACATCGTATCCATAATACAGCCAACGAAAAAACCTACTTTAAATACTGGGTTTTGAGATTGTACAGCATAATGTGTTTTTCTTTTATTTCGTTTAATAGGTCCTTCAATGGTTGGTAATATCGTTTCAAAAGAATGGAGATTTTCCGGTAAAATGTTTAATATTTTTGTTTTTTGTGCGACTTTTTGTATACCACTTTGTTGATATATGGCTAAGCCAGTACCAAGGACTTTTTGAATATTTTTATTCGGTACAACTTGATTGAACAACATTGATTTCACCGTTTTCATACGATTTTTCATTTGTTGTTCTTTATGAACTGTTAATACTTCAATTGCCGACTCCAAAATTTTTCCGTATTGCACATTTGTGGGACATACTGTTTCACATGCACGGCAACCTAAACATAAGTCAATTGAATCGGATATTTCGTCATACGTAATTTTCCCTTCTGCAGCCATTTTGACTAAATTTATACGGCCACGTGGTGAATGGGTTTCTTTTTGGAATGTTACATACGTTGGGCAGGTTGGCAGACAATAACCACATTGAACACAGCTGAGCGTCTCTTGATATGCAAGTTCAGTCATTTGTTAACACAAACCTTTGATTTGGTTCCGGGAATATTTTCCCTGGGTTTAAAATATCGTTTGGGTCCCAAGCTTGTTTAATCCGTTTCATCATATCGACTCCAACTGCCCCGAGCTCCATCTCCATAAATGGCGCTTTTAATGTACCGATTCCATGTTCTCCCGATAATGTACCACCCAGTTCAATGGCTGTACGGAAAATTTCCTCTACTGCCTTTTCAACACGTCTCATCTCTTCTGCATCGCGCTCATCAGCAATTATATTCGGATGTAAATTCCCATCGCCTGCATGACCAAACACCACTAGATCAACTTTATATTTTTCACGTATTTCTTTTAAACGTTGAAACATTTCCGGAATTTTGCTACGTGGTACTGTTGCATCTTCAGAAATCTTTGTCGGCTTCAGACGTACAATTGCCGGGGATACAAGTTTCCTTGCTTGCCATAGTTGGGCTGCTTCTTCTTTTGTTTGCGCAATTTGAACTGCACGGGCGTTTTCTTTAATACAAACATCATTTACTCGTTTAATTTCATCTTTAATTGCCTCGGGATGTCCATCTAATTCAATCAAAATTAGCGCATCAATATTGGTCGGCAGCCCTGATGGACGATACGCTTCAACTGCTTCTACTGAGGCTTTATCCATAATTTCAAGCTTTGCCGGAATAATCCCCGCACTTAAAATACTGGATATAGCTCGACCAGCATCGACAATGTCATCAAACTGCGCCATTAATGTTTCCGTTGCTTCTGGCTTTGGGTATAAGCGTAAAATGGCCTCTGTAATGACACCCAACGTTCCTTCAGAACCAACAATAAGTTTTGTTAAATCGTAGCCAGTTACATTTTTCATCGCTTTACCACCAGTCCGAATGACATTTCCTTCAGGCGTAACAACTTCCAAGCCAATTACGTAATCTTTTGTTACACCATATTTTAATCCTTTAGGTCCTCCAGAATTTTCAGCTAAGTTCCCCCCGATTGTTGCAATATTCATACTGCTCGGATCAGGAGGATAAATTAGGCCATGTAGCAATGCAACATCATTAATAGCTTGTGCTGTAACCCCAGGTGATACTATTGCCAACATATTTTCCGCATCAATTTCTAATTTCGATGTCCATCGGGAGAGGTCAAGCACAATCCCCCCACGAACCGGCAAAGGACCGCCGCTTAAGCTTGTCCCTTGTCCGCGTGGATAGACAGGAACCTTATGAGTATTCGCCAGCTTTATAACAGCGGCTACTTCTTCTGTTGTTAAAGGCTGCACAACGTATTCAGGCATGTATGAACCGAATGAAGCATCAAAAGAATAGCTTACTAAATCTGCCTTTTCAGTAAATATGCGTGCATCATCTTGAATGTTTTGTTTTAAAAGCTGTAGGATTTGATTCATCTCGTTCCCTCCACTGTCCGTTAACTTCTGACCACGATAGAGAACGTAATTGAAACGTTACTCTTCCGGTAAGTTGAGAATTTTTTGGCGTGCATTGATTAAATGTTCTCGCATTGCTTGTCTAGCGCCTTCGCAATCTTTCTTTGCGATCGCTTGAGCAATTAGCATATGCTCCTTTGCGACTTCTTGACGTTTCTTGTCCCATCCTAAATTATGGGATAATGAAAACTTTAAAGCACGTAGATGCAGATCACTTAAGTTGCTAATTGTTCCAGATATAAAATCATTTTTACTCGCTTTCATAATGAATTGATGGAACTGATAATCTTCTTCATGACCAATCGCCTGGTTGTCTTTCATTAAATTCTGGAAGTGCTCAACTAAGTTTTGAATCTCAATCAGCTCGTCTTCTGTCCGTCGTTCGGCAGCAAGAGCAGCCGCTTCACTCTCTATAATGATTCGAAATTCCAACAAATCGAGCACTTGTTTTTTATGAATAAGCTGGAAGCGAACAGGATCGAGTAATTCAGCTAAAGATACTTCTTTAACTAAACTTCTTCCACCTTGTCTGCTTTCGATTGCACCTGCCACTTCAAGTACTTTCAATGCTTCTCGAATCGGTGCTCTACTTACACCAAAGCGAGTTGCTAACTCGTTTTCAGTAGGTAATATTGTATTCTTTTGTAATTCACCAGTACGCATCATCTCGATTAAGAAATCTAAAACTTGATCCGCAACTTTTCTACGTTCTACTTGCATATGAAAACTCCTATCTTTCAACAGATAAATTATTAACTTGGGCATTCGCCTTTTTACCGCGTGGAATATGAATTGCTAATACTATTATAATAAGGGCGAGTCCGATTGCACTTGTAATTAATTCCGGAATAATAAGCAGAATTGACGCAATCCCCATTAGCATACGCTCCATCATATTCATACCTGTCGTAAAGAAATTAAATACTGCTGTTGATAATGCAAATACACCTAAAATGGATGTTGTAAATGCAAATGCTATTTGAAATATTGCATCTATACCTGTAGCATCTGTCTGCATGACAAGAGCCGGGTTGTATACAATCATGAACGGTAATAGGAATCCTGGTAAACAGAGTTTTACCGCTGTCCAAGATGTTTGCATCGCATCGGCTCTTGCTATACCTGCCGCTGTATAGGAGGCTAGTGCTACAGGTGGTGTAATATTTGAAAGTGCACCGAACCAGAATACAAAAAAATGTGCTGCAATCGGATTAACACCAGCTTCAATTAGGGCTGGCGCAGCTGCTACTGCAACGACAATATATAAAGCCGTTGATGGTAAGCCCATACTTAAAACAATACTAGTCACCATGACTAAGATTAAAATAATTGCTAAATTATTCCCCGAAATTTGAATAATGTTGTAGGCAAGAGTTGAACCTAAACCTGTCATCGTAATTACTGCAATGATAATCCCTACTGTTGCACAGGCTACCGCTACTTGGATCGAACCTCGTGCACCCTCAATTAATGCGTTTACAATTGATTTAATTCCAATACGGAATTCTTTGTCTTTCGTTAACCAGCTTGCTACAATACAAGCGAAAATCCCTGAAAAACCAGCTAATAGTGCTGTGAAACCTGTCATTAAAGTCACAATAACAATAACAATCGGTAAAATTAACACTCCGCGCGCTTTAATCACTTCGATAACATCTGGTATATTATCTTTACTAATCCCTTTTAATCCTTGCTTTTTCGCTTCAAGATCAATGGCAATTATGAGTGAAGCGTAGTAAAGAATTGCTGGTATAATTGCTGCCAAAACAATGACGTTGTACCCTACACCTAAGAAACCAGCCATAATGAATGCAGCAGCTCCCATTATTGGAGGCATAATCATCCCACCTGTTGAGGCAGTTGCTTCAACAGCTGCAGCAAAGCGTGGTTTTAAACCGATACTTTTCATTAAAGGAATTGTAAATGTTCCTGTAGTGGCAACGTTCGCTACAGCCGATCCGCTTAACATTCCTGTTAATGCTGAAGATAATACAGCTACTTGGGCAGGGCCACCGCGTCGTTGGCCTGCTATCGATAATGCTAAGTCATTAAACAGACGTGTTGCTCCACTCGCATTTAAAAAAGCACCAAATAAAATGAATATTACAATATAGGTCGTCGCAATCGAGAAGGTCATTCCGAATATACCTTCAGTTGTCATGTATAAACGATATAGTAAACGTTCGAAGCTAAACCCTGCATGTCCAAACATTCCTGGAAACCACGGACCAAAAAGTGCAAAGAATAAAGCAATTGCAGATAATATTGGAATAAATAAGCCAATCGTACGCCGTGAAACTTCAAGTAATACAACAATTGTAATGAATGCAAATACATAATCAATAAAGGTTGGCTCTGAGAATTTTACATTATGAATATTTGAGTAATTTAATAGGATGTAAGCTCCCCCAGCAAAACCAAATGCCGCCCATATATAATCTACAACTGTGATTTTTGTTTTACTCGATTTTTTAGTTGCTGGATAAAGTAAAAATGTCAGCACTAAAATAAATGTCAGGAAGATGGCATTACGGTATATTTCCTGGATATTCATTAAACTGTTTACGTATACCGAGAAGAATGCCAGTGCAAACAATAGTGCTGAAATAATAAAGCCAGTCTTACCTGTAAACGTACGTATTGCTCCACCAGCTTCTTTATCGTTTTCTAGTGTCTCTGCTACATCGAACTCTTCTACTTTTTTCTTAAAAATCATCATTACACCCCCATAATGGATTCTTATTGTTGACCTTCTGCTGCTTCAGGTGGAACTAAATGTTCCGGTATGTCTAAGCCAGCCTCCACAAAATATTTGTATGCTCCGATATGAAGTGGTGTTGGAAGACCATTTAATGCCGATTCTAATTGAATTTCAGTCGCTGAATTATGGATTTGATGTACTTTATCTAAATTTTCATAAATCGCCTTCGTTAACTTATAAACAAGATCCGCATCCATTTCTGCTGTTGTTGCTAAAAAGTTTGGCTGAGCAATCGTGTTAATTTCTTTATCAATTCCAGTGTACGTACCTGCCGGAATAACAAAACGGAACCATGTATTAAAAATACTATTAATGCTATCAAGCTGTTCATCTGTGACATCAAGAACAGACGCTTTAACACCTGACGCAGCCATATCCATTATTGATGAAACCGGTACACCTGCCGGTAAAGATCCTCCATCTAATCGCCCGTCGCGCATAGCTGAAATGGTGTCATCATACCCTAAATATTCTGGCGTGATGTCTTTTTTCGTTAAACCAAGTCCTTCCATAATAACGATTGTTGATTGCTCCGTTCCTGATGCTTGCGGGCCTACAGAGAATGATTTCCCGTCAATATCTGAAATCGTTCCTGTGTCTATTTCCTTATCCATTAATACGAAGTGCTCAACATTTGACCAAAGCATGGAGATTGAACGTAAATCCTTATAAGGTCGTCCTTCAAAGTTTCCTCCACGCCCTTCATATGCCTGCGCACCTATCAACCCTTGAAGGATCGCTACTTTTGCTTCTTCATTTTTTAATAGCTGGATATTTTCTACTGACCCTGCTGATGATTGACCTGTCCCCTTAACATTGTCTTCAACTAAGATTTCAGTCCATAAATTTCCTAGTCCAACCCCAATTGGATAATAAGTTCCCCCTGCTGATGCAGTTGCAATTGTTATGAATTCACGTCGTTTAATACACCCTGACAACACTAATGTTAGCGCTACCAAAAATAATAAAAGAGACTTTTTCATTTCATTCCCCCCGTTTATGAAAAGTTTTAAGCTTGTATGACAAGTTTACAAGTAGAATATTATATTATCAATACTAAATATTCAGAATTTTAAATTTACCCAATTTTGCCTAGTAGTTAGTAAATATTATTTATATTTAAAGGACACCTTTCTAAAGCAAAGACCCATTCCTGTCTTTAATAAATATTTTTTCTCTTTTATTCTTTATTTCCCTTTAAATTGACGTTAACGTAAATGGTATACTTTCGCCAATGGGGGTGCCTTAGATGAAATCCATTAAAATGATCGCTAAAGAATACGCACTCACAACGAGAACATTGCGCTACTATGAAGAACTCGGGATTTTGAAACCGACACGACCTCATAATGGAATGCGCCACTATTCCAAACGAGAGGAGGCAAAGATCAAGTTAATTATCCGCGGAAAAAAGTATGGCTTTTCTATGGAAGAAATCAAGGAAATGATTTTGCTTTTTGACCTTGATCGTACTGGTATTAAACAGTTGGAGCGGACAATCGAATACGGTCAGCAAAAGTTAAGGGAAATTGATCAGAAGATTCAAGAGTTGTATGAAATCCGTCAAGATATCGAAAGGACGGAAGCTATTTTTCGGGAAAAACTAATTCTATTATTGGAGGACCAATCATGAATATTTCTAATCTGTTAGCTCGTCATGCAAGAAAGTATCCGAATCAAATTGCTGTCATTAGTCTCGGTCAGGAAACGACGTATCAACAATTGGATGAACAAGTAAATAAAATCGCCGGCTCATTGCGTGCAAACGGAATTGTTAAAGGTGATAAAGTCGGGATTTTCATGCCGAACGTGAAAGAGTTTGTCGCACTTTACTTTGCCATTCAGCGTATTGGTGCAGTTGTAGTTCCGATTAATGCCAAGTTTGTCACGCGTGAAATTGAATATGTGCTCAATCATAGTGATGCAAAGGCGATCTTTGTACATGAGCTGATTTTCGAACAGGCTGCTACGATTATGTTCAACGGTCTGAAAGTAAAAACAGGTCCTGTCATTCATGATTGGCAAAGCTTCAATCAATTTGAGGCTGAAGGTAATGAGGTTGTTTGCTGTGATTTAGTGGAAGATGATCTTTCTACTTTACTTTATACTTCGGGCACAACCGGCAATCCAAAAGGTGTTTTACTGACAAACCGCAATGTACTTGCTGTATCGCATATGATTGCCATTGAAATGGAAGTAAAACCTGAAAGCCGAATGCTGATTATGATGCCGTTAACTCATTCTGCTCCATTGAATTTATTTTTAGTTACAGCTGTTTTAGTCGGGGCTACCGCTGTACTCACACCAACGTTTACGCCTGACTTATTAATAGATACAGTAGAAAAATACAAAACGACACACTTCTTCGGCGCACCTGTTGCCTATCTTTTAACTGCTGGCTCACCGCGCATCGCAAATGCGGACCTTTCGTCAATGAAATGGTGGGTTTACGGAGGGGCACCGCTGTCTGAAAAAGAAGTCGTCTATATTCAACAGCAGTTCAATACCGAAAATTTAGTATGTGTGTACGGTTTAACGGAAGCGGGTCCGAGCGGATCGATTCTACACGCAGCCGACCATCCTCATAAAGCAGGCAGTATCGGAAAGCGTGCACCATTTGGAACAGAGCTGCGTGTTATTAATTCACTCAATGAAAATGTTGCTCCAGGTGAAATTGGTGAAATCATTTTATATGGTGAAGGTAATATGAAAGAGTACTATAAAAACCCGGATGAAACTAAGAACATTTTCATCGATGGCTGGGTACGTTCAGGCGATTTAGCCCGCATTGACGAGGAAGGCTATATTTACATTGTTGACCGTAAAAAAGATGTAATTATTTCCGGCGGCGTCAATATTTATCCGAAAGAAATTGAAGATCAATTATTGCAGCACGAGACTATTTTTGAAGTTGCGGTGTTCGGCGTGCCGCATCCTGAATGGGGGGAAACAGTAAAAGCGGTTTACTGTGCGAAAGTCCCTGTTTCCGAGCAGGAAATTCGAGAGCATTTAGAAAATAGACTTGCCGCGTTTAAAATACCGAAAATTTATGAACAAGTTGAAGCACTTCCGCGCAATGCTTCCGGAAAAATATTAAAACAACAGCTAAGAGGTGAAGCAAATGCAAGTGTTAGCCAATAAACATGAAAAAAACCAAAATTTTTATGAGTTTGATCAAACATTGCATCAGCTACTACAGCAAAAGCTTTCTCCGTCTTTTTACCGTTATGCCGATGAGCAGCTGACAGCATTCGGTGCGCTTTGTGCAGGACCAATTGATACCCGTGCCAAAGTGACAGACCGTGAAGGTGAACCGAGATTACGCCGCTATAATGCATACGGCGATGAAGTAAGTGAAGTCATTGTAAACGAAGGTTATAAACAAACGGTTGCCGAAACTTATGCAACAGGAATTGTTGGCTATGTGCATAAAGACATTCCGGAATTAGGTCATAAAGGCAATTATGTATACAGCTTTGCACAAGGTTATTTATTGTCGCAAACTGAGCCCGGCTTTTACTGTCCTGTTACATTGACGATGGCGACTGCGTATTTATTGGAGCACTATGCATCAGAAGAGCTGAAACAAAAGTTTATGCCGCACATCTGTGCAACAGGCGATACGGAGTTATTTGAAGGGGCTACGTTTTTAACAGAACGTCAAGGTGGATCTGATGTCGGTGCGAATGTAGTGGAAGCGCGATTGGATCAAGGTGAATGGCGTTTATACGGTGAAAAGTACTTTGCGTCGAATGCGGGTATGTGCGGAGTGGCAATGGTACTTGCACGCCAAACGACCAATTCCAAGCAAGGCTCGAAAGGCTTAACATTGTTTGCTGTACCGTGGCGTGAAGACAATGGTGAGCTTAATCACATTACAATCCGCCGTTTGAAAGATAAGCTTGGCGTAAAAGCGGTACCATCAGGTGAAGTTGAATTTAACGGTGCGAAAGCATATGTTGTCGGAGATCCGTCCAAAGGGATTTACTATATGCTCGAAGCACTCAACTTATCACGTATTTGCAATGCTGCAGCATCGGTTGGCATTATGAAACGTGCCCTTGATGAAGCAGTCCATTATACAAACGGACGTATCGCTTTTGGACAGACCGTTGCCGAGTTTCCGATGGTGCAGCATTCATTAGGCGCATTGCACGCAAAATGGCATGCATCACTTGTCGCGTTATTTGATTTAGTATCGCGCTATGATGAGGTTATCGGCGGTAATGCATCTGAAGACGAACAGCAAATCGTCCGCCTGTTAATTGCGTTAGTAAAAAAGGAAACGGCAGAATGGGCGATTGAATTTACCCATGAAGCAATTGAACTACATGGCGGCAACGGCTATATCGAGGATTTCGTACTCCCCCGTTTACTTCGGGATGCCCAAGTATTAACCGTTTGGGAAGGTACTGCGAACATATTGGCACACGAGCTCATTCGTCTTGTGCAAAAAAATGCACATATTACGCTCCTTCATGAACTACAGCAAACGAGCCATCCGTATTTGCAGCAGCTTGCCTCTGTCGTGGAGCAGCGTTTTGCAGTGTTTGTCACACTAGATCCGGCAATGCAAACGCTTGAAGCAAAACCGCTGATGCAACAGCTTGCTCGTCTATACGAAGCAGTTGTCGCAGTAAAGCATGCTGAATCGGCAGGTGAACGCGAGCAGATGCTGGCGGAAATTTATATCGAAGAACAATTTGATCAAAAGCCCTTTGGTGAAGTGCCGTTAGCAGTGAAAGGGTTTAAATTGTTGAATAGCGGTTATTGATTGGTTGAGTGAAACGCCTTGGTTATGTAGTTACCGGGCGTTTTTTGTTGGGCTGGATTATGTTGCCGGGGATTTGCGCCGGGGTGCACTAGAGTTTGGCCGAGTATTCTAATATAGTTACAGAAATTCTAATATCATTTTATTTGTTCTAATAAAGTTGCGATTTTCAAATTTATTCTCCAGTTGTTCTAATAAGGAATCGGTTTGTTCTAATATCACCTCCAGACTTTCCAATATCGGGTTGAGTTTTTCTGAAATCGTGTTCAATTGTTCTAATAAAAAAAGTGCGAGGAAAAAAGATTCCTTTTTTTAACTTTCTGTTGTCTAGTTACATAGTTTAATGGGTATGAGATTTTAGATAGGATATGGAGGATGGAAAATGATTCGATTATTAAAGAAAATGAACGGCGGCACACAATTTTGGCAAGCCTGGAAAGTGAATAAGCAGATTCATATATTATCCGGGATATTAGGAGAACAAGGTAAGGAGGAGGAACTGCCGTTAGGATTTTTTCAAAGTTCTAAACGTGTCATGGAAAAACTGGCAGCAGAGAAGGTCAATCAAGGCTATGAATATGTAGATCACGGTTCTTTAATTAAAATTGCTGTTCAATACCGTTATGAACAGGAAGAGCAGTTTGAAGAAGCGGAAGAAAAAAGCTTGTTCGTGGAGGATTTGTTAGATGATATTTTGCACGAAACTGGTAACGGCGAGCTTTATGGCTCCGAAATCGGGGATGGTACCGGCATTACGTTCTGCCTCGTTGTTGATTTAGGATTAGCACTGAGATCAATCTTAACAGTACTAACCAAACATCAAGTAATTGATGGAGCGGAAATTGCCTATTTAAATGATGAAGAGACCTATATTGGCATTTATCCTGAAGGCATAGTGTTTGAGCTCGTATAAATAAAATAAGGGTGTGAACCATATAAAACACTGTCCACACCCGTTATATCTTTAAAGTTTACTTCACTTCTTCAATCGCTTCCATTAAAGCAGGAAATAACTTTGCATCGTCTGCATCTTCATCTGTTACTTCATTTAAAATCTCAAAATCATCTGCATCGATGACAAATAGGCTCATGCCTTCTTTTAAAAATTCATCGGCTTCTACTTCACCTTCGTAATATTGATACGTTGCTAATACGATGTTTGAACCTTCTTCTTCATCAAAGAAGAAATAAAGCTTTTCCGTGTTGCCGTATACTTCTTCCAAAACATCTTCCAGCGCTTCCGTACCTTTACTCCACTTCACTTCATTATTTATTGTCGCTGCCACGAGCGATTCTAATAGTTCGTCTACTGTATTTGTCATAATAAGCCTCCAACTCCGCTCTATATGGCGGTTAGTATTCCCACTGTAACATAAATCTAACGTTAAAACGTTAAAGGCAGAATATTATTTGCTCACGATTTGTTCGTTCACCTCGTAATGTGCTGCGAATAACTTTTCGATCGTCAAATCCAGTAAACCGACTAATGTTTCAAATGCAAAATCCGCGTCCAGCCGTTCCGTCCATTTATGCGGGTCTCTCCCTACCGGACCGATGTTCAGCACCGGTACATTCAGCTTTTTCATATCCCCGATCGGCAGCGAGTAGCCTTTATCCCAAACCGGCATATTGTTTATAAGCGACGCAATCGAACTGTTTTCATAGTTTAGTCCTACATAGCTTAAATCCGATATTCCGGCAAAGTAGTTTTGAATAGTAAACTCCATATTAAAAGTTTCATGCGTGTATTGCTTCAACTCATTTACAAGGTTGCTGATGAGTCCATTTTTGCCCGAACTGATTGCAGGATAAAATGGCGGCGCAAAGAAAATGACAATCATCGGTGCCAGTTCATTACATAACGCAGCTAATTGATCGACTAGATCAATTGTTCGTTTCCGATCATCTTTTTCGCTGTCCCGATTTGATAGAAGCCCTTCAACTTTTTCCTCACCGTATTTCTCCAGCGCATATTCATAAATTTCCTCATACGTCATGACCTTCACTTTTAATTGCTGCGGTGTAAATTCCGTATGCTGTGAGTACTTCGAAGCTTTGTTCATATAGGACTGTTCAATTTCATTTGCCACTTTGATCGCTTTTTGCTGGAGCAATGAAACAACGTCTGTCATGCTTCTTTCAAATAAAAATAAATTAAACAGCGTCACAGCACGGTGTGAAATTTGTGTGGAATACTCCGTTTTCAAGTCACGGTAAATTAAATTTGTTGGTGGCGGTGTAATTTCCTCGTCCACTTTTTCACAAAAGTCCGTATTTAATTCCATTTCAGCTGTGATTACCGATGCCATATAATTTGCATTCAATCCACCAAATGGTTCCCCTACATGGGTTTCCTTCCCGTAGCACAAAAACCCCGGCAAAGCCTTTCCGATCGACCCGGTATAAAAGTAATTGTTTTTATCCCCCGGAAAATTACTGAACATCGGCTCTGAATTTAAAATCGTTGTGTATTCAAGATGATGCTCTTCCGAAAGTTCCACCAGTTTTGGAACCGCTGCTCGCATTCCTTCAGAGTTTACTTCTTCATCTGGTACGGTCAACAAAAGTATGTTGCCGTCATACTCTCCGAACGTTGCCTGTTCAACAATCGACATATGCAGTACAAGCCCGCATTTCATATCCATTGTCCCTCTCCCGAATAGCCAGTTACCGCTCTCCATATCAAGTCGCACTGCTTCAGGCAATTCGTTTTTTATCGAGTTAAACTGTTCCGTTAGTTTCTCAGGATCGAAAGCATACTGTTTCCATTTTCCGTAGTCCTGCACATCCACTACATCAAAGTGACTAATTAATACAATTGTTTTTTTTGTATCTGGAGATTTTTTGACCAACGCGTTAATAAAACTGCGCCCGTCACTCAAATATGTTCGATTTAAATGGCCAGGGTTTTCTTTGAAATACACCAGCTCCGACAGTTTATTCACTACAATATCAGGGAATTCCTTTTCTGCCTGTGAACCTGAAACACTTTGCACTTGTACAAGTTCACATAATAATTGCCTTAACTGCTCTTTGCTCTTCCATTTAAACACAACATACCCTCTCCTTTGTCTAATTCTAGCTGTCTCTCTATGTCGCCTCATTTTCCTCAGTGTAAATAAATGTGAATATTCAGTCAATCATTTGTTTAAGACTATACTATTCTTCGAGAGTTGAAATTGGTGTTGGGTATAAAGAAAAAGTTGAAGTTTGCTTAAGGATTAAATACTCTCGGTAAACGAACATACCTCTATGAAGATAATAAATCCCGCTAACATAAAAGATAGCGGGATTTGTTACGTACATCTAAGTTTATTTCTTTTCTTTACCCATTGAATGGAATAATTGAATTGAAGATAATGCGTTAAATGGCATTTCTAAGTTGTTGTTAATGCTTTCTTCGTAAGTTGCTTTTAAGTCTTTTTGTAATACTGCTAATGCTGTGTCTGCAGTCCACTCAGATACATCTGACCAGTTACGTGCTACCCAGCTGTCGCCAGTACTTACTTGTAATAACTTAATAATTTCTTCATGTGGTAATCCGTAGTGGTTACCTAATTTTAAGCCTTCTGCAATAGCATTCATGTTGATACCTAAGATCATGTTGTTTACTAATTTCGCTACTTGGCTGTTACCTGCTTCAGAACCGTAGTAGAAAGTGTTTGAGCCCATAGCATCGAAGTATGGAGTGAAACCTTTCACGATTTCTTCTGCACCTGAAGTCATGATTGATAATGTACCAGCAGCTGCACCTGATGCACCGCCGGAAACTGCAGCACTGATTAATTTTAAGCCGCTTTCCGTTTCAACACGGTTGCCTAATTCGTTCATAGCATCAGGAGAAAGAGTACTCATAACGATTACTGTTTTACCAGCAGTGTTTTCAGCTGAAAGGATACCATTATCACCGAAAATAACGTCTACGTTTTGTGCATAGTCACGAACCATTGAAATGATTGCTTCGTCAGCTAATTCAGCAACTTCTTTCACTGTATCTACCATTGTGAAACCAGCAGCTTCAGCTTTCTCGTAAACACCTTTCCAAGCGTCAAAGCCGATGACTTCAAATCCAGCTTTCTTTAAGTTAGCCGCCATCGGGAAGCCCATAGTTCCTAATCCGATAAATCCAATTTTTTTAGCCATTACAAATTCCTCCAAAAAATATATTTGATAAGACGATGATTTATAAAATTCAACTTCTTTTCATACTTAATTCATCAACTTCGCATCAGCGGACACGCCCCTGAATGAAAATAAAGCGTTTTCAAAAATTCACTTTGCTTAAGCTAAGCCCATTACCGCCATAATAACGACAATCGCCATTGCTACCCAGTGTGTGACACAGACAGAAATGAAACCATTTTTAAACGACTCTTTCATCGATAACCCTGTGATTCTGTTGAAAATCAGCAAGAATCCAGAATAAGGAACGATGGAAAGTGACACGGAACCAATTGCAACTGCACGGTGAATTGTTTCTGGATCTAAGCCTAGTTCTAAATAATATGGTACAAAGTTTGCGATCGAAATGCCGATTGCCCCTACAGCAGATGCTGTAATACCACCGATTAAACCAGTACCTACCATTAAAGAAAGAACTGGTGGTCCAGGAATCGACTGAATTAACGAGAAGATACCTTTGAATGCTGGTACACCTGTTGCAATACTACCGAATGCGATTGTACTACCTGTTGTAATTGTTGAACCAACAGATTCATTTGCACCGTCACTAAGTAATTCTTTTTGATTCTTAATTTGTTTTCGGAATAATACAGCACTTAAAAGAATCGCGATAATTAATGCAATAAAAATAATGTAGTTTACTTTACTGAAGATTAGGATTGTACCTAATAACACAATGATTGGCAGTAAACTGATGAAGAATGACGGAAGTTCACGTTTTTGTTCAGTAGGAGATTCTACTGCAGCAAAGTGATCTTCAAATACTTCATTTTTACTTAAGCTGCGGTTCAGAACAATTTTCATAAATACTAAAATGAAAATGATTGCAGCGATAGAAGTCACAATACCGATTAATGGTGCTGCCGTTAATGTTGTACCTAAAGCTGTTGAAGGAACAATGTTATGCAGTGAAGGTGCACCAGGAAGCATCGTCATTGTGAATGTTGTCGTACCGCCAAACACCGGAATAATAACCAATTTCCATGAAATATTTAATTGCTGGAAAATCGGTCTAGCCATTGGAACTAAAGCGAAAATAATAACGAATACGTTAATACCACCGTAAGTTAAAATGGCAGAAATAATAAATAATGCTACTAACGCGTTATATGGGTTTTTCGTACCAACTATTGACAAGATTCTATTTGCAATCGATACAGTGGCACCACCCACATCCATGTACTTCGCTAAAATCGATCCTAATAGGAAAATCGCGAAGTTCGATGCAACGAAGCCGGCAAGGAACGTCATGTACGAATTTTCTTTACCAAATACCGATTCAAGTATCGGCACATCGTTAAACAGTAGAAGAACAATTGTAGCAATTGGTGCTTCAACAATAATGTTGTGCTTCTTAACGATAAAGAGAATAACTGTTAGAATCCCTAACAAAATCCCTATAATTCCTAAAATATTCATTATGATTAACCTCGTGTTCTATTATAAATTTTTTAGATTGTGCATTTGATTAATGCAAGATGTTTGCCTTAATGACCTCCTTAATAATTAATGGGAATGTAAAAAGATAAATCTCGAATTAGTAGTTCAATTCGAGATAAAGTGAATGGTAAAATGAAAATTTATTGTAAATTACAATAAACTATTAACATTTTCGAACAAGGTGGAAAAATATTCACAACTCGTACACATTTAGTATACAACCGCCCTTATATTGAGTAAAATTCATAGTTAGAATATAATGTATGCATAAAATTCATAGTTAGGAGGAGACATACTAAATGGATATTCGCCAACTTACTTACTTCATTGAAGTAGCAAAGTATAAAAGTTTTACAAAAGCTTCAAAGTCTCTCCACTTATCCCAGTCAACACTGAGTAAAGTAGTGAAAAGTTTGGAGGAGGAATTGAATGTGGAGCTGATCGACCGCTCTGCAAAGAAAATTAAGTTAACGGAAGCCGGAGAGATTATATTGGCGGAAGGCGAAAAGATAATGGAATCATTGGATGATATATCCGTTCACCTCTATGATTTGATGAATTTGAGAAAGGGAAAAATTAGAATGGGGATTCCACCCATTATCGGATTTTTATTTTTTCCGAAAATTATTAAAGAATTTAACAAGCTATATCCCGATATTAAAATTCAAATATTCGAGGATGATTCAAAAACGGTCAAACAAAACGTTATGGAGGGCAGTTTGGATATAGGTGTTGCAATGCTGCCGGCAAATGAAAAAGAGTTTAATGTCGTACCATTCCTAAGTAACGAACTTTCGCTTTTCGTTCACCATACACACCCTTTAGCAGACCGGGAACAAGTGGATTTAATCGAGCTGGAACATGAAACGTTTATATTGATAAAACAAAAATTATTCCATGATCTTATTATCCAGCAATGTTTGCATGTCGGGTTCCATCCGGAAGTTGCTTTTGAAAGTTCGGAGTGGGAATTCATCAGCGGCATGATCAGCGAAAATTTAGGTGTTTCAATTTTACCGAAACCAATGGAAACAAAAGTTGATTATCAATTAATCAAGTCGATTCCAATTGTAAACCCGAAACTCCCTTGGAATCTCGGTCTCCATACAAATAAAAAGAAAAACCCGTCCCCTGCTGTTCGTGCTTTCCTGAAGTTTATGGAAGAGAAGCTGCCATACGAGCTGTAGCCAAAAAAAACGCTTAATCGAGGCCTGCCGGAGATTTTCCGCACATGCCAGGATTAAGCGTCTTTCTATTATATAACTCTGAAATCTGTTGGTAGCCAAATTCAATGAGTCACTTTTATTTTGATAGATCATAAAAATTACTTACCCAAATATTGTATTTTTGTTTTGAATTAGAAAGCTTTCCTTCATATAGTAATATCCCTTTTTCTATATCGAAAATTTGGATCATATAATCGGTATCCATTCCATTCATCACGTATAATTTTCCGTTTTGTGCAGACATACCATTAAGTTCATTATTCAAATTCATCGGTTGTGGTAAATTCACAGGATCAAGCCATCGCTGCTGTCCGATATTGTAGCGGTGAATTACCTTTTCGGTACTAGTTGAATATGCGATAACTAAATAATTATCATCTACTGAAATAGATTGCAGTTTTTGATCTAAGCCCTCTGGTAACTGAATAGCTGCCACTTCATTTGTTTCTATATTGAAAGCGTGGAACTGACGTGAAAGTAAATTATATTCCGGGTTTTTTAAATCATAAGAATCCACTGAATAAATATGGTATTTTTCATGACCGAAATTATAATCCGTATTATAGGAATTTATACTGGTACTAGTGTTTTCATCATTTGCCACTTCGTCAATTAAGCTTTCGCTCAACAACTGTTGTTTTTTTAAATCTATAATAACAAGATACAATTGTTCACTTCCATATTGATCTACTTGCCTTACAAGAAGTTTCAACTCATTATCGACAACAGTTAGATTGCTAAAATATACCCAATTCAATCTGCTTTTCAATTGGGATTGGATTTCAAAAGAACTCGTCGTATCCTTCACTTTATCCAATACATCAATCTTATAGCTATATGTTTCCCCTTCTTTTACCTTCCAAGCTTCTTCTGGGTCTTTCACATATACAAGCTTCGTGTCGTCTTCAAAATAATTATTTGCAAGAAGTGCTTTTCCGCGCATAAAGTTTTTATGCTCGTCAATAAGGTTCTGAAATACTAGCGGTCTTTTATTATAATCGGAAGAATCCCTTAATATTGTTTCTTCTTCATTAATAAGAACTGAACCATGTACTCCCCCATACTCAACATTTGCTTCGATGACAAGCGAATCTAAATATTTGTCATCACCAGAAATTTTATCAAATGTAAATTGATAATCGGTATTTTTCGCATTTACTACCTGTATATAGTGCACGCTTAACGATACAACGATTACTCCTGCAATTAAAAGAAGCTGCCAATATTTTTTCATGTATTTTCCCTCCTCTACACATTAATCTTTCGGTTTAATAAATGGTCTGCCAAATAAACAGCAAGGGCGATTGCTAAAATACTGCTCCCAATTGTCATTAAAACAATTTCATTCAAGTAAAAGTAATCGGTAATTATTTGAATAATAACCGGAATGATAATAATAATTACTGAAATAACAATATAAATTATTGCAAAGAATATTCCTTTAAGTTGGTAGCTTCGTTCAAATAAAACGGCAGTAAAAATGATTGCTACAAGCGTTGCCCCTAGTCCGTAATAAAATATAAATTGTAACAGTGAATTCGGGTACAAGATTTGCAGCACCTCGGAAGAATAAAAATAAATATCACTTGGATCGAAGTACAATTGTTCCGGGACAATCAATCGAATAACTCGTTTCACAACTTCCAACAAGATGATTTGCATCCCTAGTAAACCGAAAACAAGAAGTAAAATCGTTGTCAATTTGGCGAAATACACATTTCTGCGTGCTGTAGGGAGCATAAGCAAACGATAAATCACCGATGATTTTCCTAACCAGTCACGATACCAAATAAAAAATACATAAATCATAAGTACAGCTGCTGCAAATGCAATAGATAGAATGAAGTATTCCGAATATAAAAAGTTCTGCAGTGAATACGCACTATAGTTTTGTATATAGTCGCTTACTGTTAATTGCTCACGCACCATCGTTTTCTCCGCATTGCTTACATAATGTAAAGACGTAATAATGGCACCGATAATTTGGGCTGCTACTACCGCAACGATTAAAGATAGAAAGAGTTTGCTGAATCGTTTCACTTCAAAATTGATGAGCTTTATATAATGATTCATCCGACATACACCTCCCGCATTACATCTACTACGGATTTGCCTTCTGTTTCCCGCATTTGTTCTACATTCATTTCTCTTAATACACGGCCGTCTCCAATGAGCACCGCCTTGTCGATTAAATGTTCAATATCATTAATTTCATGTGTTGTAATAATGACGCCTCGGTTTTCGATTAAATGACTCGTAAAGACATTCGCAATTTGTTCTCTTGAAAAGATATCAATTCCGGAAAATGGCTCATCCATTAGTATGTAGTCTACATCCAATGCCAAGCCAAGCAGTAAATTGACTTTTGCCGTGTTCCCTTTTGACAAGCTTGAAATTTTATCGCTCGGATCCAGTTGGAAAAAGGCGAGAAGTTCTGTTGCCCGCTGTTCATTCCACACTTTATAAAAATCAGCCATAAACTCGAAGCTTTGTGCAATTGTATAATTTGGCGACATTGTCAGACGATCTGGAATATACGTAATTTTTTCGTACATATCTTTGCTGATTTTTTTGCCATCGATTAAAATTTCGCCACGGTCGATCGGAGTGAGTGCCATGATTGATTTCATAATGGTCGTTTTTCCGGCACCATTAATTCCGATCAGGCATGTAATTTCCCCTTTTTCAGCAGTAAAGCTCATATCCTTTAATACTTGCTTTCTTTTGTATCTTTTGGAGACATTTTTTACTTCAATCACGCTGCTCCGCCTCCTCATACTGTTTCTGGACGAGCTCCATTATTTCGGGAAGTGGCGCATTGATTGATTTTATTGAACTAATAAATACTTGCACCGCTTCACTAATTAATTCTTCTCGTACACTTTTTAGTACCGCTTCATCTTTCGTAATGCAACTCGGCATGTTTCCTTCTGTATAAATCAATTTCTGCTCCTCCATTTCCTTATAGGCACGCTGCACTGTATTCGGGTTGATTTTGAGCTGATTGGCCAACTCCCGTCTTGACGGAATGACGTGTCCCGGCGCAAATAAACCTTTTGCAATTTGTTCCTTAAAATGACGGATAACCTGCACGTATACAGGATCCCGGTTATTGAATTTCACATCCACCTTGTTCAGCTCCCTTCGTGTATTACTCACTTAGTACACTATTTGCAAAAAAAATCCGTCAAATCGTAATCTGTACTAACTACTTAATACAGTATGCATAAAAAAATGTATTAAGCACTTCATACACCTAATAAGTGTATTATGTGGTTAATACATTTTTTTGTCAATATTATTTTTTACAGGTAATCATTTACAGCCGTTTTAGGATAATCGGATTTAATCCATTCATGGTCATCTGAAATTTTTTCATCGCTAATTAAAAAATACTGATAATGGACTCGATCTCCCTGATCGGGAACCGGGTCATTCCAAGTAGTATCGAGGTGATACCACTGTCCATCCAATTTCACCAAATTCCAGGCATGTGGTCCGCCTGCATTACCGACAACATATTTTGCTTCGATACCGAGCGCTTCAAACATTAATAACGCGGCTAATGCATATCCTTCACAGACACCTTCCCCATTCATTAAAACAGAATAAGGGGTATGCGGATTTGCTTTACTGTTCAGGTTGTACTCAGTATGCACGACTAAATAATCATTCACAAATTTCACTTTATCGGATTCCGTTGCGTTCTCCGGAATTGTACTTATAATCTGATCGATTTTCCCAAGCACTATGGCGTTTTGTTCTGCTGTTAAATCATAGTTAACCGTTGCATGCCACTCAACTTTATTGCCATAATATTTTGCACGTGTTGAAAACTCGCCCATGACCGCCCATAAATACGGTTCATTTGCTTCAAGCCATGCAAATACTTCATCTATTGTCGTTTCAAAATCGGAGACATCCCCTTCATAGTACACCGTAAACTGATTTTCAAACTGTGACATATGATGTGCGATTGCCTGCCCTAACTGATCCACATTTGTCACTGCCTGCGGTAAATCTTTTACGTCATAAACCGGAACAACCTTCTTATTCGCCAAATCCTGAAAATTGAAGCTTTGCAGTTTATTTTCTCCTTGCATAAAGCTGGTCACGATCTGATCGATTTTATCCTCGAAGTTAACATTCAGTTTTAATTGAATGTTTTCGTCAACTGTCGGCAATGTCAATGAAGAGGCTTTTACTTCCTCCTTCAAAATGCCGCCCGAAAGAATTGTCGCAATAAGAAAAAGACATGTAAACAAACCTTTTGAATAGGTTAATAGGCTTGCGTACAATTTTGTAAAAGGGTTTCTTGTCATACGATTTAATTCCGTATTTGCTTTCAGTTCAAATTTATCTCTGTCTCTGGAGGCAAATAATCGATTTGGTTTCGATGTCGCGTTATTATAAACACTTTTGTATACGTCAAAAAGCAGTTGCTTATTGCCTTTTGCCAGTTTAATTTGTTTAAAATTCTGCCGGATTCCTTTTCGTATTCTGCTCCGTATATATAATTGTGCGGTAAAGGAACGGAACAGCTTTATAAAAATTACTAGGACAATTAGAAAAATGATGGAAAAAATAATTAAATTGCTCATATTACCCCCTACTAATTTTACTAATTTCTATATTACTTAATTATAGGTTTAAAAGATAAATAATATGCATGACATTCTCATAAATAGTTTTTGTTCTATTTCCTCGTCCTTTATTTAGAGATTAACTTTACGGTAAATGAATTTTCCGAAAACAATTTACTTCCACAGCATAAAAGTGTAAAATTACACTAATAGAGTATCATTACTTTTATTGAAAGAGGTGATCTTGTGGAAAGAGATTCAGAGATGCTGGAGCGGATTGCGGCTTTGGAACAGGAATTGCGCTTATTAAAAACAGAAGTCCAGCATTTAAAGCAGCATGCGAAAGTTGAGCAAGTTGTACCTGTTAAAACAGAAACGGTAAAACCTGTTGTACGAGAAAAACTATCTGTACCGAAGACGGTTGCTGTTCCTAAGGAAGACCCTATTCCAGAAAAGGAAAAGCGGTCACTGGAAGAATTGTTTACACGGGCATTACCGCGAATTTTTACGGTCATTTTAGTGCTCGGTGTCCTTTGGGGTTTGAAACTCGTTAGCGATTACGGCTTCTTATCCGATAGCGTCAAAATTATTGCCGGGTTTGTATTATCAATCGGTCTTGGCGCATGTGCCTACTATATGGAGAAAAAACAAAAAGGATCGCGGGTTGTCGCGTTATCACTGTATGGTGGTGCCTTCATTGTCGGGATTTTAACTACTGCTGCAGGGGCCATTTTATATGATGTTCTTAGTTTATATGTGGCTCTGATTTTTGCACTGCTTTACATTGTTTATGGGGTGTTCATCAGCTTTATTAAAGGAAATGAAGCATTGACAGTACTCGTTGTCTTTACGTCATTATTACTGCCTTATTTACTGGAATACATGCAATTCAGCGGAATCATTATCGGCATTTTCATCGTGCTACTGTTCGCAGTTCTACAAATCGTTATTTGGAAGCATACACAGCGAAAAGCACTTTATATCGGGACCATTTTTTCAGTTTTAGCACTGGCGGTTGTTTCAATATTCCACGATGAACGACTCGTATTTTTTGCATTTGCGATCATTGCCGTTTTTAGTCTATTTCTCGTAAGTTTCTTACGGTTGTATTCTAGTAATAGTAAAGTCCATGCTAGTTTACTATTTACTTTTACTGTCATTGTGTTGTCACTGGTAAACGGCATTCTTTCTCGTGAACAGACCCCGTTACTAATCGCTCTTATTTTGTTCTTAACGATTGTAGCTGGTGCATTATACATCGTATATAAACGTGCGGACCGACTGTTGATCGATATGTTCGGGACGTTATCGGCTATTGTACTGCTGAATATTATTACACAGCTTAATATTTCAAGTGAAATGACGCTGCTACTGATGATTTTCGTAACTTTTGGCGGACTGGTTGTTGCGGTAAAGCATGCGATATTATTTATGAAATGGGTTAAGGGCATTACGTTTACTGTACTCTCCTTTTTCGTTTTAATGTTTTATGAAGTGGAGCCATTTTTCTCACTGAAGCATTTAAACATTGTTCTAGTCATCGCGATGCTAATCGGTCTTTATAAAGTGCTGCTTCTGTATAAAGGTACACCGGTTGAAGAGAAGAAGAGACTTTTCAAACTTGAAGATATCTACCCTTCTCTATTGTATTTAGTCGGTCTTCTTTATATTTGGAAACTGGACTGGGCGTATATGCCGCAGCATTATACAACGTTTTTAGCTTTCAGTGTGATCGCATTTGCCTTTGCCGCAGTTTTGATTATCAAACGTGATATTGCCGGTCAACTTCTCCCATGGCTTGCTGCCGTGGTTTTCGGAATTGCGGGACTTGTTTTACTTTCTACGGTATGGGTTGATGATCGCACCGTTATTGTTGCCCTTATCGTTCGCATTTTATATTTTGCCATCCTGTGGGCAATTATTGCAGATTCTTGGGAACAAGGGTGGATTTATAAAAACTACAAAACGTTTTTCAGCCGTTATACAGAGCAGCTGACAATTGCCAGTATGATTATTTCGATTATTTGGATCTTCAGTATAACGAACTTCATGAATTTCCATGATCTCATCAATTGGAGTTCGGCGGTTATTCTAAATACCGTGTTCATTTTCATCTTCGCTTGTCTCGCACTGTTCCTTGCAGCGAGACGAAATTATAGCAATCTGAAGATGGTCGGTATTGGCTTATTGTTTTTCGGAATTATTAAGATGATATTCTTTGACTTATCCGAACTCGACATTTTAATCCGTTCGATTTCATTCATCATAATCGGTGCAATCGGACTGGTCATTTCAAACAAGCTACTCGGAAAAGAAAAAGAAAAATAATTGTTCATTGAATGTAGTCTAGGTGATTTTGCTTAGGCTACTTTTTTTCATTTCTATCCATCGAAATGAAAATAGTATTATGTTATATTTAGTGTATTATTACACGAGGTGATTCGATGGATCGAGATTTTATCATTCAAATAACATCGGAAAGTTTGAAACTTATCCGAACGGAAAATAATTACACGCAAGATAAAATGGCCGAAATTTTAGGCATTTCGAAAAAGACGCTCGTACAGATCGAGAAAGAGCGTACTTATGCAAACTGGACAACGACGATTGCGATCTGTGCCCTCTTCCGTCATAGCGAAACATTACAAAACCGTATTGGCGGCGACCCGATGGAAGTCATTGAACTTACCGCACATAATGTCATCATTACCCCACGTGAAAAAACAATGGGCGGTTATGTTTGGTGGAAGAACATCGACGAATTTAAACACCACCGACTTCAGCAAAATCTTTTAAGCAAGCATTACCGCATTTTAGATGACGAAAATTATCGAATCATTAGTACGTTTGATGAAGATGTCGTAATGGAAAAATGGCAAGCAATAAAATCTATTGTTTAATTGAAATGACGAGTAAATAAACGGTCCTGCTGAGTGAATTTCCCCTGTCTGCAGGACATATTAATTTAACCCCTCTTTTAATTCATTCGCTAACAAATATCTCATAAAAAGAAATTAAATAATTGTTCTCCTACCCTTTTGTACATTTTAACGAAAAATTTATATAAGCTAGACAATTTGATGTTTTTTTAACTTTTTTAAACTTTTTTAATAATAAACATTGAAAATTACCTTAATTCAGAATATTATTATCTATAAATATTATGAACTTTGTTCACTATATTAATAATTTAAGTCATTTCAATGGGGATTGGGGACTTTTAGGGGGAATGCATATGAAGAAAATTAACGTAGCACAAGTTATTGCAGACAGTAAATTTAACCGCTTTCATTTCAGCTTATTGGCATGGTGTTTTCTCATTATTTTATTTGATGGGTATGATTTAGTGGTCTATGGTACAGTTGTCCCTGTACTAATCGAGGAATGGGGATTGACGACAGTTCAAGCCGGAGCAATTGGCAGTTATGGTTTATTCGGTATGATGTTTGGTGCGATCATTTTAGGGATTTTAGCAGACCGTATTGGCCGAAAAAAAGTTACCGCGATTTCGATCGTATTATTTAGCTTATTTACAGTCCTATGTGGCTTTACAACAAATGTATTGTTATTTTCAATTTTCCGCTTTTTCGCTGGGTTGGGCCTCGGTGGCATTATGCCGAATGTCATCGCATTATTGACAGATTATTCACCTAAAAAAATGCGCAGTATGGTCGTTTCCATCGTATTATGCGGCTATTCTGTCGGCGGGATGTTAGCCCCTATTCTAGGTATCTTAATTATGCCAAGCTTAGGCTGGGAGTCGATTTTTTGGGTGGCCGGAATTCCACTGCTATTATTACCATTGATGTATAAAAAGCTGCCGGAATCAGCAGTTTACCTTGCTAGAAGGGGAAAGACAGAAGAGTTATTCAAAAATCTACGAAAAGTAGATCCGAATATAACATTTGACGGAACGGAAGAGCTCGAACATATTCCGGTTGATAATTCCAAAGTTCCTGTTGTCGGATTATTTAATAATAAACGTGGTTTAAGTACGGTCATGTTTTGGACAGCGTTTTTCTCATGTCTTCTAATGGTTTATGGATTAAACACATGGTTGCCAAAGCTCATGATTGAAGCGGGCTATGGGTTGAACTCGAGCTTAGGCTTCCTCATTACACTTCAAGGTGGTGCAATGGTCGGTACGATTATTATCGCCCGGTTATGTGATAAATACGGTTCAAAGAAAATGCTCGTTCCGATGTATGCCTCTGGTGCAATCGCTTTAACACTTCTAGGGTTTGGCGGTCATACATTTTACATTTATGTGTTAGTTGCTGTCGCTGGTGCTGCAACAATCGGTGCTCAAAATATTGTACAAGCATACGTTTCACAGTACTACCCGCCAAATATCCGTTCCACTGCATTAGGGATGGCATCCGGGATTGGGCGTATGGGCGGCATGATGGGTCCCCTTCTAGGCGGGTTCCTATTATCGATTGCATTGCCGATTGAAATGAACTTCATCGCATTTGCCATTCCGGGTTTAGTTGCTGCGATTGCTTTAACATTCGTTTCGGATAAACGCTCATATGTAAATATGCAAAATCGCGTGTCTTCAGAAAATGTTACCGCAACTAAAGCGACCTTATCCGAAGCTGCCGATTAACCGAAATTGAACGAAAAGGGCTGGGACAGAAGTAGAAATTTCATAAGCTAAGGAGAAAAACCTTATTAAGAAACGGATATTTTATAAAATTGATTGGAATGGAGGGCGAGTGTTCGTGCTGACGGTTTCACCTTTCGCACTGTGAAAACATTAGCTGACGGCTATGCCTTTCGCTACAAGCAAGCTTCCTGTGGGAATAGCGTGACGCCTGAGACTAGGAACAAAAGCTAAGAACGCCACGTCCTGTGGCAACGCTTTTGTGACCAACATCCTGTTGGCCTCACACCCGCGGAAAGCGTCCCGAAATGGAAATCAATTTTACGCTCAGCAAAAAAATGCCATTTTTCTCTAAGAGAAAAATGGCATTTTTGGGTTATGTCCCACCCTCTCTTTGCGCTTTACTGCTATAGAATGTCGTGACCTGTGTTTAAGCTATTTAATATAAATAAACTTCCCCACGTTGAAAATAAACTTCGAATTTCGGGTATTATTTAAAAAACAACTCTTTTAAGGATGTGTGCATAATGTGGCAGGAAATTTATGCGGATTTACATATACATATTGGTCGTACTTATAAAGGTCGGGCAGTAAAAATAACAGGAAGCAAAAACTTGACGCTGACAAATATTTTGGAAACCGCTACTTCGAGAAAAGGATTGGATTTAATCGGCATTATTGATTGTCATTCCCCAGAAGTAATCGAAGAAGTGGAACATCTTCTTCTAGAACAAAAAGCAACAGAATTAGCTGAAGGCGGAATTCGTTATAAAAAGACGACGCTCATTTTAGGAACGGAAATCGAGATTTACGATGCCAACTGCCATGGGCCAATCCATGTTCTTTGCTATATACCGACACTTACTAAGATGAAACAGTTTTCAAATTGGCTCCGGCTTCACCAGAAGAACATCCATCTAAGCACACAGCGTACGCGATGTGATGGACACACTTTGCAGCAAAAAGTCCATGAACTTGGCGGCCTTTTTATTCCGGCGCACGTATTTACCCCGTTTAAAAGCCTTTTCGGCAGAGGGGTTAAAAGTAGTTTAACGGAAGTATTTGATCCAAACCTCATTGATGGAATTGAACTCGGATTAAGTTCTGATACGATGATGGTCAAAGGGATTAGTGAATTGGCCCCTTATAGCTTTGTAACAAATTCGGATGCGCATTCTTTAGGAAAGCTTGCCCGTGAATATCAGAAAATCCAGGTACAGGATGTTAATTTTGAAGAGCTGAGAAAAGCGCTCCATAAGATGGAAGGCAGACAAATCATAGCTAATTACGGACTTAATCCCCTACTTGGAAAGTATCACGAAACGGTATGTGCCAACTGCGGCGAACAATTAATAGAGGAAGGTCATAGCCGCTGCCCTCATTGCGGAAAGGAACAGTTGATCAAAGGCGTTGCAAAAAGAATTGTAGAATTAACGGATAACCCGCAGCTGGAAATCAGCAGACCTCCGTATATTCACCAAGTTCCGCTCGATTTTATTCCGGGTATTGGCGCTAAAACAATTGAAAAGATGTTGGATGCATTCGGCACCGAGATGAATATTTTACATGAAGCATCATTTGAGGAACTAAAAAGCGTCATTCCTGAAAAACTTGCAGTCCTCATCGATTTATCAAGAAAAGGACAAATCGCCATTACAGGAGGCGGCGGCGGAGTATATGGAAAGATTGATACGAATTAAAAGATTCTTATTAATTAAATATTATCATTCTGTGAACTTTTTCAAACATCATATTCGTACAGTCTACTAAAATATAGTATACTTAGATGATAGAAATTTTATATAAAGGCAGGGTAGGAACACACAATGAATAAAAAACGTAAATGGGGCATTGGCTTCAAAATAACGAGTGGGTATATTATTCTCATAATATGTTTAATCGTTTCGGCGCTTGTCTTAAATAACCAAATAACAAGTTTACAATCAGAACGAAACGGCGTCATTAAATATGATTCCCAAATGCGCATGATGTCAAATAATCTAGAACGTCAAATTCTTAATATGGAATCCTCCTTACAACGTTATTTAATTACAGATGACGAAACTCATCTTGATAAATTTAATGAAGAACTCGCAACATGGGAAGCTTCTTATGAAGAACTAAGCACAATTGTACAGGACTTTTCAAGTGGCCAAGAGCAGTTGGAAGTGATACACAGCGGTATCGAAGACTGGATCAATAATATTGGACAGCCTTTATTGAACGCGATACTTGCTAATAATAATGAAGAAGTACTTTCGACGTTTGATGGAATGCAAAGCAGTGTGGCAATCAGTGATTTACAGCAAAAGTTCACTGCATTCCGTACTTTTGAAACAGACGCAATTCAAGTAAAAGTTGCGGAGCTTAATGACCAAAATACGGCGTTAACATATAGCCTTTTTGGAATTTTAACATTAATCGCGACGGCTACAATTATCATCTTCACAATTATTTCTCGTAATATCGCAGGGTCGATTAACGAAGTAACCGATGCTATCCAAGATATGAATGCATCAGACGGGAAAGTACGGAAGCGAATTACTGCTAAGACGAACGATGAAGTAAAAGATCTCGTACTGGCAACAAATTCACTTCTAACCACATTGGAGAACCGTCAATGGTTCCAAACAAACTTGGCCGAGGTTGTAACAGCTTACCAAGGTGTCGATACACTCGATGAATTAGGTGAAGTACTGCTGAACTCGTTGACGACACGTACACATTCGGTATATGGCGCATTTTATATTCAAGATATCCGCAATAAAAACAAATTCAATAAGATTGCTGCCTTTGCGGAAACTGGCGACAATGTCGGACGTGAAAGTTTTGAAGTTGGACAAGGCTTCATTGGACAGAGTGTGAAGGAAAAACGGATTTTAAGCTATGATAATAAAGATAATAGCTTCCACTACTTAGAAACAGCACTTGGTAATATTCCAATTTCAAATGGTATTATTGTGCCAATATTTTTCGGGCAGGAAGTCGTAGCTGTTTTTGAATTAGCTTCACTAAAACCATATAGCCAACTGCATCGTGACCTAATTAAAGAAGTCGTTGTACATTTAGGCGTAACGATTAACAGCATCATCGGTCGTATGGAAGTCATTCGTCTTTTAAATGAATCACAGGCGATGACGGAAGAATTGCAAGTTCAGTCAGAAGAGCTACAAACACAATCTGAAGAACTGAAAATGCAAACAGAAGAACTGACAACAATTAATGAACGTTTAGAAGAACGTACACGTGACGCGGAACAGAAAACACATGAACTGGAAAAAGTACAAGTTGAGCTGAGACAAAGTGCAGAACAGCTTCGTCAAAGTTCGAATTACAAATCCGAGTTCCTGGCGAATATGTCGCATGAATTGCGAACACCGCTTAACAGTATTTTAATCTTGTCTGAAATGCTCGCGGAAAACCATGAAAACCATCTATCTGATGATGAGCTCGAATACGCAAAAGTCATCCATGATTCAGGTGAAGATTTACTGAACCTGATTAATGACATTCTCGACTTATCAAAAGTGGAAGCCGGAAAAATGGATTTATGGTTCAGAGAGATGGATGTATATGAAATACCACAGCATATTCAAAATTTATTTATGCCGATAGCCAATCAAAAAGGGCTGGAATTATCGGTGGATGTCGCAAATGATCTTGCGGAAATCTTCCATACCGATGTGAAACGATTCCATCAAGTATTAAATAACCTGCTTTCCAATGCGTTGAAGTTTACAGAGGAAGGTTCGGTAACAGTGAAAGTGGATCGAGCACGTATTACACCGGCCATGAGACAGTTAAGCGACACATGGATTACGGTAAGTGTGACAGATACCGGTATCGGTATTCCGAAAAATAAGCAAAATATTGTATTTGAGTCGTTCCAGCAAGCGGACGGTGCTACTGTTCGTAAATATGGCGGAACAGGATTAGGCTTATCAATTTGCCGTGAAGTAACAAAACTTCTTGGCGGCTGGATTACTTTATCAAGTACTGAAGGTCAAGGTAGTACATTTACTGTTTACTTGCCAAGCTTACCTGATGGAAATGCTGCCCAAACGAACATTGCTGTACAGGAGGCTGTTTATACAGATGCTGCTCCGGCAATGGGTGTATCAAAGTCAATATTTGATGAAAAGCATATTTTGATTGTTGATGATGATTACCGTAATATTTACGCATTGCGCCAGGCATTGGAACATAAAGGTGTTCATATTCTAGAGGCGTCAAACGGCGTGGAATGTCTGAACATTTTACAGACGGCGACACGTGTTGATGCTGTATTGATGGATATTATGATGCCTGAAATGGACGGATATGAAACAATGGAGCGTATCCGCAAAGATTTACAATTACATGAGCTGCCGATTATTGCATTAACAGCAAAAGCGATGAAGCAAGACCAAGATCGTGCATTTGAAGCAGGGGCTTCCGATTATATTAGTAAGCCTTTAAACTTGGAACAACTATTCTCCGTACTAACGGTATGGCTCACAAGTGGGGAACGTTTACGAAATGTATAGAAAGAAGTTAGAAGTCCGCTTATTATTGGAAGCGGTATACTCATTATCAGGATTTGATTTCCGAAAGTATAATCAACAATCAATATTACGACGGATAGAACATCGGATGCGGATTAACAATTTTTCATCAATATCACAATTAACCGAATCGATTATTTACGATAAAGATGCACTAAAAGTATTACTGAATGATTTCTCGATTAATGTGACAGAAATGTTCCGGGACCCCTCTTTCTTTAGGGCGTTCCGGGAAGAAATCGTTCCTAAGCTGAAGCAGCTTGATAAAATCCGGGTATGGCATGCTGGCTGCGCAACGGGTGAAGAAGTTTATTCCATGGCCATTCTGCTGCAGGAGGAAGGCTTGCTGGACCGCACGATGATGTATGCGACTGACATGAATGAAGATGTGCTGGAAAAAGCACAGCTTGGGGCCTTCCCTCTTCATAAAATGCAAGCCTATACGAAAAATTATATTTTAGCAGGCGGAAGTGAAAGCTTTTCCCAGTATTATAAAACGGATGACAGCTTTGCCTCTTTTCATCCATACTTAAGCGAAAACATCATGTTTGCCCAGCATAATCTGGCAACGGATAAATCGTTTCAGGAATTTGATATTATCATTTGCCGTAATGTGCTCATCTATTTTACACCGGATCTGCAGCATGAAGTACACCATCTCTTTTACGATAGCTTAGCAATAAACGGATATTTGGGTTTAGGCGATAAAGAAACATTGCAATTTACGCCGCTCGTTTCCAAATACCGTACCATTAACGCAACAGAGCGAATCTATCAAAAGAGGTTGTAGTAAGTAATTTTAGTTACTCAATATATAGGAATCGAAATAAAAATGGCACATCTTTTACGGATGTGCCATTTTTTATTTCGTATTAAATTATTTCTACATAGCAAAAACTCAATTTTTCTGTGAGAGAAAAATTGAGTTTTTATATTTAAAGACTTATTAATTAATCTAGTTTCCTTAACTATTGGCGCGCAATAATAATACACACATATCATCCGGCTGATTATGTTGCAGTTCACCCTTCAACAAGTAGTCAATCGGTGAAATGTCCGTCGACCAGTGGCTACTCGCAATTTTACATAGCTCTTTTTCAGATTCCAGATCACACGGACCCATTGCTTCCAGAACACCATCTGTAAAGAGGACAATTTGGATAGAAGAATTATATGGTATAACTGCTTTTTCAATTTTAATATCTTCCACAAATCCTACCGCATAGCTCGTCGACGTAATCGGTACTGTCTTTTCCCCATCAACTAGTGCATACCCTTTCGGATGCCCAGCATTTACGTATTCCACGGTTTTTTGCTTCGTATCGATAATAAAATACACACCAGTGAAATAGTACAATATATTTTCTTTTTCATTTTGCAGTAAATTCATATAACGATTCAATTCTGAAATAACTCGCTTAGGGTCTGTCAGCTTCTTAATTGCCTCACGCAAAACAGATGAAATATACATACAAACAAGCGATGCGGACACACCATGCCCCATCATGTCCAATAACATGACAGCATAGCGATCTTCATCAAGCTTGTCCCAATAGTACAAGTCTCCTGCCAAATTCGATGAGGGTAAATAAGAAGCCGTAATCGAGATATCCGGTTCATGAACAGGCGGACTTAATAGACTTTGTTGGACACGGGCTGCCAGATCCAACTCACTTTGAATAATCTTTTCCTGATTCGTATGCCAGTCCAGTTCTGATTTCAACCGTTTCCCTACACGTATACGGGCTAATAATTCTATTCGATTAATAGGTTTCGTTATGTAATCAATGCCGCCAACGTCCAAGGCTTCCGACAGCTTCGACTTATCTTCAAGAGCGGTAACGAAAATCACCTGGATATCTTTCCATTGTGGATTTTGTTTTAATATACGACAAGCTTCAATTCCATCCATCTCCGGCATCATAACATCCAATAAAATAACATTAACGTCATAGCACTTAGGGGCATTGGATGGATCTAGGTAGTCAAACATTTCTTTTGCAGATTGTACGGAAACAAACTTCTCATAACCATCACTTTTCAATATTTTTTCAATAACAAAGAGGTTAACTTGGTTATCGTCTACAACAAGAATGGTCATTACATCAACTTCTCTCTACTTTTTTAGATAAAGCATAATTCATTGCCCGTTACACCTAATTATACAGAAAACGACAGGTAAATGAAATGAAGAGGCTTTTTTGTCGATATTTCAGTCTATAAGTCTCATTAACTTTGTTCTATGTATAATATTAAGTAAACGATAGACTTGTTCTGAAAGCTTCTACCTGTCTCTTTTTCTGCATGAACGAGCAGTACTTTATACCGAATAATTTATATAATTATCCTCATATATGTTTCCCACAAAAGAGAGATGGGTAAACATATAAGTTATGTTTTTTTTGAGAAATATTGCATAAAGTATTTTTTAAAGGGAACATAGGAAAAGGATAGGATGAAAAATATTTTGGTTCATGCCTCTCCATATAATCTTATCTATTGCATTTACAAGAGTACCCATATTATGATGAGCATAATTTAAAGAAAAGGATTCGATTTGATGAAAGAAATTTTGCTTATTCTATTATTACAACTGCTCTATGTTCCTTTATTTACTCTGCGAACAATTTTTTTAGTTAAAAATATTACAACGCTTGCATCACTGATCGGAATTGTTGAAATGCTCATCTATGTGTTTGGACTGTCTCTTGTTTTCAGCGGCGATCAAGGTTTTCTTGCAATGGTCGTTTATGCAGTCGGGTTTGGTCTAGGGATCATTATCGGGACACGCATCGAGCAAAAGCTTGCGATTGGCTATATTTATGTAACGATTAATACACAAATCCGCAACGAAGAGCTGATCCAAGTTATGCGAAATGAAGGGTTTGCGGTAACGACATACGTTGGTGAAGGCCGGGATAGTCAACGATACAAATACGAAATTTTAACGAAACGGAATCGTGAAAAGGAACTATTTATGCTTGTTCAGCATCATGAGCCGTCAGCCTTTATAATTTCTTATGAACCGAAGTCGTTTAAAGGCGGTTTCTTAGTCAAACGAATGAAGCAACATAAGAAGCATAAATAAAAATGTCCAATGAAGAAAGTGCAGTGTAGCGCTCCCCCTTCATTGGACTTTTCATTTTATTTCACTTTTTGAGCTGTCACTTTTTCCAGTTCCTGCCCTAAAAACTTAGCAAGCTGCAGCATTGCGTACTTTTCTTCTTTTGCCTCTGCATCCGAATTATAGTTCGTATTTGTATTGACATCATACGTAAATACTTCGCCTTTTGCATTGCGGATGAATTCAATGCCTGCTACATCAATTCCGCTGACTTTCAGGAAATTCGCATAGTTTTCAAGCAGCTTTGTTTCGTTGTTTTCAACAATTTCGAATTTTGCACGCTGCTCTTTCGGCTCTTCCCCTACAGGACAGAATAAATCGCCAATTTGGCATACATCTGCTGGACAAAGCTCGAACCCTTCGGATGTGTCCACTTGTACAGAGTAGAAATACTCGCCGCCAATAAATTCAACCCGTGTAATATAAGATTCCGGTGACTCGATGTATTCCTGAATCAGCACAATGCCATCTACAGGCTCTTCATAATCTGGCTTCGCTAAATGCTCTTCCAATGCAGCGATTGAATAAAATAGCTGAACACCTAATCCTTTGCCTGCACGATTATGCTTCGTAATGAACGGTACGATATTCAATGCTTTTGCAGCTTCAACAACTTGCTGCTTCCCAACGGCAGCAATTGTTTTCGGTGTTTTGATTCCGTGCTTTTCCAGTGCTGTATACTGCTTCACTTTACTTAACTCTAAACGCAATGCATTACTGCCATTCAACACTTTTCTTCCGTGGAATTCCAGCCAGTCCAGCACTGCTCCTGTCAGTTCAGGTGCGTAACGGTGATCACGGGTATGTGAAGAGGCACTCATTCGATTATAAAATACACCTTCTGGAGGAGCCTCTGTTAAATTAATAATCCCCTCGTCCAAATGCCAGGATTCATATGGTAAGTTTAATTCTTCTAAACGATTTACTAAGTGACGCGTCCAATCATCATTTTCATGGATTACATAGATTTTTGCCATCTGCCATTCCTCCAATATACATGCTTATGCTTTTACACAGAATTTTTCAACTTTAAAAATTGTACTTTCATCATACATTAATTCATATGAAATTAGTATGATTTATTATCGTGTAATTAATAAATTTTAGGCTTAAAATAATAAAAGAACTCCATAGCGTTAACTAAGGAGTTCTTTTAACGTGAATACTCTGCTACTTTATTGCGACCTGCCTGTTTTGCTCCGATATACAATGCACGGTCGGCATTGCGTAAAAGCCCTTTCGTTTCATCCGTGTCATCCGGGACATTTGAAACACCGATACTCACTGTAATAAACACCAGCTCTTTCTGACCGGCTTCGGCTAAATCGGATTCAATTAAGAATGGTGTTACTTCTACACATTGACGAATTTCTTCACCTAATTGGACTGCCTCTTCCTTCGTCCTATGCGGTAAAAGCATAACAAATTCCTCTCCACCATACCTAGCTAAAACCGCTTCTTTCGGAACAAAGTTTTCTAGTAGCTTGGCAAAATTTTGAAGGATGATATTTCCCGCATGATGGCCATACGTATCATTAATCCGTTTAAAATAATCAATATCCATCATTAATAATGAAAACTGAAGATGAGGATTCGCCTTAATCCTCTCTTGCTCTACTACTAGCATTTTATCTAAATAATGATAATTATATAGACCTGTCAATGCACAAGTCTCACTTTTCTCAACTGCCGCGCTGAAGTATTTCGCTTTTTCCAAAGACACGGCAAAATACGTCGACAGTAAGTGAACGATATCCATCTGATACTTTTCAAATGCATTCTTTTTGCGTGCCGTTAAAATTAATGTTCCTTCCGTTTTTTGGTTGCGGTGTATTGGAACAATCATGACACTATTCATATCATGCGGGAGGAAATCCGGCGCATCTTCTTTCCATTCTTTTGCACTAGAGAATACCTTTTTGTCTTCTGTTTGAAAGCAAATATGAATAAATGAATCGCGGATTGAATCTGAATCAGCCTGAATTTCGATATCTTTTCCATCTACTCTTGCACGCAAAATCACATATTTCCCTTGAATATTATCGACAAGATACATCGCATCATGTGCAAAGAGCTGACTCACCCGGTGCATAAACAGTTCAATAATTTGCTGGGCGCTTAATCTGTCTGCCAACTCATGACCAAACTCGCTTGCTTTACTGAGTGAAAAGTTGACCCGTTCCGAAATATTATACATTTTTGCAATAAATGTTATCGCAAAAAACGGAATGCCAAGCAGGAAAATGGCCGGCGCCCCAATTTCATTAATCAGGATAACTAATGTAATGGCAAACGGGATTGTAATGGTCGCACTGCCGTAATCCCATAATATATGTTCACTGAAAAACTTTTCGTTTTCACCTGTAAAGCGATCGCGTACGTATAAAATCGTATGGTTGATAAACAAATGGAACCCGACAAATACCGTTCCGTAAAGCAGTAAATGCGTTAAATTCGAATTCCCTACTTCAAATCCCGCTAAATGAACAATGCCTGCAGCGAAAAACGACGTATAGGCAAACATCCAAGAAGTAAAGATGATTCGGTAAAACGCATCTTTATGGTTTCTCATCTGGTAAATAATCGGTAAAATACTTAATTGGACAATCAGCATTTCCGCCCCGACGCCGTACAGCAAAAAGGCTGCCAATGTGACCCATTGTGAAAGAATAATCGTCGTATTTCCTATTTGAAATGGAATTGCTGTTGTGATGAGCGCGAATATCGATAAATACACAAAAATTTCCCAGTCGATCGGCTGATTTGGAAACAAAAAATATAGCCCGTACATGAGGGGTAGCCCAGTAGCTAACCAAAGCAATAATACGTTCTTTTTCGTTCTTTGATTAAATTCCATACTTGCCCCCTCCCTTTTAACTGAAATGTCTGATAACAATTATTATATCATGTCTATTAAGGAATGTAGCATGTTTTACTTCCTAATTTTTTATTTCTATTATCCTAATATTTAGAGAATTGCTAGGTTTTTAGCTATAGTATACTGTAAAATAATAACATAATATTACGATTATTCAATAAAATTATTTGAATTTAGTAAAAAAATGTAAATTGTTTATTTTGATTGTTGGATTACTTTTTCTACACTGTCCCATACATAAATCTCTTCATCTAATGTCTTACCTGCTATACTTAATTGTACCGTTTCGACATATTCAGCCCCATAATATTGGTAAAACTGTTTTGTTTTATTGTCTGCTAATACATCCACATATACTTTTTGATAGCCTTGTTCTAAAAAGGAAGTCATGATTTGATTTAATAGCTTTTTCCCAACGCTTTGGCCATGCCATTCTTCAAGTAAATAGATCGAAGTTAAATCACTTGCTCCAACTTCTTTATTTGTACTACGTGTGCCCCCTGTGACAAAGCCTATAATTATATTTTCGTTTTCTGCTACAAAAATCGTATTTGTTTGATCTGAAATATTATTTTCCCACAGTTTTGTACGTTGTTCATAGCTTAATTCATCTAAAAAGCTTTGGGGTATAATGCCTTTATATGTAGTTCTCCAACTATCAACATGCACTTTTGCAATCCCCGGTGCATCGTCTCTATTTGCTTTTCGAATATTCATCCCATCTCTTCCCTTCTAAATTACAGTATTTCAAATTGCTCCACTTCTCCTGTTTGCATATCTTTCATTTCATATCGTCCTGACTTCATTTCATTTTCTCCTAAAATGATCACTTTCCGGATATTTTCGCGGTTTGCCTTTTCCATTGCTTTCCGCAATTTCTTACCACTCAGTTCAACTTCTACACGATTTCCCTGTTGACGTAATTGCCATGCTAAACGCAGTGCTTCCTTTTGCGTATTTAATGGAATAATAAAAATATCCACCAACGCCTGATCTGCACTATTTTCTCTTTGCTCCATCGCTGTATAAATAACATCCAAACCAAATGAGATACCTACAGTCGAAAACTTTTCCTCTGAACCGATCAATCCTCCAATTGCATTATCGTAACGGCCACCGCCTCCAATACTTGATTTAATTGCACCATCTTTTAGAAATAGCTCATAAATGGAACCTGTATATATCTCCAGACCTCGAGCTAGAAATGGGTTAAACACACAACTTTCACCCACATTTAAAACTTGTAAATAATCCTGAAGCTCGATTAATTCTTCATAGCCTTGTTTAATTAATTCATTCTCCTCTCGGTACTTCTCAAAATAGGCAATTGTCGGATTGGCATTTAAAAATTGCTTAATTAACTCAATCGTTGAAGGTGAAAGGTTCTGTTCTTCCAGTTCTTTCAGTAAAGTAACTTGGTCTATTTTCTCCATTTTATCCAGTATGAGAATGACGCTATTTATTTTTAGTTGAGGGACTTTAAAGTATTGCAATAACCCTGCCAATAGCTTGCGATTATTGAATTGAATCAACATCTCAATATTTAGCTTGTTAAAAGCATCGATTGTCATCACCATCAGTTCAGCTTCTGCAGACTGTGACTCGATACCGACTACATCCACATCGCATTGAGTAAATTCTCTAAATCTCCCTGCCTTAATCGGTCCATCCCGAAAGACTTTTCCGATTTCATAGCGCTTAAATGGCATTGAAAGCTGTGGATTCATCGCAATTACTTTCGCAAAAGGTATCGTCAAATCATAACGAAGCGCTAAATCGCGTTCTCCTCGATCGGTTAATGTGTACATTTCCTTTAATATTTCAGCCCCGCCTGCATATTTGGAAGCCATTAACTCTGTATAGTTTAATATCGGCGTCTCCAATGGCTTACAACCGTACAACATAAACGTATCTTCTAAAGTGCGCCGAATGTTGCGTCTTACAACTTCCTGAGCCGGCAAGTAATCCTGTGTTCCTTTTACATTTTGATAGTCCATTTTTTTCATACGAATCCTCCTGTTTTTGAGAAATAAAAAAATCGTATAATGATAAAGCTCCAAAACGGCTTTATTATACGATTCAATGCGAAAAAGTCTTCCTATTCATTATTAAAAATTTAATAAAGATAGCAAGACTACTTAGTATGAAGATGTAATTGTGCAAACTGCTGTTGAGTATAAATGAACCCTTTCATAAAGTTTCCCCCTTTTTAATTACTACACTATACTGCATGCTTCCAGATTGTGTCAACTTAAGTTTCAGAATTTTCTTTTTATAGTTAGGGAAGTACTCATCTAATTTGAGGTGTTCTAATATGACTTTACGATTTTCTAATAACGCTTGGATCTTTTCTAATATCCCCAAGTTATCTTCTAATAAAATTTCGATAACCCATAATCTCCCAAAAATTATTAATTTTCTGCATAATTTTTTTATTTCATTTATTAAATGACAAGTATACGTTAAAATTGAAAATGTTGGAGGTCGAACCTCTACATAATGTATTTAAAGTAAAGGACTGATGAAATGAAAAGAAGATGGTTGTTTTTGATGAGTCTTCTCGTTGTAGTCGTGCTCTCTGCCTGCTCACAGAAGTCAGAGGAAGAGGAAGAGAAAGAGAAAAAGGAACGGGTGAAAATTGGGGTCATGCTGTCAGATGCAGGACTTGGTGATCAGTCGTTTTCAGATATTGCTTTTGAAGGTCTCGAAAAAGCACGCGATGAATTAAATATAACATTTGATTACCGTGAACTTGAATTTACCGGTACATATAAGCAAGGGCTGGAAGAGCTCGTTGAGGAAGGTCAGGATCTGATCATTGGAATCGGGTTTACGGTCCAGGAGGATATGGAGGCCGTTGCCGCTGCTAATCCGGACGAGCAGTTTTTATTGATCGATGCTGTGTCGGACTTGCCGAATGTTCATAACATAACATTTAAAGAAGATGAAGGTTCCTACTTACTCGGTGCACTCGCTGCGATGAAATCAGACAGCAATACAATCGGATTTATCGGTGGTGTTGAAAATGAGGTAATCGAACGTTTTGAAACCGGGTTTAAAGCAGGTGCCAAACAAGTAAATCCCGATACAGAAGTGTTATCCGTTTATGCGGGGAATTTCGGTGATGATCAGCTTGGTGCTTCCATTGCACAGGATATGATTGAACAAGGCGCGGACTTTATTTATCCCGCTGCAGGCTTTACAGGTGTTGGCTCCATTTTAGCGGCACAGAAAGCCGGTGTATATGCATTCGGTGTGGACAGCGATCAGTTTTTCCTTGCAGAAGATACGATTGTTTCTTCCATGCTGAAACGGGTAGATACAGCTGTTTATCAGGCAATTAAAGAAGTTTCGGAAACGGGGACCCTATCGGAAAAAGATAAAGTGCTTGGCATTAAAGAAAATGGTGTAAGTCTAGCACCAATCCGTGTCGTGAATTTAACTGCACAGGAACAAAAGCAAATTGAAAACCTACAGCAGGAGCTTGCGGACGGGCAACTGACGATTAAGTAGAAGAAAGGGTCGTACAACAGTGAAATTAAAACAAAAAATATTAATATTGGCATTGTTTCCGCTAATATTAGCTGTCTGTATTATCGCTTATAATATTAGTCAGCTTATGAGCCTGAATGCATCAACGGAAGAAGTGGTGGATTCCTTGGTTGCTGTTGAGGAATTAAACAGCTCGGTACAAAGCCTGCAGAAATCATTGAGCGTCTATTCGATCAATGTGTCTGAAAACAACAAGTATAATATTGAAACAGATTTAGCACGAACAGAAAAAATTTACAATAGTCTGCAAAGCAGTTTTTCAACAGATCGCCAACGTCAGATTAGTGCACAATTTGAAGAAAAATTCACTAAAATTGCTGAAGCGACTACAGCTTCCCTACAGGAAATAAATGTGGCGGAAATTAAGCGCCAATCCCAGCGTACACGAGGAATTGTCAATGATGTAATCGAGTTGAAACGTGATGTAAGTGCAAACTATACCGCAATGCAGCAAGAGCTTGGCAATAAAATTAATGCCATTACATGGATTTCCATTATTTCAGCGATCGCACTGATTATTATTAGCGTTGTATCGGCCTTGTATTTTACAAACAGAATTGTTGGCCGCATCAGTCGATTAACTGCAGGTGCAAAAGAAATTGCTGCAGGGAATTTAAATGTGCAGTTTGAGGATAAAGAGTCTGACGATGAAGTTGGCGAACTGCAGGTTTCATTCCGCCAAATGACCGGCAACTTAAAGGAAATCATTACACATGTATCGGACAGTTCAGATCAGGTTGCAGCATCTGCCGAGGAACTGATGGCCAGTGCCGATGAAACAATGCTTGGCACAGAACTGATTTCCACTTCCATTCAAAATGTATCGGATGCAGCGGACAAGCAAAAAGAAATGTCGAACGCCTCTGCCTCCTTTGCACAAAAAGTATTAGAAGAAACTGAGGAAATTGCAAATCAGGCGAATCAGGCAACAACATTGTCTAATTCTACAAATGAAAAAATTGAAAAAGGTTCGGTATATGTTGAAAACACTGTATCTCAAATGAATCTCATTCAATCAACAGTCGATGAAACAGCTGATTCTTTAACACTTCTTGCTAGCCGTACGACTGAGATCGTCAATATACTAAAGCTTGTACAGGATATTTCCGATCAGACGAACCTGCTTGCCTTGAATGCTGCAATCGAAGCAGCGCGTGCGGGTGAAGCTGGTAAAGGCTTTGCCGTTGTCGCGGATGAAGTGAAAAAATTGTCCGAGCAGACGAAGCAGTCGGTATCCGATATTTCGCGAATTGCCGTTGAGATTGAAAACGATACGACGACAACCGTTGCATCTATTCAGCAAGTGAAGGATCGCGTCAATGCGGGGATCACAATCTCGTATGATACGAAAGCAACGTTTGACGAAATTCTGGCTATTATCGGTCAAGTACAAAACCAGGTAACCGAGATTACAGCTGTGTCTGATAGTATTCATTCGAAAATGGCAACTGTATCAGAGCAATCACTGCAAATGGCGGCAGTCTCCGAAACTACGGCAGATAATGCCGTGTCGGTCGCATCCGCTTCAGAAGAGCAGCTTGCCTCGATGTCAGAAGTAAATACCGCAGCAGGTTCCCTTGCCCATCTTGCCGAAGAGCTGCAAGGTATTGTAGCGAAGTTTAGAACTTAATTGTATGCCGAAATCCTTTTATAGGGTTTCGGTTTTTTTATGGGGTTGGGTGGTTTTATTAGAAGTTTTCAATAAATGGACTTCTGGTGCAAGATGTTTGCTTATGTAGCGGTTTGCGGGATATGGTTTGCTGTTTTATTAGAAGAGTTGCGCATGATATTAGAAGATTGCGATGGGTAATTAGAACATCGACAAAGTTTATTAGAAGTTTTCAATAAATGGGCTTTTGGCTGAGGTAGTTTTCCTTGTTTTTCGGTTTGTGGTATACGGTTTGGTGTTTTATTAGAAGAGTTGCATCCGATATTAGAAGATTGCACCGTGATATAAGAACATTTGAGGTTAGTATAAAAAATGGACACGTCTTAAGAGACACTTTAAGATTAAGATATCTAAAAAAGGACGTGGAACCGATGAAAGAAAAACAAACTCGAAAGCGATTAGACGCACAAACAAAAGAATACATTTTAAAGTCTGTTTTAGAAGATGGCGCAAAAGTTTCAGATCTGGCATTTAAGTTTGAAATTGGGTCTTCAACGATCCATAAATGGATTAAAGATTATCGTGAATCGAAAAATCAGGATGTCACACGATACTTTACTTCTAGCGAAGTAGATAAGTTGCAGGCAGCGTTTGATAAGAAGTTACGTGATTTGGAAGAAGAGAATGAAATTCTAAAAAAGGCTATGCACATCTTCGCGAAAAACCCCGAGTGATTTATGCATTCATTGAAAAGCATAAAAACGACTTTGGCATTGCGATGATGTGTAAAGTATTGATGGTTTCAAAAAGCGGTTATTATGATTGGCGTAAAAAACAGATACAGCCCTTATCGGAAAAAGAAGTACGTGATACAGAAATTGCCCATCAGATTCATCGATCGTATGCGAGGAGTTTTGGTACATACGGTAGCCCTCGAATTGCGCAAGACTTAGCGAGTTTAGGTTATGTCTGTTCGCAAAAGAAAATTGCGAATATGATGCGAAACCTTGGGTTAAGTGCCGTAATCCCGAAAACTGTTCAACGAACAACGGATTCCAATCACCATCAATTTATTTATCCGAATCTAGTCAAACGTCAATTTCAAGTTAAAGAGAAAAATAAAGTATGGGTCGCAGATATAACTTATATCCGAACACTGGAGGGGTGGGTGTATCTTGCGTCCATCATGGATTTATATTCTCGTAAAATTGTCGGCTGGGCCATCGCAGATCATATGGAAGAAACATTAGTAGATCAAGCCTTGAAGCATGCATTAGCAGTTCGAAAACCCGAGAAGGGATTAGTTCATCATTCAGATCGAGGCGCACAATATTGTGCCACAAGCTATACAAGCACTTTAAAAGAACATGGGATTAAAATTAGCATGAGTCGTAAAGGAAATCCCTATGACAATGCGTGTATTGAATCCTTCCACGCCACAATCAAAAAAGAATGGATCTATCGTCACCGTTTCGAATCCAAAAAAGAAGCACGAAAGAGCGTGGAGTCATATATCGTAAACTTTTACAATGAACGACGACGTCATTCAACAATCGGTTATTTATCACCAAACCAATTTGAGAGAAATCAACAGGATTCTGTTTGTCAAAATGCCTCATAAAGTTCTCTTACAGGGTTTTCATCCCTCCATGCCCAGGTCTGGGCATGGAGGGATGAAAAGCAGAGCAACCGAAGGGCGGTAGCAAAAAAAGTCTCTTAACGTTTGTCCGAAATATTGACGGAAGACCACATTCACTGACTTTATTTGAACATTTCGGATACTTATTAGAACAACGGGCACTTATATTAGAAAATCCAACTTTTATTAGAACATTTTTCGCTATATTAGAACAACCCGGCAATATATTAGAAAACGCACCCCAGAAACTTAATTCCATACATTAAACTGGAATATGACGAAATATCCTACTTAAAACAATAGAAATATTACTTAATGCCAAAACTTTAATTTAAGACTAAATAAGTATTCCCTCTTTTCAAAAGTAAGTCTTAAGTACTTTGAATTTAAACCGAAGTTATAGATATATTTTAACTATAACATTCGGAGGAAAATAAATATGAATATTGGAAAGAAACTGTTCGGTAGCTTTGGTATCGTTATTGTAATTCTCATTTTTCTTTCAATTTTTTCTGTCATTAAAATGACTGAAATCGATAAGGATTATTCGTTCCTAATTGAAGATCGAGTATACAAAGTAACGGAACTATCGGAAATCCAAAATGCGACATCATTACAAGGGCTGTATATCCGCTCTTATGTTTTACGTCAGGATTCAGCTGATTTAGAAAACCTTACTACTCAAAGAGAAACAATTGCAGAAAAAATCGGTGAAATCGAAGGATTATTTAGAACTGCTGATATGCAGGAACAAATTAATACTTTAAAAGAAAATCAAGCTTTATATAATGACTATGTTTCTCAAGTTATTGACTATATTGATAACGATGAATTTGAAAAAGCTAATAATATGCTATTTGAATTCGCGGTACCTGCTAACCGCTCGATTCAGCAAACAATCAACAGCATTGTTGATTTCCAAAAGGAACAAATGCATACAACAAGCGATGAAACAACAGCAAGTGCAAAAATCAGTAAAACACTCATGATTACCATTTCCGTTATTGGTATTTTACTGGCATCATGCTTAGCCATCTTTATTACACTCAACATTACTCGCCCTTTACACAGATTAACAAATGCGGCACATGTGATTGCGAACGGTGATTTACGAGAAGAAGATGTTCATGTGAAAACAAAAGATGAGATTGGCGAACTTGCGGCTGCCTTTAATGCAATGAAAGCCAGTCTCTCCAGCTTAATCAGTAATGTATCGTTGAACGTTTCAAGTACAACAGCTGCTTCAGAACAGCTGGCGAGCAGTACCGATGAAGTGTCGGCTGCTTCTGCTGACATTGCAAAACGTGTGGAAACCGTTGCAGAAAGCGGTAGTAATTCTGCAGCAATCGGTAATGATTGTGCTGTTGCTATGGATGAGACAGCTCAAGGTGTAAGCCGAATCGCTGAAGCCGCGCAAGTATTGAACTCTCATGCGATGGACATGCAGACAATTGCAGGAGAAGGTGGTCATACATTACAGACAGCCGAACAGCAAATGTCGGTTATTCAGCAATCTTCTTATGAAACAAAAGAAAAAATTAAACAGCTGAGCAGACAATCTGCCGAAATCGAGAACATTACAAAAGTGATTACGGATATTACAGATCAGACAAACTTGCTTGCTCTAAATGCAGCAATTGAAGCAGCCCGTGCAGGAGAACATGGGAAAGGGTTTGCCGTTGTCGCTGACGAAGTGCGCAAACTGGCAGAGCAATCGAAAAGCTCGGCATCACAAATTGCCGGCCTTACATCGACAATTCAAAAAGATACGAGAGAAGTTGAAGAAAGCGTCAATACAACAGCTCAAAATGTCGATCAAGGTGTTGTCTACTTACAAAATGCGCAATTTTCGTTTAATCATATTGTCGGGTCGATTACAGAGATGACTGCTCAAATTCAGGAAGTTTCTGCATCGTCCGAACAAATTTCCGCAAGTACCGAGGAAGTTGCAGCGTCTATTGCTGAAATGGCTCATGCAGCTAACAGCGCTGCCGGTGAGATTGGCATTGTCCTATCAGCAGTTGAAGAACAAACTGCTACAATGCAGGAGATTAACGAGGTCGCCCAATCATTGAGTGAAGGTGCTGTCGGAGTTCAAGAACAAATTAATCTATTTAAAGTGTAGAAAACATAAAAAACGCAAAAGCTGCAAATCAGCTTTTGCGTTTCTTTGTATGATTGGATTCTACTAAACTTAATCCAACGTGTTAATCTGCTTGTACCATTTTAACTAGCACACTTGCCAATGCTTTCTTTTCATTTTCATCTGCTACTTTCCATAATTCTTGCAGCACTTTTTCTTCACTGTTTCGAGGTTCTTCGTTTTTAGCTAAATGATCCGCTACAAACTTGGCACCTTTTGCCAACATATCATCGCTCAAACCTAATCGTTCACCTTTAGCAAGCTGGTCGTTCAAATAACTTTTGAACGTTGAAAAACTTTCTAAAATCTGATCTTTTTTTTCAGGAGATAATTCTTCAAGTTTTTTGTTAATGTTATTCATTTCACTCATTTTGTAATTCCTCCTAGATTGTGTTTTGGCGTTCCCCTAACAATTACCCGCCTTATTTGTAATTAAACTTTATTTTAATAAAAGCGATTATTTTGAACTACATAACGGTGATTGTCCGGTCTTTATCTATTTGTTTGTATTATTTTCGGTTTTTTCGATATGTTCCATAATTCGTTTATGACGACGGACATCCCGTTTCGTAATAGGAATGACTTCATGTCGGATCATTTTAAAGAAGGATACAATGAGTAAGAGCATGACGACAGTAAAAGGAAGGGCTGATATGAGGGAAGCTGTTTGCAATGCTTCGAGCCCGCCTGAAAACAATAGTACACTTGCAATCGCAGCGATTAATACACCCCATATTACTTTTAATCGATTATGAGGGTTCATTGTCCCTTTATCCGTCATACTTGCCATAATAAATGTCGCTGTATCTCCTGATGTAATAAGGAAAATAACAATTAAAACAATCCCTAAAATCGAGGCAATCGTTGTTAACGGAAGCTGTTCCAGCATAAGGAACAAGGCGACAGTCAGATCAGTATCAACTGCTTCGGCGATTGTTGTGCCCTTGTTCAAATCAAAGTAAAGTGCTGAACCGCCAAATACCGCAATCCAGAAACAAGAGATAACCGGCGGAATGATTAAAACTCCGACGATAAATTCACGGATTGTTCGCCCTTTCGATACACGTGCTACGAACGATCCGACAAAAGGTGACCAGGCAATCGCCCACGCCCAATAGAAAATTGTCCAATCCTTCACCCACGTTCCCCCTGCATACGGCTGCAAACGTAGGCTATACTGTACGAAATTCGTAATATAATCACTGATTGCTAAAACGAAACTTTCCAATATGAAAACTGTAGGGCCTGTAACAAAAACAAATACTAGTAAAATCAAGGCTAAGTACATGTTTACATTGCTTAATATACGAATCCCCTTTTGCAGGCCGCTTATAGAAGATGCCATATATCCAATGAAAACTACACCTATAATTGCTAGCTGTACCCAAATTGAAATCGGTGTGTTAAAGACGGCATTTAAACCGCCGTTCGTTTGTAAAACACCTAATCCGATTGACGTGGCAACACCCATTACTGTAGCAATAACAGCCAATATATCCACTGTATTTTTAATGCCCTGATTTGTTCCTGTGACAGGCTCTAACGCTGTAGATATTAACAAATCTCTTTTTTTGTTGAACTGCATATAGGCCATAACTAACCCAATGATCGCAAATACGGACCATTGGCTAATCCCCCAGTGGAAAAAGGCATAGCCCATTGCGAGACGGGCAGCATCCGTTGTTTGTGCCTGGACATCGTTAAATGGTGTTTTAAAGTAATGACTCATCGGCTCGGCCACACCCCAGAAAACTAACCCAATTCCAAGGCCACCTGCAAATAACAGCGCAATCCATGTATGGAATTTAAATTCCGGTTGTGCATCTTTTCCTCCTAAACGGATTTTCCCGTACTTGGAAATAGCCAGCACTAAAAGAAATGCAATAATAATAAAAACGGAGAGCAAGTAAAACCAGCCAAAATAGTCGGTTGTCAAACCAAATAAATATGTAGCAACATTACTGAACGCTTCTGGTGCGATGCTTCCAAAAATAACACAGATTAATATAAATACTGCTGAAACTGTAAATACAGTATTCGAAAAATATTTCCCTTTCATATGTTCACCTCTTTAAATACATTGAAGAGAAATTACCCATATTATGCTATTTTTAAACATCATTACAAAGGCTGTTACTATTTTTATATAACTATTTCAGCTTTGCTCATTCGATTCTTCGCTAAATTTTATTATTTGCCAAAATACCAAGCCGACGCATTCGTATAGAAGATTTTATCGCTAGCTTGTTCATCAAAAAGTTGCTGGATCAGCGTAATGTCCGCAATTTCAAATGGTCGTTTTGCCCGGGTCGATGGCAAGTCCGTCCCGAACATAAGTGCATCCGGGTTAATGCTGTAAATTTCCGGCAGTGCTTTTTTTACATCTAATTCAACTCGGCCAAAACCGGTCGCTTTCACACGTACCCCTTTATCGACCAGCTTCAGTAAATGCGGCAGCCCTTCTTCCGATAACCCTAGATGATCGATCGAAATAGCCGGTAATTTCCCAATCGTTGCAGCAATTTCAGGCAATTCCTTCGCATCGATATACAGCTCGCTATGCCAGCCGACCAATTCATGCACACGTCTCGCAAAATAATCGAGCTTCGATAAATCTTCCGAGCCACCGCGTTTAATGTTAAAACGCAATGCTCTCACACCATTTTTATGCAATGCTTCGATTTCTTCGTCTGACACTGTATACGGCAATTGGGTCACGCCGCAAAATGCCGGACCAAGCTGCTTTAGCGAATCAAGTAAATACGTTTGATCAAATCCTTGAAATGACCCTGAAACAATTGCCCCGCCTTGAACCGATAAATCTTTTGTTTCTTCGCTATATGCTGCAACGTCATAGCTTGGCGGCATATAGCCCTGACTTTCGATAATCGGAAACTGATAATCGATAATATGAAAATGCGCATCAAAAATTCTCATTTCTCTTCTCCCCCTTTTGTTTTTACTATATATTTTTTGCCAACATATGTCTCATGATTGCGGGAAGTTTTATTAGAAGATTTAGTGTGGATATTTGAAAATGGCGGCTGCTTATTAGAAGAGTCGAGTGGTTTATTTGTACTTCTGACGGGGTTATTCGAACATTTGGCTATTATTTTAGAACTTCCGGTTTTTATTAGAACCTCTTTTGTGATATTAGAACAATTTAAGATTTATTAGAACATCTAGGTGGAACCTGGCACCCTCTATACAAAAGACTGTAAGGAATTAACCCTACAGCCTCTTGTTCCTTCTCTATTTCATATACAATTCGACTAATTCATAGCAACGCTCTTTTGTTAACTGCGCTTGAGTGCTTACATATTGTAGCGTTTCCATTGACCCGCCTTTATATTGTAATGCTTCCTCTGTTGCCTTTTCGTCGCGATATTCTAGCCAGTCACGCTGCTCTTCTCTTAGTTTGCTCATGTCATTATGTGGCAAGGTTTTCTTTAGATCTGCGTAGATTTCATTTAATAGCATATCCCATTTCGAGAATATTTCTCCTTCTGCTGCTGTCATTTCTACTTGTATCCCTTGATCGAAAATTTCATCAAACTCTTTCACACTTTTTTCTACCTCCGCTAATTTAGCGAGGTACTTTTCCTTCAAGCTGACAGATCGATCTTCAGGTTCTCCAGGCGGGGGATTTCCTTCTTCGTCCCCGTTCGCGGAATTTTGTTCAAAGCTTTCTCTGATACTCTTATTAATTTCCGTTTCGGCTTCTACAATCATGCCTTCAAGCTCTTTTTTCAAATTGTTGTCCAATGCCGGATTTTCCAGCAGTGAGTGTGCTTTTTCCAAAACACGGTCCCAATCGGCCTGACTCTTTGCTTCCTTTACTTCATTGAATTCCTGAAGTTGTGCAGACAAAACCTTTGTTTCTTCATCGGCTAAACTATTTTCCTCAATCAATGATAATGCTTCTTCGTATTCCTCATTTTCCAAAGCTACGATGACTTTGTCTTTTATTTGCTCCTCACTTTCAGTACCGCAGCCGGTCAGCAATAAGCAAGCAGTAAACATTCCTACTAATTTCTTCATGTTGTTTCCCCTCTCTCTATTACATACTATTTAAGGGCAATTCAATAAAAACTTCTGTACCTTTTCCGTATACGCTATTCACCTCGATTGTCCCGCCGTGCTTTAAAATAATCGTTCGGGAAATCGCTAATCCAAGTCCGGCACCAACGGATTTCACATCAGCTTTATAAAAAGAATTCATAATATGCTGTAGTTGTTCTTCCTTTATTCCAATTCCTTCATCCCGAATTATACAAATCGCCTTCCCGTTCGATTCGTACTGCTTAATAACTATTTCGCTGTTATGAGGCGAAAATTTAATCCCATTTTCGAGTGTATTCAATAAAACTTGCCGGATTTTATCTTCATCGGCGTAAATAGAAACTGGGGTACTGTTCAATTTCATACGGATATTCTTTTCATTTGCTTTACTTTGCAACTGTAATGTCACTTCTTCAACCAGTGTCGCATAGGCAAACTTTATCGGGTGTAGCTCAATACGGTTTGACTCATATCTTGAGAAATTCAGAAGATCCTCCACCAATTTTATGAGGCGATCAGATTCACTGTTGATCATCCGTAAACCAAAGTTGATCTCTTTTTCCGTTAAGCCTTCTGGTGACTCCAGCATTTCAGCCCACCCTTTTATTCCTGTCAGCGGTGTCCGAAGTTCATGGGAAATTGAGGAGATGAAATCATTTTTTAACTGGTCCGTTTTGACAATCTCATCCGCCATATAATTCAGTGTTTTTGACATTTCGCCTAATTCAGCCGGATAATCTTCCTTGATTCTTTTTTCGAATTGTCCTTTCGCCATTGTCTCTGTAAATTGAATGATTTCATTAAAGGGCTTTACAATAGACTGGGCAAGCTGAAGGGCTACTAGAAAGACAATTGCCGCAACTCCGAAACATAGCAAGATTCCGTATCCTAACAGGCTTTGTATGAGAAGATTGGTCTCTGTTAATGACGTAGTATAACGAAGTACGCCTATCACTTTGCCGTCCAACAGCAACGGGATATACATAGCCAAAACTTTTTCTTCTGTCTGTTCAAGCTCCTCCTTTTCATAATAAGGGCTATAGGAAGAAAAGAGATTCGGATCCACTGTATAGCTGATGTCTTCATAAAACCCTGTAGAAGACTGGATCATTTCACCGTCACGATTCAACAGCTGCAGTTCCGCACCGTCAAACTCATAGCTTTTTACAACGAAGTCACCGAAATCTTTTATCCTGTCGGAAGTAAGCTCGATTTCATTTGCCCACCTAGGATGGATCGCTTCAACATGTTGTTGAAACGTATTGGCGATTCCTTGGTAATAATACTTTGTCATTGCGCCCCAAAATACCGTCATCACGAGGGTTAACGTCAAAATGATGATAATCATGAAATAAAGAATGACTTTACGTTTCATTCGTTAACCTTCCAAAGGTATCCGCGTCCCCATTCTGTACATAAATACATTGGGGAAGAAGGATCTTTTTCGATTTTCTGACGAATCCGTCTTATATTGACATCCACAACTTTTAATTCGCCTACATAATTTTCACCCCATACAGCATCCAATAACTCATCCCTTGTAAACAAATCGTTTGGATGCTCCATTAGAAAATGCAGCAGGGAGAATTCAGTCGGTGTCAGCTTCACTATTTCGTCTGAACTGTAAAATTTGTTGTTTTTTAAGTCCATTTTGAAGTCCCCGGAAATCAGTAGATCGGTCATTTTGGATGCTGCCTCGTCACCTACATTTATTCTCCGCATAAGCGAAAAAATTCTCACTTCCAATTCCTGAAGACTAAACGGTTTACATAAATAATCATCGGCCCCTATCACAAGGCCCTCTATTTTATCCTTCTCTTGTGTTTTGGCTGTAATCATGATGATGCCTACCTTTTGATTCACTTTCCTAATCTCCTGGCAGACCGTAAATCCATCGATTCCCGGCAACATTAAATCGAGCAAAACAACATCGAAATTTCTATTTCGAAATAACTCTAATGCCTGTTCGCCTGAATCGGCTTCCATCACTTCATAGCCTTTCTTTCTCAAACTTAATGAGACAAAACTGCGAATGGATAGTTCATCTTCAACAACTAAGATGTTTGTCATATTTGCCCTCGCTTAAAACTCGTATTGTTCCAAATGAAATGCTTCAACAGGAAAATCCAAGTTTTCTTCTATTGTAGAATAATAAATCGTATCTTTCGTTTCTTCTAATATTGTTTGAGCGGAATTGGGTGTTTCTTTATTCGCCCATTTCACTTCATACAGCAGTTCATTGTTTGCAAGTGATACAAGTTGAATGCCGTTTTCTATCGATTTAATGGTCACTTTCCCGTGCCATTTTTCCGGAATATCTATATAAAAAGTATGTTCAAGGTTGGTAGCCCTTTCTGTTACTTTTTTAGAAGTACCGTTGATTGAATAGGTGACATAGCGCACGAGATATGGGGTTTCAGTTGAATCTGCCTCAACCCACCTTTGCGGCAAATAGGTTTCACCGACTTCCATTATGTCGTCTTCATTAATATCCGTACTGTATAATGGCAGCGATTTAAGTGGAAGATCTCCTTGTTCAGCCCCTACCTTTATCAATTTCGTACCGTCATAAGCAATAATTTCAGTTAGCATAGCGTTCACACCAATTGCGCTATCGATAAATAATGCGTGATTGCCGTCATGTAACTTTCCGCTCTTCATCCGCTGATGAAATGCATAGCTGTTTAAAGAAACTGCAGATAGGGAGACTAAATCCCCTAATTCATAGTGAAATAATTCGGCGGTATACGACGCTCTTCTTTCACCATCCACAAGAAGAAGTTCCAATCTTTCATCAGTATTATAATCTGAAATATCAAGCCCTTCATAACTGCGTTCGACCGTCTTTTTCAAGCTTCTGTCCTGCCATACATAAATCATCATCTGTTTTTTCGTTTCAAACTCACTTTCTCCTAAACCGACTACTACTTCCATTACACCGTCTTTATCTAAGTCATGAAGTCCAAAATAATCGATTGCCTGCCCATTTGGTTCAACCTTCGTCGCTTCCCGCCATTCATTATCTTCTTCTTGTAAAACAACAACATGAACTTGCGATTTCTGTTGTGGATTTCTGTATAAAACAATGGCTTCTTGCTGTCCGTCACCATCCAGATCCTCGATAAAAATGGACTGATTTTTGTCGCTTTGCACCGGTGTGACGAGTTCACTGGAGGGTGGCAACAATATCTTGAGCTGTTGTTCCAGTTTCCTTTTCTGTTCGTCTTGCTGGTCTGGTGAAATAATTAAATCATTTGGGGATTTTACAAGATCGCAGCCCGCAAGCAATGTGACCATTATAATCGTTATCCATCCAATGCCTTTTCTCATGTGCATACGCACCCCTAACTAACGCTGGCTTTAATCGTTTTCTGGAATAAGTTTATTATATAGCCAACTCCTATGGAAAGAGTTACAAAAAGGTTACAGTTCACTTTGCTTATGACACACTTTCCTAATTTTTAGGTAACTATCCTCCTGTATTTTACAGATCCCTCTATAAGTCCATGTTAATTAATATAAAAAAAGTCGAAAGAACCAGAGCGATTGGTCTAATTGAATCAAATTGTCCATCAATTGTTGACGAGTAATGGTTTAAAGCGTAGCATAGCCGTTAACAACATATTGATAATGATTATCAATATCATTAGTTGATTTGTTGATAATTGAAGGTTTATTAAAGGAGGTTTCAACCCATGTTGAAAGGTTTTACACCGTGGCCTGCTGATCGAGCTGAATTTTATCGGGAGACTGGTTGTTGGGTAGGTTTAACTTTCGGCCAAATGCTCGAAGACCGTGCTCGTCAATTTGCTGACAATGTGGCAGTTATATATGATAAACGATCACTTACATATGCACAGCTTAATGAGCGTGTGGACCAGTTGGCAACCGGTCTTTTACTGCTTGGGATTCAGAAAGAAGATCGTGTCGTTGTACAGCTTCCCAATGTGGTGGGTTATGTGGAAATTGTATTTGCCCTATTTAAGATAGGTGCACTGCCTGTCTTTTCACTTCCCTCTCACCGTTCCAATGAGATTCGCTACTTCTGCGAATTTGCGGAAGCGAAGGCTTATATCGTAATGGATCATTTTGGGGGCTTTGACTACCGAGGTCTTGCGCGAGAAGTTCAGCAAGCAGTTCATTCGCTGGAGCATGTCATCGTTCTTGGCGAGGCGCAGGAGTTTGTATCATTTGATTCATTATTCAGTACACAACCTATCGATTTCACTGAAGTTAGAGGGAGCGAAGTAGCATTCCTGCAGCTATCTGGCGGGAGTACAGGAATTTCCAAGCTAATTCCGAGAACGCATGACGAGTATATGTACACGATTAAGTTGAGTGTTGAACAATGCCAGGTGACCGAACAGACGGTATTTTTGGTTGTGCTACCGGTTTCTCATAATTATCCGATGAGTTCCCCGGGGATATTAGGGGTCCTTTATGCTGGAGGTAAAATCATTTTAAGTCCTTCGCCTAGTCCGGATGTTGCTTTCCCGCTTATTGAAAAGCACCGTGTGACAATGGTACCGCTTGTTCCGTCCCTTGCCCTGCATTGGCTGGATGTGAAGCCGAATCATACGGATGATTTATCGAGCCTGGAAGTCATGCTTGTCGGCGGCTCGAAATTCAGTGCTGAAGCAGCGAAACGTGTGCGTCCTGTATTTGATTGTCAACTGCAGCAAGTATTCGGGATGGCGGAAGGTTTGGTCAATTACACACAGTTGGATGATCCTGATGAAATTGTCATTCATACGCAAGGTCGCCCGATGTCCCCATATGACGAGGTGAAAATCGTGGATGATGAAGACCAGGAAGTGCCGGTTGGCGTGACAGGACATCTGTTGACACGTGGACCTTATACGATCCAAGGGTACTATAAAGCGCCTGAACATAATGAAAAGGCGTTCACAAAAGATGGTTTTTACCGGACTGGTGATATTGTCCGATGCACGAAAGATGGTTATTTAATCGTAGAAGGCCGGGCAAAAGATCAAATTAACCGCGGCGGGGAAAAAATTGCTGCGGAAGAAGTGGAAAATATGCTGCTTGCCCACCCTGCAGTCCATGATGCGGCAATTGTCGGAATGCCCGATTACTATATGGGTGAAAAAAGCTGTGCCTTCATTATTCTAAGGAATACGGAAGTAACAAACCGCCAGCTGAAGTCATTCTTGCGTGAGCGCGGGCTGGCTACTTATAAAATTCCGGATGAAATTTTATTTGTAGAGAAATTTCCATTGACCCATCTAGGCAAAGTTTCGAAAAAGGATTTACGCCTTTTACTTGAACAGCAATTACAACGTTAAGATACAGAATATTAAGAAAAGAAGGTTGATAATATGACAACTCAAACTGATTTTACAATGGAACAGCTGCGCGAACTTGTTGCTCAATATGTGACAGAACCGATTGATACGATTTCGGATGAAGATTATTTACTGGATGTCGGAATCGATTCCATCACGATGATGACAATCGTTGAAGAACTCCGCCAAAAAGGCTTTGCACTTACATTCATACAGCTTGCCGATGAGCCAACAATCTATGGATGGCATCGTCTGATCAAACAATCGATGGCAGATTACGGAGGTTGAGTCGAATGGCTGAATTACGTTTCCCTTTAACTGAAGCTGCTGCAGGGATTTGGTATGCCCACCATTTAACGGAAAGCCATTTATACAATACAGCGGAGTACTTACATATTCAGGCTCCGGTGGACTCCACCCTTCTGCTACAGGCAGTCGATGCCACAATTGAGAGCGCGGTTGGACTACATATCCAATGTTCAGAGGAAGAAGGTTCACTTTTCCAGACGATTCCTTCTTCGGTTCAATTTCATTCTGAACAGATTAGGTGTTCAATGGCTGAAGCGTTTCAACATATGCAGGAAGATGTCGAAACATTGCTTGATTTAACAAAGGACAACTTTGTTCGCGCTATTTTATTTTCGGTGTCTGCCGAAGAACATTTCCTTTATTTGCGCATTCACCATCTTGTCAGTGATGCGTATAGTTTCCGGTTACTGTTCCAGCAAATTTCCGAGCGCTATTCGGCTTTGCTTCATCATGAATCATTCACAAAGCAGTTTGGTGACTATGTTCAGATGGTAGAGCAGGAAGTGAAGTACAGAACTTCCGATAAGGCAACGGCGGACGCTGCCTACTGGTTATCCAAAATGCAAGGAACCAAAGTCATTTCGCTCAGCAAAAAAAAGAGTGGTCGTATGGGACAGATTATTTTGTACCCCTCTTCCCTTTCTGCCACTACATGGACGAAATTAGAAACATACAGTAAGCAGCTGCACGTCAACATACAGGAAGTCGTTACCGCAGCAGTTATTGCCTACACAAAACGGATGTCACAGGCAGAGGATGTGATTGTCGGCATTCCGTTGATGAACCGTTTTGGTCATAAGTCACTGTCCGTACCAAGTACACGGGTAAATGTTTTGCCTTTGCGTGCAACGTTTACGACTGAAGAAACTTTTGAACAGCTATGTATAAATGTGAAAAGCTTCATGACGGAGATGAAGCAGCATCAGTTGTACCGTCAAGAACAGCTGCGCCGTGATTTGCGGCTGACTACCGATGATCAGCTGTATGGTCCGGAAATTAATTTCATGCCTTTTTATGAAAACTATCTGTTCGGAAATGTCGAGGTAGAACACAAGAAAGTTGTGACAGGGCCTGTTGAAGATATTTCTTTCAATTTCTATAGCACGCCAAATGGAATGCAGTTTGATCTTGTAGCCAACTCGGAGCTTTATGAACAGGCAGAAGTGGAACGTCATGCCGCACGTTTCCTACAGTTGCTTGAGTTATTGGTAGATCAAGCTGACACACCACTGTTCAGCTTCCCGATACTACTGCAAGAAGAAGCGGCCCTTTTTAAAGCAAAACAAGGCCCTGTCAGTGAGCTGAAAAATGCCACTGTGTATGAATTGTTCAAAAAACAGATGGAAAATATGCCTGGTGCGACCGCTGTTCAGATGAATGATACATCTATTTCCTATGCAGAACTGGATCTGCTTGTTGGTCGGATTGCGCATCAGCTGAAAGCGCATGACATTGGGCTCGAAGACTTTGTCGGAATTTGCATGGACCGTTCGATTGAAATGGTCGCAGCGATGCTTGCCTGCTTCAAGGTAGGTGCTGCCTATATTCCGATGGACCCTACTTATCCGACAGAACGACTGCTTTATATGATCGAGGATGCTCGTCCAAAAATTGTGCTCGTTAACAGTGAAGTTTCGTTTAATGAAGAAGGAACTCCCATTGTGCCGTTACAGCCTTCCAAGCAAATTTACGAACCGATTGCCCCTTGTATCGGACAAACAGCTTATATGATTTATACGTCTGGATCTACCGGAAATCCAAAAGGTGTCGTTGTTGAAATGCCAGGTTTGGTTAACTTTTTACAGGCGATGCAACGTCAATTCACATTATGTGAAGAAGATAATTTACTGGCGATTACAACGATTTCTTTTGATATTTCGGCATTGGAACTTTATTTACCGCTGCTGTACGGGGCATCGATTCACCTGGCGACAAAAGAACAAGTACAAGATCCAGTTATGATGCAGTCGCTGATCCAGCAGCAAAACATTTCCATCATGCAGGCAACACCGACTGTTTGGCAGATGATGGTACAGTACGCGAAAGATGCACTGAACGGACTAACTGTACTTGTCGGTGGTGAAGCACTTTCAAAAAGTCTTGCCCTCGCATTACTGGAAGCAGGCGCAACCGTTCACAATATGTATGGACCGACCGAAACAACAATCTGGTCAACTTACACGGAAATTCGCCCGCAAGATGCCCCTTCATTAGGTACTGCAATCGACCGGACAGACATTTATGTGCTCGATGCCATGCTTCAGCCCGTTCCGATTGGTGTCGTTGGTGAATTGTATATTGCTGGTGACGGATTGGCCCGCTGTTATCATAATCGTCCATCCCTAACAGCTGAGCGTTTTGTTGCACATCCATTTACTGCAGGGAAACGCATATACCGGACAGGCGATTTAGTTGTGTGGCAGGAGGATGGCAGCCTTCATTATGTTAGCCGGGCTGACCACCAAGTCAAAATTCGCGGCTTCCGTATTGAATTAGGTGAAATCGAAAATGCGCTTGAAGAAATCACTTCAATTGAACAAGCCGTTGTGATAATCCGTGAAGATCAGCCGGGTCATAAACAAATCGTTGCCTATGTAGTTGGGAATGAAACAGAGGAACAATGCAGACTGCAGCTAGGAGAACGTTTGCCGGATTATATGGTACCTGCTCATTTTGTTTTCATGGAAACCTTCCCATTAACGAATAACGGAAAAGTCGACCGGAAAGAGCTGCCGCAGCCTCATGTTTCCATTATTGCAAAAGTGAAACCGACAACACATACCGAAGAAACGATTTGTACATTCTTTGAAAATATTTTGAATCTCAAATCAGTGGGAATTGATGAAAACTTCTTCCAGCTAGGAGGGCATTCCCTGCTCGCAACCAAGCTGCTGTTGGCATTACGGAAAACATTTGCTATCAATTTATCGATCTCCGTCATTTTCAATCAGCCTACTGTAAAAGAGCTCGCACAAGCAGTGGATAAAGCAAAGAAAAAGACGCTCGCTGTGATCGACAGATTGCAAGTTGAAAAAATTCCTTTATCGCATGCACAGCGCAGTTTATGGTTTATCCAGCAGCTGGAGGAATCAAGCGCTTCTTATAATATTCCACTTGTTTATACATCTGAACAGCAGATCGATGTATTAAAACTTATTAAATCAATTGGTAAAGTAGCAGAAAAACATGCTATTTTACGTACGATATATCCTGCAGTGGATGGAGTGCCCTATCAGCTGATCATTGATGATTCACCTAAAGTGCTGATTGAGGAAGTGAATCCAGAAGAGGTGCCGGCTCAAATTAATGCGTGCACGCGCTATGCGTTTGATTTGAAACAGGAACCCGGCTTCCGTGTAACGCTCATCAATTTGAACACATTGGTCGTTGTTTTCCACCATATTAGTGCGGATGGCTGGTCACTTGCAACATTCACTGAAGATCTGCAGCTTGCCTATGAAGGCCATGAGCTAGAGCCGTTAACGATTCAATACCATGACTTTGCGGTTTGGCAGCAAACGCACGGTGTTTATACAGACGACAACATTAATTATTGGAAGGAAAAACTGAAGCATGTTCCGGATGAAATTGAGCTTGTCCGGGATGGAAAGCGTCAATTGCAGGTGAAACCGACTAGCGAAACTTTGACGTTTACAATCGATTCCGCGCTTCACAGACAATTGCAGCAGCTTGCAAAAGATGAACAGGCAACTCTTTACATGGTGCTACAAAGCGGATTCTTGGCCCTCATGACAAAGCTCGGTGCAGGGGAAGATCTGATTCTCGGTAGTCCAATGGCGGGCCGTGATCAGGAAGAACTGCTGGCAAATGTCGGTATGTTCATCAATACGGTTGCGATACGGACGGATACTTCCGGGGACCCTCGTTTCACAAAATTAATGGAACGCGTAAAACAAACCTCGATTGAGGCAATGGAGCACCAATATGTTCCTTTCGATCATATTGTCGAAACATTAAAACCGACTCGTGTCCCTTCACAGCATCCGATTTTCCAGATTATGTTCGCCTTACAGAACACGCCTCAGCCATCACTTGTAATGGAAGGCCAAAATGCCGACATTCAGCTGCATACGGTTGGGCAGCCGAAATTCGATTTGAATATCGAAATGCGGGAGGTATATCTAGCCGAGCAGCCTAATGGAATCGAAGTACAGGTGGAATTCCGAACAGATTTATATGAAGCAAAAACAGTTACCGCTCTTATGGAACGCTATGTAATCGTCCTTCAGCAGGCGTTGCATAATCTGGCCATTTCAGAATTGAATGTGCTGTTGGAACAGGAACAGGAAAAAATTCTGCTTGACTGGAATCCGAAAGGCCATGTAAGTAAGCAAAAAACGATTGCCGAACAATTCGAAGCGATTGTGGAAATGCATGCCGAACGAATTGCTGTCAGTGACGAAAACGAAGAGCTTACTTATACCGAATTGAACCGTAAAGCGAACCAGTTAGCACATCTTTTACTCGAAAAAGGCGTTACATCCGAAACATTTGTCGCACTGTTAATGCCGCGTTCAACCGATATGATTGTCAGCATTTTAGCCGTTTTAAAAGCCGGCGCTGCCTATGTGCCGATTGATCCGGTTTATCCGCAAGACCGAATTGACTATATTTTAATCGATTCAAACCCGAGCTGTTTAATCACTACAGAAGACCTGAAGCCGTCTGCAGAAGCGACATCTGTGTTGGAAGTGCTTGTAATGGAGGAGGTTTCACTTACTTCATTCCCTGGTGAAAATACAAATTATAACAATCATCCAATGAATCCGGCCTATGTTATCTATACTTCCGGTTCAACTGGCCGACCAAAAGGTGTGGTTATTCCGAACCAGAACGTTATCCGCTTACTTGATGCAACTGATGAATGGTTTCATTTTAACGAAGAAGATCGCTGGTCGCTGTTCCATTCCTATGCCTTTGACTTTTCCGTATGGGAAATATGGGGTGCCCTGTTATATGGCGGTGAGCTCGTAATCATACCGTACAATGTCAGCCGCTCACCTACCGACTTTTTGGCATTGCTTGCAGACAAGAAAATTACGGTGCTGAACCAGACACCATCTGCCTTCTATCAGCTCATGACCGTTGATAAAGAGCATCCCGAACTGTCCGGACAACTGGCACTACGCTACATTGTGTTTGGCGGGGAGGCGCTTAACCTGACGCGTTTACAAGAATGGTATGACCGACATCCGGAAGATGCACCTACCCTTGTGAATATGTACGGCATTACCGAAACAACTGTCCATGTCAGCTACTTAAGTGTAAATGAAGAACTGAGCCAGTCACAGGCGAATAGTCTGATCGGCACGGCGATTCCTGATTTAAATATTTATGTCCTTGATGGGCAGTTAAAACCTGTTCCTCCCGGTGTTGTTGGCGAAATGTATGTTTCTGGCGAAGGCTTGGCACAAGGCTATTTAAACCGCGCTTCCTTAACGGCAGAACGTTTTATCGCCAACCCGTATGGACCTCCGGGAAGCCGGATGTACCGTACAGGCGATCTGGCTCGCTGGACGAAAAATGGCGAACTGGACTATATCGGACGCATTGATCACCAAGTGAAAATACGCGGTTTCCGCATTGAGCTTGGCGAGATTGAACAAGTGCTTCTGAATCATCCGCAAATCGCACAGGCAGCTGTCATTGCGAGAGAAGATCGAAAAGAAGATGTCCGCTTGGCTGCCTACTATGTTCTGGAGCAAGGCACGGACGTAACCGAGCAAATGTTGAAAGATTTCGTCTCCCGTTCGCTGCCGGTCTATATGGTTCCTTCAAGCTGTACTTGCCTGGAGCAAATGCCGCTTACAGCAAACGGAAAACTGGATATGAAGCAGCTCCCTGCACCTGTTATTACATTGCAGGAACTTGTATTGCCGAAAACACCGCAGGAAACATTGCTTTGTGAACTATTCTGCGAAGTACTGAATCTGCCACAGGTCGGCACAGAGGACAGCTTTTTCGAACTTGGCGGCCACTCGTTACTAGCCGTACATCTGATCGGACGCATTCGCGAGGCATTCGGGAAAGAGCTGGCAATCGGGCATTTGTTTGAAGCACCTACTATATCCGGACTCGCACATATTCTGCAAAAAGGAAAAGAATCACAGGCATTGAACACCGTACTGCCGTTACGCAGCGGGGAGCAACCGATTTTTGCTGTCCATCCTGCTGGTGGGTTAAGTTGGTGCTATGCAGGATTGCTAAAAAATCTGCCGCCGGAGTTTGCCCTATACGGCATTCAAGCAAAAGGGATTGCCGAAGACTGTGAACTTCCGGGTTCTTTAACTGAAATGGCGCTCGGCTATATTGAAGCCATCAAAGAAATTCAGCCAAAAGGACCTTATCGTCTACTCGGATGGTCACTTGGCGGAAATGTCGTACAGGAAATGGCTGTCCAGCTGGAACGCCAAGGAGAGGAACTGTTGCTTCTATGCATTATGGATGCCTACCCGTTCACATTCACCCCGCCAGTGGACCTGACGGAAGAACAGGAGGCACTCGTGGCACTTCTTGCCCTAGCCGGGTATGAACCTGATATAGAAGATGAAGTAACACAGGAATATGTAATGGATGCTCTAAAAGCAGAGGGCAGCGCGATTGCAACATTAGATGAATCGACCTTTCTGCGCTTAAAAGAAGTTTATAAAAACTCGATTCAGTTACTGAAAAATCATCAGCAAGAAACGTATAATGGCGATGCTTTATTTTATAAATCTACACTTGTGCCAGATTGGATCCCGGACGTTGATGTTACTTCGTGGAATCCGTATATCAAAGGAGAGCTTACACAGATTGATATTGCCTGTCGCCATAAAGATATGTGTCAATCCATCCCATTGAATGAAGTCGGTCAAACATTAGTCAAACACTTAGTAAAGGAGAAAAAAATGTATGTCTAACCCTTTTGAACAAGAAGATCGTGAATATTACGTTTTGCGAAATGCGGAAGAACAGCACTCTCTATGGCCAGCAGTCATTCCTGTCCCTGCCGGATGGGAGGTCGTATATGGCCCTGCGTTAAAACCATTATGCCAACTCTATATAGAAGAAAATTGGCTGGATATGAGACCTAAAAGTCTGCGTAGTGTTTTGGGATGAAAGCACAGCGAGCAGTCATCATCGCCCTCTATGTTGTGGCGATGTTCATGGTTTCAATCGACGGAACGATTGTCAATGTGCTACTTCCTACAATTGCTGTTGAATTCGGTGTAACGCCGGGGGCAACGAACGGCATTAATATCGGCTACCTTGTCAGCATCGCTGTTGCATTGCCTGCTGCCGGCTATTTAAGCAATCGGTACGGCGTAAAAAGAATGTATGTACTCTCTGTCAGTCTATTTACACTCGCCTCTCTTCTTTGCGGATTGGCGGGAAGCTTGCAGGCCCTTATTTTAGCGCGCGTGCTGCAGGGACTGGCAGGAGGAATCATTACACCCGTCAGCATGACACTGCTGTTTCGGACATTTTCTCCACCGGAAAGACAAAATCTGTCGCGTTCATTAGTATTGCCAATCGCCTTTGCACCGGCGATTGGCCCCTTGGTGGGCGGACTGTTTTCGGAGTATTTATCATGGAACTGGGCGTTCTTCATTAATATTCCGTTTGGTATCATCATCGTCCTGATCGGACTTTTTGCCTTAACGGAATTTGAGATTTTTAAAGCACCGTTTGATACGAAAGGCTATATGCTCATTGCACTCGGGTTGCCGCTGTTAATGCTCACTCTGAGCCTTATTGCATCAGACGGTGTTTCCATTACGGTCGTCTTTTGTGCGATTGTCGGTGTATTTTTATTAAGCCAGTTTTATGTATATGAACGAAAAATAAAAGAGCCGCTGCTGGATGTGCGTCTGTATGAACAACCGCTTTTCCTTTCATCGAGTCTCGTCGCGATGTGTTCCATGGGCGCATTGATGGGGATGCTGTATCTGTTCCCGCTCATGTATCAGTACGCGTACTCAGCTTCTGCTCTGGAAAGCTCACTCATTACGTTTACCGAGGCACTTGGACTGATGGTCGCATCCAGATTACTGCCTCGAACATCCAAGCATTTCGGCATGCTGTATACAGTACGTCTCGGTTTGATCGGTACAGTAATGATTTTCTGCTGTATCGCCATCCTTGGTCCTTCAGCAAATCCTTGGCTGTTACGCGGATTGATGTTTGCAGTCGGGATATGTTTAGGACATAGTGTAATCGGTTCGCAACTTTCGGCCTTTCATCATGTAGCAAAAAGTCAGATGAGCAAGGCGACAACGCTATACAATATGCTTAACCGCGTTGGAGCAGCAGTAGGAATTGCCCTTGTAGCGACGACATTAACCGTGTCTGGTCGCTACTTTTCAGAGATCCTTTCTTATCAGTACGCCCTCGTTGCTACGGTTGTTCTGCTTCTGGCAGGACTCGGCTGTTCTTTATTTGCGAAAGAACAGGAAACTATTCTAAAGGGAGAAAAAGCATGACAACCATTGCCTATTGCAAGATCAACGAGATGCCTACTGATTGGCAACGTTATCTTCCCTTTTTGGAAAACGACGTGGTGCAGCGTATTGGACGCATGCGGAAAACGGAAGATCAGTTGCGGACGGTTTGTGCCCATTTACTGACGAAGATGATGTTGGTGACGACTTACGAAATGGAATTGTCTGAAATTCGCTTTACCAAAGATTCAAACGGTAAATACCAACTAGGACAAGACCATCACTTCAATCTCTCCCATTCCGGAAGTTATGTGGCATGTGCCATTAGTGATTTTCCGGTTGGAATTGATGTGGAACAGCAGGTAACAAGGGACTTCTCTCTCTTTCAAACATTGTGGAGCGAAGAGGAGAATCATCTCTATAAGCTTCTTGAACAGGAAGCATTCTATGCCCTCTGGACTGCTAAGGAAAGTTACGGGAAATATAAAGGGTTTGGTTTACACGATTCTTTAATGGAGGCAACGATTCGGCAAGATGGATCGATTCATCACCCCGCCTCACGTGTAAAAGCCCGTACCATACCTTTTTTCCTTGCACCTGGTTACAGTGCAGCTGTCTGTTTGGAGGATTCCTTGGAAAACGTGACTCACGTTCAGTGGGCACAAATTGAAACGTTTTTCAGGGAAAAGGTTGGAACATATGAGAAAATTGATTTAACGAATTAGCATTTAAAAAGCCTGTAACCAAGTAAAAGGTTACAGGCTTAATCAATTCATCTTATACTCGCTGAACATTATTAATTACTACTTTGCTTTTAGGCAAGCTTGGAATACTTACTTTGCTGTAGCTTAAATCCTGTTCCGGAACATCGTATGTCATTTGGTTAACTAGGAAATCCAGACTCACTTTCATCATCTCAATCGTCACCCATTCCCCCGCACAGCGATGGCCTAAATAGTAATCGCCGCCACCTTGCGGAATAAAGCTGAACGGACTGCCATCCCAGTTTTCAAAACGGCTCGGCTGAAACACTTCGGGATTCCCCCAAATATTCGTATCATGATTCGTTCCGTATAAATCCAATAAAGTTAATGTACCCTTTTCAAACGTATAATCCTTCCATGTAAAATCTGTTTTTACTTCCGCAGCGGCAAAAGGGAAGAATGGATAAAAACGGCGCACCTCCTGCACAAACATCTGTGTATTTTTTTCGTTGCCGGATTGAAGTTTCTTCCGCTCTTCCGGATAATGATGGGCAGCCAATGCTGAAAAAGTAATATAGACCGCAATCGCTACAATCGGCCTTAATATATTGATTACTTCTACAGAAGCGACCTCCTGATCAAGAAGATTCCCTTCCAAATCACGATGCCATGAAAACGTATACAGTGCTGTACCTTCTTCGGGATTCAGTTTCCCCTCGCGCACTTGGTCGATGAGGTTCCCCATCCACTTTTCCACCCGGTTTCGTGCATGTCTGCCAGCCCAGTGCGATGGTCCGATTGCCGTCGCCGATTCAAACATCGCTCTAAAATCGTCGGCGAGCTTTTTCATGTCCTTGTCTTCCACCGGTACCCCCGCCCACTCACAGGCAGTACGGCACATAATTTCCAGCGCTTCCTCGTAAAGAACAACGTCGTCCATCTCCTGCCATTTGGTTAAAGCCGTGTCCCACTGCTTCGCGGCAATTTCATTCAGTTTTTTAAGTCGGTCCTGGGACATTATGGACATAAACATCTTTTTCCGATGCTTATGGGCATCTCCATCCAGTGTCTGAACACCCTTTTTGCCGAATAATGTTTCGGCAACACGGTTTGGTGCAACGCCTGCCCTTTTAAACTTACTGTTATCGTAAAAAAGATCAGCCGCTTCCTTTCCGCCCATACAGACCGCCTTTTTTCCAAGCAATCGTGTTTCGAACAGATCGGAATGAAAGCTTTGTCTTCTATTTAAAATATACAAATAGCCTTCTCTCAGAAGATTCAGGCTGTGGTCAATTCCTTCTTCCTTTGGCACCGAATTTGTCATCTACTTCATCTCCTTTTGTCTAAAAACATTGTCGGTAACCAATTCCCTGTTTATTCTTCAAAAAAACTTGCTTCCATTTAAATGCAATAACAGGCGGTGAAAACTTTCACCACCTGTTTATTCTTATACGAGCTCTGCTTCTGCAGATGCCTCACGCTTTAGCTGGTCCATAATTTGTGCTGTAGAATAAACTGCCCCACAGCGACCTGCTACATAGTTGATCGCCATTTCATGCTCAGATTGTGTAAAATCAGCTACCGCATCGGCAATGAAAAAAGGCTTAATGTCCGACATGAAAGCTTCTCCAGCAGTCATAAGGCAACCGATATGGGCGTAAACCCCGCAAATGATTAACTGATCTCGGTCTTGTTCGTTCATCATTTCCAGAAAATTAGATTTTTTAAATGCACTATAGCGCCATTTTTTCAATACGATATTGGCCTTGCCTGGCGCCAATTCATCGATCACTTTTGTAATATTCGGATCGTCTTTTAGTCCTGTTCCCCAAAAGTCAGTCAGTAATGCGCGATCCTCTGGTTTTTGATTTCCCGATTGTGCCGTATAGACAACTGGAATGCCAAGTTCATCGCATTGTTTTCTGATTGCTTTTATATTGGCAATCATTTCACGAACTAATGACGAATCCTTCTCATAATAATCGATAAAATATTGCTGCATATCATGAATGAGTAGGACAGACTTGTTCGGATCGACTTTCCAACCTACTTTATTTTTTGGAAGATTGCTTTCTTTCGGCATTTTATATGATGAGATCGCTGGAATAGCCATCTAAATCACTCCTTTTTCTTTGTTGGTGAACCCTGTTGTAATTCATATAAATAGTCGTTAAATATCCTTCAGCTGCTCTGTATCGATGCCCATTGCGCGAAGCATTGTCTGGAATTTCGCACCCGTCTCAGCCAATTCTTCTTCAGGCTTCGATTCGCTCACAACGCCTGCTCCCGCAAATAATCGTAATGAATCGCCATTTGCCTCTGCGCAGCGAATCGTCACAACCCATTCCCCGTCGCCTTCAGCATCACACCAACCGATCGTGCCTGTAAAGAAGCCTCGGTCAAACGGTTCAATTTCTGTGATTGCCTGTCTTGCCTTTTCCGTTGGTGCGCCACAAACAGCTGGTGTAGGCTGCAGGGCAATGGCTAAATCCAACGATGAGATATCCGCTTTCAGGAGCTCTCCTTTAATGACAGTCGAAAGATGCATCATCGTTTCCGTATACACGACTGACGGTTTTTCCGGGACTTCGATCGTTTTTAGTAATGGACGCAATCCCTTGACGACTGCTTCCACTACGACCGCATGCTCATGTAAATCCTTTGGAGAAGAAAGCAGTTCCTCTTCACGTCTTTGGTTCTCTACCGGATCTTTACTTCTAGGTCTTGAACCTGCCAATGGATTCGCGATGGCGTACATCCCTTGTCTTGAAACAAGCAGCTCCGGACTAGCCCCGATGAGCGAAGCCTTTTGATTTCCGTATTCAATCGGTGCTGCAAACGTATATCCATGTTTGTTTTGATACGCAAGATTACGTAACAGCTGCGGAAGGTCGATCGGCTCATTGAGACTTACTTCCAGTGAACGTGACAGCACAATTTTATCGAGTTCGCCGCTTCTTATTCTTTCAATCCCTTGCATGACACCTAGCTTATAGTGCTCTGGTGTTGGATTGGATACGAGCCGATTGACAGTAACTGATGCTGAACCGGACACTGCCCTTTCCTCCTGCTGCAATGATGGTGCGATTTGGATAGATTCCGGAACAAGTAAACATGCTTTTTTATAGTAATCAAATGGTACTGCGCCCGTTACGACTAATCGTGGATGTCCTTGTTCTTTAGCCTTCTTCAGCGCGCTCGCCACCCTATCGGACAATCCTTCCATCTGGTTTTGATGTGGTTCACCCGTTGGCACATGCATGTATACACCTTTGCCTAATATCGTTCTTTTTGGTGTTTCAATGAAAAAGTCACCAACTTCATACTCATCTAAAAGTTCATGTTCGATTACTACTTTTTGTTTGCTTACCATATTACCGCTCCTTTTCGTTTCACTACTCTGAATTCAAAAGACAGACTTAGCTCGCTCCCAATGTCGCGCCGCCATCCACGACAAGATTGCTCATCGTAATATGACTTGACTGATTGGAAAGGAAAAACAGAATAGCGTCCACAATATTGTCCGGTTGTGCAATCTTTTTCAGCGGAATCCCTACTTTATACGTTTCAGTCATTCCTTTAATCATTACTTCAGCGCCATGATCATCGGACCACATCGAACGCTGCATGTCCGTATCCGTCGACCCTGGTGAAACGATATTGCAGCGTATATTATGCTCTGCCAGCTCTAAACCGAGACATTTTGTAAACATGACCGTTGCCGCCTTTGATGCTGCATAGGCCGCCATAGAAATTCTCGGTACACTTGCGGCATTGGATCCGACTGTTACAATCGAACCTGCTTTTCTTTGAATCATATAACGGCTTGCCGCTCTTGAAACATAAAACACACCTGTCGTATTAATTGAAAAGATTCTTGCCCAGTCACGGTCAGTGAATGATTCGACCGGTCCTGTAGCCAATGTGCCTGCTACATTGACGAGCATTTCGATTGGTCCGATTTCGTTTTCCACTTTCTCGACAACCGCATCAATGGCGTTACTATCTCCCACATCCGCAGGAAATGCGAAAACCTCGTGCCCCTGCTCTATTAAACCATTCACATGGCTTCTCAATTTTTCCTCGTTATAATCGATTACAGCAACTTTTACTCCTAATGTAGCCAAGCTTTTGACAAGGCTTGCGCCAATTCCTTGGGCTCCACCTGTCACAAGTGCAACTTTCCCTCGTAACTCCTGAAAGTTCACTTCAACACTTCCTTTCTCATTTACAGTTATGTAAAGACAGCTTGATTTCTTATTAGAATCAACAATCAATAATGATAATCATTATCAATTGATTCTATTAGCAATGATAGGCCTAACATTTTACAACGTCAAGAGACATTCAAACATTCCAATAGAAAGACCTAAGTTTCGGTTTAGTGCTGATTTAAAGAAGTAATATTCGGCATTTTCGAAAAGTTTATAAGGAAAATTGATTTAACAAAATCCAAATAAAGGAATAAATATAAACTTTCTCTCCTCTATTATGTAGTCTTATCAATTCATTACTGACCCCTAGAGAAGCTATCATTGTGTAAATATTTGGCCAGAAATACATTCTTGGAAAAGAGAGCGATAGGAATATTGAATTACTGCACAATAGATTATGGAACTTCTTCGTTTTTTCCTGTAAATATTTAAATTATTTTAATGTAGAACACCGTTAAATACCCGCTACTAAAACATTCCGAAGCTTTGAATTCCATAAAAATTAATACAAGACTGAAAAATTTTGTTTAACAAGCGCTTGTTTGTGTTAATTACAGTAATAATACTTTTTTTCTGTTAACAGAAAAAAGCTATACATAAAAACATGCATTACAGTTTTACTTAGAAAACGAAATAAAAAGGACGTGGTACATGAATGTTGGAAATCGTTAATTTTTTGAATAAGTATGTTTGGAGTAATGCGTTAGTCTTTTTATTTTTGGCGGTGGGCCTCATTTTTACGTTGAGAACACGATTTGTTCAAGTGCGACGCTTTAAAGATATGATCACATTGCTGTTTGAAAAAAATAATGACAGTGCAGGGATTTCTTCTTTCCAGGCATTGGCGATGTCATTGGGCAGTCGTATCGGTACAGGTAATATTGTCGGTGTTGCAGCAGCCATCAGCCTTGGTGGTCCTGGTGCAGTTTTCTGGATGTGGGTTATGGGATTTTTAGGTGCAGCCACTTCATTTATTGAAATTACCCTTTCTCAAATTTTCAAAAGTAAAATCGAAGGTGAATACCGCGGCGGAACACCGTTTTATATTTACAAAGGTTTGAATTTAAAATGGTTTTCCATTATTTCAGCGACGATTTTAATTATCGTTATCGGTATTTTATGGCCGACAGTACAGGCGAACACGATTGCTTTAACGGTTCAGGAATCATTCAATGTTCCCCCACTTGTAACAGGTTTACTGCTTGCTACATTAATGGCAGTAATTATTTACGGTGGTGTAAAGCGAATCGCTACTGTTTCGGAATATTTGGTTCCGTTCATGGCTTTAGCATACGTGACAATTTGTATCGCATTATTAGTTATTAACATTTCTGAAATTCCGGCGATGTTTTCATTGATTGTGACAAGTGCGCTTAACTTGAATGCTACATTTGCAGGTCTGGTCGGTACAGCCATCGCAATGGGTGTACAGCGGGGTGTATTCTCAAGTGCTGCCGGGTTAGGTACAGAAACGTTTGAATCCGGTGCAACGAGTGTTTCGCACCCTGCCAAACAAGGTTTAGTACAGGCATTTTCTATTTACATCGATACGTTTCTAATCTGTACAGCGACAGCCTTTATGATTTTAATTACAGGTATGTACAATGTTGCGCCAAGTGCTGGCGAGGCCATCGTATCGAACATTCCAGGTGCTAACCCTGAAATTTATACACAGTCGGCAATGAGTACACTGATCTCTCCGGCATTCGGTCAGTACTTTATGACAATTTCATTATTCCTGTTCTGTTTTACTACGTTAATTACGTACTTCTACAAAATGGATACGAACATTGCCTTCATTAAAGAAACGCTGAATATCGGCAAAGCAGGGAAAATTATTACACATGCTGCCCGCCTCGGTCTTCTAGGCATGGTTATTTTCGGTGCAGTGAATTCGGCTACCCTTATTTGGGCGATTACTGATTTAGGAGTAGGTTTGCTCGGCTGGGTGAACGTCATTACGATTGTGCTGCTTTCGAAAACCGCTTTAACCGCACTGAAAGATTACGATACGCAAAAACGTTTGGGGCTTAACCCAACGTTCAACCCGTTAGTGTTAGGCATTAAAAACGCGGATTTCTGGGAAGACCTCGAAGCAAGATCTTCAATACCAAATACCGTTCCTTCAAAAGGAAAAACGGTCGTTGCGAAGAAAGTCCAAGAGCGTCTGCAACCAGTGCCGAATCCGTTTTCTGAGTAATTGATAGGCTGACCATTGCTGAATTTTCCGGTTATGGTCAGTTTTTCTATTTATTATTTACTTCATATATGGTTCAATTATAGAACAAACGTTCCAATCAAGAGGTGAAGTTTATGAACATCGAACGGCTGCATATCCGCATTATGATTACGTGCTCGATTGTCAGCTTTGCCAAACGTGAAGCATTGGCCGTAAGCTATCCGACAGTGGCAATTGATGAACTGGAACAGCACGGCTATATTGCCCGGACGCGCTATGGCCATTATTACAATACGAAGCTCGCCGCGCAGTATTTAAGAAAGTTTATTACAACGTATAGCCCGCGCTTGAAGGTTGCGGAAATGGTGGAACTGTTGGAGCGTGCACCCGAATATGTTGTCGTTGATATCGAAACAACGGGAGGCTCTGCTGCTAGGGGCGATAAAATCGTGGAAATAGCTGCGTTAAAAATTCGCCATGGTGAAACGGTGGACCTCTTTCACCGGTTTGTGAATCCGGAAAAACCAATCAAAAATTCGCACATTCACGGGATTACTAATGAACGTGTCAAACATGAGCAAACGATCTCCCCTGTCATTCATGCGTTTAAAGCTTTTTTAGGTGATTTGCCGATCGTCAGTCATCATATCGGTTTTGACTGGTACAGCTTTCTCGCGCTGGAGTTTTTCCGAAATGGCATTCGTCCAACGAATCCGGCAGCCTGTACGGTACTGCTTGCGCGCAAATATTTGGACAGTCCGAGAAATAATTTAAATGTCATTGCCGAAACGTATAACATCCCGCTTCTTAACCATCATACAGCCGATGCAGATGCGATTTGTGCCAATGAAATACTGCAGCTTATTATGAAGAAAGCGACTGCACAGTAGTGGGACGGTTCCATTAGTGCAATCGCTTTTTTGTTTTGGATTTTATTAGAATAGTTGGGGTGGTTATTAGAAAATGTCGACGAGTTATTAGAACATCGGAGTGCTTTATTTGAAGATGTCGGATGGTTATTAGAACAACTGAGTGATATATTAGAAAATCGCAATTATATTAGAACATTTTTGGTTTTATTAGAACATTGCCGGTCGTTATTAGAACTATTTACATACCTCCTGTTTTATTTGAAACTATTTCCATCCAATCGACGTAGAATAGAACAATGGAGGTGTACGGATGAGAAACTTATCTTCATATCTGATGCTTACCGGGATATTGATCACTGCCCTATGCGGGAACTGGATCATCCTTAATTATGATGGGGTCGTGATTTATCCGAAAGCTTCTTATCTTACTTTCGGAATCGGGTTAGTACTGGTAGGATGCACTTTTGTAATGAATCAAATCTTCAGTTACCGGGAACCGGAAAAAGCACATACAAAAGATAAACGGCATGCATTAAACGAATGGCTTACTGCTAATCAGCCAGTTAATAAATGGTTGTTTGGACTCGTTATTCTCCCGCTTGTGATCGCACCGTTTTATAGCTGGACGCTGTTTTTTACGATGTTGGAATGGTATTTATTTTCAGGGCTTGTATTAGCCGGTATTATTTACATGCTGAAAGGTGACAGAGTAGAAGACAATAAGGATTGGGAGTTTAAGGGGAAGACAAAAAAGTTGCTTGATCTGATCGATTACCGCAAACACCCGTTTAATATTTCGCTTATTATCTACATCATGGTCATTGTCAGTTTTGTGTTAAGCAAGGGATTGGATATTCCGCTCTATATGGAAACAGGAGGCAACTCGCGCTACGTTACTTCTTTGCCAACAATTTCATTTTTAATGTCTTCCTTAATGGTCGTGAGTACGTTTATTTATATTATTAGTCATGGGAATTTCTTTGGTTTTCGTAAAGCTGAGTTAAGTTATGAAAGAGTCATGTTCGTGCACTTTACAGAAATTATTGTATGTGGTGCTACCCTGTTTATTTTAATTTTCACATTAATCAATGCGTTGTATGTGTATTTTTAGATGGATGGCTACTAACGACAATAGGCACACACTGGTAAATTATTGCATATTTTAACTACAATAAAAAAGAGGTGAACTATTGAATCCGAATCAAGATTATACATCAGTGCAACCCCAGTTTACATTCGACCTTAATAAAAACCCGTTGTTCGTTAAAGACCAGCATAATTTTATTAATGTAATGGGCGTCAACCAGTTAAATACACTGGATAATATATCGCTGCTTGATATTTATTTGAGTGCCAATAATGTCATTGAACCGCACTACCACCAAAATGCGGCGGAACTTGTTTATTGTATTGCGGGAAGTGCGGTTGTTTCGATTTTGAATCCGTTTACGAAACAGCTAATGCATTTTCCGATTACCCCCGGCCAGGTGGCGAACGTTCCTCAAGGGTGGTGGCATTACGAAGTCGCCACGCAAAACAACACGCATCTGCTCGCCATTTTCAACGCACCGACACCTGAAGTCATTTTAGGTTCCGACCTCCTCAAGCTGACACCAGCAAATATTATGGCCCACACATATGGGATGAACGAAACTTTATGGACGCAGGCAGTTGCACCGGTTCGGCCGAATACGTTCATCGGTCCACCAAACCCATGGCAGCAAGTCCAGCCCGGCAATTATGGCGGTGGGTATGAGCAGTAGTTTTTCTCGGTCAAAGGAATCAAATTTCAAAAATGCATTTGCATAATGAAACGGCCGTGTTATGATAACTGTGAAATTAACCTAATATTGGAAGCAGGTAATCTGCTTATAATTGAATATGAAAACTACTAGGGGCGCCTGTTTGGCTGAGAAGAACCCTTTGCACCTGATCTAGGTAATACTAGCGTAGGAAAGTAGTGTCGATCCCTTTTTATTTGTTTTAGGCTGCGATACCACTTTCTTTAGTTGAAAGTGGTTTTTTTGTTGCAAAAATTTATTGTAAAGGATGGAAGAGATGAATAAAACGAGGAAGCTTACGTATTCAGCCATTATCGCTGCACTTACAACGATTCTCAGCAGTTTTGTGTACATCCCTTTAGGTTTTGCCAAAATATTTCCGATTCAGCATTTTGCCAATGTCGTATCGGCGGTGTTGCTCGGTCCATGGTATGCGGTATTACAGGCATTCCTTACATCGACATTGAGAAACTTAATGGGGACAGGCAGTATATTTGCTTATCCGGGGAGTATGATCGGTGCCTTTTTGGCTGCATTTCTGTTTGCTAAAACGAAGAAGTTAGCGTTTGCGGCAGTAGGTGAAGTAATCGGGACCGGGTTGCTCGGTGCGATGGCTACTTACCCGATCGCCATTTTATTTTTAGGTCAGGAAGCGGCGCTGTTCGGTTTTGTCCCGGCATTTATGATGAGTTCTTTTGCGGGGGCGCTTTTAGGCTATGGCTTGCTGAGGATTATGGTGAGAAACCGGGCGTTTGGCGGGATGCTTTATCAGAATGCCGGGTGAATGGAAGGTTTTTATTAGAAATTTTTGTGTCGATATTAGAACTCCTTGGCGGGATATTAGAACTTCTGCGCATGATATTAGAACAGATTGGTTTGTGATGGATATTAGAAGATTGCAGGGGGTTATTAGAACTTCTGTGGACGATATTTGAACATATTAAAGACTTATTAGCACAATGTACAATTATATTAGAAAATCTCACTTTTATTAGAAGATTTTAAAATATATTAGAACAACTCAGACCTTTATTAGAAAATGAAACGCCGGGTATCCATTCAGACACCCGGCACATTTTATTAAGGTAAATTAATCTGCCAAGATACTCCGTAACGGTCATTTACCCAGCCGAACTTCTTACTGAAACCGTAATTATCGATTGGCATTAGCGGATGCCCGCCTTCAAGCAATTTTTCATAAAGATGGTCGGTTTCTTCTTCCGTATCACACGTAATAAAAATAGAGAATGACGGTGTGAAGTCAAATTCATGCTTAATATTACTGTCAATGCACATAAATTCCTGACCTTTTATCGAAAAAGTGGCTTGCATGACTTTTCCTTCGTCTCCGCCTTCATTTGCCCCGTAGCGTACAATGCTTGTAATTTCCGCATCATCGATAAGTGATGTATAGAAGTTCATCGCTTCTTCAGCAACACCGCCTTGAAACATTAAAAATGGTTTTGCGCTTTTCATCGGACTCTTCCCCTTCTTAATTCAAATTTGCACCACTTCAATTTAGCCTATTTTAACCTTTTCCGCGAACTTTTCTCCCTATAAGTTAGAGGCATCTCCTAACTAGACGATGCCTTTGGTTTAATATTTAAATTTCGCGATGAGCTGTTGTTCCGAAGATGCGGCTACTTCTTCAGTTACCGTATAAAGATCTGGTAGAACAATTCAACATTTTATTAGAAAATCTTCCCCGAAAATTCAATCACCGGATGGTCATGACCCCCACCCGGTGTTTCATTATACGCCCTAACCTTGATAGCTCACTTTTCCGGTCTCAACTAATTCCTTCAGACCCATGAACATTAAGTTCCAGCCATGTTCTGTGCCATCTCGCATTTCATCTAGAGCTTTTACGATGTCAGCTTCTGTCCATTGCTCTTTATTTTCAACATGGATCAGTTGGGTGAACGTCATTCACTGCCTTGTCCCAACTCTTTCAGCTCCACTGTGATTGTATCTTCCAGTTCGCTGAATTGCGGCATTTTAAAAGTGAAGACGATTTTTTCAGGCGAATTGATTTCAACGTAGTCCCCGATCGCCCGGTAGTCCACTCCTTGCCGGTGGTCTACAATTTCCCAATTGCCCCCTACTTTTGGGTCATTTTGTGCAACCTTGTTCGTCCCTTCCAATGTAAAGAACCATTTTTTCATCGTTACAGGATTCAACCATGCGTCAAACACTTTTTCAGGCTTTACATTAAATTCTCTTTTCATTGTTAATGTAGTCGTTGAGGTATTGTTCATTCAAATTCTCCTTTTAGTTACTTTAGTTTATTAATAACCTATTCACAGGAACTTTTAAAACAATTGCTCCAATAAAAAAGTCTCCTGCGAGATTATCCTCACAGAAGACTTGCTTCATCAATTATTCCCCAAAAACAATATGCCACTCATCGCGGCCAGCTAAAAATTCCTCAGCCAATGCCTTTGCGCCTTCTAAGCTATGGCTTGCTGCCCAGCCGCATTGTACTTCATTACATGCGGGTACCGATTCCGCCTTCAATACATCCTTCAGCGTATTTTCAATAATCGTTAATACGCCGTCATAGTCATTGTAGTTCAGTAATGCCAAGTAAAAGCCTGTTTGACAGCCCATTGGCGATAAATCTACGACGGCTTCACTATGATTACGGATACGGTCAGCCATTAAATGCTCTAATGAGTGAAGTGACGGCATTTCCATATGCGCTTTGTTCGGCTGTTTGAATCGGATATCGTACTTTGTTACGACGTCGCCTTTTGCTCCTGTTTTCGTACCGGCAAGTCGTACGTATGGTGCCACTACTTTCGTATGGTCTAAATCAAAGCTCTCTACATTTGTTTTCTCTGTTGTCATGTTAAATCCCCCTAGATTAGATAAACTGCATCGATTTTATAAATTGTTGAATCCGTTCATTATTGTTTGCTGTAAAGAAGTTTTCGGTTACGCCGTCATAGCCGATTTCACCGTTTTCCAGAAATAGAATCCTGTCTGCCACTTCGCGCGCGAAATTCAGGTTATGCGTCACGATAATCATCGACTTGCCTTCCTCCGCCAAATCCTTCAGCACCTTCAGCACTTCTCCTTCTAGTTCTGGGTCCAGTGCACTTGTCGGTTCATCGAACAGTAAAAACTGCGGCTCCATTGCCAATGCTCTTGCGATGGCAACACGCTGCTGCTGCCCGCCGGATAATTGCGAAGGATACTGGTCTGTTTTATGACTCAGGCCAACCTTCTCCAATAACTGCTGTGCCTTTTGTCTTGCAATTTCTTTGTCCTGCTTCAAAACGGTAACTGGCCCTTCCATCACATTTTCAAGCACTTTCATATGCGGGAACAAATTGAAGCTTTGGAATACCATCGCCGTATTTTGACGAATCGAAAGCAAGTTCTTCTGAGAAATCGGCTTGTTCAGTTCAACTGTCTGGTTCCCGACTGTCAGAACGCCTTTTTCAGGTCGCTCCAGCAGATTGATACAGCGCAGCAGCGTTGATTTCCCTGAACCGGATGGACCTAAAATAACCGTTGTTTCGCCTTCATGAAATGTTAAATTAATATTTTTCAATGCCTCGTTCTCGCCAAAGAACTTAGACATCTGCTGAAATTGTACGATAATAAGCCCTCCCTTTTAGCGCTTCACGTTACCCGACTTATATATATTTTGATGCGTATTTTTCCAGTCGGCCTTGAATGACCATTAACACACTAATAAAGATTAAATATATAACTGCACAAAGCGAATAAATCATAAGCGGCTCATACGTCCTTGCTGTAATTTGCTGTCCGACCATGAATAGATCCGCAAGTGTGATACTGGCTACTAAAGATGTCCCTTTTACCATATCAATAAAATCATTGGCTACTGGCGGCAATGAAATACGAACAGTTTGCGGTGCAATGACACGTCGCATCATCTGCCAATACGTCATACCGAGTGATTCTGCTGCCTCCCATTGCCCTTTTGGAATGGCCAAAATTGAAGCTCGGATCGATTCAGAAGCATATGCACCCGTATTCAGCGAGAATGTAATAATTGCCGCTGTCCACGCATCAAGGGTAATCCCCAGTTTCGGTAGACCGAAGAACACTATAAATAATTGCACTAATAATGGTGTTCCGCGAAACACCCATACGTAAGCACCGAATATCCATCGTAAAACCCGGTAATTCGAGATTCTTGCTAATGCCGTCACAACTGCAATGACTAATGCAATGGCAAAAGCAATGAGCGATAGCGGAATGGTAACAAGAAGTCCTGCTTTTAAAATCGGCCAGATCGAGCTAAGTAAAATATCCATTTCTCTACTCATCCACTAACACTCCTTTCTGTAATGAAAGCCATGTAAAAAAGGAGGCCGTCGAAACGACCTTCCCATTAGTTGTTTGAAATAACATTTTCACCAAAATATTTTTCTGAAATTGCTTCGAATGTACCGTCTTCTGTACGTTCTTTAATAATTTCATTTAACTTCTCACGGAACTCATCGTTTTCTTTATTTAAGATTAATGCAATATCAGTTGAATTGATCGCACCGTCCAGCACTTTCAACTTCGTGTCCGGCTGCTCCTGCAAGTATGTCAGGAATGTCACTCGGTCATGGATTGTTCCATCTGCACGTCCCTGTACTACTAGCTCGATTGAACTCATCAGATCATTTGTTGCAACAACTTCTGCACCAAGCGCTTCTGCATCGCGGGCAAAGTTACTTGTAATTGTTTGTGAAGATTTTTTGCCTTTCATGTCTGCCGGCTCTTTAATTTCTGTATTATCTGTGTGCACGGCTACTACCGCTTCCGATTTCATATATGGAATGGAGAAATCGTACTTTTCTTTACGCTCATCTGTAATCGATACGTTGTTAATAACAAAATCGTATTTATCTGTATCCAATCCTGCGATCAATGAATCCCATTTTGTTTCAACATATTCTGCTTCAACACCTAGGTCTTTTGCGATTTGATCGGCAATCTCATATTCAAAGCCTGTTAATGCACCTGATTCATCATGGAAGCTGAACGGAGGGAATGTTCCTTCAAGACCGATTTGAATTTTTCCATCTGCCTGGATTTCCTCTAATTTATTCTTTGCCTCGCTTGCATTTTCATCTGATTTGTCGCCACCACATGCTGCTAAAACGAGCGCCGATAATGTAACGATTGATAATAATTTCTTCATTCTAATTGCCTCCATTATTAATTCCTAGTTTATTTATAAGCTTTATATTATAACAGAGTAACAGCAAAAACAATCTTTATTTTCTGAACAATAATTAAATTTAGAACTTTTAATTAATACGGACGGGAAAATGGGTTAAATACATAAAAAAGTGCCAATTTCCCTAAATGGAAAATTGACACTTTCATGTGATTTTACTGTCTTACTATTATTCTTCATAAATCATTTTCTTCGTCATCCCGCCATCGATTGTCAGATCCGTCCCTGTAATAAAATCATTTTCCGGGTTAGCTAAATACAGACAGGCACGGGCAATATCATCGGGTTTGCCGACACGGTTTGAAAAATGCTGGGCGTGGTCGGTAGGTCTGAGTGCATCGTAATCTCCTGTTTCAATCCATCCTGGCGAAATGCTGTTTACCGTAATATTCAGCTCACTGAAAGAACTTGCCAACGCATGTGTCAGTGCAAGGATACCGCCTTTTGATGCCGCATAGCCTTCAGAATTTGGTTCGGACATGACTGCACGGGTTGAAGCAAGATTGATGATCGCCCCGCCGCTTTTCATAAGTTTTGCCGCTTCACGTGAACATAAAAAGACGCTGCGCAAATTCGTCTGGATGATGTCATCCCAGTCTTCGAGCGATAATTCCAGCGGTGAAATCCATTTCGCTTTCCCCGCATTATTGATCAAAATATGAAGCCCGCCAAAACGGCTTGCTGCCATCTCCATTGTTTGGCGAACATTCTCTTCACTGCGCACATCTGTCTCTATAAAAATGGCGGAATACCCTTCTGTTTGAAGCTCCCCTGCCAGCTGGACACCTAAGTCGTGCTCAATATCCGCGATGACCACATTGGCACCGGCCTTTGCGAAATGGGTTGCGACTGAACGACCGATACCTTGCGAAGCACCTGTAATGACGACTGTTTTGTTTTGGAACATGTGATTTCCTCCTTTATAAATTGCTTAGTAAAAGTGTAACTGAAATGGTTTGGATTTTCGTGCTTGGGGTTGTCCTTTTTGGAATGGGTGTGGAGTTTTTCAGGTTGCTTGGAGGTGATGCGGGTTTAATTAGAACTTTTGGGACGGATATTAGAAGAGTTGCGCTCGATATTAGAACTTCGGCGGGGTTTGTTAGAAGATTTCAGGTTGTCGGGCATTTATTGAGGGGAAAGCTGTGTTTTTCAGATTACTTGCAGGCAGTGGCGGTTTTATTAGAAAAGTTCGGGTACTTATTAGTAGAGTTATACCGGATATTAGAACATTCAGGTGGTTTATTTGAATAGTTGGAGCACTTATTAGCAAAAATATGATTTATATTAGAACATCTCACTTTTATTAGAAGATTTTTTGGGATATTAGAACAATGTAGGGCTTTATTAGAACATCCTCACGGCAATCGAATCTGTACATCTAATGCGACGAGTAATTGCTTCACTTTCATGCTATAATAGATGGAGCGGATCATTGCTAGTAAGGCAATGACAAAGGAGACAAAATAATGAGTCAACAAAATCAAGAATCAACACAACAATTACCTGAAAATTTCAGTGAATTAAAGAAAGCTGTAAACCGTACAGCAGATTGGGAAGCACGTTTAGATGCGGTACAGGAATTAGCGAAAATTAAAGCCGATGAATCGATCAAAATTTTGCAATATGTAGCGAAAGCCGATCTGGTAACGAAAGTGCGCGATGCAGCAGCGAAACAATTAAAGAAAATGGGTCAGCAAGTGGAAACATCGGAAGCACCTAAAGGCGAATTGTTCAAAGACCTTCGCAAAATTTTCAAACGTATTAAGAAAAGCTTACCAGCAGATCACACGTATGAAGATTTCAAAGTAAAACTTGAAAAAATGCGTATCGATATTTACAACACATACGAAGGCGAAAAAGGTGCACAATTTGACGCTTGGCTGAAGGATATGTGGGAAACTACTGAAACAAGAAAATAATTTGCAAAAGAGAACACGAAATGATTTTCGTGTTCTCTTTTTGTAGAAACAGCCGGCACCTTCTCACGGCGCCAACTGTATTCAAATTATCCCCAAATCTCTTTTGAAATATCGACAATATACTTCAGTTTCGCCCATTGTTCATCCTCAGTCAGGATATTTCCATGATGAGTTGAAGCGAATCCACATTGTGGACTTATACATAATTGCTCCAATGGCACATATTTTGTTGCCTCTTCAATACGAGCTTTAATATTTTCCTTCACTTCTAATTCACCATGTTTGGAAGTGAATACGCCAAGTACTACTTGTGGTCCACCATTCGGAATGTAATTCAACGGTCCGAAATCACCCGAACGATCATCATCATATTCCAGGAAAAATCCGTTTACTTTTTCTTTTGCAAACAATGTTGGCGCAATTTTAGCATAGCTTCCCTCGAACGCCCACTTTGAGCGGTAGTTGCCACGGCAAAGATGAGTCGTGATGATTAAATCTTCCGGCTTATCCTCTAATACTCCATTTGCAACACGAAGAGCTAAATCGATTAACTCTTCACGGGAATACCCGCTATCATTGAATGGAATTTCCGGAGCATTCAATCCGGCAATGTACACATCATCGAGCTGTAGATAACGGCAGCCTGCATCATAAAAGGCTTTGATGGCATCACGGTATGTGCTGATAATATCCTTTGAGTATTCTTCAATATCCGGATAAATATCCAAATTGCGAATACCCGCATTAAATAACTGGTTTGGGCTTGGAATGGTTTGTTTGGCAACAGCTCGGTCTCCAACTATTTCTTTAAATTCGATAAAATCTTTAATATGTGGATGATCTGGGTTAAACGAAATTTTACCGATTACCCGCACATCATATCTTTCAGTTTCTTCGCCTTTGAATGAGAAGCCTGAATCTGGAACATACCCCTCGACTCCATTTAAATGTTCAAGGAAATCTGTATGCCAAAATCTGCGGCGAAATTCTCCGTCCGTTACTGCTTGAAGGCCTACTTCAATTTGCTTATCAACAATTTTCTTAATTTCCTCTGTTTCGATGGCATGTAATTCCTGTTCCGAAATATTGCCTCCGTTGAAATCCTTTCTTGCTTTGTGGATTCGCTCCGGTCTTAATAAACTCCCAACATGATCCGCTCTAAATGGTGCCTTTATTAATGTTTTCGTCATATACAATCTCCCACTTTCCCTTTGGTTTTCTTAACGTAAAGCTAGTGTAGCATGGGAAAATTGTTATTACGTAACACCTAAATCCTATTCCTTGTTATAGTCTTAAACTATAACTGAACGATTTCTTGTTCAACAGATTCTTTTAAATACTGTATATACGTATTCGCCATTGTACTATTTGTAACATTTTTATGAGTTATATACCCAACATGAATTTGTTCGTCCACCTTTAAAGGAACCGCTATAATGTCCTTACTGTTTAATTTATGACTGATCACCCCTGTGGAAATCGTATAGCCATTTAACCCGATCAGTAAGTTAAATAATGTGGCACGATCGGTAACCTTTATATTTTTCGGTCTGGAAAGCGTGCTTAAAATCTCCTCCGAAAAATAGAACGAATTATAATCCCCCTGCTCATAGGAAAGGTACGGATAAGGGTCCAGATCCGATAATGTGACATACTCCTTTTTGGATAGCGGGTTTGCCGAGCTAATAAATATGTGCGGCTTTGCTGTAAATAGCTCATGAAACTGTAAATTGCCTTCTCCTAAAAACTTGCTGATTACTTTTTTATTGAATTCATTGACATATAAAATGCCGATTTCGCTCCGTAAGTTTTTGACATCCTCAATAATTTCATAGGTTTTGGTTTCTCGTAAACTGAACTCGTATTTTTCGATATCATAGTCTTTTAATAAGCGGACAAATGCACTTACCGCAAATGCATAATGCTGGGCAGATACACCAAAAAACTTTTGCGGAGACGTTGTATTCGTATAGCGACTTTCTAAAAGTTCCGCCTGCTCAACAACTTGCCGGGCGTATCCTAAAAACTCCGAGCCTTCAGCTGTAATGATAATCCCCTTGTTCGAACGCAGAAAAATTGTAATTCCGAGTTCTTCCTCCAACTCTTTTAGTGCATTGGACAGACTCGGCTGACTAATAAACAGACTTTGTGCCGCTTTATTGATTGATTGACTCCTTGCTACTTCTATTACATATTTTAATTGTTGTAATGTCATTTTTTTATCCTCTTCTTTCTCTTAAAATGTCTTGTATGTTATAAGCTTTACCATATAATGCAACTGCGATAAAAACAATCTTTCCAACGCAAAAAAGGCGCTCCTATTAAAAGAAAGCGCCTAATTTCTTCTTTTCGTATATTAAAAACTATATTAATAGTCTCTTTGCGTATTTCTTGGGGCATCTGCCGCTTCAAATACTTGTTTATCAATGTATTTATGGAAGAACCATTCCCCTAAACCGATGACTACTGCTGAAACAACGGCAGCTGCTACAATACTTTCACTATTTTCAGCAAAGCTTAGTCCCATAAAGTAAATAACAATAGCTGCTAACAGGACATCGGACAATGTGGCGATAATATTTCTTTTATCCTGCTCTGTACGAGCACCCGTATTTTGGAAAATTCCTAAGTCCCCTACAACATAAGCTAAAAGTGTTAACACTAAACTGATTACTAACGTGTCGCTAAATGCGAAATCAAAAATCCCTGCAAGAATAATACCTAAAACCGCCGCAATCATCACAAATTTAATAACCAAGGCCTTAACATGATTCATTTAGAATCCCTCCTTAACTTTGTTATAAAGCTTTAATACCCAATTCTAATATTTTTACGCATTTCGACGGAAAATTACTATATTTTTTTAATAGAAAAGTAGCGGCTCTTCTTTCACCAGTCAAAAAGTTTTACTGTCTTGGAATGATTTTATTCGGTTGCAAGTATATCTTTAGAAACAATGTAAAAAATAGCAGAGATTAGAAAACAAAATGGTTGGGGTGAAACATATTGGGTATTTTTGACGGTTTAATGGGGAATGCCAGTGAGTTGAAGGCAGAAGACGTTCAAAAGGAAATGGAAGAAATCATCACGAGTAATGAAGTGGTCAAACATGCTTATAAAGTCATCCGAGATACGTTTATCTTTACAAACAAACGATTGATTCTCGTTGATAAACAGGGGATGACTGGTAAGAAAACTGAGTATTTGTCTATTCCCTACAAAAGCATTACAAACTTTTCAATCGAAACGGCCGGAACGTTCGATTTGGATGCAGAATTAAAAATCTGGATTTCCGGTAACAGCATCCCTATTCAGAAGAAGTTTAACAAAGCTACAAATATTTATGCGGTTCAACGGGTTTTAGCAGAAAATATTTTGTCGTCTTGATTATTGGGAAAGACGCAAAACGAACGATTTTGTAGGCTCCTTTCGTGGAGAATCAGAATCGTTCGTTTTTTTGTTTCTTTTATCATTTGTGATTTATGATATGGTAGAAGCAAGAAGGATATTAGAAGATTTTCCGTTATATTAGAACATTTCCGTGCCTTATTAGAACTTCCGCAGGACATATTTGAACATCGGGTACACTTATTAGAAGTTCGTACATATATATTAGAAAATCATACTTTTATTAGCACATTTTTTAGTTTATTAGAACATTGAGCGGTGATATTAGAACTTCTTCCAACCACACGCTCTACGAAAGCGAGGAACCTTTCATGCAAATCGAACTCGATACAAATACGAAAAAATGGATACAGTCAAAAGGCAAGCCGGTTTCCGTAAAAACCATTTCGGTGAACGCCTGCTGCGCCCCGCCTGTCCAGGAATTAATGACCCACTTAGGTAAGCCGAAAGATGTGCATAATTATAAGGAAATCAAAATCGATAACCTGTCCGTTTTCGTTGAGAAGCATCTATCACATAATGAAAAAATCACACTGAAGCTTACAGGCATCGGGGTTTTCAAAATGATTTCGGCAAAGTTAGGGAGCAATTAATAAGCGATCCCCACACGCGCTTTTATATAATCGCTGCTTTGCAGTAAGCTGTAGGCAAAATCCGCTGTATCCGGAACTGAAATTTGGCTGCCGTCTACCGGTAGAAAATTGCGTTCTGTACGGTATTTCCCGAGCTTTTCTCCATCTGGCAAATAGGTAGGGCAGACAATTGTCCAATCAAGGCCGGACTGTTGCAACAATTCATACGCTTTATGGTGTTCTTCTGCAGCTCGGGTTAACTTTCTTTTTGATTCACTTGACTGATAACGCAGCAGTTCCGGGCTGACCCGACTTTGCAGGATGCCGGCAGTACCGATTGTGATAATACGTTTGATGCCTTCCTTTTTCATTGCATCAATAACTAGCGGCATACTCTCGGTTAAAGTCGTTCCCCCATCTGTATTCAGTGCACTTAACACTACATCCACTCCATGCATCGCCCGCTCAACATCTTCTTTCTTCAGCACATTTCCTTGAATAACTGTTAAATTTTCATGATGATTTTCAATTTTGTCCGGTGTCCGAACGAGAGCTGTCACATGATGGCCATCCTGAAGCGCATTCATAACTAAATGACTTCCAACTCGACCTGTTCCGCCTACAATTAATAAATTCATTTCTAAAACCTTCTTTCTTTCTTTCTTTCTTATCAAGATACGACCTTAAACTTACTTTATTATAATGGTCTTCATAAAAAAAATGAGAAACTCAATGATTGCCTAGTTTCTCATTTCTGTTTCCCCATATCGAAATTATATTAACGCCTTAAATAATGTGCTCCTTTTCTTTTGCTCTTAGCACATGTTTCAAAATTTTCCCTGATGGATTACGAGGCATCTCTTTTACAATTTCCACTATGTGCGGAACCTTATATTTCGCTAATTTACTCCGTGCATGGTCAATAATTTCCTGCTCTTTAATCGCGCCTTCTTCTGCTAGGACAACAATGGCTTTAGGAATTTCACCATAAATCGGATCTGGTATGCCAATAACAGCCGCATCGATTACTTGCGGGATTTGATACAAAACATTCTCGACCTCAATCGGATAAATGTTTTCCCCGCCCCGGATAATTAGATCTTTCTTACGATCTACAATATATAAGTAACCATCTTCATCGAGCCGGCCTAAATCACCTGAATAAAGCCAGCCATTTTTAATTACTTGCATCGTTTCCTCATCATTTTTTAAATAACCCTTCATAATTTGCTCACCTTTAATGCAAATCTCGCCGATTTCTCCAACAGGCAGGTCTACACCGTTTGCATCCACAATTTTCAGCTGTGTATTCGGTAGGGCTTTACCGACTGACCCTGCTTTAGTGAGCACTGCTTCATCTGGCAATTCCGTTGCACCAGGGCTACTTTCGGTTTGACCGTATAAATTATGGAACTCCACTTTGGGAAAGGATTCTTTAAGATTTTTAATAATTTCATGCGGCATTGGTGCTGAACCGTACACCATTTTCCTTACATTAGGAAATGCCTGATTCGCAAAATCAAATTTACTTAGTAATAATGCATACATTGTCGGAACACCAGAAAACACGGTAATCTTTTTCTCAAGGATAGTAGGAATAGTACGATCCGGTATGAACATTTCATCGATTACTAATGTCGCGCCACAATAAATCGTTGATACGGCGATTACATGTAAGCCTGCACAATGGAATAATGGAATTGAAATGTAGACACGGTCTGACTTTTGATAGGCGATACGTCCCGACCATTGCTGCACAGCACTGATGACATTACGGTGGGTTAGCATGACACCTTTGGGACGCCCTGTTGTACCAGACGTATAAAGTACCAATGCCGTGTCGTTTGCTTTGTTTTCAACTGGTTGAAGCTCCATGCCACTAGCCTCTGCTTGCAGTTCAGTCCGTGTTTGTGTCCATTCAAATTCATATTCAACCTGCTGCAACGATCCTTCAAGACGCTCATCATAGATTAATCCTTTTGCTTCTGAATGATTGAAAATATATGTCAGTTCATCTGGTGCCAACTTCGTATTGATAGGAAGTAATGTACATCCCGCAAGCTGAACACCATAATACACCGCCATAAACAAATCGGAGTTTAGCAGCATAGAGGCAACGATATCTCCTTTTTTCATGCCTTTACTTTGTACGAATGCTGCAACAAGCTCAACCTTTTTGTAAAAAGCCTCATATGAGATTTCATCGTTATTAAATGCCACCGCAATTGCTTCAGGTGTTTGTTCCACTTGTGCTTTCAAATAATCCGTTATGAACATGCTTTCGCTACTAAACTGATGTTGATTCATTCCCACTCATCCTCCTAATCGGTATTAAAATTCCCATTAGAAACTAATTCTCTTTAATGAGAGTAAATCCTTCTTTCACTCATCCAGTGTAATCGCCCCCAAAAAATAGGAGATGAGAGAAATAATCTCCCATCCCCTAATAATTATCCTTCAATATAATTCGCTTCCAAGCCGCGCGCTACTTCCTTCGTTTTATCCATAACTGCCCGATGTGCCGCCGCAACATATAGCTCGCTTTCGTAAAAACGGAATGGTATTTCCTGGCCTTCATATTGCCACATGAAGAAGTGGCCGTTAATTTTCATATTGACACCGTCTTGTGTGACACTATAGAAATCTCGGTATACGAAATCCGGTTTTGTCGCAAAGAAGTTTTGGCATTCCTGTAAGCTGAGCGTAGGATTCCCTTCCTGATCATGACGTGTAATTTTATATCGTGGATTCATTCGTGTATTCATTAAAAATCTCCTTTAATAACCATCTATCGTTTCATTATAGTTGGTTATGTTAGTTAAGGCAAAAGAGATCGTTCAGGTTCCTTAACGCTTCACTACATATTTTTGCTTTGCTGCAGAAGTTTAGACTTCCCGGACCGTTCCCACTCTTCCACTGTCTCATATGCTTCTTCCGGGGAGTATCCTTTTCCTACTAGAACGCCCATCAGAATAAATTCCTGAAGAATATGAGTAGTGTTTATCCCTCTTTGAAAATCTTCTAATCCTTCTTTTACTAAAAATTCGGTATGCCGTATCCATTCATCCGGCGTCTTCCCAGAAATAACAGGGAATTCATTGCTGTGACCTCCGCCTTCTTTCATAGCCATTGCTTCAGCTTTCGTAGGGTGAACCGTTCCGAATGGATGGTTCGGCGGAGCGTAGATAGAATATAGTTTTAGTGGGACATTACCGGTATTCGTTAAGTTATGCCATGTTCCGGCAGGGATAAAAATGGCAAAGTCATCCTGGACATTTCTTCTAAAGTCTAATTGATCTTTATTTTTGCCCATTTGAGTTACCCCTTGCCCTTGCTCTATCCGTAAAAATTGATCGACATTCGGATGAATCTCCAGTCCAATATCTTCTCCCGGCTCCAGACTCATTAATGTAAGCTGCAAATGTTTCCCAGTCCATAAAGCCGTACGATACGTATTGTTTTGCTTTGATGCCTCGTTAATATTGATGACAAATGGGGTCGTTCCATAATCCTTTAACATCATTCCATTATTACCACCGGAAACAGGAGAGGGATTTAATTGATTTATAGAAACAGCCCCATATGGGTATGTCCAGTAAGTCGGGGTTCCAACATAATTATACGGCGAAGAATTCACATAATATGGCGCTTGATATGGATACCCATAAGATTGATAATACATTTCTTTCATTCCCTTCACAGAATCATCGTATTATCTATCATATGCGACTGTTTTAAAAACGCCTATTATAGAATATAGTTACCTGTCCCTTCATTTGCTTGTATCATAATTTATGTTCATTTTAAGTTCGTTTAAATCTTTATCAATTTTGGATATTACTCTATGTAACTCTTCATTTTCCGAAGGGGTAAATGTTTCGCCGCTGCGTTTCCTTAAAACTACTGCTTGATTTATGAGTCTTAAACATGTTTTAATCAGTGCCAAATCCTTTTCGATCGCCTCTTTGCTTATGTCTATTTCGCCCATTTATAACACTCCCTTCCATAAATTATATAACAGGAAGCACAAAAATACTCCCCTTTGCTTAAAGGAGAGTACTTTTTCATATTTTATTCCCAAATAGCGGATGCCCACTCAGGATAATCGATAAATGGATTACGGTTATGCTGGTAATCGGTATATATTATTTCATTTCTTGTACGTTCAAAATTGTCGACCGGGTCTTGTTTATGCCATTGGAGCAGTACCGAAAGCTTCCCGTGATAAGGCGCCGTGCCGTTATTCACTTTATTGTTTAATTCCAAATCAAGTTCCCCGCTGTCTCCTTCATAGCGAACCGCCATATAAAATAGCATACGGGCAACATCACCTTTTACACTGTCTCTTGGCTCCCATGAATCAGAATCATAGTAGTTGCCGGATGCTTCTGAATGCTCGTTTCCACCATTGTCAAAGTCAAGATTGCTTCGCGTACCGTTGACACTGACATCGGTTGGACGCAAGTGATGCAAGTCTGTTCCTGCACCCATCGATGTGCCAAAGTCACCGTGCGATTTTGCCCAAACATGTTCACGGTTCCAGTCATTGACGTTCCCACCGTTTGTAAATTTACTTTGGGAGCGGCCTGTATAAAGTAGGATGACGTTATTCGAATTGTTCGGATCTTCATCTGTTTCGCGAAGAGCAGTCCATACATTGGAATACGAAATTTCGGTATGGTCATCAATAATATTATGCAAAGCCGATTTTAAAGCTGCACCAGTTTTCCCTATAGCTGCATCATAATAGGCACCCGTTGAAGGATTTGGTGTCGGAGTCGGCTCAGGATCGGCAGGACTTCCCTCCACTACTTCAAAAGCTGTACTATTTTTTAATCCAGGATGAGAAAAGTATGCTGACAAGGCGCCCGTGATTTTCACGCTTTCCCCCATTAATGAAGGATTTGATTTTAATCCGTAAGAAGAGCGGAAAGAAGTTGGAATCTGTACATAGATCATGTTAGCGGTATTCGTTTCGTTCGCATTGTCCGCTATAGCCAATGCATAGTCATTTGGAAAACTGCCTGTAAGGACGGTCGTTGTTGATGTAGGTTGTCCCACCACATAACCTTGAACTGTTTTTGTGGAGTTGTTTTGATTGCTGATTGCCTGAGATACGGAGTAAGGTGTCGACCACGACCCGTCCCCAGCTGCTGCATTTGTAACAGTAGATTGAAGAGGCTGAATTAAAATGAAAACAATAAGTATCCAAGAAAATAGTAGACATACATTTCGATTTTTAACCATTTTTCTCCTCCTAGTTATTCAATTTAAGTTCAATCAGCAAACGCCAACCAACTCCCCTTTATATTATCATAAAATTATTAATATTCCGTTAATTTTTGGAGTAAAATCGTTAAATTATTTAATTACTTGTTAAGAATATGATGGAATTATTTTATGTACGCCAATAAAGCAAAAAAGCAAGAAAATGAAATAGTCCACTACTCCATTTTCTAGCGATTAGAAATTTTCACTTTAGCGACTGCCGGAACTTCACAATTTCCACGAGACGGTTATTCATTATATCCACAGAGTCTTCAAAGTTGTTCAAATACCATTGAATAAGTAATCCGATGATGGCATTTGCATTATAGGCATGCAGATATTTATTTAACTGATGTTCATGCTTTAAATAATCGGTCTCATTCATCAGCTTACAGATTTCATCAAAAAGCATGTAATAATATTTCATCGATACATCTTCAGATAATACAATTTTGTAAAAGTCCTCGTATTTTTTTACGTGGTCGAAAATCTTTACTGAATTTGGGTTTAAGTTGAGACCGTTGACGGTTAATTCCAGTCCTTCTTTAAATGGCTCATCATAAGAAATATGTAAATCCATCATAATTTCCTCGAATAATTCCTGCAGCACACCGTCAACACTTTGATAATGGAAATAAAAAGTGCCCCGGTTAATCGTTGCTTCTTTACAAAGCTCGGTAATTTTAATTTGAGGCAATGACTTTTTCTTCAATAATAACAGTAATGCTTTATGTATTGTTTTTTTCGTTTTGATAACACGAAGATCGTTTTTATTCATGATGACCTCCTTTACTGTACAATTCTAGCAAATATGTTGGATATCGTACAACATGAAGGTTTTTTGCTGATTGAAAACGCTTTATTTTGTGTAATATAATTTTATTGTACAAATGTGCAATAATGATATTTCAGGAGGATGAATTCAAATGAAATTACAAGACAAAGTAGCAATCGTAACTGGTGCAGCTTCTGGTATGGGTAAAGCAATCGCTGAACTTTATGCAAAAGAAGGCGCAAAAGTTGTCGTTTCAGATTATAACGGTGAAGGTGCGAAAACGGTAGCGGACGCAATCGTGGCAGCTGGCGGACAAGCAATCGCCAACCAGGCTAACGTAGCAGAATTAACTGACATCGAGCGTATGTTTGAAGAAACAAAAGCAGCATACGGTCAATTAGATATTTTAGTAAACAACGCTGGAATCATGGACGGCATGGAGCCAGTCGGTGAAATTTCAGATGAGAAGTGGGACCGTCTTTTCTCAGTCAATACTATGGGTGTGATGCGTGCAATGCGTATCGCAACAAACATCTTCCTTGAACAAGGTCATGGTGTTATCGTGAACAACATTTCAGCTGGCGGCCTACGTGGTGCTCGTGCTGGTGCAGCTTATACTGCTTCTAAGCATGCAGTAGCTGGTTTAACGAAAAACACAGGTTATATGTACGCAAATTCTGGTATCCGTTGCAACGGAATTGCACCAGGTGGCGTAATAACAAATATTCAAGCTTCGATGACAGGCATTTCCGAGTTTGGTGCTGCTCGTCAGCAAACAGGTCTTGGCACAATGCCGCGCGCTGGTCAACCGGAGGAAATCGCTAAGCTAGCATTATTCCTAGGTTCTGATGATTCAAGCTTCATCAACGGACAAGTCATTGCTGCTGATGCTGGTTGGACTGCATACTAATTTTCATGTAGCTGATAGATTAAATAGAGAGACAAAATCTTAGATCACTCGGATTTTGTCTCTCTTTTTCTTGCTTTAAACAGACGCCGCTGCATCCTGATCAGCTTTCACACAATCGATTGCAATAACAATAGCAATGATGATTTTTTCCATGTCATCCTTCAGTACTTCCACCTTGTAGCTATCCCCCCATGTAAACCATTCCTTGCTTACTTGCCCGATGACTTCCCCATGCTGTTTTACTGCAAATTGCATATCCCACCAGTTTCCCTCAATTTCCACCCCAACTGCATCCACCGAATAGCGTGCCTTGAAAAGCGAGAGCTCCTTCTGGATTGTCAATACCTCTTGTCCTTCGACTTCCACATAAAATTTTGGCAGCAAACTGAGCACCTTTTTCGTAATTAGCGCGACTTCATTTCTTGCTGTATCCATAATCGAGTACGTTTTCGGTATTTGCATAAAACTTCCTTCCACAAAATATACATCATTTTCGTGATGATCCTTTACCGTAAATTTCCCGCTAAGACTGAAAACCTTTTGTTTAATAAATAGCTGTCTCATTCAAAATACCTCCTTTAGTTAATACCTTTACGATTAAATGAGAAAAAAAGATTCAATCGCTAAAATGTTGATGCGATTAATAAAAATGAACCTTCCATCTCAAACTTGACTGGAAGGTTCACTTTTTCATTTATATTTCGTTAATAACGCTTCAGGAATATGGCAGTAATCATCCGGACATCTCGTTAACCGGTCCTGATGCTCTTCCGCACTTCTCACATAATTAGTGAGCGGCAGCACTTCCACAACAATCCGGTCAGCATCGGGTCTCGCTGTAATATATGCTTTTGCCTCAATCAAGTGTGCTTCGTTTTCGCTATAGACACCCGTTCGGTATTTCTCGCCTACATCATCACCTTGTTTGTTCACACTGTACGGATCGATGATTTCAAAAAAGTACCCCATTAATTCGCGCATCGATACAATATTCGGATTAAACTCGGTTTTGACACACTCGGCATACCCATCATAACCGCCGTCCAGAGTGGTTGTCGTTCCGTTTGCTCTTCCCGCTTCAGTATGTGTTACACCAGGCAATGTTTTCAAAAATGCCTGTACGCCCCATAAACACCCGCCTGCAAAATATACAGTTTCCATCTCGGTCACTCCCCCTATGTAAACTAGTCCTTTGTGCTATGTATGTCGATCTTCATTCTCTCTACTATTAGTATACCATTTCAGGCTATACATTTTTAGACTACTCTTTTAAAATTTCCGTACTATACTGATAATACAAAACGAAAGGGGTGTGTCCTATGAAAGATCAAACAGATGTCCTCGATCGGGGTCCTTTTTTTCATGGTACGAAAGCAGAACTAAATATCGGGGATTTATTGGAGCCTCTTCACTTATCCAATTATCAGGATAAGAAATCGAACTATATTTACTTTACCGCAACATTGGAAGCTGCAAAATGGGGGGCCGAATTAGCAAGATCAACAGCAAAAGAGCGAATTTATATTGTTGAACCATTAGGTGAATTCGAAAATGACCCGAACGTTACGGACAAAAGGTTTCCCGGAAACCCAACACGCTCATATCGTTCGAAATCTCCTTTGAAAATAGTCGCCGAATTAGGTTGTTGGGAGCGCCATTCCGATGAAGTCATCAATCATATGCTGGCATCTTTAAAGAAGTTAAGTGATGAAGGGAAAAATGTTATTTACAATTAAACCGGTAAAAAGCCAGGTACACAATATGCTCTTGTGTGTACCTGACTTTGATTACTTACTGTCTCGATGTTAATCGGCTAACAACTTGTTTCTTAATGCTTCATCACTTGCATAAATGTAGAGCCCTTTGATGCCGCGCTTCATCAAAATATTAATCGAGTTCAGGACAATCTTTTCTTTCGCTTCGTTCACATTGGCTATGCCATCTGTGCCCGAATAAGCACCTTTATCCATATACTTGCTCGGATCAATGACAAGTTCGTCTTTCGCTTCATCGTATTGAACTGACGGTCCGAGTACAACGCCAACATAATTTAAATCAAACCCTTGAATCGTATAGATTGAGCCCGCCTCATGAATCGTTTCAGGCTTTTCCGCCCACGTATATTTCGTACTCGTCGTATTCCACGGCATTTTATATTCACCGTTGGATTCGTTCACATAATACGTCCCGCCATCTTTTTTATGCAAGTAATCAAATGTCGAGACAACCCGGCTTAAGCCGAACTCACTGTTTCGCGTTTTTATTGCATCATGCATATCCTTCATCGACTCAAACACTTTGAATTCATAGTTTTTATCATGAGGGAGCGGCAGAAGCTGCTTGTTTTTGAAAGCATTGATCCAATTGATGACATCATCATTTGCCTGCATGCGGAACTGGTTTGTTAACTGATATTCTTCATTATATAAGCTTTGTTTTTTTAAATGTTCGAGTGTTGCTGCACCCCAGAGGCTCTTCAATTTCAGCACCTGATTTTGGTCGTAAATAATGACAACGATTTTTGCTAACTTTAACAGCTCCTCCAGGTGATTGTTACCGTGGAAGTTATTATACGTATCCGGCTTTGTGAGCAATAAATGCGCTTCATCCACAAAAATGATGTCCGCCTTTTTATTGTCTTTTTGAAGCGAGTTCACTAAAGGTGTCGGTTTCGCAAAGTTTTTTGCCTTTAAATGCTTCACCTGTTTCGCAATTCCTTTATACGTTTTGAACATTTCTTCGTGATTCACAACCAAATAATTTTCCGTCTGATAAAGTGGTGACGAAGCTTCCTCCGCCCGTTCTTGAATCGTATTGAAAATCGAACTTAGCACAACACTTTTCCCGACACCTGCTTCGCCTTCAATGACCAATAAGCTGCCGTATTCTTCAGGTGCGGCATTTACTTGTTTCTCACAAAATTCGAGTACCTTTTCTTTTAGTTCCAACTTCTCGATCGATAGCTCTTTAAACGGCGATAATTTAAATATGTCTTTGTTTTCGATGACATGCAGTTCATGGTCGACCAGCTTTTGCTCGTGCAGCCTCTGCCAGATTTCTTTAAACAGCTGCTGATCATAATACGGCTTGTCGTAATAATTGTGCGTAAAATCGCTCGCCGTTTTACTTTTGTTTTGCAGTGTATATTTTTCATCACCAAGAAAGTAATTGATCAGCTTCGTTTCTAAATGGAAGGTTGCCGAACGGTTGAATTTCTCATGCTTAATGAGATTAATCTGATTGATGTTGTTACGGGCATTTAAATGCGCTTTCATCCTGCTTTTAAAATACACCGTCTCCCCTATGTAAGCTTCTTTATTGCCATTCAATACGTAGATGACCGGGTAATTTAAATAATGTTCATTATTATTAATCTGATTGATGCTCTCTTGCTTGAACGGCCAGGACAGTATTTCGATTGCTGACAAGTTGCCACCTCTTTATTTATTATCGTTCCCAATAGTTAATTACATATTAGCATAAAGCCGAGAATCACAAAAAAATGAAGCTCCTAATAAAAGAAGCTTCATTAAATCTATCAATCTATACTTGTACAACACCAATTAAAACCGCAATGATCAGTAGGGTAATACTCAATCCCCACATCCAGAAGAATGAGAACTTTAAGTGTTTGCCCATTTCCAGGCCTGACAGACCTAGTGCCAACCATACTGCTGGTGCAAGTGGTGATACGAATGTGCCGACGATGTTACCGATGATCATCGCATATGCTGTCGATAATGAATCGATGCCATATGTTAAACCGATTTGATCAACAACCGGAAACAATGCGAAGTAGTAGGCGTCCGTACTTAACAGCAAGTCAAATGGTACTCCAAGCACCCCGATAATAATATGTAAATACTGAGCTAAAAAGCTTGGCAAAATATTTACGGCATTGTTTGCAATGGCTGTTAACATGCCCGTCCCATTTAAAATTCCTAAAAACAGTCCGGCAGCAATAATGATCGAAGCCATCGTCAACGCGTTTGATGCATGTGCCTGAATGCGTCCCATCTGTTCTTTCGGTGTACGGTAGTTTAATGGCAAAGCAATTGCGACACCGATCAGGAACGCCAAGCCAGCCGGTAAAAGTCCTGACATTAATACAGCAAGAACAACAATTGCTAAAATCGCATTTGCCCAAATAAGTTTTGGTCGTTTTAACGTTTCATCTGTTTCAGCATTTAAAATACTGTTGCTCAAATCAAACTTTAAAGTTTGTCCTGATTGCGCTCGTTTCGCAATCAGACGTTTTTCACGGAAGCCCATAAAGACAGCTAGTAGCAGCATGAGCACAACGCCGATGACCTGAATTTTAATTAACGGATGCCATAGCTCTGTTACATCTGTTTCAAGAACGGAAGCAACACGCCCTAATGGTCCGCCCCATGGAATCATATTCATAATTGCGGCAGAACCGCCGACTAATAGTAAAAGTAAGTACGGGTTCATGCCAAGTCGAACATAAAGCGGCAATAATGCCGTGATTGAAATTAAGAAAGTGGAAGCACCTGAGCCGTCCAGCTGTGCAATTACTGCGACAATTACGGTAACAATCGCGACAAGCACGACATTCCCTTTTGACAGCGCTACCATTTTATTGATAATTGGTTCGAATAACCCGACATCCTGCATAATCCCGAAGAAAATAATCGCGAAAATAAACATGATGGCAACACTGATTACAGAACTAATTCCTTCATCGAAAAATACCCCTAAATCATCAAACGAATAGCCCGCAACAAACATCGCCACTATTGGCGGAATAACCATCGCGACAATTGGTGAGACACGTCCGCTAATTAACAGCGCGACGATAACTAAAATTGTAATAATACCAATGATACTTAACATTCAACAACCCCCATTGCTTAGAATTCTTATAATTTTATGACAATTCTATGTTAGGAGGAAGAATGTGCTCATTTATTTAATAAATACAATAAAGCTAATTTTGTTCATAAGTTTCACGAAGGATATAATTACGTTCCGGACGCCCGACTGTTCCGTAAAGCAGCTTCGTCTCGAGAATGTTCATTTCCACTAAATATTCCAAATAGCGGCGTGCTGTGGAGCGGCTCGTGCCGATTACTTCACTTAACTGTGTCGCCGTTAATGTTGTGTACTTTTGCTCCTTAAATAAGTGAATGACCTGTTCGAGTGTAAAGGTATCGATTCCTTTCGGCAGTGCCTTTTCAGTCGTCGAATGATTTTGCCGGTAAAACAGCGTATCCAGGTCTTGCTGTGTAAAATGCGTTTTCTTTTGTAATGCCGACTGTGTCAGATGAAGCTGCTGAAATGCTTTTTGCAATCGCTCTTCATCAAACGGCTTCACAATATAATCGAATACTCCGTATGCATATAAAGCTTCCACATGCGCACGCTCGGCTGCAGCCGTTACCATGATGATGCGGATTTCCGGAAAATGCGCGCGTACATACGCAACAAGTTCATAGCCTGTGACATCCGGAATATATAAATCCATCAACAGAACAGCTGGCGGTGTTTTATGTAAGAGTGCTTCTTTTAATGAGGCCCCCGTTAAAAATTGCTGTACTTGTGCATCCCGCTGAATTGTTTTTATATAATCGGCATGAATCGCCGCAATCCGAAAATCGTCTTCCAGTAGCCAAATATCCATTGAATCACTTCCTTTGTAAAATGATTAAAAAGCAGGCCCCGCCTAAGTCACTTTCTTCGATCAGCAGTGAGCCGCCCACTTTTTCAAGTGCCTGTTCACTGATTGCCAGTCCATAACCGCGATCATAGCCATCCTTTGTCGTAAATCCGAGAGTGAAAATCTTATTTGCCGTTTCTTCATCGATGCCCGGGCCATTATCATGCACCTCTATTATGAGCTCATGACGATACTGCTGTATAAACAGCTTAATTTGCTTATCCGGTATAGTTGTTTGATCCAATTCATCTATCGCATTTTGAAGGACATTCCCTAGCGATGTTAATAATGCGTCCACTTCTTCATCATTATAATCGATTAATACATCCTCGGTTTCAATCGAAATGGTAATACCGCGCTCTTTCGCTTCTGATATTTTCCCTTCAAGTAACGCCTGCAGCAATATTGAGGGCTGTGTTGCAAGTGCCTGTTGCTGTTTCGTAGAATCCTGCTGCTCCTGCCTGATAAATCCAATCGCTTCTTCAATATGGGATTGCTTCAACAAGCCAAGGATAACGTGCAGCTTATTCGCAAATTCATGTGTTTTTGCCCGCTGCATACGCGCCTGCTGCTTCACCAATGTCAGCTCATTAATCACTGTTTCATACTCAAGCTTGGCACGCAAAATATATAAATAGCCGAGCTGCTTTTCATGTTTCAATGGCGTTTTCGAAAAAATCATTTCCTGCTGCTGCAACGGAATTTCCAGCGCCTGGATGACTTCTTCTTTAAATAGCCGTTCCGGAAGCAGTGTATGTAATGATATCCCTTCTGTCAGGGATGAGATGAGTTCCTTCGCCCGTGAATTGGCAATCACCACTTCATTATTCAGTGTCGTTAAGATTACGCCATCCGTTGTTTCCTCTAGTATTGTATGATAGGCCGAATAAAGCTTCGCAATTTGCGCCGGCTGCATACCGAGCAGCTGTTCCTTTACATAAAGCGAGATCAGCACCGCACAGACAATCCCGAAAACCGCCAGAAGGAGCGTGATCTGAAGCCAACCGAAAAATGCAGTATCGATTGTTCCCTGAAGATCTTTTGTCAAAAATCCAACTGAAACAACCCCGACAACATTGCCGTCAAACAGAACCGGTACTTTCCCGCGAACCGATTCCCCCATTGAACCCGTCGTTACGGAAACAATGGACTCTTTGTTAATCAGCGCTGAATCATTATCCCCGCCGACCATCGACTTCCCAATCTTTTCGGTGTTAGGATGCGTATAGCGAATACCCTGCTTATTCCCTATCACGACGAAACTCGCCCCGGTCTGCTTCCGTATATCCTCTGCAATCGGCTGAAGAATGGAAGACGGATCTTCCTTAGAAAATGCGGCGACGACATCCGGCCGATCAGCAATCAAGTACGCACTCGTCAATGCCTTTTCCCCCATCTCATCCAGTATCGATTCATCCAAGTAATGATTGATCAGCAGTAAAAACAGCACACAAATCGTAAAAATGATTCCGCTGATTGTCATGATAAGATGGGCTGTTAGTGATTGTTTTAAGCGATTGATCATGAAAGTCCCCCCTTTCAAGTCATCATTTTTACTAGTTTACCATGTAGAATGATCTTGTTTAACAATTATTAGGATGAGATTACCTCAAAAAAACACGTAAAACCTTTTGTGAGTAAGGTTTTACGTGTTTTTAATACTTATGCTAATTCCCGATACCAGAACCGTTGGGCTGCTACCGCTTCAATGAATTGAGTTACGAATTCTTGCATATCTGTTCCTGTTATTACACCCGGCTGCCCTAAAATCTGATTGACGCGCAGCCATTCAATTCCCGCGCCCGTCGCACCAATTGGCTTGTAATGTGAATAGGCTTCATCTATGAAGTAGGCTGCATCCTTGTTAAACATGACGTTTGTGTTACTTCCTCTAACCATATAAACAGCATCAAACAGCACAGATTTTGCAGTTAGGAAGGTGTGTTCAGCTTTTACGACCACTCCTTCTGTTCCGTGTACCATCCCAATATGTTCGCTAATAATTTCCGGAATAATGCCTTCGTTAATCAATCGGTAGAGCACGTAATTAACTTCCGGACCATTGAATCCCTCTGTCAAAATGATTGCGACTTTTCTTGTTTGTACTGATTTCACTGTATTTTCCTGGCTGAGTGCCGGGGAGGACTTTGTTACAGCTGAACCGCCCCGTGCAGGAGGATGTGCTCCGATATTTATTGCAAAGGCGGTTGCCAATTCCATATCTACATTGGCGAACATATCCACTACCTGTTGTTTCACTGACTCACTTTTCACTTTACTTAGTTCAAAACTGAACGCTTCAATGATATGCATTTTTTCAGGTGGGCTCATACTGTTCCAGAAAAGTGTCGCTTGTGAAAAATGATCGGCAAAACTTTCGCTTCGAGCTCGGATTTTCACACCGTCCACTCTTTCCTGATAAGTGGCATATCCGCCTTTGTCCGGACTTACAGGTGACGGAGTGTTACCGGCCAAGGAGTTTCGGTGATAACTTACTTTCCCTAAATTAATCGTCTGGCGATGGAAGCCTTCCCGCTGATTGTTATGGAAGGGGACAACCGGTCTGTTAATCGGAATCTCATGGAAGTTAGGTCCGCCCAGACGGAGTAATTGTGTATCTAAATATGAAAATAGCCGACCTTGTAATAATGGATCATTTGTAAAATCGATTCCCGGTACGACATTCCCTAAATGGAAAGCAACCTGTTCTGTTTCCGCAAAGAAATTATCTACATTCCGATTTAACGTCATCTTTCCAATAATATTTACTGGAATGTCTTCTTCTGGCCAAATCTTTGTGGCGTCCAGGATGTCGAACCCGAGGCTGAATTCGTCCTCTTCAGCGAGAATCTGAACACCTAGTTCGAATTCAGGGAAAAAGCCGTTTTCAATCGCACCCCATAAGTCATTCCGGTGAAAATCTGGATCGATGCCCGCCAATTTACGGGCTTCATCCCATACTAAAGAATGTGTTCCCAATAAAGGCTTCCAATGGAATTTTACGAAATGTGCTTTTCCTTCCTCATTGACGAGACGAAATGTATGCACACCAAACCCTTCCATCATGCGGAAACTGCGTGGGATGGCGCGGTCTGACATGATCCACATGATCATATGGGCAGATTCCTGGTTATTCGCGACAAAATCCCAAAACGTATCATGTGCAGTAGAAGCTTGCGGTATGTCATTATCAGGCTCCGGCTTAAATGCATGTACAAGATCCGGGAATTTGATGGCATCTTGAATGAAAAATACCGGAATATTGTTGCCAACTAAATCATAATTCCCTTCCTCGGTATAGAATTTGGTTGCAAATCCTCTCGCATCGCGAACGGTATCGGCAGAACCACGGGAACCATTGACAGTAGAAAATCGAACAAATACAGGCGTCTTTCTAGAAGTATCCTGAAGGAATTTCGCCCGCGTATACTTTTCCATGTTTTTGTATAACTGAAATTCACCGTGAACACCGAAACCGCGTGCATGGACAACACGTTCTGGGATTCGCTCATGGTCAAAATGGGTTAGTTTTTCACGAAAATGAAAATCCTCGAGTAAAGTTGGCCCTCTCACGCCCGCTTTTAATGAGAATTCATCCTCTGACACTTTCAACCCCTGATTCGTTGTAAGTTCTTTTCCTCTATCATCTGTTCGAAAAATGTCTAATTGTTCGTCTTTACTGTTCTTTCGGTCATTATGCTCATCCATTTTAATATCCCTCCTCAACATTAAATGGTATGAGTCCATGGAATAATTTATGTAAAAGTATGCATTTGCAAACAGTATAATAATAAACGTGAGAGAACTTTTAGATTATCCAAATAATTAACTTGTTTATAATAAGTAAAGGAACTAATAAAATTTGTATTTACCCACCTAAAAGAATAAAATAATACCGATAAGTATTTTAAAGGACGTTTAGATTGCCCTACAATAAAACAAGGAGTTGAAAGTGGTGAAGATTGCTCAAATTTCAAAGTATAGTCTCTTCAGTTTATTTGGATTAGCAATAATTTTATTCGGTTTTATAACTACGCCACAAGCAAGTTATGAAAAGGAAGACAATGATGTCATTCAATCCATAAATCAATACTTACAAACTAATTATGTATCCATGTATGATAATAACAGTGAATATAATCTTGAAAATGAATTGTTAAAGGTTCAACAGTTACAAAGTGATTTAGCATATGCGGATTTGGATAGCAAACTGCATCAACAAGCTCAAACCATGCTTGTACAATTAAGTAGCGCAATTTATAAAAACGAACTAGAAAATGCCGATTTTTACGTAGATGCTTATTTATCGACACTATATGAAACCGACAATGCGCAAAGCCAATATAGTGACTGGAATCTGTATTCAATGCCCTATAATGACCATCAACAGATGAACACAGAGCTATGGAATCAGCTTACTGAACAAGAGAAAATCAGTTTTATTTTATCCATGAAATCGATCTTACTAAAACAACAAGCCGATCCATACATGCCTTCTACATTTTATGTATTGGAAAAACTAGAACAATCATCTCATAATAACCTTGCTAACTCTGCTGTAAAAACTTTGCTCTACCCATAAACAATATTTTCTAACGAAGCGTCTGTCATGCTCCCACTATTAGAGGTGGGAGCTCTTTTATTGAAAAAAAACACAAGGTAGCGATTACCTTGTGTTAAAAATACGCATATATTTTATTTAACTTTTTGGGCATGTTGTGAAGCTGCTGCACCAGCCAGTTTACCAAATACTGCACCAGACATTAACCCTGATCCACCCGGGTAATTTTCATAGAAAATCCCACCAATCATTTCACCGGCAGCATATAAGCCTTCAATTGGTTCATTTTTCGTATTTAATACTTCACCTTCTGCAGTTGTCGCTAATCCCCAGAATGAGAATGTAATACCACAAGTAACTGGATAAGCATAGAAAGGCCCTTCACTTATTGTTTGTGCCCAGTTAGACTTCGGAGGCGTAATCCCTTTTGTACATTTTCCGTCTTTGTCAGAAGGATTAAATTCCCCTTCTTGAACAGCTGCATTAAACTCATTAATTGTTTGTAAGAATTGCTCCTTATTAATATCCAGCTGGTCTGCAAGTGATTCTAGTGAAGATGCTTCAACGACTGTCGCCTCTTCTAAATTATACTCCGCGCGTAATATTGGACGAACTTTTGCATCATAAATTTGATAAGCAATATTATTTGGTTGCTTCAATATTTCTTTACCGTATTTTGCATATGTGTAGTTACGGAAATCCGCCCCTTCATCTACAAAACGGTTCCCTTCCACGTTCACCATCACACTATACGGATACGAGTGTTTCTTGAAAATATCACCTGGTTTTTGGAAATCTCCAACTCGTGGTGCATTGGCATCTGTCCCAATCGCATGACAGCCATTTACTTGACCGAATGTTTGCGCACCGATTGATACCGCCATATCGATTCCATCACCAGTGTTAAATTCAGTACCTCGAACTAACGCCTCGTTCCACTCTTCTCCTAACGCCTCCGCACGTTTCTTTTTGTTCGCTTCAATACTGCCACATGCCAGCACAACACTTTCACATTTAACCGTTTTAAGTCCATCTTTTGTTTGAACTTCGATTCCCGCAACTGTACTGTTCTCCGTTACGATCTTCGTTGCTGCACTTTCATACCATACATCAATCCCTAATTCTTCACAGCGATTGAATAAACTTCTCATTAAGCCGATCCCTTTTTCCACCGTTTTAACTGGCAGACCGCCCCAGAATTGAATCTTCCCTTCTTTTTCAAAAGACTGATTCGCATAGTTCAATTCAAATTCTACGCCTTGTTTTTTCATCCATTCAATCGTTGGTAATGACTGAACCACTAGCTGACGAATCAGTTCCGGTTTACTTTGATTTTTTGAAACACGCATAATGTCATCATAAAAGTCTTGCGCCGAATAAACGGGCATATCGATTTTATTAATCGTTTCCTGATCTAAATCAACTATTTTTGTAACAGCTTCTAAATTTTGATAGGCTACGCGAATGGCACCGTCTGTAAAGAATGAATTCCCTCCGCGTTTCTCGAACGGTCCTTTTTCCAGTACAAGTACTGAACTTCCTTGTTCTTTTGCAGAAATCGCTGCACATAACGCTGCATTTCCTGCACCTACAATTACTACATCATATTGTGACATCTGACATATCCCCTTTTCTATTTGTTAGCTTTACTATAAAAAATATATTGAAATAAATGAAATATTCATTTTTTAGAAATAACCATAAATTTTTTTTATCTCTTTAGTAATCTCCATTTTAATAGCGGCAAAATGATTATATAAATAAACAACATTCGAAATAACTGAAATATGGTCACCTGGGTTGCATCGGCCTGTAAAGCAGTTGCGATTAGTCCCATTTGATCCATACCACCCGGAGCAGTACTTAAGTAGCTTGTCGCAAAATCCATTTCAAAAAGCAGCACCATCCCTTCAGCAATAAAAAAGGTAATGATTAATAATAATACTGCGCTACTTATCCCACCAATTAATACACGTCTAGGTAAACGTAAAGATTTCGGATGTAACAGTAACCCAATATACGCACCGATACAAAGCTGTGCGATATGTAACAAATTACTGTCCATTGGAGCTATTTCTACCTTAAATAGACTTAAGAGTAATCCAATAATGACAGGTGTTAAAAAATGCGGTACAGGCAACTTTAATTTCTTTCCAATCGGCAACAATATAAAGCCTAGTAAAATCAAGAGGCCGTTATGCAATAAATTAGTTGAGCCTGTTTCCATTGTCTCCGGAACTTTTCCTGTTAAGGAAACTATAATCGGTATTAACCCGACTACGAAAAGTACACGAATGACATGAAAGAATGTTACAACTGCCACGTCAATATCTTCCTGCTCTTCTGCAAATACAACTAATTGAGACAAACCACCTGGAATACTTGCTGTTAAAGCTGTTGCAAGTGGTATATGCGCCCACTTTTGCAATGCATATGCCAATGCAAGGCAAAATGCACTTAACACGATGTTAAGGAACAACATAAAAAGCAGTGTATCTTGCATAGACACTAAAATATCAAAAGTGAAAAGTTGGCCAATCGCAGTTCCTACTATAAGTAATCCGAAATTTCGCATGAAGACCGGCCACTTCATCGGAAGTTTCCAAAGCAGTTGTGTGAACAATACACCAAATAAAGAACCTAACATCCAGGGCATCGGGAAGTTGATTAATTGAAAAATGGTGACACCAACAATTGCGACCATTATTACTGTAACAATAGGGGAAATTGTGCGTATAAAATTCTTTTCCTTCAGTTTAAACACTGATTGCTCCTGTAATGACCGCAGCGATAATAAGGACAACAGAAGTTAAAAAGCACCATAGAAACGCATATTTTTGATATTCCCCTAACTCTTTTGAAATCATCCCGACTAACAAAAAGGTCGAAGCCACTAATGGACTTAATAGATGCACTGGTTGACCGAGTACAGAGGCACGTGCTATTTCAATTGGATCAACCCCGAATGATGTAGCTGTTTCTGCCAAGACCGGTAGAACACCAAAATAATAAGCATCATTTGACATGACAAACGTGAAGGCCATGCTCGTAATCCCGACAATCAATGGTAATTGTGAGCCTAAAGAATCCGGAATCAAGGAGATCAGTGCATTGGACATGGCTGTTACCATTCCTGTTCCTGATAAGATACCCGTAAAAATCCCTGCCGCAAATACAAGTGCTGTTACGATTAGTGCATTTCCTGCATGCTTCATAATAATCTCTTTTTGTACCGTATTTTTAGGGAAGTTAATCATCAATGCAATGGCAAAGCCAAAGATAAAAATAGCAGATGGCGGCCAAATCCCTTTTACGAGGATGACCATCACAGCAACCGTTAGCAACAGGTTTGTCCACCAGCGAATCGGTGAAGGCTTGCCTGCACTTTCTACACCTGTTTGCATAACATGGTCGATTGAAAAATCATGAATCCCGACTCTTTTGCGTTCCCTCTTCCCTAAAAAGTAAGCAACGAGCAGTACCCATAGTGCCCCTATAACCATTAAAGGAATTAATGGTACGAAAAATTCAGACGGGTCAACACCGGTTGCAACTATTGCTCTTGTTGCTGGTCCTCCCCATGGCGTCATCCCACTCATTACACTTAAAGAGAGCATTGCGATAGTTGCCAATATTAAAGGATTCATTCCAATTTTTATATACAGTGTCAGTAATGCAGAAACTGTAATCATGTAAGTTGTCGTACCGTCTCCATCTAATGCAACAGCCAGTGCCAATACAGCCGTTCCCATTGCAATTTTTACCGGATCCCCTTTGACAACCGTTAAAAGACGATGAATAAAAGGATCAAATAATCCAGCATCAATCATTACCCCAAAATACAAAATAGCGAATAATAATAACGCAGCCGTTGACGATACTTGTTTCATCCCATCAAGCATCATGTCGCCAAGAGTTGAAGCAAATCCCGCAAATATGGCAAATAGAATCGGAACTGTTATTAATGCTACGATTGGTGATAAACGATTGCTCATAATGAGATACGTAAATAGGATTATCATTATAAAGCCTAAGCTAGCTATCATATACCTCCCCCGTTCTTATTAGTTTGAAAGCGTTTTACTATCCCCATTTTCAGAATATATGATATATTCAAATAAATAAAATAGATAGTTTTAAGCGATACCGATAAAATTTTTTTATTTCATCGAAGAAGGAGGAGTTGCCTGTGAATATAAATGACGCCCAATTATTAATAGATTTATACAAAACAAAAAACATTACACATACCGCTAGCAATCTTTATACATCTCAGCCCGCACTAACATACCGGATTAAACAACTGGAGAAGAAATATAAAATCGAGTTAATTGTACGTGGCTCAAAAGGAATCGATTTTACAGAAGAAGGTCAAATTTTATATGATTATGCGAAACAGGTCATACATAATGAAAGATTATTAGTAGATCAGTTAGCCAACCTAACTGTAGATACAAGGGGTACCATTTCTATTGGTGCTTCCGGTTTATTCTCCTTATATCACCTCCCCAAAATATTGGATGAATTTAAACAACTTTATCCGAATATCTATATTCAACTAAAAACCGGATGGAGTAGTGAAATAAAAGAGTCACTGAATGCGGAGGAAATACATTTAGCAATTATTCGCGGTGATTATGCATTGAATGCCAAAAAGCATACACTTTTTACAGAAGAATTATTTGTCGTATCGAAAACACCGTTTCAAAAAGAGGATATTCCAAACTTACCGTTTATCACTTATAAAACGGATATTTCGTTAAGTCTTATGATTGATAAATGGTGGCGTACTTATTTCCAGCAGCCTATCCGTCCCAGTATTGAAACCGACCAGGCTGCAACATGTAAAGAGATGGTGAAATATAATCTCGGGATTGCCGTATTGCCCGAAATCAGTATAGAAGGAGAAGAATTATTTAAAATTTCATTAAACGATTTTGGAGAAGATATTTATTATAGAGAGACGAGTTTATTTTATAACCCGTATGTGGAGAAATTAAGACATGTTAAATTATTTTTGGATTTTTTAAAGGGACATTATAATAAATAGAATGGCGCGCTGTATAACTCTTGCTATTATTTAAAGATAAAGGGGCTTCTTATGAAAAAAAATAGCATTATTGCTTTAGTAGTTTTCATTTGTTTCGGATTGTTTATCTTTTTTTCTGGAGAAATGGGTAAAAGTATTGAGGAAGCAAGAATATCTACATTAGGTGGATTTAGTGCCGATAACGATGATTTCTCGTTTTCCTCAGTAGCAGTTATGGACGAGGGGGGAAATAATATTATTAATATCGATTTGACACATGATATTAGGAAATCATTAACTGAAAATCTGAAAATGCAACACGCGGCGAAAAATCCAAGCACTGAACGTCCGACTACATTTATAGGCTCGTTAAATTTTACAGATAATAATGGTTTTATGTCAGAAATTCAAATTTATAAAAATGAATCGAATGATACATATATCACTTTCCCTTTGAATTTTGAGAACAATAATAAATTTTATGAACTAACAACGGATCATTTCCCTGATTTATTTTTAGAATTGAATAAAAATCTGTGAGTATAAAAATTGATTTGCCTATGAATTTTTACATCCGACGGAAGAAACGAATTATCAAACAAAATTAAAATGAGTCCGGTACATTACCCCGACTCATTTTACCCAAGCTATTTAAGTGAAATAAATGTGTATAACTTTAAGATGTCGCTCCCTCCTCCACTCCTAAAGATTTGGAACTATTCCCCAATAAAGTTCACCATTTTAGTTCATACTACTCTCTCAACCCTTGCCAGCTTTGCACATAGTGTATGCCTACCCCGCTATAATAACGGTTTTTAGCATAATGGCTCGCCACTTGATCGAGTACTTGGTTCATCTTGATTTCACCTTCATCGGCAAATGTTATATATGGCTCATATGGGAAAGGCATTGTTTCAACACCCATAACAACCGGAGTTTGATACTTCTTTGCATAACTCATTTCATTTTTTGTAATGCTCTTTAGTGCGGCAACTGTATTGCGATAGGCCATGATGGAGACGCCGTCTGTATTCGCAATCATCCACTCCGCCAAGTTGCCTTCACCAAATTGGTTATAATATAGCACTTCATCATACCAGAATGGGATGTCCGTCTCTAACCTTAATTCTGTACAGCGTACTTTATAGAGGGCGTGTTGTATTAATTCTTGATACTGACTGACTGCAAGGTTTCGATTCTGTTCCCATAATGCAGATAAATACGGCTCTACATCTAAATGGACTGCTTTAAATTTCGATGCAGGATATTCCTGATGGTATTGACTGATCCATGCCCATAACGCATCAAAATTTGCTGTATTCCAATAAGGACCACCATCCAGTGCCTGCACTTCAATATTTGCTTCGCGCATCCTGTTAATAAAGGCTGCGTACACATCATTCGATAATTCCGGATTAATCTGCAAATAGACGGTCGTTACTTCTTTTTCTATTAGAAACTGGATCGTTTGCTCATCTGTAATCGTATGGGTATGCCAAAGCCAAGTTGATTTTGTATTATTTTGCTGTGCCTGTGCATCATTCATTATAAAAATGACTCCTAACATCATAAAAGCAGCGAATAGTTTTTTCATTTACATTCCCCATGTTCATTCGTAGTTGTTATTTTTAGTATAAATCATTGCACTTGTCAGAAGATAGTATATTTTAAGAATTCTGTGAACTCCGGATCTCATGCAACGTTAAAAAAGTAAGCTCGCTGCGTTTTCATCGCAGCGAGCTTGATAGATCGAATGAAACTTAATTTTATTTCAGCAATTTATCCAAAACAACAGCCGCCTGTGCACGTGTCAACGATTGCTTCGGATGAAACTCATTGTTCGTTCCTGACATAATGCCGACTGCTTTCAGTGAGGCAACGGCTTCCTTCGCATGAGCGGAAATATCCACATCGTCCGTATAGACAGGCGCTTCAGCTGCTGTGATCTGTCCTGCCGCCTTCAACTCATTGTAGACCGCTACGGCGAATTCTTCACGCGTAATTGGTTTTGCTGCGCCGAATACTTTGTTGTTTAATGGACTGATGAACTGATTTTCCACTGCCCATGAAACAGCATCTTCTGTTGCAGATGCTTTTATGTCATTGAAGTTCGTAGTGTTACTTGCCGGTGTACCCGCCAAACGGTACAGCACCAATGCGGCATGTGAACGGCTAAACGGCTTGTTTGGCGCGAATGTTGTCTCATTTACCCCTTTAAATAAACCGCGCTTTGTTACGTTTGCAATAGCATCTTTATACGGATGATTTTCAACATCTTTAAATGCGATCGGATCATCCATTACATTCAACACCGTTACCGTACCACTCACTTCATGACCAACAATTAACTGCGGCTTGTCATCCTTCGTAATAATAGCCATTCCTTCTGGTGAAACATCACCTTTAATATCATCCGAGAAGTCACGTAAGTTCAGATAGTCTACAAATTTTGCACTTGCCGGTTTTGTGATGTTGTACATCATGACACCACCGATGCGCTCCAGTCCAATGTAAGCAAAGATTTCACCGCCTACTTTGCCGATCTTTACATCTTCCGGCTCGGGTCCTTTTTTACCGCTGCGGTTATCAAGTTTCACGTTCGTATTACTTGCGTTGAAATGTTCGGGATGGTGCTGTGCTGTCATTGTTTCAAAATCACTGCCGCTATCGAACACGACATCCATTGTCTCAGCATCAAAGATAGCAAATGAACGTGCACCGAAAATATAGTCCTGCCCTTCTACAAAACCGTCGTAGCCGGACGTATCATATGTCACAATTTCTTCGTCTGTTTCGATTTCATTCAAATGGATGTTTTCGCTCTCTTCTTCCCCCCATTCGCGTCCATCGCCTTCATTGGCCGTGACGAGATAATCTTTGCCGTTAATCGTCACTGTTGCCATTCCATCGGGCATATAGATACCAAAGTAGTTTTCATTTTTAATCTCGATTTTGCCGTCTTTCATTAAGTCGATTTCATTGCCGGGCTTGCTGTGGTCTTTGAAGCCAAGCCCTTTCACAGACACCACTTCATTTGATGTTAAGTCAATTGTGGCAACGGCATTGTTTTCCTGTAACGCGACATACGCCATTGTGCTCGCTTCATTAACTGCTATGTATTCCGGCTCCAGATCTTCAGAAGCATTTGTATTTTTCTTTAAAATGACGTTGTCCGCAACGAGCTCAGCACGTTTTTCTGCTGTATCGAATGCTTCGAAGAAAAGCGTTTCTGCTGTTAATGCGTCAAAGCTGTTTGCTGTATCAATGACAGAAATACTGCCTTTTGGGTCAACAATATCTGCGCCATAGCCTTCACGCGGCTCCCCCTCATTTGCTGTTAGAAGCTTCGTCCCGTCCGTTGTGAATGTAATATTGTCCGGCTGGATGCCTACTTTTGTCGCGCCAAGAAGCTTGCCATCCCCCGTTAGTACAACAGCATAACCGGCAGTATTGTAGCCTTTTGCCTGTACCGACACCGCAATTACATTTTCTTTCGGGTGCACCGTAATGCTTGTTAAATCACCGTATTCAAATGTTTGGTCGAATGTGGCAATTGTTTTGGCGATATCGATCGAAAGGAAAGGCTTTAACGTCATGGCCTCATCTTTTGTATAGTTGAGTGAGATTGCTTCGATTTTCTTCGTTTCGCCATTTACGATATACGTTGCATGGGTGTGCGGGTTATACGCAACAATTTCCGTGGTACCACCATCTTCATTTTGAACACCGGAATCATAACGTGCATCTAAACTTAACGCAGCTTCTGCGACAATGGCAGGCGTAGTGACCGCAGCTAAAATAAGAGCCGCAGCTAGTAATTTCTTAGACATAGACAACATTCCACCTTTACATTTTTTCTTAGTGTAAGGGTGGAATATTAAGTTTATATGAATTAATTGTAAGAGATTGTAAGTATTATTAACACCGCATGTAATTAAAGGCCGGGAAAGTAGAAAGTTCCGGCTTAAAAGTAGAAAGAATCGATGCAAAAGTAGAACTCTGCGTCATGAATATAGAACGAGGACTGGTGAAAGTGGAACAAACCGGCTCAAAAGTAGAAGGCTTCTGGATAAGTAGAAGATTCTAGCTTGAAAGTTGAACAGTTCGGTCCGAAAGTAGAACTTAGTACCTTATTGTAGAAAGTAAATTGAGAAAAGCGGACCAAAGCAGTCGCTCTTTTGAAGTAACCTGCATAATTTCCCCAAAAACAAGTACCAATTTCTAATTGTTTCATATGATTTATATGAAAGGGGGAGAAGGTTATCGTCTATACGGAAACGATTGATCTTCAAGGTCATTTATTTACTGCGGTAACGGTTCAATTACCTAAAACAACATTGCTGACAATTTCGAATGAGCATGGCTACATTATGTGTGGTGCACTCGATGTCGGTCTGTTAAATGAAAAATTGGCCGATCGCAAAATCATTGCGGGTCGTGCAGTAGGTGTTCGAACGATCGATGACTTACTTAAAGCGCCACTAGAATCCGTGACATACGAAGCAAGAGCGTGCGGTATTGAAGAAGGTATGATTGGCGAAGAAGCGTTATTAAAAATGATTTAGTTAAATTGGAAGTTCTCAGGTGATGAGCTCCACCCCAAAAATATTTCCATGCAAAAAACCGCTCTTTCATTTTCTTGAAAAAGCGGTCTATCTATTTTTATTGACGTCATTACGTACAATTAGATTGCTTTATTATAATAGGAAGCTTTTGACCCTTTACTTCTTTTCACGGCTAGAAGCTCTTCTAATTTTTGAATATATTCACGGTCTGCCGATATTCTTGTAAGGCTTGTTAATAAATATGGTCTTAATCCGGAATTGATTTTTTGGCAACGCGCAAGATTGATCAAATACTTGGCCATCTTAAATGACTTTAAGTGCGTATGTCCATTTTTAAATTCCTTCTTCGTATTGACGACCATAAATTCCTGCTTGCGCCCTTTATAAAAAGGAATAATAATAAACTCATCTTTTTTGAAAATTTGATTCATATTATCCTCATCCTTTTCTCGAATATATTCAAAAACGACCTTTCACATACGGAGAAATAGTGATCACCCCGTTCCTCTTAATGCCCCTCCCGCCTCTCCTTTTTATTGGTCTTACTTTTCCTTACCCTATTTACCGGTTACTTTATTCCAAGTTCCATCCAAAAAGCACTTTTTTAGCTATTATTAACATTTTGAATATGTTTTTACATTTGGTTAATATAGGATATTACGGAGTGAATGCAAATGACAGGACAATCGCTTGCATTTCACTGAATTTTCTGTAAAATTAAATCAAGTTCTATTCATTCCCCGAATGTTTTGGTCGCACTTAACATTTTCAGAGGATTGGATAGGGCTTTTCTTTATGATTTACTCACTGGCTAAATAAACGGAATTGTTTCGCCTATTTGGTATTTTACTGGTAAAATAAATGAAATAGACTGAAAACGCCATTCATTTTCGAGGAATACCGAATTCAAATAAAAGGCTACATTAAAAGTTCATATCACTTTTAATGTGGCCCGTTTACGTAATTTTATTTTACGAATTTCATTTCTTGAGGACTTTTCTACTTGGCTACTAAAAGCGCTGCCGCTTCCTCCAACGTCACCATATTCGTAATCATCGAACAAGCTGCATCAAGAATCGGGAACGCTAGAGCAGCACCCGATCCTTCTCCAAGTCGCATATTCATATGCAGCATTGGCTCTAACCCTAGAAGCTCAGCTGCGATTTTTGCACCGGGCTCTTCCGATAAATGTGACGGAATCAAATACGCTTTCACATTCGGATTTAACTTATAGGCGATTAATGCGGAAACCGTTGAAATATATCCGTCAACAACGACCGGTACACGATTCGCTGCGCCTGCAAGGAAGATTCCGGCCATCCCGCAAATTTCCAGACCCCCTACTTTTGCCACAACATCAATCGGATCTTCGGCGTTCGGCTCATTCAAGGCAATCGCTTTTCGAATGACTTCGGCTTTATATTCGATACCGCCAGCTCCGACACCAGCTCCAAAGCCTGTTACTGCCAGTGGATCACAGCCGTGAAGCACTGAAAGCACCGCAGCACTCGGTGTCGTATTCCCGATACCCATTTCCCCGGTACCAATGAGATTGATACCGTTTTGGATCGCTTCTGTTGCGACTTCAATTCCTACTTCAATTGCTTGAATCGCTTCTTCTCGGGTCATTGCAGGACCTTTCGCCATATTGTCTGTCCCGTATTTGACCTTTTTAATGATTACCCCAGCATCTTGAGGTAAATCTTCTTTGACACCGATATCTACCGGGATGACTTGTGCATTCGAAATTTTCGCAATCGTACACATCCCTGTCGTCCCTTTCGGAAATGATAATGTTTGGAAAACCGTTGTACTTTGCGGATTTGGCGTTACGCCTTCCTCATACACCCCGTGGTCTGCCGCCATGACGATCACCGCTTTATTATCGATTTTAGGCGCAAGGTCACCCGTAATTGTGGCGATTTGCAGAGCTAGTGATTCGATCTTCCCTAGGCTTTGCGGTGGTTTGGCTAAAGAGTCTATGTACGTACGTGCTTTTTCTTCCATTTGTCGGTCGATTTCTTGAATTTGATCAATTGTTTGCTGTAATAATTGCATGTTTCGTTTCCCCCATCTAAATGTATTTTTGACAATAAAAATAGCCTGCAGTTTATTCGATAACAAATAAACTACAGACATATCCAGTGTCTATAAACAGTAAGCATACTTAGGCAGGTCTCCTGGCTCAGATTCACAATTTCATAGCCCCTTCCCAGATGTAAATCCAGTGGGTTTTGCTATGAAACTCCTCTATACAGTGTTGGGATTACGCTAAAGCTTTTCACTTTATTCCCTATTCTCCCTTAACGGGCACCTAATGCTTGATGAATTTACCATTACTTTACGACGAACGACTTTTTTCGTCAAGGATGATTTTCAATAAGCAGGAATTAAAACGTTTTCTGATTCAGAATTCCTTAAATATAAAAAAAGTCCACCTCCTGAGAATGTTGACTCATCAGAAATAATAATACGTTCGGGTTTTGTTTCTTTAATGTTCTTAACATCGAGACATGCAGAGGTTTGTAATGTGCATGCGAAATGAGTACGATATCAATATCCGGTAAGGTAATTCATCCAACAAATACTTTTCTGAATTTTCCCTTTTATCTCAAGGAAGTTTCATGTATACTAATATAAAATTGAATAGAAATAACTAGGGGAGTCCAATAAGTTGGGCTGAGAATGAAACACGTTGAAGTTTCTTGACTCTTGGGACCTGATCTGGATCATACCAGCGTGGGGAAGTTAGCATCGTATTATAGTAATACTACTTCTGTATACATATTAGCCGGGTCCGACCATTTATTGGACACCGGCTTTTTTATGTACTTCATAAGCTTTTTTAAGCTCCTCACTGTTGTGCTCTATCTCTTGTCCTTATATTCAAAAAAGGAGAGATTTATTATGTCTATGTCACCATCTTCATTAAACGAACAAAGTATTTCCATTATGTCTAACTTTTCAGGTAGCAATAAAGTATATGTAACAGGCTCTAGACCTGACATTAAGGTTCCAATGCGTGAAATCGAGTTAAGCCCGACAACTGGTACGTTTGGAGAAGAGGAAAATCCTCCAGTACGTGTGTATGACACCAGCGGACCTTATACAGACCCTGATTATTCTGTCGATATTACAAAAGGTCTCCCTGCCCTTCGCAGTACATGGATTCAAGAACGTGGCGATGTGGAGGAATATGATGGTCGTGAAATCAAGCCTGAGGATAATGGTTATAAAGATAAAAACGATCCTCGTACTAATCATAACGTGTTTCCTGGTTTAAAGCGGAAACCGTTACGGGCTAAAAAAGGGAAAAATATTACACAACTTCATTATGCACGAAAAGGAATTATCACGCCTGAAATGGAATTTATCGCAATTAGAGAAAATATGAAACCTGAATTCGTACGGGATGAAGTTGCAAAGGGTCGAGCGATTATTCCTTCTAATATCAACCATCCAGAATCAGAGCCCATGATAATAGGTCGTAACTTTCATGTAAAAATTAACGCGAATATTGGCAATTCTGCTGTTTCATCTTCCATCGAAGAAGAGGTTGAAAAAATGACATGGGCAACACGTTGGGGTGCTGATAATATTATGGACCTATCAACAGGTAAAAACATTCACACAACACGGGAATGGATTATTCGAAATTCGGCTGTTCCTGTCGGTACCGTACCTATTTATCAAGCACTAGAAAAAGTAAATGGTGTTGCTGAAGACCTAACATGGGAGGTTTACCGTGATACATTGATTGAACAAGCCGAACAAGGGGTGGATTACTTCACCATTCATGCAGGTGTTCTTTTACGGTATGTTCCGTTAACAGCAAAACGTTTAACAGGTATTGTATCCCGAGGTGGATCTATTATGGCACAATGGTGTCTTCACCACCATAAAGAAAATTTTTTATATACTCACTTTGAAGAAATCTGTGAAATCATGAAAACTTATGATGTTTCCTTCTCTTTAGGGGATGGCTTACGTCCTGGTTCCATTGCAGATGCCAATGATGAAGCTCAATTTGCGGAATTAGAAACTCTTGGAGAACTAACAAAAATTGCTTGGGAGCATGATGTACAGGTTATGGTTGAAGGACCGGGACACGTGCCAATGCACCTTATAAAAGAAAACATGGACAAACAACTGGAAGTTTGTAAGGAAGCTCCTTTCTATACTTTAGGCCCTCTTACAACTGATATAGCTCCTGGCTATGATCACATTACATCTGCTATTGGAGCTGCAATGATTGGTTGGTATGGGACAGCGATGCTTTGTTATGTAACGCCAAAAGAACATTTAGGTTTACCGAATAGAGATGATGTTCGTGTAGGGGTTGTCACTTATAAAATTGCTGCACATGCTGCTGATTTGGCAAAAGGGCATCCAGGAGCACATAAAAGAGATGATGCCTTATCAAAAGCTCGTTTTGAATTCCGTTGGAGAGATCAGTTTAATTTATCTTTAGATCCTGAACGTGCAATCGAATATCATGATGAAACTTTACCTGCTGAAGGTGCAAAAACAGCACATTTCTGTTCTATGTGTGGACCTAAATTTTGCAGTATGAGAATCTCTCAAGATATTCGTAATTTTGCAAAAGAAAAAGAACTTGATACGAAGGAAGCTATTGAAATAGGTATGAAGGAAAAAGCTGAACAGTTTAAGCAATCTGGTGGTAACATATATCAGTAACTTTCTTAAGGGGGCATTAGGATGAAGGTCGGAAAAATTGAAGAGGAAATTAATCAGCTCAAAACTCACCTTGCTGTTTTGGAGAAAAGTTTAAAAGAAATCCAGCAAAATTGTGATCATCATTTTAAAGGAAATCAATATCATGAAAAATGTATCAAGTGTAATAAAGTAAATGTTTTATATTATTAGTAAATAAAAAGTGTCATAAGAAATAAGAGATTCCATAAAAACCTTGCCTTAATTATTTTGTTAAGGCAAGGTTTTTTAACTTTAACAAGTAAAGATAGTTTAGAGGGTGAATTTTGTCGTGCCATCTCCTTCTGGAAATGCTGGATCAATCTTTTCATTGAGGGCCATTTCTTCCTTTTCAATTTCGTTTTGCCTGCCTCAACATACAAAACACGGCAATAATCCTTTTTCCGAATATGAAAATCACAAATTTGAATTCTGCTGTTCTGCGCTGATGATAATCTTTCAAAGCATTTAACAAACCACCAATTACATTCGAAAGGTCTCCCCGATCGCTAACGATTTTAATTGTTCATTTTCTAAATTCGCATGCTGCCAATGAAAATGCAGCCGGTCTATCGCTTCTTTCGGTGTATCATCTGCCAGCATATACGCACCGTAATGCATCGGGATGAATACTTTTGCTCCGACATCACAAAACGCCTGGATTGCTTCTTCCGGTGTCACGTGGGATGCATGCATAAACCATTCCGGATCATATGCACCGATTGGCATTAGCGCTGTATATATGTGGAAGCGTTCGCCAATATCTTTGAATCCCGGAAAATACCCGCTGTCTCCAGCGTAATAAATGCTTTGCGCATCTGACGCCGTTTGCAGTACAAATCCGCCCCAATGCGATGTATTCGTATCCCAAAGCATGCGTCTTGTCCAATGCTGAGCGGGAACGAAATGAATTTCAAGCGGTCCTGCCTCATGCTTTTCGTACCATGAAAGTTCGATAAAATGGTGCAGCTTGTGACGCTTCATTAAATAACCGAGCCCTTCTGGAATGATCAATAGGAGATTGGGATTTCGTTTTTTCAGCTTTTTTAGCGTCGGTATGTTCAGGTGATCATAATGTGCGTGCGATATAAGTACGATATCAATTTCTGGGAGCTCATCTAACCGTAATCCCGGCTCGGTTAACCGTTTCGCCACACCCATCCAATATGCCCAAACCGGGTCTGTTAAGATATTGAGCCCTTCTTTTTGGACTAAAAAGGTTGAGTGCCCAATCCACGTAACAGACTGCTCCGTACGGTTATTTTTTAGAAACGCAATCTGCTTTTCTTCACACTGCGGTACTTCATAATCGACGACTTTCTTTTGCTTTGACCGCTGCCACTTCAGCACATCTTTAAATGTCCCGAGCGGATCATTTTGATCTAAATTGGAAAAGCGTTTTCTCATCGCAGCACTCTCCTACTTCTTAAAAGCTTAATTATATAAATTTCTACTATGATCAACCTGCTTTGGTTTCATTAATATCCTTGCATAAAGGTAAACCAAAAAACTCACCAAAGTCCCGAGGCCAGTAAAGTTGTTTGAAACTGGAATCGTTGAAGCGATATTTAAAGTGCTCACAATATTTAATGTGTAAAATACTAGAATTCCAAATAACGCAATTGTCATCACTTTATTTTTTCTTGCCAATTGTTTTCGATACAGGGGGCTGCCAATGCAATTTCCGCTATGCTTTGTCTCTTTAATTTGTTTAATTAAAGCATAAATTAAACATGCAATAATGATTCCAACTACTGCATATCCAATCATTTCATCCATTTTAATTTTCCCCGTTTCACTAATCTCCCGAATAAAATTCCTTTATTTTATTAGGCAAGATTTTATTCATAATGATTCCTGCCAAAGCCAAGCCAATCAAAATCACTCCAATTTCCAAAAGGTTTTTTAACCATGTGATTTCAACCATATCTGTTATGCTGGAACCACCTATAATGATGAAAACAGCTCCAGCCCATGCCAATAAAAAACCGGCGCCAAATTGTAGCCATTCTTTTTTCGACAGCTGTTTAAAAGTCGCCCTATATTTATAAAATTTCCTAATCGCAAAGATTAACAAAAACCCTGTTAGAATATATCCAATCATCACAATCCCCCTGCTTTAAATTGTTTATGTATGATGATCCAACGCGTCTTCTCTTTTAAAATGTTTGATTGTCGCCCATAACGAGACGATAAACAAAAACGAAAACAGGATAAAAGAAATCCCCGCTAACCACTTAGCAACGATTGACGTTGGATTAATAATAAGCTGGATATTTTTTAACAAAAAACCTGCACACATAATTTGAGCTATGATTAAGCTAATACATATAGAAATCGCCTTTGAATTCTTTTGTGCCATAACCGCTCCTTATTTAGTTATTATTTTACTATGCTAACATATTCTCCTAACACTAGGTAGTATGGAAACCAGCTCATAAAATTCGCCGCGCCCTTCAACAAATAAAAAAACCGGCATGAATTTCTCCATGCCGGTTTCACTCAAATCAATTAAGTATTTCCTTACTCGTTCCATACACTTTCACGAGGTTGCGTCCTTCTTCCTTCGCTGCATATAAAGCGGTATCTGCTTTATGCAATAGCTGATACAGTGTCTCTTCTGTCCAGTCTTTCACTTCCGCGACACCGATACTTAACGTAGCCGAAAGTTTACCCGCTTCCGTCATGAGTGGTGCCTTCTCAACGGCACCCCGAAGTCGGTCGGCTAATGTTATACCCTCAGCTTCTTTATATCCCTTCAGTGCAATGACGAATTCTTCCCCGCCATAACGAGCAAAGAAATGCCCTTCCTGCAATTGTGTTTGGCAAACCTTCACGACATGTACGAGCAGTTGGTCCCCAACATGATGCCCATACGTATCATTCACTCGTTTAAAATAATCGATATCCATCAAGAGGACCGTAAATGGCAAACCTGTTTCTCTAGCTGTCTCAAAATCCTGCTCACATTGCTGTAAAAATGCGCGCCGGTTATAAATCTTTGTGAGCTCATCATAATAAGCCTGCTGCTCCAATTTTTCCTGCAGCCTTTTGATCTCCGTAATATCCGTAAAAACTAACAACAACCCTTTTCTATTTCTTGCTTGATTTAATGAAGTAATCCTGACTTGATAAATCCGTTCCGCCCCTTCAGAACATAACTTTATTTCTTGGGTGGCGATTCCATCGGCAACTAATTTGAATGGCAGGGCCACCCCAGTCTGTTCCTTCCAAAACTTCACAAAGTTATTGCCGAACATTGATTTGTCCAAATTCGGCATCATCGCTTTCGATGCTTGATTGAACTCGATGAGACGGTATGATTCATCCAGTACGATGGCACCATCATTGATACTATTATAGATGGTATCTTTCGCAATCGGCATAATCCGAAACAGCCGAGATGAGTTAATCGCCCATAAATATAATAATGAAGAAAGCCATAAAATCATCGGTACCGGATCTACTCCTGCCGGTGTGAGTCCGTTCAAATAAAGAAATGCTGTCAAGATTGGAACTAGCTGACCAAACATTAACGCGATCAATTGTGGACGGTATGCCTTCGCCGTTTCCTTCCAATGAGAGAGCAACAGTAAAAAAGCGACAAACATGCTGGCAAATGTGTAGACACCGTGCACCATATACCACATGCCGATTTCCTGGTAAACGAAAGGTGTTCCTAAATTCGGGTCCAACTCAAATACGCGATAATGAAGATGATGCCAGTGATTTGTCGCTACCATAATAATTGTAATAAACGGAATAAGAAGTATGAGCATGCTTCTTCTAAACGACAGCTTAAATCCTAAATAGCTCATGACATACAATAAGCCTAATGTTGCTGACGTGGGCATCCCGATGTAGAGAATGGTGTTCCAGAAACTGATTTGTTCAAGCGTCGTTGATATTAAAGTCATAGCCGAAGCAAAACAGTAAATGCTAATGGCAGCTGTATAGAAAATAAAATAATTTGCGATATTCGTATATTTATGACGTTTGCTAAAGGCATAGAGACATAAGTACAAATTCAATACGCCTGACGTACAAACAAGCGTAATATACATGGTCAATTGCGAACCCATTATTGGTTTACCCTCTCTTAATTAACACTTTTTCCTTATAATGTAGCACATTATAAAAAATAAATGGATATTTTATTGATATAATAATTGTAGAATTAGGGGCTTTCGTACCAAGACACGGAAAGTTCTTCCTGTCCTTTAACGACTCGAATTTACACCGGGCTTTATGGGCGTTAATTTAATTGCAGTTTTTCAACACGCGCTGCTTGAATACGTTTGCCAATGATGCCATATACAATTGTCATCAACACAACACTAGCGACCATCACTGAAATACTAGGAACAATAAACGCTTTACTCATGGAGAAAATGACTTCAGTACGGAACCAGCTTTGGAACGGTATACCAAGACCTAAAAGTACAGCGAAGAATCCGATTTTCACAACAATATGCTTCCCTTTCATTTTACCAATCATCGTATTAATAAATAAACGTAATAACGCCAACCCTGATCCAACAAAAAAGAATGTCACTAAATATCCTTTCACCGCTTCATCTAAAATAAGTGCTTTCCCCAAAAATCCGATTAATATAATACTAGCAATTGCCATTAATAGTTTTGATAATTTACTCATTGTTTGCTTCCTCCTCAAAATTGAACACATTGTTCATTTCTATGATTAAATTGTAAGACGAATGGGTGGATGAAGCAATGCACAAAATTGAACACATTGTTTATTTTTCGTTAAATTTCTCTCACTACTTCTATTTTCAAATGAAGTACTCAAAATATAAATTCATAGATTACTACTATAAAATAGTCATATTCCTTTACTTATATCCTAATTTCATACAGAATGATTGTTAAATAGGAAGTTAACATGATGCTTAAAAATGTTTAAACATATATAAATCAAAATGTTATAAGTGACCATTTGAAGGGAGGGCTATTTCATGATTCAAAATACGTTTAAACGTAATAACGTACATATTCGAGGTAACGGTAAAAAACCTTTAATATTCGCTGCGGGATTTGGTTGCGACCAAACGGTATGGAATGATGTTTTTCCTGCTTTTGAAGAAGATTATCAAGTGATTTTATTTGATTATGTCGGGTTTGGAAATTCAGATATTACCGCTTTTGACCTTATTAAATATGGTGAACTGTCCGGTTATGTGCAGGATCTATTAGATATTTGTGAGACGCTCGATTTAAAGGAAGCTGTTTTTGTCGGCCACTCGGTAAGCAGCATGATCGGTTTATTGGCTTCGTTATCGAAACCGGAGTATTTCTCACAACTGATCATGATCGCTCCATCACCAAGTTATATAAATGATCCCCCTGAGTATTACGGGGGTTTTGAAATGAAAGACTTGCTCAGCTTAATGGACTTGATGGAAAAAAATTATATCGGTTGGGCCAATGCTTTCTCGATTACATTATTGAACAATACAGCAAATGCAGATGTGGCAAAAGATTTGGAAGATCGCTTCTGTTCAACCGATCCTTTATTTGCCAATACTTTTGCAAAAGCTTGTTTTTTTACTGATAATCGTAAAGATATTACGAAAGCTACGCTGCCTTCCCTTATTTTACAATGTTCGGAAGACGTCATTGCGCCAAGGGTAGTTGGCGAGTACTTACATGCGAATATGCCAAACAGTACGATTGCCTATATGAATGCAATCGGTCACTGTCCAAATATGAGCGACCCAGAGGAAACAATTTTTTTGATTAAAAATTACTTATTGGAGCATTCTATGCCCCTTATCGGTGAGGGCGTGGGAAATTTAAATGAATGAACTTATAGAAAACGCTCCGTGCGGTTTCATCACTTTATCTTCAGAGGGTGAAATTATTATGATAAATAAGACGTTGCTAAATTGGCTGGACTATCCATCATCTGAGCACTTTATGGGAAATCATTTTAATATGCTATTATCTCCTTCCTCTCAGATTTTTTGTCAGCTTTATTTAGTCCCATTGATTAAAGTGAAGCATACTGTAGAGGAAATGTTTCTGACATTACATACCGTAATGAAAGAGGAAATTCCTATATTATTAAATGCATCTTTCCACGATAATCATCAGTTAACCTGTGTCATCTTTCCGATCCGTAATCGCAGCGCATTGGAAGACGCACTCATCAACGCCAGAAAGATGACCGAAGATGCTTACTTAGAAAAAGAACTGGCTCTTTTAGAATTGGAAAGAAAGCAACAGGATCTCCTGCAGGCTAATCTAATCAACACGAAAATCATGCGCGAAACTGAACGCGATTTACAGATTGCCAAAAAAATTCAGGAAACCGCATTAACGAAAGATATTACTAATGACAATATTGAGATTCTGTCTTATTACCGTGCTTCCAAAGCATTATCAGGCGATATTTTTGGATTTTATCAAGTAACGCCACAAAAATACGCGATTATTTTATTGGATGTTATGGGGCATGGGATTTCATCGGCCTTAATTACGATGTCGCTTCAATCGATGTTCCAGAAGTTAATATCACGGGAAGCAGCGCCTGAAAGCGTATTGCAGGAGCTGGACCAATACTTGCACGATTTATTTCAAAACAACCAGGATGCATGGCATTACTGTACAGCAATCTATTTAAATATCGATATCAGCACACAGACGATTGAATATATTAATGGAGGCCACCCTCCTGCCATCCTTCAGGAAGAAAATGGTGCACAGCATGAGCTAGGTGCAACCAATCCGCCATTAGGAACATTTGAAAATATACTTTTTAAATCGAGAACATTGCACTATGAACGCGGGACAAGAATTCTTTTGTATACTGATGGGGTTTCGGAAGCATTTGAGTTAAACACTTTAAATCATTTATTGAACGAATCCATCTCCAGTCCATTAGCACAGACAAAAGAGATCATACAGAGCGCACTCGAAAACAAGGAAACGATCTATAGTAATTATAATAACGATGACCAATGTTTTATATTGGTTAAGTTATGATTGAAAAACAGTGAGAGAGGCTTCCCACTGTTTTTTTCATTTCTTATTATCTTCCCTATCGTTCCCCGTACTAAATACATCATGTAGCATTTTCGAAAACAGCAATCAGAATGAAGGATAATAACAATACGTATCCGAAGTATTAAATATATGGAGGTGCTTAGGTATGAAGCAATTCATTTTAATATTAAGTCTAATTTTGTTAACTGCTTGTTCAAATGAAACACATTCTATTTACGGTGAAATAAAATCTATTGAAGCAGATCACATCAATATTGAATGTTCAGATTTAGTTAGAAAATTAGATAAGAGCAAAGATGATATCGGTTATTCTTGTGCTATTAAAATAACCGACGAAACGATGATTAAAACTCAAGCTGGCGATGCATTAACATTCGAGGATTTAGCTGAAAATAATGAGATTTCAGTATATATGGAAGAGCCAATAAAATTAAGCGCTGTTTCTGAAAGGCTAACATTCATAGCTAAAGAAATAACGGTATTCGAAAACAAGTAATAAAAGCTTAGAAGTTTTTATTTTTAGGTGTTAATAAACCCCTTATTCAATCGAATAAGGAGTTTTGGTTCCTATCACCGGGAATATGATCGTATTAAAATGTGATATAAGTGGCATTGGGGAATGTTTTATGTATAAAGTTTTATACAAATTAGGCAATATTTAAATACTGTTTTATTAAGTATAAATGATGTTCATGAAAAAGATGCTCTTCTAAATAATTGAATTCGACCCATCGCATTGTTTCTTTTTCAATCGGTTCAGCTACCTTTTCTAGTAGTTCACAAACGTAAAGTATTCCAATATTATGTTGAGAATCTTTGGGATATTTTTCTGAAACCCAATGTCTTTCCGCTTTACCTATAACTTCAACGATTTGGATTTCATGACCTGTTTCTTCAATACTTTCTCTTAATAATGCAAGTTCAGGAGTTTCTTTTTCTTCTACGCCTCCCCCAACTAAAAATAAATTTCCGTCGATATCTTCTACACATAAAAATTGTCGATGGTCATTTTGAATAACAGCATACGCTCCAGTTCTTTTCCAATAATTCAAATCATAATTACGCTTCCCAAAACTTTTCATACATACCCTCCAATTTGGAATTTTAAGTAAATATTATAACATTTAAATCATTACCAAAGAATCGTTTGGTACCTTTTCATAATACATCTGATTCCAAAATCTTTTTTTGGGGGTACTCTATTTGCTTAACATGGTCAGTGTATAAAACTAGCTACCTTATCCAGCAAATCGGGTGTGATTCTTGAAAAAGAATTGCGTCTATTCATATTTAATATCATATTATTGAGTACTTTTCTAATTTATCGTTTAACGATGTTTGTAAAAAAATAATGTTATAATTAATAATAAATAACAAAATATAGGAGGTTAAGATTATGCAATACAAGCTTTGGAATGGTGCCTCAGCTATTATAATTAAAGACAATTGTGTATTAATGATACGTACAATAGATTCTAATAGTTGGAGCATACCTTCAGGGGGAGTAGAAGATGGCGAAACTGTAGAGGAAGCCTGCATACGCGAAGTTGCAGAAGAAACTGGTTATGAAGTTAAGATTGTTAAAGCGTTACATACAAAAAAGACAATTATCAAAGAATATAAGGTAACAACACAATATTTTTTATGTGAAATTACTGGTGGTGATATTCAATATAAAGATCCAGACGAAGAAATCGAAGAAATTTCATGGATGAATAGTAATGAAATTTCAAAGTTAATTTATACATACCCTGAAGATCAAGAAGTTATTGAACAACTATTATCATCTTAAAAAAATCTCCAACAATTGTGCGCATATCTTTATCAAGAAATGTATCTATATTCGTATAGGACCAATAAGTCGTATAAGATAATGAACTAATGAGATTTTAAATAGAAGGAAGAGTAGATTCTATTCAAAAGGAGAAAATGATGAACTATATTAAATCACTTAGAAGTATGATTGGAACAAGGCCAATTATAGCTCCTGGATCAGCAATCATTGTGATGAGTAAGGAGAATGAATTACTACTACAATTACGTTCAGACACAAAAGATTGGGGAATTCCCGGGGGCGGGATGGAGTTGGGCGATAGTTTTGAAGAGACAGCTAAAAAAGAATTGTATGAAGAAACAGGGCTTATTACCAATCATTTAGAAATTTTAGGAGTAGCTTCTGGTAAGGAGTTTTATTATAAATTTCCTCATGGGGATGAGATTTACAATGCCACTGTAATCTTTAAGGCTAGCAAGGTAACCGGAAATATAAAAAAAGACGAAGAAAGGTTGGAGCTGGCTTACTTCCCATTAGATTCTTTACCAGAATTAAATTATACTACCCAAAAGATTTTAGAAAAGATTGGATACATATAAAAGTTCCGTAAGCGGTGTTGGAGACATTTCAATAAGGTTGGTTACACAAAAGCCTTCTTTACTTAAACAAATTTCTAATACTTACCCCTGTTTGCTTCCCAGTCAGGGTCTTTTTTCCAATGATAATTATCGTTAAAGATGTTTAATTTATGGTTATTTATTTCGATTGTTTCGTGATCCAACCATTTAATATTTACTGTACTTTCATCATAATTCCAATAAATCGTTTTTAAGTCATTTCCAAAATCAATTTCTACTCTTATCGCAGCTCTTACCGTTGCTCCCCCCTCATCAATCAAATACGCTTTAGCTATGTAATCATGATTTGGAGATGAATGCTCGGATAAAAGTTCTCCTTTCGGTAATTCATCTAACTCCACCTCGATAAAATCATAGATGATATAAATAGGGATCCCAATAATAAATAGTAAAATGAATACAACAATCCCCTTTTTCATTTGTCATCTCCTTCCTCTCATTTCGGTAAACTGTCCGTTAGTTGAAGTAACCTCTCCGCAATACCTCATTCGGTAATATATCAAAGGCGTTTATCTTTCATTATTAAATAATAATCACCTTCCCAAACTCGATTCAAATAGCAACTACATAAAATCACCCTTAAATGGTAATATTATTACATAAATTATTGGGGGCGTTATGATGAAATTACATATGATTTTAAGTATTATATCTATTCTGTTCATACTAAATCTAAGCGCATGTTCAAAAGAGGAAGTTAAATATAATGGGGAACCTTTAAAAATCGCTGTAATTGGGGATCTGCCAGAACTAAATAATGAAAAAATTCATTTTGAATCAATTTCATTAAAAGAACTTAGCGAAGATACAGTACAGATTTCAACAAATTATGATGCAATTATGATTACACCATTGATGTTTGAAGAAGCTTCAAATGATCGCTTTGTCGAAGTGTATACTAGCACGAAAATCCCCTTTATCTTTTTTGATTCTGAAAAGAGGAATCTTCCATTTACAAATGGTGGGCTTACATACGAATCAGCTCGATGGGAATCTTTAAAAAACGGTTCTCATACGACAATATATCTTTCCGATATAAATGCTAACAGAGAGGATGCTTGGTATTTCTATTTAAACGATAAAAAAGAGTTAGAGGTTCTTTATAAAGAGATTTTTGAAAAGGTTGAAATGTTATAATTTGTAAATATCATTTAGAAAACAGGTTAACATCTAATCCTGCAAATTGGCTCCGAATTTATTACGAATTAAATTTGTACTTCACACATTAAAGCATGTGTATTTCCCTCAGTATCTTTAAAGAATGTCATCCATGTTTCTGTATTTCCCATTTTTGCAACAACATGAGGTTGGTCGATAAAGGAAACCCCCTTTTCAATCAATTTTTCAACTGACTTTTTTATATCTTCTACCTGAAAATAGATAACTGAACTTGAATTTGCAAATTCATCTTTTTCAGGTAGTGAAAGAAGAAGTCGTTGCCCGTTACAATCAAAAAACGCCATATTTTCTGTATTGAAAAGAAGTGGTAACTCAAGTACTTCTTTATAAAATTCAATTGCTCTTTCCACATTTTTTATTGGGACTGCTATTTGGCCAATTCTTTGAATTATACTAGATTCCATTATTCTTCCTCCATTCAACGTTGAATAATTGATTTATATTGCTAATAGAAATAACTACTTTCCTATCTATTCTATTCAAAATGTACATTTCCTTTTTTTAATAAACTGATGCTTATGTACAGATAGTTCCCAAAGCGGCATTTAGGGACGTTTATTGAGATGCCCACACAATTGAATCGGCAATGGCGATTAATATACACAAAAATGAAAATAATATGTACGCAACGCTGATACTAATTAAAAAAGTAAGTTTTTTCACAGATTGTTCTGGAGTATGGATTATAATTTTTAGCAACTTAATAATGCTGATGCAAAGGATTATCGAGAAAAGTGGAATACCTATTAATGATAAAGGAACTAATGTCTCCATATCTACTCCCCCCTTATTTTGTATTTATTTTAAATTATAACAAATTATATTCCGTCTTTCTGTAACCTTTCAAACCTGATCCCAAAATCGTATTTAGGAGCATCTATGAAGAACTTTTAGAACGTTACGGACTTTCATAGAAGAGATTAACAAATTCCTACTACTAAATATCAATGTTTTATGCGACTTACATAAAAAAACGCATAAGCAAAGTTCCACCAAAAAATCCACAAACACTGATTTAAAAGCGATTGTGGATTTTTTGGGTTTCCCAAACTTTCTTTGAGAACGTACTACTTTGTATTGAGATGTATTAGTTATGTAATGTTTCGAAATGAGTTTTTATATATTCTAACATCAGTTTCTCTGGATTAGATTGTTTAGGAAGTGAAATAACGTGTTTAGTATCAAGTACTCCAAAAAATAAGATTTTTTTATCAGAGTTTAATTCATAGTAGCAATATCCTTCATACTCAATATCATTAAAACAAACTAATGGATGTTCGTGTTCTTCCGTACATAAAGTCACTGTAGCATTTAAATTGCTATAAACTTTTAAAAGGTTTTGTAAGTAGTTTTTATGAACGGGAATAATTGGAGCAGTTATATAGTTTCTTTGAGCCGAAATAAGAGATTGCTCTTCCACTATAACCTCGTAATAATGCTCGTCAGTAAAATCTATTGTTTGTCTTACTTTCATAAATCGATTAATAAATTTGTTTGCTAATTTGTGTAAATGCTTATGAGGTGGGATATTTATTCCGTAAATTAATAAAGTTAAAGACTCCACAAAATGCTCCTTAATAGAAAAATTTTAAAACTAATATTAACATAGATTAATTTCGAAAGAAAAGTTATCTAAGCGGTGTTTAAGAACTTTATTTCTCATATAATTAACTAATCCAAGTCATTTTCACTTCTTTGGGTTCCCATTTATTATCTTTATAATGAACTTTTACTTCTACTCCAACTGCCCCTAAACCTGAACGATACTTGGAACCCTCAAAAAAGATTTCATTGTTGAACTTAAAATCAACTTTTTCTATTCTAAGAAGTACGCCATCCAAACCCATCGTATCTGAATTGTATAATCCCTTTTCTTTCAGCTGTTCAAGAGTAGCGTCCATTACTTCAACTTTATACTTTTCCTTAAAGTAGCTTAAAATTTCTTCTTTATCCCTTTCAGCCGCGTCCTCGAAATTACTCATATCGATAGCTATATATTCCATATCACTACTTAATGCTTCATCCTGTTCCATTATAGAGTCCAATGCAACACTATATATTTCTCCTAGATGCTCACTTGGCTCAATTCCAGTATTACAAGCAGAAAGCAATAGCGATAGGACAAGAAGAATACTAAAATGTTTAATTTTCAAATTCCCCCCCCTTTACTGTATAGATGAAATTATTAATAAGACCGCTTCAAATAAACTTGTTCTTCTTCTAAACTGTCCGTTAGGTGTAATACTTCACATTATAGCCAAAATCCTCCTAAAGGGGTGTTTAGGGAATGTTTATAACAGTTTATAAGCTTAAAGTCCCTAACTCAATCATAAAATGTGCTTTATTAAACGAATAATCATTCTAGGAATAAACATTAAAATGTTCCAAGCCACTTCAAATAATATTGAACTGGTAAGCTGCCCTAATAACTCTTTAAAAAAGTTGTCCTGTCTTTCTTTCTTTGTTTTTTTATTTTTCATTTTCTAACTCCAAATAAGATTTATTTGAATTATAATCCATTTTCATTTTTGAAACTAATCGATGAAAGAAATAAAGTCCCCCGTACCCAAAATCGTATTTGTGAACTTCTTTGTATAAAGGTAGGAAACCACACAAATATGACGATCCCTTATTCCACAATCGGACGTGCTTCTTGAATAGGAATTGAGTTTTCTTCAGCTAAAGGGCCAGATTGTTGAATAACACTCAATAAGAAAATTGAATATTTATGTTAGTATTTAATTGAGATTATAAAAGAATATCCTTAAAAAATCAGGACAGTTTAGTTGATAAATAATATATAGGGAAGGAGTTGAAAATTAGAGTGAACAAAGAAGAAAGAAAGAAGAGATTAAATGAAATTGTAGAGGAACGTAAACAAAAAGAAATAATTCAACAAGCGATCCAAAAAGAGAATGAAGTAAAGATTCTGCTTCAAGAGGTGTTCGGCGAAATGGAATTATTTGAAATTCTAGATTCTAATACCACTAATTCAATTGTAGAAGATTTCTCTGAAAATTTCCCGATTGCTTTTTGGAACAGCATTGACTGGAAAAATGCTATTGTTAACCGAGTTGAATTAAATGACCAAGGAATTAAAAGCATTCCTTCCCTTCTAATTTCTAAAGGATTTGATACTTCAATTCCTATATATATCTTTTGGGGATACGATAATCATCCATGTGTAAAAACTAAATTGACAGAAGAATTATTAAGTAATATTGAAGATATTGTCTGGTTAGGAAATGATTTATATCTTTATTGTCCTACGCAGAAATATGTTATAGAATTCTTTCATGATGATACTGTTAATATTGGGTGGATTTAGGTCAACACAGACTTTGTTTTGTTCAACTAACGGGCGAGATTCTTCAATAAGAAGATCGCGTTTTCCGTTATAGGGCCATATTGTGGAGCAACAATTTTTCGTGGGGGAGTCTTAGAGAAGATACAGATTTATACCGATAAAAGAATGGCTATACAAGTTTTTAGGCAATTTAAAGATCATGCCCCCAGCAAGTATAAAAGCCGCTTTAGCAACGTTTCATTGCCTTGCATAAAATCACGTAAAAACAATGTTCCATAAGAAAAGCGAGAAACGCTATTAAGTCAACGTTTCTCGCATTTTAGTGTATTCCCAAACTTTGATTTGGGAACGTTATTAGGTTTATATATGTATACGTTATAAATTCTTGTTGTACTAAAGTACATCGTTAGTGAAGTAAGAAGGGATGTTTTAGATTGTTTCCAAAATCTTTTTTGCTATTTCATCAAGTTCTTCTGCGAGTTCATTACCTGTAGGTGTTTCAGATACTCTTGTTAAATACTCTCTAAACTGAACTCTCGACTCTCTCGGCAATTCTATAACTAAATAATGTAAAATGAACCACTTCCAGTTATCATCATCAGAAGATAAAACATCTTGCACATATGGAACAATTTCTTCTGGAAAAGTTAAAAGTAGTTCTAACACGCTTGGTGCCACTGGCCAATTCATATCTTGAATCCATTCAAGGAGATTAGGCAATAAAGGCAATATTTTATCTCTATCCATTTTTTTAATCATTGCTACACTATCATTATCAAATTTATGTCTTGGCAAAAGACTTTCGAAATTCTCCATATACACCCACCCTCCTTGCTTACGATAGTTGAAGTTTAACATTCCCAATGAGTCATTTGGGAGCTTTATTTTGTATGTATTTGTATTACTCGAATAATTCAACAAATAAAAAGTTATTTTGAAGGGGGTGTTTCTTTAAACCGTTTAAGCAAAAATAAAATTAAGTTGTAGAAAACTAATGTGAAAAGAAAGAGAAAAAGATTATCCCCCCACTGAATCCCGTTATCTTGATAAATATTTAAAATAGTCATACTTATAAACAAAAGACTTGGAAATACAAGAGGACGTATATATTTATTTGTAAGAATGTTCTTAACCTCCTTTTTAATGGATTATTTATTATTCAATTTAAAAATGTTATAGCAATACTCTAGTCTAGACAATTAAAACAAAAGATGTTGTTAATTACAGTCTATTCCCGTACTCAAAATCGTATTTGGTACTTCTTTTTTATGTAAGGTAGTATACCACATGAATATGACTACCTCTTATTCCACAATCGGGCGCTATTATTGAATACCATTTTCCATGGGGTAGAGTCAGAAAAGATGCAGATTTTAAACGATAAGAAATATACTATACAAGTTTATATGCAAATTAAAGAACAAGCCTAGCAAGTATAAATTACCGTTCCATAACGGTTTTCGTCAACTGTAAAAAATGCTACATAACCATTGTTCATACAAATAGGCGCGAAACGTTGTTTTAACAACGTTCGTGCCTTTTTAATGTGTCCCCATACTTTGATTTGGAAACATTATTTTGTTTGAAGATGTGTAAGCGTATATTCCATAAGAGGATATATTCTCCCTGGAATAACTGTTGATTCAACATAAATTATTCTTTTTGCACCCATTTTCAAATAAAATTCATACGCGTTTGGATCACTATTAAAATGGAAGCTACTTAATCCATTTTCTGTTGCCTTCAGTAAAATATTTCCCCATAAAACTTTCCCTAAGCCTTGTCCAATGTATGTAGGGGCTACAAATAAGCTTTCTAATTCTTGCGTTTCTATGCACAAACAATAGAACCCTTTAATAGCCTTATCTTCTTCAAGCAGATAAATAACTTTTGACTGAATATCTTCTACTGTAATTATTAAAGCATCTTTCCATGCATTCATAAAATCATCTGAATAACCCCAATAGCCTTTTGCTTTAAAAGCTATATCTGTCAGTGTCGCTGCGTCCTCGACATTTGCTTTTCTTATCGTATTCATAACCTATTCCTCTTGATTCTTGTATTCATATGTTGCATTCGTTCCAATCGACAAATACTTACTTCCTGCATCAGTGCTTTGTGTTTGCTGCAACACCTAAAGTCATGCTACATGCCAGTGTAAGCACACTAATGAACATAACTATTTTCTTCATCGTTAAATCCCCTTTATTTTGTAATGCCCTGTACGGACGGAAAAAAAGAGAAATAGTTTCAACATTTTTTAAATTTATTTTGATAGGGTCAAATTGGCACGATTCTTCAATAAGAAAATTGCGTTTTTTCGTTATAGTGCCATATTGTTGAATAACATAGTAAGCAAGTAAGGTTAACAAGAAATGTTATAATGGACATACAAAAAGGAATGTTAAGGAGAGTATTTATTTGGAAAATTGGCTTGAATTATCCGAAGCAGAGTATGAAAAAGTGTGGAATAAAATGTGTGAAGTTTTGAACTTTAAACCAAGTACCTCCAATTTCCCTTCTTTTGAAGTACCTACTCCTTTCATCACCTACGATATTTCCATTTATTTTGAACATTCTAATGAATTAGGAGCTTATGATGACTTGGAAGAAAAAGCACTACTTGTATTTAAAGAAAATACATCACGAGATGATTATCTTTATGCTTTGGATTGGCAGCATGAATGTTATTGGATAAATCCAGGTTTGGAATTTGAAAAAGATGAGTTCGATGAATTGAAGGTACCAGTCTTCCCAAATGGAGATTATTATTTCTTTATTCATAAGGATTTTGAATGGGGATATTTAGGACACCCTTGGGAAAAAACCATAACTATTTTTGGAGAAGGGCTAATAAAAGGTTTTGAAAAACATCAACCAAAAATGTTCCAGAAAATATTACGTCAGGGGTAAAACCCTCTTCAACTAAACCAGCTTATAGAAGCTGGTTTGTGCTTTTTTCAGCTAAAGGGCGAATTTCTTAAATAAGAAAAGTCTTTATTCAATTATAAGGCCATTTAAATAGGAGTGAAAATATCGCATTGATTTGTTTAGAAGGCGCAAGTGCAGTAGTGTATAGAAAGTCAGTTACAAAAAACGGTTCATTTGTATACAACTAGAAAATATTACCCTAAAATAGAATTAGAAAGGCAGGGTTTACATATGAAAAAGTTATTATATTTAGGGGCATTATCAGTAATACTACTTACAGCTTGCGAAGAAGCAAAACCAGCCACAGAACTAATTGAAGTTGAATCACCACAGGCAGAATTAAAAAATGAAGCAATCGAATTAGATATTGTTGATGTTAACGAAAATAAAGTCGAAGTAGGTACTAAGGTTTTCTCTAAAGGTATTGTATCTAGAATAGTTACAGAAGAAAGTCTCGAATTTGAATTTGTACTTACAACAGAAGGTGAAAATCCAGGTATGTATGGAATTGATGATTACGCATTAGCTGACACAAAATATGGTGCTGAGATAACAGTTTACGGTACATATAAGGGACTAGGTTCCATGGGAGTCCCTATTATATCAGCTATTGTAGTAGAATAAATCAGATTATCTCTCACAATAGTCTTGTCGCTGCTCTATTATTTAGAAATGTTTCATTACATTCCAAAATAAAAGTTTTGGGACACAGAAAACCAAACTTCAACAAACTGGTGTGATTCTTCAATGAGAAGATCGCGTTTTTCCGTTATAGGGCCAGATTGTTGAATAACATTTTCCATGGGGCAGCGTCAGAAAAGAGGCAGATTTACAACGATATGAAATATATTATACAAATTTTTATGCAAATTCACTCATAAGCCATTAGATATTTACTTAAGTCACTATTTTTGCTGCAATAATGAACCATCTTGTTTATCGTATATTTTGTAATGTATACCAAATTCAGAACCTTCATAATAGGTAACTTCACAATACGCAGTTTTTAATGAGCCTTTATCCCAATTCTTTGGAGGAACACTAAAAAATACATCTTCTGAAAATAGAATATCTAAATAAGAATCTTTTGTACTTTCCCAATAGTCAACTGTACAAGCACCTTTTACTATTTCGTGTTCTCCTTTTAAAATTTTAGGCATTACTGTTAGTGCATCCCAAAACACAGCAAGAGATAAAAGGCTAATTAATATGAGTACAATTTGGATTACATAATATTTTAAAAACGATAAGGGTTCTTTTTTTTGATTCTTTCTCATATATAAAATGCCCACAATGCATACAGTAAAGCCTAAAATTGTTAGTAAAAATGCACCTAGTAGTTCTATCATTTCAATTTAACACCTTCTAAAATCATTAATTTAATACTAAAAAATATTATAATATAAAAACGCACCAAAAGCGGCATTTGGGAATGGTTTTTGCATCTTATGTTTTAAAGCTGACTCATAGGTACGAATCAAAATTTACTTTGTTTTATTGAAAAGAATTAGACCACCTTGAATAAATAAAAATACTCCGATAAATTTCACTGTAATTTGCCATAAAAGATGAAATTCGTAAACATAGATACTCATTATTTTAGCGCCAATTAATAGTAATATTAAACCTAATAATTTTTTCAAAGTTTTTCCCCTTTTTTTATTGCAACTTATTAATATACAATTTCAATAAAAATGTTAATTCTCCCTAAAACGTTACCGGAACGCATAAAACTAATGTCAGTCGTTAGTCAATACTCGGGCGCAATTCGGTAGTGACCCCTTAAAAGTAGAATTTTGGTCTCTTTTAAGATATTATCTTCTAACTTTCTTTATATCTTAATTATATAAAATAAATGGCCTTCACTTGAGGGCTTATTCTTGTTTATGAATATAAATTTAATTATCTTAACCTTGACAGAGAGTTAACTATATATTATATATTATAAATAGAGTTTTATCCGTTCATTACCTTAGTTTGATAGTCAATATTTTGGACATTGATTATTAATCTACAAGGGAAAAAAGAACATCAATTATAAATAATAGGTAGACATTTTAAAGAACCTAGATAAGGTTAGTTAAAAGTAAACCGACAATTTTAAAAGTAAATGGTTTGATATTTGAGACCATTATTTTTTGATTGTCGGTTTTTTTATTTTCTTAGTAATGAAAGCTATAGACTTGTTAGAAATGATATAGGAAACTAAACTTATATGTGCCATTTAGGAGGAAATATGCTTTTGGCTTATAGTTAAACTAGAGGTAACAAAGACTATAAAATAAATGTATAACGATTAATTGTGGAATGGAAGGGATAGAAGTCATTATGGATAAAACAAAAGGTGCTCTTGAAGCCGAAATCAGTAAAGTGTTAACTCATTGGGAGAAAAGTTACCTTGGGCGCGGTTCAGTATCGGTTAAGTCAGATATCTTGCGAGATATGGTAGTTGTTGTGTTAGGTGGTGTCTTAACACCTGCTGAATATGCAGTATGCCAAGATAAAGAGGGCCTATTATCTGTCAAAAAAATGCGAAATAGCTTGGTGGAATCGGGTGTAGAAGGAATAAAAGAAGCAATACTAACCATAACAGGTATAGAAGTGGTGAGTTTTTATAGTGATTTGAGTACAATAACTGGAGAACGCATTATGATCTTTAAGCTTTCAGAGGATTTGCAAAGTAAATTATGATCTAACAATTGCATGTAGTCATTTCTTTAGAAATGTCTCAAGGATTTAACGTAGGGCAAGGAATTACCAAGTGGAGTGTTTCGATGGTCCGAGGGCAGAGAAACTCTAACTGCTAGTACGCGAACTACTGTTATTTTAATTAGTCAAATACCCTATTTACTTCAAATCTAAAATTAACAGTCTTCTTAGGGAAAGAAAAGATTTATATCCCTCAGTATAATAGAGGATAAAGGAGGATTAATTTGATATGGATAAGAGTAAGACATCAGTACCTCACTTAGATACAAGACTAAATAACCATCCTGAACTTTACGATAATGAAATCCATCTAAAAATAAAGGAAACGATAGCTAAAAACAAAGAAATAATAGAGAAAAATCGTGAAATTAAGGAAGTATTAAATTATCTATCCTCTAAATTTGCTGATGATTTGAAAAAAACAACAGAATAAGTTTTTCTTTTTACTTCAACAATTGGGCACAATTCTTGAAAAAGGAATGGCGCCTTCATCAGTTAAAGGGCCATATGATTGAATAACATTTTCCATGCGGTGTGTCAGAAAAGATGCAGATTTAAAATGATAAGAAATATACTATACAAGTTTTTATCCAAATTAAAGACAAGCCCAGCAAGTATATACACCGTTCCATCCAGGGTTTGCATTATCTGTATAAAATATTGCATAACCTAACCTAATGTTCATAAAAAAGGCACGAACGTTGTTTTAACTACGTTCGTGCCTTTTTAATGTGTCCCTATACTTTTGTTGGGAAACGTTATTTAATTTTATTTTGTATAATTATAATTCATTGCTGATTATAAACTTTTTATCAGCTTTACTTATTATGATTCTTATAGTTTTTTTCATGAGCGTAAACTTCATTTTCCGTTTGTAACCAATTACTAATAGCAGTTATAATTAATGCAAAAATCCCAAGTAATATAAAAGCTATACTATAATGTCCTAAAAAAAATAAAATTAATCCAGTAATTAGTAGTAATATCACTAAAATTATTGACCATATTTTTAATTTTTCCTTTTTCTTTTTAATCTACTCCTCCCCCTTCTTTAAACGTTATACCTCATTATTAATTTGTATTATTTTACCATAAATTAAATTAAACATGTATCTATATATCTGATGCCAACCTTATTTACTGAAGTGTAGGGTCAGGTAGCATTAAATCCTCTTCTGCTTGCTCTAGAAATAGTTGATATTCATCATACACTTCTTTTAGCGCTTTATATGCTTGTTCATGCTGTTCAGGTGTTTCTGCTGCCATATATTTTTCTAAAATAACAGCAAAATCTGCTCTTGCATCATTGTATTCATCGTAATACTTATCATATATCTTTTGTTCCGTTGTGAGTCCAACACCTGCTCGATTAGAAATCGTAGAAAACATAACATTTAAATCCTCGAGCATTTCCTTTCGTTCGTCATCTTCATAATTATCATCGTTCTCATGAAGTTCGATTACTTTTCCAATTGGAGAAGCCAATAATTCTAAAGAATAGTAAGGAATCTGTCGATATTCAAGAATTGTTTGATGTTGCTTGTACATAAATACAATTATGCTAATTCCGATAACCCCTATAATCACAAACTTCCATTTTTTCAACTTAACCACCTCTGTTTAGAAAAGTATAACTGAACTTGCTTAAATAAAGTTACTAATGCAGTGTTTAGGAATATTAATTCTAATCCAATTGATCTCTTTCTTTTATATACCTCTCGACCGCTTGTTTTACTTTGTCATTGTTATTGGCTGGAACTACTTGTTTATGAATTTCATTAATTAAAATAAATGACCTAAAAATAACACCGATAATAATTGCACATAAGATATAAATTCCTAATGGACCTAGAAAAGCTAATATACCTAAAAATCCAGCGAATAAAATTGCTAAAAATAATTTCACAAAACTCCCCCTCAATTTTTTACTTTAATTATCAATTTTCGAATGTTGAATAAAGTAAAATCAATTTGGTAATTTCTATCCAACCCAATTATAGTCCAATTCCATTCGCAAAATGGTATTTGGAGACATCTTTGAGCTTAACGCTGTAAATTTTTATGCCATAATGGGGCGCTTTTCTTGAATAAGAACAGTGCATTATTAAATTATAGAACCATATTTTGGAGCAACACTTTTCTTGAATTTTGTTAGAAAAAGGGAATTATCTCAATGAATTCAGAAAATTGAAACTTTTACTGTCTATATCCGTATAAATAGTTAGTATCATAAAATTTTTAAAAGGGGGATTTAAATGCGAACTCACTACTCGCCTCGTCTAATCTTATTAGTGTTCGCCATATTAACTCTTATTAGTATCCCTGTTTTGGGGGCAATATTTCCTGTGTTCTATGTTCAAACATTTATATTTGATAGATTGGCAATCATACTTTATCCAGATGGAATGAACTTTAGATTAGTAATGGCTGCATGTTTTATATTATTTATCGGATTTATTATCCCGCTAATTAAACAGAACAAATTAACTTATAGCCTATTCACCATTTTTATTGCAGGTGGACTCTTTGTTTTCTATATATCGATCTTAAGTTATACATATATAGGAAAAGAACATGTGGTCTCAAATAAATTATTCGATGAAAAAAACGTTTCAATGGTCTTAAATTGAAGAAGTAGTTTTTGAATACTATGTTGAAGATATAGGTATGCATGAAGAATACATTTTTACTTCAGTTGATGGAAATTCAATTCGAATTCCTTTAAATGATCAGTTCCTACAAGAAGATAAAAGTGAAATTTATAGGGTAGCTAAACAAAATAATGTTCAATTTATTGAACAGGAGAAAAGGTAAAATCCTTATTGGAGGGTACTTAAAAGCTGTATAACTAATACTCATAAGAAAAGGCATGGAAGCTGTTTTAACAACTTCCATGCCTTTTTAATGTACCGCCAAACTTTCATTCAGGAACGGTATTGGGTTTATATGTATACGTGATAAAACATTGTTAAACATCTAACAAGTTCCCAATTAGATGGTATACAGATGATTTAATTAACTGTATACTTCCAAATATATACAATTAAATTAAAATGTATATATACAAGTTAAACCTAAAAACATTCATAAGTTTGCAATTAGAGGACCATATTTGTAATCAGAATTTTAAATTCTATTCATTTGAACGTATGAAAGTAGATCGTAGCCTAATTAAAGATTTTTAGGCACCTTTATTTAAGAAAAGGAGGAACTCGTTTGTTTTTATATCATATGATTATTCACAAAGATATCTACGAAAATATAAGTCCCCAAATCGTATTAAAGGAAGGATTAAATTACAAGACGTCAACCAAATGGTATTCCAAGGGTGCTAATCTATTTCCAGATTTAACTGAGCGGTTCAGACCAGCAAATTTACCAAATTGGATTGATTTTAAAGTTGCTTTCATAGTAGACTTGGAAGTCGACGAAGCTCCTCATTATCGATTTCCAGTGTTTAGTGATAAAATTTTAGTTTTTAACCGAGATATAACAAGTAATTTATTTGCTTATATTGAAGACATGTATGATGGTGGCAAAGGACGTATTATTGAGGGATTGCCTTCAAAGGAAGATTTAATGAAAAATTATTGGGCAAGTATGAAAACTCTTGAAGATTATTTAAATCATAAGCCTTATAATAACCCTGAAGTTTATATTTTTGAGCAAGTTCCAGCAAAGTTAATTGACTATATAGAGTAAATAACTGTTTTACAATCGTGCGCTCATCCATACGCACCCGACTTGTGCGTTCTTTTTACTCTACAGGAAGTCGTGGTTAAAAGATAAAAATCTCTCAAAAATGCTAAATAAATCAAAACAGACGATATAGAATTTTCTACATCGTCTGTTTTTTAATACCTATATGATATTTAAATGATCAACTAAAAGGAATTACATACCACCAGTGACAGGAATTGATTCACCTGTAATGGCTCCAGCACCTTCAGAAGCTAGGAATACAGCAGTTTTTCCGATTTCAGATGGTTCAAGTAAACGCTTAATCCATTGTTTACCCAAGATGTGATGGCCTAATGCTTCTTCCGATCATATCCATAATATTTACTCCTTTTATTAGAAAACATTTCACTTGAAAATTCTAAAATGAGATTTCTAATGCGACTACTTTAGAGAAACCAGTTTGTCCTGCTTTAGCAGCACAGTAAGCTGATTTGTAAGCATCCGGAATACGACCGTGAGCAGATACGATGACGATAACCAATTAGTTATAGAGCGAATAATGGAATTAGTATGAGTAAAAGAGTCCTAATTATGACATAATCTCTTAGGAATTATTTAATTAGTATGATGACCTTTAGGCATAGTCGTAGCGATTATCTTTATCATATTGATGGCAATGAAAGGATATAACATTATTTATATTGCCCCGCTAGCATCGATTATCGTAATTTTAACGAACCAAATGGACTTCTTCTCTTCTCTAATTGGTAAAGAGAATTCATATATGACAGGTCTTACCGGATTTGTTGTGAATTTTTTTGCAGTGTTTTTACTTGGTTCTATTTTGGCCAAGTATATGGAACAGAGTGGAGCTGCTCAATCCATTGCACAAAAAGTATTATCGATTACAGGAACAGAAAAGCCGTTTTCTGTATTAGTTGCAATTTTCTTAATTAGTTCGATTCTCACATTCGGTGGAATAAGTTTATTCGTAGTGTTATTCGTGATTATCCCACTAGCAAGACCTTTATTTAAACAATTAAATATCGCATGGAACTTAATTGTCATCCCTGTTTACATTGGAATTGGTACTTTCACAATGACAATGTTACCGGGAACGCCTTCGATTCAAAATGTTGTACCCATCCCATATTTAGGGACAACTTTGACTGCAGCACCTCTTTTAGGGATTATCGGTTCAGTAGTAGCCGTAACGTTCGGATTATGGTATATGAACTATACATTAAATAAGAGTCTTGCAAATGGGGAAACATATGCCCAATTTCACGCTGATGATCAATCCAAACATGAGCTAAAAGAGAAGACACCTTCATTTATTATGAGTATTATCCCAATTTTGCTCCTTATGGTAGTGAATTTAACAGGGAGTGCATTGGAAATTCCAAACACAATTTTAATCGGCTTAGGAGTAGCAGTAATTTCATGTGCTATTTGTTACCACAAGTATATTCCTTCTCAAAAGGCAGTATTGAATGCGGGGGGGCAAAGTTCAATTAATCCAATTTTCCTTACTTCTTCAGCAGTAGCATTTGGGATTGTTGTAACTACAGCGCCAGGCTTCAAATTTATTTCCGATTTAATATTAGGTATACCTGGTGACCCGCTTGTTAGCTTATCGGTTGCAGCCGGTGCACTATCAGGAATAACAGGATCATCATCCGGAGCATTAGGTATTGTAATGGAAGTATTTGCGGAAACTTATTTAGCTATGGGTGTGAGTCCGGAAGCAATGCACCGTGTTAGAGCAATTGCATCTTCTGCATTAACGATTATGCCGCACACTGGTGTAGTTTTATCACTATTAGCACTTTCAGGATTAACACATAAAAACAGTTTCAAGTACCAATTCATTACTATGACATTTGCAAATATATTTGCTCTAATATCGGTAATTGTTGCAGCCATTATCATTTATTAAATTGTATATTGTTAAACAACTCAAAATAAGAACATAATAAAAAAGAGGGTGGGACATAACCCAAAAATGCCATTTTTCTCTTAGAGAAAATGGCATTTTTTTGCTGAGCGTAAAAATTGATTTCCATTCCGGGACGCTTTCCGCGGGCGTGAGGCCAACAGGATGTTGGTCACAAAAGCGTTGCCACAGGACGTGGCGCTCTTAGCTTTTGTTCCTAGTCTCAGGCGTCACGCTATTCCCGCAGGAGTCGCCCTCCATTCCAATCAATTTCATAAAATATCCGTTTCTTAATAAGGTTTTTCTCCTTAGTTTATGAAATTTCTACTTCTGTCCCAACCTCTTTCTTTTATTTCAATATAAATGAACAATATTAACAATAACTGAACTACTTTAAGACGGTAATTAATCTCATGTATTCGATTTAAATAAAGCAATAAAGTTCCTGCAAATAGGAGAGAATGTGGCTTCTTGCTTGTAAAATAATTTCGGCTGAATCGCAATTTCTAATTCAGGTAAATCAACAAAATGAATTCCATCCACATACCCTAGCTGAATTTTAGGTAATATACTGATTCCTACTTCTTTAGCAACTAAATACTGGGCAATGGTAATATCTTTACACTTAGCAACAATATTTAAGGAAATGTTCTTTTCTTTAAGATAATATATAATATTTTCTAACATCGAATACCCTTCCATCGCTTCTAACGAAATAAACGGGAACTTCATTAAGTTTTGGATTGATACCACATCTAGATCAATCTCATTCGACCAATTCTTTGGTACAGCCAATGCAAAAGGACTAGGTGTTAAGGGAAATTCTTCGTACTGTTCACTATTTTCCGGTGCTAAAATAACAGCTATATCTATTTCATTATTAAATAACATTTGTTCTAATTTTTCGGAATCCCCTTTGAAAATTTGTAATTCTACTTTAGGGTAGCTTTGAGAAAATTGCCGTATGACATCCCCTACTAAATGTATACAGCTTGAAGAAACCCCAACACGTAATTGCCCCACTTCACCTTGCATCATATAATCCATTTTTACGTCAAACATTTCCATTTGCTGAAGCATATGAGTTGCATGATTATATAGCATTTGTCCAGCTTCAGTAATCTCCCATTTTTGACGATATCGCTTAATTAATGATGTACCGTAACGTTCTTCAATTTGTTTTAATAACATACTTAATGGTGGCTGTGCCATATGTAATACTTCGGCAGCCTTTGAAATGCTTCCCTGATCAACTATTTCTTTAAAATAGCGTAATTGACGTAAATCCACTTAACCACCTCATATATATAATATATATCTTTATTATTAATTATATATTTTTCATTTAAAATTTCAAAGAGTATACTATTTGTAGGAGGGGAAATATGAATCATACAATCATAATTTCAAAAAGAATTAGCATTTACATAATTGGTTTATTTCTACTTTCACTTGGTGCTACCTTTTCAATTTTGGCAGGTATCGGTGTTTCTCCTGTAACCTCTTTACCTTATGCACTTGCTTTAACTACACCTTTGTCAGTTGGTATTACAACCGTATTAGCTAATTTTGTTTTTATAATTTTACAAGCAATCATTTTAAAAGAAATACGGTGGAAGAACTTTTTCATACAATTAATTATTTCCTTTTTATTCGGTTTTTTTATGGATTTCACGATTTGGTTAACAAAAGGCTTACCTGAAGCAACTTCAATTGTTCTTATTATTGTGTATTTAGCAATAAGCTTAATACTTGTTGCCTTAGCTTTACTGTTATATTTCACAGCAAATTTACCGACGATGCCATATGATTCACTTACATATGTCATTGCGAACACATGGAAGACACCATTTAGTAAAGCAAAAATTACTAGTGACATGCTAAACGTCGTTCTTTCACTTGTGATTTGTTTACTATTTATTCAATCCTTTGGCGCAATTGGTATAGGTACGTTCATTGCTGCCTATGGTATTGGAAAAATGGTGGGTATTTTGCTTCACAAACTTCAACCCTCATTAAAGCAATGGGTGTATAAAAACAACTAAAATTATTCAAGTAAATGCGATTGCTGCTGCTAATAAATCTTTTTACTTTGATAATAAAAAAAGCCAGGGAATTTCCCCGGCTTTTACTTGTTTATACTCAAACCTTTTATTGTGTAACTTACTTCTGATTACAAACCCCAATCCCAATTGTATTCTTTTATATAGATTAAACATTAAATGAGTTTCGAATAAATAACCATTGTTAGTGGGATGGATGTAGTCATTATACAAAATAAAATAGTTAAAACATGTGTGGCACTTAAAGTGTTAGGTTCTAGTGCTCCAACTATTAGAAATAAAATTGTAATTGTCGCAAATAACGTAAAATAATTTGCTGTCATACTCTTGCCTATAATTTCTTTAGTACGCTCGTCTTTCGGATATAAATGTGGCGATAAATAAGCCATCATTAATGCACTTGTTCCCAAGAAAAAAGCCATAATTCCTTCTGGAAATTCACCATTTGCAATATACGGGTAATTAATATAAATACTTAATGGAATCATTATGATAGCTAAAAATAGGTATATTAGTTGATTTTCTCGTGCTTTTTTCACTCAACATCCCCCTCATAAATAAATACATCTTCAATCCTGCAGTTGAAAATTTCAGCCAGTTTAAAAGCTAAAATAATAGATGGATTATATTTTTCCTTTTCAAGTGAAATAATGGTTTGTCTTGAAACGGAAAGCTTTTCTGCCAACTGATCCTGCGTCATACTGTATTGAGCTCGTAAAACCTTAATATTATTTTTGATGTAAATCATCCTTTTTATGTAAAGTTTGTTTTACTTTAAGTAAAGCATACTTTACATTCTTTTAAATAACAAGTTACCAAATTTTCGTTTGCTGACTTCCTTCCTATTCATAAGTAGCATAAAAACAAAAAACCCCCCACTTAATTAAAAATGGGAGGTGTTGGTACCCTAACTTTTATTTGTGAACGGTTGTTTGGATAGGATTGTATAGACTTAGAATAAATATTTTTTTACTTTTCGATTACTATACAATATTGCTCTTTATAGTTTTCATGGTTCCAATTGTACATTTGTAACAGATGATCGAGAGATAATTCGCTATAATTTAGCCTACTATACGGTATATTAAGTGCATTGTCTTCATGACCAATCCATACTCGCCATAGTTCGATGACCTGTCCTTCTCTAATATTATCTTTTAAGTAATCCAATAATTGCTTTACTCTTAATTCTGAATAGTTAAAACTCACTTCATAAATGAATGAATAGCCCGTATATTCACTTACATCATAGTAACTGCCTTCGTTAATAACCAACTCATTTAAATCTTCTTCATTTTCAACAAATAATACTTGGCTATTCGGGTCCATCTTCTCCCAAGGCACCAATTCATGCGGTTTTATTTTCAATTCAATCGCTTCTTTGACCGTCATATACTTTGCTTTGGATTCTATTTCAGGCATTTCAAAATTTGTTGCGATAAATGAACAAGAACTCATTTAAATACCTCCAAGATTTAGATTTTATAACATTTTAATTTACTTTTTAGGTTTAAGCTTTAGTGTTCCGCTTCCCTACAAGAAATTGCTTTAAATACTAGCTTAATTGGACGGGAACTGTCTACACATTTCGAAATGATAATTTATGAAATCGATTTAATTAATTTAAATTTATATTTCCTGATTTCGTTTCAATTCCCATCCTATTATTACCGTTTCCTGATGAACCTTGTAATCCCTTCTTAGTTTGTGAAGTTTTATTTAGCGTTAGATTTATTGATTGCCTTCCACTATTTGTACGGATATCTAAATATAAGTTGGGTTGTTTTTCATCAATAATTACGGATATATTACCGCTTGTAGTAGCTAATTCTACATCATTACTAATTTTTAAAAAATGAAGTTTAATATTACCACTGCTTGCTCGTATATCAATTTCATTTTGAGCAAGATCCTCCCCATATATATTTCCAGAAGAGCCATCCAAAATTACTTTTCCATTGAATTCGGAAGGGATCCTAACTTCTAAAGTCGGCTTTTTTCTAAGATTAAATAATCGTGTAATATCATTGTCTAAATCAATTGATAATCGTTTGGATGACTTATCTAATATGACGCCCGGTCCATTATCGTAAACAGTTAGAAATGTTTCGAGTTCATCCGATTCGCTTGGAAAGAAATTAACATCGGTACTCGCAAAATTTATTATTATTTCCTCAACATCGTTTAGAGATTCTTTACTAACAACTATATCCTCCTCCCCTGTTGAACAGCCTGTAAGTATAAATAATACGAATAACAATTTTAAGCTTATTGATTTTAACATATTACAACCTCCTGACTAGAATTATATAAAATGACGTATGGTCACTTACAAACTTTATGTAGTGAAAAATAAAAATTGGTTGAAAGTGACCCTGCGTCATCTTTTATACTGTTAGTAGAACGTTTACTGTCAATAAATTTGAAGGAGGACTTTTCTTTTGAAAAAAGAGGATGTTATTATCTATGCTTGCGTTATTATTGGGGCAGGAGTAGGTTTACTTTTTGATAATGCTTTTCCCGGAGTTCTAATTGGTTTAGGGATAGGCTACTTATTTAAAACTGTATTCATTAATAATACGAAGCGAGAGTAAGGAAGTGCGTTTAAATTGTTTCATATTAACGAATTTAAGAAGATCAGCGGTGTAACGGTTAGAACTTTAAGATATTATGACAAATTAAATCTGTTAAAACCTTCGTCAAAAACACAAGGAGGCCATAGGTTATACTCACATACTGAATTAAAGAAATTACAACAAATACAATTTTTAAAAAACATAGGATTTCAATTAAGTGAGATTAAAAATATGCTAGAGTCCGAAGAATGGGATTGGTCTAAGAGTCTGATGAAACAACTTTCTTATGTAATGAGTGAAAAGGAGCGTCTCTCAGAGATAGAACTTAGTTTAAGAGAACTAATAAATGGTATAGCAGTTGATGGAGAAGAATTTAGGATAAAAAAAATCATGAGTTTATATACGAGGGATTCTAAGCGTGTTTTAACGGATAACCAAGATGAATTTAATATAGAAAACACAGAAGTGCTGAAAAGGCTTCCTAATATGGCAAGCAGTGACCCTGATTCTTTGGAATGGATTGCTCTAATAGGTCAATTAAAAAAGTATATGCACCTTGGTTATCGCAATTCACGTGTACAAAATATTATTAAAAGAATGAATGAAAAAAAAGATGAAGATTTCAATGAAGAGGATGCATTTTTAGATAAACTTTGGGCTATTAGAATGTCACCAGAAAAATCAGAGGAATACAACCTTTATCCTATTGATCAAGAAGTGCTTAACTTTTTGGAAAAAGCTTATGAATATTATATCAATATGGAGTAACATATTATTTCAATGAGGAGGACGAGATGGGAGTAGATATATTCATTTATATAGGTGGTTTTGCTCTATTAGATACTTTAAGCCCTACTATCATTGGTGTTACGCTGTATCTTATTCTAACAGATAATCAAAGGTTAACATCAAGATTATTTTCATATTTATTGACTGTAGCGATATTGTACTTCTCATTGGGAATAATAATGATGTTATCCTTAAATTATATTTTGGAGATGTTTTCAGACCTTTTCCAAAACAAAATAATTAGCTGGTTGCTCCTTATAATAGGAATAATCTTATTTGTGGCTAGCTTTTTTGTACCTACTAATAAAAATAAAAAAGGCACTATGCTAAAACCTAAAACTCAGAGTTTATTGTCAATTGTATTTATTGGTATTATTACTTTTCTAATTGAGTCAGGGACTGCTTTACCATACTTCGCCGCAATTGGTTTGCTGACGACAAATAACTTACCTTATTATTATTGGCTGCCAATTATAGCTGCATATAATATCATTATGATTCTGCCTGCTATTCTTATCTTATTATGTTATAAGTTGTTCGGAAGGTGGGGAAATTCCGCATTAGTTAATCTCCAGCAAAAAATATCAAGTAGTTCAAATTCAGCTTTATCATGGATAATGTCCATAGTTGGGTTGATACTAATTTTTTACACTGTAGATTATCTTTAAGTAAATCAATTCATTCAGAAAGTATCCATTGGAAATGTAAGAAAGCCAAAATAAAAAGGAAATGCCACATTCAAATTGAGGCATCTCCTTTTTCGATTAATAAGTGGTTACTTTGGCTACTTTCTGAGCCGTGTAAATCCAGCGCTGCCACCAGGAGAGGTTATCCTGAAATTCTTCCACATCAAGCGTGTAGAGGGCATCTTCATTGTTCCAAAGCCGTTCAAAATATCGTTCCATATCCAAGACGAGCGCGCTATCATTTGGAGAGAGGATACGTACGTTATTTTCCAGGTTGTAATTCTCCAATGTTCGTTCTGTATAGTTGGAAGAACCGCTTGAAATGATTGTTTGTTCCGCTGTTTGAATCCAGATGACTTTTGTATGGTATTGGCCGACTACGGTGTTGTACCAGCGAATGTTGATTTTTTCATTTGTATCCTCAAGCAGTTCGTTCACAACCGGTCGATTCGGCAGACCTGACTTTTCCTGGCCGAATGAGTTTTCATTTGGGTCTAGAATCATATTCACCTCCACGCCCCGGTTTACTGCATCTGTTAACGAGTTGACAATGTCGCGCTGGGCAATAAAGAACATGCCAATCCAAATTTTATCTCCTTCTTTTGTTGCTTCTAGGTCTTCAAGCAAGGCGTCCAATATTTTCTTCTCGGTCAAATATTGTACACCATACTGACCGTCATCTTGCTCGGGAATATCAGCCCTCGGCAATTTTGGACCATCCGACATGAACGACACCGCTTCTTCTGCCTTCAGAATATCGTTTATGATGGGCCCCGTTACTTTCAAAGCAAGATTTCCGTGGAAGCCACTTGCATCATGCGGGTTTGAAGATGTGATAATCGCTTCCTTTTCCGAAACGGCCGCTTTACGGTGGTTGGCTTTCACGTTGAGCAGTTCCAAATAGGATGATGCGGTCATTTTTGGAGCTTTGCTTGACATGGCGTTGGCAATCCATCCCTTACCATCGTGGTCGAACCATTGAAAAAATAATCGGTATAAGCCTGAATAAATTGGCGTGGAATCCCGCAACGGTTCTAAGTCGGTGTAAATAATTTCTACCCCGGCTTCACGCATCTTCTTGAACCACTTCGTTTCATAGGAGCCATAGCCCTTATTCAACGGATCGGTAATGAAAACAACCGGCATATCGGGATTGTTTTTCTTTTTCTCGGCAAGCTTGTCAGAGAGGGTATCCGCAATTGGCGGGAAATCTTCTTTTTCATCGAAATACCCGTCCATCAAAAAGAAATCCACCACCACAAACTGTTCGGCTTCATCAATCAATGTATAAACTTCATCAAATATCTGATTCTCATGTTTCCGATTGGTCCCTTCCTGGTCTTGCGCATAAGTTAAATCCGTCAGCATTTCAATATTGTCTGTTCTATGCAAGTCTCCTTCATAGGAAATACCTTCCGGCAACGGTTTATATGTATGCCATAACATTACTACTATATATAGCAAAATCAAAAGAAGTATAAGAACGCTTATCACTTTTTTTCTGTGACTCCAGCTGTTCCATTTCTTCGGAACTTTTTTCATTGTAATTCCCCCAATACTCTTGTGCTTTTAGTTCCCGTGAATAAGCAAAGTTAAACAGCGGTTGCTTGCATGGGGGCTAGAATTTCCAAAAAAATGTTAGGAACGCTAGTGTCTATGCTTTCCTTTAATAAGGAAAGTGCTTTTTCCATAATAGGGCCATATTGTGGAATAACATTTTTTCTCGGGGAGTGTTAGAAAGTATGCAGATTTATAACGATAAAAGAATAGCTATACAAATTTTTATTTAAATTAAAGATCATACCCAGTAATTATAAAAGCTGCTTTAGTAACGTTTCATTGACTTGCATAAAATCACGTATAAACAATGTTCCAATAAAAAATCGGTAAGCGCTGCTACATGAACTGCACCCTGTCAAGTAGACAGTGTAAATAATAAAAATGCTTTAAGCGGCTTGAGACCTGAATTCTATAGGACTCAAGCCGTTCAATGTTTCTTGATATCGTTCGTTGTTATAGAATTTTATGTATGTATCAATCGCATGTTTTAACTCATCGTACGTCTCAAATTTTTGTAAATAATACTTCTCTACTTTTAGAGTCCCCCAAAACGCTTCTATCGGTCCATTATCAATACAGCGGCCGACTCTCGACATACTATGTGTCAGATTTGCTTTCTCTATGATTCGCTTGAATTCTTTTGATGTATATTGATATCCTCGATCACTATGCAAGATAGGAAACTCCTTTTGATTTAACTGGCGTATAGCTGGTTTAATGGTCTTGAAAACTAAGTCATTATTATTTAAATGTCCTAATTTGTAACTTACAATCGACTTGTCATAAAGATCAATAATCGCACTTAAATAAGCCTTTTTACCATTTCCATACTGGAATTCAGTTACGTCTGTACACCATTTTTGATTTGGCTTTTTGGCCGTAAATTTGCGTGCTAATACGTTCTCAGCTGTGTAATCTGGCGTTACCTTACGGTACTTTTTCGGACGGCGTCGAATAACTGCCTGTAATTCGGAAATTTGCATAAGACGATAAATACGTTTTTTATTTACTTTATTTAAGCCCTCCATTTCTCTTTGGCGATTGATTGTCATCGTGATTCTACGATAGCCGTAAATACCATTTACTCGTTTATATAAATGATTAATGGATGCTACTAACTGTTTGTTTTCCAATTCTTGCGATGTAGGCTTGCGGTTTAACCATTTATAATAAGCTGCTCGTGATACGTTAGCTAATTTACAAAGTAATATAATCGGAAATTTTTCTTTTTCTGCTAATTCTTGAATAGCTAGATAATGACCCTGCGTACGAATTTTACTTAACGAAGCCTCCTTTCGATTTCCTCTAACTTTTTTAAAAGTAAATTTTCAGCACGTAATCTTTCATTTTCACGTTCTATTTGTTGGATTTTTAATCGTAATTTATCTTCTGGTGTACGTTCATCTACTGATTTTATTCGCCCACGGCGATCTTCAAGAGATTCTTCGCCACCAACTTCAAACTTCCGTACCCACTGGTATACTTGTTGGTAAGTCACATTATATTGAGTTGCCGTTTTTTTATAATCCTTTTGATTCTTTAGACAAGTTTTCACAATTTCAATTCGTTCTTCTAGAGTAGTTTTTCTTCCTTTAATCATAGTTTGGCTCATCCTTTGATTCGAGTCTTTTAATTCACTATGACTATTATAATTTTTTAACCACTTATTGAATACTGAGTAACTACTGATTCCATATTTGATAATAATTTCGTACTTTGAATAGTCTCCTGTTAAGTAATCTTCAATAGCGTTTTTTTTCAATTCTTGTGGATAGATTGTATTTTTCGCAGGACGAAGTAATGCGTTTAAGCCTCCAAATTGATATTTAGCCTGCCATTCGTATAATCTACTTACATTCAGATTAAACATGCGACAAATTTCTCTTACAGAATAATGACCTTCCTCTAAATATTTAAGAACCAAAATTTTGGTATCCAATGAAAATCTATTATTAGACAAAAAAATGCCCCCATTTCGTTAAACAGATTATATTTTTTAATCTGTCTACTTAATGGGGAGCATATCACAAATTAACAATTACGCATTTTTATTGGGATTCTATTTATATAGTTTTTATGTATATCATATGATTTTGTGGAAAACGCTATTTATATAACAGTAATGGAAAAATTGCATCAAAAGCTGTGTTTAAAGGGGATCTTCAGAAGGATTTACCATATTAAGAATATGTACGATTTTATGCCTTCACACTGTTGATGCAACAATCAAATTATCTCCTAAATCAAGGATGCTGGAGGCCGGCACGATACTGGTCCCAAATGGATTTTAGCATTCGTTTCTATACTCCGGCCGCCCCGCGATAAACGCGGCTAAATAACACCTTGATATGGGCTGAATGAAATGATTTTACTTTTCGCACAGCCCCATCACTAGACGTAGTTATTAAAACCTACACTTTATATTACGTCCTTTTTTAGCTAAGTGGAGTCATTCTCCCACCATAAAACTGCACACCTTCTTTTATTCATATAAATCATTTCAATTCCCACCTTTCATTGTTTTAAATTAACAAAATTAATAATGGCGTTGACGAACGTAATCTTCTACTTTTCTTCGGTTCTGTTCAAAGATTTTTTTTACTTTTTCTTCATGAAGTGCTTTCTCACGAGAGATCTCACGCTCACGTTTTGTAATAGCTATCGATAGGGTAAAAAAGTTTAATATCATGGATTATCACCTCCTTAAAATGCCCTGGAAACGGAAAAAACCACAGAGAGACTCCCCCTGCGGTAAAAAAAGGCATAAAAATACCGCAGGGGCACACTTCTCCCTGCGGTATGGGCATACTTAATTAATAAAAAAATTTAAGCAATCCATTCCAATCTGGTCGAATGTGTGATTTTCGTTTTCGCTGAAATTGTAACTACTAGTGACATTAATTTATTGATAACGATCATTTTCTTCGACCTCCTTAGAATTTTTTGATTATTGTGTAAGTATACCCATCCTCAGATTATTTGTAAACATCTTTTTACATTTTTATAAAAAAATGTAATGTATCATTCGAAAGTAAAAATCCGAAACGTTGATTTAGCCGCGCAATTCTGTAAAAAGTTGCACACGATTTCATTATATGAAGAGGCTTTATATTGCGTTCATGACGTGTAACGCCTATCCATGCTTGGTTAAACTTTAGAATTTGATATTAACAATATCTTGTTATCCCTCTTTTCCCCTTTAAAACCCAAAGAAAAGACATAACAACAGAAATATGTTATGTCCTTAACTATCCTTATATAACACTACTCACAGCATGCTGCTTCAAATACTCCAACGTCGCCTTGGCAAGTGTGTTTGCTGCAACAAGAAGTGCGCGCTCGTCGATATCGAACTTCGGATGGTGGTGCGGATACGCTTCTTCTTTCTCAGGATCACGTGCACCCGTGAAATAAAATGTTCCCGGTACCTTTTCTAAATAGTAGGCAAAGTCCTCTCCGCCCATTTCCGGTTCGCAAATGACCACTTCCTCAACACCCGGCGTTTGTCTTGCCTGCTCGATGAAGAATCTTGTTGTTTCCCGATCATTAATGACAGCTGAATAGCCGCGCACATAATCGTATTCGTAATCAGCCTTCATCACCAAGCATGCCGCCTTCAGGACATCTTCCAGTTCACGTTCAATCAGTTCACGCGTTTCTTCATCAAATACACGTGCCGTTCCTTTGATTTTTACGGAATCGGCAATGACGTTAAATGGGTTTAACGCTTCAAAGTGACAAACCGAAATAACTGCCGGTTTCACAGGACTAATACGTCTGCCTAAAAGCTGTTGGGCATTTACGACAAATTGTGAACCGATGTAAATCGAGTCTTTCGTTTCCTGTGGTTTTGCCCCGTGTCCGCCCTTTCCTTTAATTGTAATGTAAAATCCATCTGCTGCAGCCATTAACGGACCTTCGCATACAGCAATTTTCCCATGCTCTACCGGTGCCCATAAATGCTGACCGAAAATGACATCTACTCCGTCCAGGCAGCCGTCTTCAATCATCGCAATCGCTCCACCCGGCGCAATTTCTTCACCGAATTGGTGGATGAACACGACATTCCCCTGAATCTCGTCCTGGATTTTGTTCAGTGCCTTTGCCAATACAAGGAGTGACGCCGTATGCCCGTCATGACCGCATGCATGCATTCGGCCATCTACCTTCGATTTATAAGGAACATCATTTTGCTCCTGAATTGCCAGTGCGTCAAAATCTGCACGTAATGCCACCGTCTTACCAGGTTGACCCCCACGTAATGTTGCCACTACGCCACGACCGCCTACCCCTTCACGCACTTCATGTCCAAGGGCACGATGGTATGCCGCAATATATTTTGGCGTCTCTACCTCTTCATGTGAAAGCTCCGGGTTTTCGTGCAAGTAACGACGAATCGCTACCATTTCATCAAAATGCTGTTCCAGTATGTCAAAAATGTTCGTCATGTTTTCCATCCCCATTTTCTAAGTTGTCTGTTTTTCAAATGATATTCGTGTATCCTGACTATTATTTTAAGTAAATGCCATCGCCAGGTCCTAATGGCAGGCCAAGCAAGAACCAGATTGCAAATAAAATAATCCACATAATCGCGAAGAATACTGAGTAAGGCAATAACGCTGAGATTAACGTACCAATTCCGATATTTTTGTCGTAGCGTCTAGCAAATGCCAGTAAAATTGCAAAGTATGCAAGCATCGGTGTAATCGGGTTCGTAATGGAATCCCCTACACGGTATGCCATTTGTGTAACAGCAGGCGAGTAGTTTAAGTACATGAACATCGGTACGAAGATTGGCGCCAGTAAAGCCCATTTTGCCGAGGCACTTGCGATCAGTAAGTTGATGAAAGCACAAATAATAATGAAGCCGATAAACATCGGTGCGCCCGTAAAGTTCATGTTTTGTAAAAACTCTGCGCCTTTAATGGCTAAGATCGGTCCAATGTTACTCCAGCCAAAGTAGGCAATCATTTGAGCTGCAACGAATGCCAATACGATGAATGAAGATAGGTCACCGATTGATTTAAACATTTGTTCCGCTACATCACGGTCCGATTTTACTTTTTTCGTAACGATACCGTATGCTAAGCCTGGTAATAAGAAGAAGAACAGCATAATCGGTACAATACCCGTCATAAACGGTGAATTTAAAAAGCCGTTATCTTCAGGATTTCGTAGTAGCCCTGATTCCGGTACAACTAAAATCGCCATTAAAATGACGTATGCTAATGTGACAATCCCTGCCCAGCGAAGCCCTTTGTTTTCTAATGCTGTCAGTGGTTCAGCGACTTCAATCTTCCCGCCGTACTTACCAAAGCGAGGTTCTACGAATTTGCCTGTTACCCAAGTTGCGACAACGACTAATACAAATGTCGAAACGATCAGGAAGTAGTAGTTCATTGTTGCAAGTCCGGTATATGTAGGATCAACCAATTGGGCTGAAGTTTGTGTAATGCCCAGTAATAATACGTCTAAAGACGAAATAATAATATTTGCACTGAATCCTCCGGCAATGGCTGCATAAGTAGCAATTAACCCAACTAGCGGATTTCGTCCAACACTCATGAAAATCATGGCGGCAATTGGAGGTAAAATAATGAAGGCTGCGTCAGCGGCAACATTCCCGACAAGACCTGTAAATAAAATAACAGGCAAGATGATTTTTTTAGGAGCACTTAAAACGGTCTTTTTCATTAATGCTGATATTAAGCCACTGTTTTCAGCTACCCCAATACCGATCATTGTCACAACTACGATGCCAAGTGGCGCGAATCCAGTAAAGTTACTGACCATGTTTGTAACAATTTGTATGAGTCCTTCACGATTCAATAGATTGATCACTTCGATCGTCTCGTCAGTTCCTGGCTTAACGGCAGAAACCCCAAGTTTTGATAGAATCAGTGATAGGGCAAGAACAAAAAATGCTAAAATAACGAATAACGTAACTGGGTCCGGAAGTTTATTTCCCGCTCGTTCAATTCCGTCTAAAAACCTATCAACCAATTTTTTCTTACCAACTTTACTTTCCATATGCGACCCCCTAGAAGTTTAATGTTTAAAAGAATAGCAAAATATAAAGGAGATAGCAATGAGTTATGCAAATTTTTAGATTTTTCTTTATATTTATATAGTAATTTTGTATATTTAAGGGGTATTTTGGGTGATAAGCTTTTTCCTAGGGGATTGTATTTCCCCCAAAACAAATTTGCACACAAAAAAAGCCTGGCGATAGCATGGCACGTCAGTTGTGCCATGTTTCCCATGCTTTCCATTTCGTATTTTATGGTGATGCTCATATGTAGAAGAGAATATTCTTTTAACAAGCTCACATCTTCATGTTAATTATTAGTGAGAGCACACTTTTTTTGAACGTACATATTTTTTAATTTAGCGTAATAGGCTGCTGCATGTACTGCCCCTGCATCCGTTTTACGTAAAGCAAACTCGAACGCCTCTACTAGATGCTCTGTAGTGACCAATTCACTTCTAATTTTAATTAAATCGAAATGCTTATAGTTTTCTGGTACTCTCGATAAAATTTCCTGATCCCCTGTAATCGAAATTAAATGATCGTCGTTGAAAAATAATTGTAACATAGTTCTTATCCCCTTTTCTGTTTAGTATCGTGATGTCACCCTTTGATAAGCTTTTTAATTAATCGGCTTCTTACCATTACCCTTTTTTCCACAAAATGAATCGCCAATTTTTATCTGAATTATAGAAAATATAAGTTTTATGCCTCTTTCGAATGGTGGTCAATCCGCCATAAAGGTATTATAAAGATACACAGCCAACAGTACTTTTAGATGATCTTCGTAATGGTTGAAGTCAATTTTTAATAGGTCTTCAACTTTTTTTATACGGTGATAGAGCGTATTTGTATGAATATGGAGTTCCTTTGCCGTCGTTGCCATGGAACGGTTGTTTTGTATATACGTGAAAAGCGTATGGAGAAGTTCATCGTTTGTTTCATTGTTATTCCACAATACAGAAAACGTTTCACTTAGAAATGAGTTAATTTCTTCAGCAGGATGATGTAAAAAAAGCGTACTAATGCCAATATCCCGGTAATGCAGAAGGCCTTTTTCCTTTTGTTTTTTCAAATGAAGAAGAGCCTTTTCCGCTTTCATATGATAATCTTTAGCTTGGCCGGGAGAGTATTGTCCCGTGCTTATTCCTCCCCGGGCTACTACTGTAAACCGCTCATTCCAACAATTCATACCGTTATTTAATATGTTGGTAATCATGCCTTCTCCAGCTGAATCTCGGGTAAAGGATAGAACGGTAATTTTATTATTGTAGCTAAACAGAAGACTGTTCTCTAAACGTAACTTCTCTTTTAGATGTGCTAGAAGAAGCAGTGCATCATTTTCAAGTGAAAGCAAATCCGCATTTCCATCTAGCTCAATTAAAGCAATTTGGAGAAAATGATCATGATGAATTCCTAACTCCTGCGCAACAAGCTCAGCCTGCTGGAGATTTCTAATTTCCAAAAAACGATGGTAGGTTTCATAGGTTTTCTTGTACAAAATTTCAGTCTGGGATCTAAGCTTCATAATTTCAAGCGAGAGAGTCAGAGCTCCTTGCTCAATAATCAACTGATCGGGTTGTGATAGAGGGGTGTTCCCTTCTACAATCAGACACCCTAAAAAAACAGAGCCTGACCGAATCGGATAAATATAGCAATCAATTTGAACTGAATCATACGTTGATACATAACTAGCCTCAGTTTTATTAGCAAAGAGTAAGAATATATCGTCCAGAATGGTAGCGATATGTTGAATATGCTGCGGGACGTAATTTCCTTCAAGGTAATCCGCATAGACAAGCTTTCTCTCCATTAACTTATTCATTTCCAGGATAATTGCTTCCAGTCCTTTATTCTGAACAGATAACTTCGTGAGGTGCGTATGAATTTCTGTACGTTTCTCTAGCATCGCATTCGTTTCTTTGAGCTTTTTTGATAAATGGGTAACTTCATCCAGGCTATTTTGAACTTCTGTGTGAAGCTGTGCATTATATAGCGCCGTTGCTGCTTGAGAAGCGAAACTTTGCAGAAGAAGCAAATCCGTTTCACTTAGGCCATCTTCTACATCAAAACAGTGAAATGTCATAACCCCCATCGTTTTTGTTCCAAGTGCTACAGGAACAGACAAAATGGATTTAATAGTAGGGCTATTTTGGTGAGCCTTCGTAATGAACTCAAGATTCTCCTCACTTAAATTTGCCATACTATTATAAATTTCTTCCGTTGAGGTAATTAACCTTATATCGCCATCCCTGAACACCTTTCCTGTAATTGACTCACCTATGTTAACTTTAAAAAATTTAATGTTTTCATTAAAACCTACATATGTCTTTACGATCAGCTTATCCGAGATCGCATCATACATTTGTATATAACCAGCCTCTGCTGTTTCGACAATCTTCAATGCAGAGTGCATAATTTTTTTAAGTACTTCATCCAATTCAAGTGTCGAATTAATTGCGCGAAAGCTTTCCATTAGATTCACCACATGATTTTGGGCTTTTTGATTTTCCCTACTTAATTGTTTGAGCAACGCCTCATTTTGTTCCATTCATTCTCCCCCTTGTTGAATTCAACAACTTTCTCTCCATAACTTTGTTTGTCTGCACATGTGCATGACATTTCTGAAATTATATAATATTCAATAAATATTGAATATAGAAAACGCTTACTTTTTCTTGATTAAACAATTATTATACTCGAAAAATTGTTTATTCCAATCGTTTTCTTATATTCATATAGCTACATTCACATTGGATGAGTAAATTTCAGGGGGAGGTTATTTATGAAAAATGAACAAGTTCCTAATAAAAAGAGGCATATCATTCTTTCTTTGCTTTTTTTAGGGTGGTGTTTATCCTATCTTGACAGAATGGCAATGAATGTTGGAATTGTGGAAATTGCAAAAGACTTTAATCTTAGTCCGTCTGTAATGGGTGTTGTACTGAGTAGTTTTTTTGCAGGTTATGCATTAATGCAATTACCTGGGGGGTGGCTTGCCGATAAATTCGGTTCCAGAAAGGTCATTGTAATCTCCATTGTTTTATGGTCTTTATTTACCGTTTTTACCGGCATGGCCTGGTCTTTAATGTCGATGATTATTATTCGTTTCATGTTTGGTCTTGGTGAGGGCGGATATCCTGCTGCAAGTTCAAAAGCGATAGCGGATGTCTTTCCTAAGAAAGAACGGACAAGTGCCCAAACGATCATGATGTCATCGAATTCACTTGGAGGTGTGATTGCTCCTTTAATCGCCACCCCGTTACTTGTATGGATCGGCTGGCAAAACCTCTTTTTCGCGATTGGAATTTTAGGTCTCTTTGTTGCAGCCCTACTCTGGTATTATTTAAGTCCACAAAATATGCAGGTAGAACTAGTTGAGGAAGAAACAGTCCAAAAAGCATCATTCAAAGATGTGTTAAAGATTCCTACAAGCTGGCAGTTGGCCATTATGTGGTTTGGCGTAAGTACGGTCATTTGGGGGCTTATCTCATGGATGCCGCCATATCTTGTAGATGTGAGAGGCCTTGATTTGATGTCGATGGGGATGCTGACATCCATCCCGGCTCTGGCTGGGGCTGTAGGAGTTATCGTCGGCGGGCAGCTGATTAAATCTTTATTAATGGGAAAAGAGAAATACCTTGCGATTATAAGCTTTATCATCATGATCGGATCTCTTTATTTATTATTCAATGCGCCGTCAGTCACTCTCGTTATTATTTACCAATCCATCTGTATGCTTTTCCACGGACCAATTGTAGCGATCATCTTCAGCCTTCCGCATAAATTATTCTCGAAAAATGTGATTGGGTCAACTTTTGGAATGATTAATCTTGGCGGAATGATTGGAGCATTCCTCGCACCAATGGTTATGGGCTATTTAATTGAAGTATTTGATGGAATTTATGCCTCTGCATTTCTGTACATCATTGCCTGTGCCGTTTTAGGAATCATCGCTGCAGCCGGTCTAAAACCGAATCGACCTGCTTCGGGCGGAAGAAAGCAGGAAGCTCAAAACTTAGAAACGATTTAAATACCGAATGGACATGCATTGATTAGCCATGTCCATTTTATAAATAGGGAGATTATCAAATGTTATTAGACAATTTAATGAAAAAATTAGATGAAAAAAAGGAGCGCATTATTGAAATCCGCCGCTATCTCCATGAACATCCGGAGCTTTCCTTTCAAGAAGAGCAGACAGCCAAGTATCTTCAGGATTTTTATGAAGACGTTCCAGTCGATTCAGTTGAAACAAACTTTGGGGGCGAACGTGGTGTCGTTGTAACGATTCAAGGGGCAAAACCGGGAAAAACAATTGCCATTCGCGCTGATTTCGATGCGTTGCCGATCCAGGAAGAAACCGGTCTGCCTTTCGCTTCAAAAAATGAAGGAGTCATGCATGCATGTGGCCATGACGGTCATACAGCCTATATGCTCGTATTGGCGCAAACGTTAGCGGAGTTTAAAAATGAATTAAAAGGTACGATTAAAGTAATTCATCAACCCGCAGAAGAAGCGCCTCCAGGTGGTGCGATCGGAATGATCAATGCAGGTGTACTGGATGGCGTTGATGCCATCATCGGAATTCACGTCATGAGCAATATGAAGACAGGTCATATTTATTACAGAAGTGGCAACACGCAAACAGGCAGATCCTATTTTAAACTCGTCGCTCAAGGTAGAGGTGGACATGGTTCCTCGCCACATCTGGCAAATGATGCAATTATTGCCGCAAGTTCATTCGTCATGAATCTGCAAACCATCGTCAGCCGCCGCATTAACCCATTTGATACAGCGTCCGTTACGATCGGTAATTTGGATGGGAAAGGTACCTTTAACGTGATAAAGGATTCCGTGACAATCGAAGGCGATGTTCGTACAATGACCTCTCAAACCCGGGAAATAGTAGAATCTGAAGTTCGTGCCTTTACAGAAGGATTGGAAAAATCATTTGGCGTCACATGTCATCTAGATTACCTCAACGACTACCCTGTTCTGAATAATCATCCTGTAGTAACGGAACATGTACGTCAGGCTTTGGAGCTGGCAGCCATTCCTGAAGTGGAGTCCGTTTTAGAAACACCGCCACTGCCGCCTTCAGAGGATTTTGCCTATTATCTTGAAAAAGTACCGGGCTGTTTCTTCTATGTCGGTGCGATGCCAGCGTCAGGTGAAGCATATCCGCATCATCATCCTAAATTTGATATTAATGAAGAAAGCCTCATAATAAGTGCCAAAGCAATGGCTGCTGTCGTCGCTTCTTACTGTGATGGAAACGAAACTTAGAAAATAAAGCATAGACCCGGTACAATACCCGGTTTATGCCTCTATGCAACTGTTTTATTAAATGTTAGCCAATAGTGCCCTCCTGATTTTTCAGGGGGCACTTTTGCTTGTAATGTTCGACTTAGACAGATAATGTATAGTTTACAATCTACTCCTCATAAAACATTTTATTCCTTTAATACAATAGCATAAGAATTTTCTTATGTTCGGTATAATCTGTCTATAGGAGACGCATCGGTATTGATTGTTACATTTGCGATGAAGTACTTGGAGAGGATAGACATCTATGAAAATAACACGCGTCATTAAATATAATTTAATCCGTCTGTTTCGGCTTAAATCTGGTCCACATCAAGTTGCATCAGGGGTAACAATTGGGTTTATCCCTAGCTGGCTTCCTACATTCGGACTCGGCCCCGTTCTTTCCGTCGGGATGGCACGGTTCCTAAAGGCGAATACCGTTTCCGCACTTGTCGGCGGTGTCCTGGGAACGTTTATTTGGCCGCTGCTTTTCTTTTTAAATTATAAGGTCGGAAGTTTACTACTCGATCGAAATACAAAAGTCGATGAACTCGATGAAGTAGAGTACATAGATGCAATTGAACATACATATACAGGTATTGTGAGTTCTCATTCCAGTGGATTCATATTTCTAACAGGTGCCATGTGCAATATAGTTATCTCCTCGATTTTCATTTACATCATGGTATATATCATGTTTAAGACGTACCGAGTGAGGATTTTAAATAGAATTAGGTGATGATTTCACATAGCACCCGCCTTGTTTTAACTAAAAAAGACTAGCAGATAAGGAATTTGCTAGTCCTTTTAAACTTTCTTTCTCCATATTTTGAGTAGTGTTCTTTATAGGTTTATTTTGGCCTGATCAGTAAGGAGGTGTCCTGTATATTCTAACGCTCGAAATAGAACCGATTCGCTCTACTATTACATGAATACCTATCCAGTCGTTTAAGTAACACCATGTTTCATCACAATATTTTTCGGTTACCTTATGTTCGAAACCAATAAAAACTTCGCCTTCTTTCTGACCTGTAGCGTGGGCACGAAACAGATTAGTACCTGGATCTCTCGTAATTGTGGCAATCTGTTCTGCATCTTTCGTCTGGATTATATGCTTGCCTATGTTGTAGTCAGCCCCCATATCATATACATCAGAAATGTTTTCTCTCACTGTCCTGATGCCATAGTAAAAATCAGAATCATGTGCTTTCACTTCGATTCCGTACCGTACTTCTTCCCCATCAGAAAAAAGAACAGTGGCGATATACTGGCCAGGCTGATCGATATCAAAACAAACAGAATCATTATACATGCAATATTCAAACTCGATATTGTCAGACAACTGCACCCCATCCATCGTGGAAAGAGATATGTTTTGAACCGCATCACTTGGCAATTCCCCCTTACCAAGTAAAAGCAATAAGCTTACTGTTGTCGGCAAATGATCATCTGTTTCCTCCAGTGTCAGTTTCAGCTCACCATTTTCTTTTTGAATATGCACATAATATTTTTTAAAGACCGTACTGTCTGACTTAGAACCAGTTACAATTAGTGTGCCAATCCCCTCCTTTAATGGAACGAACTGAATACTACCTTCTCCATCGCCTTTCGGTAGCTCTTTACCTTTCACTAAAATTCCGTCAAACACTCTCGTATCCTTCTGATCAGTCTTTATATATCCAATATTATCCAAACCAATGTCACTAGCCTTAAGTGTAATCATCGGTGGTTTCATATCTTCAGTTGCTTTCAACATTTTGGCTGCTTGTCCCCTTGTGATAAAAGCATTCGGGCTGAATTTATCGGGAGATGTTCCACTCGCGATGCCAAGCTTGTAGAGAATTAGAATATTAACGCCATGAGATGGTGGGTAACTATATACTTCTACATCTTTAAAAGGATTGTTAAAAGAATTGTTAATGTCGTTATAACGTGGCAGATCGAACGCTTTAACAAGGATTGAAGCCATCTGTCCCCGCTTAATAGGATCGTTCGGCCCGTAACGACCGTCTCCATAGCCGCTGATAATGCCTTTTTCCGCCAGCGCTGCAATCGCTTTATAGTAGCCTTTCGCTGTTGTGACATCTTTAAATCCCGGATTTTTCACGGAGGACATATCTAGTTTGATCATTTTCGCAATAATCGCAGCTGCCTGTCCTCTCGAAATGGTGTTACCGGGTTTGAACGTACCATCCGGATAGCCTCCGATAATATTACGCTCCGCCAAATCATAGACTGCTTCGGCAAAATGCTTTGATGATGGAACGTCCGTAAATTTCTTTGTACTTGCGGCAACTGTGCCAGATAAAATCAGGCTACCCATCAGTAAAAGTACACTCAGCAGTACAACTAGTCTATTCTTCATTTCCTCGCTTCCTCTCTTTGCTATTTATAGTTTGGGGTTTCACGTTTCAACACCGTACTGGACCTACTTGTGCAATCAATTGCTCTCGCAAAAAATTCTTTTAAGTCAGTAGTGTGCAGTACTGACGGGAAAAGTAGAAATTAGTTTCACTATTTCAGCTAGATATGGAATCTTTTATAGATACAAAGCTCCTCCCTCTTATTTTATAGTTAGAAAATTCCCTCCTTTTACTCTGCAAAAACCCCTTTATTGGTATAAAATGACTTTTTAATTATAGGAGCTCAAATAGCGCTGCCTATTTTTCTACAGGGGACGCTATTTTCTATTTATTGTATAACCTGTTCACCACTTAGGATGATAGATAAACCGAGGATTTCTCCTTTTTTCCAATTACTATACTCAAAGGTAGACATCTTTCTGAAGTATTTCATTATTCCCCTTCACACTCAAGAGACGTTTGGTAGTATTGCACAAAAAACTTTTATTGTACAATCTGGCCCTTTAACGGAAAAACGCGATCTTCTTATAGAAGAATCGCGCCCGATTGTTGAGCTAAAGCTCCTGGAGTTAAATAGGGATCTACGGTTAGGAAACGAATAGTTAAACATGTCCTTTGTCTAATTTCAGTTTTTTTAATTTGGAAAAATTTTTATCATAGTTGGCTCTTTCAGTTAAATGAGCAATCCATTTCGTTGCCTTATCTAATTCTTTATTCTCTAAAAAACTTTGAATAATAATTTTATAGTTAGGACTATAAGGATACTGTTCGTCTTTGCATAAAATTAGAGCATTTTCAAAGTATACATTCGCATTGTTTAAATCATTTAATTTACGATACATTAAACCAATATAAATTAATCCGCTTCCCATTTCTAATTTTGATAACGGCTCTTCTATTGCTAATTCCATTATTTTTATTGCTTTTTTTCTAAACCCAAAAATTTCGTAACGATTCGCTTTACTTACGTAATTTTTATATTTGTTCATTATCACTACTCCTCAACAATACTGCTTCTACCTAACCTAAAGGAACTTACTGCAATTATAACTCTGTTTACTTAGTCAGCTTACCTAATCCGTTATTAATATCCAATATATTTTGAGTTTGTTATTCAATTAAATGGCCCTATAACGGAAAAACGCGAGCTTCTTATTGAAGAAACGCGCCCGATTGTTGAAGATCTTTTTTCTGTGTCCCCAAACTTTTGTTTGGTAACATTAAGTGCTTACCGTTGTAAAACTGCATTTTTCTGAAGCTACTATTCACTAGTGTGTAAATTCGTTGTTTTTGAAATCCTTGTTGTGCTACCTAAAAAGCACTACATTTAAACTACACTTTCCTCCTTAATTTACAGTTGAATTCATTACAGATTACATATTCCTAAAATTCTTTTTAGATTTTGAAACTTTATAATAGAATTATTTGCTCTAATAAGTGAAAGGAGGTTAGCTCATGAACAATAAAAAGGAACATCTAGCTTTTAAAGCTATTCATGGGGACAAGCTAGCTTTTGAGGAATTATTAAAAAGTGAAGGTGAGAAATTATATAAAATTGCCTTTCTCCATATGCAAAATAAAGAAGATACATTAGATGTACTTCAAGAAGCTACTTGCAAAGCTTATTTAGCAATCGCACAACTCAAGGAGCCTGCCTACTTTAGCACATGGCTCATCAAAATTTTAATCCGTTCCGCTTACAAGGAATTAGAACGAAAGAAAAAATTAATTACTTTACCCGAAGAAACAATCACATACATTTTGGAATCGAACCAAGTGGAAGAGCCTACGTTTGATATAACAGAATCACTAGCTACATTAAAACCTGAATATAAAAACGCCATCTTACTATTTTATTATTATGATTTACCGATTCGAACAATTGCCGCTTCGATGGGGAAACCCCCTTCTACGATTAAAACGTATTTACGCCGAGCAAAATTGGAATTAAAACAAAAGTTAGGAGACGATTACTATGCGCAAAGATTTACATGAGATTGAAGTGCCAACAGATGAAGTTTTCCAGGCAATTCAGTTAGGTATTGAGCAAGCGCAACAGCTTGAGATAAAAGCGAAACGTACAAAGTTGACAAAGCGTATGACGTATTTTACTTCTGTAGCAGCAGCCCTGTTTCTGGCTTCAGGGTTTATTTTCACACCTGTTTCGAATGTGTTAGCACAAGTTCCCTTAATAGGCGGTATTTATGAAAAATATCAAATGTCGATTGGTGAACAGATTGCCCACGAACAACTACTTACTGAAATGTCACTCATTGCAAACGATCATGATATTCAGGTGGAGGTAACATCTATTTTTTATGATACAGCATATGTAGGGATAACATTTAAAGCAACGGGTGCAGTGAAGGATACAATCGGTGGCGATAAAGCACCGGAAGCAGGCTTTACTTACGAAATGTTTGATGGCAAAGACACGTCCACTTGGGGTGGCGCATTAGGGTCATTAACAAAAACTGAAAACGGTTATACGGGTGCGCTTATTTTAGATGTCCCTGCTAATGTTACAGAAGAAGTTATCTCATTCCCTATTACATTCACGCATATGGCTGGTGTTAGGGGAGAATGGTCATTTGACTTAGCTGTAGAAAAGTTACCGTTTAAGCAGCAAATCATCAATCAACAAGTCACTTCAAAAAACAGAGAACTTAGCATTACATTTGATGAAATTCAAATTGGCCAAACGAATGCGAGAATTTCTTATACAGCAAACTTTGAGTCAACAATTGAAGGGCAAATTTATACTTTCGAAGCCTATAATATGCATGGTGGAAAAATAAACTTTAATCAAATTAGTAACGCCACTCTTTTATTAGAGCTTCCTAAAGATACAACTTCCATCAAAATCGTACCTGTATTAAAAATAAATAGCGCTAAAACAGAGCAATTGAAACCTATAACAATTGATTTAAATTAACAAATAGTAAAACCCGTTCGGAGCATTTGAACGGGTTTTATAAGTTCACATTTGGTAACCTGCTGTTCATAAGCAGCCACCCCCATTCAATTGAATGGGGGCTGATTGGCGTCAGTTGGGAACCTTGCATAAAAAGAATGTTATTCAATAATATGGCCCTATAACGGAACAACGCGATCTTCTTATTGAAGAATCGCGCCCGATTGTTTAATAAGACAATTATTTATTTTTTATCATTAGGATTAAAATAAAATCCCTCATCTATTTCTGAATGTGAACCATTGTAATCCATATTCATGTCTATTTCGTGCAAATCAATGTCACTTATATCATCGTCGTCACCTTCACCTATAATAGCAATTAGCCTTATATCTTTATCTGGCAAACCTAACAATATGGCCTTTGACTGCCAGGTATCAAAACCATTTTCTTCAGCAATATGCTCAGTTAATATTTCTAAAATATCTTCTTGATTGAATTTGAACACTTTTCTATTCATTTTAGACAAAATTTTCTCCTACCTTCTTACAGGACTGCACATAATTGTGGAATTGACGTCACTTTAACTGATTTGCAATAATCTGAATTATGAGTTTTATTATTAATTTAAAAGCAATTCTGTAAAGAATATTCCAAAACAAAAACCTAAAAATAATACAAAAGAATATATCAACTTTACTTTCATTGTTTGATCATTGAAAACCATCCCTGAATAACGATACGTCCAATATAATATGGGTAAAACCACTAGAATACAGAAGATACTTTTAAAGGAAAAGCTTAAATTAAAAGTGGGATTAATTACAGATATAAGAACTACCAACCATCCCACAATAAAACCAATTGTATAACCACCTAATAAAAAGTGTTTTAATTCATTTCTTTTCAAGATTTCCACCTACATAAAATCTAATTAGTATTAGAACAAAGATTTCTCTCTAATTCAACTTACCTTATTATACGCTTTAAGTAACATATTCTCTTCAAAGTAGTTATTTCACAATATGGCCCTATAACGCAAAAACGCGATCTTCTTATTGAAGAATCGCGTCCAATTGTTGCATAAGGATGGTATCAGATTTATAAACTTACAATGTTAAGTAAAGAGAGGTTCCCCAAATACGATTTGGAGTCAGGGGTATTAATGTAACCAAAAGACGGTTTGGGGCAATTTTATCTTTTTATAGTAATGTAACCTCAAAATAGCTTCGAATCGGTTGTAGATTAAAAAAACTGATCTCACTAATCCTTCTAGAATAAGAAACTCATCACAATTAATTCACCCTTAGGCCCTTGACGACGCACACCATAATCCTTAAATCCACACTTCTTATAAAGGTTTTGTGCTACAGTGTTTGCAACATTAACAGCAAGTACGATTTCATTAATATGAGGGAAATTTTCTTGTACATATGCGGGTAGTAACTGCAATGCCTGCTTTGCATAGCCTTTCCCTTGTTCATTAACCTCTGTTGAAAAAGCACGTACTAAAATCGCATTACAATTATCCGAATATGGTGCTACTCCTTCCTGCTGATGTAAATCAAAATATGTTACAAGTTTTCCTTCAACTATTGCTAATATAGGTGTTCTGCTATAACTGGCTAATTTTACACATTCACGTGGGTGTCCTGTAAATTTTAGCTGGTTTTCAACTAATTGATATTCGTTAATTAAATTTTGATAGGATTGATTGAATAATTGTAATTCCATGATTAACCCCTCCGAACAAGAACTTATGTTCCTATCTTAACTTAACGTTTTGAATATTTCAATAATTTTTAGAATTAAGTGTCCCAAACAACGCTTTGAGTACATTTTACTTCAACTTCGCTGCATGAATGATTTAAGGAATTTACAATTAACGAATAGGAAGGCTGAATATATCATTGGCATTGCTAAAGCAATGAAAACACCAAGCCCCTACCCAGTAAACGAGTAGAATAACCAAAATTCTGAAATTGTTACATAAATTTAATATAAAGAGTTATTATCTATCATTTATAATAAAAGTATAGTCATTATGAGAGGTGAATTAAATGATTATTAACGCTAATAAATCATCCCACTTATATGAATACCTAAAGAATAATTCTGAAACTAGCAGTAATGAAGATAATGAAATGCTTGAAAACATCAAGGTTACAATAGAGGAGAATAAAGAAATAATAGAGAAAAACCGTAAAATTCTTGAATTAAAGAAACAAAAAGGAGCCACTGAAGCATGATCTCAGTGGTTTTTTTGTTGCTTTCTAATAAAGTTTAATCAAAAATGTCTCATAAATTAATGTTACCAAACGACGCCTCGGGAATGTTATAATGATAACCTTTGAAACTTTTATAATAGAATTAACGTAAATATAGTAATTATTTATTGTAGGGAAGGGATTATTATTTTAATTTATTATATTATATTTGGCTTAGGAGTGTTATTCGTTTTAGGTGCATTGATTTTTTTAATGCTAATGTATGGAGATGGCGAAGTGGAGTTTTTATCAATAATTAAAACACTTGGTGCTTTACTAATGGGACTTCTTTGTTTGTGGATAACCACTCCAAGTCTAAAATCTGTAATAACGAAAGACTTTGATGTCGTTAATGGCAAATGCACTATAGAAATATCTTCATCTGGTCGTTCTTCTGATTCGACATTTAATATGATTGATACAGATGAACAGTTTAGTTTCATGGAGATTCCTGAACTTGATGCTTATGGCAAATCAATCCCTTATTACTGTGAGATTACGGTGACCAAAGACCATATGTGGGAAATGGATTATAAAATTTATAATTTAAAGACGAGACAGCTTATGGATTCACACACAGGTGAGTAGCTTATTCTTTGAAAAAATAAGAAGAATAATTATACATACGAAGCTGAAAAGCGTTCCCAAATAAAAGTTTGGGCAGGTTGCAAAAGTCGAAAACGTTGATTTAACAGCGTTCTCGACTTTTTTGTATTACATTGTTTATACGATATTTTATACAGTCAGCTGAAACCCTTGATATATATCCTAGTGAGCCACTTAAATATTCTTGAACCATCATCAATTTAAATTCTTCATTATATAAAAATCACCCCAAAGGTAAGTTTTTTAATCTAACTTTTGGAGTGCAGTACCTAATTGCGCCCGATTGTTGAAATCTGGAGGGGTTTAGGTACTATTAACGCGTTTTGAAATTCCTGTTATTTTTCTCTACTGTACTCTAAAATATTTAAACCTTCGGATGCCTTTGGTGCTTCAAAAAATTTAGTAACATAAATAAACGTCTCTTCTGTATCAAAAGCTGCTCTTTCGGGTTGTTCATTACGTCGTTGTGCAATTTGCCTTAAGCATTGCTCGTTATTTAAATTCAGGAAAATTAGTTGGTGGTTTGCATTGATTTCTAATACTATATCCAAAAACCACTTTCGCTGTTTTTGAGTGTTACCTGGAAAATCCATCACTACATTAGTTCCAACACTTAATATATTTTGGACAAGTTTTTTTACCATTGGCTTGAACTGGGCTGAGAATCTTAGATAATCCTCAAATGCTGATATCTGATTGGGATAAAGAGATGAAAGCCATTCATCCTCAGATAACAGTACCGCTTGTTTTTCTATAGACAATTGTTTAGATTTAGTTGATTTTCCTGCACCCATTTTTCCACAAAAAAAATATAGTGTTCCTAATTGTTTCATATTTTTATCCCCCGGACTTTTTTTTGGTTGTTGCACCCCTAGAAAAACTATATTTACTACCTAGTTTAGATAGCTATAGTAACTGTCCTCTTTAAGTATAAATCTTCAGTTTCAATTATTCATATTTAAATCTAAATCTAATCCGTTCTTTCCATTTTTAAATTAATTTTTTTGTATTAAAAATCCTATAAGACATTTAATCTTTGTCCAACAATATGGCTATAAAATACAAAATATGACTGTAATAAGCCTTAAGTCTTAATTTAGATAACCTAAACATATTGCCTGTATTCACATACTTTAATAATGAATAACTTTAAAGGAGGTGTTTCTATGAGTAATCAAAATAGTATTGTGGGAATTTTCCTTGGATTTCTCACAGGTGTGATATGGCTGCTACTAGCATTATTAGGGTTCATTACCGAGTTTTTGGTATTAATCGGTCTAGGTGGAGCTCTTGGAAATATTTTAAACATTCTAATTGCTTTAATTGGCTTCCTAACTTTTATTTGGTTTGGAATATGCCTATTCAAGAAAGCGTGGCACCATTGCAAGTGGCATAAACCCGGATGCTAATGGATCATTATAATCTTGGCAACAACCATTTGTTGAGGCATCTAATAATTAAAATACTTGCTGACAGTCTTTAGTAACAGGCCGTTTTTTATCATTTTTTTAAAAGACCAAATCCATATAGGATTTGGTCTTTTAAACGGATTCCAATTTTCGGATTTTTTTATTCTCCCCCACTAACAATATGTGTCCTACCATTGTTCTCCCCCAACTCCAACTTTATATTAGAGAACTGCTCATAAAGGAAAAATTCGATTGATTTTAATCGGAATGCAGTATTGGATAATAAATTTGTCTACTACCATACATACTACAGTTGAGGTGGATTAATGACGATTGTACGATTAGGATATGTTGCGATGAGTATGGAGCTAAAAAATGCTTCTCCGTCTCAAACGATGACATTTACTCAATTTCAAAAAATTAAGGATCGTGAAGCGGCCATACGAAAATTAGAGCGGATTGCACTGAAAAATTTAGAAAATACATTTAGGCTATTAAAACATAATGTCTTTAAGGAAATTCATTTCTATCGCTTAACCTCTCGATTGATTCCTCTAGCGAACCATGAAGAACTGCCTGATTGGAATTATATAAAACCCTTATTAGAGAAGTTAACTGAAATTGGTGAGTACGCAACAAAACATAATATACGAATTGATTTTCATCCTGATCATTTTGTCGTTTTGAATTCACCTAAAACAGAAGTAGTCAAAAACTCTTTAAAAACGTTAAAGATGCATTATTTATTGTTAAAGGGAATGAAAATCGATCCGACACACCGGTGTGTTCTTCATGTTGGTGGGAACTATAAAGAAACCGAGAATTCTTTGGAACAATTCGTTGATAATTGGATGGATGTTCCAAGAGCAATTCAAAAGATGATTATCCTTGAAAATGACGATACTTCTTTTACAGTTGATGATACGCTATATTTGTGTGAAAAATTAGAAATACCTCTTGTATTTGATTATCATCACCATCTTGCTCATCATTATAATGAAAAATGGGATGATAAGTGGAACCGAATTGTAGCTACTTGGAAGGATTCCCCGTTGCCAATAAAAATGCATATTTCAAGTCCTAAAAGTGAGAGAGAATTCCGCCATCATTCTGATTATGTGGACGTAGACATGTTTTTCAGATTTTTAAAAGAAATCAAAGGAACAGTACCGGAAATACATTGTATGATTGAGGCAAAAAAGAAAGATGAAGCGTTATTTCATTTGATGGAGGAAATAAAACATCGTGAAGATGCAGAAATCATTGATGGTTCATCTTTTTATTTGAAGTGACAATAACTGGCACTGCTCACAGAAAGAAGCCGAAATGTTGAAGGAAATATACAACAAGCCCCCACCTCCATTAGTGTTGGGGCTATTTGACGATTGCAATCATTTATAATCTGACAAGCTCTTTCGGAGCAAACGTTCGTAATTACTTTTAAACAATTATGTGAAATATAAACACATTTAAGTTAGGATAGCCCTCTCTAAAAGGGGCATCAATATAAAAAGGAGGTGAATGGATGAAAGAACGAATAGTCAAGTGGTTGTTGGTTACGGGGTTTGTATTTTGTTTGCCTATAACAGTTATCATGAGCGTTTATGCGAACGAGGGACCCTTGGCAGATGGCGCAAGGCAATGGTTGAAAGCTGACTTACAGGTTAATGCGGAACAAGATTTATCTGACCATATAGGAGTAACTAAGATTTCCGTGCGGAATCCTGAGCAGCCTGTTGACCTAAGAATTCTACAACAACGGTATCCAGAAATATTTTTCTTACAAGGTCCTACAGATCAAAAACGAATTGCTTTAACTTTTGATGATGGTCCTGATCCTCGATTTTCAAATGATGTATTAAATGTATTAAAACAGTACAATGTTCCAGCAACATTCTTCGTATTAGGTTCAAAAGCCGTTGCTAACCCTGAAATTGTCAAGCGAATGCAAAACGAGGGTCATGTAATCGGAAATCATACCTACGCCCACCCTAACCTTGTCGAAGAAGCTGACCTCGGAACGCTTGAGAGGGAAGCAACTAGAACGGAAGATGCTCTTAACGAAATTATTGGTTACCGGACAAAATTATTTAGACCACCTTATGGCTTCCTATACAATGAATTAGTCGAGAAGCTTGGGAAAATGAACTATAACGTAATTGCCTGGGATATTGATTCGTTGGATTGGCAAGAAGATCCGCCAGAAGTTATTGCTTCGCGAGTAGTAGACAACATTCATCCCGGCGCGATTATTCTCATGCATGATGGTGCAGAATCGACTGGGGATCGAACGAATACAATCTTATCACTTCAACAAATTATTCCAAAACTGCAAGAGCAAGGCTATGAATTTGTCACAGTTTCAGATTTGTTGAGTATTCCATTTGAGAAATAAAACTGCAAAGACGCCTTCTTAATAAGAAAGCGCCTTTTGCATGATTTTAGAGGTATCAGGGAGTTATCCCTTTATCCGTTTCGTTGTATTTATTTAATGTACGATGTTAATGGAGCATAATCGAGCCGCCATCAACCATCAATGTTTGACCTGTTATATATTTAGAGTCTTCCGAAGCTAAAAAGACAGCAGCACGTCCGATATCTTGTTCCGGATCACCGAATTTACCCATCGGAATACCTGCAAGTACACCTTCATAATATTCCGGCTGTGCTTTTGCCCAAGCTTGTACACCCTCTGAATTGGCAATTGGTGAGATCAGGTTTGCTGTAATACCATCTGCGCCAAATTCATTTGCTACGACACGCGTAATACCGCGAATCGCTTCTTTCGCTGCAGCATAGGCAGCTTGTGTTTTATGCCCTTTTAACCCGGCACCTGAAGCAAAGTTAATAATATTACCACGCGTTTTCTTTAAATGTGGAATAGCAGCCTGCATTAAATACCATGTAGGATAGAAGCCTGTATCCATTGACAATGCTAAATGTTCTGGAGTTGTTTCAAGGAATGGAACTTGCTTAGAAGCATGTGCATTATTTACTAACACATCTAAACGACCATATTTCTCGACAACTTGTTCCACGACATTTTTTAGTTGATCATGCTTTGTTAAATCAAATTCAATAAAGCTAGATTGTGGTGAATGTTGCTGTAAATCCGCTAATACGTTTGCGCCGGCTTCCGGATTGAGATCAACTGCCACAACAATTGCTCCCTCTTTCACCATTGCACGACCTATACCAGCACCAATACCACCTGCACCACCTGTAATGATCACTACCTTGTCTTTTAATTTCAATACAATTTCTCCTTCTCAGAAAAACCACAAACCTAACGTGATTGTTCCCAGTATCGTTAATAAATTTTTGTTACTAACAACCTAAATATACAACTTCATCATTTTAGAGGCAAATTATCAATCTAAGTTATTATGCGCTAACTGGACTAATGCTATTACAGAAATTCGCTTTAATCTAAAACATTCAATGTCAATTCCTGATCTGGAGTAAAACCGACATACGTATACATTTCTTCTTCGTTTTCCAAACTGCGATACCCTACCTCAGTCAGATAATAATTAATGGATTCATTATTCAGTAACTCCTGTATTTCCTTACATTGCTCCAACATTTGTTCTTTTGTCAACTCGCCATTTTCAACTTCAAGCATAATGTGCATCGGCTTGGGTGTTTTTAGCTTCGGTGTCCATGCCTCGGTAACATTGTTGTATACTTCCACATTTGTAGTCACTGAATCAACTTGCGGCACTTTTCCCTGAAGCAGTGTTAAAATATACTGCTCTGCTTCCGTATTCAGCTTGTCGGATACCTCATTGTCTATGTTGGTTTCATGAATTGTATCACTAAAAACTTCATAGGGCTCAGAACCGGAAACATAAAACGTATAGGTAGTTTCAACTGCCAGCGAGTCCTTTTTCACCACTTCAAACTGATACGTGTCATCTGTCCAACCGTATCCTACCTGTTTAATCTCATAGTCCGTGTCCGGATAAGTTTCTTGCAAAAATGTTTCTAAGCTTTCCTTTGCTTTTTGTTTATCCAATGTATTGCCGCTCATTTGCATGTAAGCTAATACTAGGATACCAATTAATAAAACAGCGACCACGCTATATATTATTTTCTTTTTCATATTAATTTTCCTCTCTTATTTTAAGAATACAAAAGCCGATAACAATTCCGATAAAAGTAAATATTAAATGGACAATCACGGCTGTGAGTGCGATGAGAAAACCTTCCAAAAAGCTTTCTGCATAAAAGTTACCGAACCAATCCGTCATATACAACAGACTGTTCCATATAAAATTCGGTACCCCTGCAAGCAGAACGGCAATAAGAATTGAGCGGTAAAATAAATATGTTACCGCGCCCAGTAAGGCATAGGTAAGGATAAATCCACTATTGTTATTCATCACGGTCGTCCCCATTGCCAATATAAAGGCAATCGCAATAAAGAAAATCTGTATCGTTGTCAGCTTCAGTGTGATGTTCCGAATCATTTTTTTAGAGCCACCACCACGTTCTACTTCAACAGGCAGCGGAATTTGAGATTGTTCTGCAATCTGGCGGCACTCTTGGCAACTTTTCAAGTGTTCCTCGACAAATTGTTTTGTTCCTAGCTGAAGCAAATCTTCCTCGTATAAAGGTAAAAGATCTTGTACAATCGGACATTCCTTGTTCATAAAGTCGCCTCCATTAATTTTTGAATCTTTAATTTCAGCCGGTGAAACGTCACCCGCGCATAGTTCTCTGATTTACCAATTAAGACACCAATTTCTGCAAAGCTCAGTTCTCCATATATGCGCAGCAATACAATTTCCCTTGAGGCATCATCTAGTTTTGAAATATGATGTAAAAGTATTCTTGTGTCTTCATGGATTTCTGCTAACTCTTCTAGTGATTGCATTTCAGTTTCTGGAATCGCTGCGAGTTTTTGCATTAAGCTTTGCTGATACTTGTTTTTCCGGTAATATTTTTTTAGTAAATTCCCCGCAATCGAGAATATCCATGTCGACAAAGTGGAATGTCCATTAAAGGAGCCAATACTTTTACAGGCCTCATAAAAGGTATCGTGGCAAAGATCTTGAGCAGTCATCCGATTTCCTGTCTTAGATAAAAAAAACGCATAGAGTTTTGGATGAATTTGTTCATATTGTTCCTCTAGCTTGTTCATAACTGCCCTCACCTTCTTGTTGTACGTAGTATTAATACCACGACCCTCTATTTCGTTACAAATTATTTTAAAATATTTTTTATCAGTGTTTCCGTAGATTTCTCAATCCAGGTGTAGATATATATTATGACTCCTGAATAGTATCGGGGTAAAAGCTCCCATGAACACTCCCATGAACAGCAAAAATAAGAGAACTCCGGTTCAGTACCGAAATCCTCTATTCCAATTAATCTTAAAAAGGTACATTTGTCGTTGCCAAAATGGGAAGTACAGAAACGCGGATGGTCTTCTTTAAAGATACTGAAGGAATTACACATACTTTGATAAAAAACTCTTTTATATTCCATTTAAAATATACATGTCCTCTTTTTGTCCAAGTTTCTGCATATGGGACCCTGATAAAATTTTAGCTATGATACAGTTTTCTAGAAAAAAGTAGATTAATATATAAACAAAACCCTTCCCTCTATTCTACAAAGGAAGTCCTCGTTCAATTAATGGAATATTTACCCTCTATAACTAATAATAGTTAGACTTTACCACTATCATCCATTACTATGTATATATCTGCTACAAAAAAGGTAGTTAATTTGCAACAGAATAGACAAGTTTCTAATATTCTTTTGTTCCTGTAGTATATATAAATTTGATTAAGGAGAGAAAATTGTGAATAAAAAAATAGTTATCTTTACACTATTATTTACTTTTTTGTTTGGAACAATGACTTTTGCTCACTCTGGAAGAACCGATTCAAGTGGTGGGCATAACTGTAGCGAAAAGTCTCAAGCGAAGGGATTGTGCTCAGGTTACCACTATCATAATGGAGGAAGTTCTACAAAGAGTAGTTATATAAATAGCAGTCCCACAATTAAAAGAACGGATAAAAATTGTTCAGACTTTGCTTCATATGATGAAGTAGTAAGTTACTGGAACTCAAAAGGCTACTCTGCAACAAATGATCCGGAAAATCTCGATGGTTGGGGCAACGGTAAGGTAGACGATGGAATCCCATGTGAAGCACCTAGTTCGTATGACAAAACGAAAATAAATAACAGTCCAGAACAAGTTCAATACAAGGAAGAACAACTAGCGATTAAAAACGGAGAAAAACAAGGATATAATCAAGGTTTAAGTGATGGATATAATGAAGTTCCATCTAATAACGTTACTTCAAATGATTCCTCTACTTTCAAACAAGGGTATACAAGCGGGTACGATAAAGGCTATAAAGAAGGTAAAACGAAAATTGAGGGTGAAAAAGTAAAAGCTAGTAGAGAAGGATATGCTCTAGGTCAAAAACAAGACAATATTGCAATAGCTGGTAAATATTCAAATCACCAAGGACTTAAAAATTCTTTTGAAAGTGGTTTTAATCAGGCAGTAACGGAACGAGTGGAAACAAAGAAAAAGAAATTTACGGAGCTAGGCTATGAAGACGGCAAAAAAGATACATATTCCCCTCCAACAGATGTGGAGAAAGTTTATGGTAACTCGTATCAAAATGGGTACGATAAAGGACAAAATGAATTAAAACAAGAGTATGTCCAACAAGGTTATGAAGCAGCCTTTACAATGATTAAGTATCATGAACCTGATTTAACGAACGAAAAATTCAAAGAATGGCATGAGGAAGGTTTTGCTTCCAATAAAGAAGCTGTAAAAATCGGAGATGCCGGTTTTATGTTAGGGCAACAAGGCGATGATTTTGTAATCCCGTCTGATTATAAGAAAGCTGAGCCACTTTACACGCATTATTATGAGCTTGGTTTTAAAGAGTACGAAGAAGAGCAAGATGCCAAACAAAAAGCGGTTACTGGTAGCATTGGGGTCGCTGCACTCGCCTGGTTAGGCAGAAGAGTATACGTAGTAAAAAAAATGATTGGTTAAGGAGATTGTAATGAGCATATATCGAACAATGTGCTATAAGGTTGAGGACGTAATCGTTAAAGTGTTATCAAAAAAGCTCGATCAAGCAACAGTTAAAGAAAAAGTAAACTCCTATAGAATAGAACAAGGAAATCTTCTTACACAAAAGAAAACAGATAAAGCAAAGAAATTGGCTGAACAAAATAGTGAGAGAATCAAAAAACGTGAAGCTCTGCTTGAAAAGCGGCTAGCTCAAAAGGAACAAGAAAAACAAGAAATAGAAACGCTAATATCTACATTTTTAGAAAACAGTAAAGAGTATTCTCAATATGAATTCAATGAAGTTAAAAAGAATAAAACATTCTTTCAATTACTTCCCCAACGAGTATTGGAACAAAATGAAAAAGCATTGACTTTTATTTTCTGCGAGTATGACAAATCAAGTAAAAAAGAAATTAAAGGGTACTTAATTCCTACTAATAAAAGAGTCTTGTTTTTAACTAAGGATCTTAACCACATGGAAAAATTCCGATACCAAACGATTATAAATGTGAATTCGTACAAGGATGGTATTTTTGAAAGAGAACTCCGGATTCAGTATGGTAAGAGAAAACTCGAATTTGATGAAATATTTGATCAGGAGCAAATGAAGAAAGTCGGAAATACAATTTTAAATCAATCAACGACGAAGGTTTAGAAAAAATTTTTAGTATAATAATTGATTCTATATTTAGGAGGTTTTGTTAATTGGCCAATTACATTTTTCCGGCGATTTTTGAGGCTGGCTATGAGCATGAACAGGGCTATACTGTAACCTTCCCAGATTTACCGGGCTGCATCACTGAGGGTGATACATTAGAGGAATCTATTTACATGGCGAAGGATGCTTTAGCTGGTTATCTGAGTATCATGGAAGAAGATGGTGAAGAAATCCCAGCTGTATCAAATGCTCATGGAACTGAACTACCTCAGGGTGCTTTTATCATAGATATAGAAGTAAATACTGACAACTTCTTCAGAATCAACACATAATAATTTTTTGACTTAGGCTCGGTTATTTTTATAATTATTAAAAAACTTCAATAGTTACAAGCCCTCATTCTATCTTAGAAAAAGTATTTCAAAGATAGCATTGGGGGTTTTTCATTCACTTATGATTGAGTAACGACAAGCCGAGACTTTACTAATCCCAATAATTAAACACTAAATCTCCTACTGTCTGTGATCGGAAATGCTTCATAAAACGGAGCTCCACATCATTAAGTTCATTTTCATTCATCAGAACAATACCACTGCCTTTTGTTTGATATACTAAGGGCTCTGCTAATTGTGATGCTGTTAAAACTGTATAGTGATTTTCAAACAAGGCGCCCAATAATTCATGATCGATAAATTTTAAGCCCCCAATTTCACAGTTGCTAGTGAAGGCTATATCATCATACATATTATTGTGGAAAATATATAACTCTTCCCTATTGATTTTCACATGAGCATGGGCATAGCCAAGATCAAGATCAGGTTCATAAAAGGCTAAAATGCTCCCATTTAATTTCTGAACATACGCGTAGCAATATTTTTTAAATTCAGCAGTAAGGGCTACCCAATCACGCTCAAGTGATAAATCCCCTGCACTAAAGCCTGTTACGCCTCTTTTTAAAATCATACATAACCCCCCTCTCTTGAATTCTATTTTAAGATGTATAGTATGTATAACGGTTGTCTATCACCGTTCTCCTTTAGCTTGCCATAGCTACTGTAATTAAAGCAAAAAAGTACATCCTGATAAAATCAAGATATACTCGGGTTTAATTATCTATATCCTTATGTTGTGAAAACTCGATTAGCTGTAAACGCTAAACCATACCCTCTCTTTAAAGCATGAGGTTCCAGACGATTTCAGTGCACCAATCTTTAATCCTTACTGATACTTTGGTTTTTCGTTTTATACTGGAAATTCACAAAATAAATGCTTATGGCTACTAGCAGCATCCCGATAACCAGCGAATAGGTCACCGTTTCTCCTAAGAATAGCACTCCGAGAAGAACAGCGACAATCGGAATGAGAAACGTATAGGAACCAACTTTGCTTGCCTCACCAGCGTTAACTAGATTGTAGTAAAGAATGTAGGCTAACGGTATGCCAATGGTCGCACCAAAGCCGAGCCCTGATAGATAATTCCGATTCCATTCGATGGCAGACCAGCTTTCAAACACCGATCCGGTACCTAAAAGAAAAACCCCGCCAATGATACATTGAAGTGCTACCATCCAATATGCATCTACTTCTTTGCTTATTTTCTTTACGTATATTACTCCGAACGCCCAACTTACAGCAGTTAGTAACCCGAGCGTAACGCCGATTGCTGAAACATGGACGGTCAGACCATCCACACTAACGACCGCTACCCCTACAAACCCTAGAAACAACCCGAGGATTTTGACTGGTGATAAATATTCACCGAGTAATAGCCAAGCGAAAAGGCCAAGTAAAATCGGTTGAAAATAGACAAGAACGGAAAACAAGCCACTTGGTAAATAGAGCAATCCTGCCGTCTGAAGTCCGAAAAACAGGATCGTGTTAAAGAAAGCCCCAATACAATACTTTTGCCAGTTTTCCCGCCAATTGACTCTTTTCCTAGTCTTCCAAATGATAACTGTCAGCAGGATGCCTCCTAAAAGCGCACGTTGCCCGGCATAAAGCAATGGCGGTGAGTAGGGTACCGCTAATTTATTGATTGGCCAGCTCGCGCCCCAAATTAAGATGAGGGCAATAAGTGCAACAGTCGATTTTTTAAACACTATTTAAATCCCCTTTCATCGGCAAAAAGCATGTCCCTATAATCACTGCAAAGTTCAAAGAGACGATGCACGGTTGCATCGCCTCACATATTAGTAAGAGTATTTCACACCCTACTTTACAATCTATCTTACTATGAAAGTATGATTCACATACATCTATAACACACTGAATGCTTCATCCTTTATATCACTGATGAACATATGTCCTGGTGCATGAGTAATCATAATCGAAGGCTTACTTTCCATCGCAACAGCTTGTGGAGTCACACCACAAGCCCAAAATACCGGAACCTCCCCTGTTTTGAATGGGACAGCATCTCCAAAATCAGGTTTTGTAATATCCTTGATGCCAATTTGGGCAGGATCTCCAATATGTATTGGCGCACCGTGTACTGCCGGGAAACGTGATGTAATCTGGACAGCACGGATGGCATCCTCTGGCGTCATAGGCCGCATACTAACGACTGTCGGCCCCTCGAACATACCTGCTTTGTTACACAGAATGTTTGTTTTATACATCGGAACATTACAGTTTTCCTCGATATGTCTAATCGGAATACCGCTCTCAAGCAATGGGGTTTCAAATGTAAAGCTACAACCGATCAAGAAGCCGACCATATCGTCTTCCCAGTACTCCGTAATATCTGCGACTTCTTCTGTAAAAACACCATCTCGGTAAATACGATATTTCGGGATATCTTTACGGATATCCGCATTTTCGGCAATCATAGCAGGAATATATGAACCAGGCTCCGTCACGTCCAATAAAGGGCATGACTTCGGATTCCGCTGACAGAAAAGCAAAAAGTCAAAGGCATGTTCCTTTTTTAAAATAACCAAGTTCGCTTGTGTATTACCTTTTGACATTCCTGCAGTCGGTCCAGTAATCTCTTGCTTTCTTATCAACTCTCTTATTTCTTGCGGCTCTAACATTCCATAGTTCACCATAAAACCCCTCCCGAATTTGTATTCTTATTCCTTTATTTAAAAACCAATGGTACTTGTTCAATCAAAGTCACTACACTTAAAATACCCATGATTACCACGACAAAAGCGCCCGTAACCGTCAACCAGATCGGATGTTTATATGTACCAACAATATTTTTCTTATGTGCAGCAATTAATAATGTACCTAAACCGATTGGCAAAATGAAGGCATTCAACGCTCCTACAATAAGCAAGATTGTTACCGGCTTTCCAACAAAAGCAAACGTTATTGTTGAAATAACGATAAACGCAATGATAACCCAATTTTGGAATTTCTCAATAAGAGGGTGAAACGTTCGGATAAATGAAACCGACGTATATGCAGCTCCTACAACAGATGTTACCGCCGCAGCCCACATAATTACACCAAACATACGATAACCAATGTCACCTGCAGCTAGCTGGAATACAGAAGCTGGCGGATTCGCTGGATCGATCGCTAGTCCTTTTGATACTACTCCAAGTACGGCCAAGAATAATGCCACACGCATAACACCGGTAACAAGAATCCCTGTAACAGAGCTTTTTGTAACTTCCGGCAATGATTCAACACCTTTAATACCTGCGTCTAATAGACGGTGTCCGCCCGCAAATGTAATATATCCCCCTACCGTTCCACCAACAAGCGTAACAATAGCAAATATACTGATTTGCTCCGGTTTAAACGTATTCACAATCGCCTCTCCAACCGGCGGCGATGTAGTAAATGCCACGTACAGCATGAGGAGAATCATTACAACCCCTGCAATTTGTGCGAATTTATCCATCGCTTTACCTGCTTCTTTCACAACAAATATAAAAATTGCTAAAATCGCACTGACAACAGCACCTGTAATCGGATCCCAGCCAAGCATGGCATTCAGACCCAAGCCTGCACCTGCTACGTTTCCGATATTAAATGCCAAACCGCCAATTACGATAAGTATTGCCAAAACAACGCCCAGCCCAGGTAACACCTTGTTGGCAATTTCTTGTCCACGCAATCCGGAAACGGCAATGATTCTCCAAATATTCATTTGAGAAAAGATGTCTAGTAATAATGAAATTAAAATTACAAAGGCAAAGCTTGCAGCCAATTGCTGTGTAAATACAGTAGTTTGTGTCAAGAAGCCCGGACCAATCGATGACGTGGCCATTAAAAAGGCAGCTCCAAGTAAAACACTTCTACTTACCTTCTTTTTCCCGGTAACGTTGACATCTTTTTGTGTGGCATCAGTTTTAGGATTTTTCATTTTTAACCTCCAACTTACAGATTGCATCTACAGTAATATTGTTCTTAGTCAATGTTTCATTTATATATTTTGCAAAGGCGAGTGCATGTGCACCATCACCGTGAATACAAATAGTATCTGCTCGCAGCGGAACTTCAGTTTTTTGCTCAGAAACTACGATTCCTTTTGTCACCATTTTCACTATTTGCGCTACAGATTGCTCTTGATCTGTAATCATCGCATACTTTTGTGATCGAGAAGTCAATGACCCGTCTGCTTGATACGTGCGGTCTGCAAATACCTCGTGTGCTGTTCGTAGACCAATCTTCTCTCCGGCCTTCGTCAATTCACTGCCGGAAAGTCCAAATAATATCAATGATGGGGATACATCATATACTGCTTGTGCAATCGCTTCGGCAAGCTTTGGATCCTTTGCCGCCATATTGTACAGAGCACCGTGGGGTTTTACATGCTGCATTTTTTCATTGAACGTCATTAAAAACCCTTGCAATGCACCGATTTGATAGACGACCATGTCATACCCTTCTTGGGGAGTAATCGCCATTTCTCTTCGCCCGAATCCGTTCAAATCCGGTAAACCAGGATGCGCACCAATTTTGACACCATTGGCAATGGCCATCTTCACGGTTTCTCTCATCACGCTCGGATCTCCGCCATGAAAACCACAGGCAATATTTGCAGATGTAACGTATTTCAAAATTTCTTCCTGCTCCCCAAGTTTATAGCGACCAAAACTCTCCCCTAAATCACAATTCAAATCTACTTGAAACATATTTCTCCCCTCCATTGATAATCGTTTAATAATTAGTAAGTATTTTCGATGTTCCCGAAATTCGGAACAGTGGTTTTAAAACTAAAACAAATTCTAGCATAAAAATTTTCGCTTGAATATATTATTTGCAAAATTATTCGAAAATTGTAAATATCGCAATATTCTTAACATATATACTTGATTTTAAATTTGAAAACAAATTATAATGTTAGCAATATCCGAATTGAAAAACATAAATACCGAAATTCGAAACCTTAAGGAGCTGTTTAGAATGGCCTATCAGAAAATTAATGCACACATAAGGCCCTTAGGGGATTCTGCGCTCGTCATTCAGTTAGGTGATGGAATCAGCCTTGCCGTCCATGAAAAAGTGAAAAACCTTTGCAATCTATTAGAAAAAGAGCCGTTTACAGGATTGATTGAATCTGTGCCATCTTATAATAGCTTGACCATTTATTACAATCCTGTTGCCGTCTTTTTGTCCAACACGGATAAAGCATCCGCAAGTCCCTATAAGAAAGTAAGTGCAATTATTTTATCGCTGCTGGATCAAATAGAAACAAGTGAAACATCGGAACAACGGCTAATAACAATCCCTGTCGTGTACGGAGGAGAGTTTGGTCCAGATTTGGAATATGTAGCAAGTTATCATGGACTATCTGTTGAAGATGTAATTCAAATACATTCGTCAAACGAGTACTTAGTTTATATGATTGGCTTTGCCCCTGGATTTCCGTTTATGGGCGGGATGGATGAAAGAATTGCAACACCACGTAAGGATTCACCGCGTCTAGCCATCGCACCGGGTTCTGTAGGAATTGCTGGTAAACAAACAGGCATCTACCCGTTGGAAACTCCTGGAGGATGGCAAATTATCGGCAGAACTCCGCTCGATTTGTTTCTTCCGGAACTTTCACCGCCAACTCTGTTACAGGCCGGAGATAGAATCCGCTATGTACCGATAACGCTTGAAGAGTATGCTGTCTATAAGGAGATGAAACAATGAGCATTAAAGTACTTCATCCTGGATTATTGACGACGATTCAAGATTTAGGGAGATTCGGTTCACAAAAGTTTGGAGTCATCGTAAGTGGCGCAATGGATCCGATTTCTCTCAAAATTGCCAATTTACTTGTCGGAAATGACGAAGGCGAAGGAGCACTCGAAATCACACTTTTAGGCACAACGCTCCAATTTGACACGGATGAGTTAGTTGCCATTACAGGTGGAGACCTGCAGCCTACAATTGATGGAGAAAAAGCGCCAATGTGGAGACCTGTCCTCATTCGTAAAGGTTCTGTTTTAAAATTCAAGTCAGCAATTAATGGGTGCAGAGCCTACGTGGCATTCGCTGGCGGAATCGTCGTGCCTGAAGTTATGGGAAGTAAAAGCACTTATTTGCGCGCAGCTATTGGAGGACTTCAAGGCAGAGCATTACAAAAAGGAGATGTATTGGACAGCGGACAATTCAATCCAATCAGTCAGGCATTTGTTCGTCAGCTCGAAAAAACGGCGATTCACTTTAATTGGTCTGTCGACTATACAGAGTTAATATCATTCGATAAAACACAAACGATCAGGGTGTTACATGGTGCTGAGTTTGAGCGTTTTGATATTGGAAGTCAACAAGCATTTTTCTCTAAGCCCTATAAATTAACGACGCAAGCGGATCGAATGGGCTATCGGTTGGATGGCGAACCACTCAGCCTTTCAGAGAAATTTGAATTATTATCTGAAGGCGTTACGTACGGTACAATTCAAGTACCCTCAAACGGCCAGCCTATTATTCTGATGGCTGATCGACAAACGACAGGAGGATATCCAAAAATCGGTCAAGTCATTTCCGTTGATCTCCCTTGTTTAGCACAGATGCAGCCAAACAGTAACATTCAGTTCAAGAAATTTTCCCTTGAACAGGCAGAATTAGAATTAATCAAGCAAGAGCAGTTGCTGCGTAAATTAGCAATGGGTATTCAGTTTAAAGCACTTCATCAATAAGAGCACATGAAACCGCGATACATAACCGTATTTAGAAACAAAACGAGGCGATCTCGCATCCAATTGATGCAAAGACCGCCTCGTTCATTTTATTTGCGATAGCCTAATTGCATTGAAATATCCTCAGCAACTTTTTTTACCTTTTTGGCATAGATCTCAACGTTCTCATCCTGATAATTCGCTTCGATTCCTGCGATACTTATCCCCGCAATAACTTCTCCATTGTGATTAAAAATCGGGGCAGCAATGGCAGCTGTATGGTTTTCCAATTCAGAATGACTGATTGTATAGCCATCGATTCTCGCTTGTTTGATCGTTTCATAAATTTTATCTTTTTCAGTAATTGTCCCGTTTGCAAACGATTTTGGATTGATCGATTCAAGATATGTATCCACTTCTGAATCAGGTAAAAAGGACAAGATTGCCCGTGAACAGGCACCGGCATAAAGCGGACTTTTCCTGCCGATCGAAGTATACAAACGCACCTTTTGTTTTGTGTCTATTTTCTCGATATAGATCGCTTCATCTCCATCTTTAACAATTAAGTTAATGGCTTCCTTCACATCATTATGTAATTCATTCATAAACGGATAAGCAACTTTACGTAAATCAATCCTGCCTAAAACTAGCTGACCGAATTTGAGAAACAACAGTCCAAGTCGGTATTTCGAATCGCTTCCTTTTTCCAAGAACTCCATTTCCTCTAATGACCTGAGCATTCGATAGACCGAAGATTTCGGAATCCCCGATAGATTAATAATTTCTTGAAAGGTTAATTCCGTATTCTCTATAAATAAATTCAATATATCCATCGAACGGACAACCGTTTTATTTTTGTTGTTCATTAATTGTCGTCTGCTCCTTCCCATTCTCCACTTTACATCTATGTACAAAAAGCTTTCCCTAATTGATTACTTCATTGAAATCTATTGAGTATACTTCCGGACTTGATATAACTATTATACCAAGATTAGAAGATAAAACGGAACCTATAGTAAGTGCACATCTAATAAGACACATTTTCTTATGGAACGAAATTCTCTTTATTTGAAGCGTTATTTTAGAGTTTTTTGTATTTTCTCAATAATTAAAAATTTCGACTTATACATAAGGATGTATTGGTTAGATCTTTCCAATTATTCTTAAAAAGGCATGTTTTGAATAGAACTTTCAAAACATGCCTTTGCATAATTTAATGTGAATTATATGTTAAATACTTTATTCTATATTCATCCTTCTTTTAAAGTCTTCCATTTCAAACGGTTCATTATTTCCTTTAATCCGGCTGAATTCATTTAGTAATTCTTCCTGTTTCGCCTGGATTTTCCTTAACTCTGCCATTTGTTGTTCTTGCTCACATTCTCTCGTATATTCAATCGCACAATCCTTTAATGTATCTGCAAGATTGTTTAGTACATAACTTTCAAATTTGTCCAGAATGGTCGGACTTAAATACTTCTGACCTATATTAAGTGTTTTTAACATATGGTTGAGTTCCGTTGCCTTCTGATTCAATTCATTGATTTGGTGTTTATTATTTTCCAACTTTCGAATTGTTAACTTTTCACTTGTACGAAATAAGTAAATAAACGTAGAGATGATGACCACCGAACTTATATAAAATATCATGTTATCCTCAAAACCAGCTAATACTAATAAAATTATCGATAAGGTACTTACTAATAATAATTTCATGAAGGATATCGGGACTGGCTTTTTAAGTTCTATTAAGTTATTTTCAATACTTGCTTTATCTGTTAGTAGTTGTTGCGCTTGCTTGATTTCATCTAAAACCAACTGCTTATTACTCATTAATTTAACCTCCCAAAATTCCAAGTCATTTAATTTCAACTTAGTTTGGTCGGAACAACAAATTTTAAACATGATATTACTAGTCTTAATTGATTAGCGTCCATACAAAGAGATAATTTATTGTAAGCAATATTCAGTTTTTCCGTTTTCTTTATTTTAAATCTACTCTAATCCGCATACGCAATCGCGCTAATTTCGATTAATTGCTCAGGTGAAGCCAAATGATTTACTCCGATCAGGCTGCCGGCTGGGCGATGCTGTCCCATATATTCCTTAAAAATTTCGATAGCCGGCCCTGTATCCTCTTGTGCATTCGTTAAATAAATTTCCAAATAAGCAAGGTTCGATCTTGTAATATTAAATCCTTCTAATACACGGTCTAGATTGGCCAGCGTTTGTCGAGTTTGCGCTTCAATATCTCCTTCACCGACAAAGCCCCCTTCCGAATCATGCGAAAACTGCCCGGAAATATAGACTGTTCCATCTCCACTGAACCCTTGAGAAATGCCATGATCCCAAAGATCGTGGTTGACTGTTTTAATTTTTTTCATTTTTACCATTCCTTTACTTGAGAATAGGTTAAATATAAAATAGTCCTAAATAAAAAAATAGTACGCACTTATTTGAAAGGTACTATCAGAAAGGATAGTGTAAATATGGGGATGTCTGACTATGTAGAGAAGGGCAACGTTTTGGAGACACCTTTTGGTTATACATTATCAATTATTGGCGGCAAGTGGAAAATGCTGATTATTTATATATTGGCAGAACACGAAACCGTACGCTTTAATGAATTGCAAAGAAAGTTGGGGACGATTACCTTCAAAATACTTAGTTCACAGCTTAAAGAATTGGAAGCAGACGGGATGATTATTCGAAATGAATATCCGCAAATCCCCCCTAAAGTAGAATACAGCCTTACCCCTAAAGCACAAACTCTTTTACCAGCTTTGGAACAGTTATGTGATTGGGGATTGAGAAATCAAAAAAATTAGTTAGAATTTTTTTGCGTTTCATAATATAGTTTTTAAGAGACAGAACGAATTTCTAGTAATGAGATTCGTTCTTTTATTTGCTGTTGAGTATTCAGAAAGGACATTTTATGAAACAAATAAATCTACGTAAAATTACAATTGTGCTGTTAACATTCTATACAGCGCTGATCCTCTATTTCTTATATCTTGGATTTAATAGAGGGCTTCTCGGGACAGACTCCAACTTACGATACAACCTAATCCCAGAAGGCCTTGCGTTACACTATCCAATGGGAAAAGCCTTTCAAATCTGGTTTTTCGAGTACGGGAATTTTTTAGCGTTCATCCCTTTTGGCGTAGTTATTCCCCTCCTGTATCGTTGTAGTTTCAAACGTTTTATCATCGGTTTTATCTTGTCGATCACAATGCTTGAAACGCTTCAAATGCTGACACATTTAGGCGCTTTTGATATAAATGACATTATGATCAATTCACTCGGTGCTGCTGTAGGTTTTGCCGCACAGCGAATCGTCAAGGATAACCGAGATAACCTTAAAGGAATTATCAAAATCGTACTGATTTCGATTGTACTTGCGCTTGGAACAATAATCATTGTCGGCGGGATTAATCAATATTTAGAAAATGGCCAAGGAGAAACTGTTGCCCTGAATGACCTGATTGAAGAAGATGGGGCGATCCAGTGGGATGAAAACTTATCCACTTTTACAGTTGGCCAAAATGAAGTAACTCCACAAATTAATTTAATTGATAGAGAGAATACGAATACCAATGAATTCATTTATCTTTTAAATGGCCAATATAAATTTATGACAGGTTATGTGGCAATACCTGACGATGTATTGAACACTACAAGTACAGAGAGTATTGAAATAGAATTCATCAGCGATGGAGAAGTAATTTATTCGGTAGGGTTATCCGCTACAAGTGGAGAAAATGGCGTAGAGTCTTTTGAAGTTCCTCTTAATGAAGTGAATGATTTAACAATAAAGGTAAATAGCGAAGATGCTAATCCGATTACACATACCTTGGTATGGGATGTGACACTTACAGAGGAAAACTCGGGGCAGAAGGTTATTAATTGGGTTAATGGAAAGATTAGGACATTATTTTAATATCAGAGTAAACAAAATATATAGTCCACAAAAAAATGTGCCAAAATCCATGATAATAAAGGATTTTGGCACTCTTTAAATTCCTATGAAATCGTCAGCTTTCTCTACTTACATTAGCCAAGGTATTTCCCGGTTCTCCATTAATAACTGATAAGCTGCCGTCGTTTTCAAGAACGATGGCTTGAACTTCCTTTAAGTCCCCGATTCCATCATTTCGTACAGACTGCAGGATATCGCCCTCGCTAATTCTTTCCTTTTTCATCGTTTCTCTAAGAAATGAACCGTTCAAATAGAGCAAGCTCGGCTCTGACTTAATGAGTTTATTGAATTTTTTCCAACGTACGGATGTGAACGTTAATAGGAATTGCAATAGAAGCAATAGGACAAATGCTAACAATCCTTCAAGTAAGCTCACATTTTTATCCAATAAAATTGTAGAGAGTACAGAACCAATGGCTACTGTTACCACTAAATCGAAAGCATTTAATTGGGTTAATGACCGTTTCCCGGATGTCAGCAGAAAGAAGATTAAACCGATATAAGCAAGAATACCAACAGTGATAATTCGAATAAAACTGTCCAATGTTATTGAGAACACGTTACCAGCTCCTCTCTTTAGTTTCTCTAGTTGGTAATTATAAAAAATAGGTTAAAGATTCTTATCTAAAACATTCTCATAACCACTTAAGTAATCTACTTTTTTTGTATACCCCATTCATAACCTTCCAAATACTCATCGTTTAAATTAAAAGCCTGTTACGCCTATTTTTAAAATCGTACATAAGCGCCCCTCTCTCCGTTCTTCTATAGATTTCCATAGCTACTGTAATTAAAGCAAAAAAGTATATCCTGATAAAATCAAGATATACTCAGATTTAATTATCTATATCCTTATGTTGAGCTAAACCATACCCTCTCTTTGAAGCATGAGGATCCAGGCGGTATCAGTGCACAATTCTTTAATCCTTACTGATACTTTTGCTTTTCGTTTTGTGCTGGAAATTCACAAAATAAATGCTTATGGCTACTAGCAGCATCCCGATAACCAGTGAATATGTCACTGTTTCTCCTAAGATTGAGGATGGCCAATTAAGCGAAGAACTTTTTGAGTCATCCTCTTTTTTGTTTCTACACCTTAAATCAATGCATATATCGAACAATGTGCTATAAGGTTGAGGACGTAATCGTTAAAGTATTAGCAAAAAGCAAGATCAAGCGGCAGCTAAGGGAACTCCGGATTCAGTATGGTTTATGAAAAGAGCGTAGTCCTTACATCAGGATAGCGCTCGCTCCTTGAAATACTAGAGTTCACCCGAGTGTAGTAGGTAAAATAAAGCAGTAGAGAATACAATTCCATTACTATTCTATTACTAGTTTTGTAAAAAATCGTAAGGAAAAAGAGCGAATTTCGTTTACATAATCTTTATTAAGCTATACATAGATCTATATATTCTATTAACATTCCTTTTCTAAAATAAATTTGAATCATATTTTAGATAGGAGATGGAGAATTGAGCAAAAAATTATTAGTGGGAACAGGTATGGCCTTATCGTTATTATTAAGCCCGTTCAGTCAATCATTTGCAGAACAACCAACAGTAGGTGAAAGAAAACAAGTGAGTAATGTAGCACACCGTGGCGCAACAGCTTATACACCTGAAAATACGATTGCCGCTTTTGATCTAGCAGTTGATATGAAAGCCGATTATATTGAAATCGATGTTCAAAGAAGTAAAGATGGTGAATTAGTATTGATTCATGATACCACGGTAGATCGTACAACAGATGGAACGGGAAAAGTTGGAGATTTAACATTGGAACAGCTTAGAAGTCTTGATGCAGGTAGTTGGAAAGGAGAACAATTTGCAGGAGAACCAATCCCAACATTTGAAGAAATTCTAGATCATTACCATGGGAAAATTGGAATTTTAATAGAATTAAAGGCTCCAGAGCTTTACCCTGGTATTGAAGAACAAGTAGCAGCAGCATTAATAGAACGAAATCTCCATAAACCACAAAATGAAAAAATCATTATTCAATCTTTTAACTTTGAATCAATAAAAAAAATGGATCAGCTTCTTCCTAAAGTTCCAATCGGTGTATTAACTTCTAACCGAGCAGATACAACATTAGAAGCTTTACAGGAATTTTCAACTTATGCGGATTGGTTTAACCCAAGTTATGGAATTGTGACGGAAGAATTAGTGAATCAAGTTCACTCTCTTGGAATGCAAATTGGTTCGTGGACGGTTCGTAGTCAAGAAGCAGCAGACTTCCTATTCGAAATGGGCGTTGACGCAATCATTTCTGATTATCCGGATTATGTAGATCCTAGAAACTAATATTCCTGTAAAATAGTTTAAGAAAAGGAGTAGTTGCTACTCCTTTTTTGTTTGGATTTTTTGTTGGTTTTTAGATTAAATTTTATACAAATAAGACCGATTCCGCCCAATCTGCTACACTAATTTGGATACATACTATAAGGGCTAGTAGACTTAAAAATTTCAGAGGGCGCTTTATATGTTTTTATATTACATAAATATTATTCAATCAGAAAAGCTCTAAACGCTGATATCACAGCAATTAGAGCTTTTTGTAATGTGTATATATTAATCTAAGGCATTTCGTTATAACTAACTAAAGTCTAGGACACTTCCCTATTCGAAAGTTGTTTAAAATACATAGATTCCGATTGTTTCAACTTTTTTCGTCGAATCCATGCAACAATCACGACAAGAATTAAAGCAAACCCTAAATAGCCCATAGTTGAGTAAACTTTCCCTACTAAACTTGTGAAGCCAACTAGGCTTGCAGCAAATCCTGCCAAACCAACGACGATAACAGCTGGCTTGAATGACTTCGATTCTGGTGCAAAGAAGCGTACGGTAAAGGCATAGAACATACCGACTGCCGTATTGTACATCATTCCTAAGAGTGCGATTGACATGAGAACACCTACCGCTGGATGAATTTGATTGGCCAGCTCTAATGTTGGCATATCTACCCCTGCCACCACGTCGATTTTTACGAACATCGCGACATTAATCAGAATAATTAATAGACCTAGCATAATCCCGCCAAAAATACCGCCGCGCCCTGCTACTTTACTATCTTTCTCTGTACCACCCATGACGATTAACAGCGCAGCACCCGCAGCGATGTTATAAGAAACATACAATAATGCGCCAATAAACCAATTCCCTGCCGCTGCCGGCTGCTCCTTCGCTAAGTTATCTGCTTGTGACCATGAAAGATCCATCGTAAAGATTGAATAGATTAATATAACAAAGATAACCCCCATTAAATACGGAGTCACACTCGCAATTATATTAATGATATTTTTCACATTTAATAATAATGTCGCAATCGTTAAACCAACCATGATAATGCTGCCAACCATCGGATCAATGCCAAACATTTGATTGAATGTAGAGCCAGAACCTGCAAACATCACGACCGCTACTCCAAATAAGAAGAACGTAATCAGGAAGTCTAAAATGAAGCCTAAATAACGACCACTAATTTGATAAATAACCCCTTTATGGGAATTAACCTGCATTTCCGAGCCTAGCTGTGCTAACGTCATCCCTAAAAAGGCAAAGGCTAATGAAGCGAGTATTCCCCCAACTAGCCCCAGCGTACCGAAACTTGTAAAATACTGCATAATTTCCTGACCAGAGGCAAAGCCCGCGCCGATTATTAAACCGACGAAAGCACCTCCTATTTGTAAACTTCTTTTCATAATGCACCTTCTTATTGTTTGAATTTTCTGATAAAATAGTCCATAAATTTCCTTAAGCACAAACATTCATGCTTAAGGAGTTGTTTTTATTAGTTATATGTTTTCTTTTCGACCGTATAAGATTCCACTGTTTCACGATTGATCGCATAGCCGATGCCAGCTGTTTGCGGAACCTGGATATAACCATTTTCCGCCACTACCTCAGGCTCGATAATGTCCTTTTCCCAGTAGCGATTCGAGCTTGCTGTATCCCCTGGCAGAATAAAGTTCGATAAAGTTGTCAGTGCTACATTATGTGCACGTCCCACACCCGACTCCAGCATGCCGCCACACCATACCGGGATACCCATTGATTCGCAATAGTCATGAATTTTCTTCGCTTCTGTTAAGCCACCGACACGACCAATTTTAATATTAATAATTTTTGTTGCACCGATTTCGATTGCTTTACGTGCATCCTCTAATGAGTGAATGCTTTCATCCAAGCAAATCGGTGTTGTCATTTGTTTTTGCAGTGTTGCATGATCGATAATATCATCCGAAGCTAACGGCTGTTCCACCATTGTTAAGTTAAATTCATCAAGCTGCTTTAATAGTGGCGCATCTTCTAGACGGTAAGCAGAGTTGGCATCTGCCATAATCGCCACATCCGGGAATTTTTCACGTAGTGTACGCATCACTTCTACATCCCAGCCTGGCTTGATTTTTACTTTGATCCGCTTATAACCGTCACGCACATATTCATCTACTAAAGCGACTAATTCATCGATCGAATTTTGGATCCCAATACTAATTCCTACCTCGATTTGATCCTTTGTACCGCCTAGTGCAGCTGCTAATGTTTGATTCGTTTGCTGGGCATAAATATCCCAAATTGCGCCTTCAATTGTTGATTTCGCCATATTATTTTTACGGATTGGCTCAAAAATAGCACTTACTTCATCTGGATGATTAATCTCTTTATTTAAGATTAACGGAATCAAATAATCCTCCAGCATATGCCAGTTTGTTTTTAACGTTTCTTCGTTATACCATGGTGAGTGGAAAGCTACAGATTCACCCCAGCCGATTGTACCTTGTTCATCTTTTGCTTCAAGTAATAAAAAATCTCTATTTGTGAAGGTACCAAAGCTTGTTGTGAAAGGTGCCTTTAGTTTCATTTGTAAATGCCTAATTGTAATTTCGGTAATTTTCATGTTTGCTGCCTCCAAGTGCTAATGTGTCTTTTCGTACAAAAATATATTCATTCCTCGTTTCCTGCTGCTGCAAGCGAACAGCTGCGTAGCCGGCAGCAAATAATGCCTGGCAAGTTTCTCGCACAGCTAATCGCCAGTGCATCGCATGCAGCTGACTCGACGCCTTTAATTGTTGGAAATCTTTTGGAACAGGTAATGTATAAACAGGCTTCGTGAAATCTACCTTATGAAACTTGATCCTGCATAAATTGTCCTGCTCCCAAACCATTTCCCCAAGCGGTTCCGGATTTTCGATATCGGGTTGGATAGACTGTGCTACATAATCAGACGTTAAATGCCAGTGCACCTCAAAACGATCTGATGGTAACCCTTTATTAAAACCATCCTGCATTTCGCCGTAGCAGTTTTCCAGGTACGTATAACAAATGCCGTTCAGCTTCGTTAAGTTTAAGTACCCATTGCGTGTTTCCAGTGGATCAAATGTCCATACCATCAGGTCATAGCCTTTTTGAATGGCGATTTCTCGCTGCGCATCTTTCAACTTTTCGCCAACTTTTTGAGAACGATAGGCTTCATCAATGCCAAGCATATGCGAGCATAAATAGGTTTTGCCATTGTTGAGTGCCGCAAAGCCGTAGCTAAAGCCGATTAGTTTTTCGCCTTCATAGGCCCCAACCATAATGCCACCATGCTTGACCGCTGTTAATGTTTGATGTGTCGGCAGAGGGGATGTTTGCCATATTTGCTGCTCCAGCACTTGCACCTGTTGCATTTCCTCTAGTGTCGTTAGTTCTTTTATTAAAATCATATCTGATCGCTTCTTTCTAAATGCTGTAACGCGCCAAGTAATGCCCGTTTAATTATTTCTACTCCTGTCTCAAGCTGATTTTGATTAAAGGTCATTTGCGGATGATGTAAACCCGGTGTGACGCCACAGCCTAAGCCGAGCATCGTCGTTTTTAAATGGGGCTTCGTATACGCATAAAAATGAAAATCCTCGCCTCCCGGTGTCACGATATCCGGTGCGCAATACGCGGTTCCTACCGTTTCAATAATCGCCTGTCGCATAATAGCTTTTGCTTCTTCATCGACCTGTGCTGCCGCAATATGAGCACCAATCGTTGTCGTAATAGCTGCTCCGTACAATGCACTGACAGCATCAATGGCCTTTTGTAAGCCCCTTGTGAGCGCATCCATTGTGTCATTCGTCTGTGCACGCACATCTAAACTGAATGTCGCGGTGCCTGGAATGATATTTGTCGATACACCGCCTGCTTGAATTTGGGTCATTTTTATTGAGGCGCTTTCCTCAGGTTTAATCCATATACGTTTTAGCGCATCGACTAGTGCGGCTGCTACTTCAATTACGTTTATTCCCTGCTCTGGTCTTGCGCCATGTGCTTCGATCCCAGTAATGGTGCCGTTAATGAGTTTTGCTGCCCCATGATAGAGCGCTGGTGCATGATAACCTTCTGCCAGTTCCACAAGCGGACGTACATGGGTGCCAAATAAAAACTGCAACGGATCGACGACGCCGCGCTCCGCAATCGCCTTCGCACCAGCTGCCTTTTCCTCTGCTGGTTGGAATATAATCCGTACCGCACTTGGTAGATGCATTTTTTGCAAGGCAAAGGCCACACCGAGTGCCATCGTCATATGTCCATCATGCCCACAGGAGTGATTGGCCTTAAAGACTCCATCTACTTCCTGCCATAAGGCGTCGATATCTGTGCGGAAGCCGACTTTCGGAATACCTGGACCAATATCTACATACAAGCCCGTCATTCCTTCGAATAATACGGGTGTCAGTCCTGCTTGTGTGAGCTGCTCTACAATAAATTGTGTCGTTTCTACCTCCTGCCAACTTACTTCAGGATGATGATGTAAATGCTCAAATATTTCGTTTAAACTTTTCTCCATACAACTCAACTCCATCGATCTGCTAAAAAACTATTTTGAAAATCATCAAACTTTTCGCGTTGTTGCTCATAATACGCCTGATCATGCGACACCATGCCCACGACGAGTGTATTCATAAAAGCAATCAATGCCGGCATCATATCAATCGTCGAAAGCTCCGTTTGCTGTAACACAAAGGTAGTATCTGCATGAGGGATAATCGGTGCCACATTGGAATCCGTCATCGCCACCGTATAGGCCCCCTGCTCATGAAACATTTTCGCTAATGCAATCGATTCCTTATAATAACGATGCAACGATACGACGATGACCAATGCATCTTCATCCATCTCCTGCAATGTGCGGATCAGCGCACCTGTATGTGACTCAACGGCTTGTACATTCGGACGTAAAATATTTAATGTGAACTTCAGCCACTGTCCTGCAAATTGGGAAGCACCCGCACCGATTAAATAGATCGTCGATGCTTGATGCATACGTCTTGTGACATCTTGGAATTGGTCTGGGTCGATTTGTTGGGCAATATTAATAATTTGATTACTTACCTGTCCCATGACCTTTTCTGCAAGCTGCGGCTCATGAAATAATGCTTCCTTTGATGCCACATAATTGCCTAACGTACTATTCGTATTCTTGCCAAAAACGAACATCGTGACTTCCTTTTGGAGCTGTGCATAACCCGCCAAGCCAATCGCGTAGCAAAATCGGATTACCGTTGTTTCACTTGTGCCTGCACTAATACCTACTTCACTAGCCGAGTGCACCCCAACATAAGTTGGGTTTTTCAATACAAATTGCGCTACCTTTTTCTGCGCTTTCGAAAGCTGATCAAAATGCGCCTCAATCCGCTCGGTAATCGTGCTTGCTTTAACACCCAAAAGAAGCCACTCCTTCACGATTCATTTTTTGAAGTTTATACTTCAAACATTGAATAGTAATTTAACATACTCATTGGTAAAATGCAATAAGTTTTCTGAAAGTTCTAACTAATAAATCTATTCATTTGTCGATTCAATGAAAATGATTAGCTTGAGCATCTAAAATAAAAGCATATAATGAAGACATAAAGGGGGTATCTTTGATGAGGTTTAATCGAATCTTTCAACAATTTGCAGCAATAACCGAGGCAATCAAAGCATTTCCACTAGCTACTGTGCTCTTAGTCGTCTTATTCTTCGTGAATGTAGCAGAAATTAGCGGTACTGTGGCAAATTACGAAAAATGGCTGGCAACGCTTGTTGTTGCTGTATTTGCTGCATCTGTAGCTGACTTATTTGCCAAACATGTCATAACGTATAGCATCGCCATTTTTTTTACAGGGCTTTTCTTCTGGATTAGCAGCTCCAATGATCTTGTATTAGCGATCCAAACAGGCGTTGTTGTCAGTGCGCTCATGATGGGCTTTATATGGTACGGAAAGGAAAACTTCAGTGCTCGTTTTTTCCATATTTTCAAAAGCATACTCATCACAGCCTTCTTCTCCATTATCATCTTTGTTGGATTAATGCTCATCTATGCAGCGATCAATTATTTACTGTTTTCGATTAATTCAAATATCATCGAGTATATCGCGGCTATTGTATTTGGTTTGTTTACGCCATTATTCTTCCTGTCCTTGACAATGAAGAAAGAGGAACCTGCCCATATTCTTGAGGTGTTGCTTTCGTACGTAATTGTACCGCTGACAATGGTGTATGCTGTGATTTTAGTAATTTATATCGCACTGCATTTCACCGATTGGTCAGAAAATTTACTCGAACCATTATTAGTGTATTTCGCGTCAACTGTACTCGTCGTCTACTTTTTAAGCTACCGACTTAATAATGGGTTAACGAAATGGTTCCGACTTATTTTCCCGAAAGTATTACTTATCATTGTACTTTATCAGCTCGTTGTCTCCATCATGAAAATCGGAGAGACTGGCATTACACATGGCCGATATTTTGTTATTTTATTCGGTTTATTTGCCATCATCATCGCACTGATCCTGACATTTATTCCAAAAAAGCAATGGCTTGTTGCACCGATTTTTATCGGGTTTAGTTTACTTTCTGTCATCCCGCCTGTTGATGCTTTTACGATTAGTAAAAACAATCAGGAAAATCTACTACAGGAGCGTTTACAATCGCTCAATATGTACGATGGAGAAGTTCAGCCGAATCCGGAAATTTCTAATGAGGATAAACAATTCATTACGGAGAAATTTGATTATTTACAGCGCATGGATTATGACATTGCGTGGCTGCCGGATCAACGTTTTGAAAAAATCTTTGGTTTCTCGCCACAGTATAAAGATTATATGAATGAAGTCTATTATACGGTTAACTTAAATGGGGATGAACCGATTATCACTGCAATTGATCATTACGATTATTTTGTTCAAGTATCCGCTTCACAAAATCCACCGCACAGACGCTTTGAGTTAACAAACAATATGCAGCTCCGTTTACAGAAGGATCAGCTCGTGTTAGTGAAAGACGAGCAAGAGCTTTTAGCATGGCCGTTGGAGGAACTAGACACCCTCTTTACAAGTAATTACAGCGAATTATCTGTAGAGGAAGCTACTTTAATCGCAGAAAACGACCGCGCGAAGCTGCAAATCATCGTACAAAATGCTCAATCCCATCGCAATCAACGCTATGCGGAGTTATATGTTTTTGTGCAGGTGAAGGAATAAGGAATGAATGGAACAGCCCTTGACATGTGAATTGTCGAGGGTTGTTTTTCGTAAGAGGTGAAAAAATTAAAGCATAAAGAACGCACAATTCCTATTTCAAGAATTGCGACCTTTAAGGGAATAACTATGATCTTAAAAAGTCATTTACTTGTTCTTTCTTTTTAAAAGCCAGAGTGAACAAATGTTATTACGCGGGCGGAATGACATCTGTAACTAGCAAAATAAAGAAAATTAACCCGATGCCAAAGTAAACAACCGAAGCGAAAAATACTGTACCTTTTTTAAAAACAAAGGTTTCTCTTTTTTGAATGATTCCTGTTATGCCCGCGTTTCTCGCTGTAAAGAAATTCGAAATTGGCCCACCTCCACTTGTAAACAAAAGAAACAATCCGATACATATTGCCCCGATCATTCCCATTACTTCAATAAATCGAACAGAGAACGTACTTGCAACAAAATAGGTGATAATCGCCTCGATACATAAAGTTAGGAAAAAAAGAAAACCATTCTTTTTGTTCATTATCCTTCAACTCCGTTTATTTATATTTCTAATTTGAAATAAACTTCTTTTTAAGAAACCTTCCTTTTACCCTAATTTTACCATAAAGATATGTGATAGAACTCACAATTGTATAATTCGGAAACTGCGATCTTAGTTTAAGTGTTATTCCTCAATCTCAATATAAATCTACATGAGTATCTGAATGAAGTTCCTCCGCAATCTGGCCCTAAAATTTAATAAAGCACTTTTCTTATTCAAGAAAGCGCCGGATTGTTGAAGATCGTTATTCATTTAAAGTCTTGGGTTAGTGTGTCTTCCCAAACTTTGGTTTAGGGATGTTATTTCAAACAAATTTGTATAAAGAATTAAGCTATTAATTTTAGAGCCTTTCTATTTGTATTTTTTATTCCTCTGTATAAGAAATACAAACAAAGTGTCACAAACATAGCTATAAGTGCAGGTATCCATAATTGAAAATTATTAGGGCTATAATGCTTTGTTTGAAAGGCTTGTTCAACTTCATTTAAATAATTTCTAGTGTATTCAAATTGAACAATATACCCTTCTTTTTCCATTGCCACTGTGCCTATATCATAGTCGCTAGGTGTAATTTTCTCCGTTATTAATTGTCCATTCTCATAGGTCGCCTTCGCCTTCTCGTAAGGTAATGGATAAATTACTTTAGGCATACTATTATGAGCCGATAAAGGTTCCATTTCAGTTGCACTAAAAGCAGCGATGTACTTAATCTTATTTTGGTAATCAATTGAAACCTTTTTTAGTCCAGAAGTTCCTTCACTAGCAAGATTTTCAAAAGCAACTTTCATAATGTTATGTTGTTCCTGTTCAATCTTTTCTTGATGTTTAATATCATTTGCTAAATCTTTTGTATCTATAAAACCTTTTCCTAGGAAGATGATTGTAATAACCACAGCAAGTACGGTCATCCATTCTAATATTTTTGAAAAACCTCGATAAGATTTAAAAATATTATTCATTTTTACAAATGGTTGTTTTTGTTGGATGGCGATTTTGTTTACCTCGACTTGTTCAATCTCAAATTCCTTGAGCATTTGAGAGTGGATTTGCTTGCAATGTTCACAAGTTGCAAGATGCTGTTCTACCAATGTGTTACTTGTTGAACTGCATAAGCCATCTATATACATCGGTAATAAATCTTTTATGATTTCACAATGATTCATTTCTTTTTACCTCCTCTTGTAATTTCACTTTAGCTCTGTAAAAGGTAACCCTTGCCCAGTTTTCATTTTTCCCTAAAATCCCGCCTATTTCTTGAAAATTTAGCCCACCTAATAGACGTAAATGGAGTATTTCTCGGTACGGTTCTTTTAATTGATGAATACAACGGTATAGTTGGATCTTGTCCTCTTGTGCCACTAATAATTGGTCAATAGAAGGGCCAGTTTGCAGTTCAGGAAATTCCGGTTGCTTCACTTGTTTATCAACGTATTGATAATATGTATGTCTTGCAATTTGACATAGCCAAACAGATATTTTACAAGCCCCGTTAAAGCGTTCTATAGAATGAATCGCTTTATAAAATGTCTCTTGGGTTAATTCCTCTGCTACATCAGTATCCCTACATAATGTCATCAAATATTTAAAAACAAGCTCATAATTTTCTTCATATATTTCAGTTAAATGCCCCACATCGTTCCTCCCTTCACTTATATATCTAAAAATAACGAAGAACGTTACAGTTATTTAAAATAATTTTATCATTTGTTACAAAATATAATTTTCGTACTTTTTAAAATAAGTAGAAAAGAGGATATTATGTTCATCTACTGAACATAATATCCTCTTAAAAGTCTCATTTACACATTTAGCGCTTCTTCAGTTTTATTAACCTCTTTACCTGCGGCCCCTCTTATGATAATCGATCTGAAATCGTCCGCACTGCATCCATAAATACGTTAACAAATGCATCGCGATCCACATCATGCAATACATGCACGTTTGGTTTATTGCCTGTTGAATTGTGTAAATCTACAACGGTCGCACCTGATGTAATACCCTCTGTCGACATTTCTACATAGTAGTCTGTTCCTTTGAAAAACTCAGGATGCAGTAAATACATGATGGCAGAAACGTCATGGAAGCGGAGCACATCGGCGTAATGCGGCTCACTAAAAGGTGTTGGTTTCGCTACGTCCAAATAGTATGTAACAAGATCATAAGCCTTTTGTGCAAACTCTGTACCGATGTCTAGAATTTTTTTCGCCTCAGGTTGTGTGACGAACGCTTTGTGAGTCACATCTAACCCGCACATGCTCATCGGTAGGCCTGATTGCATCACAATTTGAGCGGCATGCGGATCTACAAAGGCATTAAATTCGGCAACGGCAGTTTTATTGCCACCTTGAGCTGCCCCACCCATCCAGGAAATCGTTTCAATGTTGTCCTTTACTTCAGGGTGAGCGAGTAATAATGCACCCACATTTGTTAAAGGACCTGTCGCAACAATCGTTACCTTCTCCTCACTCGCTAAAATCGTTTCACGCATAGCTGCAACTGCCGGACGGACATTTGTCGGTACTTCCACTTTCGGAAACTCTACTTTTCCAAACCCAAATGCACCATGAATCTCCTCTGCTACTTCAAGCTTACGGAACATCGGTTGCTCCAGCCCTCGTGCAATCGTCACGTCTTCTTTAATGTAATTTAAAAATGCATGTGCATTGTAATTCGCCTTACTTTGCGGAATATTTCCAGATGCAGTCGTTACTAAACGAATATCAAAAATATCCTTATTAGCAAATGCTACTGTTAGCATCATTGCATCATCAATACCTGGATCTGTGTCAATAATTAACGGTCGTCTTATCATGCTGTATTCACCTTATTCTTTCATTTATAGTCTCAGTATTAGATTGCCATAACCACTGTGTTAATTAAAGCAAAAAAGTACATCCTGATAAAATCGAGATATACTCAGATTTAATTATCTATATCCTTATGTTGAGAAAACTCGATTAACATTAAGTCTTTTGTATCCTTCTCTATTTTTTCTATATCCGGACGATCCCAGTCACTTCCGTTATATTTTTCTTGATCCAATATATAATGAAGCTTCGTATACTCCGCATTTTGTATTAAATGAAGAATATAACCTACTCGGTCCATCATGTACTTATTTAAAGCCATCATATCTTTATTAGACAGTTGGCTAATGACTTCTAATGGTGTATTTTCAGGAATCTTCGAGTACTCATCATAACCATATTTACCAGCATGCATATCTTCAATGATGCCATTTCTAAAGATAAAGTGAACTATTTTGCGTGATAAATCAAACACATTCTCTTCAGGATCACTTTCTTCAGGTATCTCGCACTTGTTAATATATTCTAATGTCATGATATTCTTTTGACTTTCAAAATTTATAGCCTCTTCATCTTCCTCATAAAAAAAGCCTTCCATATCTACTAACTCATCCATGAATTGTCGATCAAGCTTTTCAAAGGTACCGTTCAAAACCTTTATCAAGTTACTTCTCTCTATATGGTCAATTGAATCCAAAAAGTCGTCTTTATCTGTGCTCATTTTATAGCCTCCATATTATCACGAGTTTGTTGCATCAGGTACAGTCATACTTGCTCATAGTTTTAGCTCATTTCATTATTTTTATTCTGAAAATAAAAAGTGCCAAAATCCTTGTAATTGGATTTTGGCACTTACATTTCTTATATGGAGACGGTGGGAGTCGAACCTATCGTCTTAGAATATTAATATATCAAGGATTGCGGGGGTAATTGATTTTTTTGACTACGTTTTTGACTATTTTTTAATAATTCTGTTGCTTACTAAGCAACAGAATTATTAAAATGGTATTGAAAAAGCATTATGAGGACCAATTGAAGCAAGTGTGATGAGATTACCTTTTTTCCAATAATGTAAGTGGTATTCTCTATCAATATCATACCTCCAAGCCTTTCCTAAATGACTTTCAATTTGAGAAGCTCCTCCTGATTTATCTTCTCTAAGGGCATGTCCTTTTGCAAGATTAGTTTCACAAATCACCTCTAAAATACTTCTTAATAACATTTTAATTTTAGTACTTTCATGACTAAAACCGAACTTCCTAAAATTCTCAATAAAATAGTTACCTATTTCCCAAGTATTTTTTTTAATATAACATCGTTCCTGAATTAAGTATAAATTTATAATATCCCTTATTTGTTCTTCTGATGTAGTTTCCTTCCATAATTCAATACAATTTATATTAAACAAAATCTCTTCAAGAGTTTCTATAGTCTTTAACTTTTCCTTGAAACTGAAGGGGATATCTAATTCTAATTCGCCAAATGCTTCAACATCTAAAATTTCACTAGCAACTTCTATTTCATTTGAATTACTACTTTTCAAAAAAATTTCCCCATCTTTTTTCTTTATTAAATAGCAATATATATAAAGTCTTTCTAGTTCTCTTAAATATAATTCTGTAGTATCACTTATTACATTCGCATTTTCATATGAAATCGAAAACAAGATTTCTTTAATTTTTGTATGTTCTTCTACTGTTTCAAATCTTAATATTCCTTCTAAAACTCTAATTATATCTTGAGCTTGATATTTTTTAGATAAATCAAACTTTTTTAATTCTGCATTTAATTTTTCCCAATCCGGATAATTGTTATGCTCCATCAAAAGTTCGATAGTATTATTAGATATTAAACCCACTAAATAAGGATAATCCTCAATATCACCAGTATCCAATATTAAATCAATATATCTTTGCATTTTAGACTCAGAATTATTTGTGGCGTCAAAAATCAGCGTATAGGGATCTATAACTACATATTGCATTTATTATATCCCCCTGTTTTTTTGTCTAGCAGCTTTCAAAATAGCTGATGATGTTTTTTCATGTTCGTCAAAAAATCCTTTAGGCCAATCTTCAATAACTCCAAACTCATTGATTTGAATTGATCTATAAATAGATTTTCCATCCTCTTGTTCTACAAAGTAAATCATAACATCGTTTTGTATATTATCTTTTGGAGAAGAAACTGCTTTGTATCTTAATCTATTTATTAAATATTCACTATGAGTTTCTAATATACATTGCTTATTTAACTTAATCATTGTTACAAAAAAGTCAGCTAACCTTGTTTGTACCTTTGGATGCAAGTGTAATTCAGGTTGCTCAAATATAATAGTAGAATTTTTTTCTGCTAATAATGATAAGACTAAAATTGGTAATACTTGTGATACACCAACACCAACATTTGTTAAATCATGATATTTACCATTTTCACTTAGTTGAACTTGTAGTTCATGCCCAAGTTTACCTCTATCAACGGTTTTAACATTTTTACTTATCCCCATGTAATTTAACCACTCTAATACAGCTTCAATTAGTCTTCCTTCCTTTTCCTTATAAACATTTGATTCTAAGTCAGTAGGAGACAAATAATTAATTATAGTATCCTTATGCAGCTCAAGGACTGCTGCGGTATATTCTCCTCGATAGCCTACATCTCTAGAATCGAAAGAACCCATATTAGGATAGATTGGTTTGGGCTCGTCTCTTAAAGGTCCTAAATATTTAACATTATTATTAAAATATTTTACTATTTCATTAATATAATCTTGATTAATCAAATTACTTGATCTTAATAATGCGTATTTTGGATCATGCTTAGAAGTTAGATTTTTTAAAAAATCTTTGCTATTTAAATCTAAAAATTCCGTCCACTTTATCATTGCTTTACTAGGTAGTGTTTTAAGCAATTTTAGAAGTTGTTCTATATCTTCTTCTTCTTTAAATAAAGTTAAATGTCCTTTTAGTTTTTCTAACCTTATAGGACTTATAGAAGACTCCTCTTCTAATATCGCAGAAATTCCATTAACTACTTTATCAATAAAGTTTTTATTTAATATGAATTCAATATCTGTAGGTTTAATTGGATAGTTTCGATGTCTTAAAGAATCTAATAAACGTATTGCGGATACTTCAAATTTATTAACCCTGGATATTACATTTTTCGGAATAAAATGTAATAACTCAGCCCCGATATATTCTTCACTTAATTGACTATATCTATTATAAATAAAACCATAATTTTCGCTTTCTACGGTTAAAGACGACGATTTAACATCGAATTTTAAACTATTATAAGATCTTTCATTAATATTATCTATTTTATAAAATTTCATTTTATCTTCTATAGAGAGATTTGTTCTAAAGACTTCAACGTTTGTTAAAGTTTTCTTTTTAATTTCATCATATACAGAAATCTTACTCTCTGTGATTATAGGTTGTAATGCCGATATCTCATTATTATCATCTTGAATGGAAAAGTTATAAGAACATGAAATTATATTTTTTTCTTTATAGTCATGCTCCTCTTCCAAAGATAAAATATGGAACTTATTTTTAAAATTTGTTGTACTTTCTAATTCAAAACCTATTTTAATATCATTTTGTTCATGTTTATATGATAAAATATCAAAAAAATTACCTAATTGAATTATCGGACCATTTAGAATTAATGGCTTAGAATCCACATTATTTTGTAGAGTTTGAGTACTTAATAAAATACTTTGTATTACAGAACTTTTACCTGAACTATTTGCACCTGTAAATATAGTCAATGGAGATATATTAAATTCTGTTTCATCATATATTGACTTAAAACCTTTTAGATTCCACTTTTTAAACATTTTTAAATCCTCCAATTCTTAATTATTTTAAATATGTATTTTTCAGCATCACTATTTTCTTAATAAAAAAGTATATAAAGCTTTATATAAGAGATATAAATGACCTATACATAAAGCTTTTTTTACATTTAAAAAAGGTATTTGATAAAATTATAATATTTAATATTTGAATGTTGGTAATTACGTTAGAATAATTCTAACTCCAGCTGAGCCATTAATTCTGCCTGTTTAATTACTGTATCAACAGCAGCTTTCTGCACATCAGGTGGATACCCATACTTCTTCAGCAATCGTTTTACCGTAATACGCATTTTAGCACGGGCGGACTCACGAAGGTTCCAGTCAATTGACATATTCTCTTTAATCGATTTCGTTAACTCATGTGCAATTAGCTTTAATGTTTCATCACCAAGAACCTGCTCAGCTGTTTCATGCGAAGCAAGTGCATCATAGAATGCTACTTCTTCTTTAATAAGACCTCCTGCTTCACCACGTTTATGTGCAGCGTCCATTTCTTTTGCTAACTCGATTAGCTCCTCAATTACTTTTGACGTTTCAATTGCACGCTTGTTGTACTTATTTAAGGCATTCTCCAGCATCTCTGAGAATTTGCGCGCTTGAATTAAATTTGTACGTTGGACCGCTTTTACTTTGCCATTTAATAACCGATTTAATAGCTCTACAGCAAGGTTTTTATGCGGCATTGCTTTTACGTCTTCAAGGAACTGATCGGATAGAATTGAAATATCTGGATTTTCTATACCCAATGTTTTATAAATATCGACAACTTCTTCTGAAATAACTGATTTAGATATTAATTGATTCAACTGTGCTTCCATTTGCGCTGGTGTTTTGCGCTTGCTGCCATCACCAATACTCTTCAATAAACTTGCTTTTACTGCTTTAAAGAAACCAATTTCAGCATTTAGTTCCTGGGCTTCTTCTGTCGTTGCACATAATGCAAAGGCTTTCGCTAATTCGGTCACTGTATTTAAGAAGCGGCGTTTTTCATCATCACCAAGACCTAAAATGTAATCCATCGTTGCAATGATAGCTGTCATACGCTCGGAAGACTTCTCTGATTCGAAGTTGCTGTAATCATGCTCATAAAGCATCTCTGTAATGATTTCATGCTTCTCTAACATAATGTTCACCGCTACTTTTGTATCGACACCAGCTGTACGTTTATCGCTCTCTGTATATTGATGAAGTGCCTCTTTTAAGCTTTCTGCAATACCAATATAGTCAACAATTAATCCACCCGGTTTGTCTTTGAATACGCGGTTCACACGAGCAATCGCTTGCATTAAGTTGTGACCTTTCATTGGCTTGTCGATGTACATCGTATTCATAACGGGTACGTCGAAGCCTGTAAGCCACATATCACGTACGATAACGATTTTTAATGGGTCATCATTATCCTTCATACGTTTTGCTAAGTATTCACGACGGCGCTTGTTCCCGATAAACTGCTGCCAATCTGCCGGGTCACTCGAAGAACCGGTCATAACAATTTTAATAACACCTTTATCGTCATCAGCTGAATGCCAGTCTGGACGTAGGGCTACGATTTCCTTATATAAATCAATCGCAATACGACGCGACATCACAACAGCCATTGATTTCCCGAACATCGCTTGTTGACGTTCCTCGTAGTGCTTTACAATATCTGCTGCAAGACGTTTCACACGAGAATTCGCCCCTGCTACTGCCTCTAAACGTGACCATTTCGACTTTAAGCTTTCCTTTACATTTTGCTCTTGGTCCTCAGTTATTTCTTCATATTCACTATCTAGATTAAGCCCCTCTGGTAACTCTAGTGGAATGATGCGGCTCTCATAGAATATTTTTACCGTTGCTCCGTCTTCTACCGCCTGTGTCATATCGTAAATATCAATGTAATCACCAAAAACAGCAGGCGTATTTTTATCCGATGCTTCAACTGGTGTACCTGTAAAACCAACGAAAGAAGCATTTGGTAAGGCATCACGCACATATTTTGCATACCCGTATTTTGTTTCTGCATCCTTTTTATTTACCTTTGCATCAAAGCCGTACTGAGAACGGTGCGCCTCGTCCGCCATCACGATAATGTTAGAACGGTCCGTTAGACAAGGCATCAAGCCCGTTTCTTCATCTGGTGCAAACTTCTGAAGCGTTGTGAAAATGACACCACCAGCTTCAACAGAAAGAAGTTTACGTAAGTCATCACGGTCTTCTGCTTGCTGTGGGGTTTGCCGTAAGATTGCTTTTGACATCGAGAATGTTGAATACAACTGGTCGTCTAAATCATTTCGGTCTGTTAAAACAACGATTGTTGGATTATTCATCGTTTGAATTAACTTCGCAGCGTAGAATACCATCGATAAACTTTTTCCTGACCCTTGCGTATGCCATACAACACCAATACGGTGGTCGCCATTTACTGCAATTTTAGCCTTTTCAACTGCTTTATTCACCGCATGATATTGGTGATAAGCTGCTAAAATTTTAAATGTCTTCTCACCGTCCGTTTGGAACAAAATGAAGTTACGTAATATATCTAAAATGCGGTCTGGTGCAAGCATTCCCTTTAGTAGAACATCTAGCTGTGATAAAGATGTAGGAGCTAGTTCCGTACCATCAATCGTACGCCAAGCCATAAAACGTTCTTCATTTGCTGTTAAAGAACCAACACGCGCATTCACACCATCGCTCGTTACTAAAAATGCATTGTAGCGGAACAGTGTTGGAATTGTTTGCTTGTACGTTTGTAGTTGGTTATAGCCTTCTGAAATACCTGTATTTTCATTTGTAGCATTCTTTAGCTCAATAACGACTATAGGTAAACCATTAACAAAGACCAATACATCCGGTCGCTTATTTTGATTGCCTTGTATAACAGTAAACTGATTCACCGCTACAAAATCATTATTATTGTAATTTTCAAAATCAAAAATCCATACTTTGACCGTGGGATTGTAGCCATCCTTACCTTGTAGCTGAATGTCTACACCATCCGTCACCATTTGATGAAACTTTTGATTGTTTACAACTAAATCAGGCGATTCATTTGCTTCAATACGTTGTACAGCTAAATCAATTGCTTCGCGCGGTACTCCCTTATTAATACGAATCAAAGACTCACGTAAACGCTCTGTTAACACCACATCATGGTAACTATCACGCTCTGGATAGTCTCCGTCATGCGCAATATCTGGTCCAGCCAAGATGGAATAATCCATCTCAGCCAGCCATTCAAGTGTAGCTTCTTCTAAATCCGATTCTAAATATTTAAATTCACTCATGAAGGCTCAACCACACTTTCATCTGGGATTTCGATTTCGCCTGATAGGAGCCTTGGGAGTAGCGAGTCTCTTAGTGAAACTAGATTTCCTATCTCTAACTCTAAATTTTTAATTTGTTCAAATAGGGGAAGAGCTATATCATGAAATCTATCGACTATTTCATTTTCAGGTAAAATTATTTGAATAGCCTTTAAACCACTTCCCGAAATTTCTTTAAATGTAGAACCACCAGCATTCGCTTCGATTATTGGTAAAATTTCTTTTAATTTAAAGTAAATAAAGTATTCCGAATAGCTTTTGTTAGGAACAATGGATTTAAATCCTTGATTCGTAGTCACATCAGTACCAGCGAAAGCAATGTATCCAATTGGCGCTCTAGAACTTAATAACACAGTTCCCTTTTGCATCAATTTCGCACTACTTTTAGCTAGTCCTAATTGAGAAATGTCCAGATTTCCTTTATAAATGAATTTTGATTTATTTGAAGATAAATCTTTCGGTGTAATCCATGGAATCCCATCAACCATGTAATATTCCTCTTGTTTTTTAGATGGTGTTCCTCCACCAACTATTTCACCTAGTTCATTTACCGTAGCTACAGACCATCCTTTAGGAATCTCTCCTAACTCACTTTCAACCATTTCACCACCACTTGAACGATATGGTAAGCCTTGGTCATTTGGGAATCCAAAGTCGATAAACCATCTTTTAAAAAGAATCGACATCTGTTCTTCTAAATTTCTAATAATAGAATTATTATTATCAATTTTAGACTCAAATAAATCTAAAGTTGAAACAATTTTGTTTTGAATATTTAATGGAGGTACTATGCTTTCTAAACTATAAAAATCTTCTCTACTTGTTGAAGGTATTGCCGAGCCACTATCCATTGAATTAATATCTTTTTGTAAAAGTTCATAAAAAGCCCACTTCAAGTTCATTTTTACCTTAGGTACTAAATAAAATGCAGTATCTATTACATAAAAAGGGTCTTTTGTAAAGTGTACACCTCTATAAGCACCCTTTCTTCCAATAATCACAGATGGACCTTCAGCTAAAGCTTTGTTAGTATATCCAATCGGACCATTAGTTCCAAATACTCTTATACCTGTTAATTGTTCTTTATATCCTTTGAGAGCCTTTCCATATTTCAATTCTGAAATTTCTCCCCAACTACATTTTTGCCATTTATCAGATACCATATCCAATCCCCCCAAGTGCTTGGCGAATTTGGTCTTCTAGCTCTTTTGATTTTTCAAATTGCTCAGCTAGTTCAGTAGTTAAGCGTGTCATTTTTTCTTCAAATGGTTCCGCGTCTTCTTCTACTTCCTCTAAGCCTACATAGCGTCCCGGTGTTAAAATGTAATCATTTTTTCGTACTTCATCTAAAGTTGCTGCTTTACAGAAGCCTAGAACATCTTCGTATTCACCTTCAGCAGTTCCTCGCCATGTATGGAACGCATGTGTAATTTGTTGAATATCTAGATCAGAGAATTCTTTATGCGTACGGTCTGCCATAAAACCTAATTTGCGTGCATCGATAAAGAGAATTTCGTTTTTACGATCACGTTTACCTGTTTTAGATTTATCCCTCGACATAAACCAAATACATACAGGAATTTGCGTTGAGTAGAAGAGTTGTCCCGGTAACGTAACGATACATTCAACTAAATCTGCTTCAATTAAATTTTTACGGATTTCGCCTTCATTATTTGCATTAGAAGACATTGAACCATTTGCTAAAACAAAGCCTGCTGTTCCTGCTGGAGCAAGTTTTGAAACCATATGTTGAATCCAAGCATAGTTGGCATTACTTTCTGGTGGAGTACCATATTGCCAACGCATATCATCTTTTAAACGGTCGCCACCCCATGATTTAATATTGAATGGAGGGTTTGCCATGATAAAATCCGCTTTTAATCCCTTATGTAAATCGTTATGGAATGTATCTGCATTTTGCGCCCCTAAGTTTCCATCAATCCCGCGAATCGCTAAGTTCATTTTACAAAGCTTCCATGTTGTTGGGTTAGATTCCTGACCGTATACAGCAATATCTCCAAGTTTCCCTTGATGCTCTTCAACGAATTTTTCGGATTGTACAAACATACCGCCCGAACCACATGCTGGGTCATAAATACGCCCTTTATAAGGCTGTAGCATTTCGACGATTAAATTTACAACAGAATTGGGTGTATAGAATTCTCCCCCACCCTTACCTTCTGAAGCAGCAAATTTCGTTAAGAAGTATTCATAGACACGACCTAAAATATCCTTCGAACGGCTTTCTTTATCGCCGACTTTAAATGAGAAGAGGTCAATCGTTTCACCTAAGCGTGTTTTATCTAATTCTGGGCGTGCATAGTTCTTAGGTAAAACGCCTGTTAATGAAGGGTTTTCCTTTTCAATCGCAATCATTGCTTTATCGATGTATTGACCGATTTCTGGTTTCTTTGCGTTATCTTTAATGAACGACCAACGTGCTTCTTGTGGTACGAAGAAAATATTTTCCGCTGCGTATTCATCACGGTCTTCTTCATCTGCCCATTCATCTTCTTTTAATTGTGAATAAAGCTCCTCAAATGCGTCCGATACGTATTTTAAGAAAAGTAGTCCTAACACTACGTTTTTATATTCACCTGAATCCATCGAGCCACGCAGACGGTCTGCCATTTGCCATAGCTTTTCTTCAAAGCCTAAGTTTGCTGTTGCCATATAATCACTCCCGATAATAGTTGCCTAATATTTACAATCCATATTTATTTTTATTATACTTCATATTATATAGGAAAAACGGATTATATCTAATATTATTTAGGAAGTGAGTGGTAGTAATGAATAGTAAAATATTCGAGGAATTAATACATTTGGTTGAGGGAGAAACTATAGATTTCAAATCGACTTTTTATCATCCAAATGATTTCAAAAGTTTGCTTATTGATGTAATATCTTTCGCAAATAGTCATACAAAAGGGCCTAAATATATAATTTGTGGTGTTAAGGAAGAAAACAGTACAAAAAAATTAATTGGTCTCGAATCATATATAGATCAATCCAACATCGAGCAATTGATTTTTGAAAATATTGAACCCGTATTAAATATTAAATTGCACTCAGTTTTCTATCAGGAAAAGAAATTCCAATTATTAGAAATCATCCCAAATAGCAGGCCATATTTATTAAAAAAGAAATATAAAAATACATTAGAAAAGGGTTTTATGAAAATTCGTAGAGGCGCTACAAATGATTTCATTACCCGAGCCGATTTAGATAAAATGTATAACGCTGGATTAGTTGAACTAAAAATTTTGGATGGAGAACTTTATGCTACTAAACCTTCAACTGGATGTGCTCAAATTAGATGCAAACTAAGTAATTATTCAAATAAACCACTCACGATTACATGGGGCTGTTTAGAGATTTATGAAGAGGATCAATTACTCACCTCACATCGTCTATTCGGAACAGAAGGAAATATTGTAGGTGCCGATTATCAATTAAAGATTCCAGCTAATGATGAAATAATAACTTACTTCGAATTCAGTTTCACATCGTCTCAGTGTTTTACTTTAGGTGTCGATGAAGATGGTATAACAAAAAAGAAACTTATATATAAACTTACTTTTTCCGATGCTAATGATAATGAATACAACTCATCATATGACAATGGATTTTTACTTGTACAAGGGGATTACCTTTGGAAGGTAAAACTTAAAAAGTAAAACTTAAAAGTAAAACTCAATAAAAACAGCCCAGGTGAACAGGGCTGTTAATTTTTTTTTATGGTAAATCTTTTAATGTCCTGCCATTTCTATCCTTCCACTCCGTCAAACCATTTGCACTTCTCCCCATTACAATTGCAGCTGCTAATGATGGACTAGAAAATAATAAATCTGCCATTACCTCATACTCTCCATATATTAATTGAACTTTCATTGAATTTATTAAATCTTCTCGTTTTACATTTAATCGATCAGAAAAAGAGTCTACAGTGCTATTGGCAATTTTTGAACCTTTTAGAACTACAAATCCTTCTTGTGTTTGAATCCCTTTCGCTTTTGCACCACGAGCTGCATTTATATACCAAACCTCACTATTAGTTGAATCCAAGTTATCTTTAATCAGTTCAAATAATTTATGACCTAATGTATTTACCATCATTACAAGGTTACTAATAAACTCATCCATTTCTGCGCGATCTGCTTCTGATATAGAAGGCATCGGTGGGATGTTACCGTTCAATACGTCATAACGATTTGCAGCTTTAGCTTTTTCATATAATTTATTTTCAATATACTTTATATGAGCTTTATTTAAGTTCTCATCCTTACTAATAAACACAATGACTTCATTCCAAAAATCCTTTTCACGCAAATGACTCTGTAGGCGGGTATATACTTCTTCCGCTTCCCCAATATATACAGCTTCTTTATCATCATCATTTCTACCGAATAGCATATAGACGCCAGTAGAATTTAGGTTAGGTCGATCACCACATTTTTTCACTTCAGTTCTAGGAATTCTATATGCTAATCCTGTCCAGTTAGACAATTCACATGTTAGTCTACCGCTTGGATCTCCATCTATTAGAAACATCTTAATTGTTTTTCCGAAAGTCATTTTCTTTCTCCTTTTACATTATTCATCTAGTCTCTTATGTATCTTCCGCCAATGCCGCTTAGTCTGCTTTTTTATATTAGATTTACAAGGCAGCTTACCCATCATGTTATGTGCGTTTTTTGCATATGTGTAAAAATTTCCATAGCCCTTATATTTATGACCTAAGTGCGTATATAAATCATAAAGTTTTCTTTTAGGTCCAGGACGTTTTGTAGCATAAGCTACTCGATTACTTGTCTTCACCTTTTTATATGCACGAGAATAGTATTTAAATAAACTTTTTTCTCGTAAATTAATTACATTTTTATGTACGACAAACCCTAAATATTCTAGTGCGCTAATCTCCATGTTTTCATTAAAAATTGTTTGATCTTTATACAAGCGTAATTCCGTCTTCTTATTCTGAATAATTAGGCCATCTGCTTTATAACGATCAATCCGGTTCATTAATTCATTCGTTAATTCCTCTAATAACTCTACGGTAGCGTTAGCTGTTGGAATGACAATAATAAGATCATCACAATATCTTCTATATAAAGCATCTGGAAGTTTATCTTTTGTCCATTCTAGTACCTCTTTATCAAAATCAATTAAATGTACGTTTGAACAAACTGCACTCATTCCAGATCCTTGAGGTATACCATACGATTTCTCATTCACTTTAATTTTTCCTTGTTTAAATTGCCTAAATTCAGCTGGTTCCATAAGTTGAGGCAATCGAGAGCGGATTTTTTTCAGTTTCTTTTTACCGTACTTATCAAGTAAAAATTCTTCAATATCCTCTTTCTCTACATAAGAGTAACGAGTGATATTTTTATAAATTTTGTACCAATCTTTCGGCAATTCTTCTACATTTAATACACGCTTAATTTTTTGCTTGAGTGTTTTATGGTCGATATTATCAAAAAAGCTGGTAAAGTCTAAAGCTATCACTATTGCTTGATCTTGCTGCAAAAGAAAATCAAACACCTCATAAGCAAAATCAATATTATTTTTACCGCGCTTATTATTTCGATAGGCAACGGCTATATCATTAATACCATTCTCTGAAGCATAATTGTTATAAGCATTATTCAGTAAATTTCCATAATACTTATAAATGTAACTATCTTTATGAGCAGCGTAATAAATTTCACGTTCCTTCTTCACTTTTTCCTTTACATTTTTCCCAACCGGTGTTTTTTCCGTTACATATTTTTTAAATTCAATTATAAAATGAATAGACGGCAAAAAAGCATACGAAGCTACCCAAGTCGGATCTTGGATTTTAGCTTGCATATGCTCATTATTTTTAATATCTACACATTTATCAAAATGTAGATATTTCTTTTTTTTATATTTTGACCAATTAATTTCAGAAGAGCTAGAGAGGCCATGTAATCCTCGTGGTCCATTACTTCTGTTCATAACAGATCAACCTCCTAGCATAATTTTTTCGGGGTTCATCCAGATGGAAAAAGTGCCCTTTGACCACTAGTCCCTTTATAGGACTTCTTAAACATTTGGTATAATTACCGTAAGGAGGCAATTGTAACCATGATTAGTTTATTCAATGTGGAAGGCCAAGCTTTAGTAGCGTTGATCCTCGACATCTGGTGGTTTAGCCAGTTTATGAACGATCAGAAACTTGCTAAACATCGAAACTAATTGCTCTCACAACCAATTTTGGAGACAAGTTAATTGTAATTAAAACCTCAGAAAAATGCAAATATAAGGAATTTAAATGGGTATATTACTACATTTAATTCAGATTAAAGCTATAGTTTAAATGAAAAAACTATTAATTTAATTTAATTTTTGGTAATGCTCCTTCATATAACCTAATTGCTTTTTATTCAACTTAACTCGCAACCCTTCATGAATATTCAAAAACACTCGAGCTGTTTCAGCTAATGTTTGCGATATCACAATCTTTCCTTGTATATCAAACGAAATTAAATGTTTATCAAATAATGCATCATGATTTGGACAAAGTAATAACCCATTATTCACGTCAAGACGCTCCTCATTTGTAGAAGTGCTCCATGGTTTAATATGACTAGCTATCAAAACTCGTGGATCAGTTACACCACATAAGGCACATTTACATTCACGATCCAAAAGTATTTTTTTAAACTTCCCCTGACCTATGCGCCCTTTGATTAGGCGTTCTTTTTCAGTTTGCTGTATTGGTAGATTTTCAAATTGCTGAATTTCATTAAATTCTTCTTCTAGTTCTAGCTTATCATTCCTAGCAGATGGTAATTTTGTAAACTTTGCTTTACTATCCTTTAAGCTCAGTGGGAAAATCCATACAAGACGCTGCCTTCCATCTTGATCCTTTTGCTGCCCTTGATAAGGCTCGCCCGCAAGCTCTACCTGTCCTCGATATGTATATTCTCTTGGCTTCATTACCTCAAAAAAATGAACCTCAACGGCATTAATGTCTGATTCAGCTAATGTTAAGTTTTGCCCGCTCATTTTCTGATCACCAATCTGTCCCATACCCGTGTAGTGATAAATATCTCCCACAACCTTATCATCATACAGTTTCGTCTTATCCGATATAAGCGTCAACGTATTCGTACGATTCGACTTACGCATTCCCCCCTGTGGCGCACATAAAAACACCTCACAAAGTTGCTGATTATTTACAACTTCATTGATTACTAACTGACGAGTCAATGTCATAGAATTACCTCCCAAAATATTATTTATTGTTATTATTAAATTCATTGTACTATGATGGTAAACATAGAACCAAGGTGTCAGATGATAAGTCTCCCTAACTGCGCAGGACAAAATAACCCAATATAAACCATTAATAACATTCAATGTTAAGATATATTTATTTCAAGTATAATTAATCAACTAGGAATAGATCCAGATTTAAAGATTGATAAAGAGAAATCACTTCGTCCAGCTAGTGATGACATCAAGCTTACTGAGTTGTGGAGTAGCGTATAAATTATTAGAAAGTTGGTATAAATTTGATTGATTTGGAAGCATATTTAGTTCCTAAAATTGCAGAGCGATGCAAAAAATTAAGAGTAGATTTAGGTCTTCCTATGGAAAGAATATCTGACAGAAGTACGATAAGTCGTATCGAAAGAGGTAAAGTTCGTGGTAATTTCATCACAGAAACAGTTCTTTTAGACTATACTAATGTTTTTGATAAAGCTCCAGAAGAGATTATTTTCGGAAATTCAGATGAATTTGAAGAAACTTTAGAATGGCTTTTTACAAATTTGTTTAAACTAATTAATCATAAAGATTTAACTACTGATTTAGACTTGTATGAAGATAAAGATAATATTGATATCGAGTCTCAAAAAGCTATGTTATCAATGGCAGAAACTTTTGCTGAATATAATATAAAGCGATATAACTTTCTAAAATCTGATGAGATTTATATGGATAATGTAAGTAAAAAGTTTGATTATCCGTTATGGATAGGTGGGAAATTCGTCAATATCGAGAGAGATTTTAGAATAAATCCAATAAATGAAGAAACTGTAATCGATCTTTTTGATATGAGAGACAAAATGTGGTTGATGTGTAGAAAGAAGCTTATAAGTTCATTCAGAGCTGAGATAATTGATAAAATTTTCATTAAATTTGACTATTCTAAGATTAATTCTGAAGTTAGACAGTGGATTTTGGGGCAATTTAATAAAGGTATTATTCCTGATGTTGTAGCAAAATTAAAGAGTAATACGATTTTCAAAATCGGATTCATGGTGAAAAATTTAATTGATGAATTCCTAGATGAAGATTTAGCAATATCATTTCAAAATACGATTCCATTGCAGATGACAAAAGCTGAACACTACAAAATAAACATTAGTAGTGTTGATTTAAGAGGATTATCGGAAGCTGAAAGAATTGAAAGAGCTGAAATAATATCAGTAGTTATGAAAACATTACAAAAAGGAGATATTCCAGATGCTAAGTTATTACTCTATGGCATTACCTTTAGTGAAGTACCTGAAACTATTTCAATTAAAGAAGTCGAAATTGATGATGTTATAAATCGTGCAGTTAATAACAGGGGTATTGGAAGGACTCTTAAGAATCCACGGATGTTTGAAGAAAGTCCTATTTTTGAGACATCAGATTATAATTCTCAGGAAGAGGTGATGGCTGCTATGGAGGATTGGTATAATGATAAACACTTTAAAAATCAAAACATTCCAGGGTATTTGACTAATAATAGCCAAATAGTTCAACGCTTGCAAGAACGTATGAATAAAGATATTCATGAATCAATTGATAGATTTATCGATATTCAAAATAATCTTTTGAAACTGTTGACTGATGAGGAACTAATACATTTTTCTAAATAAGTGATTATTAAGAGCAGAAAAAATTCTGCTCTTTTTTTATTGAATATTTTGTTGGTAGTCATGTTGGCAAAATAATATGAAAATACCCACATAACTGCAACCTAATAAGAAGAAAACTTTTATAAGATTGAATCTATCAAAGTTCAGCAAAGCTTTGATAGTTTGAATATCTAAACAAGTTGCAAATTGTTTAGATAGCAGAGGAAGAAGTTGCTGCTTCTTAACCCTATTTTATAAAGGAGGTTTTCATAATGAAAACAGGATTTATTCAATCGAATCAGTATACAGAATCAGTAGCTCGCAAATTTATTGCAACAAATGTCCCGACGAAATGTGCAACAACTTTTATTGAAACGCAGTACGAATACGTGGATAAGCAACGAACAGAAAATATTAAAGGTTACAAGTTATGGTTTGTACAAGATGGACTCAATCCTTTCACAGTCAAATTCACGAAAAAACCTGACTTACCACCGTTTCTTTCAATAATAGAATTCGAAAATCTTCAAGGCATTGAAATTCGTTCAAATGTGTATTTTAAAGCAGATGGCTTGAAAGTAGTTAAATGATGGATAAGCCTTACATTGAAAAGTATTTGAATCAGAGTTTAAATATGGCTCTTGCGATGAATGGAGAATCAACATACACTAATTCATTTTATGTAGAAGTTCGGGAGGACGGATTTTTATTCGTCCCTCGTACTCCTGCGGGTTATCTAATTGATGATGATTTATACCAAAAGATTTTTATTATTGCAAATGCGAGTCTTTATCCAAGGTATACACTTTTAAAACAAAATTCAGCTTATTTTATTCCTCTAGATACGGATGATATTCATGTACAGCGTGCATTGTTCTTCCCTTGGTTTATAGGGATTAGTGAAAGATTAGTTTTATCAGATTTGATGAGGTTGTTGAAAGAAAATAAATCTAACCAAATTCCAATTATGAAAAATCTAAAAATAAATTTCAACAAAGTGACTGGGATAATTATTTCAGGAAATTCGGGGAGTGGTAAGTCATATTTTTTAACTTATTTACTTGAGATACTGAACGAAATGTCTGAACTAATAATTATTGATCCAAAGTTTGATACCCCATCCAGATGGGCTAGAAATCATAATATCGCGGTAATTCACCCTGAAAATAACCGTTCGAAAAGTGATTTTGTTAGTCAAGTCAATGAATCTCTAAGTTCTGTGCTAAACATTATTTATCAGCGACAAGAAATATTATACGAAAACCCTGCATATGAGTTTGAACATTTGACCGTAGTTATTGATGAAGTTTTAGCATTATCAGAAGGAGTGAACAAACAAATTAAAGATTCCTTTATGTCATTGCTTAGTTCTATTGCCTTACTAGGGCGTTCAACACGGTGTCATTTAATATTAGTATCGCAGCGTTTTGATTTTAATGCGGTTCCTGTAAGTGTACGAGAACAAGCAAATGTTCTAGTTCAGATTGGTAATATTAGCAGCAAGACAACCCAATTCTTGTTTCCGGATTTAAATCCTGAGGGTATTGTAATTCCCATAGGGAAAGGAACGGGATTAATACAAGTCATTGATGATGAACATCCTTATCAAGTTTTACCGCTGCTCACACCTACTTTTTATACGGAAAGAGGTATTTTGTGATGAAAAAATCATACTTGATGAAAATCTATAACTTAATACAGTTTCTAGGGACTTTCTTCCTCTTGAGTATTATATTTACGTTAATAATTAAACTCTTACGAAAAAATTTAATTAACTTAGGCGAAAGTTTACCATTACCCGATCAAATTTTCCAATTCATTGAACAAATTTTAAGGATACTAAATATAACTAACTTCTTGATCCCTAGTTTAATATTTGTTCTTCTTCTACAAGAAATTTCCCTAAGATTGATTAATGATTCATTAATCAATCTAGGAAAATCAATTATAGGTACATTTAGGTTTAGGAAATTCTTAAAACAATACCAAAAAGCTCCGGTGAATGATTCAGATAACTATATGTTACCCAAAAATGAAGTTATTTTAAAGTTCAATAAAGCGGTAAGAAAATCCGTAATTGATTTAACTAATAAACAGTTGAAACTATTAATAAAAATTCCTAAAGAGGCACAGTCTCAAAAAATTCTTAAAGAGTATGAGGGGCAAATAAAAGAGCATATTTCAAGTTTGTACCCTGAGTACATTATTTCAACTTTTGAACGTAATAAATTAAGTTTATGGCTCATTGGTACAAAAAGAAAATAAATTCGTGGTGCTTTGGCTCGGAACGAAAAGCCAAAAAAGCACCACAAAAGATAAATTATCAAATTTAATAGCCAAATATATAAAGAAATCTATATTTAACGCGGTGGTAGGGCTTGTTATACCACCGCTTAGTAGATAGCCAAAAATTCTAGCAAAACCAATGATGTCGGCAATTCACAGTCTTTTTATTCATATTTAATGATAGCTAAAATTTATCAAGAAGTGTTATTTAATCTGACAAAATAACATTTAAGGGAGGTAGTCAAATGGGTAGCCCAAAGCAATTAATGTAATGTATCAGCAACAACTTTCACATTTGCCATCGTCTATTAAACGGAAGACACTAAATAGTATAGTAAAAACTTTGGTGGAACGTTTGGAACCTTTAAAAATTGCTGCAATTATACATGATAAAGATGTGAATGAAGAAGGCGACTCGATTGAAAAACACGTTCATGTAGTTTTACAGTTTGAAAACCAAAGGAGTTTAGAAAGACTTGCAAAGGTTTTAAACGAACCACAAATATCATCCTTTCAACAGTGGAGAGGAAATGTTAACAATGCTTACTCTTACCTTGTTCATCAAACAAAAGAAGCAAAAGGAAAATATCAATATCAGCTAGAGGAAGTAAAAGCTAATTTTGATTATCCTGCATTGATGAGTGATATAACCAAAAAAATTGAACAGAAAAATAAAATGAAAGATAGTGAAATTATTAAAAGTTTGCTTGATCAATTAGGAGCTGGCGAACTATCAAAAGATGAAGCTATCTTAAATTTGACAGGTTCACAATTTGCTAAGGCAAAAAAGCAGATCAATGATGTCTATCAGCAGGTACAAGAACAAAAATCTAAAGTTTGGTTAGAAGAGCAGAAAAGTAAAAATGAACCGATAACGGTTATATGGATATATGGTAGTTCTGGAACTGGAAAAACAGCTCTAGCTAAAAAATATGCAGATGAACAAAATGTAAAATATTTCATTACAGGTTCATCCAGGGATAGTTTTCAACATTATGATGGCGAACATCTTGTGATTTTGGATGAGTTGAGACCAACTACTTTTAATTATGATGATTTATTGAAAATGCTTGATCCTTTTGGAGAAAACCCCAAAGCTCCAAGCCGTTTTTTTGATAAATCTCTAATGATTGATATATTCATCATCACTTCTCCATATAGCCCAAAACAATTTTATGATGAAATTTTCAGACATAAAAAAACGGTTGATTCATTTGGACAACTTCAGAGAAGAATTACTTTCGTTCAATTTATCACTCAAGATTATTTTGAAATGCAAAATTATAATGACTTAGAGAAAAAATATATTTCTGTTGAAGATACTATACAAAAAAATTATTTACTTGAAAAACTTAAAAAGAAATACAATACCAATGGTAGACAAACTTATGACAAATTCAATCAGTTATTAACTAAATAGTACCTAAAATACTATAAATTAAACGCTAGGAGTGGACTAATTGAATCAAGGATATGAATTCACCTTTCCAAAGGAATGGTTCTCGTTAAAAGAAGCAGCTATTTACGCTGGCGTCTCATACAATACATTCAAAAAATTTCGTTTACTTGGCTTAAAAGTATGCGAAATTGAGGGCATAAAACGAGTAGCAAAAAAAGAAATCGATCGCTTTTTAGAAGAATACAGCTCTTAATCAAGTTCTACAAGAGGATTTTTCCCCAGTTAAATTATATATTATAACTGTGAGGATTAATCCTCTCTTTTTATCTTGCCCCCGCAACGATATTAGGAGGATCAATATGAAAAAAAATAATTCTTCACCTATCAAAAGTTATCAAAATAAAGATGGTAAAACATTATATATGTTTCGCGTATTTTTAGGAACAGATGAACTAACAGGAAAAGCTAAAAACACTACACGCCGTGGTTTTAAAACAAAAAAAGAAGCAGAGCTCGCTTTAGCACGTATTAAACTTCAAGTATCTGAAGGAACATTCAAACAAAAGAGCGCAGAAACCTACCAGGAAGTTTACGATCTTTGGATTAACCAATATGAAAAAACTGTAGAAGAAAGTACGTTTGTAAAAACAGCTGGCTACTTCAAAAATCATATCTTACCTGCTATGGGCAATTATCGTATCGAAAAAATCACAATTGCTATTTGCCAAAAACACTACAATGAATGGGCTGCAAAGGTTCAAAAGGCGCGTACAATTAAATCCTACGCAAAAAAAGTTTTAGACTTTGCTATTGTACATGGCTTTATTCAAACGAACCCATTTACTCATGTTGAGACCAAAGTAAAGAAAGCCTTTACTGAAAGTGTAGAAGAAGGCAGCGAAAACTTTTATATAAAAGAAGAGCTAATTACATTTCTGGATAAGGCGAACGAGCATCTTAATTTCAAAGCATATGCTCTACTACGTTTGATTGCATATACCGGGATGCGAAAAAGCGAAGCATTAGCATTAACATGGAATGATGTAAACTTTGTAGAAAGTGAGCTTACAGTTAATAAAGCTATCGGGCGTGGCAAACAAACAAAGCTTTATTTGAAAACAACTAAAACTGGCAAGCCACGTACAATTAAACTAGATGAAACAACTTTATCGATCTTGAAAGAATGGAATAAGCTCCAAAAGCAGCAATATATTCAACTAGGTATTAATACACTGAAGAAAAATCAGTTGATGTTTAGTAATACAAAAAATGAATTTATCCAACCAGTACAAGTTCAAAAATGGATGTATAGCGTTCAAAATAAATATACGTTAAAGCATGTATCGCCACATGGCCTACGCCATACGCACTGCTCACTTCTATTCGAAGCTGGTGCAAGTATTAAAGAAGTTCAAGATCGACTTGGCCATACTGATGTAAAGACTACTTTAGACATTTATACACATGTCACAAAGAAAGCGAAAGAAGGCGCTATACAAAAGTTCGTGGATTATTTAGAAGGTTGAGTCACTGACTATTTTTTGACTATAAATTGACTATTTTTAAATGACATTCAATGAAATCCATTGACACTAAAAAAGTGCCAAAACCCTTAGTATTAAAGGATTTTGACACTTATTGAAATCGTTTGATTTCTAAAAAATGGAGACGGTGGGAGTCGAACCCACGTCCAGAAGCTCCAATACGCCGGCTTCTACGCGTGTAGTTTGTCTACTTGCAATTCGCGAGTTCTTATGCCGACAAACAGGCGTCCGAATCGCTAACCTGGGAATCTCTTACCGTTGACTCAGGTGGTGCCAACGATCGTATCCCACTTAAGTTGAACCCAGCGTAGTCTACATGGGCGATAGACAGGCTGAGTGCTACGCGCTATTAAGCTGCGAAAGCGAAGTTTTGTTGTTTGCCAGTTATTATATAACTTCCGTTGTTGACGAAGACGAGACCTCCGACGCGCGACCAGAGCTTGAACCACCCCTGTCGAATCCGTAACGTCCCCGAGTAGTAGTAAACCCGAGTTAAGTTCGGAAAAGAGCGAAATGCTCTTTAAAACGTGTACCGTATGAGTAGATACACACTGGCTAGTACAGTCAATTATATGACAAACTGGCTGAGCTTGCAAGTAATTCTGCTTCTCTCGTACACTGCCAATATTTTCTTAACCTTGTTTATGCAGCTGGTTGCGGTAGTCTACCGGTGTGACACCGTGGAATCGCTTGAACAGTTGGGTAAATTCAAAGTAACCGTTCATGCCGATCATTTTTGAAATTTCCTTGAAGTCCATTTCCGTATCTTCCAGTAACCCTTCCGCTTTGTGTAAACGAACCTTCGTAATATATTCATTTACCGGCATGCCGACTTGCTGCTGGAAAATCATATTATAATTCGGATACTCGTCGGCAATTACTTCTTCGACTAATGCTAAACATTGCCCATGTACACTATACTTTTCAACTAAAATAACAACTTTATCAACTAATTCTGCGTTGCGTAATCCATTCACTTGTGGAAATCCCCCTACGTATGCTATTGCCATTGACTAAAACACCCCAAATTCTGTTATCTCAACCTTACGTCTACATCATCTTACATTTGTACCCCCATTTTTTAGATTGAAAACCACTATTTTTGCCCGAAAAAAAGAGATGTGTTAAAAAATAAACAAATTCGTTTAACACATCTCTTTTGGTTAATTTATTAATGCCGCTTAAAACAACGGATTTCCGGTTATTGCTGGCGTTCCTTGAAAGCACGTTCCATGTCACGCTTCGCTTCTTTTTTCTTCATATCATGACGTTTATCGTAATCTTTCTTACCTTTTGCAAGACCGATTAGTAACTTCGCATAGCCGTCCTTAATATACATTTTCAGCGGAACAATTGTATAGCCGTCACGCTTTACGGCACCGACTAATTCACTGATTTGCTTTTTATGTAAGAGCAGCTTGCGTTCGCGTAATGGGTCATGATTGTAGCGGTTCCCTTGGTCGAATGGCGAAATATGCATATTTTTTACCCATGCTTCTCCGCCCATCACACTAATATACGCTTCCTTCAGCTGGACACGGGCACCACGTACGGATTTAATCTCCGTTCCTGTCAGTACCAACCCGGCTTCAATTGTTTCTTCTATGAAGTAGTCATGGCTCGCTTTTTTGTTTTGAGCTAAAACTTTACCTGCGCCTTTTGCCATTCGCTTTACACCTCTATTTTAAAGGTTAAGAGCTATGATGCCGAAATTGCATCATAGCTTCACACCTTACTATTTCTTTTTACTTTTTTTCTTTTTGCCTTTTGCAATGCCTTCGTAAAACTTCGGCTTATCGCCCGATTTACCTTCTTTACGGCGCCCGCGTGGATCACGGTCAGATGTGCCTGAACGTTTTGCTTTTTCAGGGCGTTCCTTGCTTCCACCACGTGATTTGCGGTCACGTTTTTCGCCTGTACGCTCATCATCTTTTTTACGGCCTTCTCGGCGACCTGCATGAATCACTTTCGATGTTTGACGACGAGCTGGACGTGGACTGCTCACCATATCGACGATTTCAAAATCAACCGAAGATTCCTCGATCACGACATTCGCCACACGGATTTTCACTTCATCCCCGATGCGGAACTGGCGACCAGTACGCTCACCGATCATCATCATATGACGGTCTTCAAAGCGGTAGTAGTCGTCCGTCATATTCGAAATATGCACAAGACCTTCCACCGTATTTTCAAGCTCTACGAAAATACCGAAGTTCGTAATCGATGACACGATCCCTTCGAACTCTTCCCCGATTTTATCGGACATAAACTGCGCTTTTTTCAGTGCATCTGTATCACGCTCTGCTTCAACGGCACGACGCTCACGGCCAGATGTATGATCCGCAATTTCATCCATTACCGCGCTCCACTGTACAACCGTTTCCTTCGATGTATCGCCATTCACTAAATACGTACGAATTAAACGATGGACGATTAAATCCGGATAACGACGGATCGGTGATGTAAAGTGTGTATAAAACTCTGTCGATAAACCGAAGTGGCCTAACGACTCGGCGTAATATTTCGCCTGTTGCATCGAACGCAGCAACATCGTTGAAATAACCGGCTCTTCCGGCAAGCCTTCAATCGAACGAATGACTTCCTGCAATGCTTTCGGATGTACCGAATTTCCAGTACCTTTGATCATAATACCAAAATTTGTAACAAATTCAAAGAAGCGTTGTAATTTTTCAGGCTTCGGATCTTCGTGAATACGGTAGATGAACGGCAGCTCCATCCAGTGGAAATGCTCGGCAATCGTTTCGTTCGCTGCAAGCATGAACTCCTCGATCAGACGCTCCGCAACTGTACGTTCGCGTAACACGATGTCAGTCGGCCAACCGTCTTCATTCACTAATACTTTCGATTCCTTGAAGTCAAAGTCAATCGCACCGCGCGCCATACGTTTGTTGCGTAGGATTTGCGCTAAATCGGCCATATCTCTGAACATCGGCACTAAATTTTCATAGCGCTCCATTAATTCCGGGTTTTCGTCCGGATTTTCTAAAATGTTATAAACATCCGAATACGTCATACGCTCCGTCGTTTTAATCACACTTTGGAAAATTTCATGCTTCACAACGTGCCCAGCCTGGTCAATCGTCATTTCACATGACAATGTTAAACGGTCCACCTGTGGATTCAATGAGCAGATTCCGTTTGATAAACGGTGCGGAATCATCGGAATTACGCGGTCCGTTAAGTAAACAGATGTCGCGCGTTCATACGCTTCCTGATCGAGTACAGAGCCTTGTGTCACATAATAACTAACATCGGCAATGTGTACACCTAGTTTGTATGTGCCATTGTCATTTTTGACAACGTTAACAGCATCATCCAAGTCTTTCGCATCGGCACCATCGATTGTCACAATGACTTCATTGCGTAGGTCACGACGACCGACTAAGTCCTGTTCGGTAATTTCATCCGGTACGTCGATTGCCGCTTGGACAACCTCTTCCGGGAATTCTGGCGGAATATCGTATTTATACAGGATCGATAAAATGTCCACACCCGGATCATTTTTATGACCTAAAATTTTCGTGATCATCCCTGTCGCAGATTTCGTTGCATCTGGCCAGTGCGTTACTTCTACAACGACTTTATGTCCGTCGACCGCACCCAGTGCATCCTCTTTTGCGATAAAGATATCCATATTCAATTTCTTATCATCTGTAACGACAAAACCAAAACCGCGATTCGCCTGGTATGTACCGACAAATGATGTTTTGCTGCGTTCGACGATTTTAACAACCGTCCCTTCACGGCGGTCACCTGATTGTTCCTTTAATACACGTACGAGCACGGTATCTTCATTTAAAGCACCATTAACTTCGTGTGCCGGGATGAAAATATCGTCCATGCCTTGTTCTTCCGGTGCGACGAACCCGAATCCTTTCGCGTTTCCGATAAAGCGGCCGCGCAGTAAGTTCATGCGTTCCGGTAAACCGTAGCGATTTGAACGGGAGCGCACGATTTGTCCCTGTGCTTCCATTTTTACGAGTGTTTTGACTAATTCACGGAAATCATCCGCTTCTTCTAATTCTAGTGCATCTTCAATTTCCGATACGGTCATCGGTTTATAGCCATCGTCCTTCATCATATCGAGGACGCGCTGTTGTAATTCATTTTGTTGTGTCATGTATTATTTCCCTCCTTTGAACAGAAAATAAAGTTTCTTACGATCTTGGCTCTTGGAATTAACTTTTCGTTTAGCGATTTCCGTTTCGGCGGACGCTTTCCGGGGGCGTGGCCTTACACGAACGTCTCAGGCGTCACGCTTATCCCCCAGGAGTGGCCGCCTACACTCCAATCCACTAGAAATTAATCCAATTTACAATGTTTCGTAAAAAACAAAAATTTATTCACACCATTAGACTATCCAATCTAACGAATTTAAAAACGTGAGAACTTCTTCATGAAGCTGGTCTTTTTCTTTGTCGAGTGTGATGACGTGGCCCGAATGCTCATACCAGCTGATTTTTTTGTCGATCGATTCGACGGTATCATAAATAATATTGGCTGAATCGGGGTTGATGACTTTGTCGTTGCGCGATTGGATCACCAAAATCGGCGCATACAGTAAGTCGATCGTCTCTCGTACATCGTAAATTAATTGCTGCAGTTCTGGCAGTGATGCCATTCCCTGCTGCTTGATTGCTTCAATCTCTAATTTAATTTCCTGTTCATTTTTACCTTGTTGTTTTTTATATTGTTTTGCATATTCAAGTACGCCTTCAAACATAATGTCTGTCGTGCGCATCGTCATCGGCGAGCACATTGTGACAACGCCTTTCACCGGATGACTTGTCGCAAGCTTGAGTGAAAATACGCCACCGAGCGATAGTCCTGCAACGGCGATTTCTTCATAGCCTGCCTCTTTTAATTGAGTATACCCGTTTTTTACATCTTGCCACCATTCTTCGGGATTTGAGACAATGAGTTCTTCTGGCGGAACACCATGTCCTTTATAATGTGGGGCAAGCGATGTGTAGCCGTGCTTTTCCAAAAAGCGTCCAAGCATCCGCACATCTGCCGAACTTCCTGTAAAACCATGTAATAATAGTACCGCTCTCGGCCCTGCCTGAAAGAAGAACGGTGAAGACAAAGCTGATTTCATACTGATTGCTCCCGTCTTGTTCCATAATATGAAAGATCCGATTCAATCACACCATTGAATCGTGGAAAACTTTTCATTTCTTTCTTCTATTATACTGTGTTTGGGCCCACACTAAAAGAAAAAGCCCAACCTAGCATTAAATGCTTGGTTAGGCGTTTAATTTCAATCCATTAGAATTTCGTAATAGCGAGCGGTACCCCATAGAAAATAACAAAAAGAGCTATTCTTTTCACATTTAGATGACCTACTTTAAAAAGCGAAAAAGCCACTAAGGTAATAATATCACTCCTCAGCAGCTTTTCAAAACTCTAATGTATATAATTATTGGACAAATCTCATCTTTCTGTAATAAATGGTGATGACCATGACAATCCCGCCTACTACAAGAGCCCCGCAGAGCAATATATAATATATTAGGTTTGTCGTACCATCAGGCAAACCTGGACCTCCTGACATTGGACTTCCTAAGCTGGAAATCTGCCCTATAATTTCTTCCTGAACCGGCTCGCTTTCATCTCCTTCAGCTGTAAAAGTGAAAGCAAATGAAGATTGAAGTGCTTGAAATTCATTTCCGAGATGTTCCGGAAAGCGAATCGTTACTTCCAGATTTTCTTCGTTGCCAGTTGTCAGTTTTCTGATCGGCAATGATTTAAAGTTAGCTAATTTATCTTGATACAGTTCTTCGTTACCAGCTTTGATCTCCAGCAGCAGTTCATTAAACAGCTTTTCATCTCCGCTATTTTGTAACTGCATTTGATAGTCGAAGTCTTTATTTCCGATATTCTTTACTGTAATTGTCCTAGGCGCCCAATCACCCGGCTTCATATTACTAACTTCAAATAGAGTATCTGTCGGTGTGATACTGATGTCTATTTCTTTAACTTCCGTAACATCTTCACCCTCTGCATATACGCTAGTTACGGGAGACAACGATACCCAACTAAACAGTAAAAGAAGCGGTAAAATTTGAAACAGTTTTTTCATAAAATGCCTCCATATCCTTGCATCGATTCAAGATGTACTTTTCCCAGTATCTTCTGCAATTACCTCAGCTTGTTTTCTTTGAGGGATTTCGATTAAAGATATAGCTTTCCAAAGTGTAAATGCTGAGTATAAAAGTAAAAGTAGGCCTGGAACGATCAATAAAAATGCACCGTTTTTCGAAGAAGCAAAGTTATTGAAGTACCCTACATACGGCATTGTGAAGCCAGTGTATTGAGCCACAACATTCTCCGCCATAACCGGATTCATATCTTCCGCATTGTTGTTATCGCCTTTTGTACGGTAAAGTACAGAGTCTCCATTTTTAACTACTTCCGTAATGCGGTGAGTAATTAACATATCTTCTGCTTCCTGGAAAGTGATGACATCGCCTTCTTTATAGTTAGTTTTATCTTCCGCAATTTTAACAGCGATAATGGAACCTGTTTGAATTCCTGGTTCCATGGATCCCGAAAGTACTGTTTTTAATTGGTACCCGAAAAATTGTGGTTCTCCACCCGATGCTTTTGAAACAACTACGATGAAAGCTAAGCTAATTAGTAACGTCATTAAAATAGCTGTAATAATATTATTTACCCATTTCATTATTTTCCCATTTGCTGTTTTTTTCTTTGTACTTCTCACTCGTACCACCCTTTTCATTATATTTGTTATTTAATATTTCACTATCGCTGTTTTAGTCGACACCAATTTTTACAGTTCTAGCATTTAGGAACTCTCATCGGATTTGTTCTAATCGTTGCTTTTCGGTGGATTTGGACCTTCAATGTTCGGTTTCTGCCCTTCATTCTCTTTACTTTCATCCGCACCTGTCTTAGCCCCGACTTCTTTATTCACTGCTTTTTCTTCAGTGATTGATTCGTTTTGCGGTTTGGCTTCCTTTTCTTTTTCAGTAGCCGGTGTTTCTGTGTTTTCCGGTGCGTTTTCTATTTCATTTTCTTTTTCTTTTTCAGTAGCCGGTGTTTTTACTTCTTCGGCTGTTTTTTCTTTTTCTGCCTTTTCTTTATCAACAGCAGGCTCTTTAATATCCTCTGCTGCCTTTTCCTCTTTATCTTTTTCAGTTGCTGGTACTTCCGCATCTTCTGCAGCTTTTTCTTCATCTTCATCTTTACAATCGATTGTTACTTTTTCAGTTGATTCAGGTGCATCTATTTTCTTACAATCCACTTCTTTAGATTTATCTGTTTCAACTTCTCCCTCTGTTGCATCACTTAAATCTCCGCAATCAACCTCAACTTCCTCACCGGTTACTGGATCTTTCACAGTAACTACTGTAGCATCGGTAGCTTTAACCTCAGAAGTTGGCGAAGATTCCTCGCCCGGTACTTTAGCAGTCGAATCTTCCATACCGCAGGCAATCACCGGAATTTCGGGAATCTCCCAGATGTCGGCAGTAATGGTTCCTGTAAGTACAGACTGGCTACTGAAATTCGCGGAGGTGTCGGACGACATATAAGCGACACCAAAAATAGCTAAATAACAAATGAGTGTAATTTTTAAATAGAGGATAAGATCACGCTTTTTTTTCTTATATCTGCCTCTAGGTCTAGGGTTCAATCCGATACCGCCTTTCTGATTTCTAAGATTGGAATTTCCTTAAATATATTCCTCAAAACACAAAAACAATTTATACGTTGAGAAATATATATAAGGAAAAGTCCCGACGGATTGTTACATAAAATAAGGGAGGAGAAGGGTCTCCTCCCTAGAATCTATTTCTATTATTTTAAAGTTCCAGCTGTTTGTTTTGCATCAAATGTCCATTCAAGTTGTAAAGAATCGCCTTGGAAGACATTTTGATCTGCGCCATTGTCAACAAATTCGAACTTGACAGTAAGTGTATCAGTAGTACCTGCCTTTAGACCGCTATTTTCTGCACCAAAAATCCACGCCAATAAATCTCTCTCAGTAGCATCATATTCTTTAAGTTGTTTTAAAGTAGTATTTTTAATAACTTCATTCCCTTTATCATTATTTACAAGGAATTGAACTTTAATATGCTCACCTAAGTCTGCTCCTGCATTATTATTATTTGCATCATTAGTTGTATATTCTGAAGTTAATAACACTTTCGATACATCAAGGCTACCAGTGTTATTAAGTTTAAATGTACGTATCATTGTATCACCAGGTTTAATATTAGTTACATCGATGATTGCGTTAGCTGCATTTGTACCTGCTACATTAATATCTAATGTACCTGCAGCGAATTTACTAACATTTGTTTCTACATCATTGAAATATGCATAAGTTCCCCCGCCGATCATGCTTACAGCTAGTGCTCCAGTTGCGATACCCATTGCTAGTTTCTTTTTGATACTCATTTTAAATTCCTCCAATTAGTTTTTAGTTTTTTTTTGCCTCTTCCCTGGATCGTATAAGAAAGTCATCTTTCTCGACGTTGGGTACGAGTTTTCTTACAGATTGATAAATTGCACCAAATTCATAGTATTGCAACTAAATGAATGTCTTCCCCCTTTGTACTTCACTTTTCGACTATGAAAGTGGAACTAGCTTCAGTATAGACAGAACCAAAAATTTCCTCTCCCCTCCAACGGGTGATTTTTGGCAATTTGGCATTCTACTTTCGAACTTATCCCATGGTATACTTTCGTGTTATTCCATATACTACCAATTGGTTATGTAACTACTATAACCATTGAAATAACAACGATTCTTTATGGTCATATGTAAAAATATTGCTTTGAATCTGTCACTCTCATTCATAACTTGGCATCCTGTCACTTATATTTTAAGCTTCTTGTAATTTGACACATAGTCCATATGACTTGCTCCCCACTATATCTTTTTACAGTTAATTCCAACAAAAACAGATATGAAACGACGAAATAAACAATAAGATTCCAAAGAAAGTGCTTATGTACAATTACAATTTGACAAAAAATACCTTTAATTCAAAGTATAATTAAAATTAGTTTTTTACATTTTATATTTGGATTCAGGGTCACTTTGAAATTAATTTCAAATATTTTATCCGTAGTAAATTCCACAGAAAAAAATTTGAGAATCCCACCATCTGATTATCCTTCTAATAGACACACTACTTAATTACTGAAAAACGTTTTACTATGGGAGACTTTGAAGTACATCCTTTAATTGGGCACCTTGGATGTATGGAGTCAGTGGTGCAACCGGCCTCACAACATTTGAAAACATTTGTTAAGAGCACTCTTTTTATTTGAGTGAGGAGGCAGTTTATTGATGAAAATTTTATTAGTAGATGATCAAGCAATCATCCGTAGAGGATTAATTTCCATTTTATCGTCGGATGATAAATCGGAAATTATCGGAGAAGCCAGCAATACACAAGAAGCTCTTGAATTGCTTCAAAAAGAAACGCCGGATTTGGCTATTATTGATTTTCAAATAGGAGACGAATGTGGATTAACATTGATTAATGAAGCAAGGAGATTAGGTTGCACTAGCAAATTCGCGATTCTTACCTTTTCAAAAGATTACGAATTATTTCAACGTGCAATGGCAATGGATGTGGTTGGATACATTTCACTTAATTCACACCCCGAAGAACTTATTTATGCCATTCAAATTATTAAAAAGGGACGGAAATATTATGATCCCGACTTAATAGATAAGCTCATACAAACACAAAAGGAGTCTTCAATAGATGATAGCCGTCTTGCGCTCCTCACGACTAAGGAAAAAGAAGTAATGCAAAAACTGGGGATGGGCTATTCTAATAAACAAATTGCTCACAGTCTTTATATTTCGGAAAATACCGTAAAAAAACATGTAAGCCAAGTATTATCAAAATTGGAGCTCGGTGATCGTACGCAAGTTGCGCTCTTTGCAAACGAAACAGGAATGGTTCAATTTAAACAAAATGTTTTAGTTTAAATTTTTGACCTAATTGATTAATATAGCATTTCTTATTAATTACTGAAATTTCAAATACTCTAAAATTCCACTATGTAAAAAAACTGACAAATTATTGGTCCAAAAGAAAAAGCCTAACCTCGCACTATGCTTGGTTAGGCGTTTAATTTTCGTTCAATTAGAATTTCGTAATCGCTAAAGCTAATACGAAGAATGCAACAGAAAGAACGATTGTTGTGCGGTGAAGGACTAGATCCATTCCGCGAGCTTTCTGCTTACCGAATAGTTGCTCAGCTCCACCAGAGATGGCACCTGATAAACCAGCGCTTTTACCTGATTGTAATAATACAACAACGATTAAGGCTATCGCTACGATAATAAGTAATACTGTAAATAACGTATGCATTTGCTCCACCTCCTAAGTATGGACGTCACAATACAAATTAGTATATCAAAATGAGGGAGCCATTACAATATTTCTTGGAAATGAACATCATATTTTATCCAACATTCCCCATTCTTATTCAAAACTGTTAAAGCGGCATTCGCTTATATCTCGTTTTGCTGCCAATGCAAGTGGTACCATCGTTTCAAATAGAAGATCCTCTTCTTCAAAGATCAATTTGCGCAGGTCTATATTGAAGTATTCCTTCATCCGCGATTCGGTCATCACTTCATGAACCGCACCGATGACCGCCTTTTTCTCCTTCGCGATCATCAATACTTGATCCGCCAAATAAAACGCATGGTTCGGATAGTGCGTGTTGATAATACATGAAATCCTATGCTCTTTCGCCAGGCGTTTTAATGTTTCCAAAATGACAACCTGCTTTTGCACATCCAAATGCGATTCCGGTTCATCCAGTATTAAAATTTCCGGATTTGATACAAGCGTTCTTGCGATTAACGCCAACTGCAGTTCCCCGCCGCTCACTTCATTGCACGACTTTTTCGCCAAGTGCACAATGCCGACTTCATTTAATGCTTCGTGCGCCTTTTCGTAATCTTCCTTGCGCGGCTTTGACAATGAACCGATATACGGCGCACGTCCCATCACCACCAAGTCTTCAATCGAAAAGCCGAATACCATTTTATGCGCCTGCGGAACATAGCCGATTTTCTTCCAAAGCTCTTTTTGCGAAACTTTTGCAAGCGGTACATTATCGATCAACGTTTCGCCGACACGCCAGTCCTGCAAGCCGGTAATGCATTTTAACAGCGTTGTTTTTCCTGCGCCGTTCGGACCGAGAATCGCCATAATCTGGCCTGGTTCCAGTGTAAAGCTAATATTCGATTCATAAATGAACGGCTTTACTTCCTTCTTTTTCGCATAGCAGAAGTTGCCTTCTCGTACTTCTATTTTCATGACCAGCTACCTCCTGTACGACGTAAAAGATATGCAATGAACGGTGCTCCGACAATTGCCGTCAAGATCGACAACGGGATTTCCGCTGCTGTTATCGAACGGGCCAATGTATCGATAATAAGTAAATACGCGCCGCCCAGTGCAATCGACATCGGCAGTACGCGTTCATTGTTGCTGCCGACAAACATCCTTGCGATATGCGGGATGATTAAGCCGACCCAGCCGACAATCCCTGCAACTGCAACGGCTGCCGCTGTACAAAGTGTCGCCCCTGCAATGACAAGCCACTTCATGCGCACAACATTAATTCCTAATGACTTCGCCTCATCATCCGGCAATGTTAGTAAATTGATACGCCAGCGCAGTGCCAGCAAAATGAGCATTCCGACTAGAATAATTGGTCCCGCTGTCCATAAGTCGCGATAAGAGGCCGTTCCCAAACTTCCCATTAGCCAATACGTAATCGCAGGTAGTTTTTCTTCCGGGTCGGCCACAAATTTCGTTAACGAGATCAGCGCATTAAACAATGCACTCGTCACTACCCCTGCGAGAACAAGCATAAAGATCGGCATATTGCGTCCAGAACCGCCGATCATATACGTAAATGCGATGGCCGCTAATCCAAAGACCAGTGCAAAACCTTGTGTCACATAACCATTGCCAAACAGTAAAATTCCGATAGAAGCACCAAAACCGGCACCCGCGGCGACCCCTAAAATATCCGCGCTTACTAAAGGATTGGCGAACATCCCCTGGAATGCAGCACCTGAAATGGAAAGCCCCGCACCGATCAATAGCGCGAGGATAATACGCGGCAGTCGGACGGTCATGACTACGTTATATTCCATTTGTGTCCACGTTTCTGCTATCGGAAAAATATGCGAACCGAGGATTTTGACCACTGTTACAAAATCGACTTCAAACCGGCCGATGCCAAGCGAAGCGATCGCAAGTACAAGCGGCAATACCCACAGTAAAATACTTTTCCACTTTTTCATGACAGTCCCTCGTTCTAATACTTCGCAGCGTCAGAAGATGGGTGTAGAATTTGCTCTACTTCTTCGTCCGTTACGTCATATCCGTAAAAGTCTTTGTAGTAATTTTTAATCTCAGCATTCATATCATAGTCGAATAGCTCAGGCTGGTTGTTGCTTGCCAGCCATTTCAGCATTAGCGGTGCATCGCCACTTGGCGGGAACCAGCGATAAATCCCCAGTGGAATTTTGTACACTTGCTTATTTTTCACCGCTTCCACTTCACTCCAGTCCTGACCTGGAATCGTGTTGTTATATAAATCTTCCGGCTGGATTTCCGTAAAGTTCGTTAAGTAGATGATTTCCGGATTCCAATTGTAGATTTGCTCCATGTTCACATCTTTGCGTCCTGTCACATCGTTTTCCGCAACGTCATTTGCTCCCGTTGCGTTCAGCCATTGATTGCCGAAGAAGTTTTTGCCGCCTACCGTAATCGCCTGCTCGGATAACTGATACATCATTAATGCATTCGGCTTTTGTTCTTTCGTTAGGCCGTCGATCTTTTCGTAAATTTCGTTTTGCACAGCTGTACCGATTTCAATGAATTTGTCCGCACGCCCTGTTGTGCTCGCAATTTCCCCCGTCAGCTTTAGCCAGCTGTTGAATGTCGCAAGGGGCTCTGCTGCCGCTGCGTCGATTGCTTTAATCGCGACTGTGTTGATCCCCGCATTACGTGCCTGCTCAATTGATTTTTCATCCGTTGCAATTTCAAAGAACACATCCGGGTTGATTTTCATTAATTCCTCGACGTTCATTTCCCCATTTTGGACGAATGACGTATCCGCGTTCAAAATGTCCGGTGCCATTTTCGATAAAATCGAGTTTTCCGCAGCATTGTAAGAGTTCGGATGCATTCCCACGATTTCTTTTGCTGAATTTGTTGCGACATACCATGTATGGAAGTACGGTAAAATCCCGCCCGATACAATCGAGTTCACTTCAGCGGGAATCGTTACTTCTGTACCTGCCTGATCGATGACAATTTTCTCTTCTGCAGTCGTTTGTACTTCTCCGCCTGAAGTTGAAGTTGTTGCCTCTTTATCTGAACATGCTGCTAGCGCCATTGCTGCGAGTGCCAGCGTTGTCAAAATTGCCTTACGTCCTGCCATTGTTTTCTCTCCTTAGATATCATCCGTTTTCACGAAATTATTATTTTAATAAAATATTATTTGATTTCTCAACAAGATTGAGTATAATTGATAATGATTTTCAATGTCAATGAGAATTCGGTTCTCAAATGAGAATTTGTATCAATTAATTAAATTTACAGGATTAAAGGAGATTTTTATGTCTGAATATAAAATTGTAAAACTAGACGGTGGACATGCATTCAGCCTAGAGGGACGTGCCATGAACGTCTCTAATGAACCAATAGACCATGTAACATTCCTCGACCAGTATGAAATTTCGACTGCCGACCTTTCCGAGTACAATGTGATGGTCGTAACGGACTTTATCGATCAAGAACATCTTTATGAGAACAAACAAGTCATTGAAAACTTCTTGAATGAAGGGAAAATTATTATTTCCAACACACATATTTTCCGTCCTTGGCTGCCAGGTGCCGGTCTGTTTATGCCAAAGGAAATTAAGTCACATGCTGATTATGTAATGGAGCCTGCAGCGGAAGGTACATTTTATGACGGGGTTGATATGATGGAGCTTACATACCGTAAAGGCGTTTCCGGCTTCTATGCACGCGGGTCTCATCCGGTTGTCAACAAGGAATCGGAAATCGTGCTGCAATATAAGGACGGCACACCAATCGTCTTCATCGACCGCACGGCAACAAAAGGAACGGTTGTCGCAGCATCTTGCCGTGATTTCCTGACATACGCAACAGGTGAAAACTCGACACAGCTGATCGCACCGCAGTTTTTATCTTGGCTCAATCAAGAATTACTACGTTTGAAAGAAGGATCTGAAGCATGAGAAAAATAGCTGTTTTATATAGTGGTCACGCACCTCATTACGTGACATTCAATACACCGAAATTCAAGCAGTATTTCGAGAAAATCATCTATTTACCGCGCTTTGTCGAAGAAGATTTAGAAGATATGGACGTACTGATCGTGCCTTCTCAATTGCACAACAAATTATTGTTGGAAGCAGCACCGGCAATCCGACGCTTTGCGGATAACGGCGGTGTTGTCGTAGCATTCGGGCCTCAGCCATGGCAATGGATTCCAGGGCAAAACTGGGAAACACGCCCGACAAACTTCTGGTGGTGGCTTGAAAAGGATGCGGACAGCGGTTTACGCATGGTCGCACCGGAGTACCCGTTATTCCGTGACGGTTTCCTGGATGAAGCGGCATGTACATGGCATCAGCACGGCGTCTTCCACTTACAGGACGGCATGCAGTCACTGATTGATATGAAGGATGGAGGTTCATTACTGTATGTCGACAAAGTCAGCTCAAAAGGAACTTGGATTGTAACAACACTTGATCCGGACTTCCATTTCGGGTCGTACTTCATGCCGGCAACGGAGAAATTCATGGACGGCTTCTTCCCCTGGTTAGCCTTCGGGGAAATCTGAGGAATTGAAAAAAGCATGGCACCCGCAATTGAATGCGTGCACCATGCTTTTTTATTTATTAGTCGTTGCTGTTGTCATCTTTGTTGTCGTCTGTATTGTCATCTAAGTTGTCATCAGTGTTGTCGTTGTCGTCGCCGTCAACGTCTAACTCGACATTTGTATCGTCATTGTTGTCTTCCATTAGACCGTCATCCGTACCGTCGTCAACATTGTTGTCGATGTTCGTATCATCTTCATCATTACAAGCTGCAAGTGATAATGATAGTAACAACGTCATCATCAGAGTAGGTGTCTTTTTAAGTTTCATAAGTTTCATATTGTAATAGCCTCCTTTGGTGTATGCTTTATGATTCCCCGATTTATAAAAGAAAAACATTTTTAGTAATTTTCTTCGCAAAAAGATATTTTTAGGCATTGTATTTTCTTCTCGATTTACATTCGCTATAGTAAAATGAGGAGGTGAAAATCGTGCAGCAATCAAGGCATTATTTATTCGTCAAAACATTGTTGAATCGCATGAAAATGGATGATTTGGATGCACCGGCAATCGAGCAGGAATTTTACCGATTGGAAGCCGGCTTATCAGGAGAACAAAAGCTGAAACGACTGCTCTCGGACTATTATTTTAAATCCGCTTCCCATATTTTTTATAATTTCGAGTGCATTAATTCAAAAGGTTTTACCCATCAAATGGACGCTTTGCTCATTACGCCGCATTTTGTCGTCGTCATGGAAGTAAAACAAATCTCCGATACCCTTTTCTACAAACCGGTCCTCCATGAATTTTCCCGTGTTCAGGAGAATGTCAGCGAAAACTTCCCCAACCCGTTTGACCAAGCATATCGTCACCAGCTTTTTTTGGAGCATCAATTTAAAGCGTGGCAACTTTCCATCCCCGTTCACCACATCGTCGTACTCGCCAATCACCGCGCCACACTTGACCATTCGCTCACCAATTTCCCGATTATGCATATGAGCGGCATCCCGAGATTCATCGAAAAACTGTATAGACAGCACCCGAATCCCCGTGCGAATATTACTTTTCTGCAAAACCATTTAGAACAGCTTTACGAACAGCTTCCCCCTCGCCGTACGATTGAAAGACACCGGTTACGCAATGGCGTTCTCTGTAAGGCATGCGATTATGTCAATGAAATGCATTATCGGCAAGGCTATTTTATTTGTCTGGTGTGCGGAGGGAAAAGTAAAAAAGCGTTGTACGAAACTTTTCTGCAATATCGTATTTTAGTCGGCCCCCGCATAACGAATAAAGAGTTCCGGGAGTTTTTTAATATTCCGTGTATCCATATAGCTTCGAAACTGTTGGCGAAAGCCGGCCTGGAAAAGCACGGGGTGAATAAAGGAGCGTATTATTTGATTCCGGAGAAGTTTGAGTAAATACTTATAAAAGGATGGGACACATATGAATGAAAAACAAAATCGTAAGCGTGTAGATGCACAAACAAAAGAGATCATTATTAAATCTGTTACAGAAGATGGCGCAAAAGTAGCTGATATTGCCGGTCGATATGATGTAGGCCCTTCCACGATTCATCGGTGGGTGAAAGAACACCGCGAGTCACTGACAGGCTTGGTTTCCGAGAGTGAAGCAGAAAAGATAAAAGCAGCATATGAAAAGAAAATACGTGCGCTGGAAGAAGAGAATGAGATTTTGAGGAAAGCGATCCATGTATTTTCGGATATTGAACGATGAGTTACGAGAGGCAGCCCCCACATTCGTTGCGTGGATGTGGGGGGCTTGTGTAATTTTCTAATATATCCGAATAAGTTCTAATATAAATTTATTTGTTCTAATAAATGGCTGATTTTCTAATAAGTGTTCTAGATGTTCAAATAAAGTATCTGCATCTTCTAATATCCCGCCGCCATTTTCTAATAAGCCACTCGATTGTGAGGTTAGTATAAAAAATGGACACGTCTTAAGAGACACTTTAAGATTAAGATATCTAAAAAAGGACGTGGAACCGATGAAAGAAAAACAAACTCGTAAACGATTAGACACACAAACAAAAGAATACATTTTAAAGTCTGTTTTAGAAGATGGCGCAAAAGTTTCAGATCTGGCATTTAAGTTTGAAATTGGATCTTCAACGATCCATAAATGGATTAAAGATTATCGTGAATCGAAAAATCAGGATGTCACACGTTACTTTACTTCTAGCGAAGTAGATAAGTTGCAGGCAGCGTTTGATAAGAAGTTACGTGATTTGGAAGAAGAGAATGAAATTCTAAAAAAGGCTATGCACATCTTCGCGAAAAACCCCGAGTGATTTATGCATTCATTGAAAAGCATAAAAACGACTTTGGCATTGCGATGATGTGTAAAGTATTGATGGTTTCAAAAAGCGGTTATTATGATTGGCGTAAAAAACAGATACAGCCCTTATCGGAAAAAGAAGTACGTGATACAGAAATTGCCCATCAGATTCATCGATCGTATGCGAGGAGTTTTGGTACATACGGTAGCCCTCGAATTGCGCAAGACTTAGCGAGTTTAGGGTATGTCTGTTCGCAAAAGAAAATTGCGAATATGATGCGAAACCTTGGGTTAAGTGCCGTAATCCCGAAAACTGTTCAACGAACAACGGATTCCAATCACCATCAATTTATTTATCCGAATCTAGTCAAACGCCAATTTCAAGTAAAAGAGAAAAATAAAGTATGGGTCGCAGATATAACTTATATCCGAACACTGGAGGGGTGGGTGTATCTTGCGTCAATCATGGATTTATATTCTCGTAAAATCGTCGGCTGGGCCATCGCAGATCATATGGAAGAAACATTAGTAGATCAAGCCTTGAAGCATGCTTTAGCAGTTCGAAAACCCGAAAAAGGATTAGTTCATCATTCAGATCGAGGTGCACAATATTGTGCCACAAGCTATACAAGAACTTTAAAAGAACATGGGATTAAAATTAGCATGAGTCGTAAAGGAGATCCCTATGACAATGCGTGTATTGAATCCTTCCACGCCACAATCAAAAAAGAATGGATCTATCGTCACCGTTTCGAATCCAAAAAAGAAGCAAGAAAGAGCGTGGAGTCATATATCGTAAACTTTTACAATGAACGACGACGTCATTCAACAATCGGTTATTTATCACCAAACCAATTTGAGAGAAATCAACAGGAGCCCGTTTGTCAAAATGCCTCATAAAGTTCTCTTACAGGGTTTTCATCCCTCCATGCCCAGGTCTGGGCATGGAGGGATGAAAAGCAGAGCAACCGAAGGGCGGTAGCAAAAAAAGTCTCTTAACGTTTGTCCGAAATATTGACGGAAGACCAATTGTTCTAATAAAATCAAATCTGCCTTTCTCCCCGCCTATTGCCACCGACAATTCACCCTCTCCTACACCTCAAATTCAAGGAACTTCTAATATCCATCCCACTTGTTCTAATATCCCCCGGCTTTCTGAGGTTAGTATAAAAAATGGACACGTCTTAAGAGACACTTTAAGATTAAGATATCTAAAAAAGGACGTGGAACCGATGAAAGAAAAACAAACTCGTAAACGATTAGACACACAAACAAAAGAATACATTTTAAAGTCTGTTTTAGAAGATGGCGCAAAAGTTTCAGATCTGGCATTTAAGTTTGAAATTGGATCTTCAACGATCCATAAATGGATTAAAGATTATCGTGAATCGAAAAATCAGGATGTCACACGTTACTTTACTTCTAGCGAAGTAGATAAGTTGCAGGCAGCGTTTGATAAGAAGTTACGTGATTTGGAAGAAGAGAATGAAATTCTAAAAAAGGCTATGCACATCTTCGCGAAAAACCCCGAGTGATTTATGCATTCATTGAAAAGCATAAAAACGACTTTGGCATTGCGATGATGTGTAAAGTATTGATGGTTTCAAAAAGCGGTTATTATGATTGGCGTAAAAAACAGATACAGCCCTTATCGGAAAAAGAAGTACGTGATACAGAAATTGCCCATCAGATTCATCGATCGTATGCGAGGAGTTTTGGTACATACGGTAGCCCTCGAATTGCGCAAGACTTAGCGAGTTTAGGGTATGTCTGTTCGCAAAAGAAAATTGCGAATATGATGCGAAACCTTGGGTTAAGTGCCGTAATCCCGAAAACTGTTCAACGAACAACGGATTCCAATCACCATCAATTTATTTATCCGAATCTAGTCAAACGCCAATTTCAAGTAAAAGAGAAAAATAAAGTATGGGTCGCAGATATAACTTATATCCGAACACTGGAGGGGTGGGTGTATCTTGCGTCAATCATGGATTTATATTCTCGTAAAATCGTCGGCTGGGCCATCGCAGATCATATGGAAGAAACATTAGTAGATCAAGCCTTGAAGCATGCTTTAGCAGTTCGAAAACCCGAAAAAGGATTAGTTCATCATTCAGATCGAGGTGCACAATATTGTGCCACAAGCTATACAAGAACTTTAAAAGAACATGGGATTAAAATTAGCATGAGTCGTAAAGGAGATCCCTATGACAATGCGTGTATTGAATCCTTCCACGCCACAATCAAAAAAGAATGGATCTATCGTCACCGTTTCGAATCCAAAAAAGAAGCAAGAAAGAGCGTGGAGTCATATATCGTAAACTTTTACAATGAACGACGACGTCATTCAACAATCGGTTATTTATCACCAAACCAATTTGAGAGAAATCAACAGGAGCCCGTTTGTCAAAATGCCTCATAAAGTTCTCTTACAGGGTTTTCATCCCTCCATGCCCAGGTCTGGGCATGGAGGGATGAAAAGCAGAGCAACCGAAGGGCGGTAGCAAAAAAAGTCTCTTAACGTTTGTCCGAAATATTGACGGAAGACCATTTCTTCTAATAACCGGCTACATTGTTCTAATAAAATGCAGGCACGTCACGAAAATTCTACTATCAGCGTCCTCCAGCTCCGCCCAAACAAAAAAACAGCACCGGCAATTCCCGATGCTGTCCCATAAACGATTCACTACAAATGTGAGCAGTTCATTCGTAGCTATTAAATTAATTCCCAACCGGCTTGCTGTTCTTCACGAAGAATGAACCAACCAGACCTAATACTGCAACGACGGTCACGACGATGAACGCTGAGTGTACACCGTGTGCTAAAAATTCTGCCGGTAAGGCGTTGCTGAATTTTTCGATGTAGTTTTGCTGACCGATTGTGAACATTGTAATGGCAACCGCAGTACCTGAAGCACCCGCGATTTGCGTTAGGGTGTTCAATGCCGCTGAACCGTCAGCAAATTTATGTGGTGCCAACGAGTTCATCGCATTTGTTTGTGCCGGCATGATTGTCATCGATACCCCGACAAAGAATACACATAAGTTAACGATAATGATCCAAGTTGCTGTTGTTGCCGAAATCGTCGTTAAGAACACGATCATTGACACTAAAATCAGTGTAAAGCCGATCCGTGTGAAGATTTTTGCTCCGACTTTATCGAAGTTTGTCCCAACGATCGGTGACATGATGATATTTAAGATATTACCTGGCAACATACATAAACCTGCAGTTAAAGCTGCGAAACCTAATACTGTTTTCAGGAACATCGGCACTAAGATCGCCACTGAAAGAATCATGAACATTGTCGCAACCATCAATGCGACACCTAAAGAGAACATTGGTGATTTGAATACCGATAAGTCGATCATTGGCTCATCCATTTTTGTTTGGCGAATGCCGAAGACGACTAATAATACGAAACCAACGACAAGTGGTACCCAAACGATTGGTTTTGTAATCGATTGCTCCGCTAACGTTGCCAACGCGAATACAACACCACCGAAACCGAATGTAGAAGCGATTAATGATAGTAAATCAATTTTTGGACGTGTTACGTTGGATACATTGTCCACTTTAGAAAGTGCTAAAACGATTACAACGGCATACACAACGACCATGATCCAGAAAATATATCTCCAGCTTAATGAAGATACGATCAAACCTGCAATTGATGGGCCTAATGCCGGACCTGCCGTTAAAATAATCCCGACGATTCCCATGACGGCACCGCGCTTTTGCACCGGGAAAATCAGCATTACAACACTGAACATTAACGGTAGAATAATCCCTGTTGCAAGTGCTTGTACGAAACGACCTGCCAGTAATACCGCAAAGTTCGGTGCTATCGCGCCTAATAACGAACCGATTACTGCGAATACAACGGCGGCCACTACTAACTGACGTGTTGTAAACCAGCGTACTAAATAAGATGATAATGGAACTAATACGGCCAATACTAATAAGTAACCCGTTGTTAACCATGCCGCTGATGCTGCTGATACACCGAAGTCATCCATAATATTTGTTAACGCCATGTTTAATGCCGTTTCACCAAATAAACCAACGAATGTACTAATCATCAGAACAGCTGCCATGCCTTTTGGGCTTTTCACATTGAATATAGGTGCTTCCATTTTTTTCTTCCTCCAATTTTATAAGACTCATTTATGAAAGATGATAATTGCTGCGTATCATGCATTTTGCTGTTATAGAACGATTCTTCAAACAGCACGCTTTAAAATATATCAAATTTTTTCATGGAAATTCAATCACTCAAGAGAAAAATATTAGACCGGTCATTATAATTGTGAACATCAATTATCCATTTTTAACCTAAACTGGGCCTATCTTTCGTAGACATTTTTTAACAAATTTTTATGAAAACGATTGCACTTTTTTCAATAAATTATAGAGAGATACAACAAGAACGTTGCTACATCAACATTTGCAAGCAATTTCAACTCCATTGCTATGAAAAACAATAAATTTGCAAGAGTTTTCCACACACTTATATCGAAAATCAGGCTAATTGTGAACAACTTTTATTTGCGACAACAACAAAAAGGCCTGTCCAGAAATCCTATTCCGGACAAGCCTTTACTTATACTGTGCAAGCAACGCAGGGATGACTTTGCTTATATTTAATAACGGTTCATTCGATCGCTGGGACAATGACAGTGTAACCGCCCCTTCTATCATCGCACTTACCGCTTTACTAAGTGTGACTGCCGCTTCATCACTAAACCCGTTGGCAATCAATTTTGTATAGTAGATTGATTCCCAGTACTTATACGTATCGCCACAAACTTTCCGCAAACGCTCATTCATAAAGGCCGATTCCGCCGCAAGCAGCCCGAATGGCATCATCGTATAGGAATGCTCCTCCAGTCCATTTTCCACATCAAATAAGTCGGCCATCGCCAAAATATGGGCATTCAGTGCTGCTCCTACATCCACGAACTCATTCATATAATGCTGAATAACCGCGCCGATCCGCCGTTTTGACAGTACGATCGCTTCTTCCGCAAGCTGCTCTTTCCCCTCAGGAAAATAGTGATAAAGCGACCCTTTTGGTGATCCCGATTCGCTTATAATCTGATTCAAGCCGGTCCCATGGAAACCTTGAAAGTAAAACAACCGCGTAGCTGTTTCCAAAATCTTTTCCTTCGTTTGATTAGACATATCGTTCTCCCACCTTCTATAACAACTGGTCTAATTGATACCGGTCAAATTTGAATAGCTTAAACATATCACAAATTCTACCGCTTATATAATAACCTGATGCCAACGTTCACAAATTTTCAATAACTCCAAGGAATGTGTTGCCCCCGGATCTTCTAATATATCCTAAAATATTCTAATATAAATTTATTTGTTCTAATATGTTGCCGATTTTCTAATATAAGTGCCCAATGTGCTAATAAGTCCTCCGAAAGTTCTAATAAAGCTTCTACATGTTCTAATATCCCATCAACACTTTCCAATAAACCACTCAATTGTTCTAATAAAATCAAAGCTCGGCTTCTTCTCCGCGAATTTTAACTTCCTACACCGGCAAATTCAGCTTCCCTCCCCCTCCAATTCACAGAACTTCTAATATCCGAACCGTTTCTTCTAATATCAACTAAAAATCTTCTAATAACCCACCCTAATTTTCTAATAAAACCCACGCCCCTACCCGCTATCCCAGTAACACCACCCACTACACAAAAAAGCACCCGCCAAAAAGCGAGTGCTCGATCATCAAACAGTTATTTAATATTGTAGAAAGATTTTAGCCCTTCAAAACGGCTAGTTGCGCCTAATTGGTCTTCGATGCGTAGTAATTGGTTGTACTTCGCAACGCGGTCCGTACGAGATGGTGCACCTGTTTTGATTTGGCCTGCATTTGTTGCAACAGCAATGTCAGCGATTGTGTTGTCTTCTGATTCGCCTGAACGGTGAGAGATTACTGCTGTGTAGCCAGCGCGTTTCGCCATTTCAATTGCTTCAAATGTTTCTGTTAAAGTACCGATTTGGTTTACTTTGATTAAGATTGAGTTGCCAACGCCTTCTTCAATCCCGCGAGATAATTTCGTTGTGTTTGTTACGAATAGATCGTCACCAACTAATTGTACGCGGTCACCGATACGCTCTGTTAATAGCTTGTGGCCAGCCCAGTCGTTTTCATCTAAACCGTCTTCGATTGAGATGATTGGGTATTTAGAAGTTAACTCTTCGTACCAAGCAACCATTTCTTCAGACGTTTTTTCTACGCCTTCACCAGCTAAAACGTATTTGCCTGTTTCTTTGTTGTAAAGCTCTGAAGACGCAACGTCCATTGCTAAGCGGATTTCTTCGCCCATTTTGTAGCCGGCTTTTTCAACTGCTTCGATGATCACCGTGATTGCTTCTTCGTTTGAACCTAAGTTTGGAGCGAATCCGCCTTCGTCACCTACAGCTGTGTTGTGGCCTTTTTCTTTCAATACTGTTTTTAAGTTATGGAAGATTTCTGCACCCATACGTAATGCTTCTTTGAATGATTTAGCACCTACTGGCATTACCATGAATTCTTGAATGTCCACGTTGTTGTCCGCGTGTGCACCACCGTTTAAGATGTTCATCATTGGTACTGGTAATTGCTTCGAATTGAAGCCTCCTAAGTATTGGTATAAAGGAATGTCTAAGTAGTCAGCTGCTGCGTGCGCTACTGCCATTGACACACCTAAAATTGCGTTTGCACCTAATTTACCTTTGTTTTCTGTTCCATCAAGTTCGATTAACGCTTGGTCGATCACAACTTGGTCCAATACAGAATATTGACCTTCAAGTTCTTCCGCGATAATTGTGTTGACGTTTTCTACCGCTTTTTCAACACCTTTACCTAAGTAACGGCCTTTGTCTCCATCGCGTAATTCCACTGCTTCATATTCACCAGTTGAAGCACCAGATGGCACGATAGCACGGCCGAATGCGCCTGATTCTGTGAATACTTCTACTTCTACTGTTGGGTTACCGCGAGAATCTAATACTTCACGAGCATATACTTGAGTAATGAATGGCATAATAAAAAACTCCTCTATTGATAAATTTAGTAGGTGCTTGCACAAGGACAAGCTATATAATTAACCGCGCGATCAATTACTGTTCGCTTGGCATAACTAACGATTTCCCTGTCATCTCTGCAGGCTGGGCAATATTAAGTAATTCAAGCATTGTCGGTGCTAAATCGGCTAGGATGCCGTCTTCATACAGCATGACACCAGGCTTTGTGACAATCACCGGCACCGGGTTTGTCGTATGTGCTGTCATCGGCTTGTCATCCAGTGTCACCACTTCATCCGAGTTGCCATGGTCAGCTGTAATGATCGCATAACCGCCTTTAGCAGTAATTGCATCAACGACTTTACCTAGGCACTCATCCACTGTTTCGATTGCTTTAATTGTTGGTTCAAGCATTCCGGAATGTCCGACCATATCCGGGTTTGCAAAGTTTAAAATAATCGCATCGAACTTTTCTCCTGCAATAGCTTCCAATAAAGAATCGGTCACTTCATACGCACTCATTTCAGGCTTCAAGTCGTAAGTCGCCACTTTTGGAGAGGCGATTAATATACGCTCCTCGCCAGCAAATGTCTCTTCACGGCCACCGCTCATAAAGAACGTGACATGCGGATATTTTTCCGTTTCCGCAATGCGAAGCTGTGTTTTGCCAGCCTTTGAAATAACCTCACCGACCGTATTGACTAAATTGTCATTTTCGTATGCTACATCTGCTACGACATCATCACTGTAATGTGTAAACGTAACAAATTTCAGATTCGTCGGATGATTTTCAGAGCGTGGCATAGCGTCAAATTTTTCATTCGTCATTAAAGACGATAATTGAATCGCACGGTCCGGACGGAAGTTGAAGAAAATGACCGCATCGTTCGTGCTGATCGTTGCGGCAGGTCGTCCTTCTTCAGTCACGACAAACGGCACAACGAATTCATCAGTCAATTCACGTTCATAAGAAGACTCAACACCTGCTGTTGCGGAAGAGGCAGTTTGTCCAATTCCGTCAACTAATGCATTGTACGTTAAACCGACACGTTCCCAGCGACGGTCACGGTCCATTGCATAGTAACGGCCATGAATCGATGCGAACTTCCCAATCCCGATTTCTTTCATCTGTTTTTCTGTTTCCAAAATATATTCAAGTGCTGTCGTTGGACCGACATCGCGGCCATCCAGGAAGCCGTGAACATATACTTGTTCAAGACCATTTGCTTTAGCCAATTTCAATAAGGCAAATAGATGCTCATAGTGACTATGAACACCGCCATCTGATAGAAGACCCATCAAATGGAGCTTCGAACCATGTGCTTTTGCATGTTCAACAGCCGCAAGAAACGATTCATTGCGGAAGAAATCCCCATCACGAATCGATTTGTGAATACGTGTCAGGGACTGGTATACAATGCGTCCAGCCCCGATATTCAAGTGTCCAACTTCAGAGTTCCCCATTTGGCCTTCCGGTAGACCTACTGCTTCACCACTTGCTATTAAAGTTGCATGTGGGTAGGCTTGCCAGTAACGGTCGAAATTCGGTTTATTTGCTTGTGCTACGGCATTACCTTTTACTTCATCACGAAAGGCAAAGCCGTCTAAAATAATTAATGCTACGGGTTGTTTAGGCATTTGCTGCCGCCTCCAATAATTTCATGAATGATGCTGGTTGTAGGCTTGCTCCTCCTACTAATGCGCCATCGATATGTTCTTGTGATAAAAGCTCTTCAATGTTCTCAGGCTTTACACTGCCACCGTATTGAATGCGCACTTTTTCAGCTGTATCTTTTCCGTATAATGTTTCAACCGCCAGACGGATTGCACAGCATACTGTATTCGCATCTTCTGCAGTAGCTGTTTTCCCTGTTCCGATTGCCCAGATTGGTTCATACGCAATGACCATATGCTCAACTTCAATTGGAGCAAAGTCTTTTAACGCTTTTGTAATTTGGCGTGCTACTTTTGCTTCGGTTTGACCCGCTTCACGCTCTTCCAATGTTTCGCCGCAGCAAATAATCGGTACAATACCGTAATTAAGAGCAGCACGGACTTTTTTGTTGATCGCTTCGTCTGTTTCGTTGAATAGCTCACGACGCTCCGAATGCCCTAAAATGACATAATCGACATTGACATTCGAAAGCATTTTCGGGCTGATCTCGCCTGTAAATGCTCCTTCGTCTTCAAAGTGCATGTTTTGCGCGCCAATTGCCAGGTTTGAATCTTCTGCCCCTACGACAAGTGTCGGTAAATATAATGCAGGTGCACAGATGACCGCATCGACTTTATCCGGAGAAGGAACCTCTTGTTGGATTTCTTCGATAAAATCAACTGCCTCATCAAAGGACTTATACATTTTCCAGTTTCCTGCTATGATCGGTTTTCTCATTCAAAACCCTCCGTTTTTAAAAGATTCTGTTCAATCGTGCCGTTGTTTTCCGCTACGGCGGACGCTTTCCCCGGGCGCGGCTCAAGCCTATAGTCTCGAGCATCGCGCCTTTCCCGGTGGAGTCGCCGCCTTCGCTCCAAACAACTAACATCCTGTAGTCACAGATAATTTATCCTATTAATGATTTATTTATCGTTTAACGCAACAATTCCCGGTAATTCTTTACCCTCCATTAACTCTAATGAAGCACCGCCGCCTGTTGAAATATGGTCCATTTTCGAAGCGACTTCGAATTTTTCTACCGCTGCAGCTGAGTCACCGCCGCCGATAATTGTGTAGCCGTCTGTTGTTGCCATTGCATCCGCTACTGTTTTCGTACCGTTTGCGAATTTTTCCATTTCGAATACACCCATTGGTCCGTTCCAAATGATTAATTTTGATTGCTTAATTACTTCTGCATAGTTTTCAGCCGTTTTCGGTCCGATATCCAGTCCCATCCAATCAGATGGAATTGCATCGATTGCCACAACTTGAGTTTCCGCATCTTTAGAAAACTCGTTTGCTACGACAGCATCGACCGGCATATGCAGCTGTACACCTTTTTCTTTCGCTTGTTCGATAAAGCCTTTTGCCAGCTCGATTTTATCTTCTTCCAGCAATGACTTCCCGATATCATGACCCATCGCTTTTACGAACGTAAATACTAAACCGCCGCCGATAATCAGGTGATCCACTTTATCCAACAGGTTTTCAATAACCCCGATTTTATCTTTAACTTTCGCTCCACCAATAATCGCTGTGAACGGGCGCTCCGGATTGGATAAAGCTTTCCCTAATACGTCCAGTTCTTTTTCCATTAATAGACCTGATACAGCCGGTACATGTTTTGCAATGCCCTCTGTTGAAGCATGTGCACGGTGAGCTGCACCAAACGCATCATTTACATAAAGATCCGCTAATTTCGCAAACTCTTTTGCCAATGCTTCGTCGTTTTTCTCTTCGCCTTTATGGAAACGAACATTTTCAAGCAGGATAATTTCGCCGTCTTGCATATTGTTAACCGCTGCTTCTACATCTGAACCAATTGATTCATCCAATTTTTTGACTGGCTTGTCCATTAATTCCGAAAGACGCTCGCCGACTGCTGTTAAGCGCATGTCCTCATTCACTTCGCCTTTTGGACGGCCAAGATGTGAAGCTAAAATTACTTTTGCTCCAGCGTTTACTAATTGTTCAATTGTTGGAATAGCTGCACGAATACGCGTTTCGTCGGTAATGCGGCCCTCATCCATCGGCACATTAAAATCGACACGCACAAATACGCGTTTTCCTTTTACATCTACATCGTTCATTGATTTCTTTAAAAACATACTGAACATCCTCCTTCATACTCGTTCGTCAATTATTGTGGATTGTATACTCGTTAGTTAAGATAGTAACAAAATTCGATAAGGCTGTCTTGGTATCGCCTCTGTTTTGTAAATTTTCCTTATATCCGAAAAAAGAGCGGTCCGGGTGAGTCCCTGCCGCTCTTTTACCCTTATTTATTATAAGGTTTACCTGTATTAAAGGCTATACTTTTTATGCCCATTTCCTTTTAATATGTCACACTTTTTCTTTAATTTCGAAAAAGTATGTCACATTTTATCGAAATATTATGCTTTTTCGATTCCTTGTTTAGCGATATATAAAGCTAAATCCATTAAACGAGTAGAGTAGCCGATTTCGTTATCATACCAAGAAACAACTTTCGCCATACGACCTTCCATTACCATTGTTGATAAACCATCAATTGTAGATGAAGCCGGGTTACCATTGTAGTCGATAGATACTAACGGTAATTCGTTGTATGCAAGAATGCCTTTTAAATCGCCTTCAGATGCTTCTTTTAATGCTGCGTTAATTGAATCTGTTGTTACGTCTTTATCCAATTCAACAACTAAGTCAACACATGAAACGTTTGGTGTTGGAACACGCATTGAGAAACCGTCCAGTTTGCCTTTTAATTGTGGCAATACTTTCGATACTGCGATTGCTGCACCTGTAGTTGTCGGAATCATTGATACCGCGCCTGCACGTGCACGACGTGGGTCAGAGTGCGGGAAGTCAAGGATACGTTGGTCATTTGTATATGAGTGAATTGTTGTCATCATACCGCGTTTGATGCCGAACTTTTCATCCAACACTTTTGCAAGTGGTGCTAAACAGTTTGTCGTACAAGAAGCATTTGAAATAACATCTTGTGCTGGGTCGTAATCTTCGTGGTTAACGCCCATTACATATGTTGGCATATCGCCTTTTGCTGGTGCAGAAAGGATTGCTTTTTTCGCGCCGGCTTCGATATGTTTCGATACTTCTTCCATTGAACGCCATCTACCTGTACATTCTAAAACTACATCTACACCAAGTTCACCCCATGGTAATTGTGCAGGATCTTTTTCTGATAGCACTTGAATGCGTTTGCCGTTTACGATAAATGCATCTTCTTCCGCTTGAACGTCTGCATCATACACTCCATGTACTGAGTCGTATTTTAATAAATGTGCAAGTTGTTTCGCATCAGTTAAATCATTTACTGCAACTACTTCAAATTCCTCGTGCTTCATTGCTTCACGGAATACTAAACGTCCGATTCGTCCAAAACCATTGATTGCTAATTGTAATGCCATGTGTAATTCCTCCAATAACTTTATTATTAAAATAGTATGGGTAAAATCATACTTTTAAAAACATATTTAATTTTTAAGGATTGTACTTGCAGTTTGCTCATCTGTAATCAAAATCGTTTGCGGTGCAGCGTTTTTAAAATACGCCTGAATCGCTGCAGCCTTATTTCTGCCTGCCGCAATGGCAAGAACATGTTGCGCTTTGTTAACTTGATGACGCTGAATTCCAATTGTCCTCAGATGATGGACAATGTCGCCATCTGCATTGAAATAGTAGCCAAATGCTTCGGCAACCGCGCCTTTTTCTTCAAGTATTTGCTGCTCCTGCTGTGAGCTTTTACGACGAAGTGCCATTTCCTGTGCTGCACCGATTCCGTGAATCACGATATCCACCTGTTCATAAAGTGTAATCATCTCCCGGATAATCGGTTCATCCTTCATCGCTTCATATGCCTGCTCACTTAAATGCTCCGGCAAAAACAATGTGCGGTATGTTGCCCCGCATCTTTTTGAAAACTTCGAAACAATTGTATTCGCCTGGAATGTCATCTCATCGCCCATACCACCGCGTGCCGCAATAAAGTTTGCGTCGCTCAGTACCAGGACATCCGATAAATATTCCTTCATCGAAGCAACACTGCTGCCGCCTGTCACCGCAATTTTCGCTTTTGCAGGTGCAATCTGCTGTAGTACTTGTGCCGCAACTTTACCGAGCTGCTGCTTTACCGTTTCATCCTGTTCGGCATCACCTGGCACAATGATGACACGTGCGATGCCAAAGATGTTTGTAAGCTGCTGTTCCATTGCTACAATACCGGAAAGCTCACGATACAGTTCGTAAAGCTGCTCTATTACTTCATACCCTTTTGGCGTGCAAATCATGCCTTTTTTTTGAATCAAGATCAATTGCTGCTCGCTCAGGACCGTTGTTTCATTACGGATATCACGCTCTGTCATCTGAAGCTGTTCTCCTAAAGCACGTCTGCCAATCGGGCTAAATGTCGCAATTGCTTGTAAAACTCGAAACCTCTTTTGAAAAAGAGCATCAATTTCAGGCATTAGTTTACGCTCAGCTGCAAAAAATGAAATATCCGTCAAAAAACCACCTACCTGATTTATCTTGTTGGACAATATATGTCCCACATAAATATTTTATGTCCCACATGGGGTAAAAAAAAGAATTTCTGATTTCATTATAGATCGTCTCGGAGTGATTTGCAACTTTTATGACGGAATTATTCGCAAAAAATAGCGAACAGGCACCGATGGCTAGTCCACCAGTGCCTCATACAATGTCGCATAATCGAGCTGTCCGTATTGCACAACATCCCCGTTATACTCAACAACAGGAATCATGAGCATATACTTTTCATGCGCTTCATCATCTTCTTCTATATTATAATGCTCAATCGTAAAGTCGATGTCTTCCTGCACAATTTTTAACGTATGGAGTCCTTCAATGCAAAGTCCGCAGTCCGGTTTTGAATAAAATTTGATGATCATTGGCAGTTCCTCCCTTTTTTTATTATTATAGCTGATGATGGTGGGGATGGCGGGGATTTTATTAGAAGATTTTTTGATTTATTGGAACATCCGGGTGGCATATTAGAAGTTCTCGCTTACTTAATTAGAAAATGCGGACCTCTTTTTCATCGCCTACTTTTATTAGAACTTCCCCAGCTATATTAGAACATCTGACAACTTATTAGAAGTTCTTGAATGCTTATTAGAAGATCCAGACCACTTATTTGAACATCGGCCACTTATATTAGAAGTTTCGTGTTTTATTAGAACTTTTACTGGTTTATTAGAACATCGCGCCAACTTATTAGAAGTTCTCGCTTACTTAATTGCACCAAAAAAGCATCCCACCCGCAAAGAGTGAGATGCCTGATGCCTTGCCTTAAACCTAGAACTTCCTGCCCGCGCCTCCGCCGAACGAGCCGCCTCCACCGAAGCCGCCAAAGCCGCCCGATGAACCGCCGCCACCGCCGAAGCCACCTCCAAAACCACCGAAACCGCCACTACGGTATACCCTGCGTGCTGTGCGTCGGCGTCCACCTGGGCCACCGCCACCACCAAACTTCGTAATGATGAAGTAAATAATAATGATCATTATAATGAAACCGATTGAAATCCCATCATCATCATTTGATGCAACAGGCTGTACTAGATCCGCGCCGCCTGCTTCACCACCCATTTCTTCATAAAACGCGGAGAAGATACTGGCAAACGCATTCGTATAATCACCTTCAGCTAGATATGGAAGCATATACGTATCGATCATGCCGCCGAGCTTTCCGTCCGGATATTCTCCTTCCAGTCCACCACCGACCGTAATCCACACATCATTTTGCCCCGGCCCTTGCTCAGTTGTTGCAAAAATAAGCATGCCGTTATCAAGCGCTTCATCACCGATTCCCCAGCTGCGCATCGTTTCCGTACCAAACTCAAACGCATCCATTCCATCGATCGTATCAATCGTCATCATAACAATGACATTTCCCGTTGAACCTTCGAGCGCTTTTGCCGATTGAATCAAGTTTTGTTCCACATCATCGGACAAAACGTTGGCGTAATCATAAACGTAAGAATTGTAGGCCGGTTTATCCGGTATGGCTGCCATCGCCTGGATTGGTACGAGCATTACCCATATTAAAAGCGATACCATTAGTCTCACATACAGTCCCCCTTTTCAGAAGCTTCGGTCATGCCGAAAAGCTCCTCATGACTCCCATCTTTAATCGCCAAAATCGACAGCCGGTGCTTCTTCCACACCTTCTTTAATTTCGAAGTAGTCTTTTTGTTCAAAGCTGAACATACCCGCGATTAAGTTTCCTGGAAAGCGGCGAACATCATTATTAAACTGCTGAACCGTGTCATTATAATCTTTCCGCGCTACCGTTAGACGATTTTCCGTCCCTGCCAATTCATCCATTAACCTCGTAAATTGTACATCCGCTTTTAAATTCGGATAGTTTTCAACTACAACGAGTAAACGGGACAATGCAGAAGATAGCTCATTATTAGCATCCGCCGTTTCTTCTACTGTATTGGCATTCCCGTATTGTGTTCGGGCATCTGCAATCTGTGTGAAAATTTCTTCCTCATGTTCGGCATAGCCTTTAACCGTATTTACTAAGTTCGGCACTAAATCAAATCGACGCTGCAGCTGGTTTTCGACTTGCGCCCATGCTGCGTCCACCGTTTCTTCACCTGTTACCAGTTTATTGTATTTTGGCACGACAAGCATTGCCGCAATGACGATCAATGCAACAATTGCAATAAGGGCGACCAATACCGCACTGCCTCGTTCATTTTTTTTAAACATTTGCCCCATCCTCTCTTTTTTAAAATTAGCGTATAAAATTACGGTTCGTTTCCACAATAAGAGCGTACGAAATTTCTTACTATGGAGGTTTTTATTAATGTATACCCAATCATCTCAATCTCAAGACAATCAAATGCCCCTTTCAACAAATCATGGTGCCCATGAACTTCTGGATGTTCATGAAGTACTAAGCGCTATGATCGGCGGATTAAACCAATATGTTTTACTTCGCGACCAAGTTCAAGATAGCGAGCTTCTATCTATTATGGATCGCCAGTATGCGTTTATGCTTGATGAGTATAATATTACTGTGGAGGCCTTTAAAACAGGTCATGATCCAAAACATCCTACACGCACCTACAATATGAATATGGGCAACGATACTATTTACGGCTTAAAACCAGGTGAGCCGAAAAAGCCGATCACTTCGGCAAGTGAAATTAATGATGGCATTATTTCAGGTTTCTTGCTCAGCTGCCATAAAGCTGGGGCTACAGGAAAAACAGGTGCTGCTTTAGAAAGCACAAACCCGGTAGTACGTCGCGTGCTACAAGATTCAGTACCAAACTGCATTGAAATGGCCTATGAAATTTCATTGTACCAAAACAAAAAAGGCTATTATCAAGTGCCACAACTATCTCCACAGGACATGAGCGCAATGCTCAATATGTATGGCAAAGCAGATCAAGCGAAAAACATGCCTAACTAGTATGCCCAATAAACTATACGAACGAATCATTGTATAGTTTCAATTTTTAAATAATTCATCCAATATTTACAACAAATATTTCAGGTGGATATACAAACAATAAGAACGGTGCTCGTTTCACCTACTACGATGAAGGAGGGGCTTTTATGAAAAATATTCGTGAAGGTTTAATTCCGACTGTACTTGGATCAGCTGTCACTGCAACGGGGTACGCAATGAAACAAAAAATCGGTACGAACAAGATGCTTGCCAATACCATTTTCGGTTTCGGCCTTGCCCATATTGTATTAGGAGCAATTGACCTTGTAGAACATCGTAAGTAAGAGCAGGATATCCTGCTTAGAAAAAAGCTGGCTTAAAGAATCTTTACGGTTCTTTATGGCCGGCTTTTTTACTTTTTTCTCTCCCTTTATTGAATTCCGCAACATACGAAGATACTTTCATTCAATCGTGATATTATTTACATAAATTGTTTTGCGCGTAGAAATCTACCTAAGGGGGAACTGTAAAATGTTTAAAGCTGCATTATTTGATTTAGATGGAACGTTATTGAATCGTGATCAATCGGTTGAGCTTTTTATAAACGAGCAATATGAAAGATTGTATGAGTTACTTTCTCATATCCCAAAAGAGCAATATATTTCAAGGTTTATTGAATTAGACAATCATGGATATGTTTGGAAGGATAAAGTATACCAACAACTGATCGATGAATTTAAAATATCTTCAATAACTTGGAAAGAACTTCTCGAAGATTATATTGGAGAATTCAATCATCATTGTGTAGCATTTCCTCATATTCATGAAATGTTGGAGGAGCTAAAAAACAATAAAATCGCTTTAGGCATGATTACAAATGGATACGGTCAGTTCCAGATGGCTAACATGAAAGCTTTGGACATCGAGAAATATTTTGACGTAATATTAGTATCCGAGTGGGAAGGTATTAAGAAGCCTAATCCCCAAATCTTTATGAATGCATTAAAAAAATTAAACGTGGACCCTTCAGAAAGTGTATTTATTGGTGACCACCCTGAAAATGATGTGAAAGCTGCCCAAAACGTAGGAATGAAGGGAATTTGGAAAAAAGATAATCAATGGACTTGTGTAGAAGCAGATGCAATAATTGAAGATTATTTAGAACTTCCTTTGATGTTGAAGAAACTAGATTTTAGCATACATAGTCATACAAAATAACATCCCTTAACAAATGCTTGAAAACATACTAAAAAAAGCACAAACGCTGTTATATCAGTGTTTGTGCTAAATGTTATTAAATCTTATTAATTCACCTTTTATTTAATCCGCGCTAAGGCGGGATTTCCATCGAAATTTCCAAGAGAACTCGCTCTATACACCCCAGTATATTTTCTATAATCGCTCCTTTTCAAGTGATATATAGTAAAATAGAAATCACTGTTCGCCAGCACACCCCCTGAATGTTAAGCTAAAGGTCAACCCCCTTCAGCCCGATTTAATCCATGTTATAACCACACTCCTCGCAAAACTTTTTCGGTTCATCGTAGCATTCATTGCAGTTGGCGCAATTATATATATATGACGCCGTAATATCATCAATCGTTTGCTTTGCTTTATAGTCGGGCACTAATTCCTCCTCTTCGACACCCGCTAATTTACTAAGTTCATTTAATTCTTCAATATCTTTTTCCAGCTGCGCAATCGCGTTTTCTTTCGCCTCAATTTGTGCGAGCTGATAATTCACCATGCTGACCGAAAACAGGCTGTTGCGGTTCAAATTGACGATTTCCCCGATTTGCTGTTTCAGTATTTTGATTTCTTCTTCAATTCCATTGATTTGTTTTCGCAGTTTGGACCGGTCGACCGCAAAAGACGTTTTACTGCTAAGCGTTGTCACCTTCTTGTTGACTTTCTTCCTCCATTTCTGAAATGTGCCTTTCCCTTCACCCATAAAAACCCTCCACTTCAATCAGAAATTTTTCTGGATTCAACTGGTGCATCCACTTGTTCTTCTTCACAATATGTATTTCCATGTCGAAATATGCCTTTGTTATAAAATGAAATTTCAGTCAGTGTGGATTTTTGATCCCCCACGGAGTAGAAGGAACTCAAGCTAACTACCCGTTCCCCGTAAAATAATAAAAGGCGCATCCCGTAAAGAAATGCGCCCGCCTGATTCAAATTTTCAACTGCTTATTTGTTCCAATAATTTACTGGAGAAATATTTCCGCGTATCTGCCATTTTAATATGCAGTAAACGCTCTTCAAGGCTTACCGGATGGATAAACGTAACGAAAGCCCCTTCCAGATTTTCATCGATCGTTTTAATCATATAATTTTCAGCAAGCAGTTCATCAATTTGCTGAATTTCTTTTTCTACAAACTGAAATTCTGACATGATTGCACCTCGTTTACAATTTAATCTGTGGAAGCTGTTTGTTGAACACCAATCGGTTCTGGAACAGCGTCAATTTCCCAGCTGCGTCCTGCTGTAATACCTAAATATTCATCATCGCTCGGATTCACGATTTCAGCTTGCGGATACTTTTTGAACCACCAGTATTTCGCCAGCACATAATAGATTGCCGCCCCTACAAAGAAGCCGACGAGCGAAGAAAATGAAGGCCAAATATTCGCGATCAGACCGCCAAGCACCCAAGCAATAATACCCGCTACATTGACACCTTTTAAATAGCGATATTGCCCTTCCACCTCATAAAGGTCCTTTACATTTACTCGTCGCTTACGGAGCAAGTAATAGTCAGCAAATAAAATACCGACAATGGAAGAAAGGATTCCGCCGACAACGAGCAGAACGCTATTTAAAATATCGAACAAACTCCACGGCTGTACAATCGTGCCGACAATACCGGCAATGACTACACCAATCCAGAACGGTACTTTCGGTCCGCCGATATTCGAGAAAATCGTTGCGGCCGGAATAACGTTGGCGGACGTATTTGTCGACCACTGTGCAAGTACGATCATCGATAACAGCATCACTAGGACAATACCGCCCGCCGCTTGCTGTAGTGCGTTGATTGGATCACCTGAGCCAGTCGCCATATAACATACCGCACCAATGACGATCATCAGTGTATTGAAAATTGGCTGAACGACAAGGGAACCAAGTAACTGTGTTTTATTTCGTTTGAACCAGTTACGCTCATTTTTCGGTGCTTTGAAGTGACGGGAAAGCGTTGGCATATCCGCAGCAAGCGTTGCCCAGAAGCCCATAATTGCCGTAGCAACTACCATGAATGCCGTAAACTGTTCAAAACCAGTTTGTGGTGCTTCCACCCAAGACCATACCGCTTTTCCTTGCTCTTTCGCTTCAGCAGATAATTGCAAATACATCCAAATTGAAATAAAGATAATAATCGGTGCAGCGAAATCTGCGAAACGTTCAATCGATTTAATCCCTAGAGACACATTGAACAATTGCAATGTCGCAAATACAAGGAAGCAAATAAACCAGTTATCAAAGCCGAACATAACATTCAGAATGCCGTTAATCGCCAAAGCCCCGAAATACGTGTTAATCCCGAACCAGCACGACGCTGTAAACGCACGGGCAAATGACGGAAAGTGCGTACCGATCGTTCCGAATGGGGCACGCATATAAACAGGAAACGATAATCCGTGTTCAACACCGATATCCCCGATGACGACCATGAAAATCCCGATTAAAATCGAGCCAACCAGTGTCGCCAGGATGAGCATCGGCATACTTAAATTAACAATCCCTCCTGCACCAATCGCAAATGCGGCGAGTACGATGGCCATCCCTACCCAGATGACGCCAAAGCCCATCATACTAATACTGCGATTCTCATATGTGACAGGAAGTAAGTCTGGTGATTTTAAATAGTTACTACTTGTGCTTTTTCTGTCTGACATCGCTACACCTCTCTTTATTCAATTTTTGGTCCTACAGGAAATGGGTCAGTCAGCCGTTGTCGCAAGATGCGACGCTGTTAGGCTGACATCCATTCCTTTAAAAATCAGTGATATCCGCCAAAACCCTACCTCGCAATACTTGAACTGCTTGGAGCAAAACCTGCAATTAATGTCTGTCTTTCATTCCACGTCATCGGCGGCTGTGTAGGAATAAGTTCCTTCATCGTAATCGCACCTTCAGCCGGACAAACGATCGAACATAAATTACAGCCAACGCAGTCTTCCTCACGCACTTTCAGCATTGGACGGCCATCTTCTGTATACAGATCGATACATTGATGGGACGTATCTTCACAGGCAATATGGCATTTATTACAGTTAATGCAAACATCATTATTGATCTCTGCAACAACTTTATAATTTAAGTCCAAATCTCCCCAATCCGAATATTTCGGTACTGTTTTCCCAACAAGATCCATGACCGATGCTAAGCCTTTATCGTCTAAATAGTTGTTTAAACCATCAATCATATCTTCAACAATGCCAAAGCCATGATGCATTGCCGCTGTACAAACTTGCACACTCGTCGACCCCATTAAGATGAACTCAGCAGCGTCCTGCCAGTTCGAAATACCGCCGATTCCGGAAATCGGTAAATTGATATACGGACTTCTTGCACATTCACCAACCATGTTCAGAGCAATTGGCTTAACGGCCGGTCCGCAATAACCGCCGTGCGCCCCTTTATTGCCAACATGCGGAATCGTGTTCCAAGAGTTCAGATCAACACCAGCCAAACTATTGATCGTGTTGATCATACTAATCGCATCAGCACCGCCGCGCACTGCCGCTTCAGCCGTTACAGTAATATCCGTAATATTCGGTGTCAGTTTGACGATGACTGGTACTTCAGCATATTCTTTCGCCCAATAAGTCTGCTTTTCCACCAGTTCAGGCACTTGACCCGAAGCGGCTCCCATGCCACGTTCCGCCATACCATGTGGGCAGCCGAAGTTTAATTCGAAGCCATCTACCCCAACATCCTGTACTCTTTTCACAATTTCATGCCATTTTTCTGCTTTCGGCTCCACCATTAACGATGCGATGATCGTATGATTCGGGAACCGCTTTTTCGTTTCATAAATTTCCTGTAAGTTCACTTCGAGCGGTCGGTCAGTGATGAGCTCAATATTGTTGAAACCCGCCACCTTTTGCCCATTGAAACTGACAGCAGCAAAACGTGAAGAAACGTTTAAAATAGGATCCCCCAACGTTTTCCACACAGCGCCGCCCCACCCCGCTTCAAATGCACGCTGCACTTGATAGCCGGAGTTTGTCGGTGGTGCCGATGCCAACCAAAAAGGATTCGGTGACTTAATACCAGCAAAATCTATTCGTAAATCTGCCATTTCAATTCCCCCTATGCAATTTCTGAATTTGCGTTTAGTTCATAATGAATCGCGTAAGCCGAATCTTTGCCTTGCTGCGCCGCTGATACAACTGTCGCCTCACCGTATCCGTTGCCGTAAATCGCATCACCGCAAGCGTAAATTTTCGGGTTCGATGTCTTCAGGCTATTATGATCTACATCAATCACACCACGTGTATTTGCCAACCCTAAATGCTCAATCAGCTCATACTGTTTCGTTTGACCAATCGCCCGAATCACCGCATCCGCCTCAATGACAAATTCAGAACCAGGAATCTCCATTAATGTCCCTTTTCCATTTTCGATGTCCGTCAGTTTCATTTTGATGCATTCCATTCCGATCACTTTCCCATTATCATCGCCAATAATGCGCTTCGGTAATGTCAGCCATCTGAATTCAACACCGTCCTGTTTCGCAAAATCAAACTCAAAATCGTACGCCGTCATTTCGTTTGATGTACGACGGTAAACGATTTGTACTTGTTCAGCACCCAATCTTACAGAACATGTCGCTGCATCAATCGCCGTATTACCGGCACCGATAACTAGCACTTTTTTGCCTAGCACCCGATCTGTGAATGAAGATTTTGATTCCTTCACAAAATCAATTGCATCATACACGCCGTCCAAGTTTTCGCCCTCAACGCCAAGCATCGGTACTTTGCCCATACCAACCGCCACAATGATGCGGTCATAATTTGCAAGCAGTTCATCTACCAGTACATCTTCGCCGATTTTCGTGCTCGTTTTAATTTCAACGCCGAGGTTTTGTACTTGCTGCACTTCCCACTCCACAACATCCTGCGGTAAGCGGAATGAAACGATCCCGTAATAATTCAGGCCGCCTGCTTTTTCATCTGCTTCGTAAATCGTCACACCGTACCCAAGCAATGCCAGTTCACGAGCAGCAGATAACCCTGCCGGCCCGCTTCCGATAATCGCGACTTTCTTGCCGTTTGCCGGTTGTGGTGTAAACAGATTGACATTCGATTCGCGCAGCCAATCCGTTGCATAGCGCTGTAGATGACCAATTTGAATCGGTTTTTCCTCACTGTTCAACACGCAAGCCCCCTCACAAAGCTCAATCGTTGGACAAACACGTGCACAGCTTGCGCCTACGGGATTTGACTCCATAATGACACGAGCTGAACCTTTCATATTATTCGAAGCAATCTTCTTAATAAAGCTTGGAATATTAATGCTCGTTGGACATGCCTTCACACAAGGTGGATCGTAGCAATACAAACAACGATTCGCTTCAACAGTTGCCGCGTATGTTGTTAAGCCACCAAATATTTCTTCAAAGTTTTTCGCTAAACTATTGCTCATTTCATAACAACCCTCTCCAGTTTGATTTGTTATTACTTTTAGCTATATCTTCGTTAACCTTTACAGATGATTTGAACGCTTGTTTTATTAAATTCAGCCGATGCCCCAACCACCTGCTGAATGAAGATAAGCCCCGGCGGATATCACAGATTTTTTAATGGAATGGATGTCAGCCTTAAAACGTCGCATTGTGCAACAAAGGCTGACTGACCCACGTCCTGTGGGCCTAAAATCTGGACGCAATTACGCAAAAGCGAATTGATTGTGTTATGAAGTTACTTTAGTGGAACCCTTTACTTCACGACGGATATACTGGCCGCTTCCAAGCTGTCCGACGAATTTTTTATCTTGAATAACATATTCACCGCGCACAAGCACACTTGTCGGCTCACCCGTCACTTCAAGCCCTTCAAATGCGTTGTAGTCCACATTCATATGATGCGTTTCTGCTGAGATCGTACGTTTTACTGTTGGATCGAATAATACGATATCCGCATCCGAACCGACCGCGATCGTTCCTTTTTTAGGGAATAGCCCAAAAATTTTCGCAGACTGCGTCGAAATCATATCAACAAACTCATTTTCTGTAATGCGGCCTTTCGCAACACCTTCCGAATACAGTACAGAGAAACGGTCTTCGATAAACGGCCCGCCATTCGGGATTTTCGAGAAGTCATCTTTCCCTAATGTTTTCTTGCCGTTGAAGCTGAATGAACATTGGTCTGAACCAATCGTTTGAAGCTGCTTCGCTTTCAGTGCATTCCACAATACTTCCTGATGCTCTACCGGACGTAACGGTGGTGACCATACATATTTCGCGCCTTCAAAATTCGGCTTTTCCAATGCTGTCTGGTCAAGCACTAAATATGGCGGACAAGTTTCCCCTAACACGTTGTAGCCTTTATTACGTGCCGAAATGATTTCATCGACCGCTTCTTTACACGTTACATGCACAACATATAACTGCGCTCCCGCTAAGTTCGCCAGCTCAATCGCACGCTTCGTCGCTTCCCCTTCTACTTCAGGCGGACGAGTAAGCGCATGATAAATCGGCTCCGTCTGTCCATTCGCTTTCGCTTCTTCTACTAATTCATCGATAACCGATCCGTTTTCGCAATGGACCATAACCGTCGCGCCAAGCTTCTTCCCGACTTTAAACGCCTGGAATAACGTACGATCTGTCGCCTGGAACTCCTTCGCATAAGCAAGAAACACTTTGATCGAGCTGATACCGCCTCTTTCCAATGCTTCCGGTAATTCCTGCAGGCGCTGCTCATTCAAATCACCGATCATTAAGTGGAAGCCATAGTCAATTACGGCCTTATCTTGTGCCTTGCCATGCCACGTATCAATCGCATCCATCAATGTTGGCGAGCCCGCACTAATACAGAAATCGATAATCGTCGTTGTTCCACCGTATGCTGCAGCAATTGTTCCAGATTGCCAGTCATCATCAGTTACCGTATTGTTGAACGGCATATCAAGATGGGTATGAGGGTCAATACCACCCGGGAATAAAAGCTTTCCTGTTGCATCAATAATTTCCGCTTCCGCATCTTCTATTTTTGCTGCAATTTGAGTGATGATCCCGTCCTCAATCAGCACATCCCCTTTAAACGTATCCGCAGCAGTAACAATTGTTCCCCCAGTAATAATCTTTTTCATATGAACCCTCCTAGTTTTCTAGTAATTTCTATTGAAAAAATGAAAAACCAAAGCGCAGATTAATTTCGATTCTAGTACTATTAACTTTTGAGAATATTTACTAGTTTTTAAGCATATAATTTAATATATAGTATTATATGTAACAATTAGTAACATAATATCTAATTAACGGAAAAAATTAAAATAAATATTTTCTGTTAATAAAACCCTTGTAAATTCTTCATATACATAACTTTACTGAATATTTAGAATAAAATTAATATACAAAAGGTAATTTTTTCCGTAAATATTTTAGACAAAAGGTTAAAGGTTGTAAGGAAATATACTGTATTTATGTAAGTTTTTCTAACATAATTTATTGTTTTTGTCGGGTATCTAGTAGGAGGAAGCTTCGGTGAAGAGTTTTCTAATATGTTATGGGGTTGTTCTAATATATTTTTATTTGTTCTAATAAAGTTTGGATTTTCTAATATATCCTTCTCTTGTTCTAATATGTGACCGCCATGTTCTAATTTCTCCCCGCAATCTTCAAATAAACATTCTGTTTCTTCTAATATCCGCCGGCAATGTTCTAATAAAACTATAAACCCGTATATTCACCCGTCCAAATCAGTACTCGCAGACACCATTACCGCCCAATCTTCTAATAAACACCCCAACTTTTATAATAACCGGTCCACTTCTTCTAATAACCGCTCTCATTGTTCTAATAAAACTATAAACCCGCCTTCACCAAGCCCAAATCAGTATCCACCCACCCCATCATCCCAACAAAAAAACAACCTAACCCCATATCGGGAATTAGGCTGTTATTTGCATATATTTTAGTTGTTGCTAGGGAAAGCGAATGTCGATGCTGTCGTTTCTGTTGTGTCTGGCCAGCGTTCCGATACCGTTTTCGTTTTTGTAAAGAATCGGGCCTGATCCGGACCAAACATATGCCCTTCACCAAAGCGCGAACCTTTAAAGCCGGCAAAGTTATGATAGCCGACAGGGATTGGAATCGGCACATTGACGCCGACCATGCCTACATCAATCTCCGTTGTAAACTTGCGCGCTGCCGCCCCATCATTTGTGAAGATCGTAACCCCATTCGCCAGATCCTGACCATTAATGAAATCAATCGCTTCCGCAAGTGAACCCACGCGCACAACATTACGAGCCGGACCGAAAACTTCCTCATCGAAAATCTCCATCTCCTTCGTAATATGATCCAGTAATGTCGGACCAACGAAGAAGCCTTCCGCGTTTTTCACGATATCCAGTTCACGGCCGTCAACTACAACCGTCGCCCCTTGACGTTCCGCTAAATCGATTGCTTTCAAAATATTCTCTTTCGACTCTTTCGAAATGACCGGACCAAAATCCGTGCCTTCCTCTTTATAGCTGCCCACTTTTAAGTTGCTGATTTTCTCTTTTAAAATCGCCACAAGTCGATCAGCCGTTTCTTCGCCAACCGGCATAATTGTAGAAATCGCCATACAACGTTGGGAAGCCGCGCCATATGCAGCACCGATAAACGCGTTCGCCACTTGCTCTAAATCAGCGTCCGGCATAACAACCATATTATTTTTCCCGCCGCCTAATGCCGTAACGCGCTTACCGTATTTCGAACCCGTTTCGTAAATATATTTCGCAACAGGTGTCGAACCGACAAATGAAATCGCTTGAACAGTCGGATTTTCCAGCAGCTCATTAACCGCATCTTTACTGCCGTTTACCACTGTCCAGATCCCGTCCGGCAATCCTGCCTTTTTCCATAACTCACTGACAAACAGCGAAGTCATCGGCACCTTTTCGGATGCTTTTAAAATAACCGCGTTCCCTACAGCGACTGCCATCGATGTTTGAGCTAACGGCACCATGATTGGGAAATTGAATGGCGAGATAGCCGCTACAACACCTAAAGGGTACTTCGCAGAGTAGGCATTAATTTGACCACCTACATTTACCGAATATTCCCCTTTCACAAGATGAGGCGCACCGATTGCCAAGTCAACCGACTCCAGTGCACGTGTCACTTCACCGCGCGCGTCCTCCAACGTTTTCCCGCTCTCCGTACAAATAATATCCAATAGCTGATCCATATTTTCTGTCAGTAAAAATCGGAAACGCATCAATACCTCCGCACGCTTCGCAACAGACAGATCACGCCATGCCGGGAAAGCCGCTTTTGCTGCTGCAATGGCTTCACGTGTTTCTTCAGCTGTCGCAATCGGAACTTCGGCAATTACTTCGCCTGTCGTCGGGTTATATACTTTCGAATAGTTGTTGCTCTTCCCTTCGACCAATTCACCATTGATAAAATGTGTTAACTTTTTTACCGAAACTGCTTCTGTCATTATGAAGATCCCCCTTTATTTAATACTGTTTACTGCTTCAATCACTGTATTGGCAATCAGGTCCTTTTCTTCCACTGAAATTGAAAGCGGTGGTGACAGCGTTAATATATTGTTGAAGTTCGCGACCGTTACACCGTTTTTCCCGATAATGACGCCCTTTTTCTTACAGTAGCCAATCACTGCATTCACGCGCTCAACATCAAGCGGTGCCTTCGTTTCTTTATTTTCCACAAGCTCAATACCGATCAATAATCCTTTTCCTCGAATATCGCCTACGAATGGATGTTCATTTAAATTTTCTTGCAATGTGCGCTTAAGCGATTCGCCAAGGACGACGGATTGCTCAAATAAATTTTCGCGCTCCATAATTTCAATGTTTTTCAATGCGACAGCACATGCGACCGGTGAACCGCCAAATGTATTAATATGACGGAAAAACTCATAGTCCCCGTTCGCGACAAACTGCTCGTAAATTTCACGGCGGATTGCAGTTGCTGATAATGGCATGTAGGCACTTGTTAACCCTTTTGCCATCGTCACAATATCCGGCTTAATGCCATAGTTCTGGAAGCCGAACGCTGTACCTGTACGTCCGAAGCCACAGATTACTTCGTCAACGATTAACAGCGCACCATGTTTCTCGCACACCTCTTTTACGCCTTTCAAGTAATCTTCGTTCGGTACGATGACACCGCCACCTGTAATGATCGGTTCCATAATAACCGCGGCGATCGTTTCGGACATTTCCCAAGTCATTACTTGATCAATGTTTTTCACACTAGGCAATGTTGTAGCATCGCCGTTTTCCGCTTGTTCCGGATTCCGGTATTGATCAGGTGGTGCCACATGTAAAAAGCCAGGTGCAAGCGGCTCGTATTTATATTTGCGTTGCGCTTGGCCTGTTGCTGCTAAAGCGCCCATTGAACTCCCATGATAAGCACGGTAGCGGGAAATGATTTTATAACGGGTCGTATCACCTTTTTGCTGATGATATTGTCTTGCCACTTTAAATGCGACTTCATTTGCTTCCGATCCGCTGTTTGAATAGAAGACAACATATTCGTCCCCAAGCAGCTCACTGATCTTCTGGCTCAGTAAAATTGCCGGCGTGTGCCCATTCGTCAGCGGTGTATAAGAATTTTTAAGCATTTGCTCGTAAGCTGTGTCGGCAATTTCCTTACGACCATAACCAATATTCGTACACCAAAGCCCTGCCATTGCATCCAAATATTTATTGCCATCGATGTCTGTCAGCCAAGCCCCTTCCGCGCGTTCAACAATAAATGTTGCTTCCGGGTTATACGGCTTCATCGAGTGCCATACATGTTTTTCGTCATTTGCTTTCCAGTTATACTCTACATATTGGCTCATGCATTTCCCTCCTACATTCCTAAACTCTATTTCTATTTTCGCTTATTGGAAGATTAAGGGCATTATACATAGTGTCAAATGGATGTTTGCCTTGATTTCACATTTAGCACATGAGGATATCCTGATCAGGCAAGGGGGTTGATTTCCATTCCAATCAACGCATTTGATATTTAATTGCATCATCTTCAATCATGGCACCTACACCTTCACACCCTCATAATAGTTATGCTTCGTCATGAGCAGCATGATTTCCAGGCAGAGCCGGTTTTCGTACTTCATAAAGTCACTGCCGATGATCTGTTCCACTTTTTCCAGGCGGTGATAAAGAGTTTGACGGACGATAAACAGTTTTTCGGCAGTTTCCTTTTTTAGTCCATTACACTGAAAATAAACATCGAGTGTTTGAATTAAATTCGCGTTGTGCTTGCTGTCATACTGGCTGAGTTTTTCGATTTTTTCCATTGCCGCCTGCATAAGACTACTGTTGTTTTGCAGAACTTTCACCATATGGTACAACACCAGTTCATCGTAAAAATACGAAAGCTCTGTATGTTTCATCCGGATTTGTAGGGTTTCCTGCGCTGTTTGATAGCTTTCTTTCAATTCATTGTAATGCGTAACATATTTTCCAACAGCAACAAGCATGTCCTGTTTACTTTGATGGATCATCTCATTCATTACGCGGTTCATCCGCTCTTTATACGTAGCTCCCTGCGCCAAATCGTTAATGATAAAAATTAAATATTGGGACTGCTCGACAATAAATGTGTAAAACCCTTCTTTCTGCAGCGCCTGGCGAAGATTGATTTTATAATTCGTTAAATCCTTTATGGCATTCTTTCTTCTAAGCTGATGAATCATGACCATCCAGCCATTGTGCTTCAGTTTTTGATCGAACTCTTCGATAAAATAAAGCAATTCATCATCGCTGTTTTCACCTTCGAGCCATTTTTCAAAAAACTTCCGGTTTTCACTTTCCAATTTTTCTTCAATATATAAATCTCTTAAAATAAACTGAGACAGCGTAACTACAGTGCGGTCCAAAATAAGTAAATCCAATTCCGTCATTTCTCTTTTTTCGGAGTATATATAGACCGTCCCGTACAACTGATCAAATAAATTCACTTCAATCTTTGCTTTATGTTTACTACTTAAAAGATTGATATATTTTTTGCAATTTTCAATCTTTTTATCCGGGATTGCGAGACTTGTTCCTTTGTTCACATCAAAATAAATATCCACGTTTAAATACTTTTGCATATACTGCAAAATCTTCACTTTATCGTTCACTTTCAAAACATAGTTGTTGATCTTCTGGGAATAATCTTCGAGCTGCCTTAAAATATCGTACTGCTGATGAATGATCGCTGTATGCAAATCTTGCGTAATGCCGACAAACGGGACAATTTCCTGAAAAACGATGAGCGGAAAATCCAGTTGATCCGCCAGTTTAATGACACTTTCCGGAATCGTTTGAATGTACATACCTAACTCAATACACAGCCCGGCTACATTTAAATCATTAAGTTGCCTCACAAAATTCAGAAAGCCTTGTTCATTATCTTTTAAAATGACGCCCGTTGTCAGAATGAGCTCATTTCCTTTTATCAGCTGCTTCACATCGGTAACTTCCAATATATGAATCCATTTGATCGCATGGCTTAAGCCGGTTTGACCTGCGACGACCTTCGCCGATTCAAAGTATTTTCGATTTAGAACTTCTTTTACGGTTAACATAAGCAGCCCCCTATCATTAACAATTCGTCCATACAATTATTGTATCATTTTACATTAAGTATATATTAATTTGTTATATGCTAGTGCTAATGTTTATATATTATTGAATTTAAGGGGGAATTTTATGTTAAAAACAAACCGCGAACGACTTCAAAACACTATTGATTTATTTAGCCAATTTGGGGCAACAGAAAATAATGGTGTCACACGTTTAAGCCTATCTCCCGAAGATATTCTCGCCCGCAACAAGTTCAAGGAAATTTGTGAACAGCTTGGCATGACGGTAACGGTTGACGATATGGGCACTATGTACGCAACACTGCCATCCAACTCCGATAACTTGCCGATTGTCATCGGCTCACACTTAGATTCTGTCATAAAGGGAGGACGCTTTGATGGGGTACTCGGTGTTTTAACTGCCCTGGAAGCTGTTCAAACTATTATTGATGAAGAACTCGAACTAAATCACCCTATAACTATCGTAAACTTCACAAACGAAGAAGGGGCACGTTTTGAACCGTCCTTAATGGCTTCAGGTGTTCTTTCAGGGAAATTCGATAAGGAAAAGATGCTCGCTTCGACGGATCGAAAAGGGGTAACATTTGAACAAGCCTTGAAAGAAAGCGGCTATGAAGGCGATATCGCAAACCGTCTAACCGAAGCGCATGCCTATTTGGAGCTTCATATTGAGCAAGGTCCAGTTTTGGAGCATTATAAAAAAGAAATCGGAGTCGTAGAAGGCGTTCTTGGCATGGTTTGCTATGACATTACATTAACCGGTGAATCGAACCATGCGGGCACTACCCCTATTTCCATGCGTAAAGACAGTATGTTTGCCGCGATGCAGATCATTTCCATCCTGCAAAATAAATTAAAACAACTTCCTGAAGATCTTGTTTATACAATCGGACGTATCAATGCCTACCCGAATATTCATACGGTCATCCCGAGTAATGTAACTTTCTCGTTGGAGTCCCGCCACCAAGACCCTACAGTCATCCAGCAAGTGGAACAAATTATTTTTGACCTTCCTAAAGAAATCGAAAACTGCGAACTGAGCTACCAAAAACTATGGAGCCGGGATACGGTCTATTTCGCACCGGAAGTTGTCCATGCTGTAGCAGCAAGTACAGATGAACTGGGCTATTCACGCCATCATATGTTCAGCGGTGCCGGCCACGATGCTCAATTTATCGCAGGATATATTCCTTCTACAATGATTTTTGTTCCAAGTGCGAAAGGCTATAGTCACCGGGAAGATGAATATACTTCCTACGAAGAATGTTCAAAGGGTGCCGATGTCCTTGTTAATGCAATATTGAAGGTAGCCGAATCTTCGGTTTCACCCGTTAAGTCTGCTAGTGTAAAGTAAAGGTTTTTATGATGAAATCAATAGGTTTGCCCTCCTCTTCTTATTAGGTGAACATACTATATGGTATCTAGTAGAAGGAGGTGGGATCATGAGACGTCCTGCAATGGGGTTCTGCTTCCCTGGTTACCGTTACTGTGGACCTGGTTGCAGCGGACCTGGTGCACCAACGAATGCAGTCGATAATTGCTGTCTGCACCACGATGCTTGTTATGCAAGTGGCTACGATAAAAGATATTGTGACGCAATTTTTCAACAATGTTTAAATCAATACAAAAACCCCTCAACGAAAATGGGGAGGGACGCAAATTTATTTTCCAGAGCGATACGGTTAAAGAATTTTCTAATATAGTCCTTATAAACTTGAACAAAACGAAACACCTCAATTTTCTCTGGGAGAAAATTGAGGTGTTTCTGCTTACCCTAGAATTGATTTCCGTTCCGGGGACGCTTTCCAGGGGCGTGGCGTGAGACCAACACGATGTTGGTCACAATAGCGTTGCCACAGGACGTGGCGCTCTAAGCTTTTGTTCCTAAGTCTCAGGCGTCACGCTATTTCCCTAGGAGTCGCCCCTGCACTCCAATCAATTCATAAAGTTTAAGTTTCAAAATACCGGGTTTATCATATTTTTCACTTATAAATTAATCGATCTTCTGCCCTGTAATTTCTTCTAACTTACCGTTTTCTTTAATCTTCGCTAGGCCTTCATTTAAACGGTTCAGTAACTCAGTGTTCCCCTTTTTCACCATGAAGCCGTAATATTCTTTTTCAAACTGATCCGATTCAATCGCTTTTAGTCCTGAATCCGGATTGTTCTTTAAGTACTCGATAACAACCGCATTATCGCCAAACGCCGCTGCTGTTGCACCATTGATTACTTCCTGGAATGCTATCGGCTGGTTTTCATACGCTAAAATTTTTGAACTTGATTTTCCTTGCAGGTTTTGTGCTGCAATATGCCCTGTTGTATTAATTTGAACAGATACTTTTTGATCTTTCAATTCATCCAATGTTTTGATTGGTGAATCTTCTTTCACAACAATCATTAATGATGCTTCATAATATGGATCTGTGAAATCATACGTCTCTTTACGCTCATCTGTAATGGTAATGCCTGATGCACCTAAGTCCAGTTCACCGTTCGTAATTTGCTGGAATACCGGCTCCCAACCGACATTTCGGAATTCTACTTCTGAACCGATTTCTTCTCCGATAGCCTTCATAATATCTACATCGATTCCAACAATTTCACCTTTGTCATTCATTGATTCAAATGGGGCAAATGTTGCTTCCGTTCCTACTAACAGCTTTTTACCGCCACCTTCTCCGGATGTTGCGCTTCCTGATGTTTCATCATCCGCTGTACCGCATGCGGCTAAAATGATTGTTAATGCCATTAGCAGCATCGTTATGAAAAACTTCTTTGTTTTGAACATTATAAAACCCCCTCTATTTTTGTTAAGATTATACATTTTTTAGTAGTGCCACACAATATGTAATTCTAAATATTCTGATAGTTTAGGTTATAAAGATCCCTAAACAATTTATGCTACTAAAATCTCCACTACTCATATAGTGTTGATTTCCATTTCGGGTCGGACGCTTTCCGCGGGCACGGCTCGAGCCTGTAGTCTCTCGCTCGTGCTGTTCCCGCAGGAGTCGCCTCCCCTACATTCCAATCAACGCGTTTTAAATATATGTGCATTCTTCTCAATTTAGTAAGACGCAATATAAAAAACTACCTTCTACTACGCATCATAATAGAAGATAGTTTACCTACATTTATAATACTTTTCCTAAAAAGGCTTTTGTACGTTCGTTTTGCGGGTTGCCGAATACTTCATCCGGGTGGCCCTGCTCTACGATATAGCCGCCATCCATAAACAGGACACGGTCACCTACTTCACGTGCGAAGCCCATTTCATGTGTTACGACAACCATTGTCATGCCTTCTTTAGCAAGGTTTTTCATTACTTCCAAAACCTCTTTTACCATTTCGGGGTCAAGGGCTGACGTTGGTTCATCAAACAGCATTACTTTCGGCTTCATCGCTAATGCGCGGGCAATCGCGACACGCTGCTGCTGACCGCCTGATAATTGCTGCGGATAGTTATCTGCTTTTTCACGCAAACCGACCTTATCCAATAGCTCGAGTGCCAATTTTTCGGCATCGGCTTTGTTCAGTTGGCGAATTTGCATTGGCGCCATTGTAATATTATTGATGACCGACATATGCGGGAATAGGTTGAACTGTTGGAACACCATCCCCACTTCTGTACGGATATCGTTAATGTTTGTTTTCGGATCATTGATTTTGACACCTTGAATATAAATCGCACCATCCGTTACTTCCTCCAGCAAATTCATGCAGCGAAGAAACGTTGATTTCCCAGAACCAGATGGCCCGATGACACAAACTACTTCCTTTTCATGTACTTCATAATCGATTCCTTTTAACACTTCGAGCTTGCCAAAATGCTTGTGTAAGTTTTCTACTTTAATCATTTACGCGCGCTCCTTTTTCTTACGTGGGTTGTAATTAATATCAACTCGTTTTTCGATAAATGCAATAAGCTTCGTTACAGCATACGTCAATACAAGGTATAGGAACGCTGCGAATAAATAAGGCTCCCAGAAACGCTGATACGTTCCGGCTACTACTTTACTTACATATAAAATCTCGGCCCCGGCGATTACCGTTACAAGTGAAGAATCCTTTAACAATGCGATAAATTCATTCCCTAATGGCGGAATCATACGACGGAACGCCTGCGGTAAAATAACTTTGCGCATCGCCTGGCCCTGTGTTAACCCTAATGATCTTGCAGCTTCCATTTGCCCTTTGTCAATCGACTGGATCCCTGCACGGAAAATTTCTGCATTGTATGCGGCACTGTTTAAAATCAGACCGACAATACCCGATACCCACCAACCTTGCGATGTTCCAAAAATAGTTGGAATAACAGCTAAGTGAATTAATAATAATTGTACGAGCATTGGCGTACCACGGAATACGTCGACATAAATTTTAGCCGGCCAGTAAATCCATTTTTTTGTTGAAACTTGGCCTAATCCTAAAACTAGACCGAATATGATACCACCAATATAACCACATGCTGTTAAAACAATAGTCGCCCAAAGTCCTTTTGCATATAGTTCACGGTAGTTCCAGATTATATCCCAACGGAAAAAATCAAAAAAATCCATCTGAAACCCTCCAATAAATTAAAATAAAGCTTATTCGATTTCCGTACCTGTAATTTCAGCTAACTTGCCATTGTCTTTAATTTTTTGAAGTCCTTCATTTAAAATGTCCAATAGCTCTTTATTGCCCTTTTTCACCATAAAGCCGAAGTAGTCTTTCTCAAATGAAGTATCCTCTACCGCTCTTAAGCCTGAATCAGGATTGTTTTCAAGGTAATCTAAAATTACTGCATTATCACCGATTGCGGCATCAGCAGCACCTGTCAGCACTTCTGTTAACGCAACAGAGAAGTTTTCATATGCTAAAATTTTTGAGCTTGCAACGCCTTGCAATTCCTGTGCTGCGATGTGGCCTGTTGTATTAATCTGTACTGCAATTTTTTTGTCTTTAATATCTTCCAGCGATGCAACTGTCGATCCTTCTTTTGTCACGATCAGTAAAGTCGCTTCATAGTAAGGATCTGTAAAGTCATATGATTCTTTACGCTCATCTGTAATTGTAATAGCCGCTGCGCCCATATCCACTTCACCAGTTGTTACTTGGCTCATCATTGAGTCCCAGCCTACATTTTTCACTTCTGTTTCAATGCCCATCTCTTCGCCGATCGCTGCTAAAATCTCTGAATCTAAGCCGACAACATTTCCTTTATCATCTAAGTATTCAAATGGTGCATATGTAGCTTCCGTACCTGCAACAATTTTCTTATATTCTTTATCCCCTGTAGATGTCGATTCGTCCGCTCCACATGCTGTTAAAATCATTGAAGCTGCAGCTAAAGGTGCTGCCCATTTAAATAGTTTTCTAGTACTCATTATGAATATCCTCCTGGATGTAGTAGTTTTTTTGTTAATAACATGTTCAATTATATTAATTCCGCAATTAATATACAACATTTAATTTTTAAAAAATTGATTATTATTGCAGTATGATGAATTATTATAACAAAATTAACGGTATATTTGCATATATTTTAATATTTATTCACTCTATTACTATTTCATTATTGTATTTCCCTCTTCAAAAGGACTCTAATTCCATTACATATATTCCCTGTTATTTAAAATATATGTCAATTAGATAGGTAATTTTTATTCAAAACAAAAAAGACTGCACAAGAGGAACTCCCTCTGATGCAGCCTTGAATTATTATTTTTAGGTAGAGAACGAATGAAGGATAAAAAGAACCGGTACAGTGATTCTTTTTATCCTAATAAAACTTCATTCTCTATTGCAAAAAAACCTCAGATGATTTTTTGCAATTGATATTGAAACGTATATTAAAACAGTAAAATGGTGCCCCCTAAAGGACATGATAATATAGTCTATCTAACTAGTTTTGTGAAAACACAACATTTAATAATGTACTAATTTTTCACATATAATTCAAGTATAAATTGTGATTTTTAATAAAGAATTTTATTTTTTATAGGAAGAGCGTTTAAATTAGAATGGTTTAGGAAATTTATAGTGTAGCGCCAAAAATAAACTGTAGAAAAATGGAAGAGAAAGATTATTTTAACTCTATATAGATCAGTAATAATCTTTAAAAAGAAAGCGCCCTCGGAGGGAATCGAACCCCCAGCCTCAGAACCGGAATCTGAAGTGTTATCCATTACACCACGAGGACATATAAATAATAATATGTGCAACTTTTTTCATTATACAGATGGAACACCTTATTTTCAACTGTAAAAATCAGAGTTTATATTTGACCATAACTGACTAATACGTGTATGATAGGTTTACAGCTGAAATATTTGTCATTTTCAGCAAAAGTAATCGAATATAAGCTTTAACAAAGGGAGGATTTTTCAATGAACTTAATTCCTACAGTTATTGAACAAACAAACCGCGGCGAGCGTGCATATGACATTTATTCACGTTTACTTAAAGACCGCATCATTTTATTAGGTAGTGGGATTGACGACAATGTTGCGAACTCAATCGTAGCACAGCTATTATTTTTAGAAGCTGAAGATCCAGATAAAGATATCTACCTATATATCAACTCACCAGGTGGCTCTATCACTTCAGGTATGGCGATCTACGATACGATGAACTTCATCAAACCTGATGTATCAACAATCTGTATCGGTATGGCTGCATCAATGGGTGCATTCCTGCTTTCTGCTGGTGCAAAAGGCAAACGTGTTTCTTTACCAAACGCAGAAGTAATGATTCACCAACCACTTGGCGGTGCACAAGGTCAAGCAACAGAAATCGAAATCGCTGCAAAACGTATTTTACACTTACGTGAAAAACTAAACCGCATCATGGCTGAAAACAGTGGCCAAGATTACGAAACGTTAGCACGCGACACAGATCGTGACAACTTCATGTCTGCAGAGCAAGCATTGGAATACGGTCTTATCGATAAAATTTATGAGCGTAACCAATTAAAATAATCGATCCATTCGAGCATACAAGATTCATCTTGTATGCTTTTTTGTATTTTAAAAAATAAGGCACAGCCGTTCATATAAACTGAACTGGCTGTGCTTTTGTCTTAATCCGCTTTTTCAATAAGTAGTTGTAATGCGTTGATTGCTTTTTCTTCGTCATGGCCGTCTGCCCATAATGTGACAACCGTGCCTTTTGCAACGGCAAGGCTCATAATGCCCATGATCGACTTCGCATTCACTTTTTTCGTATCCTTTTGTAAATAGACGTCTGCTTTATAACGATTCGCCTCTTGGACGAACAAAGCCGCCTGTCTTGCTTGTAAGCCCGATTTTAACTTTACTTCTACTTGTTTTTCAATCATCTTGAAATACTCCCTTTCACAACCGTTCATCGCTTCTATGTTTATCTTAACGAAATTGTCCGAAAAGAACAACAATTGGAAACATCTTTTATGAAATCGTTACCAATTTTTTCTATTACGCCATGACGTATGTGCTCCATAAGCGCAAGTGGATTTAAATATTCTCTCCACGACGGAGCGCATCCGCGATTTCATCGATTTTGCGCAGACGATGATTGACACCTGATTTACTGACAACGCCAGTTGAAACCATTTCACCGAGCTCTTTTAATGTCACGTCCTGATATTCTACACGAAGACGTGCAATTTCCCTCAGTTTTTCCGGCAGCTGATCAAGCCCTACCGCATTATCGATATAGCGGATATTTTCCACTTGCCTCAATGCAGCGCCAATTGTTTTATTTAAGTTGGCCGTTTCACAGTTTACGATACGGTTTACACTGTTCCGCATATCCCTAATAATCCGAACATCTTCAAACTTCAGCATCGCCTGAACAGCACCGACTAAATTCATAAAATCCGAAATCTTCTCAGCTTCTTTTAAATACGTGACAAAGCCTTTTTTCCGTTCAATTGTTTTCGCATTTAGATCATAGCGGTTCATGAGCTCTGCCAACGCTTCCCCGTGCTCCTTATATAAAGAATAAATCTCCAAATGGTAGGAAGAGGTTTCCGGATTGTTAACCGATCCTCCTGCCAAAAAGGCTCCACGTAAATAGGCACGGCGTTCATTTTCTTTCGGTATGATTGATTTGGCGATTGTATGATTAAACTCAAATGAATTTGAGACAATTTCTAAATCCGCAAGAATTTCCCGCGCACCTTCCCGTACACGGCATATATACACATTGTTCTTTTTAAGACGCATCTTCTTTCGAACAAGCAACTCTACATTATATGGATAAAGCTTTTTTACAATTGTATAAAGCCGACGTGCGATTGCCGCATTTTCTGTCTGTACGTCTAAGCTTAATTGGCGATTCGCAAAACTTAACGAACCGTTCATCCGTATAAGAGCAGAAACTTCTGCCTTTAAACTACTATCACCTGCTTCTACTTGCGTCAGTTCTTTCTTTGTTTCAGATGCAAATGACATGGATTCGCTCCCCCTTTCCTAGCAACCTATGTAGTGTTTGTTTCATACTACTATTCTTGCATCGTTTGTCTTTTCTTTACTGTATATTCAAAAAGCCATTCAGCGAGATTTACCGCATCATGACGTACTGTTCCATTTTCAATAAGCGCAATCTCTTTTGGAATGATATTAATGCCCATTTCTTGCAATCTTTCAATATCAAACTTAACAGGCTCAGCATTTTCCTCCCGATAATTTTCGTAAATCGAAGGAGGTAGCTCCTTTTCATTGATCAGTACCGATTCGATAAATGCTTCTCCCACATGCTCATGGATTGCTTCTATATGCTGTGAGGCAGTAAAGCTTCTCGTTTCGCCTTGCTGTGTCATTAAATTGGCAATATAGATTTTTTCGCCTTTCGCACGAATAACCGCCTGCCCAATTCCTTTAACCAATAAATTCGGAATAATGCTCGTATAAAGGCTGCCAGGTCCAATCAAAATAAAATCTGCTCGTTCAATCGCATGAACTGCAGCAGGTAATGGTTTGAGGTTACTAGGCTCCAAGTATACCCGTTTAATCGGTGCATGGCCTGATGGAATTTTCGACTCGCCGATAATGTCCGACCCATCCGCTAATTCGGCATGTAATGTAACCTTTTTATTGGCTGCCGGGATAACCTTTCCGTGCACATTGAGTACTTTGCTCATCTCAGCAATCGCATGGTTAAAATCACCTGTAATTTCCGTTAAAGCGGTCAACATCAAATTCCCGAGCGAATGTCCGCCTAAATCATTTGATTGGGAAAAGCGATATTGAAACATCTGCTCCACTAACGGCTCTACATCAGAAAGCGCGGCAATTACATTTCGCACATCTCCGGGCGGCGGGATATCATAGTCATCCCGCAAACGTCCGGAAGAGCCACCGTCATCTGCAACCGTAACGATGGCCGTAATATCAAAAGGATGCTGCTTTAAACCGCGTAATATTGTAGAAAGGCCTGTCCCCCCGCCAATTACGACGATTCTTGTTCTCTTTTTTTTCATCTCATCAATCCTTCCTATGATTGATATCTCTATGTGTAACGATGACTTGATCATTTTTTGCCAATAGCTTCCCGAAGTATTCAGCAAGTGTAACGGAGCGATGTTGCCCGCCCGTACAGCCGAAAGCGATGACAAGCTGTGATTTGCCTTCATTACGGTAATGAGGAATCATGAATGTGAACAAGTCAGTCAGTTTGGCAATTAGCTGTTGTGTTTCTTCTGTTGCTAGTACGTAAGAGGATACTTCTGTTTGTAGCCCTGTTTTATGTCGCAATTCTTCAACATAGTAAGGATTTTTCAAAAAGCGAACATCGAATACTAAATCTGCATCAATCGGCAGCCCATGCTTAAATCCAAATGACATAATGTTTAACGAAAACGTAGGACTGCTCATATTGCTGAATTCCTGGGCGATACGTTCACGTAATTCCCGTGGTTTTAACTGGGAAGTATTGACGATCGATTTGGCACGCCCTTTTACTTCAGAGAGCAGTTCGCGCTCCATTTGAATCCCTTCCAGCGGTAATCCCTGAGGTGCAAGCGGATGTGATCGGCGTGATTCTTTATAGCGCCGAACTAATGTGGCATCATCGGATTCCAAAAATAAAATACGGAGTAAAATATCTTCTTCGTCCAGTAGTGCGTCGAGCGATTCGATCAATGAGCCAAAAAATTCTCTCCCACGTAAATCCATAACAACTGCCATACGTGAAATCTTTTTTTCGGAATCCTTCATTAGCGCTAAAAAAGTAGTTAAAAGCTCCGGAGGTAAGTTATCTACACAGTAATAACCTAAATCCTCAAAACTTTGAACTGCAACCGTTTTGCCCGCCCCTGACATTCCTGTAATAATCACTAACTCATGTGTATAGCTCGAACTAGCCACTTATTTCATCTCCTCTAGTTTTGTTCCGTCGAGTTTTGAATTTTTTCGCTGATTAGCTCAAAATCCTCTGTATATTCAAATGTACCATATTGCGTACCTTGATTTAATGCTGCAAATAATAAATTCGTACGGTCACCTGCCGCCATCGGAAGATCCTTTAAACGTTCAATTTCATACCAGCTTAAAATGCCTTCCCGCGTTTCGACAAATGGTGTTCCTTCAACATCAGTTGCGATAAATGTGTACAGCATCCACTCATCGACGACTGTATCCCCATTTTTGATAACCATTGTGTATACACCTTTTAAATGAACGTCTTTTGGTGTTAGATTTGTCTCTTCCTGAAATTCGCGTATAGCGGAGTCATAGATGGACTCTCCTGGCTCCATTTTCCCACCTGGTGCCACAAACCAGCCTCTTCTCGGTTTTTGCAGCAGTAACACTTGACCATCTTTAATAGCGAGTAAATTTGTAATACGTTGCATACACAACACCTCAACTTTTTCATTTAATGGGATAAGTGAATAACTAATATTTCACGAATTCCACATAAGTAAAGACACAATTTCGCTATATGCAGCGAATTGTGTTTTTCTAAAGCTTATTTCTATTATACCTTGTCCTATGCATTCCGTAAAAGCAAGCGTTTCATTTATAAAGTCAACATTTGTGCCGGAAAGCCACAAAAAAAGAGGTTGCTTCAGCGTAAGCACGCTTGAAACAACCTTAGGATAAAAAAATAAGGGGGTTAAAACAAATTCCACTTTTAGTATACCCTTATTTTGTAACGATATGATTACATTTATATTAAAGAATTATTGATTTATCTTTTCTTTTATTTCTTCCACGTAATGTTGCGCTGATTGTGCTGCAATACTGCCGTCACCTGTAGCTGTTACAATTTGACGCAGCATTTTATCACGAACATCGCCCGCTGCATAAATACCCGGAATTGATGTTTCCATTTTCTCGTTTGTTACAATATAGCCTGCTTCATTTAAAATATTCAAAGAAGCAAATGGCGCTGTTAATGGAAGCATGCCGACATATACGAATACGCCATCTGCAGCCTCTTCCGTTTCAGTACCGTCAACTGTTGAAACTAACGTCACTTTCCCTACTTTACCGTCAACTTCATGAATTTCTTTTACTGTTGTGTTCCAGATGAAGTCAATTTTTTCATTGGCAAATGCACGGTCCTGAATAATCTTTTGTGCGCGAAGTTTATCGCGACGGTGTACGATTGTTACTTTATCCGCAAAACGTGTTAAGTAAATACCTTCTTCAACTGCAGAGTCGCCCCCGCCGATTACGATCAGTTTCTTTTGTTTGAAGAATGCGCCATCACATACAGCACAATAACTTACACCGCGGCCGCCAAGCTCTGTTTCGCCAGGAATGCCTAGTTTTTTGTATTCTGCACCTGTTGTAATAATAATCGTGCGTGTTTTATATTGTTTTTTACCAGAAACGATAATTTTATATTCTTCACCATCAATGATTTCATTTACATCACCGTAAGCATATTCAGCACCGAATTTTTTCGCATGCTCAAACATTTTTGTCGATAATTCCGGCCCTAAAATTGTATCAAAGCCTGGATAGTTTTCCACTGCTTCTGTATTAGCCATTTGTCCGCCGGGAATCCCACGTTCAATCATTAATGTTGATAAGTTCGCGCGTGATGCATATACCGCAGCTGTCATACCTGCTGGACCTGCTCCGATAATGACTACATCATAAATTTTTTCTTCTGACATGAAGATCCTCCTCTTGCGTATACCTTTTCTATATTTTTATCGTATAAGATTGCTTGTATAAATACAAATATACTGCCTATTCAAAGTCCGACGGTACAAATTCATATAATTCATCATTGTATTTCGATAATGTTGCAGTTGAAATATTATATTTGCCCGCTACTGCTTTTTTCGTCACTTTGTTTTCCAGCGCTACATGGAATGAATATTCAACAGCAGCAGCCAGAGCCGCGCTGTTTTTAAACGAATAGCCTTGTTCGAATGCAATTTCCCCAAGTGCAAACCATGTACTTAACACTTGCGCGACCTCTAAAGAAATCGAATCATTTACTTCTGTAATCTGCTCAGCTACTTCCATAAAACGCAGGAATTGCTTTTCTTCCTTGCTGCCGTTACTGAAGTCATAGTCCAGTGCATATGCCAGGCAAAGTTTTTCGATAGCCGTAAAATTTGAGACATTTAAAATAGAAGGGTGCGCGACAATTTCCTGTTTATGTGCCGAACGCTTCAATAAAAACATGCCAAATAATCGGCTTGACTGGTGCTCATCTGTTAGTTGACGAATGATGAAGTCACGATGATTTTCCGCGGAATTTCGTAAAATAGAGCCTTCCCCATTTGCCCACGGTTCCATCCCTTCTTTTGATGGATCCAACTGTATGAGCATTTTCCACGCTTCTTTAGCAATCGTTTCATGTCCTGAGAAGTAGGCTGACTGGGCAAGCCAGAAATAAAAGCCAGGCTCTCCATCATAACCTTTCTTACTCATAGAGCGCAGCCATTTATAGGCCTCTTCATACTGCCCGATTAACGCAAATGTCGCACCGAGCTTATAACGGTTTTCCCAATCGAACGGTTGGATTTTCTTCAATAAACCGACCAGTTCATTCAGCTCTTCACTGCTTTTTTCGTAATATGCAAAGACGGCCAAGTTGCAAAGTGCGTGAAGATTGCCTTGGTTTTCACGCAGCACTCGATATAGAAGTGCGCGTGCCTGTTCTGCCTCACCGACATAAAAATAGGCTAACGCCAGATTATTATACGCATTCCAAAGGTCTGGATACTCTTCAATGATTTGCTCCAGCATTTCGATTGCTGTTTTAAAATCGCCCTGCTCCATATGGCGGCGGGCCTTTTCCTGTGCCACATGCTTCGCCCCATCAAATTCATCCATGTCATCCATATCTTCGCCCACATAGTCGACAAACTCCAATATTTCGGAGGCGTCTTCCGTATATGTGCCATTAGGTTCCATGTCTAAATATTGGGCTGCGTATTTTTGGGCATCAGCAATATGACCCATACAGCCCGACACTTCCGCCATCATAAAGATGATTTCGGATTCATTCGGCTCTAAACTATAGGCTGTGTGAATCAACTCATATGCATGCTCGAAATTTTGCAGTTCCATTTCAAGAATTCCGTACTGTAATAACACATGCGCGTCATCCGGACTTAAATCCGCCGCGCGCTTAATAAATTTATATGCTTTATCCATTTCGTCTCGTTCAATTGCCTTTAAAGCTTTATTGTAATAATAATCACCATTCGGAACAAACGACACGACATTAGTAACTTTTGTTTTTAAACGTTTATTTTCCAATAATATTCCTCCGAGTCATTCCGTTCAATACATTCTATATCATCAAATACGCAGGTCATTTGTTTGTAAACAAAGAAATAAGGAACGCACAGGTGTGGTCCCTTAATCAATTCTAACTATTATAGCATATCCGGCACATATGTACTAAAAACACGTCTGACATAGCGGTGTTATTTTTCCAGTAGTTACTGCTTCTTTCCTTCATGGCGTTTTTGCAATACATCCAGCACTTCATAAACATCGACTTTTTGCTCTTGAAGAAGAACTAATAAGTGATAAAGAAGATCTGCCGATTCCCATTTCACTTCTTCTGCGTCACGGTTTTTCGCACCGATGACAACTTCTGTAGCTTCTTCGCCGACTTTTTTACAGATTTTATCGATTCCTTTATCGAATAAATATGTTGTGTACGCCCCTTCAGGCATATCGATTTCACGCTGTTTAATCACTTCTACTAGCTGCGGAAGAATCGCGACAGAACCTGGACGTTCGTTTTCTACCAAGCTTTCAGTAAAGCATGAAGTCGTTCCGTTATGACAAGCCGGGCCAGCTGGAATCACTTCAATAACGAGCGCATCCTTGTCACAGTCTGTTTTAATCGAAACTACTTTTTGCGTGTTGCCACTCGTTTCCCCTTTATGCCAAAGCTCCTGACGAGAACGTGAATAGAACCATGTTTCATTCGTTTCAATCGTTTTTTGGAGTGACTCTTCGTTCATATAAGCTACTGTTAATACTTCTTTTGACTGTGCATCTTGTACTACGGCTGTAATTAAGCCTTGATCATTAAATTTTACGTTCATCGTACACGAACCCCTTTTTCTTTTAAGTAGCTTTTCACTTCTGCTACGCTTGTTTCTTTATAGTGGAAAATACTCGCTGCCAATGCGGCATCTGTATCAACATCTTGCAATACTGCACGGAAGTGTTCGGCATTCCCTGCTCCGCCGCTAGCGATGACAGGTACAGTTACCGCATCACGTACCGCTTTCGTTAATTCCAGGTCAAAGCCGGATTTCTCGCCGTCCTGATTCATCGATGTAAGAAGAATTTCTCCGGCACCTAGTCGTACCGCTTCTTTCGCCCAATCGACTGCTGTCCATGTCGTTTTATTTCGGCCGCCATGAGTATATACCATCCATGTGCCGTCTTCTTCGCTGTACCTCGCATCGATTGCACAAACGATACATTGTGCCCCGAAGTAATCCGCACCTTCTTTTATGAGCTGCGGGCGTTCCAGTGCAGATGTGTTGACCGATACTTTATCGGCACCTGCACGTAAAATACGCTTCATATCATCGATCGTTCGGATTCCGCCGCCTACTGTAAATGGAATCGCCAATGTTGCTGCCGTTTGACGGACAACATCGACCATCGTTTCCCGTCCTTCATGTGAAGCGGAAATATCGAGAAATACGAGCTCATCGGCGCCTTGCTCATCATAAAATTTAGCTAACTCGACAGGATCGCCTGCATCACGCAACTCTACAAACTGTACCCCTTTTACAACTCGTCCTTCTTTAACGTCAAGACATGGAATAATTCGTTTTGTTAACATACGCCCTCTTTCACTCCCTGTGTCCAAGCCGTCAATAAATACACACCAAACGGCCCTGACTTTTCTGGATGGAACTGCATACCTGTAAAATTATCTTTTGCCACGATGCCCGGTACTTGTACATGCTCATAATCGGCTGAGGCGATCAGCTCCATCTCATCGATGCCGCTCGCATAGTACGAGTGAACAAAGTAGACATGGCGTTCTTGCGGCAAGTCTTCTTTATCTAACCATTCTGGTGTTTGCTTTAATTTCAGCTCATTCCAGCCCATATGCGGAATGCGGGTAACATCAGTAAAGCGCTGAATACGTCCTTTGAAAATGCCAAGACCTTTCGTTTGCTCCACCTCATCACTTTCCTCAAACAATAGCTGCATCCCAAGGCAAATGCCAAGCAGCGGCTTTTTCGTCTTTTTAATGAAATCGATGAACCCCGTTTCTTCCAGGCGCTTCATCGCATCCGGAAATGCACCTACACCCGGCAGTACATAAGCATCCGCCGCTTCCAGCTGTTCAATATTACTTGAAACAATTACTTGTACATCCAATCGCTTTAATGCCTGCTCGACACTAAACAGATTGCCCATTCCATAATCAATTACACCTATTTTCACGTTAACAGCCCCTTTGTTGATGGCACACCTTTTACACGTGGGTCGATTTCTACCGCTGCATCCAATGCACGTGCCGTTGCTTTAAAAATCGCTTCAATAATATGGTGTGTATTATGGCCATAAGGAACGATGACATGCAGATTAATGCGGGCTTCCAGTGCAAACTTCCATAAAAATTCATGGACAAGCTCTGTATCAAAGTTCCCTACTTTCGCATTGAGCTCCGGTGTAACGCGGTATTCCAAATGCGGACGGTTTGAGCAGTCAACGACAACTTGCGCTAATGCGTCATCCATCGGTACAAATGCAGTACCGTAGCGTTTAATTCCTTTTTTATCGCCTAACGCTTCACGGAATGCTTGTCCTAACACAATTCCGATATCTTCTGTCGTATGGTGATCATCAATCCATGTATCCCCATCGGCCAGTATTTTACCGTCAAACAATCCATGCTTTATAAATAAATCGAGCATATGGTCCATAAAGCCAACACCTGTTTTAATGTCGGCTTGACCTGTACCGTCCAAGTTGAGCTCTACTTTAATTTTTGTTTCATTTGTATCGCGTTCGATTTTTGAAAAACGTGTCATTATTCTTCTCCTTTATCCCAGCCGCGCGATTCTACCGCTCTTGCATGTCCTTCCAACCCTTCCAGTCGTGCAAGACGCGCAATCTTCGGCGCATTTTGTTGCCAAGTTTTTTCGCTATAATAAACAACGCTCGTGCGTTTAATAAAATCATCGACATTTAAGCCACTTGCAAAGCGTGCTGTTGAGTTTGTCGGTAATACATGGTTCGTGCCTGCAAAGTAATCCCCTACCGGCTCCGAACTATAGCGGCCGATAAAAATCGCACCCGCATGCGTAATCATTCCCGAAACCTTTTCAGCATTTTCTGTAATGACTTCCAAATGTTCAGGTGCCAATGAATTGACAGCACGTACAGCATCCTTCATAGATTCTGCAACGTAAATATGACCGAAGTTTTCAATCGATTTTCGCGCAATCGCCTGTCGCGGTAATTTTGACAATTGAATCTCGACTTGATCTGCCACTGCATCTGCCAAGTCATCGCTTGTTGTGATCAGGACAGCACATGCTAATGTGTCATGCTCTGCCTGTGATAGAAGATCTGCAGCAATTTCATCGGCATAGGCGCTTTCATCCGCTAAAATACAAATTTCAGATGGGCCGGCAATCATATCAATGGCCACCTCACCGAATACTTCACGCTTTGCCAATGCTACAAATATATTTCCCGGACCTGTAATTTTATCGACCGGAGCAATCGTTTCCGTTCCGTAAGCTAGTGCTGCAATTGCCTGTGCACCGCCTACTTTATAAATTTCCGTCACACCTAAAATATGGGCCGCAACAAGTACAGCGTCCGGCAATTTCCCGTCATTTCCTGCAGGTGAAGTAATGACAATGCGTTTCACTCCCGCAACTTGTGCCGGGATGACATTCATTAATACAGAAGATGGATAAGCTGCTGATCCGCCAGGTACATATAACCCTACTGCATCAAGCGGTGTAATTCGTTGCCCTAAATACGAACCGTCTTCTAACGGCAACTGGAAGCCCGTACGTTTTTGTTCATTATGATAACGATAAATATTATCTGCTGCTTCTTGTAAATCGCCGTATAATTGCGGATCAAAACTTTTAACCGCTTCGATGATTTCACATTCGGCTACGCGTAAGTTTTCAGGCGCAAAACCGTCCCATTTTTCACTATAATATTTAATCGCCGCATCACCTTTCGTACGTACATCCTGAATGACTTCACGTACCGTTTGCAGCTGTTGTTCATTGCCTTGCTCGAGTTGGCGTTTTAAAGAAATATCGTTATCCAAAATTGTTATTTTCATCTCATCGGCCCCTCTTATTTCACACATTTTTTCAAGCGTGTCACTAAATCTTGAATGCGGTCACTTTTCATGCGATAGCTTACAGGATTGGCGATTAAACGGGATGAAACTTCGGCAATATGCTCATATTCCACTAAGCCGTTTTCCTTCAATGTACGTCCCGTTGAAACGATGTCGACAATGCGATCCGCAAGACCGATCATCGGTGCCAGTTCAATCGATCCGTTCAGCTCAATAATCTCAACCTGCTCGCCGATTCCTTTATAATACTTCATCGCAATATTCGGATATTTCGTCGCAATGCGCGGCGCAATCTCGTTAATTGTTGTATTCGGTAAACCCGCTGAAGCAATATAGCATTCGCTAATTTTTAAATCGAGCAGCTCATGGACAGTTCGGCGCTGCTCCAGTAAAACATCTTTACCCGCAATTCCGATATCCGCAACCCCATGCTCGACATAAACCGGTACGTCCATCGGTTTCGCTAAAATAAAGCTAATGTTTTCCTCAGGTATTTCAATCATGAGTTTACGCGACATTTCCACTTCTTCAGGAAGGTTAAAGCCAGCCTCAAGCAACATTTCATAAGCTTCTTCAAAAATACGGCCTTTTGGCATCGCAATTGTTAGCTGTGTCATTTGTTTATGCCTCCCTGCTATTGTATTCATTAATTATTTTAAAGTGTGCTTTTAATGCCTCGATATTTTCGATGCCTTCATAGGATTGGAATGTCACTTGCTTTCCTTGTGTGCGCAACTGTTGTACTGCCTCCAGTGCTTCAGCAAAACGCTCTGCCGTGAACAATACAAGTACTTCATCTTTTTCAACTTTGATTTTTGGCATTGCTTCAAAGACACGGTCAACGCGTAAACCAAAGCCTGTTGCCCCAACTTGTGAGCCAAAGTGCTGCATTAAGCCGTCATAACGTCCGCCATTTCCTAACGGGAACCCACTGCCTGAAGCAAACACTTCAAATAACATTCCTGTGTAATAACTCATATGGCTTGATAATGTAAAATCAAATGCGATGTACTCTTCATAACCGGCAGCATCCAAAATTCTTGCCAAGTTCCGCATATATTCCAGCGCATCATTTTTGCGCACATATTTTTCAATTGCTTCAATAGAAGGTAGGCTGATTGCATCTGCAATATAAGCTAACAGCGCATCGGATTTTGTTTTCGGTAAATCAAATGCCAGTACGGCTTCTTCAAACCCGACAAAATTTCGTTGAACGAGAAGATCATTTAAATCATCTCCCTGTGCATCACTTTCTGTATAGTCCTTTAAAATGCAGCTCAATACACCTGCATGTCCAATTGTTACTTTGAAATCTGTAATTTGATACGCCTTTACTAAATCGATTGCCGTCATGATCACTTCCGCATCGGCATACACAGAATTGTCGCCGATCAGTTCGATTCCCATTTGATCAAATTCAGCCGGGCGTCCCCCTTCACGCTGCTGCGCACGGAATACATTGGCAAAATAGGCAAGCCGTTGCGGTATTTTCTCTTTCAGTAATTTCGAAGTCGCAACACGGGCAATCGGTGTTGTCATATCAGGTCGTAGTACAAGCGTATTCCCTTGGCTGTCCACCAATTTAAAAAGTCGGGCATCGGAAATTGCAGATGCTTTCCCGACCGTATCATAATATTCTACAGATGGTGTTTTAATTAATTCATAGCCGCGTTCACGCAGCAGTGCTCGTCCTGTCGAGCGGATTAATTCTAGTTTTTCATAGATTTCCGGTAATGTATCACGCATTCCAAGTGGCTTTTCAAACATTTTAATCGATGACATTTTCACACATCCTAATTTTTATACTTGGTAAAAGTCTGTATACTACACTTTAGTATACTAGAGTGTTAAATCACTAGTGTATGAAAGTATTTTACTGCTACTTATGTTTGTAGTCAATGGATTCATACAAATATTTAGTTAATTTAATTTTCTGATATATTTTTATATTATACATCATATTTTGGCAATTTAAGTTTACTGGCGGAAAAGACATAAAAAAATGAGCGTAAGCACATAACCAAAAAATGCTACTTTTCTTTGAAAAGAAAAATAGCATTTTTTCTGAGCGTTAAAAATTGATTTCCATTCCGGGACGCTTTCCGCGGGCGTGAGGCCAACAGGATGTTGGTCACAAAAGCATTGCCACAGGACGTGGCGTTCTTAGCTTTTGTTCCTAGTCTCAGGCGTCACGCTATTCCCGCAGGAAGCTTGCTTGTAGCGAAAGGCATAGCCGTCAGCTACACTCGCCCTTCATTCCAACCAATTTTATAAAATATCCATTTCTTAATAAGGGTTTTCTTCTTAATAAACGGTATTTCTACTTCTGTCCCAACCTCATTCTGCATTCAATTTTGCCAAACCGGCTTGTCATTCATTTTTCGTTCTGCCATTTGTTCCGCGGTAAAAATAATGCGCATCGGGTTGCCGCCTGCCATTGCGCCTGCTGGTACGTCTTTATGAACCAATGTCGCGGCAGAAACGATTGCCCCGTCTCCAATTTTCACACCCGGTAAAATGGTGGAATTTGCACCAACCATCACATTGCTGCCAATTTCGACATCACCTAACCGGTATTCTTCGATTAAATATTCATGTGCTAAAATGGTCGTATTAAAGCCAATGATCGAATTATCACCAACTGAAATGCGTTCAGGAAACATGGAATCAGGCATTACCATCAATGCTAAGGATGTCTGCTTGCCGATTTTCATTTTTAAAAACGAGCGGTACAGCCAGTTTTTCCAGGCCATAACCGGAGTAACCCGTCCAATTTGAATAACAATAAAACATTTCATTACTTTCCAAAAGGAAACGGTATTATAAACTTTCCATAATGAATTCGCACCTTGAACTTTGTAGCGTTCTGTTCTGCGCATGCCTACTCCCCTTTCACAATTTCCAATAAATCACGCATATGATGAAGCATATAGGTTGGCTCATAGGACATTAAATAATCGACACCTTTAGCAGACCACGCAACCCCCGCTGTTCGGACACCTGCATTTTGTCCGCCCTCAATATCATGTGAATTGTCGCCAATCATGATCGCTTCCTCTTTTTCAATACCTAGCTTTTGCAATGCTAAAAGAACCGGTTCCGGATGTGGTTTCACATGCTCCACGTCATCTAACCCGACGATAACATCAAAGAACTGTTCCGCACAAAGTACTTTTAAACCACGAGCAAGACTTTCTCTGCTCTTCGTTGAAACAATCGCCATTTTGACCCCTAATTTATGGAGCTCTTCCAATGTTTCGACTACTGCATCATAGCTTGTTACTAAACGGTCATGGTTGATGGCGTTCCACTCTTTATATTTCCCGATCATAACATCGGTTTCACCAGGTGTTAATTCGTCAAACGTTTGTTTTAATGACGGACCAATGAATCTTAGGCAGTCTTCTGTCGAATATTGCCCGGGAAATTTTTCGTCAAAAATATACATGAATGTCTGGATGATTAAATCGTTTGTATTTAATAATGTGCCGTCAAAATCAAACAGCAATGCTTTTGTTTTCATATTGAAGAATGCTCCCTTTTAAAAAACCGCTCGCACTAATGCAAACGGTGTTAAGAATATTTATTTTCCCTATTAGAGGGGTTGATTTCAAGGAAGGACGCTTTCTGCAGGTGTCGCCTCCCTCTATTCCAATCAACCAGTTTTAATATTTTTCGTTCTACTTATTTAACTTCACAGCAGAATTATTTTTTCTTGCTCTTCACTTTATTAGTAGTATTATTTTTCTTTTTAGTCGCAGCAGGTTTTTCCTCATCTAAATAGTGGATAACCGGTTTTACTTTCATACGGCGATAAACAATGGCAATAATACCGACTGTAATACCGATGATCGAAACAACTTGAGCAGAGCGCAAATCGCCCACTAAGTATAAGCTATCTGTACGTAAGCCTTCGATGTAGAAACGTCCGATTGAATACCAGATTAAATAGAAGAAAAACATTTCGCCGCGTCGCCAGTTTAATTTGCGGGCAAACAGCAAAATGACTAAACCGACTACATTCCATAATGATTCATACAAGAAAGTCGGATGTACATAGTTCCCATCTTCACTAATGTACATTTGTTCGATCAGCCAATTCGGTAAAAACAAGCCTTCCAAAAATTCTCGTGATACAGGGCCGCCATAAGCTTCCTGATTCACGAAATTGCCCCATCGCCCAATAATTTGACCAACGAGAATACTTGGTGCCGCAATATCGGCCAGTTTCAAGAAGCTCACTTTACGCTTTTTCGTAAATATGTATGCTGTAATAAACGCACCGATTAATGCACCATGGATTGCAATACCGCCATTCCAAATTTGAATGATACTACCCGGATGTTGACTATAGTAGTCCCACTTCATCACAACGTAATACACGCGGGCTGAAAGGATTGAAATCGGAATCGCCCAAATGAGCAGATCGGCGAAAAACTCCGGATCTAATCCACGGCGGACCGACTCTTTTTGTGCGAGAAAATAGGCAACGACAATACCGAGCCCGATAATGATTCCGTACCAGTTCACCGGTATTGGTCCTAAGTGGAATGCCACCGGATTAATTGCTAATAAATTTGTAACCATAAACTTCTCCCTTCAACTACATATTAATAATCGTCTATTTCATCATTCGGTACAAGCATATCGTCCAGACGACGTGAAAATTCCTCAGCTGCATTGACTCCCATTTTCTTCAGACGGTAATTCATCGCAGCTACTTCAATAATTACAGATACATTTCGACCAGGCTGTACTGGAATTGTCAGCTTCGTTACTTCTGAATCAATAATTTTCATTTTCTCCTCATCCAAACCTAGACGATCATAAAACTTATCCGGATCCCAATTTTCAAGCTCTATTATCAAAGTAATACGTTTGTAAGGACGCACCGCACTTGCACCGAACAATGTCATAATATCGATAATGCCGATACCGCGAATTTCCAGCAGATGTTCCAATAATGGAGGCGGGAATCCAACAAGCATGTTTTCGCCTTCCTGACGAATTTCCACACTATCATCTGCCACTAATCGATGCCCTTTTTTCACAAGCTCGAGTGCCGTCTCACTTTTCCCGACACCACTTTTACCAATGATAAGTACACCAATTCCATAAACATCAACGAGAACCCCGTGAATGGCAGTTGTTGGCGCAAGCTTGCTTTCCAAAAAGTTTGTCAACCGGCTTGAAAATCTAGTCGTCGTCAGCTTTGTCACGAGCACAGGGACATGATTTTCATTCGATGCATCAATCAGTTCCTGAGGCACGTCCAAATCGCGCGAAATAATAATCGCTGGTGTTTCATCCGAACAAAGCTGCTTCATCCGGCTTCTTTTTTCCTCTTCAGGCAACATTTCGAAAAATGAGAGCTCTGTTTTACCTAACAGCTGAACACGATCAGCTGGATAATGTGTAAAATAGCCGGCCATTTCCAAACCTGGGCGGGATATATCACTCGTCGTTATGTATCGCCCAACTCCGGCTTCCCCACTGACTAGCTCCAAATTAAACTTTTCCATAACATCTTTCGCAATTACTTGAATCATAAATTTGGTACGCTCCTATCTTCTAGCATCTCCACTGTATTTTATCATGTCTATCCCATTTCCAATATATAACGCGCTTAGTTTTTTAAATTATCAATCACATTATTTAGCAATTCGCTGAAAAGGTAAAAAAAGATGAAGCAAAAAAAGCTCCATCTTTTTTATGTACACATTACTTTAATGTTGATAAATACTCTGCAGCTGCTTCCGCCTTTTCGCCTTTAACAATTCCACCAGGCATACGGTCTTTACCATTTAAAATAATATCCAAAATCTCTTCTTCCGAATATTTTGCCCCTAATTGATTCAACGCTGGCGCATTGCCGCCTTGTAATTGACCGCCATGGCATGTTGCGCATGATTGCTGAACAACACTTTTCCCGTCGATTTCAGCTGTTTCGCCGTTTGAAGCCGAATCATCTCCACCGCATGCAGCAAGGAAAATTGCTGAACCGAAAACTAATGTAAGTAAACTCTTTTTCATTCTGAACCCCTCCAAAAATGAACTTTTATTCCACTACTGATTATAACAAACTTATACTTTTTTGAAACCTTCGCCTAGCACTTCATAGGCGTCCGAAACGATGACAAATGCTTGAGGATCAACGGTTTTCAATACTTGTTTCAACCTTGTGAACTCTGTTTGATAAACAACGACCATTAAAACCGGGCGCTCCTCACCTGTATACCCGCCAAATGCCGGAAGCCTTGTAATCCCGCGATTGATCTCTTTATAAATCGCATCGCGCACATCCGTTTCTTTTTGTGTAATAATGTAAACCATTTTCGATTGGCTAAAACCTAGCTGCACAATATCAATCGTTTTTGTCGTGACATATAGGCCGATTAACGCATACAATCCTTTTTCAAGGTCAAACACAATTGCTGCACTTACCGCAATGAGGCCATCGATTAACAGTACGCTTGTCCCTAATGTTAAGCCTGTATACTTCGTAATAATTTGGGCAAGCAAATCCGTACCACCAGTTGAAGCATTCCCTTTAAAAACAAGACCTATCCCTAAACCGACAACAATCCCGCCAAAAATAGCCCCTAATAATGGATTCAGCGTCCAAGGATCCCAGCTCTCCGTTAATATAACGAAAAAAGGAAGGGTGATTGTACCAATAAAGGATTTAATCCCGAATTTTTTTCCTAATACAAGCACGCCAGCTATAAATAAAGGAATATTGAATGCATATTGAACAATCCCGGCATTCCATCCGAACATTCCATGCAAGATCGTACTGATCCCGCTTACTCCGCCGGATGCGACTTGGTTTGGAAATAGAAACACATTAAAGCCAAACGCAATAATTGCTGCGCCAACAATGACAAATACATATTCCATTACACTGTTTTTCAGTGAACTCTGTGAGCTATATGTCATACAAATCCTCGCTTCTTTTGTAAATTCCATTGAATAAATGAGAACTTCATCAAACTAAAGGAAAAGCGCCCTACAAAAGGACGCCTTCTTTATTACTTTTTATTGGATTATTAGTGCCTCATCTACCCATGCTTTCACTTCTTCATACATCGGCAATAGCCCTTCGACCGGTATGTTTAATTTACGAGATAATGGAATAATACTTTCCCAGTCCAATTTGCTTAAAGCCGTCCCAAATTGTAAATACGGCGTCATTTCCGTATGTTCACCTGAGATTGTTTCCAAAATCGTTTCCGATAGCGGCAACTGCGAAACAATTGCATTCATAGGCCGTTTTAATAAAGAATCAATCAATGAAAACAGACCAACTAAAAAATATTCCGAGAAATTCTTTTTGTAGTTACGACGTGCAACTTTTTCACAGACTTTTGCTCTGAACAACGATGCATACATTAACTCCTGAAACACATCATTATTTCGATTCACGTCCGATTCCCGCATCGCCAGTAAATAAATCCATCTCCGCAACTCCGTTAAACCTAGTAATAATATAGCCTGTTTAATCGAGCGGACTTTCGTTTTCGAACGTCTTGATGAACCATTGATTAATTTGAGCAACCGGTACGATAATGAAATTTCCCGTTCAATATGATTCGCCAATACATCGATATTGGCCTCATCATCCCGCAACAACGAGATAATCTGAAAATATTGAAACAGATTTGCCGGTATGTCTGTCGCTGTCAGTATTTGCGGCTTTTCAAAAAAATAGCCTTGAAATAAAGAATAGCCCGATTGTTTAGCAATATTATACTGCTCACGCGTCTCTACTTTTTCTGCCAATAGCTTAATATGAGAAAATTTCGATTTAATTGTATTTTCAATTGCAGTTCTCTCATGTTCACCACTATGTAAAAAATCGATTTTTATATAATCGATTTGCGGAAAGAGTTCATCATAGATCAAAACTTCATCATTAATGACAAAATCATCAAGCGCAATTTTATTTCCCGCATTTTTTAATTGTTTGAGCCGTTCGATCAATTCCATTGTAATCGGAATATTTTCCAATATTTCAATGACAATTTGTTCGGGTTCAATAACGTCTATTGAATCCTGCATAATCAGGTTTTCCGTAAAGTTAATGAAAGATGGCTTTCCATTGGCCAGCTCCTTAATGCCAATCGAAAGAAATGAATTGATGATCAGCTCAACGGTTGCTTTATCTGCATCAATATTCGGAAACTGGTTGGTGTAATTATTTCGATACAACAACTCATATGCTACGATTTCTTCATGTTTGTTAAATATAGGTTGTCGCCCAACAAATACTTCCATTTTGTAATTTCCCCAATACTCGTTTATTTTCTCTCTATTTATTATGGAAATTGCTGTTATTTTACAATCTTCCAATGTACTATAAAACTAGATTAACAAAATTCAAGGAGGCAGTAAATGTGAACACTGTAAAATATGAGCAAAAAGACTTTATTGCATATGTAACACTTAATCGCCCCGATATGTTAAACGCCTTTAATTATGAAATGCTGGAACAATTACGCAATGTCATGGAATCCATACAAATTCATCCTGACATTCGTCTTGTCATCATTACAGGTTCCGGTGATAAAGCCTTTTCAGTTGGTGCGGATTTAAAAGAACGTAAAACATTGCCGGATACACTTGTAAAACGCAACTTAAATCGATTCGGGGAAGTATTTACGCTCATTGAGCAATTACCACAACCGACAATTTGTGTATTAAACGGCTATGCCTTTGGCGGCGGACTTGAGCTTGCGCTTGCCTGTGATTTTCGTATTGCTGCTGATACAGTTTCACTTGGCTTAACGGAAACAGGCTTAGGCATCATCCCGGGTGCAGGCGGAACACAGCGACTGCCGCGCTTAATCGGTGAAGCGAAAGCATTGGAGCTTATTTTGACAGCAAAACGAATGACTGCGCATGAAGCACTTGACTATGGTGTCGTTACGAAAGTGGCACCGGTCGAAAGTTTACATGAAGTGACGGCCGACTTTGCCGCACTTATTTTACGCAATGCGCCGATTGCGATCCAGCAGGCTAAATTTGCTGTAAAACAAGGGATGAAAACAGATATTCAAACAGGTCTTCAAATTGAACGAAAAGCCTATGAACTGACGATTCCAACCGAAGACCGCATTGAAGCTCTGAATGCCTTTGCTGAAAAAAGGCCACCTCAGTTTAAAGGTAGATAAACCCACTCATATAAATAGGGTGCCCGCCAATGGGACACCCTGTTTGTATTTTATAAATATTTCTCAAACCAGCCTGTAATTTGCTCAAGTCGTTCTAATCGTAAGTTCGGGATACCTGTACGTGATAAGTTGTGGTCACATTCAGGGAAACGGACGAAACCGACCTCTTTGCCCATGCTCTTAAGCGTAATATAAAGTTGCTCAGCCTGCTCAATCGGGCAGCGGAAATCACGTTCACTGTGTAAAATAAGCAGCGGTGTTTCCACATTAGCCGCATATTTTAATGGTGAATGGTGCCACAGTTTTTCCACATCATTCATATCTGCGAGCATTTGCCATTCCGAGAAATAATAACCGATATCCGATACGCCGTAGAAGCTGATCCAATTTGAGATTGAACGTTGGGTAACAGCTGCTTTAAAGCGGTTCGTATGACCAACAACCCAGTTCGTCATAAAGCCGCCATAGCTTCCGCCAGTAATCCCTAAACGCGACTCATCAATCCATGAATAATTTTCCAGTGCATAATCAACACCAGCCATTATATCTTCATAGTCTCCATCACCATAATTACCGCGCACACCATCAACAAATTCCTGGCTGTAGCCATGACTGCCTCGTGGGTTCACATAAAGCACACCATACCCTTTCGCCGCCAATAGCTGCATCTCATGGAAAAACGTATTCGCATATAAAGTATGCGGTCCGCCGTGTACTTCAACAATTAATGGATATTTTTCTCCTTCTGTATACTGTGCAGGCTTCATAATCCAGCCATGTACAGTCAAACCGTCTTTTGATGTATACAAAATCGCTTCCGGTTCTGACAGCGTAGTCTCATTTAAAAACTTTTCGTTAAATGTTGTTAACTGCTTGCGCTCACCTGTTGTAATATCAAAGTCAAACAGCTCCCCAGGGAATGTTCCATTGGATACCGTCAATAATGCACGGTTGCCGTTTTTAAAGATTGCATAGCCATATACATGCTCATTTTCAGGTGACGCAGGATAAAGTGCGCCCTCTAACGTTGCATAATATAAGCGAATATCCCCTTGTGTAGATACTTGGAAATACAAATCATTGTTTTCCGTCCACATTACAGATGGAGCCGATACACCTTGCTGAATGTCTGCAACACCATAATCACCAACCGGCAAGTCCAGCATCTCTGTCAGCTTTTGTGTTGTTTTAGTTTCTGTATCATAAATATAAACATGGCCATGTGTTGCATTTCTGAATGTATGATCCGAACCGCCAAATGCAATATAACGGTCATCAAATGAAAACTCAGCACCACCAAAGTAGCCATCTTCCTCAATTAGTACCGTTTCTTCTTTCGTATCTACATCTACTAGGTAAAGCGGTGTACGGAATACATTATCCGTATTTTCTTCACGATTCACACCGATCACCAATGTTTTCCCGTCATGTGAAATGCCTTGTAGACTATGTGAATAATTTCCTTCTGTAAAAGTATTCACTTCTTTTGATGCCAAGTCTACAGCAGCAATTTGTGAATAGCGGTCCTGCTTCAATAACCCGACACTATCTGCTTTGTATTTCATTTTGTCGACGACATAGGCTTTCGGGAATTTCGTATCTTCTTTTTCTTCCTCTTTCGTAATGTCCAACCCTTTTTTAACTGTGCTTGTGATCCAAACTTTCTCACCACAAGGACTCCATAAAAATGAATTGACGCCATTTGGAAGTGTCGTAATTTCCTGTGCTTCCCCGCCACGACGGTTTAATATGTATAGTTGCTGTTTTTCATTGCGTTTTACTAAAAATGCGACTTGTTTGCCGTCTGTTGACCACTGTGGGCTTGAGACACGTTCATTACCGTAAGTCCATTGCGTTATTTCCCCTGATTCCAGGTCGATATGGAACAGATGGGCATTGTAGTTATTCTCTTTTTCATTAATAAGTGTACGAATAAATACCGCCTCTTGCTCATTTGGCGCAAGTACCGGATTTGCAATGGATTGAATTTCGAATAAGCTTTCTTTTGTCATATACTTTGTCATTAAAACACCTCTTCATTTATTTCGATTTCCGTAATAACAATGTACCATCTTTTATTTGAAATTTCAAAATATAATTCAAAAAATGTATTAAGATATTGCTTTATCTATACAACGTTATAAGTCCAATAGTTTTTAATAGAAAAATTAACTTTGTGCGTAGAAACGGCGCCTACCATGTAAGCGCCGACTATAGAGCGTAACGGTTTAGAGATGGCACTTTTGATTTGGCGGGAGTCCCAAGCCGCAATAATAGCAGCAGTAAAGGTGCGACGTTTACGGCGTGCCTTTACTGCTACTATGCGGCCCCCGCCAAAAACAACCCAGAACATTATAAGAAGCTTTATGAGAACAATCACTAAACTAATAACTATCCCCCTTATAAGAAGACATATACCAATGAGTATGTAAGACCCATTGCAAAGGGACGGCGCCTTCTTTTATTTTCCTAATTTTAAAAACACCCGCCACAAAGCATGGCAGGTGTAGGAATGTTATGTTCTTGCTATTTCTTTTAAAGAACGGCGCAGTATCTTACCAGTAGTGTTTTTTGGCAGCTCGTCCAAAATTTCGATGACAGTCGGTACTTTGTATTTCACAATACGGTCTGCACAAAATTCGCGAATTGCTTCTACTGTTAATGAAGGATTCTTCAAAACAACATAGGCATGTACCGCTTCACCAAAGTCCAAATCCGGGAAGCCTACTACTGCCGCTTCCACAATCCCTTCATGTGAGAACAATACTTCTTCTACTTCACGTGGGTAAACATTGTAACCGCCTACAATTATCATATCCTTTTTGCGATCGACGATGTAGAAGTAACCTTCCTCGTCTTTTCTTGCCAAGTCACCTGTATATAACCAGCCGTCGCGAATCGCTACAGCAGTTTCTTCCGGCATGTTGTAATAGCCTTTCATGACATTCGGTCCGCGTACGATCAGCTCGCCTACTTCCCCAACGCCCACTTCATCCCCATTTTCATCGACCACTTTATTTTCAACATTGCTAATCGATTGTCCGATTGAGCCTGGTTTACGCTCACGGTCTGTAGGGTTGAAACAAGTAACAGGTGAAGCTTCAGATAATCCGTATCCTTCAGAAATTCGTACATTGAACTTTTGCTCAAAGTTATGTAGCAATGATACAGGTAATGAAGCGCCACCTGAAATCGCTAAACGAATTGTTGAGAATGCAGCAACATTCGCTTTGTCATATTGATAAAGGAAATTGTACATTGTCGGAACACCCGCAAATACTGTTGCTTTATACGTCGAAATTAACTCGAAAATTTCTCCCGGACTAAAGCGTGGCGCTAATAAGATCGTTGCACCTCTTGTTAACGGTGAATTGACAACGACCGTTAATGCAAAGACGTGGAAAACCGGCAATGTTGCCACTATACGATCTTCTGATGTCATTTTTAAGTAATCGCCAATATCTCTTGCATTGGAGAATAAATTATTATGTGTCAGCATGGCACCTTTCGGATGACCCGTCGTACCGGAAGTATATAAAATTATCGCCGTATCATCAGGCGCTACTTCTACTGGATCCGTTGTACGTGCTGTTGTTGCTAATACTTGTGAAAACAGCTTCGTTTTTTCTTTCGCCCCATCTGAAAGCGCGGCATACTTTTCACCGATGTCTTCAGACGTTTCGCAAATGATATATTGTTCTACTTGTGGGAATCTATGCACCCCTGCCTCCACAAGCGGTAATAGTAAATCAAGTGCGATAACAACTTTTACATCACCATTTTGTATGATGTATGAAATTTCATCTGCTGTATAGATTGGATTAATCGGAATTGCCACAGCACCAATACGCATTGACGCGTATAAACTGATGATGAAATGCGGTGTATTCCCTAATAGAAACGCGATATGATCGCCTTTTTTTACACCTAAATCTTCCAAAGCAGCTGCAAATCGTGCAACAGATTGCTCCAATTCACCGTAAGATGTGCCTTTACCTAAAAAGTAGTACGCTGTTTTTTCTGGTTGTTCGAAAGCTTGTTGTCTTACCTTTTCAACTAAATTCAATACACCCATCCCCCTATTGCGTAAAATGAAAAAATATTCACTCTATTAGCATTATAGAATAAGTATATTAATAAAACAATATGAAAATCTCGCTTATTCACAAATATTGTACTAAAATCATTTTTTCTCTATTTAAACTCATCCGCGCACATGTGAAATATAACGCCAGCGAATTAAGAAAAAGTAAACAATTTGAATAAGGGCAAACATTGTAAATGAAAATACGACCTCTTTTACAATCGATAAATTCATTACATCATTCAATACGGTTTGCACAACATAGAACGCAAATGCACTATGTACAAAGGCTAAACCCCACGGCAGGAAAAATTGAATCATTAAATTTCTCGTAATAAGGCGTTTCAGTTCTTTTCCGCTCAACCCTACTTTAACGAGCATATCAAACTGTTTTTTCTCACGGTCCAAGTTGGCATAGATTTTGAAATAAACGAAACTTCCGGACGCAAGTAGAAATACAGCTACTACTAATATACCGATGAGTGTTAATAAAGAATACGTAGCTAATATATAAGAATAATTTAATCCGGCATTTTCAAAATAAAACGGTAACGTATATTCTTTGTTGATCAGATAATCGCGGGCGACCATCTGCTGAATATCGATTCCGATATTTTCCGTTTCGGTCCAGTTAGGGATATCAAATGTAAATAAATGATAGCCAGGCTCAACATATGGCGACATTTCAAACTCATTTGTCAGTTTTTCAAAGTCTTCATCACTAATGATAATGGAGTTGCTGCTAATAATAGCCGTCGGGAAAAACATTTTCGGATATACACTGTTAATCGTCAGGTCCACATTATTTTCCTTTAGCACCGTCTTTACTTCCGTTTTCTCCAGCTTTTCAATCGAATCTTCCGAATAAGGGATGAACATTGCTTCCCCGCTTTTTAAATTCACAAGCGGGTATTTATACGAAAACAGCAGATGGTTAATATCTGTTTCCCGGAAAACTTCCACCGGATTCGATGTATACGATGATGTTTGGCGCATGACCGTAAAGCGTGTCATATGGTAACTGATTCCATTAAATTCAAGCTCATCAATGACGGATAAAATATGCTCAATTTCATAAGGATTATCCATTTCCCCTTTATAGAGGAGACCGATTGGATTGATCTTGTCATATTGTGAAGTATAGGAAGACATCGCCGATAAAACACCGACCGTTAAAAAGGCAAGTGTCGAGACGAGTGTCACAATGAAAAACATGCGTGAGTTGAAACGTAAAATCTGCACTTGTTCAGCAATCGCCAGCATGCGTGCCTTTTTCCAGTAAAACTGCTTTCGCCCCTTCAACCGGTCAATAATATAAAGCGTTGTATCCGTAAAGAAATAATAAGTTCCCAATGTCACGAAAACAGGGATCAATAATGTATACGAAAAAATAGATGACTTCGTTGTAATAAGTGCAAGACCGTATCCGCATAAAATAAGGATGATTCCTAAAATGGCATTACGTTTTGAATAGGTCACAGCAGCATCGACAAACTTCGGGCCTCTTATAAAGTTCCGTATTTTAATGTCCGGAGTAAACAGGGTACTCAACGTCGAGATGACAACAAATGCGCTTAAATAAACGAATAATGTCAGCACAAACGGCTCCCATGATAAATAGAGCGGCAATGCATTTAAGTTTAAAATTTCACGGACAATCATAAAGAAAAATTTCGAAAATGCAAATCCGAACACAATACCGGAAATACAGGAGAAAATGCCAATTGTCATTGTTTCGATGATGATCAGTTTTCCAAGCTGATTCCGGTCCATGCCAAGATGAAGCAATATCGCAAACTCTTTAGAGCGCGCTTCCAAAAAGGCACGCATCGAGTAAAAAATAAAAAACCATGAAAACAGCACAAGAACGATTTCAGCAAAAACCATTCCGGCTATCGATACTTCCCCTAAAAAACCGCGTTCGATTTCAGGATGGAACATGAGCATCGAATAAATAAAGAATACAAAAACACTAAAAAAGCTGGCCATAAAAAAGGCGGCATAGTTACGGAAATTCCGGAAAACGTTACGGTAAGCGAATTGAAGAAAAGTCACCTACATGTCCCCCTAATAAACTTAATACATTTAAAATGCGCTGGAAAAATGTTTGGCGACGATCGTCTGTATAAATTTCATTGAAAAACTCGCCGTCTTTAATAAATATAACTCGATCGCAATAACTCGCCGCAATCGGATCATGTGTCACCATCAAAATCGTCGTATCGTTTTCTTTATTCATTCTTGCCAGAAGCTCCAACACTTCACGTGATGCATTCGAATCCAGATTTCCTGTCGGCTCATCGGCTAAAACGAGCATCGGATGGTGGATTAGTGCACGTGCAATAGCTGTTCTTTGGGCTTGTCCCCCTGAAATTTCATACGGTCGTTTCATTAAAATTGACGTTAAATCGAGCAGCTCACTTAAAGATTGCAGACGTTCCTCCATGACAGATATCGGCTGTTCATCAATTGTCAGCGGCAAAATAACATTCTCCTCGACCGTCAATGTCGGCAGCAAATTAAAATCCTGAAAGACGAAACCGAGCTGACGGCGTCTGAAATAAGCAAGTTCCTCACTATTAAGCTTTTGCGGTTTCATCCCGTTAAAGATAATTTCGCCGGATGTCAGCGTATCAATCATGGATACCATATTCAACAACGTCGTTTTTCCGCTGCCGGATGGACCCATAATTGCGACAAACTCACCCTTTTCCACTTCAAAACTTAGCTGGTTGAGCGCTCGCTTCGTTACTTTTCCTTCATATACTTTCGTTGCATCTTGTATTTGTAAAATAGACATAGTAACTCCTTTTAACCAAGTCTGTTTCTTTCAGTCAATAGTAATACCTCATGACTGAAAAATCACTTCAATTTGTGTACCTTTCCCAACTTCCGATGTAATCAAAAGCTGGTGTCCGAGCTTATCACAAATCTCCTTTGCGATATAGAGTCCCATGCCGGTAGATTCTCCAGTTTTCCGGCCGTTTTCACCGGTAAAGAATGGCTTCATTACACGGGGTAAATCAGATTTAGGAATGCCGACTCCTTCATCACGAATGAATAAATGGACATGCTGTTCTTTTTGCACCGCCGTAATATACAATTTCTTATTCGGCTCAAATGTATATTTCACTGCATTTGTAATGAACTGTCCAATTAAGAAATTCAGCCATTTTATATCGCTCATTACGATTAAATCCTCATCAATCTTCACTTCCGGAAATACCCGGTTGGCGATAAACAGACGTTTATTGTCATTCACATTAGACATAATCGCCGATTTCAGCGGTACTTTTCCGATTTGCATATCATCCGAAAAGTTTTCCAAACGTGCATTCACTAAAACCATTTCAAGACCGCGCTTCAAACGTTCGACTTCTTCCTGCACACTTTTTTTATCAAGCTCTTCTTCCTGCTGCAGCAAAAGCTCCAAAACCGAGACCGGTGTTTTCATCTGATGTACCCACTGGTTCATAAACTTATATTGTCTGGACTGGGTCGCATAAAGCGCCTGTACTTCATGCTGATACAATTTGTACAGCTCATGCAAATAGCGCTCAGTCTCCATATATTCCATTGTTTTCGCATTCTTTTGAAGCGCATCTTCCATCGTTTGCGGCAACGTGGAAATCTTCGCCAAATAGCGGCGTCTCAACATATAGCGCAAGACTAAAAATGAAATAATTAACAGAAGGCTGATCGCTATCGCATAAATGGCGGTCGTGACACTGCGAAATCCATCTAGCCAAAACAAAGAAAGTAAAAATAATGTTAAGACGATTTGAAAAATCAGGTAGGAAAGATGCTCCTTCACAAATAATTTGACCGCCATTACATTTCCTCCGAGCTCAATAAAAAGCGATACCCTGCTCCGCGCACTGTTTCAATAACAGATGAAATGCCATAATCGGCCAGCTTCTTTCGAACACGCGTCATATTTACATTTAACGTGTTTTCATCAACAAATGCCTGATCATCCCACAATTCCTCCAACAGCTGTTCACGTGATACGACTTTTGGCGCTTGTCCCATTAATAATCCTAAAATGACACATTCCTTCTTCTGAAGCGGAACGACGAGCTCCTTCAATTGAAGTTCCATCCGTTCCAAATACAATGTTAGCTGTCCTTGTACAATTTTCCGCTCTTCCTGTCTTGCAGAATATTCTCCATATGTACGACGCAAATGGCTGCGAATTTTAGCAAGTACAATTTCATAGTTAAACGGCTTCGTAATAAAGTCATCTCCGCCGTTTTCCAATGCAAATATTTGATCCATCTCACCCGAGCGAGCCGAAATAAATAAAATCGGACATTTCGTAAATTGTCTCAACTCACGGCACCAATAGTACCCATCATAGGAAGGTAAATTAATATCCAGTAAAATTATATGAGGCGAAAACGCTAAGCATTGTTCCATTAATGAATCAAAGTCTTTAATCGTTTCGACTTCGTATTGGTATTTTCTCAATGTGTCTGCAAGTAGTGCAGCTATTTTAGGATCATCCTCAACGATGAAAATTCGATGTTTTTCCATCTGAATGACCTCCTTTTCAATAGGTTTTAAAACTAAATTATCCCTACATAAGTTATTTGTTCATATTGTTCCATTGTATCAAAAAAAGGGGGCTCCCGAAAACAGGAGCCTCCCTTTTCATACTCTCTATTACGTTCATGATGATTGACAGCAGCTGCTAGTAAATTAGATGAAGGAAATCCTCTTCCGTGATCCCGCCAAAGTATACCGGGATTTCAATATCTTTCAGCTTTTCTGTAATTGCGGCACGGTCATATTTCGTCCCGACCAATAATTGCGCGACCTCATCTACATCACCGACACCAAAGAAATCACCGAAAATTTTCGCCCCTTCAATAACACCTTTATTCACTTCTAAACGAATATCCAGGCTTCCTGAAGGGTAACGCTTCGTTTTTTGAATGTTAAAGCGCGGTGATTTTCCGTAATTCCACTCCCATAACTGGTAACGGTTTTTTGAAATTTCATGAATGTTTTCCCAATCTTCTTCGGTAAGCTCGTAGTATTGAATATTTTCCTCGCCACCGAAAATAGATTTTAAAATTTCCATACGGAACTCTTCTACTGTAATTTTTTCTGGAAGGAAATCAATGATGTTCGCAACACGCGAGCGAACTGATTTAATTCCTTTTGATTCGATCTTGTCCTGTTTTACTTTAAGTGAGTTCACGACAGCATCAATATCCAGATTGAACATTAGTGTCCCATGACTGAACATGCGGCCGCGCGTTGAATATTGGGCATTGCCCGAAACCTTTTTCCCTTCAGCCAAAATATCATTACGGCCTGAAAGCTCTGAATTAACCCCCAGTTTTGCAAGTGCATCTACAACAGGCTGGGTGAATTTTTTATAGTTGCTGAAGCTGTTGCCGTCATCTTTTGTCAGGAAGCTGAAATTCAAATTGTTCAAATCATGGTAAACTGCACCACCGCCGGAAAGGCGACGTACGACAAGGATTCCATTTTCTTCAACGTAATCTGTGTTGATTTCTTCAATCGTGTTTTGATTTTTTCCGATGATAATCGAAGGCTGATTAATATAAAACAGTAAAAAATCATCCTTTTCGATATCCATGTTTTTCAGTATATACTCTTCTATTGCCAGGTTAATACGCGGATCTGTAATTCCTTTATTATCGATAAAATACAAGAGGCTCACTCCTTCAAAAATCGTCCATTTATATTTTAACTTAAATTAGGCATTTTGTGTTGACGAATTAAATCTGTTATAATACAATACAATATATAAACAGAAGTAGTATAACAGAAACTTAAAGGAGGCATGCACAATGTTAGAAAACGTAGTGGAATTTTTCAAGAATTTACCTGATAAAATTTGCGTTCAATGCGGTGATAAAATCGAAGAACAAAGCGAGTGCTACAGCAACAATTGTGATAAATGTAACTCTCTTTAATTCTTTACACACTGTTTAATTCGTATTACTGACAACCTTCATCTTAGGACTAGGATGAACCTATAATAGCTTACATTTTTATTGTAAACCCCGCTCAATGTTTACAATAAAAAATACGATTCGCTAAATAGCGAATCGTTTTTTTATGGTTACAACTATAAAGATTTAGCTTCCTGTACTTTTGAATAACGGCATCTGTATAGAAGCGCACAGAACGCGAACGAGATTGCTCAATGGCCGTGGTTTTTTCTGTATAAAAAAGCATGGATTCAGGGGGAAAACCCGGATCCATGCTTTTTCATTTTATAGTTCTGTATGTTGTTTTGAATAACGTTTTTTATAAAGCAATGCAAAGTAACCGAACGTGATTGCTAAGCATGATATCATAAACGCACCTAAAATCGACCAGTTGAACATTAGGAATGATGTATCACCAGTTGAAATGGCTGCTTTGAAGCCTTGTACAGAGAATGTCATCGGTAAAATTTTATTGAAGAAATGCAATTGCTCTGGTACTAGCTCAATCGGGAATGTCCCTGCACTTGTTGTTAATTGAAGAATCAACACGACGATGGCAATAAATCGTCCTGGATCACCAAACACAGACACAAGCAATTGAACCATAGCTAAAAATGTAAAGCTAGTTATAATTGTTGTCAGAATGAACTGCGGCATATTATTTACCTCAAGTCCAAGCCCCCAAACGACAATTGCAATCGTTATAAATGATTGCACCAATCCAACACCGATTAATACAGTTACTTTACTTACAAACCAGCTTGCACTGTTTTTCGGGATAACGGCTGGTTCAACAAATGGGAATACAATCGAAATTAATAATGCCCCAACGAATAATCCTAAAGAAATAAAGTATGGTGCAAAACCTGTACCATAATTCGGTACATGGTTTACTGAATCTTTTTCGACTTCCACTGGAGAACCGACCATATTGTACGTATCTTCAGTCGGATTTACAGCGGCTTTTTCGCCAGCTTCCGTCAACTTTTCAGATAAAGTTGTCGTACCATCCTTCAACTCTTTCGTACCATCCGCCAAAGTAGTAGAACCTTGTGCTAACTCACCTGACTTTTCTGCCAACAAGCTCGTACCGTCATATAATTTATTCGAACCATCCACTAATGTGTTCAAACCTTGTGCTAATGTGTTGGCGCCAGTTGCCGCACTTGATGCACCTGCCGTTAGTTCATTTAGTTTTCCGGCGATTGTCGTATTGCCTTGTGCTAATGAATTGGCACCCTCTATTAGCTGTGCTGAATTTTGCTGCAATTGTGCAACACCTGAAGTTACTTGTTGTTGCCCTGCATTTAATTTACTTGCACCTTCACTGATTGCCGCGATTTTATCGTCCAATCCATTTGTTCCTGCATGCAGCTGACTTAAACCGCCACTTACTTGTTTACTGCCTTCTTGCAGCTGCCCTAGTGCGGCTTTTAAAGCTGTTTGATTTTCTTCAGGCAGCATAGGTAAAATCGCTTCCAGTTGGCTTGCCAACTGATCCATACCGCCCGCTACATTAGCTGAACCATCTGCCAGCGCTTTTACTTTGTCATCGATATTCGCTGTACCTTGTGTTAATAATTTCAGGTTTTCAGCTAAGCTCGCCTGACCGGATGTAAGGTCCTTTTGTCCGTTTGCTACTTGTGCAACACCATCAGTATAGCTTTCAATACCTTGCTGCAATTTATTGGCGCCATCTGCTGCAGATTTTGCTCCTGTTTCAAGTTGGCCGCTGCCATCCGCAATTTTTGCTACACCTGCCGCCAGATCACCAGCACCTTTTGCAGCATTTTTAGCACCGGCAACTAAAGTGTCAGTACCATCGGATAATTTAACAGAGCTTGATGCCAATTGTTCTAAATAGCCTTTCAACTCATCAGCGCCATCCGCCAACTTCGCGGCACCTTTATCTAGCTCCCCTGCTCCATCTGCCGCCTCGGCAAAACCGTCACCAAGTTGTGTAATGGAATCAAATAATTTTTCGGCATATGTTGCTGAAACCTGTGTATTTACTTCTGCTTTAATGCGATCCATTGCAGTTTCACCAATTTGTGCGCCTAAAAAGTTGAAGCCTTCATTTGGAATATAATCAATAACCAACTTTTGTGGTTCGTCATCTAATAATGTAGTTGCATGCTCAGAAAAGTTTTCCGGAATTTTAATTAAGATATAATACTTTTGATCCAATAATTTTTGGTCCGCTTCCTTTGCATCAACTTCCTCAAACTGGAATTGCTCGCTATCTATCAGCTTATCGACCAATGTCTGACCGAGCTCCATTGTTTCGTCATCCATCATAGCCCCTTTGTCTTCATTGACAACGGCAACCGGCAAGCTCTTTAAATTGGCATATGGATCCCAAAATGCCCATAAGAACATCCCGCTGTACATAACAGGAACAAAAAGAACGGCAATAACTGAAATAAGCATTTTTTTTGTTTTAAAAATCTTCAGCCATTCTGCTTTTATCACACTAATTTCCTCCTTTAAAACTATATGACCAATATCGTCAATTGGTCATTTCATGGTAAAAAGAAACCACTTCACCAGGAAGTGACTACTACTTTTTCTTTGCCAAACCACGGAAAATGGTTTCGCTGAATAATGTCAGAATTTCTTGTTCGTTGAGTGGTTCATTATGTGTCAACTGCCAGTCTACAATAAAAGCCAAATACGATTTAAACAATAAAAAGGCTACATGCTCAGGATTACATTCAATGACCTCACCCTTTGCAATGCCGTTACGAATGCGCATCGAGACGTATGAAATGATTTCCGACTCGATTTTCAACAGCATTTGCTGTACTTCAGGAGTGCCCAGTGCTCTTTCCTCATCTATTAGTTTGGCAAACAGTAAATGACGTTCACGGAACTGCAGCATTTTCATTAATGCTGTATGGGCATTTTGCATAAAGCTCGCATTTACATCGATTAGCTGATCTGTTTCGCGTTTCATTTCACCGATTAAATGGAATACAACTTCCTGAAACAGCTCTTCTTTATTTTTAAAAAAAGTATAAATAGTCCCTTTTCCTACATTTGCAATTTTTGCAACTTGTTCAATCGTTGTTGCTTTATAGCCAAATAATGTAAAGGATTTTGTTGCAGCTATTAAAATTTCATGTCGACGATCCATAAATCCACCTCCTCAAAAAAAGTGACCAAAAGACCACTTCGGTCATCCAGTCACTATTATACACCGTTCTTCTCATATTGCAATATTTAATGGTTATGATCTTCTTCTTTATTTTCTTCGTCATGTTCCATCGAATTAGAGCTTGTATCTTCCAGCACTTTGCTCATATCAGGGTTGCCGACGATCAGTTCCTGCTTTGGCATCACGTGCATTCCGCGCGCCGTCGTATGGGCAAACATATAATATACGCCATCATGGTCAAATGTATAGTCAGCGACATAGATTCCGTCTTCTGTCAGTTCTCCGTCCAACATCTCCCCTTCATCACGAAGTCCTGATTCCCATACTTCAAACTTCACTTCTTTCGCATCATTTACCGCTTCTTCTTCTTGAGTAACACGTGCCGATAGCTGTATCGTTTCCCCTACGTTTAACTGTTCTGCTGTTTGAATATCTACTTCGACGATTGCCGGCACCTCGGCAGTATCAAGTGTTTCCACTTCGGGGTCATCGCCACATGCTGCCAATAAAAAAGGGACTGCTACTAAACTGTAAAACCATTTTTTCATCATTAAATCTCCCATCCTTGTTAACTATTATGTATTTTAATGCAATCTTTCCCCATCCTTACTAGCGTACTAAAAAATACGTACAGATGCATAGGATAATTAAGATAAATTTGTGAACCATTGAAAAATTATCCAAATAAAAATGCTGCACTAAAAGCGGTTCACCTTTAATACAGCATTCTGTTCAATTAGTCTATTGAATTATTACATTGCTACTTTTGACTCGGCAAACTGGCTGAGTAATTGCTCGGCAGTATTTCTCCCTTGCAATACACAGTCCGGAATACTAATTCCCTCATAGGAGCTTCCTGTTAATAAGACATTCGGAAACTCTTGATAAAATTGTTCTTTCATAGTAGACATGCGCAATTCATGACCAATTGTATATTGAGGCATTGCTTCTTTCCAGCGGGCTACTGTTGTCAGTAGCGGCTGGGCATTCAATCCCACTGCCCGCTCTAAATCTTGCAATACAATTTTTTCAATTTCACTGTCGGGCAGCTCTACAATCGATTCGTCCCCTACACGGCCAATGTACACTCTAAGTAGTTCCTGGCCATCCGGTGACACATTATCCCATTTCCGGTGACTCCACGTACAGCTTGTAATTGCAAAATGACTATTGCGTGAAACGAAGAAGTTAAGTGCATCTTCATATTTCTGCATTGAACCTTTTTCAAATGCCATCGTAACGGTGGCAATTGTGGCATAATTCATATCCGGAACTTTCAACATTGTCGTTGAGTCCGGGAAGATTTTTTTCGTTACATTAAACGATGTCGTCACGACGATTTTATCTGCTTGAATCGACGTCCCATCATTCAATTCTACAAGATGGGTATCATCATTATTTTTTTCAATGGAATTCACTTTCAATCCTTTTAAAATCGTTACATCGGTTAAAGCATTTTCCAATGATTCAATTAAGGATTCCAATCCATTTTCAAATGATTCGTAATGTAGTTCACCTGGAGTATCCACGAGTGCGTAAATACCTTTTCCGGTTTTTTTCATACCGAGCAATAGGCTGCGATATTCTTTTTCCAACTGATAAAACTGCGGGAACATCGATTGCATGCTAAGATGGTCGACATCACCTGCAAAAGTACCCGCCAACACCGGTTCAACTAAATTTTCGACCACTTCTTTACCAAAGCGCCGATTGAAAAATTCACTAATCGGTTCGTCTGCAGCATGCGGTAATTTCGGCAACAACAAATCTCCTGCTGCACGGAATTTCCCCATTAAAGATAGAACATTCGATGTCATAAACGGGAGGATTTTAGGTGACCCTCCGAGCAGAATATTACTCGGAATTTGGTGTAACTTGCTACCAACTGCGATAAATGTTCGACCATAATTATTTTGAATCATCTCATGTTCGATATTTAAATCACGTGCCAACTTTCGGACACTGCTACCTGTATCAAAAAACGATTCAGGCCCACGTTCGATAATATATCCATTTTGACGTACAGTATGGATTTTACCACCTAAACGTAGTGACGCTTCGATCAACACGATATCTATCGGTAAATTATGCGCCTTCGTTTTTTGCTGTAAATAGTATGCCGTCGTTAAACCAGTGATCCCACCGCCAACGATAACAACCTTCTTCCTTTTTAAAGTCACCCTCATCATCACTCTCTACTATTCCGCTAATTTTTTATTGATAGCATCTACCATTGCATCAATGAATAAAGGATGTGTATTTGGCATTGTCGGGCGATAATAGCTTGCACCGATTTCGTCACATACAACTTTACACTCAATATCATTATCATAGAGCACTTCTAAATGCTCCGTTACAAATCCTACTGGTGTATAGATGAATGCTTTATAACCTTTTTGCTCAAATAATTCCTTTGTTAAATCCTGTACATCCGGTCCTAGCCATGGCTCGGGTGTTTGTCCAGCTGACTGCCAGCCTACTTCAACGTTTACAATATCAGAAGCCTCTTCAATTAAACGTGCTGTTTCAACTAACTGTTCTTCATACGGATCGCCTGCAAGTTTAATTTTTTCCGGCAATGAGTGGTTTGATACGATTAAGCAAGCATTTGCGCGCTCTTCTTCTGTCATTTTTGCCAGCTCGCCATTCACGGCATCTTTCCAGAATTCAATAAATTTCGGTTCGTCATACCATGCTTCAACAGAAGTGATATTTAACGTACCACCTAACTTTTCAGCTGCTTCTTTCGCTCGTCCATTGTACGATTTAATTGAGAAAGTTGAGAAGTGTGGTGCTAAAACGATCGATACCGCTTCAGTAATACCTTCTTTCACCATTGCTTCTACTGCATCTTCAACGAATGGTTCAATATGCTTTAAGCCGATAAATACTTTATATTCCACTTCGTCCTGCACTTCGTTTAAACGCGCACATAATGCATGGGCTTGTGCTTCCGTCATTTTCGCAAGCGGAGAAATACCGCCGATTGCACGGTAACGTTCAGTTAAATCGTCCAAATGTTCCTGGCTTGGTTTACGGCCATGACGAATATGTGTGTAATAACGTTCAATATCTTCTTCTTTATATGGCGTACCATAAGCCATTACTAATAAACCGCGTACTTCTTTCATGTAAGTTCACCTCTGCATGTTTTTTAACACGTTTCTTTTTTAATTAGTTATTAAAGGTTTTTCATCCCATTAACTTGTTGTTTTTTGGGTGCTCTCCAGTCAACCTTCATCTATCTAGTTTTCTCACCTTCACCGGTGAATAATCATATTTATATTAGTATTTGTATTATGAACGTTTTGCGATTTGTTCGCGGCTGTATTCGTGTACAAATGTAGTTAGTCGTTTTAATACAGCTGGATCTACTTCCGGGAAGACGCCGTGGCCTAAGTTGAAAATATGTCCGCCTGTATGCGCTAAACCTTGATCGACAATATCTTTCGCTCGTGCTTCGATTACGTTCCAGTCTGCCAGTAATAATGTAGGATCCAAGTTCCCTTGTACCGCTTTTGTTACGCCGCGTGCTTCTGCTTCACGAATCGGTAAACGCCAGTCCAACCCTACTACATCGACTGGCAGGTCATGCCATTCATTTATTAAATGCGATGCACCTACACCAAACTGGATTAGCGGCACATTCAATGCGCGCAATTCAGCAAAAATGCGTGTCATCGTCGGTTTGATAAAAATACGGTAATCTTCAACATTCAATGCTCCAACCCAAGAATCGAAAATTTGGATTGCTTTTGCACCGGCTTCTACTTGTGCTGTAATATCCACAATAATCATATCAGCCAGTTTTTCCATTAAAGCAAACCATGCTTTTGGCTGCGAAACCATGAATGATTTAGTTTTAGCGTAGTTTTTGCTTGGGCCGCCTTCAATCATATAGCTCGCAAGCGTAAACGGCGCACCGCCAAAACCGATTAACGGAACATTTAGCTGTTCTGTTGTTAACATTTTAATTGTCTCTAGCACGTAAGGTGTATGCTCCTGTGCATTGAACTCACGTAAGTTTTCCACATCAGCAGCTGAACGGATCGGATTTGAAATAACCGGACCAATCCCTGCCTTTATTTTTACATCAATTCCCATTCCTGGTAAAGGGGTAACGATATCTTTATAAAGAATCGCTGCATCTACATTGTATTGCTCAACAGGTAAATGCGTTACATAAGCACATAACTCCGGCTGCATTGTAATCTCTTCTAATGAATATTTTTCTTTTATTTCACGATATTCTGGCTGTGAACGGCCTGCCTGGCGCATAAACCAAACTGGTGTATGTTCTACTTGCTCACCGCGAGCAGCACGTAATAATGTGTCATTAAATTTCATCATTTTTGATTTCTACCCCTTAAAGTAAATTCTTTTTTGTTCTATACCTCAAAAACGTCATTGATATCCATCATCGACTATAAACTTTTCATAAATATTTGTATAGATTTCTTGAATAAATGTCATAAATTTGTCTCTTCTGCTACAGAACTTTTTGACAAATGGCTTGAACATCTTTATAAATGGAAATAATAGTGTAAAGGAGGTCAGTCATATGAATTTTTATGTAACTTCAGGAACACCTGACTATATGGAAAATTTAATTGCAAAAAATCCACAGCACCCTTTAATTTTATTACACGGAAATGGTAATTCAGTGGTGTTGCATGAAACAGAGAACAAATCTATTTTCGCAGTACCCCGCAAGTTTGAAGTCATTGCTCAAGATGGACAGTTTACACAAAAGGGCTATTATACTTTTTTCAATATGCCCATTATGTCAGATGAGCGCCCGGTTTTCGAGAAAAAAGCTCTCGATGTCATCCCTGCTTTGAACTCCAATGACGCTGTAATTGCCTATCGTTTACTGCGTCCGATTAAAGCAGAAACCTATTTATTTATTATTCAATGGGGCGGGCCTGCTTCTTATGAAGTTTGGAAAGGCAGCAATGAGTATAAGACTTCATTTGCCCCTATCTTTGAAGGCACGACACAAGTGTTACAGTCGATGTTTAACTCATCATCCTATATTACGACATATAGTGCAGCTTCAAAAGAATAATGCTTTTATCAAAAATGCTACGATTGTGTTTCGTAGCATTTTTATATAAAATAATACATATTTAGAAAATCTTTCGTTTTCCGAACTATTCTGCTTCTCACTAAACAAAAGGCGGTTATTATGTGAAAATACAAATTCAGTTGTTTAAAGCTTTCTTTGTTTCAGGAATTCTTGGATTCGGGGGAGGTCCGACAATCATTCCATTGCTTCATAAAGAAGTGGTTGAAAAATATAAACTTATGACAGATGATGATTTTTCTGATGTGTTATCGATTGGAAACACATTGCCTGGTCCAATTGCGACAAAGATGGCAGGCTACATTGGTTACCGTATAGGCGGTTTTCTCGGATTAATTAACGCTCTGTTTGCTTCGGTTATGCCTACTGTACTTTTAATTATTTTATTATTAAATTCATTAAACCAATTCAGTAACTCTGACTTTATCAACAACATGTCTAAAGGTGTCATACCCATTGTGACAGTGATGATGGGGATTTATGCATTTGACTTTTTAAAGAAATCGCATAAAGCTTTAGGTCTAAAAATCAGCGCAATTATTTTCGTATTCAGTTTTATAACGATTGTTGTATTCGATCTCCACCCTGGGATTATCATCGGTTCCCTCTTAATATTGGCGCTGGCATTGCCCAATAAAGGAGGAAAAGAACAATGATATTTTGGGAGCTTTTTATTGCATTTTTAATACCGAACCTTTTGGCATACGGAGGCGGGCCTGCTTCAATCCCGTTAATTGAACATGAAGTGGTAGACAGGTATGAGTGGATGACGCAAAGTGAATTCAGTGAGTTTCTTGCTTTGGCAAATTCACTGCCCGGTCCTATCGCAACGAAGATGGCGGGTTATATCGGCTTTGAAGTTGGTGGTATTTTAGGGAGTATTATAGCGTTATTTGCGACAGTAGCCCCTACCCTGATTTTGATGATCACACTTTTGAATCTTCTACAAAAATATAGAGATTCGCCTAAAGTAATGCGGTTATCAAGCTTTGTATTACCTGCAATTGCCGTATTATTAATTACATTAACATTCGATTTCGCCAAGTCTTCCTATGAATCAAATAAATTAATTCCAACGATTTTAATGATTGTCGGCAGCTATATTGCTCTGGAAAAATTCAAAGTTCCTTCTATTATAGTAATCGCCGCCGGATTATTAATTGGCGGATTTCTATTGTAAATTAACTTGGTTAATAAAAAAATCGCTAACCTCTACTTAACTCATACGTAGGGTTAGCGATTTTTTATTTTGACATTCTCATCGTCAATTCACTGACTGCAATAATGACAATCGGAATGAAATAAAACTGTGGCTGCATTACTGCACACAGTGTCACAATAATAGCCTGTACAATGCTCAATTGACGAAGCAGTTTTGCAACAGCCTGCTTTCTCGTATCACGGGGAATCGGGTAAAGCATGTCCATTCGGAAATCCCCTGCTGACATAAGTGCATACTTAAGCTGAAGCGTTGTCGCAAATGCCAGAGCACCGACAACAATCCAAGTTACAAACGGAATTGTAATAAACATGGCTACAACAGCTGAAATTGCTGTTAACCGCACCCATAAATAAAAATGGTCGTCTGTACGGATAAACGTACGGTAAATTAAATAGGCTTGCGTGTTTTCCTTTTTATAGCTGATCGCTTTATACGCAATATCCAACCAAGCACGACGTTTTACAGAGCCCTTTAAATGCGGAACGTCTGTGAAGTAGTTGGCAAAGCGGTAAAAACGCATCATTCGGTTTTGCTCGAGCTTAATGAAATGTTCGTAAGGTACTGGATTATCCTGTACTTTTTTCTTCAATGTAACTGTATAATAAGCCATCATAACGAGAAATACGACGCCAATCAAACCGTCTGCCAATGTCATTTGAATTCCGATAATCGACACGGTTGCCCGTACGAAACGGTCCATTAGTACGGCATTCCCACGATTCGCATAACGGTAATTGAATTCGGCGCGCACATTAATAAATTTCAGCACCGCGATAAATAGAGCTGTCAGCCAAATTTCAGCTACGCTAAGTGTCGTAACTTCTTTCAATAACGGAATCGTTATAATATACAGAACGACCGGCAACAATAGCTGTGACCAAAACGTCCAGTTCATCGCCTTTTTGAAATAGTTCGGCATTTGGCTTTCTAGCGGCAATAAGTATACTTGATCGGGTTCTTTCAGCAATGTGACAGGTCTACTTAATGCAACTAAGAACCCGATCACAAGGGCAATGAGCCATTCTGCCGGAAAATCAGGCTGCACGACCTTCAGCCATTCACTATACTGATATCCCCCTGCCCCTGCGATAAAGACAAGGACAATCGCAATATGCCCTGTAAAGACGAAGCGCATATACTTCATCACTTCGCCGATGTAATGCTCGAAGCGCTTAGCCCATACACTATGCATGCTGTTCATTGTCCTGCTCCTTTGTCATTGCAATATACAAATCATCCAGTGTCGCAGTCGGCATATTGAACGCTTTGCGCAAATCATTCATTGTTCCTTGTGCACGAACACGTCCTTCATGAAGTAAGATGATGCGGTCACAATGTTTTTCTGCAGTCGATAAAATATGTGTCGACATTAAAATCGATGCACCTGCACGTTTTTTATCGTCCATTTGGTCAAGCAATGACTGGATGCCGAGCGGGTCTAAACCGACAAACGGCTCATCGATAATATACAGAGTTGGATCGACTAGAAATGCGCACATAATCATTACCTTCTGGCGCATTCCCTTTGAAAAGTGCGACGGAAACCAATTTAATCGCTTCTCCATACGGAATTCCTTCAATAAAACTTCAGAACGCTCATTCAATGTTTTTTCATCTAAACCATATGCCATTGCCGTTAATTGTAAATGTTCTTTTAATGTTAATTCTTCATATAGTACGGGTGTTTCCGGAATATAAGAGAAGCTTGACCGGTACTTGTCCAAATTCTCTTTTAACGTCACACCGTTTAAACGGATTTCACCAGAGCGTGGTAAGAGCGTGCCAATAATATGCTTGATCGTCGTACTTTTCCCCGCACCGTTTAAGCCGATTAATCCAACGAGCTCTCCTTTGTTAATTTCAAATGATAGATCTTGAATCACAGGTTTTCTCGTATAACCACCTGTTACATTTTGCAGTTGTAAAATTGTCACAGTCGTCACTCCTCTTTTCTAAAATTTAGTTTATCAAAAGCGAATAAAATTGAACACTGAATGCAACACTCAATTCAAAGAACATAATGTGAAACTTCATTCAGCCGGGATTTTTTACGGGAAATGCTGACTCCGCCGCCACGCTTTCAAGGACCCGTTAACACGGGTTTAAAAGTAATTCTTTCATATAAGAAAGTAGTTTTCCAAATAATCTATGATAGAATAAAGAAAAATAATAGTATGTTCACCATAAATTGGGGTTGTACAGTTGATGTTCATTGCTGGCGCACACTTTCCGACGGATTCTGACCCACTGTATACCTTTCAACTTACAATAACATTATTTTCTAACTTCTTATGGTGAAAATCAAAAATAAAAAAGGAGCGATAAATAAGATGAGTGATTGCTTATTTTGCAAAATAATTGCCGGTGAAATTCCAAGTATTAAGGTTTATGAGGATGAGCATACTTTTGCCTTCATGGACATTGCCCCGTTGACAAAGGGTCATACACTATTAATTCCGAAAACACATTGTAAAGATCTATTTGAAATGTCTGAAGATGTGGCACGTAATTTATATGCCGCTGCCCCAAAAGTTGCTAATGCCATTAAAGCTGCTTTTAACCCGGCTGGTATGAATACGATTAATAATAATGGTGCTGAAGCAGGTCAAACCGTTTTCCATTACCACCTGCATCTCGTTCCGCGCTATGACGAAAAAGATGGATTAGTGGTCAACTGGAATGGTCGTTCACAGGAATTCCCGCCAGATGTGCTTTCAACACTTTCTGAGGAAATTAAATCACACTTATAATTGCTCCACTCAGTTATGTCTACATAATTGTATGAGGAGACGATGGCCAGCATCTTTTTCATAAGTGAAAATGCTGGTTTTTCTTTTAGTACATTTTCCCACAATCTTTCCAATGTTTATCGGAAGATGGATTTGGAAAAAGATTTGGATAACAAATATAAATAAAGCGAGGTTAACAATATGAAAGCAAAATCATTTTTACTAGGTATTACAACAGGTATCGTTAGCGGTGCAGCTGTCATTTTATTTACAGCACCACAATCCGGGACGGCTTTACGACAAAACCTGTTGGAAAATACGAAAAACGTCAAATCCAAACTTCAAGATGTTCAATACGAACTAAATAATGTAAAGCAATCGATCACAACTTTAAAGGCAGAAGTCCAAAATAGTATGCCTAGTATAGTAAATGAATTAAAGGATAATTTCGCAAATTTCAAAACTCAGATAGAACCGGAAGCAATAAACTTAAAACAAGAAATAGAGAAATTACAGAATTCTATAAGTGAAATCGAGAAAAATATCCCTTCAACTAGAAATAACGAGTAATGAATACAAATTCATCACTATAACTTTAGAATCATAAAAAATAACAAAAACAGTCAATTCAATCCCAAATTTATCTTTTTATAGCATAAATCAACCAATGTTGAATTATTCCATTTTTCTAACTTTAAACTCTTTTCTTTTATTGCTATAATAATTTTAAAATGTTAAATGAAAGAAGAAGGTGATTGCTTTGACAGAAGATTTATACTCGCAAAGAGAGGCTATGTTATTTAGCCAAAGAGTCGCACAACTTTCGAAAGCACTATGGAAAGCTATCGAAAAAGATTGGCAAACATGGATTAAACCTTTTGATTTAAATATTAATGAACATCATATTTTATGGATTTCATATCATTTGAAAGGTGCTTCCATTTCAGATGTAGCTAAATTTGGTGTCATGCATGTATCTACCGCTTTCAACTTTTCAAAAAAATTAGAAGAACGTGGATTACTTACTTTCTCAAAACGTGATGAAGACAAACGTAATACATATGTGGAGTTAACTGATAAAGGCGCAGAACTCATTTTACGTATGTATGATCATTATCACGATACAGAACATACGATTTTAACAGGTGCATTGCCATTAAAAGAACTATACGGTAGATTCCCTGAGTTTTTAGATGTAATGGCCGTTATACGAAATATTTACGGGGATGATTTCATCGAAATATTCGAACGTTCATTCTTTAACTTCAAAGAAACAATTGATGACAAGGGAAAGCCATCAATCACAACAACTTCATAAAATTTGTAGAAGAAATGTCGCCAATTTTAATTGATGACATTTCTTTTTTTATTGATTATAGTTAGTTTTATGTTTAATATTGTTTCGTTAATGGAAAAGCATAATACATCCTTTTCCATAATGTTTTAGGAGGGCTCACATGCATTGTTGGAAAACGATCAACATTGAGCGCGAATACGGTACGGGAAGACTTGTACTATTGGCAATTACTCTTTTCGTCCTTGTATTTTGCTTTTCATATATTGCATTTAGTTTTAATTTTAACGGTAAGCATATCGATCGCCATTTATGGTTAGTTTTATTAGTAATACCTTTTATTTATCCTATGCACAAATTATTACATTATTTCGCTCTGCTTCAGCATAGAAAATCACTGGTCATTCGTTTTAAGATTCAACATTTCATGCCAGTTGTCCGGATGCGCCTGCAAAACGGTATTCCGAAAAAATCTTATATTTTCGCACTTGTGACACCTTTTATTGTTATTAATTCAGCATTGATTGCCGGGGGCATTTATTTCCCTGAATATGCGCATTATTTTAGTGGTTTGCTCGCTTTTCACTCTTGTATTTGTCTAATGGATTTTTTATATGTGAAAAATTTAATGTATGCACCAAACAATGCTATAATTGAAGAAACACCAAGAGGTTATGAAATTTTAGTTCCTATTGATATTTAGGTTTTAATGATGCTTTAGAGGGGAGGAATAAATTTGTTACTACTTATTGTAATCTTATTCTCAGTAATATACTTATTCCAAATAAATCGAATGACTGCCGCATTATGCAGTCGACGTGAAATTCCAGAAGAAAAACAACCAAAAATTTTCCGTACGATTAATGTACTAATTACGATTTTACTTGTGAGCATGTATGTCGAAGTACTGCTAGCCGTTTAAAAAATTTTTTATGTAAATAGATTTTTATCCATACTTCAATAATTGGAAAAGGTGTGTTAAAAGCCGTAAAGACTTTTAACACACCTTGCTTTCTTAGTAGATGAAAGCTGCACCAACAATAATCAATAAGATAAACAATACAACTAATAGAGCAAAGCCAGAGCCGTAGCCGCCGCCATTGTAACCTCCGCCACCCATATTGCCACCTCCCTTCTCTCTTTCTCTCAATATCGTATGCGCCTGTTGTTACAAAACTTAGGCACTATACACATGCAACCATTTTGTTTTTAAATCGTTTATGTTATAGTTACAATTGCATTAAAGTTAAGTTAGGAGCGTATTCAAATGAAAAAGACCATTTTTGCATTAACAGTTGCTGCTTCAATCGGTTTAGCTGCATGCAGTAATCCAGGCGATGAAGTTGTAGTATCAACAAGCGTTGGCGATATCACTCAAGAAGAATTTTATAATTCAATGAAGGACATCGCTGGTGATCAATTACTGCAACAAGTAGTAGTTGAACAGATTTTAAACGATAAATATAAAGTAACAGATGAGGAAATCGAAGAAGAATTAAAAGGTGTAAAAGAGCAGTATGGTGAAAGCTATGAAGCTGTTTTAGCACAAAGCAATTTAACGGAAGAAACGTTAAAAACAAATATTCGATTCACATTGTTACAAGAAAAAGCATTAAAAGATGTTGAAGTAACAGACGAGGAAATCGAAAAGTACTATAACCAAGCATCTCAAGAATTAAACGCTCGTCACATTTTAGTGGAAGATGAAGAGACTGCAAAAGAAATCAAAGCTAAATTAGATGCCGGTGAAGATTTTGCGAAATTAGCAAAAGAATTCTCAACTGACCCAGGTTCTGGTGCACAAGGCGGAGATTTAGGTTGGTTTACAGTTGGGACAATGGTGCCTGAATTCAACGATGCTGCATATGCATTGGAAATCGATGAAATCAGTGAGCCTGTACAATCTGAGCACGGTTTCCACATCATTCAAGTGACTGAGAAACGTGATGTTAAAGATTACGGTAAACTTGAAGACAAAAAAGAAGAAATCCGTGAATCAATTGCAGCTACAAAAGCTGATTGGAACACAAAAATGGCAGAGTTAATTAAAGAAGCCGATGTAAAAGTAAAAGACAAAGATTTAAAAGACGCATTTTCAGGCATTAAAGCTGAATAATCGTTGATATATAAAGTGAAAATTCAATCCGTGGGGTTCTTCATCCCCACGGATTTGTTAGTTGATCCAATCGGGCTTTTACGGGGAGTCGATCTCCTGCCTGACATTTTCGCCTTGCTTAAGTTTAGAGGCGCGAGATTTACTACTTGTTAATACGGGACAAAATGCGAGACCCACAAATGGGCCTCGCATTTTTTAGTTTTTCTTTACGAATTCCGATTTCAGCTTCATTGCACCGAAACCGTCAATTTTACAATCAATATTGTGGTCGCCTTCTACAAGTCGAATGTTTTTAACACGTGTTCCGATTTTTAATGTAGAGGAGCTTCCCTTTACTTTTAAATCCTTAACAACTGTTACGGTATCCCCATCAGCTAGCAGATTGCCGTTTGCATCGCGCACGACTAATCCTTCTTCCACTGTTTCCTCCGTTTGAGACCATTCATGTGCACATTCCGGGCACACATAATTCTGACCATCTTCATACGTATACTCAGACCCGCATTCCGGGCATTTCGGTAATTGTTCCATTTTTATATACCCCCTGTCTATCATCCCCTCTATACTCGCACAGATCCTTATTTTAAACAAGGTTATACAAGTAAATGGCTCTAAACACGAACATTCCTATTTCCTTAGTGACAAAAATCTATAAATTTTCTATAGGTTCTTCTCTTTTATGTTTATTAGAAAAATAATTTCAAGAATTTTCACATATTTGTTCCGAAAGGGTATATTATCAATTTATATATTCTAATATTAAAATTCAGGAGTGATTGCATTGACAGTAACGACAAAACGCGCATTTAACTTTAATGCTGGCCCATCAGCATTACCATTGGAAGTTTTACAAAAAGCACAGGCAGAACTAGTAGATTTTAAAGGTACTGGTATGTCTGTAATGGAATTAAGTCACCGTAGTGCTGAATTTGAAGGAGTACATAATGAAGCGATAGCAAATTTACGCGAGTTATATGATATCCCTGAAAACTATGAAGTACTATTTTTACAAGGCGGAGCAAGCCTACAATTTTCAATGATTCCAATGAACTTCGTAAAAGAAGGACAGAAGGCAAGTTATATCCAAACAGGGGCATGGTCAGAAAAAGCCTTTGCAGAAGCGAAGTTATTCGGGACACCTGTAGAGGCAGCAAGCTCAAAAAGCAATAACTACAAAAATATCCCGGCTCTATCGGAGATCCAAATCGATGAAGAGGCTGCATACCTTCACTTAACATCGAACAATACAATTTTTGGTACTCAATGGAAAACGTTCCCGACTACTGGGGATCTTCCATTAATTGCAGACATGTCTTCTGATATTTTATCGAAGAAAATTGATGTATCAAATTTTGCCATGATTTATGCGGGTGCACAGAAAAACCTAGGACCTTCAGGTGTAACGGTAGTCATCATCCGCAAAGAGTTTCTTGAAAAAGCAAATTCAAATATCCCGACAATGTTGAAATACGCAACACATTCTAAAAATAACTCGCTGTACAATACCCCTCCTACTTTCGGAATTTATATGTTAGGTGAAGTATTGAAATGGGTGAAAGCTGAAGGTGGCTTAGAAGCAATCGAGCAGCGTAATGAAGAAAAGGCGAAGTATATTTATGATGTGATCGACAATTCCAATGGTTTCTATTACGGGCATGCAACTGAAGATTCTCGTTCATTGATGAACATTACGTTCCGTGTAGCAGATGAAGAGCTGGAGAAGAAATTCCTTGCTGAAGCAAAAACAGCCGGGTTTGTCGGTTTGAATGGTCACCGCTCTGTAGGAGGCTGCCGCGCTTCTACTTACAATGCGGTCCCACTTGAAACATGTAAAGCCCTAGCTGATTTCATGGTAAAATTTCAGCAGGATAATCAATAACAATTAAAGCCAAAATAATCCTCCCCATAATTAAAGGCCGTTCAAATTTACTCTGAGTAAAATTGAACGGCCTTGTTTTTATATCTGTCTTGTAGATGTTGTTCTCCGTTACGGAGGATGCTTTTCTTCGGACCGGGGTCAAAATACCTGTTGGTCACAAAACGTGAGCCACAGGATGGAACCGAGGCACCTTAAATCGTCGGCTTGTAGAATGAGCGGTTATCTAACGGGAATAGACGCTCTGTAAATTCACCAGGTTTTGTTTTATCAAGGGCACGAGTCAGCATATTCATCTTCGCATCAATATTATCAATATAATGTAAAATTTCCGCTTCTTGAATCATAGGTTTTTTCGGGCTGCCCCACTCTTCTTTACCGTGATGTGACAATACTAGATGCTTAAGCAGCATCACTTCTTCTCCTTCGATTTTCAGCTCATTGGCAGCTTGACCAATTTCATTGACCATAATGGATATATGACCAAGCAGGTTGCCTTCCACCGTATACATTGTACCTACTGGACCACTCAGCTCAATGACCTTACCGATATCATGTAAAATAACCCCAGCATACAGTAAATCACGGTTTAATGTAGGATATAGATCACAAATCGCCTCACTTAATTTAAGCATTGATACAACATGGTCAAGTAAGCCTGATGCATAGTCGTGGTGATTTTTGGTTGCTGCAGGGTAAATCAGTATTTGGTCTTGATATTTTTTTGTAAGATTGCGTGTAATACGCGATATATTCGGATTTTGAATTTGAAAGAAGTACTGTGTCAGCTGTTCAAATAACTCTTCCTTTGGTACCGCAGACGTCGGTAAAAGATCGCTGATTTGAACGCCTTCCTCTTCACGTGCAGGTCGGATTTGCTTCACACGCAGTTGGTTTTTTCCACGGTAGTCGTGAATCTCTCCCCCAACTTTTACAATTACCTGTGCACGGTATAAATTTTCATGTTCCTCGTTTGTATCCCATAGCTTGGCTTCAATATCGCCGCTACGATCCTGTAAAATTAGTGACATAAAAGGCTTGCCGACAGTCGTTACACCTTTTTTTGCTTCTTTAATCAATAAATATTGGTCCACTTGTTCACCAGGTTGGAGTTTTGTAATTCCATTCACAAGTAATCGCCCCTTTATAACTCTATTACAATTTATTGTAACATGTATATGCGATATTTACCGTTTAAAAGACTATCAATTGCGACTCCCGCTAACGAATGCTAAATTTTTTCGCGAAATAGCGTTTAACAAAATAAAGATTCGGGTATATATTGAAGGATTAAAATGTTCATGAGCCGTTCATAAACTGCAAATATTTCTTGAATTATGTTAGCTGCTTCGTGAATTATCGGAAAATTTCTAGTATAATTATATTATCTTGCTTATAAAGGGTGGTTTAAATGGAGAATTATCGTTTTACTGCATTTGAAAAAACTGGGGAAACATTATTTGATGAAGTGTGGAATTTCGCAAACGATGACGCAGCAAAAATCGAAGGTCAAAAGCAAATCGAAGAAAAAGGTATTGCTGAAAAAACTCACCGACTAGTAAATTCATCTGGTAAATTAATTTTATTCCACGTTTAAAAACGTACATAAAGCGTAACTTCAATTGGTGCGGCGGGGGTCCTTCCTCTGCCGCTGTGCTATCTAGAATACTAAATTACTCCCCGTTAATTTGGGGTAAATGAGAAGGTGCCCTGAAATTCAGGGCACCTCTTTTTTATACTAAACGTTTTATTGCCTCATATAGTTCTTCATTTGTTGGCACTTGCAAATACATGCGCAGCCGAACGATACGATTCAATTCCTTTTCGATCATAGTTCTAGCATAGGCAACACGATCCTCTGTTGCATACATCTTCCGAAACTCTTCCTGCATATTATACATTTCATTAAAATCGCTTAACACTAGTTGAAGCTCTTTTTCATTCAATAAATATTGCTCTACTAAATTGATAAGCTCCTCATTAAAAATTTCCAGCATTTTAACAGCATCATCTTTTATAAATAGATCAAGTACTTTTTTGACAAGAGTTGTCGTCAATATACTCCCTATAATAAGACCTATGATCCCGCCTATTAAACTGATGACCGTTGTACTAACATTCGGAATCGATAAGCCGATTCCTCCGCCAACGATTAAACCAATAATACTCCCTGCAACACTTGCAGCTGTTTTGGAAATATTTTTAAATAGTTGTGCCGGGGACATCTGATTTTTAATCGCACGGACAATATCGACGCTCGACATGACACCTGTTACGATGGCTCCTGTTACAACATTTGCATTTAGTAATGTGATGGCTTTTTTAGCGATCACAGAGCTGTACATCGCCTTTTTCGTCGCCGTACTAGCCATCCTCTTCACTACTGCCTTTGCACCGTTTTTCTTTACTGCACTAGCAATACCTTCATCCAGCTCAATATGGTCCACAATATTCAGATTATCAATTTGCTTTTCGATTATTTCTTCAGCAAACGGTTCTCCTATTACTGTTAGACCTGTCAGAACTGCATTTTCAACTGCGGTACTTCGTTCTGCACCATTCCATTTACTTTGGGCGAAAGAAATTGCGGTACTCATTCCGATTATTTCTTTCTTAAAATCGATACAACCTCTTTCATCAATTACTAGATTGTGGATATTACCAGCATCTAATATATGACGGACTTGCTCATATGTGAAAGCACCTTGTTTAATAATATCGCTATTATTAAAATGTGCATGTATTTCATGATATTGCTCAAAAGGCACTTCCAAATAATTACTCTGTTCCTGATCTAGCTGTTTTAGTTCAATTTCGCAAATTGCAATCGCATCATTTATATTGGGACAATACACATTGTGCACAATTTGTCGCCGGTTATTTGATAGCCAAATTTGGTCCATGAAGGTACCTCCATTTTTCGTCTTTCCCTATCATATAAGCATTCGGTAATGTTGTACAGTAAATATTTTATAGCCCAATAAAAAAGGAGGAGCCAGCGATGTTTCACTAGCTTCCTCCGACATGTATCTATTTTCCTTCAAATTGCGGCATTCTCTTTCCGACAAATGCCTGAATTCCTTCTATATGGTCCTGTGTTTGGCGCATTTTCACTTGCCCTGCAGATTCGCCTTCCAAAACTTTCTCTAAATGAGGCAAATTCGAATTATGCAAAATCTGCTTTGTTTCAATCATCGCCAAAATCGGTGATGCCAGCAGCTTACCTACAAGTTGATCCACTGTTACAGATGCCTGACCATCTTCCACGTTATAATCAATGAGTCCTAATGCTAACGCTTCATTCCCGTTTAACACTTTTCCTTCCCATATCATTTGCTTCGCTTTTGGTGTCCCTAGACGTTCCTTCATAAAGAAGTGTCCAGCACCGTCCGGAACCAAACCGATTCCAATAAAGTTCATCGCTAATTTACTCGATTGCTCCGCAACAATGATATCGCTTCCTAGTGCCAGGCTGAAGCCTAAACCAGCTGCAGCACCATGAATTTGTGCAATCGTAATCATCGGAAGTGTATAGTAAGCCTTCACTAAACGTGAAATGTCTTCCATAATCGTTCCAAAATCAGAAAAGTCGTCTGATGATACCATCATTTTAACATCGCCACCCGCTGAGAAGACTCTCCCCTCTCCTCTAATGATAAGAATTTGAACATCCGTTTCATTATGTAGCGATTCAAAGCAATCCGCCAGCTCTCGCATCATTGTAAAATCCATTGCATTCATAGCATTCGGGCGATTTAATGTTAATGTTGCTTTTCGCTCCGCAATTTCCAAGTTAATTGTTTCAAAGTTCAATTGTATACACCCCTTATTTATGAATAATCATTCATTTCGACAAATGCCTTCATATCTCCTTTATTTTTCATACTTCTATCGCTTTCGCTTTGTTCGGTACAGGCTTTAAAGTGCCTAAATATTTACCGACCTTCATTCCTGTAAATAAGCAACCGCCTAAAAATGTTCCTTCCAATGAACGGTAACCATGTACGCCGCCCCCGCCAAAGCCACTGACTTCCCCTGCTGCAAAGAGGCCTTGAACAGGGTTGCCCTCATCATTTAGTACTTGCCCGTTTAAGTTGGTTTGTAATCCTCCTAACGTTTTTCGTGTAAGGATATTTAAACGTACCGCAATTAACGGCCCGGCTTTCGGGTCCAAGATTTTATGAGGTGAGGCAGCACGAATCAATTTATCCCCTATATAGTTTCTCGCTCCATGCAATGCATTGATTTGTGCATCTTTTGAAAAGGGATTTTCGATTTCACGGTCGCGCGCCAAGATTTGCTCTTTAATGTGCATAAAATCAAGCATGTCATTGCCTGCCAGTTTGTTCATACCATCGACTAAATCTTTTAAACTATCTGCAATGACAAAGTCTTCTCCGTTTTCTTTGAATGCCTGAACAGCTTTAGGCGGCCCAGGTAAAACACGCTTCAGCACGTCCTTTATACTTTTATTTGTCAAATCCATATTTTGCTCAGAACCGGATAATGCAAATTCTTTTTCGATTATTTTTTCCGTCAAAATAAACCAGGAATAATCATAACCGGTTTTTTGGATTGCTTCGAGTGTGCTGAGTGTATCAAATCCAGGAAAATTTGGAGCTTTAAATCGGTCTCCTCTTGCATCAAACCACATCGATGACGGTCCGGGCAATATACGTATTCCATGGTTTTTCCATATTGGATCCCAGTTTTTTAAGCCTTCCGTATAATGCCACATACGGTCTCGATTGACGATCCGCCCGCCTGCTCGCTCGGTAATTTCGAGCATTTTCCCGTCGACAAATGCAGGTACGCCAGACACCATATTTTTTGGTGGCAGTCCTAGTCGTGATGGCCAATTTTCTTTGACAAGTTCTAAATTAGCTCCGATTCCACCACTAGCCACTACGACTGCATCTGCCGTATATTCAAATGTGCCAATGACTTCTCTGGAACTTTCTTCCCCGCGGCGAATGATACAGTTTTCTAAAATATTACCTTGAATACCAGTTACCGCCCCATCCTCCGTCAATAAATCCGTTACTTGGTGGCGCGGCAAGTAATCGATTAGACCGCTTTCCGAAGCTTGTAATACTTTACTCGCAAAAGCTTCTACAATTGCGGGCCCAGTACCCCAAACGATATGAAACCGAGGAACCGAATTCCCATGCCCGCCTGCTAAAGCACCCCCACGCTCCGCCCAGCCAACAACCGGGAAAAATTGAATGCCCTGTAATTTTAGCCATTGATATTTTTCTCCCGCTGCAAAATCTACATAGGCCTTTGCCCATTCATATGCCCAGTAATCCTCATCCTCTAATCGGTCGAATCCAGCAGAGCCGCGCCAATCTTGCCATGCGAGCTCCTTACTGTCTTTTATACCTAACCTCCTCTGTTCAGGAGTATCTACTAAAAATAGTCCCCCAAATGACCAAAATGCCTGACCCCCGATTGAATTTTCGGGCTCCTGATCAACAAGCAATACCTTTTTTTGCGCATCTATAAGCTGACAAACTGCAGTTAACCCTGCCAGCCCTGCTCCGATAACAATTGCATCATAATGCATTTCTACTCCCCCTTTGTCAGTGCACCTGTTATACAATTTCGTGTTATTTTTTATTTCCCCTTCTAATAATTTTTCTTTAAAGCACCGAAAATTTAAATTAAGGCAAAATTTTAGCGAAATAGTAAAACCGTTATTTTCCGATGAATGCGCTGAATCATAATTTTTCTGTAAATTCAAACAAATCCCTTCAAATCAATATCGTTAGCGCTTTCATACTTTTCCTAAATTACGAACATTAATATTAATAAATTTGAATATAGTTCGTAAAACAACCACATATTAGCTCATTAATTCACTAATTATTTATTAATTTTGAAAATTTCGTTGACAAAGATGAACAATCGGGTTTATGATGTTATCAAATTTAAAAACGACAAACTATTGTGATAGAGACATACTGTTTAGTTTTGTATAGCAAAGAGAGCTGGTGGTCGGTGTGAACCAGTGTATACACTAAATACGTTCCACTCTTGAATAGAATAGCCGAAAACCCCAAGTAAGTTATTCCGTCCCATGCACGTTACGCATATTGATAAGGTTGTATGACTATTTTTTCTATTAGTCGGCAACGAATAAGGGTGGTACCGCGATTTGTTTATTGAATGCCTTTCGCCCCTTACGTTATTCGTAAGGGACGGAAGGCTTTTTTTGTATAGATTTTTAAAAATAATAGTGAATTTTAAGGAGAGATTATTATGACAGCGACACAATTAATCGAAAAGGCGACAAAAACAATTAACGTATTTATTGCAGATCCATTAAGTGATGACGGTATTTTTCCGCTTCGTCAAGAAACAGAATTAGATTTAAATATCATTGTTGATACAGGGCTGGCACCTGAACAATTAATCGCTCGTATTGCGGATGTGGATGTATTACTTGTCCGCTCTCAAACAACGGTTACACGCGAAGTCATTGAAGCAGCGAAAAACCTGAAATTAATCGGGCGTGCGGGTGTCGGTGTTGATAACATCGATTTAAATGCCGCAACAGAGCACGGAATTATTGTTGTAAACGCTCCAGACGGGAACACGAACTCTGCGGCTGAGCATACAATTGCAATGATGACATCTCTTGCCCGCTTTATACCACAAGCATTCAATACATTAAAAAATGGAAAATGGGATCGTAAGTCTTATGTTGGGGTTGAACTTAAAAACAAAACATTAGGTGTTATCGGAATGGGCCGTATCGGTGCCGAAGTGGCTTACCGTGCAAAAGGTCAACGTATGGACGTAATTGCCTATGACCCATTTTTAACTGAAGAACGTGCAAAAGAATTAGGTATTACAAAAGGTACTGTCGACGAAGTATGTGCAGCAGCAGACTTTGTAACGGTTCATACACCACTTTTACCTGAAACACGTAATATCATTAACAAAGAACGTTTTGCCATTATGAAAGACGGTGTACGTATTATCAACTGTGCTCGCGGCGGAATCATTAACGAAGATGATCTATACGACGCGATTGTTGAAGGCAAAGTAGCAGGTGCCGCACTTGATGTATTCGTACAAGAGCCTGCAACAGACCATAAACTATTAACTTTGCCACAGGTGATTGCAACACCTCACTTAGGTGCATCTACAGTAGAAGCACAAGAATCAGTAGCAGTCGATGTATCAAATGATATTATTAAATTCTTTAAAACAGGTACTGTAACAAATCCAGTAAACATGCCATCTATTCCGAAAGAAAAGCTTGCTGAAGTAGAGCCGTTCTTCGCATTAGCTGAAAAGCTTGGTAAGTTTTTAATCCAAGTTACTGAAGAAAGCATCAAACAATTAAATATTTCTTATGCTGGTGAAGTTGCAAACTTTGATGTACGTCCATTAACGGCAAATGCCATTAAAGGACTGCTTTCAACGAACCACGGCTCTCACGTAAATGACGTAAACGCACGATACTTGGCTGAGCGTATTGGCATTCAAATTAATGAACATAAAACAACAACTGCTAAAGGCTTCACAAATTTAATCACGGTTGAAATCGTAACAGAAACAGAAACACATACAGTTGCTGGTACGTTATTAAATGGTCTTGGTGCCCGCATCGTTAAAGTAGAAGGCTTCGTGGTTGATGTCATTCCAAACGGCAACTTGCTTTACATTAAAAACCAAGATAAGCCAGGTTCAATCGGCCGTGTTGCTACTAAGTTGGCCGAAAAAGATATTAATATCGCAACAATGCAAGTAGGTCGCGATCAAATTGGCGGCTCTGCAGTCATGATGCTTGTCGTTGATAACGAAGTAACAACAGAAGATTTAATTTTTGTAGCACAACTTGAAAATATCGATGAAGTAAAAGCCATTACACTTTAATTATTCCCGCTACTGCTGAACGGAAATTTCATTCAGCAGTAGTTTTTTTGTTTTAACATATTTTCTATTCGCATACATAAGTTTAAAGGATGATTTTATCTCTTATTATTTGAAACTTCGATCGGATAAAATCTTACATAAAACTTGGCGAAAGTGAAGAATCCTACCCGATTCCCATCAACAGTTCACTCTATTCGCTCACTTTTAACTAAAAGGAGAGTTTAGTTGAGAAAAATACTTTATTTCATATTAATTGTTTTCTGTATCATTGGTGTTTCTCTAGTAAATAACGAGCGTGTTCATGCAGCAGCCCCTTCTGCCAAAATTAAAATTACAACAAAAGAGACCGAAGTGTTCGATGAGACGTTACAAAAAAAATTGATTATTTTGTCAAAAGCAACGCCCGTTATCGTACTTTCAGAAGCGGACGGATGGACTGAAATCCAATACAAAACGGTGATCGGCTATATTCCAAGTGAATATTTAAAGTCTGCATCCCCTCAATATATGCTCGTACAAGCGAAAGAAGAGCCACTTGTGCGTGTGACGAATAATCTACAGAGCGAAATTAAAGGAAAACTCCATTTAAATACAATTGTAGAGCTTTACGGGTCTGCAACAGCCGACTTTGTTTTCGTAAAATACGGAAAGCTTGCGGGCTTTGTAAATCAGCAGGCTCTTGTAAAACCTGTTTCAAAAGCAATGATAGTCAAAAGTTCAGCCGATTTAGTTGTAAGGGAAATCGCTAGTTCTTCGAGTCAGGAAATCGGTGTGTTACGTAAAAACAGCCCTGTTACAATGCTCACAAATTTAAAAGGCTGGGCATTTGTCACAACGGATAAATTATCAGGTTATGTGCTGACCAATGGACTGATTACACCGCCTGTCGAAAAAGAAAAACCGGTAAAACCAGTCACTCCTAAACCAGCAACCGATAAGAAAATCGCCTTAACCTTCGATGATGGACCCCATCCAAAAGTGACAAAACAAATTTTAAAAACATTAGAAAAATACGATGCAAAGGCAACATTTTTTGTTGTGGGGCAAGAGGTGAAGGAACATCCTGAAATTTTAAAAGCGGTCTATAACGCAGGCCATGAAATTGGCAATCATACATTTAATCATGAAAAACTGACAACATTGCAACCAGAGGATATGAAGCAGCAAATCCAGTCAACCGATGCAATTATTAAATCGACTATCGGTCAACGGGCAACCGTCTTCCGCCCGCCATATGGAAGCTATGACGAAACGATTACTGACCAATTAAATGTTCCGAATGTGCTGTGGACAATTGATACACTTGACTGGAAGCATCGTGACCCGAAAAAAACGGTACTTGCAGTAAAAGAAGGTGCAAAAAATGGCAGTATCGTATTAATGCATGATATTCACCAGACGACTGCCGATGCATTGGATGAGATTCTCGCTACACTCCAAAAACAAGGCTATGAATTTGTGACCGTCTCCGAACTGTTAGGGAAATAAATAAAAGGACCTGGTGAATGTTTCAACAGGTCCCTAACTTATTGATATTCTTTTAATTGTAAAAAGCTTAAGTGCTCATTTATTAGCATGGAGTCAGCTTCAAAAAGTGGCAATGTGACAAGTTCCGTGCTTTGCGCTACCCCTAATGCTGCAATCGCAACAAAAAATAAGACACCAACTGCAATAAATGCAGACAGTATACGGTGTATTCTTTGCATCTCAGGATTGGCCTGTTTTCTGTTTTTGCTGCGTACAAGGCTGAAAAATCGTTTTTTGTTTTCAGGTAAATGAAGCACATGTTCACATGCCAAACAAAGGTATGCTGTATGATGGTCAATCGTAACCCGATTGATCTGAACTAAGTTGTTTGTGCGGCCGCAGTTTTCACAGCGACAAGTATTATTATTTACCATAAAAAAACCTCTTTCATCCCTTTCATACACTTATTATAGCATGAATTTTTAGAAAATTCATTCATTTAATACAAAGAGGGTGGGACATAACCCAGAAATGCCATTTTTCTCTTAGAGAAAAATGGCATTTTTTTGCTGAGCGTAAAAATTGATTTCCATTCCGGGACGCTTTCCGCGGGCGTGGCCTGAGCCTGTAGTCTCAGGCGTCACGCTATTCCCGCAGGAGTCGCCCTCCATTCCAATCAATTTTATAAAATATCCGTTTCTTAATAAGGTTTTCTCCTTAGTTTATGAAATTTCTACTTCTGTCCCAGCCTCGCTAGTTTATAATGTTTTCACTAACTGTAAAAATTCTGTAAGCGAAGTTACTTCATATGTCGGGACAATATCCGGATTGTGCGGCTTACTTTCGCGGTTAATCCATACATTGCGCATACCGACACGCGACGAGCCTAAAATATCGGTCATTAAATTATCGCCGACCATTATCGCTTCATCTTTAGTAACCTGTGCTTTTTCCATTACAAATTCAAAAATAGAAGCATCCGGTTTCCCCTTACCAAAATCACCTGAAATAATGATATGGTCAAAATAAGGTACAATCTCCGGCGTAATCTCCAACTTTAAATTTTGTAAGCTCGGTGCACCGTTCGTTAATAAAACAAGCTCGTATTTCCCTTTTAATTCATCCAATACCGCAAATGTATCGTCATAGAAAAACGGTGCTTTTTTACGTTCCTCTACGAAACGCTCCCCTAGCTCTGCGCCTAATGCTGCATCTTCAATTCCGACTGCCGCTAAACCTTTTGTCCAAGCCTCAGTCCGATACGCAGGCACAATTTCTTTCATCTGCTGAAATTGTGGTGTCGGATCATCAAACGTCCCCCAAAGACCTTCAAATGGGTTAATGCCGATTAAGACTGTGTAGTCATATGTAGGGTAACTTTCATAAAGACTGCGTGCCGCTGATCTAACCGCCTCTTCCAATTGCTGAGAGTTGACGCTTGTCTTAGTCGCAGCATAGTCACATGTTTTTTCAAATGCCGTTTTTACCGAAAGTTGATCGAATAATAATGTATCATCCAAATCGAAAATAATTGTTTTGATAGCCATTGTTACGCTCCTAAAATTAATATATGTACCCATATATTTTACCATACTAAAGCGTAAAATTTCCGATACTTTTTTGACTTTTCAAACTTTTCGAGGTTAACTTCAATTTAGAATGAGAAGCACTTTTATTCTTTATTTCGTAATTGCTGCAACAGATTATTGACACGCTGTTTTTGGTTTGCCGTTTCTTCTCTCAATAATTCAATCTTATAGTCGAAACCATCGTCCTGAATACTTACAATATCGCCTTCTTTTAGCTCTGATGGAATTTCAGCATGATGGATCAGGAGCTGCTCCGTTTCGTTTGAGCGTTTTAAAAAAATCGCGTATTCCCCATCAAATCGGTCTAGCGTGTATTTATTGTAGTTCATTTACACCTTCCCCTTTCGCATTGACTAATTGACTGTGCATCTATTTCATATGTTACCCTATCTGCTTTGATCACAATCGTTCCCGCTTCGGCAGTACTAATATTTCACTATTTACATGTTGCCATATATCGATTACTTCCGCATGCGGGTGACCATACCTGTCCATTTAATCTGATATAAAAATCTTCTTCACAAAAAAGTCAAATAGCACATACCAATTGTTTGGCTGTGCTATTTGGTGATGTTTGAAGACTAACGATTAAGAATAAAGCTCATCTAAAATGGCGATTTTCTTGGCGATCGATTCTTCAAATGTCAGGATATATGCTGCTGGATCTTTCGGATTATGGAACTGTGTAATTTTGCCGGTCGTTGGATGTACGAACTTTGAAGAAGCCCCGCAGCCGATACCTAAAATTGTTTGCACTTCTTCCATAATGACAATATTGTAGATCGATTCTTCTTCCGGTTTACAATAGCCGACGTTTTCCAAGTTTCCTAAAATATTTTTCTGGCGGTACAAGTAATATGGAACATAGCCGTTTTCAGCTGTCCAGTCTGTTGCCATCTGCATCATTTTCCCTACTGTATCGCGGTCCGCTACTTTATATTTATCTTTGTTTCGCGTCATTTCTGATGCTCGCTTAAAGCTAAGTGTATGCACCGTTAAACTTTCAGGCTGCATTTTTGCCGATTCCGCTAATGAATGCTCGAATTCTTCGATACCTTCGTTGGGCAAGCCGATAATCAAATCCATATTGATATTATTCATACCGGAATTGCGTGATAGCCAAAACTTCTCGACCGTTTCTTCTACAGTATGGTGGCGTCCGATTGCTTTCAATGTTTCTTGTGTATAACTTTGCGGATTTACAGAAATGCGGTCAATGCCCCATTTTTTCAGCACTTCTATTTTTTCCGGTGTAATTGTATCCGGTCGCCCTGCTTCTACAGTAATTTCTCGAATGGACTCTGGATTCGGGAAAGCATCAAACATTGTTTTATATAATGCATCCATTTCATGTGCCTCGATTGAAGTCGGTGTTCCCCCGCCCCAGTAAATAGAAGTAATGCGCATATTCTTTTCCGTCAGCCATTTGCCCATTTCACGCAACTCGATATGCAGGCCATCGATAAATTTTTCTACACGACCCGCCTTACGATTTGACTGGATCGCATAGGCCGGGAATGTACAATAAGCACACATTGTCGGGCAAAACGGAACCCCAATATAAATAGAAATTTCTTTTCCAAGCTCGTCCAAATCCGGAATAACCGTAAGTTGGCGCTCAACAATTGCCTTCATCAATGCGATTTTCTGATCTGAAATACGGTAGTCCTCTTTCAGTACAGCGGCAATCTGCTCATCGTTCATACCTTCTTTACGATATTTATGATAAAGCTTAGTCGGACGTACTCCTGTTAAAATCCCCCACTGCTGAGTCATACCGGAATATTGTTCAAGTACATCAAGCATGACATGTGACAGTGCCCGCTTCATGCGGATGTTTTGCTCTTTTTCCGTTCCTTCTGTCGAATACTTAATCGAATAGTCGCTTGTATATTCCTGGCCCTCGACGATAAGCTTGGCAAATGTGGAAATCGTAAAATTTTCATCGATAGACTTGTTAAACTCAATCGACATATCCGAACCGTCCTGCTCGATTTGAATAACGGAATCCTCGTAAAATAAATTGGCTATATGATTAAGAACACGTGTCCAGTCTTCTTTGAATTGCTCATTAATATGAATCGTTTTCATGTTATTCTCTACCTTCTTATGATATTAAATAAAAAATCTATCTCATTGTAACAAATATTAAGGTAGAAGAAAAAAAACATGTTTATTGTTAGTAAATTTAATTGGGATATTGCCCTCATTATCCTCAAAATAAAAAGGAGCCACACATAGTGTGACCCCTGAATCTTATAGTCCGTCGTACATTGCTTGGATTGGCTGTGTGATAATACGGTTAATTTCTTGAATTACTGCACTTAAAGCCATCTCCGCTTCCAGCATACCAATAATTTTTGGATTTTGCTGAGCTAACTGTGCTGTTTTTTGTAAAAATACATACTCTTCTTCTGTAATTTCTTCACCAGCATTTTGTTTGTCCTGCATCTTTAATTGAACATCGCGGAAGTTTGTGAATAATACTTTAGCTTCCTCATCTGCACGTACAGTTTCCACTGCGTTCTTTAAATTTTGAAACTCATCAGTCTTGCGGAATGTTGCTTCAAGTTTATTAATATCTTCATAAATATTAATCATGTAATATTCCTACTTTCTCTTTTTAGTTCGTCATAAAGACGATTAACGCTTGAATGATCCCGACAAGACCACCAATAATGCCGCCCAGCCATGTGATTAATTTCAGCTCTTTACTAATAATACCTAGTACAAGCTCTTCTAATTTGGCGATAGGGAAAGAATCTACTTGCTCTCGAACGACTTCCGCTAAATTCAGTCGCTTCAGTACGTCTTCGATTTTTCCTTCTGCTGCAATAAATGTTTTATCCATCATTTTAGGGAGCAGATCATTTGTAGCCCAGTCTTTTCCTTGGGGCCAATAGTCATTAATCGTTTTATCCAGGCGTGCCTCCAATGCCAATGCATTTTTTGCATAGCTTTGGATACTCATTTCAATCGTATCAAAGTTTACATCATTCATAAAGTCCATTGCCGGGCGATTTTTAATTTTTTCCCATTCTGTTGTGAAAATCCGATTTAAAAGTGCAGCTGTTCCTGGAGCTTTTAAAAACTTTATAAGTTCACGCTGTACTTTATCAACGAGTGATGTGGAGTCTCCTAAAAACATCTGGATCATGCCGCCAAATGAACCTTTTGTCGATAAGAAGTCATCCAGCATATTTTTGATTGTCATCGTACCTTCCGGCGACAGAAAATAATCTTCACCCTTTTGCAAAATCTGTACGACTGCCTCATCGATTTTCTGGTCCAATACAGGCTCCAAATCATTCGGTAATAGTTCACGAATGGCTTTTGTAGATAACGTATTTTTTACTTTATGGAACTGCACGTGAATAAGTTCATCCACTTTCCCTTCGACTGTTTGCGGTAATTGTGTGAATCCTGCCAAACGAATCCAGTCATTAATCGTTTTTTCATTTGTAAATATTTCTTGCGTCACTTTATTTTGCGCAAAGGTTAATACATTTTCACGTATTTCCTTTGATAAAAATTTTTTCTTAATTGTTTCAGGTGTCAGTAAATATTCTGTAACGGTTTTCCCTAACTGAATAGCCAAATCCTCGCGGCGTTTTGGGATCAGACCCGGTGTTAATGGCAACTTCCATTTTTTAAAGTAGATTGGCTTATAAGGTCTAAACAGCATTTTGATTGCCATATAGTTCGTCGCTGCACCAACGACAGCCCCTACAACACCCAGCAGGAATATTAGCGAAATAAATTCTCCCATTTTGCTCACTCTTTCTTCATCATGTCTATGTTCTATTATTAATTTCAAAAAAGAAAAATTGCAACAATGTACTACTTTCTTGTACGATAAAAATGGGAGGGGAGTTTCATGATTCAACATTTTAGCTATAAGCCATTATTTGAAAACAGTCAAATTCCGGGGTGGTCCATCCGCTTTTTCTATGAACAGAAACGTTATGTAGCTGAATATTACAAAGACGGAAGCATCAAATTCTTTGGGGAAAGCCCTGCTGAAGAACAGAAAGAACAGCTTGAGAAAATGATTCACGAGTTAATGCTCTTTCACGTTTATGAATAAATAAAAAGAAATGGGAGCAATCGAATTTTTCGATGCTCCCATTTTTATGCGCGTTTCGAGTTAATCATAATTTAATAGCTGGCTGCAGGAAATTATTGCTGGCGTTTGCTAATTTTCCTGCCTATTAAATTATCATTATCTACCATTTCACAGTATCATAAATCTATTGTAATTTCAATTTTCTATCAATTTACGCTCATCTACTAATTATTTATTCCTTCAATATTAAAATTCAATTATCGAATGGCTATTCCAATTTCACTCCAATATTTTTTTCCTCAAATTTCAAATTGGAAAATTGTTTTTTTTACGCAAATATTTTATGATTGTAGTATTAAAATTTTTTTAGGAGGTGTACTCTTTATTTGCCACGCTCATTTGCGCCGCAGATAGGGAATATAGTTGGACGTAGACATAGGAATCGAACTAACCATTAGGTTGATAGCATTTGCTATCTTAATTGCCGCTACGGCATTTTTCGTTGCAACTGAGTTTGCAATAGTTAAAGTAAGAACGACAAAAATTGATCAGCTCGTTGCAGAAGGAAATAAATCTGCAATCCGGGCAAAAAAAGTAATTTCAAACCTTGATGAGTATTTATCTGCTTGTCAGCTCGGAATTACAATTACGGCATTAGGACTCGGATGGCTCGGAGAACCGACTTTCGAAATTATTCTTCATCCAATATTTGAGTTCTTTAACTTAAGCGGTAATGTCACAACTGTTCTTTCATTTATTGTTGCCTTCTCACTCGTAACGTTCATACACGTTGTCGTAGGGGAATTAGCACCAAAAACTCTCGCTATTCAGAAAGCAGAAGCCGTAACATTAAATCTATCTGGATTTTTAATTCTGTTCCATAACATCATGTACCCATTCATCCGTGCTTTAAACGGATCGGCACGTGGATTAACTGGGCTTTTCGGCTTAAAAATGATTTCTGAATCTGAAGAAGCACACTCTGAAGAAGAGCTTCGCATGATTTTATCAGACAGCTTTAAAGGTGGGGAAATTAACCACTCTGAATACGAATATGTTAATAGTATTTTTGAGTTTTCTGATCGAATAGCGAAGGAGATAATGGTACCTCGAACTGAAATTATCAGTATTGAAAGAGGTCAAACGATTCGCGAAGTATTTGAAGTAATGGGCATTGAACAATATACACGTTATCCGGTTACAGATGGTGACAAAGACCATGTCATCGGCCTTGTTAACATGAAGCATTTATTAACAGCTTATATTAAAGATGCTGCAAATGGCGATAAGCTTGTTGATGATTATATGCAACCGGTTATTCGAGTAATCGAAACAATTCCTGTCAGTGATTTATTATTAAAAATTCAAAATGAGCGTATTCATCTCGCAATTTTAATGGATGAATACGGCGGTACTTCCGGTTTAGTAACAATTGAAGATATTATCGAGGAAATTATCGGTGATATTCAAGATGAATTCGATGAAGATGAAATTCCGGAAATTCAGGAAATCGCTGAAGACCACTACATCTTTGACTCTAAAATGTTATTGCAGGAAATGAATGATATTTTAGGTACAACAATTGAAGATGAAGATATCGATACAATCGGCGGATGGTTCATGACTCAACGCTTTGATGTTCAAGAAGGCGATATAATTGAATCAGAAGGTTATCAGTTCAAAGTAACTGAACTGGACGGTCACCACATTTTGTATATTGAAGTAACAAAACTTCCACCGTCTGAAACGACAGACGAGGAAATTCTATAATTGATACAAAAAACCACACTTTTTCTCCAGTAGGGAAAGTGTGGTTTTTAATTCCGGTTATTTATTTACCCTTATTTAGCTTTCGTTCGTCTCAGTCAAATTATGCTTTACTGCATATAAAGCCGCCTGAGTACGGTCCTGTACATGAAGCTTCGCAAAAATATTCGATATATGGGTTTTAACCGTTTTTTCCGTTACATATAACGAAGAAGCGATCTCCCTGTTGCTCTTGCCCTTTGTCAGTTCAGCCAATACATCCTGTTCCCTAGGTGTCAGTGGATTTAAAATATGGGGCTTATTCTCATCTTCACGCAGCCCTTCTTCCAATTGCGAAGTCGCATCCGGATGGATCGTATTTTCACCGCGCATAATTTGCCGGATCGATTCAACTAGATCATCCGGTTCGATATCTTTTAGCTGGTAGCCTGAAGCCCCTGCATCAATTGCCGGCAGCACATGGTCTTTATCCGAAAAACTTGTCAGCATCAGTACTTTAATATGCGGCCAATTCTTTTTTATTTTTTTAGTTGCCTGGATGCCGTCCATCTCAGGCATGACGAGGTCCATTAAAACAATATCGGGAGAAAGTTGTTCAACAAGCTCTACTGCCTCTAATCCGTTTTTCGCTTCCCCTACAACTTCGATATCTTTTTGGGTTTTTAAAAAGAATAATAACCCTCGTCTTACTACATGATGGTCATCTGCTATTAGTACCCGTATCATCAAATCCCCCCTAGTATGGTAAACGGACAAGTAATTCTGTTCCTTTTCCTATTTTACTTACCCAATCCGCGGTTCCTCCAACTGCATGTGCCCGGTCAATAATTGATTGCATGCCAATTGATGGTATGCGGCGATGTGCCTCCACATTAAAACCATGGCCTGCATCGTTTACAACGAGTAATACATCGGTAGCGGTCACATTTATATATATTTCCACATTCTTTACACCTGCATGTTTCCGTACATTATTCAATGCTTCTTGAGTAATCCGGAAAAGCGTTTCCTCTACTCTTGACGGGAATTGAATGACCCCCGAAACATTGACCGTTAATTTCAGGTTCAGCATTTCTGCATACACTTTAATCGCTTCGATCAGTCCGCTTTCCAACCCTTTTGGACGGAGCTGCCAAATGAGTGCACGCATTTCCGTCAAAGCTTCCTGTGTAAGCTCTTGAATATCTTTAAACGTTTCTTTAATATCCTGCTCATCACTCATCTCAACTCCTGCACGGGCTGTCAGTGTTACCGAAAAGAGCAGCTGGTTGACAGAGTCATGCAAATCACGTGCTAACCGGTTACGTTCCTGAACAAGTGCAATTTCCTGCTGTTCATTTGTCAGGTAAATACGTTTAATCGCAGAACCCATCTGAAAGGCAACCGATTCAAGTAAATCTAGCTCCTCATCAGAAAAGCGCACCGTATTTCTTGAAGCGACATTGAGCAACCCGAAGCGTTCCTGACCTGATTGCAATGGTACAGTCGCATGATGGGTAATTTCGTTATGATCACCTACATTTGCTGCGATGGCACTTTCGATGCGCTGACATTCAATAATATTGGAAGCTTTTTTTAACTCTTCATTGCGGAACCGTGATACACACCAGCATCCGCCCTTCTTTAAATAGTGGCACTCGTTATAGTTCAGCGCATCCGGCAGATCCTGCTTCACGACAAGCTCCGATTTCCCTTTTTCATCGATAAAGAAAATCCAGCCCGTTTCGAATTTTGTCCCGCTTAAAAATTTCGACAGCGCACCCTTTAGCATCGGAATCATCTCTGTTTCCTCGTTTAACAGCTCAGCAATTTCTTTTAAAATGGCAATATTAGATTGGTCTTTTGTCATACTGGCTCTTCCTTTGCTACTTCACTTTTCTCTATCATACCATTTCAATTAAATTGTACGCACCGCTATCCCTCTCATACTTTTGAATGAAAAAAATTCTGCTATCGTTTACAATAGCAGAATTTCCCTTTACGTTATTTTAAATATTCCACGCGGTATACGTCATGGCGTCTGTCTTTAAGATGCTTAACAGTACCGTCTTGGCGTTGTCGGCGCAATATTTCAAGATCGACATCCCCGATCAGTACCATTTCCAAGTTTGGACTCGTCTCTCCGACGATCCCATCACGTGCAAATTCAAAATCGCTCGGTGCAAAAATCGCCGATTGTGCGTATTGGATATCCATGTTTTCCGTTTCAGGCAAGTTGCCCACAGTTCCGGAAATAACCGTGTAGATCTGGTTTTCGATCGCACGTGCCTGTGCACAATAGCGCACGCGTAAATAGCCATGACGATCTTCTGTACAAAACGGTGTGAAAATAATATTCGCGCCCATATCTGTTGCAATACGCGCAAGTTCCGGAAACTCGATATCATAGCAAATCTGAATGGCAATCTTGCCGCAGTCGGTATCAAATACACGGACCTTATCGCCGTTACTGATTCCCCACCACTTACGTTCATTTGGTGTAATGTGAATTTTATATTGTTTTTCAATCGTTCCGTCACGTCTGAATAAATAGGCGATATTGTAAATCTCCTCATCTTCTTCCTCAACGAAATGCGAACCACCGATAATGTTCACATTGTAGCGGACCGCCAGACTTGTAAACAGTTCGATATATTCAGGTGTATATTTCGTCAATTTACGAACAGCCTGAGACGGTGATTTATCATTTAAGAAACTCATGAGCTGTGTCGTAAAAATTTCCGGAAAGACAACAAAATCCGAGCCTGCATCAGACCCGACATCAACAAAGTATTCACACTGCTTCGCAAAGTCCTCAAAGGAATCAATCGCGCGCATCATATATTGAACAACACAAATACGCACTGGATAACTTGTCTTGAAATGACGCTTGGACAGCGGTCGGTAATCGACGTTGTTCCATTCCATTAATGTCGCATACTTGCCTGAAGCTGTATCATCCGGTAAATAGTTTGGATTAATACGCATTAAAATAAAGCCGTTCATCATTTGGAATGTCAGCACCGGGTCATATATTTTATGGCGACTTACCGCATCCACATAATCACGTGGACTCATCTCATCCGAATGGACATGATAGTTTGGAATACGGCCGCCAATAATGATAGATTTCAAATTAAGTGTTCGCGCCAGATCTTTCCGCGCCTCGTATAGTCTTTGACCGACCTTCATACGGCGGTATTCCGGGTGTACCATTACTTCAATACCATACAAATTATAGCCATCCGGATTGTGATTAGTAATAAAACCATTGTCGGTAATATCATTCCATGTATGACGATCATCGTATTCATCGAAGTTAATGCGCAGGCTCGAGCAGGAACCAATTACCTTCCCATCAAGCTCGGCTACCATTTGTCCTTCAGGGAAAATCGTTAAATGGCTGTATAAATGCGCTCGTTCCCACGGCTCCATACCCGGAAAACATATACGCTGTATCTCTAGTATCGAGTCAATATCCTCTGTAGTCATATTTCTTATTATCATAGGTTTTTCAAATTTGGACATATCTAATGAATCTGTCATGCAAAACTCCCCCTCCATATATAGACTTTCCTTTTAATAGCGATCAATAAACGTAGTAATTTACTTTTTCTCGAATTCAAACTATAATCAATGAGAATAAATATGAAAAACTTCTGCTGATAGAAGTTAAATTTTGAATATCGAGGTAGCACTATGTCCAAAAAACTTGAAAATGCCTTGCTCATTATTTGGGTTATATCGTTGACAGCAACGCTCGGATCATTGTATTTTTCTGAAATACGAGGATACGAACCATGTACATTATGCTGGTACCAGCGCATTTTAATGTACCCTATTGTGCTGATTTCAACGATTGCCTACATCCAGAAAAATGCGAAAATTGCATTAACAACAGCCGTTTTTTCTACAATTGGCGCGGCAACATCTTTATACCATTATAGTCTACAGAAGTTAGTTTTTATGCAAGATGCAGCACCTGCTTGTGGTCGTGTAGCATGTACAGGTCAGTATATTAACTGGCTGGGCTTCATTACGATCCCATTTTTGGCGCTTACTGCCTTTATTATTATTGCGGCAGTTAGTTTTTATATGTTAAAAGTTTTAAAGGGGGAGAAATAATTTGAAGAAGTTAGCGATTGTCGGTGCAGTAATTGTGTTATTATTCGCAGCAATTATCGTCCTGACAAACATGAAGAACAATGAAAAACTAGAAAACAATCCGTACGGTACAGACAACTTAAAACAATCAACAATCGACTTATTGGACGATGAAAACTATCAAAATATCATTTTACCAGATGCATTGGCAGAAAAAATCGAGTCAGGTGAAGGCGTTGTCGGCTATTTCTTCAGTCCAGAATGTTCTCACTGCCAAAACTACACTCCAAAACTTATGCCGATTGCCGACGAACTTGATGTTCAAGTCGATCAATTAAACATTCTTGAGTTTGATGAATGGAATACTTATAATATTACATCAACACCAACACTTATCTACTTCGAAGACGGCAAAGAGGTTGCCCGTCTGGAAGGTGACGCACCAGATGAAACAACGCGTCAATTCTTTAACGATGTTGTGTTAAAATAAGACTATATTTAAATCGTGTTCTTTACGAGCACGATTTTTCATTTGGAGGAAAATTAATGTTCACATATATCATTCACGAAAACGGACAAACCGTAGAAGACCTGCTGCGCGATAAATGGCGGTTAGGCAAAAAGCTAGTTCACGAATTACGTATGGCTAAAGCAGTAACAATTGATGGAGAGCCCATTATGTGGAAGGAGCCGTTTGAAAAAGGGACAAAAATCGAATTTGCATTTGATATTCCCGCTTCGAACTATACTCCAACGGACAGCTGCGATGTAAAAATCCGCTATGAAGACGAGCACTGCCTTATTGTTTCAAAGCCTAAAGGAATGGCGACACATCCAAACGAGCCAACTGACAACGACACATGCATGAATCATGTCATGCGTTATATTATGGATAACGGCGGGCATTACGCGGAGCATGTTCACCGTTTAGATCAAGGAACAAACGGCTTACTGCTTGTCGCAAAGCATCCGGTTGCAAAGTCTATTTTCGACCGTATGATCGAAGAAAAAACAATCGTGCGTACGTATGCCGCAGAAGTTCAGGGCAACCTTCGTACAGACAGCGGTACGATCAACGCTGGTATTGGTAAAGACCGCCATCATAATACTCGCCGTGTCGTATCACCTACCGGCCAGCATGCAGTGACACATTACGAGGTAGTGAATCGCTATAAAGGTACTTGTGTTGTCCATGTTGTTCTTGAGACAGGACGTACACACCAGATTCGTGTGCATATGGCGCATCTGGGCCACCCGATTGTTGGCGATACAATGTACGGTGCACGTGAAACCGCGTCAGGTGATTATGCATTGCACGCCATTCAGCTAGCATTTATGCACCCGTTTTTAGACGAGCAGATCATCGTGAAAGATAACTAAAAAAGAGGCGTTCGTAATTAAAATACGGACGCCCTTTTTCCTATCTTTTTTCACGCTCAATATAAGTTACTTCATTCGCTCTTGAAAATTGATAAATCAAGCTTTTACCGGTTGAGTGCAATTCTTTTTCTTTAATGACAAACTGATCCCCTGTTTTTGTTGTAAATGTGATATCTCCCTTGTTACTGCCTACGACATATTCATAAACAACTTCATCGAAATCTTCCCACCGATATTGTTGTTCCTCAAATAAATGATGTCGCTCCAATTGTTCCTGGCTAATCAACAAATAATTTTGAGTCGATAAGTAACCAATGCCAACACTCAATATAAAGAGTAATAAGCCAATCAAATAAACCTTTATATTACGCCTGTACGCTAAAATCCACAGCATCACTATCGCAAAAAGACACGCCACCAGAACTAGTCTTAAATTAATTGGATTCGGAATAAACGTAGCGGCTGTGTTATTATACTGAAAAAACTCCATCTGAAAAATCGGATGGAAAATCATAATAAAAGGTGCAACAACTACAATCGTTACTGCAGCCATCGAGAAAAACAAACTCGGTGAAAAGTTTTTAAACACAGTTTCACTCCCCCTAAGTAAAAACGATGTTAGAAATCAAACTTGAAATTATCAGGATTTTGTCCAAAACGTTCATTACGGTTCAATGCATTTAACTGCTGCATCGTTTCATTCGTTAATTCGAAATGATATAGTTCACTATTTTCTTTTATGCGTGAAGCTGTAACAGATTTCGGAATGATGATGACATCGTTTTGCAAATGCCAACGTAAGATGATTTGAGCTGGTGATACATTATATTCATCTGCAATACGAATAATCGTTTCATCGTTTAAAACTTTTCCGCGTCCAAGCGGTGACCATGCTGTTACCGCAATTTGCTGCTGTTCACAAAATGCACGTAGTGGTTCTTGGGTTAAATACGGGTGGGCTTCGATTTGGTTAACCATTGGCTCGACGTTGCAAGTTGCCAAAATTGTCTTTAAATGATGTTCATGATGGTTTGATACTCCCGTTACACGGATGAGTTTTTCATCATATAAGCGTTCAATTGCACGGTACGTATCTACATATTTATGTTCGACCGGCCAATGTGTTAAATAAAGATCCACATAATCCATATCAAGCTTTTTTAATGATGTTTCGAATGCACGTAAAGTATTGTCATAGCCTTGGTCGCTATTCCAAACTTTTGTTGTAACAAAGAGATCCTCGCGTGGTACAGAAGAATGGCGAATGGCTTCCCCTACTTCTTCTTCATTGTAATAAAGCGCTGCCGTGTCGATTGCACGGTAACCTAGATCAAGCGCTGCTTCAATCGCCTCAAGTGTTTCATCACGGTCTGTCATTTTATAAACGCCTAATCCTAAATAAGGCATTTCTGCGCCATTGGCTAATTTTTTCGTTGAGTGTAAATTCATTTTGTTCACCTCTTAGATTTGATTGTACTTATTATAACATTCTAATTATTTGCCGTTTATTAATCGCTATCAATTATTAATGCTTACTGGCCAGTAAACTTATTATCTACTATATTCCCATTACCAGAATAATCTTCCAGATACAGGAGTATATATTATAATATATTCTCTTGGAGGAGCTGAAAAACTATGATGGATACACAACTAGTTTTGACAAAATTTTTGAAGCGTGCACAACGGTATTTCCCGAACAAACAAATTATCTCACGTACAAGCCCCACTAAGACACATCGTATTACATTCAATGACTATGTAAAAAGAACACATCGATTAGCGGATGCCCTAACAAAACTTGGGATGAAGCGCGGCACAAAAGTCGGTACATTTGCCTGGAATCATCATCGTCATCTCGAAGCGTATTTTGCGATTCCGAGCAGTGGTGCAGTTTTACACACGATTAACATCCGACTTGCCCCAGAACATATTGTTTATATTATTAATCATGCCGAAGATGAAATTTTATTGATTGATAGCGACTTATTCCCATTAGTCGAGCCTGCACTAGACCACTTAAAAACGGTCAAGCATATTATTGTCATGGGTGATGAATTGAGCGCTCCTCAATCCAGTTTTCCGAATGTATATAGCTACGAACAGCTTCTTCAGGAAGCGGATGAAAATTTCGAGTTTCCGACAGATCTGGCTGAAAATTTGCCGGCTGGGATGTGCTACACTTCAGCAACGACGGGTATGCCAAAAGGTGTCGTTTATACACATCGAAGCATCGTACTGCATAGCTTGGCACTGGGTCTTGCTGAATCCTTTGCCATTAAAGAAAGCGACACTGCCCTGCCGATTGTACCGATGTTCCATGCAAATGCATGGGGCTTCCCGTTTGCTGCATTGAATTTCGGCTCAAATATTATTTTACCGGGACCGATGATGACACCTGGCTTAGTTTTGGATCTGATTGAACAAGAGAAAGTAACGATTACAGCTGGAGTTCCAACGATTTGGCTTGGTGCACTTTCTGAACAGGAAAAACAGCCACGAGATCTCTCTTCTGTCCGTTTAATCATTTCTGGTGGTTCCGCTTCCCCGAAAGGTTTAATTCAAGCTTACAATGAAAAACTCGGTGTTCCGTATATCAACGCTTACGGTATGACGGAAACTTCACCGCTTGTAAGTATGTCGCATCTTATAAGTGAGATGAACGACTATACAGATGATGAACAGTTAAACATTCGTGTATCCCAAGGATTGACGGTTTCGCTAATTGAAACAGAGGTCGTGAACGAAAACGGTCCGGTTCCATGGGATGGCAAAACAATGGGTGAACTACGTGTCCGCGGTCCATGGATTGCCTCAGAATATTATAATGATGAGCGGACAAAAGAAGCATTCCGAGATGGCTGGCTTTATACAGGTGACATTGCGGTATATACAAAAGAAGGCTATATCAAAATTACCGACCGCACAAAGGACCTTATTAAATCGGGCGGTGAATGGATTTCGTCCGTTGATCTTGAAAATGCCCTCATGTCACATCCTGCTGTATTCGAAGCAGCCGTAATTGCGGTCCCCCATCCAAAGTGGCAGGAGCGCCCATTGGCATGTGTCGTTTTAAAAGAAGGTGCAACGGCATCTAAAGAGGAGCTCATCGAGTCAATTGAACTGGAGTTTGCAAAGTGGTGGCTTCCGGATGATGTTGTATTTTTAAACGAAATCCCAAAAACTTCTGTCGGCAAATTTCTAAAAGCAACGTTGCGAGAACAATTAAAAGACTACGAGGTTCAAATTTAACTTAAAAAGTAAAAAAACTTAGTAAGAAACGGATATTTTATAAAATTGATTGAAATGAAGGGCGAGTGTTCGTGCTGACGGTTTCACCTTTCGCACTGTGAAAACATTAGCTGACGGCTACGCCTTTCGCTACAAGCAAGCTTCCTACGGGATTATGCATAGCAAAAAGACGCCACTTTTCTTTGAGAAAAGTGGCGTCTTTGGATTATGTCCAAACTAACTTTTTTATTTTCCCTCTTCCTGCTGTTCATCCTCTTCATCATCAAACTGCTGCGGATCTGAAATGCGTTCCGCTTCTTCCAATTGTCCGCCGTCTCGCAAGTTCTCCATTTGCTTCCCGAGAATTTTCAGCTCATCCATCGTATTAGCCATATTTCCATTAACGATTTCTTCTCTTTTCATATAAATCCCTCCAAATTAATTTAGTATTATTTTTTTCCAATTTTGACTGATTTCTGTCATAAATAAAGTATTCATTCAAATAATTTATGCTATACTGAAAAAAGAGATAATTAAAACATGAGGAGGATTCTTCCATGAAATTACTTTTAATTCTTGGTGTCAGCATATCATTTTTAATCGCTATTTTCACAGCTGGCTATGATAGCAAACCATTCTCAAAAGAAAGATAATTCCACTAGCTTTCCAGTAAAGGACAATCGTTAATTAGCGGTTGTCTTTTTCATTTGACTTTTATTGTTGCATATTTTATATTAGTTACATAAAGTAAGTTGATTATAAAAAATAACCATTAAGGGAGATCATATATTATGGCTACACATTTTCATAAAAAACCAAATCTTTATCCTGCTCATGTTCAATTAAAAGTTTCTGACTTAGTACGTTCGATCGAATACTACACAACAGTTATCGGCTTTAAAGTATTACAGCAAACAGAAACGGAAGCATACTTGACAGCAGACGGACAAACAAGCTTAGTATCACTAGTCGAAGTACAAAATGCTCAGCCACTTAAACAAGGCTTTGCAGGTTTATACCACTTAGCATTACTATTACCCTCTCGCAAGGACTTAGGAAACATCGTACAGCATTTTGTTAATCTGAATGTTCGAATCGGTGCTGCAGATCATGATGTTTCAGAAGCACTTTACTTAAACGATCCGGATGGAAATGGTATCGAAATTTATATCGACCGTCATGAATCGGAATGGACCTGGAATCAGGACGAACAAGTCCATATGGTGACAGAACAGCTGAATTTCCAGCCGATTTTAGCAGCTGCAGACGGCAACTGGAACGGCTTGCCTGCTGACACTGTTATGGGGCATGTACACTTATCCGTAGTAAACTTGGACAAATCGGAGCAGTTTTATACAAATGTATTGGATTATAATGTCGTGACTCGTTACGGTGCACAGGCGCTGTTCGTATCAACAGGTAAATATCATCACCATTTCGGCTTAAATACTTGGAACAGCAACAACGGCCATGCTCCAACAAACGATATGGTAGGTTTAAAATCCTTTACAGTCGTGTTAAAAGATGCGAAGTATGCTGAAGAAGTAAAACAAAACCTGACAACTAACGGCTTCATCATTGAAAACTTTGCAGAAGCACCAGCACACGGTGGTACCCAGTTATTCTCAACAGTAGATCCAAACGGTTTACGTATCGTATTTACATTAGACGGTGAATAATTACCGTTAACCTAAAGCAAGAGCCCGAAAAATTTTTCGGGCTCTTTTTGAAACTTTCTTTTCTATCCTACGTATACATAATTAATTACAATAAACGGAGGAATTCATTTGTCACTATTTAATAAAGTTTTAGCAAGTGTTGGTATAGGAGCTGCAAAAGTTGATACGAAATTGCACAAATCAACTTACACGTTGAATGAAAATATTTCAGGTGTTGTAGAAATCATCGGTGGTAGCACGGAACAGCAAATTGATGCAATCTATCTAACACTTCATACAAACTTTATCCGCGAAATCGATGATAAAAAGATTAAAGATGAAGCGGTGCTTCACAAATACAAATTAAATGAGCCATTCACAATTCAGGCAGACGAAAAACGCCAAATTCCATTTTCATTCTCTCTGCCCCCTGTTGTTCCGGTAACGACCGGCAACTCGCGTGTATGGATTCAAACAGGCTTAGATATTAAAAATGCGGTCGATCCTAAAGATAAAGACTTTATCGAGATTCAGCCGACTCGTCTTGCGAACAGTGTGTTAACTGCCATTCAAAACATGGGCTTCCGGTTGCGTAAAGTAGATAACGAACAAGCCCCTTCTTATTTACGCCGCCAAACACCGATTGTACAGGAATTTGAGTTTACACCGACAAACAACACGTATCGCCGGTATCTAGACGAACTTGAAGTTGTCTTTTTACATCAATCATCAAACTCAGTCGAAATTTTAGTGCAAGTAGACCGACGTGCCCGCGGGCTTGGAGGATTTTTATCCGAAGCGCTCGATATGGATGAGAGCTTCATCCGTCTCACATTATCCGAACACGACAATATTCAGGCAAAGCTTGAGCAAGTAATTAAAACGAAGATGAAATAATCAAAAGGCAAGAAGCATCAGTCGCTTCTTGCCTTGTTTTATTTTAAACCTGGATAGTTTTGTTGTCTTAGTACTTCGTAAATCACAATTGCCGCTGTATTTGATAAATTCAGTGAGCGGATATGGTCACTTTGCGGGATGCGCAGGCACATATCGGCACGTTCTTTTGCAAACTCCTTTGGCAAGCCAGTCGTTTCTCTTCCGAACATAAAGTAAAGGTCACGCTCTGAATTGCTGAAATCATGTGTCGTAAACGGCTCATCACTATATGTCTCAATTAAATATACATCGCCATCTTTACTGTACTCGATAAAATCTTCTAAAGAATCATGGTAAACGACATTCACGTGTTCCCAATAATCCAATCCAGCACGCTTCAGCATTTTGTCATCTGTTGAAAAGCCCAATGGACGGATCAAATGTAATGATGTATTCGTTCCAGCACAAGTACGGGCAATGTTGCCTGTGTTTGCCGGGATTTCTGGTTGATATAATACGATATGGTTTGGCACTTCTGATCCTTCTCTCTTAATGATTTAACATTGCTAGCCCTTTATCAATCTCCGCCAGCACTTCTTCATCCTGCTCTGTTTTTTTTGCAGCTATTAAAATCTCCACTGCCCCATCCGTTCCGATTTTTCCGATTGCCCATGCAGCGGTCCCTCTTAATACAGGACGCTCATCTTTTTGCAGTACTTGAACTAAATCAGGCATCGCCGCTTCTTCTTTAAAGTGGGCCAGCGCTAAAATGGCATTGCGCTGAATCGGCTTTTTGCCGCGCCATGAGCCGGATACATGACCAAACTTTGCCTTAAATTCCTTATTGGAAATCGATAAAAGAGGCTGTAGTAAAGGTTTTGCGATTTCAGGATCGGGAGTGAATTCATCATGGATCCAGTTCAGCTTTCCTTTATTTTTCGGGCACACTGTCTGACATGTATCACAGCCATACAAACGGTTTCCGATTTTTGCCCGAAACTCATCCGGTAAAAATCCTTTCGTTTGAGTTAAAAAGGCAATGCACCGCTGTGAATTCAGCTGCCCAGGCGCAACGATCGCTCCAGTTGGACAAACATCAATACATAATGTACAGTCTCCGCATTCATCCTCCATCGGTGTGTCAGGGGCAAACGGGATATTTGTGATGATCTCGCCTAAATAGACGTACGAACCAAACTCCGGTGTTATGATCGAACAATTTTTGGCGCTCCAGCCGATACCTGCCCGTTCTGCAACTGCACGATCTACTAGTTCCCCAGTATCGACCATCGATTTCACCTTTACATTTGGCACACGTTCATGCAGCCATGCTTCAATGAGCTGCAGACGTTCACGAACAGCTGTATGATAGTCAATCCCCCATGAAGCACGGCAAAAAATACCGCGGCGCTCCCCTTTTTTTCCCTGCGGGGCATCTTGCATGCGTGAAGGATAGGCAATCGCGATCGCAATAATACTTTCTGCTTCATCTAATAATTTTAAAGGCTCTGTACGCAGCTCTATATTTGCTTCTTCAAAGCCTGATTGGTATGCTAATTGTTGCTGACGACGCAGACGGTTTTTCAATTCATGAAACGGAGCAGCGGTCGTAAATCCGATTTTATCAACACCAATAGATGCTGCGTATTTCACTAAATCTTCTTGAAGTTGATGAACTTTCATTTCACATACTCCTTTCAAATGATACAATAATTATAAACTTATTCCGTATTACATATTTTAGTATTTCTCCCATTAAAAACAATGTAAGTAGGTGTTCTCATGAATATTTCAATAAATGAAGCTCTTTTTTCTGTCAATGAGCAATTAAAAATTGGCCTTATCCATTATAGCAAAATTATCGTCGAAGAATCTCCTCAAATGATTAAAGGTCGCACACAACTTTATCAGGAAAATCTATATTTGGAATTACAGGAAACACCTGTGACAGAACGTCCTGGTATTAAAGAGTGGCGCCAGCTTTGGAAGGCTTTTGGCGGGGACCCGAACCGGTACCGTCACTCTGCGGAAAGCTTAATGCGCCGTATCGCCAAACAGCAATATTTAGCACCGTTCCATTCGGCTGTTGATCTAAATAACTTCTTCTCCCTGCAATACGAAATACCTGTTGGCATTTATGATGCAGAAAGTATTGATGGTAATGTGGAAATCAATGTCGGCAATGCATCGACAGGCTATGAAGGAATTAATGGACGCTTTAATTCATTGGATAACATCATCCATACCAAGGATGCAATCGGTCCATTCGGCAGCCCCTTTGTTGATTCAAAAAGAACGGCAGTGACAGAAGCTACGACAAATGCGCTGCAAATCTTTTATTTACGCCCTTCCCTCAGTGGAAAGGAAGCTGCTGAACTACTAGGCAGTGCAGGAAACATGTTTACACAAATTAGCGGTGGCGAATATGAAGTACATATTCTTTCAAAGGAAAATCCAAAAGTTCATATTTAAGGAGTGAAATCGTTTGACTATTAACTTAGCTGAGGCAGTAAAACTAAAAAGTATCATTACGAAAAGAATCCAGGAACGAACAATACAAGTACATTCATTAACACATGCTATCATTGAAAAAGGCGAACAGCCGAAAACACCTGATTATACACTCGAAATGCTTGAAGCCGAGTTAAAAGAGCTTCGTTATGATTCACGTAAACTTGATGCCCTGATCTACCGGGCTAATATCGACAATACTATTGTGTTTAAAGATGAGGAAATGCCTATTGTAGAGGCGATTGAACTTGCGAGTCAATTACGTGCAGAAGCACAATTTTGCAAAAACCTTGGTTCTGAGGAAAAAGAGGCTTTCTACCATAATTCCGGTGATGCCATACTTTACCGTGTAGCATTGTATGATCCAATGACATACCGAAACCGTGCAAATGAGCTTGAAAAGGAAGCACATCGCCTTTCCAATTTAATTAATGCCAAAAACTATCAAGTTGAAATTGAATTTGATGACAGCAACTATTTCTAAACCTAGGGCGGTGAGACTCCAAACTAGGTAATAACGGGCGATTTTTGCTTCGGCATCCCCAACTAATGGTCAAACCGATGACCCTTTACCGTTTACACTGTTACCTTTCACACATAACCAACTATAGTAAAAGCTAACACAATCGTAATTGAGTATTTTTGCTCGCCCGTTATTAAAAGACACCTGCTCACTTACACGTGAAAAGGTGTCTTTGCTTTTTATCTCATCTGAATCCTACTCTACACCCGGTAAAATGCTTAATGTCTTATCATCTGCATCTAATAATACGTCCACACCTAATGGAATCGCAATATTAGGCTCGCAATGACCAATTTTGAACCCTGCTACTGCCGGTTTGTTAAACGGCTTCAAATATCCTTCTATTACCTTCAGCACATCTTCATAGCTGTATGTATCATCCGGCATATTAAAGTCTGCTATTACAAAGCCTGCTGCAAGCTCCAGCTTTCTTGAAAGACGAAGCTGATTCAGCATTAAATCAATTTGCTCGATTGTTTCACCTAAATCTTCAAGTAGTAAAATTTTATTGCGCACATCAATTTCAAATTTAGTTCCAAGTGTGCTGACAATACGGTTTAAATTTCCGCCTGTCAATTCGCCGCGTACAGCTCCCGGTATAATTGTCGTAAGAGGTGAAATGCTTTCTGTATACTGAATTTCAATCGGCTGGAATAGCTGCTGGAACATTTTTTTAGAAAGAGGGTCCAGTTCCCCTTTTGGACTAGACAGCATCGGACCATGGAATGTCACTAAATTTGCAAACTCGTTTACTTGTGTATGTAAAGTCGTCACATCGGAAAAGCCCCAAATTATTTTCGGATTGTCCTCGATTAATGGATAGCTTATCTTATCGATGATTCTTGAGATTCCGTAGCCGCCCTTCACTAAAAAGACTGCCTTCACTTCCGGATCAACAATCATTTGGTGGAAGTCTTTAATCCGCTCCTCGTCGGAACCTGCCAAATAGCCTTCGTATGCCTGTACCGTATTACCAAGCTTATACTTTAAACCTAATTCCTCTAAAAACGCTAATTTATCCCCTACTGATTCTATATTAAGCGGACTACTTAAATTAACTAATCCTACTGTATCGCCATGCTGTAACCTTGCTGGTCGAATTTTCATGCTAATGACCTCCTTTTGCTTCTGTCGTTATTGTATCATAGCGTTTTATGTAAAGCGCATTGCAAATTCCATGTGGTTGTCCCTATAATAGATAAAATCAATTTCCAATATAAGGAGATGCTCAATAATGAAATTTCCACCACAGCTACTGCTCATTTTGGCTACTTTATTGTGGGGCGGCAACTTTGTAATTGGACGAGCTGTTTCAGGAGATATTCCTCCGATTACACTTGCCTTTTTACGTTGGATTGTTGCCTTTCTCGTATTTTTCCCAATCGCTTACAACCGGACGAAAAAAGAATGGCCTGCGCTGAAACAGCATTGGGGTGCTGTCATCATTTTAGCAATAACAGGAGTTGCCGCATTCAATACACTCGTCTACATCGGCTTGCATGATACAACATCCATTAATGCATCTTTAATGAATTCATCAACACCGATTATTATATACATACTGAGCTTTATCTTTTTAAAAGAACGGTTAACGAAGTTCCAAATGATCGGCACACTGCTTTCTTTAGCCGGAGTGCTCTTTATTATATCCGGAGGCTCATTACAAAGCCTGCTTTCATTTTCATTCAACAAAGGGGACTTGATCGTTTTGATTGCGGTAGTGTGCTGGAGTTTCTATTCATTACTCATTAAAAAGTACGCAGGTAAGCTGCCGGGTTATTCTACGTTTTTAGTGACGATTGCAATCGGAGCTATTATGTTACTGCCGTTCGCAGTATATGAACTACTAACAACATCACAAGCAATCGTATGGAACGCTTCGACAATTGGGGCGATTTTTTATGTAGGGATCATTGCTTCGATAGTTGCCTTTTTAAGCTGGAACAATGGCGTTGTCTCATTAGGAGCAAACAAAGCAGGAATCTATTTAAACTTTATTCCTCTATTTGCCACAATCTTTGCTGTACTGTTTTTAAATGAGCAACTCCTCATCGCTCAAGTAATCGGAGGCATTGCGGTAATTACAGGAGTATTTATTTCATCGATCAAATAAAGGAGTGCACAATGTATGCACTCCTTTACCTTATTTTACATCTGTATAAATAACCGTCACATCTGGATGGTTGTGCAGTGCGCTCGCAGGGAAATCTTCTGTTACGACACCGCTGCGTAAACGTTCAAATGCCTCCTGTTTTGATGCACCTGAAATTAATAATACAATCTTTTTAGAACTTAAAATTGTTTTGATCCCCATTGTAATGGCATGTGTCGGCACATCATCAATAGAATCAAAATAGACTTGATTCGCTTCACGTGTAGACTGTGCAAGCTCTACAATATTTGTACCTAAATCAAAAGGAGTTCCAGGTTCATTAAAACCGATATGTCCATTTACACCAATTCCTAAAAGCTGTATATCAATATTTCCCGCCGCATTAATCAATGCATCATATTCAGCGGCAGCTTTTTCTAAATTCGACTTATTACCAGCTGGTAAATAAATATTTTCCCGTTTCATATCGATATGATTAAACAGGTTATAGTCCATATAATAATGGTAGCTCGCTTCATTTGCCGGATTAATACCGATATATTCATCCAAGTTGAAAGACTTGGCTTGTTTAAAAGATACTTCGCCTGCCTTATACGCAGCTACAAGCTTTTTATAAAAGCCTTCCGGGGTACCTCCTGTAGCCATTCCAAATACCGTTGAACTATCCTTTTTTAATTGATCTATAAAAATTGTTGCAGCAATTTTACTCAACTCACCATAGTTTGCCGCTTCAATCCACTTAAAATTTGTTGCTACATTCATTTGTTTAATTCCCTACTTCCTCGCTATATTCCATAATTTATATCACTTAAATAAAATGCGTTTTTTTAAAATTCATTCCTAACATCACTATGTTAATTTTATAGTAAATAATTTTAATACGCCAGAAAAAACGTGCAGGATTTTCTGGAAAACATACTAATTTCCTTTGTATATAATATGATATTCTCCCATACTAATTTCCCAATATTCCGTACGCAGACTTTATTTTTCTCATTATCATATAAAAGAATCGATGAATCTATTCTTTCCTAATTTCACTTATAAATACCACTGTTGAAGTCGGATTCTATAATCTATTCTATGCTCTTTAAAAAGATTATGGGACTTTATATATCGATTATAAAAATAAAAAAAGACCTCACAGTATGAACTGTGAAGTCTTTTTTTCAGATACCGAGTGTGGGACTTGAACCCACACGCCTCGCGGCAACGGATTTTGAGTCCGTCGTGTCTGCCATTCCACCAACTCGGCAAAATAAGGTAAAAAAAAATCGGTTTCTCCGATTAAATAAAATATGGAGGCGGCAACCGGATTTGAACCGGTGATAAAGGTGTTGCAGACCTGTGCCTTACCACTTGGCTATGCCGCCATATTTGGAGCGGAAGACGAGGTTCGAACTCGCGACCCCCACCTTGGCAAGGTGGTGTTCTACCACTGAACTACTTCCGCAAAATAAAAAAATGGCTGGGGTACCTGGATTCGAACCAGGGCATGACGGAATCAAAATCCGTTGCCTTACCGCTTGGCTATACCCCAAATATTTAAATTATGATATAGAATGGGGCGACTGATGGGAATCGAACCCACGAATGCCTGAACCACAATCAGGTGCGTTAACCACTTCGCCACAACCGCCACTATATTATAATTTTAACACTTAAACCTAAATAAAAATGGGGCGACTGATGGGAATCGAACCCACGAATGCCTGAACCACAATCAGGTGCGTTAACCACTTCGCCACAACCGCCACTATATTATTTTAAGTATTTTTAAGTTATTTGGCAGGGGCAGTAGGAATCGAACCCACACTGACGGTTTTGGAGACCGTAGTTCTACCTTTAAACTATGCCCCTATCAAAAGGATGGTGGAGGGGGACGGATTCGAACCGCCGAACCCTAAGGAGCGGATTTACAGTCCGCCGCGTTTAGCCACTTCGCTACCCCTCCAGGTAATGGTGCCGGCGAAAGGAGTCGAACCCTCGACCTACTGATTACAAGTCAGTTGCTCTACCAACTGAGCTACACCGGCAAAAATATGGTGGGTTTGGACGGAATCGAACCGCCGACACTTAGAGCTTCAATCTAATGCTCTACCAACTGAGCTACAAACCCACAAATTAATTTTTTTAAAAAATGGCGGTCCCGACCGGGATCGAACCGGCGATCTCCTGCGTGACAGGCAGGCATGTTAACCGCTACACCACGGGACCATTTGGTTGCGGGGGCAGGACTTGAACCTGCGACCTTCGGGTTATGAGCCCGACGAGCTACCACTGCTCCACCCCGCGATAATACTATTTGTTTAATGGTGGAGGATGACGGGCTCGAACCGCCGACCCCCTGCTTGTAAGGCAGGTGCTCTCCCAGCTGAGCTAATCCTCCAATGCTGGATACTACTTATGTATCTTTTGGTGACCCGTACGGGATTCGAACCCGTGTTACCGCCGTGAAAGGGCGGTGTCTTAACCACTTGACCAACGGGCCTCTTTATAAATTAAGCCTGGCGGAGAGTAAGGGATTTGAACCCTTGATGCAGGGTTACCCGCATACACGATTTCCAATCGTGCTCCTTCGGCCACTCGGACAACTCTCCAAGATTTAATGGCTCCGAAGGCAGGACTCGAACCTGCGACCTGCCGGTTAACAGCCGGATGCTCTACCAACTGAGCTACTTCGGAATAATTCTATAACAGCCTAGCGACGTCCTACTCTCACAGGGGGAATCCCCCAACTACCATCGGCGCTAAAGAGCTTAACTTCCGTGTTCGGTATGGGAACGGGTGTGACCTCTTTGCCATCATCACTAGACTATTTAATCGAAAGACATTATTTATTATATCATACTTTTCTTATTTGTCAAGTATTTATATAATAATTTTTCATTCTTTCAAAACTGGATAAACGTTTCATTGAATTGAGCAATAAAATGTGGTTAAGTCCTCGACCGATTAGTATTCGTCAGCTGCATGCGTCACCGCACTTCCACCTCGAACCTATCTACCTGATCGTCTTTCAGGGGTCTTACTTACTTGCGTAATGGGAAATCTCATCTTGAGGGGGGCTTCATGCTTAGATGCTTTCAGCACTTATCCCGTCCATACATAGCTACCCAGCGATGCCTTTGGCAAGACAACTGGTACACCAGCGGTATGTCCATCCCGGTCCTCTCGTACTAAGGACAGCTCCTCTCAAATTTCCTACGCCCACGACGGATAGGGACCGAACTGTCTCACGACGTTCTGAACCCAGCTCGCGTACCGCTTTAATGGGCGAACAGCCCAACCCTTGGGACCGACTACAGCCCCAGGATGCGATGAGCCGACATCGAGGTGCCAAACCTCCCCGTCGATGTGGACTCTTGGGGGAGATAAGCCTGTTATCCCCGGGGTAGCTTTTATCCGTTGAGCGATGGCCCTTCCATGCGGAACCACCGGATCACTAAGCCCGTCTTTCGACCCTGCTCGACTTGTAGGTCTCGCAGTCAAGCTCCCTTATGCCTTTACACTCTACGAATGATTTCCAACCATTCTGAGGGAACCTTTGGGCGCCTCCGTTACTCTTTAGGAGGCGACCGCCCCAGTCAAACTGTCCGCCTGACACTGTCTCCTACCCCGCTAAGGGGCATGGGTTAGAAGTTCAATACAACCAGGGTAGTATCCCACCGACGCCTCCTTCGAAGCTGGCGCTCCGAGATCTCTGGCTCCTACCTATCCTGTACAAGTTGTACCAAAATTCAATATCAGGCTACAGTAAAGCTCCACGGGGTCTTTCCGTCCTGTCGCGGGTAACCTGCATCTTCACAGGTACTATAATTTCACCGAGTCTCTCGTTGAGACAGTGCCCAGATCGTTACGCCTTTCGTGCGGGTCGGAACTTACCCGACAAGGAATTTCGCTACCTTAGGACCGTTATAGTTACGGCCGCCGTTTACTGGGGCTTCAATTCACAGCTTCGCTTGCGCTAACCGCTCCTCTTAACCTTCCAGCACCGGGCAGGCGTCAGCCCCTATACGTCACCTTACGGTTTTGCAGAGACCTGTGTTTTTGCTAAACAGTCGCCTGGGCCTATTCACTGCGGCTTCTCTAGGCTATGCACCCAAAGAAGCACCCCTTCTCCCGAAGTTACGGGGTCATTTTGCCGAGTTCCTTAACGAGAGTTCTCTCGCACACCTTAGGATTCTCTCCTCGACTACCTGTGTCGGTTTGCGGTACGGGCACCTCTCACCTCGATAGAGGCTTTTCTTGGCAGTGTGAAATCAGGAACTTCGCTCATACGAGCTCGTCATCACAGCTCAACGTTAAAGTATGCGGATTTGCCTACATACACGCCTTACTGCTTGAACACGCGCAACCAACGGCGTGCTTACCCTATCCTACTGCGTCCCCCCATTTCTCAAACGGTGAGGAGGTGGTACAGGAATATCAACCTGTTGTCCATCGCCTACGCCTATCGGCCTCGGCTTAGGTCCCGACTAACCCTGAGCGGACGAGCCTTCCTCAGGAAACCTTAGTCATACGGTGCATGGGATTCTCACCCATGTTTCGCTACTCATACCGGCATTCTCACTTCTAACCGCTCCACCAGTCCTTCCGGTCTGACTTCAACGCTGTTAGAACGCTCTCCTACCACGCATACTCAAAGTATGCATCCACAGCTTCGGTGAATCGTTTAGCCCCGATACATTTTCGGCGCAGCGTCACTCGACCAGTGAGCTATTACGCACTCTTTAAATGATGGCTGCTTCTAAGCCAACATCCTGGTTGTCTAAGCAACGCCACATCCTTTTCCACTTAACGATTACTTGGGGACCTTAGCTGGTGGTCTGGGCTGTTTCCCTCTTGACTACGGATCTTATCACTCGCAGTCTGACTCCCGTGTATAAATATCCGGCATTCGGAGTTTGTCTGAATTCGGTAAAGCGAGATGCCCCCCTAGTCCAAACAGTGCTCTACCTCCGGTATTCTCAATCACGAGGCTAGCCCTAAAGCTATTTCGGAGAGAACCAGCTATCTCCAGGTTCGATTGGAATTTCTCCGCTACCCACACCTCATCCCCGCACTTTTCAACGTGCGTGGGTTCGGGCCTCCAGTGAGTGTTACCTCACCTTCACCCTGGACATGGGTAGATCACCTGGTTTCGGGTCTACGACCACGTACTAATTCGCCCTATTCAGACTCGCTTTCGCTGCGGCTCCGTCTTCTCAACTTAACCTCGCACGTAATCGTAACTCGCCGGTTCATTCTACAAAAGGCACGCTATCACCCATTAACGGGCTCTAACTACTTGTAGGCACACGGTTTCAGGGTCTATTTCACTCCCCTTCCGGGGTGCTTTTCACCTTTCCCTCACGGTACTGGTTCACTATCGGTCACTAGGTAGTATTTAGCCTTGGGAGATGGTCCTCCCGGATTCCGACGGAATTTCACGTGTTCCGCCGTACTCAGGATCCACTCTGGAGGGAATGAACTTTTGACTACAGGGCTTTTACCTTGTTTCGCGGACCTTTCCAAGTCGCTTCGTCTAATTCATTCTTTTGTAACTCCGTATAGAGTGTCCTACAACCCCAAAGAGCAAGCTCTTTGGTTTGGGCTCTTCCCGTTTCGCTCGCCGCTACTCAGGGAATCGAATTTTCTTTCTGTTCCTGCAGGTACTTAGATGTTTCAGTTCCCTGCGTCTGTCTTCAACACGCTATGAATTCACGTGAAGATACTATCCGATTAAAGATAGTGGGTTCCCCCATTCGGAAATCCCCGGATCAAAGCTTACTTACAGCTCCCCGAGGCATATCGGTGTTAGTGCCGTCCTTCATCGACTCCTAGTGCCAAGGCATCCACCGTGCGCCCTTATTAACTTAACCAAAAGTTAACACTTAGATCAGAGATCTAAGATTTAAGTTTACACGTCAATTGCTTGACTTGTTTAAAAATCTATAAAATAGAAATTTGATTTATTGCTTTCAATGTCGTTTTATCCAGTTTTCAAAGAACGAAGCAGCTGACTTCAATCACATCGTGAGAAGCTTCACTGATTTTGCTTCATGCAGCTTTGCGACGTAAGCGCAAGCGTCAGGAGCAAGGTTTGAAGTATTTCATTCATTTAAGAATGAACCTTCAAAACTGAACAGCAAACGTTAATGTTTCATTCCCCGAAGGAATGATTCCGAAAAATCCTTAGAAAGGAGGTGATCCAGCCGCACCTTCCGATACGGCTACCTTGTTACGACTTCACCCCAATCATCTATCCCACCTTCGGCGGCTGGCTCCATAAAGGTTACCTCACCGACTTCGGGTGTTACAAACTCTCGTGGTGTGACGGGCGGTGTGTACAAGGCCCGGGAACGTATTCACCGCGGCATGCTGATCCGCGATTACTAGCGATTCCGGCTTCATGTAGGCGAGTTGCAGCCTACAATCCGAACTGAGAACGGTTTTATCGGATTAGCTCCCCCTCGCGGGTTGGCAACCGTTTGTACCGTCCATTGTAGCACGTGTGTAGCCCAGGTCATAAGGGGCATGATGATTTGACGTCATCCCCACCTTCCTCCGGTTTATCACCGGCAGTCTCCTTAGAGTGCCCAACTGAATGATGGCAACTAAGAATAAGGGTTGCGCTCGTTGCGGGACTTAACCCAACATCTCACGACACGAGCTGACGACAACCATGCACCACCTGTCACCGTTGCCCCCGAAGGGGAAACTATGTCTCCATAGTGGTCACCGGGATGTCAAGACCTGGTAAGGTTCTTCGCGTTGCTTCGAATTAAACCACATGCTCCACCGCTTGTGCGGGCCCCCGTCAATTCCTTTGAGTTTCAGTCTTGCGACCGTACTCCCCAGGCGGAGTGCTTAATGCGTTAGCTGCAGCACTGAGGGGCGGAAACCCCCCAACACTTAGCACTCATCGTTTACGGCGTGGACTACCAGGGTATCTAATCCTGTTTGCTCCCCACGCTTTCGCGCCTCAGTGTCAGTTACAGACCAGACAGTCGCCTTCGCCACTGGTGTTCCTCCAAATCTCTACGCATTTCACCGCTACACTTGGAATTCCACTATCCTCTTCTGCACTCAAGTTCCCCAGTTTCCAATGACCCTCCCCGGTTGAGCCGGGGGCTTTCACATCAGACTTAAGGAACCACCTGCGCGCGCTTTACGCCCAATAATTCCGGACAACGCTTGCCACCTACGTATTACCGCGGCTGCTGGCACGTAGTTAGCCGTGGCTTTCTAACAAGGTACCGTCAAGGTAGCGCCAGTTACTACGCTACTTGTTCTTCCCTTGCAACAGAGTTTTACGAACCGAAATCCTTCTTCACTCACGCGGCGTTGCTCCATCAGACTTTCGTCCATTGTGGAAGATTCCCTACTGCTGCCTCCCGTAGGAGTCTGGGCCGTGTCTCAGTCCCAGTGTGGCCGATCACCCTCTCAGGTCGGCTACGCATCGTTGCCTTGGTGAGCCGTTACCTCACCAACTAGCTAATGCGCCGCGGGTCCATCTTATAGTGACAGCCGAAACCGTCTTTCAACTTTCAAACATGTGTTAAAAAGTATTATTCGGTATTAGCCCCGGTTTCCCGGAGTTATCCCAATCTATAAGGTAGGTTACCCACGTGTTACTCACCCGTCCGCCGCTAAAATTTTAAAGGTGCAAGCACCAATAAAATTTCCGCTCGACTTGCATGTATTAGGCACGCCGCCAGCGTTCGTCCTGAGCCAGGATCAAACTCTCCATAAAAGTAGTTTGAAAGCTCATTTGCTTTGCTAGCGATTCAACTTCGTTAGAAGTTGAAATCTATTGTTTGCTTCATTTAAGAAGCTTGTTTCATTAACGTTGCTTGTTCAGTTTTCAAGGTTCATTTTGTTTCGTTGTCGTTTTAGCGACTTCTCTAATTTAACATCTCTGTTTCTTTTTGTCAACAACTTTTTCGAAAAAGTTTTTTGAAGAAATTCGTGAAGGTAATTTAGTTGTTTTCGAGTACGTCTTAGCGACATTTAATATATTACAATACTTCTTATAATTTCGTCAACACTTTTTATAAAAAAATTTCAGAGCGTTTTTAAACGCTCTGATTAATATACTATAACCCATACTCAGATTCAATATATTGTCTGTCTACATAATAGTTCCTGTGGAATATCGCTTCGTTTTTGGCAATAACCGTTTCAACCAATATTAACTCTCTTTCAATTAAATATTCAACGAACACTTCCAAGTCAACAGAGTAATAACTTAACTCCGGATGGTCATGCAGCTGTTGAATCGTCCACGAAGGTTGTGCAAGCATTGTTTCCAGAATATGTTGCGCCCCATCAGTAGTTCTGGAATTAATTAAAAACTCGCCAGCTAAAAATAATAACTCCAGACGCTTTTCTAGACTTTCGTTACTCATAATCAATTCTTCATATAATTTATAGATGGCTGGATCATTTCGTTTTACCTGGGCCCATACTGTAACTTCCGGGTAATGCCCACTATCGATAATCGATAATCTCCCTAAATGATGCAATGAAGCAACTACATGATTGTAAGCATCTAAAAAATGACCATCTTCAAATAATTCTTTTCCTTCTTTATAACGGCGGATTAACTTGGCAAACTGTATACCTGTTTTTAATTTACGACCGAAGAATGGGAACTCTTGCAATTCAGAACGCAGCTTATATAGAAACTCATTGCGGTCAAACATAACTTTTCCGTGGAAAAGCCAATCGACCAAGCGCTTATTTGAACCAATGAAAATCCATTTACGCAACCGTTCCTCCGTTAAAATATGCATCACCATTTTTGCTTCACCATATGAATAGTGTTTCGAATAAATAGGCTTATCACTTTCTTTTACAATAATTAAAAGAACCGAATCAAATGTATCGGTCATATTCTCAGCACCTTCACGCTTGTTTATCAATATTACTCCAAGCGTTTCCGGCTGACTTGCACGTTCCTGATAAATCGGTCTTAAAATATGTTCCATTGTTATCCCCCTATAAAATTTACCTTCTATATATTGTCATTGTAGATGCTATAAGATAAATTAACTATTGTTACGTCGATAAACTTTCAACCATGCTGAAAGTCCATCATTTCCTTAAATTAAATAATAGAAATCTCGTTATTTTTTCTTTCGCCATTAGTTTATAAAAACCCTTCATTTAAACATTTTAAATAGTATTACAGGATATTTAAAAGCCGCCTAATTCTTTCCTGTCTACTAATTTATATCCAATTTATGTTATAGTATATTTTAGATTAGGAGGCAATTGAAATGAAAAAATATAATAGTAAAATTAATAAGATCCGCTCTTTTGCATTATCCCTTATTTTCATCGGCTTCGTTATTATGTATGGTGCAATCTTTTTCAAAAATAATCAAATACTTGTATTAATCTTCATGACAATTGGACTTCTTTGTATAATCGGCAGTACAGCTGTATACGGCTGGATAGGATTGCTGTCTACAAAGGCCGTGCAAGTCGTCTGTCCGGAATGCGGGAAATGGACAAAAGTTTTAGGTCGTGTGGATATTTGTATGTATTGCAATGAACCACTCACTTTAGATCCTGCATTGGAAGGAAAAGAATTCAATCAAGAGTACAATAAAAATTAAATGTTCGGCAATGCTGGAGAAAAAGTATTCAAACTTTTTGCTCCAGCTTTTTTCATATAAAAAAACCTAGCAACAACCGTTACTAGGTTAAACTATTATTGAACTTTTGTTGCACCGACTGCAATACAGTCAGGACATGTACCATAGACTTCTAAACGGTGCGAATTAACTTGAAAGCCTGTTACTTGCGAAGCAAACTGCTCCACTTCATTTAATCCGGGATAGTGGAAGTCTACAATTTTACCGCAGCCATCACAAATCATGTGATAATGGTCGCCCGTTACGAAATCGAAACGACTCGCTGCATCTCCATAATTAAGCTCTTTTACTAAGCCTACTTCACGAAAGACACGTAAATTATTATAAACTGTTGCTACACTCATATTAGGAAACTTATCGCAAAGCGCCTTGTATATATCATCAGCTGTTGGGTGAATCATACTTTGAATTAAATATTCCAAAATCGCATGACGCTGAGGAGTAATTCGTACACCAGTAGTCTTTAACGTGTCCAGCGCATCCTTCAAATGCAATTCAGACATCGTCATGCACCCCTTTTCATACATATTATTAATTTGTAATTGTTATAATTAGTGTAGCGAATTTGTCCATGCATTGTCAACAATTGCTTATTCCAATCGAAATAAAAGTATTTGATAGAAAGGCTAATTGAAAATGAAAGCGATTAAAGGCTTATTCTTTCATATAATATTCTCAATTAGTACCCTCTTAGAATATCCATCTTATTTTCTAAATCACGTTCCCCGTTCAACCATTTTTTCAGGCTTGGTTTAAAAATATCGAGACTGCGCTCTAAGTAACGCGATGAATGACTAGAAAAATGTGGTGAAAGTGTTACATTGTTCAAGTCCCATAGCAGGCTATCTGCCGGTAATGGCTCAATTTCATATACGTCCAATACAGCATGCCCAATTAGCTTGTCTTGCAAAACACCGACAAGTGTATCTGTTTCTACTAAGTCTCCCCGCCCGAAATTCATAAAGATAGCAGAACTTTTCATCAGTTCAAAATGCTCTCGAGTCAGCATATGCTTCGTTTCCTTTGTAGATGGCAGCATTGAAAGAATAATATCCGCTTTTGGTAGCTGCTCTTTTAAATCATCCAGCTTATACGTCTCATTCATATACGGTGCTTCTTTGCCTGAGCGGTTACAGCCAATTGTATGAACATCAAATGCCTGCAGAATCCGTCCTACTTCTCCACCGATTGCACCCGGACCGATAATTAAGGCTGTACTTCCATTTAACTCTGTCGGACGCGCCTTTTTATTCCATTCTTTCTTCTGCTGTTGCTCGTAAATAAACGGCAATACACGTTTCAAGGATAAAATATGAGCTAAAATTGACTCAGTCATCGGCTTCTTATGTATCCCGCGCACATTCGAAACGAGTATATTACGTTTCGCGATTGCTTCTGCCGGCATCTTTTCGATTCCAGCAGATGCTACAAAAATCCATTCCAATTTGTCTGCATGCTGCAAATGCTCTTCCTTTAAGTCTTCCCCATAGGTTACTAAAATTTCTGATTGAGCAAGTTTCTCCACATCCAGTTTCGTATCAAATAAAAAATCTGCTTGAGGAAACTCCGCCAGAAGCGGCTGTTTCAGATCCTCGCGTGGTTCAAATGTAAAATAAATCGTTACCATCAGTGATCCCCCTTTGTGTACATATTATTTTGTGCCATTTTTTAAATAGTTTAACACATCTTCAATATGGTTTTTCACCCGTACTTTTCGCCACTCTTTTTCAACAATACCCTCTTCATTAATTAAAAACGTTGTACGCTCAATGCCCATATATTCTTTTCCGAAGTTTTTCTTCAATGTCCATACACCATATTTCTCCGCAACTTCATGGTTCTCATCCACTAATAACGAAAACGGTAATCCGTGCTTTTCAATAAACTTGGTATGTTTCGCTGCATCATCCAAACTCACACCTAAAATTACAGCATTCAAATCTGAAAAGTCCTCATATTTGTCGCGGAAGTCGCAAGCCTGTGTTGTACAGCCCGGTGTTAAATCTTTCGGGTAAAAATAGAGAATAACATTTTTGCCTTTATAGTCTTCCAGCGAAATCAATTTCCCCTCCCCGTTTTGCAATGTAAATGCTGGTGCTTGTACTTTTTCTAATGTCATGTATTTTCCCTCCAAATTTTCTTCTATGATACAAAACAATGCCCGTTGCTTCAATTTCTTTGGCGTTCCCTTTCATTACATACTACAATAGAAATGAAATCATTTCATGTAACCTATTTTGGAGGAATAAATTATGAATCATACTAAATCTGAACAGCTTCATGCAGAAGCACTCGAACATATCGTTGGCGGGGTTAATAGTCCATCCCGTTCTTATAAAGCAGTGGGCGGCGGCGCACCTGTTGTCATGGTCCGCGGTAAAGGAGCATACTTTTGGGATGTGGACGGTAATCGTTACATCGATTATTTAGCAGCCTATGGACCGATCGTTACAGGGCATGGTCATCCGCATATCGCAAAAGCTATCGCCCATGCCGCAGAAACAGGTGTATTATTCGGTACACCGACAGAGCATGAAATCAAATTCGCAAAAATGTTAAAAGAAGCAATTCCTACATTGGATAAAGTACGTTTTAACAACTCCGGTACAGAAGCCGTGATGACATGTGTCCGTGTAGCACGCGCATTTACAGGCCGTACAAAGATCATTAAATTTGCCGGCTGCTATCACGGTCACTTCGACCAAGTACTTGTTGCTGCGGGATCAGGTCCAGCAACATTAGGTTCGCCTGACTCTGCCGGTGTTCCTCATGCTGTCGCTACGGAAGTAATTACAGTTCCTTTTAACAATAAGGAACAATTCACATTAGCAATGGAAAAATGGGGTAATGATGTTGCAGGGATTTTAATCGAGCCAATCGTTGGTAACTTTGGAATTGTTGAACCGCATAAAGGATTTTTGGAACATGTACATGCATTGGCAAAAGAGTATGGTGCCTTAACAATCCACGATGAAGTTATCACAGCTTTCCGTTTCCACTACGGGGCAGCACATACAATGCTCGGCTTAACTCCGGACTTAGTCGCAATGGGGAAAGTAATCGGCGGTGGTCTGCCAATCGGTGCATATGGTGGTCGTAAAGAAGTAATGGAAACAGTCGCACCACTAGGTCCTGCATACCAAGCAGGTACAATGGCTGGAAATCCTGCAAGTATGCAAGCAGGGATTGCATGTCTTGAAGTGTTACAGCAACCGGGGATTTATGAAGAAATGGATCGCTTAGGTGCTCTTCTAGAAGAAGGTATTTTAGCTGCTGCTAAAAAACAGAATGTTACGATTACATTAAACCGTTTAAAAGGTGCGTTCGCTATTTACTTTACTGATGTAAAAGTGGAAAACTATGAGCAAGCGGAAAATACGGACGGGGAAAAGTTCGGTCGCTTCTTTAAATTAATGTTATCTCAAGGCATCAACTTAGCCCCTTCAAAATATGAAGCATGGTTCTTAACGACAGAACATACAGAAGCAGATGTAGAAGAAACATTAAAAGCAGTAGATTACGCATTTTCTCAACTTTAATAAAACTGCCGCTATATATTTTATAGCGGCTTCTCTTCATTGACTCCCTCAGAAAGGAGGAAAAGAACATGAAACTAGGTGCACGCGTTTTAAAAACGGGTGTTGCAATTGTTTTCGCCTTATTTTTAGCTCAAATACTAAATGTACCCTCACCTGTGTTTGCTGCAATTGCTGCTGTATTCGCAATCCAGCCTTCTATTTACCGCTCTTATCTTACAATATTAGAGCAAATACAGGGTAATATAATCGGCGCTACCATTGCTGTCCTATTCGGTCTCATTTTCGGACATCATATCGTGGCTGTCGGTATTGCCGCTATTGTTGTCCTTGGCATTATGATGAAGCTAAAGCTCGAAAAATCCGTTTCACTGGCACTCGTAACGATGATTGCCATTATGGAAGTACCGGGCGATGATTTTCTAATGTTTGGTTTAATCCGATTTAGTACTGTCATGCTGGGTGTTTTTGCTGCTTTCGTTGTCAATATGTTATTTGTACCGCCTAAATACGAAATAAAATTATTTAAAATGATTAACTCTGTCCAGGATGATATCATTCGCTGGACACGTTTAGCCGTTCGCCAGGCTAGTGAACATACTTCAACAAAAATGGCTGTAAGTAAATTGCAGTCCCGACTAAATGAAATTGATACAATGTATGGTTTTTTCAAAGAAGAACGCAGCTATTTCAAAAACCGGAAGTATGTGAAAGCCCGAAAACTGGTTATTTACCGCCAAATGTTATTAACTTCGAAAAAAAGCTATGAGTTGCTCGTTCGTCTGCATAAACATGAAAATGAGCTCGGGAAGTTACCAAGTAAATTCCAAGTAATTATTCAAGAACGTTTAGACTTCTTGCTAACCTACCACGAACAACTGTTATTGAAGTATACCGGGAAGCTGAGGCCAGAACATTCAAAATGGACACGTCACGAGGAATATTTGCAAGGCAGTGAGCTAATGGAGCAGTTTATCAAACAGATCGCCCTTGCTCAGGAAGAGGCGGCAGAAGATGAGCAGTTTTCAAGCTACCATCTGCTTTATATTTTATCGCGGATATTAGATTACGAGGAAAACCTGGAGCATCTTGATACGTTGATCGTTTCTTATCGCAGCTTCCATAGTGAAGAAAAAAACCTCGACTTGGAATCAGAGTTCTACTAAATAAAAAGAAGGTGTGCATTTTTCGCACACCTTCTTTTTAACTTTTCATCTTCGGATCAAGTGCATCCCGCAATCCGTCACCCATAAGGTTAAAGCCGATTACTGTGAGCATAATCGCAAGTCCCGGGAAAATCATCGCCCATGGTGCGTTCATTAAAAACATCCGCGCATCTGCAAGCATTTTCCCCCACTCCGGCTGAGGAGCTTCTGCACCAAGTCCTAAAAACCCGAGTGCTGCCGCTTCGATAATCGCTGTCGCAATCGCCAATGTTCCCTGAACAATTACGGGAGTCATTGAGTTCGGCAAAATATGCTTCCATAATATCCGAGAGTTTTTCATACCGATAGCTTTTGCGGAATGAATATACTCTTCTTCTTTTATACTAAGCACCCGCGACCGGATCAGTCGGCCAAAGTTCGGTATATTAATAACCGCAATCGCAATTAATGCATTTTGCAATGATGGGCCTAAAATCGATACAATTGCGATCGCCAATAAAATACTTGGAAACGCAAGCATAATATCAAAGATTCGTGAAATAATCGTATCAACCCAACGACCATAATAGCCTGCAATAATCCCTAAAAAACTGCCGGCAACTGCAGAGATTAACACAGCCGATAAACCAACCGTTAACGAGATGCGTGCCCCATGTAAAATTCGCGAAAATATGTCGCGGCCTAAATCATCTGTTCCAAACCAGAAATCAGCAGATGGAGGCTGCAGACGCATACTTAAATTTTGCTCATTTATACCTTGTGGTGCAAACAAAGGGCCGAATATTGCCAGAAGCACAAAAAATAACACAATTGCACTGCCGAACAGCGCAGACTTACTTTTCTTGAAATTCGTCCACGCCTCTTGCCATGGTCCTTTTACTCGTTCTTCTTTAATTCGCTGAACTCGATTTTGTATAATTTCAGCCATGCTATGCGCCTCCTCTCTAGTTGTATTTAATGCGCGAATCAATCACCGTATATAAAAGGTCAACAATCAGGTTAATCATTACGAATAAAAAGGCAACAATTAAAATACCTGACTGGATGACAGGATAATCACGGAATCCTATCGCTTCGTATATATAGCGGCCAATTCCCGGCCAACTGAAAATCGTTTCCGTTAAGATGGCACCACCTAACAGCATGCCCGTTTGTAAGCCGACTACCGTCAAGACAGGAATCAACGCATTTTTCAATGCATGCTTATAAACAACGACAAACATTTTTTGACCTTTTGCCCGCGCTGTACGAACAAAATCAGAACGCATTACTTCCAACATTGAGGCTCTTGTCATTCGTGCAATAATCGCTGTCGGAATTGTTGCAAGTGCAATGCCAGGTAATAATAAGTGCTTTAACACAACAATAAATTGATCAAACCGGCCTTGCCATAATGTATCAATCAAGTAGAAGTGGGTAATGGCCATAACAGGATCCCGCACTTCTTCCCGTCCCGATGTCGGTAACCAGCCCAGCTGAATACCGAATGCCCATTGCTCCATTAAACCTAACCAGAAAATCGGCATCGAAACACCGATTAAAGCAATCACCATCGCTAAGTAATCAAACCATGAATTTTGAAACCATGATGAAATAATCCCTGCATTTACTCCAACGATAATTGCGATAATCATCGCGAAAAATGCCAGTTCAAATGTAGCTGCTAAATAAGGCCACATTTCAGAAGAGATCGGCTGCCTCGTTCTTAATGACTCTCCCAAATCTCCCGTTACAATCCCTTTCAAATAATCGAAATATTGAATATACCACGGATTATCAAGGCCAAGTTTCAGGCGAAGTGCCGCGATTGCATCAGCAGTAGCTTGCTGTCCTAAAATGACTTGTGCTGGATCCCCGGGAATGGCACGGATAATAAGAAATACTAAAAAAGTCATTCCAAGTAATACAGGAATTAAATGCAGTAGACGTTTGCCAATGTAGTGAAGCATGCTCTTCACCCCTTTTATGAATGTATGGTTCTACTAGTTGAAAAAAGGAGAGGAATATTCCTCCCCTTTCAAAGAATTCTCTATTACTCCATTGAAACTTTATCCAATTTATCAGAACCTGTTGGATGAGGCTTGAAGTCCTTTACACCTGCTTTTGCTGCTAATAACGGTGTAGAGTGAGCAAGCGGAACCCATGGAGCATCATCATGAATGATTTCCTGTGCTTTTTTGTATAACTCATTACGCACATTTTCATCTGTTTCCGACTGTGCCTGAATTAATAACTCATGCACTTCTTCATTAGAATAGAACGCATAGTTGTTTGAACCGATATTATCTTTGTCTAATAATGTGTAAATGAAGTTGTCAGCATCTCCATTGTCACCAGTCCAGCCAAGCATGAATGCATCTGCTTCACCGTTTTTCGCTTTTTCTAAATATGTTGCCCATTCAAAAGTAACGATTTTCGATGGGATTCCAACATCTTCTAAGTTCTTCTGGATAACTTCCGCCACTTTCGCTCCGTCCGGCATATATGGACGAGGAACCGGCATTGCCCATAACTCAATTTCTTTTCCGTCATAGCCAGCTTCAGCTAATAAAGATTTCGCTTTTTCCGGATCATACGGATATGGAGAAATTGCATCATTGTAACCGCTAATTGAAGATGGCATCGGGTTTGCCGCTACTTCTGCACGTCCTTCAAAGAACGCATCAACAATCGCCTGTTTATCGATTGCATAGTTAACTGCTTGACGTACCAGTTTGTTATCAAACGGTGCGCGTGTATTCGTTAAACCTAAATAACCAATGTTCATTGATGGACGTTCAATCAGTTGTAGAGTAGAATCACCTTCCACTGTTTTACCGTCTGAAGGGTTAATACCATCAGCTAAATCGATATTGCCTGCCATTAATTCATTTAAACGAGCAGAGTTATCCGGAATTGAACGGAAGATAACTTTATCTAATTTCGGTAAACCTTCTTGCCAGTAATCTTCAAACTTCTCAATCGTGATTGAGTCATTACGTTTCCAGTCTGTAAATTTAAATGGACCTGTACCTACAGGATTGTCGCCGAATTTATCGCCTGCTGCTTCAAATGCAGTTGGCGAACCAATTCCGAACGGGCTCATCGCCAAGTTTTTAAGGAATGGTGCCTGCGGACGAGAAAGTGTGAATACAACTGTATGATCCCCTTCTGCCGTTACATCTTTAATAATATCTTCGCCCTCTGCTTTAAACATAGAGTTGAAATAGTAGAAATCTTCCTCTTTTCCACCTTTCCAGCGATTGATATTTTTAATAACCGCGTCTGCATTGAAGTCTGTGCCATCATGGAATTTGACGCCTTCTTGAAGCTGGAATGTATAAGTTAAACCATCTTCACTTACTTCCCATTCTTTTGCCAGTCCAGGGTTGATTGTTGTATCTTGCTCCCCAAAGTTTAGTAATGTTTCAAATACGTTTTGTGTAACTTTAAACGATTCGCCATCTGTTACGATACCTGGATCAAGTGAAACAGAATCTGCTCCACGACCAAATACTAATACTTGAGGTGTTGAAGAACTTGAATTGTCTGTCGTATTGCTGTCTGTATTTGTACTTGAATCGTTATTTGTTTCTGATGATGACGTTTCTGCATCGTCAGCACCACAAGCAGCTAAAAATAATGACATTATTAATAGCATCATTAGACTTACTAAATACAATTTACCTTTCCTCAATAAAAAAACCCCCTAGACTTTTTAATCTATTATCATTGCGGCGTTTCATATAAATGACACGCAACAGAATGACCTGGTTTAACTTGCTGGAGCATCGGAATTTCTTGTTTGCACTTATCCATCGCAAAAGGACAGCGTGTATGGAATGTGCATCCTGTCGGCGGATTTGACGGGCTCGGTATATCACCTTTCAGCAATAGCTGTTCCCGTTCAAACTGCGGATCCGGAATTGGTACAGCCGATAATAGTGCCTGTGTATAAGGATGTAATGGCTCATGATATAACGATTCGCTTTCCGCAATTTCGACAAGCCTCCCTAAGTACATCACGCCTACTCGGTCACTAATATGTCGCACAACCCCTAAATCATGGGCAATAAATATATATGTCAGTTTCAAATCTTCCTGCAATCGCTGCATTAAATTTAAAACTTGTGCCTGAATGGATACGTCCAGTGCAGATACCGGTTCATCTGCAATAATCAGTTTCGGATTAGTCATTAAGGCTCTAGCGATACCGATTCGCTGTCTTTGTCCGCCGCTAAACTGGTGAGGATAACGCTTCGCATGATAGGAGCTTAAACCGACGATTTCCAAGTATTCATGGACTTTCTTTTTTCGTTCCTTCGCATTCCCAATTCCGTGGACAATTAACGGTTCCTCTAAAATTTTTTCAACTGTATGTCTTGGATTTAATGAGGCATACGGGTCCTGAAATACCATTTGAATCTCTCGTCGAACTTTTCGCATTTGCTCGCTGGTTAACTCCGTGAGCTCAACGCCATCAAATGTCACCTGGCCATCTGTAGGTTCATGCAATCGCATAATCGCCCGGCCAGTAGTAGATTTCCCGCAGCCGGATTCTCCGACAATGCCTAATGTTTCTCCTTCATAAAGCTCAAACGATATATCATCGACCGCCTTTACATCACCGACATGGCGTGAAAAAATCCCATGTCGAATTGGGAAATATTTTTTTAAGTTGTCAACTTTCAGCAGCACTTTCGACATGTGTAACTCCCCCTTCCTCCATATCCAATAAGAAACATCTTGCTTTATGTGTACCGGATGATTCATATAGCGGAGGGTTATTTGTTAAACAACGGTCAAATGCGTATTCACATCGTGCTGCAAAACGGCAGCCTTCCAAAATGGAGCCCGGTTTCGGAACATTCCCAGGAATTGAATAAAGCGTATCCTTTTTATAACGCATATCGGGTACAGACTGGATGAGTCCTTTCGTATAAGGATGCTGCGGGTTTTTAAATATTTCATTGACCGGCGCTTCTTCAACGATTTGTCCAGCGTACATGACAATGACGCGCTCACAGGTTTCCGCAACAACACCTAAATCATGTGTAATGAGTAAAACAGCAGTGTTCAGCCTTTCATTTAAATCCCGCATTAACTTTAATATTTGGGCTTGGATTGTAACATCGAGGGCTGTTGTCGGTTCATCGGCGATAAGCACTTTTGGATTACATACAAGGGCCATTGCAATCATTACACGTTGCCGCATTCCTCCTGATAGCTGATGAGGATAATCTTTAAGCAACTGTTCTGCGCGCGGCAAGCCGACCAACTTCATGATTTCCACCGCTCGTGCACTTGCTTCTTTTTTCGACCATTTTGGATGGTGGATTCGGATTGCTTCGATCAATTGGTTCCCGATTGTAAACAAAGGATTTAGCGAAGTCATCGGTTCCTGGAAGATCATCGCGATTTCATTGCCTCGAATTTTGCGCATTTGCTTATCTGAAAGCTTCGAAATGTCTTGCCCTTTCAATAAAATTTCTCCATTTGTTATTTTTCCGGGAGGACTCGGTACCAGCCCCATAATAGAGAGGGAAGTAACACTTTTACCACAGCCAGATTCCCCTACGATAGCGAGAATTTCCCCTTCATGAATTGAAAAGCTTATCCGATCGACAGCTGCAACCTTTCCACTGTCTGAAAAAAATGTCGTTTCTAACTCTCTCACTTCAAGCACAGCTTTTCGACTCATTTAAACACCTCAGTTTTCTGAAGATTAAAAGTATTTGAAAATATGATATTATAACTTCTACTAATTTACAACATTATCGTAAAAAAATGTATTTTAAAATATACATAAAAAAAGTGACCATGCTGATTTTTTTTCAACATAGTCACTCAAATTTAATCTAATTTTTGTACTTGGAATAAGTTATAATATGCTCCTTGTTGCTCCATTAGTCGTTGATGAGTCCCTGATTCTACAACTTCTCCGTGATCGATAACGAAAATGTTGTCGGCATGGGTAATTGTGGACAGTCGGTGAGCAATAATGATCGTCGTCCGCTCATGTGCTAAACGGTCAAGCGAGTCTTGGATAAGTGCTTCACTTTCCAGGTCAAGTGCAGAAGTCGCCTCATCCAATACAAGAATTGGGGGATTTTTAAGAAATACTCGTGCGATTGCCACACGCTGCTTCTGCCCGCCTGAAAGTTTAACACCACGTTCTCCCACTTTCGTGTCATAGCCTTCCGGTAAACCCATAATAAAGTCATGGGCATTCGCCGCTTTGGCAGCAGCAACTATTTCCTCATCCGTCGCATGCGGATTCCCCATTAAAATATTCTGCTTCACTGAATCGCTAAACAAAATATTATCCTGTAATACTATCCCGATTTGCGAGCGTAATGATTCAATCGTAACATCTTTAACGTTTAGATCATCAATTTTCACCGCTCCCTCCGTCACATCATAGAAGCGCGGAATTAAGCTGACGATTGTCGATTTCCCCCCGCCGCTCATACCTACAAAGGCGACAGTTTGTCCAGGTTCAATCGTGAAATCAACTTCATTTAAAATTGTGTTTCCATCTTTATCATACTTGAATGTAACTCGGTCAAATTGAAGTTTCCCTTTTGCTGCGGGTAACACCATTGCGTCAGGCTTGTTTTGAACTTCATATTTCTCGTCCATCAGTTCAAACATGCGGTCCATTGACGCAATTGACTGAGTCAATGTTGTCGATGAGCTTACCAATCGGCGAAGCGGTCCATACAGGCGTTCAATATAGGCATAAAATGCAACAAGTACACCGATGGATAAGTCACCTTGTAAAAATTGATAACCTGCATAGCCAATTACGATCAGCGGCGCCATATCCGTAATAGTATTAACTACAGCAAAAGATTTGGCGTTCCAGCGTGAATGGTCCAATGCTTTATTAAGAAATTCTCCATTCGTTTCATCGAAAATTTTCTGCTCATGCTTTTCCAATGTAAAACTTTTAATAATGCTCATACCGGCAACACGTTCGTGCAGATAACTTTGAACACCAGCCAGAGCCTGTGACCGTTCCTTCGTTAAACTTCGTAGTCGTCCGAAGAAATACTTTACACTAAATGCGTAAAATGGCAGAGCAATAAGCGAAACAAGCGTCAGCTTCACATCCATCGCAAACATGACGGCAATCACGATTAAAATCGTCGCTAAATCCAGCCATAAGTTCATCAATCCTGTCATAACAAAGTTCTTCGTCTGCTCAACATCATTGATGACACGCGAAATCACCTCTCCAGCTCGGGTATTCGCATAATACTTTAAGCTTAATTTTTGCAAGTGCCCATACAATTCTTTACGTATATCAAATAAAATATTGTTACTCAAGTTTTGTGCAAAGTATTGGCGGTAATATTCGATTGGTGGACGAATAACAAAAAACAGTACAAGTGCAATTCCGATCCATGTAAATAATTGCTTTGTCTTCTCCTCAGTAGACATACCATCGTTCAACAATATATCATCGATAATTATTTGCAGGAGCCACGGTAAAAATAACGGAATGGCAAATTTTAGTATGCCGATTACGATTGTTAAAAATAAAAGCATTTTATACGGCTTTACGAACCGCATATAACGTTTAATACTATCCAATGCAAAAAACACTTCCCCTCAGAAATTTTGCAACAGCAATTATCATATCATAATTCCCCATTTAACATTTACACATGTACTTTACCCAAAAGAAAAACACAAGCAACCTAAAAAGCTGCTTGTGTCCCACTACTCTTTATTTGCCTGAATTTCACTCAATAAGATATAACGATTCGTCCAAGACTCTATGAAATCCTGAGCGAATGGTCCACGGCGTTGTTCAATCCAGCTTACCAATGTTTTAACATTACGCTGTAAAATTTTATCTATGACTTCGGGATAATTCATTTCCAACCTGTGCTGCTCATATTCATCTTCATCCAGTAATGCATGACTCATATCAGGAAACACCTTTACGTCCAAATCATAGTCAATATATTTTAAGCAATTGTTATCAAACACAAACGGTGAACTGATGTTGCAATAGTAGTACACGCCGTCGTCCCGCAGCATACAAATAATATTGAACCAATGCTCTGCATGAAAGTAACAAATCGAGGGCTCACGTGTCAGCCAAGTGCGACCATCTGATTCCGTAACAAGTGTTTTTTCATTCGCACCGATAATAATATTTTTCGTTGCTTTTAATACCATCGTTTCTTGCCAGACACGGTGGATATTACCATTGTGCTTATAACTATGTATTTGGATTTTTTCTCCTTCAACCGGTAATGCCATCATAAAGCCCACCTTTTCGTCTCAGCTAAAAATTCTAGCAGTCTTTATTGTATTATAACAATGCTTTGGCAAAACTTGTAGTTCGAATACAATTATTTTCAATTTTGCGTGAAAATTATTACGATGCCTTAATGTTGCACGTTTTAAACAAAGAATTAATTAGTAGTATGTGACACTTCTTTTATAACTTCCCCGCTCTTTCATTTTAAAACAAAAAAAGATGCTCTGAAAGTTTGCACTTTCAGAACATCTTTCTACACTTCATTAGAAGTTGTTATTGTTACGTTTCGCGAATTGTGCGTTACGCTGCTCTTGTTCACGTTGTTGTTTTTGGTTTTGTTGTTGAACCTCGTTGAAATTTTCGTCTTGGCCGAATTCTTCAAGGTTGTTTTGTCGGTTATTGTTTTGACGGTTATTCTGGTTTTGATTTTGGTTTTGCTGGTTGAAATCGTTGAAGTTTAGGTCTTGACCAAACTCTTCACGGTTGTTTTGTTGGTTGTTACGTTGGTTTTGGTTTTGTTGTTTGTTGCGGTTTTGTTCATTGCGACTCATTTTTTGTCACCTCCATGACCATTATTGTGGTCTGGTGGCAAATTAATTATGCATTTATTTTCCCCCATATTTTTAACATCGGCACAGGCATTGGTAAATTGGCAATTTGCTCTTTTGTAAAGTATGCTGTATTTTCCGGATTTGCATTCGTTTCAACTGCATCGACCAAATAGCTGTCAATATGCCATTTCAAGTGAGAAAAAACATGGCTGAAACTTAAAATTGTTTCCTTAGAATTGTGCTCCAAAGTAACGTTATATTGTTTTTCCACTTTGGTTAAACTATTTTCATCTGCCTGGCGTTCAATCATAATAAACTGCCACATATTCGCGAGCAGACCTGCTTGCGGTCGTTTTTCCATTAAAAAACGTCCTTGCTGATCACGGATAATATAAACATCATATTCGATATTTTTTGTTTTTAGCTTTTTGGATTTAACCGGTAAGCTGGATGGATCACCTTCATGGAATGCCGTGCAGTAATCACGCACTGGGCATAATAAGCATTTTGGTGAAGTTGGTGTACAAATTAACGCACCTAGCTCCATCAGTCCTTGATTAAATGCAGATGCATTTTCAGGATCAATCAGCTCTGTTACCGCTTGTTCAAAAATTTTCTTTGTTTTTGGCAAAGCGATATCGGCATCAATATTTAATACGCGACTTAAAACACGCATGACATTTCCATCTACAGCATGCTCCGGCTTCCCGTAAGCAATACTTAATATTGCACCTGCAGTATATGGTCCAACACCTTTTAGCTTTGAAATATCAACGCGGTTATCCGGCACTTTTCCGCCGTACACCTCGACTACTTCTCGGACACCTGCTTGTAAATTACGTACACGGGAATAATACCCTAGACCTTCCCACATTTTAAGCAGCTCTTCTTCCGGTGAATAGGCTAAGCTTTCCGCTGTCGGGTATTTTTCGATAAAACGGTTGTAATATGGGATGACTGTATCAACTCTTGTTTGCTGCAGCATGACTTCAGACACCCAAATTTGATAGGGTTCTTTCGTACGACGCCAAGGCAAATCTCGTTGCTCTTCCAAAAACCATTGCACTAATGCTTGGCGAAACTGTTTTGTATATTGATAGTTCACATTGTCCTCCAAAAATTCGATTTTATTTCCTTAAAAAAGGGTATATTATAATGTGGATACGATTGCTAAATTTTTCCGTTCTCGAACGGTTTTAAGATCGAGGGGTTGATACATTTGGATTCTGGCACACATTTCGTCATGGGGATTGCTATTGGAGGCCTAGCACTTGTAGACCCGACTGTCGCAAGTCATTCTATGACCTTTACGGCTGTAATGGCAGGAACGATTATCGGACAACAGGCACCGGATATTGATACGGTTTTAAAACTTCGTAATAATGCGGTTTATATACGCCATCACCGAGGGATTACACATTCAATACCAGCCGTTTTACTATGGCCTCTATTAATAACAGGTGTTCTCGCCCTTATTTTACCTGATGTCCATCTGTTCAATGTTTGGCTATGGACTCAAATCGCCGTATTTTTACATGTTTTTGTAGATATTTTTAATGCATACGGCACACAGGCATTGCGCCCTTTTTCAAAAAAGTGGGTTGCACTCGGTGTTATTAATACATTCGATCCATTAATATTTACGATGCACTGTATTGGTATTTTACTTTGGTTATTAGGGACAGAACCCGTCCTCACATTTACGGTCATGTATATCGTTATTTTCTTCTATTATATTTTACGTTTTGCTCTTCAAAAGGCGGTTAAAACTGCTGTCCATCATGAATTGCAGGACGAAGAGTTTGTAATTGTCGCTCCGACAATGCGCTTTTTCCATTGGAAAGTTGCCGCTAAATCGAAAACGCATTTCTATGTTGGCCGTGCCTATCGCAGATCTGTCAATATTTACGATAAGTTCGAGATTGAACCTATCCCAAAAACAGAACTCGTTGAAAAAGCGTTAAAAGATCCAAATTTAGATGCCTTTTTATCGTTTTCACCACTTTACCGGTGGGAAATTTCAGAGCTTGAAAGCGGCGTGACAGAACTGCGTTTAATCGATTTACGCTACCGAAGTAATGATCGCTATCCATTCGTTGCAGTCGCCCATTTAGATGAAGAGCTTAACATTGTCAATTCTTATACCGGCTGGATTTTTACAGAAGAAAAATTGCAGAAACGACTGCAAATAGGGGCCGGCAATGACTAAATAAAATGACGTAAAACCACCAGCCACAACTGGTGGTTTTATATTGGAATCAGCTGTAAATAAAACAATTACACTAAAGCTGACTGGTTTTAATTTAACGTATCATCACTGTCATTTAATAAATGCGCATATTTCGGATTTTGGGCCGCAAATAAATGAAGCTTATCCCCATAGCTTTCAATTAACTGACTCACTAATTTAGCTGTATATTCGGCACCGCGGTAATCCGCCCCAGCCTTGGCAGATGTAGACTCGAAATCGCTGCATAATAATTCCACCCACGTTCGGGCACGACCTGCCGGTAATTTAGGGTTTTTCGCTAGTAATTGTTCTGTTAGTCTTTGGTATAACTCTTCCATGCTACTTCCCTTCCTTCATCGGACGTAAAATAGAAACAGGTAATGCTTCTTCAAAACGTTCCGAACCTAATCGGTGTCCCCATGCAAAGCGACCTTTTAAATAATCTACTTGGAAAAACTCACCCGGCGATCCATTTAGACGATAGATTTCGCGTGGAATAATTGTTGAAAGATCAACTAAATATGCCTCTGCCAGTAATGCTTTACGCTCATAAACTGCATATTCATTAACAATCCCCAATTGCTCTGCTTTTCTCGCACGTTCACGTAAATTCGCAATTTCCTGACGTAATTCCGGTTCAGACATTGCACTATATGTTAATTCATTCATTTTGTTGTTGCTCCTTCTGTTCAATATATTCATTAATTTTCTCTATCGGAAAGCCCTTTTGATAAAGCGCCTGTTTTACTTTTTGCCGAAGATCAGATCCTGTTAATTTAGCTGCATATTTGCGCCAAATTTTATCACCTTGAGCTTCTATTAATTCGGACCATTCATCTTCGTCACGGTCTAATGTAATCTGTTCGAGTATTTCTTTAACAATCTCATAGGAATACCCTTTACGCAACAGCACATCCTGAATTTTCTGCTTCACTTGTGTCGGAGTTTTATTTGTATTGGAACGCACAGCTTTTTCCGCCAGTTCCATTGCAAGCTTTAATTGCTCCTCATGATCATATGTCGCCAATACTTTCTGTTGCAAATTTTTATCAATCCCTTTTTGCATCAGGTCTTGCCGAATTGCAGCCGGTCCTTTTTTTGTCGTACGCTTTCTCGTTTCAAGCAGTGCTTTGGAATAGCTTTCATCATTTAAAAAACCTAAGCCCGTTAATTTATGAATAGCTTCTTGTACAACTGCTTCCCCATGCCCTGCTTTCAGGAGCTTGGACTTCACTTCATGTTCACTGCGCATTTGGAAGCTAAGAAAATTGAGCGCTTTGTTAAACGCTTTTGCAATTTCATCTTCATATTGTATTTCATCTATTTCCATCTGCTCAAGTACTTTGCCTTTTTGCAGACCGAACTTAATAAGTGTCCCTTCATCAACTGCAAAAGCATACTGTTCGTTCAAATAAATATTGTAGCGCTCTTGATTGTTTTTTTGTCGACCAATTTTCGTAATAATTTGCACTTGCACCGTGTACACCTCACAATAACAATGTACATTCTAGTATACATCTTTTTACTTATAGTTTCATCGAACGGTATACTGATACTAATGAAATGAAATAAGGCGGTGTTTGTATGAAAGTTGCAATTGCAGGTGGGACAGGAATGGTTGGCAGAAGGTTGAGTAAGCTATTACTTGAAAAAGGTCACGAAGTCATAATTTTAACTCGTGGAGAGCAGCAAGTTAAAAATAACATCCACTATGTACAATGGCTAAACGATGACTCGACACCCGAGCTTTTCATGGAAAATACTGATGCATTTGTAAATTTAGCCGGAGTATCACTAAATGAAGGTCGATGGACAGATGAACAAAAACAAAAAATACTATCAAGCCGAATCGAATCTACCGATGAAGTCATCCGTATACTACAAAATTTAATGGATAAACCAAAAGTACTTATTAATGCGAGTGCTGTTGGTATTTATCCTGTTTCTGAAAAAGCTGTTTATACAGAACAAGCTCCTGAAAAAGCATCTGATTTTTTAGGAAACGTTGTAGTCCAATGGGAAGAAAGAGCAATGCAGGCTCAACAACTAGGCATTCGCACTTGTTTAACCCGTTTTGGCGTTATTTTGGAAAAAGGCGAAGGTGCATTGCCGATGATGGTACTTCCTTATAAGCTTGGTGTTGGCGGAACAATTGGATCAGGCAGACAGTGGCTTAGCTGGATTCATGTAGAGGATGTAGCACGTGCTATACTTTTTGCAATCGAAAACGATACATTATCAGGGCCAATTAATTTTACAACACCAAATGTAAAACGAATGAAGCAATTCGGGCAATCAATAAGTCATGCATTGAAGCGTCCACATTGGTTCCCGGTTCCAAGTATTGCTTTAAAGATCGCTCTTGGTGAAAAAAGTATGCTCGTACTGGAAGGGCAGCATGTATTACCCGAAAAATTGTTAAACGCAAATTTTGAATTCAAGTTTATTTCTGTGGAAGATGCAATTCGTGATCTATATGAATAAAACAATGCTTTTCACGCAACCTACCTTGTAAAAGGAGGTTGCTTTTTCATTGAAAAAACATATTTTAGGGATTAGCTTCGTGTTAGTTGCCACATTTATATCCTTTATGTCTGTTGCAAAAGCCGAGGAATTTCATTGGGGCTTCAAGCCAAGCCGTAATGGCGAGCCTGTAGAAATAGGTGAACCGCTTGAATCTATGTTAAGTAAATACGGTGCCATTTATAAAGGCAATGAAGAAAAGAAAATCGTTTACTTAACATTCGATAACGGCTACGAAAATGGCTATACCGAGAGTATTTTAAATACTTTGCGGGAAGAAAAAGCTCCGGCCACTTTCTTCTTGACCGGTCATTATTTAACAAGCGCGACCGATTTAGTAAAAACGATGGTTAAAGATGGCCATATTATCGGAAACCACTCTTATGGGCATCCGAATATGGCGCGTTTGTCCGCTGAAGAAATGAAGAAGGAATGGAAACGGTTTGATGATAAATTAAATGAATTGACTGGTGTCAAACGGACTTATTATGCCCGACCGCCAGAAGGTATCTTTAATGAAGAAGTTTTGAAAGTCGGCAATGAAGTGGGCTATCGCCATATGTTCTGGTCCATCGCTTTTAAAGATTGGCTAAAAGATGAACGACGCGGCGCAAAATATGCTTATGATGCACTAATGAACCAGCTACATCCAGGTGCAATTATTTTAATGCATACGGTAGCTCAGGATAATGCCGAAGCGATACCTCAATTCATAAAAGATGCTAAAGCACAAGGTTACACGTTTGGCTCTCTGGATGATCTGGTGCTTGAATACGAAAAAATTTCCCCGTATTAAAAAAGTAGCGTTCCTTTCTTTTCATTGTACTTTCCGCTATACTGAAATGATGAAGAAAAGGAAGTGACTCGCACTAAATTTTGGTGCGAGTTACTCTATTTAAAGGACGTGTAAACTTGAGTGAACTAAAAATGGAAGTCGGGCAAAAGTTCCCGTTAACGATAAAGCGCCTTGGCATTAATGGTGAAGGTGTCGGTTTTTATAAACGCAATGTCGTATTCGTAAAAGGTGCGATTCCTGGGGAAGAAGTAACAGTAAAATTAACAAAAGTATCCCCGAAATTTGCTGAAGCGGAAATTTTGGCAGTACGTAAAGCAAGCGAATTCCGCCAAGAAGCACCTTGCCCTGTGTATTCTGAATGTGGTGGTTGTCAATTACAGCATATGACTTATGAAGCGCAGTTAATGAATAAGCGTGATATCGTCGTACAGGCATTCGAAAAATACGCAAAAGAAATTGGACAAACTGCTGAAATCCGCCCAACGATCGGAATGGATAATCCTTGGCATTACCGCAACAAATCCCAGTTCCAAGTACGTAAAGAAGGCAAGCGTGTATATGCAGGTCTATTTACTGAAGGAACTAACCAGCTTCTAAATATTAATGATTGTCTTGTACAGCATCCTGTAACTTCAAAAATTACAGTTGCTACTCGTAAAATTTTACAGAAACTAAATATCCCGATTTATGATGGGAAAACGTTAAATGGCTTAGTTCGAACAATTGTTGTTCGTACAGGTATGCGCTCTGGCGAAACACAAGTATGTCTTGTAACAACTCGCCGTGAGCTTCCGCATAAAGAAGAGTTAATTGAACGCATTAAAAAGATTGATCCTTCAATCGTTTCCATTACACAAAACGTCAACCGTGAGAAGACATCGCTTATATTTGGACCTGACACTTTTATTTTAGACGGAAAAGAAGCGATTCATGAAAAGTTGGGTGAATTTGCATTTGATTTATCAACTCGTGCATTTTTCCAGCTTAATCCTGAACAAACAGTACATTTATATAATGAAATTAAAAAAGCTGCAGCACTGACAGGGAAAGAAAATGTTGTCGATGCATATTGCGGTGTTGGAACAATCGGTATGTGGCTGGCAGAAGGTGCCCGTGAAGTCCGCGGTATGGACAATGTCGACGAAGCAATTGCTGATGCGAAGTATAATGCACGTACAAACGATAATCTGCAGCATGTACGTTTCTTCCCAGGCTCTGCAGATAAATGGCTTTTCCGCTGGTCAAAAGAAGATTACCGTCCAGATGTCATTTGTGTGGATCCACCCCGCACAGGTTTAGAGCCAGGCTTTATTAGAACTGTATTAAAAATTAAACCAAAGCGTTTTGTTTACACATCGTGTAACCCTTCAACACTAGCGCGTGATTTAAAGGAATTATCAAAGAGTTACAACGTTGAATATATTCAACCAGTCGATATGTTCCCGCAAACAGCACAGGTTGAATGTGTCGTGAAACTGACATTAAAAAAATAATAGGTTCCATACGCCTACACAAAATTTTGTGTAGGTTTTTTCTCTTGGTAAAAACTTGCATATACACTTCAATTAACGCAATATTAAATCAAATATACTTTCGGAGGGATTATTTTGGGAAGAATCATACATTTTGAAATTCATGTAGATGATATGGAACGCGCGAAAAATTTCTATGAGGCTGTTTTTGAATGGAGTTTTGAGGATTATAGTGAATATGCAGGCATGCCGTATTTGGGAGCGATTACTGGCGACGATCAATATCCGGGAATTAATGGTGCTTTAATGCAGCGACAAGGACCTTCCCCTGCAGAAGGACAAAGTGTTAACTCTGCAGTATGTACTTTAGGCGTAAGCAATTATGATGAAACCGAAGCAAAGATTTTAGCAAACGGCGGCAAAGTAGCAATGCCGAAATATGCGCTGCCAGGTATGGCTTGGCAAGGATATTTTCTTGATACTGAAAATAATATATTTGGTCTACATCAACCGGATCCGGAAGCAAAATAACATAAATTGAATTAGCGAACCGCTAGCTATTTTAGATACTACCATACTATGTGTAAGGATTTCACGAAGGCCTATTATGAATAGGTCCTTCGTAATTACAAGTAATTTTATTTATTATTGAGCGCAAAATTAAAGAAATTAAGCTTTAATCTCTTATCTAAGCCCTACCCTTTCATATAGTTGCGGGAAAGAACTTTAACTTACGGATTAGTTAGTTAGTGCTTTGCTCTAGAATATATTTAAAATCCTTTAAAGCATAAAATGGATAAATCCCCTGCCTAGGAATCTCAAGGATATGTTGAGATGATTCAGCGTAACCAGGCTTAATGGTAAAAGCCATTTTAATATCCAACTCTCTTAATATATCTAATGTATTGGTATTATAATTCCCGTAAGGAGCTGCAAAGGCTATTGAATTTCCTAACCATTCCTTTGCTTTAGCAATATCAGCCTTCACCTTTTCAACTTCGTATAATACTAAGTATGATTCTCCGTTATCGTAAACCTTATGAAAGGAGTGAGTATGGTTTTCATAATCAAAGACATCCGCTGCTTCTTTTAATTCTTCAATGCTTGCATATTGGTGATCGAGAGGGTTATATAAAATATTTTTCTCTGTAATTAAACTAGTAATGATAAAATTAACAGCATTATACCCATGATTTCGTAAAATTGGATAAGCAAATTCAAATATATTCTTATATCCATCATCGAATGTAATCAACACACTTTTTGCTGGCACTTTCTTCTGGTTATTCATAAAAGATTCGAATTCCTTTAATGATAAAACAGTAAAATTTTCATCCTTTAAATAATTCATTTGTTCAATAAATTGTTCAAGTGTCACGACTTCATCAATTATGTCCCCCGATTCTGTGAAATGGTGTTTTTTTAATTGATTCTCAGGAATAATTTGATGATACATTAAAACTGTTACCTTGTCGGCATACTCCTCAAAATCAGAAAAATTACGGTTAATTGAAATGGAAGAAATGTTAGCATTACTTAATGATTCTTTAGCTGCTACAAAGGGAACATCGAAAGATAAAATGTAATTGTAAAGTATATAACATAAAGGTGTAAATATAATGAGGAAAGAGAGGGTAAATAAAAAGTTTGATATGATGTATTTTTTCAATACATTAACCTCCGAGAGTATCTTTAATATTAATTTCCACTCTGGTATTAAGAATTATTGGCTGTCCAATACGTTCTGAAGGGTTCCATCCATCCTTTTTAAAAAAGTATAAAATTGTTCCAATCGAAACAAAAAATAACTCTGTAAGTCGATATAAGATTACCTCGAATGGTAAAAATAAAAACAGTAAAAATTTATCTTTTAAGCTATAACTGTGACCAAATCTTTTTGAAACTAGTAATGAAGCTATCACCTGCATAATTACCAATACAAATGAAATTATAAAAAGAATAAGGAAAAATTTAATATGATTTAAAGAAAAGAATATGAGAATTGGAATCATGAGGGTTGGGAAAGCCGAGAGTGTTCCAAGGAGTAGTGAGTCTAAAAGTAAGTAGGTTGATACTTTAAAATTCATTTTTCGATACAATGACTTACGATAGGTTATAATGCAATCCATAAATCCTTTTTGCCAACGGATTCGCTGGGTGTATAAACTTTTGAAACTTGAAGGGCATTCAGTATAACAAACTGCTTCAGGAACAAATACAATACGTTTATTCTTCAAACATGTGCTAATTAATTCATGAATCCTCAACGTAATGTCCATATCTTCACCTACGGTTTGTCTGAAACCTTTTATTTGATTTAGTATACTTCTTTGAAAAGCACCGAATGCTCCAGCTATCACTGTAATCGATCCTAGTTTTGATTGCGTAGTCTTGTGTAAATAAAATGCTGTCAAATATTGCACTACTTGATAGCGGATTATGCCCGGTATTTTAAAGAAAGGAGTTAATTTTTCATCACTGTGTTTAAAACCCTGAACAACTTTTACTAATCCACCCGCTGCAATTACTGAATCATCTGAAAATATTCGATTCATTTCATTTAATGAATTTTCCTCGAGAATGCTATCGGCATCTAATGTAATTACAATTTCGTTTATCGCAAAGTCTATGCCAGCATTAAGAGCATCTGCCTTTCCACCATTACTTTTGTCAATTATCCAGATATTGTTATACTTTTGCGAATGGTAAATTTTCTTTACCTTTCCATAATTTAGTAACCCAGAATTAAATCTGGGGGTTTTAATTAGTCTAAGATGTTTGTGGAATATTTCAAGGGTGTCATCAGTGGAGCCATCATTTATAAATAGGACCTCAAAATTGGTATAATTTAAATTTTTAATTCCAACCAAACAATTTTCAATTACAAGTGCTTCGTTATATGCAGGAATTAATATGCTAATCCCCTTCTCCTTTGAAGGATGACCATACGCTTGCTGGCGGAGAGTATACAATGGTACAAATATATATAATATATGGAACAATATAAAAATACAGAAAAGACCAATTGTTATAATTAAAAACATTATTATAACCTCCAATTTCACAAAAGCATTTCTTGTGGGAAGAAAAGTAAAGAACCCTATTAATAATGTTTTTTGGTAAAAACATTATTAAAATTAATTTACTTTATTTCTTTTAAAAACTTTTACATAGTCAATTTCATAAATGGCCGGAAAACCCGTAGTATGATCCGGAGATCCAGGCCAATTCCCGCCAACAGCAGTATTTAAGTATAAATACATATTCACATTAGGAATATACATAGTGGATTTAAATCTTTCAATACCATCAATAAACCACGAAATTGTATCTGGCGCCCATTCAATACTAAAGGTATGGAATTCTTTAGAGAAGTCTTCACCTGTATAGGAGGAAAAATCACTCTTTAACTTCCCATTTTCACCTAGCCAATGTGAAACCATCCAGATTTCATTGGGTTGGTGACCTAACATTTCCATAATATCTATTTCCGGCAACCAAGTATTTTCCTTATCTGTTATCAACCAAAAGGCGGGGAATATCCCTTGACCAGTTGGTAATTTAGCCCTCATTTCAGCTTTTCCATACAATAAGTCAAATTTCCCTTTTGTGTGAACTGCACCAGAGGTATATTTCTTCCCTTTATACCTTTCATTTTTACTTATTAACTTTAAGACACCGTCTTCAACCTTGACGTTATTAGAAGTGTAATATTGTAGTTCATTATTTTTCTCGGCTGCGAAATCTTCTATATTCCAATTGTTTATATTTATACAATTGTCCTCAAATTCATCTTGCCAAATCAATACCCAATCATCATGATTTGAAGTAATTTGTTTTTTTGGTTCATTATTAGGGATATTAAATGTAGGAGTTTCTTTTAAACAACTTTTATTATCGTTCGGTAATAATATTGTTTCTTCAGATTTTTGAATACCTTGCTCAATTAGAGGTTTAAGTATTTTATCCTCGGTATCATTAAAAATAAATTTAAGTAGGGTGAGGAACATTACCAAAGAAAGTACTGTTAAGAAAAAAAATTTATAAAGTCTCTTCATTAATTCTCTTCACTCCCCAATTAAGATATTCTACTTAAATAAATAATATGCCAAAACACCTACACTTTAGAAATAATTATTTTAATTAAAAAGGTTTCGTATATCTTTTGAAGCAATATATAAGGATTAGTGAAACAAGAAGTTAATAATCTAATAAATTATTGGAGTTAATTAATAACCTGGTGCATAAATGCAGTTTCCAGAAACTTCGTACTTTTTAATATGAATTATTTTACAAGACCCCCCACTGCTTTACTTTTCATGTAAAATAGTAATCGCCAGGAGGTATTAATATGAAGAATTTTCTATTTGTAGTAATCACTTTTATTATTTCTTATTGGGCGATTTCATCTTTTGCAGGCCTCATCTTTCAAAGCAATGATGAAAATTCAGCAACTTCAGCAAGCTCACTTCAAGCTGCTGTTACATTTGGTGGTGTAAACTATTTAAATGTGTTCATCTACATAATTTTAGCAATGATTTTTACCGCAATAGTCTTCTTTTCAGTAAAAAGCAGACGTTCCAAGTAAGAGAACGTCTGCTTTTTTATATAGCTATTTTTTTCGATTTGCCAAAAAAGAGTATGACCACTGCAACTGTCAGCAGCATGACCGAAATAACAAATAAAAATCCGCTACTCGGGAAAACTTCCAAATATAAACCGCCTAAAAGCGGACCAGTTAAACTGCCTAAACTGAAGAATATACCACAAAGCAAGTTCCCTGTCGGCAGCAGCTCTTTCGGAGTCAAATCGGTCATATATGTAATACCGAGTGAGAACATCGAACCGACACACATTCCTGCACAAAAAAAGACAGCAGCTACAAACAGTTCCGAATGCTCAAAGAAATTGCCTATTAAGAAAAATATGCTTCCGGCAAAGAGCCCTGAAACAATGACTTTATGTCGACCAATTTTATCACCTAATGCACCAAGCGGAAATTGCATAACAATCGCTCCGATCGAAAAGCCAGCCAAAATAATAGATACAAATGCTACGTCAAAATCTTTTCGTAAAGCATACACCGGAAATAAAGCATTCAGTGACGATTCTAAAAAGCCATAAACAAACGGTGGCAAAAAGGCAATCCATCCGTATTTTATAGCTAGACTATAACGTTTGATACCTGATTCATTTGCATCTCCTGCCAACGCTTCCGGCTTTTCATTTTTCACGAAAAAGATTAACGACCATGCTAATAAACATAATGCCGACGAAATAATAAACGGAAAGCTTTCCGATATTTTAATTAGCGGGACAAACAATGGGCCAACAGCAAAGCCTACTCCAAAAGATATGCCGTATATTGACATGCTTTTACCGAGTTTATGTGTAGCTGTAGTTGATGTAATCCAAGTCTGTGTTGAAAAATGCAGTGCATGATCACCGATGCCAATTAACAGCCGGAGTATAAACCAAAACATGACACTTTTCCAAAATGGAAATAAAAACAGTGACATGAAAACGAGTGCCCCACCAAATAGGATAATAGGTTTATACCCATATTTGCGTAATGGCTGCTCGATAAACGGCGAGATCAATAATGTTCCTATGTATAAGCCTGTGGCATTCAAACCATTGAGCGTTGAGGATACGCCATCCCCTTCAAAAATCACCGAAATCAGAGGTAAAAGCATTCCTTGCGAAAATCCTGAAATTGATACAATAATAACTAAAATTGTAAACCTGCGCTGTTCATAACTCATTTCAATTTTCTCCCTTAGTTCATACAATTCATCGTATCACAGCTTTTAGGAGAAATAAAAGTAAACTCAAAAACCCCAGCTAACTTTATCTCTAAAAGTTAACCGGGGTTTTAAATATCACTATATTCCATTTCTGCGTTGCGTAAACAGTCGTATCGGCGAATAGCCGTAAATGTTTAAACTTCCTCCTTTTCTTGAGTTTGTCTATACATGTTTTTTCCGACCATCTCCTTCGTATTTAAGTATGAATTTACTTTATCATAACACTTCATTAATGTAAATATTCAAAATTAACAGAATGTTAAAATAATTAACAAGTACTATACAATTTCCTATTTTTTAAAGTTAATTTAATAGGTTAGTCCGATATATACTATAAGTTGTTGTTTAACTTTTAGAAAATAGCGTAGTATAATATTAATAAGTCAATACAAAAGGAGCATCATACATTATGAAGCCAATTACAAACAAAGAACAGCAAGTAACATATTTAAAAGAACGCCTGGAAATTTTCCTTGAAGTGCTTGATGCAATCGATCCTGAAACGACGGAAATTGAAGATATTGATCGCTTAATTCAAATGATGGATGATTTAGAAGAAAAAATGGATCAATTCCAATCCCGCGAAGATAAATAGAAAATTCAGCAATACCTGTACACTGGGTATTGCTTTTTTCATTCTTTTGACTAGTTCTGCTATTATTCGCCGTTTTTTCTTTTAATCTGACAAACATTCATGTAAGCGCTCTTTTTTTTCCACATTAAAAGAGTTATAATGTAAGATGGTTTATTAAGAAAGACATAACATTCATTTCTTCGTGAAAGTTTTGTTCTAACTTATATCAATTTTATTGATCAAAATACACATATTTTTCTGGGGGGAAAAATAAGATGGCATACTTAGAAACTTTAGAAAAAAGTCTTTATTCTTTAGTAACTGAAACATCTACTAACTTACCAAAAGACGTTCGTCGTGCTATTAAAGCTGCAAAAGAGGCAGAAAATGCTGGTACACGTGCAGCGATGTCTTTAGACACAATCACTACAAATATTGTAATGGCAGAAGATAATGTATCTCCTATTTGTCAAGATACGGGTCTACCAACATTTAAAGTATATACTCCGGTTGGCGTAAACCAAATCGAAATTAAAAAAGCAATCCACACTGCAATTGCTGCAGCTACTGGTGATGCAAAATTACGCCCGAATTCAGTTGATTCATTGACTGGTAAAAACTCTGGAACAAACATTGGCGCTGGACTTCCAGTAGTAAAGTTTGAGCAATGGGAAAATGACTATATTACAGTGAAGCTTATTTTAAAAGGCGGCGGCTGTGAAAACAAAAATATCCAATATTCTTTACCTACAGAATTAGAAGGTTTAGGCCGCGCTGGTCGTGACTTAGACGGTATCCGTAAATGTATTTTACATTCTGTATGGCAAGCACAAGGACAAGGCTGTTCTGCTGGTTTCATCGGAGTTGGTATTGGTGGTGACCGCTCTTCAGGTTATGATCTTGCAAAAGAGCAATTATTCCGTCATGTTGATGATGTGAATCCAATTAAAGACTTAGCAAAACTAGAACAGTATATTGTAGAAAAATCAAATACATTCGGTGTTGGTACAATGGGCTTCGGCGGTGAAGCAACATTACTAGGTTGTAAAATTGGTGTAATGGACCGTTTACCAGCTTCATTCTTCGTATCTGTAGCTTACAACTGTTGGGCTTACCGTCGTATGGCAATCGATATCGATCCGGCGACTGGCGAAATCACAAACTGGCACTACCAAGAAGGTGAAAAAATCACTTTCCGTGATGAAGAAAAACAAGAAAACTCGGACAACAAAGTAGTTGAATTGGTTGCACCGATTACTGAAGAAAAAATTCGTTCACTTAAAGTTGGGGACGTAGTAAAAATTTCTGGCCGTATGTATACAGGTCGTGACGCAATCCATCACCACTTAATCGGTGAAGATGTAGAAGCGCCAGTAGATTTAGATGGTCAAATTATTTACCACTGTGGTCCGGTAATGGCGAAAGACGAAGCAGGCAACTGGGTCGTAAAAGCTGCTGGTCCAACAACTTCAATTCGTGAGGAGCCATACCAAGGCGACATCATGAAAAAATTCGGTATCCGTGCAGTTATGGGTAAAGGCGGTATGGGACCAAAAACTCTTAAAGCTTTAGAAGAACACGGTGGCGTTTACTTAAATGCAATCGGCGGTGCAGCTCAGTACTACGCAGACTGCATTAAGTCAGTTGACGGTGTAGACTTAATGGAATTCGGCATTCCAGAAGCAATGTGGCACTTAACTGTAAAAGACTTTACTGCAGTAGTAACGATGGACTCTCATGGTAACTCATTACATGCTGATGTAGAGAAATCTTCTTTAGATAAATTAGCATTGCATGCAGAGCGCGTATTCTAATAGTTATGAAAAACGACTTCTTCCTAAATGGTTGAAGTCGTTTTTTATTTCCTTATTATAAATTACATATAATTCTAACTATTCTTTTTATTGGTATGCTATACTATTTTATTATATAAGGTATAGGTGGTGTTATATGCTCTATATTAAGATATTGATTAATGCATTATTTATAGCTGCCCAAATACACGTGAGTACTAAATATCAGTATAGACGCAGCTTTCTTGTTGCCCTTTCGTATACAATTTATGTGATTATTATTCTCCCTTACGTAACCTTTGAATATATATATCTATATCTTTCATTAATGCTTTGGCTATTTTTCAGCGCATGTTTTTTTATGCGGGATCGATTGTTTGGTTAAAAAAAGCAGCACAGAATTTGTCTGTGCTGCTTTACTTTTTCATGTTATTGAACTAATTGTGTATCGGCTGGTTCATTGTAGATTGTTGTATCGAGCTCTTTTGTTGCACGGCTTGATACGACACCTGAAACCATTGACCCGCTTACATTAAGCGCTGTACGACCCATGTCGATTAAAGGTTCTACCGAAATTAAAACACCTGCTAACGCAATCGGTAAATCCATTGCAGATAAGACGATAATGGCTGCGAATGTCGCACCACCACCTACACCTGCAACACCAAATGAACTAATCGCCACAATTAAAATTAATGTTGCGATAAAGCCAGGTGTTAACGGATCAATACCTACTGTCGGTGCAATCATTACTGCCAACATTGCCGGATAAACACCCGCACAACCATTTTGCCCGATTGAAAGACCAAATGAAGCAGCAAAGTTGGCAATGCCATCCGGAACACCAAGACGCTTTGTCTGCGTTTGAATATTTAACGGTAATGCTCCTGCACTTGAACGTGAAGTAAATGCAAATAGCAGTACTTCAGCTGTTTTTTTCAAATAAGTTAATGGACTTAAACCTGTTAATGCCACAATGATTAAATGCAGAATGAACATAGCGATCAGTGCAACATAAGAAGCTAGGATGAATTTACCTAAATCCATAATCGCCCCTAAATCACTCGTTGCAACGGTACGTGCCATAATGGCAGCTACACCATATGGAGTTAAACGTAAAATAATACGTACAACACCCATGATTAAACCGTAAAGTGCATCGACACCTTTTTTAACATTTGCCGCCGTTTCTTCTTCTTTTCGACGGAGTGTTAAATAACTAAATCCTAAAAATGCTGCGAAAATTACAACCCCAATTGTTGATGTTGCACGAGATCCTGTTAAATCCGCAAATGGATTTGCAGGAAACATTGATAAAATCTGTTCAGGTAAAGGTGTCACTTCTGCCGAACGTTCAACCAATGATTCACCACGTGCAATTTCAGCCTCACCTTGCATAATTTGAGATGCATCTAAGTCAAATAACACTGTTGATGCAATACCTAAACCAGCTGCAACAGCAGTTGTACTGATTAAAACTGATAAAATAACCGCTGCTGACTTACCTAAGTTTTTACCAAATGTCACTTTTGTAAATGCAGCTAATATCGAAATGAATACTAAAGGCATTGCAATCATCTGCAGTAACTTTACATAGCCCGTTCCGACGATGTTGTACCATGGCACAGTTTCATTAATGGCATCCGACCCTACCCCATATGCAAATTGTAATCCTACCCCAAGTATAATACCTAAACCTAAGGCGATAAAAACACGATTTGAAAACTTAACATGCTTTGTTTTAAGGAAATATAAAAAAGCAATGACAATAAGCAGCAAAGCAATATTAAGCAATACGTAGAAATTCAAAGTATACTCCTCCAATTTTATAAATGTACTTCATTATATTACTCTATAATCCTTATAAGTCAAGTAGGCATTATTTTTTTTAATTCTCTATTGTATGTTATTTACAAAATAAATGACCTATATTATAATTATTATAAATAAGAAATAATTCTAATCTAATTGAAATTCATTATCAGTCCTTATCAATAGTAATAATCATTATCAAGGAGGTATTTATGATTAATTCTAATCGAGAAAACTTATCATTAAATGAGAAAATCTTAGAACACAAAGAATTAATTGCAGCTTTAGTATCCGGCTTTATCATTTTGCTCGCGTGGCGAATGGAGTCAACAGAGCAAACGACAGCCGCTGTAATCGCATATTTAACAGCATTCTTTATCGGTGGATATGCAAAAGCAAAAGAAGGTATTGAAGATACAATAGAAAGCAAGTCTTTAAATGTAGAAATTTTAATGATTATTGCTGCCATTGGTTCTGCTATTATCGGTTACTGGATGGAAGGTGCTATATTAATCTTTATATTTGCCTTAAGCGGCGCACTTGAAACATATGCAATGAATAAAAACAATCGTGAAATCTCTTCATTAATGGACCTGCAGCCAGAGGAAGCATGGCTTGTACGAGGCGGATTTGAACCGATTAAAGTTTCCGTAAAAGATTTGAAGGTAAACGATCATATATTAGTAAAACCAGGTGAACGTATACCGGCAGATGGCGAAATTTATAAAGGTATTTCAACAGTTGATGAGGCAGCGATTACCGGTGAATCAATGCCTATTACGAAAAAAGCAGGTAATGAAGTTTTTGCCGGTACAGTAAATTTAAACAGTGTGTTAACTATAAAAGTAACAAAGCCTAGTTCCGAAACATTGTTCCAAAAAATCATTACACTTGTTCAATCTGCACAAAGCGAAAAATCACCTTCCCAACAGTTTATTGAACGCTTTGAAAGTGTGTATGTAAAAGCAGTATTATTGGCCGTAGCACTCATGATGTTTTTACCGCACTATTTATTAGACTGGGATTGGACGACAACTCTTTACCGCGCAATGGTATTACTTGTTGTTGCTTCTCCTTGTGCATTAGTTGCTTCTATTATGCCGGCTACCCTTTCAGCGATTTCCAATGGTGCGAGAAACGGGATACTTGTTAAAGGCGGTGTGCATTTAGAAAATTTAAGCTCGATCCGCGTATTGGCAGTAGATAAGACTGGTACATTAACACAAGGAACACCTGTTGTGACAGATTTTATTGTTCGTGATGATTTAGACAAACAGCAGACGTTAGCTTTAATAGCAGGGATTGAAGGACAGTCAAACCATCCCCTTGCACAGGCGATTAACGCATTCGCAAAAGAGCAGGGTGTCATCAACGAGCAAAATATTACCATAGAAGATATTCCTGGTTACGGAATGAAAGCGCAGTTTAATGAACAATCCTATATAATCGGAAAACCTGACTTTGTTGGAGCAAAATTGGCAAAACAATTTGCTGATGGAGCGCTCGAACAATTAGCGAATGAAGGTAAAACAGTTGTATTTCTTAAAGATCACCAAGGCATTGCAGCACTTATCGCCCTTAAAGATGTCGTTCGGGAAGAGGCAAAAAAGGCGGTAGCTGCACTGCAAGAGCTAGGTATTAATGTAGCCATGCTGACTGGTGACAATGAAACAACCGCAAAAGCAATTGCAAAAGAAGCTGGTGTTTCGACTTATGTGGCGGAGTGCTTGCCGGAAACGAAGGTCGAGCATATTAAGCAATACGAAAAAACATCCGGCCATGTCGGCATGGTTGGTGACGGTATCAATGATGCCCCTGCCCTTGCTACTGCCTCCGTCGGTATTGCAATGGGTGGCGGTACAGATGTCGCACTAGAGACAGCGGATGTAATATTAATGAAAAACGACTTATCTAAAATTGCCCATGCCGTTAAGCTTTCGCGAAAAATGCAGCGTATCGTGAAACAGAACATTATTTTTTCATTAACGGTTATTGCTCTGCTGATCATTTCGAACTTCTTCCAAGCAATCAGCCTTCCTCTAGGCGTTATTGGTCATGAAGGCAGTACAATTTTAGTTATTTTAAATGGATTACGTATGCTAAGTAAAAATGTTTAGTCCAATAATAAAGGTGCATCCCAACAACAGGATGCACCTTTTGCTTTCTCTATTAAACTAGTACAAACCATAATGCCATTGTGAAGATAATTGTCGTTAAACCCATCAGCAATGTTGCCATCGTTTGCGCTTTATATGCATCCGTAACTTTCATTCCGCTGTATTGAGTAATTACCCAGAAGAAACTATCGTTTACATGACTAACTGTCATAGATCCCGCACCAATTGCCATAACGACTAATGCTAACGGCACTGCCCCTTCGATTCCTAAAGTCGGTAGCATCGGTGCGATTAAAGAAGATGTAATAACTAATGCTGCAGTTGATGAACCTTGCGCTGTTTTTAGAGCAGCGGCAATTAAAAACGGAATTAATAAAAATAATGCGCCTGTTGCTAATGCACCTAAATCCATTTCCTGAAGTTTATCACCGACACCTGTATTTTTAATAACCGTACCAAATGCGCCACCAGCACCTGTGATTAATAAAATTGGCGCTGCTTCTTTTAAAGCTTCACCGATCCAGTTTGATAATGTTTCTTCACTCATTTCAGGCAATAGTAAAAATGCAGCAAATACCCCTAGTATTAGTGCGACTGTCGGTGAACCGAGGAATCTGAAGAATGTATTAACTCCCGCTTCCGGGTCACCTACTAATGCAGCGACAGAACCTGCCCCGATCAATACAATCGGCAATACAATCGGTAAGAATGACTTGAATGTAGAAGGCATTTTACCAAACGACTTAATAATTTCATCGTAATCCAATGCCGGCTCATCATCTGCCTCAACCCGAATTTTCGATGCTACTTTCGTCGCCCAAATATAGCCTACGATTGTTGCTGGAATAGCAACGATTAATCCTATTAAAATGATTGTGCCTAAATAATCTGCTGCACCAATATTTCCAGCAGCCGCAATCGGTCCTGGTGTAGGCGGTACGAGTACGTGGGTCGCATATAAACCAGTAGCTAAAGCAACTGCCATTGAAGCAATTGTTACGCCTGCGCGTTTAGCCAGCGCTTTCTTTAAACTCGTTAAAATGATATAGCCTGAATCGCAAAATACCGGAATGGATACAATGTAGCCAATGATCGACATTGCTAATTGCGGTCGTTTTGGTCCAATTACCCGCAATACGACTTCAGCCATACGATATGCAGCGCCGGATTTTTCTAAGATAATTCCAATAATCGTACCTGCTACGATGACGATACCAATGCTCGTCATCAGCCCTCCAAACCCTGTGTTAATACTTTCTACAACTGTTAACAAAGGCATACCCGCTGCAATACCAACAAAGAATGAACTAATTAATAATGCAAGAAAAGGATGCAGCTTTAGTTTTGCCGTTGCAAAGACAATGAACAACACACCAATCAGAATAATTAGAAACAACATTTCTCCCCACTCCTTATATTAATCTTTTTATTAAATCCGTAACCTTTTGTTCCAAATAATAACTTGGATTATTTAATGATTGCTCCGCCGAAATATCATTACCGACAATACTTTCAACTTGATGAAAATAGGTTTTTAGAATACTGGAATTTTCAATCATTCCCGAAATTAAAATTGTTGGCACACCTTTTTCTTTTGCCAGCTTAGCAACCCCTATTGGCGCTTTTCCGGAAAGTGTTTGCTCATCCGATTTCCCTTCACCTGTAATGACAAAATCCGCTTTTTCCAGGTGATTTGTAAATTGCACTGCTTCCAGCACAATATCTACACCAGGCTTAAACTGGTGCGGAAAAAAGGCCATAAACGCCGAGCCAATTCCACCAGCCGCGCCAGCTCCTGCACGATGACGGACTTTTACGTTTTGTTGTGATTCGATAATAGTAATATAATGATTTAAATTTTGATCAAATATATTAATATCATGCGGCTCTACCCCTTTTTGCGGCCCAAATACAGCTGTAGCTCCATTCGAACCTATTAACGGGTTATCTACATCACAGGCAATCATAAATGTACTTTCAGAAATTCGTGAATCAAAATTAGACAAATCGATTTTTTTAAGTGCATTAAATTGGTATACGTCGTTTAAAATTTCATTACCATCTTTGTCTATGAATTTCATTCCAAGTGCCCTTAGCATTCCCTGGCCACCATCATTTGTAGCGCTTCCTCCAATACCGATAATAAAGTGACGATAACCTGTATCCATTGCATGTTGGATTAATTGACCTGTTCCGTATGTTGTTGCAAAACGAGGGTTTTTTTCTTCTTCATTTATAAGTGTTAACCCTGACGCCTGGGCCATTTCTATCACACAAGTTTTCCCATCGCCCAGTACTCCATATTTTGCTTCAATCCGCTTCCCTAAAGGATTTTGAACCGACGCTGTCAAATACTTTCCTTTTGTAGCTTTGACTAATGCATCAAGGGTTCCTTCGCCGCCATCTGCAATCGGTAAACAAATTGTTTCAATCTTATTGTCCACCTTTTTAATTGCTTCCTTTATCACTGATGTAACCTCTCCGGAAGACAATGTCCCTTTAAAGGAATCCGGACTTATAATAATCTTCATTTGATTCCTCCCTCACATAAATAAAGCGCTTACAAAAATTATAGTAGTAATATTCTGAATTTACTTTATACTTGTTGTATAATTTTTTATTAATTATTACTTTATTTTTATACGAGGTGTATAAATTGTTAACAATAAGACTGGCAAATGAAATTGTAGAACAAACAATGCTGCGGTTAAAGCGTAATGTAAATGTAATGAGCATTGACGGCATTATATTAGCTTCCGGTGATAAGGAGCGGGTGGAAAAGTTTCATGAAGGCGCGAAGTTTGTAGCAGAATCGAAGAAAACGCTCATAATATCAGACGACAATATTCATGATTTCCCGCAAACAAAGCACGGGATAAATTTGCCGATCTTTTTTCAGGAGGAAATCGTTTGTATTATTGGAATTACCGGTGTGGTCGATGAGGAACTGCTAAATATTTCTTCATTAGTTCAGTTAACAGCAGAGGTATTAGTCCATCAGGCTCTTATTGAATCTAAAAGCGAATGGCAGCGGAAAATGAGTGTACATATTTTTGAGGAACTAATTAGTGGCACTTCTATAAATCGGTTTGTAAAAGAACGGATAAATAAACTGACCATACCCTTTATTGCCCCCTATTGCATCATATTATTAAAGGCCGAACAAAAGACTGGTTCCCATCGGACACTTATACAATATATCGATGATTTCTTTTATAACAAACCCGTTATCTTTGGACATTTTCAGCTAGATGAATACTTTATTTTAACTACAGAGTTGAATCAAACATTTTTAACAAAAATAGTGGAAGCATTTAATACTTATATAAAAAGCAAATTCAGTATTAAAATTGCTGTCGGTGAACATGTTGAAAATCTTGAACGGTTACCGCATTCCTATAAAACAGCGCAGTTAGCTTTAAAGCATCACCATACCGTCTCGAAAGTAATCTACCATCAGGAAGTTGAAGTATTCACCTTATTTAATACAGAGGTAGCCCATCACTACAGTATAAAAACATTGAACCAACTGGATGATAAATTAATTACTACATTGCAATGCTTTTTTAATAATAATAAGTCAGCTTCAGCGACTGCCGACGAATTGGAAATACACCGACATACGTTAGCTTACCGGCTTTCTCAAATTAGAGAGCATACCTATTTAAATCCTACTGAGTTTCATGATGCATTAAAACTGCAAATCGCACTATGGCATCGTGAAGGATTAAACCAATAAAAAAGTGCCATTTCCATAAAACGAAATGGCACCTTTCTGTATATGATTCCAATTAAAAAATAGGGGATTTAGCTTGCTTTTTACTTTCTTTAGCAAGCTGCCTTTTTTGGAATGATGCATTAAGCAAGCCGCCTAATATGATGATCATTCCTGTGAAATATAGCCAAAGCATTAAAATAATGACCCCGCCGATACTGCCGTATGTTGAACTGTAATTGCCGAAATTATTAATATAGAATGAGAATCCGTACGTTAATACAAGCCAGCCCAAAGTCGCAAAAACAGCACCCGGAATCACACTGAACATCGTTAACCGAGGATCTGTATTCGGGACAATCCAATACATGACTGATATTACGATGAAAATAAGTGTTGGCGGCGTAATCCAGCGCACAAAGGTCCAAACGTTTGCGAATGACTCCTCTACACCTAAATAGCCGAATACGATATTGCCAATCTGCTGACCAAAAACCGGGAATACAAGTGCTATTAAAATAACTGCAACTAATGCAATTGTAAAAACAAGTGACCATAAACGGTTTAAAAATCCTGCTCTGCCTTCTACATCATAGGCACGGTTTAATGATTTCATCAGTGCATCTACACCTCTAGAGGCAGACCATAGTGTACCAATAATACCGATTGAAAGTAAACCGCCGTTTTGATTGTTCAGAACATCTGTTAATGTCGTTTCGATCAGTCCATATACTTCTCCAGGCATAACATCACTTAAAAAATCGAATATTTGCCCTTGTTCCAAATTTAAGTAAGGTAAAAGCGTTACCATAAAAATAAGCATAGGGAAAAATGATAACAGGAAAAAATAGGCCAACTGTGCCCCCATGCCTGACATGTCCACATTTTTAGTTCGATAAATTAAATCTTGGATAAACCCTTTTGTCGTCAGTATATCTATTTGGCTACGATCCGGTGAAACATATGATTTAACTAGCGAAATCTTTTCTTTTAGTTCTCCCTTTTCTTCCATGCTGCCACCACCTGTTCACATTATGTTGATTCAGTGGATATCATGGACATCCGATTACCCGATTTGTTCATCCTTTTTTGAGAAAGCCTGAATCGTTTCTGAAACCATACTTTGAATTGTAGCAGGTAACTCTTTAATATCATTTTCATTTTGCATAATTGATTGGACACCATTATTTACTGTCCCATACAAAGATTGTGCTTGTTCCATCTTAGTTTCTACTAACGCCACTAATTCATCACGATTTTCAGCATAGTATGCTACTGTATCTTTTGCTTTCTTTGCTGTTTCTACAGTATGCTCACGTGTTTGTTTATCCAACATACTAATTGCTGCACCTGTTACTGCTCCAATTGCTATAAAAGGTAATAGTTTACTTTTCATTAGTTTTCTCCTCCTACTATATGCTTTCGTATTCCCCTAATACTTTTTCATAAAACTTATCTATATGTATTTTAACGAATATCCAATATTATTAAAAGTATTCAGTCAACTTTATCCTGTTGACAAGTTGATGGTTGCATGAAATGATATTTTTGTAAACATTGAAAGGTAGGGGCAAAAATTATGGACTTATCCAACCCGTCGCAACAGAATGTCATCTATATGATCGAGCAAATTAAAGAAAAACTTCGTATGGTAAATGTTGATGCTATGCAGTCTTCTGCATTTGATGAAGAAAAATACGAAGATCTGCAATATTTATACGAAATGGTTATGAAACGCGATTCATTTAGCCCAAGTGAAATGAATGCCATCGTAGCTGAACTAGGCGCCCTTCGTAAATAACATCAATAGCATAGTGTGAAAAAGAAGCTCATCGATTAATTCGACAAGCTTCTTTTTTTATTCCCTATTCCCCAGGAAATATTAATTATTTATTTAATTCGACAGCAATTTTTGCACCTACACGGGCATTATGTTTAACAAGGGCAATATTGGCATCCAGTGATTTACCTTCTGTCAGCTCTTTCACTTTACCTAATAAGAATGGCGTTACATTTTTGCCTGCGATGCCTTGTTCTTTCGCTTCATTTAATGCATTGTCAATAATTCCGTCAATAACACTTGATTCCATAGCATCTTCTACTGGGATCGGATTTGCGATCAATGCACCGCCACGTAAACCTAAATCCCACTTAGCACGTAGAATTGCAGCAGTTTCTTCTGCAGAATCAACGCGGATATTTACATCGAATTCACTTTCACGTGCATAGAATGCAGGCAATTTATCTGTTCCGTAACCAATTACCGGTACACCTTTAGTTTCAAGGTATTCCAATGTTAAGCCGATGTCTAAAATTGATTTGGCACCTGCACATACTACAGCCACATTTGTCATTGCCAGTTCTTCCAAGTCTGCAGAAATATCCATTGTAGTTTCAGCGCCACGGTGAACCCCACCAATACCGCCTGTTACGAATAGTTCAATACCAGCTAGCTCAGCACAGATCATTGTTGCCGCTACAGTAGTTGCACCGATTTTCTTTGTTGCAAGTAAATAGCCAATATCACGACGGCTTGTTTTTGCTACACCTTGAGCATTACCGAACATTTCTAATTCTTCATCAGATAGGCCGATTTTAATTTTCCCATCGATTAATGCGATTGTTGCCGGTACTGCACCGCCATCACGAATAATTTGTTCTACTTCACGAGCTGTTTGTACATTTTGAGGATATGGCATACCGTGTGAAATAATCGTTGATTCCAACGCTACGATTGGTAAGCCTTTCTCTTTAGCTTCTAATACCTCTTGTGAATATGATAAATATTGTTTCATTATAAATTCCTCCATTCAATTAAATTATCTTTTGTTAAATCTTCACGTACTGTTTTATCCGATTGCAATGTTTTCGATGCATTTACCAACCCGAGCTGGATTGCTTCTTCAAGCTCTTCATCGTTTAATACACCATGTAAAAATGCACTAACAAAAGCATCTCCGGCACCTGTAACATCTACTATATTTCTAGTTGCAATGGCTTTGTAGTGTACTATATTACCTTCGTTCCCCACCATTACTCCATGTTCGCCAAGAGTGAGCACAACATGCTCCGCTCCTTTTTGCAACAACATGTTAACAGCCTTTTCATATTGGCTATATGTTTCCAGCTTCACATTTAAATAGCTTTCCGCTTCATCTCGATTGCAAATAAAGTAACGGATACCGTGCAGATCCTGCGACATATTTTTCATCTTAGGTGAAGAAACAGGGATAACCGCCAATGCGATATTACGCTCTATTGCGAAATTCCTAATATATTCTACTGTTTCTAACGGGCTGTTTAAGTCAATGACAATACAGCTGGCATTTTGTAGTATCGCTTCGTGCTTTTTTAAAATACTCGGCAACAACTGATCATAAATCGCCATATTTGCCATCGATATTACCAGTTCACCCATATTATCAAGTACTGCTGTATAAGAACCTGTATTATAATCGTTTAATTTCTCTACTAAATCCACATTCATCATACTCTTACAATTTTGTTCAATAAATGCACTATCATGATCTTCACCCATTACAGTAATTAAGGAAACACGGTTACCTAACCGCCCTAAGTTTTCAGCTATATTGCGGGCAACACCGCCTACCGATTCTGTAACAGAAGCAGGATTGGAAGTCCCTAATTGGACATTTTGCTCAATAGTGAATTTACGATCGATATTGGCACCACCAATTGCAATGATTTGATTTTTCTCTGGCAAAACATAGGCACGTCCTAAAATTTCCCCTCGTTTTATAAGCGATGAGATTATATTAGCTAGCGCTGGCCTGGACATTCCCAGTTGTTCTGCCATTTCCTGTTGTGATAAGTAGGGATTCTTCTTTATTAATTGGAAAATCAATTTTTCCTTTTCATTCAACTTTATCACCTCTAATCAAACATTTGTTTATAATTATAAACTTTTGTTTACGTAATGTCAAATTAATATTAAATTTTTCGTCTTGCGTAGTATGGAAGTACTTTCTTCTTTTATGAGCTGTGACATAATAAAAAAGCTGTTTGGAAAGTTTCCCTTCCAAACAGCTTTCTTGCTATTCTACTATTACATCGCCATTTTCTGCTATACGTGGCTGTACGAGCACCTCAACACGGCGGTTTTTAGCTCTGCCTTCTTTAGTATCATTCGTAGCTATCGGCTGGAATTCTCCGAAACCTTTTACACTGAAGTATTTGGAATCAAGTTGTTCATTTCCTGAAACGATTTCTTTCATGAAGTTTACTGCACGCATTACAGACAGATCCCAGTTGGAATCGAATTCAGGTGTCTTAATCGGTACATTATCTGTATGACCAGTAATGACAATATTACGCGGTGGATCAAACATTAATAATTGAGCAAGCTCGTCAGCAATTGTTGCATATTCCGCTTTCACATCTGCTCGTCCCATATCGAATAAAATACTGTCCCGGATGGTAATTAATAATCCCTCTTCTGTCATTTTCGTTTCAAACTGGTCTTCCAGCTCATTAATCGCAATAAACTCGTCCACACGGTTTTGCGTTTCATGTAGGCGTTGCTGATCTTCCATATATTTAGAGATACCTGTTGGTGTAGAGTTATCCGGTGTTTGTATGATAGATGAGTTGTCCATTACACCTGTGCCACCGGTAAAAATATTATTAAATACTGCAGACATTTGCTCCAATTTTTTCTCATCCACTGAGCTTGATGCAAAAAGTACAATAAATAATGCTAGTAATAACGTTAATATATCTGCATAAGGTACTAACCAGGACTCGTCAATATGTTCCTCATGCTTTTTATGTCTTTTACGCTTCTTTGCCAAGGCCACCCGCCCCGCTTTCGGTAATTTGCTTACGTTCTTCCATTGTTAAATATGAAGCCAGCTTTTGCTCGATTACTCTAGGTGCTTCACCTTCAAGTACGGATAAAATCCCTTCAATCATCATTAGCTTTTGCTTAACTTCTACAGCGGATTTACGTTTTAACTTGTTTGCAAAAGGATGCCATAATACGTACCCAGTAAAGATACCTAATAATGTCGCAACAAAGGCCGCTGAAATGGCGTGTCCTAATTTATCAATATCAGACATATCTTTTAATGCAGCAATAAGGCCTACTACAGCACCTAATACCCCAAGTGTCGGTGCATAAGTACCTGCTTGTGAAAAAATGCCTGCTCCACTTGCATGGCGGTCTTCCAGCGCTTCAACTTCCTCTGTTAAAACATCGCGAATATAGTCTGCGTTTTGTCCATCAATCGCTAATGTCAGTCCATTTTTTAAAAATGGATCTTCAATTTCAGCTGCTTTGCTTTCTAATGCCAATAGCCCTTCACGACGAGCTAAATCTGCCCATTGTGAAAACATTTTGATCAAGTCGATATCACTCGCGAGTTTTGTTTCTGAAAATAAAATTTTAAAAAGCTTTGGAATTCTTTTTAATTCCTTCATTGGGAAAGCGATTGTAACTGCAGCAATCGTACCAAAAATAATAATTAAAATAGCAGCAGGGTTTATTAACACTTCCGGTGTAACGCCCTTTAAAAACATCCCGAATAACAGGGCGATAAAGGCGATGATAACCCCAACAACTGATGAAATATCCATATGTAGTACCTCCAAATTACGATGTCTTTTCTTATTTCGGTATATTTAAATTTTTATTAACTTCCTTTACACTAGTTATAAGAAGATTTTTTTATTTTTGACACATTATTGTTCTTTTCTGAGCTGGAATATGAGTAATAATAGGTTAAGAATTAACTAATTTTTAAGATAATTATTGGAGGAATGAATCAATGAATTCAACGTTCGAAGCAAAGCTAACGAAATACGCAGAACTAGCAGTAAAAATCGGTGTCAATATTCAGCCAAATCAATATTTGTATATTGCAGCCTCTATCGAATCGGCACCCTTTGTACAAGTAGTGACAAAAATCGCTTATGAAATTGGAGCCAAACAAGTATTTGTAGATTATACAGATGATCAAATAACACGTACTCGATATGAGTTGGCACCGGCGGATTCTTTCGATTTCTTCCCGCCTTGGAAAGTACAGGAACGTGAATGGCTTGCTGAAGAAGGTGCGGCATTTATGAGCATCGTATCCCAAAGCCCCGATTTACTGTCTGGCATTGATTCAAAACGTATTGCATCATTCCAAAAGGCTTCAGGCACTGCATTGAACAAATATCGTCAATATGTTCAGTCAGATAAAATTAGCTGGACGGTCATTGCAGCTCCATCTAAACAATGGGCTCGTAAAGTATTTCCTGAATTGCCGGAAGAAAAGCAAGTAGAGGCATTATGGGATGCCATCTTTAAAGCAACACGTGCGGATCTGGATAACCCGGTAGAAGCATGGGCACAGCATAATGACAACTTGCATGAAAAAGTTGATTACTTAAACAATAAAAACTATGCAAAATTACACTATACAGCTCCAGGGACGGACTTGACGATCGAGCTTCCTAAAGGACATTTATGGTGCGGGGCAGGCAGTATTAACGAAAAAGGCGAAGAGTTCATGGCAAATATGCCGACAGAAGAAGTTTTCACAGTACCACATAAAGATGGTGTTAACGGGTATGTATCTAGTACAAAGCCATTAAGCTATGGTGGTAATATTATCGATAACTTTAAACTTACATTTGAAAACGGTCGTATCGTTCAAGTAGAGGCAGCACAAGGTGAAGAAGTATTAAAAAATCTTGTTGCTACAGACGAGGGATCACATTATTTAGGAGAAGTGGCGCTTGTTCCATTCCATTCTCCAATTTCACAGTCGAATATTTTGTTTTACAATACACTATTCGATGAAAATGCATCAAATCACTTGGCAATTGGCAGCGCCTACGCATTTTGTATCGAAGGCGGCAAGTCAATGTCGTCTGATGAATTAAAAGCTCACGGTTTAAATGAGAGCATTACACATGTCGACTTCATGATTGGCTCTGAACAGATGAATATTGATGGTGTTACAGCTGATGGGCAAAGCGAGCCAGTTTTCCGTAATGGGAACTGGGCATTTTAACCGCTGTTTCACTTCCGGCTTTACCGATAAATAAAATTTCAAGATGTCGCCATATTTACAGTTTTTTCTACATTAACTAACTAAATTACCCTACAATGTTCCAATTTAATAGGGTATAATTGGTTAATGATTGTTATTACTAAATAGAGAGGAGTTTTTATAATGTTTGATCACCATTATCCGTTCTTATCTGACTACTATACGTTAGTGATAGGGTTTACGGTTATACTTCTTGTATTCTTATTTATGTTTATTATGTACTTACGTATTGGTTTACAATCACACGACTCTGTTATAGTAGATTCAAAGGCAAATACATTTGCGCCAAACGAAAAATCATTGGATGGTCACCATCATCATTAAATTTTTTTACAACCACTCTATTGAGTGGTTGTTTTTTTGATATTAATACATCACTTCTTCTTTATTTATTTTATTTTTAACTTTATTAGTGCGCATTTGTTTGAATTATCTAAAAAATATTTTAAAATAAAACAAGAATCGAAAGGGGTTTGAAGAACAATGTCTGCATTGCAAACGATTTTAGAATTTAACGAAAAATTCGTAGAAGAAAAACAATATGAACAATATGCCACAACGAAGTTTCCAGATAAGAAAATTGTAGTTTTATCTTGTATGGATACACGTTTAGTAGAATTACTACCTAAAGCTATGAACTTGCGCAATGGGGATGTCAAAGTTGTAAAAAGTGCAGGGGCAATCGTAAATCACCCATTCGGCGGGATTATGCGCAGTTTACTTGTAGCCGTTTATGAATTACAGGCAGATGAAGTATATATTATCGGCCACTATGACTGTGGAATGAGTGCAGTTGATCCGAACGTAATGATCGGCCATATGCTTGAACGCGGGGTTAAACAGGAAACGATTGATGTCATCAATTATGCCCGTTTTGATTTAAAAGAATGGTTACGCGGTTTTGGGGATGTTAAAACAAGTGTATTAAAAAGTGTGGACTTAGTCAGAACACATCCATTAATGCCAAAAGGCGTTCCAGTACATGGTCTTATCATCGATCCTGCAACAGGAAAACTTGATTTAGTAACAGACGGCTCAGTTGAACAAAAATAGATAATAAGTAATTAGCGACAGCGCTCAATATAATGAGCACTGCCGCTATTTTTTATAATGTGGCCCCTTTATATTCCCGCTGTAAAATGGCATACATATAATGATCCACCCATTTTCCGTTTATATACAATAGCTCTCGTAATAACCCTTCTCTTGTAAAGCCCGACTTTTCCAATACACGAATAGAAGCAGAATTTTGCGGCGCGACATATGCCTCAATCCGGTGAATATTTAACGTAATAAAAGCGAATTCCATTATTAGACGTACTGCTTCAGTGACAATTCCTCTACCTGTAAACTTCTCATCCATCGAATAGCCGATAAAACCGCTTGAATAAGGTAAACGTTTAATCGAATAGAGAGAAATATGCCCGATTAACTGACCTGTTGCATTATAAAAAATGCCAAATGAAAATTCCCTGTTTGACTGCAGTAAATGTATGCTTTCTAAAATTTTATTGTACTGTACTTGTTCTGTATAAAATTCATCGTGATGTAATGGCTCAAATTCGGACCAATACATTTTATTGTCATTTAATAATTTTGCCAATCCTTTCGCATCCGACGGGGTAAACGTACGAAGCGAACATTGTTGCCCAATAAGTTGAACCATTGGACCCTCCTTCTTGTGAAATAGCTTGAATAAGCTTTTCATTGAACCACCTACATTTCATTTCAAAGCTTGCTACCGTTTTTTCAACTTTTTCTTTTTTGATTTTACAGGCTTTGGTATTATATCTATAAATTCCGATTTTTCTTTATGTGCAGTTGTTTTATTACCGCTTTCGAAAATGTTCGTTAGCTTTAATCCGCGCTTTGTAATTTCTTTTTCTATATGGGTAACTACTTCTTTAAGTACTTGAACACGTGCATAGTTTTTGTCGTTCCCCGGAATTAAGTGCCAAGGAGCGTTTTCCGAATCAGTTTTTTCAAACATTTCATCGGCTGCCTCACAATATAAATCAAATTTATCACGGTTCCGCCAATCTTCAGCCGTCAATTTCCATGATTTATATGGATCAGCTGCTCTTTCATTAAAACGTTTAAGCTGTTCATCCGAATCGATATGAATCCAAAACTTTATCATTATATAATCTTCATCTGTCAATTGCTTCTCAAAACTATTTATTTCTTCATAAGCACGCTTCCATTCTGCTTCTTCAGCAAAACCCTCTATACGCTCCACCAGCACCCGACCATACCAAGAGCGATCAAAAATCGCAATCTGGCCATGCTGCGGCAACTTTCTCCAAAAGCGTTGCATATAATGATAGCGCATCTCATGGGGCTGTGGGGCAGAAATTGGCCATACCATTAACCCACGCGGATCGATACGCTCTGTTAAACGCTTAATCGCTCCCCCTTTTCCTGCTGCATCCATTCCTTCAAATGCAATAATAAGGCCAATTTTATTATTAAATAAAAATTGCTGGGCATTTAGCATTTCATATTGCAAAGCTTTCAATTGCTTCTTATAGACTTCCTTCTCCAGTTTTTGCGATAAATCCACATCTTGTAGCTTTTTCAAATAGTGCTGCCTCCCCTATTCCATTTATTATGTATATTTTACTCGAAAGTGTATGGAATTGGTAATTGTTGCGTTTATTTATTTGAATCATTTGATTATTTTATGTTGGCATCCTGTTTTAATAGAACAAAAAAACGCGGGCGCACTTATATATGCACCCACGGTTATAATTTAGTCTTCCAATGTTGTTAAAATAATTGGTTTATCTTTTGTTACAATAATCGAGTGTTCGATCTGGGCAACTAATGATTTATCCGGTGTAATAAATGTCCAGCCGTCACCTGATTCTACGATGTGCTCAGCCTTCGCCGAAATGAACGGCTCTACCGCCAACACCATGCCTTCTTTCATGATTGTCGTATCCCAAGCATCGTAATAGTTCAAGACATGGTTTGGTTCTTCGTGTAATGATTTACCTAAGCCGTGTCCTGTTAAGTTCATAATTACCGTCAACCCGTGATCACGTGCTTCACGCTCTACTGCTTTACCGATCTGATTTAATTTCGAACCTGCTTTAACCTTTGTCATCGCACGGTCAAATGCTGATTTTGCTACAGAGCAAAGTTTTTCTTTATCTTCATAACCTTCACCAACAACAAAAGAAATACCTGTATCTGCAAAGTATCCGTTTAAAGAGCCAGAAACATCAATGTTTACGATATCGCCGTCCTGAATAACCTTGTTCCCTGGAATGCCATGTGCAACTTCGTGATTTACTGAAATGCATGTATATCCCGGAAAATCGTATTCGCCTTTAGGACCAGAAACCGCGCCTGCTTCCGCAAACATACGGCCTGCAATTTCATCTAATTCTTTCGTTGTCACGCCAGGTACTGTCGCAGCTTTCATTGCCTCGCGAATTTCAGCACAAATGCGTCCAATTTTTTTAAACGCTTCTATTTCTTCTTGTGTAGTAACAATCATGTGTAACTTCCTTCCTCTTAAACAATGTCTACCCTTAACTATAGCATACTTAATATCGGTTGTAATTGTTCAAGGATTTTAAAATTATTTGGATTTATGATCAAATTAATACGACATTGTACAATAGAAATTAGAAAAGGCTTGCAACGGGAAAATAATCCCTTGCTGCAAGCTTTGAGTTTTTCATTCATTATGGTGTTTGTGCTTTTTGGAGTAAACGGGGTGCAGATGTGAATAATATAACTGCAATAACCGCTGTAATTATTGTTGCAGGTACCATATAAGTACTGTTATAAATTATTGAGTAGATCCACACATTATCATCGCCTGCGTACTCTTTAAAGAACACGACACCTGCGAGCAAGTGCGAAACAAATCTTAAAGCTCCGCCTATTAGAGCTCCTATAACGATATAAATTGCCATTTTTACTTTATTGAGTGATTGTGTTGCCTGTAATAATGGCTTTCTTACAATTGCCGCTAACCCTACTACTGTAAAGGCAAGACCGTAATCTAAAATCGCCTGAAGCCAGTGTACTATGTAAGCGCCAAACATCATTTGCATAACGCCAATCAGCAAGCCAGTTGCAAGTCCTGCTGTTAGCCCCCAACGAATGGCCATTAACATAATCGGTACCATAACAAAGCTGATTGACCCGCCCTGTGCCCACATTTTAAAAGATACTTGGTCCAATACAAGTCCGATGGCAGCAAATATCGCTATCTCCACCATCATCAATAATTTTTTTCTGTCCATAACAATTCCCCTTTCTTTTATCCGATGTAACAAAAGTGAAGAGGGATAGAATGGAACTTTTACTTCTTCTAGGTATTTAGAAAAAGCAAAAAACGATAATCAGGACAAAAGCCTGACTATCGTTTGAACAGTCGGATTCTATCCACATCCCTACGCAAGTGCTAACTTACAGGTTCAAAGAGTCAGTGCAATCCCGTGCACAATCTCAGCCGACTTTCTCGGCACCCCTTGTGGTACATCTAAATTTTTATTGTTTGAACATGCTCATTGTAACGAATATTTCTACAACTTTCAACAGCTATTATTTTGAAACGTACTAGAATTACATATAATAGATACGAAGGAGTGATAAATGATGGATCAATCGAAAGGTTTAAGTGCATTAAGCTATTTGAGCTTTTATTTTGCACCGTTTATTTTACCGGTAATTATATTTATCGTTACGAAAGATCAAGCCGTTAAAGGCCATTCTAAAAAAGCTTTTATTTCTCAACTTATTCCAATACTGTTAGGGATTTTGTACATGATTTACTTTTTCACTTCCGTTCTTTCCTGGAATAATACTTTGACAGTGAGCGTGCAGGATTTCTTTATTAGTTCACATTTTATCGGATTTATTCTTTTAGTCCTTATTACGTTTATTCTGGCGATTTGGAATCTAGTCCAAGCGATTAAAGTTTTACGTTAATGTTTATGATAGCTCCTTCTTTGGGTATATTTTTTATACGAAATGTATTCGTTAAGGAGTGTATATCATGAAATTAAATAAACTCATTAAAACCGCAATTAAATATGGACCGATCGTGTACCCGATCATTAAAAAAATGATGGATAAAAAATCTGCACCCCAACCAGCAACTACACGACGAACGCCAAAACGTTAACGCAGAAAAACACATTTCGCACTAAAACTCGTGTGAAATGTGTTTTTTGTTGTCTTTTATTTAATAATAATTTCTGTTTTACTGTAGCCTTCTTTTAACTTTTGGACTTGTAAAATGGCAGGCATTGCTGCTTTTAATTCGGCCACATGGGAGATGACGCCGATTAAGCGGCCTGTTTGCTGAAGATCGATCAAAATATCGATTGCCCGTCTTAACGCCTCCTCATCCAATGTACCGAAGCCTTCATCGATAAACATCGTATCGATATGCACACTTCCTTGAACACTTTGAATAACATCGGCCATTCCTAATGCTAATGAAAGTGAGGCATTGAATTTTTCACCGCCGGACAATGTTTTTACATCCCGCGTTTGTCCTGTATGGCTGTCATATACATCGATACTGAGCCCGCTTTGTGCATTTCCTTCTTTACGACCTGTCGATTTCAGGAAGTATTGACCATTTGACAGGACACGTAAACGTTCATTTGCCGCATGGGTTACTTTTTCCAAATAACCAATTTGCACAAATCGCTCAAATGAAATTTTCGAATCGTTTTGTCCGCGGATTAAATTATAAACATGCTCCACCTGCATCAGTTTCGCTTTATAGCTTTCGATCTGCTGTGCGGATTGGTCAAGTTTTTCGAGGGTTTCTTCACATTGCTCCACATAGGACTGGGTTAATGTAATTTTAGAATACTGTGCCTCGATTTGCTCATTCAGCTCATGAATCTGTTGCTCACTTGCCGTTAAATCAGCCCGTTCTTTTCCTTCGAGCAAAGGTTCTTCCTCGGCAATTTGAACAGATAATGTATGAACATTTTGCTTGTAAGCTTCAACTTCATCCTGAATTTGCTGCTGAACATTTAATGGCAGTAATGCATTCTTATATGTTTCCAAGTCAAAACTTTCTTGCTGCAATGCTGTATCAAACGCTTTTTGCGCTGAAAGAGTCTCCTGCTGTTTTTCTGTTACAAGGTTTTGTGCATGTAGATGGTTCACTTCACAAGATTTTTCATCTAATTGGATTTTTTGCATTGCCTCCAGTGCACTTTGAATTGCACTTTTTAAATGGCGGTGTTTTTGCTGCTGGCTGGCCAATTCTTGTGTTACTTCATCCAATGTAGAAAACTGAGGCAATAATGACTGCTCACTTTGCTCAAGCTTCCCTTTTTCTTGTGCATATTGTTTATCGATATCGACTACATATTGCTGCCCTTTTTCAATACGGCCTTGCAGCACTTCTTTACTTTCAATAAGCTGTGCCATCGTTTTCTTTTCAGTGATGAGCTGTGCCTGCTGCTGCTTTTGCTTTGTCAATTGCTCAGTCAGTTCGGCCAATTGCTGTTCATAATAATGTAGTTGTGAAAGCTCGACGCTCAGTAACTCTAGAGCACTTCTTTTCTGTTCCAATGCTGCCTTTTCTACATCCAATTTCGAGTTGACCTGGTAAAAGCTTTGCATAGCACGGTCGCCTTCTTGACGAAGATGTTCCAGTGCATTTTCATCAATGGTAAACGCTTCGCTATTATGAATGGCTGGATGCTCCGTGCTCCCACATACAGGACATGCTTCTCCATGATGTAATGAAGCCGCTAGAAACGCTGCCTGATTGCTGCGTATTTGCTGCTCCATATTTTGCAGCTTCTGTTGCGCTCCATCGGCAATTTGTTTCTTATCAGCAAGCTGTTTCACTAAAGTTTCTATATTCATTTGTATTGCAGCCACTTCTTTTGCCATTTCAATTTTTCGTGTTAATACAGCCTGTGCTTCATACGTTTCATGGTACGTCACTGTCGCATCTTCCAGCTCATTTATAATAGCCTGCTGCTGTTGATGTTTTTCTTTTAAAGAAGCTGCTTCCTTTTGGAGCTTATCAAATAATTGCTTTGCGTTTTTCTGGTTTTCTGCAAGCTTTGCCACCTTTTCCCGCTGCGTATTAATCGATTGATAGATCGGGACAAGCTGTTCAAGCTGTGAAATTGATTTCGTAAATTCATCCAACAGTGGCTCATGCTGCTTTTGCTCCTGATAGTGATTTGTCGCCTGCAGAAGTTGTGCCTGTGCACGTTCATAGTCAGCCTTTGCTTTCTGTAAGGAAACTTCCGCTTGTTCAAGCTGCCGTTTTACCTTCTCATATTCACGTTCTAAAGGTTCTATTTGATTAGCCTTTTTTGCAAGTACAAGTTTCTGTTGTTCTGCTTGTATTTTATCCTTTTGCTGCAGCAATTCATCGAGCCGGGCTTTCCTGATTAAAAACTTTTCAATTCGCTCATTTAACAGCCTTTGCTCATTTAATGATTTAACTAACGTTTGTAAATGCGTTTTCGAGGCTGCATATTGCCCTTTTAATGCCGCACATTGCTCTTCATAAAATTGCTGTTCTGTTTCCAATGCCGTTTTTACTTGATACAGATTAATGACATCATTGTTCAGAGCTGTAAACAGTTCCGAGTCTCTGTGCGGGAGGCGGGACCGAATATCATGAATCGTATTATCCTGCTGCATCCTTGCTTGTTCATAATGCTTTTCAGCAATATTCTTTTTCTCTTTCAGCAGTTCCACCATTTTCGTAAAGCGTTCCGTTTTAAAAATTTTTCGGAAAATCTCTTCTTTATGCTTTGATTCCGAAGTGAGGAGCTTTTGAAATTCTCCTTGCGGCAGCATGACGATTTGATTGAACTGGGACTGTGTTAAGCCGATCAGTTCTTCAATTTTCGACTGAATGAGCTTCACTTGAAACTTCTCTACAGCGGGCACAGTGACCCCATCCGTAATTTCAAAAAACTCGCGCTTTGCACTTGCCCCGTCATGACCAAATTTCCGCCAAATACGGTAAAGGCGACCGCGTACTTCAAATTCCAGTTCGACTTCCGTATCAACTGTTTCATCCGCAAAATCACTGCGCAAAAACAGCGACTTTTCCCGATCCTCTCCACTTCCAGAATCATAAAGCGCAAACGTAATCGCATCAAAAATAGTCGTTTTTCCCGCGCCCGTTGCACCGGAAACGACAAAAATTCCATGTTCATGGAGTTTAGTAAAATCAATGACTTCTTTTTGATGATATGATCCAAATGCTGTCATCGATAATTTTATTGGTTTCATCGTTACAGCACCTCCTGTTTTTCACGTTCATTTTCGATTAGCTGCTCTAAAACATCTGTATAAATCTCTTTTATTTCATCACTTAAAGGCTTGCCTGTCATCTCCGTATAAAATAGCTCAAACAGTTCCGAATCATCCATCTGAACACGGTTCATTGTTGTCGCATGCTGTTCAAGTTGTTCATACACAACCGTTCGTTCAATATGCAAAGCATTGGGATAAACTGTGCGGACAAGTTCGGCAGCACCTTTTACATAATGTTCATCCTGTAATTTTACAAATACATAATCGTCGTTTACTTTATGCTGCAATATATCCTCAAGCATTCCCGTCACGACACGCATATCCCGTACTGGGGTAAGCATTCTTTTTTCAATCGTCACTGACCCATCTTCATTTAAATCAACAATCAAAAATCTCTTTTTATGTGTCACTTCAGATTCTGAATACTTAAGTGGTGATCCTGCATATTGGATTTTCTCGTTTGCGACAAAGTGGGCCTGGTGTAAATGGCCTAACGCTGTATAACAGAATGGTTCAAACAACGCTGAACTGATACACTCCGTCCCGCCAATCGTCAACTTGCGTTCAGAGTCACTCGTATTCGGTTCCGGCATCCCGTCTTTTGTAATGAAAGCGTGGCCGATAATGATATTACGTTTCGTACAGTCCATTGTCTGTTTAATCTGTTCAATGATTTTCGCCATCGCCGCTTCATGAGTTGTAACGGATTGATCGTCAAATACTGCCCGTACAATTGAAGGCTCCGCAAATGGAACTAAATAAAAATGAACTTCTCCGTATTCATCGTGCATTATGACCGGATCGATATTCTGTTCTAAATGGCCAACGATATGTAACCCGCTCGCCTTCATAAATTCACTGCCAAAATTTAAACGTGTAGCGCTATCATGATTTCCAGCAATTGCTAAAATCGGTGTTTCCTCATCGACTAAAATTTCCTTCAACGTTTTATTTAATAGTTGGATTGCATCTGTCGGTGGTACAGAACGATCGTACAAATCTCCGGCAATAATGATGACATCCGGCTTTTCTTTTCTGATTTCTTCGATAAACTGTTCAAGCACAAATTGCTGGTCTCTTGTCATCGATACACCTTGTACTATTTTTCCTAAATGCCAATCTGCTGTATGAAAAATTTTCATGAATACCGCCTCCTATCTTCTAACTATAAGTGTACATGAGGAAAAATAAAAAAACCACATTGTACGAATATTCGTTCGTACGATGTGGTCTCCTCCAATAAATATTGTCGGAATGCTTTTTATACTAAGATCGGGATTGGTCGATCAAGATTATGCAGTGCTATAAATGGTACGTCTTCTACTGCTAACTTATTTTGTTGGATCCTCAGCATTTCTTCAAATGTTTTCGGATTTGGTGCTGGCATTGCATCGATTGGCAATATAAGTGCCTCATTACCACTATAGCTTTTCAGCATTTCATTAGCCATAATACGGTACCCAAGCTGGTTTGGATGCACATCCGCCACGTTCGGCAAATATGTTGAACGCTGCTGGTCAAATGTTTCATAAACATCTACAAATATATGGCCTGCCGCTTCTGTTTCCTGCTTTAATATCGCATTTAAAAGCTGCACCGCTTCTACTGCTCCGTCTACCTGTTCTTTATGAACACCTACATAAGGGAAATAATAGCCAAGTACATATACTGTCGCTTTCGGGGCCTTTTCGTTAATTATTGAAAGCAGCTCTCTCATCTGATTCCTTACTTCATTTAAAGCGAAATTGGCGTTAAGCTGACTAAAAGCGAGTGTTCCCTGTTGAGGGTTATGTGTAATGAGCGGCAGTAAATTATTCGCTCCGGCTGACAGTGTGATCAATGTTGCTTCACTTAGTAATGGTGCTGCCTTTTCGGACTGAACTGTTTCCATTACATTTCCAACACGGTATCCGGGGAAAGTAAGCTCTTTTGAAAAATGTGCGAGCTTACCATGTCGCTCTAGCTGCAAAGCAATGTAATCCGTATATCCTGCATCAATTTGACTGTAAGGTGTTTGCCCTGCTGCCAAAGAGTCGCCAAGTGCAATATAAACTTCTCGTTCATTGGCTAATGCTCCCGTTGGAAACAGGACAATACAAAAAATAAGAATCCCTATTATTTTTCGCATTTATTCACCCCACTTCTTTTGTTAGAATGCCCAATTACCTTTTCTGAAAATCGGTTCTGTTGTGCCATCTGCCAGAATCCCGTCAATATCCATTTCCGCACTGCCGATCATGAAATCCTCATGTGTAATCGACGTATTAATGCCCAGTGCTTCCAGTTGGCCCTTTTCAAGTTCCTTGCCACCTTCATAGCACGTCGGATATGCTTCTCCGATTGCTAAATGGTTAGAGGCATTTTCATCGAATAATGTGTTGTAATATAAAATATTAGATGAAGAAATAGGTGACTCATGCGGTACTAATGCAACTTCTCCCAAATATGAAGAACCTTCATCGGAAGCAACTAGCTGCTTTAATAAGTCCTGACCTACTTTTGCCTCAACATTAACGATTTTACCCTTTTCAAATGTCAGCTTAAAATCATCAATAATATTCCCTTTATAAACGAGCGGTTTCGTATTGGATACATAGCCGTTTACACCATATTTTGCAGGCAGCGTAAAGACTTCTTCTGTCGGCATATTCGCGATGAATGTCGTGCCATCAGGTGCTTCGCTGCTTCCGCTTTTCCACAAATGTTTTTCCGGTAGTTCAATCGTCAAGTCTGTACCAGGAGCCGTGTAGTGAAGCTTCGCATACTTTTTCTTGTTCAGCTGATCTGCACGTGCATGTAAGTTTTCAATATGAGTTTGCCAGTTTCCTACTGCATCCCCTTCACCAATACGTACTGTTTTGAAAATAGCATCCCATAGCGCAGGAACCTGCTCCTTTTCCGGTAAATCAGGGAATACTTTTGCCGCCCATTTCGGCGAAGGAACAGCAATAATTGACCAGGCGATATCATCATTCATAACAGCTTTACGGTAATTAACTAATGCCGTACCTGCTGCTTTTTGCTGTGCTCCGATCTTTTCTGAATCAATACCTGCCAGTAAATCAGGATTTTCCGCATCGATCCAAAGAAGTGCACCTTTACGTTCAATTAATTCTTCACGTTGTGCGACAACCCATTTCGGGAAATTAGCTGTTTCTTCCACCGTAACATTCTCATAATAAGCACGTTCAAAGCTGGCATCAGTTAAATTAACATGAACACGGCTTGCGCCTGCTTCATATGCTTTTTTAACGACAATACGTGTAAAGTCCAGCGTATCCGTAGATGTGTTAATTAATAAATATTGTCCTTTTTGAATATTTACTCCGATTCGAACGGCCAAATCTGCAAATTGCTCTAACTTCTCTTGGAATGTCATGAATTATTTCTCCTTTTTCTTACTGAAAGTCATGCCTTTTTTATTGGACTTTGGTTGATACGGCTTTTTCTCTGATGCTTTGTTTGCTGCGGGTGCCGCTTTTGAAGTTACTGTCTTAGCATTTCCCTCGACAAGTTGCCCTTGTGTCCAAACTTTTTGAACACCTTTTAAGGAAAGATCACGCAACCATTTTTTGAATGTCTTTTCGTCCTTGTAAGATAGTAATGTCAATACTTCTCCGTCTGCACCGGCACGTCCAGTACGTCCTGAACGGTGTGTATACTGCTCGATTGTACGAGGTACATCAACATGAATAACATGTGTTAAACCTGAAATATCTAAACCTCGTGCTGCAATATCTGTCGCAATTAAAATGCGCGCTTCCCCTTTTCGGAACGCGTCCAACGCTTTTTTACGCTCATCTTTTTTCATGTCCGAGTGAAGTGCTACAATCGGTGCATCACGGTATTCCAGCTTGTTCTGTTTCATTAGTACTTGGTCGATGTTATTAACAAATGCCAATCCGCGCAATCCTTCAATATTAGCTAAACGACGAAGCATATCTGTTTTGTCCCGCTCTTCTACTTTTACAAAAGAATGCACAACTTTACCGAACTTCACCATATCTTCCGGTTTGATCTCGATGCTGATCGGTTCAAACATTAATCGTTCCGCTACAAGCTTGATCTCTTCTGTAATCGTAGCCGATACAACAACGACTTGACGACCGAATGCGGCATTTTCAATAAATGATTTTACGACAACACGGTACTCGCGGCTAAGCAGCTGATCGCATTCATCCAAAACAATCGTCTCGATTTCTTTAAGTTTTAATTTACCTTGGCGTGCCAATTCATTTAGACGTCCTGGTGTCCCGACTACAATCGTTGGCTTTTTCTTTAATTTTTCGATTTGGCGTGCCGAATTCGCTCCGCCAATTAGTTGCTGAACAGTGATGTCTGTCCCTGCTGTCCAGTCACGGATTACTTCAACAATCTGCATCGCAAGCTCTTGTGAAGGTGCAACGATTAATGCCTGAGTTTGTTTCTTGTTACCGTCTACTTTATTTAAAATCGGTAATGTGTAGGCTAGTGTTTTCCCTGAACCTGTCGGTGATTCCGCTACGATATCTTTTCCTTCAACCATCGCAGGAATCATTTCCTCTTGTATTTTCATTGTCGTTTCAAACGACCATTTATTTTGAAGTGTTTCGTTTAATAAGCTAATTGCTGACATATTGTTTTACCACCTTTTATTCGTTGGCTTTAGTGTACCATATTCCGTTATTAATGCGGAAATTTGGCGGGTTGTCAGTTACTGTTTTAAAACGAAATTAGGAGGCGATGTGTCAAATGAAAAATGGAGCATGGAAGCTGGGGGTTTTTCTAATAAATTCGGAAATCATCTAATATATTTTAATTTGTTCTAATAAAATGGCGATCTTCTAATATATCCGTCCGTTGTGCTAATATCGGTTCGGTTCGGTTCGCTTTGTTCTAATATCACCTAGCCTTTTTCTAATAAAGCTCCGACATTTTCGAATATCCCGTATAATTGTTCTAATAAAACTTAAACCGTATGCTTTTCCACACGATTTGCACTAAAAAACTCGCCCATAAACTTCAAGCGTTCACCGAAGTTCTAATAACCTCCTCATTTCTCTCACAACAAAAAAGCATGCCAGAAATCTTTTTCCGGCATGCCTAGTTTTTACACTCTCTCAATAATTAAAGCAATTCCTTGGCCGCCACCGATACATAGACTTGCAACGGCATACTTTCCGCTGCGTCGTTGCAGTTCGTATGCAGCGGATAAGATGATTCTTGTTCCACTTGCACCAACCGGATGACCAAGTGCGATTGCACCACCGTTTACATTCGTTTTCTCACGGTCCAGACCAAGTTCCTTTTCCACTGCAATATATTGAGCTGCAAAAGCTTCATTTATTTCAACTAAATCCATGTCTTCAATTGTTAAATTTGCACGCTCCAATGCTTGACGAATTGCCGGAGCCGGGCCGATTCCCATAATCGTCGGATCAACGCCTGCTATTCCCCATGATACAATGCGGGCTAACGGCTTTAACCCTTGTTCATTTACAAAATTTTCACTTGCAACAACGATAGAAGCTGCCCCGTCGTTAATGCCGGAAGCATTCGCAGCAGTAACGGATCCGTCCTTTTTAAATGCCGGGCGTAATTTTGCCAAGCTTTCCATTGTGCCACCTTCTTTAATATGTTCATCCTGATCTATTAAAATCTCGCCTTTTCTTGTAGCTACTGCAACAGGCACGATCTCTTTTGCAAACGTACCGTTCTCGCGTGCTATTGCCGCACGTTCGTTTGATAGAAGTGCAAATGCATCTTGCTCCACGCGGGAAATCGTATATTGTTCAGCAAGTTTCTCTGCCGTCAAGCCCATTCCTGAGCCAGTATACTGGTCAGTTAATGTCGCTTGAAGCATATCTGTAAACTGCAGGTTGCCAAGTTTGGAACCGCTGAAGCGTTGTTCGAAATTTGAGTATGGCGACTGTGACATATTTTCTGCTCCCCCAGCTAGTACGACTTCCCCTTCACCTAGCTGAATCATCTGTGCAGCCGATACGACCGATTGCATACCGGATCCGCATAGACGATTTAATGTTAATGCCGGCACTTCCTTTGGCACGCCAGCATAAAGTCCGATATGACGGGCTAAATATGCTGAGTTTGCACCAGTTGTAATTACACCCCCGTAAATGACATGGTCGACTTGCTCAGGCTGTACGTTCGCACGCTTTAACGCTTCCACTGCTGTTTTTGTGCCAAGCTGTACTGCATCTGTTGTTGCAAAAGAACCTCCAAAAGCTGTAAATGCTGTACGTGCCCCGTCTACGATATATACGTTTTTCATTATTCTATCCCCTTTGTCAGTACTATTTAATAATTTGCTTTGCGATAATCCCCTTCATGATTTCGGTAGTACCCGCATAAATCGCAGCTACCGGAATATCACGATATCGTCTTGCGATTTCGTATTCCTCCATATAACCGTAGCCACCATGCAGCTGCAGACAATCTGCTACGACACGCTTTGCCATTTCACTAATCCACCATTTGGCCATCGACACTTCCTTTACGATATCCTGTCCTGCAATATGTTTGGCAATTAAACTATCGACATATGTACGGCCAAGGTCAATTTCAGTTGCCATTTCAGCTAACTTGAATTGAGTATTTTGGAAATCGGCAATGCGGCTGCCGAATGCTTTACGTTCTTTTACATAGTCAACCGTCAGTTTTAAACAGCATTCTGCCTCGATTTGTGTTTCCAGTGCGACAATCAGTCGTTCCTGCTGCAGTTTTTCCATTAAATAATAAAAGCCACGGTTTTCTTCCCCTAAAAGGTTTTCTGCTGGTACACGAACATCCTCAAAAATCAGCTCCCCGGTATCTGCGCTATGCATGCCGATCTTATCTAGTTTTTTTCCGCGCTTAAAACCAGGTGTACCGCTTTCCACAATTAACAGACTAATTCCTTTATATGCCGGACTTGCCTGCGGGTCTGTTTTACAAACGACAACCACATAATCTGCATGAATCCCATTCGTAATAAAGGTTTTTTCTCCGTTTAAAATATAAAAATCCCCATCTTTTTTCGCTGTCGTTTGAATGCCTGCGAGGTCAGATCCTGCACCGGGTTCCGTCATAGCAATAGCCGAAATATACTCTCCTGTAACGCTCTTAGGTAGCCATTTTTCCTTTTGTGAAGCTGTCCCATATGCTTCAATATAAGGTGTCACAATATCGGAATGAAGCGATATCCCACTTGCTAACCCTGCACCAACACGCTCTAGTTCCTCCGTTAATATAGCAGAATAGCCAAAATCGAGCGCAAGCCCCCCATATTCTTCACTGACCATTGGACATAAAAAGCCATTCTCCCCGAGCTTCAGCCAAAAATCCCGTGGAATATCGCGATCTTTTTCCCATTGCTCGAAATAAGGATACGCCTCTTTATCCAGCATTTTTCGTAAAGCTTTTCTAAACATCTCATGCTCTTCTGTATAAATGCCCATTTCCCCGCCCCTTTGTTTTTTCTGAATATTAGTACACTTCAATATTAACAGGCACAAAAAATGGAAACAATGGTTTTATAAGAAATATTATTGCACTATACAGAAATTCAAGTAAAAAACAAAAAAAGAGTTGCCAGAATTATTCATGACAACTCTCGATATTAACTATTGTTTAACAGTAAAATCGCTTTTCTCGTATGCCCATCTACTTGTTCTAACGCATGGATTACCCGATCATAATTTTGATTTGTTTTTAGCATGACAATGGCAGGTTTAACAGCAAATTTTGTTTTTTCAAGCATTTGTTCCGCTTCCACATATTCACAATCCGTAGCAGCGATGACAATTCTTTTAGCCCGCTCTATTAATTTTTTATTGCTGGCATGTACATCGACCATTAAGTTTTCATACACTTTGCCTAGCTGCACCATCGAAGCTGTACTGATCATATTTAAAATCATTTTATGTGATGTAGCCGCTTTTAACCTTGTTGAACCTGTTAATATTTCGGGACCTACGACGACTTCAATCGCTTCTTCCGCATGGCGACTTACTTCGGAGTTAATATTGCTCGTCAAACTTACCGTAAAAGCCCCGACAGATTGCGCATATTGTAAAGCACCCATTACAAATGGCGTTGTACCGCTTGCTGTAATACCGATAACGGAATCGAACGGTGTTATGTTTTTTTCCTTTAATTTGTTTATTCCGTCTTCCAAACGGTCTTCAGCATTTTCCACTGCCTGGAAAAAGGCTTCCTTTCCGCCTGCCATGACGGTTTGCACAAGTTCCGGATCGGTCATAAAAGTAGGGGGACATTCTGATGCATCAAGCATACCTAAACGACCACTAGTCCCCGCTCCGATATAAAAAAGGCGTCCACCGTTACTTATATTTTCAACCACTCTTTTAATTACTTTTTCAATAATAGGCAAAACTTGTTCGACACTTTTCACAACCTGCATATCTTCTTTATTCATTATTTGCAGTATGTCCGAGATAGGCATTACATCCAAATTCAATGTTTCGTCATTCCGTTTTTCAGTCGTTAATTGATCGTAATTCATGTTATCTCACCTTCCAATAGACGCCATGTTTGTTGAATCGTTTGTTTAACTGGATCACTTACTCCAATTTCACTTTCATGTAATGCTAATAAGTAAGCTCCAACTGTCCCCGAAATTGGTGGCTTCAAAGCAATCAAATCAGGAAATCGCAATGAAAAACGTACGGTAAACCGTTCAAAAAATGGCTTATTCGAAAATAATCCGCCATGTAAAACTACCGGTTTTGTCCGATCAATTCGTGAATAGGCACTTTCAATAAGTTCTAATAATGCTTCTTGAACAGTGCTAACGATGGATTTTGCTATTAGATCTTCCTCAAAAGCGTCTAGCACAATCCTGCCCACAGAAGAAATAGCGGCCACGGAGTTCGTGCTGCCGTAAACTTTTGTAATGAGCTGATCAGGTGACAGTATATTAAAATGGGACAATATCTTTTCCTGAAATAGCTTCAAAGGCATTTTGTTGTCATGCGCCTTTAAAACAGAACGAATGGCCAGCTTCCCTAAGTGATAGCCGCTTCCTTCGTCACCTAATAAATAACCCCAGCCTCCGACACGAAATGTTTTTTGCTGCTCATAACCGAATATAATTGCTCCGGTTCCCGCAATAAGTAAAGTACCTTCTCTGCCCCATGTTCCCGCTGCTAATGCTGCATGGATATCACTCTGTACTCTAAGTTTTTCCAGAACGGGTGATTGCTTAAATGCATCATATATTTTCTGCTGCTCAGCTTGTCGATCTGCACCTGCCATTGCAGCAAATACTGTTTCAACGTCCGATAATGTCGCACCTGTTTGTATGAACAACTGGTCGATCAAATTATTTATAAGTGTGTACAACTGATCTATTGAAATCGCTGTTAAATTGCCGGAACTTCCCTTGGCAACCGCAAGTAAATGTCCGTTTTCATCACCGATTACAGCGGTTGTTTTCGTGCCGCCACCATCTATACCAATCCATAATTTCCCTGCCATTTACTCACCTTATCTATTCATTTTCAAGTGCAACTAAGTTGTGCACAATTCTTCGAAACCTTTGAATTTCGCAACCACGTCCAAAATGAACGCGATTTGTTACCAAAATAATTGCTAATTGCTTCTCATCCGATACCCAAATTGAAGTGCCCGTAAAACCGGTATGCCCAAAACCGTCTCGCAAATATTGGCCGGAAAATGAAGGCGAAGAATACAACTGCCACCCTAAGCCACGCTGTTCCTCATGCTGCTCTGTAAAACTTTGCTTTGCTAATTGTTTAGTATGCTCGCGAAAAATAGAATCTTTATTTTTCATAAAAGATTGAGCAAACTTCGTTAAATCCTCAGCAGTCGAAAACAACCCTGCATGACCGCTAACTCCGCCAAAATGGAGAGCATTTTCATCATGCACTTCACCCCACTGATGTTTCTTTAAATAGGTGCGGTATTCAGTTGCCGCAATTTTCCCCTGTAACTGGACAGGCGGATTAAATAGAGTATTGTGCATACAAAGCGGCTGAAAAATAGTTTTACTGGCATAGTCGGCCAATGAGATACCTGTAACCTTTTCGATCAGCTTCCCTAATAAAATATAGTTTACATCACTATAGATCACCTGCTGCTCTACATTTTTTCGTCCTGTTTCCTGTGCAATACGTTCTATGACATCTTCATAAGCTACCTCTTCTTTATAGAACTTGATTTCTGCCCGAAAGCCGCTTGTATGTGTTAATAAATGACGAATCCTAACTTCTTCATGCATTTCCTTAAATTCTGAAAAGTAGTAACTAATGGACTCATCTATATCAATAACCCCCTGCTCAAGCAATAATAAAACCGAGCTTGCCGTTGCTACTACTTTCGTTAATGAAGCACAATCAAATATCGTCTGTTCCGACATCGGAATTTGCTGCTTTGTATGTGCCATCCCAAATGCTTTACAGTAAAGGACATCCTTTGCATTTGCCACAGACAATACTGCACCGGGCAGTTCTTTGTTTTGGATTGCTGTTTCAATAAATTGTTCAACTCGTGAAAAAGCCATGATCTCCCCCCTATTTGATTGCTCCTTCTGTCATACCTTTTACGATATGGCGTTGGAAAATCGAATAGAAAACAATTACCGGTATGACAGCAATACATAATCCCGCAAACAAGACACCCCATGCACTATCGTATTGTGCGTCTATTTTCAGTAAGTTCATCGCAACACCTAACGTATTTTTGCTTTCTGTCTGCAGTAAAATTAGCGCCATGAAAAATTCATTCCAATAAGAAATGGCATTCAAAATCGTCACGGTCATAATTCCTGACTTTATAAGCGGTGTCACAATTTTAAAGAGGATTCCATATGGACTCATACCATCGACGACCGCTGCTTCTTCAAGCTCTTTAGGAATATTGCCGATAAATCCAACAAGTATGAAAATTGTAAACGGTACATGTGAAATGGCATATACAAGCGATAATGCCCACAAGTTATCTAATAAATTAAACTTCATTAATAAGAAAAATAGAGGAATCCAACCTAAAACGGATGGAATCATCATTGAAGCCAAATAAACATTAATCAGCACTTCACCAAATTTTGAACGAACACGTTCCAGCGCATAAGCCGTAGGAATCGATAAAATGAGTGTTAAAAAAGAGCCAAGCACTGTTACAAAAAAACTGTTCAAAAATGCACGCCCGATATTATAGTCGTTCCATGCTCGTTCAAAATTTGTAAAACTAAAATCAGTCGGCATTGACCAAGGTGACGTGAAGATTTCTGCATTCGATTTAAACGCACCCATAAACATCCATATTAACGGGAAAATTACGATAAACGCCCATAGGATTAACGGGATACGTACTAAAATTTGTGAAACTACTTTCATCTCAATTCCCCCGTTAATATTCGACTTTTTCTTTTTTCAGAATAAATTGTGACACGAGAACGGTAATGAGCGACACGACCAAGATTAGAACACCAATCGCTGCACCATAGCCAAATTGAAAATCTTCAAAAGCGCGCTGGTATAAATATGACCCCATTACTTCTGAAGCGCTTCCCGGTCCACCACCTGTCATTACTTGCACAAGGACAAACGAACCGTTCAGAGAAGTAATGATGATATAAAGAATGGATGTTTTTATTTGTGGCCAAACGAGTGGGACCGTAATATGCCAAAATTGTTGCCACTCGGATGCCCCATCAATATCTGCCGCCTCATATAAACTTTTCGGAACATTCGAGATACCACCCATAATAAGTAGCATAAATAATCCAATCCCTGCCCAGATTGCAGGAATGGCAATACTAGGAAGTACCCATGTTTTATCACCTAACCAAGGGCGGGCCCACTCAGTTAATCCAATCTGATTTAATAAGCTATTTACAATCCCCATATTCGGATCATAAATAAATTGCCATAAAATCCCTATAACTACAACCGACATAATATTCGGAAAGAAAAATACAATCCGGTAAAATGGCGCTTCTTTAATCTTAAGCTGCGTCAATGCCACAGCAAAAAATAGAGCGAGCGTCATAATCCCAATAACTTTTACAAATACGAAGAAAAAGTCATTTATGATCGCCTTTTTAATTATGGAGTCATTCCATAGACGAATATAATTATCTAAGCCGATAAACGTTTTGTTTGCACTTGTTCCGGACCACTCAAAAAATGAGTAATACAATCCGCCCAACATCGGATAAACAGTAAAAATTAAAAAGAGCAGAAAAGTCGGCAGTAAACAAAATGCTAAAAACAAATATTTACTTTTGGAAGAAAAGGTCATTGTTCATTACTCCTTTCTCTACTGATTAAATAAGGTTGCTAAAAAGCTTTTAGCAACCTCATTTCCAGCAGTCATTTATTTGCAAAGTGACTCTCTCGTTATTTTCTTAGCTCTTCTGCTTTTTTCACCATCTTATCGACAAATTCTTCAGCAGTAATTTCACCAAGTAAGATATCAATAATTAATAATTTAATTTCATTTGTAATTTCAACTGCAATTTTTTGCAGTTCAGCATCTGGTGTGTAACGTTTGTACGTATGAACAGCACCTGGATTGTTAATCATTTCATTAATATTTTTCAAGAAATCCTGAACATTTGTATTCGAAGATAAATCAACGTCCTTCATGTTCATAATCGCACCTGTTGATTCAGCAAATGCCTGCGCATATTCTTCCGTAAAGATGAATTCCAAAAATGCCTTTGCAGCTTCCGGATTTTGCGATTTTTCAGCAATTGCAATTGTACGAATATCCGGTACAAGTGCTAATGGCTTACCAGGATCATTCATCGGTGTTGGTGTGAAGCCGAATTCAAAACTTTCCGGCGTATCATTTTTCATTTCATTTGGTAACCAGAAACCTACTGGAATATAGGCATTTTTATGCATTAAAAAGTTCATTTGTGATTGCGTATGATTGTAGGCAGCAAAACCGCTGTCAATTAGTCCTGCTTTAGCAATTTTTTCTACCTTTTTCAATACTTCAAGCGTTTCAGGTTTTTTCCAAGCCTCTACTACACCATTATTTAAGTCATTTAATAACTCTTCACCGCCTGCAGCAGCAAAAGCCGGATTCAATACGCCACGGTGGAAGTATTGTGTATGTTGGCCTGTCGTTACAAATGGTGCAATTTTCGTATCGGCTTTAATTTTTTCCATAGAGCTGATCCAGCTGTCAAAATCTGTTGGTACTTCCCATCCGTTTTCTTCAAACCACTTCGCATCATACCAAGTTCCCCACGTATCGAATACTAATGGCAAACTATAGATTTTCCCGCCATCTACTTCTTCTGCCGGTGAGATAAAGCTATCTAATAATGCTGTACCATTTTCAAGTTTAATTCCTTTTGCAAATTCACTAATATCCATTAACTGACCTTCAGCGATCATTTGTGTTTCACTAGCTCCTGCTCCATCGATATAGACGACATCAGGTGGTGTTTCCGAAATCCAGCGTGTGTTCATCTCCGTATTAATATTCGGACCTGCATGTTCTACAATTTCTAAATCCGGATGCTGTTTTTGGAAGTCCCCTATAACTTGCTTCCACCATCCGTCACCATATCCTCCAACGAAATATTGAATTTCCAGTTTTCCTGATAACCCATCCCCTGTACTTTCTGTAGAAGTATTATCCGATGAAGTCGTTGATTGTTCTGTACTGCTGTTTCCTTCAGTGTCGCTGTTTGATTCCTCGTCATTCGAACACGCTACGAGCAATAGCATTAAACTCATTAATGCTACTAAAAACCAAGTCTGCTTTCTCTCTTTGATAACAAACATACATTACACCCCTTCATTTTCATTATGTTAACTATATGAATATAGTCAGCACCAATATTAACGAGAAAAACCCTTAATTACCTCGAGTGTGCGATTTAACGCAACAATCGATTTATCATAGTTTAATGTTGCGATTCCTGTATATAAAATATCAATTAATGTCAGTTGGGCGATGCGTGATGCGGTTGCCGAGCTACGAATATCTGCTTCGTTAGAAACGACGTACAGAGCAGAATCTGCAAAGCTTTGTATTGTATTTCGCTTGTTTTGTGTCATGGTAATAATCGTTGCTTGATTCTCTTTTGCAACGGTAAGCGCATTAATAACTTCCTTCGTTTCACCTGAGTACGAGATCGCGAATACAACATCTTCGCTCGTTGCATGTGCTGCTGCAATCAGCTGCCCATGACTATCGAAAATTGTTTCACAGTTTTTATTAATCCGTTTCAATTTATGTTCAAAATCTTGCGCAACGATTGCTGAGGCCCCGATGCCGATAAAGATAATCTTTCTTGCATTATTAATTTGGTGAATAATTTTCTCCAATTCCCTTTCGCCATTAATCATTAGCGTTCGTTGGATTGCATCGATATTGTGCATTTCAATGGTCTGTATCATTTGCAATATGGTCGAATCTTTTTCCAGTTCAAAATTGTGGTTGTGTTGAATTTCCAGAGTAGGTGCTGTAGCAATACTTAGTTTTAAATCTTTGAACCCGGAAAAGTTTAATGCCCTGCACATTCTCACTATTGTTGCTTCACTTGTTTTAGCTTTTTCAGCGAGTACAGCAATCGGCATGCGAATAACATCCTCTAAGTGACTTAAAATATATAAAGCTACATTTCTTTCTGCAGGCTTCAGCAATTCCATCCCCGAACGTATTCTTTCAATACTATTTTCCAAATTCATTACCTACTCTCAAACAAAATGTTGTAAAACTTCCTTTTTAATGTAAAATATATGAAATTTAACTCCATAATAAAACCTATATTGCTAGTCGTCAAGATTTTATTTTAAATTTTCTGAAAATAAAAGGAAATAAATGTTTTATTTTATCGATTAATTGACTATTGCTATACTATTGTAGAAATTCAAATATACGGTGGTGATTCTTAATGAAGTATGCAATTTTAAGTGACTTACATTCGCATTATAAAAATACTAAAAAGGTGTTAAACCATATACAGCAAGTAGCACCAAATGCAGAGATTATTGGCTTAGGGGATTTATTCGAGTGTAAAATCGGCAAGAAAAAGGCGAAAATGGTTCGTCATGCAAAGCTAAAAGATGCGGCAATTATTGATGATAAGTTTATGAGCCTCTTAACATTCCCTTCTATCATCGGCAACCAGGAAGAACGGATTGCTCTTGTAACAGGCGATAATCGTTTTCTCCAATATAAAAATGCGCTTGTAATTGAACATGCAACTTTAATTCACGGGCACCAAATAGAGTGGGATAAAACATTCAATCCTACCTTCCCTAACATCCAAACGCCATTGCTGTTTTTTGGACATAGTCATGAAGCAGCCATCTATAAGGATGGGCTACGACAATCTGTCCCTTACGATATCCCTCTGGCAGTTGGAAAAAAACAATACCAGATTAATGTTGGTCCTGTCGTAGATAATAAAGAATGGTGCCTATATGACAGTGAGGAAATGACGGTCACTTTTATGCAGGCGCAATAGGAAAAGGCTGCCCTGAAGTAAATTCAGGACAGCCTTTTAATCTATTTATATAGCCGATTACAAAACATCCGGCAGTTCTGAATCCATGCCAAACTTTTGGCGGAAACCGCATTTTTTGCAAAGTTCTTCAATTGCTTCACGACGAGAAAAACCATCTACTAAGTTTTGTGCACGGTCGGTAGTAATAATTTCGCCGAATTTTTGATCGTGGACATTCCCTAGATTAATGACACCCTCGCCATCCAAACAACAAGGAACAACAGAACCATCTACTAAAATAGCTGCATGTGTACGCAATGCATGACAGAACCCTTTTCCTTCATCCGCTTTTTCAAGTAGACTCGGCCAGCGGAACTCATGATCCTGGTTCAAATAGATGTTTTTTGCAATTTTTACTCCTGAGCCCATTTCTACCCGCTCTTGAATTTCATAGTCCAGTTCATACTCTTTTTCGAGAATTTCAAGTGTTTCGCGGTTTCTACGGTTTGCAAGTTCAGAAACATTATTGCGCTGCAAATTCCATAGCCTGTAAGAAATAATGACATTATGTTTTCGTACATCCCGTACAAATTCCAAAATATCACTTAAGTACTTTTCGCGGTTTTCAGAGCCTTCATGTCCATCAAAACTATGAAGCGAAAAATTTATTTGTCTGAGTGCAGGCTTGCCTAAAAGCTTTTCACGGTTCTTTTTAATTAACGTCCCGTTTGTCGTAATATTGACTTTAAAGCCCTTTTCATGTGCAATATCAAGTAATTGCCCAATGCGCGGATGCAATAAAGGCTCCCCTTTTACATGTAGGTATATATATTTTGTATAGCCGCTAATTTCATCTAAAATATGAGCAAATTGCTCTACCTTTATTAATCCTTTTGCGCGCTCTGTAGGTGGACAAAAGCTGCATGCTAAATTACATACACTTGTAATTTCGATATACACTTTCTTAAAAGTTTTCAACGCTCGTTCACCATTCCTTTTTTTGATCCTAAACAATACTTTTCATTGTAACAAATTTCTTATGTAAAAAGGAAGCTGTCTGTTTGGCTTAATACACAATGCAAATAAAAAACCGCCTAGAATATGAATGATATTCTAGGCAGTTCGTATTTTTATCCGCGGTAGCGAACGGATAGGCCTTTAAGGAATTTACGGGCAAAGTTGTCGCCGCATTCTTTGTAATTACGGTGACCCGGTTTACGCATAATGGCGCCAAGTTCGCCTTTTGATACTGCAATACCCCCGTCATCAAGCACATCCAGCATCTCTTCTGTCGTCAGCTGGCATGCAACTTTCAGCTTTTTCAGCATCATGTTGTTAACATGATCCGGCTTTTCCTGCACAGGCGCTGGCTGCCCTTCTTTTTTCGGCATCGGTCCACGCTTATACGTAATCAACCCATTGAAAAATGCTTCCAAATTTTTATGATTCACTTTCATTTGGTCATAATCAGCAGGTGCTTCCTCATCTTTTTCCAAAGACTTCGTTAAAATTTTCGGCATATCCTCCGGGGAAACTGTAACGCCACCTAACTTAAAAATTTCAATCATTTCTTTATTTTTCAAATCCAATGCATAACGCGTTCGGATGAGAATATCATTATTATCCATAATAACCTCCATACTTCTTTCGCTAGCAAATATTATATCAGAGGTTGGACTTGGAATGTTAGCGCGATCTCTTAAACGTTCCATATCTTTTAGCGTATTTTTTTATACATTTCCACTCAGCAAAAACTAGTATTCACAATATTCCGAATCCAGAAACCCCGCGCAAAATCAATAACACTAAATAGTAATTTTATGCTCTAAACAGAAAATTTACGTGATTTATAAAAAATAGGTTTATAATTATCTGAAGATTTGATATAGTTATATTGCATTAATTTGCAAAAAATATCATGTTTTTACACAAAATGGGGGGTTTTAAGATGAAATTGAACAAGTTTCTAACACTTTTCATGGCACTTGTACTATCTGTAGTACTTGCGGCATGTGGTGGGGACGACAGTAAGGACAATGAAACATCGGAAGGTTCTACAGGTACTGAAACAAACAATGAAGGGTCTACAAGCACTTCATCAGAACCAAAAGAGCTTAACCTAGTATTTATGTCTGAACCACCGTCTTTACACCCGGGTTTAGCATCTGATACTACATCAAGTACAGCAATCAACAACATTTTCGAAGGTTTAATGACAATGGAAAACGGCGTTCCGGTTGAAGCTGCCGCAGAGAGCTATGAAATTTCCGATGACTTATTAACTTATACATTTAAATTACGTGATTCAAAATGGTCTAACGGCGACCCTGTAACAGCAAACGACTTTGCTTTTGCTTGGAAATGGGCATTAACGCCAGAAAACGCTTCTGAATATGCTTCAATTTTATATCCAATCAAAGGCGCTGAAGCTTACCACTCAGGTACTGGCTCTGCCGATGATTTAGGTATTAAAGTTGTGGATGACAAAACTTTAGAAGTAACATTAGAAGTTCCAACACCATATTTCTTGGAATTAACTGCTTTCAAAACATTTTCACCAATTCACCAAGCTACTCAGGAAGCAAATGCTAACTGGTACACTGAGGCAGACACAATCGTATCAAATGGTGCTTACACTTTAACGGAGTGGGTTCACAATGGTAACTTGGTATTCACTAAATCAGAAAATTACTGGGATAAAGAGAACGTGAAAATTGATACGGTAAACGTAGCAATCGTTGAATCTGAAGCTTCTCAAATGAACATGTTTGATGCTGGGGAAGTTGACTTCTTAGGGACAAATTATGGTTCGATCTCCCTTGATGCAATCGATCGCTTAAAATCAGAAGGCACGCTTAAAGTAGCAGAGTACTCTGGTGTTTACTGGTATAAATTCAACACGACAGACAAAGTGACAAGTAACGTAAATATTCGTAAAGCTTTAACTTTAGCAATAGACCGTGCAAGCTTAATTGCCAACATTACGAAGGCGGAACAACAACCTGCATTAGGATATGTTCCAAACTCAGTAGATGGATTTGGTGATGATGAAGGTTATTTCAAAGATGCTGATTTCGAAGGTGCTAAAGAGTATTTAGCAAAAGGTTTAGAAGAACTTGGTTTATCAGATCCTTCTGAATTAGAAATTACAGTTTCTCACAATACTTCTGAAGCTCATGCTGCAATTGCACAATTCGTTCAACAAGGATGGACAAAAGAATTAGGTATTAAAGTAAAACTTGATAACTCTGAATGGCAAGTATATTTAGATAAACTTTCTAGCTTAGATTATCAAGTAGGTCGTTTAGGTTGGATTGCTGACTTCAACGATGCTTATACATTCCTGGAAATGTATAACTCTGCAGAAAACGGAAACAACGATACTGGTTGGGAAAATGCTGAATACTCTGACCTATTAAAACAATCAGTTACTGAAACAGATCCAGACAAACGTACTCAGATTATGTTACAAGCAGAAGCAATTATGGCTGAAGAAGTTCCAGTTGCGCCAATCTACTTCTATACTAACCCTTACATCGTAAAAGATTATGTAACAGGCATGGAGCCAGATGCATTAGGTAATATTTCACTTAAAAATGTTGATATCAACAAATAATTTTTAACATATCAACACAACTTATTGTGTATGTTTACATGAAAGGCTGCTCAGAATCCATGTGATTTAGGGCAGCCTTTCTATATATTTCAGAATATTCATTTCATTCTAACAAAAAGGGGGTCTGTTTAGTGCTTAACTACATTTTCAAGCGATTAATTTATATTTTGGTAGCATTATTTTTCATCATATCGGCAACGTTCTTTTTAATGAAGCTTGCACCAGGTAGCCCATTTGCCAGCGAGCGTGAGTTATTACCAGCAATCGAACAGCAACTTAATGCAAAATACGGACTTGATAATCCATGGTACATCCAATATAAAGATTATTTAATCTCATCCCTTACATTTGATTTTGGAGAATCCATGAAATATAAAGGACGTTCAGTAAACGACATGATTTCCGAAGGATTCCCTGTTTCATTAGTACTAGGTTTAGAGGCAATGTTCTTAGCAGTAGGTTTTGGAATTTTACTAGGTGTTATTTCTGCACTTTATCACAATCGATTTCCTGACTATGTGTCGACTGTCATCGCTGTTATAGGAATTTCTGTCCCTTCCTTTATTCTTGCAGCGATATTACAGCTCTATTTATCACTAAAATTGGGGTGGTTCCCTGTGACTGGATGGAAAGGCTTTAGCTACACGGTTTTACCTGCAGTCGCTATTGCCCTGACACATGTTGGATTTATTGCGAAGCTAACTCGATCCAGTATGCTGGAACAAAATAACAGTGAATATGTAAAGCTTGCACGTGCTAAAGGAATCGGAAAATGGACAATTGTATTTAAACACTCGCTTCGTAATGCGTTGTTGCCGGTTATCACCTATTTAGGACCTTTAACTGCAGGCGTACTGACAGGAAGTTTCATTATTGAACAAATTTTTGCCATACCGGGTATTGGCCGTCACTTCGTACAATCTATTACAAATCGTGATTATACGACGATTATGGGTGTAACTGTTTTCTATTCAATTATTTTACTCTTTGCGGTATTAATTGTAGACATTTTGTATCACTACATTGACCCTCGTATCAAATTGAAAGGAGCGAAAAAATAATGACTTTAGAAAATAAATTTAATGAACAAATCGCTCCGGAGCGTTTTGAAATTGTAGGCGCCCGTCCAAGTGATGCGGATTCTCTAAACAGAAAGCAAATTTCATTTTGGCAAGAGGTAATGTACAGGTTTTCACATAACAAGCTAGCAATTATAGGCTTGGTTATTTTATCGTTTATTACAATTATGGCTATCTTTGCACCGATGTTTTCCTCTTGGAGTTATGAAGAAAATACGGGTCTTTACAATACAGCCCCTTCAGCTGCCCACTGGTTCGGTACAGACGACCTTGCACGCGACTTATTCGTTCGTGTCTGGATTGGCGCAAGAATTTCGTTATTCATCGGTCTTGCCGCAGCTGTGATTGATTTAATTATTGGTGTTCTCTGGGGAAGTATTTCAGGATTGCTTGGTGGGCGCGTTGACAATATTATGATGCGTATTGCTGATGTGTTAACAGCGATTCCTTATTTATTAGTTGTTATCATTTTACTAGTCGTTATGGAGAAAGGATTAATTCCTATGATTATCGCCCTATCCTTTACGGGATGGGTAAACATGGCACGTATCGTTCGTGCTGAGGTACTTTCAATTAAGAGTCGTGAATTTGTTTTAGCTTCTCGCACATTAGGCGCTGGTTCATGGCATTTAATTAAACGTCACCTAATTCCAAATGCAATGGGCGCTATTTTAGTAACAATGACATTAACTATTCCAGCTGCAATCTTTACAGAATCATTTTTAAGCTATATTGGTTTAGGGGTACAGCAGCCGCTTGCAAGTTGGGGCACAATGGCTTCAGAAGGAAATAAGGCAATCCAATCTGCACCTTGGCGATTAATGTTCCCTGCCCTCTTCATTTCGTTAACGATTTTCGCTTTTAACGCTGTTGGAGATGGTCTTCGCGATGCTTTAGATCCGAAATTACGTAAGTAGAAAGGGGTGTATGAGATGAAGAAGAAAATTTTAGAAGTTAATGATTTACATATTCACTTCAAAACGTACGCCGGTATTGTCCAGGCTGTACGAGGCGTAAACTTTGAATTATACGAAGGCGAAACATTGGCTATCGTAGGTGAGTCGGGCTCAGGTAAAAGTGTTACGAGTAATGCTTTGATGAAGCTTATTCCTGAGCCACCCGGTATTTATGCCAATGGCGAAATAAAATTTAACGGTCGTGATCTGATTCCTCTTTCTGAAAAAGATATGTTATCTATCCGGGGCAATGAAGTGGCAATGATTTTCCAAGATCCGATGACTGCACTAAACCCAACAATGCGTATCGGCAAGCAAATCATGGAAGTTTTATTAAAGCATAAAAAAGTTTCCAGTAAAGGGGCTGCGAAAACGCGTTCCATTGAATTATTAAATCAGGTTGGTATACCTTTTCCCGAAAAACGGTTTGCTTCTTATCCACACGAGCTTTCGGGGGGGATGCGTCAGCGTGTTGTCATCGCAATTGCCCTTGCTGCAGATCCTAAGCTTCTAATTGCCGATGAACCAACAACAGCACTTGATGTAACGATTCAGGCGCAAATTTTAGAATTGATGAAGGACATTCAGAGAAGTTCGAATACTTCGATTATTTTTATCACTCATGATTTAGGGGTCGTAGCAAACGTGGCTGACCGTGTTGCCGTTATGTACGCCGGACAAATTGTTGAGTATGGCACAGTAGAGGACATTTTCTACAATCCTAAGCACCCTTATACTTGGGGGCTGCTAGGTTCAATGCCCGACTTAAACAACTCTACAGATGAGTTATTACGTGCAATACCTGGTTCGCCGCCAAACTTGATTAATCCACCTATCGGCTGTGCATTCGCCCCTCGTAATGAGCTGGCTTTAGCAATCGACTATGAGGAAGAGCCACCGATGTTCCAAGTTTCTGACACTCATTATGCAAAAACTTGGTTACTCCATCCGAACGCTCCAAAAATTCCACTTCCTGAAGCGGTTGCTCGCCGGATTGAAATGGCAAGAGGAGGCACAGCTAATGCGTAAAAAGATTTTAGAAGTAAAAGGATTAAAACAATATTTCGGTACTGCTAAAGAGCCTATTAAAGCGGTTGACGGCATTAGCTTCGACGTTTATGAAGGCGAAACACTTGGACTAGTGGGTGAATCAGGCTGTGGTAAATCAACAACAGGACGTTCAATTATTCGCCTGTATGATATTACAGAAGGTGAAATTTTATTTAACCAAAAAAACGTGAATTCTTATTCTTCACGAAAGGAATCGATGCAATTCAACCGCGACATGCAAATGATTTTTCAAGATCCCTACGCATCGTTAAACCCGCGGATGACAGCTGGTGAAATTATTGCGGAAGGCTATGATATCCACGGCCTTCACAAAAATAAAAAAGAGCGTCAAGAAAAAATTGGAGAGCTGTTAGAATCTGTTGGTTTAAACCGTGAGCATGCAAACCGTTATGCACATGAATTTTCAGGCGGTCAACGTCAACGTATTGGGATTGCCCGCGCATTGAGCTTGGATCCAAGCTTCATTATTGCGGATGAGCCAATTTCTGCTCTAGACGTATCTATTCAAGCTCAAGTCGTTAACTTATTAAAGCAGCTACAAAAAGAACGCGGTTTAACATATTTATTCATCGCCCATGATTTATCGATGGTGAAGTATATCTCGGACCGTATTGCTGTTATGTATCGCGGGAAAATTTTAGAGTTAGGTGATGCGGACGAGATTTACAACAATCCGATTCATCCTTATACAAAGTCTTTACTTTCTGCCGTACCTCAACCAAACCCTGAGTATGAGCGTAAACGTGTTCGTATTCCATACAAGCATGAAGAAACACCAGAAAATGCGGAGACTTTAGAAGCACGTCCCGGGCATTTCGTATTTGCTACAAAACAGCAACTTGCCAGCTGGTTATAAATAGAGAGCCGAGTATCCAAATTGAGTACTCGGCTTTTTCCATTATAGTGGTCCAATTTCTCTACCATTTTCTCACTCCTTCATTGCAAAGGATTGGAAAATGACCCTTATATTTTTCATGAAAAATAGCCTCGACAAAAATCGAGACTACGTTTGTTTATATGGTTTGTTTTGGTCTTAATGTATGCTTCAGTACTTTACCGGAAGCATTACGTGGCAGTTGATCGATAAAGTCAACTTCAAATGGAACTTTATATTTTGCGAGCTGTGTCATGCAATAGTCCAGTACATCTTGTTCCATTAGTTGTTTGTCTTCCTTTAATACAACAAACGCCTTAGGAACTTCACCGTAAACTTCATGTGGGATCCCTACGACCGCGGCTTCCAGAATTTGAGGCATTTGGTACAGTACTTCTTCCACTTCAATTGGGTAAATATTTTCGCCTCCACGAATGATCATATCCTTTTTGCGATCTACAATATATAAATAGCCTTCCTCATCAAAACGGCCTAAATCTCCTGTATACAGCCACCCATCCTGAATCGACTTGGCTGTTTCTTCCGGTGCGCGCAAATATCCCTTCATTACTTGGGGACCTCTCATGCAAATTTCACCGACTTCCCCTAGTGGCACAATTTCACCATTCGCATCGCGCAACTGAATATCCGTCCGTGCTAACGGTTTGCCTACTGAACCGATTTTAAACAGTGCCGCATCATCCAGCAATGAGCTGGCTGCGGGTGAATTTTCCGTTTGCCCATATAAGTTCTGTACTTTTACATTAGGGAATGTATCCTTTAGACGCTTCACAAGCTCATACGGCATTGGTGCAGCCCCATAGCAGAACAGGCGCAGTTCACTAAAATCATAGGACTGCAGCTCTGGTTTGTTTAATAAAATGGTATACATTGCCGGTACCCCAAAGAAAATAGATGCCTTTGTTTCAACTAAATTTTTCAAAGTCTGGTCTGGTGAAAATGCCTCTTCAATAAGAACTGCACCCCCCTTATAAATTGTCGGCACTGCAAATACATGACTGCCTGCACAATGGAATAAAGGTGTACAAATAAACATGCGCTCCTCACTTGTCATCTTCATTGAGTCAGACCAGATTTGCGCCGTCTCTAAAATGTTCCGGTGACTGAGCATAACCCCTTTTGGTTTTCCCGTCGTTCCGGATGTATACATAACAACTGACGTGTCCTCGAGCTCTAACTCCGGCATTGTTGGAGAATTGCTTTGTTCATTTAAAATATTTTTGATTTGTGATAGTGAAAGAATTTCCTGAAAACCATGTGTCGTGAGATCAATCGTCTCTTGCAGTTTTTCATCATAAATTAACACTTTTGCTTCTGAATGCTTAAATATAAAATCGACTTCAGGAGGAGCAAGTTTTGTATTCACAGGCATTACGGTTAAGCCTGCGAGCTGCACACCATAATAAACAGCCATAAATAAATGGGAGTTTAGGGCAAACTCTGCTACAATATCATTCTTTTGAAAACCTTTTTCAATTAGATAACCGGCAATTTTCCGGGAATTATCCAGAAGTTCATCGTATGTCCATACTTCATTTTCAAATTGAATAGCCGTTGCATTCGGTGTCTCCAGAGCTTGGTCAACTAATGCCTGTAAAACCGTCATTTAACATCCCCCTTAGTATATAAATATACAAATATCTTAATATTCTAAATTTTAACAATTTATAGCTGCCTAATGCAATATTTTCATTTTTTATTTTTTTCAACTAATGAAAATTGAATTATTTATTAGGTTCCGCGAATGGTATACGTTTATTTTGGATAAGCTAGTTGTCAAATAAAGTTAATACACCCATTTTATTTGAACATAAAAACATTCAGAGTGGACAAATTAATGATGAAGATTTTAAAAGGAAAGCAATCAAGATCAAGCGCCTTTTTCTTCATTATTGCTAAATCAAAGAGGAGGAAAGCTAATGCCAACTTTAGAGGTGAAATGTACTGTATCAGATTGTTTTTTCCATGCAAAGGGAAATTTTTGTGGGGCAGAAAAAATAGAAATTGATATGGAAGGTATAACCAACAAAAAAGAACGGACGGAGTTTGCTTCTGATTTTGATTTGCAAGCCCCTAAACAAAAAGAAGCGAAATCGTCCAGCGACACTTGCTGCAAAACGTTTATTTCTAAAAAAGATAAGCAGCACTAATTAATTTTGAAGAAGCTGTCTAGAAAGTATACACTTTCAAGACAGCTTCCTTTTTCATAAAATTTAATGTGGACCATTGCCACCTAATTGCCCACCAGGTACCTCACTGATTTTATAAGTACTGCTGTCGACTTCCAGATTTTCTGTTAATGGTCGAAGCGGCATTTCATCAGTGGTCTTTACTTCCTGTTCCTTGGCAAGTAAAGCAAGCGTGTCATTATAAGAAAGACCGGACGCTGCATTCAATCTCTTTACTTCATCAACATCTGTTCCTGCTTCTGTGAATTTTTTCTCGTTCATTCATCCACCTCCTCAATTACTAGGATGTGCGATGAACAATTGTTTATGTAATTACTTGCTCAAGTCGACATTGTTTCAGTAACAGATCCTTCTTTGTATAACATAATTCCAATTAAACCGACTGAAGAAAAAATAACTGGAATAATAAACCCGTAAAAGTACCCATTTTGTAAATTTAACGAGCTTGCCTGAACATAGTCTAATATTGCACCTAAAAAAATCGGCAATAGGACGGCACTTAAAAAGCCTCCTGTATTGGCAAATCCCGATACAATGCCAGACTCTTTCATTGGGAATGACTGCCGTACAGCAGCAAATGTCAATGCACTTGCTCCATATCCGAAGCCGATGAGGAAGAAAAGAACAATAACTCCGATCAGGGACGGATATCCTTGAAATAAAAGAAATGTAAACCAGCTTGCAAAAACAATCGTTTGCACTGCTATATAAGGTTTTTTAATCGATTCATACATACTTGCAACCCAGCTCATAAAAGGCGCACCAATAATTGCACCAACGAGCCCAACCATAATTAACTGACTCGCCTGTGACCGGCTCATTTCGTAAAGATCCATTCCGTACGGCACCGCCCACGAACTGATAAATCCAACATAGCCGCCCACTACCCCAAAATGGCATAAAAATAATGCCCATGCTTGACGGCTGGAAAAGACTCTTTTTACGATGCCAGCTGTTTTTTCGCGTTGGACAGGCTCAGTTACTACAGGCGTAATTTGCGGGAAAGCCTTTTTTGCTTGTTTTATCAGGACAACATATAATAGTACTCCGCATATGCTTACAAGAAGTCCCAATGAGAAAAATGCCCCTCTCCATCCAAGCAGTCCAATCCATGCCGAAAATGGAACAGTCGCCAACAAGAATCCTAAACTGCCTGTCATACCGGCAAAACCAACTAAACGGACAAATTCCTTTTTATAAAACCACTGTCCTAATATGAGCATCATATTAACCCAAATGGTCGCATCCCCTATTCCGGTAAAAATTCGCGAAAGAAATAATACCGATTCATGCGTTCCTATACTGTAAAGAACCGTTCCCACCCCGGCAAGGACTGCACCAAAAATAAGAAAAAAATTGGGTCCAAAGCGATCCGCCAAAATCCCCATTGGAATTTGCAGACTTGTATAAACAAAAAATTGAACACCTGTAATTAATCCGATTGTGGTGGCCGTGATATTAAAGTCATTCATTAATTGATCAGTAATCAATCCAGGCGCTGTCCGCTGACTAGCCATTAACAAATACGTAAGCAATACCGAAACAAATACTACCCATCTGTACTTACTGTTCTGTTTTTCCAATGATCACGACTCCCATAATGTTTTTCTTTACACATTGAATTGTTTAATTACGAGTTCCTTATCATCATCCATTTTATGAAAGAACTTTGCATGTTATCTTTTCAAGCCTTCACTTTCATAAAGTTATATACACTACATATAAATAACAGTATGCAGGGTATGATGCATATTGTTATTTAAGAAAAAAAAATGAAGGAAGTGAAACTATTCTTCAAATTGGTCCAATGCCTGTTAGTACTGTTCGATTAGATTGTGGACCGAATCAATTGGTATATTATCCTCATGTTTCTTACAAGTGGGATCATTTATGGGAAAACGAGATGAATGAGGCGATTAAGGAGCAAGTACAAAAGCAAATTGCACAGCAAGTTGGTGAAATGCCGACAACTGTAGAAGAAATGCTGGGGCTATACGAAATAAAAAACAATCAGCGGCAAGTGCTAAGTTTGAGTCTTTCCAATTATACGTATCATCAAAAGGCCGCGCATGGGATGACGACAATCCAATCACTGACATTTGATATTGAAAAAAAGAAGCTATGTACACTTAAAGATTTATTTAAACCGGGCAGCAACTATGTTAGAAGACTTTCTGCTCTTGTCGATATTCAAATACAGGAGCGAGACCTCCCGACATTAGGAGATTTTCGGGGTATAAGTCCAGATCAGGATTTTTATATTGCAGATAAAACACTCGTTATTTATTTTCAATTATATGAGATTACTCCATATGTAGTAGGTCTGCCAATGTTTCCGATTTCTGTTTTTGATTTGGCTGATATTATCGACGAATCCGGCCCGCTCGGCAGATTGGCAACTAACGGTTAAAGTTAAGTGAAATGTACTATATTTTCACATTCAAAATATAGTACATTTTTTCAATTTAGTTAATGGTCATCAATATGCGGTGGCTGCACGGGATGGGCATCGTTAATAACGCGAATCGGTCGCATCATATCATGATCTTCATGCTCAAGAAAATGACAGTGCCACATATAATCCCCTGTATGTTCTTTCCAATGCATAATAATTTTCGTTACTTTTCCAATGTCCGCTTTTACAGTATCCTTCCAACCTCTTTCATAATCTCTCGGTTTTTCCGGCTCACCTGTAAACTCTAATTTCCCTTCCGAAACATATAGATCTACATTAAACGGTCTACGCTCCAATATTTTGAACTGTACTAAATGGAGATGGATTGGATGATGGACTGGTGTCGTATTTATAAAGTTCCAAATTTCTATACTATCTAACGAAGGCTTTTCTGTTGCGGGATCATGGTACATTTTATTATCCAGCATGAGCATAAGCCTGCCATAACGGTCTAGAGAAGATGTTAAAGGCAGATTACGAATGGTATGTGCATGATGCTCATGTAAATCCATCGCTGGTTCCAACAATGTAGGTATTTGGCTTGTATCTTCTCGCCTTAGAGGTAAGTTCACAATGAATTTCATAATGACATTCGTATGTTCATCTGCAAACTCCTCATCATCATTCATCAGAAAAATTTCTTCATTCGCAAATTTACTAAAATCAATAATTACATCTATACGCTCAGCAGGATTTAATTCAGCTGTGATGATTTTCGTTGTTGCAGCTAAAAATCCGCCATCTGTTCCAATCTGGTTCATTTCTTCTTCATTTGAGAGACGTAGTTTGTAACTTCTACGGTTTGAGCCATTTAATATTCGGAAGCGATATTTTCTCGGCTCAACATTTAAATATGGCCATACCTTCCCATTTACAATAACTGTATTTCCAACATAGCCTAACGTAACAGTCGGATCCGGCAGTGGAAGCTGGTCAGGGACAGGTAGAGGAAATGGGGGATCAAGTTTCGTTGGATAAAAAATAGAACCATCTTCATTAAAGGAGCGATCCTGAATGAGCAATGGTATTTCGTAATCTCCCTTTGGCAGTTTTAATCTTTCCTCCAAAGAATCACGAAGCAAATAAAATCCTGCCAATCCTGCCACAACGTTTATTCTTGTAAGTGCCATCGCATGGTCGTGATACCACATAGTCGTACCCGGCTGATGGTTCGTATATGCATGCACTTCCTGTTTAAATAGTGGTCCTGTAGCAGCATAGTTTTTTGTATACCATGCTTCAGGGTGCCCGTCACTTGCAGAAGCGACATTCGCCCCATGTAAATGAACTACTGTTCGGACTTCTGCAGAATTGTTTACTCCATGCAAACTGTAATCTACCGGCAGAAAATGTTTATCGGGAAGTTTATTTAAATATTTCACATAAGTCGTAACATCTTTTTTTGCTTCAATTGTTGGACCAGGAACGATTCCATCATAGCCCCACACATCAGTATAAGGAAAGTCTTTATGAAATCGATGCCTTGCTTTAAGCATCTGGATTTCATAATAGGAATTAGGCGGATAGTTATTGTTTGGTTTAGATCTTGCAACTCGCGGTATAACGAGTTTATCTTCAAATTTTGATATTGTAGCAGGATCTGCTGGGTTCACCGGCTGATCATTAATTTTCAAATTGTCCCATCCTTCATTGTTTATTACTCTATTTTATTCTCTATATAATTAGGCGTTCCACATTATTTGAAATCCGACATTTATTCAAGTTTCCCGGACAGCAAACATACTGCAGCGAGTGGTTTGTTATATCCGTGTAACATGTTAGATAATGAAAAGCGCTACAATCGTCGTTACGATTAGTCCGATTATTACCGGTACAAGATTTCTTCGTGCCAGTTCAAATGGGCTAACATTACAAATGGCCGCTGCAGGAATTAACGCCCATGGAACAAGTGTCCCGCCACCTACCCAAATAGCCGCAATTTGACCAAGAGCAGTCAATGTGGCCGTACCTTCTCCGATTGCCGTACCAAATAAATTTCCGAGTGAACCGACTAAAGAAATTCCGGAAAACCCTGATCCGTCCAGCCCTGTAATGGCTCCTACACCCGTCAGTGTTACAACTGCAATTTCGGTTGTTAATGGTACGAGTGCCGCCAGTCCCATCCCTAGATCATTCACAATACCATGTGACGTTTCAGGCAGATGATTCCCGAGAATTGTAAGGAAACCTGCATCTCCTAAATAGAAAAACGCCGCAATCGGGATGACCGGTCCAAATACTTTAAAACCAAACTGAAACCCTTTAATAAAGTAGCTTGTCGTTTGGTCGAGCCCTTTCTTTTTAAAAGCAATAACACAAAGAATAAGCAGGATAAATACAGAAGTTCCTCCTACCAGCGCTGTTGCATCTCCCCCTTGGAGATCAAAAATAGCCATTGCAACAACATCCAATACAAAGGCAACCGGAATGAGCAACGCAAACAATTTTTTCTGAGTCATCGATAATAGATTTTCTGTTTGCTCCAGCTCTTGCTCCGTACTATTATCGTACGTTCCTACTAAAGGAATAGTGCCGCGCTTCATATCCCGTTTCAAAAAGTAAAATGCGACAACTGTCGTTACAACCCCCATCGTTATGACAAGCGGTATACTTGCCATCACGACATCCCCAACTGGAAGACCGGCAGCATCAGCCGTTAATTTTGGTGCACCTTGAATAATAAAATCACTGGATAACGCAATCCCGTGACCGAATAAGTTCATCGCCATAGCCACACCTAATGCCGGCAGCCCCGCCCGTATTGCTACAGGCAATAAAACAGCTCCGAGCAGAGCTACTGCAGGAGATGGCCAGAAAAACCAGGAAATGATCATCATTAATATCCCGATTGTCCAAAATCCTAGTGTCGGGTTTTTTATGATTTTTGTAAAAGGTGCAATCATTACTTCGTTAATTCCCGTTTTAGTTAGTACCCGACTCATGGCGACGATAATTGAGATAATTAAAATAGTAGATAAAAGTTCGGTAATTGCATAAATAAAGCTATTAAATACACCGCCTATTGACGCTACAAAATCCCCTGTTGCGACGAGAGCAATAACAAAAATCCCCACAATACTAATCAATGTTGTATCCAGGCGCCTCACCATAAAGATAATGATCAGCATGATAAAAACAACATAGATCCAGTGGAGAGCTGTTATCTCAATTCCCATACTCCAACCTCTTTTCCTTTTTTACTTAGCATATGGAGAAAAAAGAAAGGTTGTGAGCGCCTAGTACCAATATATATATTTTAATCTTTCATGGTATTCGCCTAGATTCTATAAAATGGGACGCAATGTTAGTAAGGCATTATTAAATGTAACTTCATCGGGCAATTGTGTTTAATTAATGGTGGAAAAGAGACATATTGCATACATACGATAAAAATAGAGGTGTGTTTATGGCGATTTGTCCGTTGTGCAATGCATTAGAAAAAGTCAGCAAGGATTGTCCTTCTTGCAACAGTCCACTGCAGGATGGAGGAAAGGTAGCCGATTATTCGGATCCATATGGACATTATAATGATGAAAATACCGTTAAGCTTGGGGATGGCTACCCTAATACTGCAAAAGATGAAATTTGTCCGCATTTACTTGTTTGCAAAGAGTGCAGCTTTGAGCAGGTTCTGTTTATACAGGAACAGTAAAAAACATGTCCGAAACAAAGTTTCGGACATGCCATAATCAAAATTATTAAATAAATATATCCAAAATTAATACTACGCAAAGGCCGACAATCGATGTCGTGAATAGTAAAAGACCCCATGTTTTAAATGTATCTTTAATCGATAAGTTAAAGTACTCTTTAAACAGCCAGAAAGATGCATCATTAACATGTGTAATTGTATTACTTCCCGCTGCTGTTGCCAAAACCATCAGGACTGGATTGACATCAAACGTATGGATTAACGGTCCTACAATACCTGCAGCTGTAATTGCCGACACAACCCCAGTACCAGTCGCAATACGAATAACGGCTGTAATCAGCCATGCCATAATTAATGGGTTAATGGACGTATTTTGCATCACACCTGCAATGAGATCACCAATGCCTGTATCTAAAATGATTTGTTTAAACGCCCCACCGGAACCAACGATAAAGATAATCATTGCAATACCTTCTATTGCACCCGAGAACGAATTCATTACTTCCTTCATCGTACGGCCAAGACGGATACCGAATACATAAATTGCGATCAGCACTGCCAGAATCATACTAATTTCAGCACTGCCTAAAAAGTTGATGAATTGACCGACTGCCGACTCTTTATCGAAAATCATATTGTAAATCGTAGCACCTGTAATAATAATTGCAGGTAATAATGGAATTAATAAACTAATTCCAAACCCTGGTGCCTTGTCCAGATCTACTTCTTCAGATTTCTTCAATAATGGAGGTATTGGCAAATCCAAATTCTTTAAAACCCGCGGAAGAATAATCCCCGCAGCAATAATCGCAGGTACAGCTACAACAACCCCCAGCAGGTAAACCATCCCCATATCTGCACCATATGCTTCTACAAGTGCAGTTGGACCAGGCTGTGGCGGGAATATACTATGCGCCATCGTAGCGGCAGCAACCATCGTAATCCCTAAACGCAAGTAAGGCATTTTTGCTTCAATTGCAATTGAAATAACTAAAGGCGCCAAAATAATAAATGCCACTTCATAGAAAACGGAAATACCGAAAATTGCACCGACAATTAAAATTGCCCATTCTACATTTTTTGCTCCGAATTTTTTAAGCAATGTCGAGGCAACTCGTTGTGCGGCTCCCGAATCGACCATTAACTTCCCGAGAACTGCACCCATCCCGATAATAATCGCTAAACTTCCAAGTGTGCTCCCAAAGCCTGTTTTAACAGATGTCACAACATCCGTTAATGATAAACCATTTAAAACCCCAACAAGAATTGCAACAATAAGTAAAGCTAATACACTATTTAATTTGACAACGATGTTTAAATATAATAATAAACCGACACCAAGTGCGACCCAGATGATCGGTAAATAGTCTACTATGAAATCCATGTTTTCCCCCTAGGTTAATAGCTGTACATCCAGTCTATCTATCAACACAGCTTATTGTATTAATGACTTTGACGCATATTAAGTTGGCCACCAAAGCGGATTGTTTTAGACAGCTTTTGTTCCCCTTTGATTTGCTGTAATAACAACTCCACGGCTTTATTCGCCATTTTTGTTGTTGGCTGTGAAATGGTCGTAAGTTGGGGTGTAAACAAGTTTGCAAATGACACATCATCTATTCCAATAACAGCTAAATCTTTTGGAATGACAAGTTGATACTCTTTTGCAAAGTTTAAGATTTCGACTAATACACGGTCACTGCCTGCGATAATCGCTTCCGGCCGCTGATCCAGTTCAAACATATTACGAAGAGATACTTTCATTTCTTCGACTTCGACACTATGTATATATTCATCCCGTACTTGTATGCCTCTACTCACTAAAGCTTTTTTATAACCTTCAATTCGCTCCAGCCGTGGTGTAATATTACGTGTTACCGGTGCGGTCAGTATGGCAATCCGGCTATGCCCGTTATCGGTCAATGCCTTTACCGCCACTTCTGCCGCCTGTTCATTTTCCAGTAAAATAGAGGGAATTCCTAAGCCCTCTATCGTACGGTCCATGAAAACAATCGGATATTTTTTCTTTTTCATTTGCTCATATAAATCCAAATTGTCGCCAGTAGGAAAGATTATCATCCCATCCACCTGTTTTGCCATGAGCATTTCAATATACTGCCGTTCTTTCTCAGGTTCGTCGTCAGCGTTACATACAATTGTATGAAAGCCGTGTTTATTAAAGTTCAATTCAATTGCGCGAATAATATGAGTGGAGAATGAATGTAGAATATTCGCGACAATAATCCCAACAGTGAAAGTAGATTTTTGCGACAAACTACGAGCAATAATATTTGGTCGGTAATTAAGCTCGCGAATGGAATATTCCACTTTTTTTCGGGTATGCTCACTCATATATTCATAGCGGCCATTCAAATATTGTGAAATAGTACTTTTAGAAACCCCCGCATGCTTTGCGACATCGGAAATCGTGACATTTTTCAAATATCACACCCCCGAATACGCGTTAAAGCCACCATCTACTGCAATTGTTGTACCCGTAATAAACGAAGAATAAGAAGAGTCCAGTAAAAATAGCAGAGCCCCTAATAATTGATCTGGCTCACCAAATTTTTTCATCGGTGTTGCTTCAATAATTTTTTTTGAACGTGCTGTATACTCTCCTTCTGCATCAACGAGCAGATCTTTATTTTGCTGGGTAATGAAAAATCCAGGTGCAATTGCATTTACACGTAAGCCTGTTTCAGCAAAGTGAACAGCCATCCAGCTTGTAAAGTTGTTTATCGCCGCTTTTGCTGCACTGTACGCAGGGATTTTCGTTAATGGTGTGTATGCGCTCATCGATGAAATGTTGATGATGGCTGGATTTTCTGCCTGTAAAAGTGCCTCTCCAAATACTTGGCATGCCAGGAATGTTCCTGTGAAATTTAAAGAGAATACATCGGAAAAGCCATTTTCCTGCAAGTCAAAAAATGAAAGACCAGTGGAATTCGCCTCATAATATTCTTTTTCGGTAATCGCATCCGGATGGTTTCCGCCTGCACCGTTAATTAAAAAATCAATACGTCCAAAATGCTCAAGAATTTGCTCTTTTGCTGCAAGTAAAGAATCTTTGTTAAGTACATCAGCAGTTATTGCCACAGCAGTACCCCCTGCCGCAACGATTTCCTCTTTAACTGCTTCGACCTTTGACTCAGTACGACCGATAATCGCCACCTTTACTTGCTGGCGTGCCAATTCCTGTGCCATCTTTGAGCATAGAACACCGCTGCCACCTGTAATTACTGCTACTTTATTTGCTAAATTTTCGTGTATTGGAATCATTATTTGCCTCCTGTTTGTTCGCTGTAAGCATCCCATAAACCATTTAAATACATAATACCGAGTGCACGATCATATAAACCGTAGCCAGGGCGACAAACTTCTCCCCATAAGTGACGGCCATGATCCGGACGTACATACCCTGTATAATTTTGTTCATGCAATGTTTTAACGATCCCTTTAATATCAATTGAACCATCTGATGTAAAATGAGAAGTTTCTGCAAAGCTGCCATTTTCGTAGATTTTCACATTACGAATATGGGCAAACGGTGAACGATATGCATATTTTTCAGCAATTGCGACCATGTCATTATCCGGTGATGCACCCATCGATCCAGAGCAGAATGTAAAACTGTTTGCTAAAGAATCATTAATCTCGATTAATTTTTCATAGCTTGCTGCTCCTGTAATGATGCGAGGTAAGCCAAAAATTGAATACGGCGGATCGTCCGGATGGATTGCCATGCGTATTCCAACCTCTTCTGCAACAGGAATAATGGCATCTAAAAAGTAACGTAAGTTGTTCCATAGCTTTTGCTCATCCACTTCTTTATACGCTTCGAAAAGTTCCGCGATACGGGCCATACGTTCAGGCTCCCAACCTGGCAAAGTTAAATCAGAAGCTTCACTAACCGTTTTTACAAGCTGCTGCGGATCAAGACTTTGTACTTTTTCTTTATCGAAATAAAGTGCTGTCGACCCATCTTCAAGCGGGTGGAACATATCTGTACGTGTCCAGTCGAAAATCGGCATGAAATTATAACAAATTACTTTAACGCCTACTTCCGCCAAGTTCCGTATTGTCTGTTTATAATTTTCAATATATAAATCGCGATTACCAAGACCGAGCTTAATATCTTCATGAACGTTGACACTTTCAACAACATCAATATGGAAACCTTTTGACTGTATATACTCTGCTTCTCCTTTAATCTCTTCTTTCGTCCAAAGCTCGCCTGCTGCCTTTTGATGCAATGCCCAAACAATTCCTTTAACATTCGGAATCTGACGGATATGGTCGAGCGTTACTGTATCATTGTTTCTTCCGTACCAGCGAAATGTAATATTCATCTTTTACACCTCTCCTTGTTTTGCTGCTTCTACATATTTTCTGCTCGCTTCTACTACTGCTGCATGTCCGCCTGTTGCATAAGCTTTATTTAAATCACTGCCAATCCCTACTGCGATTGCTCCCGCATCAAGCCATTCACCGATATTGTCAGTATTTATGCCACCAGTCGGCATAATCTGTACATGCGGTAATGGACCTTTAACAGACTTAATGAACGATGGCTTAAAGTTATTTGCAGGGAATAATTTAATCACATCACAGCCATACTCAAGTGCCGATACCATTTCCTGAATCGTCATACAACCAGGGAAATACGGAATAGCGTAGCGATTGCATACTTTTGCTACTTCTTTGCTGAACTGTGGACCTACAACAAACTTTGCTCCATTCATAATTGCATGACGAGCTGTTTCCGCATCAAGCACCGTCCCAGCACCTACTACTGCATCAGAATTGCGAAATGTTTCCAGTACTTGCTGCGTATTTGGCGTTGTATAAGTGAGCTCAATTAAATGAATGCCCCCTTCAATCGCTGCATTAGAAAGAGCGATTGCTTCTTCTGCTGAACTTCCTCGAATCACTGCTACTACTTTCGAACTTGTAATCGCTGCTAATGTTTCAGCCTTTACCATATGTTCATCTCCCTTTTATATGATTAACGTTCAATTGCTTTTTTATTGTTCATAAAGTCGAGCACTTCCTGTAGTTCCGGCAATCCTTCATTATCACCTTTTACAGTCGTTACTAGCGCACCCACCGCATTCGCAAACGTAAGACTTTCTATTGGTGAATAATTGTGAAGAGCTGCGTATATATAGCCTGCATCAAACCCGTCTCCGGCACCTACTGTATCAATTGGAGTGATTTTGAAAGCTTCCTTTTCATGCCACATATTTTCTGAATAAAGCTTTGCACCATTGGCTCCGTCTTTAATAACAAGTTGTCCGATTCCGTGCTGCTTTGCGAAAGCTTCCAGTGCTGGTTTGCTTACATCATGTTGAATAAGCTCCACTTCCTCCATTCCTGCCAGCAGAATATCTACATAAGGGAAAATTTGCTCATATGCTTTACGAGCGTCTTCAATCGTCCATAGTTTTAGTCGAATATTCGGATCGAATGAAATCTTTATATTTTTTTCTTTCGCCTTTTTTAGTACAGCTAGTACAATTTGCAGATTCTTTGGTGCGATTGCCAAAAATACACCTGTTAAATGGACAATCGACACGCCATTCAACAATTCGTCCGTAATATGCTCCGGTTCTATTGTTAATACCGGAGATTGATGGCGGTAGTAAAACGTTTTTCCGGAACCGTCTTCGCGGATTTCTTTAAAATTCAGAGATGTCGGATACCCATCAACGAACTCAACTTCCGATACATCAATGCCTTCTCCGCGAGCAAACTTGTAAATGCCTTTACCGAATTCATCATTACCTAGGCGACTCATCCATTTCGACTGCAATCCAAGTCGGGCACAACCAATAGCAAAGTTTAACTCTGCCCCACCCGCTTTCTTAGCAAAGCTTTGCACATAACGAAGCGGACCTGTTTCGGATGGGTTAAACGTAACTAATGCATCTCCTAATGTAAAAACAGTTGGATTTGTAGTCAAAATTATTCCTCCTTGAGAAAACTTTTAAGCTAAATATTTTACTAAACCGGTTTAGTAATTTGAATTATTCAAATCTTACATTGAAAGTGCTTTCATTTCAATAGTAAAATTTAGAATATTTTAAATGTAAAGTGTTTTTCGATAGTACTGAATGCTGTTATATAAGGACTCAATACGCTTTTTCAGGCCATAAATTTCTTTTCAATTTTTTGGCGATTAAATTTACGGGATAGTAATTCTTAATATCCAATTTTGTTTAATATTAATAAGCCCATTTTATTTTTAATATCATATACTGTTATGACATCAAATTTAAAAAATCATTATAAAAATACCAAAGCTGCTAACTTCTAGCCGGAAATGTGTTGAACGTTCTGAATGATTATAAGGAAGGAGAGAACGAATGATTGTAGACGGGGTTTTTTCAGGCGGCGGTATTAAAGGCTTTGCATATGTAGGTGCCATTCGGGCGCTCGAAGAAAAGGGCGTGAAGTTCGAACGTGTAGCCGGTACAAGTGCCGGAGCCATATTGGCAACTTTTATCGCTGCGGGATTTAATACAAAGGAACTTGAAGAAATTTTTGATGAACTAAATTTAAAGGTTTTACTCGATCCCCCGAAATTCATAATCGAGTTACCGTTTTTAAAATGGCTTAATTTATATAAAAGAATGGGCTTGTATCGTGGTAAATCCTTGGAAAACTGGTTTCTCGAAAAACTTGCGACAAAAGGCATCTACACATTCGGAGATTTACCAAAGGGCAGTTTAAAACTAGTAGCCTCCGATTTAACAAACGGCAAGATTCTTGTTCTCCCGGATGATTTGCATCACTATAATATAGATCCCAAAAGTTTTCCGGTCTCACGCGCTTTACGCATGAGTTGCGGTCTTCCATTCTTCTTTGAGCCTGTCTATTTAAAAAATGGGAGAAGGGAGTCTGTTATTGTAGATGGTGGTGTTTTAAGTAATTTCCCAATGTGGATTTATGATAATGGAAATAGAGTACGGCCCGTTCTTGGAATGAAGCTTAGCAGTTCAAGCGAGGATAAGAAACCTCATGATATTAATAATGGAATTCAACTATTTGAAGCGTTATTTAGTACGATGCAAAATGCTCATGATAATCGGTATATTTCTCGAAGACACGAGAAGAATATTATCTTTATTCCGGTTGAAGAATATAGTGCAACCCAATTTGATTTAGATGAAGCGACAAAAAATAAATTAATGGGCATCGGAAAAGAGCGGACAATTCAATTTTTAAAAACCTGGTCTCCAGTTTGGTAAATTACCCAAAAAAACTGGATGCTTTCATAGTTATGATTCACCCAGTAATTGAAGTATCCACTTTTTCAAATCAACTAGTCGATCAGATTCAGGTAATTCACTTTCCCCAGTCACTATAATCGGAACAATCGAATCTACTTTATGAAGAGATCCATGTGCGCCGCCACCCGCATGGTCATGGCTATGCTTTTCAATAAACTCATAAGATGGTTTAGCATCCACGATAATAACACGCCCTTCCTGTGAATGAAGCGCTCCATGCAGCCTTGCAAGTGCATCTGGATAATCCTGATATACAATACGTTGTTCTTTCGTAATGTTTAAATCCAAAATTGAGGCATCGCCAGCAATTCGCCATGCTTGATTGTATTCATCAATAAATTTACCTTCTCTTGAAAATTCTAACTCTCCGTCACTTTGTGGGCTGACAACATAGTTTGTTTGTCCACTCTTCCATGCGATAAAGCCAATTCGCTCATCCTCTTTTAAAACATTTACAATTTCCGATAGCTCAACTTGGGGGTCAGTTAAGTAAATGTATGACATACGCTCGTTAACAGCGACAGCAAGTTGGGCATTCGGATTTTTCCTTTCCCAAAAAGTATAATCCTTCAATAACTGATTTAAATCAATTAATGCCGTTTCTTTATCATCAGTTACAATCGATTGACCACTATCGCCCAGTATAATCCAAGTTACTTCTTGTATAGCCTCTTCCCATGATGGAAAGCGATTTAGAATGTTTTGTACTGCTTGATCCGCTTTCTGTATTCCCTTTAAATCTTCAGGCCCGTGTTTGTGTATAGAAGCATCTGCATCCGGTAAATAGGCAAGTGTAAAGGGCGGTAACATTTTTTGGTCAATCAAGTAATTCAGTTCATTCGCAGTAAATTGGTTATTGACACCTAAACGATTCCATACAAATTTATAACGATTATTTTCTGAATTATATTGAGATAACGTTCCAAGTGAAAATATTGCAGGACCATTAACATCAATATTTTTCGGCAAAAGATCTGCTACCGTAATTAATTTAGGTATATTTAGGCGATGTTGAAAATTTCCACGATATAATAGACCGTTGATCGAAGCTGAAGAAAGATTCCGATGAGCCAGCTCTTCATGGATTGTTTGCACTTCTTTACTTAAATGGCTGCTATTCAAATGAACAACACTATCAAGAGCAACATTTTTAACTCCATTACTCCAGATTTCGCCGATTCCGCTGCCGTAGCTAATCATTCGATTTTCTTCTTCTTTAAACCAGATTAATCCCGGCACTTGATGCTGATCTGGATATGTACCCGTTAGTAACGTACTGTCAATCGTGACTGACATCGTCGGATAAGAGCTAATCATTTCCTGATGCAGCTGTCCGTTGTTCATTAAATATGCTAAAGCAGGTGCATCACCTTCTTTTATCACTTTTTGCAATGGTTCATTCATTAAGGAATCTACGACAATGAGAACTACAGGTTTATTCGGGTTTTTCATTATTTGACCTTCCAGTTTTTTTAATGGCGAAATTGAAAGCGCTAATAAAAAACTAGCACAGATAACAGCAACAAAGATTGCTGCAACTATTAATTTTCGTTTCATCGTGTCACCTTCAAATTAATTATATAAAGAATAGTATGGTTTGAACTTTATGAATGTATGCCGCTAATAACAAATCCTGGCCTGAAATAATTTTTTTTGAAATGGGCAAAGTAATTAATATTGCGATCATATTGCCTTGAAAGGTGGTTTTCCATCATGAATAATACAAAAGTCAAACTATGGACAAACCAATACTTAATAATTATTTTACTGTCTTTAATAATGTTCGTTTCTTTTTATATGATTACAGCAGGTTTTCCAATTTATGTAGCCACGATTAGTGAGAACCCTGCAATTGCAGGAATTATGACGACAACTTTAATGACTGCATCCCTGATTACACGCTTCTTCGCTAGTATAATTATCCAAAAAATTAATATGAAATTGCTGCTGATTATTTCTTTGCTTTATTTTATAGGAACAATCGCCCTCACTTTCGTCAATGATTCAATCGGATTTTTAATCGTCATTAGAGCTCTTCAAGGGATTGGATTTTGCATGCTTACAAATTTGGTGTTTACTATATCCAGTACTATTGTGCCAAAGTCCCGCTTAGGTGAAGGAATTGTTTTCTTTGCAATGTCTACGAGCCTTGGGACAACAATTGGGCCTCTTATTGCTATTTCCTATTTAGCAAATTTTTCATTCCAGTCTATGATGATACTAACATTAGGTCTTATGGCATTTTCATTTGTGTGCAGTCTTTTTACAAAAAATACGAAAGTTGAAAAGGAACATCCAAAGGAGAGAAATAAAGAGCCGTTCTATAAATATATGTTCGATAAACGTGTTCTTCTTCCGTCTATTTTAGTAGCATTCAATTATATGACGATTGCAGGGATTGTGAACTTTATGGGGGCATTTGGGAAAGAAATTAATGTAGGGGCAAGCATATCACAGTTTTTTATTGCTCAAGGAATTACAATGGTGATCATCCGTTCTTTCTCCGGTAAGATTTTCGATAAGTTCGGGCATAGAATTCTCATTATTCCGGCTGCAGTTTCAGGTGCTGTCGGGTTGGTTGTATTAGGCTTTTCAACTAACATGATCATGGTTTTACTGTCAGGTGTACTGTTCGGAATTGCTTTTGCTATTCTTCATCCCATTATTCAAGCTTGGGCATTAACACTTGTTCCACCGGAGAAAAAGGCAACAGCCAATTCGATGCTTCTTATATTTATCGATTCCGGTTTAGCTATTGGTTCAGTAGGATTAGGTTTTATAGCAAGTATAGTTGGCTACGGCATGACCTTCAGTTTTTCTGCGGTACTTATGATTCTTATTTTAATCATCTATTTAATTGGAAGTAAGAAAATGACCGTATATAACGATAATTAAAGCATAAAAAAGGTGAAATCTTTTCGATTTCACCTTTTTTGAATTACTTATTCATTACTTTAAACATTTCCGGTACTGAATTCAGATCAATATCCCACATAATTGGAAGCAGGAAATAAATGGCCAGTGTGATGAATACTACACCAAACACATTCAGTGCAAATCCAGCCTTCATCATGTCCTTAATCTTAATATACCCTGATCCAAAAACTGCCGCATTTGGCGGTGTGGCTACTGGTAGCATGAATGCACAAGATGCTGCTACACCAGCAGCAATCATTAATGCGTATGGATGAACTCCTAACGCTACAGCCAGCGATGCCATAATCGGGAACATCATAGAAGCAGTTGCAGTATTTGAAGTAATTTCAGTTAAACCAAGAACAAGTGCTGCTACAAGGAAAATCAGGACGATAACACTTACGCCTTCAAGCCCCATAAGTTGTGTACCAATCCACTCAGATAAGCCCGTTCCTACAAAACCGGAAGCAATCGCAAGCCCTCCACCGAATAGTAGCAGAATGCCCCATGGTAACTTTACTGCTGTTTGCCAATCCATTAAGCGTTCTCCTTTACGGTTTGCAGAAGGCAACGCAAATAACACAAGCGCAAAAATAACTGCAATCATACCATCTGTTAAACCGTCGACAAATTTGCTCAGTAAAAATGTACGCGTAATCCAAGAAAATGCAGCTAATGCAAAGACAATGAATACAAGTTTCTCTTCGAATGATGCTTCTCCAAGATCTTTTTTCTGTTTATCAATAACAGCACGTCCACCAGGCATTGTTTTTAATTTTGATGGGAACGCAATTTTAACAAGGTAAATCCATGTCACAAAAATAAAAATCCATGCAAATGGTACACCAAACAGCATCCATCCAGCAAATGATAGTTCAATGCCATACATTTTATTAATCGCTCCAGCAAGCAATGTATTTGGCGGTGTACCGATTAATGTGGCGATTCCACCAAGTGAGGCAGAATATGCAATTCCGAGCATCAATGCTTTACCAAATGCAAAACGCTGTGGAGATGTATCAATCGACGGGTCATTTTTTAATCCGTCTGCAACTTGGTTGATGATGGCAAGTCCAATTGGAATCATCATCATCGCTGTAGCGGTATTAGAAATCCACATCGATAAAAATCCTGTTGCAATCATAAATCCTAGAACAATTCGGTCCATATTTGTACCGACCATTGAAATAATTGAAATTGCTATACGTCTATGTAAGTTCCATTTCTCCATTGCAAGAGCGATGATAAATCCACCCATGAACAGGAAAATCGTTTCATCCCCATAAGAAGATGCTGTCACCTTCATATCCAAGCTATTCGTTAACGGAAACAATACGAGCGGCAATAACGATGTTGCCGGAATCGGAATCGCTTCCGTAATCCACCATGTCGCAATCCAAATAGTACTTGCCAATACTCCCCTTGCTTCTGTTGAGAGACCTTCTGGCTGGAAGAACAATAATGTTAAAACAAAAAGCAGTGGACCTAAAAATAGACCAATCATCTGCGCTGTTGTATAACTGCGAGGCGTATATCCACCACCATTACCTGAGTTTTCGTTACCAGACTTTCCGGTAACACCCTTTGATACGACCTTTGAAGAATTTGGTTTTATGAAAAAAGTAAACATGTCTTTTACTTGATCATGCATTTCCCATAACCGATTCCAAGTTGTTGAAAACAATTCCTTACCCCCTAAAATTTGATTATAAATAGCCTTATACCTATTTTTGATGCTATATTGTTATTACCTTTTACATTTTTACTTAGGTTAAGAAAAAAAGCAATAGTATTTAAAATATTTCGATTTAAGTATACAAATGAATATTAAGAGGGAAATATACAAAAAATCCCACTATTTAATCGATGTAAATAGTATTTTTATACATAAAGCATTGTTATATAACACTTTAATATTATATTAAAAAAGTAAATATTAATAGCAAAACAAATAAATTTACTGTCTATAAGAAAATATTTATTTCTTTCAAAATTAGAAATCCTTATGAAATGCATAAAAAAGAACGGACTCCCTTAATAGGAATTCCGTTCTTCTATCCAGAAATTAACGTGCATTCGCTCTTTTAAAACCATCATAGACAGATATTACAGCACTTACGATGAAAATGATAATAGCACTGCCAACCACCCATATACTAAATTGCGTCCTCGTCATCGTAAATAATTCCATCATATAAGTTACAAAATGATCGTTCATTATATCAGGATTGATTACAATTACTACAAAGACAATAGTTGACAATAATTGGAGAACAGCATTCCATATTGCCATTCCTTTTGTCCATTGTTGTTTTAGTAATTTATAAAGTGCAAAGGAAATCTCCAGTCCAATGATTAAAATAACTAGCGGCAAATATTGGAGTAAAACTTCTTGATTCAGCGCAATCATAACGAACTGGAGTCGGGTCCCATCACCTTCATATACCCCTATAAGCTGGTTGGCATAAAAATAAAGAGTTGCCCAAATAGCTGTCCACAATAAACTTCCAAAAACCTCAAACTTTGAGATCGCCCTTTTTTTAGGTATATAGGGGACATTTTTTAAATCATCTGCTGTCCATTTTTGCATGCTTGCAGTTAGCGGTTGCTGTTCTTTATCTTTATCAACCCTTTCAATAATCGCAAACGTTAAAGTTGCCCAGAAAAAAACTTGGATTGCAGCATTAAATATCGACCAGATGCTTTCTCCAAAAATAGATAACACACTCATTAAAATTGCTTCTTCACCATTATAACTAACAATATATTTCGTAATAACCGTAATCAGAGTAATGATAACGGCAATAGGGACAATCATTTTAAGCAATGAGACATATACATCAAAATAACGAGGACCAATCAGATGCATCGGCTCATCTTTATAACCATTCGCCAGGACGGCAGGATTGCCCAACTGATTAATAACCTGTTTTGCATCCTCCTCACTATATTGTTCCGGCAACATGTCCTCGATCGTTGAACGTAACTCCAGTGCAATATCCGTACGCATTTTTTCAGGCAATCTCCGAGTGACTTCTTGAATATATACATCAATGATCCTCATTTTCTTCATCCCCTCTTAATAAAGCATATAGTTCCTTAGAATTATCAATCCATTCCTTTTTTAGTTGCAGAAATATTTCCGTACCATATTCGCTCAACACATAGTATTTTCGCGGTCTGCTTTCAGAAGTATCCCAGCTGCTCGTAACAAGTTCCTGCTTTTCTAGTCGGCGTAGCAACGGATACAGAGTACTTTGATCAATTGAAATACCAGCACCTTCTAATAGCTGAACCAATGAATAGCCATACTGCGGAGTTCTTAATTGACTTAAAACAGCTAAAGTCAATGTCCCTCTTCTAAGCTCTGTCGTTAAGGAATTTAGTAAATTACTCATATATACACCTCAAATCATTATAATGTATGTCATACAGTATTATTCTTATACTATGTATCATACAGTATTAACGTGAAGAAAATCCATTATAACTTCAGATAAAAAAATAAAACCAATGAATCCTTAAAAGAATCCACAGGTTTTAAATAAGCAACCGGAGATAAGTTTGTATCCACTTTATAGCTGCTTACAAAAACGGTGAAAAATAGGCTTGATTCCATTTACCGGAATCAAGCCTATTATTATTCTTCTTTATTCAACTCAAAGCTATTAAGCAATGAACGTACTTCATCTGTAGATTTTGTATTCATCAACTGGTTTCTCAGTTCACCGGCACCTCGGAAGCCTTTTACATAAATTTTGAAAAAGCGGTGAAGACCTGACATTGAACGTGGCAGTTCTTCCGCATACTTGTCCTGTAGATCAAGCTGCAGTTTTAGAAGGTCAAGGTACTCTTCTGGACTGTGCTCCTTTGGAACCTTTTCAAAAGCAAACGGATTTTTGAAAATACCGCGCCCAATCATTATCCCGTCAATTCCGTACTTTTCTGCAAGTTCTAAACCAACTTGACGGTCCGGAATATCGCCGTTAATTGTTAACAGTGTATTTGGCGCAATTTCATCACGCAACGCTTTAATTTCCGGAATAAGCTCCCAATGTGCATCAACAGCACTCATTTCTTTTCGTGTACGTAAATGAATAGAAAGATTTGCAATATCCTGTTTTAAAATATGTGTGAGCCACTCTTTCCACTCATCTATTTCTTTATAACCTAGTCGTGTTTTCACGCTGACCGGCAGACCACCTGCTTTAGCAGCTTCGATTAGCTCTGCTGCCACATCGGGACGTAAAATCAGACCGCTGCCTTTCCCTCTGCCTGCAACATTCGGTACTGGGCATCCCATATTAATATCAATTCCCTTGAAGCCCAATTCTGCCATACCAATGCTCATCTTGCGGAAATTGTCGGGATTGTCTCCCCATATATGTGCAACAATCGGCTGTTCGTCTTCTGTAAATGTTAAGCGACCACGGACACTTTTAATTCCATCAGGGTGACAGTAACTTTCCGAATTAGTAAACTCGGTAAAAAATACATCTGGTCTTCCTGCTTCAGCCACTACATGCCGAAAAACTAAATCTGTCACATCTTCCATCGGCGCGAGTACAAAAAATGGTTTCGGTAGCTCCTGCCAAAAATTCTCTTTCATATGTTAAGTTCAATTCCTCTCATTACAAACAATCATCTCTTACTTTTAAATTTCCTCTAACAATATTAGCGTAAATAGTGCAGAAAAGTAAAAGCAGATGATTTAAAAAGCTGTCTTTTAATAAATAGATTGATTTTTTGCTTCATTAACCAATTAGCAGTTTCTGTTTTATTTTTTTAAGTGTTCCTAAAATACTCATCGCTGCTAAATAACTCGTTTTAGGATTTGCAGGTAGCGGATTATTCTTAATTGTAAATGTTGCTTCCCCAAAATCCCCTGTCATTTCAACTTGGTGAATGTTTTTATCAATTTTCGGGTCTGCCACTAAAGTTACACTCGTTTCGTCAAATCCAATTCCAGCCAGCGCAAGCACAATCGATACATTCATATTTTTAGGGTAACGTCTGATCGCTTCTGTCGCACTCCCTTTAAATATCACTTTCTCTATCTCGATTGTTTCCTCAATTAATGAGCTCGCCGGTTTGCGTGTTGTTAGCGCAACGGATGTAACTGTACCAAGCACATGGGCGTTTTGCAGTAAATCCAATCCTCCGATTGCACCTGATGGCAAGTAAAGTCTTCGCTTGAATTCATTCGCTAAGGTGTTCAGCTCTGCCAACAGTTCCTCATCCACTAATGCACCAATACTAATTAAGACAACATCCTTTCTCCTGATTGCCGCCGGAAGTAATGAATGAACTGCTTCAATATTTGCAGCCTCCACAACAATATCAATTTCTGAATCTAAAAATGCATCTATTTCCGTGTACAGCTTTACTCCATAATTGGATTCAAGTAAATGATGCTTTTCCCTGTCCCTCACAAAAACACTTGTAATACGCAAGTTTTCTTGCCTCTTTTCATTTATTTCTTCCAACAGGAAATGAGCAATTGCACCCGCGCCGATTAAACCGATTTTCATTGTGTACCTCCATTAAATCATCTTCTATTTTCAATTGTACTCTTCTACAACCATATCATAATTTCAGCAATGCATTCTCCCATCCTTTAACAGAGGGTTTACTTCAAATATATAGATGAATTCGTTAGTATGAATATAAGGCAAGAAATTAGAGGAGGCATTCGTATGGAACTGACAGTTTATTTAGCAGGACAGATACATGATAATTGGCGTGAAGAAATCGCACAAAAGGCGAAGGTGAAAAATCTTCCACTCCAGTTTGTAGCACCACAGACAGACCACGATCGTTCAGACAATATTGGCGAGGAGATTTTAGGCATACAGCCTTCTGCATATTATAAGGACAATGCTGCTTCTGATATTAATAATTTCCGGACACAGGTATTAATGCAGAAAGCAGATATCGTCATTGCATTATTCAGTGAAAAGTATAAACAATGGAATACCGCAATGGATGTAAGTACAGCGATTGCATTGAATAAACCGACAATCATCATCCGTCCCGAGTCATTAATTCACCCTTTAAAAGAGTTATCCAACAAAGCAAATGTGACAGTGGAAACTGTTGATCAGGCAATTGAAGTAATCCGTTATATATTTGATTAAAGTACCCGTTAAAACTAAAAAAGAACGAACTCCCTTTGGAATTCGTTCTTTTTTATAAGTATCTATATAATTAAATACGCTTCAAGGCACCATTAGGCTGTGGTAATTCTTGCGCTGTTATTTCATTCATTTTACAGAAATGTGTAAAGAATTGTTGAGCAAGCTCTTTTTCCTGAGGGTCTGTTTTCAAGGAAACAATATCACGTAAAATTTGAGCCATCCATACATTATCAAAATAACGATGCTTACCTGTATTCCACGTCATTTTATGAGTGAACTTCTCGTTTACATAATAGTTCCAGAACAGCATTTGCTCAGCTTCTTGTTCTGTCAGTTGAATTCTGTACTTTGAATGTGCCGGAATATATCCATCTTCACTCAATTTCCCGATAAAATTCTCTTCTACCATATACACACCTAAAATGCGTCGTTCCTTTTCAGGCGAATTTTCATCCACTGCCGTTAACAACACAGCACTGTTCAGGTGCAGACGAATTGGTTTTACAGGCTTCCCTTTATTTACACCGCTCTTCGTTAATCCCGAAAAAACCTTCCAATCTGAAAAAGCTGTTTGCTGTTCTTCAGTGTCACACCAGAAAACCAATTGTGATTCTGGATGAAGTTTAAAGTTTTTCATATGTTTTTCATGAATTAATCGTTGTTCCTGGTTTTTACGCTGGAGTTTTAATTTCTCTTCTTTTTGCCATTCTTCTTCTCTTCGCTCAAGTTCTTTTTTCTGAATGATTTTTTCAAGCGTTTGCACATCATCTTTATCGTGAAGTACTAAATGCTTTCCAAATACATCAGGGAAAACAAACTTTTTACTTTCCGATGCGAAATGTATTTCAATGCTTGATTCATTCTGTTTAACGATACTACCCATTCCGAAATGCTTATGTGTAACTTTTTTATTGATTAGATTCATTATTTAAATCCTCCTTGTAAAATAAAAACACAGTTACGTTCAATCGTCAGCCAATAATTAACTCTAGTTTAGAGCTTAGACAACTGTTAAAATTTTTGCTCTCGTGAATAAAAAAAGTACATAAATACGTATCCTTAATAATGAATTCAAAAAGAACAAAGAATACATAATACGCACCGAAAACAATTGTAAGACTATTATAACATTTTTTTATAGAAATTACAAAAATTTTATTGACATATTATTTTACGTTAGGTTAAAATGAAATTTTGCTCTAAGTCAACTAAAATATTTATCCCTTAAAATTATAGTAGGCATCTGGTTCGGACGTGTAAAAACGCGTTTTAACCGGATGCTTTTTTATTTATTAAATAGATGAATACAGCATTTACTTAACGCTTCCTTTCAAAAATTCACATATTACGAAGCACTTTAAAACCTGTCCTTACATATGTTGCGTATATACAAACATACAAAGTGCTACCTTGTTTTAGTTCAAGCCTACATTTGCATATAAGTAAGTAATTGGCTGGACGATGATCATGAAACTTAAGGAGTGGGTGAATGGGTGCAATTAATGGTGAAAATTATATTAACCGATTAAATGCGTTAAATAATGAAATATGGTTGGACGGTGAAAAGTTGGAAGGGTTGATATCTGAACACCCTGTTTTTAGAGGACTTATTCAGACGAAAGCTTCTCTTTATGATTTACAGCACAATCCTAAAATAAAAGATGAAATGACCTTCGTATCCCCCCTTACCGGAGAACGTGTCGGCCTTTCTTATTTGATGCCCAAAACGAAAGAGGATTTAATAAAAAGGCGAAAAATGATGGAACATTGGGCTAGACATACACATGGCATTTTAGGAAGAAGTCCCGATTACTTGAACTCTGTTTTAATGGGCTTCACCTCCTCTGCTGCAATGCTTGAAGGCCAGGAAAAATGCTACCCGGAAAACCTTCTGGCATTTTTTGAAATCGTAAGGGAAAATGATTTATCGCTTACCCATACGTTTATTACCCCTCAAGTAAATCGTTCTCAAAGTTATATTGAAAACACGAACGAACCTATTTCGGCAAGGGTTATCGCCGAGACTGAAGAAGGCATCATCATAAAAGGCGCACGTCTTTTAGCAACACAAGGCGGATTAACAGATGAAGTATTTGTATTTAATGTTGGTAAGCTTGTATTTGGTGAAGATGAAACTTTTTCCTTTGCCGTCCCATCGAATACAGAAGGTTTAAAATTTATTTGCAGAGATTCTTTTATAGGCGGGGAGTCTGCATTTGATCATCCTTTAAGCTCAAAATATGAAGAAATGGATTCCATTGTCGTCTTTGACAATGTATTAGTACCATGGGAACGTGTCTTTTTTTACAACAATGTTGAGGTTGCCGAAAAATTTATTATGCAAAGTGGTTTTCATCATTTTGCCAAATCTCAAGTTTTAATTAGGCAGATTGTAAAAACAGAATTTATTTTAGGAATTGCCGAACTCCTCATCAATACGATTAAAGTTTATGAATATCAGCATATCCATGAAAAAATGTCGGAAATTATCGTTGGATTGGAAACGATGAAAGCACTATTGGAGAAATCGGAGAATGATGCAGCACTAGATGAATACGGCTATTTACGGCCTGCAATTTTACCATTGAAAGTTGCCGGTCATACGTTTTCGAAAATTTATGCCCGCCTCACCGAAATCATTCAGCTCATTGGTGCCAGCGGAATAATTACACTTCCAACTGAAAAGGCATTTCACTCTGCTATAAGAAGCGATTTAGATCAATATCTTCAAGCCGCAACTAAACCTGCTGAAGAACGGGTAAAAATATTCCGGTTAGCTTGGGATTTAACGATGAGTTCATTTGGAACTAGGCAAACTCAATATGAACGTTTCTTCTTTGGCGATCCCGTCCGGTTAGCAAGCGAATTATATTTCAATTATCCTAAAAAAGAATATGTAGAGGCTGTATGTAAATTTATAAATCTAAAATAATTAGAATAGTTGATGATCCTAGTAGGTAGGTACATTCATCACTCCTTCTTCAGTCATTAACTAAAACGGGTTTATTGCATAAACTAAATAAGAATGATTATAAAAAGGATGATGAATAAAATGAAGTTGCGGAAATGTTGCGGAAATACCCATCCAAACGACAAACATGCAGATTACATTGAAAATGATGAAAGCAGTGACATGAATCGCTGGGAAAACGATGGCGGTAGCACTGCGGGTACTTTAAACCTCGTAACCTGTACGAAAAATTTCATATTCGCTAAAATATCACTTTTTATTAAAAGTGATATTTTAGCGTTGTACAAACCCATTTAGAGTTGTGATCCAAAAATTCAATTACAGTCCGCCCTTTTGGTCAATATTTGATTAATACCCCCTCTACTTACAGTGGGACTTGTATATAGCTTATCTGTGATAAAACGATAATTCTTGTTATACTTTCCCTTTCGTAGGTATTAATAGATTCAGTTAAAATTAGAAAGTCCTGTTTAACCGCTTCCAATGTTCCTGTAATCAGGTCTTCTCCCACTGCTACTGTAATTTCCCTTTTTAAAAACATCTCCAGCTGCGTATTCAATAATTTGCGGCTCATTACACCACCTCCTCTTTAATAAGCTACATTTTCAATACTGGTTAATGGAATGTATAGAAAATGCGTGTTCATTCTAAGTGTTATAAAGTCCAAGTCCACTTCTACTAAAATACCGGTTACCTTTGAATATTCCGTTGTAACTGTAAGGTTTGACCCTTTCAAAGAATTAAGAAATGCACGCAGTTGCCCCATATTGCACCCCCCTTTATGTTGGTATGTTAAATGATATGTTTACTGCAGAAACTTCTCTGGGTAAAGATTCAATTTTCCATAATTCCCAATAAAATATAAGCATGTCGCACAGTTGGTATTAAATAAGGTTCATATCATAATTGGGAGGTGATAACTATGAAGGAAAGGAAGGAAGGATTAGTGAGTGTTGTAATTCCATGCTATAATGCAGCGCAATTTATAGAAGATTGCCTAGATGGACTGAAGTGTCAAAAACACGATAAAATTGAAGTAATAATTGTTAATGACGCTTCTACTGACAACACACTAGACGTAGTTGAAAAGTGGCTGGAAAATTCAAATCCCCACTTTCAAACTATTATATGTAATCTTCCTGTGAATACAGGGTTTGCCGGTGCTCTTACTGTCGGCTATTTTATGAGCTCGGGCGAATATATTGCAGTAAATGATGCCGATGATATTTCGCACCCGTTACGTTTAGATAAACAGGTAAACTTTCTCCTGGAAAATCCAGACTATGATTTAATTGGAGCAAACTACAAAGTATTTTATAACGCAGATTCAATAGAAGATGGACAAAAATCTAATTGGTTGCAATACGGAGATTCTATACAAGAATGTTATGCGGCTGGAGGTCATTGTGTCTGTCACGGAACGATTTTATTTCGCGGAAAGGTTTTTGACATGATAGGTGGTCCCACACGAAGGATTAACGGTGCAGAAGATTATGAATTTATCGTAAAATTTCTGAATGCAAAATTAAAGATAGATAATCTTACAGATGTTCTCTATTACTATCGAAATCATGATCAGCAACGCTCCAAGACGTTTTATGGAGGCGAGAAGAGTGACTGAAAAAAGGATTTTGCTTGCCGTTGATGCCTTCTATATCGGCGGAACTGAAACTCATGTATTAAGTTTGGCAAAAGAACTTATTAAAAATAATATCTTTGTGGCAATCGTTGCTAATAAAACAGGTAATTTAGTCAATTCATATGAAGCATTGAATTGTCCCATATATCATATTGAATTTCCAAAATCGATTACTTTGGAAGAAACCTATGAGACGGAATTGATAAAACAAATTGAACTAATAATTGAAACAGAAAAAATATCCCATGTTCATATTCATCAAACTTCATCTGGCTACTTGGCTGGAAAGGCAGCGAAAAACAGAGACATTCCTACAATTATAACAATACATGGGACGTATTATCCAAATCATGAGATAGAGGAACTTCTCAAATTATCAGATGTAGTCATCTGTGTAAGCCCTCCATTATGTGACTATGTAAAAACATTCGGTGTAGAACACCCTTTCTTAGTACCAAATGGAATCAACTTAGAAGACTATCCCATAGATCTAGCTGAAAGAGATATAAGAAACGAATTGAAAATACCGGAAGATGCCACCATTCTTCTGTATGCAAGTAGAATTACATGGGCTAAGGCACATGTTTGTTCCATTTTTTTAAGAGCTTGCAAGGATTTAAAAGTAGGTGAAATTCCTAACCTTCATGTCATAGTGGTAGGCGATGGAAACAAGTTGGATGAAATTACATCTTTGGCTCGAACAATTGAGGGAATTTGCGGTGAGGCTTTTATCCATATAGTTGGAGAACAAAATAATATGCACCCCTATTATTCAATTGCAGATTGTGTAGTTGGCACGGGGCGAGTAGCATTAGAGGCGATGGCTTCGGAAAAGCAAGTGGTTGCAGTAGGGAACCATGGTTATTTCGGTATTGTGGATACTAACAATTTTCAAGAAGCATGGAGTCATTATTTTGGAGATCACGGTTCAAAGGCTGTTTGCAATAGACATCAATTAAGTGATGATCTAAAAAAAATTTTAAGAGATACAGAGCAGCTCAGACATAATGGAATAAAAGCCAGAGAGATTATCGAGGAAATGTTTAACATTCAGACGATTGTAAAAAAGATTTTAAAAATCTACTCTCAACAAACGAAAATAAGGTGGGATGGAATAAGAAATATATTATATATAGGCTGGATCGGCTTTAATAATTTGGGTGATGAACTATTGTGGAATATGTTTAAAGATACATGTGCCAAATATTTAGACGTGGGAAAATTCACAATTAAGCCATCACTACCAGGTACTGATTTAAAAAATCTTGATGAATTTGATATGGTTGTATTAGGTGGAGGCTCCCTCTTCTTGCCCGGCTATCTTCAAATTCTCCAAGACGCCATTCATAGAGGAAAATCAGTACTCATTTGGGGCGCAGGAATAGATTGGATTGAAGAACCAACGTTAGGCTTACTGTTAAATGATCAATTGACTTCCTTAAACCCAAGCTTTACACAAAAAGATGTGGATGTACTAGAAGAGGTTTTAGAACATGCGCTTTTTGTAGGGGTCAGAGGTCCCTTAACTAAAAAGGCCATTGAACTTATGGTGGGCAATGAGTTATCTGCAAAAGTAAAAGTGATTGGCGATCCTGCCTTACTATTGCAAAATGCACATTTATTGCAAACTCCAGAAAAAGAAAAAATAATCGGCATCAATTGGGGAACAACATTTAATCGTTTATACGGCGCAAATGAAGAATCAGTAGAAGAACAGTTGGTTGAAACGGCGAAGAGATTAATTAACAAAGGATATAAAATATTGATTTACACAGTGTGGAATGACGATATCCTACATTGCGAAAGACTTTACAATAAAATTAATGATCCGGACAATGTAGTACTAGACAAAAACCTTTATACCGAACAGCAATTGATCACTCAATTATCAAGGTGTAAAGCAACGATTAACTTCAAGCTATATGCCAACATTCTATCTCTGATAGCAAATGTCCCCTCTATCCCATTAGGCTATCGGTTTAAAGTATTTGATTTCGCTGCATTATTAGGGTTACCGCACTTAGTCGTTTCTACAAGTTCTCAACAATTAACAGATGACCTGTTAGAACGCGTCATAATGATTGAAAAAAACGAATTAGAGCCAGTAAAACAATATAACACAATCCAACAAAAATATATTTCTCTTTTGGAATCACCCTTCACAAAAAAATAATATGAACTTTTCAATTCATTTAAATTCCATTTAAATAAGACTCCTACCTCCAACAAATCTAACACATGTCGCAAAATGGTTAGTTTATGTTTGTTACCCATTTTAAGGGGTCTTATTTTTTTATAAAATCTAAGTGGACGAACATATGCAAATGTCTTCCCGTTGCTATCTGCTGCAATTATTCCCACCTCATAAAATCCCTGTTCTCAAGACAAACTAAACCAAAATAAAGAGAAGGTGTTGTGCAAAAAACATGAATAAACCTTTCATCCCTCAGCTTGTTTATTTTGAACCGAAGGCATTGGACTATCCGCTTGGCAAAGAACTAAAAGAAAAGTTTGAAGCGTTAGGCATTGAGATACGGTATACAACTTCCCATAATCAAATACGGGACTTTCCCGGAGAAAATGATTTGCAAAAGTATCGAATTGCAAAATCCACTCTTGTCGTTGGTATTCGCAAAACGTTGAAGTTTGATACGTCCAAGCCTTCCGCAGAATATGCTATTCCACTTGCTACAGGTTGTATGGGGCACTGCCATTATTGCTATTTACAGACAACAATGGGAAGCAAACCGTATATTCGCACATATGTGAATGTCGAGGAAATATTTGAAGCGGCTGACCGGTATATTGAAGAACGTGCACCTGAAATTACAAGGTTTGAAGCAGCCTGTACTTCCGATATTGTAGGTTTAGATCACTTAACCCATTCATTAAAGAAGGCGATAGAGCATTTTGGTCAAACCGAGCTCGGCAGGTTAAGGTTTGTCACAAAGTTTCATCATGTTGAACATTTACTCGATGCTAAACATAATGGTCATACGAGATTTCGTTTTAGTATTAACGCGGATTATGTTATAAGAAATTTTGAACCCGGTACATCCTCGCTTGCCCAGCGTATTGAGGCAGCCGGGAAAGTAGCGAGAGCGGGCTATCCGCTTGGGTTTATCGTAGCGCCGATTTATCTTCATGACGGTTGGCAGGAAGGTTACTATCATATGTTTGAACGACTTGACGCCGAACTCCCCCAAGACGTTCGGGAAGATATTACATTCGAATTTATTCAGCACCGTTTTACAAAGGCTGCTAAAAATGTGATTAATAAAAACTACCCGAAGACGAAGCTAAAGCTGGACGAATCAGCAAGACGAGTGAAGTGGGGAAAATACGGAATCAGTAAGTATATTTACCAAAAGGACGAAGAAGATGAAATGAAAGAAACACTCTACAGCTACATGGAAAAATTCTTTCCAAATGCAAAGCTGGAATATTTCACTTAATGCAAAAATAAAAGCAGACATTCATTTTTGAACTGTCTGCTTCTTATATTTAACGGTTTTTTAATTATTATTTAGTAAAATCAATTTTCTTTTGCAATAAATAAATTGTGACGCCGCCTACTAGCATTGAAAAGGCTTCCCCCACTGCTACCATTCCGTACGTTGGCCAAAATGGCATATCAAAAACGACCATCAGCTGTGCTGCCACTGTAAACATGGATGCTGTAAAAATAACTCCGGTTACAATAATTTTCAACACTAAGTTTTCCATATTTTTTGTAACGATACGGCAAATTACTAACACAATCAGTGTAGCGATCCCGCCTACCGGTACATCAACCCACCACATCGGCGAAAAGAAGTTTGCAATGACCACACCTAATGTTACTGCTACTATGTAACGTTTATGGAACAGAACTAAATAGTTAAACATCTCCGACAGCCTTAATTGTACGGCTCCGAAACTTATGACAGCCAAAACAAGCGTCACTGCTACATAAAGAGAAGCAACGATCGCAACTTTAGCTGTTTCATGCACGTTGACACGTGATGATGAAACAGAATTTTCCATTATTTAATTTCCTCCTTTATAAAATAGCTAGTTGCTATTTTACTGATAACTATGACCAAAGGAGCATGGGTGCTAGTACCCTACCAAAGTGCCATAGTGTGATTTTGCACCAATTCATTATGGAGTAAATATTAAATAATGGCAATACTTTATTTGTTCATCCATCCACCATCGACCGGTAATATTGTTGCATGCATATAATCGCTTGCTTCACTCGCTAAAAATAACGTAACATTTGCAACTTCTTCCGGCTTTGCCCATCGACCAGCCGGTGTTTGCTCTGCAACTAACTTCGCCATTTCTCCTGACCCTTCAAAATCGGCCGCATTCATCGGTGTTTCAATCGCTCCCGGTGCAATTCCATTCACACGTATACCTTCCTTACAATAATCATAGGAAAGCTGCTTTGTATAACCGATTACAGCATGTTTGGATGCCGTATATGCCGCTCCACCGCCACCAGCAACCATTCCTGCGATGGACGCCATATTTACGATAATACCGCGCTTTTGTTTGAGCATTTCCTTTAATACTGCGTTCGTTACAAAGAACATCCCTTTTACATTCACGTTAAAGATTTTGTCCCATAGTGCTTCTTCTGTCTCCAGTGACGGAGCATAACCATCAAGTACGCCGGCTGTATTGCATAAAATATCAATAGACTTTAATTGTCCAATCGTTTCTTCAATAAATTGGTTATCCGCTACACTTCCTACATAGTGATGATACTTATCGTCTGTTATAGCTGCTTTCTGAATATCGATCCCAACAACAGTGGCCCCTTCTGTTAAAAAGGCAGCTGCCTGTGCACGACCAATCCCGGATGCGGTCCCTGTTATGACGACCACTTTATTTTCAAATCGGTTTCCCACTGTATTCCCTCCAAAAAAAGAACTGACTTGTATAAAACAAGCCAGCGTAAATTTCTTATAGAACAATTTCCCAATCATCCGCTAAAATATCACAAACTGTCGGTGTAAACATTGTATATCCTTCACCAGTTACATTAATAACAAAGTACGGGTTCATGTCTAAATCATCCAATGTAGTCGCCGGCACATATTTTACATATAGTTCAGCACCGCCCCAGCCTTTACGGATTATTTTTTCTCCATTTTTTAAACGTGGCAAAATTTCTTCAAATGTCATATTCATCTTCCTTTATGTATTCATATTTCTTATACATATTATAACAATAAGTTACGAAAATCACATGCACCGGGTATCAAAATGATATTCCGGTGCACCACATCCTTATGTTCCTCTATGCTTTGTCACTTCTTGCGGCGGGTTATTATGAATTACTTGATTAAACTCTTTTGAATACTCTTCACGGCGGTTCGTGTCCTTTTTTTCCTTTTTGTTCTTAGTGAAGCTTGTTTTACTTTTTTTCGCCAACTTATTTCACCTCCGAAAACGAATTGGATTCTTATCTATTTTGCGTAAAATTAATGAATGTATGCTGTAATCAAATGAACACCAATTTATTTATATCAAGACAATTTTTAGCGCTTTGAGTATCCAAATTATTTGACGGGAAAATTTTATAACTTTTTGTATAAAAAATAATATATGACCTATACTATTAAAGATTTCACTTCAAATCTAAGTGACTGGAGGGTTAACCCGATGAGTGCGAAAGATCAATCTCAAAAGGACCAACAAGAACTGAATAAGCTTACACAGAGTATTTTTGGAGTAATCTAAAATTAATCTGAAAGCGAGGCAGTGTGTCATGGAGGATCATAAGTGGTAATCAAAAAAAGAACCTGGAATTAAAAATCCAGGTTCTTTCTTATTTTTGCCTAAATAGTGCCCTACGTGGAATCTCCATCGTATTATAAAAAAACTTTTTTGATTAACGTTTAAAAAATAAAATAAGGCCTATACTATTAAAGATTTCACTTCAAATCAAAGTGACTGGAGGGTTAACCCGATGAGTGCGAATGATCAATCTCAAAAGGACCATCAAGAACTGAATATGCTTAAACAGAATATTTTTGGAGCAATCTAAAATTTAATCTGAAAGCGAGGCAGTGTGTCATGGAGGAGCAAAAGTGATAATCAAAAAAGAACCTGGAATTAAAACTCCAGGTTCTTTCTTATTTTGTTCACTAACGTTCTATCCCCGCAATACCAAATCCTCCTGGACCTGCATGAGTAGAAATCATCGCTCCGGCCTGCATCCATCTTACATTCTCAAAGCCGTTTTCCTTCGAGACTTCTTCCAAACGTTCTTTAATACGTTCATCAAGTCCTATCGAGTAAATTAAATATAACTGTTTACGATCTATATCGTATTCATTGAAATAATCGTTCATAAGCTTTTCTGCCACACTATCCATTTTGCCACGGTATTTTCTAGTTGAAACAAGTTTCCCCTCTTTTAACTCGATGCAAGGCTTTATTTTAAGCAATGCGCCACCTATATATGCGAGATTACTCACCCGTCCCCCGGCTTTTAAAAAGTCTAAACTTCCTGGCAAGAAAGCCAGTCTTGTTTTAGGAACGATTGAATAGATTTTTTCAATTAAGCACTCATGGCTAATCTCAGGTTCTTCTTCAAGCAAATTTGCTGCATACATCACCACTGCACCTAATCCACCCGTTACATTTAACGTATCAATAAGATAAAGATCGTCAAAATCTTCTGCTGCAATTACCGCACTTTGAAAGGAAGCAGATGCTTTTGACGTATAGCCAATGTGAATAATAATGCTTTCAGGATACTTCAATCGAATATTTGTAAACAAATCATGGTATTCATGGACATTCGTCGCAGCTGTAGAGGGAATTGCTTTCGACCGGTCATAAAATTGAAAAACATCTTCTACAGATACCTTACCATCCAAATAATCTTTTCCATCCATAATAACGTGCATCGGTACTACTTGAATTTGATGTTTTTCAACTAGGTCCTTCGGTAAATCCGCGCCACTCTCAGTCGATAAAATAATTCTCTTCATTGTACCTTCCTTTCAAAAAGCGCAGTCACTGCTGCAATCTTTTTTTGCGTATTCACCTTAAATATACACTAAAAAGGAAGTGCGGGAAGCACAACTTTTAGAATGAGTGTTGTATAAATGACATATAGTAAAAACGAAGTGCGAATAAGACTATTCGCATCGATAATTGGAAGGCATCAAATTTTTATTGCCGTAAAATTGGCATCGAACAGCATCTGAATGAGCCGCCAGATTTAATAATTTCTGAGAAATCAACTTCCAGCACTTCATAACCATGCTGTTTCATTTGATAATTCACATCACGATTAATCGGCAAGCTCAGCACACGGTTTTGTCCAATAGAAAGCACATTCGTCCCCATTGAAAACTGCTCGGTTTCACTTACTTCGATCAAATGATACATACTCGACAAAAGATTGACTATTTTTGGTTCGAACGCTTCCGGAAAAATAAGAGCATCTTCTGATGAGAGAATATTGAATACACAGTCTAAATGTAAATATTTTGGGTTAAACGGGATCGGAATAATTTCATAATCGGGTAATTCTTTTTGTAAATTTTGAATTGCTTTTTTGCATGTACGATCACTAATTCCGACAAAGACCCTATTGCCATCAACAATCACATCGCCACCTTCAATGGAATGTAAAGAAAGGTTTTTGTAAGCAATTTTATTGTTGTTCAGCCATTGAGCCAATACTTCCTCTTCACCTTGACGGATGGGATTGGCCATTTCAGAAACAAACAAGTGATTTCCAATTGTAAAACCAATATCTCTTGTAAACACTTGTTCCGGATGGTCTTTACTAGGCGGCAGTTTAATTATTTCTACACCGGCATTACGTAACGCTTGCTCAAAGTTTCGGTGCTGCTTAACGGCAAGTTCTTGATCAATATTGTCATCTTCATATTTTTTTTGAACATCATTTATCACTTCTTTAATTTCCATATATTCAGGCTCGCATAATACGACTTGTTTTAAAATTCCATATTCACTTTGACATTGTACGTTAGATTTATTTGAAACTGTTTTAACCATAAGTCATCCTCCAAATTTTCAATTCACCTTTATACCATTCCCTAATTTCTCGATTTCATAAACTATTTCCGATCATTACTAGGTGAATGCTGTTGTTTCAGGAATTTTCCGTTGGGGTATGGACTAGCAATAAAAATTAAAATTAGGCGAAGAACATCAATGGAGGAGATTATATGATTACGAAAGGGCAGGCACTATTAACAAAAGAGGATTTTCACAATCGAACAGACTTGCCAAGTTGGCTGTATAGCGAATATGAAACTTTTCATAATACGGTAACGGATAAAACATTCCCATGCTTTTTTGGTATGAGCGGCGAACTAAAAGGCGAACTCCGTTATGCGTATATTACACAGGACGACTGGAGTAATCTGCCTCAAGCAGTTGAAGGTTTTTTAGATTTGTTTAAACAGCCCAATTATAAAAGACACGGTCTCTTTGTTTTTGTGGAGCCTTTTGAACAAGAAGGTGCTATAGATGATTACCGCAAACAGTTTTGGGATATCCTTCAGTACCTGCATACGGTCGATAAAGTAGAATGGCCGGAAAACAGTCCTCGTGATCCGGATCATTACTTGTGGGATTTTCATTTCGCTGGAGAGCCGATCTTTGTGTTTGGAAATGCTCCCGCATATAAGAAGCGCAAAACCCGCCATTTAGGAAATGCAATGGTACTTGGATTTCAGCCCCGTAAAATATTCCAAGGTTTAGAGGGTACTGAAAAAGGCGGGATTATGTCGAGGGAGAAAGTGCGGAAACGTGTGGAAGTTTGGGATCAGCTTCCGAAGCATCCTGATATCGGCCACTTTGGAGATCCGACACATAACGAATGGAAACAATCCTTTATCGGTGATGACATAGTGCCAATTCAAGGAAAATGCCCTTTCCAGCATAAATCATTACTATAAGTTTATAGTTCAAAACAAAAGAACGAATCCACTGGAAGATTCGTTCTTTTGTTATTCGGACTAACCCTGTCTTTTTGACCGAAATAACATAATAAGCGCAAATAAAAACATAAAAAAAGTGATAATCCATACTAAAAAAAATACTAATCCCAACCCGATATTCGCATCCTGATAATCCATAATTTTATTATCGATTAATGTCCAAGTTAATAATACAAGGGCTGCAATACCGATGAAGCTGACTATCATTCTGGAAAGTCCTTTACTTATATAATAGCTGATAATAAGTAAAGCGATTAAAAGAAAATAAGTTAGTGCTGATAACCATATAATTTTATCCATACTGTATCTACCCCTCAACAATCGAAACATTTACTACCGTATGCTAACGTTCTAATCCGGCAACCCCAAACCCGCCTGGACCAGCATGCGTAGATATTCCCGCTCCGGCTTGCATCCATTTCACATTTTCGAATCCTTTCCCTCTTGCAATTTCAACCATCCGATTTTTAATACTTTCATCAAGTCCAATAGAGTAAATCAAAAATAGCAGTTTTCTATCAATATTATATTCATTTAAAAAATCCCGCATAAACTTTTCTGCTACAATACTCATCTTCCCGCGATAGTTTCTTATTGAAACAAGTTTCCCATCCTTTAATTCAATACAAGGCTTTATTTTCAACAATGCTCCACCAAGATAAACTAGATTACTTACCCTTCCACCCGCTTTCAAAAAGTCGAGACTGCCTGGAAGAATCGCAAGCCTTGTTTTCGGAACAAAGGATTCTATTTTCTCTATTAAACGATTATGGTCAATGGAAGGTTCATGTTCAAGCAAAATGGCCGCATACATGACGATTGCAGCTAATCCCCCTGTTATATTTAATGAATCAACAAGGAAAAGGTCGTCAAATTCTTTTGCAGCTATGACCGCACTTTGAAAAGTGACGGATGCTTTTGATGTACAACCAATGTGAATAATGAGACTATCCGGAAAATCCGATCTGATTTTTGAAAAGAAATCATGATACTCCTGTACATTAGTTGCTGCAGTAGATGGGATTTTCTTAGTGCGATTATAATATTCAAAAACTTCTTCTACAGATAGCTCTCCGTCCAAATAATCTTTTCCATCCATAATGATGTGCATGGGAGCTACTTGAATTTGATATTTTTCAACGAGTTCTTTCGGTAAATCTGCTCCACTGTCAGTTGATAAAATAATCTTTCTCATCGTATACACCTTCCACTTTACGCAGCCATTTATGCGTACTTATTATTTTTATCTATAGTTATTACTGTAATATAAACTTACTTATAGATTAATTGAACCTCTACTATATTTATATGTAAGAGTTAGATTAGCATTACCTGTTATGACATGTTCAATAGAAAAAAACGAATTCTTTTTCAAAAATTCGTTTTGTAATTTTAGTACTCATAATTTTTTTGTTCTACTTCCAATTTAAAAACGTTCCTCAGTAAGATCAACATTTACAGAAACTGCCGCTTTATTTCCTCTGGCAGCCGAAATCATTAAGGAAGACGGTCGGGCTGTTTCGGTTTCTCCTGCAATATAAACATTTTTTTCAGATGTTCTGCCAACGCCATCTGTTATAACTTTCCCATTTTCATGTATTTCACATCCTAACATTTCCACTAGTTTATTAGGACGGTAATAGGTCGGCGCTACAAAACCATATGAACGCTTTACTGTTTCTCCTGACTCAAATTCTATTTTTTCTAAATAGCCGTCATTCCCAATTAAAGTTTTTATCCGATCCTCTATTATTTTGATCTTTCGTCTTTCTAACTGTGACACCGCCTCTTTCGATAGTTTAAGGCCATTCGTTAGAACAACTAAATCTTTTGACCAGTTATAAATTAGTTTAGTTAAATGCATTACATGATCTTCTTTTTCCGCGATCACAACTAAAGGTTTATCCCGCTGTTCCCAACCATCGCAGTAAGGGCAGCTAAATAAACTTTTTCCATAATAGTTTCTTATGCTCGGTATGAAAAAAACCTCTTGAATTCCTGTAGCCAATATAATTTTTTCTGTCACATACTCCTGCTTGTTAGATGCTTTGACAGTAAATCTTTCATTATCTGTGTCCTTAATTATTTCAGTAACGGTTGCATTCACGTAGGATACCGATGGATAGTTATCCAATTCTTGCAATCCCATTTCTCTGAATTCCTGTGGATTTGTCCGATCCCGCGTAATAAATCCACGGGCCTCATCTGTCACGCGATTGCGATTCGTTTTATCATCGAATAATACAATCTCTCTCCTAGCTCTACCTAAAACTAAACTCGCACTTAATCCTGCCGGTCCACCGCCGATAATAATACAATCCAATACATCCACTTTTTTTCACCCACTTAATTTGTTTCTAATTCCATTAAATTCCCAGTATTTATATAGAAAAAACATCCATAATTCTTTATGCCCTATCTTGGATATTTTGAACCAAAAAACCAGAAGTATCCTTTAGTAAAAAATTTATATTAAATATTTAATGAATAGTAAAATAAATCAAAAAATTATAACTTTTAAATATATATTATAATTTACTGAAAAATTAATAGACAAAAGTCCCGTGATAATATATCCTTAATTCGTCTCAAACCCCTCATTTTGGGAATGAAAGTAAATACATAGGTAAAAGGTAGATGTAAAACATGAATATATTTAACAATTTAACTATTAAAACTAAGTGGATGATGTTCATTTCACTCACTGTTATTTTAGCAGTTGTCATCACAGTTATTTTTAGTCAGTGGACAGTTCGAAATATTTTAACGGAAGAAAATGAGCAAACTTCTTCTAATAATGCAAAAAATGCTGTTGATCAAGTATCCTTAGGCTTAGAAAATTATGAAACAAATCTTCTGCAGTTCGGTCAGGTTATCGAAACGATTTTACAAAATGAACAGGTTGATTATTTACAAATCGATAAAATTACCCGCACATTGAAAGAGAATAATAAAAATTATTTATCCGTATATTACATGGACTTTAATACCGGAAAATTACATGTCACACCTCAAATCGATTATGAATGGGATGTACGTGATTCTCAAACATTCTCGAAATTGAACGCAAACCCCAACCTACAATGGATGGATGTCTATTTGGATACTGGTGTAAACAAGCTGATGACTTCTGTTATCGCCCCGGTATTTAAAAACGATGAACTTGTTGGTGCGGTCGGCTATGATATTGATTTCTCAACAATTGGTACAATTCGTGAAGGAATTGAAGCCAAATCATCTTCAAAATTAATGATTGTCGATCCAAATGGATTGATTATATCTTCATTTATTGAAGATGGGGACGGGAAAAATATTATTGCGGATAATTCCGGTGAAATTGAAGGGGTTACGGACTTATTAGATACTGCCAAATTAGAAGCAGAGTTTAAATGGCTCTCCGATGCCAAAAATGGAAGCAATAAAATTGAACAGTTTGAATGGAATGAAGTGAATTATACAGGTGAAGTTCAGGTAATCGAGAAAAATAATTGGCAAATTGTTTCATTAGTAGATGCTAATAGTTATGCACAGCAGTTAAAAGATTTAACAATTGCAGGTTGGATATCATTAGTAATCGGGCTAATAATAGGGTGTTTAATTGCCTATTTCATGGCACGAAAATTAGTAGAGATTTTTAATAACTTTAAAAAAGTATTCGAAAAAACAGCAAGTGGCGACTTTATTTCACGTTTTGAAACAAAGTCAAATGACGAAATTGCAGACTTGGCAAATCACTACAACAAAATGCTTGATGAGGTCCGCAATTTAATTAACCAAGTAAATGAAAATTCATTACAAATTCAACATTCTTCAAACAGTTTAGCGATTATTGCGAAGGAAAATGAGCAAGCGTTAAATAATGTCTCAAACAGCATTGAAGAAATTGCTATGAATACAAGCACACAAGCAGAAAAAATGCATGATGGTTCTACAGCTATTCATGTATTGGCCGATGGTATAGAATCTATAGAATTAAAAACTCAGCAAATGGTAAATGATGCAGACGAAGCATTGGTTGAAGTGCATTCGAGTATTGGTAAGGTTCAACAATTGGAAACATCCTATGCGAATTTAGAGCGAGCGTTCAATGAAGTAACGGTTGTAACCGGACAGTTAGATGGGAAAACTAAATCCATTTCAAAAGTAACGGATGTAATTGCTCAAATTACCGAACAAACAAATTTACTTGCACTTAATGCTTCAATTGAAGCTGCTCGAGCAGGTGAACATGGTAAAGGTTTTGCGGTTGTGGCAGATGAAGTAAGAAGCTTAGCAGAAAGTTCTAAAGCGGCAACAACTAATATTCAGCAAATTATTCTAAGTATTTTAGAAGATACTGAGCAACTCGTTCAAGTAATGAAGCAAACAAATGAGATTAGCGAAGATCAGAAGTCAGCAGTTAATACTGTAGATAATGCTATTAAACAACTGTCCGATACATTGGAAAATATGAAAGTATCAATATCAAACACGATGGAGAATGTATCAACAATGCAACAGCAAAAAAATGTCGTTGTATCTTCAATTGCAGTTGTTAATGAAATGACAACAGAAGTTACAGCAGAGACTCAAGAAATTGCAAGTTCAATTGAAGAACAAACGTCTGCTACTTCTGAAGTAACGATGCATGCTACTCATTTAAATAACCAGGTTGAAAAATTAACTGAGTCGGTTTCTAAATTTAAGCTCTAGTCAACAGTAAGATAGTAATAGGCAATTTTTCAAAATTAAAAGCAGTTCAAATTTTAACTAAAATAAAATTTGAACTGCTTTTTATATGTCGTAAATACATCGAAGAGAAGAATTCCTATGATCTAAATTATTATTCAAATACAGCTACTAACCGGCCTTTCACCTCATGGTTTTTCAGTTTCTCGATACCTTTGTCGACTTCTTCAAATGGAATTGTAATCAGATTCGGGCACATTTTTCCAGTAGCAAAACAATCATATACACCTTGTAAGTCCTCGACTGATCCGCCATTACTTCCTAAAAGTTTAATTTCTTTTGTAATCATTAAGTACGTATTGATATTGGATTCCAGTTTCCCCATTCCAACAATCACAACTGTGCCTTGTACTTTTACAGCTTCCAACGCATCAGATGTGGTTTGACCGAAACCCGCAAAGTCAACAATGACGTCACATTCCGCTTCTTTCATATCAAGAATCGTATCGTAAACTTTATGAGCACCCAGTTCATCAGCAAGTTTACGCGCGTCCGGAGAAACATCGGTAGCATATACTTTGCATCCTTTAATTAATGCCATTTGTAGAGCAAATTGTCCAAGTCCGCCGACTCCGATGATTCCTAATTTTGTTCCTTCTTTTGCTTGCCCGATACTAAAAAGAGCTCGATAAGCTGTGATTCCGGCATCTGTTGAAGCAGCACCTTCTACAAAGGACACGCCCTCGGGAATAACTACACATTGATGTTCAGGTACACGCACTTTTTCTGCGTACCCACCATCATAGTTGTATCCGGCTGTTACTTTCGTGGCCCTATCCATCGGGTTAACGCCAACGCGGTCCCCAACTTTAATATTTTTTACACCTTCACCAACTTCAATTACAACCCCGGCAAACTCATGTCCCATAATAACAGGGCCGTTAGGGAAAAGTGGCATCCACCCTGGATCTTGTAATGCCGCTACATCTGAATGACATAGGCCGGCAGCTTTTACATCAATCACAACCTGACCCGGAATTGCTTTTGGATCCTCTTTCTCAATCAATTCTAACGGTTTGTTTGTACCTGAAAATAACCAACCTTTCACACAATTCCCTCCCATTAACTTTATATTTCCGTTTTTAGAATAACCTCTTCATTTCAAAACAGATCCGTCTTTGTGTCTGGCTGTATAAAACGATAATATTACGCATAATAAACCAAGCCCCAATAAACATTTTCAAAATGAGTATTGGGGCTGGGCTTATAAAAAATTAACAGTCTTTTTTATTCTGTTTTTGGTTTTTATTTTGATTTTGGTTGAAGTTTACTTCCTCAGCAAATTCTTCTCTGTTTTCACGTGGTCTGTTAGCATTTTGATTTTGATTCTGCTGTTTTTTGTTATCCTGAGTTTTATTGTTTTTATGTTTATTGTTCCCCATTCCAACTCACCTCCACTAACAGTGTGTGTGGAAATAATTTTTCTATCCGCATTGTCTACTTAAAAGCATCTAGCTAGTTCATGTAAGAATGGATGCATTAAGAGTAAACAAAAAATTTACGATTTAACAATGTAAAGGCACCCGAAATCGAACAAACGATTTGGGTGCCTCTTACACTTACAAACTAGCTTACTCTTATTCTGCTGCAGGAGGAGTGATACCAGGAAGAAGGTCAGGGACTACTGATGTCAAGGCACCACCAGCACCTACGTTAACTTGCTGAACTTGTAATACTTTTACAGTAAGGTCAAGTACGATTTTTTCACGCAGTGTGTGGAAAGATCCATCATGATAAGTGGAATTTGGTGAAAAATCAAGTTCAAAGAAGTTGGCAGCGACTAACTCACCGTATGGCTGCTCATTGTATCTCACAAGATTTTGGAAGAAGTATTTATCCAAACGAGCATCCATTTGAGTTTTTTCGTTAACGAAATTAGATTCTGCATTTTCTGATACACCAAAAATTGGTGGGCTCAGGAAATCACCAACTGTTAATTCTGCAAAGCCTGAGAAGCGAACATTTGCGATTCGATCTTGTAATGGTGCATTGTAATCTGCTGAAGCATATTCAATATTTTTACGAATATGACCTCCAACAAATAATTTCGCTCTTGTTACTGTGAAATAGCCAGTTGGCGCGCCAGCAGCAGTCAAAATTGGTGCGAATGCTACTGGTACTAATTTTACTTGATCTAAAAATACATGTTTTTTAACACGCTTAATTTCCGTAGCTGGTGGATAAAGAGAAATGTCTGACTCTACGACGATTTGAAGTGTTCTCTCTGCAACTACTACTGGAATTTTAAAAGTAGGTGTTGTAAGTGGAGATGTAACTAAAGTTACGTCTGAATCAGTTACAGGAATTTGCTGATTTGATTTAACCCCATGATCCTCCGCTTGCTTATGATTTTTGGCTGGCTTGCAGCTATCGTCCATTGAATAGCCGCCGTCATTCTTAGAATAATTTTGATCCATTATTTTATACCCTCTTTCTTTTTTGTTAGAGTCAAAGTTTCACTCTACATTCCTAACATATGTAATGATGTATTTATGTCATAGGCTAGTAAAATAGTCATATGATTCAATTTCAAAAACATTTTTTCTATATAATTTAAATTTTTAGTTTTCTACGTGTAAAATACTTACTCCTGAAAAAAGCATGTCCTTATTATTCCCATAAAAAATGCTACTCAATAATTATTTCGAGTAGCGATTCAGGTCAACAAATTGTTCTTGAAAAAATTGAATAGACAATTGAGCGAACCCGTTAACTTGAAGTTGTTTTTCCGTTGAATTTAGTTCTTGATGCCAAACAAAATGGACTTGTTTTAATTGACTTTGAATAGATTCTGCAAATTTTCGTTTAGCTTCATAGTGGTAATTAGAATCGTGGGTATCGTGGGTGTGGAACATAAATTCTTCTTGTTTGCTGAAAGGCGTATCAGGTAAGGTTAGCCAGTGAATATTTTCAGTTTTTTTCCATGGAATAGTGACTTTCAATGATTCGATATTGTTTTCATGCTCTTTGTTGCTGAATGAAACTTCTGCAGTGATGTCACCTTTTAAAAACACTGTCGTCGAAGGTAATACAACATTGCAATCAAGCGATTGGACGGACCATTCTACTTTCAATATATTATGAAGCGGCATTAGCAAATCAATTGTTTCAATAATATCTATATCTGTCTGTAATTCAGTCAGCAATACTGGCATTTTGACAGTTATTTTTTTTGTATTTTCGATAGAATCGTTAAAGTAAGTATTTTTTTGAAGAAGTTGCTCACCGTCATCTTCCTTAAAATCCGCTATGTGATATGGGTTATTTTTGTTAATACAATACTTTCTATTCTTCTTTTTGGAAGAATTTTTTTTTTGATTTAGTTGAGGCTCATCGGTTGAGATATCTTCTATTTCAACGTACTTTGTCTCTTCAACATTTGTAATTGAACTGTTTTGTTTTTCTTTCTGTAATTCATCGTTTTCTGAAAGTATTGTAAAGAATTTTTGTGCAAGCGTATCGGTATTTTCATTCGCCCCGTCAATCTCTTCTGCAATTATATTGCCCTCTTGTTCTTCCTGCAGTTCATCGTTTTCTAAAAGCATTGTATAGAATTTATCTGCAAGCGTATCGGTATTTTCATTCGCCCCGTCAATCTCTTCTGCAATTATATTGCCCTCTTGTTCTTCCTGCAGTTCATCGTTTTCTAAAAGCATTGTATAGTATTTATCTGCAAACGTGTCGTTATTTCCATCCAACTTTTCAACATCTGCTTCAGTCTTGGTACTGTCCTGTTCTTCTTCCCTAAACTCATCGATTTTTGAAAACAAGTCAAAGAAATTGTCTTCTGTCTTGTCATTATTCGTTCCAACGTATTCTTCAATCATGTTTCGCATTTCTTCATGGGATTCTTTTTTTTGCTTTCCTTCCTGCAGCTCATCACTTTCTGAAAGTATTTTGGAGAACATATCTTCCAAAATGCTCGTATTTTCATTTAATGAATGCTTTTTACGTCCAGACTCAAACTCGTCAATTAGCATGTTAGTATAATGGTCGCCTATTGTAAGATCGTTATGTTCAGTATAATTTTTATCATCCTCGTCACTAGAATATTCATCAGCGTATTTATTTTCAGATATGGATAGACTTTCACTCGAATTTAAAAAGGAATCGTTCTCAAATTCGCTTTCTGGAAGAGCTGTAAATTCTTCATTTTTTGAAGACGTATCATCAAGCATGAGAGAGAATTCCTTCGTTAAATTGGAAACTACTTCTTCCTTGTCCTTTTCGCGGTTTTTACTTTCAGAAGTAACTAATGGTAACCCCTCCTTTGAATTTTCATTCAGAGGCTTCTGTACCGAATCAACTTTAGGTGGTGAAAAAAGAACTGGTTTTGAATCTGTTCTTTTTCCTAACTGATCATTTAAATAGATAGAATGGTTTTTTGTTTTTTCATACTTTTGACTATGTCGAGTTTCATTCTGTTCAAATCCTTGATGATTGTTTAAAGAAAATTGGATACTATTCGGGGTTGATGGATTTTTATAATATTCATGAACCTTACCTTGATATGTGTCGGGGCCTACATATTGATTTCGGAAATTATTCATGGCTTTTGGAAGGAATGCTCATACGCACCCCCTCCTTCCCCTCCTTACGAAAAGTTAAAGATTCTTTTTCAGTCTTTCAATCTAAAATCTTTAACAATAGTCATCACAATCATCATTTGTTGTTGAAGATACGCGTATTTGTTGGTTTTGAAGTACTTTTAACGTTATATCAACAACCATTTTTTCTTCAACTTGAGTAAAAACTCCTTCACCTATAGGAGCATCCTTTGATAAATGTGTTCGATCAATCGCTTCATCCCATTCAATAATATTACTGGAAACTAACTCGCAGAATGGTAATTCATTATAATACTGAGTGGAGTTTTGATGAAACTGAGATAGATCGTTTGATAAAAATTCATCTTTTTCCGGAAACCCGCTTGGCAATGTATCTGCAATTAAAAAATCGAACTCACTCCGAGTGTTGAATGAAGGTTGAACAGGTTTTCTCAAATAGTGTTTGATCTCTGTTACACAGCTAAAAGGAACATCAACCGTCAAGGAATTTATGCTGGATGAAATGGTTTTTAATGTACATTCCGGCTCTGTCATCGGAGTCGCATATTGGATATTTTTTCGCACAAACCCTTTAATAAATAATTTATTCGTCGGCAGAAGCAATCTGCATTGTACTAGTTTAATCTGTTTTTTAACATCTTTTATTTCCAAGACAGGCTTGGGAAATTTAATACAGGCATCTAAGTTTACTTGTACTGTGAGTTCAGCCAATACTACCGGAACTTTTGTATAAATCTTCCCAATACTTACATGGGGGTTATGAGGTTTATTATCACACTCATTTAAATTTGACGGGATTTTACATACATCACTTTTTTTATCTTCGTACATCTTGCCCCTCCTAAATATCAATTAGTGCATCATATGCGGGCCAAATGCCCATTCTCTGGGCGAATACCTAAAATCATATTTAGCAGGAAATTAATAAGTACAGGCACGTGTGGGCCAATGTTCTGCATACAATTAAAAATGAGAGGTGAGTGAAATATGGAAGGGAAAAACCTTCTTGCGGTGGATTGCGGGAATAGCTGGTATAAAGCTTTGTCATCTGATGACGGATATTATGGGGATTATCAGATACCAAACGCAATCTCTTTGTACGATGAGGAGTTTCATGAAAAACCTTATGATGAGGAAGATATCAAATTTGAAGAAAATCTGATTGTTGAACTCAAAAGCCATGCCATTATCGACAAAAGAGAAGTATTCTATATCGGGAAGGCAGCCACTAAACAACGTGATGTAAGTTTAACCGGATTCAATAACCAAAAGGTTGCCGAAGATCGCACTTATATTCTCTTATTTGGTTTGGCTGCTTTCCATGCCATATGCATAAATCCTAATGAAACTGAAATACACTATCACATTGATCAATTAGCGGTATCTTTGCCAACTACTCAATATAAGCAAATGAAGGAAAAATTTAGACAACAGTTATTAGGGACACATACAGTTATTTTTCATAAGGTACCGGGTGTCTCAGATCCAAAAGAAATAACTGTAAAATTATATGTAGAAGATGTCATTATTGGCGCGGAAGGTGCTTGTGCTTACCTCGGGTTAACACGAGATCAAGAGACACTAGGAATCAAAGATGATGACCTAGTCAAGGATTCACAGAAAGGGATTATTATTGGGGATCTAGGTGGAGATTCTGTTGATTTTGTCGGAATCAAGAATAATAAACCCGTTGCTTCTGTAGAAGGCGAAACATTCGGCATCAATCAGTTCCTCGATAATATTATTCAAAAGGTGAGTAAAAATGAATTTTATAAATTTGATTCTCGTGCAGAATTAGAAGAAAAACTGGCTGCCGGACAATCAGAATGGTATGTGGAGCCATTTGCAGGTGTCAGAAAAGATATAAGTAAATATATTGTTCCACAATTAAAATCACTGGCCATCAAGTATTTGGAACATTTTGATCGGGTTAGAAGCAGTTCTAGCGAAATTAAAGGAGCTACGCGATATATCGCTGTCGGAGGCGCTGCCAAACTAGCACAGAAGCAAATACAGGAAGTAGCTGTTCGTTGGGCAGATAGAGGACGGCCAATTCAATTGACATTCCCCGAAAATATGGAAAAATTGAATGTTCATGGCTTGATGATTCTTGCAAAAATGAAGCAAATTAAGGCTCAAACAGAAACTGAAAACCTCATCTCTGTGAGAAATTAAGGATGATGGATATGTCTAAATTATATACAGACTATTTCAATAAGACTGCACTAACAGTTCCATCACATTTTATCGATGTTAAAAGCGGAGAAACAGTGGGGGTTTCTACAGAAATCTTAAAACAAATCGAATACCATGCCGAAAATCAGACACTTAATCATTTATTATTATCAGCACTTACTGAATATTTTCATCCAGCTAAAAAAATCCAGCCAAATGAAGATATTTTAGTGGCTTTGGTCGAAATCAAGCAATTGCTGCAGGGACATCAAGTAAATAATGTATATGCAAGCATTCCAACGAGAAAGGTCAAAACAAACTCAACTCATTTAGATATACAGGAAGTCGACGATATTCTGGATGTTTTTGGAGGGTAAATTGTATAGGTGAACTTTAGGGGAGAGTTCACCTATTATTAAAACACTACCACGTTTCTATAGTCGTACAGCTGGTAAAGTAGTAACTGCACAGAAACAGGATAAGTCTACAGTAATGCAGATTCCTGTTTTCATTAAGTCGCTAACATATTGATGGTTAATTTGTTCACAAGGGCTCATGAACTTATTGCACCGATCTCTTTTTGGTTTAAACGTTAAAAGTTCCAATTCAGCACAATTGCCTTTTATTTCTCTGACCTTGAAAATAAAACTAGTAATGCAGATGAATTTTTTATCCTTCATTCCTGCCAGACAAGCCGTTACGCCTTCACCTTTAAATGGTTCACATCCACAATACAGAATAACCGGAATAGTGTTTTTACTAAATTTCCTGTGTTCTTTTTCTTCTAATCGTTCTTCAAACGATTCATCGCATGAAGAACATTTCTTGTCATGATCATTCTCGGCTTTCCTTTGTGCTTTTAAAATTGCCTCAAGAATTTCTTCTACGCATGCGCCTTTATGTTTATCCTTATTGCAATGCCCCTTGCAATGCCCTTCTTCTTTGTAACTTGGAAAATATTCCTGATTATAACTACTTTCTTTTTCATGGTTATACATGTCTTTCACTCCCCAAAAATAATATTTTCTTTTTATCATATGGGTAGATTTAGTGTTTTGCTTGAATACATCGCCTATCGACAGAGGAAAATTGAGTATTCCTCAGAGACTCTCTCCAAGACATATGACTTGTCAATTGTTGACTCATCAACTAAAATAAAATCCTATTCCAATTTCGATAAAGAAGGGTGAAAAAAATGTCACAACAAAAATCAGCTTTAGAAAAATTAATGGATGAACGTAAATCAGTTCGTAAATATGAACCTGGTGTTACGATTCCCCGTGAGACAATTCAACATATTTTACAGCAAGCAACATCAGCTCCTTCATCAAGTAACTTACAGCCTTGGCGCTTCCTTGTTATTGACAATCAGGAGCAAAAGAAAGAGTTGCGCATCGCTGGATTTAATCAGGAACAAATTGAAACATCATCTGCAATAATTGCAGTCATTGGCGATATCGAAATGTATAAAAATGCTAAGCAAATTAATGATTTAAATGTTGAGTTAGGCTATATGCCACGTGAAATTGCAGATATGATGATTTCAAATTCTGAAGCATCGTACAGCAATTTTTCGGATGCTGAACGCAGTAATATTGCACATTTGGATTCAGGTTTAATTTCTATGCAAATCGTACTTTTAGCGAAGGACATGGGCTATGACACAGTAATAATGGGCGGCTTTGATAAAGCAGCATTCGCTAAAAGATATGAGTTGCCTGCAAATGAGGTTCCGATGATATTAATCGCTATCGGAAAAGCTGCTATGCCAGCACGTAATTCATCTCGTTTACCATTCGACCAAATTATTCGTTTTTCTAGCTAATGGACTTATAGGAGCCTTTGCCTGACATGTTCAATTAAAATTTTTTAGACTTTATCCGAATGAACGGAAATGCTACCATATAGGGATACTTGGAACGAAAAGCAATCAATGTAAGGAGGTATAGTATGGAAGTTTGTTTGGATGATAAAAAACAGATGATCATGATGTTAAAAAGATTAGACCGTCATGTAACACAAATATTTGAAAAAAGAACAGAAGTCAGTTTAACGAGATATGAAATATTAGTTTCTTTAATAAAAAAAGGAAGCGTTTCTCAAAAGGTTCTGCAACAATCTTTAGCTATTGATCAATCTGCAATTACGCGCCATTTAAAGCTGCTTGAAGAACAGCAATATGTGGAACGTCAACGCAATGCAAAGAACAACCGAGAAGTTCTTGTAACGATTACCGATAAAGGACGAGCATTACTTGAAGGTTGCACAATGTTTAAAGATCAATTTCTGAATGACCTTTATGAAGATTTTTCAGATAGCGAATTACAGCAGCTTAAACAGTTTCTTACGCGCTTAAATCATAATGTAGAGAAGCTTTAATCTTTGCAGAATAATAAAGTAAGAAGAACGATTTTCTGTATCCAGGAAATTGTTCTTCTTTTTTTGCTCTCATAACCCTTTTACTACTGGCGTTCCACTAAATTAATGTAATTACGGATAGTTTTAAATGAGAATGTTTATCATCTGTGATATACTATAACTATAAAGAAAATATGCATTACTTAAGGAGAATGTATCATGCAAATATACTGGACGAAAATAAACAAAATTATTGATGAAACACCAGAAGTTAAAACGTTTTTGCTCGACCTTCCTGAAGGCTTTACATGGGAAGAAGGTGCCCACACCCACCTTGCATTAGAAGGTTTCAATGCTGGTGATCAGCCAAATAAAAGCTTAGTTCGTCATATGTCAATCTCCACATTACCAAATGAGAAGACTGTCGGGATAACAACTCGTATTAAAGAACTGTGCTCTGAATTTAAATCGATTTTAAGAAATCTCGAAGTCGGCGATAAAGTTGCACTCTTTAAAATCCATTCCAATGTACCGCTGAAAAGACAAAATAGAAATATTTACTTATTGTCTTCCGGTGTAGGTCTTGCAACGTTTAGACCTCTTGTACTTTCTTATTTGGAACGTCCTGACAACATCAGTCGCATTCATTCTCTAAATATTGATTCAACAAAAGACTACTTATTTACCGATATTTTCGAATCTGCACCTGTTAAAAACTTCACATCACAGTACGTCGATAATCGTAAAGATTACTATGAAGAAGTGAAAAAACTTGCCGCTGATCGAGACGGTCTGTTTTATGTTGTCGGCAGCGACGAGTTTATTATGCAAAACATTGATACGTTACGTGAACAAGGTATCAAACCAGAACAAATTGTCCTCGATAAACGTGAACGACAATTACCTAACTTTTTCCCGGTGGAAACTACAATTTAAATGATTATATGAAACGGGGCTATCCGATAAGAGTTGTTCTACTCTTAGGATAGCCCCGCTTTTTTATCTTTAGATTAAACTAACTCCAACCAAGCGACCGCTACAACATGTGGCGGGTGTAAAGTGAGCAATAGTTTACTTTAAATATTCCGCAAAGAAGTCTACCAATGCATTATAAAATTCAATTCGGTTTTCTTCATTTGCAAAGCCGTGTCCTTCATTGTCTTTTACCATATACTCAACTTCCACACCTCTATTTTTAAGTGCCTGTACGATTTGGTCTGATTCTTGTTTATTCACACGCGGATCATTCGCCCCTTGTGCTACAAATAAAGGTGTTTTAATTTTATCGACATGGAATACCGGTGAAGCAGCTTTTAACAGTTCTTTATCCTTTTCAGGGTGGCCTACACGCTCATAGAACATATTTCGTTGTGTTTCCCAATATGGAGGGATTGTTTCCAATAATGTAAAGATGTTCGAAACCCCTACATAATCAACTGCTGCAGCATATAAGTCTGGTGTGAATGTTATACCGGCCAATGTTGCATATCCCCCAAAGGAAGCACCGTAAATACCGATCTTTTCTGCATCAGCAATGCCCAAATCAATTGCCCATTGTACTCCATCTGTAATATCATCCTGGATTTTTAATCCCCATTGCTTGTTGCCCGCTTCAAGGAATTCTTTACCGTAACCTGTAGATGATCTAAAGTTTGCTTGAAGTACTGCATAGCCTTGATTTGCTAATAACTGTACTTCATTATTAAAGCCCCACATATCCCGAGCCCATGGACCACCATGCGGAATGACAACTAACGGTAAATCTTCAGCTATTTTATTTTTTGGTAATGTTAAATAACCGTGAATTATTAGACCGTCTCTCGCTTCATAGGAAATAGAATGCATCTCCGCCAAATTACCAGCATCCAACCATGAGCCTAACTCTGCTAATAATGTCATTGTTTCTGTTTCAGCATCATAATAATAATACTTTCCATAAACAGTATCGCTTGAAACACTTACGATAAATTTCGTCATTTCCTTATTGTAATCGTTAATCCCAAATTCACTTGCACTTACACCAAGTTGGTCTTTCATTTTATTGAAAAGATTTTCAAACTCGCTATCAAAGAAATTATAGTGAACTTTATCTGTGATATACGCAGCGTAAAGAAGTTGATCTTTTGTTGAGCTGTAAAGAGCCCCTGAAATATCAACGAGTGGATTTGAGAAAACTACTTCTTCTTTGCCCTCTAAATCATATTTTACTAGTGCCGCTTTATCTCGACCCTTATCAGATACGGCATAAATAGATTGATTGTCTCGAGAAAATCCTAGCGGTGAAACTGTTTCACCAGCATCAATTGAGATAAATGGCTGGAACTCATCTTCTTCTGTTTCACGATATAAAACAGCACCTACTACACCGTCAGATGCTACAGCCATTCGAATTTGTCCATTGCTATCGGGAATCCAGCTTAAAATATTCCCAGGGTTTTTTGCTACTAACTTCGTTGCACCCGTCTTTACGTTTAATTTATAAACATCAAATACCGTTGCATCTTCTTTATTCATCATGATTAAAATTTCATCTTCAACATCTTTCAAATAATCGATAGGAAGTACGACAACATTCGGGTACGGCGTTAAATCTTTTTCTTTTGCACCGTTAAATGAAGACGAGTAAATATGATAATTTTCATCTCCCCCATTATCCTTTAAATAATACATATTATTATCTTTCCAGAAAAGCCCCGCGATATCTCGATCAGTTGTACTTGTTACTCGCACAGGCTCGCTCTCATCATCCATATTCTTTATAAAAACATTTAGCCTGCTTTGCCATTCTGCAGCGTAAGCGATGTATTCGCCGTCTGGAGATAATTGATAACCTAAACTACCAGGATTTCGCATAAAATCTTCGACAGATATTTCCTGTACCCCTGTGTTATCAATATCTTTGTTTTGATAGTCTTTTACATTACTAAACATTTTGTAAACCTTTGCTTTTGTAATCGGCTGCAAATCGGAAACACCTTTAAAAAAGCCTAGCTTTTCTGCTGTTTTTCTATAATCATCCAGCGTTTCCTCATTTGTTTCTGCACCAAGGGCTTTTACTAAAATAAGTGCAGCCTGTTTTTCAGTAATATAGTTGCTTGTATTTTCGAACTCATAATCACCAAGCCAATTTTCAATGACTTCTGTTCTCATATAGTCCGAAGCATGTTGAAAAGTTAAAGCTGTGACAGCTTCTTCAAGAAAATCTTCAATAGTTACATTTGTTTCTTGACTGGCAGCTAACCCAGTTGTTGAATCGTTTGCAAAAGCAGAAAACGGTAACGAGACTAATAATGATATCGTTAACAAAACTGATAAAAAGATTTTTTTCACAATATTCCCTCCTTTATAATTACAAATTTAATAATAGCGCAAAAAAGTTGAATTATTAACATATATTACAAATTATTCATTATTTTTACATATATATAAAATTAAATTCCATTAATATGCATATTTATGAAACTCATTTATAGAACAAACGTATATATTAATTTACTTAAGTTAAGTAAATTAACAGGAGCATTCAAATATTTTCAAGAAGGTCACGCTCAAGGCAGCTTCTTTTCATCCCCATTTGTTATTATGCTTCCTGTGAATTAATGACAAGTTATATTTTCATTTTAAAACAACAAAAAAACCGAATGATGTAGTAGAATCACTCAGCTTAATATTTTAACGTTATTTTAAATCTGTATCTGATAATACAGGAATTATTTTCTGATCAATTTCACTAATAAAAGAATTTAAAATGCCAATTTGCTCTTCTAGTTTTTTCTTGTGCTGAATTAATATAGCTTGTGTATTAATCTCTTCCTGCTCTAAATTCAGCGTTGATATATTTTCTCTTATATCCTCAATTGACATGCCTAGACTTCGAAAACATTTAATTAATTTTAAAAGTTCAATGTCTTGTTCATCAAATATTCGATGCTTTTGTTCATTTCTTTTTATTGGTGGAATTAAATCTATTTTTTCATAGTATCGAATTGAACTTGCAGGTATTTCAATTAAGAGGCTCGCTTGTTGAATTGTATACACGAGGTGTCCTCCTTGACTTAAAGTATGGTTTAACCTATAAGCTTGATAGTATCAAACTTAAAGGAGATTGTATAATGAAAAAGATATTATTAGTAGTAACGAATACCTCTAAGTATCCCAATTTAGATCGTGCAACAGGATTATGGTTAGGAGAAGCTGTTCACTTTGCAGCTGAAATAGAAAAAGCAGGATATGAAATTGATTATGTGAGCCCTAAAGGTGGTTATACGCCACTCGACCCGCATAGTTTGCAACCGGATCAAATGACCGAATTAGATTGGAAGTATTACACAAATACTGATTTCTTAAATAAACTAAGCACTACTTTGCCCGCTGACTCTATTAACCCAAATGATTATGCTGCTATCTATTATGCAGGTGGCCATGGAGTTATGTGGGATTTCGCAGAAGATGAAAAGTTGCAAAACATTGCAAGTACTATTCACGCTAACGGTGGCGTTGTTTCTGCTGTTTGTCATGGAGTTGTAGGATTATTAAATATTAAAAATGGTGATGGTGAATATTTAATTAAAAATACTAAAGTGACCGGTTTTACTAACACAGAAGAAATTGCTGTTGGACTTGATAAAGTCGTTCCATTTTTAACTGAAGATGAACTTGTTCGTAAAGGTGCTAATTACGTAAAAGATGCTGATTGGTCAGTATTCACTGTAACTGATAATCGTATTGTTACAGGACAAAATCCTGCATCAGGTGGCGCAGTTGCCAAAGATGTAATTAAATTATTGAAATCACTTTAATACAAAATTAACTCAAAAAATTGTTTTTAACCTCAAAAAAGCTGTGCTAAAATCCCCATACAATGTGGATTTTTGACACAGCTTTTTTATTGTACTTCTATACTAACTCCAACCAAGCAACCGCTTCACAGTGTGTCGTGTGCGGGAACATATCGACCGGCTGTACTTCCTGCGTTTTATATCCGCCGTCTTCTAAAATACGGAGGTCGCGCGCAAGGGTTGCGGGATTGCACGATACGTAAACTACACGCTTCGGTTTTTGCTCGATGATTGTACTCAATAACGCTTCATCACAGCCTTTACGCGGCGGATCGACTACTAATACATCTGCTTCCTTACCTTCTTTGTACCAGCGGGGAATGACTTCCTCTGCCGGGCCAGCTTCGAAATATGTGTTTGTAAAACCGTTTAATGCGGCATTGCGTTTTGCGTCTTCGATTGCCTGCTCGACTATTTCAACACCCATTACATGACCCGCTTTTTGGGCTAAAAACAGTGAAATGGATCCGATACCGCAGTAGGCATCGATTACGCGTTCATTGCCTGTCAGTTGTGCATAATCGAGGGCCTGTTTATAAAGCACTTCTGTTTGAACCGGGTTGACTTGATAAAACGAGCGTGCCGAAATTTCAAAACGGACATTGCCGATTGTATCTTCAATTGTATCCTTGCCCCAAAGTGTGAATGTGTCATTGCCGAATATAACGTTTGTTTTCTCACCGTTTACATTTTGGACAATGGACGTGACATTCGGGATAAGTGCTCGGATTTTTTCGATTACCGCGCTCGCCTGCGGGAATTTCTTAGATTTTGTAACGAGTACGACCATTACTTCGCCTGTTGCGCGACCTTTACGAACGACAACATGACGCAGCATGCCTTGATGGGATTTTTCATCATACGGACGCAAACCTAAAATTTCCAACTCACGTTTCAAGTCTGCCATGACAACATCGGCTTCTCCTGTTTGAATTAAACAACGTTCCATATCAACAATTGAGTGTGACTTCGTTTTATAGAAGCCTGCCACCATCTGACCTGATTCGTTTTGCGCAAAAGGTATTTGTGATTTGTTGCGGTAATGCCAAGGCTCTTCCATCCCTTTTACCGGATGGACAGGTGCGTCGATTTTACCAAGACGCTTCATCACATTTGCGACCATATTTTGTTTCCATTTTAATTGTCCCTCATACGAAAGATGCTGTAATTGACATCCCCCACATTGCGAAAAATAGACACATGGCGCTTCTACACGATCAGGCGACTTTTCCAGTATATTCACTACTTTTGCAAACCCATAATTCTTTAATGTTTTCATTACATGAATCTCGGCAGTTTCTCCAGGAAGTGCCCCTTGTATGAATAATGGATAGCCATCGATCTTCGCGACGCCATTGCCATCATGTGTTAAATCTTCTATATAAACTGTTTGACGATCATTTTTTTTAATAGGTGCAGACATGTTCATTTCTTCCTCTCATTTCAATCACTTTATTGTACCATGCTCCATATAATTTGCACTTATTATACTTTCTACTAATGTTCTGACTAACCAATTATTACTTTTGTTCTAGTATTCAGTAAGTATTGCCTATATAATTTACCTTATAACTCTAATAATTCTATTAATTTCAAGGAGATTGAGGCATATGTCAGTTCGAAAAAAACTTAATATTGGCTTTATTTTAATCGGGATGGTGCTTTTATTTTCAATCGGATTTGCAACCGTTCAGTTTTCCCGGATTGGTGATGAAGTTTCCAAAGCAGTCGATGTACAAATGGCACAGGTTCAGCGGATTAATGCTATCCAGCAACATATACTGTCGCAAGGCATCTATGCTCGTGCCTATGCAGTAGATCCTTCTCAAAATAACTTGGATTCACTAAACAACCATACAACAAGCCTCGTCCAGCTCATCGAGGAAGTGCAGAGCAAAAATATATCAGCGGATGCTGCACCGATTATTAATAACTTAAAAGACCAATCAGAAATTATTGCCGAACAAATGGATAGAGTGATTTCATCTGTACAGACACGTGATATTTCAGCCGCGCTATCAGTGGTGAATGGTGACTATACATATACGAGCAATTTCACAAGCGAGCTTGCCGGGAAAGTGGAACAAATTGAAAACACCGAACTTGATAAAGTTGTGAATAATACGAAAAACATGATTTCACTATCGATGATTTTATCCGTTATATTCATTATTATTGCGCTCCTTGTTATAGCTTCCTACATGATTTATACGAAATACGGCATTACACTGCGCCTCCAGTCAATTACAAAAGATCTGGAACATATGGCTGGCGGGAATATTAAAGTTTCACACAAACCTGTTCGCACAAAAGATGAATTTGGTATGCTGTCGAATGCTTTTATTTCATTGCAGTGTAATTTCGAGGAATTGTTAGTAAGCATTCAGCATAACGCAAATCAGCTTAGCAATTCGGCGGATGCACTTATGAAAAACAGTGAGACGATTTCATCGGAAACAGCTCATATTAATGAACTGACTGAGCATACTGCACAGACCGCCACAACGATGACAATTGGGGCAAACGAAAGTGCCCTTGCTGTAGATGAGACGGCACAGGGAATTAATTCGATTGCCCGCTCAACACAAGAATTGCATAGTGGTGCTGTTACATTGACCCAGTTTGCTAATGACGGGGTAAAAATTATTGACGAAGCGATGCAGCAAATGGAAACAGTATATGCATCGACTCAATCGATTTCCAGCCTTTCAAACGTATTAATTGAACAGTCAGGACAAATTAGTACAATTACGAAAGCCATTACTGATATAGCGGATCAGACGAATCTGCTTGCCTTGAATGCTGCCATTGAAGCGGCTAGAGCTGGTGAACATGGGAAAGGCTTTGCTGTAGTCGCAGATGAAGTTCGCAAACTCGCAGAGCAATCCAAAAAGTCCGCAAATGAAATTGTCCATTTAACTGAAACTATTCAGTACAATTCCCAAAATGTTGGCGAAGCGGTGGAAAGCAGTCTCAAGTGTGCAAATGATGGTGTTGTTGTCATCGATCGTGCCGGTCAGTCATTTCACACGATTACCGAAAATATTTACAATATAACGGAGCGTGTAGAACATATTTCTGCTACATCACAGCAAATTTCAGCAAGCTCAGAAGAAGTTGCGGCTTCAGTCATCGAAATTTCGCAAGGTACAGAAAAAACGATGGCGGATGTAGCGCAAGTAGCAAATGCGACACAACTTCAAACTGAATTTGTCGATGAAATGGAAGAGCTTTCTAAACGTTTAGCGAATCAGGCAAAACAGCTGCAACAAAGTATGGATAAATTTACATTGTAAAAGGAATTGACTTAAAACGCCTTCACTTTAACGGTTTATAATTGTTGAAGTGGAGGTTTTTAGATTTTCATCGAGTATTTTGACCATATATATTAGAAAATTGGTATTGTATGCGCTGTTCTGGGTGTTCTTTCAAATGAAGCTAGCGGATATTAGAATATTGAGAGGCTTTATTAGAAAATGTTGAGAGGATATTAGTACATTCGGTGAGTTTATTTGAACATCTCGACCCGGTATTAGAAGATCAAAGCGCTATATTAGAACTTCCCGCTTTTATTAGAACTTAATTTATTTTATTAGAACACTTAAGCACTATATTAGAAAACCGCTCACTCCCCGTCCCCCGACTCTTCCCGATAAAAACAAAAAACTCACAAGGGCATTCCACTACCCTTGCAAGCTATAGTTAAATTACTTCTTCATCCGTTTCAATTTCACGAATTTTATCTTTCGGCACGAATACTTCAATATGCCTTTTTAAATTTTGGAAAACAGCTGGTGCATCGCCGCCATATTCACCGTCCAGATTTAAATGCACTTCCTGATCAGATGATACGACAACACGACTAGCTTTTCTGTAAATGAGACGTTCGTCGGATAAATGCTCGCCACGCAATGCCAATGAAGCAATACGTATGAAATCCGCAATATTGCATTCCTTTAAAATCATAACAGTGAACAGTCCGTCATTGATTGATGCATCGGGTGCGATTTTTTCGAAACCGCCTACGGAATTTGTTAAGCCACATAAAAACATCATCGCTTTACCATCAAACTCTTCTTCATCCATTTGGATTTTCATATGAGTTGCTTTAATAGAAGGAATCATTTCAATTGCCTTCAAATAATACGCCATTTGTCCAAGTACCGTTTTCATTCTGCTCGGTACTTCGTATGTCAGCTCGGTGATACGCCCGCCTGCAGCAATGTTAATGAAGTAGCGGTCTTCATTCAATATACCGACATCGACAGGTATTGTATCCCCTGCAAGAATGATGTTTAGTGCTTCTTCAACATTTCGGGGAATACGAACAGCCCGTGCAAAGTCATTTGTCGTCCCCATTGGAATTAAACCAAGCTTTGGCCGTTTTTCGCATTGGCTAACACCTGCCACTACTTCATTTAACGTACCGTCTCCACCTACCGCAATTACAACATCAAATTCTCGTCTTACAGCTTCAATTGCAGCTTTTGTTGCATCACCTTCACCAGTCGTTGCGTGACATGAAGTTTCATATCCTGCTATTTCGAGTTTCTCCAATACTTCCGGAAGATGTCTCTTAAATACTTCACGACCCGAAGTTGGGTTATATATAATTCTCGCTCTTTTCATATTGATCTCATCCTGATTAATTATATTTTTCATTCTGTCCAAAGTATACTGCTGTCTGTTTTAGAAAAGCAACAATAGTACCCGGGATATTCTCTTCAATAATACGCATAAAATAGAAAAAAGTTCCTACTATATTATATAGTAAGAACTCGTAAAAGTAACAGGTTAAGTTAAATTATATTGCTGCTGTTACCTTATTTTTAAAATCTTCATATACATAGCTCCACAGCTTTGAATCGTTTACATATTGTCCGCGCATATTTTCGTATACCGCTTTTTGTGCGTCTTCAAATGTTGGATCTTCTTTATCCGGTAATGTTGCACGTAAATCGGTTACTAGCTGCTGTAATTGCGGTGCACGTGGGCCCCATGTTGTAATTACTTCTCCTGCTTCATTTAAAATCAAGTACATTGGAATAGCACGTCCACCATTCGTTAAATAGCGATCAATCAAATCTGTATCCGCATCGCGTAATGCTGTACGAATTTCTACATCTGCTGCTTCTGCAACTTTGCGAATGATTGGATTGTTAATCATTGCATCCCCGCACCAGTCTTCAGTAATAGCTAAAATATGGACATTGGCATTTTTCAGCTTTTCAATAAAAGCTGTATCTTCCGGAAGCTCAAAGCTCTCATAAATAGCAAAGCTTTGTTCTTTTAATTGAGACATTGCATCCATATATTCATTCATGGATTTGCTCTCTTCAAAATATTGTTGTTCTGTTTTCATTTATATACCACCTTTCAAATGCTCTCTTCTATTTTGCATGTTTTCAAGAAAAAAAGAAAGTTTTATGTGTCAAAATTGTTACACAATAATACAATTCTAAATTTTCAAAACAAGGTACATAAAACAGCAGATTATTAATACTTTCGAGAATTTTATAACTATCTAATATTTTACCCAAATAATATTACCCTATAGTAAAATAATTAAAAATTTTCATAATTGTTTTACTTATTAGTATCTATAAAAAATTTCAAATGTAGTATATATTTCATACAAATATTCTGATATATTAAAATAACGCATCAAAAAATTATCAGAAAATTTAATTTACATGATTTTCTAGGAGGGGTATTTATGAAACGCAACAAAAAGGTCGCATTGACTGCTACAGCACTTTCATTATCTGCATTACTTGCAGCATGTGGAGGAGATGAAACTAAATCAACATCATCTGGAGATGGGGAAAAAGAATTAGATTTACTAATCACTTCTGAGCCACCTTCATTACATCCACAATTAGCTTCAGATACAACTTCTGGCGCAATTTTAGAAAATACTTTTGAAGGTTTAACAACATTGGTTGAAGGCGAGCCGGTTTTAGCTGCCGCTGAAGATTATAAAGTATCGGATGATCTTTTAACTTATACATTCACGTTACGTGACGCACAATGGTCAAATGGAGAAAAAGTTACAGCTGAAGATTTTGAATACGCATGGAAATGGGCATTAAACCCGGAAAATGCGTCTGAATATTCTACTATCCTTTACCCTATTAAAGGAGCAGAAGAATACAACAACGGTAAAGGTACTGCCGAAGATGTAGCGATTAAAGCTATCGATGAAAAAACATTGGAAGTAACGTTAAATGCTCCGACTCCATATTTCTTGGAATTAACAGCATTTAAAACGTTCTACCCAATCCATAAAGCAACAGCTGAAGCGGATCCAAAATGGTACACAGAAGCAGATACATATGTATCGAACGGTGCTTACAACTTATCTACTTGGAACCATTCAGGCGATATCGTTTTAGAGAAAAGCGATACTTACTGGGATACAGAAAATGTAGATATCGATACGGTAAACATTGCAATGGTTGAGTCTGAAACAACTCAAATGACAATGTTTGACGCTGGAGAAATTGATTTCTTAGGTGCTCCTTACGGGACAATTTCTCTTGATGCAATCGATCGCTTAAAATCTGAAGACAAATTAAACGTTTCTGATATGTCTTCTATTTACTGGTACAAGTTCAATACAGAAGATCCAGTAATGCAAAACGAAAACATTCGTAAAGCATTAGCATTGGCAATCGACCGTGAAGGCTTAATCAGTAATGTTGTAAAAGGCGAACAAGAACCTGCATTAGGTATCGTGCCAAACTCTGTAGAAGGCTTCGGCGAAGATGAAGGTTACTTCAAAGATGCTGATTTCGAAGAAGCGAAGAAATATTTAGAAGCTGGTCTGAAAGAATTAGGATTAGCAAATCCTGCTGATTTAGAAGTAAAAGTTTCATACAATACTTCTGAAGCACACTCTGCAATCGCACAATTCATCCAACAAGGATGGTCATCTAATTTAGGTATTACTGTTAAACTTGATAACTCAGAATGGCAAGTATACTTAGATAAAATTGGAAATGGCGATTACCAAATCGGTCGTCTTGGTTGGGGTGCTGACTACAATGATGCGTATACATTCCTAGAAATGTATAACTCTGCAGAGAACGGCAATAACCAAACTGGCTGGTCAAACGATGAATACACTGCATTATTAAATGAGTCGATCACTGAAACTGATCCGGACAAACGTACGGAAAAATTATTGGAAGCTGAAGCAGTAATTATGGAAGAAATGCCTGTAGCACCTATTTACTACAATACAAACTTAAATGTTGTATCTGACGAAGTAGAAAATATGGTTCCAGATGCTTTAGGTAACATTAATCTTAAATACGTTAAAATGAAGTAATTTTAACTATTTATTATTTACTCCAGCGATGGTCAAATTAATTGCAAAGTCATCGTAAACAGGGAGTGCCTCGAAATAAAATTTCGGGCACTCCCTTTCATAGTTTTATAGAATTTTCAAAATAGTATAAAAAGGAGGTACGGACATTGCTTAACTTTATCATTAAACGATTACTCTATATCGTACTTGCAATGTACTTAATTATTACAGCGACGTTCTTCCTAATGCAGCTTGCTCCAGGTAGCCCTTTCACGAGCGAACGTGAATTGCCGCCTGCCATCGAAGAACAGTTAAACGCGAAATATGGGTTGGATAATCCTTGGTATATCCAATATAAAGACTATTTAGTAGACACAATGACATTTGATTTTGGGGAGTCGATGAAATACAAAGGCCGTTCCACAAATGACATTATCGCAGAAAGCTTCCCTGTATCCCTTGCTTTAGGTCTTCAGGCGATGGTTTTAGCAATTGGTCTTGGTGTATTACTCGGCGTTGTATCGGCACTGTATCATAACCGCTTTGGAGATTATGCCGCGACAATTTTTGCAATTTTAGGGATTTCAGTTCCTTCCTTCATATTAGCCGGACTCTTGCAGTATTACCTGGCATTTGAAGCAGGCTGGTTCCCGGTAAGTGGCTGGAAAGGATTTGCCTATACAATATTACCTTCATTGGCAATTGCTGTTACCCATGCCGGATTTATTGCCAAACTTACTCGTTCTAGTATGTTGGAGCAAAACAATAGTGAGTATGTAAAGCTTGCTCGTGCAAAAGGTCTTGGAAAATGGACAATCGTGTTCAAGCACTCTTTACGTAATGCATTATTGCCGGTTGTAACGTATTTAGGTCCACTTTTTGCCGGTGTTATTACAGGTTCGTTCGTTATTGAACAGATTTTTGCGGTGCCAGGACTTGGCCGCCATTTCGTAACAAGTATTACAAATCGTGACTATACGGTAATTATGGGTACGACTGTGTTCTATTCATTAATTTTATTACTGGCTGTATTAATCGTAGACATTTTATACAGTGTCATCGATCCACGTATTAAATTGAAAGGAGCGAAAAAATAATGGCTCAAAACGAACAGCAAATACCAAAAGTATCAGCTGACATGTTCGATGTTGTCGGTCGTTCAGAAAATACAGATGCCCTTTCTAAAAAGCAAGTATCTTATTGGAAAGAAGTATTTTATCGCTTCTCTCATAACAAGTTAGCTGTACTCGGGTTAATCCTTCTTATTATAATTGCAGGATTTGCAATTTTTGCGCCGGTGTTCTCTTCTTATACATATGAACAGAATGTAGGTTTATATAATACCGCTCCTTCTGCAACACATTGGTTCGGTACGGATGACCTTGCGCGTGATATTTTCGTCCGTGCATGGGAAGGCGCTCGAATTTCATTATTCATCGGTATTACTGCCGCTGTAATTGATTTGATTATCGGTGTTTTATGGGGAAGTATCGCAGGTTTAGCAGGTGGTCGTGTCGATAATATTATGATGCGTATCGCAGACGTATTGACGGCAATCCCTTATCTATTAGTAGTAATTATTTTATTGGTAATTATGGAACCTGGTTTAATTCCTATGATTATCGCCCTTTCCATTACAGGTTGGGTAAACATGGCGCGTATTGTACGAAGTGAAGTACTGAAAATTAAAAATCAGGAATACGTACTTGCCGCTCGTACATTAGGCGCAAATCAATGGCACATCATTAAACGTCACTTAATCCCAAATGCAATGGGTGCTATTTTAGTAACAATGACAATGACTATTCCAAGTGCAATTTTCACAGAGAGTTTCTTAAGCTACTTAGGTTTAGGGGTTCAGGCTCCTTTAGCCAGCTGGGGTACGATGGCCTCTGAAGGTTTCAAAGCACTTCAATCTGCACCATGGCGATTATTGTTCCCTGCAGCTTTAATCTCAATTACAATATTCGCATTTAACGCAGTTGGGGACGGCTTACGTGACGCACTTGATCCGAAATTACGTAAATAAGGAGAGTGTACGCAATGAAGAAAAAAGTATTAGAAGTAAACGACTTACGTATTAATTTCAAAACGTACGCTGGTGTCGTACAAGCCGTACGCGGAGTAAGCTTTGAATTATACGAGGGCGAAACATTAGCAATCGTTGGGGAATCCGGTTCCGGAAAATCCGTAACGAGTAACGCACTGATGAAGTTAATTCCTCAGCCACCAGGTATTTATGCCGGTGGTGAGATTAACTTCAACGGTCGCAATATTATTCCTTTATCTGAGAAAGAAATGATGAAAGTTCGCGGAAATGATATTTCAATGATTTTCCAAGATCCAATGACTGCATTAAATCCAACAATGCGTATCGGCGCACAGATTACTGAAGTACTTCTAAAGCATAAAAAAGTTACAAATAAGGATGAAGCAAAAAAACGTGCGGTTGAGTTACTTGACCAAGTAGGGATCCCTTTCCCCGAAAAACGTTATAAAGCTTACCCTCACGAACTGTCGGGTGGGATGCGCCAACGTGTTGTTATTGCGATCGCTCTTGCAGCAGATCCAAAACTATTAATTGCCGACGAGCCGACAACAGCGCTTGATGTAACAATTCAGGCCCAAATTTTAGAGCTGATGAAAGAACTTCAAAAGAAATCAAATACGTCAATTATTTTCATTACACATGATCTAGGTGTTGTAGCAAATGTAGCAGACCGAGTTGCGGTCATGTATGCAGGTCAAATCGTTGAGTACGGTACAGTAGAAGATATTTTCTACAATCCACAGCACCCATATACTTGGGGTCTACTTGGCTCTATGCCGGACTTAAACAACTCTACAGATGAGCTGTTAATGGCGATTCCGGGTTCACCGCCAAACTTGATCGATCCACCTAAAGGCGATGCATTTGCCCCTCGTAATGAATTTGCAATGAAAATCGATTTTGAAATGGAACCGCCAATGTTTAAAGTATCGGATACACACTATGCAAAAACTTGGCTACTGCATCCTGATGCACCAAAAATGCCTGTTCCTGATGCGGTAGCACGCCGTATTAAAGGCTATCAACAGGAGGGCATGTAATTATGGCAAATAAAATATTAGAAGTACAAGGCTTAAAACAATATTTTGGCACTGCTAAACAGCCGATTAAAGCGATCGATGGCATCTCTTTTGATGTGTATGAAGGCGAAACATTAGGTTTAGTCGGGGAATCCGGCTGCGGTAAATCAACGACGGGCCGTTCAATTATCCGTCTTTACGATATTACAGAAGGTCAAATTACCTTTAAAGGCAAAAATATATCAGAAATGAAGTCTCGAAAAGAATTGATGCAATTCAACCGTGAAATGCAAATGATTTTCCAGGACCCTTATGCGAGTTTAAATCCTCGTATGACGGCCGGTGAATTAATTGCAGAAGGCTTTGATATCCATGGCCTGTATAAAAATAAAAAAGAACGCCAAGCTCGTATTGGTGAGTTGCTGGAAGCAGTTGGACTGACACGTGAGCATGCTAACCGTTATGCCCATGAGTTTTCTGGCGGGCAGCGTCAACGTATCGGCATTGCCCGTGCACTTAGTTTAGATCCAAGCTTCATCATTGCAGATGAGCCGATCTCTGCACTTGATGTATCAATTCAAGCACAGGTAGTAAACTTACTGAAGCAACTTCAAAAAGAACGTGGGCTAACTTATTTATTCATCGCCCATGATTTATCAATGGTAAAATATATATCAGACCGAATCGCGGTTATGTATCGCGGAAAAATATTAGAACTTGGTAGTGCGGATGAGATTTACAACAACCCAATCCATCCTTATACAAAGTCTCTATTATCTGCAGTTCCTCAGCCAGATCCGGCTTATGAACGTAACCGTACACGTATCCCGTACAAACATGTTGAACATGATCCGGCAGCTAAAGTAATCGAAGCCCGTCCTGGTCATTTCGTCTTTGGCACAGATGCACAAGTAAAAGAATGGGCTAAATAGAAGAACAAAATAAAAACTCCTTCACGAGGCAATGTGAAGGAGTTCTTTCTATTATATAAGGAAATTTCCAATGACTATTACTTAATAATTAAAATGCTTCTGATGTTGTTTTCGCTTGCATATGCAATGTTAAATAATCTGGTCCGCCTGCTTTAGAGTCAGTACCTGACATGTTGAAGCCGCCAAATGGTTGGTAACCAACGATTGCACCTGTACAGCCGCGGTTGAAATAAAGGTTTCCAACATGGAACTCTTCGCGAGCATACTCTAAGTTCATACGGTCGTTTGTAATAACAGCACCTGTTAATCCGTATTCAGTATTGTTTGCGATATCAATCGCTTCTTCAAATGAATCTGCTTTTGTAATCGCTACAACTGGACCGAAGATTTCTTCTTTCATAATACGCGCTTCCGGATCTACATCGGCAAATACTGTCGGGTGTACGAAGTAACCAACAGAATCATCTGCAGTACCACCAGCAACTAGACGGCCTTCTGTTTTACCGATTTCAATATACTCACTGATTTTTTTGAATGCTGCCGAATCGATTACTGTTGCCATAAAGTTGTTATTGTCTGAAGGGTCACCAATTGTTAATGATTTCGTTAACTCTTCCACACGGTTTACAACTTGATCATATACATCTTTTACGATTACTACACGTGAACATGCTGAACACTTTTGTCCTGAGAAACCGAAAGCTGATTTTACGATGGACTGTGCAGCTAACTCTAAATCTGCATCCTTATCAACAACGATTGTATCTTTACCGCCCATTTCAGCAATGACACGTTTAATCCAAATTTGACCTGGACTTAATTTTGATGCACGTTCGTTAATACGTAAGCCGACATCACGAGAACCTGTAAAACTGATGAAGCGTGTTTTCGGGTGGTCTACTAAGTAGTCCCCTACTTCTGCTCCACTACCAGGTACGAAGTTTACTACGCCTTTTGGTAAACCTGCTTCTTCAAGCACTTCAATAAATTTATAAGCGACAACCGGTGTAGTTGATGCTGGTTTTAATAATACTGTGTTACCAGTAACAACAGCTGCAACGGTTGTACCTGCCATAATGGCGAACGGGAAGTTCCAAGGAGAAATAACAATCCCTACCCCTAGTGGAATATAGTCATAACGGTTGTATTCATTCGGACGGCTTTCTACTTTACGACCATCTTTCATTTCCAGCATTTGACGGCCATAGTATTCTAAAAAGTCGATTGCTTCTGCAGTATCTGCATCCGCTTCATTCCATGGCTTACCTGCTTCTTTCGTCAACCATGCAGAAAACTCATGCTTGCGGCGGCGGATAATTGTCGCTGCTTTGAATAATACGTCTGCACGAATTTCAGGTTTAACTTTTTTCCATGACTTGAATGCTTTATCTGCTTCTTGCATCGCTTTTTCAGCCCAGTCTTTTGAAGCTTTTGAAACAGAGCCAATCACTTCTGTTTTCTTAGCCGGGTTATATGATACAATTTTTTCTTCTGTCGTAATACGTTCGCCACCGATAATTAGAGGATAATCGGCACCAAGCTGTGATTCTACTTTTTTAAGCGCTTCCAAATAAGCTTGCTTGTTTTCTTCTACCGAGAAATCTGTAAATGGTTCATGTTTATAGTTAATCATTTATCATTACCTCCGATATTAAGTGCAATATTATTTTGCATCATATTATGTTTCTTAATTTGAATTATGCAATATAATAATGCTTAAATCAATTATTTTTTCTAAATTACGCAAATTATCTCATTTTGATATTCCCATGCTAAAATAAAATGGAGGGGGTTACACCGTATGAATCAACTAGATCGCTCTAGTGTTTTTGAATTTATGATTGAAAAAATAGAAACCGGTCTTTGCGCTATTGACGAAAATGGACGAGTCATCGTATACAACAAAAAAATGCGCGAGCTTACCGGTGAATCACTTGAACAGATTACACAACGCTTTTTATCACAGTCACTCGACTTTAACTTGGAGCAAAATATGCTGCAAAAAGTTTTAGCTTCAGGTCAAAGCTTCAAACATATTAAGCAAACGTTCTGGAATGCCCGTGGTGAAGAAGTGACAATGATGAATGACTATTATCCATATACCCTAAATGACGGTACGAAAATCGCCATTCAATTTTCCCGCGATATTACTCAGCAGGAATTTTTGATGGACCGTCCTCTAAGTCGTTACGGTGCTCCATTAACTTTTGATATTATTACTGCTGTTTCAAAATCGATGAAGCAAGTAATTCAGCAAGCTAAAATTGCCGCACTCGGTCGAATTCCGGTTATGCTTGTCGGTGAATCCGGAACAGGGAAAGATATGATTGCAGAAGGTATTCATCATGAGCTTGCTGAAAAAAACGAACGCTTCATCACACTTATTTGCCGACGCAATGAAAAAACATTGCTCAATCAAATAGAAAAATATATTGCCGAGGAAAAAAACTATACGTTTTTTGCCGAGCGGATTGAATTTTTATCAGATGAAGCACAGAACCGCATCGTGGAGCTTCTGGAAAAACATACCGAACGTAACCATGTCTTCATTGCAAGTATTGGTGAAGATCCGATTGACTTAATCCAGAAAGGCCATCTGTCCAAAAACCTGTATTACTTATTTTCGAACTTAACAATACAAGTACCCGCACTCCGGGAGCGCCGTGAAGATATTAAGCCCTTCGTGGACGATTATTTTGCTCGCCGACGCATTGCTTATGGCAGCTCAGTTAAAGGATTAGCACCTGAAATCGAGGAAATTTTCCAGAACTACGACTGGCCTGGAAATTTAAAAGAACTTGAAGTTTTACTGGATGATATTAGTGCCTTACTAACAACAGAAGAATATGTGGAACTTATACATATCCCTGCATACTTCAAGTGGAAGCTCCAGCAAGCAGAGCCAACTGCCTCTGAACAGCAAAAATTATTCGATTTCTCCGAACAGACATTGCAGCCTCTTGATGAATATATGCGTAAAGTTGAGGACTATTATATTTCACACGCCTTACAGCTGAATGACGGAAATATTTCGCAGACAGCTAAAGCACTGGGCATTCATCGTCAAGGTTTGCAATATCGTCTAAAACGCAAATAAAATTGGTAATATTTTGTATTAATTACCATTTAAGAGACCCGCTACTAGTGGGTCTCTTTTCCATTTTTCTTAGTGCAATATTTTATTGCATGTTTTATAAATTATGTTTTTTAGAGCATGTAAACGTTTTAAGAAAGTATTTCAGCAAAATTTTTTTACAGCAAAAACCGTTGCCATTTCTCGCTTTTCCTTCTAGCAAACACTAAACTTTTCAAAATTTGTTTCCTTTTTTGAATTTTTTGTTTTATACTCACGTCAATAACAATAAAATACTTTTTTAATCGCAGGGGGATTGATTAAAATGTCATTAAAAGATTTTTTTATCGCACTTTCAGAGAATCAAACATTAAATTCTGCAGCCCAAAAATACGGATTTAAGCTAGGGGCGCAAAGTGTCGTTGCAGGTACAAATATTGATGAAGTTATAGAAAGCATCAAGCATTTAAATGCACAGGGTATTTCTTGTACTGTCGATAATCTAGGGGAATTTGTGTTTGAGAAGTCAGCTGCGCTTGCTGCAAAAGAGCAAATTTTGGCAGTAATCGAACGCATTCACAGTGAAAACCTTGATGCACATATTTCTTTAAAACCATCTCAGTTGGGGTTGGATATTGATTTCGAGTTTAGCTATGAAAATTTGAAAGAGATCGTTGCATTGGCAAATGAATATCAGATTTTTGTTAATTTTGATATGGAAAACTATGCTCGTCTACACCCTTCATTTGAGCTATTGGAAAAGATTCACGCAGATTACGATAATGTAGGTACAGTTATTCAAGCATACTTTTTCGAGTCAGATGAAAATGTAGAACGTTTTAAAGATTACCGTTTACGTATTGTAAAAGGCGCTTACAAAGAAGATGAGTCTGTCGCTTACCAAAATAAAGCCGATATCGACCGCAAGTTTATCGAGCAGATTGAATATCATTTACTACATGGCAAATTCACTTCGATTGCGACACATGATCACAATGTAATTAATCATGTAAAACAATTTGTCGATAAGCATAATATTCCTAATGATAAATTTGAGTTCCAAATGCTTTATGGCTTCCGGAAAGAAATGCAGTTGGGCCTCGCAAAGGAAGGGTATAACTTCTGTACGTATGTACCATTTGGTAATGATTGGTACGGCTATTTTATGCGTCGTTTGGCAGAACGTCCGCAAAATCTGACACTAGTTACAAAACAAGTATTTACGAAAAAGACAAATACAATTTTAGCTGTTGCAGCAGGTGCATTTTTAGCCGGACGTATGTCTAAAAAGTATAGATAAGTACAGAAGCGCTATATTTTATTGCGTTGACGACCATCTATTGCAACATGGTAAACTAGTCAAAAATTTATTATTAAGGGAGATGTATTTATGTCAGATTACAGTTATCAGTTGTTGGCCATTATTATTTATATGATTGTGATGCTCGGCATTGGCTGGTATGCGTTCCGGAAAACTAGCAACCTGACAGACTATATGTTGGGCGGACGTGGTCTCGGTGCTGCAGTAACAGCATTAAGTGCCGGTGCAGCGGATATGTCGGGCTGGCTATTAATGGGGCTTCCAGGTGCAATCTATTTATCGGGTCTCGTGGAAGCTTGGATTGCAATCGGTTTAACAGTCGGTGCATATTTAAACTGGTTACTTGTAGCACCTCGTTTACGTGTTTATACACAAGTAACAAAGGATTCCATCACGATTCCAAGTTATTTGGATAACCGTTTGCGTGACAACACGAAACTATTACGTATCGCATCGGGGATTATCATTTTAGTATTCTTTACATTCTATGTATCTTCTGGAATGGTATCAGGCGGTAAGTTTTTTGAGAGCTCATTCGGAATGGATTACCATACAGGTCTTTTATTCGTATCGGCAGTAGTTGTTGCCTACACATTATTCGGCGGGTTTTTAGCTGTTAGTTATACGGATGTAATTCAAGGTCTTATAATGCTTGTTACATTAATTGCAGTTCCTGTTTTTGGAATCTTCTTAACTGGCGGTATTGGAGAAACGGTTGATTCTATTAAAGCAGTCGATCCGGAAATGTTCAGCCTTCTTCCTTCTACTGTAACAGCAACAGCTATTATTTCTTCTCTTGCATGGGGGCTTGGCTACTTTGGTCAGCCACATATAATCGTACGCTTTATGGCGATTACATCAGTAAAAGAAACGAAAAATGCTCGTCGTATCGGTATTGGCTGGATGATTTTCAGTTTACTAGGTGCGCTCGCAACAGCATTAGTCGGTGTGGCTTACTTCCAGCAGCAAGGTACGGAATTGAAGGATGCGGAAACAGTATTTATCGTGTTAGGGCAGATTTTATTCCACCCGTTCATTGCAGGAATCGTACTTGCAGCAATTTTAGCAGCAGTTATGAGTACCATTTCATCACAATTAATCGTAACTTCTTCAGCACTGATTGAAGACATTTATAAAGCTTTATTCAACAAAACTGCGACAGATAAACATTACGTATTTTTAGGTCGTGTCGCTGTACTTTTCGTATCTATTTTTGCGGCAATTGTTGCATGGAATCCGGAAAGCACAATTTTAGGATTGGTCGCATTCGCATGGGCCGGTTTTGGTGCAGCATTCGGTCCAATCATTTTACTTTCTCTGTTCTGGCGTAAGCTTACAAACTACGGAGCACTTGCCGGAATGGTTGCCGGTGCCGCAGTTGCATTCGTTTGGGGACGTACGGAAAGTTTAACGAGCATGCTTTATGAGATTGTACCAGGCTTTATCGCATGTTTAGTCGTTGCAGTCGTAGTGAGTATGTTGACGTATAAACCAAATGCGGAAATCGAAGAAGAGTTCAATGAAACACAACGTATTTTAAAAGAAGAGCAAAAGTAATAATAAAAACGGTATGATCTTTTATAAGATATACCGTTTTTTCAATATCCAGAAAAACTTTTGATGGAGGTTATTTTATGCAACTTGCACAACTATTCCCTTCCCTTAAGCAACATAGTACATACCCGACAGCCCATAATTCTGCAACTACAATTTTTTATGATTCACCTAATGCATGCTGGTATGAAATCGCCAAAAGTGAAATAACCGAACGAGATGCTCTATTGTTAAAGCATTTTTATCATGAATGTAGTGAGCAAACGGATCCGTGGTTACTATTATTGACACAAGGAGTTGTACCAAAGCCAGCTACTTACTCTTCTATTCGAATTTTACAATATTATATTAATAATGATGCCGCGCAATTAAAGTACGCTATCGAACTTTTCTTTATGAATGATGCTCATCTACTGGAAGCTGCTCCTCATACTTTCTGGATTATTTTGTTTAAAGATTATACTCGAGAAGAGCTTGAAGGCTTTATGGCAATATTGGAAAATGACTTTTATTTGCATGGACAGCTTTTCATAGGTCAATTGCTTCCGGTTTCTGAAATGCTGCATTATTCTTTCTTAACGGAGCAAAAAATATTTCAGTCCATTTTTGAACGGCAGCACCAAACGATTTATACATTTTCTGAAAGCTTCTTAACTTTATTGCCATTACACTTGACTATGCCGTTGCAACAATATTTGCAGCATACGCTGTTCAATAATTTAAATGATGAAATGATTACTACCATTACAACGCTATTTTCCCATAATGGAAACATGTCCTCAGCCGCTAAAGAATTACATATACACCGCAACACGTTGTTGTATCGAACACAACGTTATTTTGAAGAAACATCATTGGACTTAAAGCGCAGTGACGATCTGCTAATAGCTTATTTAGCAGCTCAATTGAATAAACTGACAAAATATCCCTGAAAATTTTAAGCACATTGCACAAAGGCATTCCCCTCTTAATCTTTTATAATATGAAAAAAGGGGGACTGGTTTTTTATGTTAGATTTTGATCATCTTGTAAAACGTTATCCCGATGGCTATGTAGCTGTTGAAAATTTTCATTTAAAGGTTGAACCTGGTGAATTTCTTGTACTTGTTGGTCCGTCAGGCTGCGGAAAATCTACGACATTGCGTATGGTCGCAGGACTTGAAACGATTTCTGAAGGCGAATTGCGCATCGAGGGTAAACGAGTGAATGAAGTTGAACCAAAAGACCGCGATATTGCAATGGTTTTCCAAAACTATGCTCTATACCCGCATATGAATGTGTACGATAATATGGCTTTTGGCTTGAAGCTGCGGAAATTCTCGAAAGATCAAATTGATAAAAAAGTACGTGAGGCTGCTGCAATTTTAGGGTTATCGGATCTATTGGACAAGAAGCCAAAATCACTTTCCGGTGGCCAACGTCAGCGTGTTGCACTTGGCCGTGCCATTGTTCGTGACGCGAAGCTGTTTTTAATGGATGAACCGTTATCGAACTTGGATGCAAAACTTCGGGTACAAATGCGCTCTGAAATTACAAAGCTCCATTATCGTTTAAATACAACGACTATATATGTTACGCACGATCAAACGGAAGCGATGACGATGGCTACACGAATTGTTGTAATGAAGGATGGTGTCATTCAGCAAATCGGAACGCCGCGTGAAGTATACGATACACCTGAAAATGTATTTGTTGGCGGGTTTATCGGTTCTCCAGCTATGAACTTCCTTCGCGGGAATGTTGTAGGCGAATATTTTGAAATCGCCAATGAAAAAGTCCGCATCCCGGAAGAAAAATTAAAAATATTAAAAGAACAAAACTATATTAACCGTGAAATTATTTTAGGTATCCGTCCGGAAGATATTCATGATGGCCATAAACAAGATTCAAGCAGTCTCGTTAAAACGAAAGTCCAAGTAAGTGAATTAACCGGTGCAGAAATGATTGTTTATGCGTCAATTGATGACCAGCAATTTGTAGGTAAAATACATGCAGATGCAGATGTAGCTATGGGGCAGGAGCTTTCACTTAACTTCAATCTGGCAAAAGCTCACTTCTTTGATCCGGCAACAGAAATGCGGATTCGCTGATTAGTAAATAATTAGAAAAAGCAGTCAGAGAAAATTCTGACTGCTTCTTTTTATATTTTATAGCAACGCTGCACCTATCAGTCCGGCATTGCCTTTATTTAAGCTTGCTTGCACTCTGCCTTTTTTATGTTCAAAGAATGGCAGGCTGAAATACTGATCAACTAAACGGGAAATTTCATCCACAATTAGCGGATGATGATTCATAACTCCTCCGCCTAGTACGACAACATGCGGATCTGCTAATAAAATGAAGCTGTGAATCTTCTGTGCGATTTCTTGCTGCCATTCATGTATGAGCGGCACGATGCGTTCATCCTTTTCATAGTAGCGTTCAAAAAATTGCTGTAATTTGCCTTCTTCATTTGTTTGCTGCTGTAATGTGTTTAATAAACCGGGTCCAGCACATACTTCTTCAAAATAGGCACCGGAGCCTGTTATTGAAAAACCGATTTCTCCGGGAATTCCGGCCCCTCTTAAAAATTTCCCCTCATGTATGATACAGCAGGCAATTCCTGTGCTAATCGTGACATATATGAATGTTTCTTTCTCAAAGTGACGTACTTTGTATTCTCCATTTGCTGCAGTCATCATATCCGTTTCCATAAAAACCTCAGCTTTTGGAAATGTCGTTTGAAGTCTTTGGACGAGCGGAAAATTACGCCACGGCAAGTTTTGCTGAAAAACTACAAGCCCCTGCTTTAAATCTAAAATTCCCGGTAAACCAACCGCTACTTTTATAACATCCCCTTCTTCACCTTCCAGAAGCTTATGAAAACCTGAAATAATCGCCTCAAATAATGATTCAGACTGCTGGGGACTCTTAACTTCCATTTGCTTTATTAATATTTCCGGCTGTTCTTGCTTCGATAAAGCAAGTGCTAATTTTGTCCCTCCGATATCAGCACTTAAAATCCACATCTACTCCACCTGCTTTATAAAAATTCCGTAGTCTTTCCAAATTGTATAGCCTAGCTTCTCATAAAAGACGATTAAATCCGTCCAATCAATAAAGAACGTCTCTTTACCACGTTGCTGCAAATAATATTCTGCAGCTTCGATAACAGCTCTCCCTAAGCCATACTTTCTATAATCTTCATTTACCCCCAGTGGACCAATGCCACCTAATCGCTCAAACTGCTCTGCCCAATTATAGTTTGGCCCCTTCAAAGCACTATGTTCATCATTTATACGACAGAAGCCCACTATCTTGCCTTCCCATTTCACAACGACATAATCTCTCCCTGTACCTCCATGAGCGAAATAATCATGCGCTTCAAAAGTCCACCGCCCAGGGAATGACTGAGTCATAAAATCAATGAGTTGCTGTTGTTCTTCTTTTTCTAGTAAAACAAATTGAACATTCTTTTTTTCAGGCAGTGATAATGGTTCTGTTACGGTTTTTGTGAAGTCTACACTTTCGACAATTCGTTTATAGCCAAACTTCTCTGCAAACGTAATACCCTCCTGCTGATCAAGTGGGACTCCGCATAATAAGTGTCCTAAATCCCCGCCAAGCTGAATTTTCTTTATGCCGTTATTGAGAAGGGCCTGTTCTGCATAACGGTATAATTCGGTTCCAATTTTTTGCTGACGGTAATCCGGGTGCACAAGCAGCATTTGAATCCAGCCATGCTCCTTATTTAAAGAAACGCCATGTGTTTCATGCCATACTTTTGCAATGACGACACCGGCAATTTCCCCGTCTATTTCCTTTATCGCACTTCCTTCATGTAAAACATAAGGTGATTGCCAACTATTTTGCTCAAGCAAGCGATCTGATAACTTAAAGTCAGGTAGACAAATATTCCATAAGTCTACTACGTCCTTGTGAGATTCTTTTGTTACTGGCTTTAGCATCCTATTTCCCCCCAAATGTTTCTTCCATTCGACGTAATGGATCGTCAATGAAGGCTTCATCCCATTCAACAACCAGACCTTGCTCTATTAACTGCGGTCTTATTTGCTCATATAATATATCCTGAACGGCCTTCCTTTCCTGTAGCGCAATTGCCGCTACAGTACCTGCCCCTTGCCCAAGCATCATAAATACAGGTTCCATCCGAATTGAACCATATGCAATGTGAGACGCACTTAGGCATACAGGAACAATTAAGTTCGTACAATGCTCTTTTTTCGGTAAAAGCGAGCGCAAATCAATCATAAATGGTTTTACCGGTACTTGGATATCCCCTTCATTCATAACTCGCCCATTGATGACGATACGACGGCAATGATGTGAATCCATATGAAAAGATGCGATTGCAATAGGCTGTTCGCAAATTATACGTTGCAAGGCATTGTGTTCTGTCATGACATACTCGCCTCTCATTCGCCTTGCTTCCCTTATATACAGCTGGCGCGGCCAATTGCCTGTTTCGATAAACTCATCTGAAGCAAATCCCCACTGTCTTACTTCTTCCCGAATAACAAGCGGTACTTCTTCATCATTGGCTAAAAAGTACAGTAACCCTGCAACATATGTTACGTGCTGCTGATACATTTTTTCTCTTACTTCATAATTCGCATCAGGGAAAGTATAATTCATCCCGATGAAATCCGTAGAAAATGCTCCATGATTATTTAAATCGGTCTTTCCGTTCATCAAAGGTGTATGTAACTTCATCGCATCCCAATGCCCTGCCTTAATATAACGTAGGAGCAGTGCATAGTGATTGCGCTCATACCCGTTCGGTTTTGGGAACGGCACTTTTAGCTCCTTCGTTAAACACATCCGGAAATTATATGCTTGAATACGATGATCACCCGCACCATTTTGCTCTGTCACAACCTCATCTGAAATACCATATAATAGCCCGCTTGCCGGATTGCCTTCTTCAATATACGGATCTATAAAACTTTCAAATTTATGATGCTGTGTACCAAATTGAACACCATTATAAATTTCCTTATAAACAGTGCTCGCTTCTCTTCCTACAATGTATTCGACCCCTGCATGCCCCAGCAGATCACCTTCGTAGCTTGCATCAATAAATTGCTTCGCTTCATAGGTTGTGCCGTCTGTCATAACGATTTGCTGAATTTGCTGGTCTTCACAAAGAACAGTTTCAATAAATTGCTCTGTTTGAACATCAATCTCATGTTCTTGTAACCAAGTTTTAAAAATATGTTCTGCTACATGTGGTTCGAACCGTACACATTTTTCAATTCCATAGTGTTGTGCGATTTCTTCATAAAATTGCATTGCTAAACCACCAATCGCCTGTTCAGCACCTAAATCGGTCGCCCCTAATCCACTTGTCGTCATCCCGCCGACAAAGCGGCTGCATTCAGCAATACGAACATCATGTCCCTTCTTTTTTAATGTAATGGCTGCTGTAATGCCTGCAGGTGTCGCCCCGTATATTAATACTTCCTGCTTATAATGCTGTTGTCTCTTTTCTTTTTTACGGTAATAATAAACCGATTCCCACATTTATAAAGCCTCCCAACGTAACTTCGTAGCCTGAACAACTCGCTGTAATGACTCAACATAATGTTGAAGCGGCTCTTCCAATTGCGCCTGTTGCAGTAAATGTTCCATCTTCTTCAATAATTCCAGTACATCAAGCTTCACTTCCGGATTTTTTGCCTCTACGACACGGCTAGGGAAAAATATGGCGTTATACTGACTATTTTGGGCAAAAACTTGTTCAATTTTCTCAGCTAGCTGCTGCATTGCCGGTGACAGTAAATGAGGAACGGTTTCAACGTCTTCCCAAAGCGACCGCGCAAATACGATATTGTTAAATTGCTGGTACTGCTGATAATCATATTGATCCATATGTGGCTGTGCCTTTGCGACTTTATGCAGTGGAACGACTAAATTGACCATACCGTCACAGCCGGCCTCTTTATAATTCTCTATGTCTGTCGCTATCCTTTTAAATAAAAGCGGGAAAAGTTCACTTAGCATAAAGTGGTCACTGTAATATTCAAATACCGTAAATTGTTTGTCTGTCGAACTGCGCCAGTCCATCAGGCTTTCCCATGCACGCTGATCTCGCTGTGAGGCATAACTCTGTGAATAATTACGTCCCCAATATGCATATAAAACATTTGCAGAACTCACCTGCTGCTCTTTGCGTTCAAGCATTTCCCAGCTTAGGCCAGCATTATAGACAATATGCTCTACTTCAACCTGTAGCCCAGCTCCGGCTAATGCTTGCTGGAGTTTTTCAGTGAAGGTCATATATTGAGTTAAAAAGAGCTTTGCTTCTTCACCTTTTGCTCCTACATCTTCCGGCCATAGGGAGATCCGGCGAATAACAGGTTCTGCTTCACAATAAGATACGATTACGTCAATGACATATTGTTGCGCTTTTTCATCCTGTAAAAAGTCCTGATTTTTTAGCGCATTGGCCGACGTAAATTCTGTTTCCTCACCTACTAAATCATTTACCGCCCCATCAGCAGCAGCCTTTCCTGAAACGGTCACGCCTTTTGCCTTTGCCAATAAATAACGTAAACTATGCCCGCCTAACGTAACATCAATTCCACGCTTTTTAATTTCCGGTAAAAGTGCATCCTTTACTTCATCCCAGAGGAAAAATGTAAAGAACACTTCATTTAGTCCGTTTTTTGTACCAACATCGAGCATGCTCTTTAAAAAAGGAATGTCATCGATTGTTTCAAATACATTGCCTCGACGACTGAACTTCGGTTTTCCTTCATAGGTACTTGTTAGCCCCTGGATTGCGATTTTTCTTTCTTTCTCTAATTCCAGAAATATAAGCCCTTCTACTTTTTCAATCAATTTATATACCCCGTACAACAAGGCGCGGCTTGTATTCCCTCGAATCACATAATGATTTTCTGTTTGAACAATTTCAAATTCATCCCCATTCCGTGATGGATTGAATCGTTCCAACATGACTCGTTTATCTCCCGTATAAAAGCGTTCTAGTTCCTCAAATGCAAATTGTTCAATTTCATTTTTATAATCCGGTTGTATATTCATCTGCATCGATCCCTTTCATTAATTGCTCTCTGATTGAACGAAAAGGATACCCGTTATGAGTATCCTTTGAATTGTCTTATAGTTTTACTGCTTGCTTTCTGCTATTTGATTCATATGCTGCCAGTGCAATTTCTAAAGATTTCAAACCATCATGACCCGAAATAAGCGGTTGTTTTTTTTGTTGAATAGAATTAAGAAAGTCGACAATTAAATCAAAGTCGGTATCATTTCCGCTATATAAATGTGTGAGCGATTTATTACCCTTCCCATATAATTGGAGCTTCTCGTTAAACACATCTACTTTTCGTGTTGCTTTCGTTCCGATTACTTCAATCATCACGTCACCCCATGTCGGAAATTCCGGGAACCGTGACCAGCTTGCATCATGTGAAGCAATCACTCCATTATCAAATACAATTGTCATAATTCCTGCGTCATCCGTATCAAGTTCGGTAAAATAGTTATTCGCAAATGCAGTAATTTCCTTTGCTTCACTGTTCATATACCAGCGCATAATATCAACCATGTGGACGGTATGATCCAATACCGCACCCCCACCTGCCAACTCCTCATCGACAAACCAGCCGCCCGGATTTTGCCCGCGATTGGTAGAGCGTATTGCAACGATCTCACCAAGTTCCCCAGCATCAATGGCTGCTTTCAAATCTCGGATCGGTGCGCTGTAGCGAACCGGATAAGCAATGGACAGCTGCACTCCGTTTTCTTTACAAACTTCTATCATCTCGTTTGCATCGTTAATATTCGTCGCAATCGGTTTCTCACACAAAATATGTTTTTTTGCCTTTGCTGCAGCATTCACCATTTCTTTATGAAACACATTTTCACTACATATCAGCACAACATCAATATCCTCTGCCAAAAATTCATTCATATGTGCAAAAAACGGTACATCATACTGCTTACTCGCCTGTTCGCCCCGAGTCGTATCGGTATCATAAATAGCGGTTAATTTCGTGCCCGGTATCCGCTCGATTGCCGTTGCATAGCTTGTGGCATGAATGTGCGCAAAGCTCATAATCCCAATGTTCATTGCAGTTCACCTCGTTGCAGGAGCAGCCGTACAGCAGCAAGTTTTTCATCATAGGCATCATTCCATTGAATCGCATACTGAAGAACTGCATCAATATTTTTGAATAGGTTTCGATTGTTGTCACTGTCACTCGTCATTTGTAAACTATCAAACTCTGCGATATGCAGATGACTGCTCCATTCAAATTCAATACGGTCCTGACCCGTCCGATATTCTAAATGGGCCATGATCGATTCACCAAATTCACAAAGAACGATTGTATAATGATTTTCACCAATCTCATTCGAACGCACCGATACATTTCGAACATTTCCAAACCATTCCGATATGGCAAGGATATCCTCCTCAATATACGAGAAGTTATTCGTTGTTCTGCGCAGACGAAGAACGCCTTTTACCATATCATGTGCTTTCAACACTTGTTGTAATTGAATGGCAAATGAATAGGACCATAAATCAAAATAAACGAAACCTTGTTTTTCTGAAGTTGAAAATGGCTTATATGCGTCTACTTCAGGGTGGTGCAATATTGTTACGGTATTAGGCTCTTCACTGTTTTCGTTTGTAAAGCGGTACAGCGGAGAATGCATGAGCAGCTGCCGGTCTTTTTCCAATACGATTTTCATTAGTAATCACCTACAATTTTATTTCTTGTTTTGTTGCAGCTGATTCATAAATCGCCGCCAACATTTTCGTCACTTCAACCCCGTCTTCCACCGTAGAAATGGGCTGTACATTATTCAGGCAACACTCAACAAAGTGGTTAATCTCATTAATGAATGAACCAGTAAAATCAAAGCTCAACATATCGATTTGCGGGGTAATATTTATAATTGTTTCATGCTGCTCTTTTATAATGGCCAACTCCGGTTCTACTTCGGCTCCGCCATTTTCACCATAAAGTTTTACTGATACTTCATCTTGTTTTGCATGTAATGTAAAACTTACATCCACAAATAGGGAAGCACCATTTTCAAAGCGAATGAGCGCATTCGCAAGATCTTCCACATCATTGTGCTCGGCGTTATAATCAGCCGCTTTATAGAAAGATAAGTTTTCTATATGTGAGCGATTTCCCAATTTTTTATACGTATTCCCCGAAACTGAAACCGGTTTTGGTTTCCCCATTAAATACCAGCAAAGGTCGATCATATGCGTTCCTAAATCAATCAATGGCCCGCCGCCGGATTTTTTGATATCACTGAACCAGCCGCCCGGGTTCCCCAATCTGCGGATGCATGAAGCCTTCGCATAATAAATTTCCCCCAGGTCCCCTGCATCAATAAACTTTTTAAGAACGCCTACATTTGTCGCAAATCGACGTACGTAGCCAACTTGTAAAATCTTTTTCGATTCTTTTACCGCTGCTTCCACTGCATAGGCTTCATCAAGTGTTAAACTTAATGGTTTTTCAAGTAGAACATGCTTGTTTTGTTGGAGTGCCTGTATTGCAATTTCGGCATGGGAATTATTCCATGTGCAAATACTGATTGCATCAATTTCCTCGTTCGCAAGGAACTCACTCACTTTTAAATATAAATTGTTTACAAAGTATTTTTTTCCTAACGCATGTAGTCTTCGTTCATTACTATCACAAATTGCAACAATCTCTACATTGGGATGATCGAAATAAGGTTTTAAATGGAACTCGGAAATAGATCCTCCTCCAATTACACCAACCTTTAACATGTTAATTCCCTCCCGAATATTCAATGATGGCGGTCAATGCCTCACTGCTCTCTAATATGTCATACACACCGGCTGAATCTTCAAAAGGAATTTCAAGTTGGACAAAGTCAGAAACATCGATCGCCTTTCGTTCCAATAAACGTATATAGGCTGCCAGATTTCGTCCTTCCGTCCAGCGAACATAATGATACGGGTAGTCAATTGCCTCTTTTTCATAGCGAACATCATAACGACCTGGTCCCCCAGCTCTTGAAATCGTAATGACCGCTTCCTTAACGAACAACTGCTCTCGATTAAATTGCGGTTCTACATCACCGACAATAACAATTCTCCCTTGCTTACGAACCCATTCAAGGCTACGGGAAGTTGTTTCTGAATGTTTGCCGCCAGCACATAAGAGAACAGCATCTACACCATACCCGTTTGTAAAATCCATAATATGCTGTTCCATTTTTGTTAAATCCGAAAACACCTCGAGGCCCGGTGTATCTTTCAGCATTACAGCTCTTTTTGCATTGGGCTCATAGCAGATGACCTCATAGCTAGCAGCAGCACAAATCTTTGCAATCATTTGTCCAAGTACACCTAACCCGATAACTACTACCGACTCACCAAACTGTAACTGTCCTTGGCGTATAGCATGAATGGCAATCGTACCGTGTGCTGCGAATGAGGCGTGCTTTGGCAAAACTTCTGCGGAACATTTAGCTACTAATGGTTCAGGTACAACAAGCTGCTCCATATGCCCAACATAAGGTGCACCATAGCAAGCAACCATATCACCTACTCGAACAGATTTAACACTTTGACCAACTTTCTTTACTTTACCAACGGCGCTATAGCCAAGCTGACGTACACCTTGTTTGCTTCCTTCAATTAATAACCGTTCAGTTCCTGGTGAAACAGCAGTATAATGCGTCTCTACCAATACTCCTGCCTCAAAAAGTTCAGGTTGTTCGATTTCAGCTATTTTCACGACTCCATCATGTGCTTGTAAAGCTTTCACTTTTCTCACCTGATTTCCATTTTGCTAAATTCTGTCTAACAAATGCATCATCTTGTAAATGCGGATACATTTTGTAAACACGCGTTATTTCTTCCGCTTGCCCTTCACTTAATATTTCATGGTCTGCCAGACACCAGTTTCCTTTTAACAACCCTTGTCTCGTCAATACTTCATTGATACCTGCAATGCTCCCTTTAAAGGCATGTGCCGGGTCAAAGAAAGCCGCATTCGCATCCGTCACTTCAATGGCTCTTGTTAACCAGCTTGCATCAATTTGCGCTTTATCCCGAATTGCCTTGATCTCATCAAAATATTGAACTGCTGTTTTTGCCCATACTGACCAGTGCCCTAACAGGCCGCCAACTATTTTCTTTTTAACGGTTTTGCCATTGATAGTAAATGCATATTCAGTTAATAAATCAATAATGATATTATCGTCATTTCCTGTATAAAGAGCGATTTCATCATAGCGTTCGCTATTGCATACTGCCCGAACAACATCTAATGTTTGATAGCGATTAAAAGGCGCCATTTTGATCGCTAATACATTTTCTATATTGGCAAGTTCATGCCAAAACTGATAGGTGAATACACGCCCGCCAACTGATGGCTGTAAATAGAAACCAACTACAGGAATGATTTTGGCAACTTCTCTCGTACGTTCTAATAACTGCGCTTCTGATAAATGCTGCAGTCCTCCCATACTTAGTAATGCTAAATCATAGCCCAGCGTTTTTAAAACTGTCGCTTCATTTTTTGCCTGTTCTACCGGACCACAAACACCTCCTATTTTTATGAAGGATTCAGGTACATTTGCTTTTTTCATCTCATCTATGGCAATTGATAGAACACGCTCATACAAGTTGTATTGCGGATCGCGAATTTCAAATTGTGTCGTATGAACACCAACAGCTAACCCCCCGACTCCCGCATCAATATAATATTTCGTCAAGGCACGCTGACTTATCTCATCCAATGTTTTGTCTTCGTTTAACGCCAATGGATGTGCCGGAATAAATGCACCGTCAAACAATGCCTTTTTTACCGCTTCATTCATTTAAAACGCCCCTTTTCTCTCTTGGAAATGCGTTGGTTTATTTAATGTTGCACCATCTAATTCCACCCAATTTGCAACCATATCAAGCATTTGCTCAACGGATACACGGGGATAGCCGAATAATTTATGGGCATGAGCCGCTGTATTTAATAATGCTGTTTCCTGTTCGACCCCTATAATAATTGCTTCCTTATTAAAGCGTTTTGCAAACTCCTTCGCCAGCCAGCGAACAGATAAGGTTTCCGGTCCCGTTACATTCAGTATTTTTACGGGCGAGTCACAATGTAATAGCGAGCGAATCGCGTATTCGTTTGCATCCCCTTGCCAGATTACATTGACACTGCCCATCGTGACATCAACCGGCTCATTATTGTAGACAGATTTTGCAATTTCCAATAACACACCATATCGTAAATCAATTGCATAATTCAAACGGAACATGAGCATTTTTGTTTGAAAACGATTGGAGAAATTGGTGAAAATACGTTCTCTTCCTAATGTGGACATTGCATATTCTCCAACCGGAATAGGAGTCACATCTTCTCCGCAATTTCCTGCCGTTACAGGAGTAAATGGATAAATGTTACCAGAAGAAAATACAACAATATTTGAGTTTTTAAATTTATCCGCCACACGGCCAGGTACGTATGTATTCATCGCCCATGTGAAATGTTCGTTATTAACTGTACCGAATTTATTGCCCGCCATGAAAATGATATTCGGAATATTCGGCAACTGAGCAAGTTGCTCTTCATCCAGTAAGTCACAAGTAATTGTTTCAATTCCAGCCAACTCCAGTTGTTCTTTCATGTCTTTATTTGAAAATCTGGCGACACCGATGATTCGTTTCTCAATCCCTGCTTCTTCAGCAGCGCGCTTCGCCATTTTTGCTAAAGTAGGACCCATTTTACCTGCAATCCCTAAAATTAAAATGTCACCATCTATTTTCTTTATATCCTCTACTAATGCGGCGGACGGTTTTGTCATAAATTCTTCTAATTGTAATACCGTTTCCATAGCGGTCACCCCTTTGTAATTTGAATATTCTAAAATTTTCCTGTAAAATTATATTAATATGGATTTTTGGGAGGCACAGTCATTATGAATCAAGCAATTCCGTATACCTCACAAAGTATGATAGGGATTATTGTTCCTGGTATTTTGCAGGATACAATTAAAGACGCATTACGTGGATTCCCTAATATCCAGCCACACTATTTTTTAACACAAGACTTTATAATGACGGATGAGTTACAGCGATTTATATACGAATATGAAATGCTTGTCGCTGCAGATCCTTATATTTTTCAGCAATTAAAGTTATATGATTCTTCTTTGCAACTTTATCAAATTAATAGTAGAGCGCTTCAGCTTTACGAATTACTGTTAACCCATAAATTACAAAATGAACAGAAAGATTACTGTTTTGACTTGCTGCAACAAAGTACCATTTTGTCGATTACACATCAATTACAGCATAAAATTGATTTTGTATTTTCTGTTGGCGAAACAGTTGAAGCCATATTAGATAATCATATGAGACATGCTAAACTTGGCTACTACCCTGTAACTACGATTGCATCTGTCTATGAATTATTATGTGAGCACAATATCGAATGTCGCTATTTAATTCCGACAAAACAAGAATTGATTGTTGCTTTCGAAAGGGTCCTATTGGCTTCTAAAGGGCGACAAAACAAAGAAAGCCAGATTGTATATGGTTTAATTCAATTTGAATCAATCGTTAAACAAGAACAGTCTAAAGTGGAGCAAATACTGCAGCAGTTTACACAACAAATGGATGGTCATTTAATCATGTTGAATCCATTACAATATAGTTTTATTACGACACGTGGACAATTTGAGCGTGAAACTTTAGGATACAAACATTTGCCGCTGCTTTCCCGCTTTACGGAAGAGCTGCATATCAACTGCACAATCGGTGTCGGTTTTGGGATCAATGCAAATGATTCCGGACGTCATGCAAAACAAGCTCTCTACCAGGCAAATGAAAACGGACCAAACCTTTGTTATATCGTGCGTGAAGACAATAGTGTAATCGGTCCGATCGATACGACGGTTTTTATTAACTATGAACAGTACCCGCTGGTCATAACGGATTTAAGATTATTGGAGCGGGCCGAAAAAGCCGGTATGTCTGCTTCCTATATATCCAAATTAATGGGTCGTATTATGAAGCACCAAAAATTTATTTATACGGCTGAAGAACTTGCTCAAACACTGAACATTACGTTACGTAGTGCAAATCGGATCCTACTAAAATGGCTAGATGCAGGACTTGTTGATATTATCGGCGAGGAAAAGGTAGCCCACCGCGGTCGTCCTAAACGCATCTACTATATCCAGTTTTTAGAAGATATTAAAAATCAGTGATTTTTGCTTGCAACATACTTTATTTGTTCTAATAGTTTAATTGTTTGTAATGTGTCTGTTTGATTAATGGCACTTTTTCTCTCTATAAAAAATTGCACTATCGCATCAATCAGATGATCATAAAATCGGATATCTCCTTCAGCAATTTCAAACCATTCACTTTGCTGCTGTGTATGTGCTACAAACTGAAAACTTTGATGATGCTGTAAGTAACCGCGAATTGTAGATACTGTTCCGTCTTGAAATGTTAACGTAATAAAGTGTTGCTGATTATTAAAGGTAACAGCTATGTCTTTGACAGAAGTTCCTTTTAACGCACTGATCATTTCCACAGCATGTATTCCATAGTAGGAATAGTCGAATTCCTGCAGCATCGGCAGAGGGGTTATAATGTCCACTGCCTCGATGCTTTTATGAGATTTTGCCAGTTGAATTTCTTCAGCAAAGCGTAATGCTGAGCAGCTCATCAAAGGTATTCCCTTTTCATTGGCAAGCTCTATAATAGAACTCGCCTGCTCATAATTTTGTGCCAATGGTTTATCGATAAATATAGGTTTATCAGATGCAGACAAATCTGCAAATTGCTCCAAATGCTGTGAGGCATCAACCGATGTAATGATAAACGCATCACAAATGTTTTCTAGTTCCTGTAGTGTAGTAATAAAAGGAATTCCATTTTTACGTAACTCCCATGAAATTCGGTCAACTCGGTTTCTGCTTAATTCAATCGAAGATCCTCCGCGATAGGCGAATAGCTCATGACCTTTTTTCTTCAGCCTTTCACTAAACGCTAATGCATGAGTTGAATCTGTTCCGATCATACCTATTTTCATAGAATCCCCCTATTTAATACCTGACATTGTAATCCCTTCTGTAAAATAACGTTGGAAGAAAATAAATATTAAAAATGTCGGTATAAATGAAATTGTTGCTCCTGCCATTTCGACACCGAAGTTCCCTTCTTTTCCAAGCATCGAGGCAAGACCAACTGTAACAGGGAACATCTTTTCATTTGTTAAATAAATTAATGGCTGGAATAAGTCATTCCAATTTGAAATAAAAGCAAAAGTTCCTACTGTCGCAATTACCGGAAATGACAGCGGCAAGATAATCTTGAAGAAGATTTGCCAGTCATTTGCACCGTCAATATAAGCGGCCTCTTCCAAATCTTTCGGTATCCCCTGTAAAAATTGTCGTACTAAAAATACCCCCATAATTGCCCATAATTCCGGTACAATCAATGCCCAATATGTATTAATCCATCCAAAATCGGCGAACATAATATATTTGGGAATAATAAATAACTGTTGTGGAATCATGATGACTGCCATGAAAATCCAAAAAATTGCTTCTTTACCCCAAAATTGCTTTTTCGCAAATATATAACCGAGTAGTGCCGCAAACAGCATTTGTGTAATAACAGGAATGACAGTAATAACGATAGAGTTCCAAATCCACCGTATAAAAATCCCATTTGTAAAAATTGTTATATAGTTTTGGATTGATGGATTGGTCGGCAGCCAAAACAGCGGATCAATCTGTGCCTGTTTCACTTCTTTTAATGACCCGAACACCATAATGATGAATGGCATTATAAAAATGACCGCTAATATTGCTAATGCTGTATAAGAGATTACTTTTTTCATTTATCTGCTCCTTCCCGCACCAGCTTAATAATAATTTGGATCTTTCCCAATATATTTACGTTGTATTAACGAGATAATTAGAATGATAAAGAACAACACATATGATAAAACTGCTGCATAGCTTAAATTCAAGCTTGTAAATCCTTGATGGTACAAGTAATACACGATTGTTGTTGTTGAGTAGTTCGGTCCCCCATTCGTTAACAAGAACGCCGAGTCGAAAATTTGGAATGAACCAATCGTTGTTGTAATCGCCACGTAAAAGTGAATAGGCTTTAACATCGGAAATGTAACTTTCCAGAAGATTTTCCATGGACTAGCACCATCGATACGTGCTGCTTCATACAATTGACGGTCGATGGATTGTAAACCCGCATAATAGTAAATCATTGTTGTACCCGCTACTTTAAAAATACTTAATCCTGCCAAGACTAGAAGTGCCTGTGATGAACTAGATAAAAACAGCTGCGGGTTAAATCCGACAAAACCGATTAAATAGTTGATAAAGCCATCTTCTGTCCCACGGAACAGCCATCCCCAAATTCCTGCGATAATTACGAATGATGTAACAACAGGCAAGAAAAACAACCCTTTGAAAAACCCTGAAAATTTAACCCCTGAATTAATGATTACTGCCAAAATTAGGCCAAGTGCCATTGTCGGAACTATATAATAGATGGAAAACTTAACAGTATTCCATATTGCTTTCCAAGCGATTTCATCATCAAGTAGACTTTTCCAATGTTTTAACCCAACGAACTCTGGGTCCCCGATAATTTTCCAGTCATGAAATGTTAAATAAAAACTTAAAACAAATGGGTATACTTGAAAAATGATAAAATGAATAATTACTGGAATGAGCACGACATAGACTAACAAATTTTTATTTAGCTCTCTTTTTATCCGTGCACTAAGTGATTGTTTAGAAGTTGTAGAGGTCACATGCCTCACCCTTTCTGTACTTGAAGTAATGAGAGAGTTTGATCTTCTAGACCAAACTCTCCTTTTAAATTATTTGTTAATTAACTTATCAATTGCGTCTGCCGATTTATCCGCAGCTTCCTGAGGAGATTGTTTTCCTTCTAACATTGCTTGAATTTCCGCTTGAACTAAAGGCATAATATTACGGCCTTCTGGATGAATAATACCTGGCTTCGCATATTGTGTGTACTCCGCTAACTGAGCCATGTATTGTTGTGAATCGAAAATATCCTTCGCTTCATCACGTGTCGGGATATATTGTGTAATATTATTGAATGTACGTTGGTTATCTGTGTTTGTAACATACTTCATGAACTCTGCCGCAGCTTCCGGATTTTTAGAAATCGCCGAACCTACAAACATCCCAACAGTACCGTAAGTTAACTGCTCTGCATCTTTTAATGGAGGAGCAATAACAAAGTCAAATGGCTTCTCAGCTAATAAACGGTTTACCGAAATCCCAGAACCATTTACAGCTAATAATTTTCCGCCGAAGTATAGTGAGTCATGATCAAGCGCCGTAATTGAATCTTGAGGAATCCATCCCTTTGTATACATTTCGTTAATTAATTCAAATGACTTAACTGCTTCAGGCTTGTTAATTAAGATGTTATTATCTTCATCAATTACGTTACCGCCAGCTTGCCATAAAAATGGATAAAGCGTGTTATTTAAAGAACCTCCACCTGCATATGAGAAAGCATAATAACCTGCTGCTTTTGCCTTTTCAGCTAAAGCTTTAAATTCATCCCATGTTGTCGGAAGGCTGTTTTCATCTACGCCTAATTCCGTCAAAATATTTTTGTTATAAATTAAAGACTCTGCCGTTTGTAAAATTGGCATCCCATACTGTTTGCCTTTCCAGCTTGTTGCTTCGATGGCAGTCGGTACGAAGCCGCTTAACTCTTCATCTGTAACATATTGCGATATATCTAAAATTAATTGTTGCTCTGCATATTGTGGCATCTGGTCGGGAATTACATAGAATACGTCCGGACCTTGACCAGCCGCTAAAGCTGTTAAGATTTTTTGGTCACGATTTGCCCAAGGAATTTGTTCGAAGTTTACTTTAACCCCTGTTTCTGCTTCAAAGTCCGATGCAAATGTTTTCCACATATCCCCTTCACCTGTTGAGCCGTCTGTATAAGGGTGTGCCCAAACTGTGATTTCACCTGATAATCCTGAAGACTCTTCTGTATCTGTGTTAGCGCTTCCATTATCCGAATTGGTATTCGCATCTGTCGTTGTCGTTTCATCTTCGCTACATGCAGCCATAACAACAGAAAGCACTAATACTAAAAATAGCAGTCCCAACTTTTTAAAAATTGTATTACTCATAACCCATCCCCCTTTTCATTTTCCCTCTGTATAAAAATAGCAAAATAGCTATTTTTTCCAGACTACAAAAAAACGAGGAGGAACTCAAGTCCATTAAAAGTCCTTAATTTAAATTGTACAATTTTTCAGACTTATTTAATTTATAATAATAGCAAGGGGGGGATCATTATGACATTTTGGGACGGCTTTTACAGTTTTGGTGTTAAGCTATTAAAAATAATTTACTTGAACTTTCTATGGCTGTTTTTTTCTGCGATCGGACTTTTCGCTTTCGGTCTGTTTCCAGCGACGATTGCATTATTTACGATTACAAGACAATTTCTGCTCGATATTGATAAGCCGATTACTCGAACATTTTGGGAAGTGTATAAAAATGAGTGGGTTAGAGGAAATGGGTATGCGGTGATTAGCTATATTATCGTGCTCATTTTAGCAATCGACTTTTATGCTATTTATATGTTTGACTCTTTATCGATTCTTCTTATTCCAACTTTCATCATTGCCTTTATCATTTTTGGTACGTTGTTTTTCTTCTTTCCTGTATACGTCCATTTTGATCTAGCATTTTTGCCAATGATAAAACAAGCATTTTTATTTACGATTACTTCGCCTTTCACAGTCATTTTAAATGCGTTAAGTATCGTATTGATCTATGGCATTTTCAACATTATGCCAGGTGCAATCCCTTTATTTGCCGGAAGTGTGGTTAGTTTGTTCGTGATGAAATTCTCGCTTCGTTCCTTTAAGAAAATTGAACAAGGGAAAGTATCGGAGGCTGTAACATGATGAACGGACTGCACCCTGAACTATTTGAAAGTATTAATCGTAAATTAAAAAATTCTCGTACATTCGAGCAGCTGATCATGAACAGATCATTTGTCCATTTTTCAGAGCAAAATTACCAACTTGAAAATTGCTCAATCGAAGAAATGATGATAGGAAATATACGAATCATCCGTATACAGCCGAAGAATGCAGTACAAAATATGCCAGGCTTTATTTGGTTTCATGGCGGGGGTATGGTGTTCGGCAGTCCGGATGACAGCTTACCTTATGTAACAGATTTTGTACAACACTTCCAAGCGGTAGTGTTCATCCCGCAATATCGTCTCGCTCCGGAAAATCCTTATCCTGCTGCTTTAGAAGACGGGTATGAGCTGTTAAAGTGGATTAGTGAACATGCAAGTAGTCTGAATATAGATCCAATGAAAATAATTATAAGTGGTGGCAGTGCCGGGGGAAATTTGGCATTGGCCATTGCTTTAAAATCACGAGATGAAATAGGCCCAAAAATAGCAGCGGTTTTACCGTTGTACCCGATGCTGGATGCAAAAGAAAGGCCATTTCATAAAAAGTTTACTTCACCTGCTATATGGAATGCAGAAAAAAACAAAAAAAGTTGGCGTGCTTATTTACCGGGTACCGACAATATTTCTCCATACGCATCGCCTTTTTATGCGAATGTTGAAGGACTTCCGCCTGTTTATACATTTATCGGAACTCACGATTTATTTTACGAGGAAGTATGTGAGTTTGTGGATAAGCTACAGCAAGCCCGTGTACAAGTCCAATTTGATATTTATCAAGGGTGTACACACGGATTTGATTTAGAAGAAATACCTATTGCCCGTGAAGCGAAAAATCGGCTTTTAAATATTATTTCGAAATTATTAAAGTAACCGCAATGTGGAGGCCCGTAGTATTTATCACGGACCTCCATTTTTTATGCCAATCCACTATATGGATAAAGCAAATTATTAGGATACACAATTTCTTTTTGATTTTTTACAAACATTGCCCCATCATCTATAAACACATCTTGCGCGACAGGAAGCTTTATATCATCCGGGGTAAAGCACAGCCTGATCTGTTCAGATTGAATTGGTAAACAACCGAGTATTCCCTGTATATTAACCGGCTCTTTAGAAATCACATCAATTAACTCCGCATGTTGGGCTGTTTCATTTAAAATGACAAATGCCTGAAAGTTTGGCACATAGTAAATACAATCTTGGTATTGGGTCAATGCATGGAACATCACAATATTTTCATTTTGAACCATACTCATTTTCTGACTAACAGGTTTTCTAAACACAGTTGTTTCATAAAATATGTTTCTTGTCGGTTTATCTTCCAAGTTAACTTTCTTTACTTCTGTATAAACCGGTTCAATGTCTTTTTTATCCACAGTAAATATAGATTGCGTCCGAGTTTCAAAACCAAACTTCGGATAAAAGTCCAATACTGTTTTGTTTGCAAACAAGTATATGATATTTGCATCCACATGATCTTCCATAACCTTTTCCATAAGCTGACGCGATAATCCTTTTCCTTGGAATGTTGGATTTGTCATAACAGTTCCAATTTGAACTGCTTTATACTGCCTACCATCCAAAATCATCGTTCCATGACTGGTAGAAACATTGGCTACTATCTCACCTTCTGCTTCCAATACATAAGGACAATATGAATCGTTCCAATACCCTAGCTCATCCCATTGTCTAAAATCCAAACCAAAAGTATCATTTGCCAGTTTAAAGAAACTCCCTTTCAGCTGCGGATTAAGGCGCACAGCGTCCCCTTTTAGGAAATTCACTTCAATCCCTCCTTTTAAAATTGCTATTTTCGTAAATTATATTTCCTTCTGAAACAGTTAATACAACTTCTTCGTTTTCGTTAACTATATAAAAGTCAGCATCTTTACCAATTTCAATTGACCCTTTATTTTCAAACAACCCTAACAGCTTTGCACTGTTAGTTGCAGTCAGCTTAGCTAGTGTCACATCTGATAATCCGATCCAGTCTTTCATATTTTTTCTGGCCTTGTTTAAATTCAGCGTACTTCCAGCAAGCGCGTCACTCCCGACTAATTTACATAAGCCATCTTCTACCCGGACTTGTTGTCCACCTAAATCATAAATACCGTCTGTTAATCCGGTTGCGCGCATACTGTCTGATATTAATATCATTCGGTCTTCACCAATCGTGTCGTAAATAAAGCGAATCATGTCCGGATGAATATGAAATCCGTCAGCAATAATTTCCAGCATACACTCACTTTGCATTAATGCAACCTGCAAGCCGGGCTCCCGGTGATGGATCGGCCTCATTCCATTACAAAAATGAGTGGCATTCTGAATAAGCTGTTGTCCCAATAATGCCTTTGTCTCAGCATAGGTCGCATCTGAGTGACCAATGGATACTACAATGTCGTTATGTTTTAAGTACGTTGCAAGCTTATGGCCTTTATCTTGCTCTGCCGCTAGTGTAACAAGCTTAATTTCGTATTGGGCAGACCTGTTTAGATGGTCAAATTTGTCTACAGAAGGTTTTATAATAAACTGATCGGACTGTGCCCCTTTTTGAATCGGGTTAATGAAAGGACCTTCTAAATGTATGCCAGCAATTTTTGCACCTTTTACATTGTTTTTCATATTCGCAATCGCTTGTACAACACGCTTGATTTGATTTTCTTCCGCAGTCATCGTTGTCGCTAAAAAGGTTGTCACCCCGTGTTTTGCAAGTGCCGTACTGATCGTATTTAGACTGCTTTCCTCTCCGTCCATTACATCAGCACCGGATATTCCGTGAATATGCTGATCAATCATCCCCGGCATCATTTTATAAGCTGTCTTTGTTTCTACCAGTTCGACCTGTTCAGGTAATTCACCACTTTTGCAAAACTGAACTATTTTTCCACCTTCAATTACAGCGTAACAGTCATCCTCTATCCGCTGTTCCCGGACAATTTGAAGTGGTCCAATACACCATGTTTTTTCCATGAACATTTCCCCCCTCTACCGCATCTTATACATTTCCCATTATTAGCCTACCCTTATCATTTTTCAAGAAAATTCCTTTTAGAACAAAATAAAGAGGTTGGGAAAGAAGTAGAATAATAATTGGTTAAGGAGAAACGGAAATTTTTTAACGATCAATAATAAAATGCTATTTTTCTCTAAGAGAAAAATAGCATTTTTGGGTTATGTCCTACCCTCTTCTTAGAAAAAAATTAACGTTTATTAATTTCTTCCATTAAGATTTGGTTTGTTAATTGTGGGTTTGCCTGACCTTTAGAAGCTTTCATAATTTGGCCAAGAAGTGCTTTAATCGCACGGTCTTTACCAGCTTTGAAGTCTTCTACTGATTTTGCATCATTATCAAGAACAGTTGTTACGAAACCACGGATTACTTCCGGATCAGAAATTTGAACTAAGCCTTTTTCCTTCACAATTTTCGCAGCGTCTCCACCATTCGTTACTAACTCAGTGAATACTTTTTTCGCGATTTTAGAAGAAATTGTACCGTCCGAAATTAATTTCACCATACCAGCCAAGTTTTCCGGTGTTAGAGCTGTATTTTTCAGCTCTTTTTGTTCTGCATTTAAGTATGCAGAAATATCACCCATTAACCAGTTAGCTGATAATTTCGCATCAGCACCTGCGTTTACAGTTGCATCAAAGAAATCTGAAATCTCTTTGTTTACTACAAGTACGTTTGCATCATAATCATTTAAGCCTAATTCAGAAACATAACGTGCTTTACGAGCATCCGGTAATTCTGGAATCTCGTTACGTACGCGCTCTACCCATTCATCAGAAATTGAAAGACGCACTAAGTCCGGCTCTGGGAAGTAACGGTAATCATCTGTGCCTTCTTTAACACGCATAAGAATTGTTTTACCTGTTTTCTCATCAAAACGGCGTGTTTCCTGCTCAATAACGCCACCAGCCATTAATACTTCTGCTTGGCGGATTTCTTCGTGCTCTAAACCACGACGTACAAAGTTGAATGAGTTTAAGTTTTTAAGCTCCGTTTTCGTACCGAACTCTTCTTGACCGTATGGACGGATTGAAATGTTCGCATCACAACGCAGAGAACCTTCCTCCATACGTACGTCAGAAACGCCTGTATATTGGATGATTGATTTTACTTTTTCAAGATAAGCATACGCTTCGTCTGGCGTGCGGATATCCGGCTCAGAAACGATTTCTACTAATGGCGTACCTTGACGGTTTAAGTCCACTAAAGAATAGCCATCAGCATGCGTTAATTTACCTGCATCTTCTTCCATGTGAAGACGTGTAATACCGATTTTCTTTTTGTAGCCTGGAGTATCACCTTTAGCTGGAATTTCGATTTCTACCCAACCGTTTTTACCGATTGGCTTATCAAATTGTGAAATTTGGTAAGCTTTCGGATTGTCCGGATAGAAGTAGTTTTTACGGTCGAACTTAGTTTCCTGTTCGATTTCCATGTTTAATGCTAAAGAAGCACGCATAGCGTAATCTACTACTTGTTTATTTAATACTGGTAAAACACCTGGATAACCAAGGTCGATTACTGTTGTATTTGTGTTTGGTTCCGCACCAAAGTGGTTTGGACTGCTAGAGAAGATTTTTGAGTTTGTTTTTAACTCAACGTGAATCTCTAAGCCAATGACTGTTTCAAAGTTCATTTTATTTTACCTCCCATAATGCTGGAGTTTGTTTAGCGAAATCTGTTTGTTGCTCATAAGCATATGCCACACGGTAAAGTGTTTCTTCATCGAAATGCTTACCGATAATTTGTAAACCTAATGGTAATCCGTTTTCAAAACCGCATGGAACTGAAATTGCCGGTACACCTGCTAAGTTGATTGGAATTGTTAAAATATCGTTTGCGTACATTGTCATTGGGTCGTCAATGTTTGCACCAATAGCGAATGCTGGTGTTGGTGCAGTTGGCCCGATGATTACATCATAGTTTTCGAACACTTTGTCATAATCAGCTTTGATTAAAGTACGTGCTTGTTGTGCTTTTTTATAGTAAGCATCATACGTACCAGCTGATAATGAATATGTTCCAAGCATAATACGACGTTTTACCTCATCGCCGAAACCTTCAGCACGAGATTGTTTGTACAGCTCTAATAAGTTTTTCGCGTTTTCTGAACGGTAGCCGTAACGAATACCATCGAAACGTGAAAGGTTTGAAGATGCTTCTGATGAAGAAAGGATGTAATAAGCTGCTAACGCGTATTTAGAGTGTGGTAATGATACCTCTTCTACTGTAGCACCTAACCCTTTTAATACTTCCAATGCATCAAGAACCGACTGTTTTGCTGCTTCGCCAACGCCTTCACCTAGGAATTCTTTTGGTACAGCAATTTTTAAGCCTTTAATATTACCGTCTAAAGCGGCTGCATAGTTTGGTACAGGCACATCCGCAGAAGTAGAATCCATTTCGTCTACACCTGAGATTGCTTCAAGTAATAATGCATTGTCTTTTACATTGCGTGTAATTGGTCCGATTTGGTCTAAAGAAGATGCGAATGCAACTAAACCAAAACGTGATACACGACCATATGTAGGTTTCATTCCTACAACACCACAGTAGGCTGCTGGTTGACGGATTGATCCACCCGTATCAGAACCTAGTGAAAATGGTACTTCACCCGCTGCAACTGCAGCTGCAGATGCACCTGAAGAACCACCTGGCACATGCGAAAGGTTCCATGGGTTTTTAGTTGTTTTATAAGCCGAGTTTTCATTTGAAGAACCCATTGCGAATTCATCCATATTCAATTTACCGACTGTGATCATGCCTGCATCACGTAATTTTTTTACGATTGTTGCATCGTAAATTGGCATAAAACCTTCCAGAATTTTAGAAGCACAAGTTGTTTCCAATCCTTCTGTTACGATATTATCCTTTACACCAATCGGCATACCGAATAATGGACCGCGCTCCTCAAAAGGAACTTGATCTAATTCAGCTGCTTTTGCAGTTGCTTGTTCTTTATTTAATGCTAAGAAAGCTTGTACATCGCCGTCCAACTTTTCAATGCGGTCAAACGCTTCGTTTGTTAAATCCGCAATTGTTAGTTCACCCGACTTTAAGCTCTCTTGCAATTGTGCTGATGTGCGCTCAAATACTGTCATGCGAGTGGTTCCTCCTATTACTCCATAATTGATGGTACTTTAATTTGACCTGCTTCTTGTTCTTTTACGTTCAGCATTACTTTTTCAAGAGGTAAGCCTTCTTTTGCTACGTCCTCACGAAGTACGTTCACTAAAGGTAAAACATGTGAAGTCGGTTCTACATTTGTTGTATCTAATTCATTTAACTGCTCTGCGAAATCAGTAATTTTCCCTAGTTGTTCAGCAAATTTCTCTGCTTCCTCTTCTGTAATAGCAAGGCGAGCTAAGTGTGCTACGTGTTTTACTTCTTCTTTCGAAATTTTTGCCATTTGTTACACCTCCAAGTTATCGAATCAAATATACCTCGGCAAAATCCGGATCATCCGCCGGGTCTATATGTGGAGTCAGTGATTGTTTTGGATACCCGCTGATTCTACATAAACCATGCCCATAATGATAACATTTTTCCATGTAAAAATCTCCGCTTTAGGAAAAAATCCAGCAAACAATCCCCCACTTATGACGTTTTTTCGCCAAATTAACGCATTAACGTAATGAAGTAGATTTCTTTTACAAAAAGAAAATACCACACTCGTAAAAGTATGGTATTTTTCGAAAGATTTTACTCATAAATATGAATAAAAGGTTCATCTTCATTTGGTTCTTTAATAATCAGTACTTCGGGTCCGTTAACAGAGGTAATGCTCACCGAAATATACAGGTCAAGTGGTAAATGATTAAGCATTAAACCGGTCAAATACTGGGTAAATCCTGTAATTTCAGCTGTTCCGTAAAACTGGATCGGAATTTCGATATCAAGCTTCTGGACCTTTTTGTTCTGGTAAAAGCCAGTCGCAAACACGCTCGTGAAGTTTGAGAAATACTTGTCGACATCTTGTTTGAAGTTTTGGAAATTCGTATTCAGGTCACGATATACATCATCCGGTGAACTCATCGGGAAAGTAACGTATTTTTCATCGATTACCTTCCATTCACCCAATTCTGTCTTTCCTTTATCCGCAAAATTATAATCCGTATACGTTCCCGGCACAATTGCATTTCTTTCAGCTTGTTTAAATAGAGCAATGACGATTGGAACATCTGCCAGTTCCGGACGGGCACGCAATCGATTGATCACTTCCTGCGCTATTTTTTTACCTTCTGCATCTATTTTTGCATCCGGAATTTTCTCTTCAAAAAATTCTCCATACTGCTCTTTTTGATAATAGTAAACTGAATTTAATGCTAAACCGATTGAAACACCAGCCAGCTTTACTTTGTTCTCATCGGTTTTTGTTAAATAATTTTGTTCCACAATATGTGCCAAATAAACTGGCGCTTCTGTCGCTTTTACAGTCGGATCCATTTCCTTGCCTGTCGCCTCATCCACACTTGATGGGTTTAGACCTTGGTACTCCGGTCCTTTATCTTCAGTTTGATTTGGACGGGCCAGCCAGTATTTCAATGTTTCTTCATCTAAATACTGACCTTCCTGGAAGTAATAGTTTTCCGTATCAAAATGATTTTGCGAAATACGCATTAAGCCTGTTTCGACTTCCTTCATATCGTACTTCGTATAAATATTGGAAACAACTAAACCACGGCTTGCACTTTCCTTATATGGAATCAATGTACGATAAAATTTATCGTTTATTTGCATATTCGGGATAATTGTTGTTTCCACAGCTTGTTCTGTATCTGATTCTTGCGTCAGTTCAGTATCAGGTGTGAGGTTTGGCGCACACGCTGACAACATCGCCGCTACAATTATCGCAGGTATCCAGCGATAACGTTTCATGAGAGCAAGTCCCCTTTACTATATTAATTGTTCGATTAGGCGCACTTCATCCCAAATTTCAATGCCTAAGCTTTGTGCCTTTTCTAGCTTCGAGCCTGCATCTTCTCCGACAATTACAAGGTCTGTTTTTTTACTGACACTCCCTGCAACCGTACCACCTAACTGTTCTATTTTCGCCTTTGCTTCGTTACGTGTCAATTGCTGTAATTTGCCTGTCAGTACAATTGTTTTACCAGCAAAAGGATTTGCCCCTGCTTCCACGACAATTTTCTTGCCTTTATAGCTCATATTTAAGCCAAATCCTTTTAGGCGTTCGATTAATTGTTGTACTTGCTCGTTTGCAAAATACGCGACAATCGATTCGGCCATTTTATCGCCAATTTCATGAATATCTTTCAAATCTTCTTCAGTGGCAACCATTAATGCATCGATTGTTTCAAAATGTGCTGCCAAAATCTTAGCTGCTTTTTCACCAACATGGCGAATGCCAAGACCGAATAATAGTCGTTCCAGCGAATTGCCCTTTGACTGAATAAGTGCTTCAACTAAATTTGTCGCCGATTTTTGCCCCATTCGCTCCAGGTTGATCAGTTGTTCTACTGTCAGTTCATATAGTCCTGCTACATCTTGAATATAGCCTTCTCTCAGCAGCTGTTCTACTACCTTCTCGCCAAGACCGTCGATATTCATCGCATTGCGGGAAACGAAATGCTTCACACCTTCCGCAATTTGTGCAGGACATTGTGGATTCACGCAGCGCAATGCTACATCAGTATCAATGCGTACAACTTCTTCATCACATGCGGGACAATGTGTCGGCATTTTATATGGTACTGCGTCATCCGGGCGCTGTTCCAGAACAACCCCCACAATTTGCGGAATAATATCCCCCGCTTTCCGCACAATGACCGTATCATCGATTCGAATGTCCTTTTCACGAATCAGGTCTTCATTGTGCAATGATGCACGGCTCACAGTAGTTCCCGCTACAAGTACCGGTGTTAAAATCGCTGTCGGAGTAATAACGCCCGTACGACCTACCGTCAGTTCGATATCCAGTAATTTTGTTATCACTTCTTCAGCCGGGAATTTGTAGGCAATTGCCCAACGCGGCGATTTTGCCGTAAAGCCAAGCTCATCTTGGTGGGCATAGCGATTCACTTTAATGACGATACCATCAATTTCATACGATAAATTTGGGCGCGCTTCTGTCCACTTTTCTATAAACGCCAAAACGTCCTCAATAGTTTCGCAATACTCACGCTCTTTATTTGATGGAAAACCTAGCTCCTCCAAATACTTGAGCATTTCCCAATGACCGTCGATTCCATAGCTTTCTCCATCCCCGCCAACTGCATATATAAAAGTCGATAAATTTCGGCTTGCCGCAATTTTTGGGTCTAATTGACGCAACGATCCTGCTGCCGCATTTCGAGGGTTTGCAAATAGCTCTTCGCCATTTTCAGCTCGACGTTCGTTCAGTTTCTCGAAAGATTTTTTCGGCATATAGGCTTCGCCGCGCACTTCTAATGTTACTGGTTCATTTAAACGTAAAGGAATGGCACGGATTGTCTTCAGATTGGCTGTAATATCTTCACCAACCGTTCCGTCACCACGCGTAGCGCCTTGTACAAAAACCCCGTTTTCATAGCGTAAAGATATGGCCAAACCATCAATTTTCAGTTCACATACATAGGAGTAATTTTTACCGATTGCCTGCTCGATTTTCCGGTCAAAATCACGCAAATCTTCTTCATTGAAGGCATTCGATAAACTAAGCATTGCTGTTTCATGCGTTACCTTTTTAAAGCCTTCCAATACCATGCCACCGACACGCTGAGTAGGAGAATCAGGATAAATAAATTCCGGATTTGCTTCTTCTAATGCGATAAGTTCATGTAAAAGCTGATCATATACACTATCTTCTACTACCGGTTTATCCAGTACATAATACGCATAGCCATACTCATGAAGAAGCTTGTTTAATTCCGCAATTCTTTGTTCTATTTCATTCATCAAATGTTCCTCCTAAGCTTTCGTAATCGGTGCAAATTTCGCTAGCAGACGTTTTATTCCAGTCGGTGATGGGAAAGCGATATCCAGTTCCATGCCGTCCCCTTCACCTTTTACACTTACGACCATACCGACGCCCCATTTACCATGGGCTGCTTTGTCGCCTACTTTCCAGTCAAACTTATCCCCGCCTGTAGAATTAAGTCGTGATGTTTGGGAAGCAGGTGCCTGCACGCTTCCTAATGAACGCTTCGGCATACGGTCATAACGGTTCGATTTAAATGGCAGTGAATCATCACGATATGATGTAGTATTTGCTTTTGAAACTTGCTCTAACACATTTTCATCAATTTCGCGTAAAAAACGTGATGGGGCATTGTATCCTGTACGACCAAAAATTGTACGAGAACCCGCACAAGACAAGTATAGACGCTGCTCTGCCCGAGTTGCGCCGACATACATCAAGCGCCGTTCTTCGGCCATTTCATCTTCACTTTCCAAGGAACGTGAATGCGGGAATATATTTTCCTCCATCCCGATAATGAACACAACAGGGAACTCCAGCCCTTTTGCGGCATGCATCGTCATTAAAATAATCGTACCTTTCGCTTTTTCTTCTTCATCTAAAGAATCAATATCTGCAATAAGTGCCAGGTCCGTTAAAAACGCTACTAATGACTGGTCTTCACTGCGCGCTTCAAAAGCCTGGGTTACTGTTAAAAATTCTTCGATATTTTCCAAGCGGCTTTCTGCTTCAATCGACTTTTCCGCTTTCAGCATTTGGCGGTATCCTGATTTTTCAAGCACTTCTTCCACAATCTCTGTAACCGATAATTCCTGCTGTCGATCACTCAATGAACGAATCATATTGTAGAAATTTTCAGCTGAAGTGGCTGCTTTGCCTGAAAGCCCCATAAATACAAGCTCACCCATCGCATCAAAGATTGATCGGTCGCGCTCCATTGCATAGACAAGCATTTTATCAAATGAAGTCGCACCAATCGCACGTTTTGGTTCATTGATAATTCTCGCCAATGACAGGTCATCATCATTGTTTGCAATTAAACGTAAGTAAGCGAGTAAATCTTTAATTTCTTTTCGATCATAGAACTTTGTACCGCCAACAATCTGGTAGTTCATATTCGATTTTACGAGCACATCCTCCATCACACGTGACTGTGCGTTTGTACGGTATAAAATCGCAAAATCATCCAGCTTGTAATCTTCATCCTTCATGAGTTTTTGAATCGTACGTACAACATATTGTGCTTCATCCTGCTCATTTCCCGCTTTGTAAAGCTGGATCATTTCGCCTTCCGGATTTTCTGTTCTCAGTACTTTTTTATAGCGGTCTTTATTCTTTTCAATTACGCTGTTTGCCGCTTGTAAAATACGTTTTGTGGAACGGTAGTTTTGCTCAAGCATAATCACCTTTGCTTCTTTGTAATCTTTTTCGAATGATAATATATTCGAAATATCAGCACCTCGCCAACGATAGATCGATTGGTCCGAATCCCCGACAACACAAATATTACGGAATTTCTTCGCCAATAATTGCACGAGCAAATATTGAGATTTGTTCGTATCTTGATACTCATCAACATGAATGTACTGGAATTTGTTTTGATAAAACTCAAGCACATCCGGCGCTTCTTTAAATAGACGGATTGTCAGCATAATTAAATCGTCAAAATCGAGACTTTGATTTTGTCTTAATCGTTTCTGATAGCCTTTATATACCTCTGCGACAATCTTTTCAAAAGGATTATGCGGATTCATATTCTCTTCAAACCCATCCACAGTAATGCACTCGTTTTTTGCAGAACTGATCGTGTTTAAGATTGCACGCGGGTCATATTTTTTAGGATCTATATTATCCTGCTTCAATATATTTTTTATAACCGTCAGCTGATCTGAACTATCTAAAATTGAGAAGCTTTTCGAATAGCCTATCCGGTCAATATTGCGTCGCAAAATGCGTACACACATTGAGTGGAATGTGGATACCCACATGCTTTCCGTTGTCCCGTTCCCTAATATCCCGTCAATTCTCTCACGCATTTCACGGGCAGCTTTATTTGTAAATGTAATGGCCAAAATTTTTGAAGGGTATACTTCACGCTCAACGACTAAATAGGCGATACGGTGAGTCAGTACCCTTGTTTTCCCAGAGCCGGCCCCTGCCATAATTAGGAGCGGGCCTTCTGTTGTTTTCACCGCTTCAGCTTGCTGTGGATTCATTCCCGCTACTAAATTTTTTGCTATATGCTCCATATTGCACCTTCCTATCTAAAGAACATTTGTTCCTATTATATAACACTTTTCACTGCTTGTACGGTTTTTAATGCCGCTTTTAAATCATCATAAATAATATTTCCGACAACTACGGTATTGGCATATGCAGCCATTTCTTTCGCCTGTTCTACGGACGTAATGCCGCCTCCATAAAAGAGCTTTGTTTCATTTAAAACTTCGGCTGTTGCTTTGACCATTTCGATATCACCATATGCACCGCTGTACTCCAAATAAAAAATCGGCAATTTAAAGTAGTTTTCCGCCATTCGTGCATAGGCCACTACATCTTCCACCGTCAAATCCGTTTTCGCATTTGTTACTTGCGCTACTTTACAATCCGGATTCAGTACACAATAGCCCTCCGCTACGAGCTCTTCCCAAATTAGTACATCGCCATATTCTTTAATCGCTTCATGATGCAAATCTTTCACCCATTTTGTATCACGGCTATTCAACACCGACGGAATGAAGTAATAATCATATCCTGGTGTAATGCTATCAACGTTTGAAATTTCCAGCGCAATCGGTACTGAAAAACGACGTACACGGACGAGCAGATCCAGAACGCCATCCAACGTCACATCATCTGTCCCACCTACTAAAATAACATCCGTTCCCGATTCACAAATCTGCTCTAGTGCCTCATCCGTAATTTCCTTAGCAGGGTCCAGTTTAAATACATGTCTCCAGTTTAAATATTCCATGAATATATCCACCTATTCTCAAAATTTTTATATTGAACTTTCCATTATCTTTGTTTTTATTGACCATCTCTTAGTATAACGAAATTCGTTGAAATATTAAAAGACTGAGCGGATAAATCTGCTCAGTCTTTTAAGCTTGCTCATGTATTTATGATTGGGCGCATTGGCGCTTCATTACTTTGACGTAAATGGCTTTTCGTCTGGATAAAGACGGCCCAGCATTTCATCATAAGTGTCATTCCCGTAATCAAAGCAACGGCGTACACGGGAAATTGTTGCTGTTGAAGCACCCGTTTCTTTTTTAATTGTTTCATACGTTTTTTTCAAACGTAATAAATGTGCAACTTCAAATCGCTGTGCCAATGATTGAATTTCACTAATTGTGCACAAATCATCGAAAAATTTATAGCATTCCTCAATATCCTTTAACTCTAGGACTGCTTTAAACAACTGATCTGTTTGATGACCGCGAATTTTTTCAATTTGCATGTGCCCACCATTTCCTCTCTACTCTGAATATATAACAGAAGCCGCTAGACCTGGAGATGTTGGTACGAAATGTATCCATGTCTTTCCTTGAACTAATTTTACTTCCGTTCCATCTTCTTCGACTGCCACCAGCAGGCCATCTGCATTTTTCCATTTCACTTCACGTATCGTCCCTGCTTGAGCTACATACGCATTGCCGCCACCAGTAATTGTAATCTCGCGTCGACCGGCATTATCTACAATTTGATGAGGCATTTCAAAAAATAAAATATTAGCTAATTCGATGGATTCATTTGTCTCGTAATCGACTGTTTCTACATTTGCAGAATAACGCTTGTACTGATTCGTTTCGGCATTGTATACATACTGACTATTAAATGAACCGCTATTATTGTATTTCATCGATATTTCATTAGCTGTTGTTCCTATTTTAACATTATCTTCGGCTTCATAAAATGGGTAGGACACTTTTTTCTGATAAAGTAGTGAAGTCCCTACTTTTTCAGCACCAGCCTTTACATTTTCGCCCGAAATATAAGAATTGTGAGGAGCAACCCGTGTCGATGAACGTTTAAAGAAAGTACCATCATAGTGCATTCCATTAATATTATCGACTACTCTTTGTGAAAGCATCGATTTTGCTTCTGGACTATAGCCATGCGCAATATAAAATGCGTCCAGCCCTTTTGCAATATCAATAAAGTATGAACGTGCACTGCGGATCGGTCCGATAGATTCAGGAAGTTCTGACTGATAAAGAGCTAAAAAGCGTGTTACATCACCTTCCGCCAGCATTTCATACACGACATCCGCCTGTGCAAGTCCGGATTGCGGGCGTGCTTGCGGATGGTTATTGATTGTGGCCAGTATTGGGCGCATCGTCACTTCCTCTGCCACTCGTTCCCCTGTAAACGGCGTTACAAAGGGCAGTACTTCTTCAGCCTCCGCTACAATAATATCTTTCTCTACTTCGTTTTCTTCTATCTCTACAGCAGGCTCCTCTGTTTGTTCTTTATCTGAACAACCTGTCGCTAAGGTTATGCCTAATAGTGTTAACATGAATATACTGCGTTTCATCGTGCTACTCCTCTCGTTTTTTCTGGTTTATCGCATTACAGCAGGTAGCATAACCTTATTTTTCATGACATCAAAAATCCCACGTGTCGTAATTCGAATATACGGTAAATGTGTCGATTGTAAAAACAGCAATGTGTAAATTGCATCTGTATGGTGATATCCACGTTTTTTCAAAGCACTCTTCAATGCTAGCTCAAGCGGAATTACTTCATCAACGGTTCCATCATAAATAGAGCCGGCCAAAGTTAAAGGAATACTTGTCACAATTTGATCATCCTCTACAAGTACAATCCCGCCATTCATTTTCTTCAATTCTTGAAAAGCGTACTGCATATCCTGCACCGATTTTCCTATTAAAATAATATCTCCAGTATTGGAATACGATGAGGCAAAGCCTTTTACATGTGTCGCAAATCCTTTAATCATCGTATTAATACGCCATTTTCCATTGCGGTCGACAAGCATTAAATAGCTTTCATCATGGTCTGTAGATAATGTATGTTGATAATGACCGAAATTTTTTATACTATACGGCTTCGTAATAACATCATTCACCATTTCAACGCCAATCGGCATCGAAAATTGAAAATCTCCTTCGTGCAAATCAAAATCGATTTTCAGATCACCGAATAGGGATAAGTCAACTTCCGGAAATGCTTTCAAATCTGTATTGTCGCGTTTTAGCCATACTCCTTTTGAAATTACTGCTTCAGGTGTCGGCGAATGTTCGTCCGCCAAAATATTAATATTTGCATAACGACCTGTAGCAAGTAACCCATGCAAATTGGTCATATTATAATATCTCGCAACATTAAAGCTTGCCATATTATAAGCATCAACTGGGCGCACACCTGCTTCAAGGGCTGCCCGAATACATTTATCCATCACACCATCTTCATGGAAACTCGGTGTGGAGCCATCTGTTGTCATCATTAAATGATCGAATATTTCATAGCCTTTATCGACAACCGCTTTTAATAAATGAGGCAAATCCGGGCGAATCGATGAATAGCGAAGTGTAACAGCATAGCCATGCAGTATACGCGCTTCAATATCTTCAATTGTCATAGATTCATGGTCACCATCGACTCCTAGTAAACGCATTTTAGCCAACGTTTTTTCGGATGCTCCCGGTAAATGTCCTTCGATTTTTTTCCCCTTATGCTTAGCTGCCTGAATCCAGTAAAGCATCTGATCATCCCCGCGCATCAGACGAGGCCATCCTGTCAGTTCTCCGCCAAGCAATACGTCATGACGGTCAAGCCACTCCAAGACCGAGGCATTTGAGTAAAGTTCCCTCTCATTTTCAAGTTCAGTTTGGGAATCGAAACGACTCCACCAGTAAAATGAAAATGGCAATTTAGCAAGCTCATCCATAAAAGAAAACGCTTTCTTATTTTTCATCAATGAAACAAGTGTCATATTGTCTGAAATAAATGTAGTCGTGCCGGTCTGTGCACTAAACTCTGCGAAACTGTGGGGATTGTACAATTGGAAAGGATGTACGTGCGGCTCAATATAACCTGGTACTACTACTTTCCTTGCCAAATCAACAACCTCTGTCCCTTCTATATTTGCAGGCATTTCCTTACCAACATATACGATGCGATCATTGGATATCCAGATGTTACCTGTTGCCCAACTTTTCATCATACTATGTAAGTATTTAGCATTTTTTAAAACTATATTCGGAGCAGCATGCCCGTCAATGATACTAACTTGCTCTCTTATATTACTTAACTTCCAACTAATTTTCGGCATTTTCTGCACTCCTTTCAATTTTTACACCTAATATAAAGACGCTTATAACTTTTCCAAGATGCTAAACCAGCTCTAAAAAATATCCTGCTGCGATTCAAGTAGCTTCAGCAATTGTCTTTAACAGCTGCTGAAGCTAGATTAAATGCGTATCGATTTAAAAGAAAAACACATACTTAGTTCAATATATTTTGCTTTATGTAGGCAATTGCTACAATATTCCTTTTGGTGAATTAATCGTAACATAGCACTTTCATAAAGCAAAGTGTTTCCAAAATAATTTTTAAATTTTCTAAAAAAAGGAGGAAACATAATTGCTGACCCCAAATATTTCTGAAACAAACGCTTTTATCCGTATGATGTGCGGTGTTGCTATGACCGCATTCGGTGTCGGGAGAATTGCTCATAAACCTCAATGTACAGTTGGTCGTATGATGATTCTTGCCGGTTCAATGAAAGTGGCGGAAGGGTATTATCAATATTGTCCAGTAGTCGCAATGGCCAAATCAGAGCAGATGACCGAAATGATGCCCGTCAATGATTAAGAGGTGGATCTAGGGGCTTGTTCTATAATGCTCACATTACAAAGCGCTATATTTTAAATTTAAATATAGCGTTTTTACATATCGCAGTATTACCAATAACTTAATCATCATACAGTGAAGAAAGGGTAAAATGCCCTTTCTTTATTTTGCTTACATAAGCAAATAAAAATCATTTGTAAGACGGCAGCATTTCCAGTGCCTAAAAGCTCCAATCCTTTTGAAATACAATTAATTGCGCTGGAAAATCAAACCCAAAATTATATCCACGAATAAAAGAATTCAACGAATAACTTCCACTTTTAATATATTCCATCAATTAGATCAAGAGAGTTTATGTCTAGGCTCTTACCATATTTCCAAGATCAGTTACCTGAATGTTGTTATTAAGCGGATGTATGTAAATGTACAGCTTTAAATGTTATTTATTTGGAACAGGAGGAAACATTATAAACGAATTTGAAGATAAACGAGAAGAATCGGAAGTACTAACATTTGATAAAATCCTAAAGCATTTTATGAAAGAGAATTTTTCACCGGTAAAAGATGAAGTACAGGAAAATACTAACAGCTTTAAATTTCCGGAAAAAAGTTCACTCAATTTATTAATGGCTTACTTATTATCAAACAATAAATATGAAACATCATATCCTGCCAATGAAGAAGAAGAGAGAAAAGCTGCAGAAAAAATAAATCAGCTCGTACATGAAAAGGAAAAAGATTTCCAAGAGATTATAAGCTTACTGAAAAATATGACTTGATAGGAGGGATCCATTTGGAGATTGATAGCGTGAAAAGTAAAGACCCACTTCAATTACAGCAAACCATCAACTTTTTGAAATCTGAAATCGCCAAATATCAAAACGAAATATCCACCCTACAAAGCGTGGACCATTATTCAATGGTAAATAGTCTTGAGCAGGAACTGAATCAGTTAATTAATGAGAAAAAAGAACTTTCTGTGGAATTAATGATGCTAAGGAAAAGCTTTGAAAAAGAGCTGAGTGAACTGCACGAAAATATTCAGTTACGTGAAGAGCAAAGAATAAAACTCATTTCTTCCATAGAATCACTAGTGGAAAAAAAAGAAAACTTACAGAAAGAAAACAAACAGTTAAAAGAAACAATCGAGAAAACAGCTAAAATTGAATCTCCTGCTGCCCGTTCAGAAAATTATATACAGGCCGTCGAAGAGCTGGATCATTTGCTTCGTTCGTTCCTGAGCAGTAACAATGAACAATTAATTTCTCTGCACGAAACGATCAATCAACAGCACAATCTGTTAAAGGAAATTAAAGATAAAAACGATGAAATTCATTCTACCTTAGAAGAAATGGTCCAAGTAAAAGAGCCTGAACATAAATATTCCCCAACGACAGATGTACAATCCATTACCCGGATTAACCTGGAAAACCAGCTCAAAAATCTTTTTATCCAAGCAACCAGTTTCGAGACGGAGCTTGAAGAAAAATTACGTATTCTCGATGAGTTTGATGACAAGTTACTTTTACTTGCCATTGAAATTGAGAAACATAAAAAGAGCGATATATGATAGACAGCTATATTGAGTAAAAAGGCGACACGTCTGTACGTATCGCCTTTCCTTTATTTAAATGTTCTCCAGCCAATATCTTTACGGAAAAAGAAATTCGTCCATTCTTTTTTTGCAAGTTCAACATATACTTTTTCCTGCGCTTCTTTTAATGTAGTTGCTTCTGCCGCTACTAATAATACACGGCCACCGTTACCTACGAACCGATCACCCGCAAACTTTGTCCCCGCATGGAATACCGGCAGTTCAACATCCGAAAGCTCCGGCAGAGCATTTCCTTTTTCCACATCGCCTGGGTAGCCTTCCGCCGCAACAACAACACCTAGCATAGCTGCTTCTTTCCACTGTAAATCGAATGGCTGCTCGTTCATTACGCTCATCATAAATTCACCGAAGTCTGAAGCCATACGTGGTAATACGACTTGTGTTTCCGGGTCACCAAAACGTGCGTTGAACTCAATTACTTTCGGGCCTTTTGCCGTTAAAATTAAGCCTGCATACAGGATACCGGTGAATGATACACCTTCTGCTTCCATTGCATTTACAGTCGGCTCTACGATTGTGTCATATGCAACTTTTACAATGTCTTCAGAAATTTGCGGTACTGGTGAATAAGCACCCATTCCCCCTGTATTTGGTCCTTTATCGCCGTCATAAGCACGTTTATGATCTTGTGCTATGACCATTGGATAAATTTGTCCTTTATGTACAAAACTCATAAAGCTGAATTCTTCGCCATCCAGGAACTCTTCCACAACAACACGGGAAGACGAATCACCGAAACGTTGGTTACCGATCATATCTTCCACTGCTTCGATCGCTTCCTGTTCTGTCATCGCTACAATGACACCTTTTCCGGCAGCTAATCCGTCCGCTTTAATTACAATTGGAGCACCTTGCTCTTTAATATAAGCAACCGCTTTATCCGCTTCTGTAAATGTTTCATGCGCTGCCGTCGGAATATTATATTTGTTCATAATCTCTTTTGCATAAGACTTCGAACCTTCAATTTTTGCCGCCGCTTTTGTTGGGCCGAAAATAACCAAGCCTTGCTCGTTGAAGTAGTCAACGATTCCTTCTGCTAATGGCTGCTCCGGACCTACAAATGTTAAAGCCACATCATTTTCTTTTGCAAATTGTGCAAGTGATGCGAAATCCAGTGCATCGATTGCCACTACTTGTGCATCCTGCTTCATCCCGTCATTTCCTGGTGCTACGAAAACGTTTTGTACAGATGGTGCATTGTTGAATTGCTTTGCGATCGCATGTTCACGACCACCACTACCGATTACAAGAATATTCATTATGAGCTCTCCTTTTTTATCGTTAATTTCCGTTGCGGGCGAATGCCTTCCGCGGGGGAGTCCTCGCCCTTCACTACAAACAACTAAAGTCATTCCCTACACATGATTTAACCTTATAATTCTCTATTAATTTTATTTTTCTAATAAAAAAAACGCCCGCCAAATTTTAGGCGAGCGCTTTTCATTAATGGTCGTTTACACTGCGCTACCCGACCAAAAGTAGTGCTGTGTATCTTACAATCAATGATTATTTTATTATTAACAGGGCATCTCCCGGCCAAAGTCGATGCAGTTGTTAATAAAATTTGGTTACGACGGGGACCCGGCCAAGAATCGCCCAATCGTCTTATTTACCCCTCTCCCGGCCAGAAAGAAGAATAAATAAAGCATTTGCAAACGCTTCTGCTAACGTCCGGCCAGAACATTAGCGAAACTTTATTCTATTATAACGTAAATTTAATAATTTCTCTACTGCTAACTTTTAATTAGTGTTTAAAGTGACGAACCCCTGTAAACACCATGGCAATACCATATTTGTTTGCTGCATCTATTGATTCCTGGTCTTTAATCGAGCCACCTGGTTGAATGATTGCTTTAATACCGGCTTTTGCCGCTGCTTCTACTGTGTCGCCCATTGGGAAGAATGCATCAGAAGCTAATGCCGCGCCCTGTGCTTTTTCTCCCGCTTGTTCAAAGGCAATTTTCGCAGCACCTACACGGTTCATTTGACCCGCACCTACACCTAATGTCATTTGCTTATCTGTTACAATGATGGCATTCGATTTTACATGCTTCACAACTGCCCAGCCTAGTTTTAATGCTTCCCACTCTTCTTCAGTCGGTTCACGGTCTGTCACAACTTGAATAGTTGCATCTTTAAAGCCGAAACGGTCCGGCTCTTGTACAAGTAAACCACCTTCAACTGCTACAACATTGAACTGATCCTGCTTTTCCTGTGTGAAATCGATTGTTAACAGACGAATGTTTTTCTTCTGCGTTAAAATCTCTAATGCTTCTGAAGTAAAGCTTGGCGCAATGATGATTTCCAGGAAAATACCCGATAACTTTTCGGCAGTTGCCTTGTCCACTTCTTTGTTTAATGCGATGATGCCGCCAAAGATAGATGTTGAATCTGCTTCATATGCTTTATTGAATGCTTCTTCAATTGTTTCGCCAGTACCGACACCACATGGGTTCATGTGCTTTACGGCAACCGCTGCAGGCATTTCAAATTCTTTTACGATTTGCAATGCTGCATTTGCATCCTGAATATTGTTGTACGATAACTCTTTACCGTGTAATTGTGTTGCGTAGGCAATCGAGAAATCCGAACCTAAACGTTTTGCATAGAAAGCCGCTTTTTGATGAGGGTTTTCACCATAGCGTAATGTTTGCTTCAACTCATATGTTAGCGTCATGTTTTCAGGGAACTCTTCGCCAATTGCATTTGATAAATGATTGGAAATATAAGAATCATAAGCAGCCGTATGACGGAATACTTTTGCTGCTAAACGACGACGTGTTGCTAATGTTGTTTTTCCATCTGCCTTCAACTCTTCCAATACGGCAGAATAGTCATTTGCATCAACAATTACCGTTACATAATCATGGTTTTTTGCAGCTGAACGTAACATTGTGGGACCACCAATATCGATGTTTTCAATTGCATCATCCCAAGATACATCCGGCTTGGAAATCGTTTCGACGAACGGATATAAGTTGACACATACAATTTCGATTGGGCGGATGCCATGTTCATTCATCTGTGCAACATGGCTTGGCTTATCAAACTTACCTAATAGACCGCCATGAATCATTGGATTTAATGTTTTTACACGGCCATCCAAAATTTCCGGGAAGTTTGTTACTTCATCCACTGCTGTTACCGGAACATTGTTTTGTTGTAGTAAACTTTTTGTTCCTCCAGTAGAAAGTACTTCATAGCCAAGAGCTACTAATTCTTTTGCAAATTCTAAAATACCATTTTTATCTGAAACACTAATAAGTGCACGTTTCGTCACGATTAGGTCCTCCAATTTAGTTATTATAAGTGTTGTTTTCCGTTACGGCGGACGCTTTCCGGGGGCACGGCCTGAGCCTGTAGTCTCAGGCGTCGTGCTTGTCCCCCAGGAGTCGCCGCCTTCACTCCAAACAACAATATCCAGTCAAAGTACTATCCTTAAAATAATACAATTCGTTGGTAAAATTTTTTTACTTATCGGTGAGCAATGCCCTCACTGGAGCGGCTCATGCGAATTTACTTTTTTGCGTTAAATAATTGCTGTAATGTTCTCGTGTATAGCGCATGTTCTAATTTATGTATACGCTCTTCTGTTGCTTCACGGTCTCCATCGATAACGTCAACTGCCCCTTGCGAGATAATCTTTCCCGTATCCATTCCCGCATCTACATAATGCACTGTCACACCGGTAACTTTTACGCCATGAGCCATTGCCTGACCAATAGCATCTTTTCCGGGAAATGACGGCAGCAACGACGGATGAATATTGATAATCCGATGCTCATAAGCCGATAAAAGCGTTTCCCCAACAAGGCGCATATAACCTGCCAATATGATCCATTCAATCTCTCGTTCTTTTAACAGTTTAACTAGTTTCGCTTCGTAGGCGGCCTTATCGGCAAAAGTTTTCGGTGCAAGCTCCACAACAGGAATACCATAATTTTGTGCACGTGTCACAACATAGGCACCCGGCTTATCCGTAATTACAAGCTCAATTGTTGCGTTAAGCTCACCGCGGCTAATCGCTTCTTGAATTGCCTGAAAGTTACTACCGCTTCCGGAAGCGAATACGGCAATTTTCGTACTCATTACACTAAGCTCCCGTCATGTTCGCCATTAAAGATGACACCTTCACCGTTGACAACGCGACCAATTGTATAAGCTTTTTCACCTTCCGCTTCTACTGCAGCAATCACTTTATCAGCTTCACTCGCTGGAACCGCAATAACAAAACCGATTCCCATGTTGAATACGTTATATAAATCCTTGTCCGCTAATGCACCTTTTTCTTTTAAAAACTCAAAGATGCGCAGCACTGGCCAAGATCCTAAATCAATTTCGGTTGCCAAACCTTGTGGCATCATACGTGGCAAGTTTTCATAGAAGCCACCACCTGTTACGTGTGCACAACCATGTACGTCTGCTGCTTTAAGGGCTGCTAAAACAGGCTTTGCATAAAGTTTTGTAGGAACTAGAAACGCTTCTCCGATTGGACCAAGGTCTTCATAGCCTTCTACTACTGCATTAACTGCAATTTCATTGTCTGCGAATACAATTTTTCGAACTAATGAATAGCCATTTGAATGGACTCCGCTTGAAGCAAGGCCGATTAGAACATCGCCTTCCACTATTTTCTCGCCTGTAATAATATCCGCTTTTTCACAAGCACCTACAGCAAAGCCAGCTAAGTCGTACTCGTCTTCTTCGTAAAGACCCGGCATTTCTGCTGTTTCTCCACCGATTAATGCTGCTCCTGACTGCACACAGCCGTCTGCAACACCTTTAACGATTTGTTCTATTTTTGCCGGCTCAGCCTTTCCTACTGCTACATAGTCAAGGAAGTAAAGCGGTTCAGCACCTTGTGCAACGATATCATTTACACACATCGCAACACAGTCCACGCCGATTGTATCGTGTTTATCAACCATAAATGCAAGCTTTAGTTTCGTCCCAACACCGTCCGTACCTGAAATAAGAACTGGTTCCTTTAAGTTCAGTGCAGACAAATCAAACATGCCTCCAAAGCCGCCAAACGTTCCCATCACACCTAAACGGTTCGTACGCTCGACATGTGATTTCATCCGTTTTACTGCTTCATAACCTGCCTCAATATTTACGCCTGCCTGTTCATATGCTTTTGACATAATGTACTTGCTCCTCCTTAATTTCTAACAGTCTTTTTCATGTGGTAAAACTGTGTCCGGGAATATTTCTGTCGGGTATTTTCCTGTAAAGCATGCGACGCAAAGTCCGCCATTTTCATCTTCAAACGGGCGGTTCGTTGCACGGACCATACCTTCCAAAGATAAAAATGTTAATGTGTCCGCTTCAATTGCAACTCGTATATCTTCCACACTGTGGCTTGATGCTATCAGCTCTTCATGTGTCGATGTATCGATTCCGTAATAACAAGGATCCGTCATTGGAGGGGAAGAAATCACAACATGTACTTCTGCCGCCCCTGCTTCTTTCAGCATGCGTACAATGCGTCTCGATGTTGTACCGCGTACAATTGAATCATCTACCATTACGACACGTTTTCCTTTAACAACTTGAACTACCGGTGATAGTTTCATTTTAACACCACGTTCGCGAAGTTCCTGTGTCGGCTGGATAAAAGTACGACCAACATAGCGGTTTTTAATTAAGCCAAGCTCGTATGGAATTCCGCTCGCTTCAGAAAATCCTATTGCTGCAGAAATGGACGAATCTGGAACTCCTGTAACGACATCCGCTTCAATATGGGCACATTCTTTTGCGAGTTCTTTCCCCATGCGTTTACGTGCCATATGGATATTTACTTCATCAATATTTGAATCAGGACGTGCAAGATACACATATTCCATCGCACACATTGTTCGCTTGTCCTTTTCAACATAGCTGTCGACTTCAAGTCCATTATTTGAAATAATCAATAACTCGCCCGGTTCCACTTCACGTACGTATTCCGCCCCGATTAAATCAAATGCACAAGTTTCAGAAGCAACAACATAAGAATCACCCAATTTTCCAAGTGAAAGGGGACGTAAGCCGTTTCGGTCGCGCGCTACAATCATTTGATCATTCGTCAATAGAATAATAGAGAATGCGCCTTTTAATAGCGACAATGCTTCTTTCACTTTTGAACGAAATGGAGAGTGTTTTGATTTTTTAATTAAATGTACAACAACCTCTGTATCGGAAGTCGAGTTGAAAATGCTGCCAGAGCGTTCTAAAAACTGTTTTAAATGTGTGGCATTCACTAAGTTCCCATTATGGGCAATTGCCAGTGAGCCAGTTGAAGAACGGAATAACAATGGCTGGACATTTTCCAGTCCTTTGCCGCCTGCTGTTGCGTATCGTACATGCGCAATTGCCGCGTGCCCTACTACTTTACGTAATTTATTTTCATTGAACACGTCATTTACAAGACCTTCACCACGTACAGCCTGAAGCTGATTACCGTCAGTTGTGACGATACCAGCTCCTTCCTGTCCACGATGCTGTAATGCGTGTAAACCGTAATAACTTAAGTGCGCCGCATCCTGGTTACCCCAAATGCCAAATACACCACATTCCTCATTTAAGCCTCTGATTTCAGCAAGCATGGAATTGCTCCTTTCCAGGCAGAACGGAATTCCTCCACAGTACCTTCAACAAGTACACCAGCTTCACCGCTAATTTTTATGTTCGCGTCGTCTGTTACTGTACCAATTTTTTGTGCATCTTTTACGATTGTTTCAAAGCCTTCTGCATGTTCAGCTTTCACAGTTAATACAAAGCGTGATTGTGATTCTGCGAATAAAGCCGTTATTGCAGAACCTGTTAATGCTACGTCTAAGCCTAAACCTTTTGCTGCGAAAGTTTTCTCTGCTAATGCAACCGCAACCCCACCTTCAGAAACATCATGCGCTGATTGAACAAGTCCTGCTTGAATCGCTTCTAAAATAGATTGTTGACGTGCCGCTTCTACTGTCAAGTCGATTGAAGGTGCTTTGCCAGAAATGCCGCCTTCCACTAACTTTTGTAATTCAGATCCACCGAATTCTGTTTTCGTGTCGCCGACTATATATACAACGTCTCCAGCAGCTTTTACTTCCTGAGTTGTAACATGTGCTAAATCTTTTACTAATCCAACCATACCGATCGTTGGTGTTGGATAAACTGCTTCACCTGAACGCTCATTGTACATTGACACGTTACCGCCAATTACCGGTGCATCTAATGCTAAACAAGCTTCCGCAATACCGTCAGCCGATTTTTGAATTTGCCAGAAGATTTCAGGTTTTTCCGGATTACCGAAGTTTAGGCAGTCTGTAATCGCAAGTGGTTGTCCGCCTGAACATACGATGTTACGCGCTGCTTCAGCAACAGCAATTTTTCCGCCCGTTGTAGGGTCTAGGTAGATATAGCGAGCATTACAGTCTGTCGTCATCGCCAACCCTTTATTTGTACCGCGTACACGTAATACTGCAGCATCCGAACCTGGTGCTACAACCGTATTTGTACGTACTTGATAGTCATATTGATCGTAAACCCACTCCTTTGAAGCGATTGTCGGCGCTTTTAAAAGTGCTGTTAACGTTTCTTTATAATCTGTTACGTTTGGTTCTGTATTTTCCATTGCCTGATATTCTGCAAAGTAAGCTGGTTCAGCGTCCGGCATATTGTAAACCGGTGCGTCTTCAGCAAGCGCGTCTGCAGGCACTTCTGCTACCACTTCACCTTTGTGCAGTAAACGAAGCATTTTGTCTTCTGTAACTCTTCCTACTGCTACCGCATCAAGATCATATTTATCGAAAATCGCTTTAATTTCATCTTCACGACCTGCTTTTACAACGATCAGCATGCGCTCTTGAGACTCTGATAACATCATTTCATACGCTGACATATTTGTTTCACGTTGAGGAACTAAGTCCAAGTTCATTTCTACACCAGTACCGGCTTTAGAGGCCATTTCTGCTGAAGACGAAGTAAGACCTGCTGCACCCATATCTTGAATACCAACTAATGCATCTGATTTTACAACTTCCAGACAAGCTTCAAGTAGTAATTTTTCCATGAACGGATCCCCAACTTGTACTGCCGAACGACTTTCTTCAGTATCTTCTGTCAATTCTTCAGAAGAGAATGTTGCACCGTGAATACCGTCACGACCTGTTTTCGCACCAACGTACATTACAGTATTTCCTACTCCTGCAGCAATACCTTTTTGGATATCCTTATGATCGATTAATCCGACACACATTGCATTTACAAGCGGATTTCCTTCGTAGCACGGATCAAAACCAATTTCACCGCCTACTGTCGGAATACCGATACAGTTTCCGTAACCTGCAATACCAGCAACAACTTCTTCAAATAAATATTTACCGCGTGCTGATTTCAACTCACCAAAACGTAAGGAGTTCAGCATCGCAATTGGACGTGCACCCATTGAGAAAACGTCACGGATAATTCCGCCTACCCCTGTTGCAGCTCCTTGGTATGGTTCAATCGCAGATGGATGGTTATGTGATTCCATTTTGAAAACAACCGCTTGCTCATCACCGATGTCAACAATACCGGCACCTTCACCAGGACCTTGCAGTACTTGAGGACCTTTTGTCGGAAACTTGCGAAGTACCGGCTTCGATTTTTTATAAGAACAGTGCTCAGACCACATTACCGAGAAAAGACCTGTTTCTGTCCAGTTTGGAATACGACCTAACTTTTCAATTGCTAAGTCAAATTCCGCATCTGACATCCCCATGTCTGCATAGAGACGTTTTTCTTTAATTTGCTCTGGTGTTGGTTCGAAATTAGTTGTTAACATGCTGTTCCCTCCACTGCTTCACAATTGATTTAAATAGTTTAAGACCATCTGCGCCACCAACGATTTCATTTGCAGCACGCTCTGGATGTGGCATCATGCCGAGTACATTACCTTCTTTATTGATAATTCCTGCGATATCCGCTAAAGAACCGTTCGGATTTTCACCCTCATATGTAAAGACAATCTGGTTATTGGCTTGTAAAGAGGCTAATGTTTCGTCATCACAGTAGTAGTTTCCTTCACCGTGCGCGATCGGAATATTGATTACTTCTCCCTCTTCATATCCGTTTGTAAATAAAGTGTTGTTGTTCTCAACTTTTAGCTGTACTGTACGACACATGAATTTAAGATTTTTATTGCGGATTAGAGCACCAGGTAACAGCCCTGCTTCCGTTAAAATCTGGAATCCATTACAAACACCTAGCACTGGTTTGCCTTGTGCAGCAAATTCTTTTAGAGCCGACATAATGTTTGATTGGTTTGCCATTGCGCCACAACGTAAATAATCTCCATATGAGAAACCGCCAGGCACTAATGCCCCGTCAAATCCGTCTAGACTTGTAGCTGTATGCCAAACATATTCTACTTTTTCACCTAGCTCGTCCTTAATCGCATGAAACATGTCGATATCACAGTTAGACCCCGGGAAAACGAGTACTGCAAATTTCATCGTATTATGCCTCCTCAACTTCATAACGGTACTTTTCGATTACCGTATTTGTTAACACTTTTTCGCACATTTCTTTTACGATTGTATCTATATCGCGGTCAGTGTCTTGAATTGTAACTTCTAAATATTTACCGATACGTACGTCAGATACTTCGCCATAACCGATTTTTTGCAATGAGCCTTGAACTGCAGAACCTTGTGGATCCAGGATGCTTTCTTTTAATGTTACATATATTTTAACTTTCTTCATGAGTTAGTTGCCTCCAAGTTTTTGTAATATAATTTCATATACTTCCGTTAGATTGCCTAAATCACGGCGGAATACGTCTTTATCAAGCTTTTGTTTTGTATTAGAGTCCCACAAACGACAAGTATCAGGAGAAATTTCATCGGCAAGTAAAATATTGCCGTCTTTATCACGACCAAATTCCAGTTTGAAGTCGACTAATGTTACACCAACCGCAGTAAAAATCGGACGCAGCACTTCATTCACATGCAGTGCCGCATTATACAGCTGTTCTACTTCGATCGGTGTTGCGATATTCAGCACGTCAATATGCTCCGTTGTAATGATTGGATCACCTAATGCATCATCTTTATAGTAAAATTCGACGATTGGACGCTTAAGCGGTGTGCCCTCATCCAAGCCTAGACGTTTTGCCAGGCTGCCTGCAGCAATATTGCGTGTAACAACTTCGATTGGAATAATTTCGACTTTACGTACAAGCTGTTCGTTCGCTGAAAGCCTTTTTACGAAATGTGACTCAATTCCGTTTGCTTGTAACTTTTCGAAAAGTAACGTCGTAATTTGGTTGTTTAAATTTCCCTTTCCAGCAATCTCGGCTTTTTTCTCACCATTAAATGCTGTCGCACTATCTTTGTATTCAACAAAAAGTATTTCAGTATCTTCTGTTGTATATAATCGTTTTGCTTTCCCTTCATATAAAAGCTGGCCTTTATTCATGACGTATTCCTCCTGATTAATTGATTAGTTAGTTAAGACCTAAACGTTCGAAAATCAAATCAACATTCTGAATATGGTAGTTATAGTCAAAGCAGTCTGCAATTTCTTCCGGTGATAGATGCGTTGTGATTTCTTCACTCGCTTCTACAAGCGGACGGAATTGTGTTTGCTCATCCCAAGCTCGCGCTGTTAATGGCTGAACCGTATCGTACGCTTCCTCACGTGATAATCCTTTGTCGATTAACGCAAGTAAAATACGCTGAGAATAGATCAGACCAAATGTACGCTCCATATTGCGTTTCATATTGTCAGGGAATACAGTTAAGTTTTTCAAAATATTACCGAAACGATTTAACATATAATTTAATGTAATTGTGGCATCCGGTATAATGACACGTTCAGCTGAAGAATGTGAAATATCTCGTTCATGCCATAAAGCTACATTCTCATAAGCTGTCAGCATGTAGCCGCGCATCAATCGTGCCATACCTGTCATATTTTCAGAGCCGATTGGGTTTCGCTTATGCGGCATAGCAGAAGAACCTTTTTGCCCTTTCGCAAACCCTTCTTCCACTTCACGTGTTTCAGATTTTTGCAGTCCGCGGATTTCTGTCGCAAATTTTTCAATTGATGTAGCGATTAATGCCAATGTAGAAAAGTATTGTGCATGACGGTCACGCTGTAATGTTTGTGTAGAAATTGGTGCAGCTGCTAATCCAAGATGTTCACATACATAGCTTTCCACACGTGGATTAATATTGGCATATGTTCCTACAGCACCGCTCATTTTACCTGTTTCAATTACTTTTGCGGCTTCTTCAAAACGTACTAAGTTACGGCGCATTTCTTCAAGCCATAATGCCAGCTTTAAACCAAATGTTGTCGGTTCTGCATGCACACCGTGTGTACGCCCCATCATTACTGTAAATTTATGCTCTTTTGCTTTTTCTGTCAGAATGGCGATGAATTGGTGTAAATCTTTGCGTAAAATTTCATTCGCCTGTTTGATTAAGTATGATAGTGCTGTATCTACAACGTCCGTTGAAGTTAAACCGTAGTGCACCCATTTTTTTTCTTCGCCAAGTGCTGGTGTTTCCGAAACAGCTCGTGTAAATGCTACTACATCATGACGTGTTTCCTGTTCAATTTCATAGATGCGATCGATATCAAATGATGCGTTAGCACGTAATTTTGCTACATCTTCTTTAGGAATTTCACCGATTTCAGCCCATGCTTCACAAGCTAAAATCTCTACTTCAAGCCATGCTTTAAATTTGTTCTCTTCAGTCCAAATAGCACCCATTTCTGGACGTGTATAGCGTTCTATCATAAATCTTCTCCTTTTACTCCGGCCAAATACCAGAGTCTGTTATTTGTTGTAATGCTGTATTTATATCATCTGTCATGATTGTAACATGACCCATTTTCCGGTTTACCTTTGCTTCTGATTTCCCGTACAAATGTACTGACCAGTCAGGAAATTTTGAAATTGAATTTGTTAGTGGAACGACATGCTGACCAAGTACATTCACCATAATTGATGGTGCCCACAGTTTTGGTTTACGTAGCGGCCATCCGCATACTGCACGAATATGCTGTGTAAACTGGGAAATATTGCATGCCTCAATCGAATAATGGCCTGAGTTATGCGGACGTGGCGCACATTCGTTTATTACGATGCTGCCATCTTCAAGGACAAACATTTCCACTGCCAATGTTCCGATCAGTTTCAGTGAATCAGCAATTTTAAGTGCAGCTTCTTCAGCTAATTGTGCTGTCGACTGTTCGATACGGGCCGGGACAATCGTTTCATGTAAAATGTGGTTTATATGAATGTTTTCTCCGACAGGTAAGCAGTATGTTTCACCATCACCATTGCGCTGAACGATGACCGAAATCTCTTTCGTAAATGGAACAAAACCCTCTGCTATACATTGTGAATGTGTAAATAAATCTTTTGCCAGTTGTAAGTCCTCAGCTGATTTCAATAACTGCTGGCCTTTCCCGTCATAACCGCCCCGTGCTGTTTTAACGATACATGGGAAGCCGATTTCTCCAATGTTTTCTAGCAGCTCTTCATATGTAGATGCGACAATATACGGTGCAACCGGACAGCCTGCCTCAACAATCATTTGCTTTTCTGTGACACGATTTTGTGTAATGCGCACAAGCTCTGCGCCTTGAGGAACATAGGCCATTTGTGTTAAACGTTTCAAACCATCGTAATCGATATTCTCAAACTCATATGTTATGACATCACTAACTTCCGCCAGCTCTTCCAATGCTGCTTCATCATCGTAAGCTGCGACAATTCGTATGTCTGCCACTTGCCCACAAGGCGAATCCATTGTTGGCTCCAGTACTGCGATTTTATAGCCAGCTTCTTTTGCGGCAACTGCCATCATACGACCAAGCTGACCACCGCCTATGATGCCGATTGTTTGTCCTGGGTAAATCATTTTCGTCACGTTAAGTCACCTGTGCTTTCCAAAACTTGCGCTTTTGTCGCTTCACGTCGTGCCTCAAGCTTTGCAGCAAGTTCCTGATCAAACGCTCCTAAAATTTGCGCTGCAAGCAAGCCTGCATTTGTTGCTCCTGCCTTGCCAATTGCTACAGTCGCGACAGGTACACCACCTGGCATTTGGACAATCGATAATAGTGAATCGAGTCCGTTTAGCGCACGTGACTGTACAGGTACCCCAATTACAGGTAACGTCGTTTTTGCTGCTACCATACCTGGTAAATGAGCTGCTCCACCAGCCCCTGCAATAATTACTTGAATACCGCGTCCACGTGCAGCTTCCGCATATTCAAACATTAAATCTGGTGTGCGATGTGCTGAAACGACTTGCTTTTCATAAGGCACTTGCAGCTCGTCCAAAATGTCACAAGCATGCTTCATCGTTTCCCAATCACTTGAACTTCCCATAATAACGCCAATTTTCGGATTCATGAGTTTCGCTCCTTTAAACATCTTCGCCATTTGTGTAATAAATGTAAAAAAATCCTCAAATAAATTGCTCTCTACGCTCTACGCATGAGAAAGCAATCTACTTGAGGACTGAGCATTAAAAGTATATGTAGATAATTGCATTGAGATCCACATCCTTTATTTCATCATACCTGAAGTTGCTTTCCCACATAGTCCGGTATTTACGGTGCCGGGTAGAGACACTAGAGCCATATTCTCTAGCATATATGAGGGATTAAATGTTTTTCCTGTACACATTTTAACAAGGGTTACGCATAAAATCAATGCAAAAATGCGAACAATATTTTTAAAGCAAAAGATATTGTTCGGTTTTTAATCGAGTAGTACGTTATTCTACTATTAATACACCTTTAAATTGTATTTTTTGACGCAAATAGATAGGCTCGCCATTTACTTCTTCGAACACCGGCTCTTCTCTGCGTCCAAATGGCATATAGCCATCTTTCTTCATTCTTTCAAGGCATTGCTCGATTGTTTCATTTTCTTCTACTTCATACCATACTTGCTTTTTAGCCAAAAAGGTCATCCTTCCACATGTAAAATATCGCTCTAACTATACCACGATACTTTTAGTACTTTCTAATAGAATGGTTTTATTTTGTGAACGATTTGTCACAAGTAAAATTAAAAAGGAGCAATCACAAATTTCCTGTAATTGCTCCGAATTGTTTATTTTATAATCTCCATTTTCTCTGTTAACTGCAGTATTTCCTCGAATGTTAAGTCCGGATTTTCTAAAATCACATTATATCGTAAACCTTCTTCATCCCATTGGATTGTTTTGAAAGTACCCAACTCGATTTTAGAACCCTTTTGTCCGCGCACTTCAATCAGTTCTTCTTCCTCTCCAATTGACTGCATTGGCTTAAAGATTGAAAGCGAGAATTGCTTATCACCGTTTTTGGAATATGTTAAGGCAATCTCTCCCGTATCAGTAACCCCCATGTCTTCAATTCCTTCCAATGTGTAACCAAGGGATTCAGGGAATATTAAAAATGGTCCAATCTTCTCGACAGCCTGCTCTACTGTCAATTGTTCCAATGGCTTGAAAGATTCGACCTTAACAACGGCATTTTCGGGTATGTCTACACTAAATTTAGCATCGTCAATTTTACTGTTTGGCTCAAATTTCGTAAATTCAGAAGTTATTTTCATATCGCCACTTGCCGAAATCGTTTTTAATGTCATCCATGTTTTTTTATCTACCCAAATTTCCATATCCCCAATAAGCGTATTTTGCTTTTTGGCCTTTGCAATTAAATGGTACGTTTCATGCCCAGCAATCTTTTCTTCTTCACCAATTGTAATATCATGGGAATTTTTTATTTGTTCCAACGTATTCAATGCCTGCTCTTTTAACGTTGGACGAACTAAACTTTCTACTTCTGGCCCTAGCTCAAAAATCATTGCTTCATTCATTGTTTTCGAATAGGAAGTTAATGTTTTGCCATCATTAACCGCAATCGATTCTTCTCCTGTGGAATCAACCATTTCTACACGTGTCTTTCCTTTTTTCTCCCATTGCTTCGAAAGCATCTCGGTCCCGTCGTCCATTGTTGTCTTATATTCTCCATAATAAGAATCAAGTTCAGATGTTTCCTGCATGGCCTGATTCAATATTTCTTGGGGTGAGTAATTTTCCTCATTGCTGCATGCCGCTAAAGTCAGCGTTAAAATTAATGTTGCTGAATATATCATTTTTTTCATTTTATCCATTCCCCTCTTCTTCAATTGGTGGTAGCCAGATGACAATTGCTAATTGATCTTGCTGTGTTTTAGCTTTAATTGTCCCATTATGCTTAGCGACAATTTGCTTTGCAATACTCAAACCGAGACCAGCCCCTCGCTCACCTATATGGCTTCGAGAAACATCAAACTGATACAGCGGCTCAAACATTTGCTCACACTGCTGTTCCGATATGGTCACCCCGCTATTTTGGACGACGATATATACGCCCTTTTCCGTAAAGTTATCTGCAACCCTTTTTGTACTCCATGCAGGAATATTCAGCGTTTCAAATGCGGATATATAAATCGCTCCTCCCGGATTTGTGTACGTCCAGGCATTCGCGACAACATTATCGACAACGCGCATCAATTGCTTCGGATTTACAAGATAACTCCCTTCCACATTGGCTGTCGTCTTTGCTTCAAACCCCTTTTCTTTGCTGATTTGTTCATAGTCGCCCAAAAGCATATCGAAAAACTCTTCGCCTTCAACTTTTACAAGTTCCAGTTCAAATGTCGGTGACTGCAATAATGTTAGCATCATTAAATCATCAAGCAACTGCTTCATATAATCTGATTTGGACTGAATGATTTGCAAATACTCCTGATGATCTTTTTCAGTATGGTTCCCATGCCGTAAACTTTCTGCATATGCTTGAATTGATGTTAGAGGCGTTTTCAAGTCATGTGACAGACTGGCAATCATAAATTCCTTTTGCTGCTGCTCTAATGCAAGCTTTTTTCGAGTTGCTGTAATTTCCTGCTGCATTAATTGAAAGCTCTCGGTTAGTTCTCCGATTTCATCCTTTTTTACCGGTAGCGGACTTGTTGCTTCATCCTTGGCGAAAGCGCGCATTTGTTCCATTAGTCTTTTTACCGGCTTATTGAGGCGCCTATTCAGCATATAGACAACCGAACCATATAACAACAGCATTACTACAATTAAACTCGTTACGACAATAAGTGATTTTGTGTTTACTTGTTCCAGCCATTCTGATCGAACGAGCGTAATCTTGTATACACCCTTAATTTCCCCATCTTCATAAACAGGTTCTTTATAAACGAATGTTTCGTAGTTTTGTTTAAATTCAAACAGACTTTTATAAACAGCACTTTTTGATTCAAAACCGTTCAAAGAGTTGATTAAATTCGAGGAATAATAAATCTTGCCATTTGGACTGTACAGCGTAATCATCAACTGATCGGATGTCAGTTTCTCGATTTCCTTATAATTAGCATTAATCGTATAAAGCGACGGATTATCCAAATAATCTTTTATATCTGATACAACTGCCCACTTCTCAAAATACTCATCAAGACTTTTATCCTGGTAGTAATCGTTAATGGATACATATAGCCCATACAGTGCAAGTAACGGTAATATCATGACAAGCAAATACGTAAGGAGAAGCCATGATTTAATTTTCATACTTGTTCACCTATAAAGCGGTAGCCCTTTCCCCATACAGTTTGTATATAGTTAGGTGATTTTACAGGATCCTGCAGCTTCTCACGCAATGCTTTAATATGCACCGTTACCGTATGTGTTTGATCCAGCTCAACTTGGTGCCAAACATGTGTATACAACGCTTCCTTTGTAAATAGCTCGAAAGGATTTTGTGCCAATACTTTCAGTAACGCAAACTCTTTTTGCGTCAAGCTAACTTCAACCTCTTCGATATAAACACATTCTTTTACCCAATCAATTTTTAATCCATGTACATATGAAACCATATCTTCTGCTGTGAAAACTCTATTATATCTCTGCCATCGTCGTATTTGAGAACGAACTCGCGCTTTTAACTCTTCTAAAGAAAACGGCTTTGCCAAATAATCATCGGCATCTTGTAACCCTGTGACTTTATCCGATTCATTACTTTTTGCACTGATCATAATAATTGGAACATCACTTTGCAGTCGAATATGTTCAATCATTGATAGCCCATCCATTTCAGGCATCATCCAATCAACAAGTATTAAATCATAGCTACCGGCAGAAAAATCTTCTAATCCTTCAATCCCAGTCGTTGCCCATGTCACTGCATAGCCTTCCTTTATTAAGGTGTCTTTAATAATGCGCGCAATTTCACGGTCATCTTCCACTAAAAGAATTTGTTGTTCCATCATGTACGCCTCCTACCATCACTATAACAAGTAATTTTATCGATAATTGTGACTTTATAAATCCTTTATATTTTATCTTACTTTGTTATGTCTGTTTAAAGATAGCCAAAGTTACCTTTCACAGTAAAGATGGTCGTTTTAAAATGAAAATTTTATGTTACTATCAATTGTGTAAATAAATAAAAGAGGTGTCACAATAATGGAATTCTTTATCGAAAAGATGAACAGTAAGATGGCCACTACCATTCTCGGATGGAAATATGAACAGCCTTACGATTTTTATAATAATGAACAAAGTGATGAGGCTTTTGAAGAATTAATGGATGGATCGTACTATGCCATTGCTGATAAAAATAAAGAGGTAATTGGATTTTTCTGTATTGGAGAGAGTGCTCAAGTACCTAGAGGAAACCATTTCGGTGTTTATAAAGCAGATTTAATAGATATGGGAGTCGGAATGCACCCAAATCTTGTTGGAAAAGGCAATGGGTTCGAGTTTTGTACAGGCATTATAAAATTTATTGAGGAGAAGTATCCAAGTAAATCACTAAGATTAACCGTAGCGATGTTTAATCAGAGAGCCATTCATTTATATAAAAAGCTTGGTTTTGTTAAAGAAGATGAATTTAGTAATGACGTTACAGAATTTATGACAATGGTGAGAATATAAAAAATGAAACTATTTATAACAACAAAAAAACCACTGATTCCTCAGTGGTTTTGCGTGTGCGAAGCGACGTCCTACTCTCACAGGGGGAAGCCCCCAACTACCATCGGCGCTAAAGAGCTTAACTTCCGTGTTCGGTATGGGAACGGGTGTGACCTCTTTGCCATCATCACTTCACTTGCACATGGATGTGCTGGCGTCTACGTTAACACAGGACGTGGTGCTTTTAGTAGACGTTCCTTAATTCGGCTTCCAATTCACGGCGCTATCCTTCGTCAACTTCCCTCGTTCTTTCAGTCACGTACTTAAGTACGCTCCTTCAATCACTCAGTCGTTTCCTCGACTAGCTTGTGTCTTGAAACCCTTAGAAAGATCATTCTTTCAAAACTGGATAAACGTTTCATTGAATTTGTGCAATAAAATGTGGTTAAGTCCTCGACCGATTAGTATTCGTCAGCTGCATGCGTCACCGCACTTCCACCTCGAACCTATCTACCTGATCGTCTTTCAGGGGTCTTACTTACTTGCGTAATGGGAAATCTCATCTTGAGGGGGGCTTCATGCTTAGATGCTTTCAGCACTTATCCCGTCCATACATAGCTACCCAGCGATGCCTTTGGCAAGACAACTGGTACACCAGCGGTATGTCCATCCCGGTCCTCTCGTACTAAGGACAGCTCCTCTCAAATTTCCTACGCCCACGACGGATAGGGACCGAACTGTCTCACGACGTTCTGAACCCAGCTCGCGTACCGCTTTAATGGGCGAACAGCCCAACCCTTGGGACCGACTACAGCCCCAGGATGCGATGAGCCGACATCGAGGTGCCAAACCTCCCCGTCGATGTGGACTCTTGGGGGAGATAAGCCTGTTATCCCCGGGGTAGCTTTTATCCGTTGAGCGATGGCCCTTCCATGCGGAACCACCGGATCACTAAGCCCGTCTTTCGACCCTGCTCGACTTGTAGGTCTCGCAGTCAAGCTCCCTTATGCCTTTACACTCTACGAATGATTTCCAACCATTCTGAGGGAACCTTTGGGCGCCTCCGTTACTCTTTAGGAGGCGACCGCCCCAGTCAAACTGTCCGCCTGACACTGTCTCCTACCCCGCTAAGGGGCATGGGTTAGAAGTTCAATACAACCAGGGTAGTATCCCACCGACGCCTCCTTCGAAGCTGGCGCTCCGAGATCTCTGGCTCCTACCTATCCTGTACAAGTTGTACCAAAATTCAATATCAGGCTACAGTAAAGCTCCACGGGGTCTTTCCGTCCTGTCGCGGGTAACCTGCATCTTCACAGGTACTATAATTTCACCGAGTCTCTCGTTGAGACAGTGCCCAGATCGTTACGCCTTTCGTGCGGGTCGGAACTTACCCGACAAGGAATTTCGCTACCTTAGGACCGTTATAGTTACGGCCGCCGTTTACTGGGGCTTCAATTCACAGCTTCGCTTGCGCTAACCGCTCCTCTTAACCTTCCAGCACCGGGCAGGCGTCAGCCCCTATACGTCACCTTACGGTTTTGCAGAGACCTGTGTTTTTGCTAAACAGTCGCCTGGGCCTATTCACTGCGGCTTCTCTAGGCTATGCACCCAAAGAAGCACCCCTTCTCCCGAAGTTACGGGGTCATTTTGCCGAGTTCCTTAACGAGAGTTCTCTCGCACACCTTAGGATTCTCTCCTCGACTACCTGTGTCGGTTTGCGGTACGGGCACCTCTCACCTCGATAGAGGCTTTTCTTGGCAGTGTGAAATCAGGAACTTCGCTCATACGAGCTCGTCATCACAGCTCAACGTTATAGTATGCGGATTTGCCTACATACACGCCTTACTGCTTGAACACGCGCAACCAACGGCGTGCTTACCCTATCCTACTGCGTCCCCCCATTTCTCAAACGGTGAGGAGGTGGTACAGGAATATCAACCTGTTGTCCATCGCCTACGCCTATCGGCCTCGGCTTAGGTCCCGACTAACCCTGAGCGGACGAGCCTTCCTCAGGAAACCTTAGTCATACGGTGCATGGGATTCTCACCCATGTTTCGCTACTCATACCGGCATTCTCACTTCTAACCGCTCCACCAGTCCTTCCGGTCTGACTTCAACGCTGTTAGAACGCTCTCCTACCACGCATACTCAAAGTATGCATCCACAGCTTCGGTGAATCGTTTAGCCCCGATACATTTTCGGCGCAGCGTCACTCGACCAGTGAGCTATTACGCACTCTTTAAATGATGGCTGCTTCTAAGCCAACATCCTGGTTGTCTAAGCAACGCCACATCCTTTTCCACTTAACGATTACTTGGGGACCTTAGCTGGTGGTCTGGGCTGTTTCCCTCTTGACTACGGATCTTATCACTCGCAGTCTGACTCCCGTGTATAAATATCCGGCATTCGGAGTTTGTCTGAATTCGGTAAAGCGAGATGCCCCCCTAGTCCAAACAGTGCTCTACCTCCGGTATTCTCAATCACGAGGCTAGCCCTAAAGCTATTTCGGAGAGAACCAGCTATCTCCAGGTTCGATTGGAATTTCTCCGCTACCCACACCTCATCCCCGCACTTTTCAACGTGCGTGGGTTCGGGCCTCCAGTGAGTGTTACCTCACCTTCACCCTGGACATGGGTAGATCACCTGGTTTCGGGTCTACGACCACGTACTAATTCGCCCTATTCAGACTCGCTTTCGCTGCGGCTCCGTCTTCTCAACTTAACCTCGCACGTAATCGTAACTCGCCGGTTCATTCTACAAAAGGCACGCTATCACCCATTAACGGGCTCTAACTACTTGTAGGCACACGGTTTCAGGATCTATTTCACTCCCCTTCCGGGGTGCTTTTCACCTTTCCCTCACGGTACTGGTTCACTATCGGTCACTAGGTAGTATTTAGCCTTGGGAGATGGTCCTCCCGGATTCCGACGGAATTTCACGTGTTCCGCCGTACTCAGGATCCACTCTGGAGGGAATGAACTTTTGACTACAGGGCTTTTACCTTGTTTCGCGGACCTTTCCAAGTCGCTTCGTCTAATTCATTCTTTTGTAACTCCGTATAGAGTGTCCTACAACCCCAAAGAGCAAGCTCTTTGGTTTGGGCTCTTCCCGTTTCGCTCGCCGCTACTCAGGGAATCGAATTTTCTTTCTGTTCCTGCAGGTACTTAGATGTTTCAGTTCCCTGCGTCTGTCTTCAACACGCTATGAATTCACGTGAAGATACTATCCGATTAAAGATAGTGGGTTCCCCCATTCGGAAATCCCCGGATCAAAGCTTACTTACAGCTCCCCGAGGCATATCGGTGTTAGTGCCGTCCTTCATCGACTCCTAGTGCCAAGGCATCCACCGTGCGCCCTTATTAACTTAACCAAAAGTTAACACTTAGATCAGAGATCTAAGATTTAAGTTTACACGTCAATTGCTTGACTTGTTTAAAAATCT
>NZ_CP150208.1:3580000-3630000 GCF_037969775.1 Solibacillus sp. FSL W7-1472
TGCAATTAATACTGTACTTTGCTCTTGTTCAAGCAATTCCATATAATATTCTTCTGGCATAACACTCTCTACTTGGCGAAATACCTTACCATCCCCTTTAACATGATCATCATGTCCTTGCCTTACTAAACGATTTACTTCTATATAGTGTTGTTCCGTTGCCTCTTCGATTTTAATACCCATTAAACTCTCCTCCTTTACTTAATTCAGTTCGATCCAAAATTATATTTTCCTGCAAAAATAAAAAAACCAGTCAACTATAGTTGACTGGTGAATGATTTTACATTGAACCGACCGTACCTAAATAAATCAGGAAGAGTACTGCGAAAATATACATAATCGGGTTTACTTCTTTCGCTTTACCTTTTAACACCATTGTTAATGGGTAGAATACGAAACCTACTGCAAGACCCGTTGCGATTGATGATGTTAATGGCATCATTAACATTGTGAAGAATGCTGGTACAGCTACTTCGAATTTATTCCACTCAATTTGTCCAAGCGAAGATACCATTAAAATCCCTACAACGATTAATGCCGGTGCAGTAACTGCGTTTGTTACAACACTTAATACTGGTGATAAGAATAGTGCCAACAAGAAACAGATCCCTGTAACGATTGAAGCGAACCCTGTACGTGCGCCTGCTCCAACCCCTGCTGAAGATTCTACATAAGATGTTACTGTTGAAGTCCCAAAGATCGAGCCTGAAATAGAAGCGATTGAATCTGAGATTAACGCTTTACCTGCACGAGGTAATTTATTATTTTTTACAAATCCCGCTTGGTTGGCAACAGCCATTAAAGTACCCGCGTTATCAAAGAAGTCTACGAATAGGAATGATAGAATAACTGATACCATTGTTAGCGTATAGAATTCAGGATCAGTGAATGCTGAGAATAATTTACCGAAAGTTGGTTCAACACTTGGAGGTGCCGAAACAATCTGAGATGGTAAATCAACTAAACCAAAAATCATACCGGCTATTGCTGTAATGGCCATTGCTATAAATACGCCAGCTTTCATTCCACGAACTAAGAAAATGACTGTAAGCAGAATACCAAAAATAGCTAACAATACTTCAGCATCGTGCAAGTTACCTAAACCGACAACTGTTGCCTCACTTGCAACGATAATACCCGCGTTTTTTAAACCGATGAATGAAACAAATAATCCGATTCCCGCTCCAACAGCAATTTTAAGCTCCATTGGAATGGCATTGATTAATTTTTCACGTAATCCTGTAACTGTTAATAGTAAGAAGAATACGCCTGATACAAATACTGCAGCCAAAGCATGTTGCCAAGGGCTTCCATTTGTTAATACAACCGTATAAGCAAAAAATGCGTTTAAGCCTAGACCCGGTGCTAAAGCTAAAGGATACCTTGCAATAATCCCCATAACGAAACATCCAATTGCTGCCGAAACAGCTGTTGCCACAAATACCGCACCGTAATCCATGCGTAGTGCATCTGGTAAACCTTCAATATCAGATAGCGTTAAAATGCTAGGGTTTACTACTAAAATGTAAGCCATTGCCAAGAATGTTGTAAAGCCACCTAAAATTTCTCGGCGATAATTAGTTCCAAGTTTATCGAACTCGAAATACTTTTTCATAAGAAACTTTCCTCCGTGTTGTCGTCTTCAACATCTAAAGAACACTTAACCTTAAAAACAAAAAAGACACGCAAAGCATAAATGCCGCATGTCCACGATTTAAGGAAAATAAGTATATTACACTCCCATTACAGTAGTGTTGTAACAACTTATTTATAAATCGTAGTCGAATCATTTACGGTGATTCGGTAGAAACTCACGGGCCATATTCCCGACATTATACGACGACGTATTTAATTTACGTTAGTAATATATCATTTCATTTTTTAAATTACAAGCTATTTCCGAACGTTTTTTATATATTTTAGATCATAGTTCGTAAAAACATCCGTAAATTAGCCATTTTCTTCTATTGATGTGTATTTATTTGTTATTAATAAACTTGGCATAATCAAAGATTCAATCTAAAATTCTAGTATATTCATACAAAATAGGGGGACTTTAACTTGAATGAAATTAAGGTTGTTGTAAAGGGTGTTCTTATTAAAAATAATAGATTACTCATCGTGCAGCGTTCTCAAATTGAAACTGTCGGTGCCGGCACATGGGAGACTGTCGGTGGGAATCTTCATTTCGGCGAGTCATTTGAAACTGCACTAAAAAGGGAATTTTCAGAAGAAGTAGGACTGAATATTACTGTTAAAAATCAATTATTTTCAACAACATTCCATACGAGCAAAACACGCCAAATTGTACTACTCACTTTTTTATGTGATACAAAAGAAGAGCAAATTACGGTTTCCGATGAACACGAACAATATTTATGGGCGACAAAGGATGATCTGCTCACTTTATTGCCGCAAGAGATTATCGAAGACTTCTCCCAGCATAATGTATTAGATTTATTAAACTAATAAAATAATTTTATAAAAAGTTTATAGAAATGTTATATAACTCCTCTATAGTAAAGTTTGAACAAATAGAGGGGGGATTTTTTTGCACCAGCAACGAAAATGGGCAATGCATTTAATTCGCTTTGCAGCTGTTTCCGGTTTTATCGGTGTATTAATCGGATCAATTATGAGCGGTAACATGAACTTCGCTTTACGGCCAGTCCACGCACACATTGTATTAGTAGGTTGGTTATCAGTCTTTGCTTGGGGGATTTTCTATTATTCAGTACCTGTCCGCAAGCTAATCTTAGTTAAAATCCAAAGTATTTTAGGCATGATCGGAGCTTTTGGTTTATGTGTAGGAATGTGGTTACATTATTTAAACCCGCTGCACACAAATGAAACAATGAACATGGTGTTCTTCATCGTAGGCGGCACTCTTTTACTAATCGCATTTTTCCTATTTATAATTGTGACATTTTTTGTCGAAAAGAAAGAAAATTAATTATATCTAGCTCTATTAATTAAGTGCATTTTCCTTTAATATGTTAAAATAATAAAAGTAACATCGAGAATGTTAAAGGAGGTTTTTAAATGCCCTATTGGTTACATAACACATTATTTGTACTTTTAATAATCGTTACTTTTGGATGTGTTACTAGTGGAATTGAGTGGAAATCTCGCGAAAAAGCCACAGTTGAAGAATAATTTAAGCTTAAACGACTTACTATAATGTAACTAACATACAAAAAAGGAAGCCTGCGCTAAATAGGCTTCCTTTTTTATGGTTATCTTATAATCCGCGGTTAGTACGTTTTAACGGATCATCATCCAAATGGTCTACATCATTTAAATGATTCGTAGTATTAGTCGTATCTTTAACATCCGCTTCTTCACGACGAACCGTATCTGATACAGTTTCCGTATCTGTTACTTTTCGTTTGCCGACAACAATTTCTTCTGTCACGACATCTTTTTTCGTAACCTCTACCTGTTCTTCAGTTACAGGGATATGGATTTTCCCCTGCTCTTCATAAGCATGAGTGATTCCGTCACGCAGCTGACCATTTGCATTAAGTGTTGTGTCCTCATTAACAGGACGTCTTTCCACATAAACTTCTTCATGTTCTACCGGCACCTCAATCGTTTGCTGCTCTTCGACTACATGTTTATCGACCTGCACCTCACCCGTTTGCACGCGTTTTTTATCTACTTGCAAGCGTTCTTCATGAAGCGCTAAACGTTCTTCATCCGTTTTCTCATAATCACGCTCATAATGATCATTCAAGCCATAATTTTTAGTACCTTCATCAAAATAAGTACCATAATCTTTATCTACATACAATAAGTATTTCCCAGCCTGTAATTCATCATAGTAACGGTTTCGTTCTTCCTCAGAGATACCCATTTGCGTAAAGTGCTGATCGCGTACTAAGTCTTCACCCATCATGAATGCTTTAAAGCGATCCCACCAAGAACCTTCTTTGTAATCAGTGCCATAGCCATCCGTGTTAGTGCTGTAACCTTTTGAGTTTCGGTACATCGATAGTTGATCATTGCGATTAGATACAATATACATATCCTCTTCACCATAACCTTGTGCACGAAGGCGATCCATTTCTGCCTGTAATTCTGCTTCATTATCATAAATACCATATAATTTGTTATCACGTGTTTCCATGTTTCATTCCTCCAGTTTCATTAATTTAATTTTGTATACCTACTGTCTATACTTGTTTGGCATACTATACAATACCTTTCCTCCTAAATAATAAACGTGAGGATAGTAAATTTAACATTCTGTAATAAAAATGAAAGAAAAAGATACACTGCTATGACAATAATTTATTATTAATAAGGGTAAGGCGAAATCAGGGCACAAAAAAACATAGAAAGGTGTTACTCTTCCTATGTTGCCATTCAACCTATTCATCGTTTTGCTTTTGTTTCTTTTCCAAATACTGTGCACGCAATTTTTCAAGTTGCTGCTTTTTATCGAATTGGGCAGGCTTGTTTTTTTCATGATACTTCGCAACAGCTGCCTTACCTTTACTATCCAATTGATATTTCCCCATTTTGTTCACCTACTTCTTTTCGCTTTTTCCACCAATGTTCGTACTCTTCAACTGTCAATGGCTTTGAATAATAGTAGCCTTGGACGATCGGCACTTTCTCCAAGCCCATAATAAACTGAACTTGCTCCTTCGTTTCGACACCTTCTACCAGAACATTTAAATCAAGTGAATAGCACAAGTGAATAATCGATTTTAGGATTGAGGCATCTTTTGCGGAATTGGGCACACCATCTATAAATGATTTATCAATCTTAATAGTGGATATCGGTATTTCTTTCAAATAAGATAGAGACGATAAACCTGTTCCAAAATCATCCAGTGCTACAGACAAGCCCTTTTCCCTGAAAGTTCTTACTGCTGATATAGCATTATGAATATCATGAATGACACTTGTTTCAGTAATTTCCAATTCAATTTTAGATGCTTGAATTTTATACTTAAGCAAACTCCTATTGATTACTTTATTTAAACGCGGTGATGTCAAATACATACCCGGAATATTAATCGATATTTGTGGCAGCTCTATCCCTATATTAGTCCATGCGGCTAATTGTTGGCAAACTCTCTCGATTAGCCAATCTGTCACATCTGAAATACGATTAGCATTTTCTAATATGGGTATAAATACCGCCGGAGATATTATTCCGTACACCGGATGCTTCCAACGCATAAGTGCCTCTATTCCTACTACACTATTTTGCTCCGGATGCACTTTCGGCTGATATACAATGAACAATTCATTTTCATCCATCGCCCGTTGAATATCAAGGCTTAATTGACGTTCAAAATTAAACGTATGAATTTTTGGATCGTACTTAATTATTCCATGCCTGGATTGTGTCGACGGAGCATGTAATACCGCAATTGCATTGGTAAAATGTTCATGAACCGCCTTTTTTTCATCTGACTGCGAAACAGCAAAAACTGCTTCTATCGAAACCATACGTTCATCGATATTTAACGGACGCTCTAACAAAAGACAAATACTCCGCAATCCATTTATTGTATTTTGCACACTTTCAGCAGGTGCATGTATCACCGTAAAGCGATTAGCTTCCGTGCGATACAATTTCGTCTCCTTTGGCAGACTGGTTTGCATTATTTCTATTACACTTTTCACAATTGCATCCCCAAAAGAATAGCCATAAGCTAATATATACTTCTCTACGTTGTTTAAATGAACAATGGCCACCATTTTCGTATTCTTTTTAATATGCTGGTCTTCTGTAAATTGATTATGGTTTGGCAATTGTGTCAACGCATCAAAATATTTCATACGGAAGTCAACATAGCTATCTAGGCGACTGGCTAAAATTGCAAGTCCAAACAAACTGCCAATTCCAATTGTCACAAACAACGCGACTTCAATCATATTGGAATCATGCGTATGTACACGGATCGGCCCCTCCACATAAAAACTCATCGCTAACATACCTGTATAGTGCATGCTTGTTACAGCGATAGCCATTAAAAAAGCGGCGATACTTTTCACCAAAACCTTTTCCATTTTAGTATCAGTAATCGAAAAGATGTACAAAGAGGCAAACGATGCCACAATTGCTATCAAGATCGATAAGCCAAACAGGACCGGATTATAAACAACCTTTGCATCCATTTCCATAGCAGCCATACCTATATAATGCATAAGTGCTATACCGCATCCCATAAAAAAACCAGCTGCGATAAAGGTTTGAACTTTTTTATAGTCGCTATTGATTAAATAAAATGCCATATACGATGCACCAATAGCAGGGATGACAGATATAATCGTCAGTACCAAATTATACTTCATAGGTATGGATATGACGAACGCACTCATTCCAACATAGTGCATTGACCAAATTCCAAGCCCCATTGCCAGTGAAGCCAACACTAACCATATATTTTTATGAAAAAAACCCTTTCCATTGATGCGCCGATTAATATAAATCGCTGTATAGGATGCACCAAAAGCGATAATGAAAGACAATAGCATTACTAAGGGATCATATGTTCCTTCAATAATATGCATGCTTTCCAAGTCAGGTTTTGTAAACAAAGAAATTCGCTCCCCTTATCTGATTGGTAATTAATGTTCCAATTATTCATGTTGACCTCAATTGCTGCATCTTGATAAGAAGTGCATGTTGGCTTCATAAAGTTTAATACATCCAATTTAAATTGAACAGAATAAAAATAATTCTTTTTTTAAGGATAATCTTTGCGAACAAATTCCTCTCTTTCACATCCGATACACACTAGCACAATTGAAGTATGTCTCCCTGTTCTTTCGCATTACCGAGACATAAAAACCCCTGGAGGTTAGATTTTTTCTAACTTCCAGGGGCATTATCATTAAAAGAATGTTTTTTTGTAAATGTAATAGGACTAGAATGATGAATGAGACATTAGACAACTAGTACTATTCCCACTCAATCGTTGCTGGTGGCTTAGAAGTAATGTCATACAGCACGCGGTTTACGTGTTTTACTTCGTTGACGATACGTACAGAAATCTTCTCTAGTACATCGTAAGGGATACGTGCCCAGTCAGATGTCATGCCGTCGATTGATGTTACACCGCGGATACCGATTGCGTAGTCGTACGTACGGCCATCGCCCATTACACCTACTGAACGGATGTCAGGTAATACAGCGAAGTATTGCCAAATGTCGCGCTCCAGGCCGGCATTTTTAATCTCTTCGCGCAGGATGTAGTCTGCTTCTCGAACGATTTCCAGCTTTTCTTCTGTTACTTCACCAAGTACACGGATACCTAAACCAGGACCCGGGAAAGGCTGACGCCATACAACTTCTTCAGGTAGACCTAATTCAAGGCCTAAAGCGCGTACTTCGTCTTTGAATAGTGTATTTAATGGTTCGATTAATTCAAACTTCATATCTTCCGGTAAACCACCAACATTATGGTGTGATTTAATTGTTTGGGCAGTTGCTGTACCTGATTCAATAATATCTGTGTAAAGGGTACCTTGCGCTAAGAAGTCCATATCTTTTAGCTTTGATGACTCTTCATCAAATACGTAAATGAACTCATTACCTATAATTTTACGTTTTTGCTCTGGGTCAGAAACACCGGCAAGTTTATTCATGAAACGCTCACGAGCATCGATTTTGATCAGTTTCATATCGAAATCTTCTGTGAATGTTTTCATTACCTGTTCAACTTCACCTTTACGGTTTAAGTTGTGGTCCACGAACATACAAGTTAATTGGTCACCGATTGCTTTGTGGATTAACACTGCTACTACAGATGAATCAACTCCGCCTGATAATGCACAAAGTACTTGCTTATCTCCAACTTGCTCACGGATTTTCGCAATCTCGATTTCAATGAAGTTCGCCATCGACCAGTCGCCTTTTGCTTCACAAACATTGAATACGAAGTTTTTCAGTAAATCATTTCCGTATACAGAGTGGCGTACTTCCGGATGGAATTGTACTGCATAAAATTTACGAGAAGCATCAGCCATTGCCGCGATCGGGCATGCAGGGCTTGTCGCAATTACTTCAAAACCTTCTGGCACTGCTGTTACATGGTCACCGTGGCTCATCCATACAACTTGATTTTTTGGTAATTCCGCAAATAATTTATTATCTGAAGTAATGTTAATTTCAGCTTTCCCGTACTCACGAGTTGCTGCGCCTTCCACTTTACCGCCATGTGTTTGGGCCATTAACTGCATGCCATAGCAAATACCTAAAATCGGTAAACCTAATTCAAAAATCGCCGGATCTACATGGAATGCTGATTCATCATATACAGAGTTTGGACCACCTGAAAATACAATACCTACAGCATTCATTTCTTTAATTTCTTCAGCAGTAATCGTATGTGGATGTAATTCAGAGAATACACCGAATTCACGAATACGACGAGTGATTAATTGGTTGAACTGACTACCGAAATCAAGAACGACAATCTTTTCTTGTTCTTTTAACAAAGGAGTTGACACTATTTCCACCTCTTCTAATTTTATGCGGCCTATATTAAGAAAAAAAACGCGTAAGAAAATAATTTCTACGCGTTCATATTTCATCTCTTCTTCAAGTGGGTAAACCTATCCCTTATAAGGATATAGTGGGACCCACCGTCATAGATAAGTTATTTAGGGTAACTTAGTAGAAACATCTGGACCATATTACCAGACTTATATGAAGGCACAATACTATTTATTTTTCTAAATTTTACTCTTTCGTCGAGTTAAAATCAACCACTCGTACGATTGATTAAATATTCCCAAATTTCTTTCATTTCAGTCGTGTTCATTTGGTCGGTCTGTTTTGCATAAATAAGTCGCTCATAAAATGCCGTCAACTCACTCATTTTAGCGGTATCCAGCTGTCGATCAACACGCATTGCAAACTGTTGCAATGTTTCGTCTTGTCCTCGTTTCAAATGAACCCGCTCCAACTGTTTTAATAACACAAAATATGCTTCTTCAAATGTTGCTGCTTTATCTAATTTCGATTTGTTCATTTGAACTGCAAGTTTTGGTTGCCATTTTCCGCGTTTTTTCCAAGCAATAATTAACCCAATCACAACAAGAGCCAGTAATCCGTACAGCACCCATTTAAATTTTGACCAGTCCATTCTACTTGTCCCATTAGTTGATTGCTTAGTTGTATCTTGTTCTTCCAACTCCGGCTTTGGTGCTTCCGGTTCTTCCATATCAGGTAGCTGCTCTTCTTCGGGAGCTTCGAAATCTACATCATAATTAATATTCATCGGATTACTAAAGCCAATTGTCGGCTCAAACGGCATCCATCCAATACCGTCAATATACGCTTCCACCCATGAATGGGCATCATTATTCGTCACTTGATACGTAACCATACCGTCTTGTGAATCGATTCGGTCTCCACTTGAAAAACCTTTTACCCAACGTGCCTGAATCCCTATCGAACGAAGCATGACGACCATCGAAGTAGAGAAGTTATCACAATATCCAAGCCTTGTTTCAAACAAAAACTGATCTACATAGTCTTCATCTGCTGATGGAACTTGTACATTTGTCGTTTCATATTGAAAGCCACTACGCGCAAAGTAACCTTCAATTGCACGAGCCTTGTCATATACACTGTCATACATGTCGGTAATTTCAAGAGCTAAATCAGTTACACGCTGCGGCAAATTATCCGGAAGCTGTAAATAGCGCGAATCATTTTCAGTTGAGGATAATGATTCTTTCAAAGCAACGTAACTATATTCCGGCTGTTGAAATGTCATCTCGTATGATGCAGGAGCTACAACATCGCTGTTTATAAGAGGCAGAATTTTTTCATTGCCTGTATTAAATCTCAATCCAGTTTGTGTACCGTCTAGATTATAAGAAGTAATGCCATATGCCTGCAATAAAAACAAGTATTCTTCATTTATAGCCTGCACTTCCACCGACTGAGGCTCTTCACTTCCAGGCTTGATTGAAAGCGGGAGAGGATCTGCAAACTGAAGCGTTTGTTGCAATGACTCATCATCTGATTGCTCCCAACCTTTAGACGTATAAAAATCTTTCGTCTCAACACGCCAATATTGACGGATCGGTGTTTTTATTTCATAGACAATCGTATTATCCCCCGCAAACGGTCCACCCAGTCGCTCATCATTTTCCCCGTAACCAACTGTTGCAACCGATTGACTGGCATTACCCCCAATACCTGCAATATTTTTTACATATGGAACCGGGTCCGACCATTGAGGCTCTGCTTTCGGCATGACTGTTGCAACAATTCCTGCAATCATAACAAAAATGATAATCGGAGTCGCATATTTCAAATAGTTCATCCAATCTTTTTGCATTTCCGCGGCCTGCATAAGTCGTTTTATAAACAGCAACGATGTAAGCACAAGACCTAGTAACATTACTTTAACAATCGCCGCTGTGCCATCGTATTCTGTAAAAGTATCGAGTGTCCCGATGAAAAATACTGTAAGCAGCAGGAAATAGTAAATGCTATAGCGCACACTTACCCAATGCTGAATTAAATAAATAAGCATCCAGATCAATATAAAAAACAAACTTGTCCGAAATGGATCACTCACATAAATCCACTCACCTGCAAGCAATATATCCAAATTGTATTTCAGTTCTTCCGATAAAAATTGCGTCGTCGTCAATGCTTCATCTTTATACACACTGACAACAAACCATGTAATGTATGCAAACTTAATAAACCAATTAACAATAAACGGCAGCGAAAAAATCCCCAGTACTAAACATATCCCTATGAATAATACAAACTGCGTAAAGTAGCCTGTGTTCGTTAACTCCATTACCGGTATTAACCATTCTCGTAAAATCAGAAAAACAATAAAATAAAAAATAGCGAGTTCTATTTTTTCGGCTGTGCTGCGTCTCATGCGTGCTTCACCTCCGAATACGTTCGCTGTAACTCGTCCATACCGACATAATGCAATTCATTATTTTGGCTTATATGCTGCACCGGATCTTTTTGGTCACTTACGACAAAACATATAATTTTGCGAGCATATTTCGTTCCGGCATTTAATACTTCCTGCAGTTCAGGAGTCATTTCCCCAGTAATGATAACAACAACAGAGCGGCTCATCATTTTCTGTTCTTCAAACAATAAACGTTCTACACCAAACTGCGCATCCGGTACGACCGTTGCTAAATGCTGCAGGACCGTTTCATACTGTTTACCTGTTTTAATCACCGGCGTAAAATAACGTTCGACCCCGACACTTAAAAATGAAACATCGCCCTGTTTTTTTACAATTTTATTAATATAGGATGCCGTGTAATCGACAACATCATCGAAGTTCTTCTGCACTGCGCGATCAATTAGCACAAATGTATTTTGTGATTTTTGATCTTCAAATTCCTTTGTACGCAGTTCCCCATTTTTTGCAAAGGATTTCCAGTGAATCCAAGAAAAGCGGTCACCCGGTACATATTCGCGGACACCAGTCGCAACCGTCGTATCCTTAATTAAAGAATAGCGCGATTGACTTGTACCTTGGTCATATTGCATTCCAATCGGCAATAATTTGACATCGGATACTTTTGGATATACTAAAAACAGCTGCGGGTGATTCATTACAACATTCCGTATTGTCCATCCAAAAAAGTCCGTACATGTAAACAGCAATCCTCTAAAATGATGCTCTCCTCGTTTTAACTCCTTCAATTCATAAGTCCACTTAAACTCGCGCTTCCACCCAACCAAAAATAGTTTCGTTACATTTCCGTTCGGTTTTTCAAAATGTTCCTCCCTCATAGGTAATTCTCGGACCATCATAAAAACAAACGGAAACCAGCTCGTATTGCGGAATGTTACGGTAACTTGAACATTGCCCCCACGTTCAACTCGTTCTTTCGATAAAGTACGGGATATTTCTTTAAAACGAATCGGAATAATTGCCAGTAAAATCGAATAGACCAAAAACGGTAAAATCGTGAAGAAAACAAACCAGCTAACAAAGCCCCCTTGGAACATTGCATAGCAATACGTAATTATAAGCAACGAAACAACGGTAATTAAACGCCCGCCATGCTTTAGAAACTGCTTGATTCCCTTCATTACGGCACGTACCTTTTTACTGGAACATGGACATAACGAAGAACACTTTCAATCACTTGTTCTTCCGTAATTCCTTCATAGCGTGTTTCTGGTTTTAAAATAATTCGGTGGCCGAAAACGAATTTCGCTAAATATTGAACATCATCCGGAATAACGTAATCTCTCCCTTTCATAAAGGCATAGCTTTGCGCAGCACGCATTAATGCGATGGAAGCACGAGGACTTACACCTAAATACACATTTTCATGATGACGTGTATGTTGTGCGATGGACACAATATACTCTTTAATATTATTTTCTACATGTACTTGTTTTGCTTGTTCTCTTAAATCGTTCAACTGCTCGATTGTTAATACCGGGAAAAGATCATCTATCGGAACCGATTTTTCGGCACGATTCAGCACTTCAATTTCCTCTTCTTTCGTAGGATAGCCCATCTTTATTTTCAGTAAAAAGCGGTCTAGTTGCGCTTCTGGAAGCGGATATGTCCCCTCATATTCAATCGGGTTTTGTGTTGCCATTACAAAAAAAGGCTTTGGCAGCTGAATCGTTTCACCGTCCACCGTAATTGACCCCTCTTCCATACTTTCCAACAGAGCGGCCTGTGTTTTTGGTGATGTACGGTTAATTTCATCCGCTAACACAATATTGCCGACAATCGGCCCCGGACGGAACTCAAACTGTAATGTTTTCGGATTATATATCGAAACGCCAATTACATCAGATGGCAGTAAATCCGGTGTAAATTGAATACGTTTAAAGCTTGCACCCAGTGACTTTGAAAGCGCACGTACCATCATTGTTTTCCCAACGCCCGGCACGTCTTCCAGTAATACATGCCCTCCTGCTAATAACGAAACAATACTTAGCTCGGCAATCTCTCTTTTTCCTATCATTACTTTTTCGATATTTTTAATTATTCCCTCGATCTGCTCATTCATGAATAGTCCCCCCACCTGAAGTCGTTGCATCTTTGGCATATAGTTTAAGCATAACGAAAACAAAATGCGAGCACAACTAGTTTACCCGGAAATTGGAAAATCACCTTACTTTTCCAGAGAGAAGTAAGGTGATTTATCAGATTTTATCGAATACTATTGTTTCCAGAAATCATCGAAAACTGTAATCGGCATATTGCGTTTATGCATGGAGCGCAAGTAATGTCCTTCAAGCTTTTCACGAGCCTGCTCCGGAATTTCCTTACCTTCCAAATAATCATCAATTTGTTCGTACGTTACACCAAGCGCCGCTTCATCCGGCAATGCAGGGCGGTTTTCCTCTAAATCTGCCGTCGGGACTTTTTCATATAAATGTACTGGACAGTTTAAATGCTTTAAAATCGCACGACCTTGGCGTTTATTTAAACGGAAAATCGGCATTAAATCTGCACCACCGTCGCCATACTTTGTATAAAAGCCTGTTACTGCTTCTGCAGCATGATCTGTACCAAGTACGACACCATCATTCGATGCTGCAATCGAATATTGTACTTTCATTCGTTCACGCGCTTTTTCATTTCCTTTGGCGAAATCACTCAACGTAATTCCTGCTTCCAAAAGTGCATTTACACTTGCATCTACAGCATTTTTGATATTAACCGTATACACTTTTGTCGGCTGAATGAAATCGAGTGCATCTTGGCAATCCTTTTCATCAAATTGTTTGCCATAAGGTAATCTTACCGCCCAAAACGAGTAATAGGATGCTCCCGCTTCTTCGTTCAGCTCATCGATAGCCATTTGTGCAAGCTTACCCGTTAACGTAGAGTCTTGCCCACCGCTAATTCCAAGCACAAATCCTTTTAAGAAAGGATGATATTTTGCATATTCCTTTAAAAAATCAATGGACTTACGGATTTCCTGTTCTACATCGATTGTCGGCTGTACTTTTAACTCTTCAATAATTTGTTGTTGCAACATAGCCAATGTCCTCACTCCTTATCGTTCTTCGAGTTCTGTTACCATATCGCGCACTTCCTGGATATTTCGCATTTTATTATCCCAGCATTTTTGGCTTAAATCGACCGGATATTCCTCAGGATTTAACGAACGTTTATACTCATCCCAAAGTAAATCCAAGTTATTGGACGCATATTGACGGATCTCCATTAAGGTTGGATTTTCATAAACAATCTCACCCTTGTCAATCACTTTCCGATGCAATTCCTTCGCTTCAAAGTTTGTTACGAATTTCGAGACAAATGTATGCACCGGATGGAACATTTTAATTCGTTCTTCAGCAGCAGGATTTTCATCAGCCATTGCGATATAGTCCCCTTCTGATTTCCCGCTTTTCTTATTAATAATCCGGTAAACTCTTTTTAAACCAGGTGTCGTTACTTTTTCAGCATTGGCTGAAATTTTGATCGTATCTTCCATTTCACCATGATCATTTTCAATGGAAACCATTTTATAGACAGCACCTAAAGCAGGCTGGTCATATGCAGTGATGAGTTTTGTACCAATTCCCCACATATCCACTCGGGCACCCTGCGCTTTTAGGTTTAAAATTGTATATTCATCCAAGTCATTTGAAACGATAATTTTTGCATCCGGGAACCCTGCTTCATCAAGCATTCGGCGTGACTCTTTTGAAAGGAAGGCAATATCCCCGCTATCTAAACGAATTCCGATAAAGTTTATTTTATCGCCAAGTTCTTTAGCTACCTGTATCGCCGTCGGGACACCTGACTTTAATGTATTGTACGTATCCACCAAAAACACACAGTCTTTATGACGCTTCGCATAAGAATGGAATGCATCATAATCGTTTTTATACGCTTGAACCAATGCATGTGCATGTGTACCTGATACAGGAATATTAAACAACTTTCCAGCCCGAACATTGGATGTCGATTCAAAACCGCCGATCACTGCTGCACGTGCTCCCCAAACAGCTGCATCCATCTCTTGCGCACGACGTGTACCGAATTCCATCGCAATTTCCTTTTGGACAACTTGCTTGATACGGCTTGCTTTTGTCGCAATCAGCGTTTGGTAGTTTACAATGTTCAATAGAGCTGTTTCAATCAGCTGGGCTTCCACTAGCGGTGCTTCGATTCGTACAATTGGTTCATTCGCAAAAACAAGTTCCCCTTCTTCCATCGAATACATAGAACCCGTAAAACGAATTGTTTTTAAGTATTCAATAAAATCCTCTTTATAATGGAGTTCATCACGTAAATAAGCGATATCTGTTTCACTGAAACGAAAGTCTTTTAAATAATTCAGCATGCGCTCCAAACCCGCAAAAATTGCATAGCCATTCCCAAACGGTAATTGTCTGAAATACAACTCAAATACAGCTTTACGGTTATGCATCCCGTCTGCCCAATAGCTTTCTGCCATATTGATTTGATATAAATCGGTATGCAAAGCAAAACTGTCATCTACATACTTTTCGTTCATCGTAAGTTCCCTTCTTCCAAAACATAATTTAGTCATAGTATACACCATCTTGAATTAATTCGAAGTATGAAGATTCTTTCTTCCATGTTATCTACTTTTACATGGCAGTTAATTTTGCTGTGCTGGTTATATAGTTTTCCCCAATTGACTAAATAAAAAACGTTTCGGAATTTTGTCGGGCAGCCTACTACCGGATTTCACCTGCTTAAAAGCCCTATTCCCCCTTCCTTTTTTTGACATCATCTCACAATGCGATAAAACCAATCGAAAATACATGTTAATTTTCCTAACATTAGTTATTGATTTATCTTAAAATTCAATTTATCATGTTAGATAACATAACACAAGGAGTTGTTGAGCATGAAAAAGATTGAAGCGATTATTCGACCTGAGGTGTTTCCACAAGTTCGAGAAGGGTTAGCTCTTGAAGGAATTGATGGTTTAAGTATTTCTGAGATTGCTGGAGCTGGGCGACAGGAAGGTAAAATCGGATTGTTTCGCGGAAATTCTTTCTCAATGGAATTTTCGCAAAAGCTCAAACTCGAAATGGTTGTTGACAATGCCAAAGTTCAACCGATTATTGATGTATTATTGCGCGAAGCTTCTACAGGGGAAGTTGGTGACGGTAAGATTTTTATATACCCTGTAGAACAGGCGATACGTATCCGCACTAAAGAACTTGGTTCTATTGCAATTGACTAAAAATGTTCCTAAAAGGAGGAGTTTTTAATGACGAATGAAGCATTGGAATTATCGATTAACCTAGTTTGGGTAATGCTCGGGGCGTTTTTCGTATTCTTCATGCATGCGGGATTCGCGATGGTAGAGGCAGGGTTTACACGCTCAAAAAATGCAGTCAATATTTTAATGAAAAACATTTTAACAATTTCAATCGGAGGCCTTGTCTACTTTGCAGTCGGATATGCCATTATGTTCGGTGAAAGTTCAGGCGGATTGATTGGTTCTTCCGGTTTTGCTTTAAACGGTGTAGATGATATCGCATTTTTCGTTTTCCAGGCAATGTTTGCTGCGACATGTGCAACAATCATCTCAGGTGCTGTTGCTGAACGTACAAATATTACGGCGTATATCGCATTGGTCGTTATCATGACAGCTATTATTTATCCTGTTGTCGGCCATTGGGTATGGCAAGGTGATGGATGGTTAACTTCTTTAGGCTTCGTCGATTTTGCCGGATCAACAGTAGTACATTTAACCGGCGCTGTTGGTGCTCTAGTAGTCGCAGCAATCGTTGGTCCTCGTATCGGGAAATATGCTAAAGGTGTCGTAAACGTTATTCCAGGTCACTCCATTCCGCTTGGCGCATTAGGTGTTTTCATCCTTTGGTTAGGTTGGTACGGCTTTAATGGTGCATCAACATTGGCAGCAGATCCGGCATTAGTTCCAGGCGTTATTGCAAATACTTTCTTATCCGCATCTGCCGGTGTAATTGCTACCGCCCTTTATACACGACTTCGTTACGGCTTTATCGATGGTTCTTTAACATTAAACGGTGCCCTAGCCGGTTTAGTAAGTATTACCGCCGGCGCTGCTAACTTAAGCATCGTCGGATCTATTATCGCAGGTGCTGTAGGTGGTGCTGTATTAGTAGAAGCCGTCCGCTTTATTGAACACAAACTAAAAGTGGATGATCCGGTTGGTGCTGTTGCTGTACATGGTGTTGCTGGTATTTGGGGTACATTAGCAGTCGGATTATTCGATACTGCTGGCGGTGGTCTATTTTACGGCGGCGGTGCTGAATTACTAGGCGTGCAGGCATTAGGTGTAGTCGCAGTAATCGCATGGACTGCAAGTACTGTTGCCATTGCAACGTACATTATTAAAGCATTTATTCCTCTACGTGTTACACATGAAGAAGAAGTCCAAGGTTTGGATATTTCCGAACATGGCGCATACGCTTATGAAATGCAGGAAACTTTTAAGGGTCTTTCAAAAACAAATGACAGTTTTGCCCAACGTCTAACGAACCTAGGAAAAGTATCATCTACTTCCAATGTACAGGATAGCGGGACTAAAACTAAAGCTAAAACTGGGTTCCCGAATTCTTTAAGCTCAACTAAGAGCTAAAAGCGAAATGTGTGCCCCTTTCCCCCACACATTTTCGAACCATTCTTTCAATAGATTATCAGCTGAACAAGGAGCTGTTCTGAAAGTTTTTTTCAGGCAGCTCCTTGTTATTTTGCTTTCTACACTTAATAAATATATAGAAATTGACAGTGAAGGAGCAACATATAATTGAACAAGCTATTCACTTTAACAATGTATCGTTTGAAGTGAATCAATCAAAAACTATTCATCCTAATTATTTAATAATCGCATGCAGAAAATCAAAGTGGGTATAGACTAAGACCACTTCGAGTAATTTACGAGAATAACACTATGGTATAATTTTAAGAAAATGACGAATTTTAAGGAGATGTTTTTTATGGCATTACGTGACTTTTTCATTTCATTATCTGAAAACCAAACTCTTAGCAATGCAGCAGGGCAATACGGTTTAAAATTAGGCGCACAAAGCGTTGTTGCAGGGACAACAATTGAAGAAGTAATCGAAAGCATTCGAAAATTAAACGAGCAAGGAATTTCTTGCACCGTCGATAATTTAGGCGAATATGTTACTGATGAATCAGAGGCAACACAAGCAAAAGAAGAAATTTTAGCTATGATCGAAGCCATTCAGGTTGAAGAATTGGATGCACATATTTCCTTGAAACCTTCACAGCTAGGGTTGGATATCGATATCGATTTCTGCTACGACAACTTGTATGAAATTGTAGAACGCGCCCATGAATATGGAATCTTCGTCAATTTTGATATGGAAGATTATAAGCGACTTCAGCCATCCTTCGATATACTGGAGGAACTTGCAAAGTCATTCGATAATGTCGGAACAGTTATTCAAGCATACTTCCACCGTGCAAAGGACGATATAGAAAACTTTAAGGATTACCGCCTTCGAGTTGTAAAGGGTGCCTATAAAGAATCGGAAGAAGTAGCGTACCAGGATAAGCTTGATATTGATATTAACTTTATTGAGCTGATTGAATACCATTTGGCACACGGACATTTTACATCGATTGCCACACATGACCACAATATTATTAAGCATGTGAAGTATTACGTCGAGCAATATGATATTCCGAAAGAAAAATTCGAATTTCAGATGCTTTACGGGTTCCGTAAAGACTTGCAGCTGGAACTTGCACGTGAAGGCTATCAAGTATGTGTGTATGTACCCTACGGTAAAGACTGGTACGGCTATTTCATGCGTCGCTTAGCTGAACGTCCACAAAATATTAGCCTAGTGACAAAACAAGTATTCAATAGAAAGACAAACACTTTACTGGCAGTAGCAGCTGGAGCATACCTCCTTGGACGATTAACGAAAAAGAAATAACTGCCTTGCCTCAATTTAAAAAGACCCCTCATTTTGTTCACAGACAAAACGAGGGGTTATTTAGTAGTGAATTAATTTCATGCGCTTACAACAATCACATTTTCTTTTTATTCCAGCCTTTTTCTTTGAAGCGGGCGATTGCTTCGATTCGGTTGCCGACACCAAGCTTATCAAGTATGACGGAAATATAGTTTCGCACAGTACCTGCAGATAAATAGAGCTCTGCCGCAATTTCCTTTGTTGTCTTCCCTTCCGCAACAAGTTCCAGCACTTGGCTTTCTCGTTCCGTCAGCGGATTTTCACTGTCGTCTTCATAAACAAAATCCACTAGCTCCGGCGCGTAAATGCGACGTCCATCCATAATGATCCGTATGGAATTGACAAGCTCCTCAATTGGACTGTCTTTCAATAAATAGCCGCGCACTCCCGCTTTTCTTGCACGTTCAAAATAACCCGGTCGCGCAAACGTTGTTAAAATAATAATTTTGCATTCGCTTCCTCTTAACGCTTCGGCAGCATCTAACCCCGTTTTAATCGGCATTTCTATATCCATAATACAAATGTCCGGATTCAGTTCTGTCACCATCTCGATGGCTTCTTCCCCATTTTTGGCAAGCCCGACTACTTCCATATCCTCTTCCATACTAAGCAGTGACTTCATCGCCCCAAGCAGCATTCCTTGATCTTCTGCAATTACAATTCGAATCATTTCACGTTCTCTCCCTTTTGATGCGTGATCGCCAACGGTATTTTCAGCACGACCGTCGTCCCTTCATCGCTCTCTATTTCAAGTGAACCATTGATAAATTCAATACGCTCGTACATCCCTTTTAAACCGTTTCCACCAATTAATGTATTGGAGCGTTCAAAGCCAATCCCATTATCCTGAATCGTCATCTTGAATTCATCTTCGCTTTGATAAAAGCTAATACGGCAAATCGTTGCTTCACTATGTTTGACGATATTTGTAACTGCTTCTTTCAAGCACATACTAATAACATTTTCCGCTAAAACCGGCATTTGAATTTCACTTTTATCTCCATTTAACCGCAGCTTAATCTGTGCTGCTTTTAAGATTTGTTCGACCCGGTAAAGCTCTTCTTCAACCCTCACAGCGCGCATATCAGCGACAAGCTCACGTACTTCTTTTAACGCGACACTTGCGGTTTGACGAATATCCCTTATTTCCAAAATGGCTTGTTCAGGATTTTTTTCCACTAGTCGTGCAGCTAAATCACTTTTTAAACCAATCATAGAAAGTTTTTGACCAAGTGTATCATGTAAATCACGGGCAATACGCTGACGTTCCTCAAATACAGTCAATTCAGAAATACGTTCCCGCGCTGTTTCCAGCTCACCTTCCAAGTTTTCCCGTCTCGTTCTTGAAAAGAGCGTAAACGGTAATAGCACAACACCTAGCATATTAATAATAATAAATGGTGTTTGCGATAAGAATAAGTCAAGGAAAATAAAATACCCCCCAACAATAGAAATAACGGTAAATCCTATATGTAAGCCATACATAATATAAAATCCAACCGGCTGTTTAATATTACCAATGAAAAATGCCGTAAACAATGCCAAATATACGTAACCAAAAACTAGTGTCATTACGATATTCAGCAACATTTGAAAGCTGATCCACATATATTTCAGCCCAGGCCTTGCACTGAAAGAGAAATAATGACATAAGAAATAACTCAAAATTAAAGTGATCCCTAAAATAATCTGCCATAATGCGAACGATTGTATAATGAAGAAAAATGGCATTATACAAAAGATTATCCATATATATATACTCAACATCGGACTTTTCGGGATGATACTATACCATGTTTGCATAATTGCCTCGATTCTTTTTTACCTATATTCTATAATAAAACAGGTACCTCAAGCTATAAATTGAGGTACCTTATCTTTTGTATAAAGTTAGTTCGTAACAGTTCGGTCACGCGTTGCCTCAAGTTCTGCCGCTTCTTTAAATGTAATAAAGCGGTAATTTTCGGCATCGTATAATTTGTAGCGAATTGATTCTAAGCTTGTCTTTATTGTAATCGTCGTTGCCTGTTGAAGCGGCTTGATCGACTCATGTGCATCTTCCAGCTTATAGTTCGGTACACGCGGTGACAAATGGTGTACGTGGTGGAATCCGATATTTCCTGTAATCCATTGTAGTACTTTCGGTAATTTGTAGTATGAACTTCCTTCTACTGCAGCTTTTACATAATCCCACTCCGAATCAACTTCAAAGTATGAATCTTCGTAAGTATGCTGAATATAGAACAGCCAGATCCCTAATGAACCTGCAATAAACAATGTTAAACCATGTACTAATAAGAATGTTGACCAACCAAATATTAAAATAAGGGTTGTACAAATAACTAATAATGCGATGTTATTGAAATACGTGTTTAAGCGCTCTTTACGCTTTGCATCTTTACGATTAAAACGATTCAGTATAAGTACCATAAATAGTGGTCCTAAACCGAACAGGACAATCGGGTTACGATATAAACGATAACCTAAACGACCTAATTTTGACTTTTCAAGGTATTCATCAACTGTCAGCATATCGATATCGCCAATCCCGCGCTTATCCAAATTTGAACTTGTTGCGTGGTGAATCGTATGCTCACGTTTCCACTTTTCGTAAGGGAAAGATGTCACAATACCTGTAATATTACCGATAATGGCATTCGCCTTTTTGCTTTTGAAGAATGAACCGTGTGTACAGTCATGGAAAATAATAAATGCACGAATAACAAATCCTGAAGCAAGGATACTACATAACGCCGTATACCATGGAGAGTACTGCAGTAATACATAACCTGCTCCCCAAATTAATAAAAGTGGTACAAGCGTATTTAATATTTGTTGAATACTAAGTCGCGTTTCTGACTTTGCGAACGGTGCAACATCTTTTCTCAGTTGCTTTGTTTTATCTGCATGTGTGCTTACCATGTGTCGATCCCTCTTTCCACAAAAATTATTAACCTAATCATATAAAAAGGAGAATCATGATAAAATGCTCAAACATCATATATTTTTTATGACAGTTGTCATATGACCTGGTAACAACAAGTATTGCTTCTAATTTTCCTGTGGAATTTTTGGTCCATCCAAATCTAACTGGTAAAACACCAGATCCAGCCATTTCCCGAATTTATAACCCGCATTGCGGATTGTTCCGCTATATGAAAATCCGAATTTCTCATGTATTTTAATACTGGCAATATTTTCTTTATCAATACAGCCAACCATCGTCTTTACACCTTTTACTTTTGCTTCTTCAATAATTGCATTCATTAGTTTACTCGCAATCCCTTTTTTATAATGATTTTTATGAACGTATACTGAATGCTCTACTGTATATCGGTTGGCTGGATAGGCACGGAAACTGCCGTATGTCGCATAGCCCGCAACCTCTCCGTCTTCTTCAAATACGAATAGCGGATAATCTGAAGCCTGCTTTTCTTCAAACCATTGCAAACGGTCTTCCAATGTCTGTTCCTTGTACATGTAAATCGCTGTGGAATTAAGAATATTATCGTTAAATATTTCCAAAACAGTCGGTATATCTTCTTTTGTTGCACGTCGAATCATCATTTCTTCCTCCTAAAGGTCGCAAAACCGCCTTACCTCTAAATAAGGTAAAGCGGTATTTTTAAATCAATTATACATTAAAATAACGAGCATCCGGGTGGGCAAATACAATAGCTGATACACTTGCTTCCGGCTCCATCATAAAGCCTTCTGTTAAATGTACGCCAATCTTTTCCGGTTTTAATAAAGAGAACAGCTTCTCCTGATCTTCCAGGTTCGGACACGCCGGATAGCCAAAGCTGAATCGCTGCCCTTGGTATTTTGCCGCAAATCGATCACGCATCGTAAAGTCTGTTGCATCCGGGAAGCCCCACTGGTCACGGATTTCCTGGTGGATACGCTCCGCAAATCCTTCCGCAAGTTCAAGTGCAGTCGCTTGTAATGCATGGCTTTCCAAGAACTTCCCTGCTTGTTTCAGTTCATTTGCTTTTTCACTTACCCCTTTACCTGCTGTAACAACCATTAACGCAATATAGTCCATTTCACCGCTGTCTACCGGCTTTAAATAATCCGACAAACATAAAAATGGGGCTGCTTGCTGGCGAGGGAATGTAAAGCGTTTGATTTCAGTTTTTGCATCGTCCGGGCTGTATACGACAACATCATCGCCATCGGATTGCGCCGGGAAAAATTGATACATTCCAGAAGCACTTAATCCGCCGCTTGTTAAATAACCATTTACTAAATCCGTTAATAAAATCGCGCGTTCATCTTGGTCTGCAAGCAATTGTTCCAAGTTCCCTTTAAGCCCTAAATGGTGTCCGATCAATGTACGCATATTCACATACGGATGTAAATGGGCTACCGAATAATCCGGTTTAATATGCGGCACTAAATCTTTTGGCTTCCATACCGCCGCATCCCCAACTGTTCGTACCGGCTTTTCGAGAACCGCCACCGCTGGACGTGCCGCACGTTTCGCATCTGATTCCAGACGCTTTTCTCGTGCATCGCGCAGTTCTTCTATGAATACATGACGCTCGTTAGTATTCATTAAGCGATTCGCCTGTTCTAAACCTTGCATTGCATCTTTTGAATAGATTACCGGTCCATCATACTGATCGGCAATTTTCGTCTCAGTAAAGCGACGTGACAATGCCGCGCCTCCTACTAATATCGGAATATCAATACCGGCTTCTTTAAAGTCTTGTGCCGTAATGACCATTTGCTGAGCCGATTTTACAAGTAAACCTGACAATCCAATAAAGTCGGGTTTTTCTCTTCGAATTGTTTCAATCAGCTGTGCAGGTGTTACTTTAATCCCTAAATCTACAACACGATAGCCGTTATTGCTTAAAATAATGTCGACCAGGTTTTTCCCGATATCATGAACATCGCCTTTTACTGTCGCCAAAACCATTGTCCCTTTATTGGCACTCGTATCGCCCTTCTCCATAAACTGCTCTAGATGAGCGACCGCTGCTTTCATGACACCGGCACTTTGAAGTACTTCTGCCACAATCAGCTGGTTTTCGTTAAACAGCTTGCCGACTTCCGCCATCCCTGCCATTAATGGTCCATTAATAATATCAAGCGGTGTATCGAACTTTTCGAGTGCTGCATTTAAATCTTCAATTAACCCTTCCTTCGTACCTTCCAATATGTAATACGCAAGACGTTCTTCCACTGTCGCCGGTAATTCTTTTACGACTGCATCTTTCTTTTTATCACGGTAAAAGTCAGTAAATACAGCGAGTGTTTCATCATTTGTATTGAAGATTAAATCGTTCGCCAGCTTGATTTCTTCTTCAGGAATCGATGCATAGCGCTCCAGTTTTTCAGTATTTACAATCGCATAGTCCAGGCCTGCTTGTGTACAGTGATATAAATACACCGCATTTAATACTTCACGCCCAACTGGCGGTAAGCCGAACGAAACATTACTTACACCGAGCACTGTTAAGCAGCCAGGTAAATGTTCTTTAATGAGGCGAATTCCTTCGATTGTTTCCTCAGCGGCACCAATATATTGCTCGTCACCTGTACCTACCGGGAACATTAACGGGTCAAAGATAATGTCTTCTGCTGACATGCCCCATTTTTCTGTTAACAGCTTATAAGAACGCTTCGCTACTTCAAGCTTTTGCTCACGTGTAATAGCCATTCCAGTTTCATCAATCGTACCGACAACAAGTGAAGCCCCATATTTTTTCACTAGTGGCATAACAGCATCGAAACGTTCTTCTCCATCTTCCAAGTTAATCGAGTTAATAATGGCCTTCCCTTGCGAAAACTTCAGTGCGACTTCCATTACTTTTTCATCTGTAGAGTCAATCACGAGCGGAACTTTAACTTTTTTCACAACTTCCTGCATGAAGTTTTTCATATCTTCTACTTCATCACGGTCAGGGTTTGCTAAACAAATATCGATGACATGCGCCCCGTTTTTCACTTGTGCACGCGCAATTTCCGCTGCTTCTTCAAATTTCCCGTCAACAATCAGGTTTTTAAATTTACGAGAGCCGATTACATTCGTACGCTCCCCGATAAATAACGGACGCATCGATTCATCATATTGCAATGGTTCGATACCTGATACGACATGTCCGTGTGTTACATCTTTCGGCTCACGCGGTTTATAGCCATCTACAGCTTCACGGATCGCCGCGATATGTGCTGGCGTTGTACCACAGCAGCCGCCGACGATGTTCAACCAGCCTTTTTCTGCGAAGCCTTGCAGTTTTTTCGATAATGAATCCGGCGTTTCATGGTAGCAGCCTTCTTCGTCCGGTAAACCTGCATTCGGATAACAGCTAATATAGCCATTCGAAAGCTCTGCCAATGAACGGATATGATCGGTCATAAATTCCGGACCTGTTGCACAGTTTAATCCGACAGACAACGGCTTAATATGCTCAATAGAAATATAAAATGCTTCGATTGATTGCCCGGCAAGCGTTGTTCCCATTGGCTCAATAGTCCCTGAAATCATGACAGGCAGCTCTTTGCCAAGCTCTTCGAATGCACGGTGAATTGCAATCGTTCCCGCTTTAACATTGAGCATATCCTGGGAAGTCTCCATTAAGAGCAAATCCGCTCCCGCTTCTATTAGTGCTTTTGCCTGGATATAAAAGTTTTCTTCCAACTCTTCAAATGTAATACCGCCTGTTACCGACAATGTTTTTGTAGTAGGTCCGATTGCACCTGCGACAAAGCGCGGCCATTCTGGTGTCGAAAACTCTTTTGCAGCCTCTAGTGCAATTTCAACCGCCCGCTTATTAATTTCAACCGCTTTGTCACCTAAGTCGTATTCATCCAATACGAGTGGTGTACCGCCAAACGTATTGGTACAAATAATATCAGCGCCAGCAGCTAAATATTCACGGTGGATTTTACCCAATACATCAGGTCTTGTAAGTACCAGGTTTTCATTACAACCGTCTAAGTCTTCTCCGCCAAAATCTTCATATGTTAGGTTTTCTGCCTGAAGCATTGTCCCCATGGCACCATCGATGATAAGTATTCTTTTTTGTAATTGCTCATGAATCGGGTGATTATACATTCGACTGAACTCCTTTACTTTCCACATCATATTGTTTTACATAGTCCATTAATTCCAGCGTCATATCATAGCGTAAAAACGGTGTAATTAAATAAATACCGTTAAAGTATTCACATGCTGTATCGAGCAGCTCTTTAGCAATCGCGATTCCTTCTGCTGTCGATGCTTCCTTGTCATCCCCACAGGCAGCCATGCGCGCAAGTACTTCATCGGACAGTTTAATGCCCGGTACTTCATGATGTAAAAATTCCGCGCTGCGTGAAGATGTTAGTGGCATAATCCCGATATAAATCGGTGTTTCCAAATGCTTCGTCGCCTCATAGATTTCGATAATCTTTTCTTTCGTATAAACCGGCTGTGAAATAAAGTAATCTGCTCCATGCTCGATTTTCTTTTCTAAACGGGCTACAGCACGGTCCAATACACGAACATTCGGATTAAAGGCAGCGGCTACCGAGAAATTTGCCTGTTTACGCAGCGATTTCCCAGTAAAAGAACCACCTTTATTTAACTGCTTAATTAGAGAAATCAGTTCCATTGATGAAACATCATATACGCTCGTCGCCCCCGGGAAATCCCCTACTTTTGTCGGGTCTCCTGTCACGACAAGAATATCATGAAGTTCCAGTGCATCAAGTCCCATTAAATGTGACTGAAGCCCAATTAAATTTCGGTCACGGCACGTCAAATGCGGCAATGAACGAATTCCTTGCTCTTTTAAAATCGCAGCCATCGCGATATTACTGATGCGCGGTGAAGCAAGGGAGTTATCAGCCATCATAATGACATCGGCTCCTGCTTTAGATAACTGTTTTGCCCCTTCTACAAATCCGTCAATTTCCAGATGACGTGGCGTATCCAGTTCCACTATAACTGAACGTTCACGTTTTGCTTTTTCGTGGAGCGGCTCCTGTTTACGTGGCTCCGGAATTCGGACAAATTGTGTAGACCTGTGTTTTTCTTCTTTTGTTTCAATTGGCTGCATATTCACCAAACGTTTTTTTACGGCTGCAATATGCTTCGGTGTCGTCCCGCAGCATCCGCCAATTAAACGGACACCTTGGTTTACGAGTTCAACTGCTGCACGTGCGAAATAATCGGTTTCCGACTCATAAACTACTCGACCATCTTCAATGTCCAATAATGATGCATTCGGATAAGCTGATAAAAAAGCTTTATTCGGTAAATTAACCCCTTCAAATGCCTGAATTGTATGGAAAGGACCTAATCGGCAGTTACTCCCAACAATATCTGCACCTAACCTTTCCAAGTCTTGAAACGCTTCATTTAACGTCATTAAATTTTGAAGGACACCCGGTTCCTGCATCGTCATTTGAGCAATGATCGGCAAATCGGTCATCGAACGTAATAGATGGACACAATGCGATAATTCTTCAAAATCGTAATACGTTTCCAATAAAAATCCATCCGGTTCACCTGCTAGTAATACTTCCGCCTGTTCTTGGAACGCAGCTAAAATTTCATCTAATGTTGCATCACTTTTACGAATTCCCCGAATACCACCGATCGTTGCAAGAACATATTGCCCATCCAGGGAAGCTGCCCGCTTTGCGATCTTTAACGCTGCTTCATTAAACTCCTTCACACGATTTTCATAACCATAACGTGCAAGCTTAATGCGGTTAGCTCCATATGTATTGGTCTGAATAATATCTGCACCTGCCGCAATATATTCACTATGAATTTTCTCTATAATATCAGGACGGGCAATATTCATTTCTTCATGGCAATAATCCAACCCATATGAATAAAGAAGTGTCCCGATTGCTCCGTCGGCTGTTAAAACCCGTGTTTGTAATTCTTCAAGTAAACCCATTGCCTTCACTCCATCATTTACAGTATTTTCAGTATTTTTACGATACAAAAAAGCCTTCTTTCATTAAAGAAAAGAAGGCATAGTAGTTATCGACTTAATCCCTTCTCATCTTCTGGCATTCGCCACTGGATTTAGCACCTGACTTAATGTTGGTTGCTGAAGTTTCATCGGGCCAGTCCCTCGACTTCTCTTGATAAGAAATAATATGAATTTTTGAAATATTTAAATGAATCATAACGTTATCTAATACGTCCGTCAATACCCTTTAGCTGAATGAAGTATTTCTTTACATAATTCGACTAATAATGTGTTCAGCTGTTTTTTTGCCGTTTTGAATACAAGCACCGATTCCTACTCCGAAATAGGCACATCCCGCTAATAGAACATTCGGGTAATCCGTTGCCAGTTGCTGTATAACTTTTGATAAGGCTTCATTATGCGCCAAATCATAGCGCGGCATTTGGTCAATCCACTTTGTTACATTAATGACAGTTGGATCCGCTTCAACACCTAAGCTGAGACGAATGTCTTCCAATGCAACTTTTGTCAGTTCTTCATCTGACATGGCTGCCAACTCTTCATAGCGCGGATTAATATCTTTATAAAACAAGCGAACGAGTAAATTGCCTTCTGCTGACGTATGCTTCCATTTACGGCTCGTCCATGTCGATGCATTACAAATTAAATCACTATTATGCGAAACGATAAAGCCGGTACCATCAGCCGGTAATATATCGTCCGGTACATCAAAGCCAACATACATCGTTAAAGTAGATGCCGTCGTGAACTTTTTCAGCTGTTCCTCTAATGAATCATCCTGTATTACATGACGTACCGTCTCATTTGGAACGGCCAGTACAACAATATCTGCCAATATTGTTTCATCTTCCAGCACGACTTCATATTGCTCACCTTTTTTTAGAATTTGCTTTGTTACTGTCTTTCTCATGAATTCAACTTCCGGCAGCTGTTCTTCTAAACGATTGATTAATGCTGATAAACCCGGACGGAAAGAAATAAACTTCTTATTCGCAGCTTTTTCGAATTGCTCGCGATGTGCCTCGAAGCCTTTAATAATCGATCCGTAGTTGTTTTTATAATCCACTAAATACGGCAATGTAGATGCCAGGCTTAATTGATATAAATCGCCTGAATAAACTCCTGCCAATACTGGAGCAATTTGCTTTCGAACAATTTCTTCACCTAAAAAATATTCTAAAAACGTACCGATAGAGCTTTCTTTAGTAAATTTAGTATTCGGGATTTCTAAATCTTGAAGGGCCCTCTTCTTTCCTTCTTCTGAAATTAACGTACTCGACATGAGCGATTCTACACTCATCGGAATACCGAATGTCGAACCTGCCGGAATAGCATGCAGCTCGTTATTCGTATGAATGTAGGAAATACCTGTTTCGTTATAGACAAGCTCTGATTCAAAATTAAGCTCCTTAACAAGCTCCAATACCCCTGGATGGCGTGCTACAATTGAATCAGCCCCTGTTTCCATAATAAATCCTTTATCGTATTCGGAATGAATTTTTCCGCCTAAATATGCGTTCTTTTCAATCAGTATTAACCGCGCTTCCACGTTTTGCTCATGCATTTTATTTTTCAGATAATGCATCGTACATAACCCGGTAATCCCTCCACCTACAACTACTACTGTTTTCATATCCATTCTCTCCTATTTCGTTCGCTTCTCTTCTTATAGTATAAACTTTTTCATACGAAATATGGTCAGCTGGGTATTACAATTTTCAGAACTCCATAAGAAAAGCCACCCTACCTCGACAGATTCCCAGGTAGGATGGCCTCTATTTTACTTATAAGAAAGTTGCTTTGTCAGGGAAATTATTTCTGCTTCCAAAGATGTAGAACGTTTATCAAAATAGCGTATACGTTCATTGCTGCGGTTTTCTAAATGTTTGTTAAGATCTAGCATATTTACAGCGTCGCTGGCAAATAGCTTTAAAGTACGAACACCAGATTCAATTTTCCGAACTTCTTTTCCATATACAAGTGCGGAATTGTCTGTTGTTTTACCTTTTTTCAATTCCAAAATATTCGTATTAATAAGCTCATCAATTTGATCGTAACGTTTGTTTTGTTTATCAGTCATCATTTGAATTTTTTGTTTGTATTTAATAACATCTTTATGGTCTAATCCAGTTTGGACATAGCTTTTTAAATATTCGACAATTGTACATAGCGTCGTCAGATTCTCTCGCTGTTCTAATAGCATTTGTTGTAGTTTTTGAATACTATCCTCATTATGATCAGAAGAGAATTGTTGGACTGCAAACATATACATAAAAATTCCCCCTTCTTAATACTTTCCCCTTATAATATATTTCCTATTTTCCCTTAAAATTAAACCTATATTTATCAATGAAATAGGTCTAATTTATGACAAGGAAATAGAAAATCAAAACTTTTTAGTATCTATTACATTATTATTCATATATATCGTTATTTAGAACTTTTAGCTTTTCTTTCCACTTAGCAGCTTCTGCTATATCCCTCTGTTCGTAGTAGCTTACTACTTTTTTTGTTGCTTCCATGTCTCCCAGCAAGCTTGCTTTTTTATAGTAATGGATTGCTTTTTCATTATTTCGTGCTACCCCATGACCATTTTCATAGCAGTAGCCGATATTAAATGTTGCATCAACATGAAACTGTCCGCTCGCTTTTAAAAACCATTCCAACGCTTTTTCATTATCTTGCTGTTGACCGAGCTCTCCTGAAAAATAAATCATACCCATTCGGTACATTGCTTCTTCATCTTGCTTTTCTGCACTTCGGGAATAGTAAGCAAAGGCTTGTGATTCATCACATTCGGTACCCAATCCTTGTTCATACATGATCCCGAGTGTAAACATTGCTTCAGCAATACCGAATTGCGCAGCCATCTTAAACCAGCTGAGCGCTTGTTGCTCGTCGACTGCTGTTCCCTCACCGTTCAAATACATATCTGCTAAATTATTCATTGCATCAGGGTGGCCTAAATGTGCAGCACTTTTATAAAGTAAAAATGCCTGCTGCTCACTCCCTTTTTCACCAAGCTCCTCAAAATAGCAGTTTCCCAGTTCATACATAGCTTCTCTGTTCTGCTGCTCACTCGCCTTACACAGCAATCCGTACATTTCGTCATATTGCCCATACTCTTTATATAATAAGGCAGTATTAACCATCGCCTGTTCGTCTCCATTACATGCTGAGATAAACTGCTCAAGCCACTTTTCCTCATGCTCTATTTCATGTTGTTTAAGCCATATTCTAAATTGACTTTGCTCCATATTGTTCACTCTTCTCTTTGCTGAAAATACTGCAGTAAATATTGTTTAAACTCAGATGCTGCTGGAGGCAAATAACGATTTTTTGCCCATGAAACACAAACGGAGCGGTAGCAAGGCGGATCTAACTTCAAACGTTTTACTTTATAGTGATCTAGTCCTTTAATATTCGGAATTACGGATATGCCCATTCCGGCACCAACAAATCCTGCTACTGTATGCATTTCTTCAGCAGCAAATGTTGTATTCAACACGATGCCCTGCTCTAAAAACAGCTCATCCACTAATTGACGGAGCGAATTTCCCTTTTTAATCGCAATAAACGGTTCATTCTTCACTTCATCATATTTAACAGCATCTTGCTGTGCTAACGGATGTGTTGTCGGGACAATGACAAAAAGCTCTTCCACAAATAATTCTTCCGTCTCTATTTCAATTACCCTTGATTCTATTTTTTGCGAAAGACATAAATCGATTGCCCCCTCTTCAAGTCGCTTTAATAAGCTTAACGAAGTCGCCTGCGTTAAAGAAAACTGCATGTTCGGAAACGCCTCGCTCGTTGAAGCAATCAGTTCTGGCACTATTTCCATACCTAGTGTATGAATAAAGCCAAATGACACTTCTCCAGAACCCGGTTTGATAATATCTTCAAATTCTTCTTTAATCCGATCGTATTCATCCAAAATGACATTGACACTTTGCAGAAAAAGCTCGCCAAAACGGTTCAGATAAATCGATCTTCCTTCACGGTTAAAAAGCGGTACACCTAAATGTTGTTCGATGTTCGCAATCGATTTACTTAACGCCGGTTGGGAAATGGCTAAAACCTCTGCCGCACGTGTCATATGTTGCATTGTAGCAACGGTTTTGAAATATTGAAGCTGTTCAATCTCCATTTTACATACCTCACATCATTCATAACTTTTTTGCATCAATATAATAAAAATAATAAATTGTACTTATATGTTTATACTCTTTATAATAGTCGATAACAACAGGTTTTCATATCAAAATTATTTTTAAATTTCAAGTGTTTTTTTGAAGTTTTGTAAAATTGACATAAAAAAAGGAGTCTAATTGACAATGAAACTCATCGCGCCGAAACCTTTTACAATTGAATCCGGAAAACGTGCCGTATTATTGCTGCATGGCTTTACCGGCAATACAAATGATGTAAAACGTTTAGGAAAATATTTAGCGGATCGTAACTATACAGTACATGCACCATTATATAAAGGCCATGGTGGTGGCCCTGACTTATTAATTCAATCTCAACCCGCTGAATGGTGGGACAGTGTTATAGAAGGCTATGATGAATTGCGTAATCGTGGCTATGATGAAATTGCAGTAGCAGGTGTTTCTCTAGGCGGCATCTTCTCTTTAAAGCTTGGCGAAGAACGTCCGACTAAAGCGATTGTCACAATGTCTGCTCCAGCAACAGCCAAATCAACAGATAGTTTACAAAATCGGATTATTGACTATGCTATTAACTATAAAAAGTTATCGGGCACTTATGATGAATCAGTTGATAGCCGTAATAAAATTGCGGAACTTGTGAAAATGCCTTCATTAAACTATTTACAAAATATGATTAATGAAACAAGTGAAAAACTAAATGTTATCAACACTCCGGTCCACATTTTACGTGGCTTGGAAGATGATGAATATTATTGTGAAAGTGCAGATCTAATTTATAGTTCAGTAAATTCACGAATTAAATCAGTTAAAACTTTCATTAATTCCGGACATATATTAACATTAGGTAAAGAACGTGAATTAGTGTTTGAAGAAATTTACCGTTTCTTTGAAGGGTTAAAGTGGAAAGAATAATTATCACCACTTTAGCTGATAATTGACATTGTGTCCCCTTGCAAAAATCCCCGTTTTTGCAATGATATAGACGAGTTTGCTTTTGTTTACTCGTCAGCAAAAAACGAGCGTTAAATGGATCCCCGTCCATTTAACGCTTGTTTTTTATTGTTTATTTATTGCCAGCACTAAAATTTTCGCTATTTGAGCACGTGTGACATTGCCTTTAGGTGAAAATGTTGTTACACTTGTTCCCTGCACTACGCCCGTATCATATAAAAAAGTAATCGCTAACTGTGCTTCACGATCATAGTTCGCTATATCTTGGAAAGGCGCCAGTTTTGCCGGTTCGTATTGCTGCCCAGCTTGAACAGTTGAAAGACGCATTAAAATTAATGCCAACTGTGAACGTGTAATTTTGCCCTGTGGATTAAAATTTCCGTTGTTTTCTTTAATTAGCCCCGCTTCATATGCAGCGGCAATCCCATTTTGAGTTTGCTGTGCATAATGACTAATATCATTAAAAGGTGCTTTATTTTTTGCAGTTAATCCAAAGGCCTGTGAAATGACAGATATTACTTGAGCACGCGTCATATTGGCATTCGGCTTAAAGGTACCATCCTCATACCCATTCATAATACCCTTTGCATAGACAACATCAATATAATCTTTGCCCCAATGGTTTTGAATATCAGTAAATGGCGCTTTTACAATCTCGCTATCTGTTGTATCTTCTTCTGTTTCTTTAAACAAGGCATTCAAATAATCCTTCATCATCGCATCCGCAACGACTTGATAACCTGCTTCACTTAAATGAATATTTTTAGGGTTCGGTAAATACGTTTTTACGTCCGTTGCAATCTGTGCTGCCACTTCAGTAAATATACCACCATTATCTTCTACAATACGCTTCATTGAATTATTCAAATTCGTTACTAGCATGTTTAGCTGTTTCTGAATTGCCGGATCTTCAATATAAGGAAACGGATTGTAAAGTCCCATGACGATCATATCAACTTCAGGATTAATTTTATAAATGTTGTCGAAAATCTTTTTATAGTTTACCGCAACATCCTGAATGCTCTTAATAACACCTGCTGTATCAAAACTAAACTCACCCGTTTCAGAGCGATTTACATTCTTTAAAATATCATTTGCTCCAACACTTAATGTAATCAGGTCTGCCTGATGAATCGCTTCCTGGATTGCTACTGATTTTTCCGAAACACCATTTAAATCGTAAATAGGTTTAGTGACATTTTTTTCAATACCCTTTAAAACGTCGACTGTTGTATAGCCTGGATAAGAAAAACCTTTATTGAATACAATTTGGCTTTTCTGATCTTGGTACTGTTTAGCAAGTAAGTCGGCATAACCAAAACCAATTTCACCGTTTTCATTCATTCCCGCTGCCAGTGAGTCACCAAGCGCTACATAATGAAATGACTTACTTTCATCTTCTGCCTGCACTATATTCGTGAATGGTAAAACGAGTTGTAAAACGAGCACAAGTGCCAGTAAAACCGAAAACTTTTTCATCCAATTCCCCCTTATTTTGGAACATTTCTATATTATAATTTATCGATTATTAAAATACAAAACAATAAAAAATCGATTGCTTTGCAAAGAACAAAACAATCGATTTTTATAAATAATTCGGATACTTATCGGATTACATCATTCCTGGCATACCCATGCCACCCATGTCCGGCATACCGCTGCCTGCTGGTTCTGGAATATCTGCAACTACTGCTTCTGTTGTTAAGAACAGTGAAGCTACAGAAGCTGCGTTTTGTAATGCTGAACGTGTAACTTTCGCTGGGTCAACTACGCCTGCATCAACCATGTTTACCCACTCGCCTGTTGCCGCATTGAAGCCAATACCTACTTCTTCACGTTTTAAACGGTCAACGATAATTGAACCTTCTAAACCAGCGTTTTCAGCAATTTGACGAACTGGTTCTTCTAAAGCACGTAAAATAATACGTACACCTGTTGCTACATCGCCTTCTACTTGATCCAATACTCTTTCAACTGCCGCATAAACATTTAGAAGTGCTGTACCACCACCTGATACGATACCTTCTTCTACTGCTGCACGAGTTGAGTTCAATGCGTCTTCAATACGTAATTTGCGCTCTTTTAATTCTGTTTCTGTTGCAGCACCAACTTTAATAACTGCAACACCGCCAGCTAACTTCGCTAAGCGCTCTTGTAGTTTTTCTTTATCAAATTCAGAAGTTGTTTCAGCAAGTTGCGCACGGATTTGGTTTACACGACCAGCTACTGCATCAGTGTTACCAGCACCTTCAACGATTGTTGTGTTATCTTTTGATACGATAACTTTAGCAGCACGACCTAAAGTTGATAAATCAGCTGATTTTAAATCTAAGCCAAGATCTTGTGTAATTACTTGACCCCCAGTTAATACAGCAATATCCTCTAACATTGCTTTACGACGGTCACCGAAACCTGGAGCTTTTACTGCTACAGCGTTGAATGTACCACGTAATTTATTTACTACCAATGTTGCAAGTGCTTCACCTTCAACATCTTCAGCAATAATTAAGATTGGGCGACCTTGTTGAACCACTTGTTCTAATACTGGTAAAATCTCCTGAATGTTTGAGATTTTTTTGTCTGTAATTAAAACGAATGGATTATCAAGTACTGCTTCCATCTTATCCGTATCTGTTACCATATAGTGTGATGCATAACCACGGTCAAATTGCATACCTTCTACTACATCTAATTCTGTTGTAAAGCCTTTTGATTCTTCAATTGTAATAACGCCGTCGTTTCCTACGCGCTCCATCGCATCCGCAATGTATTGACCGATTTCTTCATCAGCCGAAGAAATTGCCGCTACTTGTGCGATAGATTCTTTATTTTCAACTGGACGTGCAATTGCCTGAAGCTCTGTTAATGCAGCAGCAACCGCTTTATCCATACCTTTACGAATACCTACTGGGTTAGCACCAGCTGTTACGTTTTTAAGTCCTTCACGAATCATAGCTTGTGCCAGTACTGTTGCAGTTGTTGTACCATCACCTGCGATTTCATTCGTTTTAGAAGCTACTTCCGCTACTAATTTTGCACCCATATTTTCATATGCGTTTTCTAACTCAATTTCTTTTGCGATGGATACACCGTCATTTGTAATAAGTGGAGAACCGAATTTTTTCTCTAAAACAACGTTACGTCCTTTAGGTCCTAAAGTTACTTTTACAGCGTTAGCTAATTTATCTACACCAGATGCCATTAATGAACGTGCTTCTTCTGAAAACTTAATATCTTTTGCCATAATTCATTTTCCTCCTAAATTTTACGATCTATTTTTTTGATTTATTGTTTATGAAGATGTGCAGCTAGCAAAGCTTAGTATGTATAACTAGCTGCAATTTTCTTTTGATTTTGTAATTATCCGACAATTGCAAGTACATCGCTCTCACGCAGGATTAAATATTCTACGCCGTCGTACTTCACTTCCGTACCAGAGAATTTAGAGAAGATAATTTCGTCGCCTTCTTTTACGTCAAGCTCAAGACGAGTGCCGTTGTCAAGAACACGACCTGTACCTACTGCCACTACTTTACCAGTTTGTGGTTTTTCTTTTGCTGAGTCGGGTAAAACAATACCAAATGCAGTTTTTTCCTCTACCTCAACAAGTTCGATAATGATGCGATCTCCTAATGGTCTTAACAATTGAAACAACCTCCTAAGAAATTTTCTATTTTTAGCACTCTCGTTTGTCGAGTGCTAACACATTTATTAGTTTAATGAATTCCATATTTTTTTGCAAGTATGTGCACTAAAAAATTTTGATTTATTGGCAAATTCCTCTACAATAATGTTAAATGTATAACAGTGGGCTATCATAATAGCCCATATTAAACTCTATAATAGAAGGTACAGCATTCCACATACTTTTTTGGGATGTGTAATTCTACTAGTCAGTAAGAGAAAGAAGGTTTTTCATCCGTGACTTCCCGTTCATCAGATAAGTTCAAAACGCAGAAGACCGCATTCTATGTGTTAATAACTTATATCATCTGTCAGTTATCAGTCTTATTACTTATATTCATCCCAGGCTTAAAAGATTCCCTTTTACAACTATTTTCTGGTATGTCTGAGCAGGATCAACTTATAAAATTATCTGCTTGGTGGTCAACTATTTCATTTGCGGTTGCTTTTATTGTGAGTTTTATATTAATCTCCCGAAATAAGCAATTTTGGGATGTATTTAAAGGGGAAAAGGCATCAATTGGTGCTTCTATTGGGTGGGGTATCATCGGTTTCTTCCTTGTCTTTTTAGGGCAGACAATCGGCGCATACATTGAGCTTGCTTTAGGAATTGATATGGGCTCGGAAAATACCGAAGCCATTATGAGTGTCACAAAGGTAGCGCCGATTATGATTATTGCGACTGTCTTATTAGGACCAATCTTGGAAGAGCTTGTATTCCGTCGTGTAATTTTCGGTTCAATTATACAAAACTATAATTTCTGGATTGCGAGCATTATTAGTGCTATTGTATTTGCTGCGATTCATATGGATTTTACGCATATTTTACTGTATACAATTTGCGGTATGATCTTCGCATTTTTATATCATAAAACAAAGCGCCTTCTCACACCGATTATCGCGCATATTCTATTAAATGGTTTCGTCACATTTATCCAAATGAATGCCGATAAGTTTCAAATATAACTTTTACCCGCTATTTTACATAGCGGGTTTTTTAGATAACCTTCTTTAAAAGGAAACTAAAAAAAACGCTACCAAATTCGATAGCGTTACCATTAACTGTTATTCATCTGCTCCATTTGCCGACGCTGCATTTCGAGTAGCTCTTCTACCTGCAGCTCACGCTCTCGTTCCTCTTCTGCTAAAATTCGCTCTTTTTCTGCCACTTCATATTTTCGATAACCAAGACGTGCAATGACAATACTTACTTCATATAAAATAAATAGTGGTATTGCAATAATGATATTCGATACTAAATCAGGCGGCGCGAGCAATACCGAAATCACGATTAATACAAAATACGCATATTTTCGGAATTTCACCATGAGTTTCGGATTAATAATTCCGAGACGTGAAAGAAACAGTGTTACAACAGGCAATTGAAACAGCACCGCAAAAGGCACTATTAACTTAATTAAAAATGAGAAGAATTCATTAATACCGATTGTTTGCGTAATATTCAAATCATTGGATAAATCCGTCATAAAGCGCATAATAAATGGAAATAACACAAAATAAGCAAAGGCTATTCCCCCTATACACAGTGCAAAAGCATACGGAATATATTTCAATGTTGCCTTACGTTCAGCCTCATGCAAACCAGGTGTTATAAAAGCCCATAGCTGGTATAGCAGTATTGGCGATACAATAACGGCAGCTACAATAAATGTAACTTGTAAATACACGGTTAAAGGATCTGCCGGACTAAATGCATTCATCGAAAAACTGGCAGCTAAATCGCTGCGTTGAATGTATCGAATAAGTGGTTTCGCCGTATAGAATCCGACGAAAAGAGCCATCACGAAGAAAATCGCCACGAAAAATAAGCGCTTTCTAAGCTCTTCCATATGTTCAACTACGGTTAATTCTCTTGAATTCATAGCAATACATCCTTATTTTACTTAACTTCGTTTTTTTCGTTCTCTTTATGTTCAATCACTTTTTTCTTTGTATCAAAATCGTCGTCGTCGTCCGTCAAGCCTTTCGTAGCGCTACGGAATTCACGTAAAGTTGTCCCCATTGCACGACCTAATGATGGCAATTTTTTGGGACCGAATATTAGCAAAGCAATCAGTCCAATGATTATTAGGCTCACAGGTGTAATCGCATTTAAATGTACAATCACTATAGCCACCTCCTCTATTATTATGTATATTTTACATTAATTAACTAGAATTTGCTATTTATAGTAATGAACATTTTGTTACTTACCTGAGTTTCGTACTAAATACGTAAGTGCCTGTAATTCTACCGATAGATCTATGTTCATCACTTTAATCGTGTCAGGAACAGATAATCGTACTGGTGTGAAATTTAATATACCTTTTGCATTTATTTTAACGAGTCGGTCTGTCATCATTTGTGCTGAGCGGGAAGAAACCGTTAATATTGCTAACTCCGCGCCAAATTCCTCATACATTTCCTCCAAACGATCTGGATGGAATACTGGAATATCACTTATCGTCGTTCCTTCCATCGGTGCTTTCGAATCAAATGCAACAACGATACGCGTGTTGTGATTTTTTTGGAAGTTATACTTTAGTAAGCCATTCCCCAGATTCCCGACTCCTATTAATGCAACATTCATTACCTCGTCCTGGTCTAAAGTTTGTCGGAAAAACTCCAGTAAGTACTGGACATCATATCCATACCCCTTTTTACCGAGTGCCCCAAAGTAAGAAAAGTCACGTCGAATCGTAGCAGAATCTATTTTCATCGCATCACTTAATTCCTGTGAAGAAATACGCTTTTTACCTTCAGTTGCGAAGTTTTTCAAAAATCGATAATAAAGAGGAAGTCTTTTTGTTGTTGCTTGTGGAATTTTTACTTCTTGTTTCACACATTCTCCTCCTATGTACATTGGGAAATCTTTTTCAAGTAATGCCTCTGTATAACGTGTCGAGATGACCTGCTCGATTTGATCAAGTAGTTGTCGCCAAGCGATATGGCACGCTTAACATAAACTCCACTCTTTGTGCAGAAGCAAGTTAATCTTACTAAACAAGGAGCGACAAGTAAAGTATCCATCGTTGCGTACAATGTTCCCATCCATTAAACTAAATAGGAGAAACTGAGGTGTAAACAATGATTGTCTTACAAGTAAATCAATTATATAAATCCTTTATTACAGATGAAATATTAAGCGGTGTAAAATTAGAAGTTCAGCACCGTGATCGTGTGGCATTAGTAGGGCGAAACGGTGCCGGCAAGTCCACATTATTAAAAATAATTGCCGGACAAATGAGCTACGACTCTGGTGAAATTATTATTCCAAAAGATATTCAAGTCGGCTATTTGGAGCAGCATGCAGGTATCGACTCTGAACTTTCAATTTGGGACGAAATGATGACAATTTTTGCAAACTTGCAAAACCAGGAACAAACGCTGCGTCAACTTGAACAGCAAATGGCCGATCCTGCCATTTATGAAGATAGCGAACAATATGCACGTATCATGGCAGAGTATGACCAGTTGCAGCATGATTTCAAAGATGCAGGCGGTTATCAGTATGAAGCCGATACCCGTTCTGTTTTGCATGGTATGCAATTTTTCCCTGAAGATTATCAAAAGCCGATTCGTTCTCTATCCGGGGGACAACGGACACGACTGGCTCTCGCAAAGCTTCTTTTATCAAAGCCCGACCTCCTTATTTTAGATGAGCCGACCAACCATCTTGATATTGAAACACTATCATGGCTGGAAGGCTATTTAAAAGGTTATGATGGAGCTATTTTAATCGTCTCACATGACCGTTATTTCCTAGATCAGGTCGTGTCGATCGTTTATGAAGTATCCAGAACAAAAGTGTCGAAATATGCAGGGAACTACAGTGCTTATCTAGATGAAAAGGCGAAGAACTATGAACGTGATTTAAAAATGTATGAACGTCAAATGGATGAAAAAGCCAAGCTCGAAACTTTTATTCAAAAAAACCTTGCCCGGGCTTCAACTACAAAGATGGCACAGTCACGTCGCAAAGTGTTGGAAAAGACTAGTTGGATGGAATCTCCTGATGGCGATGAAAAAAGTGCCAACTTCGGCTTTACAATTGAGCGCCAAAGCGGAAATGATGTACTGTCGGTGGATGATTTAACAATTGGGTTCACGAACAAGGCGATTTCCGAAAATATTGGAATGCGTGTCTTTAGAGAAGACCGTATTGCACTTGTCGGTCCAAACGGTGTTGGGAAATCTACTTTATTGAAAACAATCGTTCAAGATATCGAGGCACTTGCCGGAGATATCCGTTACGGTACGAATGTGCAAATTGGCTACTATGACCAGGAACAGGCGAAACTTCATTCAAATAAACCTGTTCTTAATGAACTTTGGGATGAATGGCCGTTATTAAATGAAAAGGATATCCGCAACATCTTAGGCCGCTTCCTTTTTAGCGGGGATGATGTATCAAAAACAGTGAGCTCCCTATCTGGTGGAGAAAAAGCACGTCTTGCACTTGCAAAATTAATGATGCAAAAATCAAATTTCCTAGTACTTGATGAGCCGACGAACCATTTAGACTTGGATAGTAAAGAAATATTGGAAAATGCTTTAATTGATTATCCTGGAACATTGCTATTCGTTTCACATGACCGTTATTTCATTAATCGTATTGCCACTAAAGTTGTTGAACTATCAAGCACGGGTTCGTTCGAATATTTAGGTGACTATGATTATTATGTTGAAAAGAAAGAGGAACTTGAAGAATTAGCTGCAATGAAAGCAGCAGCCATTGAAAAAAATACGACTGAATCGACCGTTCAAACAAAGTCTACATCGATGATTGATAAGGACGCGAAAAAAAGAGAACGTCAAATTCGTCGTGCTATTGAAGATATTGAAAAGCGGATGGGGGCTTTAGATGAAAAAATCGCCGTCTTTGAAGAACAACTTTGTGATCCTGCCATTTTTTCAGATCATGAAAAGACATTATCGATTCAATCTGAGCTGAATGATTTGAAAGAACAGCATGAAACATTTGAAATGGAATGGCTTGAACTAAACGAAGAGCTCGAACAGCTATAATTTTGGAGTGTCCATCAACATATGGGCACTCTTTTTTTAGAGGCAGACGAAAAGCTTGTTTCTCCAAAAACTTATATTTTGTATTGCTATTGTATAATATTAACCCTTTCTATCATCCAATCTACATAATAATCATATATATAGGTCAATACGCCAAATTTCAACAAATTTCTCCACAATTTTATTCACAATATAAATCTAGTAATATCAACATATCAACATAGTTTTCCACATTATCCACATTTAAAATCAAAGTTATGCACATTGCTGTGTGAAAAAGACACTACTATATATAGATAAGTCACATGTTACCCACAAGTTATTCACACTTTGTGTATAAGTACGCATGTTCGCAAGTTTTTTTGTGGGTATTTAATTTTATCTGTGGATAATTTTCAGAAAAGTTGAACAGTCAATAAAAACTTGTTATAAATGAGATTTATCCATCATAAATTACTAGATTCGACTTTTTTATATTATTGAAAGAAAACAAATTAAATAATTTTTTATTTTCTCTATAAAAAAAGCATGGTGAAAGGATATACTGCTACATCCTTTCACCATGCTTCTATACCCTATTTCCAGCTCATGAGCTCCATCCCAGGTCGCCCATTCATTGCTAAATTCCCACGAATCCCTGCTTCATACATTTCATACGCAGCTGCACCAATCATTGCAGCATTATCTGTACATAATTTTAAAGGTGGCACATAAAATGGAATACCTTCTTCTTTAAAGGCTTTTTCCAATGCTGTCCGTAATCCTTTATTCGCTGATACACCGCCAGCTGCAATTACTTGTTTTACCTGAAACTCACGTGCTGCTCGTACTGTTTTACCCGTTAATACTTCCACTACACTGTCTTGGAAGCCTTTTGCAACATGCTCGGCAATAATTTCTTCACCGCGCTGGTCCATATTGTGTTTATAGTTAATCACTGCAGATTTTAAGCCACTGAAACTAAAGTCGTATGAATCCTCCTCCAACCATACACGAGGGAATGGCACGGCTTCTGTTGCTTCATGGGCAAGACGATCAATATGAGGACCACCTGGATATGGCATATTCAAGACACGGGCTACTTTGTCATATGCTTCACCTGCCGCATCATCACGCGTTTCACCAATAACTTCAAAAGAACCATGTTCACGCATTAGGACAAGCTCTGTATGTCCACCTGATACAACGAGTGCCAACAGCGGAAATTCCATTGGCTGTACTAGATTATTCGCATAAATATGCCCGGCAATATGATGTGTCCCGATCAATGGCAATCCGTGTACAAAAGCGAAAGCCTTAGCCGCATTAATACCGATTAACAATGCACCGACTAACCCCGGCCCTTCTGTTACGGCAACAGCGGTTAAATCTTTCGGTTCCATATTTGCCTGTTTTAATGCTTCTTCTAAAACAATTGTCATTTGTTCAACATGATGACGTGATGCGATTTCCGGGACAACCCCGCCAAAACGCTTATGACTCTCAATTTGCGATGATACTACATTCGAAATAATCTCCGTGCCATTTTTAATGATGGCCGCTGCTGTTTCATCACAACTTGTCTCAATTGCTAATATATAGTTATCCATTATAAATTCACCCACATTACTAACGCATCTTCCTGGTTATCCGTATAGTAGCCTTTACGAAGACCTCCGTCTAGGAAACCAAGTTTGCGATATAAATTTTGTGCAACAGTATTCGTTACACGTACTTCTAAACTCATGACATCCATATTAGCTTCTTTCGCTACTCGCATCGCTTCACGCATAAGTGTTTCACCAATGCCTTGACCACGTACAGACTTTACAACCGCTACATTTGTAATCTGTGCTGCATCAATAACAAGCCAAATTCCACAGAAGCCGATAATTTCACCTGTTTCGTCTTCAGCGACTAAATAATGTGCATACTGGTTTTCCGTCATTTCGTAATAAAACGAATCCAATGTCCATGGTGTAGGAAATGATGCGAGCTCAATTTTATGAACGGCCTGAACATCATCTATTGTCATTCTGCGATACCGTACCATTAAAGTTGCTCCTTTTTCTGTTCCTTTATCCAATTCGCTTCTGCTTCTGCAATACGGCGATATTGGGGAACAAAAGCATGAACAGCCTCAATTGTCGGTAATGGCATTTGTTGTGCCAAAGCAATTAATTCGGACGCACGCGGTAAATCCATCGTAAATGGAGCACGGATAGCAAAATCACCTAATACTTGCTGAATTTTTTCCATGTATAAATCGACATCTGTTCCGACAAAGAATATTGGCTGTTGTAATTGCTGAAGCTTCTGTAATAATCCGTCTATATGATCATGGTGATCTTCAATAATCGGTTCCATAGTATCTGCTTTATATATTCCGGCATATACATTTTGACGACGAGCATCGATTAATGAACAGATTGCATAATTAGCAGTACGGGCATTCGCAGCCAATGCTTTCAAGCTTGATACGCCTACCAATGGCTTTTGCAGTGACCATGCCAAAGTTTTGGCAAGAGTGACACCAATACGCACTCCTGTATAAGAGCCGGGACCTTCAGAAACGGCAATCGCATCAATCTGTACCGGTGTAATGCCTGCCTTGTTTATTACTTCTTCAATTGCCGGCATGGCACCAACCGAATGTGTTAATTTTATATTTTGCACGACTTCTGCAATTACTTTATTATCTTGTACTATGGCGACAGAAAGCGGTGCATTTGCTGTCTCTATTCCTAACCAAATCATTTTAATAACTCCTTACAAAGACGAACATATTTTTCGCCTATCGGTTTCAATACAAATTTACGTTTCGTTTCGTCGATGCGTATAATTTCAATTGCTAAACGCTCTTCAGGCAAGTCTTCCTGAATAAGATGTGCCCATTCCACAACTGTTACAGCATCCCCATAAAAAATTTCTTCCCAGCCTAAATCTTCATCGCTATCTTCCAGACGATATACATCCAGGTGATTAAGCGGAATACGTCCTACATATTGCTTCATAATCGTAAATGTCGGGCTATTGACCGTTCTTTTTACGCCAAGCCCTTTTGCAAAGCTCTGTGTAAATGTCGTTTTACCCGCCCCTAAATCACCTTCAAGTGTAATCGTATATTGTGGCTCGACTAATTCTGCCAGTCTCATCGCAAGTGCTTGCGTTTCTTCCAGCGTATTTATATCTTTTTCAAATATCATTTGATTGCTTCCTTCCACAAAAAAATCCATTATCTCTAGTTTACTTGAACTGAGGCAATTGTTCAAAATGTATCACTTTTATATTGACCATACTCAATAACGTTAATATAAAGTAGCTGTGAAAAAAAGAAAAACACTCATTTTTTTCTGAGAAAAAGTGAATGTTCCTGAACTTCCCTTTATTTGATTTTCATTATCTGGAACAATAGGATAGTTAAGAAGTATTATGAGAATACATACATGTAACCTCATTTGCTGTAATCACTAACGCTTTGATTTTCCTTTGCGTTCCACTATTTCTTTTTTTACCAATACATCATCCTCAAATTTTAGGCGATATCCTTTCGTCAGAAGAATTTCATCATTCCATTCATAAGTACCGTTATTAATTTGCTGACCGGCACCCCCGGAAATACGTACTACGTCTAAATAAGACATCCCTTCTTTTACTTCTTTATACTCTTCTTCATTCATGTATTTTTGCCATACGTATGTATTGCTTTCTTCTATCTCTAAAACTTCATCATGACAAGCTGTTATTAGCATTGTCAGCAACATAACGAGACAAATAGATAGGAAGACATAAAAACCCTTTTTATTCATTTGTATCCCCCTCAATTATCCTTATAAAACCATTCCCGAAATTAAGTGGTTCAAACATTACTAAAATGAAAAGGAGAATACGAACGTATTCGCATCCTCCTTATTTAAATAAACTTAAATTCTTGTATTCATCAACTAGCCTTTATTAACTTATATACCGGGAATCCAACCTGGTCTTGACAGTATTTTCTCCATTAAAGGACCTGGAATTACAGTATCGATTTTCTTATCATAAGCTGTTACTACACTTTCCCCATTCTGTACCTTTTCCACCCAATGAGGTTCAATTAATAAGGCACGACCAAGTGCTACTAAATCTGCTCCTAACTGTAATGCCTGATCTGCTTCTTCACGAGTATAAATTGAACCTACACCAATTAATGGTTTACGGCCATTTAACAAGCTGTGAATTACAGAAATACGATTTTGTTGGCCGTTTTTATAACGATGTGTTTCAGATTTAAAATCTCCAAGTGAAATATGCAAATATGTTAGCGCTGTTTTCGCTAATTCGTCTACTAATCTTACTGTATCATCCATCGTAATACCATCTTCTTCAGGCTCTTCCGGGCTGAAACGGTAACCGACAATAAATTTTTCATCAGCATATTTGTTTTTTACTTTAATTACTTCCTCTACAACTTCCAATGGGAAACGCAATCTATTTTCAAATGTTCCCCCGTATTCATCTGTTCTTTTATTTGTAAAGGCAGAGAAATACTGTTGAATTAAATACGTATTTGCACCATGGATTTCAACGCCGTCAAAACCTGCTTCAACAGCTCTTCTTGTTGCTTCAGCATATGCTTTAACCATTTCTTTTGTTTCTTCAAGAGTTAATGCACGTGCTTCTTTTTTCTCAATTGTAACGGCTGTACTTGCACTAACAACATCTCCATTTGGTACTAAATGTTGTAGTGATTGTCGGCCTCCATGATGAATTTGTAAAACCGCTTTAGCACCGCCTTGTTGAATAGCCTGTGCAATTCTTCGCAAGCTTGGAATATAGCGATCTTCATGAGCGGCGATTTGTCCGGGGAATGCTTTTCCGTTTGCTGCAACATATGCGCATGCTGTAATGATCATTCCTGCTCCTTCAGCACGTTCTTTATAATATGTGATTTCCTCATCGGAAACTGTATCATCTTCATTTGCAGAGTAAGTTGTCATAGGAGCCATTACTAAACGATTACGTAACTCAACCTGTTCATTCAATTTAAACTTGTCAAAAAGTGCTTTCATTACAATTCCTCCCTTTTGCTATGTATGTACTTTAACGAAACTGCATTTTATTTTCAAGTTAGAGCTCCTCATAAATTTAAATGAGGTTTTTAAAAAAACAAAAAAACCCACTGATTCCTCAGCGGGTTTGCGTTGTGCGAAGCGACGTCCTACTCTCACAGGGGGAAGCCCCCAACTACCATCGGCGCTAAAGAGCTTAACTTCCGTGTTCGGTATGGGAACGGGTGTGACCTCTTTGCCATCATCACTTCACTATTTTCGGCTTCCAATTCACGGCGCTATCCTTCGTCAACTTCCCTCGTTCTTTCAGTCACGTACTTAAGTACGCTCCTTCAATCACTCAGTCGTTTCCTCGACTAGCTTGTGTCTTGAAACCCTTAGAAAGATCATTCTTTCAAAACTGGATAAACGTTTCATTGAATTGAGCAATAAAATGTGGTTAAGTCCTCGACCGATTAGTATTCGTCAGCTGCATGCGTCACCGCACTTCCACCTCGAACCTATCTACCTGATCGTCTTTCAGGGGTCTTACTTACTTGCGTAATGGGAAATCTCATCTTGAGGGGGGCTTCATGCTTAGATGCTTTCAGCACTTATCCCGTCCATACATAGCTACCCAGCGATGCCTTTGGCAAGACAACTGGTACACCAGCGGTATGTCCATCCCGGTCCTCTCGTACTAAGGACAGCTCCTCTCAAATTTCCTACGCCCACGACGGATAGGGACCGAACTGTCTCACGACGTTCTGAACCCAGCTCGCGTACCGCTTTAATGGGCGAACAGCCCAACCCTTGGGACCGACTACAGCCCCAGGATGCGATGAGCCGACATCGAGGTGCCAAACCTCCCCGTCGATGTGGACTCTTGGGGGAGATAAGCCTGTTATCCCCGGGGTAGCTTTTATCCGTTGAGCGATGGCCCTTCCATGCGGAACCACCGGATCACTAAGCCCGTCTTTCGACCCTGCTCGACTTGTAGGTCTCGCAGTCAAGCTCCCTTATGCCTTTACACTCTACGAATGATTTCCAACCATTCTGAGGGAACCTTTGGGCGCCTCCGTTACTCTTTAGGAGGCGACCGCCCCAGTCAAACTGTCCGCCTGACACTGTCTCCTACCCCGCTAAGGGGCATGGGTTAGAAGTTCAATACAACCAGGGTAGTATCCCACCGACGCCTCCTTCGAAGCTGGCGCTCCGAGATCTCTGGCTCCTACCTATCCTGTACAAGTTGTACCAAAATTCAATATCAGGCTACAGTAAAGCTCCACGGGGTCTTTCCGTCCTGTCGCGGGTAACCTGCATCTTCACAGGTACTATAATTTCACCGAGTCTCTCGTTGAGACAGTGCCCAGATCGTTACGCCTTTCGTGCGGGTCGGAACTTACCCGACAAGGAATTTCGCTACCTTAGGACCGTTATAGTTACGGCCGCCGTTTACTGGGGCTTCAATTCACAGCTTCGCTTGCGCTAACCGCTCCTCTTAACCTTCCAGCACCGGGCAGGCGTCAGCCCCTATACGTCACCTTACGGTTTTGCAGAGACCTGTGTTTTTGCTAAACAGTCGCCTGGGCCTATTCACTGCGGCTTCTCTAGGCTATGCACCCAAAGAAGCACCCCTTCTCCCGAAGTTACGGGGTCATTTTGCCGAGTTCCTTAACGAGAGTTCTCTCGCACACCTTAGGATTCTCTCCTCGACTACCTGTGTCGGTTTGCGGTACGGGCACCTCTCACCTCGATAGAGGCTTTTCTTGGCAGTGTGAAATCAGGAACTTCGCTCATACGAGCTCGTCATCACAGCTCAACGTTAAAGTATGCGGATTTGCCTACATACACGCCTTACTGCTTGAACACGCGCAACCAACGGCGTGCTTACCCTATCCTACTGCGTCCCCCCATTTCTCAAACGGTGAGGAGGTGGTACAGGAATATCAACCTGTTGTCCATCGCCTACGCCTATCGGCCTCGGCTTAGGTCCCGACTAACCCTGAGCGGACGAGCCTTCCTCAGGAAACCTTAGTCATACGGTGCATGGGATTCTCACCCATGTTTCGCTACTCATACCGGCATTCTCACTTCTAACCGCTCCACCAGTCCTTCCGGTCTGACTTCAACGCTGTTAGAACGCTCTCCTACCACGCATACTCAAAGTATGCATCCACAGCTTCGGTGAATCGTTTAGCCCCGATACATTTTCGGCGCAGCGTCACTCGACCAGTGAGCTATTACGCACTCTTTAAATGATGGCTGCTTCTAAGCCAACATCCTGGTTGTCTAAGCAACGCCACATCCTTTTCCACTTAACGATTACTTGGGGACCTTAGCTGGTGGTCTGGGCTGTTTCCCTCTTGACTACGGATCTTATCACTCGCAGTCTGACTCCCGTGTATAAATATCCGGCATTCGGAGTTTGTCTGAATTCGGTAAAGCGAGATGCCCCCCTAGTCCAAACAGTGCTCTACCTCCGGTATTCTCAATCACGAGGCTAGCCCTAAAGCTATTTCGGAGAGAACCAGCTATCTCCAGGTTCGATTGGAATTTCTCCGCTACCCACACCTCATCCCCGCACTTTTCAACGTGCGTGGGTTCGGGCCTCCAGTGAGTGTTACCTCACCTTCACCCTGGACATGGGTAGATCACCTGGTTTCGGGTCTACGACCACGTACTAATTCGCCCTATTCAGACTCGCTTTCGCTGCGGCTCCGTCTTCTCAACTTAACCTCGCACGTAATCGTAACTCGCCGGTTCATTCTACAAAAGGCACGCTATCACCCATTAACGGGCTCTAACTACTTGTAGGCACACGGTTTCAGGATCTATTTCACTCCCCTTCCGGGGTGCTTTTCACCTTTCCCTCACGGTACTGGTTCACTATCGGTCACTAGGTAGTATTTAGCCTTGGGAGATGGTCCTCCCGGATTCCGACGGAATTTCACGTGTTCCGCCGTACTCAGGATCCACTCTGGAGGGAATGAACTTTTGACTACAGGGCTTTTACCTTGTTTCGCGGACCTTTCCAAGTCGCTTCGTCTAATTCATTCTTTTGTAACTCCGTATAGAGTGTCCTACAACCCCAAAGAGCAAGCTCTTTGGTTTGGGCTCTTCCCGTTTCGCTCGCCGCTACTCAGGGAATCGAATTTTCTTTCTGTTCCTGCAGGTACTTAGATGTTTCAGTTCCCTGCGTCTGTCTTCAACACGCTATGAATTCACGTGAAGATACTATCCGATTAAAGATAGTGGGTTCCCCCATTCGGAAATCCCCGGATCA
>NZ_CP150208.1:3632500-3785000 GCF_037969775.1 Solibacillus sp. FSL W7-1472
ATGAAGGACTCGAACCTTCGACCCTCTGATTAAAAGTCAGATGCTCTACCAACTGAGCTAATGGCTCTAAATGGCTGGGGTACCTGGATTCGAACCAGGGCATGACGGAATCAAAATCCGTTGCCTTACCGCTTGGCTATACCCCAAAAATGGCGGTCCCGACCGGGATCGAACCGGCGATCTCCTGCGTGACAGGCAGGCATGTTAACCGCTACACCACGGGACCATTAGTAAATCTTCATTATTAAAATATAAGTGGTGACCCGTACGGGATTCGAACCCGTGTTACCGCCGTGAAAGGGCGGTGTCTTAACCACTTGACCAACGGGCCACTAATGGCTCCGAAGGCAGGACTCGAACCTGCGACCTGCCGGTTAACAGCCGGATGCTCTACCAACTGAGCTACTTCGGAATAATTACTTCGTTGCGACATCATCTTGTCGACTTTTACTATTATAGAGAGCGATTTCCGTTTCGTCAACACTTTTCCTTAAAAAAATTTAAGAAAAAATCTCTTCCTATATATAGAGCAAAAAACATTCCCTTTAAAAAATAACATAAATACTGTATACCTTTAATCATTCATTTTTAAACATCATTTTCAAATTATTTTTCGCTTCGAAGAAATTTAATTTTCCCTTTACAAATACTGCAACAATATTTTTTTATATCCATTTTTCTTTTTCTCTTATATATTTGTCCGCAATTCGTACAACTGTATATATGTATTGTCTTTTGCACCGGCATTTCTTTAGGCTGTTCCAAAGTAGAACAAAAACGTGGTGCTCCAACTTTTTTCAATAAATTCCGAAAATCTGCATCTCCATGCCTATAACCCATACCTAAAATATGAAGATGATAATGGCAAAGTTCATGTAAAATAATTCCCCTTAACTCCTCTAGTCCGAACTGGTCATATAGTTTTTTATTAAGTTCAATATTGTGACTGTTTAACATATACCGTCCGCCCGTCGTTTTCAACCGACTATTAAAATAAGCTTTATGAATAAACGGTCGGTCAAAAAATTCATTTGATAATTGCTCAACTAACTTTTGTGCCTGTTCGTCCGTCATATGCTCCCCCCCTTAAATTAATAAAAAGCGCATATCAGCTATGCGCTTTTTATTATAATTGAAAATCATGTTCTTTACACGCTAAGCTGATTTTCAGGAGTTAACATCGTTAAAGAAATACGACCTTTGTTAGCTTCTACTTTTTCTACCCAAACTGTCACAATATCTCCCAGCGAAACAACATCTAATGGATGTTTAACACGCCCCTTTTGCAATTTGGAAATATGGACAAGTCCATCCTGCTTAACCCCGATATCGACAAACGCTCCAAAATCAACGACATTCCGAACTGTCCCCTGCAGTTCCATCCCGACTTGCAAGTCATCCATTTGAAGTACATCGGTTTTCAATAACGGTTGCGGGAAAGCATCACGAGGGTCACGGGTAGGTTTCATTAGTGTATCGACAATATCTTTCAACGTAACTTCCCCTACATCCAATTTCTCACCTAATGTTTTTAAATTTAACTTGCTGATTTCTTCTTCAGCTTTCGCTGTTCCGACATCCTTTTTCGTTAATCCTGCTGCCTCTAATACAGCTTCAGCTAATTTATAACTTTCGGGATGGATACCTGTAGCATCTAACGGATTTTTAGCATCTGCAATACGCAAGAAACCAACTGCCTGCTCGTATGTTTTAGCACCTAATCGCGGGATTTTTTTCAGTTGGGCACGAGATGTAAATTGGCCGTTTTCACTACGCATTATCACAATATTTTCTGCAACAGTTTTTGAGAGTCCAGATACATATTGTAAAAGGGAGGCCGAAGCTGTATTTACATCTACCCCAACTTGGTTTACCGCTGTTTCCACAATAAATGTCAGTGATTCTGCGAGCTGCTTTTGGGATACATCATGCTGATACTGCCCTACACCGACAGCTTTCGGGTCAATTTTAACAAGCTCGGATAATGGGTCTTGCAAACGACGGGCAATCGATACAGCACTCCGTTGTTCCACCTGTAAATCCGGAAACTCCGATCGCGCCACTTCAGAAGCCGAGTATACGGAAGCCCCAGCCTCGTTGACAATAACATATGCAATGTTTCCATCTGCTTCTTTCAGTAGTTCTGCAATAAATTGCTCTGTTTCTCGTGATGCTGTCCCATTACCAATTGCAATAATACTAATCGGATATTTTTTTAATAATGCCTTTACTGTCGCTTTCGCTTTTGAAGGATCCGACGTAGTGTGGGGATAAATAACACCAACCTCAATCATCTTACCTGTCTCATCCACTACCGCCAATTTACAGCCGGTTCTGTATGCAGGATCTACACCAAGTACCATTTTACCGCGCATTGGAGGCTGTAATAATAAGTTGCGGAGATTTTCTGAGAAAATATGAATTGCCTGTGTTTCTGCTTTTGATGATAGTTCTGCGCGCAGCTCATTTTCAATAGATGGTTTAATTAAACGTTTATAGCTATCTGCAACTGCCAATTTCACTTCGTTGACAGATGGACCTACATAATTTCTAGGTATAAAATGATTTTCCATTTGAGTTGTCGCTTTATCAATCGGAACTTCAATCGTTGCACGAATCACTTCTTCCTTTTCACCGCGGTTTACCGCCAGTATACGGTGGGGTGCAATTCGATGAACAGGTTCTTCATATTCGTAATACATTTCAAATACTTGTTTTTCATCTTTTTCCGCATTTTTTAATGTTGTGACAAGCTTGCCTTCTCGCCAAGATAGTGTGCGTAATTTTTCACGAATTGCGGCATCATCCGCAAATCGCTCTGCTAAAATATCGCGTGCGCCCGCCAATGCTTCTTCAATCGAAGTAACACCTTGTTCTTCGTTTAAATAAGGAGTTGCCATTTGCTCCATCGTCCGCTTTGTATACTTTAAAAGCTCTTCAGCTAACGGTTCCAAGCCACGTTCTTTTGCAATCGTTGCTTTTGTACGACGCTTTTGTTTAAATGGTCGGTACAAATCTTCCACACGCTGTAAAACAGTTGATGCTTGAATAGCAGTTTGTAGTTCTTCCGTTAATTTACCTTGCTCATCGATTAAACGCAGCACTTCCTCTTTCCGTGTTTCGAGCTGCTGTATGTAATGGTAGCGGTCTTCCACTGCTTTTATTTGAACTTCATCAAGAGAACCTGTCATTTCTTTTCGGTAACGGGCGATAAAAGGTACTGTGTTACCTTCTTCCAGTAGCCCAATAACTGCTTTTGCTTGCTTTGGCTCTACTTTTGCATCTTTCGCGATTATTTGTAACATTTTTTGTTGATCCATTATGCCACTCCTTTGAATTTAAAACTTTCTTTTAGTGTACCATTCCATTTGTATTGTTTCCCAAAAAAAGCGATGAATTTATGCATGAAAAAGAGCCTACTAATCTATATTAGTAGACTCTTAAACTTTATAACGAGACGCCGCCGCTTGCTGTGATGGCATCTTGTAATTTTTTAATGGCTTTACGTTGAATTCGCGAAACGTGCATTTGGGATATACCGAGTCTCTCCCCGGCTTCCTTTTGACTAAGCTGTTCCAAATATGTTAACTGGATAATTTGTCGCTCACGTTCATTTAATACATTCATCGCATCAGCTACAATCATTCTGCGGTTTGTCACTTCATAGCCTGTATCTTCTCGACCCACTACATCAAATAACGTTACCGTACTGCCATCAGAATCCGATTCGATTGAATGATCCATCGATAGTGCCTGATAGCTTCGTCCCATCTCCATCGCTTCCAATACGTCCTCATCCTGTACTTCTAAATATGTCGCAATTTCAGTAATAGATGGGGAACGTTGTAAGGACGTCGTTAATGCTTCGACAGCCGCCTTGATTCTAGGTCCCAATTCTTTAATACGTCTCGGAACATGCACGTCCCAAGTTTTATCACGTAAAAAACGTTTTATTTCACCTACGATTGTCGGAACAGCAAACGCCTCGAAACTTCTGCCAAAAGAAGGGTCAAATCGTCGGATCGCACCTAATAAACCAAGCATCCCTACTTGTACAATATCATCATAATAAGATTTACCATGTGAATATTTGCGTGCAATCGACTCGACTAACTGCTGATAATGGAGCACAAGGTTAGTTTGTGATTCTTCACAGCCGCTCGCCTGATATTCTGCAATCCAATTTAGCACTTCTTCTTTTGATGTATTTTTAGGTAGTGATTCTTTCGACATTCCCTTTCACCTGCTCTCTCGAGACATACTTTGTCATGAAAACAGTGACGCCACCTTCGTTATTTAATTTCACTTCGTCCATTAAAGTCTCCATTAAATAAATCCCTAATCCACCTTCACGTAATAGTGCTACGTTTTCATTTTCATGATATGGACCAACTTTTGATTTAATCTCTTCAAAGTTAAAGCTGACACCGTAATCTGCAACCATTATTTCGATCTTGTCCTCAAATAACGCACAGCCGATCACAACTTCTCCTTCCTCGTTTGCTTTATAAGCATGGTGTACAACATTTGTCACCGCTTCACTTGTAGCAATTTTTAAGTCCTCAATTTCATCATAAGTAAACCCAACTCGCATCGCTAATCCTGAAATTGTTAGCCGGATTACACTTACATATTGCGATTTGGCAGGCACTCGAATTTCAATATAGTCAAATGCTCTCATCATTTCAACTCCAATTCCTCATCAATCTCAATACTCATTAATTCACTTAAACCTGTAATTTCAAACAATCTAACCAAACGATTCGATAAGTTGACTAATTTTAATGATGCATTTTCTCTCGTAACTTTTTTATAAAATGCAACAAATATTCCTAATCCTGTACTGTCCATATAATTTACTTTTGATAAATCTAATTCGATTTTTCGGCCTTCCACAATTTGAACAGTCTCTAACTCTTCGCGTAAAATCGGGGCTGTATACGTATCAATTTCACCCTCGATATAGCCTTTTAATACGTTTCCATCTTCTCTAAATTGAACATTAACATTCATTATTAGACACCTCCATCTATAAACCTAATTACTTTTCCCCAATGTACAGGAGTTCAAACATAATTATTTATTTATTTTTTAAAAATAACAACCGTAAAATCATCTTCTAATTCAAAATCCGGCAAGTTTTTCAAATAGGTGTACATTTCCTCACACATTTTCTGAGCTGAAAGATGGTTACAGCTTAATGCCAAATTCTTAATCACATCCCGTGGATCCAGCTCTCCTTGCTTGCGAAAATCCGTTACCCCATCTGTAATCATAATGATAAAATCATTATCCTCCAAATGAATATCATACTGTGGATACGTAACTTCCGGCATGACACCTAACAATAAACCTTTTGACTCCAAATCAAAGAAAGTGTTTTTACGAGCATTATAATATATAGCAGGTTCATGTCCAGCTGACCCATATGTAAATTTGCTTTCTTTAATATTATATGTCCCGTAAAACATCGAGACAAACATACTATCATCAACACTTTTTTCAATAATGCGGTTTAACACTTCCAAAATGTATGATGGATCTTTCGTTGCATACTCAAGTGTATCTAGCCCGTACTTAACCATCGACATACAAAGGGCTGCTGGTACACCTTTTCCGACAACATCTGTCACTGCTACACTAACAACTGAGTTATTGTTGTTTAGAAAGTGAACATAATCACCATTCATTTTGCGGATTGGTACAGATAGCATCCCAATATCAATCTGATTCAACATGGGTACTGTTGTTCTGAGAATCATATTCTGAATTTTTGTAGCAACATTCATCTCCATACGCAGTTCTTCTTGCTGTTCCAGTAAACTTTGATGCTCCTTTAAAGTTAAACCAAAGTGTACCATAATCTCAATTAGAAAATCATAGCTATGCGAAATATCTTCTGGTAGATCTGGATAAATTTTCTCTATCGCATATTTGTGGATATTGATTACTTCTTCTGGAGCTACTTTTTTTTGGATTAACTGTCGAATGAAATTTTGGCCTATATACAAATTTCGCTCAGTTTGGTTGGCCAAAAAATCCGATAATATTTTTTGATATTGAGTTTGCAGCTCTTTCAAATTTTATCACATCCTACTTTACCCATTTTTCGATAACTATTGTCGTACCGTTCCCTACATTGGATTGGATGTCCATTGTATCCATTAGTCTCTTGACTCCTGGCAGACCCGCTCCAAGCCCGCCTGAAGTAGAATAGCCGTCTTCCATCACCTTTTTCAAATTACTAATTCCTGGTCCTTTATCTGCCGCTATTATGCGAAGGCCAACTTTCTCTTCATTACTAATACGCTCTATCGTGACTTCCCCGGATCGGGCATATAAATAAATATTTCGAGCCAGTTCGCTTATCGCCGTCGTAATTCGAGCCTGATCTACCGCGCCAAAGCCAATTGCTTTCGCCTCATTACGTCCAAGTTGGCGTGCAGCTACAATATCCCATTCTGTTACAATCTCTACGGTAGATTTCGCATTCATCATAGTGCCCCCAATTTCCTACTTTTTCTTTCTATGGAGTTAACGTACAGTATCAATTTTTTGAATTATTAATCTTTTACATTATACCATATGTTATCCTTGTAGTTTAGTTGGATATAAATTTTAAACCATTTTTTTGATATATTTATAATTTTAAGGAAACTACCACAATATTGCATGATTACAGTTTACTATTTACCTCAAAATTATAAGGTACTTTGATTTGTAATAATAAAAAACACCGAAACGAAATGTTTCGATGTTTTTTTATGTATTAAAATTTTACGAGTCCTAAACTAATATTAAGAGCTATATCTACTTCTTGCATTAGTTTCGCATCTAGCTGAGTAATACGATCTGTTAATCGTGATTTATCAATTGTACGCAATTGTTCAAGCAAAATTACCGAATCACGCTCAAAACCATACTTTTTCGCATCGATTTCAACATGTGTAGGTAACTTTGCTTTTTGAATTTGCGCAGTTATTGCAGCTATTATGACGGTTGGACTAAAGCGATTTCCAATATCATTTTGAATAATAAGAACGGGTCTAGTCCCGCCCTGTTCTGACCCTACCACAGGTGATAGGTCAGCAAAAAAAACGTCTCCACGTTTTACAATCAAATTGTCATCCCCCGCTTACGAGACGCTCCACCATATGTTCCGCTTCATACTCTGCATGCAAGCACTCACTGCAAATTGTCAGATTAATTTGCGACATTTCCACATAGCCCTTTATTAAAGCTTCCCGTATTTGATTTGGTTGCATATGCTTTGTATAATTTTGAGTCGCCAAATACGCCATCATATAACCATTCTCAGTATTACGCCCAAACGTTCTTTCGAATTGCGTTACTAGCTCATTTGGTATGTCAATTACTACTTCTTCTACTTCTACTAATTCCTTCGCGTACAAAACAAGCACCTCCACCGAACATCCCATTTCCCATTCATTCTATCATTGATTGACTACAATGAAAAGACAGGAAAATTAAAAAACTGACAATTCTCGCAATAAATGAATAAATTTGGACATACTTGTTTTGTATATTTGAAGTTTTTTTTAGTAATATTACATCGATTATTTATATACCCTAGGAACTCTAGCTGTAATTACACATGGCACTTCGTAATTAATTGTTTGGAGTTTATGAGCCCAATCATCTATTGTGATTTCCTCTTGCTGTTGGCAGCCTATTAGTACAACTTCTTCTCCAACATTATATGCTTCCGGGAGTAAAATCATACTCTGATCCATACAAATTCTGCCGACAATTTTCGCTCTTTTTCCTCCAACAAGCACTTCTTGGCCAGAAAGCTTTCGGATCATACCATCTGCATAGCCGATCGGTATTGTTCCGATGTAGCAATCCTCTTCTGCAGTATATGTTGCCCCATAGCCTACCGATTGACCAGCTTGCATTTTTTTAATATGTACAAGTTCTGTCTGCAAGGAAAAGGCTGGCTTAATCGGAAAAGGTAATTTTGTGCCTACATAACTTGAAGGCAATAATCCGTACATGGAAATGCCGAAACGTACCGCATCATAATGCAAAGAAGGATCTTTCACTAATGCGGTCGCTGTATTGGCAACATGAACAAGACGAGGCTTTTGTGGCAGTGCACCTAAAAAGTCCTTGAATAGGGTAGCCTGATTGTCAAAGTACATCGAATCTTCTTCATCTGCAGTAGCAAAGTGCGTAAATATTCCATCCACTAAAAAATCATCGGAAGAATTAATCATTGTATACAATTCCATTAGTTCTTCTTTAGTGGAAACACCGATACGCCCCATGCCCGAATCAACTTTAATATGAAGTCTCAGCTGATTCAACAGTGGTGTATATTGCTGTGCAAGCTGCAACCATTCTGTTGAAAATACAGTAAGAATAATATTTTCAGCTGATGCAAACGGAATAAAAGTATGTGGTGAAGCACCTAAAACTAAAATATCAATATCCTTAAAATTTTCTCTAATATGTACTGCTTCGTCCGGTGTTGCGACAGCAAGCATTGTTGCACCTGCCTCAATTGCCGTTTTTGCAACTTCGACATCTCCATGACCATAAGCATTTGCCTTTACTACAGCAATTATTTGGATTTTCGGTCCTATATAGTTTTGTAGTGAAGAAATGTTATGTGTGATTGCTTGAAGATCAATTACTGCTTTTGTTGGTCTGTAATAAATTGGAGTATTCATTTCGATTTTTACCCTCTTTTTATAAGTTTAAACTTACTGTTATTTATGTAATTTTGAGTAAATCATTTTTAAATCCGTATACGAAAAGAAATCATCTTGCGCTTGTATACGCAAGATGTCTCTTCTTAAATATAACCATAAAATACAATTTAAAAACAAGTTTAGAATTATATTTTTTTAAAACCCGATTAGTTCCGGCCCAACACGATGTTAGTCACACATGGTTTGTCACAGGATGTGATGTTTTTAGCTTAGTGGGGGATGAGCCCCCACTGATTGACGTTTACTTCATACTACTTTCCTGCACACTTGCAGCTACTTCCAGTAATTCATCCTTCGTTAATTTTGTGGAAGCGATAAAGAAGGTCATGCCATCTTTGTCCCATTGAATTGAGTTATCAGTAATAGCCCCTATTGTATAGCCTAAATCCGCCGGGTCCCCAGATACAGGCAATATTGTTTCATCGGATTGAATCGGCTGCTGCATTAGTGTAAATGGCTTTTCCCCTTCGAATGTCAAAATAACTCGTGTGTTTCCATCTTCCTGCACTTCAAACTCATCTGTCAGCTTAGTATGTGCCCAGTCGATCGTTGGGTAATATACACTAAACTCTGTGTCCACCACTTCTGCTGATGCGGCTTTCTTTTCCTCTTTTTCAGAGAATTTCTCTACCGCGTACTCTTCTGCAGTATGCTTCACACCTAATTTAATGTCGGCAAATGTAATCACGACTTGTTCTTGTAAAGATTCATCCATCACACTTACTTTTGTCGGAAGCATCGTTTTCTTATCAACTACAATTTGCTGTACCGGCAGTGCTGTTTGGTCTACATTTCGTGTTGCTACTTCAAAAGTATAGCTTGCATCATCTTCAGTCATTACCGCTTTTGAATCTGACACTAAATCATCTGCTAATGCCCCAATTATATACGCCTGACTATTTTGCTTCGGCCATTCACTTTGGAATTTATGCGTTTTACGTAATGATGGCGTGACAACAAATACACCTTCTTCATTTCGGACGATTAACTGTTGTTCTGACTCACCTTTTGGATTAACTGCAACCCGATAAAAATCTGGTTTTGTATGCCAAACTTTCACATCGTAAATACGTGGTTCTGCGCCTGTCCGAACTTCCATCGAAGCACTTAATTCATAACCTTTTGCGTCATTCCACTTCTTGTTGACATCCTCAATCACTTCATCCTTTGTAGCTTTTCCACACGCCGCCAAAAAGAGACAACAAACGACAACTACTAGCAGTCGGAGTTTCAAAGATTCACCCTTTCGATTATCTATTTCGATAAATTACTATATGAGCCAAGGTGTGCATGTATGTATTATTGCATTAAGATTACTTGAGCAGCTGCTGTCGTCCTTGTATGAGTAATGGAAATGAACCCGTTCACCTGTTCACCATCAAAGTATAAAACAGGTTTCCCTTGCTCTTCTTTTAAAATTTCTATTTGATGAAGTTCACAGCCCTTACCAATTCCTGTGCCATTCGCTTTTGAATAAGCTTCCTTTGCAGCAAAGCGACCTGCCAGAAATTCCACTTTACGTGAGTCCGATAATGTATTAAAAACGGCAAGTTCCCTTTCCGTTAAAATTCGTTGTGCAAATTTCGCCGAACGTCCTATCATTTTTTCAATTCGATCCAATTCTACTAAATCTAATCCAATCCCTTTAATCATTTAATAGCTCTCCCTTTCTTTTCCTCATTACTCCAATGTATAATAAATAAAATACGTTTTATTTTGTATCGACTTAATTGAGGTGGAACATGTTTATTCGTAGAGAAAATTTTAAACAGTACATTACGTTATATCCGGTCGTATCATCAATTATAGCAATTAATTTAATTGTTTTCGTCCTAACATTAATCCCGGGATTCGGCGAAGAATTACTTTATGCCGGTATGAGCGTCAATGGACTCATTGCAGCCGGTGAATGGTGGCGCATTATCACGTCCATGTTTTTACATGCAGGTTTTATGCACGTTCTTTTTAATATGTTCTCCCTATTTTTATTTGGTCCGGAGCTCGAGAAAATCGCCGGCAAAATGCGATTTTTAACAATTTACTTTTTAGCCGGAATTTTTGGTGTTGCTGCCACTTACGCAACACAAGATGCCTATTATGCCAGCGTAGGGGCAAGTGGAGCACTTTATGGAATTTTCGGTGCGTTCGGAGCACTTGTTTATTACACGAGACATTTATTCCCGCAGTTGAGACAAATTATATTGCCGTTAATTGTGATTAGTATTATTATGACATTTTTAACACCAAATATTAATATTGCTGCACATTTAGGCGGTTTAGTTACCGGCTTTATTTTAGGGGTTGTTTACTTTAACCCTAAAAATATGGGGCGCTGGCGCAAACAGTCCATTAAACGGGTAAAATAAAAACAGGATCCGCGAAAGTAATTTTCGCGGACCCTGTTTTTTAATGTTCATACCATGTCAGTATTTTTTCCACTTCCCGTTGCTCCACATGACGTGCAGTCGCTGAAGCTCCGGCTATACCTGACATCACTATAATTTTTACAGATCCTATATTTCGCCGCTTTTGGAAATACGTTTGACTTCCTTGCGTAATTTGCACACGTTTCTTTAAAGCATAAAACGTTACACGACTTACAAGGCGCGATACAATCGTAATTTGCTGATCTTTCACCGTAAATCCGGTCGTCTTAAATTGCCATCTTCCAAGTAGAATAATCGGAACGACCAGCAATAATGACAGCAGTCCATATGGGTAAAAGAAGTAAGAAACTGCGCCGATTAACGGAACTAACCATACAAAATCAATCCGATAAAAAAAAGGCTGTGCTTTTTTCGGCGGCTGAACAATTTGGTTAACTTGAAAATCATATTCAGGAAACAGTTCTGCCAAAGGTGCAAATACTTCTTTTTTTGCAATTAGCGGAAATAAAATGATTTTCTTATCATTTTCCCCGCTAAATCCTCCACCAGCACTTTCTACCGCAACAGAAGCTAAGCCAAGCAGTTGCTGGAAAGGGTTTTCTGCCAGTTTAATTGCCTGCACCCGGTTTAACGGAATTGTCACACGTTTTTTTTCGATTAATCCTCGTGTAATAATTAACCGATCATGCTGCTTGCACACCGTAAAGTTATAATAATTTAAAAAGGTCAAGCCGACAGAAACTCCCCATGCCAGTATAAGTGCAAGAGCGATTAAAATCATAACGACTATATAGCCGTATTCCACTAAAAATGCCAACTCATCATAAATCAAGTCAAAAGGGATAAATTCCGCAAATTGGGAAAGGACAGCAAAGACGCCGGCAAGTACTACTCCCACACCGCTGGAAGTCGTCGCTAACAATAACAGCTCCGGTACTTTCATTTTGTGTAATATAACTGATGCCGGCTCTGGCTCTTCCTCTTCAGCTACTTGTACCAGGTCACTTTCAACCGGCAGTTTTTGTTTCGTTTTCGCCTTTTTCATTTGAATTTCTACTTCATCTGCCGCAGCTTTCGTTACCGCTGTCAACTCCGCTTCCGGTTTACCATCTTTACTTCCCGCCGTTTCCACTTGTACTTGTACAAGCTTGAACAACCGGTGAAAAATACCTTCTTTATAATTCAGGTTTTGAATGCGCTCAAATGGAATGTAGCGCTTTTTCTTTATAAACAGACCGTATTCCACACGGAGTTCACTATCTTCAAACCAATATACAAATGTCCACCACTTAATCAAACCGCTCACTACCGTTACCGATAAGACGATTACTAAAATAAAGAGTGGAATCATTTCGCTGAAAAATGTTTCGCTTCGATAATCCAAATTAATATTAAAGCCGTTCGCCGCAACAATGATAATGATTGGGATAAGGAGATCTTTCAATGCTTTTACTACATTGATGATTGCCGTTACAGGATGAAGTTTATATTTCTCTTTAGACATCATCTTCCGCCACCCTTGCAAGTTCAGAGATTTTTGTCCTCAATTCATCGGCGTCCTCAACTTTCAGCATAGGAATCGTATGTACTGTAGCCGCCGAAGAAATCGATATATTCGCTAACATGTATTTCTTTAATATCGGTCCCTGCTCTGTATCCACATGTTGAACACGCACCATCGGTATTAGTGTCCGTTTTACGACAAACAGGCCACTTTGAATTTCAATTTCCTGTTCTCGTACTTCATATCTCCAAATTCTCCAACGAATGCTCGGAAATACAATAACCGAAAATGCGATCGATAAGATAACCAGCGCTATGGCAATCCACATAATCCACTGCGGCCAATCAAATCGGACTGTTAAAAATACAATACCACCTGTTAAAAGAGCGATAATAAAAGTTTGAATGATTCCATATAATCGCCACACAGTTTGCGCTTTTTTAGGTAACTGAAACTTTGGTTGTTCTCTCACTTGCCCTACACCTCTTTCTCTACAGTATGCTATACGTATTAACCGTTTAAATGTTTCATTCTGCTCTAACCATTATGAAAAAACAATCCCCTTACCCTCATAGTATAGTTAATTGGTAAATTTGTTAAATAATTTATAAAGATTTTATTTCCCGGAAAATATATTTATATAAAATTTTCCACAAAAAAACACACCAACAAGAAAAATGTTGGTGTGTTTGAATAAGATTAGTCTTCACGACGTGGACGTGGACGACGATCACGAGAACCTTCGCGACGAGCACCGCCTTCACGACGACCTCCATCACGACTTCCGCTACCAGAACGGCTTCCGCCTCCGCCACCTTCACGACGGCGATCTCCTCCGCGACGGTCACCACCGCCACGGTTGCCACCACCACGGTTACGGTCATTACCGCCACGGCCACGGCCTCCGCCACCTTGTGAACGGTCACGACGCATTGGTAATGGACGCTCTTCCGATAATGATACTGGTGTAGCATCAGGTTCTTTAGTAATTGATTTAAGAGCAGCTGCTACTAAGTCAAGTGCATCGTTATTTTCCAATAACTTAGCTGCTAACTCACGGTAAGTACCTAAATCATTATTTTGAACTAATTCCACCAATGATTGCATTGCATCTTCTTGTAAGCCTACTAATGCTTCTTCAGATGATGGTGGACGTAAAGGAGTCATACGTTTTTTCGTAGTTTCTTCTACGATGCGTAAGTAACCCATTTCACGAGGTGTTACGAAAGTTACTGCAACACCAGATTTACCTGCACGGCCTGTACGACCAATACGGTGAACGTATGATTCTGGATCTTGTGGAATGTCAAAGTTGTAAACATGCGTTACACCTGAAATATCCAATCCACGAGCTGCAACGTCTGTTGCGATTAAAATATCGATTTTACCTTCTTTAAACTGACGTAAAACAGAAATACGTTTTGCTTGAGATAAATCACCGTGGATACCTTCCGCTAAGAAGCCACGTAAACCTAAAGCTTGGCTTAACTCATCAACACGGCGTTTCGTACGACCGAAGATAATTGCTAATTCTGGTTTTTGTGAATCCAATAGACGAGATAAAGCATCGAATTTTTCGCGCTCTGTTGCTTTTACGAAGAATTGTTCAATGTTTTCCATTGTTAATTCTTTCGCTTTAATTTTTACGATTTCAGGATCTTTCATGAATGTCTCTGCAATTTTACGGATTGCTGGAGGCATTGTCGCTGAGAATAGTAATGTTTGGCGATCTGATGGTACGTTTTCTAAAATCGCATTAATATCATCGATGAAGCCCATGTTTAACATTTCGTCCGCTTCGTCTAAAACTAAAGTTTGCACTTCGTCTAAACGTAATGTACGACGGTTAATATGGTCTTGAATACGACCCGGTGTACCTACAATAATTTGAGGTTTGTTTTTTAATGCGCGGATTTGACGGCCAATTTCTTGACCTCCGTAAACTGATAATAATTTTACGCGCTTGTCATAACCTAATTTATAAAGTTCTTCTGAAACTTGGATTGCTAATTCGCGAGTCGGAGCAATTACCAAAGCTTGGATATTTGGATTTTTTGGATCGATTTTCTCGATTAAAGGAATACCAAATGCAGCTGTTTTACCAGTACCTGTTTGTGCTTGGCCTAAAACATCACGGCCAGCCATTGCAAACGTAACTGTTCCTTCTTGGATTGGTGTTGCTTCTTCAAACCCCATACGCTTAATAGAACGTAATGTCGATTCACTAATGTTTAATTCTGAAAAATTTGTCAAACTCTTCATTCTCCTTTTTCCTGTATAAGTTGACAAATGGTTACATTTTCAGATGAAATGGCGGCAAATTTTCGAGCCATTGTATGTGGAACGTTTCCGTTACTTAAAAATTCTCTCTGCTTCATATGCAGAGTCTCTTATATGAAAAGGAAAGCCCGGTCATTGCCGAGCGGTTCAATTCTACTGTTTCTAATTGGGTAATGCTCGTGTAAAAATAGAATAAAACCGTTTATCAAAAAAAAGTACTCTTCACCCATAAGTCTGAAGAGTCTTCGCACAAAATGTATCCATTGCTTTTATTAGTCTAACATGGGTTGTAACGGTATGCAATGATATTGCTTTGTATCAAAATAGTCAGATATTTATTACTCCATTAAAAATTGATACACTTGATCAAACCATTGCTCACAATCATCACTGTAACAAATATGATGTTTTCCACAATCTGAAATATACATTTGCTTTTGTTGCGACTGAATTTGTTGAAATAAAATATGTGCGGTTGCACTTGGTACAATACCATCCAGCTCCCCTTGTACGATAAAGGTAGGACAGTGAATGTTTTTTATATACGGTTCCGTTTTTTTCACGACCTTCATAAATTCAATCGTCGCTGATAACGGAACATTTTTAAATTTAAATTTGTACCGTGCAAACAATTCATTTTCTTCTAACTTATTGTGCACCATATCCTGGGCAATCGCTCGAACATCTTTTACTAACTGAGTAGGACTCACATACTTGGCTGCAGCACTTAGGAGTACCAACTTTTTTACTGGGTAACGTATAGATAAGTACATCGCAATGACACCACCCATTGAAAAGCCGACGACAATGACTTCATCTACTTGCTTTTTCAACTGCCGATATGCGATTTCCGCTTCCATCATCCAATGTTCTGCTTTATAGCCTTTCATTGCCAAATTTTCTGCATCACCGTGGCCTGAAAATGTCGGAATACTTACGACCCAATCTATTCGTTGCTCTATATAATGTGCAAATGGCTGTACTTCATACGGTCCGCCTGAAAATCCGTGTAAAAATAGAACGCCGATTTTCATTAGTTCACCTGCTTCCATGAGCTGTTAGTAATTATAATAATCGACAATTTGAGCAGAAAAAAGCTTTTGCACTAAAAAAACGAGCTAGCACTAGGCTAACTCGATTGAATGGATAATTTTCTCCAACTTCATTCCACGGGAACCTTTAACTAAAAGGATGGACTCGTTTGTTGCATGAGATTGGATCTTTTCGATAATCGGTGCGTACTCATTCTCGGAATACACTAAATGTTCAGCATCAAAAGTCTCTTGCAGTTTATTATATAGCCACTTCATACGAGGGCCGTATAAGCAAACATAGCTTATTTCTTCAGGATGAATATGTCCTGCAATTCCTTCATGCATCTTCTTTTCCTCGTTTCCGAGCTCAAGCATATCACCCAGTACAAGCCACTTTTCATTACGGATAGTCGTTTGCTCGACAAATTGGATTGCTGCATGCATCGATGTTGGCGCTGCATTATATGCATCATTAATAAATAATAAATCACCGACGGGAACAAGCTGCATCCGCATATCTGTTAAAACTACTTTCTTTAATGCTTCGCGGATTTGTTCATCAGTCAAACCTAATGATTTACTCACAAGCATTGCACTTAAAGTATTCTTTACTTGGTGTTCCCCTAAAACTGAAATAAAGAAATCACCTTGTATTAATCCCTCTACATGGAAGCTGCTTCCTTGTGCTGTCGCTTTAATTTGCGACGCTGCCAAATTCAGTTCCTGGCTAAAGCCAAATGCCTGTGTTTTTAAATGCGGTGTTTTGGCAACTAAGTTTTGAAGTAACGGCTCATCACCGTCATAAAAGAGAATCCCTTCTTCAGACAACCCTTTTACAATTTCAAACTTCGCCTTCGCAATTCCTTCCCGCGATCCTAAATCTTGCATATGTGCTTCACCGATATTTGTAATAATGGCATAATGTGGTCGTGCAAGATTAGTTAAAAATTCAATCTCACCGAAACCGCTCATCCCCATTTCCAATACGGAAACTTCCGTGTCCTCATCAAGCTGTAAAATCGTGATCGGCAAACCGAGCTGATTATTAAAATTCCCGATTGTTTTTTGTACTTTAAAGTAAGGAGAAAGAGCACCCGCCAAAATATCTTTTGACGAAGTTTTACCGTTTGAGCCGGTAATCCCGATAAATGTCGCTTGATGCTCATTACGGTAACACTCTGCCATTTTTTGAAGTGCAAGCTCTGGGTCTTCCACGAAAATTAATGGCAAATGTGCCGGGGGATTCGGCTCGTCGATCATCCATAAAGAAGCTGCCGCACCTTTTTCAAATGCCTGCTCGACAAATCGGTGTCCATTAACGGCTTCTCCGCGGAAAGGAATAAATAAATCCCCTTTCGTAATTGTCCGTGTATCAATGGAGACACCTGTGACAATTGTTTCAGGAAATGACTGATTTTCTATCGTTAACCATTCTGCAATTTGCTGTAAACTTTTTTTCACTTTTTATCCCACTCAATCTCTGTTGTATTGAAGCTGTTGTTTTTCTGTATAACGTTCCACCGCAAAATCAATCAGCTCTTTAATTAACTGCGGATATGTTACATCTGTATGCTGCCACAGTAACGGATACATGCTGACCGGTGTGAATCCTGGCATCGTATTTACTTCATTAATGTAAATTTCGTTGTTTTCAGTTACGAAGAAATCCGCGCGTACTAACCCGGCTCCGTCAATTGCTTTGAATGCTCTTTTCGCCATATCAACCAAGTTTGTATAGACATCGTTTTGTAATGGTGCCGGAATAATTAATGCCGTCGAGCCATCTTTATATTTTGAATCATAATCATAAAACTCAGTCATCGGCTTAATCTCACCCGCTACTGAAACATTTGGTGTATCATTTCCTAACACAGCAAGCTCAATTTCACGTGCAGTGACGCCCTGTTCAATTACAATTTTGCGGTCATATTGGAGTGCAAATTGAACAGCTTTTTCTAGTTCCGCTGCATTTGTCGCTTTGCTAATCCCTACACTTGATCCTAAGTTAGCTGGCTTAACGAACATTGGATAACCTAAAGATTGTTCGCATCTTTTGATCCAAGCTTCTTTTTCCCGCTCCCATTCACTTCGAATAAAGTATTCATAAGGCAATTGCGGCAATTTTGCCATTTCAAACAACTGTTTCATAACTACCTTATCCATACCTGCTGCAGAGCCAAGAACACCGTTCCCTACATAAGGAATATTCAGTACTTCCAAAAAGCCCTGTACTGTTCCGTCTTCACCGTTCGTCCCATGCAGTAAAGGGAAGATTACATCAAATGGACTTTCCATATGTTTTGCAATGAATTGCGTAATATTATTTTCAGAATGGTCTGATGCTGTTGTAAATTGCAATTGTTCAATCGTTTGAGCGGGTTCTGTTAACTGAGGTCCAACACGCCATTCCCCCTTCAATGTAATAAAAATCGGGAAAACGTCAAACTCATTAAAATCCAATGCTTGTGTTACTGCCTTTGCAGTTGAAAGTGATACTTCATGCTCGGCTGACTTACCACCATATAATAAACCAATTCTTTTTTTCATTTTTTTGACCTCCAGTTTTCACTAACCTTATTTTATCACGAATACACAAAACGCTGAAATCGGATAAAAAACACCCACTGCCCTGTTCGCTGTGAGTGTCAACTAATTTGTATTAATTCATCATAGCCTTGTTTTAATATTTCATCTAAATCGTCCCAAACTTCATCCGGATAATCATAATCACTCAGCAGTCTAATTTCGATTCCATAATGGGAATTTGGTTTATCTAGTTTATATAATGACAGCAATGCGCCTTCCTTAACAAAAGGCCGATATTGTCTTAATGTAGAAGGATCGATTGTCGGCGAGTTGTTTTTACTCTTTCTTCTCCAAAAGCTTCCAACACCTTCTTTATCTCTTATCATTCGATTAAATAGATTCGAAACAAGTATTTCAGAATCGCCTATAAAACGATAATATACTTTAGTCATTTTGTCAGTTACAGAAGAGTAATAAGCATAGCGATTTTGCAATTTGCTGAAAAAGGGCGATGCAAGCGGTTCACGCTTATGACTTAAATACAGAAGCTCTGCTTGTTCAAGGGGAGTTAATGTATTAATATTTTTCTCTGTCGTAAAATCTACCCAGCACAAATCTTTCTTTAAGTCGCTTTCCTTTTTTAGGAAATCGCGCATATCATCATTTGTTACAAAATCAAATTGTGTATGCATATTAAAAGAGCCGTTGTCGTACGCGTGCTTTAATAACAGAACATTTTTTACGGGCTCGACCGAAACCATAAATTCCTTCAGTGTAAGACCACTATAAATAACAAAATGTTCGACATCGTTCATATGAATATATAAATGATGCATAAAATCTTCAGCAGATTTCAGTTTCTTCGCCACGATTTGCACGCCCCTTTAATATGAATAATATGATTATTATATGACTTCTCATTCAAATTTGAAACATTTTCTCACCTGTTTCGTCCAACTTTTAAATTAGTCTTACTAAAGTAATTTTTATAAGAATATGATAAAGTAAATAAAGCTTAAAACATTCTAGCTATTCGTGTTAAATATTTCCTATACGGAATCGCTACGAAAAGTTGGGACAACATAAGAACCTTCAATTTGTTGGTATCTTCTGGCCCTTTAGTGGGCTAAATTTAATAATTTAAGGTGAAATGAATGGATACAAACAATTATAATTTCAATAAACGGTTCGACTGGCCGCTTACAATTATTTTAATCTTATTTTTAGGTGTGAGTCTACTTGCCATTGCCTCTGCCCAGACTTCTGGCCAATATGGCGAGAACTATGTGCCTAAACAAATCCTGAACTATGCAATTTTTGCCTTTATCGTAGCATTTGTCATGTACTTTGACCCAGACCAATATAAAAAGCTGGCATGGCCACTTTACGGTTTTGGTATCTTACTGCTAATCGCAATTGTTGTTATTCCAACATCTACCGGCATAACAGTTGAACGAAACGGTGCAAAAAGCTGGTTCCAAACACCGATTGGTAATATTCAACCCGCCGAATTTATGAAGACGTTTTTCATTTTAGCTACTGCCTTTTTAATTAGTAAGCACAATGAAACTTACCAGATTAAAACGATTAAAACCGATTTATTGCTGCTCGGCAAAATTGGGTTAACGTTGGCAGTACCGCTTGGCTTCATTATGATGCAGCCAGATTTAGGCTCTGCTCTAGTATTTTTTGCTATTACTGCAGCACTTGTGATCGTGGCAGGTGTCACTTGGAAAATTGTTTTACCGTTGTTTGGCGGAGCAGCAGTTATAGGCGGGTCGTTATTATGGATGGCACTGTATATGCAGGACTTCCTGGAAAAGACATTTGGATTCCAGCCATACCAATTCGCCCGTATTTATTCATGGATCAATCCATACGAATATGCGACATCAGACGGCTATCATTTAATAACTTCACTAAATGCAATTGGCTCCGGTGAGGTTTTCGGTAAAGGGTTCATGGCGCGTGAAGTTTATGTTGCCGAAAATCATACAGACTTTATCTTTGCTGTAATTGGCGAAGAATGGGGCTTTATCGGTGCAAGCGCTGTTATTTGTCTCTATTTCCTGTTAATTTATCACTTAACGAAAATGACATTATTGTTAAAAGATCCATTCTGTACTTATGTATGTGCAGGGATTATCGCCATGATTACATTCCATGTATTCGAAAACATCGGCATGACGATACAATTACTGCCAATTACCGGTATTCCGTTACCTTTCATTAGCTATGGAGGTAGTTCGATGATGGGGAATGCCTTAGCGATCGGTCTTGTATATAGTATGAAGTTTCATTACCGAACATATATGTTTACAACAAATGATCCCGACAATGAATAAAACAAAAGGACCCGTGCATACCACGGGTCCTTTTCTTATTGCTTCATATGAAAATAACGGATGACGAGCAAGGTTTCAACACACCTTACTTTCATTAATTTTGCGCTTGTGGAGTTTGTGTTGGTGGTGTTAAAACTTTTAAAAGCTCAAGACGAGATTTCGTAACTGTCGCCGTAACACCTAATTTTGATAAGTTTGTAACAATACGCTTTAAATCAATCTCTTTCGCCATTTGATTACACCTCAAACTTTCCTTTGTTAATATATATAACGATTTTTCATGTTAAAAGTTTCAATTTAATAAGGTCAGACCTTCTAATACTTCATATATTACCACGTAAAATCTTATTTTTCTTTCCTGTTTTGTGACAAATCTAAAACATAATTAATCTTAACCTTTTTTAAGCAATAATAAACTTATTTAAATTTATTTAAGAAAATTATTCCTAAGTAAGTTTTATAATTACTTTTGAAATAAATTACATAAACTTCTCGAATACATGTTATTTAATAATTTCATTTTCCACGTGTAGTTAAAAGGGATTGTATTGTATCCCCAACCATGTTTAACAAAAATTACAAATGGAAATATTGTAAAATATCATAACCATTTTTGTGAAGTAAAACCGATTAGGAATAAACAAATTTTCGTTCATACGACCTTTTAAGTTAGTCATTTCACATAGATGTTACTTCAGTAGGAGGAACTTCAAATGTCACATATAGAAAAAAACATTTATATTCCAAAAGAATTGACCCATTATCATACGAGTTTAAGTCACTCAGCTGAACAAGCTGCCATTTTGAACCCGGTGAAACAACCTTCATTTTTGCATGAAAGCAAATTTGCCGGGCTTCCGTTTCTAACAAACAAAATGGAACATCCAAAAGACAATCAAAATCGCTATATGCTATTTTTGGCACAGCTTAATTTTGCGGAAATCCAGCTGGATCACCCATTTCCACAAGACGGTATATTACAATTTTATATTCCCCAACAATGTTATGAAAAGGAAAAGTTTCATTCGGAATGCCGTTATTTTAAAGTACAATATATACCTTATCAAGGTCACTATAATGAATTTATTCATGATTTCACCTATTTAGAAGATGTAAACTTCAGCAGTTTCCCAATTCAGGAGGAAATGAAGCTTATTCCTAAATCACAATTTGAACCGGTATCGGCAATGGATTACAGATTAAATAATTATTTCAAACCTGAAATTATGGATGCACCTATTACACTGGATGACCGTTCATTTCAGGATGTATATTTGGAAAGTTATTTAGCTGCAGAACATAAAATTGGGGGCTATCCATATTTTATCCATCAGGATTTCAGAAAAACATCGCCCTATTTACAGCACTATGACACATTATTACTGCAAATCGTTTCAAACGATGAACAAAATATTATGTGGGGAGATAGCGGTATTATCAGCTTCTTCATCAACTCCGAAAAATTAGCGCAATGCGATTTCTCGGATATTTACTTCCATGTTGAGGAATACTAAACGTTAAGAAGCACTCGCTTGAAGTGTTTCTTTTTTTGTTTTGCTTCCATAGGCTATAATGATAAGAAAGAAGGAAAGTAGGTGAATCTTTTGAGCGCAATTACACAAAGTTCCATTTTAGTACCACTTATTATGTTTATAAATATTCTTTTTGCCCTGACTGTCATTTTTTTAGAGCGCAAAAAGCCTTCATCGACTTGGGCATGGTTGCTCGTTCTTTTTTTCTTACCGTTTGTCGGATTTTTCCTCTATTTATTATTAGGTAGACAATTGAGAAAAAAACACTTATTCCGTTGGGATGGAAGAAAAGATATCGGAATTGAACAACTGATCAGTTATCAAATTGAAGCAATCGAGAATAATGAACTGGAGCTACGTGTAGAACATATTAAAAGTTATAATCATCTCATTTATATGAATTTAAAAACAAACAACGCTGTCCTGACACAAGATAACGATGTAAAAATTTTCGTTGACGGCAGTGACAAGTTCGAAGCACTTATCAATGATATTTCACATGCGAAAAACCATATTCATATTCAATACTATATTTTCAAACTGGATAATTTGGGCCAACGCATTGTAAATGCTTTAATCAAAAAGGCTAAACAAGGTGTAAAAGTAAGAGTACTATTTGATGAAATGGGCTCACGCGGAGTTCGGAAGCGGCATTTTAAAGAGCTGATCGAAGCTGGCGGTGAAGTAGAAGTGTTCTTCCCTTCGATCTTACCTCTCATCAATCCACGGTTAAACTTTAGAAATCATAGAAAAATTTCCATAATAGACGGGCGTATCGGCTATATCGGGGGATTTAATGTTGGGGACGAATATTTAAGTTTATCGGATCGTTTCGGCTACTGGCGGGATACCCATCTGCGTATTGAAGGGAGTGCTGTCCATCCATTACAGACTCGCTTCATTTTGGACTGGAATCAGGCAAGCGCCAAAAATGATATTTGTTATGCGGAGCGTTACTTTCCGATTATCCCTCAAAAAGGAACGGCCGCTCTCCAAATTATTTCTAGTGGACCGGATACAGAATGGGAAGTAATTAAAAACAACTACTTGCATTTAATTACGAATGCAAAAAAATACGTGTACATACAGTCCCCGTATTTCATTCCAGATGAATCGTTTTTTGACGCTATTCGAATCGCTGCCTTATCCGGAATCGATGTACGGATTATGATTCCAAATAAACCTGACCATTTGTTTGTCTATTGGGCGACTTATTCATATGTAGGGCCACTCGTTGAGGCGGGAGCCAAGGTGTATCATTATGAGAAAGGCTTTATTCATGCAAAGATGATTGTTGTAGATGATGAGATTGCTTCAGTTGGCACTGCAAACATTGATGTGCGGAGCTTTAGTTTAAACTTTGAAGTGAACGCTCTTCTTTATGACAGATTATTGGCTCACCGCCTTGCTGAAATATTTGAAAGTGATATATTAGACTGCTCCGAGCTCACATTTGAACTGTATAAAAACCGTTCCAATTTTATTAAATTCAAAGAATCCATTTCCCGTTTATTATCACCGATATTATAAGGGAATGGAAATAAGCGGAAAGGTAGATCAGGTGAACTGATATTCCTTTTACACACAGTAAAAAACCAATTTCCTCCTTGCGAGAAAATTGGTTTTTTCGTTTATATTCCAGCTTCAAGTATCATTGTATTCCTAAATATTCTTCCAGCGTTACACCTGCTTCATAAACTTTTGCGGCTAGTTCGCCTTCTAAATAACGGAAATGCCATGATTCATGCATGAAACCTGTAATATCTTCTTTTCCTTTTGGATAACGTAAAATGAAGCCGTATTTATGAGCATTTTGTGCTAACCATTGTCCCGCTTCAGTTTGGCCGAATTCATTTGTCAGCCACAGCTCTTCACGGCCTTTTTCCCCAATATCAAAAGCGAGGCCAGTCTGATGCTCGGAATACCCAGGTCTTGCACTATAGCGATCAGCTGCTTCCTTTCCGTCTCTCTTTACATAACGATCATATAGCGTTTTTTGATAATCGTAAGAACGGAAACCACTAAATGCAACAAGCTCTAGTCCATCTTCCATTGCAGCCTTTGCCATCTTTTCAAAAGCTGCTCGTGCTTTAGGATCTTCTCCTTTATTGTAGGTAGCAGGTAGTGGATTTTTCTTGTTCGCGATTAAAACCCCCTTCACAAATGTAGGTTCTGTCGCAGGCTTTTGGCCAACAATATATCCATTTTCAAGCTCCACTTCTTCCGTAACAGGAGCTTCTTTAGCAGGTTGCTGATTTGGCTGCTCACCGGAATTTGTCGGAGGCTTCTCGCCGTTTTTATCTGAAGAAGGCAGATCAGCACCATTTCCTTCTTGTTGCTTCAATGGTTCTTCGGTTTCATTTGTTTTATTTTGTGTCTCTACATTTTCAACTTCGTTTGGTTTAACAGATTTTTCTTCTGTTTGCGCTATTTCAAATTTATAATAAATAGATCCTAAAATCGCGATTAAAATAATAATTGAAATGGATACAATCATTGCGATCGGACTTTTTCTGTTTGCTTTTCTGTTCATTCCATTTCGCCTTCTTTTTCTATTTTTATCCTGTGACAATAACAAATAAAACAATAATCGATAAAACCGCAAAGATCATCGACATCTTCTGCATCCATTTTGCTTCTTTTTCATGCCCCTTTTCTTTAAAGGTACGTGAACGGAAAAAATTCGTAAACGTAAACATGATTGTCATTGCTAAAATAGCTGCTTCCATATTTTGTTTCACAATAAAAAATAGTGCCGTTAAACTAGCTCCTGCCACTAATACGAGTGATATCGCTCTTTCATATTTTTTCATTATTCTCTCCTTACATGATGATTACGTTTTCTACTTCAGCAATCTAATTTTCAACCTTTGTTTAGTATAAAACTAGCTTAATTGATAATGCAATTTTGAAAATCTTCAAAGGTACAAATTTGTTTACAAATAAAAAACTCTACATGTAATAATATATACCATGCAGAGTTTTCATATAGTATTCTTTTTTTTCTGAAACTTTCAGCTAAACAAAGAATAAGGAAATTAAACTAACTTATCTGCCCAAAGTTTAAGGGACCATTATATATACACCATTCAACTTTGAATATTAAACACTTTCGTACGCTACTTCCGGAATTTCAAATCTGAAAAATTCATGATGCAGTTCATCACGGAAATGCTTAGGTGTTACACCTGTGTACTTCTTAAAAATTCTAGTGAAATAACTCTGATTGCAGAAATGAAATTGATCTGAAATTGATGTAATGCTTTTATTCGTATGACGTAAATAATATTGGGATTCCTCTACACGGCGGACATTTAAGTATTCCACTAAAGTAATTCCTACATGTTCACGGAAAATACGCGATAAATGACTCGTACTAATATGGAAGTTCGCTGCAATACTTTCAACTGTTAAATCATTTTCCAGCTCATCATTTATGTACATAATTACTTTGTTTACTGTTTGGTGACGGAACGTAGGCTGTTTTCGATCCGCAATAAAGTACACATAAAAATCGATTAAGTCATCTGCAAACTGCAGAAACTCGGCATCCTTCATCTTGTTTTCAATCATATCTGCACAAGCTAAATTGAAGGCAAATGCTTTTTTAGAAGGGACTTGATTATCTAAAAGCTTACGCGCAACAATTGATGATAACGTAACAAAGTATGAGCGCACTACTTTAATGACTTGTTTTCCGAAGCGTACGGATAATATGTCAATAATTTCGTGTAATGTCTTCTTTGCTTTGGCTACTTCTAAATGATAAACTTCAAAAATCAATCGAGATTCCAGAACAAAAAAATCTTCGATCCCAGCATATTGATTGATATTGTCAATCTCTTGAAAATACCGCTTTGAAATTGTTTCCGAGATTGAATATTGATGTAGTTGCATAAGTTACCCCATCTTTCTTCAGAATGACCTTCTATTACTTATTAGAAAGACAAGCCCAATACGAAATGTACAAGAAATTGTCATAATTCTGCAGAATGGTTATGTTCCTACATCAGCCAGGTCTGCATTTCATAATAAGTCATATCATTATATTAATCATAAGAAAATTCCATAGTAGAATTTCTTTTATTAAGCAAAGTAATTATTTATACAATTTAATATTTATACTATCTATAGTATGCTTTATTTCCCGCATAATAGTACATTTTATTAGTAACTATAGTGAATATTACCATATTATAAGTTTTCCTTTCAACCTAATTTTAACAATTACCCTAGGACAAAATTATTAGGTTACTTCCAATTATAGAAATAAAGGAAATTAAAAATTGCATATTTCGCTTAATCATACTCTTTTAGCATAGTAATTTTCACGCTATTTTTTCACTGAAACTTTTTGACAAAAATCCATTTTTAGATGTTCAAAAAATATTTTTCATTTTAAAAAATCTTCCCAACCCAATTTCTTTAAATATGTAGTAAAATAGTTCATAATTGTATAAAATGCTTATAAAGAGGTGTTATAAAGTGGATCCAAGACAAATAGAAGAAATTATGGAAGTCATTAAAGAGTTTTTCCCTGAAAATACATCAATTGCTATTTCAGATACAAATGAGTATTTATATTACCAGCCAAGTAAGAAAGTAGACTTAAAAATCAAACCAGGCGACCCGATTAAAGAAGGTTCAGCTGCATACAAAGCATTAACGTATGGCCAAAAAATCAATTCTTACATTGAATCGGACGTATTCGGAGTTCCTTATTATGGAATGAGTATTCCTCTCATCGAAGAAGGTGAAACAAAAGGTGCTATTACAGCAATCTTCCCTCAAAAACCTTCTCCATTTTTAACTAATTATATTACAGTAAAAATTGATGACTGCTGGTACCCAATTAAACATAATCAAGTAATTTATCTTGAGACTCAATTGCGTAAAACATTTGTAAAAACGATGCACCGTGAAGGATACCACCGCTTGAACTTAAGTGATTTGGAATTATTTTTAGCTCCTGATTCGTTCATCCGTTGCCACCGTTCTTATATTGTTAATATTGATTATATTGATGAAATCCAACCAGATTCACACTCAACTTTCCTGCTAATCATGAAAGACGGTACACGTATTCCTGTAAGCCAACGCTATGCAAGCTACTTCCGCCGTTCTTTAGGATTCTAAAATTGTTTAAAAGCGACTCGTACAAACGGGTCGCTTTTATTCTTTCTCCCTCTCCCTTGGCCTTTTTACCTATTCCCTTAATTTTAATTGTGCAAATTTGCTAATTAATCAACCAGCCAGATTTACATTCAATTCATTTTTATCTCTCTTTTACGTTAAATTTCTCTAATAAACACCTTTTAAGCGCTTTTATGTTGCGCGTGAAGTAAATGTGACAATTTGATGATAATATTAGCATAAATGCCGGTTTACTACCTGGTGAAAAACACAGAAAATTATAAAAGTTTTCTGTTTATCAAACGATTAAATAACTTATTAGGGGAGGATTTTTTAATGGATCCACGAGTTGAGAAACGTTTAGGTTTAAAACAATTAGTAGATAAAGTTGTATCTGCAGAAGAAGCTGCTGCTTTAATCCAAGATGGCACAGTGGTAGGGATGTCAGGTTTTACTCGTGCAGGTGATGCTAAAGTTGTACCAATGGCATTAGTAGAGCGTGCTAAAAATGAAAAATTCAAAATTGATGTATATACAGGGGCTTCATTAGGTCCTGAAGTTGATAACTACTTAGCTGCTGCTGGTGTTATTAACAAACGCGGTCCTTTCCAAGGGGATGCGGTAATGCGCGGTATGATTAACAAAGACCAAATTTCTTATGTAGACGCTCACCTATCTCACAATGCTGAGTTAGTGCGCCAAGGAGTTATCGGTCCAATTAAACACTTAATTTTAGAAGCTGTAGCAATTACAGAAGATGGACTAATTATCCCGTCAAACTCTGTAGGTAACTCACCAATCTTCGCTGAATATGCAGAGAATATTATTATCGAATTAAATATCTCTCATCCAGAAGCATTAATCGGTATTCATGATATTTACGTTCCAGGTGAACAAGGTAAGCGTGATGCTATTCCAATGACAAATGCTGAGCAACGTATTGGTGAAATTGGTATTCGTGTAGACTTAGATAAAATCCAAGCAATCGTTATTTCTGAAGAGCCAGACGCTCCTTCATTAATCGTTCCTCCAGATGAGGAAACACAGGACATGGCAAACATCTTATTAGACTTCTTCCGTTCTGAAATTAAAGCGGGCCGTTTAACTAATGAATTAATGCCATTACAATCAGGTGTAGGTTCTGTAGCAAACGCAGTATTAGACGGCTTTGCTAATGCAGAATTCGAAAACTTGGTAGTTGCTTCTGAAGTATTACAAGATGCAGTATTCAACTTAATTGATGCTGGTAAAGTACGCTTTGCTGCTGCAACTTCTATTACACTTACAGAAGAATTACAGAAAAAAGTATACGGCAACTTAGAAAAGTATGCTGATAAAATTTGCTTACGTCCACAAGAAATCTCTAACCACCCAGAGCTTATCCGTCGTTTGGGCTTAATCTCAATCAACACTGCTCTTGAGTTAGATATTTATGGTAACGTAAACTCTACACACGTTTCAGGAACTAAAATGATGAATGGTATCGGCGGTTCTGGTGACTTCGCACGTAACGCTCGTCTTGGTATCTTCGTAACGAAATCATACGCAAAAGGCGGCGCGATTTCTTCAATCGTACCAATGGTTTCTCACGTAGATCACACTGAGCACGATGTAGACGTAATCGTAACTGAACAAGGGATCGCAGATTTACGCGGACTTGCTCCAAAAGAGCGCGTAAAATTAATCATCGAAAACTGTGCACACCCAGATTTCAAAGAGCAGTTATGGGATTACTATAACCGCGCTTACGAAGCAACTGGCGGCGCGCATACTCCTCATATCTTAGAGGAAGCTCTATCTTGGCACGTAAATCTTGCTAAAAACAAAACAATGAAAAAAGAAACAGCTAACGCTTAATCTTTACACATGTTAAAGGGTTTGTCTGAAACGATTTAAAACGTTTCCGGACAAACCCTTTTTATCGTTTTGGTTCAAACATTATTAAACCCCCTCATCATCATAAAAAAAAGGAGGCTACTTTCCCGCCCACCTTGTTTTTTATAGTTCAGCTATTCGCTTATGCTCGTTTGTCCTGTTCATGATTGTAATAATTTGTTGTTGTTTGAGCGCCTTCTTCGACCATTTGGTTACCTTCTAGCGTATGGTCTGCAATCTCTCCAGCTGTCACTGCAACATCTTCCAGTGATTCCTCTTTGTAATCCTCTTTTCCAACAGAAGCCGATTTAGCCATATTTGTATCTAAATCTCCTGTTGATGACGGATGCGCGTTTTCATTACTATAACCAGCCGATTTGTCTTGAACTTTCTGCATTAGGCCTTGCACTCCACCGCTTTCATTCACTTTCCCTTTTGCTTTGTTTAAATAATCCATTGCTTTATCACGGTTTTCCTTTTTACTTAAAAATGAAGCAGCACCTGCTAATAATCCAGCAACTACAACGCCTTTACCTTTTAATTTAGCCATAATAATATTACCTCCCAATTCAAAATTTAATTTCACTTTTCATATAAATTAATATACCCTTCGAAATTCTTTTAAAACATTTGCTGTTATAGGATTAAAAAATACCTGAATTGGATAAATATATATAAATAAAATAAAAGGAGTGTTCAATATGTTTCAAAACAAAGAAATTACATATAAAGGTACGGAAATTTTTGCACTTCTCGGTGTCTCAGGAGTTATCACTGCTATGATTTCATTATTTGTAGGGTTTTAAACAACCATGATCGTAAATCTAAAGAAAGTTATAATTCCATAATAAAACACGATTTTCAAAAGAAATGAAAATCGTGTTTTTTTATATTGCTATACTTTTACATCGTCATACGCGTCGCTTTTTTGGAATGAAGAAACGACATATGAGCAAATGGCATTCATCTTGTAATTGTTTTCTCGTGCGTAGTCCGCAGCTGCATCTAAAAGCTTTTTGGCTACCCCTTGACCGCGCAGTACATCCGATACATACGTATGGTCCATATTCATGACACCATCACGTAAAACCCAAGTAATCTCAGCAACACGCTGACCATTCAACTCATATTCCAGAGCACCATAGTTGTTCCCTTTGTCTTTATAAATAAATTCCATATTTCTCCCTCCTTTTGTACTTCACAATATACCATAATTTGAATTTTCATTAAAAATAAAAGCACCCGTTAAGGAGTGCCTTCATTAAAAACTATTTTATTTGAACCAGGACGAAATTGTATCGATTAAATTATTGAAGAAATTTTTGACGCTTTGCCAAAATCCTTCATCCTCCAGTATTGCACCGAACTTCTCATCGAACTTTGCCGTTAAATCTGATAACTGTGAAGATAATTTACTGAAGTCAATATTCAGATTACTAATTCGGTCCATTAAATCAACTAAAAGCTGACGGTCTGCTTCACTCAAATTGATTTGCAGTTTATTCAGCTGTTCTTCAACAATTTGCTGAACCTCTTCTTTTGTTGCCGGTTTATTTTCTGCAATTGCTTTTTTAATTTCCGTTAATAGTTCCGCTACTTGTTCATCTGAAACACCTGCCGATTCGGCAAGTGATGTAGCAACGGATAATTCGTCATTTGCGACATCTGTACGTTCAATATCTAATGTCTCACCTGTTTTTACTTCATATGCTTTATATATACCGACTAATGCAGAGTGACCTGTTACTGGTTTCGGTGCTGCAATTTCTACAATCGCATCTTCAATACCTGCCGTTAACATGGCACTTGCATACATTTCCGATGTTACCTGTGTAATATTATCTGGTGTTACGATACTAATTGTAAGTCCCTTACCTGCATCTTGGCGTGTAATTTTAGCTGATGAAAACATGCGTGAACTAGGGTTACTATCTTTTATATATTTTGCTAAATCCTGTCCTGTAATCGTAATTTCATCTATTTCTGTCTCTTTATCTACACGCAATGCTATTTTCACTGTTTCTTTTTCATCAGCAGATAAATTACCTCCATAAACAACGATTGGTACGCCGAGCTTTTCATTGATTGGATTCTTTTGTTCTGTAGCAGCCGCAGAAGCAGACATTGGTAAAACAAAAGAAATCAGTAGCACAAATGCAGCAATAACAGCCATCCATTTTTGTTTCATTTATAAATCCCCCTTTACGAATGTATATGTTGTCCAATTTTACTATACATTCTTTAATTAATACGAATAAAAAAAGTAAAAGGTTTCATATACATTTCCCCTTTTACTTATAGTTGTATCTAAACGATTTCTGTCCAGCCGTCTTTTTGCGTAATTTTGCGCGCTTTCATTAAAGTACCTAGTGCACGCTTAAACGAACCTTTACTCATCTTGAACATTTCAGAAATTTCCTCTGGTGTTGACTTATCACCAAACGGCATTTTTCCGCCGACACTTTCCAAATATGCAAAGATTTTTTCCGCATCTTCCCCTAAACGCTCATGCTTTCGAGGTAAAAATGATCCGTTTAACGAGCCATCTTCCTTCACATCAATAATGCGCACCTGCACTTCTTGTCCTAAACGAGGCTCAGCCTTCATTTCAGATTCGTGTACGAAAATACGATGAGGGTTATCAACGCCTAATAAAAATGAACCTACCGGTAATAGACGGTATGGTCGAGCAGTAATATTTTTGTTGAACATGTCTTCCGCTGCGCCTTCATACATGTCATTAACTTTTTCTTCAGTAATTAGACGACCGAATAAATCACCGTTGCGATCTGTACGTAATGTAATATACAAATGATCTCCTGACTCTGGCCATACTTCTTCAATAGCCGGTAAATCTTCGGCACGCACTAATACTTCACGTGACGTACCAATATCACAAAAAGCACCTTCTTTTGTCACTTTTAACACACGTGCCCAACCGTAATCCGCTTCTGTAATATGAGGAATTGCCGTCGTTGCCTGAAGGTCTCCTCGGCGATCTGTATAAAGGAATACTTTTAAAACATCGCCAATCGCAATTGTTTCTGCTACATCTGATGCATTTAAAGGAATTTCCAAATCACCATTTGTTAAAATATAGCGTGACCCTTGTTCTTCCAATACCGTTAATTCCACTACTTGTCCTGATTTTATTAACTGATTCATCATATTCTCCTTTTTCTTGTCAATCATTACATACTATGATTTGATTTCATTTCTTCCAGCTTCTTTGTAATTTGAGGCTCTTCTTCTAAAAGCTGCACAAGATCAGCAATGCGATCAATGGAATTCCAGCTCAAGTGATGTTCAATACCTTCAACGTCTTCATATATACGTTCTTCATCGACCCCTATTAAACGCAAAAATTGTTCCAGCAAATCATGTCGCTGAACAAGTCTCTTTCCTAACTTTTGCCCTTTTGGCGTTAATGTTAAGCCTCTATATTTTTCATATATCAAATAGCCGTCTTTATCTAATTTCTGCACCATTTTTGTAACGGAGGAAGGTAGAACAGATAAAGCTTCCGCAATATCGGACACACGCGCATACCCTTTATGTTCAATTAGTAGATAAATTTGTTCAATGTGGTCCTCCATGCTAGGTGTTGGCATAGCTGTTCCCTCTCTTTCCAATTGCTCCTTTCAGTTTACTACAATTTCACGCAAAAAGTTAACTGAAAACAGTAAACACCGAAATATACATCCGCTTGGCTGCATAACAATTTGGTTCCGGTTACATAGGAAGCGGATTAGTCATCTGTTGCCGAAAATCGTGACAATTTTAAACTACGCAAAAATGGGTTAAAAGAAAAAGGCTATTGCAATTAGTATGCCCCTAATTGAATAACCTCTTCATTTTATCTTTTACAAAACTTGATCATAACTGCTTATATACATAAAAACGCATTGATATCATTACTTATAGATGCTTAGGATATTGTTTTACGATGTGAAGTGCACGAATAATTTGTTTGTTAATTTCCTCAAGATATTCCGGGGTGCTCATTTGTTTAAATACAGCATCTCTCGTCTCATCTGACGTAACATAACGAGCAGGCAATACATTTAAAACAATTGCATTCACATCCATCTCACATTGTTCACAATGGCAAAATGTTTGATATTCAACGCCATGCAGCAGAAAACTAACAAGCCCTTTTACAATTTCCTCTGTAACATTTATTAATTTAATACCTGACATTGTATCTTTCGCCTCATTTATATAACTAGATTGTCTTCTTTAATCATATAACGCGAAGTAATATAACTCAAACATTTTTATTAGCATATGTGACTATTTTACTTTAATTTTATATTTTCAACTCTATATTTTAACTCATTCCAATATCAATACTGCACTACTTTTCTCCTTTTATTAGCATATAAAATTTAAAGCAACATTTAAAAATCCTCCCTTTTGAAAAAGGGAGGATCATTCAAACTTCTATTCAGCTTTTAAAATTAACTCGTAACCATGGTCGATATCGCCATTGATTTTTGTTTTATGATAGCGGCCGTAAACCCAGTTTGACGTTTGGTTGTCATACCATTTAGATTTCACATGTCCGCTCTGCCCTGGACCAACAATATGATATGCTGATTTTAAATTATCCAAATCAGCTACAAAGCGCCATGATGCCCCGTGATTTACATTCCCGCTGCCATCTTCAGAAGCTGCTTGTACGGTAACACTAGAACCGCCAACCGGTAGTTTTTCAGGGTTGACATAGTCCGCTAAAAAGTCGGATGCGCTTGCTAATGGATGATCGAATGTGAGCTGATTATAGCTGCCCCATTTCCATTTTGAAACCGACGTCCCAAATTTACCTTTAATTTTTGTAATTGCATCCTCGAATGCAGTGTAAACGAATTTATCCAGTCCGCCTTCTTCTGTAATCCAGACACCCGGATTACCTGCATATGCATCACGCAGCATCTGGTCGGTAATTTGCGATTTAGCTGGCATTAATTTATAAACATCTTCAGGCATTGCATCCTGGAATAATGCCTTTTCCATATTTTCAATTAAGAAATGGTATACAAGTGGTGCACCTTGGTCTTTATCATCGTAGTACTCCCACTCTTCCAGAAGTGTTATGACATTCTTGTATTTGCCATCTTTATCTTGAGCTTTAATCGTTTCAAGTAAGTCTGGTAAAAATTCTTGGGCATGCAAATTCTTTTTATCCATTTGCATCCCTTTCATTTCTGCAACAGACAGCTTTAATAATTCACCTGTTTCCTCATCATACATCGGTGTTTGAATCATCTCTACGATTCGCTCATATCGATAAGGCTGTGCCCAAAGATTTGAAATATGGTAAGGGTATTCCTCGCCTACAACTTGATTATTTGCTGTTGCAATAAACCCTTCTTCCGGATTAATAACAGTTGGCAGCTCATCAAACGGGATATAGCTTTCCCAACCGTATTCCGAAGAGTTACCTGGCACTGGCAATGCACCTGTACCTTGTTTACGGATTGGTACTAGTCCATTTGCTTTGTATGCAATTGTTCCATCAGTTGAAGCAAACACAAAGTTTTGCGCCGGTGCTTTAAAGTCCTCTAACGCAACTTCAAACTCTTCCCAATCTGTCGCTTTATTGAAACCTAATACTGCTTTTAGTTCCTGTGTTGATTGTAATGCTGTCCACTGCATAGAGAACTGCTCTTTCATCTTTGTATCTTTAAGCATAATGTTGGAAATAATTGGACCATGGCGTGTTTCCACAACTTCAAAGTCCACCGTTTCACCGTCTTTTACTTTGATTGGCTCTTGTCGAACAGTTGCCTCTTCCCACTCGCCGTCATATTCAAATTGATACGGGTTTTCCGGGTTGGGTGTTTCAATATATATATCTTGCACATCTGGGTTCACATTCGTTACGCCCCATGCAATTTGTTCGTTATGCCCAAGAATAATTCCAGGGATCCCTGCAAAAATTACACCACTTACATTTTGTTCTGGTGATTGCAAATGCATTTGATACCATACAGACGGGGTGCTTAATCCTAGATGCGGATCATCTGCAAGCAATGGCTTACCTGACTTTGTCAGCTCGCCACTTACAACCCAGTTATTACTGCCGTTATGTTCTGATGGTAAATAATCTGTTGGAATAGCACTTGCAATATCTGTTTCCAGATTTAAATTCGCTTCAATAATTGATTGTGCGTTTTCTGGATACTCTACAAATAATTCTTCAGCTTGTTCTTGTGTATAGTTTTGCATTGCCCATGAACGGAATACTTGCTGATTCCAGTTTCCACCTAAGTCATATGCCATATATTTTCCGATTGTTAATGAATCAATCGGTGTCCATGCTTCAGGTTTATACCCAAGTAGTTTGAATTCATATGAAAGTTTGCTTGTATCTTTTACTTCATCGATAAAAGCATTTACACCTTCTGTATACCACTCCAGGATTTGTTTTGACTGGGCATCATAATCATCCCATGATTGTTCCGCAGCATGACGTAAACTAAATGTCCGGAAAAACTTATCTGTATTTACTGCAGATTCACCTACGACTTCAGCTAATGTACCACTTGCTTGGCGGCGCGCTAAATCCATTTGGAATAAACGATCCTGCGCCTGTACATAGCCTTGTGCACGGTAAAGATCCGCATCAGACTTGGCAACAATGTGCGGTACTCCTACACCATCTCTCGTAACTTCTACATCCTCATCTAAAATGGAGACAGCAAGCTCACCTTCAATGACAGGTTTAGAATTTGATACGTATAAGTGCAATCCTGCTACCGCTGCACCACCTACAATAATTAAAATCCCAACTGCCCAAATGACAATGTTAATAAATTTGCGTCCTTTTGACTTTTTCGCCTGTTGCGCCATAAATTCCACCTCTTTTTTTCGTTTTTTACAAAGCAATATGCTGTAAAAGTTCTATCTCTATTAGTCTATTCATCTTACACCGTTTTTAATTTTAATACGATAGGGCAATGATCGCTACCTAAAATTTCTGAATGTATAGATGCTTCCTCTATTTTTTCAACTAGTCGGTCAGAGATAATAAAGTAGTCGATGCGCCAGCCGATATTTCGCTCACGTACTTTCGCCATGTAACTCCACCATGTAAAGTGGTCGGTTACATCCGGATGGAAATGACGAAACGTATCTGTAAACCCACTTGCGAGTAAGTCTGTCATCTTTCCGCGCTCTTCATATGTAAATCCGGAATTACCGATATTGGATTTCACATTTTTAATATCCAGTTCACTATGGGCAACATTTAAATCTCCACAATAAATGACGGGCTTTTTCGCATCAAGTTCCTTTAAATATATTCTCATTCGGTCTTCCCAAAGCAGCCGTTCCTCCAAACGAGTTAAATCTCTTTTTGCATTAGGTGTGTATGTATTCACTAAATAAAAGTTTTCATACTCCAATGTAAGGATTCGGCCTTCATCTGCCGCAATTTCATTTTCAATGCCGTAATAGACAGCTAACGGCTCGTGTTTCGTAAATACCGCTGTACCGGAGTAGCCTTTTTTCACTGCTGAATGCCAATATTGATAGTATCCTTCTAGTTGGAGATCAATTTGTCCTACCTGGCATTTTGTTTCTTGTAAACAGAAAAAGTCCGCATCCATTTTCCGAAAATAATCCAAAAACCCTTTATTCACACATGCACGTATCCCATTCACATTCCACGAAATAAATTTCATCTTTCTTACTCCTTTTATGTAACATATATTAAATTAACCATTAAAAAAAAGAGAACTCGCGCTAAATTAGCACGAGTTGGAATTTCACTTTATCTTTCAAGATTAGTCTTCACCGACGATTTTTACTTCCATTTCCAAATCGATATCAAACTTCTCTTTTACGACACGCTGTACCATTTGAATTGTATCGATATAGTCTTTTGCCGTAGCATTGTTTTTATTGACGATAAATCCTGCATGCTTTGTAGAAACCTCGGCCCCACCAACACCCTTACCTTGCAATTCACTATCCTGAATGAGCTTACCTGCAAAATAACCTGGTGGACGTTTAAATACACTGCCTGCTGAAGGATATTCGAGGGGTTGCTTCGATTCACGCTGGAATGTTAAATCAGCAATTTTTTCATCGATTTGCTGTTGATCGCCTTGCGCTAATTGGAACGTAGCTGACAGCACGAGATATCCTTTTTTTGCAATAATACTTTTACGGTAAGAAAGCTCCAGTTGTTCGTTGTTCAGCTCAAGAATCTTTCCTTCCGGTGTCAGTACTCTACAAGATGTGACGATATCTTTAACCTCACCACCGTAAGCGCCGGCATTCATCGCCATTGCTCCTCCGATCGAACCTGGAATACCGCATGCAAATTCAAACCCAGTTAAACTTTTAGCTGCAACTTGTTTTGACACTTCTTTAATCAATGCACCACTTTGCGCATAAACCGTATTACCTTCAATGCGAATTTCATCCAATAAGGCAAAATGCAGGACGATTCCACGGACACCACCATCACGAACGACCATATTAGACCCGTTCCCCAGCATGAGTAGCGGCACATTATTTTCATACGCATACTTAACGACAGCTGCTGCTTGCTCTTCTGTATTCGGCAGCACTAAAATATCTGCCTTACCGCCAAGTTTTGTCATCGTATATTTTTTTAGTGTTTCATTTATTTTTATATTAGTTGAAGGAATCCATTGTAATAAATCATTTTCCCACTGTTGAATTGTCATAAAAAACATTTTCCTTTCTTGTAAAGCTGACGTACTTTTTAAGTATCTGTTTTTATAACGCTTTTTACAAGTAAAACAACATGATTTATAACCAAGTTTTCGCCCAGATCTCAATTTCTCTAACAGTTTGTTCAAGGGAAAGCCCTTTATCTGTTAAATTATACTCTACACGAACCGGTACTTCTGAGTATACTTTACGTTCAACAATTCCTTCTTTTTCGAGTTCCTTTAAACGCTCCGACAATAAGCGTCCACTAATCGGCAATGCTGCTTCGATCGCATTGAAACGTTGAGGTCCTTCCAACAATTGATAAATAATTAAAGCTGTCCAGCGTTTCCCAACAAGCTCCATTGCTTTCGATAGACGCGGACATAGCGCTGATTCTTTCATTTTCTTCACCTCATATTCACTACTCTAAATCTAAATTTATTTAACTGCTACATATTATATTACCACTTCTCATTAATTACGAAAAGTAAGTAGCTTACTGCCAGGTTAATTTAAAATAATTGCAACTGCTCAATGACATAAAAAAGAAGGGAACTCACAACTTTGTGAATTACCCTTCTTTACTATATGAATAATAAATTATGCTGTTACTTTTGCTAAATTTTGCGCTGCAGCTTTTACTTTTTCTAGACCGTCAGCGATAATTTGTTCAGCGCCCGCTGGATTTGAAGCATGACCTTCGATAATAACTTCATCGATTTTTTCCATGCCATATACGCCACCAATAACTGCATTAATATAATTTACTGACATTTCTGATGCGTTTGCTTGTGGTGTTGAGTAAATACCGCCACGAGCGTTTAATACGATATATTTTTTATCCGTCATTAAGCTTACTAATTGACCTTGTTCGTTATATTTAAATGAATAGCCAGCACCGTATGTGTAATCAATGAATGATTGTAATGCAGCTGGGATTGTTAAGTTCCATAATGGGAATGCAAATACTACTACATCAGCAGCTGTTAATGCTTCACGAGACTTATTGAAAGCAGCTAAAGAACCTTCTTGGATTGCTGATAATTCTTCGCCTGCTTGTGCTTTACCGAAAGCGTTGAATAATTCTTGACCGAAATATGGCATATTCTCTTCAAATACGTCAAAAGTTGTTACGTTTAAACCTTCATTATTCGCTACTTCAGCAATGAATGTTTCATACATTTTTGTTGATACGCCATCTGGGCGGTTATTCGCTTTTACTACTAATACGTTTGTCATTTTCATTCTCCCTAATATTTTTAATATTATTTATTTTTGCAATTTTATCTTGTTTTAAAGTATCTCAAATTCGAGGTACTTTTATATAATAAAAGAACAACCTAAAAAAATCAATTAGATTGTTCTCATACTTTAGTCTGAATTCCCATTTCGGTTTTATATAAAAATACGAATCTAGGTAAATTCACTCGTTTTATTGCTTTTAAATATCACAAGAATCATCGGTACACGCAGCCCCGTCTACACCTTGCATTTTTAAAGGCTTACGTAAACCCATTTCCTGTGCTGCCTTTTCGATTGTTTGCTCAAACACTTCCTGTGGCTGTGCACCTGAAATACCGTACTTATTATCAATAACAAAGAAAGGTACGCCTCGTACACCAAGATTTTGAGCAACCGCAATATCTTGCTCAACTTGCCCCAAATACTCATTGCTCTCGATCACTTGTCGTGCTTTTTCAGCCGATAACCCGACTTCTTCTGCTAATGTCAGTAACACATCAGTTTGCCCGATTGCTTCACCTTCTAAAAAGTAGGCTTTTAACACACGCTCGGTGAACTCTTTTTCTTTTCCTTCTGTTTCAGCCCATTTCGCTAAACGGTGCGCTTTTACAGTGTTAGCACTTTTCATTTCATCAAAATTGTACTCAAGCCCTACTTCTTTGGCACGTGCTGTAACATTTGCTGTCATCTTCTTCACTTCATCTAATGAAATCTGGTATTTTCGTGACAATTCTTCATAGACAGAGCTTGTTGTATCAACTGGTGTGGAAGGATCCAATAAATAGCTTTTATATGCTACTTCAATCGCATCTCCATACCCAAGTTCATCTAATGCGATTTCTAACTGTTTTTTGCCGATATAGCAAAAAGGACATACATAATCAGACCATACTTCGATTTTCATGCTCATCACTCTCCTTGTCTTGTATTGTAGCGAGCAATTATTCAAAAGTACAATGTTTGAAACTCTCTACTCCCCACTAGTTGCGTAATGACTTAATTTGTAGCATAACTGAATAAATCAATGCCAAATACCCAATGCTAAAAAATAAAAAGGTGATATTTTGAAAAAATCTCTATGGCTTCCAACACATTCAGAATTTTCTGCTCCAACACTTCAAGAATCGATTAACTGCGATATCTGTATTATCGGTGGGGGGATTAGCGGTATTTATACAGCCTATTCACTTGCTAAAGAGGGGCTGCAAGTTGTGCTAATTGAAGCAATGCCTCAGTTTTCACAAGGTACAACAGGCTATTCTACAGGGAAATTAACAGTACAGCATAATGTCATTTACTCAAAACTTAATGAAGAAGACGGGAAAATTTACTACGAGGCAAATAAACAGGCTATCGAACAAGCTGTTTCCGAAAGTAGCACCAGCTTTACCCGAGCTACTTCTTATGTTTATACAGCTACCCCTCAAGGAAAAGAGCAGCTTTTAAACGAGGCGGAAAGCTATAAAAAAATTGGGATTCCATTTGTTGCTACAAAGGACATCGAACTTTCGGTTCCTGTAGAACTTGCGCTCGGCATTAAAAATGAAGGTCAGATCAATCCTGTCGAGTTCACAAATACGTATGTTCATTTAGCAAGAAAACATGGAGCACAACTTTATTTAAATACGCGAGTCACTAAATTAGAAATGTCCAAAAATTGTCTTCATACAAGCAATGACCATACTGTCCATTATAAAAAGCTAATTTTATGTACACATTACCCGATTGAATCAATCCGTCAGCTTTATTCGATGAAGCTGCAAATTAAACGGTCCTACTTAACTGCAACAAAATATTCACAACTGTTAGAAGGGCAATATTTAAGCGTTGATGCTCAAAGCCGTACAATTCGAACGGCACTTATCGATAATCAGCCGTACTTTATCTATGGCGGGCAATCGCATACAGCAGGGTCCACAAGTGATACAGACCCGTTTTACGATACATTGCAGCATGAACTAACAACAGATTTTGAACTTCCTCCATATGAATATGGCTGGAGTGCCCAGGATATTATGACTGCAGACCAAATTCCTTACATCGGCCAGCTTTCCCCAAGCGATGACAGTTTGTATATTGCAACGGGTTTCAATAAATGGGGGCTTTCCTCATCGCTTGTTGCAGGAACATTGCTTACAGATCTTATTAAAAGAATTGCAAACCCGGCAGCTGCTTTATTCTCACCGGACCGTTCGAATTTCGGAAAGACTTTTTACTTTATGCTGCAAACGGGCGGAATGATCGGAAAAGAGCTTGTAAAAGGCTATATCGACAGACCGGATGCGCCTAAGTGTACACACCTCGGCTGTAAAACAAGATGGAATGTAGCTGATGATACATGGGATTGTCCATGTCATGGATCCCGGTACAACGCAAAAGGCGAAGTCATCGAAGGCCCTGCCGTCTATCCGTTAAAAATGAAAAAATCCGGTAACTCTTAAAAGAGTTACCGGGTTTATTTTTTATTTTAAGTTTTCCGTTAATACTGGAACGATTTGTTTTTTTCGTGATACAACGCCAGGCAAGCTGATGCGACCGTTGACAATTGTTGCACCAAAGGCTTTCGCTGCTTCTTCGGCAACTTGTCCAGCTGCTACTGCTGTTGAATCATTGTTTAAAATATCCGTTACAACGAAGAAGAATAAATCAAGGCCGTTATCCGCAATATTTTTGTTCAATAAGTTTTCAAGCTCTTCTTGGCGACCAAGAACGTCCTCGATATCCACTGCGTTTACTTGGGCAACCGTCGCTTTATATTCACCAAATTCAAAGCCTTTTGCATCCAATGACAATAAATCTTCCAATGACTTATCTGAAAGGTCCGCACCTGCTTTTAGCATAGCTAAACCATATTGTGCAGTATCAACATTTGCAATGGCTGCCAATTCTTCACCAGCTTTTACATCTTGCTCTGTGCATGTCGGTGATTTGAATAATAATGTATCTGAAATAATTGCAGAAAGCATTAAACCCGCAATATTAGCCGGAATTTCCACATTATTTTCTTTAAATAATTTATTTAAAATTGTCGCTGTACAACCTACAGGCTCCGCACGGAAATAGAGCGGATCAGCTGTTGTAAAGTTCGCAATACGGTGATGATCGATTACTTCCGTGATTTGTACGTCTTCAATTCCATCTGCCGATTGCTGGAACTCATTGTGGTCCACCAAAATTACATGTGCCGCTTCGTCTTTTACGTTCGCAATTAGACGCGGTGCTTCAAAGTTGAATTTTTCCAGTGCATACTTTGTTTCATTATTTAATTCTCCAAGACGAACTGCTTCTGCATCCACACCTAATTGTTGTTTTAAGTATGCATAAACAATTGCTGAAGTAATTGTATCTGTATCTGGATTTTTATGTCCGAAAACTAATGTTTTACTCATGAGTGAGCCTCCTATTTAATTGCTTTTCGCTCTTCATTTTAACATAACGTTCATAAAGTGAAAAACAGAAGATTTGCCAATATTACATAGCAAAAAGTAAAACTGTAGGGGCTATGGGTTAGCCCTTACAGTTTTAGCTGATTGCTATAAAATTCGATGTATTCAAAGCGCTTTTTGTGTTTTTAGTATACTGCTCATATTGTTTCGGGTTTTGATCTACCATCGATTCCACTAATATATGTAAAAGAGAGAAAACCGCAATTGTACATGTGATTCCGGATTCTTTTGTATTAGGAACGATGAGTACGGGGTTAGCCGGTTCCTCTTGAGTAGTAAGCTCTTTATTGCGGATTGCGACAATTTTCACATTTTTTCTTTTAGCAATCTCTACTATTGTCGCCATATCTTCATATTCTTCATCAAGCGATATAATGAAAAGCAAGGAGTCTTCATCCATATATGCAACCTGCTGTGCAATTTTGTCTGCCTCATGGGGAATAAAATGAACGTGGTCTCGTAACCTATTGACATTGCTGTACATCCAAAATGCAACTGGTGTCGATTGTCTGAAACCTAAAAAGTGGATTTTTTTTGCTGTATGTAATAATTGCACAACTTCTTCAACATCCTGCTCTTTTAGTTGGTTGAAAGTTTTTGAAATGTTGGCGATATCTTTTTTTACAATGTCTGCCCCAATGTGATTTCGGATTTTTTTAACAGGCATCGCTTGTTTAACTTCGCTTGCTTCACCTTTCTCCATTAAATGTTCCTTCAGTTTATCTTGGAGCTCACTAAAACCTGCTAAATCCATTGAATAGCAAAATCTTATTACAGTCGATTCACTTACATCCGCTAATCTTCCTACTTCGGAGGCGGTATTTGTCCACACAATATTCGGATTATCCATTACAAACTGAGCAACTTTCCGCTGCCCCTTAGAAAGGCGAATAAACTTCTTTTTAATATTTTCACAAATAGTCAAATTCTCCATCTCCCTTTCTTCTATTTTTCCAATAAAATGCTTTCTCACTCACTAATGTAACTTTACGTGCACTAAATTCTTAATAATAAAAAATACATTATCATGAATAATAATAGAATTCAACGAGTTTTCTGAAAAAACTTTAGCATACTAAAGAATATAAAATTTCAAATAGAAAATTGACATACTTTTGTAAAATATATAGTTTATAAAAGAACTATTATTAAAAATCCTGTTAAGCGCATTCACATATTAGGTATTTTTTTACATATTAAAAGAACCTGCACTTTTTTAATAGCACAGGTCCTTATTATTTATTATACTCTATGGATTGCCATTCGGCGTTTAACTATTGTAATTCTGTTTGCTTCGTTTCTTTACCTAAAAAAATAACCGCTAATACACCAATAACGATGGCTACACAGAAAATAGCGAAAATAAAGCTAATATCATAACCTTTTGTCAGCAGTGTCCCCACTAATAACGGACCGAAAATACCTCCAACTCGACCTATTGCTGCCGCCATACCAGCTCCCGTTCCACGTACGATTGCCGGATATTGCTCAGGTGTATAGGCATATAAAGCACCCCATGCTCCCAAGTTAAAGAATGAAAGCAACATACCCGAAATTAATAATGTTTCGATCGTTTCTGCACCACCGAACACAAAGGCACTTGCTGCAGTACCTAATAAATATGTAACTAATACAAATTTCCGCCCAAACTTTTCGATAAACCAAGCAGCTGTAAAATAACCTGGTAATTGGGCTAAAGTCATAATTAATACATATTTAAAACTTGATATTAAATCAAATCCTTTGCCAACCATTACACTTGGTAACCATAAAAACATGCCATAATATGAAAATACAACTGCAAACCATAAAACCCAAAGCATTAGTGTAGAACGTGCATACTTTTTCTCCCATAATGTTGCGATATTTTGAAATACTGAACGTTTTTTCGATTCCTCTTTTACCCTGAACTGTGGAGAGTCCGGTAATTTCATTCTTATATAAATTGCATAAAGTGCAGGAATTGCCGTAATTAATAATGCAACTCGCCAGCCTTCTAGTGGCCAAAATTCAGCCGGTATAACGAAATAGGCAATAAGCGCAGCAATTAGCCAGCCTCCAGCCCAAAAACTTTCAAGTAAAACAACAACTCTTCCGCGTTCTTCAGCTTTTACGCTTTCAGATACAAGTGTCGAAGCAACCGGTAATTCCCCGCCAAGCCCCATTCCAACAAAGAAACGTAATATTAAAAAGAGCGTTAACGTTGTCGTAAAAGCGGATAATCCACTCGCAACGGAGAAAATTATTAATGTCCACATAAAAATTTGTTTACGCCCAACTTTATCTGCAAGTACACCAAATAACACCGCACCTACTGCCATACCGATGGAGTTTACACTTGCAATCCAACCCATTTGACTACTATTCAATCCCCAGTCAACCGCAAGTGCTGCAATGATAAAGGATAGTATTCCAACATCCATTGCATCGAACATCCATCCAACCCCTGCTATACGTAAAAGTTTATTACGTGATAAGGGCTTTTGTTCATTTGTTCCCACTGACATTACTTTCCCACCTTCCATGTGTCTTTACACCTGACTTAACAACATTATTATAATACATTTCTTTCTTAAAAGTGACAACATTTTTTTTACTTAACAAATTGTTCCGACAATTTAACAATTCCTATTGAAATAAGAAACACATAGGTATAAAATGTCTTGTATACAAAAACAAATGTTCACCTAGCGAGAACAGAAGGAGTTTATTATCTATGTGGAAAGGTCTTATCGAAGAATATAAACAGTACCTACCTGTTACTGAAAATACACCTGCTTTATCACTAAATGAAGGAAATACACCACTAATCCCGTTAGTAAATTTATCAAAAGAGCTCGGAATTGAGTTATACGGAAAAATCGAAGGCGCTAACCCAACCGGATCTTTTAAAGACCGTGGTATGGTATTTGCTGTTGCAAAAGCAATTGAAGAAGGTTCTAAAGTTGTTATTTGTGCATCTACAGGCAATACATCCGCTGCTGCAGCGGCATATGCGGCACGTGCAGGCATTCAGTCTATCGTTGTCATTCCAAAAGGCAAAGTAGCACTCGGAAAATTGGCACAAGCATGCATGTACGGTGCAAAGATTATTGAAATTGACGGTAACTTTGATGATGCATTAAATATTGTTCGCAAAATTGGGGAAAATACTCCTATCGCACTTGTTAACTCTGTAAACCCATATCGTATTGAAGGTCAAAAAACAGCTGCGTTTGAAATTGTCGACCAACTTGGTCAAGCACCTGACTACTTATGTATTCCTGTAGGAAACGCAGGGAATATTACAGCTTACTGGAAAGGCTTTAAAGAATATAATGAAGCAAAACAAAGCGGTCTTCCTAAAATGTATGGGTTTGAAGCAGAAGGTGCCGCTGCAATCGTGCAGGGTGCTCCCATTGCAAATCCGGAAACAGTAGCAACAGCGATTCGTATCGGAAATCCAGCAAGCTGGAAGTTCGCTGAAACAGCTCGTGATGAGTCAGGCGGTCTAATTGATGCTGTAACAGATGAAGAAATTTTAGAAGCTTATAAACTAATTGCCAACAAAGAGGGGATTTTTGTGGAGCCGGGTTCAGCTGCTTCATTAGCTGGTGTCATTAAATCTGTAAAAGCCGATAAAATTGCTGCAGGCAGTCGTGTTGTTACAATCTTTACTGGAAACGGCTTAAAAGATCCGGATACAGCGATGAATGTTTCAACTGTTGACCTTGTTTCTTTACAAAATGATGAGCAGGAAATCCGTAATTATATCGAGGGCGTATTTAGTCTATGAGTAAAAAGTGGCAAATCAAAGTTCCTGGCAGTACAGCAAATTTAGGCCCTGGATTTGATTCCATTGGCCTTGGACTATCACTCTATTTAACATTGGATGTCACATTACAAGATGAGTGGGAATTTATGCATATTGGTGACAATGTGCCTTCTGATACGACAGTCGACACACATTTAATTTATACAATTGCACAACAGGTAGCACAGCAATATAATACAACGCTGCCTCCATGTAAAGTTGAGATGACCAGCGAGCTTCCCCTTGCTCGTGGTATTGGCAGCAGCGCGGCAGCAATCGTGGGTGCTATTGAATTAGCCAATATTTTAGGGGATCTGAAATTATCGCAACAAGATAAGCTGAACATTTCATCTCAAATTGAAGGACATCCTGATAACGCAACCGCTTCGGTATTGGGCGGGTTGACGATTTCCTCAATGGACGAAGCCGGAATTGTCGACACACTACATATTCAGAAAATGGATGCAGCATTCGTTGTATTTATCCCGAATATCGAACTTAAAACAGCAGCATCACGCGGTGTTTTACCGGAGCACCTGAAACGTAGCTATGCAGTGCGTGCGAGCGCCAATGCGAATATGCTAGCAGCTTCCCTGATTGCAAAGGATTATGAGCGAATCGGACGTTATATGGAAGCAGACCTTTTCCATGAACCTTTCCGAGCAAACCTTATTCCTACTTATAAAGAAATTCGCGAAGCAGCAAAAAGGGCCGGAGCATATGGAACTGCTTTAAGTGGTGCCGGACCAACATTAATCTCGATGATCCCGCTTGCTTTATCCGAACAGTTTACCTCCTCAATGCAACAACAGTTTCCGGAACACCAAGTTGTAGTGACAACTGCTTCACCATCCGGCTCCACTGTCACAGCTTATTAATAATAAAATTATAGATGAAGCTCTTTATAAGGGTATTTAATGTACGTTATTTCCATATACGAATAACGTACATTTTTTGTTTTTTCTATACAATTTTGTCTTTTATGCATAATTCCCCTTAAATTTGGGTATATTAATAAATCTACTGTTAGAAAGGGGTAATGTTTATGAAAATTGCAGTTATTGGGGCTGCTGGTAAGGCAGGAACTCATATTTTAAGAGAAGCAATAATGAGAAACTTTGATGTGACAGCGATTGTAAAAAATAGGGCAACAGTTCAAGAAGAAAATATTAACATCATTGAAAGCGACCTGTTTAATTTAACAGAGGAACAAATCGCTCCTTTCGATATCTTAATTAATGCTTTTGCTCCACTACCAGGGGAAGAACATTTACATGTTGATGCTGGTGAACATTTAATTTCCTTACTAGAAGGAACAGAGAAAAAGTTGTTCGTCATCGGGAGTTCAGGCTGCCTTTTTGTTGATCGCGAAAAAACAGTTCGCCTTATGGATCTCGAAGATTATCCGGAAGACCTTGCTGTCGCAGCAAAGGCTCAATTGCAGAATCTGCGTGATTTGGAAAGCTCTTCAATCCACTGGTCCTTTGCCATTCCATCGGCAATGTTCGATTCGGATGGACCGCGTACCGGCCACTATATTAAGGGTGAAGAGAAAATTTTAGTAAACTCACAATTTAACAGTTATATCAGTTATGCTGATTTTGCTGTCGCATTGCTCGATGAAATTGAAAAAAATGAATACCCAAATACAACATTTACTGTTGCATCTGAAAATGTAACAGCAGCATCTTAATAAATAGCGCCGAAGCTTTTGGCCTCGACACGAAAAAAAGCCAGCATGTTCCCAATAGGAGATGCTGGGTTTTTTTGTGGAGAAATTAAGTTAACATCACTAAACTGATCGCCATAACTGCCATACCTGCTATTAATCCATAAATTGAAGAATGGGCTTCATCATATTTTTTAGCAGCCGGCAGCAGCTCATCAATCGAAATAAATACCATAATACCTGCAACACCAGCAAAAACAATACCGAACAATGTATCTGTCATAAATTGCATTAGTACTAAGTAGGCAATAAACGCACCGAGCGGCTCTGATAAACCAGAGGCGAACGACCATTTAAATGCCTTCATACGCTTCCCTGTTGCATAAAAGATAGGAATAGCTACCGCAATACCTTCGGGAATATTATGAATGGCTACAGCAATTGCTATCGCTACTCCGACATTCGGGTCCTGCAATACCGCCATAAATGTCGCAATACCTTCCGGAAAGTTATGAATCGCGATTGCTAACGCTGTAAATAAACCCATTTTCATTAACCGGTCTGCTTCTACATCTTCATTTCCGATTAATTGAGCCTTTTGTACATCTTCTACAGACTTTACTTCATGCGGGTTTCTACCCTTTGGAATAAACCGGTCGATTAAGGCAATTAAAAGCATCCCCCCGAAAAAGCCGATGATTGTGTACCAATACCCTACTGTCTCCCCATGAACGTTAACTAAAGCGTCTTTCGCTTTTACAAAAATCTCTACAAGTGATACATAAATCATAACACCTGCTGAAAAGCCTAATGCAACTGAAAGAAACCTTTTATTTGTGCGTGTTGTAAAAAATGCGATCAAGCTGCCAATACCTGTAGCAAGCCCTGCAAATAATGTTAAGCCTAACGCTAATAATACATTCTCATCCATACAATTCTCCTTCTTTATAATCTTTTCTCATATTATACGCACAATGTTTCCTATGTGCAACTTTTTTTAAGCGGGAAACATCTTGTGAGGGTAACCAAACCAAATACTAAAAAAAGGGATTCCTATTCATCAGGAATCCCAATACTACTATTTATTCTTTTTTGACTCATACCATAATACGCATAGGACAAACCAAGTATACCCGATACTCCACCCTGCTATAACATCCGTTGCATAGTGGCGACCTTCCGCTATACGTGATAAACCTATAAAAAAAATAAGGACTAGCATTACACTGTATGTAATAAATTTCCAACTTTTATTTTTCAGCCATTTCGAAATCAAATATGCGAGCGTTAAAAAGAACATTACACTGATTTGCGCATGTCCTGAAGGAAAGCTAAATGAAGTAAGCTGATCTTCAATTTCCGGACGTGGTCGTGAAAAAATACGCTTTAAAAGCTGATTCAGCCCATTTCCAACCCCAACTGTAAGAAGCACAAAGAGCACACCGCGAAAATCTTTTTTAAAGATTGCCAAATACAGCAAGATAATAACGGTTGCAACTATGACAAACTTTATTTCTCCTAAATAATGAAATAAAATAATGAAATTATTACCAAATAATAAAGAGCGGATTTTCATATCAAATGCCTCGAAGCTTGGTATATCAAAATTCAGTGCAATAATAATAAACACCAGCAATGTAACGAATGCAAAAATCGAACCTTTCTTTTTCAAACGATAACCTACTTTCCTTATACGAACTGTTACTTCACTATTATTATATGTAGTATACAAAAAATAAAAATCCACTTCGCTAAAAAACTCTGCAAAGTAGATTCCCTCTTAACCATTCATTATTCTACAACTGTGTAATTTCCGTGCTCCATTGAAATAACGAAATCCGGTTTAGGTGGTTTACCGCCATGCTCTTTGATTTTCGCTTTGTGTCCCGCAATATGCTCCGGACTCTTCTCCCAGGCTTTCCATGCATCCTCCGATTCCCAACGAATAATCATTACAACTTCCTCTTCACCACGTCGCACATTTTTTACAAGCAGTTCACGGCCAATAAATCCTTCACGTTGTTCAAGCATCGTTGGACCTTGACCAGGTTTTTTGCTAAATCGCTCGATAATTTTAAGCGAATTGCCTTCTGTTACGATCCATTTGCGAATTTGTACGAACATTTTAATTCCCCTCTCTTTTAAAAAGGCACGCCTCTACTTGAGAGACATGCCTTCTTTAATTATATTATTTTAATTCGTTTAAGATTTCATCTAATTTTTCTGCTTCAGTTGTTACTCCGTTAGAAGAGAAGTACCAGTTTACGCCATCAAGGTAAACGATTTTGCCTTCTTTGTAAGCACGCGTTTGTTTGATGATATCGTTTTCGATGTCAGCTTTGATTGTTTCTACATCAGATGCTGTACGGTCGATGATTAATAATACTTCCGGGTCTACAGAAAGAATTGACTCATACGAAAAGTCAGAACCGTGTGATGAAGCTTTGATCTCAGTTGTTGATGGTTTAAAACCAAAGTCATTGTATACGTATGCGAAACGAGAATCTTCACCGTTGTCGAAACCAGAGATTTTTTTGTCGTTGTACATTGCTACTAATGCATTTTCATAGCCAGCTGCTTTTTCTTTTACAGCGTCAACTTTTTCTTGTAATGCAGCTTTTAACTCTTCAGCTTTTTCTTGTTTCCCGAAGATTTCAGCAGCTAAGTCAACTGATTCGTATACACCTTCAACATAGTTTGAGTTATCAGAACCGATGAATACTACGTTTGGTGTAATTTCTTTTAATTCTTCATAGAAAGAACCTTGACGACCTGAGATGAAGATTGCATCCGGGTTAGCAGCTGCTACTTTTTCGAAGTCGATCTGTTTTAAAGAACCAACATCAGTAATTGAATCATTTAAATATTTTTCTTTTAAATGCTCAGGGAAGTTACCTTTACCGCCGTTAGCAGCGATACCAACGATACCTTCAACACCTAATGCATCAAGTGTATCTAAGAAACCATAGTCAAATACTACGATGTTTTTTGGCATTTCTTCAAATGTTACATCTTCAAAAGTAAGGGATTTACCGTCTTCTGTTTCACTACCCGCTGATAATGGAGATACTGTCATTGGGAAAGCAGGGGCTTCCGTAGATGAAGTTGTTTCTTCTGTTTTAGCTGGTTCGTTCGCTTCATCTTTTGTAGATGTTTCTTCGTCTGAACCACAAGCTGCTAACATTAATGTTAATGCTGCTGCCGTTAAAAATTTCCACTTTTTCATTGTTACTTTTCCTCCTAAAATACCCTCAAGCGAGAGTGATAATCGTTTTCAATTAACTAACGTTAGTGTAAATCAACTGCCTATAGTTGTCAATGAATATTCTGAAACTAATATTCATTCTCAATTAAATTTACAAATTAAATACATAAGCGAGCAAAGCTTATGCATTTATCCGCATTTTTATTTAACTATGTGAATTAAAATATACACAAATACGACAGCCATCTTGTTCCTGCACCGGAATATGCATATCATATACTTCTCGTAATGCTTCAGAGTTAATAATCTCATTTGTTGGACCATCTTTTACAAGGCGTCCATCTTTCAATGCGACAATCCGATCTGAATATACTGAAGCAAAGTTAATATCATGTAAAACAATTACTACTGTTTTGCCTAACTCATCAACAAGCTTGCGTAAAATTTTCATAATTTGAACAGAGTGCTTCATATCCAAGTTGTTTAAAGGCTCATCCAGTAAAATATATTCTGTATCCTGAGCGATTACCATCGAGATAAAAGCACGTTGCTTTTGACCACCTGATAATTCATCCAAAAACTTATGTTCCATTTCACCAAGTGTCATATATTCAATTGCACGGTCGATATGCTGCTCATCTTCTGGAGTCAAACGACCTTTCGAATATGGATAACGGCCAAATGATACAAGCTCACGAACTGTTAAACGCACATTTAAATGATTTGACTGACGTAAAATAGCAACGCGTTTCGCAAAATCATTGGACTTCATTTTTTTAACATCACTTTGATCTAAAAATACTTCACCTGTATCTGCATCAAGCAACCGGCTTACCATTGATAATAATGTAGATTTACCTGCTCCATTCGGTCCGATAAACGAAGTAATTGCTTTCGGCTGAATAGTTAATGATACATCCTCAACAACCGGTTTTTTTCCAAAGCTTTTAGAAAGCCCTTTAATTTCAATCATCCTGCTTTCCTACTTTCCTTCAGTATTAGGTAAATAAAGTAAAGTCCACCGACAAAGTTAATAATAACGCTGATCGTTGTACTTAACTGGAATACATGCAGTACTAAGAACTGCCCACCGACAAGTGCAATAATACTAATTAAACTCGCACCCACTATTAAAACCGAATGCTTGTACGTAGCAAAAAACTGATATGCCAAGTTAGAAACGATTAACCCTAAAAATGTAATCGGACCAACAAGCGCAGTAGATGTTGCAATTAAAACTGAAGATAAAATTAATACTTTCAATACTATTCTATCATAATTTACACCTAAGTTTATCGCATTCTCCCGACCTAGTGACATGACATCTAAATCTCGCAATAAACGGTAACCGTAGATAAATGAAGCCCCTAAAATAATGACAGCAATGAATAGCAGCTCTGTTTTCACATTCATGAAACTAGCGAACAGACGTGTCTGTAAGCTTTCATATTCTACCGGGTCAATTATTACTTGTAAAAACGTTACAAAACTGCCGAGCAATGTTCCGATTATCATTCCGGCAAGTAAAAGCAGGAAAATCGGATGTTTATCTGCCCTGAACAAGAAACGGTATAAAATCAGTGCGAAAATTACCATCGCCAAAATTGATAAACCAAAGTTTAAATAACGACTTACTACAAAGATTGACGCAGATCCTGCAAAGAAGAAAATAACCGTTTGCACTACTTCATACATCGAATCGACGCCCATCATAGATGGTGTCAGTAAACGGTTATGTGTAACCGTCTGAAATGTAACGGTCGCATATGCAATCGCCGTTCCTGTAATTACCATTGCGGCTATTCGCTCTAATCGCTTTGGAAAGGCATAACTGAAACCGCCCTGAATATTGTAAAAAGCAAATAACGCAATACATACCAGTGCGATAATTGCTAAGAAAATCAACTTCGTACTATTTTTTCGCATATGCTTTCCCCCTAAATAACATTACTAAGAAGATCGCACTGCCGATTACCGCAACCGTTGTGTTTACGGGAATTTCAAACGGGTATACAATTAAACGACTTAAAATATCACACATTAATAGGAATGCTGCACCTAAGAAGATTGTATGCGGAATTGTTTTACGTAAATTGTCTCCCATATATAATGAAACCAAGTTCGGTACGATTAATCCTAGGAAAGGTATAATCCCTACCGTTAAGACAACTGTAGTGGAAATAATCGCTACTAGTACTAAACCAAGATTCAATACGGTACGATAGCTTAAGCCAAGATTTTTGGCGAAATCTTCACCCATGCCAGCAACTGTAAACTTATTGGCATATAAATACGCAAGGAAAATTGCAGGCACCGCTACATAAAGCAATTCATAGCGACCTGATACAACAAGTGTAAAACTTCCTAGAAAGAATGTATCTACACTTTGCAGCACATCCGCCTCATACGCAAGAAATGTTGAAATGGCACCAATAATATTCCCATACATAATCCCGATAAGAGGTACAAAAATAACGTCCTTGAATTTAATGCTTTCAAGAAGACGCATGAAAACCATCATACCGATCAGTGCAAATGTAAAACTGAATATAATTTTCTCCATATACCCAACACTTGTAAAAAATATCATTGATACAACAATACCTAGCTTTGCCGCATCAAGCGTACCAGACGTTGTCGGCGATACGAATTTGTTACGGCTTAAGCTTTGCATAATTAATCCTGAAATACCCATCCCTGCCCCAGCAAGTATAATTGCCATTAATCGCGGTACTCGACTCATTAAGAAAATTTGCATTTTATCTGAATCCCAATCCAATAAATCAGATGGCTTAATGTCGATAGCTCCGATAAACAATGATAAAAAGGACAGGACGATAGTCGCTACTACGAGCATCCAAAGTCTCATTTCATTCTCCCACTATTCTTTATATATTTTATACCTCTATATATTACGTAAATTCTAAATGAAAATGAGAATCATCTCTTTCCCTACATCATTATATAATTGCTAATAATGAAAATCAAACAGACAATTTATAATAAGTTATTTTAAAAGAAGAATAGACTGAAAAATGTACTTTTAGAGCGTTTCTCCGCTTTAATTACGCATCCTTTCTCTTTATTAATAGGAAGAAAATTCAAATTAAAAAAGACCACAATTATTAAAAATTGTGGCCTTACATTTATAATCGATATGTTTTTTTACTTACACTATACTTATTTAATGCTTCGCGATTCACATTATAGCCAAGCCCTTTTGACTTTGGAACAGTAATGTAGCCATCTGTAACGGTTACTTCAGGTTGAATAATATCTTCATGCCAATAACGTTCAGAAGCAGCAGTATCTCCAGGCATTATAAAGTTTGCAAGACTTGTCAGTGCAACATTTTGTGCGCGGCCGATACCCGCTTCCAGCATTCCTCCACACCACACAGGAATATTGTGTTCCATACAGTAGTCATGGATACGCTTTGCTTCGCTAATACCGCCAACTCGCGCAATTTTAATATTTATCACCCGACAGCTGCCAAGTTGAACCGCTTTTCTCGTGTCCTCTAATGAAGTAATACTCTCATCTAAACAAACCGGTGTCTTTATTTGTTTTTGCAATAGTGCATGATCGATGAGGTCATCATGCGCTAATGGCTGTTCAATCATCATTAAATTAAATGCATCCAACTCTTTTAAACGATCGACGTCATCTAATGTATACGCAGAATTTGCATCTGCCATTAAAGGAATTACCGGGAATGCCTGCCGAATTGTTCGGATTAGCTCAATATCTTTGCCTGGCTTAATTTTTACTTTAATTCGTTTATAGCCTTCATCCATAAACTGCTGAATTGTTTGGATCAGCTGTTCATCTGTAGGCTGTAAACCGATGCTGATTCCTACATCGATTTTTTCCCGGACTCCTCCAACAGCCGATGCCAACGATTGGTCCGTTAATTGAGCATAAATATCCCACACCGCTCCTTCAATCGATGCTTTCGCCATATTATTGCGTCGAATCGGACGGAATATTTCATACACGTCATCCGGATGCTTTAATTCTTTCCCAAGCAATGCAGGGATTAAAAAATCCTCCAATAAATGAAGCGAAGTTTTAAATGTTTCTTCTGTATAGGAAGGCTCCTCAAATGCAACCCCCTCGCCCCAACCGACTACACCACTTTCATCTGTCGCCTCAATAACTAAAAAACGCTTGTCTTGCATTGTACCTAAGCCTGTCGTAAATGGAGTTTTCATTCGCATCACTAGTTCATGAATTGTTACTTTTACTAATTTCATATTTGTTGCTCCTAATAATATTCAACCGCCGAATCATTCACTAATTGATGCTAAAGAGCAAATAATGAACGCTTTACAAGTAAGTAATGGCTAATATTATCATCTATTTTGTTTAAATAAATTATTTTATAATTTTGATCAAACATTGCTTGTAAAATGTGTCTTGTTTTATAGCGCCAATCTTCTGCTAAAGAGACACTTTCCACTTTGATTTTCTGGAAGTTCGTAGGGATTGGTAACAGATAGGCATCATGGATAAGTGACTCTTCTTTTTTGAATCTTTGCTCCGGATCCAATGTCGGAAGGCCTACCATATTTTCTTCCCAATTTACTACCGGCTTTGCTTCATCCAGTAATTCTTCCACTTTCGCATCCCAGCGCAAGTAATCATTATCTACAAGTTGCCATTCTACACAAAGACGATCTGTAGGTAATACTCGATTGAACGGATCTTCCATTTCTCCGTAGCAATTTTCTATATAAGTATCGCTGTAACTACGCAATTTTGAAAAGTTTAAAAATCCGCTGCGTGCTTCAAGAGGGTCAAATGTCCAGCGGCAAGTTCTATAACCGCGCTCTATAGCGATATCCTTTAAGTAATTTTTAAGAAGTTCTCCAACGCCTTGCTCACGATAATTACGTTTCACACCAATCATATGGGAATATAAGTATATATTCTCATCCATATATCCAGGGCAACTATAGTTAAAACCAATTATTTCATCATTTAAATATGCACCGAGTACAATCCCGCCATTGCGAATCGTCGCAATTGTCTGATGTACTGGAATGCTGCCGACAGCCCAAATTTCATGCTCTAGCTTACGTGCCTCTTCAATTTGTTCAATTGTCGTTAACTCTTTAATCATCACTGATTCTAACATAATTCTGCCTCCCCTATAGTTACTTTTCTTCATTCTTAAAAACGCCTTGCTTTACTTAGTTCTCTCCTCAATCATGCTATGTTACCATGATTTCTGAAAAAGATGTGTAACCATCGGGAATGTTCTACATATATCGGTTACCCGGTTATTTTCGACCAAATGTAGCGAATTTAACCCAAGCAGGTCTCTTTCGGCAAATGTTTTTGACAACTGCAGAAAGAAGTTAATGTGAAGAATCGATACTTCTATACTCAAAGATTTCTTAGCGCTTTGATAAGTATCATCCCAATCCCATTATATACCACATACTACCTTTTTAAGTAGTTAACTTTTATTATTCCTTATTGACCAAAAGAAAAAACCTTTATTCGCAGAATTTCTGCAAATAAAGGTTTGATAATTACTTAATACCGCGCATTGCTTTAGAGATGATAGGCGAGATTAGGAGGATAATAACACCTAATACCACCGATAAACCACCTAATACACCAAAGTAAGTTGTTTCAGATACCATTCCATAAACTCGAACTAACTGTGCGTTAATTGCTTGTGCAGCAGCTGAAGCTAAGAACCATAACGCCATTGTTTGTCCTGCGAATGCAGCTGGAGCTAATTTCGTTGTAGCTGATAGACCAACCGGTGACAGCAATAGCTCACCTAATACTAACAGGAAGATTGAGAATACAACCCAAAGTGGATTTACTAACGTATCTTCCGGAGTTAAAACGATTGCTGCGATCATTACGAAGAATGAAATACCTGCAAAGAATAAAGATAAAGCAAATTTCTTCGGAGTTGATGGTCCGCGATCCGCTAATTTCGTCCACATAATCGCAAACATTGGCGCTAGAACAATGATGAATAACGGGTTAAATGACTGGAACCATGCAGCTGGAATTTCAAAGCCCCATAAATTTAAATTTGTACGTGTATCAATGAATGTTGCAATAACTGTTGAAGATTGTTCAGCAATTGCCCAGAACATTACCGCACAGATAAATAGTGGGATATAAGCTAATAGACGAGATTTTTCGTCTGCATTTGTTTTTGGACTACGATACATATAAATAATAAATAGCGTAGGAATCATTACACCTAAGAATGTAATTAACAATGAGAAGTTTTCAATGCTTGCGTTACCTGTTTGGTAAGCTACGAAACCTAAAATCACAATAATTAAACCACCGATTGTGAAGTTACGAGTCGTCGTTTTCTTCTCTTTATCAGAAAGTGGGTTTGGTGCTACAGAACCTGCTAAACCAAGGCTCTTTTGTGACATTAAGTAAACAACTAAACCGATGAACATACCTACCGCAGCAACACTGAATCCTGCGTGGAAGCCCCAGTTCTTTTGGAATAAACCAACTAATAACGGTGCCAGGAAGCCACCCATGTTGATACCCATATAGAAAATAGAGAATCCTGAATCACGACGTGCATCATTTTCCGCATACAAGTCACCAACTACCGATGAAACGTTTGGTTTTAATAAACCAGTACCAATAATGATAAAGAACATAGATAAGTATAATGCTGTTACACCAAGCGGCAAGGCCAATAATATATGACCGATCATAATTAATATTCCGCCGTAGAATATCGCTTTACGCATACCAGTAATTCGGTCAGCGATCCACCCGCCAATAATACCTGACATGTAGATTAATGAACCGTAAATCGACATGATGATGTTTGCTTGCGTACGATCTAATCCTAATCCACCATCTTTAACTGCGTAATACATGTAGAATAGTAGAATGGCACGCATACCATAATATGAAAAACGTTCCCAAAACTCTGTAAAGAATAGTGTAAACAACCCTTTAGGTTGACCGACAAAACCAGTTTGAGGAACGGACTTCACGATTTCTTCTTTTGAATACATTTGAAATCCTCCCGATTAATAAATATTCTGACAATAAACTCTGTCGTCTGTTGTCTGACATTTGAAATAATATACTTGAACACTTTAGCCTAATAGTTGATTAAAATCAACAAATAATCAAAATGTTATAATTTTATGTTTTTTCTATATTTTCAGATAAATAAAACAGATCTTCACATCAAGATTTTTGTATTATAAATCAATTAATTCAGTAATGAAATCATTTTGACTTTTCCTTAGAAAAATAAATTTTCATTAATATAGAAAAAGACTAAAGTACAATGTGACTGCAATGTACTTTAGTCTTTTGTTTATATTATTGCTTAACAACATAAATTTCATACTTTTGATAATCCGCTTCTTTAAGTTCAAGCGTCAATAATGTACCCTCTTCTTCATACTCCGTTTCCAGAACGGTTGCCTGCTCATTTAAATAGGAAACAATTCCGCCCTGATTATATGGAATAAGCATTTGACACGTTATATAATTAGCAAAAATTTGCTGACGAATTAACTGAAGTAACTCCTCAAGTCCTACATCTTCCTTCGCAGAAAGCCAAATATTATCTCCGCTAACTAACGGATATTCTACATCAGCCAAATCGGATTTATTGTATACATATACAGTAGGAATATTTTCAACATCAATTGCTTTTAATGTCTCATTCGTTACATCCATCATAAATCGGTATTCCTCATTAGAAACATCGACAACATGCAGCAACAGGTCGGATTCTCGTGCTTCTTCCAATGTCGATCGGAAGGCTTTTACTAAATGATGCGGTAATTTACTAACAAAACCAACCGTATCAGTCAGTAAAAAGGATTTGTTATCTTCCAGGTCAATATTGCGGACCGAAGTTTCAAGTGTTGCGAACAACATATCCTTTTCAAACACTTGCTTTGTATCATCTTGCCCTGCCTTTGCAAGTAACTGGTTCATAATAGTGGACTTCCCTGCATTTGTATAACCTACAATTGATACGACAGGCACCGCATTTTTACGGCGTTGTTTACGCTGTGTTTCACGCTGCTCTTTAACTACTTCTAACTCTTTCTTGATTTTCGAAATCTGATCTTCAATTTTACGGCGGTCAAGTTCAAGTTTCGTTTCCCCTGCACCACGGTTTTTAAAGCCGCCGCCTGTTCCTCCCCCTTGACGGGATAATGATGCATGGAGCCCAACTAGGCGCGGGAGCATATACTGTAATTGAGCGAGCTCTACTTGTAATTGCGCTTCACGCGTTTTTGCACGGCGACTGAAAATATCTAAAATCAGCATTGTGCGATCAATTACTTTACATTGTAAATCACGTTCTAAATTACGGATTTGCGATGGTGAGAGCTCATCATTAAAAATAACAATGTTGGCATCTGTTTCATCAAAGAACGCCTTAATTTCTTCAATCTTCCCTGTGCCTACATAATGTGAAGGTGTGACCCGTTCCAGATTTTGCGTCACCATACCGACAACTTCTACATCTAAGGCTTGTGCTAAATTCGCCAATTCTTCCATTGAATAATCGAAATGCTCATCCTTTTGTAAATTGACGCCAACTAATACACCGCGTTCAATCAATACTTCAACATCTTTCAAATTTTTGCCTCCTTGCTACCATCTATAGTTTTTTCCCATCGTAACATACAATTCAAAAGCCTGTACAATGACAGCATATAAGCGCATTATGATACTATAAGAACAGTTATTTTTCTTCATTCATCACTCACCTTTCGCTGGTGAGTGATGAATGAAGAAAAGCCCCGGCAGATGTCACAGATTTTTTTAAGGAAAATGAAGTCAGCCTAAATACGTCACATCATGTGACAACGGCTGACTGACCCACATCCTGTGGGCCTCAAAAAATCTGGACGCAAATACGCCGAGGCGTAATTGATGAAAAAGAAAAGGCGGTTTTTATGGAATTTGAAAAAATGAAAGTGCAGCTTCATGCACTCATTTCTAATAAAACACTACTTCAGGCAACAATTAGCCAACCACGTCAGAAGTCCAATGACCTAAAACGAGTCAAACTCAAGCCGGTAGAGATTCGCGGAGACTATATGATCCAGCTGGAATTTCAATATGAGCGCATTTTAAAACATGAAAATATTACAATTGAAGATTTATCTGTAAAGCTTGATGCTCTCTTTGAACAGTTTCGTCAAGTACATGCAGAGTTTCAGGAGCAGACAGTGCAAGTGCAACTCTCTAAGAAAAATAAAGTACTTTGGAAATCCGATCAAAATACAACAGTTAAACAGGTGAACTTATCCCATAATCGAAAAAAACAGTATTTATTGGATGATTCCCGTGTTCACCCGTTTTTAGTCCGCTTAGGGGTGCAGACAGAGGACGGAAAAATAAAGAAACAGAAATACGATAAGTTTAAACAAATCAATCGCTTTGTTGAGTTTATCGATGATTCATTAGCCCATTTGCCGAAAGACAGAACGATTCGCATCTTAGATTTCGGTTCAGGTAAATCTTATTTAACATTCGCTTTGTATCATTACTTAAAAATTGAAAAGGGTCTTGATATTCATGTCACAGGCCTGGACCTCAAAAAAGAAGTAATCGAAGAATGTAATCGGATTGCTGCTGATTTACAATATGAAGATTTACAGTTTTTAGTCGGGGATATTAATGACTTCAATGAAGAAACTGCTGTAGATATGGTCGTAACGCTTCATGCTTGTGATGTTGCGACAGATATGGCATTAGCCCGTGCAGTAAGGTGGGGCGCAAAAGTTATTTTAAGTGTTCCTTGTTGTCAGCATGAGCTGAACCGTCAGCTGCAGGTACCAGCACTATCAATTATGACACAGCATGGTTTAGTGAAGGAGCGCTTTGCAGCATTAGCTACCGATTCAATTCGCGCTGAACTTTTATCACTTGTCGGCTATGATACTCAATTACTGGAATTTATCGATATGGAAAATACACCAAAGAATATTTTAATACGTGCTTACCATACCGGAAAGAAGCCAACGAGTGAGCAGCGGTTAAAGTACGACGAATTTGTGCGCTTTTTAAATGCCAAGCCATTTCTAGAAAATGAGCTGCAAGATTTACTTCTATAGCAAAATAGTTTTCTCACTTTGTTTTATTTTTTCTATTTTGTGACTAAAATTGATTACTTATTCAACTTTTCCTTTTGTTACAGAATTGTAAAGATTGATAAGGTTAGAGTAAAATTTGTATAGATTTTTTTAAGTTTTTGTTATGATAATTGAGGTTAATTTTTAAAATTATTTTAATTATATATATTCAGGAGGCAATTCCATGTTTAGTTCAAAGAAGCAAGATCCGTTTTTCTCAGCCTTATTGAAAATTGCTGAAAATATGCGTGAAGGTATCCATTATGCAAATGATTTCCGCATTGAAACGGTTGCAGACTTAAAGGAAATCAGCATTCGTATGAAACAATACGAAACAGCGGGTGATAAATTAATTCATGAATTAATCGTCATGCTTAATAAATCATTTATGACACCAATAGAGCGTGAAGATATTTTATCATTAGCGATTCGTATGGATGATGTGTTGGATGGCGCAGAAGGTACGATTGCACATTTCGAAATGTTTTCATTAACAGAAATCGATGAATCAATGCGTGATTTCCTAGCATATATCGCCAAATCTACTGATGAAATCGTTAAAGCGATGGAACTTTTAAACAAAAAAGATCTTGTTGGAATGCGCCAGCACGCCATTTTAATTAAAGATTATGAGCGTGAATGTGATGAAGTATTACGTTCTTCTATTAAAAAACTATTTTTAAACGAAAAAGATCCTATTCGTCTAATTAAATTCAAAGATATTTATGAGCAGCTAGAAGAAATTGCCGACTACTGTCAAACAGTTGCTAATACAATCGAAACAATCATTATGCGTAATGCGTAATAAATGAGGAGTCCTTTTAATGAATACACTACTTATCATTACCGTCCTAGTAGTCTTTTTTGCACTTGCATTTGACTTCATTAATGGTTTTCATGATACTGCAAATGCGATTGCAACATCCGTTTCAACACGTGCGCTACCTCCTCGAGTAGCGGTAATCATGGCAGCATTTATGAATTTCTTGGGTGCCATTACATTCGTAGGTGTTGCAAAGGCGATTGCGTCAGATATTGTTGACCCGTTTGCATTATCTACACCTGATGCACCATTAATCGGTTCTGTTGTTATTTTGGCCGCTCTATTATCGGCGATTACCTGGAACTTAGTCACTTGGTATTTTGGAATTCCATCAAGTTCTTCTCATACATTGATCGGTTCGATTGCAGGTGCTGCCATTGCAGCATCTGGAGTCGGGGTTTTAAACTATAGCGGATTCACAAAAATTATTATTGCTTTATTAGCATCACCAATCATTGCGATTTGTGCCGGTTATTTAATGATGACAATAATGAAATTTATTTTTAAGAATATGAATCTTTATAAAACAAATAAAGGCTTCCGTATTATGCAAATTTTCACTGCAGCCATTCAATCATTTACCCACGGGACAAACGATGCTCAAAAGGCAATGGGTATTATTACGATGGCACTGATTGCAGCGAATTGGCAAACAACGGATGATGTACAAGGCTGGGTACGTTTTGCCTGTGCTTTAGCAATGGGTCTTGGTACATCGATCGGTGGCTATAAAATCATTAAAACAGTTGGCGGTAAAATCATGAAAATCCGTCCTGTAAACGGTGCCGCTGCGGACATTGCTTCTGCATCCATCATTTTCGGTGCGACATTAATTCACTTGCCTGTATCAACAACACATGTTATTTCATCTGCAATTATGGGTGTTGGTTCAGCACAAAATGTAAAAGGCGTAAACTGGGGTATGGCTCGTAAAATTGTCACAACTTGGATTATTACAATGCCTATTTCTGCTGTGATGGCAGCAATTATCTATACAGTATTAAATCTATTCTTTTAAAAAAGAGGGCAGGTATGTTTCGAAATTTTTTTCGGACAAACCTCCCTCTTTTCTTTTTTTCTATCAATCCATTACACTGTATTTATGGAAAAAGAAAGGCGGTAATTTATGAAACAGTTTGCAGCATTCATTACAAAATTCGCAAAACCGATTGTTCTACTATGGTCTGCACTTTTAATTGTTCTTGCAATTTTTGCGCTTCAACTCCCTTCTAAACTGCAAGGGGATGGTTTTTTCTACGATGGCGACCACTCGTATGTAACGAACGAGCTATCGGATACATTCAACTTACCTGCAAAAACGATTTTTGTACTGTTTGAAAATAAATCGGATGAGGAAATTTCATCAGCACTTGAAAGTTTAGAAACAATCGAAGAAATTCAATCCATTACATCTCCTGTAGGTGTTGAAGATTTAAACAAAGAAGGATATGCCTATGGAATGCTGGAGTTCGATAATACGGTGGATGATTACTTCCCTATTATTGATGAGTTGCGTGAAAAGCTTGGCGATATTAACGGTATTTCCATTACAGGAGAACCGGTTATTTCAAAGGATATTAATGTTGCGAGTCAAAATGATTTAATTAAAGCTGAAACGATTGGCCTTCCGATCGCCTTAATCGTTTTATTGTTAGCATTCGGTACAATCGTAGCTTCTTTACTGCCGATATTAGTCGGCGGTGCTACGGTTGTCATCACACTTGGTCTATTGACTCTATTAGGAGATAGTGTGAACTTATCGATTTTCGTGTTAAATATTGTCCCAATGCTCGGGTTAGCCTTAAGTATTGATTTTGCATTGCTGCTTATTAACCGATACCGTGAAGAACGCAATACACAATCGGTTGAGCAGTCTGTTCAAATTGCTATCCAAACAGCCGGACGCTCAATTATCTTTTCAGCGCTTTGTGTCATGATCGGTCTTGGCGCAATGATTGTCATAGATGTTGAAATATTCATGAACATCGCGCTTGGCGGGTCAATTGTTGTGTTGCTCGCTGTATTAACAGGTATTACACTTTTACCGGCAGCATTGACGATTTTAGGCGACCGTTTAAATAAAGGCCGTGTTTTCCGTATAAAACCAACTGCCTCTCGTTGGCAGAAGTTCGCCGCCTTTGTCATGAAACGCCCTGTCACAATTATCGTTGTGGCTATCATCTTGCTATGTGTTGCAATGGTGCCGATTAAGGATATCGAGTTAACTATTCCTTCTACGGAATCACTGCCGGAATCCTATGAGTCACGCCAAACGTTCGATACACTCGATGAACAATTCGGTCTCGGTGATAATACACCAGTATTCCTTCTGGCAGAAAATGATGAAGCCGGTGCTTGGGATACGACAGAAGGCCGCGAGAAAATGCTCGATATCCAGCAGCAGTTGTTGGATGATCCGCTTGTTGATCGTATAACGTCAATGTTTACTGTGGCCAATATCGATTCTGTTGAAATGTGGGAAATGGCGAACAGCAACCCGCAAGCACCAGGTGCACTGGATGAAGTGGCGAAAAACTTTATTCAGGAAGATAAAATGTATATGGTCGCTTATTTAAATACAGAAGGTTCTTCATTCGAAGCACAGGATTTTGTACGCGACTGGAGTGAAAAGGACTTAGGTGTCGATTTCGCCTTATCCGGTCAAGCAAAGTTCAATCAGGAAATCTTTGATGAGATTTCGAGCAAGGTACTCATTGCCATTGCGATCATCATTGTATCAACCTTCTTTATTTTAATGATTGCGTTCCGTTCGATTTTAATTCCGTTGAAGGCGATCTTAATGAACATCCTTGGCTTAGGAGCGACATTCGGAATTCTCGTCTACATTTTCCAGTATGGCCATTTCGGTTTGGAAGCGACGACGATTGTACTGATTATTCCGGTGTTGACCTTCTGCTTAGTGTTCGGCTTAAGTATGGACTATGAAGTATTTTTAATTTCCCGTATTCAGGAGGAATATTTAAAAGGGGCAACAAATACGAAGGCAACGGTCGATGGACTTGTCTCGACGAGTAAAATTATTACATCAGCAGCGCTCATTATGATTGTTATTACCGGTGCATTCGCATTTACGGATGTCATGCCCGTGAAGCAAATCGGTGTCGGTATTGCGATCGCGATTGCCATTGATGCAACAATCATCCGCCTGATGCTCGTCCCAAGTTTCATGAAGTTGTTTGGTGACTGGAACTGGTGGCTGCCGTTTAGAAAGAATACTAGATAACGTTGAATAAATAGTCGTCCGGCCTTTTGTAAAGGGATCGGGCGGCTTTTTTATTTCGATCAGGATTTTATTAGAACAATTGTCGGAGATATTTGAAGATGCAGTGAGGTTATTAGAACATCTGTAGTTTTTATTTGAAAACCGGGTGAAACGGGTGACTCTCCTTTCAATTAGAGGGGGTGCCGGGTGACCAATCTTGCGTTTATTAGAACTTCTCGTGCCGATATTGGAACAACTTGACGGGATATTAGCACTACCATCCCCTATATTAGAAAATCTCGAACACTTATTAGCACATTGAGGTTAGTATAAAAAATGGACACGTCTTAAGAGACACTTTAAGATTAAGATATCTAAAAAAGGACGTGGAACCGATGAAAGAAAAACAAACTCGTAAGCGATTAGACGCACAAACAAAAGAATACATTTTAAAGTCTGTTTTAGAAGATGGCGCAAAAGTTTCAGATCTGGCATTTAAGTTTGAAATTGGGTCTTCAACGATCCATAAATGGATTAAAGATTATCGTGAATCGAAAAATCAGGATGTCACACGATACTTTACTTCTAGCGAAGTAGATAAGTTGCAGGCAGCGTTTGATAAGAAGTTACGTGATTTGGAAGAAGAGAATGAAATTCTAAAAAAGGCTATGCACATCTTCGCGAAAAACCCCGAGTGATTTATGCATTCATTGAAAAGCATAAAAACGACTTTGGCATTGCGATGATGTGTAAAGTATTGATGGTTTCAAAAAGCGGTTATTATGATTGGCGTAAAAAACAGATACAGCCCTTATCGGAAAAAGAAGTACGTGATACAGAAATTGCCCATCAGATTCATCGATCGTATGCGAGGAGTTTTGGTACATACGGTAGCCCTCGAATTGCGCAAGACTTAGCGAGTTTAGGTTATGTCTGTTCGCAAAAGAAAATTGCGAATATGATGCGAAACCTTGGGTTAAGTGCCATAATCCCGAGAACTGTTCAACGAACAACGGATTCCAATCACCATCAATTTATTTATCCGAATCTAGTCAAACGTCAATTTCAAGTAAAAGAGAAAAATAAAGTATGGGTCGCAGATATAACTTATATCCGAACACTGGAGGGGTGGGTGTATCTTGCGTCAATCATGGATTTATATTCTCGTAAAATCGTCGGCTGGGCCATCGCAGATCATATGGAAGAAACATTAGTAGATCAAGCCTTGAAGCATGCTTTAGCAGTTCGAAAACCCGAGAAGGGATTAGTTCATCATTCAGATCGAGGCGCACAATATTGTGCCACAAGCTATACAAGCACTTTAAAAGAACATGGGATTAAAATTAGCATGAGTCGTAAAGGAGATCCCTATGACAATGCGTGTATTGAATCCTTCCACGCCACAATCAAAAAAGAATGGATCTATCGTCACCGTTTCGAATCCAAAAAAGAAGCACGAAAGAGCGTGGAGTCATATATCGTAAACTTTTACAATGAACGACGACGTCATTCAACAATCGGTTATTTATCACCAAACCAATTTGAGAGAAATCAACAGGAGTCAGTTTGTCAAAATGTCTCATAAAGTTCTCTTACAGGGTTTTCATCCCTCCATGCCCAGGTCTGGGCATGGAGGGATGAAAAGCAGAGCAACCGAAGGGCGGTAGCAAAAAAAGTCTCTTAACGTTTGTCCGAAATATTGACGGAAGACCAACATTGAGCTTGTATATTAGAAAATGAGACTTTTATTAGAACTTTTTAAAATATATTAGACAATTCCACCTGTTTATTAGAAAATCATCCACCCCACACTCCCCAAAATTAAAAAATCCCCTTCGTCACTATAACGATGAAGGGGATTTTAGAAATCAAAGCGACCAACCTAGCCTATATACAGTTGTTCCTCAAACGGCAGCACAACTGCATATGCTTCGCTCGACTCTTCGCTTTTGTTTAACTCGATCTGTTTCGGGTCTTTAGGTTCCCACAACATATAAAATGCTTGAATTACAATGACAATAACAACGGATGCTACTAAAATTGTACCGACGATAATCTTGACCATTTTATTTCCGGACATTTCTTTCGATGAATTCTGTTGTGCCATTCTTCAATTCCCTCACTTATCTATTTTGAAAGTCGGAAACCTTCCTCACGTAAATAAGCGATAGCATCTTCACGCGTACCGAAAGATTCCTCTAAATTTCCTTGATGATAAATATTCCAAGAACGATCATTAAACTCCAGCTCTAGTTTCGTTCCTTCACGCGATGTCCACGTCTCGACAATCGGTAAAATCTCTTCTTCTTCCTCAGATAAATAGTTGATTGAGTCGCGCACTATTTCACGTAACGCTTCCTCGCTGTAGTCACGAATATTGACTAGTCCGTTGTCGCCCGCTTCTTTTTCATATTTCAATAAGTCGCCGACGAAAACAAAGCCATTGCCGTTTGGATGCAACTTTTCTACAACAATCGATTTTTCGTAAAGGCTTCCTTCAAAATGATAATTCACACGTTTTAATGAAATTTCCTTTTTAGTCAACTGAGGAAATGATTCGATAATTTCTTGTTTTTGTTCAAATGTTAGCATTGTCTGCTCCTTTTAAATGTCTTTTCAATTATTAAGTATACCGTGTCCGGCGAGAATTAAAAAGCGAAGCATATGCTTATCACATATGCTCCGCAACTTAGCCATATAAACTAGGTTATACCGTCTTATTGGCAGTCTCCTTAATCTGTTTGCGTTCTTCATAAATATTTTGAACGATTACTTTAATGACGCAGTACGTAGGGATCGCAATCAGAATTCCGATAAACCCGGCAATATTACCTGCTGCCAATACGATTGAAATGACGGTCAACGGGTGTATATCCAAAGATCGTCCCATAACATTTGGTGTGATTAAGTTACTTTCTACTTGCTGTGCAACAAGCGTAATAACACCAACCCAAATAACGGAAATCGGATCATAAATCAATGCTACAATCACTGCCGGTACAAGTGAAATCCACGGACCGATAAATGGAATCATATTCATGAAAAATGCAAATAAAGCAAGTAATAATGAATATTCCAAACCAATGATTAAATAACCAATGTACATCATGATTGCGAGTAAAAAGCTTACCAATACTTGTCCTTGTACATAGCTTCTTAATACTTTATCAATGTCTTCTAATGTTTTTTTCACCCATGTACGGCGTTCCCCGGAAAATATACCATAAATTTGAGGAGCGAATTTTTCATGGTCTTTCAACATAAAAATAAAGAAAAATGGAGCTAATACTAATGTTAATGTGACGGTTACCGCCCCACTTAAGAAAGAAACAAGATATTTACTACTTGTGACAGCAATGTCTTGTATCGAATTGGTTACAGATGCTATAAACTCTTCTACTTGCGGAGGTAACATCGGAATATTTTCCTTATTATCTAAAATAAAATCAGCTGCTTCTTCAATATCCTTCGCGATCGTCGGTGCATTTTCAACAAGTCTGTTTACTTGGTTTGCAATTGGAGTACCAACCAAAATTAAAAAGCTTGCGAATAAACCCGCTATTATAAGAACAATCGTTATTAAACTACCCCATCTCGGCATACCCCGTTTTTCCAATATACGCTGCAATGGCTCTGAAATATAATAGAGCACCCCTCCGAGTAATAACGGTACAAGGATTGTTGTAAAAATAATGATAATCGGATTAAATATCGAATGAATTTCAATAAAGTATTTAATAATTAATAATGTTAATAAAATACCTACGCCAACTTGGAACCACAGTTTTCTTGTCATCGGCTCACTCTCTTTCCCAAACTTTCTTTTACTTTATATTTTTACTATAACTATGTACGTTTTAGCATGCCATAAAGGTTCATAAAATACAAAAAATAAAAAAGGTTTCTTCCGCAAAGGAGTCTTTGCGGAACAAACCTCTTAACTTTTATAGCTTTTTATCGTCAATTGAATTTAAATAGTCTTCGATTGTGCCTACAACCGACTCCACACAGCCTTCGTCAAATGGCGAGATTAAGCCCGCTTCTTCAACAAGTTTTGTGAAAGCAAATGACCCGCCTAGACTGCATAAATGCAGATAGTCTTTCCAAGCACCATCAAAGTCTTCGCGTGAACGTTTCCAAAACTGGAATGCACAAATTTGCGCTAACGTGTAGTCAATATAATAGAATGGGCTTGAATAAATATGACCTTGTCGTTGCCAAAAAGCTCCGGATTCCAAGTAGTCATGTCCATCATAATCGCGATGCGGTAAATATTTCGCCTCGATTTCTTTCCATGCAGCATTGCGCTCTGCTGGTGTCATTTGTGGATTTTCATACACGACATGCTGGAATTCATCTACTGCTACACCGTATGGTAAGAATAGTAACCCGCTGCTTAAATGCGAGAATTTATACTTATCTGTTTGGTGCTTGAAGAATAGCTCCATCCAAGGCCATGTAAAGAATTCCATACTCATAGAATGAATTTCTGCTGATTCATATGTCGGCCATAAGTATTCCGGAATTCCAATATTTCGGCTTGAATACACTTGGAATGCATGTCCTGCCTCATGTGTCAGTACATCAATATCTCCGGATGTGCCGTTAAAGTTCGAGAAGATGTACGGTGATTCGTAGTCTTCGATAAACGTACAGTATCCGCCGCTTTCCTTACCTTTTTTCGCAACTAAATCCATCAGGTCATGCTCGATCATATAGTTGAAGAACTCGCCTGTTTCCTTAGATAGTTCTTCGTACATTTTTTTACCGTTATCGATAATCCATTGCGGGTCACCTTGAGGTACGGCATTTCCTGTTAAGAATGTTAAGCCTTCATCATAGAATTTAAAGTCTTCCACACCGATGCGTTCTGCTTGGCGCTCATACAGTTTTGTTGCAAGCGGTACGATACTTTCACGCACTTGCTCGCGGAATTTGGCAACCATCTCTGCATTGTAGTCAACACGGTTCATATTGACATAGCCCAGTTCTACATAGTTTTTGAAGCCTAATTTTGTCGCAATTTCATGGCGAAGCTTCACTAAATCATCATAAATCTGATCGAACTTTTCTTTGTTTGAAGCATAGAAATCTGCACTCGCTTCACGTGCCGCTTTACGTACTTCACGTTCTGTCGATTCTGCATATGGTCCCAGCTGTGCCAGCGTCAATGTTTTGCCGTCAAACTCAATCTGAGCAGAAGCAACTAGCTTGCTGTATTCAGAAGTTAATCTGTTTTCCTTTTGCATAAGCTCGATTACTGCAGGCGAGAAACCTTTTAATAAGTTTTCAGCTAATGCAAATAGTTGCGTACCCCATTTTTCTTCCAGTTGTGCACGGAATGGCGACTTCACGAGTTCCGTATAGTAATTAAATACAAGCTCATCTGCCATTGGACTTACTTCATCAAAATAGTCACGCTCTTTTTGGTAATATTCATCATTCGTATCGATTGATGCACGTACATAGACGATATTGGCCATTGTAGAAAATGTGTTGCGAATCGCATTTAATTTTTCGATGACCTCGCTTTGTTCATCTACTGTAGTTGCAGCTTTAAACTCTTCTAATAATGCTGCTGTCTGTTCTTTCATTTGTTCTAGATCCGGACGTTTATAATCAAAGTCTTTAAATGTTACCAAACTCATTCACCCCATCTGTTCACTTCATTCGGAATTCGAAATTCCCTCTTTTATTATTTATGATTATGGCAAAAATTGCAATTATTTTCAGAATATTTATCCAGCTTTATTTTAGGTTAATAGACATAAAAATAAGCAGCCGAGAAAAGGTCTCTGCTGCTTATTCCGGTTTTTATATCTTGAACTTATTCATTTCCAATACGACTTGTTGTGAATGGCTATCCAATTCTTCAACCGCTTTTGTTAGATCATCGACTACGAGAGTTTGTTCATCTGAAGCAAGTGCCAAATGTTTAGCGTAGTCTGATGTATCGTTTACTAAGCGACTCATCTCCTCAGTTGAAGCTAGAATTTGCTCTGCACCAGCAGACATTTGCTCGACAACTGCTGAATCATCCTGAATTCGGTTGTTGACATTCAATACGGAATTCAAAATTTGGTTTAAACGCTGACCAATTTCACCTACTGCCATCGTTCCTTCTTTAACATCTGTAGTTGTCAGATCAATCTCAACTAGTAAACGATCCGTTATATGCGAGAAGTTTTGCAGATGATCTGAAATCTCCTCCGCTGATGATCTGGACATTTCCGCCAGTTTCTTTACTTCATCTGCTACAACGGCAAAACCTTTTCCGGCTTCCCCGGCACGCGCCGCTTCAATTGCAGCATTAAGCGCAAGTAAATTTGTCTGATCCGAAATATTCGTAATGACGGTCACCATTTCTTTAATGGAATGGAAGTTTTGCCCCATTTCCTTCACTAGCTTAGCCGTATTTTCTACCGATTTTTCTACCCCTTGAATCTGGTCAACTACCTTTCCGGAACTTTGTGCGCCATCTTCAACAAGGCTCGTCATATCGGAAGAAACTTCAGCAATCTCATTAAATGTATCGGCCAGTTTCTGAATGCCGATTGCCATTTCATTCATCGCAGCATTTACTTCATTATTGCTTACTTGCTGTAATGTCCCGCTGTGTGAAATCGTGGCGATATTTTCTACCATTTTTTCATTTGATGTGTTCACACGTTCTGTAGATGTTTCGATTAAATCGACTACTTCTCCCAGCCCATCTGTACGTTCCTTTAATACTTGGAATGTTGCAGATAACTCGACTAGTGAACTTTGGAAATTTTTAGCGAACGCTGTAACTTCATTATTCGTTTTAAAACTCAGCTTGTCCAACGTAGCCTGTGATTCAACAATATCACCTGAAGCTAGATTTTCTGCTGCCTTATTTAATGTTTGTAGTGGGGATAATGCCCGACGGATATAGGTATAAATCCCGATTAAAGCTACGATAAATATAATAATGAAAATAAGCGCTATAAGTGGGACAATCTCTTTTGCTACATTCTCTGTTAAAGAACTGATATACGAAGCATCGATATCAACACCTAAATAGGCAATCGTTTCTCCTGCATCATTTTTAATCGGAACAATGCCGGTAATATATTCACCGAAATCGCTGCTTAAAAGGTCTGATGCAAATTGGCCGTCTTCGATAACGCGCTCAATATGCTCGTATTTTGTAGAACCTGATGGGTCACCCAGTTTCCCGGCGTTTTCAGTATCATCTGCCGACATGCCATCAACTAAAAAGGAAATCTCCCCATTTTCTTCTGGTACAAAATAGGTGTAGGCATACATGACACCATTGTATTCACGTAATTCATTTAACTGTTCACGTAATTCCCAATATGTTGCATTTTCACTTGGTTTTTCAATAAGCTGCTCATACTTTTGTACATCTATGTATTTTACGATATTGCTAGCTACTTCAATCGTACGTTCTTTTACGGATGATTGAACTGAACGCGCTGAGTTATATTGAAGCATAATGACGGTTAATAGCAAAATAACGGCGAAAATACTGCCGATCATCAGTATTATTCTACTACCTAATTTGTCCATTCTTTTCATAGCCTATTCTATCTCCTAGTATAATATTTAATTGTTTAATTTATTTTGAATTAAAGATTATTTAAATGCAACTTCTTTTCGTGAATCCTTTATATTATTAATGAATAATAAGTAAATAGAACTACCCATTTCCCGTTAGTTTCCAAAAGTAAATGAAGACAGAAAAAAAGCCCAAAGAATCATCTTTGGACTTAGATTTTTATTCGCCTAAATCAGCATTGTGGTAAACGCGTTGCACGTCTTCCAAATCTTCCAATGCATCAATCATTTTTTCAAACTTCACTAAATCATCACCAGTTAAAGCCACATCCGTCATTGGCAGCATCGTTAACTCTGCTACAGTAAAGTCTTCGATGCCCGCTCCTTTAAATGCTTCTTGCGTTGCATGGAACTGTTCCGGCTCAACATATACGATAATTGTGCCTTCTTCATCCATAATGTCACGCATATCTAAATCAGCTTCCATTAAAATTTCAAGAATTTCATCTTCTGATTTACCTTCAATTCCGAATACAGCTGTATTTTGGAACATATGCGCCGCTGAACCAGATACGCCCATATTACCGCCATTTTTACCGAATGCTGCACGTACTTCAGAAGCTGTACGGTTTACGTTGTTTGTTAATGCATCAACGATTACCATTGTACCTGCTACCCCAAAACCTTCGTAGCGTAATTCATCAAATTGCTCATCTCCGCCACCTTTTGCTTTGTCGATTGCTTTTTCAATAATATGTTTTGGTACAGAATACGTTTTTGCACGTTCCAAAACCGTTTTCAGTGCACGGTTTGATTCCGGATTTGGTTCACCTGATTTTGCTGCTACATAAATTTCACGACCGAATTTAGCATAAATACGACTATTTGCTGCGTCTTTCCCAGCCTTTTTATCTTTAATGTTATTCCATTTACGACCCATTTTATTCACTCTCTTTCATACTCTATTAGTAACGTTATTTAAAAACGAAAAAATATATTTAACTTATTTATTATACATAAACTTGAAATAATTTTAAATTACTCTGCATAAAAAAATTAAAAACCTATAGCACCATTTGGCATGCTATAGGTTTCGTTTATAATTTTGATGCCTCTAAGCTAAATGTATCGCCGCCTTGAAGTGTCCCGGCATTATATCCTTTTTTGAACCAGCGCATCCGTTGCTCGCTTGTACCATGTGTAAAGCTTTCCGGTACGACATATCCTTGCGCTTCCATCTGTAGTGTATCATCGCCAATGGCATTTGCTGCCGTTAATGCCTCCTCAAAATCGCCTTCTTCCAAATAGCCCTTGTCTTGGACATGATGTGCCCATACACCCGAGTAATAGTCAGCCTGAAGTTCCAAACGTTTCACTGCTTCATTGTACTTGGCTTGTGATACTTTTCCGTTTAACGCATGTACCTGTTCGGATGTGCCCAATAATGTTTGGACATGGTGCCCGACTTCATGCGCGACTACATAAGCCATCGCAAAATCACCCGGTGCATCAAACCGGTTTTTTAATTCTTTATAAAAACTTAAATCAATATACAGCTTATAATCTGCCGGACAATAAAATGGCCCGACCGCAGCACTTTGCATTCCGCATCCGGAGCTTACACTATCCGTAAACAATACGAGCGTCGGATTTTTGTAAGTTAATCCATTGTCAGCAAACAATTGTTGCCATATATCCTCTGTATCCGCAAGTACTACCGAAACGAACTCCGCCAGTTCCTCTTCTTCAGCGGTCGGTTCATAGTTTTCAGAAGTTGCACCGTTTTGCGTAATGCTCTTTGATACTTCCGAAACAACATCCCCTGCATCTCCGCCATTGAGCAATGTGAAAATAATGGCAATAATTATCCCGACGCCGCCAAGACCTCCACCGATTTTCCCGGCACTCATCCCACGGCGGTCCTCCACATTACTGCTTTTCCGTCTTCCTTTTACATCCATAGTGTTCCCCTCCACCTAAAACAGGCATTCTTTGCCCTATAATTACCCTATTTACGATTTCATATAACTTCTAATTTTAATTTGTAAAACAAAAGAAATCGAAGTAGTTTTCAATTCCACTTCGATTTCTTTCTAAACTTCGCCTAATACAAAAATAACTACCTTATAAATCGGCTTCGATCTTTTTCAGCAATGCCTCGCAGCCTTCTACACATAGATCGTACGTTTCCTGGAAATCCCCTGTATACCATGGATCCGGAACATCTTTTTTATGTGTCGTCAAATCAAGGAAGCGGAACACTTTTGCATCAGCTTCAGCACGCAGCATTTCGATTGTATTTTTCACGTTGCTTTCATCCATACATACAATATAGTCAAAGCTGTCTAAATCGGAAGTGCATAACTGTCTTGCAAGCATACCGGTTGTCATAATTCCGTATTCCTGTAATTTTGCCGTCGTTCCTTTATGTGGCGGTTCTCCAATATGGTAATTGCTCGTGCCGGCTGAGTCGACTGTAATTTTATCCGTCAAACCACGTTTAGCGATTAAATCACGCATAACAGCTTCCGCCATCGGAGAACGGCAAATATTGCCCAAACATACGAATAGTACTTGCTTCATCTCTTTTCCACCCCTAATCAAAGAAGCCGCACGAAAGATTCCGCGCAGCTCCTGTTATTTTACTTCCGGGTGCATTTCCTTCAAATGTGCTGTCAATCGGTTCAGCTCATCTTCCAAAAATTGAACAGATTGTTCACGGCCTTCTTTTCCTGCCCCAACTGTAAATGGCTTCCCGTAAATTAAATAGCCTTTTTGGCGTTTGAATACACCTTTTGCATTTTTCGGACCGATATATGCAGCCGGCAAGATTTCAGTCTTCGCCAACTGGGCAATTGTCACTGCGCCGGCTTTTAGTTCCGAGTTTTCCGAACTTCTCGTTCCACTCGGGAAGATTCCGACTACTTTTCCTTCTTTAATAAGCTGTCGCGGGATTTTAATAACACTTGGTCCCGGATTATCGCGATCTACCGGGAATGCGTTCAATCTCGTAATGAGCCAACCTAATCCTTTGACATCAAATAATTGTTTCTTAGCCATAAAATGTACTTCTTTAGGCAGCATAGATATTCCTAGATTCAAAATATCGATATAGCCATTATGTGTACAGGCAACGACAAAGCCGCCTTCTTTCGGTATATTTTCTTTCCCGTATACCTTAGCCTTTGACCCGTTAACCCCTAAAATTCCATACACAACTCTTGCAATAAATTTATACACGTTTCATTCCTACCTTATCGTTAATCTCACTTTATTTTAATTGAAAGTAATACCATCATTCAATCACTACTGTTTTGCCGTCGTTCCCGCAATTTGCTCGATTAATGGAGACAGCCAATCCTCAAGCTGACTAAACGAAAATCCTAATTGCTCCGCCTTGTCATTTTTCATATACCATGTTGCAGGTATGGCATATGGTGAACGGATTTCCTCTGTCCCAAGTAATGCTATTTTAGCGCGCTCCCCTGTCTTTTCTTCAATAAGAGAAATAAGGTCTTTTAACGAAATAACCCCATTTGCTATCGCATTAATTGGACCTTCCACATCTTCATTACCTGCCCACTGTAAAAATCGAGCGGCTTCTGTTGCCTGAATGAAGGACATTTCCGCATCCATGTTTAAAAATCCAATCGGTTCCTTATTAATAATGCGCTCAATATGGAAATGCAAACGGCGCGTATAATCATCTTCTCCCATGACAATCGGGAAACGGACCGCGACTACAGGGAACTCCGCATATTTATAAAATACCGCCTCTGCCAGACGTTTGCCTTCACCATACGTAAATTCATGTGTGTCTCCCATGATGATGCCATATGAAGTCGGATCAAAATCTTCTTCCGAATGCGGCTTTCCATTTGCCTCATATACAGCTAATGTAGAGGTGAAGACGAGCTTGCCGATTTTACCATTGAACAGATCGCATAGCTGTTTTGCCTCATTTGGCGAATAGCAAATATTATCATATACAATATCAAATGTACGATTTTCCAATGCCTTCCCAAAAGCCTCCGTATCTTTACGATCCACTTTAATATGCTCCACTGCATCGCCAAAGGGATTTTCTGACATACCACGTGTGACAATTGTTACTTCATGCTTTTGCTCCAATAAAAGCTCCACTAATTTACGGCCAAAAAATCGTGTCCCGCCTAATACTAAGATTTTCTTCATATACGATCACTCCATTCCAATTAATAAATCTAAATCAATTGTAATTTCCTGTAATTGAATACTTTCTTTATCGTTAATATGCCAGCCCATCGGTGTCATTTCAAGCAGGTTTTGTACTAAATGTGCTTCAAGTGGTACTGTATAGGTAATTCTTTTTACTTCTGCATTTGCAAAACTTGCTTTAAAACGCTCAACTGTTTCGGCATTTGTATAGCTTTCCTTTTCCGAATTTGCAAACGCCTGTTTACGCAGTTCTTTTAAGTAATTTTCCTGTGGCACAACTTTAATTACTTTACCGCCCCGTTTTAATAGCCGTTTAAATTCATCGTAATTTGCAGGTGACAAAATATTTAAAATCGCATCAAAAGATTGCTCGTTGAATGGACTATTGGCTAAATCACCTACACACCATAGCTGTTCAGGATTATACTTTGCCGCTGCGATTACTCCTTCTTTAGAAATATCAATTCCTACACCAACAGGGCGATCAAGCTGTTCGCAAATACGATGTAAATGAGAACCTTCACCACAACCTGTATCTAAAATTACCGGCTGTTCCACTGTGATTTCCCGGGCAATGGCGGCTTGTAACCGATCATAGATTCCTGCTTGAATGACAGTATGGCGAGACTCGAATAATTCTTTTCCATACATTGATTGGATAGGTCGATTTAACATATAAACATAGCCTTGTTTTGCCACATCAAATGTATGATTCGATAGACAGCTCATTTTTCCTTCATTGCTTATCTCTATTCCCTGTTGGCAAATAGGACAGGCAAAAAGTTGGCTATTGAATTGAAATTGCTGAATACTTAACGCTCGTTTTGATAATAGACCCATTATGGATCCTCCTTCATATGTGTTCGCTAGTATCGTACCATAAACTCATTCAAATAAAAAAAGGAAATAGTGGTCACTACTCCCTTCAAATACTTTTCAATCTATAATAGTTGGCTCGTTGTCACAAATTCATAGCCTTCTTCTTTCAAATACAATATAACTTCCTCTAATGCATCTGCTGATTGCTGATGAATATCGTGCATTAAAATAATCCCATTGTCCTTTGCTTGTGATTTTAAATTTGCCAATGTCTTTTTCGGTGTTTTATGCTGCCAATCAAGTGTATCAATATTCCACAGAACCGGCTTTATATCATCGATCGATTCCCTTACTTTTTCATCTATTGCTCCAAACGGCGGTCGATACATCGTAGGCGTCTTTCCTGTTGCATCACAAATTGCCTCGTTTGCTCGGTCGATTTCTGCTCGCATTTGTTGTGCGTTTAGCTTCGTCAAGTTTTTGTGGCTCCACGTATGATTGGCAATTTCATGACCGAAAGCATCCGCTTTTTTCACGACATCAGGATATTTTACAACGTTTTGACCGAGCACAAAGAATGTTGCCTTCACTTCATACTTTTGCAGTGTCATTAAAATTTGATCGGTCACATTTTTATGTGGACCGTCATCGAACGTAAGTGCAATTTTTTTATGAACGGCCTGTTGTTCTGGAGGTTGTTGTTGTTCATTTTCTTGTACAACATCGGCCTGCGTATTATCCAATATATTTTCAACCTTTATGTATGTTGTACAATTTCTGACCGGTGCCCCTCCGTCATTCATATAAAACGGCATCATTTTATTTAAGCTGTCGGTTGGCTCGTTTATATAACCTTTGGAAGCGGATGGCTCATAATAAGCAGCATTCATCGAAACCGCTTTATTACTTGCGTAAGTTGACGGTGTATCGATCCATAGGCGATATCCGAAAACTATTAATATTCCACATAATATGCTGAGCACTGTTATTTTTTTGCCCATTCTACTACCCTCCTTTCCTCTTCTATTTATTAGACGTATGAAGAGAGCAAAAAGTTAATAAAATATTGGATTTTTTTATAAATTTTTCCCATAAAAATAGCAAAGTAGAAAAAACTACTTCGCTCTGTTTACTTTGTCGGTGTGGCGGTTTTTGAATGTAATGTCGTATTTTTCCCGTGCATAAAGGCTTCTAATGCTGTGTACACACTTTCAATCTCTGTTTCTGATAATCGTTTTCCTTCAAGTGTTTTTGCCCATTTTTTTAATTCCGCCATTTTTAGCACTTCTACATTTGAAGATTGAACTTCAATCTGCTGAAATGAGCAACCATTCGTAAAAACTACGAGCGTTTCAAATATTGTACCGTTTACTTCCGGCAGCTGGTCTTTTAATGCATGAGTTAAACGTTTTGTTTCATGGACCGGGTTGTTAAATACTTGTTTTTTATTTTTATGTAATAGCTCAATCCATTCAATACCCTGCTCCCGTCCATTAATCCAGCCTGATTTATCTTTCACATTTACTACATAGATCCCTGATTCATGAAGTAAAAGTGCATCAATCGTTTGGACTTCATTATGAACAGGAAGTTGGAGATTCACCATTACTTTTTTTATACCTTGAACATGCTCCAATTCCTTTACAAGCTGGTAGGATATCCGAACACTCTTATTCATAAGCACATCAAAATAGGAATAGCCGGTCAATTGATAAAATGTTGTATTGTCATGAGTATATAATTTAAAAATAAAGTAACCTATAATCGCAATTAGAACGACCAATAAAAATAAGGTCATTGCGTTCACTCCTTGTCTGCGTCATCGCAGTTCATTTTAGATAACACTAGTGCCATTACTAAATTTCTATAGGCTGTTGATAGTTGGCTTTATGACTATTTATAATCGGTAAAAGCTGATCCAGCTTTTGTATTTCATAAGTTGGCCGAATTGTTGATGGTACCGCATTAAACGGATTAAGCCAGCATGTATCGATTCCGGCATTTGCGCCACCGATAATATCAGCACTGTAGGAATCACCAATGATCATCGCCTTGTTTGGGTCGAAATTTGGAATTCGTTCAAAAACATAATCAAAAAATGGCTTCATCGGCTTTTGATAGCCTGTATTTTCCGAAACGAAAACTTGCTTAAAATAAGGTGCCAAGCCTGTCACTTGGAGGCGTTTCATTTGTGTCTCGGCCAACCCATTCGATGTGATATACAGTTCATATTCAGGTTCCAATGTATGAATCAGCTCCAATGCGCCTTCAACAAACACTTTACTTTCTGCTAAATAGCCTCGGTACTCAGCGTCCAATGCCTTGCCATCCACTTCAATGCCAAAATGCTCAAATGTCTTGCCAAATCGGGTTTCCATTAAAATGTCACGAGTGATCAGCCCTTCTTCAAGCGAGCGCCATAAGCCCGTATTAATTTTTCGGTAAACATCCTCGGTCTGGGGTGTCAATGGAAGCTGATATGCTTCAAATAACTTCGGCAGTGCCAACTTTTCGGCAGCTTTAAAATCCAATAATGTATCATCCAAGTCAAATAATAAAAATTGATATTCCTTCATATGTGTACTCCGTTTCCATTATACTAATATATTAGCTTATCATAATCGAATCACAATTTTAACTATTTACACTACTCCTAATTTTCGATAGCATGAGAGTATTGCTCTATGTAAAGAAAGAAGGGTTCTTTTATGGGATTTGAGTTAGACCCACAACTAGTTATTATTTTAATTTGTTTTGGTTTTTTAGCAGCATTTATCGATTCTGTTGTGGGAGGCGGTGGCCTTATTTCCCTGCCTGCATTAATGTTTGCCGGGCTAAGTCCCTCTGCAGCTGTTGCAACAAACAAACTGGCCGGGACGATGGGATCATTAACGAGTACTATTACTTTTTATCGGTCTGGAAAGCTTGATATTAAATCCGTAATGAAGTATTTCCCATGGGTTTTTATTAGTTCCATGATTGGGGCTTGGATTGTCCATTTACTTGATCCAAATTTATTGAAACCATTAATGCTGATCATGCTGGCAGCTGTAGCAGTCTATACAATATTCAAAAAAGATTGGGGCAGCATTTCGGCGGTTAAAACTCTTTCAAAAACAAAGTATGTTTTATTTTTCCTAGTGATTTCACTAATTGGTTTTTATGATGGATTTTTAGGTCCTGGTACGGGGTCATTCCTGATTTTTGCATTTCTAATGGTCGGCTATGATTTTTTAAAGGCAGCCGGTAATGCAAAACTTCTTAATTTCGGGAGTAATATCGGGGCACTTTTAATGTTTATCTATTTAGGGCAAATCAATTATACATATGGCTTGATTATGGGGGCCGCTCAAATTGTCGGAGCAATTGTCGGTTCACGGTTTGCGATTAAACGCGGAAGTGGCTATGTGCGTGTCCTTTTCATTATTGTTACGATTACGCTACTTGCGAAAAATGGATATGATTTCTTCATGAAATAGAATGTATCGGATGTCCAATTATTGGGCATCTTTTTTAATTTTAAAAAAAGCTCCGAAAATCGGAGCTGAGTTCTTATTGCATTTCTTTTGTCGGTCCCATTACTGGAGGTACCGGTAAACCTGCTTGGCGTAGTAATACTGTCATTTGGCCAATATGATGCGTTTGGTGTGTGATCACTTTGCTAAGTAGCTCACCGCGCTTCATCATACCACCAAATGCAGGTACCTCTTCTAAAAGCTGCTCCTCTGTTAATGTTGCCGCTTCTTTTTTATAAGCTTCGCGCACCATTTCATACTTCTCCACAATTTCCGTCATTGTCGCCGGCTGTTGCATATCAGGGCCTGGACCCGGAATCTGCAATCCTGCAAAATGGCCGAATGCGCCTGCTACACTTACTAAATGCCATGATAACCATCCTAATGAATTGTGATCATTTACGATGGCGATATGCATTTTGTCATCTGGAATGGCTTGCATTACTTTCAATGCTCCTTTTGATGAGATTGCCCAATCTTTTACAAAATCTTCTGCTACACGATACATTAACAATTCCCCTTTACAACGATTTATTTTTATCATACCGAATAAGAACGGATTGCGCTATAAATCAACATTTCAGATTTTTAATCAAGGTATATAATCCAGTAAGATGCTCCATATTTCAACTTTTTCATCAAAGGTTTTAATATTCTTCCCTGGAATCGGGCTTGTAGATGGCATTTTTTTATATGCCCGTCCATCCAATACTTGGAGCCCAATATGTCTTTTAAAAACATCAAAGCTTTTCCCGCCATTAAATAGGACAAGCTGTATTTGCGGGTATTTTTTAAACAGCTCCGAAAAGTTATTCGGTATTTCATTTTTTATTGTTGCATCAAGACTTCCTTCACGTTCACAGCTTTCGATGGAATCCCATAGCCCGATACAATGTTTACGAAGAAGTGCGATTCTTTCGTTATAGTCTTCCGGAATATCGATTGCTAGAAGCTTTCCTATAATTGGCCAAAAATGATTCCGTTGGTTGCCGTAGTATTGCTGTTTTTCCAGTGACTGCTTTCCTGGCATTGAGCCAAGAATAAGCACTTTTGTTTTCCCATCCACAATCGGAGGTAATATATTTTGGATTAGCTCCATCACAACTCCCACTATTCTTTACTGTTATTTTAATGATAAAAGAACCACATATAAGTATGCGGTTCTTTCACTCTATTATTCTTTTTTATATACAATTGATCCATTAACAACGGTCAATAATGCATTGGCCTGTAAAATTTCTTCAGCGCTGCAGTTCATTAAATCCGTATCGAGTATTGTAAAATCGGCATCATACCCTTGTCGGATATATCCGCGTTCGTCTTCTTTAGAAATTGCTTCGGCACTGCCAACGGTGTACATTTTCACTGCCTCAAAACGGGTAAGCTTTTGTTCAGCATTATAGCCTTCATGTGTATCTTTCGGTTTCTTTCTCTCCACTGCCGCATATATTGTTTCAAATGGACTCATCGCTTCAATCGGTGCATCAGTACCTGCCGCACATATTAAACCTTCTTCTATAAACGTTTTCCACGCATAATGATGACCAGGGCGATTTTCACCAAGCTTCTCTGTTACCCATGGATAATCCGATGTAACAAAGGCCGGCTGCAAATCCAATATAATCGACAGTTTCTTCATTCGGGCAAGATGTTCTTCCGACACGATGCAGCAATGAATCAGGCGATCGCGCTTCCCGTCAGCTACAGGATATTTCTCTAAATATTGAAGCACCTGTTCCATTGCGCCATCACCGATTATATGAATGGCTACGGCTTCATTATACTTCCGCGCTAATTTTATGAGTGCTTCCATTTGTTCATCCGTATGAATGAGCATCCCTTTATTATGTTCATCATTTGCATATGGCGTCAATAATGCAGCCGTAGAGCCACCTAATGAACCATCCGCAAAAATTTTCATCGCACCGGCCTCGATGAATGGCTCATCAAATTGTGCATTGTCTGTTACCATTTCCTCAAATACCGTATGATGACGCAATAAATTGACACGGAAATGCTTTCGTTCACCTATTACGCTATGATAGGCAGTCAGCGGATTCGTATAATGGCCGTAATAGCCCATCTCTTCTGTATGCCCACCGGTTAAACCATAGGATTGCATATGTTCAATGGCCAGCTGCAATACTTCCGCTAAACTTTCAATATAGCTTTCTCCCTCTTGTTTGAATAGTGATGACACTAGATTCGTTGCCTGTTCATACAACAGTCCGTTCAGCTCACCGTTTTCATGGCGTCCAATCTTTCCGCCTTCGGGATTTTCAGTATCTATTGTAATACCCGCTAAATGAAGTGTGGTTGAATTCACTAAAGCAACATGGTGGCACACACGATTAAGGAATAGAGGGTTTTTTGTTACTGCATCCAATTCCTCTTTCGTTGGAATACGGCCATCTGTAAATTGATTTTCATTCCATCCGTCCCCAATGAGCCACTGCCCATCCTGTAGTTGGCTTGCCGCATTTTTAACCAGTTGCACAAGCTCTTCCCCACTTGTTGCTACTGTCAAATCAAGACGCATCAACTTTTCACCGTGTCCTATCATATGGAGATGACTATCTACAAAGCCGGGGTACATAACTGCGCCCTGCAAGTCGATAACGTCATCTGCATATACTAGTAAATCGTCGAAAGCCCCTGTCTCCACGATCTTACCATCTTGTACAAGCACTGCCTGAACGGTCGCCCCTTCTTGCTCCATCGTATATATTTTGCCATTAGTCCATAGCTGCCTCATCTTCCGCTATCCCCCATCTACATATCAAAATCTTGTCGTGCATATGGTTCACCTATATTCATATGATCGAGAATCGGTTCATCTGATCCTTTATAAATAAACGTGATATCCTGCAATTCAGGTAAATTCTCAAAATAAGAGCGTGCTAACGTTTCAACAAACATATTGGCACCTGCAGAACCTTGAATCGTATATATATCGTCACCTAAATTAAGCACTAAGCTCTTATCCTTATTTTCCATTGTATAGTCAAGCAACACTACATCATGCTCATTTACTGTTGAAAAAATAAATGGCACCAGTTCTTCGTCATCGCTATTGAAATTTTCTTCAAATGGAACGGTATTCTCTGCATTCTCATCTGATTTATATAATGTAATCTTTTCCTCTTTCACTTTAGAGCTACCTTGTGTCACATTGTCTGTATTATTTCCCGGGACATTATTTACATCATCACTCATCTCTTTTGTCCCGCACGCTGCGAGCACGAGCGCAAATAACATGACCAATAACAATTTCTTCATCATTGCCTCACTCCTTTTGATGTATTACTTTCAAGATACAGAATAAATAAACAATTTTCAAACTTCCGATGACTTTCTCAGTACTTGTTACGCTCAAAATATAGCTAAGTTTATCTAAATATAAGTAAACCATTAAATTTCAATACTGAAAATAAAATGTTTTCAAAAAATATTGACAATGGTAATTACCTCCAATATTATTAAGGAACACTAAATAAATTAAAACAAGGAAAGGAGTTTAGGGATATGATGACACCAATTGTAAAGTTACCAATTTCAACAGCGACAATTTCATATTGCCCTAACCTGAACTTTTGTTTTAATTTCGCACGTACTTGTAAATAAAAAGCACAGGTGTGGACTCCCCCTGTGCCCTTTTCGTTTTGACACCTTTTCGAAAAATCGGAATAGGTGTCTTTTTTGTTTGCATTGGCCGTGTTTTTAAATATCCGCGGAAAATGTACGATGCATTTTAGTGTAACAACATTTTAGGAGGGCTTTATATGACTATCATTTGGCAGCGAAAACTATTAAAAATGGATCGATACGATGATGGGTAGCAACACGATCAACAATGAAGAAAGAAGGTATACGTAATGTTTAATGTATTTGTGAAATTAAAGTGGTTTTTAAAACTGTACCGTAAGCAATATACAATTGCGATTGTGCTCCTTATGCTGGCGAGCTTTATCGAAGTCTTGCCGCCATGGATTTTAGGGGAAGCCATTGATGACATGACAAATGGAGATATGGATCAGATGCAGCTGCTGAAGTATGTAGGCTTCGTTATTGGCGCTGCCATCGTGAGCTACGCTTTAAACTTCATCTGGCAATACCAGCTGTTTGGCGGTTCGATCGCACTGGACCGTATATTACGTAAAAAACTGATGCACCAGTTTTTAAAAATGACTCCTACATTTTATGAAAAAAACCGTACCGGTGACTTAATGGCAAAAGCTACAAACGACTTGAATGCCGTAACATTGACAGCTGGCTTTGGTATTATGACACTCATTGATTCCACGGTCTATATGGCATTGATTATTTTAGCAATGGGCTTTTTCATTTCTTGGAAGCTGACATTTTTCGCGATGCTCCCGATTCCTGTCATGGCTCTAATCATTCAATATTTAGGAAAAATTGTTCATGAACGTTATATGAAAGCACAGGATGCATTCGGAGAGATGAATGACAATGTGTTGGAATCTGTTGCGGGAACTCGCGTAATCCGCGCGTACGTTCAAGAAGGAAAAGATGAAGAACGCTTCGCTGAAATGAGCGAAAACATTTTTGCCAAAAACATGCGCGTCGCTTATATTAACGGACTCTTTATGCCAATCACAAAAATTGGAACTGGCATTTGTTATGTCATCGCATTGGGCTATGGTGCTGTTCTTGTCTCAAATTCTGAGCTAACGGTCGGTCAGCTCGTTTCATTCAACGTATATTTAGGTTTGGCAATTTGGCCAATGTTTGCTATTGGCGAGCTGATCAATGTCATGCAGCAAGGGAGTGCTTCACTTGACCGTGTACAGGACACATTGGAATATGAAGCGGATGTACAAAACCCTCCTTCACCAATGACGCACCAAGTACCAAATTCTATCGGGTTTTCTGAGTTTACATTCCAGTATCCTCTATCTCAGGTAAAAAACTTGCAGCAAATCTCACTGAATCTGAAAAAAGGGCAGACACTCGGTATTGTCGGTAAAACAGGTGCAGGGAAAACAACATTTATTCGCCAACTGTTACGTGAATATCCGTTAGGCAATGGGCAAATCGCCATTAATGATACGGACTTGGCACAAATGACAAAAGAACAAATATTGGACTGGATCGGCTATGTGCCACAGGACCATGTACTATTTTCCCGCACAATCCGCGAAAACATTTTATTCGGGAAAGAGGATGCTACGATTGGCGAAATCGAGGAAGCCATTCGTTTAGCAGACTTTGAAAAAGATTTATCAAATTTACCGCTTGGCATTGAAACACTTGTCGGTGAAAAAGGCGTATCTTTATCAGGTGGTCAAAAACAACGTGTATCAATCGCACGTGCCTTAATTAAAGATCCGGAAATTTTAATTTTGGACGATTCTTTATCAGCAGTCGATGCGAAAACAGAATCAAAAATCATTGAAAATATACAAACAGAGCGCGCTGGAAAAACGACGATCATTTCAACTCACCGCCTGTCAGGTATTCAGCATGCGGATGAAATAATCGTGCTGGATGATGGTTATATCGTTGAACGAGGTACACATGAAGAGCTTCTACGCTTAGGTGGTTGGTACAAAGAGCAGTTTGACCGCCAGCAGCTTGAGGAGGTGGAGCAATGAGTACATCAAAACGACTGTACCTGTATGCTTTGAAATTTAAAAAACCGATTTTAATCGGATTAGCCTTATTAACAATTGCCGTTGCAACAGATATTGCCGGACCGTTCATTGCCAAATATATTATCGATCATCATATGGAACCGGGTAATCTGGAAGTAGAACCGATTGCAATCTTATTATCGATTTTCTTCTTATTGTCTGTTCTGACAGCAGTGTTCCGATATTTAATGTTCATCTTTTTACAACGAGGTGCAAACTTCGTTATCCAGCAGTTACGGAAGGATGTTTTCGGTCATATTCAAAAGCTACCAATTGAATACTTCGATAACCTGCCGGCCGGTAAAGTTGTAGCCCGTGTCACAAATGATACAGAGGCAATCCGCAACCTGTATGTAACTGTACTTTCGCAATTTGCGAACAGCTTTATTACCATTGCAGGGGTATATATAGCATTATTTATACTAAATTGGAAAATGGCACTGTTTGCTCTATTGCTTGTTCCGATTGTTTATATTTGGATGATTTTATACCGGAAATTCGCTTCCCAGTACAACCATATTATTCGAACAAAAATTGCGGACATTAACGCAATGATCAACGAATCGATTAATGGGATGACGATTATTCAGGCATTCCGCCGTGAAGAACAGATGAAGCAAGAGTTCGACGAGATGAATGATGAACATTACAAATACAACCGTAAGCTTTTATTGCTGGACTCTGCGACATCACATAACCTCGTAAATATTTTACGTCTTGGAATGTTTGCAGTTTTCGTTTATTACTTCGGCACCCAATCAATGACAATGCCTGAAGCAGTATCAGCCGGTACGCTATATGCGTTTGTTGATTATATTACACGCCTGTTCAATCCGATTACGAACTTAGTCAACCAGTTCTCTCAGCTGGAACGATCTTTAGTTGCAGGATCTCGGGTATTTGAACTGCTTGATCAGCAAGGGGAAGCTGTAAGTACAGAACGAATCGAACGCTATAAAGGAAATGTTGTGTTTGATCATGTATCATTCGCCTATAAAAATGATGAATATGTATTGAAAAATATTCACTTTGAAGCAAAAGAAGGCGAAACGATCGCACTTGTCGGTCATACAGGTTCAGGGAAAAGCTCAATTATGAATTTACTGTTCCGCTTCTACGACCCGCAAAAAGGCCGAATTATCATTGACGGGAAAGATATTACGAAACTTCCTCGCCAAGCGATTCGCGAACATATGGGAATCGTATTGCAGGATCCGTATTTGTTCACCGGAACGATTGCCTCGAACATTAGCCTAAATGATAAGCGGATTTCAAGAGAAACTGTTGAAAAAGCGCTAGAAGCAGTCGGTGGCGAACGTGTTTTATCGAAATTTGAAAAAGGAATTGATGAGCCTGTTATTGAAAAAGGAAGTACCCTTTCTTCCGGACAGCGCCAGTTAATTTCGTTTGCGCGTGCGCTTGCATTTGATCCGGCTATTCTTATTCTGGATGAGGCGACATCGAATATCGACTCAGAAACAGAGGAAATTATTCAGCACGCAATGGATGTATTGAAAAAGGGACGTACGACATTTATTATCGCCCACCGACTTTCCACTATTAAAAATGCAGATAAAATTTTAGTATTGGACCGTGGTGAAATTGTTGAACAAGGCAGCCATGATGAACTTGTCGCACTTGGCGGTAAGTATGAACTTATGTATCGCCTGCAATCCGGTTCATTAACTTCTTCATAAAAAAGAAGCGTATAGCCCCCTTCATTAGGGAGCTGTACGCTTTTTGCTATTCTTTAAGCTTTTTATTCGGCCAGTATGACCACTTACCAAATACCGTAATAAGGGCTGGTACGAGCAATGGACGTACGACAAACGTATCAAGCAGTACCCCAACCGCTGTAACAATACCGAATTGTACTAATAGCTGAATTGGTAATGATGCCAATACTAAGAATGTACCCGCTAAAATCAGACCCGCTGACGTAATAACTGCACCTGTTGAAGCAATACCATTTGAAATAGCCTGCTTATGCGCAGCGCCGCGTTTACGGTTTTTCCATATATCAGAAATCATGAAAATATTATAGTCGTTACCTAATGCGATAATAAATACGAAACTATATAGCGGAATCGAACTTGCCATTGCTTCGTGTCCTAAACCGTAATGGATGATCAGCCAACCTGCACCTAAAGCAGAGAAGAAGGATATCACTACTGTTACCATTAATTGAATTGATGTAATTAGAGCTCGTAAGTAAGCTAATAATACGATGAAAATAATAATAATCATAACAGGCTGAATAATGTTTTCATCGCCCGACTGAACAACTTTTGTATCTAGTTGAGAGCTTGTTTCGCCCCCTATCCAGAATTGGCCGTCTTTCAGATTGCTATCCGCAAGAATTCCCTTAACATCGTCTTTCATTTGCTCAACATCATCCATTGCTTCATTCGAATATGGATTTTTATCCAAATCGATTTCATAAAGTTGGATATTGTTATTTGTCTCACCTGTACGCATTTCTTTTACTACACCGACATATGGAAGCCTTAACAGTTGCTCTGTAATGTCCAGATCAGTACCTTCACTGTCTATTAATAACTGAACCGGTGCCAATTCACCTGGTGTAAAGTTTTCTTCAATAATTTTAAATCCTTCACGTGAAGGCATATCTTCAGGGAATGAAGATATTAAATCGTAATTGTATTTAATATTTGTGGAAGCGAATGCTAAACCGATTAAAACCGCTCCCGCTACAATAATGACAAGCCATGGTTTTGATGTAACAAATTCACCAATCGCACGCATATAACGGTGATTTGGTTTACGTGGTTTATACGGTTTGTTTTTCTTTTCTGCATTCGCTTTTTCAGCTTCCTCCGTACGAGGAACAAACGGCCAAAATGCTGCACGGCCTAAAATGCCAAGAACGGCAGGGAGCAATGTAACTACGGCAAATCCTGTAATTAATACACCAAAGCTAAATGGAACGGCAAAACGCTGGAATGCGCCGTAATCTGCCAATGCCAATGTCGCTAAACCGATTACAACTGTTAAACCACTCATTACAATTGCGCCTGTTGATTCACGAACAGCCGATGCCAATGCCGTAAATTTATTATCTTCAGTCAACAATATGTCTCGATAACGTGTAATTAAAAATAAACAATAGTCCGTACCTGCACCAAACAGTAAAACAATCATAATCGCTACCGCTTGCGCATCTTTATCGATCCATCCATTTTCAGCCATAGCACCCAGTAAAGGACTTACAACTAAATATGCAATCCCTACTACTACTAACGGGATAATCGCTAAAATTGGCGAACGATAAATTACTAATAAGATGACTAAAATTATAATTACAGTGGCAATCATAAGTTGTACGTCAGCTGCTTTGAAAAGATCTGTCGCATCAATTGAGATACCAACTGGTCCAGAAAATCGGGCATGAAGTCCTTTATCTTCCAAGTTTGTATCATACGGATTTTCACCGAATTGGCTTTCTGTACGTTCTTGAATAATCGCTAAATTTTCTTTTAAAACATCTGAGTTTTTCTCAGTTGAGAAGAAAACAGGTGTGACAAGTGCTGCACCGTTCTCAGAAAGTGAACCCATTAATGCTGTAACGGGAAGTTCATGGAATGGCGGAATTGTTTCCTGCCCATCTAACGGCTCATCTGCCAGTTGTTTGTATAACCCTTGAATATTTGTCAGATCTTCTTCTGTAAGACCTGATTCATTGTACCAAGTAATTAATAGTGGTATACCACTATCTGACGAGAATTCTTCTTCCATAATGTTTCCTGCTTGAATCGAAGTATAAGTATCAGGGATTTCATCACCCGAATAGTTTTCAACACTATTAACTTGCGGGAAGATAAGTGCAAACACAACCGCAAACATAATCCATAATGCAACAACTATCCAACGTGTTTTTTTACCGCCCATTACACTTCCCCATTTTTCCAATGGATGTTTAGCCATAACATAGCCCCCCTCTTCTTCTTTTTAGCTCTCCAAATATTACAAGGTACTCATGACATTTTATGGTACCCTTAACTAAAGTTATACAAACATTGTACAATATACGAAAAACATTTGACAAGTACTTTCTTTTTCGGTTGAATAGAGTTTAATAAAGGATCACTTTAGGAGGTGGTAAAATATGACTAAAAAGACTTATTCGATACAACAAGTATCCAGCTTAACAAATCTTTCTAAACAACTGATCCGAAAATGGGAAGATCGCTACCAAATCATTCAACCCGATAGATTAGACAATGGCTATCGAGTGTATACGGAAGATGAAGTTCAGACGTTAATGCAGCTGAAACAATATATAAATAGCGGTATGACAATCAAACAGGCGGTAGATCACTACATTAAAAATAAGGATATACCAGAAGCAGACCCTGTATCATTCTTCCACAAAGCACTGATCCAGGCTGGTACAGAAGCAAATGAGCATGAAATTTTGCATTTGCTAGAACAAGCCCACCATAAATTCGGAGTAGAGAAGCTGATTCAGGACATTGTTGTTCCCTTCCTTCATGAAGTCGGACAGCTATGGTGTGAAAAAGCATGGGGAGAATATCAAGAAGCTATTAGCAGTCAAACAGTGCGTGACTTTTTAAGCCACATTCGTCGACACTTTTTTGTTCCGGACGATGCGCCACTCGCGTTAGGGAGCTGTCTACCTGGAGAGAGACATGAAATCCCAATGCAAATTTTGCTTATTCAATGTATGTTGCGAGGTTACCGTACATTAATGCTCGGTCCTTCACCTGCTCCAACAGCAATACAATCTGCCATCGCCCTGAAGAAGCCGGCTATTGTTTTGCTAACCGGATCAACTGAGATTGCATACAACGAATTTGCCCAATCCGTTCACACACTTGAAAAATTAGCACAAGTTCACGAACATATTTCATTTTTTATAGGGGGTGCAGGTACAGAACGATTTTATGAACAGTTCCAATTAAAAGCATTAAAATTAGCACGAACAATTGAGGATATCCTTCCTCCCGCTAACCTTTAGGAATATTGTATACTGAGCTCACTGTATTTTCCATTTACAGCGAGCTTTTTTCTGCTTGTTTCCAGGAATCAAAAATTGACCACTTTGCTTATTCGCAAAATGGTCAATCTTTAGACTGTATATACTGTTTTTTGATTTTTAACTTTACGCATCTTTCGTTTCATCCGGCTGGTTTTTACGTTCACTGCCTGATGTCGTTTTCGTGTTTGCATTATGTTTCTCATCTTTTACTTGATCATTTAATTCTTCCACCGGGATTGGATCCACAAATTTCATTTCCTCATCTATATCGAAAATGCTTTCCTTTTCGGTATTTAATAAATCCGGATTATCAAGCTTTTTATGCTTTATTTTTTCGTCTCTCATTGATAAAAGCCTCCTTTTCGAATAGTCTCCTATCCTTTACCCGAAAAAAGAGATCGTTACACTTTTACTTTCAAATACATGTCTTCTTAACTTTTAAAATCTAAGCCTTTCTCTGCCAACGCATGTTTTAATGTGGGCAATGTCGCAGGTCCAATACCATGCAATTTTAAAATTTCTTTTTCCGTATAATCAGCAAGCTGCGCCAACTCGGTAATCCCTGCGTTTATCAGCGCATTACATGCAGGTGAGGATAAGCGAGATAAAAATCCTTCTGACGGTTTATTCTCCTGCTCACATTTAGGGCATGTTCCACAATCAGTACTTTTATAATACCGATGACCCACCGGACAAATGCGCAATGTCCTTTCCCTTTTCACCATTCCCATCAACTCCTCTTTCAATTAAAGTTTTATCTACTCTTCATTATTCTACCGTTCAAAAAAATCCGTTGCACGATTTTACGTACAACGGATTTCAATTTATGCTTTTACAAAATCACGTGAATCAACATTTCGAATCATATAGTCAAATGCCCCTAAAGCTGCTGTTGCGCCAGAACCCATTGAAATGACAATTTGCTTATACACCGTATCCGTGCAATCACCTGCAGCAAAGACTCCCGGAATATTTGTAGCCCCGTGGTTATCTACAATAATTTCACCATGCGCATTCATGTTTACCGTCCCTTTAAGGAACTCTGTATTTGGCAATAAACCAATTTGAATGAATACACCTTGTAATTCAATATGCTTTTCTTCACCAGTAGCAACGTCTTTATACATTAAACCATTCACTTTATCCGTTCCTGTAATTTCAGTAGTTAAAGCATTCGTAATGACTGTAACGTTTTTTAAACTGTAAACGCGCTCTTGTAACACTTTATCCGCCTTCAACTCACTGTTACGCTGTATTAGCGTAACATGATTTACAATACCCGCTAGGTCGATAGCCGCTTCTACACCAGAGTTACCGCCACCGATTACCGCTACATCTTTCCCTTTAAAAATCGGACCGTCACAATGCGGACAATACGCAACACCCTTATTTTTAAATTCTTCCTCACCAGGCACCTCTAGTTGACGATAACGAGCACCCGTAGAAAGGATAACTGTTTTCCCTTTTAATACCGCGCCATTTTCTAACGTTACTTCAATAAAATCTTTTTTCTCGATCTTTGCAGCACGTTGGGATTTCATCACATCGATATCATAGTCTAATACATGCGCTTCTAAGCTTGATACAAATGCCGGACCTTCTGTTGCCTTTGTTCCAATAATGTTTTCGATCGATAACGTATCGTTAACCTGACCACCGAAGCGATCGGCTACAATACCTGTACGAATCCCTTTACGCGCCGAATAAATAGCGGCTGCAGAACCGGCAGGACCGCCACCTACTACTAATACATCAAAAGCTTCTTTATCTGCAAATTCCGAGCCGTCTGATACTTCACCTAACTTTGTTAAAATATCTTCCAGCTCCATACGACCACCACCGAAGTTTTCGCCGTTTAAATATACAGTAGGCACCGCCATAATATCTCGCTCTTTAATTTCAGATTGGAATGCTCCACCTTCGACCATCGTGTTCGAGATATTCGGATTTAAAACCGCCATAATGTTTAACGCCTGCACTACATCCGGGCAGTTGTGACAAGTTAAACTTACATACGTTTCAAACTTCAACGGCTGTTTGATCGCCTGAATACGCTTTACAACTGCTGCATCAATTTTTGGTGCACGTCCTGAAACTTGTAAAAGCGCTAAAACTAATGATGTAAATTCATGACCAAGTGGTAACCCGGCAAATGTAATACCAGATTCTCCTTCGCCTACTTTATTAATACTGAAACTTGGTGTACGTTCTAATAAAGCATGTTGCACCGTAATACGAGGAGACATCTTTTCCAACTCTTCAACTAAATTGAGCATTTCTTGCGATGTCTTGTCGTCATTAACACTCACTTTAATTAATAAATCACCTTCCAGCATTGATAAATACTGTTGTAATTGCGCTTTAATTTGATTATCTAACACTGCACAAGCTGCTGTATGAACACCACTTACCGTTCTCTCCCGAAAAATAAGCGGCCATTCTCTCTCTAATACAGCAAACCCTTCACCTCTTTCATATTAAATTAGAAGATAGAGAGCTTACCTTTCTTTTCCCTATTTAAAAACAGAGCGACAAAAATCAAGCCGTAACGGTTGTTTTTTGTCGCTTACTTGTTGTTATTTAATTACGCAAAGGCGTAATTGATTTCTTAGATTTTACCTACTAAATCTAAGCTTGGTGTTAAAGTTTCGCCGCCTTCTTCCCATTTAGCTGGGCAAACTTCACCTGGATTGTTACGTACATATTGAGCTGCTTTAATTTTGTTCACTAAAATCGAAGCGTCACGGCCGATGCCGCCAGCATTAATTTCTAATGCTTGTACAATACCGTCTGGATCGATGATGAATGTACCGCGCTCTGCTAAACCATCTTCTTCGTTTAATACGTCAAATGCCTTAGAAATTGTATGAGATGGGTCGCCAATCATGATGTACTCAATTTTGCCAATTGTTTCAGAAGTATCGTGCCATGCTTTGTGAGTGAAGTGTGTATCAGTCGATACTGAGTAAACTTCCACTCCTAAAGATTTTAAAGTAGCATATTCGTTTTGTAAGTCTTCCAACTCTGTTGGGCAAACGAATGTGAAGTCTGCTGGGTAGAAGCATACTACTGACCATTGTCCTTTGAAGTTTTCTGAAGTTACGTCGATGAATTCACCTTTTTGGAATGCTTTCGCTGCGAATGGTGCGATTTCTTTACCGATTAATGCCATTTTAAAATTCCTCCTATACATATATCAATGAAATAATTATTATAAAATAATTATTATTACCATCTAGAATTATCTTATATTAGTAATATTTCGTCAACCTTCAGCGACCTAAATTCATGGAATTCTTCTTTAAAACCTACAAATTAATGTCACACAGTAAAGCATCAATATTGTTAATACAAGAAAATCGTCCTTTAAAATAAAATTTTGTCTATAATACATTATTTTTGTATATTCCATTTTAATGGAGATAATTATCCTATAACTAATATTCTTCCCTCACACTTTAACTGACAGCTAGTACTCTTTCTAATAGTTGCCATTCTCGATTAACATATGATCCTTCTTATAAACGAGAAAAATAGACATTTCTTCTCTCGATATTACCTTACAAATAAAAAGGCCTATGCAGAAAGCTTTCACTTCCTACATAGACCTTTCTTTAATTAATTTGTAAATGACAGCACAGCATTTTTGTATTTCGCTAAAAATGCAGCAGCCTCGCTTTTCGTTGTGTACTCGAACATACGAATGTCATTTGGATTATTGAACACTGTTACTACCCACATATTGTTTCCGCTCCTTTTAAAGTCTTTATTTTGTATATGATAAGATTGCATTTGTATATTTTTCTAACTTGGACGTCGCTTCATTTTTTGTCGTATATTCGAATATACGGATATCGTTTATATTGTTAAATACCGTTACTACCCACATGTTTCATTCTCCTTTTTTATAAAACTGTATTATAAATAGTCGATTGTTCCGTGACAGTTGCAAATTGTTATATAACACTCTTTCTGTTTTCTATTTTACTCTAATTTATTTAAAATGAAACCTTAAAATCCCTCTTTTCACAATGTGTTCATAATTTATCTGATTTCTTTGAACACTTTGTGAAGGTCCTGGATTCAAGGTTTTAAACAAAAAACAGAAGAATAAACAGTAAGCCAGCAAGTTCTGTTCTAGTACAGAATAATAACGCTTACATATAAAATTGCGTTCATATTCAATTGGCCATTTTTTCATTTTCAATACTGAATGAAAATAAAAAAGGAATGTATAAAATTATACATCCCTTTCCCATTATGCTTTCCGCTGAATAATACCCATTGCAGTATTGGTCCAACGTTCTACTTCGGCTTGTCTGTTTGGATCATTGTTCGCTTTCTTCATAACCTTCGCAGTCGCATCGTGTGAGACATCACTCACTTGGTTTAATACATCACCTGTATGTTTGATAGATTGAATGACAGACTGGACAGATTCTTTTTTAAATTCGATATCTGCTTTCATACGATCGACTGTTGTTGTTAATTTTGTTGTTTCCGTTTGAATTGGGTTCAGCTGATTTTTCATTCCTTCAGCATGTGCCAATAACAGAGTTACAACTTTTTTTATCGGTCCAATTACTGCAACAATACAGACGATTAACAGAACTACAGCAATTCCTAATATAACGAGAGCTGCTAAAAACCATGGATTCATATAATATGCCTCCTTATTAAAATTCCTTTATTCCTTACTTATACCCAACTTACTCCTAACAATACACTAAATACTTTGTCATGTAAGTTAAAAAGAAACGGAAAATTTCATTTAAATATGCCTGCTTTTATAGATAACGTCTTGCACCTGAATAGTTCTTTTTGTAAACACCGTTGTTCATCGATTCGATTTTTACTTTTGATGCGTAATGTGGTGCATGTAACATTTTACCGTCACCGATATAAAGTCCAACATGGTACACTTTCCCTTTGCCGCCATTATACGCAAAGAATACAAGGTCCCCCGCCTTTAAATTCTTCTTTGCAATGGCTTTCCCACCAGTTGCCTGATAGAATGAATCCCTCGGAATCATGATGCCGTGTGTACGGAATACTGCATATAAAATACCCGAGCAGTCATAGCCCCACGAAGAGGTTCCTGCCCATAGATACGGTAAATCCAAATAACGCTTCGCTTCATTAATAATTGTAGTAGCTGTCGGTTTTGGAACTTCGCTATAGGATGTATGCGATTTGGCTGCACTTTTCTTTAATAGTTTAACCCCGTCACCTGGTGTCTCTACATAATAATATTTCGCAGTCTCATCAATGACCGGCAAAATTGTTGCATAGCTAATTTGTAAATATTTTGTTTTCGCATCTTTTTCTAATAGATTCGTTTTATCTACAGTAACAATCGCAATGGCGCAGTCATCATAGTTTTTATTCGTTGCCACAACATGAGACTGTGGAACCCATCCAGGATAACCTGCTTTTAAATACGGTACATATTGATCTTTTGCCGCAATACGTTGCCATTTTCCTTTTGTTTCAAGCAACGTTACTTCATCGCCATATAATGCCTGGGTATCCGTACGTCCAACGAGCCATTTCTTTTGCGACAGGCTTAATGATGAAATCCATTTTTGCATTTCTACCGGATTTTTTGTCGAAGGGTAATCAACAGCACGTGCCTGGTTAGGTTTATTCCATAAATTCGTTACTGCGACATCGACTACATAACGTTTTTTCGCCTCTTCTTTTACACAACTTTGGAACACAGGCTGTTCAGGTTCGGTAGGTCTTAGTGATGGCTCAACTATTCTTGCAAGATACGAAATAAAATTCCCGCGCGTCATCATATCACTTGGATTGAACTTTTCGTTTTTTGCCGGGAATACAATTTTGTTTGCTACTAAAGCTTCAATCGCAGTTGCTGCACTATGATTTTTTGTAATATCCGAATATGGAATGGTTGTCTGTCCAGATAACTGAAACGCAGGTGCCAATATTTTCACCGCCTGTGCACGCGTTAATTTTGCATCCGGATTAAACTTCCCTTCATACCCTGTCATCATCCCAAGCTCAGTAATTGTTGCAATGACAGGCATTCGAGGATCTTCTGCCGGAATGTCTAAATATGTAGGAATTGCACTCATTTCTAAATCGATTTGCAGTGTGCGTACGATAAACTCCGCCACTTCATACCGCGTAATTGGATCATCGGCACGAAAAGTACCATTTGGCGATTGTATTACTCCACCTAAATTATTTAACACTGTAAGCTCTTCATTAAGTTTAGAGTCACTTTTCACATCCGTAAATATTTGGGCATAGCCTGTATTTGCGGCAGCCGCAACCAACAGACAAATTACCCCAAATTGAATTAAAACTTTCCTGATTATATTCATATTCCTACGCTCCATTTCCACTTAGCCCCCTATAGTATTAAATTTTACCTAGAATTGTATGATTTTACCTTTCTTTCTAAATATAATAGTATTTATTGTAATTTTTTTCTATGTTATTTCGTCACTATTTTTAGATTTTTACAAATTTTTATTATTAAGCCTTATATAATTGGTTCATTTTTAGTTGGAATTTTTTCACGTGAAACATAATGTGACAACTTTCGCTAAGTTAGCACATTATTTTTTTGTACTACAGGCTCCTTTTAGTTAACAGCGAATTCATTATATTAATATTTTTCAAACGTTTTTATTGCATGTTACGTTACGTCAGCTTTTATACTACATATAAGGAGTGAGGAATATGTATTCAATCGGGGAATTTTCTAAAAAGACCGGCATTACAATTCGGACTTTACGTTATTACGGAGAAAAGGGGTTACTAAAACCTGCCCGTATTTCTGAAGGCGGTCAGCGCTATTATAATGACGCTAATATCATAACTGTCCAAAAAATTGTGACTTTCAAATATCTTGATTATTCTCTAGAGGAAATTAAAGAGCTGCTCAAAAAAGATGATTCTTTGCTCCAATCTTTGGAACATCAAAAATTGCAGTTACTAAAGAAGAAAAAGCAGCTGGAACAAATGCTTGCAACGATTGATACAGCTATTCATATCCATCAGGGAAATATCGCCGTTGATTCTACTACATTACTGCTCATTATTCACAGTTTACTGACAGAGGATGCGCAAAAGGATTATTTGAGGCAATATATTTCAGAGCCGCTTATTGAACGTATATACAATTTTCTAGATATAAATTTTATCGAAATAAATCGACGTTATATTGAAAGTCTCCATGAAATTAAGCAGGCTTATCAGGCTCCACCGGAAGACACGATGCTAAAAGAACTGATCGAACGGCTATTTTCTATTATTCCGCAAGAATTAACCAAAAGTATTGCACAGGAATTTGAAAAGCATGCAACCGTAGATTTTGATAATTGGCTTTTTGCGATTCCGCTTACTAGTGAAGAAGAAAATTGGCTATTGGAGCAAGCTGCAAGATTGAACATATTAGAGGAGGTTATTACATGAACGTTAAACTAAAGCAATTATGGGAGCTCATTAAAAAAAGTAAATTCCCCAAAAAACTCGTCATCATTGTTTTTGTATTAAGTATTATCGAAACACTTGCTTCGCTTGCTGTACCATTATTTACAATGAATATGATCAACGATTTTTCGACGACAGGTTTTGCATGGACAGCAGTCACTGCCGTTGCACTTATTTTAGTCGTGCAGGCGGTTCTTAGTGGTTTTACCTATTTTCTAATGCGTATGCTCGGTGAACGGATTGTTGCGAATTTACGAAACACACTTTGGCAGCATATTTTATATTTAAAAACACCTTACTTTGATGCACACGAATCCGGTGAAACGATGAGCCGTATTACGCAAGATACGAGTGTCGTAAAAGAACTCGTGACCGACCATCTCGTAAGCTTTGTATCGGGCATTTTTTCTATTATCGGCGCGATTGCCATTTTACTGTGGATTGACTGGAAAATGACTCTGCTTATGTTAATCGCCGTACCTCTTGCAATTTTTGTGACATTGCCACTTGGACAAAAAATGCATAAGATTGCCAAGGCTAATCAGGATGAGCTTGCTTCATTCAGTGGACACCTGGGACGTGTGTTATCTAATATCCGACTTGTAAAATCTTCGCAAACCGAAACTTTGGAAAAAGAACGTGGTGAAACTCGCATTGAGCAGCTTTACCGATTTGGTTTAAAAGAAGCGAAAATCCTGGCTATTTTATCCCCGATCATGACACTCATTATGATGATTGTCCTAATACTTTTATTCGGATATGGGGGCACACAAGTATCTTCAGGAGCGATTTCTTCAGGGGAGCTTGTTGCGATAATGATTTACCTTGTGCAAATCATCATTCCCTTTACACAAATGGCAACATTTTTTACAGCATTACAGAAAGCACTTGGTGCAACAGAACGTATTCAAGCAATCATTGCGCAGGCAACCGAAAAGATATCCGGCCTTTCAATTCCTGCGTCTGCACAAAATATTATTTTTCAAAATGTAAAGTTTCAATATGCTGACCAGCCCATTTTAAAAGGAATGAACTTTACGATTCCCTCTGGCAAAACAACGGCATTTGTTAGCAGTAGTGGCGGCGGGAAAACGACGATGTTTTCATTAATCGAGCGTTTTTATGAAGCAACAGAGGGCAAAATTTTATATGGGCAGACAACTATTGAACAGTATGATTTATACGAATGGCGGAAACTGTTTGGCTATGTGACGCAAGACGCCCCCCTTATGAATGGCTCGATTCGTGAAAATGTTTTGTATGGTCAACACGATGCAACAGACGACCAAGTTGTGGAAGCATTGCGGGCAGCATATGCCTACGATTTTGTAATTGCACTTGAACAAGGACTCGAAACCGAAGTTGGTGAAGGTGGCATTAAACTATCAGGCGGCCAAAAGCAACGGATTGCAATTGCCCGTGCGATTCTACGCGACCCTCAAATATTATTGCTTGATGAGGCGACATCGAATTTGGACAATGAATCTGAACGTGAAGTCCAGCTTGCTTTACAGGCATTGATGAAAAACCGAACGACTGTCATTATCGCACATCGTCTTTCTACAATTACAAATGCCGACCAGATTTTACTATTTGAAGACGGGCAGCTGTCAGGCGCAGGTACACACGAGGAGCTTATTAACTCACATTCATACTACAAGCAGCTATGGTCTAAAATGCAAGTGATTTAGCATGAAAAGTGCTCGAAGGAAACTTCGCAGCACTTTTCCCCCTATAGAAAAACACGCCAAAAGTTAATTTACTTTTGACGTGCTGTATTTCATTTCTAAGCTTTCAATTGAGCAAACTGTATATGCTTACAATGTTTTTTCAAGATATCCAATACTTCATTTAAAAAACTAATTTCATCTTTTTCAACCATCCAGGCGTTTTCATCATGCTGAGCAACATACGTACTGCTTACATATGGGGCATTTTCTGCTGTAATGAGACGCACATAGCCGAATGTCATACCGGCTTCCTTGTAATCGACTCTCAATATGTCATTGTATGAAATTGTTTTCATCCTAGGCTTTGATTTATTTATAAATAGAAACTTTTCGCCAGCATAGTCAATTGTTATATCCGTTTTATCAAGCGACACCTTATAGCCACCAAATAATTTAAAGCTAAATGTTTTCATCGTTAACGACTCCATTTCAACTATCATTAGTTTTATTATACGGATTGTACCGATGAATTTCTAACTTTTACATAGATTACTGTGCTAAAAGATCCTCCACCGTAATTTTCCCATTGCTCGTTTTTAATTGAATTGTGTGTTCTTTAGTGCCATGGGAATAATGCGATGTTTTTTCATTATAAATGGATACGGATCCCCATGCTGTCCAACTATCAATTTCAATATTTTGAAGTTTTCCTTCTGTACTTAATATGATTTGCCCATTATCAGATACAAAATTCAATGGTGATTGAACAGATTTTAGCTGGGCAACAATTCGGCCATTTCGTGACTGCGCATGAATTTTGCCTACCACATTTTTAATCTCAACACGTCCGTTATCTGATTCTAACTGAAGCTCTTGACCCATTACATCCTCTGCAATAATCCTTCCATTATTGGAACTAGCTTTTACATGTTCAATATTCGTTTCTGTAAGCACCACTCGCCCATTAGCCGAATGAGCATCAAGAACTTTCCCTTGAATATGGTCTGTTAAAATACGGCCGTTATCTGATTTTAGATAAAATTGCTGTGCGATAGTTTCAGACACCTTAATCCGTCCATTGTCATTATGAATCACAAGCTTTTCATACTGTTTTTTAGGCAGATAAACCACTGTATCAATTGTGTTGATTGTCCCTACTATTGTAATGAACCAAAAACGACGGACCTGCTCCTGACGCTTTATAGAGATGAAAAGTGTGTCATCTTTTATTAGCATGGATGCTTCAGTCAACTGGTCCTTATCCTTTGTTTCAATAAGTGCCTCGTCAGCATCAGTTGGAACAATTACAACATTCACACCATTAGCCTCAATATCTACATTTCGATACGGAATTGGCTTATCATTTTTCATAACCGCCACATGTTCCATAAAGTCTTCTTCATCATATGAAGCAAGGAGCTCTTCAGCCAGCTCTTCAATATTTCCGAATGATTTTATAATTTCTTCAGTTGTCTTTCCTTCTGCACGGCCATTTTCGAAGTATTCTTCAAAGTCTCTGCGTATGTCATCTCTTTCTTGCTGTTGTAATTTTACTAAATGGTTATCAAGTAAATCTAAAAACTGTTGTTCATTCATTTTTATTTGCTCCCTTGAATTAAAGTATTTACACCCGAAATAAAACTTTCCCATTCATTACGTAAGCTCTGTAGTTGTTCAATCCCTAGTTCGGTAATCTGATAATATTTACGCGGCGGGCCTTCTGTTGATTCCATTAAATATGTTGTAAAAAGACCGTCTTTTGTTAACCTGCGTAACAGCGGGTATACCGCTCCTTCTGATATTTCAATTTGTGTAGAAATTGCTTGCACAAGCTCATATCCATACATATCTTTCTTTTCTAATAAGGCGAGGACACATAAATTCAACACGCCTTTTTTAAATTGAGGATTCATTATTTCACCTCACTACTATTTAATATAGAATAGTGTAGCAAACACTACTGTTCATTGCAAGGTAGTGTACAAAAAATAATTGTGCTAAGATTTATCCTCAGCACAATTTTCGTTCGTTAAAACCTTCTATATGGTCTGTCGTTCGAATAATGGATTGCCGTCCACATTAACGTCGCGATTAATACTAACTCAAAGGCATTTGTAATCGCGTCACTACCAATATCAATCGGAACTGCACTACCGATTGTCATAACAATTGTACCGACAAGCATCCACCACCATTTTCTTTTCCGGGCAAGCATGATCGCAGCGATTAATAAGGCCACAAGAACAATCAAAATCATTGGGGGCGGTCCAGAAGCTGCTTCTGTTGTACTGTAGCTTAGTACACCATACGATTCCTCCGGCGCTAGTTCCAGCCCACTCAGTTCCGCAAAATATTCAACAATCATTGCAACAACCCATAAAGCGCCAAATGTAAACGAAACCCATTCCTTATAGGCAAAATGAAGGTTTGCCTCTTTCATTATAAACAGGGAAAAAAGTATTAAAGTAGGTGTGAATATTGCATGGAGCCAAAATCTTCCATAACTTAGGTTTTCAAGCAGCTCTCCCTCTCCGATAACATGGCCTAAAGCTAATATTGCATTATCATAAATTAGGGCAGCAATAACTAAAAATAAAATGGCGGATGCAGTTTTTTTATGTTTTGCCATTCCCCAGACGAAGATGGCAATATAGGCAATCGTGAAAAGTCCGAATATATAAGGATCCATCATACCCCTCCTTTTAATTACTATTCTTTCCCCTTTACCCCAAAATTAAGTTATTAAATATTTCAAGATTAGAAAGGGGCACGAGCGGGAACTATTCTTTAGATGAATAAAGGGGGAACTATTTATGGAATTACACAATGGTTTATTATTTTGGCCGACTACACTTGTAAAAGAACCGCACACGAACCCACCAATTAAACCTCATTATGACGCGATTATCGTAGGTGCGGGAATGAGCGGGATATTGACGGCGAAAGCACTAATTGATGAAGGATTATCAGTAGCCGTTATAGAACGAAATGAACTCGGCTCAGGCAGTACTTCGGCCAATACAGGACTACTTCAATATTCAAATGATATTCAATTACACGAACTTTGCGATTTAATTGGAGAAGAGGATGCTGTACGTTTTTATAAACTATGCTTGGAGGCAGTTGACCAGCTTGAAAAAACTGCCCAGCCGTTAAAAGATCAGGCAGATTTCATTCGACGTCCGAGCATCTGTTTTGCCAGTGAAAAAAAAGACGTATCAAAACTTGAGCAGGAATGCGAGATTTTAGTAAAGCACGGATTCTCTGCTGAGTTTTGGAATGAACTTGTCGTAGAAAAGCGCTTACCATTTAAAGCACCTGCTGCTCTGTACACAAATAATGATGCGGAAATGAACCCTTACAAATTCGTTGTTTCGTTAACTGAACAGCTTATTACTAAAGGACTAGATTTATTTGAAAATACGTACGCCAATATTATAGAGGACGAAGGAAATGACATTATTTTGCACACAATGAACGGCATTTTTAAAACATCCCGTATTATATACACGACCGGATATGATCGTCTTCCTTATGGAAAAATGAAGGGGGCTGACATTAACCGTTCCTATGCGATTGTGACAGAGCAAAAACCAACCTTTGAGAGCTGGTATGAAAATGCACTCATTTGGGAAACTGCCCGCCCATATTTGTATATGCGAAAAACGGTAGATCACCGCATTATAATCGGAGGATTAGACGAAAAAAAAGCCAATCCTGCCAAGCATGAATCAAAAGTGGAAGCAATGGCAAATATGCTGCTTGATAAACTTCATGAATTAATACCTGGCGAAACCTTTCATGCACCGTATAAATATTGTGCTTCCTTCGGTGAGTCATTAGACCATCTACCATTCATCGGACAGCACCCAGAACAGCCAAATCACTATTACCTGCTTGGATTTGGAGGGAACGGCACGGTTTATAGCATGCTTGGTTCCCAAATAATTGCTGATTTAATTATGAATCGACCGAACGACGATGCACGTCTTGTGACATTGGACCGGAAATATGGAATTAAATAACCATAAAGTCCCCTATTGCTGGAATTCTATTTTTAATTCCGCTTCTTTGTTATAAGCTATTAAGTAAAAGGGGTGCTTTTTTGTGGCTTTTAAATCAAAAGTGGATATTTGGATGGCGTTCATATTTATTCTTGTGCCATCCTCAATGATATACGGGGTCATTACCGAGCCAAGTGCTGTTTTACTGCTTGTTACGGCATTCATTATTGTTTTATTATGCATACTGTTTTTCGGTACCAAATACGTAATTGAAGCGGATGAACTCATCGTTTACGGTGGTATTTATAAAAAGCGAATTCCGATTAAGCAAATACGAAGCTTGCGTCCATCGAAAAATCCTCTATCGGCTCCGGCAATGTCGATCGACCGTATTGAAATTACATTTGATCCGCATATTCAGGTCATTCTTATATCCCCAAAAGAAAAGGAGCTGTTTGTAAAAAAGCTTCTTGAAATCAATCCAAGTATTACACTCAAGTCGTAAGAAGTCCACGCAAATTGTATCAGCAATCTGCGTGGATTTTTTACACGAGTATCCCTTTTTCACTTAAACGTTTTGAAAAATCATCAATTGTTAAAGGACGACTATAATAGTAACCCTGTACAAATTCACAATCAAATTCCCGTAAAAGGTGTAAATCTGCATGTTCCTCAACACCTTCCGCCACTACTTTTAAATTAAGTGCCCGTGCCAAAGAAATCATCGCGGAAACCATGGCAATGTCTGCGTTGTTCTTATACATTTCGTGAATGAACGTACGGTCGATTTTTAATAAATCTACCGGAAATTTCTTTAAATAGCTTAATGAGGAATAGCCAGTCCCAAAATCATCAATAGCTAACGTAATATCCATTTCACTTAATTGCTTGATCGTATGGAGCAAATCTGAATTTTGATCTAAGAAACTCATTTCTGTTATCTCGATTTCCAGTGCGCTTGGAGAAATTTCATGCTGCTGTAAAATTCGATTTAAGCGCACAATAAAGTTTTCTGCTTTCAAATGGTTCGGTGAAATATTAACAGCCACACGGAGGTTTAAATTATATCGTTCATTCCATTCTGTTACTTGGCGACCTGCTTTAGCAATAACCCACTCACTAATATCACTGATCAAACCAAACTCTTCCGCAAATGGTATGAACTGATCCGGTGGTACGAAACCAAGCTCATCATCAAACCAGCGAATCAGGGCTTCCATGCCTTCAATTTTATTTGTTTGCAAATTCACTTTCGGTTGATAATACAGTTCAAATGCCTCTTTTTTAATGGCATCATGTAACTTTGTTTCCAATGTTAGTAGTTGATTATACGAAAAACGCTGTTGCTTTTTATAAATGACAAAACCTTTGTTATTGCTTTTTTTCGCCTCATACATCGCAATATCAGCATATTTTAAAATGTCTTGTGCCGAATAGCCATGTTCCGGGTAATTTACCGCCCCGATACTGATCGAAGCATAAAAAGTATGGTTATTTAAATTAAATTGGCTTTTAAATAGTGCTTGTATATCCTCTGCAGCACTTTCCAGTAGATCTGAATTTCTTAAAATACAGATGAATTCATCTCCGCTCAAACGATAAAAAGTTATAAACGGACTAGTCAATGTTTTTGTTCGCTCCGCAATTTCTGCTAAAAACATATCCCCGACATGGTGCCCTAAACCATCATTTATATTTTTAAACCGATTGACATCAAATAACATGAGTGAAAATGGCTGTTGTTCAACTTCGATTAGCGTTTTTAAATCATTAAGCAACATCCGGCGATTTGGCAGTCCTGTCAGATCATCATGGTGTGCAATATGTATCATTTCCCCAATCTTCTTTTGTGCGGTAATATCTGTACGAATCGAAATATACTGATAGGGCTTTCCTTTCGCATTCAAAAACGGTACAATCGTCGTCTGTACCCAATAGATTGAACCATCCTTTGCGCGGTTACACACTTCTCCGTTCCATGTCTTTCCTGAACCTATCGTACGCCACATTTCCTTAAAAAAAGTTTTGGGATGATAGCCTGAATTTAAAAGACGGTGATCTTTACCAATGAGTTCACAACGTTCGTATTTGGAAATTTTACAAAATCGGTCATTTACAATTGTGATAATGCCTTTTTGATCTGTAACTGCCAAAATGGACGATTCGTCTAATGCAACTTTAATATTTTGTAATTCTTCTACAGTCAATTGCATTGAACCTAGTACATTTGTATCTTCTATTTTTACCATCTACCCACCAACTTCTATTTAGTGATTCTTTTCTAGTGCGTTTTCGGAAAATTTGCATTCTTTAATTCATAATTATAGTTCTTATTTAATGATTTTGGTAGTTCTTTTAGATTATATCGCCTTTTTTTCATAATTTTTTATTTTTCCATTTCATTTTATAAATAAAAATATTAGTTTTCTTTTTTCCAACTGTAAATTTCTAGAAATATTTAATAGAGATTCTCTATTAAATGTTCAAAAACCTCTTCTTTCGGTGGAATATTCTGATAAAATGATAGTAATTTCCAGTGAAAGGATTGATGAAAATGAAAATATTTATGAAGGTGATTGAAAAGTAATCTTTCGACTCTTTTCAATCAGATGAACATCAAATTATTTTGAAAAGAGGAAAACAATGTACACAGATCAGGAATTAACTATCCGACCAATAACAGAACAAGATATGGAACGCTTATGGGAACTGATATATAAAGATGAACAGCCCGAGTGGAAAAAGTGGGATGCGCCGTACTATCCGCATAGAGCGATTCCTTATGAACAATTTATCCAGACAAATCAGGATTGGATCGGGGATGAAAGCTTTTGGGTCATTGAAGTATCGGGAGTCGTTCGCGGAATTATCTCCTACTACTGGGAACACGAACCTTCAAAGTGGCTGGAGATGGGCATTATCCTGCATGAAGGGCATTTATGGGGAAAAGGCATCGGAACTCGAGCATTAAAATTATGGATTGCCCATTTATTTCATACAATGCCATTAGCGCGTGTTGGTTTTTCGACATGGTCAGGCAACGAACGCATGATTCGTGTTGGCGAAAAGCTCGGAATGCAGCTAGAAGCAAGAATTCGTAAAGTCCGCTATTACGAAGGGCATTATTATGACTCGATTCGCATGGGGTTACTTAGAGAAGAATGGGAAGCTTTGAATAACGACTAATTTTTCAGGGGTGGAGAAGATGAGCGTAAAAGAGAAACTGCAAGCAAACTATGAGAACATGGTTGAAATTCGAAGACATCTGCATATGTATCCGGAGCTTTCATTCAAAGAAGTTAATACACCAAAACTAATTGCTGAAAAGCTTCGTTCTTTTGGTATTGAGGTAAAAGAAAATGTTGGCGGAAATGGCGTCGTTGGCCGCTTAGAAGGCGCTTACGACGGACCGACAATTGCGTTCCGCGCCGATTTTGATGCACTTCCGATTCAAGATGAAAAAGAAGTACCTTACAAATCGAAAGTCGATGGAGTAAGCCATGCTTGTGGTCATGATATCCATACAGCCGCACTGCTCGGTTTAGCAAAATCACTTGCTGACAACCATGATGCGCTTCACGGCAATATTGTATTCATCCATCAATTTGCGGAAGAAGTCGTACCAGGCGGTGCAAAAGCTATGGTAGAAGCAGGTTGCCTGGAAGGCGTCGACTATGTGTACGGTTCACATGTATCTTCATGGAGCGAATTAGGTACTGTACTGTTTTGTGAAGGCTACGCAATGGCGGCTGCGGACTTCTTTGAGCTTACTATTCAAGGTAAAGGCGGACATGGCGCATCACCTCATGAAACAATAGACCCGATTGTTGCAGCGGCACAGTTTGTATTTGGAGTGCAGCCGATCGTCAGCCGAAATACAGATCCAATTGAATCTGCTGTTATTACAATCGGAAAAATTGAAAGTGGCACAGTCGGCAATGTCATTCCCGATAAGGCCCATTTAACGGGGACTGTTCGTACATTCAATCCAGCAATCCGCGATATGGTGGAGCAAAAGTTAAACAACTTATGCAAAGCGATTGAAATTCAGTACGGGGCCAAACTGGAATTTAACTATACACGTGGTTATGACGCTGTATATAATCACCCGGCCGAAACAGCTATGCTTCGAGAAGCTGTTTCAATCAACCTGCCAGATTTGCAAGTACTAAATGCCCCACCTCGCATGGGAGCAGAAGACTTCACCTATTATTTACAGGAAAAGCCGGGGACGTTTTTCTTCACAGGTGGCGGCAATAAGGAAATTGAAGCTGTCTATCCACATCACCATCCAAAATTCGATGTGGATGAACAGTCCATGCTGAATATTGCCAATGTGTTTGTGGAGGCATTGAAGCTTCATGGGGTTGTAAAATAAAATTAATTTTAATTTGAGCTATCATGTTCTAAAAGGAGGTTATAGAGATGAAAAAAGAAAAAAATGAGCTGCTGGAATGGATCAAAGTTATCGCCATAACCGCCTTGTTTGTTGTAGCAATCCGGACGTTTATTTTCACTCCGATCGATGTGAAAGGTGCTTCCATGATGCCGACATATGAAGACGGAGACCGGATTATCGTCAATAAAATCGGAAAGACGCTTCATGATTTTGAGCGATTTGATGTCATTGTATTCGATGGTTTAGAAAGTGAGTATTTTATTAAACGAATTATCGGCCTTCCAGGTGATCAAATCGAATATAAAGACGATGTACTTTATATAAATGGTCAGAAAGTCGATGAGCCCTATTTGGATGAATATAAATCTTCTCTTAACGATCCAGGTGATTTGACTCATGACTTCACGCTGGAAAATCTGGCAGGTGTATCAGAAATTCCGAATGACTATTATTTTGTAATGGGCGACAATCGCCGCAAAAGTAGTGACAGCCGAGATCCACGCATTGGTCTTGTCTCAAAGGAACATATTCTTGGCTCTACATCTATCCGATTTTACCCGCTCGACTCATTAGGTTTGGTGAAATAATCCGAAAAACACACTTGCCGTGATTGCTTTCATTAGCAATTGCGGCTTTTTTGTATTTAATTAAGCATAAAATAAATTACATAATGACATATATAAATTGCATTTAGAATTATATATTGTATAATAAGCTTAACAATAAATTTGGGGAGGGAATATGATGGGATTTTGGAACAAAAAAGTGGTCGATGAGCGCGTGTACAACATGCAAAATAAAATTTACCGGGAAATATATTTACTCACGATGATGATTGTTCTCGTGTCGATTGGGGTTAAATTTTATCGCTTCGGAGTAAGTATGGAGTCAGTTACTACAGAGATAGTCATTTTAATAGGTGTCAGTTTATACTACGGCTTCCGTTCCTCACAACTTGGAGTATTTTCGGATGAAGTTGAACTTCATGATGCCAACAGCAAATTTTCATACAGCACAAAACAGCTAATCATCGGTATTGGCATGGGGCTGGTTATCGCACTTTTCATGGGGATTAATAGTGCGTACCAGTATGCAGACAGTTCATCTCAGGCTATTGAATATTTCTTTTTAGTATTTTTCGTTTCAATCATTATTTACGTTCCATTTTATTTACTGCTTTTATTTGCTGCCTATAAAAGTGCCTTGAAAAAAAGCCAAAAGGTAAACAGCAAAATGCTTGAAGAAGATGATGATGTGGGGCGATACCAATGAAAAATATCCGCTTAAAGATGGCCCGGATTGAACATGATCTATCACAGGATGAGCTCGCAAAAAAGGTTGGGGTCACACGCCAAACAATCGGACTCATTGAGCTTGGCAAATACAATCCGACATTAAGTGTATGTATCGCAATATGTAGAACATTGAATAGAACTTTGGATGAACTATTTTGGGATGAACAATCCGAATAAAAGCAATCATTATAAAAAGGAGCATAAAAGTTTTTTCACTTTTACGCTCCTTTTAATTTCCTATAATTCTAGCTTATACAATTGATCATCCTTTTCTTCTGGTGTACCTCGCCCGTCCGTATTATTCGTAATCCAGTACAATATATTCTCTTCAATCCATACATCGCGGATTCTGCCTACATTATTGACGATTTCTTTTACTTCTTTTGACTTTAAATCGAATTCGAGCAATGCTGTCCCCCGGAGTGCCGCAACATATAGTTTGTTGTCATAGAATGCTATACCTGAAGGGGCCCATGTACTTTCACTCCCCGAGGTGAACAAAGGGGATATGAATCCCTCTTGCTCTTCCTCTCCTTCAATTATAGGCCAGCCGTAATTTTGTCCAGCTTCAATTTTATTAATTTCATCATTTGCGCTTTGCCCATGCTCACTTGCATACATTGTTCCATCAGTTGACCAGGTGATGCCTTGCTGGTTTCGGTGTCCGTAGCTGTACACGTATAAATGCGGAAAAGGATTATCGTCTGGAATGCTTCCGTCCAAATTCATGCGCAATATTTTCCCGCTAAGTGTAGTCAGGTCCTGTGCAGTTTGCGGATTCGATGCATCACCTGCTGTCACATAAAGCTTTTGATCCGGGCCGATCTTTACGCGTCCGCCGTGATGATATTTACCACTAGGTATTTGATCAAGAAGTAACCGCTTCTCCCGCCAGCTATCATTCTCCTGTTGAAGCACTACAATTCGATTATACTGCTCACTCGCTGTTTCATACGTATAATAAGCGTAGGCTTCATTTGACTGTACAAAATCCGGCGCCAGTACAAAGCCAAGCAGCCCTGCCTCAGATGCAGTGGAAAGTGTTTTTTCAAGTTTTACAGCCTGCCTTGTCATTTCCCCTTGCTCTACTTTTACAATATGCCCTGTTCGCTCCGTTATATAAAAAGTGTCTCCAAGTTTATTAATAGCCCATGGTGCTTCAAGATTGGTAGCGATTGTTTTGTATTGTTCTATACTTTGAGAGTTATTTGCGACGGTAGAGGGTTGTATTTCATTTGTGGAACAACCTGTTAAACATAACAACGTAATCCCTACTCCAACAAATGATTTCTTCAAAGAAAAACCTCCCTTTGCGATACATATTGTTTCGTCATTTCCTACACTAAAAGTCTATAAAAAATGGGTGCTTCGTTGCATCCAAGCAATATTCTATTCTTTGTCGAAAGTTTCCGGCTGTCACCATTTCAAGGGCCTCTTCAATTGGAAAATACCCAACTTCCAAACTTTCTGGAGAAGTTGTCGGTGTCCCCCCGATTGGTTTCGCTAAGAACAGCGTATTGCAAATACATTTCTCTACATTTTGAAAAATACCGCAGAATTTGAGTATTTCCACATCGATTCCCGATTCTTCTTTTGTTTCCCTAATCGCTGCAGCCGTCAAAGACTCGCCTTCTTCTACTTGACCACCCGGCATCTCCCAACCTCTTTTTGGTCCTTTAATAAGCAGAATCTCATTTTTACTGTTCAGTACAATCGTTGCTGCAGACAAAATATGTTTCGGGGTTGTATTTATTACTTGCTGAATTTGTTCCAATCTCATCAGTCCTTTTAAAAGTATCTATATCGCATATTTTAAAAGGTTCTATAGAGGAAATTTAAAACCCTGCCATTACGAGAATCTTTCTTTAATCCTGCATTTTCTAATTAACAAACAACGATACAAACGCAACGCCAAATATAATTACTGATACAACCCAAAAGAGAATTCCTGACTGTTTATTTTGAGTCCGTCTGTATTCTCTAAATCCTATTATCCCAAACATCGCACTCATAAAGATAAACATAAGCGGCTGCAGGTGGAAGCGATCTGTAACCAAACTATAAATACAAATCAACGTTGCCATAAATGCAAAAGTTAGTTGAAAGGCAACAAGTATATCAACTTTCATATCCTTCATTTGTAACTCCCACCTCAATTCATGATATGAAACTAAATAAGTTTCCCCTTAAAATATTCTTCAGCTAAAATAGCTAAATAATCCATATCTTCATAAACATTCTCTTTTAAAAATTCCTGTCTGTGGCGGCCTTCCCATACCATTCCGGACTTCTCCATCACTTTTCTTGAAGCGATATTTCTAACCATGCAGCGGCTGTAAATTCTATTTAACTGATGTTCCTGAAATCCGTAATCAATTATTTTTTTGCAAGCTTCTGTTGCATAGCCATTGCCCCACTCCGACACATCGATAAAATAGCCCACTTCTGCATTGCGGTGGTTTTTTGAAACCGTAACGAGCCCGCAATTCCCGATATAGCGGCCGCTCTCTTTTAAAAACACTGCAAATTCATAGGCCGTTCCTTGCTCAAAGCTTTTTTGCAAATAGGAAATCCACTGATCTACAACTTCACGTGGATACGGATGCGGAATCATGACCATTGTATCCGCAATCTCCCTATGCTTTACTACTTCAAAAATTGCATCTGCAACTTCAACTTCATATGGCTTTAATATGAGTCTGTCCGTTTCTAAAATCATTTCCTCATCCCCCTAAGTTATTGAATGAAATATTCCATGTAAATATCATTTTCCTTAAAACCGACTTTTTTGTATAACGGTTTTCCCATCGGCGAAGAAATTAAAAATATGTGTTGTACACTTCTTCCTTTTGCTTCTGCCAACAGTCGCTCAACCAATTGTTTGGCAAGCCCCCGACCTCTGCTTTCCGGTGTTGTGTACATATTTAAAATATACCCGCGAATGCCTGTAGGATTGAAATAACTAGGGGGAAAGGAAATAAACTGAATGCCCCCTGTAGCGATTGCACTTTTCTCTTCCTCAATGATCCATTGAACAAATTGGTCAGCGTTCAATTGCTTCTCAAAAAAATTTCTTAATTGTTCATCGATATTGGGAGATACCGTTTGCCCTTCCTCCACTAATAATTGCTTACGTAAATCTATTAATAATTCCATATCATCTGTAGTAGCCAATCGATATTCCATTCAAATCCACCTTCCTAATTTTATTGCAAGCTCTTCTATTTCCTATCTATAATGACGAGCTTTTTGGTCTTGAACTTTTCTGAAACAGCATAAATAAGTGTAATTATAAGCGCTGTAATACACGGATAACCTACCATCACAACAATGTTTGTATGTTCGACTAAACTGAATTCTCCCCACTCAAGCCATAGACGCCAGCCCATTCCGAGAGCACTGAATATTAACGAAATGAAAAAAACCAATTCCGTTTTATGAACAAAAATTCCCACAAAAACATTCGCAACAACGATATAAATAAGGAAAACTAAGAATGAAAAACCCAGGTCAAATCCCTTCAAATTTGGAATAACAAAAGTAAAAGATATTCCGGTAAAAAAAAGAATTGTCATGAGATTAAAAAATAAGAAATGTTTTTTATTATTTCCTATTTTTTTATAATCATCTGTACCGAACATTCAATTCACCTCTTTTACTTATTGTAACAATTAATGGAATATATAGGAGTAGCAAATCATTATTTGCACTCGGAAACTTTCCGAATTTTCTAACGTCTGTTTTTCATATATCTGAATGGAGGGGGATTAATATGCAGAAATTAAATTCAATCTTTTTAAGAACGTTTATTATTTCAACTGGTGTACTTGTGTCATCATTATGTGTATTTATTTTACCGGGTGTGGCTCAGGAAACTGCGCATTTAAATCCGGAAGTCGCCTACCTGCAATATCCGATTTTGTTAGGTATGTATGCGACCGCAATTCCATTTTTCTATGCGCTTTATGAAACATTGAAGATGATTGCTATTATTGAGCGGGAATCTGTTTTTTCCAGTCGTCTTGAACAAGGATTAAACTATATAAAATATTGCGCCTATGTCATTCTCGTTTTGTACATTTCGGGCTTCTTCCTGCTCGAGTATTCAAATGCACTGCCGCCATTAGTGGCAGTGATCGGTATTGTTATTATTATAATTACCACGCTTGTTGCTACAGGCGCGGCATTTTTAAAACATGTACTTATAAAAAGCCGGTTGAATGTGAATTAAAAACAACCACTCCGATCATCTTTCGGAGTGGTTGTTCTATCTCTATTATTTTATTTCACTAATATCCAATAGCTTTTCTGCGGTGCTGTTAACATTTCCGTAGGCATCGTTCAGTTCATGCATACTTGTGGCAAACTGTTCTGTAAATGCTGCGATTTGACTTGTCGATCCATTAACTTCCTCGATGGAAGTACGGATTTTAGTAAGCTGCGCAGCAATTTTTTCTGCGCTATCTTTGCTATTCTGCGCCATTTTTTGAATTTCCTTCGCTACGACGGCAAATCCTCTTCCATGCTCGCCAGAACGAGCCGCTTCAATCGATGCATTTAATCCTAAAATTTGTGATTTTGATGCAATTCCTTTTACAAGTTCGACCATTTGGTTTATTTCCCCAATATCGGCCGTCATCATTTCTGTTGATGTGACAAGGCCATCCAAGCGGTTTGATACATCCATGCTCGCCGCCGTTAACTCTTCGTTCGTTGCAGTCATTTCCTCTACCGCACTCGATAATTCTGTCGCTAATTGACGCATGGAATCCATTTTTTTGTTTGAGATAGTGGCACTTACTACACCTATTATGTCTGTTCCATCAAAAATTGGTTGTGCTGATGAAATATAAGCAAACCCAAATCTTTCCGGACCCTTTTCTTCTCTTATAAAACGCTTTGTCGTCAATGCACGCTCTGTAACGGTGCCGCGGAAATCTACCATTTTCAACCCTACATTAATTTTTAAATCAATAAACTTGCCTGGTAAGTATCCCATTACCTCTTCATTGCTTGCTACAATGATACAAGCATCTTCCGGAAAAGTTGCCTGATATAGCTCCATCGTATCTACTACGGCTTGTAATTTTGTATGCATGCCCATCTCCCCTTTGAATGTATTATATAATAGATAATAATACCTTAATATCGTAATCTTTCGAAATGTTCATGAATAAACTCTGCTATATGTTCTCATAAAAAAATCCCCTTCTCTATAAAAGAAGGGGAAATTACTATTGTTCTTCCATTGCTGCAGCTGCAGTCAGCATATTATCATAGTCTTCTTCATCATAGACTAGATTATAGATTTTCCACAGGCCGTCTTCTGTTTTCTTTAAGTAAGCTGTTCCGGATAAATCTAATGTCATTTCCAAATTGAAGTTGATTTCAGGGTCATTCATCTTAATATGAACTTTCAAATCATCAATTTTTACTGCGGCAAAACGTTTATTCAATGAAATCAACTTACTTGAATACTCGCCTATTTTTTGAGATGAACTAGAACCGGTTGAGAAATCTGCGTCTTCCAATAGCAATTGGCTATCAAGTGAATAAGCTAAATAGTAGCCTGTTGTTGTTTCACGATAGAGCGCATCCATATCCTCTACGTTTTCCGAATCTGATGAAAACTCAAACTCTTCATCAATATAACGATTCACTGTTGCAATGATTGAAGCTTCGTCTTCTGCTTCTCCACTTTCTAAATGTAAAGCACGGTCAATCATCAGTACTGCATGAGAACGCTTTGCAAAATCATTCGGTTTGAACGTTTCTCCATAGCCATTAACAATACCGGCACCTGCTGTTTTCACAATTGCTTCATAAGAATAGCTATTCGGATTAACATCGTTAAATATTTTTCCTGTTTTTGAAAAATCAACAGTCTCATTAAATGCACGATAAATCATCGCTGCCATTTGAGCACGTGTAATTTTATCGTTCGGTTTAAATGTACCGTCTTCTTTACCGGTAATAATGCCTTTACTGCTGGCAATCTGAACAAAGTCATAATACCATGCAGAAGATTTAACATCGGAGAATTCTTTTTTAATATCGCCACTCGTTAAATTCATTGCATTCACTAAAATTTTTGTAAACTGTGCACGTGTAATACTGTTTTCCGGCTTTAAAAGAATAGACGTAAATTCGTATACTTCGCCATCTTCTTCATATACTGTTGGCTCTTCATATCCGTCGATAATATTTGCATATAAGAAACGTTCCAACTGCTCGTATGCGCCATGTTCATAACTTACATCATCCATGTAATACTGATCGATCGTTTTTTCTGCTGCCGACGCTGGCGTTACAGTAATAAAACAAACTGTAAAAACTAATAAAATTGCTAATTGAAGTACCTTCAATCTAGTTAACCCCACTTCTCCAAATTCTATAATACATTAACATATTACTTAAACAGAACTTATATGAATACATGTATATTTTGGCAATATTTTTAAAAGAAAAATTAGTAGCCTAAATAGTAGTAAAAGATGAATGCAACTGCGAAGTTAGGAATTGCCATATTAAGAGAACACAATGCAATCGTATTTCTTTGAATCCAGCTTTCTTTCGTTTCCATTGCCGTGTTTGCCTGCATTCGGTCACCATTGACGAATGCCCCGGAAAAAATGCATGCCACAATAAAAAAGATAAAACCAATCCCGCTCGTTATAGTGGAAATCATATGAACATCCCAAATAATAATAGAAAGCAAAATTCCTATTAAAGACAACCCTGTACCGATTAGAAGAAATTTCATATTATTCCCCCTTTCCCTATATACCGCATTCTTTTGGAAATGGTTTCAAAATAAATCGATATAATGAGAATTTTGTCAGGCATCGTCTGGAACTAAGTAATAATGTACAATACTTAAAAATCCTTTCGCCGAGTTTTTCATTGCCTGTTCATCGATATTAAATTTTGGATGGTGATGAGGAAATTGTGTAGTGGGGGCATCTGTAGCTGAACCAGTATAAAAATATACTCCGGGAACTTGTTGCAAATAATATGCAAAATCTTCACTTGCCATAATGGGGGGCATCTCAACGACATTTAAATGGTTAATATTATCAAGCAAATCTCTTACAACTTTTGTTTCTTTCTCGGTATTGACTAATTGCGGATATCCTCTTGTATATTCCATCTCATAAGTAGCACCATAAGTTACTGTGACATTATTAAGAATATGTGTTAAAAGTGTTTGGACATTTTCCTGTTGTTCCTGGTTAAATGTACGAACTGTCCCCTCAATTGTAGCTTCTTCGGGAATCACATTTATTGTACCCCCGGAGTTGAACACAGTAATTGCTGCCACTACCGGTTGTACCGGATCAAGTTTTTGACTCATTAACAAATGGATTTGAGTTATAATTTGTGTGCCAATCACAATTGGATTGACTGAAGTGTGAGGAGCGGAAGAATGTCCGCCTTTACCGATTATTCTAATTTTTACATAGTCACTGGAAGCGGTAGCACTCCCTTTTGGTACCGTAAAGTTTCCTAATGGGACGGAAGATAGGACATGATTTCCAAAGATTGCATCTACCCCTTCGAGCACACCCTCTTCTAACATTTGAATCGCTCCCCCCGGAAATTGCTCTTCCGCTGGTTGAAATATAAATTTAACCTTCCCATGGAGTTGATCTTCATATTTACTTAGTATTTTTGCTACCCCAAGCAATGTTGCTGTATGTGCGTCGTGACCGCATGCATGCATAACATTCGGGACCTGGGATTTATAGGGTACGTCATTTTTCTGTTGAATGGGTAACGCATCCATGTCAGCTCTTAATGCAATCGTCGGCCCTGTTTTTCCCCCTTTTAAAATTCCGACAACGCCATGCCCGCCAATATTCCGTTGCACTTTAATTCCATAACCTGCTAAAATATCCCCTACCATTCTGGCCGTTTGTACCTCTTGAAATGGCAGTTCAGGGTTCTCATGCAAATGCCTTCTCCAAGCAACCATTTGATCGTACACTTCCTCCACTTCTGCATGCCACTCGTTAAGCACTTGAACACATCCTTTTCTCACTCGTTCTTATGCATCAAATTAGTATATACATTTGTTACATGAGATGTTCGGTAGAGGGATTTGTCCAAAAAAAAGAGTTTCGGTATGAATCCGAAACTCCTTTTTATTATTAATTTTCTTCATAATAGCCGCATACGACATGTCCGACCGCTTTAGCCGCGACCAGAAGCGCATCTTCGTCAATATCGAATTTTGGATGATGATTGTAATAAGGTTTTTCTACTCCTTTTGGTGAACAACCAATATAGAAGAAGCAAGACGGGAACTTCTCTGCATAATAGGCAAAGTCTTCAGATGGTGACATTGGCGGCACTTCCTTCACCTCTGTAATAATCGGATCATTCGCCCCTACTAAATATCCTGCTACTTTCGCTGTTAATTCAGGGTCATTGTATAATGGCGGATAGTCGTTTTCATACGTCAACTCACAAGTGACACCGAATTCTTCTTCCAAACCTCTTACTAATCTTTTTACTTCCACTTCAATTTTTTCCTTCGTTTCTATCGTCATATAGCGAATATCGCCTTCAAGTTCTACACTATCTTTAATCACATTAAATGTCCCTTTACCGTCGAAGGAACCAATTGTAATAACACCGATATCAAAGGGGCTTAAACGGCGGCTAATAATTGTTTGCACAGCAGTGACAAAGTGTGCACCGGCAACAATCGCATCGTTTGCCAAATGTGGTGAGGAGCCATGTCCGCCGCGTCCTTGAATTTTCAGTTTTAAGTAGGCACGCCCATTGAAGGCAAAACCAGAATTATAACCGACAAATCCTGCGGGGCCCATTGGCAGCAAGTGAATCCCGAAAACATTATCTAAATCATCGAGCAGCCCTGACTCTACGATACTTTTCGCACCGCCTGGCGGAACTTCTTCTGCATGCTGATGAATAATTTTAATTGTCCCTGGTATCTCATCTTTCAATTCGATCAAACAATCGGCCAATACAAGTAAATATGCGGTATGTCCGTCATGGCCGCATGCGTGCATTACTCCTTCATTAACAGATTTGAATGGAACATCGGCTTCTTCGGTAATCGGCAATGCATCGAAGTCTGCGCGAAGCCCGATATTTTTGCCTGGCTTCCCGCCTTTAATCGTTACAATAATTCCGTAGCCATTTCCGACATTTGAATGAACTTCTACATCTTTTCCTTTATAAAAGTCGAGAATGTACTGTGCAGTTTTTTCTTCTTGAAACGATATTTCAGGATGCTGGTGTAAATGTCTCCGGATTTGAATCATTTCATCTTTACGAAGTTCCAGCATCTCCATTAGTTTTTGTTTCATGGTTACCACTCCTGAACTTAAATTTTGAAGAAAATGATGTAAACGCCTTTGACAAGGCGTTTACATCATTTAAATTAATCGACTGATTTCCCCGCGTTTTTTGGAACTAGGAATAAAACTGATAGGATGGAAAGGACACCGAATATGACGTTAATGATGATCCCTGTTGTTGCGGCGATTTCCAGGTTGCCGTTTGCAGATGCCGCGCCGTATGCTGTCATGGAAATGGCTACACCGAACGCACTACCTAAAGAACTTGCCATTTTATATACACCTGCCGCTTCCCCAACTTTGTCAGAAGGTGCATTGGATACAGATGTATCTGTTGACGGTGTTGCATAAATACCTAAGCCAAGACCGAATAAAGCAAATCCTACGAATACCGCGATTGTATACGCTACATCCGGCAAGAATGTTAATCCCATTAATGCAACACCGACCGTAGTAATTATTCCACCCCAAATCATCGGTTTTTTAGCACCAACACGTTGAAGTATTTTCTCCCCTACACGGATCATTGCCAGTACCGTCACTAAATAGCCAAGGGAAAGTAAGCCTGATTGGAAAGCATTAAATCCACGTCCTACCTGCACATACGTATTGGCTACTACTAATGTACCCGCTATTGCATTAAGTAAAAAGTTCGATACCGTTGCACCTGTATAGGCTTTGTTTTTAAATACTGCAAAGTCGATTAGTACAACTTCTTTTTTCATCTCTACTCGAATGAATGTAATTAATCCAATTACTGTTACTGCCATTAAAATTAAGGAAATGCCGCTTGTCCAACCAAAGTCTGCACCATACGTAATTAAAATATTTAATGCAACCATTGTGACAATAAAAATGCCTAGACCGACGTAGTCAAAACGGAATTTTCCTGAAGACTCCTGTTTACTTTCAGGTGTGTCTTTTAATAAAAACAGACCAACTAGAGCGAATACAATCGAGAAGATGAAAATCCATCTCCACCCTAATGAAGTCGCAATGGCACCACCTGCAAATGATGCAACACCGGAACCTCCCCATGAACCAATTGACCAGTAGCTTAATGCTCTTTGACGGTCCGCGCCTTCAAAGTAAGCTTTGATTAAAGCAATTGTAGATGGCATAATAAATGCAGCTGAAAGACCGATAATAATTCGGCCGATTATTAATAAAACAGCACCTTGCGCCAATACTAAACAGAGTGAACCAAGAATACTTAGCCAATAACCGATGACCGCTATTTTTTTACGACCTATTTTGTCAGCAAGACCACCTGCCGCTACGATAAACATTCCTGAGAATAATGCCGATAAACTAATCGCTATATTAATCGTACCAAGCGAAATGCCTAAATCCTCTTGAACAGCTGGTACAACGTTTACCATTGCTTGAGCAAATAACCAGAATGTAATAACACCGAATACAATTCCGATGATCATTTTATTCGTACCTTTGTATGTGTTCATAATAATCCTCCTATAAAATTTCCCGCGTAATTATAATGTCTTCAAATCTCTTTTAATCATACTCCTTAGTATTAAAAGAAATATTTCAACAACGCTTTAACAATTAACAATAATGATTTATTTTCTCGAGAATATTCTTTAGCCGTTAAAGCCTGATCAATACTTCATGTCTTTAGTTTATACAGAAATCTATATGTCAAAAAGTTATTATTTGCGTATAACATGTATACGAGTCTGTATATTTTTTACGGAAACAATTGGAGTAGCAAAAATATACCGTCAATTTTTTACTTAAATAAAAAAAGACTGCTGCGTATCGTTCGCAACAATCTTTTTATAAAACAGCTTTTCTTATATCAAAAAAATGAATGGCATTCACCGTTAAGTATGAATAAAAAGACCAATCACTTATAATTTTTTCATCAAAAATTTCAAGTTGAGGATAGCTTGACCTGTTAATATAATCAATGACTTCCATATCCAATCCATAGCGGCTATTCAAATCAATCCAATTTGTATAAAGTGCGCCATGCTCACGGTCAAACGTGTATTTTCGCACTTGATATTCGCCAGGCTCCATTCCTTTAATTTTCACAAATAAGTCCTTATTGAACATTTGCAAAAACGTTTCCTCAATTAAATAATAAGGATTCACGGTTTTACTGTTCATGAGCACTAACTGATACCCACGTTCATTTTTTGTCATCATGTAATCAGGTCCTTGGGCAACAATCTTACCGTTTAGCCTTTTTGCAAACATTAACGCAAAATATGCCGGTCTTTTTCCATCAAAATAATGGAAAAGTTCTAGCCCTTCAATCCGGATACGTTGGCCGTCACTCTCACTTTCATGTACAACCGTATTAATCCAAAAACCTACTGATTCCACCTCATCTGATATGTCCAGCATATTTTCCAATACTAATGCTGCGCGGAAAAAGCGGCCGTTTGTCAGGCGTGTATTTCCGGAAAGAGTATTCCATGAAATGACATGAAGCGGCTTTTTAATTCCATTCTTCTTTAAATACGCTTTTATTTTTTCTGTTTTTTCTTTTAAATAATCTTTTGTCAGGAAAAAGCGGTCATCGTTCAACTCTTTAAAATCTACAACATCATTTTGATTCGAATGATACCCTATAAAATCTACAAATTCCGCCTCTTTTAACAGCCATATATGCGCTTCGCTTGTCTTCTCCTTTTCAAAGGAAAAAGGTAAAAACATACCGACATGAATATCCGGTACAATGCCTTTTATCAAATGGTATAACCTAAAATAAACCCGTTTTAGCTCATCTGCTGCCACGATAGTATTGTATGGTTCATAAAAGAGAAAATGCCAGGCGCTTAAATAGGAACCACCATATAATTGCAGACAATGCTTCAAAAAATGCTCCAGCTTTCTGAGATAATTTTCTTCATCCATCGATAATTCCTGATAATCAATTCTTACGAAAAGTGCCAAGTTTTGCTGCTTTAAAAATTCCAGGGCAATATCGGTTTTAAAATATTGTGAACTTGTCGGGATAATTTCATCTGTTTCAATCTCAGCTGAAATCGCTTCTCCCTTTAGTAAATTACTGATTCCTACAAAATCTACCCCGATTTCTCTTTTCGCCATTAAAATTTGTGCACGGATATTTTCCTTTTGTAATTCCTTCAACTCATGCGCAATAACCATATGTTTGGGCCTTGAAATAGGAATATTGCCAGGTGCTGTTATATCCAATGACAATTCTTCAAATTTCGATTGCGTATTTTTATACGATTGATCAAGTGTATTTAAAATAACCCCTAACTTGCCTAAAATTTCAGGTGAATGTACTGGCTGTTCCGCATCTTCCAGCGGGTACTCTTTAAATGAATCCTTCTTCTCTACAGGATGTTTCTCCCGATAGACATGCGGTGTCATCCCATAGTTTTCTTTAAAAAGGGTCGTAAATGATTTCGTGTTGGGAAATCCATTATTCATCGAGATTTGTGATACCGTATCATTCGTATAGAGTAAATCTTTTACACTATGCTTTAGACGGATTGTCATTAAATAACGACTGAACCCCATATTCATCTTTTGTTTAAAATAACGGGATAAATAAGCTGTCGACAAATAGGATTTTCGGGCCATTTCCTCCAACGTAATCGGCTGATCATAATTTCTTTCCAAGTAATCGATAATTTGCATAAGCCGCTGATCATTTGTATCCAATTTTTCTGAGGAGCTCCCTTTTTTCTTAAAGCCGCGTATGAGCGTAAGCAAGATATCACATAAATATTTTTGAAACTCAATTTGGTGGCTTTCATCTTGACGGTAATAGGAAATAATTAACTTAATAAGCCACTTACGAAGATTATTAAGCATTTTTTCGCGCCCCATATGCACTTCCTTTGAGTAGCATTCAAAGCGATTATCACGGTAATTTTTATAAAATCGGTCGATAAATGTATCCGAAATTGTTAGACTGAGCACATAATTATCAGGATTTCCCTTTATCTGAAAGAGTTCGTTCCGATTAATAACCAATAAATCAAGTTCATTTAATTCATAAAAATGGCTATCTGTCTCAACAGTAATCTGCCCTTCAACAACAAATATTAACTCAAGCCCCTGATTTACTTTTGGTGATAAATAATGAATCTCCTTTAAGGAAATTTGAAATTCAGATAGCTGGTTACTCATCTGTTCACCTCACTATTTTTCTTTAAGTTAGTTTTCCTAATGTGGGAAGTTTTGTTCCTTTTATACGATTTGTCTATTATGTTGAATTGTTTCAATAAACTTTTCAATCGTTGCCGTCAAATAGGAATCCGCTCTCCTAATAAAGACCGTCTTTACTTTACTATACTCACTTGGCAATGAGTGACAATAAATAGTCCCGCTCTGCTCCAGATGTGCAACAGCTGACTTTGGGACAAATGAAACCCCTAGTCCCATTGAAACACTGCGTATAATCGTTTCCAGTGTACCAAACTCCATCACTTTTTGAGGACTGATATTTTGATCCTGGTACCATGTTTCCAGACGTGCCCGGTATCCGCAGCCTTTTCTGAAACATAGGAACGGGATGCCTTCTAATTCTCCCAACTTCAGATGAGGTGAGTTTGAAATTAATACAAGCTCTTCATCAAATACTTCATATGACTCAAGATCCGGATGAATATTCGATGCGGTTATAAACGCTCCATCCAATTTATAATCCAGTACTTTTTGCTCCAATTTCTCTGTTACCCCTGTTATTAATGACAAATCGACACTTTGATAACTTTTCATATAGGAAGTTAATATATTCGGTAAATGGTAGACCGTTTCGACCGTACCTATTTCAAGCTTTCCGATTGGTTCATTTTTATTAAGAACGGCTCTTTTCATTTCCTCCGTTAATAGCAATATTTTCTTACTATAAGATAACAAATTTTTTCCTTCAGGTGTCAAAGTCATCCCTCGTCTATGTCGGTTAAATAATGGCGTGTTCAATTCTACTTCAAGTTTTTGTATTCTTGATGTAATATTCGATTGGACATAATTTAATTCTTTCGCTACTTCCGTAACTGTTCCCTTCTCGGCAACAAGTTGGAAAATTTCCAAGTCTTTAAATTCCACGATGCATCCAGTCTCCTTTTCCTGTTCCTATTACTTTAACATGGTATCTCAAATACTGATATTAATGATAACTTTTATTCATTTTACGAGATAGTTATACAATTGTAAGATAGTAATCGTGACTATTTAGTGAAATGAGGTTAATAAAGGTTGAAAAATAATGTTCTAATCGGTTCTATTCTATGTTTTATAGCTGCAGTATCATGGGGGGCAATGTTTCCGGTAGCCCATGGTGCATTTAAACATATAGATCCATTCTACTTCACCATTTTTAGATATGGCGCAGTGACGATTATTTTAATTGCACTGCTGTTATGGAAGGAAGGAAAGAGAGCTTTCCGTATGGAAGGAAAAGGCCTGCAGCTTTGGTTTTTCGGTACGATGGCCTTTACAGTTTATAATTTGCTTATTTTCTGGGGCGAGGATTTACTCGGACAATCCGGTGTTATGACGGCCTCTATTATGGAATCACTTATGCCGATGATTTCGATTGTCATCTCATGGATGATTTTTAAACACCGTCCATCGCTGTTTACATTACTATGTGTATTATTATCATTTATCGGTGCGGTATTAGTTATAACAAAAGGCGATCTTCAGGCATTTTTAGGCACGACAGGTCAGTTTATCCCTTCCCTTTTCATCTTTATCGCTGTCGTCGGATGGGTGATTTATACAATGGGCGCCAATGAGTTCAGTCATTGGTCTGCTTTGCGCTATTCTACATTGAGCTGTTTACTTGGAACCGTAACCGCATTATTCGTTACTTTAGGTGCGACAATGTTCGGCACTTTATCTGTGCCAGCTGTAAACGATGTAGTTGCAGTAGGTCCACACTTACTGTTTATGATTATTTTCCCGGGTGTCATTGCATTATTGGGCTGGAACATTGGCGTCAACTACTTGTCACCTTTAAATGCATTACTGTTCATCAATTTCGTTCCTGTCACAACACTATTCATTTCTATTATTCAGGGGAATGCGGTAACGGTGTTTGATATTGTCGGAACAGTGTTGATTATCATTGCGCTTTTATCAAATAATATATATGTAAGAATGCTGGACAAGAAAAAGGCCAATCATACGATGCAGTCTACATGGAGTGAAGGGATTTCTTAACTATAATCTTTAGGCTTAACGCTTTTGTGACCAACATCCTGTTGGCCTCACGCCCGCGGAAAGCGTCCGACCTGGAATAGAAATCAATTTTTAACGCACAGCAAAAAATGCCCTTTTTCTCTCAGAGAAAAAAGGCATTTTTGGGTTATGTCCCACCCTCTATTAAAATCCCGCTACTTTTATAGTTCGTTGTAATAATTTCCTTATAATGTTATCTTTTAGGTTGAAATACTATAAATTTATTTAAAGGAGTTGAAAAAATGAGAAAAACGATTGCCTCCATTAGTATTGCACTAGGCTTGATGTTTGCGATCGGAACGAACGTCAATGCTGCGACTGTTCATTACAAAGACGTCAAAGAATCGGACAACTTTTATCCCTCTGTTCAGTATTTATTAGACCAAAAAGCAATTAGCCGGACATTGCCTCAATTTAGACCATATGAAAATATTACGCGTGGCCAAGTGGCAAGTATACTTGCAAAAGTATTGGATGACCGCTTAAAAGAGATTGAGTATACGGAATGGTATAGTGGTGCGAACTTTATTGATGTGCCAAAGACAGATCAATTTTATCCTTACATTAATAAGCTGGACTGGAACGGGATTATGCGCGGGTATTATGTGAATGATACTTCTTCCTCTGCGAGGGCATTCGGTATTAACCAACCTTTAACGCGTGGACAATTTGCCGGTGTAATTATAAAAGCATATGAAATTCCATTAATTCAATTGCAAAGCTACAAAGAAAGTGGCGCTTCCCCATCTGACATATTCGATGGAAAAAACTTTACGTATCCTTGGGGACAGGAAATCGCGACACTTCAAACAACCGGAATTTTAAGTGGTTACGACGACGGAAATTTCAAACCAAGTACACCGATTAAACGTTCTCAATTTGCAAATATGCTTGTGAAAGCTGCAAATGGCGAACTGTATTTCTTTAACCAGAACAACCTGCTCAATGACTTTGAGCAACTAGGTATTTCTAAAGAAACTTCAATGGAAAAAATCAAAACACTAACAAATAATACCACTGTTAAATATTTGGCTTCCTACAGAGATGTACGGTATTTAAATGCTGTGACTATTGCAATAATGATCTATAAAGAAGGAGTCATTTTGTTCGAAGATATTAACGTAAAAATGGCTGTTTCAAAAGACGCGAACGGAAAGTGGCAGTTGAACGTTGAGAAAATCAATTAACAGGGGATTAATTATAACCGGTATCAGCTGGACGGCTAATCTATTTGATTAGCCTTTTTTAATAACTTGAAGTTTATGTTTTTCTGATAGGCCGCTCTCTTGGTGTAATATTAATAATATAGTAACTAATAATTAAAATCAGGATTACCCCTGCAAAAATGAGTGTATCCATTGCCGAATCATGTTCGACAATAATGAGACGGAGCATGGCCGTAATTCCGATATACATAAAATAACGAAGCGGGAAATGATAGTCTTCTTTAAAGTATTTCACAATCATCGTGATAAACTCGAAATACAGGAAGAATACTAGAATTTTTGCCAGTAAGTATTTGTATTCATGCTTTTGCCCGTTAAATATAAACTTTAAAAGCTCGACCATTTCGATGATGAGCATGACACAAAGAGTTAACGCCAATACTGTTAAACCAATATTCAAGATCACTTGAAGCACTTTCGGAATAATTTCTTTAAATGGCTTAGGTTTGGATAAAAACTTCATTTATACACACCCCCAGACGTTATATTTTCAGATTATTCCATCATTAGGGGTATGTCAATTTTGTAAGCGATTACTATTTCAAAAAATTTTTTTACTTGTTTTTATTCTTAAAAAGAACCTTTTAAATTTCTAAATTGCCCAGATTCATTTTCAAATATTGAATAAACGGATGCTTCACCTTATCCACTTTTCTTGTACAGCAAAACAAGCTCTGGCTGATTTCCACTTGATTGACAAAGACGCGTGCAATGCTGCCTTGCAATAGTTTTTCCTTAACACTGCATGCTGGTGCGATTGCCATTCCATAACCGGCTTCCACAACTTTAATCGATTCCAGTACACCTTCTATTTGTAAGCCAAATCTCGGTAACGGGCAATTATGCGTATAAAAAATAGCCTCCATTAAATCCAGTGTTGAACTGCCTCGCTCCCTATAAATAAAATCATGCTCACTTAGCTCAAAAATCGATACTTTTTTATTTGCTAATGGATGTGCTGGATGGACAACAAACCAAAACGAAATATCCAGTATTTTTTCAAAGGATAAATCTTCATGGCCAATATTACTTTGCACGACAAAACCAAAATCAACTTTATAATCAAGAACATGACGCTCCACAGACTGTACATTTCCAAGCGATACATACATATCGATATTTGGATTTTTTGATTTATATCCCGCAATGATTGGCGGCAAAATATAATTGGTTGAAATATAAGACGAAGCGATTTTTATATTCTCTTTCTTTTCCAAAAAGGATTTAAATTTATCATCAATCTGTTCTTCCAAATGAAATAACCGCAAGCCCTGCTCATAAAGAAATTCACCTTCATAAGTAAGCTGAATACCCCTTCCCTTTCCTTCTATAAGTTTCACTCCGATTTCTCGTTCAAGTTTGCGTATTTGTATAGTTACAGCCGGCTGACTGATATGCAGGAGTTTCGCTGCTTCAGTAATACTGCCCAGTTTTGCAACATTTGTGAAAATTCGTAGCGTATGTAAATTCATTTCCTCACCCACTCATAACTTAAATTTATGAATATACAAAATATATATATTTGTTTTATGAGTAGTATAGCAGTATTTTGTGAGTAGGGGGGATTTGTTTGGAGAACTTATTTATAGAGTGGCTATCCATAGATGGGCTCATTTTATTCGCAATCGGCATACTTGCTTCCATTGTAGGGGTCATGTTTGGGGCTGCAGGATTCGTATTGCTTCCTTCCTTATTGTTAGTCGGCATTCCGATTCATGCGACTGTCGCAATTAATAAATTTGCAACAGGCATATCTTCATTTTCGACGGTTATTGTTCTGACGTTGAAAAAAAGAGTACAACTGAAAAAAATGATTCCATTTATGCTGATTGCAGCAATTGGCGGTATAAGCGGGGCATTTTTAGCAACAAGATTGGCGGAACATACGATGAATATTGTTGCATGTATTGTTTTAATCGTAATGTTCTTTTTTCTTATTAAAAGTAAAAAGAAAGAAGTTATTAATGAGCAGTCCGACATCGAAAAGAAAACTAATTTAATTGCACCTTTTTTTATTAGTATTTATGATGGTGGGCTTGGAACAGGTTCTGCACTGCTAAACATTACATATTTTCTGAAGAAACAAGTCAGCTATGTAATGGCTGCAGAAATGACTCGTTTTTTAATGTTTGCAAGCTGCACAACTGCTTTTTTATTTTACCTGTTCTATGGCATCGTTAATTGGGGTGTTGCTGTTCCTGTAGCTGTCGGATCGATTGTTGGCTCCCATATCGGTCTAAAAATCATTCCTTATCTAAAAGGGAAATGGGTTGAGATTTTGCTTCCTATTATATTTTTCCTGTTAATTATCCAAGTAATATCGGATTTACTTTTCTAATATTGTGGCGGCTGGGACAAACTTAAAATGCATCTGTCCCAGCCAGTTTTATTTACTGGCCCTTTTCTTATGCACTACACCATTCAAAAATAAAATAACCATTAAAAGTATCGACAGATTAAATGTTGCCTTGGATATTTCGGTATTTAATACAAAGACCATTACATTATTTAATAAAATAACCGCGCAAATTATAAACGATAAATTAGCAATAGAATGATTGCTCAAGTTATGTGACACCCCTTAACTTACATTCCAATCGGTAAATAATACGATAAATTGTTTGTGATCATCCCGCCAACACGCAACCCTATTGCTGCCGGCTTTCCGCTTATTAAAAAACTGCCGACCAGCAATTCACCTGTTTGTCTTCCCTTTTCGCTTCGGAAAGTTGTTTTCGGCTGCTCGATGAATTGCTGGTACACTTTTGGATAGTGATGATACGATTTATGGATATCTTCTTTTATAAGCTGTCCGTCTTCATCAAATATTTCTACCGTATCTCCCTCCCGGCCAAATACGGGTTTCTTTACATAGCGGATTCCTTTTTCGATAAACAGGCTATCTTCCAAATAGGTCGGCAAAAAATATTCGGCAATCCATTCATGCTCTTCCGTCGTAAAAAATGCATTTCGTTCTTCGTGCAAGCCCCAGATGATGGCTTGTACTGCTTTGTTTTGCAATAAAAATGCCGAGGGTGGGTTAAGGATTGTCAGCAAATCCTGCTCTACCAGTTCCATTAGCCACAATCCTATTCGATTCTGCGCATCATCTTCGTCCTGAATTAAATTTTCTATCGGAAATGTTGGACGATACAGCAAGTCGATCCGCTTTCCATCCTCATCGAACAACCCGACACCCTTCTGTATTTGCAATTGGTGTAAAGGAGTAAACTTTGCTCCGGGCACAAATTGCATTATGTAAAGAGTAGTATAATAATCTTCTATATTATCATCGTGTGCGGTAAAAACGATATGTGCATCAGGGGAAAATATACTTTGGGCAACACTTTTCCTCACCATGCTTTTTAACATCTCTTCCATTTCATTATTCGGATTTTCCATGCCGAATGCTTTACAGATTTGACCGTTTACAACAAATAACTCCTTGATGAACGTAGGTGTATCAGCATTCATTTCAATACATTTATAGCCGCCATTATGAGCAATAAAATCAAAACGCGCAATAACACTTTCCGCTTCCAGTGTTTTCAGGCGCAGAATAGGAATCGTTTCTTCTGGATAGCCCATTTCAATCAGTGCTTCATCCGGAAGATTGCGTAATAAATGGGCTGTTTTAAAAAAGATTTTCCCTGCACATTCAGTAGCTATGCGAATTTTTTCTACTTCTTCTTCTGTTACTTCATAAACGTCATAGAGAGCATATTCCTCGTTATATAAATCGGCCCAAAACCGGTCAATACTTGCATAAAATTTCCTGCGCTCGCTGTTCGTCATGGATTGCTCAGCTCACTTTCATCTCGGTAACATAAATCACGTAGACACCACGATCTTCATCAATCTCTGTTGAAGTAACAAGCATTTGTCCAATCGATGGTATATCTACTACGTTTTTCAGTAAATAGCGGATCACTTCAAAATGCGTATCACAAGGAATACGTGACAACAGACGATAATTTTCACGTTCGTTTGGGCTTCTAAACTCGATATGTATACCCCGCTCACGAAAGTTTTTCTCATCCTCACCGGATAAATTGCGGCCCATCTCCTTTAGCACAAGGACTTCCACATCTTCTTCCATCTCATTCGATACAAGCTCATACTGTGTACCGCGCATAATAAAATACGTGCAAAGCTGCCTTGCGTAAAATTCATCGATCCCTACATTTGTTTCCGTATATTCATAAAACGGCTCATAATGACCATTTCCTTTTTCAACATAGTAAATTAACCGCTTCATCGTTTCCGCTCCTTAAATTAATAAGATATGCATTTCGCAACTATCAACCCGACTGCAATTGATAACGATAATAACATTGTTCCGACTGCACGGTTATCTTCCTCAATCGCCTTTTGAATGCTGAAGCGGATTGTTATAATTTCAGCCAGGAAAAACACTATTACCTGCGCTACAATTCCAATCACACCCCAAATAGCCATATCCATTAATGATATTGAATACTCTGCCGCTGCACCTAATACGATTGCCAGACCCACTACTTTACCGCCCATTAACATTGCGGCTGCGACATTCCTTTGTGCAATTAACTGAAACTCTTTAATTTTCGGTGTACTGAGCGCAAACAGCACCATACCGATAATTAATAAACCTAATGACACGCCCAGATATGATAAAAAATTCAAATACCCATTCATTCTATTTTGTCTCTCCTATCCCCCGAAGCTTTTAGTGCCACTGCCAAAACCTGAACTGGTCTTTGCGGCCTTAAAGCTATCGCTGTTTTTATAATTTATGTAGCTGCTGTCACTATTTAGTGCAGATCTATTATTGAAATATCTACCCCCATAATAGTAGGCGCCGTAATGTCCTGAACGGCTCTCGTCACATCGCCATACGCCTTCTTCTTCCGACCAGTCCCAATCCCGGCAGCTTTGGTCTGTAGGCTTTGGGGGTAAACTGCTTGAAGTACCGCAGCCAGCCAAACTTAATGTAAGCGCAGTTGCTGATACGCCGGCCATCAATTTTTTCGTCTTCTCCATCTTTCTTAGCCTCCATTTCCTTTCCTCTTTAATCGTACGTAACAACAGGAAAAAAAGATTCTATAAATTTAAAAAAATCCCGTACAGTAACAGGATTTGAAATAACCAGCACTTTTAATTTATTTATTTAAAAACAATAGAAGGTAGCTCCCCGCACATATATACAATGTGATTTGCGTAATCATGTAGATTACACGTTCAGTTGATGTTAACTTTTTTTCTTTCTTCATTTTCCTGAAATGCCAATAAAAATATATTCCACATAATAGGAGAATGGCTCCAGAAATTCGAGAAATATTTTCCAGTATACTAACCAAAAAATTCCTCCTACTCTTTCTTCAGCTTTTGCATTCAACTCATTTTACACAATGAAATATAAACGACTTTGCCTGATTTGTAGCTGTTTGAAACGTAAAGTCTTCATAAGCGTTCACAGTTGTAAAGCCTGCCTTTTTAAGTGCGGATGAAATTTCCTCTAGGCTTCGAAAAATTAACTGGACCTTTGCTTCGTGCGTAATACCTGTATTAACATTTTTAATCTTTTCATAAAACGTAAAAACATTTCGATCTAACCCTTCATATTCATCCCAATACAGCAACAGGTCTAGGGTATAGATATCTTGAAGCTGGTCTACTGTCTCATCTTTTTGCCACTCTTCCCATGCTCTTGCTTGGGGGTTCCGTGCATCAAAAATAAATTGTCCGCCAGGCTTTAAAGCTGTAAATACATCCTGTAAAACATTACTCCAGCTCTCTTCTGTAATAAAAACCTGTGCCACATTCGCTGTCATGGTAACTGCATCATATGAATTAATTGTTAAGCTCTTACTATCACCAATGATCCATGAAACCAATTCAGCATTTTCCTTACTTTGAGCTCTATGAACGGCTTCTTCATTAGGGTCGATTCCAGTCACTTCATAGCCGGTCTTTGCCAGTTCAATCGTTACCCGCCCAGTACCGCAGCCTAGATCGGCAATTTTTTTAGCTTTTGATAATTGTAGAAGCTCCATAAAGTATTCATCTTCTTTTCCCCATGTATGAAGCTGGTCGTAATAATAGGCAATCATTTAACTTCCCCTGCTTTCCTTTTGAGCATCCGTTCAGTTATTATTCCTACTGCTGCACCTACAAAGATTGGCAGTAAAGCAATCTCCGTATATGAGAGGGAAATTTTAAAAATCAGAAAATCTAAGTTAGCTACATAACCGATAAAATATAAAACAGCTATTGTTGCAAAAGAGGCAAGTAATGGAATCCAAAATTCTTTTCCCATCTTTTCATCTCCGTTCTATTCTTTTTACTGTCCATTAGCTTTCACGTTGTAAATCGACCGAATTTAATTCTCTTCTATACCAGGTCGGTACAGGATTGTTCATGCCATCAAACCATTGCAAAACGTTTTTTGCCTGATTTTTCATTATATTTAAATCATGTTCACTGTAATTTGCAGCCCAAGGAATGGATGATAGCATATTACTGCTAATATAAAAAGCAAGAAGCGAGAAAAATTCCATCGGCGGTGTTCCGTTAAAATATCCGTTAAGCTGCCCTGTAGCAAAAGATGGACTGGCAGTTGCACTCCATACAATCCGGTTAAATTCTTCCCACGGGTCTCCAAAATCACTGCGGTTAAAGTCAATTACATACAGCTCTTTCTGAGGAGAAATAACCATATTTCCAACATGGTAATCGCCATGATGGAAATTTTGCTCTCTGCCTTCAAGGAGGTGTCTGTTCTCTTCGATATATCGAATGATTTTATCGTCCCCCTCTATTTTCACATCACAATCCTGGTAAAGTCTGATTTTACTGTCTGCTTTACGGTTAAAGTGTGATCCCCAATCTTCCTGCTCTGCTGGTGCAGGAATACTGTGAATCTCTTTCAGTATTTGCCCTGATTTCACCCCTAGTGAATACTGTTCCACTTCTGTCAGGTTAGGTAATACTTTCTCCGCATCTTCACCGTCACACCATACGAAAATTGAGTAAACACTTTTACCGTTGTCACAAACTCCAAAATCGACAGGTCGTGAAACGGGCAAGCCCCGATCAGCTAAACGCTTTATGATTTCATATTCACTTTTCTTTTTATCATACTCCGCCATGTCACATATGCGCAGCAGCAATTTCCCATTTGTAACTGTTTCAATATAGAACTTTTTATCATCCGACCAACCTTTATTGATTGCTTCAATTTTCTTGAAGGTATCGTAGTTTTTTATATCGAACATGGATAATCCCCCCTTTTGCTAGTAATTGCTTCTAGTATTTTAACATATAATTGTACATAATTTTCCAAATAAAGTGAAGGCAATGTTCCAATATTAAAACTTTAAAGTAAGTGAAGATAATATCCGATTACTCCAAAACCTATAAGTGTACAGCATAAAATTTTGAATACGGATGAGTTATTGAGTGCCGGATATAAGATTTCCGATACGGTAACTATAAAGATCATCCCCATAGCAAAACTCATGAAGGCGGTGTTTAATAGCGGATGAACAATACTAAGAAAACTACCGATAAATACACCTAAAGCTACTGGCACCGATACGAGAAAGGAAATTAATAAAACTGTAAATATATTTAACCCTGCTAATATTAAAGGGATAAACAAAATTATTCCCTCGGGAATACTATGAAATAAAAGTGTTTGTAGTAAAGCCTTTGTAAGAACAGGTTCTTGGTTGGCCCCTAATGTTATTCCAATCGGAAAATTGTGAACCGCGAAACTAAGCATTAATAATAGGCCAGTACGAATATAGTATTTCTCTTTACTATAACTTTCCTTACCTTGTTTAAAGTGCGAACTACCATGCAGTACTGTGAATACCATCATCCCTATAACAAATCCAATAATCGTACTTAACCAACCGCCTGATTCAATCGCTTCAGGAAGAATTTCAAAACTGATCAAGCCCAGAATAACTCCTGTACAAAGCGCATAAATAATATTTGCCCTTTGCTTGATTCCTTTAAAAAGCCATGCGATCATGCCACCAATGAATATGCCTGAAGAAGTCCATAAAAAGCCTAGTAACCACATCGTTATCACCTTTCACTGAGTATAGTTAGTCGTATGGTTAATCTTCAGCATTTATGAAAATAAAAAAAACCGTATTTAAAGTATGAGTTTACTTTAAATACGGTTAAATATAATTTGATTATCCTTCCAGAGTTAACAGTCCATCTTCCATACGATACACTTTATCGCAAAACTCTAGCATACGTTCGTCATGGGTTACCATGACAGCAGCTTTGTTGCGTTCTTTAACTTCTTTTCGGATTTGCTTTACGACTTCGAATGCACGCTTAGAATCTAAGCTTGCTGTCGGTTCATCAGCTAAAATGATATTTGAATTATTCACAAATGCACGAGCGATCGCAACACGCTGACGTTCCCCACCAGATAACTCATTCGGGAATTTGTTGAACTTGTCACCTAATCCTAATTCCGTTAGTAATGTTTTCGCAAATTTCGTATCTTCTGCTGATACTTTGCCTTTCATTTTACGTACTAGTAATAACTGATCTAACACCGTTAAATACGGAATTAAGTTTGATGTTTGTAAAATGAATCCAACATCTGTTAAACGAAAAGCCGATAAATCTTTTTCCTTCATCTTGCCGATATTTGTACCATTAACAAGTACTTCACCTGTTGAAGGCTGAAGTAATGCCCCAGCAATCGATAAAAGCGTACTTTTCCCTGAACCTGATGGACCGATAATAGCGATGAACTCACCCGGGTTTACTGTAAGGGATACATTTTTAAGTGCATCCACTGTAGAGTCCCCTTCTTTAAATGATTTCGTTACATTTTTTAGTACTAAACCTGTCATTTATTCCACTCTCCCAATCGCTGTTAAAGGATCAATTTTTGTTACTTGGCGAGCTGAAATAACAGAACCTAAAACAGATACAATTAATAACACAAGCGCGTATAAAAGAACCATTTTAAAATCTAAGTTAAACGGCATTCCCTCTGGAAAAACAAGAGCAGTTAAATACGTTAATACAATGCCGGCAATAATGCTGATTAGTGATAACACGAATACTTGTGAAATAATCGATTTTTTAATAAAGCTATTTGATGCACCAATTGCTTTCATGACACCGAATTGCTGTGTTTTTTGCAAAATGAATACATAGAAGAATACCGCAATAATAACAGCTGAAATGATGAATAAGAAGGCAAGCATCATATAGATTGTTCCGCTTTCTTCTTTATAACCCGGCATTCCCATTACGGCTTCTGATTTTGTAAAAGTTTCAATCTCATCATAGTTGTTTTCGATTTTATCAGCATCAATGTTTGCACCTTGTAAAGCAATCATTGCTACTGGACTCTCTAAACCATTATCTGATCCTGGTGCTGCAAATGCATAGCTTTGCCAAACGTCTACGTTAACAAATACACTTGGTAAATGGTTAAACGTTTCACCTTTAGTAATGCCGACTACTGTTAATTCAATACTAGAGCTTGTTACTTCAATTGTATCGCCAATCTCGTAGCCTTTTTCTTGCAATGTTTCATCAATGATGACGCCCATCTTATCTTCTGCAGCCATTTGTTTACCTGCTACAACTTTTGGCTCGATAAATTTACCTGGTTCGATTCCAAGAAACGCTACGTCTACTTTTTCTTTCGCATCAGGCGATTTCACGATAACAGTTGATTGTCCGAACTTCGCTGCCTCTTTGACACCAAATTGACCCTCAACATCATCGGCAATCGTACCTGTTACCTTCGTTTTCATCATTGTTGCAGCAGAGCCTTCTTCATAAATAAAAAGATCTCCGTCAATATTTTTCATCGTCGCTGCAGCTAATGACGATAAGCCATTACCTAATCCTGATAAAATAAAAACAAGCCATGCGATAAGCATAATAATTGCGCCAATCATCATGAAACGTTTTTTCGCGTGTTTCATTTCTTTGATTGCTAAAAACATTGTAAATCCTCCTTAGTAATATATATCAACCGATCTTTTCAACTCTTCTAATTACTAGAAAATTGATCACCTCGAAATAAATTATCCGCCTTTAAATAACTATATTCAAATATCAAATTCTCCATTTGAACATAAATTATAACTATTAAAAAATGGATAAATATAATTTTTTTCCATGTTGCTTTTATAGTATAGGCGCCGAATATGAACTTTATATAAACTTTTTAAAATTTTATTTGAAAAATTATGTAAGTAGGTTCGTTATATTAATATATAAAAAACCGTTCGCTTATTTAATAGATAAGCGAACGGTTTTTAAAATCTTTATTATTCAACTGTAACTGATTTTGCCAGGTTACGAGGTTTATCAACGTCACAACGACGGTGAAGTGCAGCATAATAGCTGATTAATTGTAATGGTACAACAGATACTAGTGGTGTTAATAGTTCATGTACTGAAGGGATGACTAAACGGTCGCCTTCTTCTTCCATGCCTTCCATTGCAATAATACATGCGTTGGCACCGCGAGCCACTACTTCTTTCACGTTACCGCGAATGTTAAGCGCCACACCTTTTTGTGTTGCTAAAGCAAAGACTGGTGTACCTTCTTCGATTAATGCAATCGTACCGTGTTTTAACTCACCACCGGCAAAACCTTCTGCCTGAATGTATGAGATTTCTTTAAGTTTTAACGCACCTTCCAATGATACACAGAAGTCCATATTACGACCGATGAAGAACGCATTGCGTGCGATTTTTAAATAGTCTTCGGCAATCTGCTCCATTTCATCCTTAGAGTCGATAATTGTCTGGATGCCGTTTGCAACGATCGCCAGCTCCTGTTTTAAATCAAAGTCAAGCTCCATTCCTAATTGCTTAGCAACGGCATAGGCAGCTACTGCTAAAACAGCTACTTGAGCGACATATGCTTTTGTAGAAGCTACAGCAATTTCAGGTCCGGCATGTAATAGTAATGTATAATCCGCTTCACGTGAAAGTGTTGACCCTTGTACGTTCGTTACAGTTAACGCTTTGTAGCCAAGCTCTTTAATTTTTACTAATACTTGACGGCTATCCGCTGTTTCCCCTGATTGTGAAATGAAGATAAATAAAGGTTTCTTCGATAGTAACGGCATATTATAGCCAAACTCACTTGAAATGTGTACTTCTACTGGAATGCCTGCGATTTTTTCGAAGTACTGTTTCCCGATTAAGCCGGCATGGTAACTTGTACCTGCCGCAATAATATATAGACGGTCTGCTTCCGCTAATGCTTTTAGAATATCTGCATCAACCGTAACATCTTCACCTTGTTCATATGCTTGAATAATTTTACGGATCACAGTTGGCTGCTCATCCATTTCTTTTAACATGTAGTGAGGGTATGTTCCCTTTTCGATATCAGAAGCATCCAATTGTGCTGTATATGGTGCACGCTCAACAACGCGGCCATTTAATGTTGTAATTTCAACTTTATCTTTACGGACGATTACCACTTCTTTATCGTGCAATTCGATAAACTGGTCTGTTACTTGCAGCATCGCCATTGCATCTGAAGCGATTACGTTGAAGTCTTCACCTACACCTACTAATAACGGTGACTTGTTTTTCGCTACGTAAATCGTTTCCACATCTTCATTATCCAAAAGCGCTAATGCATAAGATCCGTGCACTAATGATAATGTCTTACGGAATGCTTCTAACGTAGATAAGCCCTCTTTAGCAAATAAATCGATTAACTGTACGATAACTTCTGTATCTGTATCAGAGCTCATCTGAATTCCTTTAAGATAAGCTTTTTGTAATAAATGATAGTTTTCGATAACGCCATTGTGTACAAGCGTATAGCGGCCTGAAGCACTTGTATGAGGGTGGGCATTTAAGCGGTTCGGTACACCGTGAGTTGCCCAACGTGTATGACCAATCCCTACAGCCGCTTCAACATCGCCATCAACTGCTTTTCGTAAATCCGCAATACGTCCCTTTTCTTTGAAAACTGTTACGCCTTCTTCATTGTGTACAGCAATCCCTGCAGAATCATAGCCTCGGTACTCTAGTTTCTCTAAACCTTTTAATAAAATCTCTTTAGCGTCCAATACGCCGTTATATCCTACAATTCCACACATAATCCGTTTCCTCCAATGTTATTGCTACATCGAAGCACATTTTGACAACACAAAAGCAGACTACGAAATCTACCATTTTTTGCCTAGTGCCTTTAGGGAAGTTAATTCGAAGGTGATGTTTGCTCTCGTTTAGCAAAGCCTGCACGCATCATTAACAATCCTGCTCTATTTAAAAAGGTGATGTAGCTAAATATTATTTTTAATTGTATGCCGTTTCGTTTTTCTGTCCAGAAAATCGCTTCTCTGTTTTAAAACGAAAGTTACAACCGGGCATGTGCGATCGGGAGGCATCCGCCGAAATTTCGATAAACCTCCACCTCGTCAACTAAGGATTATGTCCGCTCGATTTCCTTAGTTCTGGCGCTATAATTGTTTTCCGATTTTGTATGCGCGATTTCCTCTCCTTTTGCGCAACTCAGCCATATCCTTTTGCTGAGCATTTACATCATACACATAAACAATTTCACCGTCAATCCTACGCTTTCATTGTAAGCGCTTCATAGAAAAATTTTCTTTCCAAAGCTAGTGCGGCTGTTGCCTTACGTATGTGAATTCTTTCCCATAAGAAAATATCCCGTTTTGATTTAGGAGGTGAATTTTGTAACAGCAGAATCATTGTCATCCCACTGATTACAAGACTCACTCCTTACATGACATCAAAACGGGATATGCACTATTTTCTATCGTATGCAAAGAGCTCGATTAAAGCTCCTTCTCTTTTAATAAATTAACAATTTCTCGGTTAAAGGCAGGTAAATCATCCGGTGTACGGCTTGTAACAAGCTGTTTTTGACAAACAAATACTTCTTCATCATGGAAATTTACCCCTGCATATTCCATATCGACTTTAATCGATTTATAACCTGTCGCATCTCGTCCCTCTAATGACTTCGCCGTAATTAACAGCTGTGGTCCATGGCAAATTGCAAAGACAGGTTTCTTTTCATCCATAAAATGTTTTGCAAATGCTACAACGCGATCATCATCACGCAGTAAATCCGGTGAAAAACCACCCGGGATAAATAACGCATCAAAGTCCTGCGGGTTTGCCTCTGCTACCCCTTTATCAATCTGAACTGTTGCTTCACCATTTTTCCCTGTAATCGATTTATTGCCTTCTTTATCGATCGTTACAATTGTATGACCTGCAGCTTCAAGTGCTTCTTTCGGACTTGTGAACTCCACATCTTCAAACTTATCTGTAATTAATGTTGCAATTTTAGCCAATGTAAAACACTCCTTCGTCTTATTAGGTTACTTTATTTTGTTTCCCCGAATTCTTGAAAATGAAACATGTTATAGTGCATTTATTAGAACAAGTGTAGGTATTTTTAGAACGTTTTAGCCGGATGCTTGAACAGTTTAAGTATTCATTTGAATGGTTAAATTTATAACTGGGTTTAAGAGGTAAAAAACCGTTTTTGTATTGTTTAGATTTGATCTTGAATCGTTATATTAGAACAATTGGATGAGATTTTAGAAGAGTGACAGTCGTTATGAGAACATTCGACATGGGTATTTGAAAACTTAAACTACATATTAGAACATCGGGCACTTTTATTAGAAGAACAGCATTTTATTAGAACTCTTTCAGTTATATTAGATCTTCTAAGCAGGATATTAGAAAATCCGCATGCTGCCATTAAAAACGTGCCCACAAAAAAACACCGGAAGCAATGTTTCCATTACTCCCGGTGCCGTTATAAAATTTATTCAGCTAAACCCATTTCTGTACGTACTACATCTGCAATGCGTGCAACATAATTTTCACAAGCCTCTTCAGAAGCTGCTTCTACCATAACACGCACTAAAGGCTCTGTACCTGAAGGGCGTACTAATACACGACCATTGCCGGCCATTTCCGCTTCTACTTCAGCGATGACAGCTGCCACCTTTTCATTTTGAGTTACTGCATGTTTATCTGTTACACGTACGTTTACTAATTTTTGCGGGTAAATTGTCATTTCCCCTGCAAGTTCAGAAAGCTTTTTGCCTGTTGCTTTCATAATATTCACTAACTGAATACCTGTAAGCAGACCGTCGCCTGTTGTATTGTAATCTAAAAACACGATGTGACCTGATTGCTCGCCACCTAAGTTATAATCATTTGCACGCATTTCTTCCACAACATAGCGGTCACCAACCGCTGTCTTTACACTTGTCATTTCGTTTTCTTCAAGCGCTTTGTAGAAGCCCATATTACTCATAACCGTCGAAACTATCGTGCCTTTGTTTAAACGACCTTTCGCTTGTAAATATTTCCCGATGATGAACATAATTTGGTCACCGTCAACAATCGTACCGTTTTCATCTACAGCGATTAAACGGTCTCCATCTCCATCAAATGCTAAACCAACATCCGCCCCGCGCTCCGTGACAAATGCCGCTAACTTTTCAGGATGTGTTGAACCGACACCTTCATTAATGTTCAGTCCATCCGGTGAAGCACCCATCGTTGAAATGTCTGCCTCTAAATCTGCGAATAAATGTGTTGCTAGAGAAGAAGTCGCACCATGCGCACAGTCTAACGCCACATGTAATCCTTCAAAATCTTCTTCTACTGTTTGTTTTAAGTATGAAATATATTTTTGTCCACCTTCAAAGTAGTCTGTTACTGCACCAATAGCAGCACCTACTGGACGTGGTAATGTATCTTCTTCTGCATCAAGAATACGTTCAATCTCTTCTTCTTGTGCATCTGTTAATTTAAAGCCGTCTGGACCGAAAAATTTAATGCCGTTATCTGCAACAGGATTGTGAGATGCCGAGATCATAACACCCGCTTCAGCATTCATGACACGTGTAAGATACGCAACACCCGGTGTACTAATTACACCTAAACGCATAACTTCTGCTCCAATTGAAAGAAGACCTGCAACAAGTGCACCTTCCAACATTTCCCCAGATATACGTGTATCGCGTCCAATTAACACTTTCGGGCGATCTTTAGCATCCTTCGTCAGCACATAGCCGCCAATACGGCCTAGTTTAAATGCCAACTCTGGTGTTAGTTCACTATTAGCGACACCTCGAACGCCATCTGTTCCGAAATATTTACCCATTTACTTTTTCTCTCCTTCAACGCTTGAAATACCATACGTTTTTAAATTTACCACATAAAGTGGATTGCTTGTTTTATTGATAGCTAGTTTCCATCTGTATCTTCAACATTTGTATCTGCATCTTTATCTGTTTCACTTTTATTATCCTGTTCACGAACTGGCTCTCCACTCACACTAGCACGTACCGTTAGTTTATCTTGAGATAACTTGGTAGCACCTGTTGGAAGCTCAATCTTTAAATCGTACGGACCGGATTTTTTTATTTTTGAAAGGTCGACATTAACAACCACTTCTTTTAATGTATCCACTACAGATTTAGAACCATATACCGTTATGTTAGATTTTTCTGGGGATAAACTGTCAATTTTAAGCCCCTCTACTGGTTCCCCAATTTCGTTGATCTTAATCGGGACTTCTCTACTATATTCATTAATTTCTACTTTTACATTGACCTTATCCGGATTAATGCTGACATCGAGCTTATTCAGATCACGGTCGAGTACCTTTACAGCCGCTTCCTGCTCAAATGACTTATTTACATCTTTCTCGCCTGAAACCGTCGCCTTTACATAACTTATGTTATCAATGACACTCTTCGCTCCTGTTACCGCTACTTTTGACGGTTCTGCTGTCATCTCGTTCAGTACAAAGTTCTCCGCTAAAAGGCGGCTATTCATTTCCGGCTCTACACGAAACTGTTCAGTAACCTTTTCCTCTATTGTTACATTAATTATTCTTGGCTCAATTGATACATCAAGTTTTTCGGAAAAGTTTTCTTGATGTATTGTAACGCTATGTTCACCAATTAACAATGAGTTTAAATCGACAAAGAGTTTGAAATCCTTTTCCAGCTTTGTTTTCATTACAATTTGTTTCGGTCCTGAAATTTTCACATCGACCGTTTCAGGGAGCCCTGTCACAAATAAATTATCAGAATCATAGTAAACTTCCAATGGCACATTTGTGATGACATCTGTTTCATTGGATGAGCTCGATTCCGTTTCACGTTTTTCTTCTGTTTGAATATACAGGAAAAGTGCAACCGCTAAAAACAAAGCGGTTAAACGGAGCATCCATGAGCTATCAAATACCTTATCCATTCTTTTTCCCTCCCCAAGTCCACTTAGATGCTAAGTTAGAATCTTGCTCAGGACCAAACCACAGTTTACGCAGTAATTCTTCAAATTCTTTAATAGTGAGATTACGGTGTAAATTACCGTTAGCTGTTATACTAATCGCACCTGTTTCTTCGGATACAACAATTGTAATTGCATCTGTTACTTCACTTAACCCAAGTGCAGCTCGGTGACGTGTACCAAGTTCTTTGGAAATAAATGCACTTTCCGACAATGGTAAATAACATGCCGAAGCGGCAATTTGGTTTTTCTGTATAATTACGGCCCCGTCATGAAGCGGTGTATTTGGGATGAAAATATTAATCATTAATTCAGAAGAAATTGCAGCATCCATCTTAATGCCTGTTTCTACATATTCATTTAAGCCTGTATCTTTTTCGATTGATATAAGTGCTCCAATTCGGCGCTTTGCCATATAACTTACGGATTTTTTCATCGCTTCGACTAAGCGTGTCTGTTCATCTTCCTGCTGGTTATTGGTGCGTTGGAAAATCTTCCCTCGCCCGATCTGCTCAAGGGCCCGGCGAATTTCCGGCTGGAATATTATAATAATGGCTAAGAAACCCCAATCAATTACTTCTTGCAGTAACCAATCAAGGGTGTCTAAACCGAAAACGTAGGTAGCAAATTTCGCTAACACAACAATTAATAACCCTTTTAATAATTGAACGGCTTTCGTTCCTTTAATGAGGGTCAATGCTTTATAAACTACGTACCATACAAGCAGTACGTCCAGTACTTTAAAAATCATATCTACAGCAGCAATGTCTGTAAATTGTTCAATTATTTGCATGTGGCATCCCCCACCTTTACTTGCTAATCCATATTGTTTTTAGTATAGCACAATTCTGTCAGGGATTAACTTTCCTAACAGAAAAAAGTCTACCCGAACGAGTAGACTTTTCTTTCTATACTAGAACGGCTTTTTTTTGAGAAAAGTTCCGATTTATTAAGAAAATATTATTTCTTATTATAATTGTCTTAGTGACAATTGTCCGATGTTACTTATCAAAGACAGCGATTGCTTTATTGAAGCCGTCTTTAATTTTGTACCAAAGCCATTCGAACATTTCATCGATTTCCTCTACTTGCCCTGTAACGACTGCCGTAGATGCCATGTAGTTGCCATTGATAACTGTAATATTGCCGTCCACTTCCCCTTCGACAATAATATCGCCATTTTTCACAACGATGTCACCTTTTACAACTTGACCGTCAGGCACTGTTACCGTTTGCCCCTCAACAACTAAATTAGGCTGTTTTGTCACAGAGAATTGATCATCATTAGGGAAGCTGCCTAACAATGTGGCACTCATACATAAAAAGAATACTGCTGCAGCTACAAGTACAGGATGCTGACGGAACCAACGTTTGATGCCGGCAGAACTTTTGCGTTTCGGTAAACGACTTATCACTTGATCCTCAAAGCGCGGAGGGGCAGTAATATGTGCTGCACTCTTGATAAACGCAACCGTGTCACTTAATTCATGCATATGTTGTTGGCAATCAGGGCATGTTTGTAAATGCTGCTTCAATAATTGTTCATGCTCACGACTAATATCACCATCTAAATATTCGTGCATATAATCCACGAATTCTGATGCACACGTTTTCATGCGTATCTTCCTCCTACAAATTGTTTAACTGCTTTCTTAATGCTTCACGGCCACGGTGAATCCGCGTTTTAACTGTTCCTAAAGGCATATCCAAAATTTCGCTAATTTCCTGAAGGGACAGTTCTTCTATATATTTTAAAACAATGACCGATCGATACTTGTCTGGGAGGCGGCTAATTTCATATTGTATGCGGTCCTGAAGCTCCATCTGCTCAACGGCCTCTTCCGGCAACTGCTCATCTGCAGCAATTTGGGAATACATATCCAGCCCTTCTGTCCCGGCTACCTCCGCATCTAAATAATAATCGGGCTTCTTTTTACGAATTCGGTCAATGCAAAGATTTGTTCCGATTCGGTAAAGCCATGTTGAAAATTTTCGATTTTGATCATACGAATGTAAATTAATATAGGCCCGTATGAATGCCTCCTGCGCGATATCTTCTGCTTCCTGTTTATTGCCAAGCATTCGATAGCACACTTGATACAGCTTGTGCTGGTAGAGGTTAACGATGTCGGCATATGCGTTTTGGTCACCTTTAAGCACTTGCTTTATTCTTTTATTAACTAACGCATCCATTTGTCTTTCCTCTCCACCTTTTCAGCTGTTCTATATATACGGATTGCTTATTAAAAGGTTTCACTTTCTATAAAAATATTTTCCCACCCATAAATATGTGCCCTTATTATAACAAACTTCATAACGACCAATCGAATTTTTTCGTAAATTATCATACTAAAGTTTCGCCAAATAAAGAGCCAATTAATGCAACCGCTACATCTGCTGTTTTATTTCTCTCATCTAATATAGGGTTCACTTCTACAAACTCTGCTGATGTCATTAATCCGGATTCCTGTATCATTTCCATCGCTAAATGACTTTCTCTGTAAGTGATCCCACCTGCTACCGGTGTCCCCACTCCAGGAGTATATAAAGGATCTAATGCATCTAAATCAAGTGATAAATGAAGGCCGTCTATTTGCAATTGCTTAAAGTATTTTAGTGTTTCTTCCATTACATACGTCATTCCAAGCCGATCAATTTCGTGCATTGTGTATATTTTAATGCCTCGTGTCTTAATAAGTTCCCGTTCACCCTCATCGATAGAACGCCCCCCAATTATAACAATGTTTTCGGCTTTAATTTTTGGTTCTGCATGTAAAATTGACGTTAGCCTTTGATGTCCTAGCCCAATACTTGTTGCTAGCGGCATTCCATGAATATTTCCCGATGGTGTCGTTTCCGGTGTATTTAAATCTGCATGAGCATCAAACCAGATCACGCCCTGATTCTTATATTTCATCGATAGGCCAGCCAATGTACCAATTGCAATACTATGGTCGCCTCCTAAAACAAGCGGTATGTAATCCTTTTTTACGACGTTAAATACTTTTTCGGCAAGCGCTGTATTGACCTTAATTACTTCTTCCAGATTAAGCAGCTTTTCATCTTTCTGTGCAGCTGCATCCCCTTCAATTACTTGAATATTCCCTTCATCCTCAACTTCATATCCAAGATTAGTCAAACGTTGCTGCAACCCCGCATACCTAATTGCACTCGGTCCCATATCCACCCCACGGCGCTGTTGCCCATAATCACATGGTACCCCTACGATTGAAATTTTCTTATTCATCATTTCTGCATCCCCTAACATGTCATGTAGTTTTTCTATTCTATTCTATTCTCCGCTCATCCTCCTATAGAAGTTTCGAGCAACTAAACGATTTTCCCTTTTTATACGCAAAAAATCCTTTACTTATAAATAAGTAAAGGATTGTTATTTGATATTTAAGTACACTTCTAAGTTTATAAAATAAAAGTGAGCCATGAAGGACTCGAACCTTCGACCCTCTGATTAAAAGTCAGATGCTCTACCAACTGAGCTAATGGCTCATAAAAAATAAAAAAAATGGCTGGGGTACCTGGATTCGAACCAGGGCATGACGGAATCAAAATCCGTTGCCTTACCGCTTGGCTATACCCCAAACATTTTATAGATGGTGGAGGGGGACGGATTCGAACCGCCGAACCCTAAGGAGCGGATTTACAGTCCGCCGCGTTTAGCCACTTCGCTACCCCTCCGACAAATGATGCAACACTGTTAAAATTGAATGGTGGAGGATGACGGGCTCGAACCGCCGACCCCCTGCTTGTAAGGCAGGTGCTCTCCCAGCTGAGCTAATCCTCCATACATAACAAGTGTTACTGCTTTATTTTTTTATGAAGCCTTAAATGGTGACCCGTACGGGATTCGAACCCGTGTTACCGCCGTGAAAGGGCGGTGTCTTAACCACTTGACCAACGGGCCGTTATAAGTTGTTCTCTTGAAGACAAGATTTATAATATCATCATTTTTTATATAGTGCAAGCCTTTTTTAAAAACTTTTTCGAAAAAGTTTTATTGCTTATTTTATAATAGTAAAAAGGCAAAAAAAATGGCTCCGAAGGCAGGACTCGAACCTGCGACCTGCCGGTTAACAGCCGGATGCTCTACCAACTGAGCTACTTCGGAACGCTACTATTATACAATGATGTACAAGCCATCTTTCGTACATTTATTATTATAGCAACGTTTAAAATTTATACAAGTAGTTTTTTGAAATAATTTGAACATTTTATTTTTTAGGCTTTTCTTCTATTATAAATACCTCATTATAATGAATTATTGTTTTCTAATACCGCTTTATAAACTCGACAATTTCATTGATTAAGCCATTTGCGAGTGGTAAATCGGGATTGGAATAGCTCGCAATATTTTGTTCTCGATCTCCTTCTATTTCTTTTAACACATGATTCATCTTACTGAAATAATGTATTATCGCTTGATCATTTGCTGCATATAAGTTTTCTGCATCTGTTTCGGTTACTTGAATATCTTTTCTTCCTTGAAGAATGATAACCGGAACATTAACATTGCTTATTTCTTGTTGTGGATCGTATTTAAGCCATGAAATCATATATGGTTGAACAGATGGCCTAAATAGTGATTGGAGCTGTTCAGATACTGTCTCTACCTTTTTACCAGCTTTTAATTGCTGCAATGCTTTTTCGGATTCCATTAATAAATTCGGAGGTAAGCTTCCTGACAATTGTTCCATTAAAACTTCATCAGCCGGTCTGCCAATCCCTGCAATCGAAATAAGTGATGCTATATCATTTTGTTGAGCGGCAACCGTCATTATTAAAGCACCTTCGCTATGACCTAGTAAATGAATTTCATTAAAGCGGTCATCGTTTTTAGCATAGTCTACAATTGCCAGAACATCTTCAACATACAGATCAAATGTTAAATCATCTTCCTTTTTAATAAGTGCCGTATTATCACCAATTCCACGTTTATCGAAACGAATAGAAGCAATCCCTTTCTCCGCTAAGCTCTCTGCAATCATTTTTAAACTATTATTCGCACCAGCCCCTATTGTGTTACCGTCTTTATTTGTAGGACCTGACCCTGCATGGATTATGACTAGCTCTCCCGTAGGTTTATCAGGCATCTGTAACGCTGCTTTAAGCTCTCCGCCGGCAACAGGAATCAGTAGCTCTTTATACGTAACAGGCCTTTCTGTATATGGCTTTAACGTAATAGGATAGGACTGTCCGTTTTGCGTAAACGTTCCTTCTATAGTTTCGTTTTTCAGAGTTCCTGCAATCTTTATTAAAGATCCAGCTATGTTAATAGTGATAACCGCATCCGAGCCATTATATTCAATTGATTCAAATGCGAATTCAGTGATTCCTTGAACTGGTACAGAAATATTTCCACTTGCCTCCTCCAAATTTAAAATTATTTCAAGAGGTGACTGAGGAATTTCAATCATCCCCTGCCAATTTCCTATTAATGCTTCATCCACCTGCACAACCTCCTGCTTCGTCTGTTCTTCCACTGTTGAGTTATCACCCGTACTTTCACTATTACAAGCTGACAACAGTAATACAATAGCTAAACTATAAGCAATGTTTCGCATGTCTTTCTCCTCCCCATTCTATCTTAATTTCCTTTACGGTTAGAATAGGAAAAAGTTTCAAAATAAAAAAGCCATCAATGAAGATGACTTTTATTTTTATATTAAATTACGGGCAACAAATTCCTGAAGTTTATCATAATCACTTACCCTTTGATTACATAGTTGTGAGTCGTTGCAAATGTAATTACTATAAGATGTATAATTGTCACCGTTCCCCTTTACCGTAGCTGTAAACAGATGAACTACACTATGCTGGTTACAAATCGAACAGACACCTTTAATTGGGTTATGAGCATCTACAACTCCACGCAATGCCGTATATTCGCCTTCCTTTTCCAGTACAATGTATTGGCGGTTTGTTCCTTTATCCAACCATGATAGATAGCTGATTGCTTGCCAATCAATTGTCTCAAGTTTAGGTAGCTTCAGCTTTTTATCTTTTTTAAACAATTTTTGTAGACCTTGCTCTGAAATTGACTTAAATGGAATGGTATATGATTTTAAGCTTTGAAAAAATAGCTCTGCACCTATAGTATCTTCAATCGTTTCCACTTCTTTAATAATGTCTTCATCTACATGTGTCAATCTTTCTCTTAGCTCTGTAATTGCCAGTTCACGTACAGCCGCAACTATTTTCTGATCATTCGACGTTAGCTTTGCCTTCAATATTTTATTTAATTGTTGCTCGATTAAACGTAAGTCTACCACTGTTAAAAATGGTGCAGTCATGTTATTTCCTCCAATATTTTGCCTTGTAAGAACCTTTACATTTATTAATCGTATTTCTTTCTGCTTTATTGGTCAACTACTTCACCAATTCTCGTATTAGACAAGCGAAACTTAAATAAAAGAAAAACCAAAGAAGGGGGTCTGTTTTTAGGACGCCTACTTTGGTTTAACTTATTATAAACTTCTATTGTATTTTATAGTAGCCATACACTTAATTTTCAACATAAAAAAGCCACTACTGACTAAATCAGCAGCGACTTTTTGAGCGAAGCGACGTCCTACTCTCACAGGGGGAAGCCCCCAACTACCATCGGCGCTAAAGAGCTTAACTTCCGTGTTCGGTATGGGAACGGGTGTGACCTCTTTGCCATCATCACTTCACTATAATGGCTTTTAATAAGCCTATGTAAAAGAATTTTCATTCTTTCAAAACTGGATAAACGTTTCATTGAATTGAGCAATAAAATGTGGTTAAGTCCTCGACCGATTAGTATTCGTCAGCTACATGCGTCACCGCACTTCCACCTCGAACCTATCTACCTGATCGTCTTTCAGGGGTCTTACTTACTTGCGTAATGGGAAATCTCATCTTGAGGGGGGCTTCATGCTTAGATGCTTTCAGCACTTATCCCGTCCATACATAGCTACCCAGCGATGCCTTTGGCAAGACAACTGGTACACCAGCGGTATGTCCATCCCGGTCCTCTCGTACTAAGGACAGCTCCTCTCAAATTTCCTACGCCCACGACGGATAGGGACCGAACTGTCTCACGACGTTCTGAACCCAGCTCGCGTACCGCTTTAATGGGCGAACAGCCCAACCCTTGGGACCGACTACAGCCCCAGGATGCGATGAGCCGACATCGAGGTGCCAAACCTCCCCGTCGATGTGGACTCTTGGGGGAGATAAGCCTGTTATCCCCGGGGTAGCTTTTATCCGTTGAGCGATGGCCCTTCCATGCGGAACCACCGGATCACTAAGCCCGTCTTTCGACCCTGCTCGACTTGTAGGTCTCGCAGTCAAGCTCCCTTATGCCTTTACACTCTACGAATGATTTCCAACCATTCTGAGGGAACCTTTGGGCGCCTCCGTTACTCTTTAGGAGGCGACCGCCCCAGTCAAACTGTCCGCCTGACACTGTCTCCTACCCCGCTAAGGGGCATGGGTTAGAAGTTCAATACAACCAGGGTAGTATCCCACCGACGCCTCCTTCGAAGCTGGCGCTCCGAGATCTCTGGCTCCTACCTATCCTGTACAAGTTGTACCAAAATTCAATATCAGGCTACAGTAAAGCTCCACGGGGTCTTTCCGTCCTGTCGCGGGTAACCTGCATCTTCACAGGTACTATAATTTCACCGAGTCTCTCGTTGAGACAGTGCCCAGATCGTTACGCCTTTCGTGCGGGTCGGAACTTACCCGACAAGGAATTTCGCTACCTTAGGACCGTTATAGTTACGGCCGCCGTTTACTGGGGCTTCAATTCACAGCTTCGCTTGCGCTAACCGCTCCTCTTAACCTTCCAGCACCGGGCAGGCGTCAGCCCCTATACGTCACCTTACGGTTTTGCAGAGACCTGTGTTTTTGCTAAACAGTCGCCTGGGCCTATTCACTGCGGCTTCTCTAGGCTATGCACCCAAAGAAGCACCCCTTCTCCCGAAGTTACGGGGTCATTTTGCCGAGTTCCTTAACGAGAGTTCTCTCGCACACCTTAGGATTCTCTCCTCGACTACCTGTGTCGGTTTGCGGTACGGGCACCTCTCACCTCGATAGAGGCTTTTCTTGGCAGTGTGAAATCAGGAACTTCGCTCATACGAGCTCGTCATCACAGCTCAACGTTAAAGTATGCGGATTTGCCTACATACACGCCTTACTGCTTGAACACGCGCAACCAACGGCGTGCTTACCCTATCCTACTGCGTCCCCCCATTTCTCAAACGGTGAGGAGGTGGTACAGGAATATCAACCTGTTGTCCATCGCCTACGCCTA
>NZ_CP150208.1:3790000-3942369 GCF_037969775.1 Solibacillus sp. FSL W7-1472
AAACGTTTAATCATATTAGCCTTTTCCCTCATTCTCCTTGCCGGTTGTAATGATGCCAAATCGACGACATTATCTTATGATGAAGTAAAGAAAATTATGGTCGATGCCATTCAGACAGAGGATGGGAAAAAAGCAATTCGCCAAATGTTTGAAGATAAGAATTTTCGGGAGTTGCTTATTTTAAATACCGAAGAAGTTAAAAAAGCGACTGAAGAGACAATGTTATCAAAAGATGCAATGGATTTTTGGATTAAAACATTCGAAGACCCGAAATTTAAAGAAACATTTGCAAAAAGTATGCAGGATCAGCAGGAAGATTTAATGAAAAACCTACTGAATGACGCGAGTTACCAAGAATCTCTAACGTCTTTCTTCGGTCAGCCGGATATGCAAAAGCAGCTTGAAAGCATCATGAAAGGTGCTGTTATGCGAAAAGAGCTGGAGAAAATCGTAATGGAAACAATCGAAAATCCGCTTATGCAGACAAAATGGCAGGAGCTCATTAAGAAAAGCGGTGAAGCTTCATCCGAGAAGGGTTCTGGTTCGGGGTCTGAATCCGGATCTGGCTCAGGGAAGGATAGCGGCGGCGGTAAAGACAGCGGTGGAGGCTCATAAAAAAACAACCAGTCGTCTCATTGGGACAACTGGTTGTTTTTTTGTTATTTATTTAATTCTGAAATAATTTCTTCAGCAATTTGTAAATAGATTTTACCTGTTGGATGCGATTCTGCATATACAGAAGGTGCGAAGTCTTCCTCTGTCCAATCTGGTTGTCCTAACGGAATTTGACCAAGTAATTTTGTGCGCAGTTCATCAGCTAGCTTCGGACCGCCGCCTTGACCAAATACAAATTCTTTTTCGCCTGATTTGCTTTCATACCAAGCCATATTCTCAATAACACCTAGGATTTCATGATTTGTTTGTAATGCCATCGCACCTGCACGGGCTGCTACGAAAGCGGCTGTCGGGTGAGGTGTTGTCACAACAATCTCTTTTGAAGATGGCAGCATTTGGTGAATATCCAGTGCTACGTCTCCCGTTCCTGGTGGTAAATCCAATAGTAGATAGTCTAAATCGCCCCACTCGACATCACGGAAGAACTGGTCCAATACTTTACCAAGCATCGGTCCGCGCCAAACGATTGGTGCATTATTTTCAACAAAGAATCCCATTGAGATAACTTTTACACCAAGACGTTCCACCGGGTAAATACGGTCATCTTTTACGACCGGCATTTCTGTTACACCCATCATGTCCGGTACAGAGAAACCATAAATATCAGCATCGATTAAACCGACTTTTTTGCCTAGGCGTGCTAGTGCAACTGCCATATTTACAGATACCGTCGATTTCCCTACTCCACCTTTACCTGAGGCAATTGAAATAAATTGTACGCTTGATAAAGGTGATAAAATATCTTGTGCTTCTGCTTCGGTCGCTTGTCCACGGAATGATTGCAGTACTTCTGCCGGTAGCTCTTCAAAACGAATCCCAACGGAAGCCGCGCCATTTTCTTTTAACACTTCAACAATTTTCATTTGAAGTGTCATTTGTTCAGGCGTATTAGTTTTTGCAATCGCAATACGAACACTAACATGCGCTTTTTCTGCTTTAATCGAAACGTTTGTTACACCTTTTGTTTCTGCTAGTGATTTATGTAAAAACGGATCTTGTAGTTCTCCTAATAGTTCTCGGACTTGTTCCTCATTTAACATATCAAACACTCCCCTGAATGAAATTACATTTGTTAGTATATCATAATCGATTCGTATTGTTATTACATGTTGCCTACTCGTATTTTACATGAATATAATTTTCAATTCCGCGTGCAATCGCAAATGCCATTTTTTCCTGATAGCTGTCATTTGCCAGTAAATCACGCTCTTCCTCATTACTTAAAAATCCTGTTTCTACTAATACAGCCGGTTTTTCAATTTTCTTTAATAAATAAACATTTTTAATCGACAGTGCTTCGCGGTCCGTATTTTCCATCGTCTCTCGAATTGATTGTTGTACAGCCTGTGCGAGTGCCTGGCTTTTCTCGTGTCCAGTGTGATGGTAAAACACTTGCGCCCCTCGCCATTTACTATTTGGGATTGCATTTGCGTGAATCGTAACGAATAGATCCGGTTCATGTGAGTCCACTAACGTTTCACGTAAAAAAATGTCCTGCTTTTTACGCTCACGAAGTGTTGGAAATGTTTCACTTGGTGCATGTTCACTTAATACATCTCCATCCGTTGAACGTGTTAATACTACTTCCGCACCTAAACGTGTTAATTGACGAGCTACTTTTTTTGTAATTGCCAGTGTCACGTCTTTTTCAATTACCTCTCCATTTGAAGCACCACCATCAATTCCTCCATGACCAGCATCTAACACAATTTTTACCCCACCTAATGGCTCGGGTAAAAAAAATCGCCGGTCGGATGCGTTCGTTTCATATACAACGACAAGCATCGAACAAAAAATTACGAATATGAGTGCAAGCCAACGTTTCAAAAAAAACACCGTCCTTTTTGCCTACTATACGCAAAAGGACGGCGGAATATTCACCTTATCATTGAGACTGGAGCTGACGTTGTAATGTTGCATAAAAACCTTGTTCCTTCATTAAAGAATCATGATTTCCTTGTTCTAAAATTTGACCGTCCTTAATGACGAGGATCTGATCCGCATTTTCAATTGTTTTAAGACGGTGTGCAATGACAAAGCTTGTTCGCCCTTCCATCAAATTGTTCAAGCCTTTCTGAATATGCACTTCTGTCATCGTATCAACACTTGAAGTTGCTTCATCTAAAATTAAGATATCGGGATCCTCTAGAATTGCACGGGCAATCGCTATAAGCTGACGCTGCCCCTGACTTAAATTTAAGCCTCCGCTTGTCAGTACAGTATCGTACTGTTCAGGCAAATACTTTATAAAATTATGTGCATATGCAATTTTTGCTGCTTGTTCAACTTCATCATCTGTTGCATGGAGCTTACCGAAACGGATATTTTCACGCACCGTTCCTGAAAACAAATACGTATCCTGCAGAACGACACCGACATGGTCGCGCACATTCGTCATTTTGTAATGTTCAATTGGTTCGCCGTCCAGTAAAATCCGGCCACCTGTCGCATCATAAAATCGTGTTAGCAGCTGAATGATTGTCGTCTTCCCGGAACCAGTAGGACCAACAATGGCAATTGTCTCTCCTGCTTTCGCTTCAAAATTAATTCCGTGTAATACAGGCTTGCCTGTTTCATAGGCAAACTGTACGTTTTCGAACTTTACATCACCACTATACTGTTCTTTCGCTTTTGCATTTTCAATATCCGCTACTTCTTTTGCTTCATCCAGCACTTCAAAAACACGTTCGGAACCCGCAATGGCCGATTGGAACGTATTGAGCAGGTTCGATAGCTGGTTGATCGGCCGGAAAAACTGTCGGGTGTACGTAACGAATGATGCGATTACACCGATTGTCAGTCCGCTTGTTACAGCCATGATTGCACCAACACCTATTACAAGACTTAAACCTAAGTTGTTCATAAAGTTATTGATTGGACCCATGAAACCAGAAATAATATCGGCTCGCATTGCTGAACCGCGCAATCGCTCATTGGCTTCTTTAAACTCCGCGAGCGTTGAATTTTCCTGACCGAAAAGCGTAATAATATCCGCGTTCGAAATGGTTTCTTCAATATAACCATTCAAATTACCCAAATCCCGTTGACGTGCCTTATAGTTTACGCTGCTTCGCTTAATAATCTGCTTTGTCGCATTTACGATGAGCGGGATAATGATGAGTGTTACTAGCGCTAATCGCCAATCTAAATAAAAGAGTGCAAAGGCCGTTCCGATTATCGTTAAAAAACTTGAAACAATTTGTATAACACTTTGTGACAATGCCGCATTTAAATTTTCGATATCATTTGTCATCCGGCTCATTAAATCGCCTTGCTGCTTTTTATCGTAAAAGGCGAGCGGCAATGACTGATACTGCTCAAACAGGTGTTGACGCAACCGGCGAATGGTCTTCTGTGAAACACGAATCATGACAAATGTTTGAAGCCAAGTGAGTACGGACGATGCGATATAGACCCCTGCCAAAATAAGTGCCATGCGAATCGCCCCCGGCACATCGAGCTTCACAATATAATCATCAATCGTTTTCCCGATTAGAAATGGACCGACTAAACTTAACAGTGTACTAATAATAACGAAAATGACGACACTGATCAGCTCTACCTTTTGAACACGTAAATAGCTCCAAATCCGAAGCAGTGTTTCCTTTTGATTTTTTGGCTTCACAACTGGACCTGTAAAGCGCCCACCTGGATGCCTCATAGGTACAGGCGGTTCCCCTTGTTGTTTATTCACTTAAGGTCACCCCTTTTTCTGCCTGTGTTTTTGCCATTTCTTGATACAATATACTTTCCTGCAATAGTTGCTCATGTGTTCCTTGTGCAGCAATTTTCCCGTCGTCCATTACAAGTATTTGATCAGCATGGCGAATAGAAGAGATTTTAGACGAAACAATCACTTTTGTAGCATCACTGAACTGCTCTTCAATCGCACGTTGAATTGTTTTTTCAGAAATACTGTCAACCGCACTTGTCACATCATCCAAAACTAAAATACTCGGTTTCCGGATAAAGGACCTCGCCATTGCCAAACGCTGCTTTTGCCCACCGGACAAGTTTGTCGCCCCTTGTGTGAGCAAATGTTCTGTCCCTGCATCCAGTTTGTCGACAAATTCCTTTGCGTTTGCCGACTGTAATGCCTGTACAATGTCCTCTGACGTTGCATCGGATTTACCGTAGCGCAAGTTGTCGGCAATCGTTTTTGAGAACAATGTCGCTTTTTGCGGGGAAAAACCGATTGACTGGCGTAAATGTTCCAATGAATAGCTGCCAATTGGCACTCCGTCTATTTTTACGCTGCCACTGTCAGGATCAAACAGGCGTGGAATCATTTTAACTAATGTCGATTTCCCGCTTCCTGTCATTCCGATAATGCCGACTGTTTCTCCCGCATTCACGTGGAAGCTAATATTTTTCAATACGGATTCTGTTTCTTTTAAATAGGAGAAGCTTACATTTTCAAAACTAATACTTCCCTTAATTTGTTTTATCTCTGGTTTTAAAGGGCTCGTTAAGTCTGTTTTCTCTTCCAGCACTTCTACAATTCGCCCAGCGCTTGGTATTGCACGTGCCAGCTGTACAAGTACCATTGATGAACTCATCAGCCCCTGCATGACCATCATTAAATAGTTGATAAAGGCAAGAATAACCCCTACTTGCAACGTGTTGTTATCCACTTTGATCGCACCCATCCAAAGTGCTGCTACAATACCTAAGTTCACGACAAACATTGTAAGGGGTGCCAGTACGCCTATAATTTGATCGGCTGCCATACTGCGTTTCATCAGCTGTGTATTCACTTCGGTAAACTGTTCAATTTGATGATTTTTCCTGTTGTATGCCTTAATGACACGAATACCAGCCAAGTTTTCTTGAACTTTTGTGTTTACCATATCGACAACCTTCTGCACTTTATGAAAAAGCTTTCCTGAAAGTGCCGTAAAATAATACATGCAAAATGCCAAAATCGGAACCACGACCAATAAAATCGGAAATAGCTCTCGCGCTGTAATAAAAACAATGACAATGGCCCCGATAAACATCATTGGTCCACGGACAAATACTTTCAATAACATCGTCAATGCCCGCTGTAGCATTTCCATATCACTCGTTAAATTTGTAACAAGCTTTCCGAGCGTAAATTTATCTTTACTGCTATTTGAAAAATACGTAATCGTTTCATATAAATCTTGCCGTAGATCGGTTGAAAAGTTTACGGCCGTCCGTGATGCATAAATGGAACACCCTATCCCGCCAATTAGACCGATTACGGATGTCGCTATCATTAAGCCAAACATTTTCACAATATATGACGTATCATTTTGAGCGATCCCATCATCAATAATATGCTGTAATATTGTAGGTTGCAGCAAATCCATACTTACCTCAATAACCATCATTACAGGAGCGATGATCGCAAATAATATATATGGCCTAATATATTTTGAGAGTTTCCATACTGCTTGCATTAAACAAGTTCACTTCCTTATGTTGTGAAAAATTATTCCTCTTCTGTTGCTTGTGCTTCTTCCAATAATTCATTCAGCTGAAACAAGCCGACAAAATCATTCATAATTGCTTCAGTTGCTTTCAATTCCCCTGCAATAACAGGATGAATTGATTTCAATTCTGAAGACTCCAGTTGTTGTTTCAATGTTGAGCGCTTCATTTCGAGTTGACGATAAAACTCCAATGCACGCCCGCGCCGGAATGTTTGTGCACCCTTAGAACGGCGACTACCGTGTTCTCCTTCGCCTCGATGTCTCCCTTTGGTTTCAGACCTCATATTTTTAACCCCATCCTTTTTGAATACTATTGTATACTAATGTATACAAAAATACTACTCCTGCTAAAGTATTTAGGGAGAGTAATTTATTCAAATCCTTTTATTTTGTTTGTTCATTAAAAATCGTTACTATAAAAAAAACAGATTCATTAAAGGAGTACATCATGAAAAACGTGACGAGCGATATTATCCAATTTAGAGGATCCCATTATGAGTTCGGTGTATATCAGGGAGAGCTCTTAAAAAATTCGCCTCTTTTTTATAATAGAGAAAAGCTTTATAAACAATTGGATGATAGGTTTTCTATAGATAAAATATATGTTAAACAACTTTTAGCCCGTTTCGGCCCAGGAATTGAAGAAGAAATCGAAGGCCTCGCTTATACACTTGGTTATAAGGAAGAACAGGCTTTACTTCATTATGGCGGATATTATGCAGCACACAAAAAAAGCGGCTGCTCTATTACGACAAACCCTTCTTATATGATCCGCAACTATGACAATGACCCCGAAAGCTATGATGGGCGTTTTGTGTTATATGAACCAACTGACGGTGGCTATGCGACACTCGGACCTTCCATGCAAATTACAGGACGGATGGATGGGATGAATGAAAAAGGACTCGTCGTCGGTTATAACTTTGTAAATACGAAAAACAGGGCGGATGGCTTTGTATGCAATATGATCGGGCGTCTGTTACTGGAGCGTTGCGCAACTGTTGAAGAGGGGATTTCATTACTAAAAAATATTCCCCATAAACATTCATTTAATTATGTATTACTAGATGCGGAGCAAACGATGGCGGCAGTAGAAGCATCTCCGCGCAATGTAGCTGTTCGGGACGCAACAGCCTGCACGAATCACTTTAAAGTTCTGACAGAAGAAAACCGTTACCGAACAGAGGATTCATTAGCGCGCGAACATATTATTTCGAATGCCCAAGCAACACCACTTACTTTTGAAAATGCGTTCAAATTAATGAATGGTATCGAAAATGGGGTCTTTGCGACAAAATACGGAGCATGGGATGGTACACTCCATACGGTTGGCTATGTACCAACTGAAGGTAAATGTACTATTGCTTTAGGTGGAGATGCATTGCCTATAGTTATCGATTTTAAATCGTGGCTAAGCGGAACTTATTTGCCTCTTTCGAAGATTAAAGGAAAACTTCATGCGACAAATGGCTTTGCGAATGAATAAAGAAAAAACCCTTTCTCGGAAAAATTCCAAGAAAGGGTTTTGTAATTTCGCAAAATAGTAATCGTAAAGATTAACGTTTTGAGAACTGAGGTGCACGACGAGCGCCGCGTAGACCTGGTTTTTTACGTTCTTTCATACGTGAATCACGAGTTAATAGACCCGCTGATTTTAAAGCTGGGCGGAAGTCTGGATCAACTTGTAATAATGCACGTGCGATACCGTGACGGATTGCTCCAGCTTGACCTGTGAATCCACCACCGTTTACGTTAACGTGAACGTCATATGAACCTTTAGTTTCTGTAGCTACTAATGGTTGGTTGATAATTAAGTGTAAAGTTTCGTATGGTAGGTAATCTGCAACATCACGGTTGTTGATTACTACTTTACCTTCGCCTGGTACTAAACGTACGCGAGCAGTTGAGCTTTTACGGCGACCTGTGCCGATGTATTGTACTTGTGCCAAAGTTATTTCCTCCTATTATAGTTTATTGATTAACCACGTAACTCGTAAGCTTCTGGTTTTTGTGCAGCATGTGGATGTTCAGAACCAGTGTAAACGTTCAATTTAGAGAACATTTGACGACCTAAAGAGTTCTTTGGAAGCATACCTTTAATTGCTAACTCAAGCATTTGAGTTGGGTATTTTTCCTTCATTTCACCAGCTGTACGTTGTTTTAAACCACCAGCGAACTGAGTGTGACGGTAGTAAATTTTCTTTTGTAATTTGTTACCTGTTAACTCAATTTTATCAGCGTTGATGATGATCACATGATCTCCTGTATCAACGTTTGGTGTGAAAGTTGGTTTATGTTTACCGCGTAAGATAGAAGCTACTTCAGAAGCTAAACGACCTAACGTTTGGCCTTCTGCGTCAACTACTAACCATTTACGTTCTACTTCTTGACCTTTAGCCATGAAAGTTGTGCGCATGTTTGTATCCTCCTAATCGATATGAATTACCGTTATTTTTCATTATATACACTTTATAAGTTTCGGGGCTTATTTTTGTGGTGGTAATGAAAATACCATACATCATCATATACTGGATCGCGTTTAAAGTCAAGATATTTAATTGAACACCTGGAGAGGTTGTTAACCCTTTTCACAAGCCGATTTCTCTAGGATTTTATAGAGAAAAGGAAAACTTTTTCAAAAAAAAATCACAAATCTTGATAAAAAACTTGTTCTAAATATAGACCATGTGCTGGTGCTGTTTTACCTGCTTGTGCACGGTCCATTGAAGCAATCGTCTTTTCTAATGAAGAAGCTTCTCTTCGTCCAATGCCAACTTCCCATAATGTACCTGCAATAATCCGCACCATATTATATAAAAAGCCGTTGCCGCTAATTGTCATATGCAGCTCTTCCCCTTGCCAGACAAGTTCCAGCGTTTCAACCGTACGTACTTTGTCTACAACACTCGTATTCGCCGCGCAGAAACAGCTGAAGTCATGTGTCCCGACAATTGCTTGTGCGGCTTCACGCATTGCTTCTACATTCGGCTTTACTCCACCTGTCTCGACTGTATAGTGTCTTCTAAACGGGCTTTGAACAGTGCTGCAATCCCAAATATATCGGTAACGCTTGCCTGATACATCATAGCGGGCATGAAACTCTTCCTTTACTTGCTCCATGTGGAGTACACGAATATCACGCGGCAATTGGACATTTAATGCCTTTTGAAATTTCTCGGGCGGAATCTCAAGAGCTGTATCAAAATGTATAACCTGACCCGTTGCATGGACACGCGCATCTGTACGGCCGCTTGCTGTAATTTTAACTTGTGTCCCTTTTTGCATTGTTGTTAATACTTTTTCGATTTCCAGCTGTACTGTACGTTCACCCGGCTGCACCTGATAGCCGGCAAAGCCGGTACCGTCATAGCTAATCGTTGCTTTTAATCTCACCATATCTTTACTCCTCTAACTGCGCAGCATCCATAACAGGACGCCCAATAATACAAGTACAACTAAAATAGCCGTATCTCTAACCATCCACTTTAGCTGACGGTATTTCGTACGCCCTTCTCCCCCACGGTAGCCGCGCACTTCCATTGCAGTCGCTAAATCTTCCGCTCGTTTAAATGCACTGACAAAGAGCGGTACTAACAATGGCACGACCGCCTTTAGACGATCTTTAATTGGTCCTGCACTTAAATCTGAACCACGAGCCATCTGTGCTTTCATAATTTTATCTGTCTCATCCATTAATGTTGGAATGAAACGTAAAGAAATCGACATCATTAGTGCAAGCTCATGAACAGGCAGCTTTACCTTTTTAAACGGATCGAGAAGTACTTCCAGACCGTCCGTAATTGAAATAGGAGAAGTCGTTAACGTTAAGATCGATGTCATAAATACTAGCATTAAAAAGCGCATTGATATGAACATCCCTTGTCGTAAGCCTTCTTCGTATATTTTTATAAAGCCAAGATCAACTAATACAGGCCCTTCCCTCGTCATAAACAAATGCAAAATCAAAGTGAAGAGCATTAAGAATATGACAGGTTTTAAGCCGTTGATTAAAAAATAAAGGCGTATTCTCGACAGTAAAATAACGAGTAATGTAAACGCCAAAAGCAGCGCATAGGTTACCACATTATTGGCAAAAAAGACTACGATAATAAATGCAAAAACAAAAAGCAGCTTTGAACGCGGATCGAGCTTATGCACAAATGAATTTCCTGGTATATAGCGTCCAAAAATCATTTTTTCCATCATTGCTGTTCACGCCCCTTTGGAATGGCCTGTCCTATTTCTACGGCAAGCTCTTCTTCAGTTAAGCATACTTTTTCTAACGTTTTACCCAACATCTTCTCTACCTGATGCTGAAAACGAACAATACGTGGCGGCTCCAGACGGAATTGGGCAAGCGTTTGACGATCGCTGAAAATCGTACGCGGATCTCCAGTTAACACACACCGTCCTTCATGCATAATTGCAACCGAATCCGCATAACGTGCTGCATCTTCCATACTATGTGTTACAAGTATCGTTGTTAAACCGCGCTCTTTATGTAGCGTATAAAATAAGTCCATAATTTCCTTTTGACCACGGGGATCAAGACCCGCTGTTGGCTCATCCAACACAATCACTTCAGGATCCATTGCCAGTACACCCGCAATGGCAACACGGCGCATCTGTCCACCTGATAGGTCAAATGGGGATTTGTCCAATATTTCTTCCGGTAACCCTACTAACGAAATCAGCTCACGGGCACGTTTTTCCGCTTCTTCTTCAGACACCCCAAAATTCATCGGACCAAACATAATATCCTTTAATACGGTTTCCTCAAAAAGCTGGTGCTCAGGAAACTGGAACACGATGCCTACTTTTTGACGTACTGTTTTTAAGTCTTTTGCCTTTTTTCCGGCTTCAATGATTCGGTCCCCGATTTTCACTGTACCGCTCGAAGGTTTTAATAATCCATTAAAGTGAAGGAGGATTGTTGATTTACCAGAACCTGTATGTCCGATAATCGCCTGAAATGTTCCACTTTTAATTGTTAAGTCAACCTCATGTAAAGCTTGCTTTTCAAATGGAGTGCCTTTTGCATAGGCATAGCTTACTTGTTGAAGTTGGATGTCCATAAGTCATTCACCAGCTCTTCTTCTGTCATATGTTGTCCTACAAGTTGTACACCTTGTGCTTGCAACAGCTTCGTCATTTTCATCGCAAACGGCATATCCAAACCAAACTGTACGAGATCATCACCTAAAGCAAAAATCTCTTCCGGCGTTCCCTCAGCGTATTTTTTGCCGGCATTCATAAAAATAATGCGATCGGCCAACAATGCTTCTTCGAGATCATGAGTTATCGCGAGTACCGTAAGATCAATTTCTTTACGCAATGCTTCCACGATTGTTAACACTTCTTCACGGCCTTGAGGATCCAGCATCGATGTCGCTTCATCCAATATTAATATTTGCGGATGCATCGCTAGTGCCCCTGCAATGGCAACACGCTGCTTTTGTCCGCCAGATAAATGATGAGGCTCGTGGTTGATAAAGTCTTCCATCTTTACTTGTCTCAGTGCATTGTGCACACGTTTAACCATTTCTTCATGCGGAACACCGTTGTTTTCCAACGAGAAAGCTACATCATCCTGCACAGTAGCCCCTACAAACTGATTGTCCGGATTTTGAAAGACAATACCAATCTGCGAACGAATATCCCATATATTTTCTTCTGTGAGGATTTCACGTTTAATCCGGATTTCCCCTTGCTGTGGCATTAGTAAGCCACTCATCAATTTAGCCATTGTCGATTTTCCGGAGCCATTATGGCCAACAATCGTAATCCATTCCCCTTTATTGATTGTAAAAGAAACATCCTCTACTGCATTGCGTGTATGAGGCTCTTCCGGTGTATAGGAGTAGGTTACTTGATTAAATGATAAAATTTCACTCATGCGCAGCTACTCTCCCCTCTGCTTCGCTATTGTATGACATATTAGTAGTCAGTTTAAATTTCCCAGGAAATGATACCTATATAAAAATAAAGCACGTTTTCAAACAAGTTTTGCGCGAACGGCCACCTATCTAAACGTACTTTATGTTTGCATATGTATTGGGAATTTAGGGGCTCAACCCTTCATTCCATAAATAAAAAAGCGCGCACCTCATTCAGAGAAATGCGCTTGTCGTTACATTTACAAAATTCGCGGGTGCTCAAGCCCGAGAATTCGTTGAATGAGGTGCGGAGAGCTAAACGAGACGCCAGTATTTACTACCCCGCTCATCATAACGCTCAGCTTAATTATGTCGTATAAATCAATTTTGTTTATATAAAAAAGGGGTGCGGGTTCAACCGGTGAACCGGACACCCCTTTTCCACCTGTATGTTATTAAGAATTAAACTAATTCGATAACTACTACTGGTGCGCCGTCTCCACGACGAGGACCTACTTTAAGAATACGAGTGTAACCACCTTGACGCTCCGCATAACGAGGTGCGATATCGTCAAATAATTTTTGAAGTGCAAAAACAGTTTTTTCTTCTTCGCCTTCTCCAACTGTTACTAGCTCACGACGGATGAATGCTGCTGCCTGACGACGAGCATGTAAATCTCCGCGTTTACCTAAAGTAATCATTTTCTCAACAGCTTTACGAGTTTCTTTAGCGCGCGCTTCAGTAGTTTCGATGCGCTCGTTGATGATTAAATCAGTAGCTAAGTCGCGTAATAATGCTTTACGTTGAGAACTTGTACGACCAAGTTTTCTGTAACCCATGGACGTTTCCCTCCTTTTAAATATATCTGATCTAGCTAAATTTTATAATTTTTCGCTTAGTCTTCTTTACGCAATCCTAAACCAAGCTCTTCTAACTTATGCTTAACTTCTTCAAGAGACTTACGACCAAGATTACGTACTTTCATCATATCGTCTTCTGACTTGTTAGCTAATTCTAGTACCGTATTGATACCAGCACGCTTCAAGCAGTTGTAAGAACGAACAGAAAGATCAAGTTCTTCGATAGTCATCTCTAATACTTTTTCTTTTTGGTCTTCTTCTTTTTCGACCATGATTTCAGCAGTCTGTGCCTCGTTCGTCATGCCAACGAAGATATTTAAGTGTTCAGTTAAAATTTTCGCTCCAAGTGAAATCGCCTCTTTAGGACCGATGCTTCCATCTGTCCATACATCAAGTGATAACTTGTCGTAGTCAGAATTTTGTCCAACACGAGTGTTCTCTACTTGGAAGTTGACGCGTGAAACTGGAGTGTAAATAGAGTCGATCGGGATCACGCCGATAGGAAGATCCTCACGTTTGTTTTGATCAGCAGGAGTATAACCACGGCCACGCTGTGCGTACATACGCATACGTAAATGACCGTTCTTAGCGATTGTTGCGATATATAGATCTGGGTTTAAAATTTCTACATCACTGTCATGTGTAATGTCAGCTGCAGTAACCGTTCCGTCACCTTTTACATCAATCTCAATAACTTTTTCTTCGTCAGAGTAGATTTTTAAAGCTAGCTTTTTCACGTTTAAGATAATCGAAGCGACATCTTCTACAACGCCTTCTACAGTTGAGAATTCGTGTAATACGCCGTCAATTTGAATTGACGTAACAGCAGCTCCAGGTAATGAAGACAGAAGGATACGACGTAGAGAATTCCCCAAAGTATTACCATAACCGCGTTCAAGCGGTTCTACAACAAACTTGCCGTATTTGGCATCTTCGCTAATCTCCACTGTTTCAATCTTCGGTTTTTCAATTTCGATCATTCCAATTTACCCTCCTTCAAAACATCTAATGTATAGGTTCTTATCATCAAGTTGTTAATCTGAGTTAGACTATAAAATGCACAAGACTTTTGTACAAAGTAACATGATGTACGTAGAAGTAATTATACTTCTAAGCTGCACCCATTACACACGACGACGTTTTGGCGGACGGCAACCGTTATGAGGAACTGGAGTAACGTCTTTAATAGCAGTTACTTCTAATCCAGCAGCTTGAAGTGCACGTACTGCAGCTTCACGACCTGAACCAGGACCTTTAACTGTTACTTCAATGTTTTTTAAACCATGTTCCATTGAAGTTTTTGCAGCTGTTTCAGCAGCCATTTGAGCTGCGAATGGAGTTGATTTACGTGAACCACGGAAACCTAAAGCACCAGCTGAAGACCAAGATAATGCGTTACCTTGCATATCAGTGATCGTTACGATTGTATTGTTGAATGTAGAACGGATGTGAGCAACACCAGATTCGATGTTCTTTTTCACACGACGTTTACGAGTTTGTTGTTTACGAGCCATGTTAAGAAGGAACCTCCTTTACTTAATTATTTTTTCTTGTTCGCTACAGTCTTACGTGGACCTTTACGCGTACGCGCATTGTTTTTCGTATTTTGACCACGAACAGGTAAACCACGACGGTGACGGATACCACGGTTTGAAGCAATTTCCATTAAACGTTTGATGTTTAAAGAAACTTCACGACGTAAGTCACCTTCAGTTTTGTATGAATCTAATTGTTCACGAATTTGGTTTAATTGATCTTCTGTTAAGTCTTTAACGCGAGTATTTTCGTCAATACCTGCACCTGCTAATACTTTTTGAGAAGTAGTTTTACCAATACCGTAAATGTATGTTAATGAAATTACAACGCGTTTGTCGCGAGGAATATCAACACCAGCAATACGTGCCATTCGTTAGTGCACCTCCTTGATTAATTATCCTTGTTTTTGTTTGTGTTTAGGATTTTCACAGATTACCATTACTTTACCGCGTCGGCGAATTACTTTACATTTTTCGCAGATCGGTTTCACAGATGGTCTCACTTTCATCTAACCTAACCTCCTTAATAGTCCGGAGTGCAAAAGATTATTTAAAACGGTATGTGATACGACCGCGAGTTAAATCATAAGGAGATAACTCAATAGTAACCTTATCTCCAGGTAGGATACGGATAAAGTGCATACGGATCTTTCCAGATACGTGTGCAAGCACAGTGTGCCCATTTTCTAATTCTACCTTAAACATCGCGTTTGGCAAAGTCTCAAGAACTGTCCCTTCGACTTCAATTACATCGTCTTTCGCCATCTTCTCGACTCCCTTCTATATGCTTATATCAAAAAACTCATGCGAGCTCTTGCAACTGTTTCTCCTAATTAAGAAGCAACTCGTTTCAACATATGGTTTGGATTGCATGAGAGATGTAGAATAAGACGCTCGTCTGGTTTCGCTTCACACAATCCATGGAAACAGTATCCTATAAGGAACCGCATCCTTATGTTAACACGATAGCCGGAATGTCTTGATGAGAGATTCATACCCGTTACACAGATGCTTCCACGAAACCCATTATACGTTACAAAGATGTCATCACACTATTTAAGTGCTCAACCTTTATAGTATATACCGGGCACAATATGCTTTTGCAACTCTCAAAAAATTATGTTTCGTTGTTGCCTCCGCATGACTACCGCGGAAGCTGTCTAGCGCCCGGACGGATATCAGCTGCGGCTGCCCTGCAATAGAGCATCAAGATCAGCAAATACTTTTGAAATTTCTTGCTGTCCATTAATATTTGTAAGTACTCCCTTTGCTTTATAGAAATCAAGTAAAGGTTGTGCTTGGTTCATATTTACTTCCAGACGGTTTGTAACAGTTTCAGGATTATCATCTGCACGCGTGTACAACTCGCCGCCATCTTTATCACAAATGCCATCCACTTTTGGAGGATTAAACACTAAATGATATGATGTACCACAAGTCTTACAAATACGACGACCACTTAAACGTGCGATTAATTCTTCTTTTTCAACTTGAACATTAATTGTATGCTCAACTGGGCGTCCTAATTCTTCAAGGATGCTGTCTAAAGCTTCAGCTTGAGGAACTGTACGCGGGAATCCGTCTAATAAGAAACCTTTTTCGCAGTCTGGTTGTGAAAGACGTTCACGAACAATACCAATCGTTACTTCATCAGGTACTAATGCACCTTGATCCATAAACGCTTTGGCCTGTAAACCTAATTCTGTACCTTCTTTAATAGCGGCACGGAACATATCGCCTGTAGAAATATGAGGGATTGCGTACTTCTCAACAATTTTGTCAGCCTGAGTACCTTTACCGGCTCCTGGAAGACCCATTAAAACGATATTCATACGTAATACTCCCCTTTATAGCATAAGCCGGTAAGGAAACGAGAATGTTTCCTAAACCTGCATTATTTCATAAAGCCTTTATAATGACGCTTCACTAATTGAGACTCTAACTGTTTCATTGTTTCAAGTGCAACACCGACTACGATAATCATACTTGTTCCCCCGATTTGAGCCGAAGCTGGCAGGTTCATGAAGTTAATGAATAAAATTGGCATTACTGAAATAACTACTAAGAATAAAGCACCAACTAATGTTAAACGATAAAGAACTTTTGTTAAGTAAGCTTGAGTGTCATTACCTGGGCGGATACCCGGGATATAGGCACCTTGCTTTTTCAAGTTATCTGCCACATTTTCCGGATTCACCTGAATGAAAGCATAGAAGTATGTGAAGGCGATAATTAAAGCAACATAGATTAACATACCAACAGGTTTAGTATAGTCAAACGTGTTCGTAATAAACGCTGTTACATTATTATCTCCAAAGAATGTTGCTAAAGTTTGAGGTGTAACAATAAACGCAACCGCAAAGATTACCGGAATAACCCCTGCAGCATTTACTTTTAACGGTAAATGCGTTTGCTGTGCACCAACTTTAGGTGAATTCCCAGCAACTCGTTTTGCATATTGGATTGGAATTTTACGCAACGCTTGTTGAATATAAATAACTCCAACAACAACAGCAAGCAGCACTAGAACTAATAGAACTAAAATGGCAATATTGATAAACAATTGATCGCCAGCCCCATCAATTTGTTGTGCATAGATTTGGTTTACTGCGTTAGGAATCGCAGCTACGATACCAGCGAAGATAATGATAGAGATACCATTACCAACACCATATGCAGTAATTTGTTCAGATAACCACAATATGAATGCTGTACCTGCAGTTAATACGATTGAAATCGTTAAGTATGATTGAATACTAGTATCCGTAATCAATGATCCGCCATAAAATTGGTTAAACCCAAAGCTCATTGCGAAAGATTGAATGAATGCTAATACAATCGTGAAATAACGAGTGAATTGAGCCAACTTGCGTCGACCTACATCACCTTGTTTCGCCCATTCTGCAAACTTAGGTACTACATCCATTTGAAGTAACTGGACAATAATTGAGGCTGTGATGTACGGCATAATCCCCATCGCAAAGATTGAGAAGTTTGCCAATGCACCACCGCCAAACGTATTAAGGAAACCTACTAAGCTGAACTCATCAGTTGCCTTTAATACATCTGCGTTAACATTTGGTACCGGAATGAATGTTCCGAGACGAAAAATGATTAACATTAAAAGTGTGAAGATGATTTTATTTCGTATATCTCGAACGCGCATAAAGTTAGAGATTGTCTGAAACATTAGATCACCTCAGTTGTTCCGCCAGCGTTCTCAATTGCTTCTTTAGCAGAAGCAGAGAATTTGTGAGCCTTAACATTAAGCTTAACGCTTAATGTACCATGACCTAGAATTTTGATTCCAGCTTTTTCGTTGCTCACGATACCAGTTTCTAATAATAATGCAGGTGTTACTTCTGCACCATCTTCAAAACGGTTTAACGCGTCAAGGTTAACGATAGCGTATTCTTTACGGTTAATGTTCGTAAAGCCACGTTTAGGTAAACGACGGAAAAGTGGGTTTTGACCCCCCTCAAATCCTGGGCGAACGCCGCCGCCAGAACGAGCGTTTTGACCTTTATGACCTTTACCAGAAGTTTTACCGTTACCAGAACCGATACCACGACCAACGCGGTTACGTACTTTACGTGAACCTTCTGCTGGTTTTAACTCATGAAGTTTCATTTGGGTGGCACCTCCTTGTTCGTATAATTGAAATTAAATTTCTTTAACAGTAACTAAGTGAGCTACTTTTGTAATCATCCCGCGGATCGCAGCGTTATCAGCTTGTTCCACAGTTTGGTTTAATTTACGTAATCCTAAAGCCTCAACAACTTTACGTTGGTTTGGTTTAGTACCGATGACAGATTTATTAAGGGTAATTTGTAATTTAGCCATTATAATTCCCCCCCTTATCCTAATAACTCTTCCACTGATTTACCACGTAGTTTTGCAACTTCTTCTACGCGTTTTAATTCAGTTAAACCTGCTACAGTTGCACGCACCATGTTGATTGGTGTGTTTGAACCAAGAGATTTTGAAAGAATATCAGTAATACCAGCTAGTTCAAGTACGGCACGTACTGGACCACCAGCGATAACTCCTGTACCAGGAGCTGCAGGTTTGATTAAGATTGAACCTGCACCGAAGCGACCTTGCACTAAGTGTGGAGTAGTTCCACCCACGCGTGGTACTTCGATTAAGTTTTTCTTCGCGTCTTCAACAGCCTTACGGATTGCATCTGGAACCTCTTGGGCTTTACCAGTACCAAATCCTACATGACCATTTTTATCTCCTACTACTACTAGAGCAGAGAAGCGGAAGCGACGACCACCTTTAACAACTTTAGCAACACGGTTAATTGTAACTACGCGTTCTTCAAGTTCTAATTTGTTTGCGTCAATGCGACTCATGAAGTATGTCCCTCCTTCTTATTAAAATTCTAAGCCGTTTTCACGTGCAGCTTCTGCTAAAGCTTTTACACGTCCGTGATATAAGTAACCGCTACGGTCAAATACTACTGTAGTAATATTTTTTTCAGCAGCGCGTTTAGCGATTGTTTCACCGATTTTAGCAGCAGCTTCTACGTTTGCGCCCATACCTTCGAAAGCTTTTTCTTGAGTATTAGCAGAAACTAAAGTTACGCCAGCTACGTCATCGATTAGTTGTGCATAGATGTTCTTGTTAGAACGGAATACGTTTAAACGTGGACGTTGTGCAGTACCCGAAATTTTAGAACGAACACGCCCATGACGTTTTTTACGAACTTGATTTTTATCTTGTTTCGTAATCACAGTGGTCACTCCTTTCAAAAATTAATGCGGTTTATGCCGCATTATTTACCTGTTTTACCTTCTTTACGGCGAACGAATTCACCTTCGTAACGGATCCCTTTACCTTTGTAAGGCTCTGGTGGACGTACGTCACGGATGTTAGATGCTAATGCACCAACACGCTCTTTAGAAATACCTTTAACGATGATCTTCGTGTTCGAAGGAACTTCGACCTCTAAACCTTGCTCAGGTGTAAACTCAACTGGGTGAGAGTAACCAACGTTTAGTACAAGCTTAGTACCTTGTAACTGTGCACGGTAACCTACACCGATAAGTTCTAGAGTACGAGTGAAGCCTTCAGAAACACCTGTTACCATGTTAGCTAGTAACGCACGAGTTGTACCGTGGTTTGTACGGTGTTCTTTAGAATCAGAAGGACGAACAACTGATAAAGTGTTGCCTTCTTGCTCGATTTTCATATCTTGGTTGAATTGACGAGTTAATTCGCCTTTAGGACCTTTAACAGTAACAAGATTGTCGGCACCGACTTCGATTGTTACGTTAGCAGGTACCTCGATAACTTTTTTACCTACGCGAGACATTTATATTGCACCTCCGTTCTTTTCTTACTAATTACCAAATGTATGCTAAGATTTCTCCGCCAACTTGTTTAGCGCGAGCTTCTTTGTCAGTTAATAAACCGTTTGAAGTAGATACTAAAGCGATACCAAGACCGTTTAATACTTTAGGTACTTCGTTTGTTTTAGCATATACACGTAAACCTGGTTTAGAAATACGTTTAAGACCAGTGATAACACGCTCGTTCTCTTTACCATATTTTAAGAAAATACGGATGATACCTTGCTTGTTGTCTTCTACATATTCTACATCACGTACGAAACCTTCACGCTTTAAAATTTCAGCGATCTCTTTCTTAACGTTAGAAGCAGGAACTTCTAACTTCTCGTGACGTACCATGTTCGCATTACGAATGCGTGTAAGCATATCTGCAATCGGATCAGTCATTGTCATGAAAATTTACCTCCTTCCCAAATTAGGGGATTACCAGCTGGCTTTTTTAACGCCAGGAATTTGTCCCTTATATGCAAGTTCACGGAAACAAATACGGCAAAGTTTAAATTTGCGGTATACAGAGTGTGGACGGCCACAGCGTTCACAACGTGTATATTCTTGAACTTTAAATTTTTGCGTGCGTTGTTGTTTAACGATCATTGATTTTTTTGCCACGTCTTCGCCCTCCTTATTTTATTACTTTTGGAACGGCATACCGAACTGTGTTAATAACTCGCGAGCTTCTTCGTCAGAATTCGCAGTAGTTACGATCACGATGTCCATACCGCGTACTTTTGAAACTTTATCGTAATCGATTTCTGGGAAAATCAATTGCTCTTTAACACCTAATGTATAGTTACCGCGACCATCGAATGCTTTTTTAGAAACACCACGGAAGTCACGTACACGTGGAAGTGCGATAGAGATTAATTTATCCAGGAATTCATACATACGCTCACCGCGTAATGTAACTTTAGCACCGATCGCTTGACCTTCACGTAAACGGAAACCTGCGATAGATTTTTTCGCTTTAGTTACTACTGGTTTTTGTCCAGTAATTATTGTTAATTCTTCTACAGCTACATCAAGAGCTTTTGAGTTTTGAACAGCGTCACCAACACCCATGTTGATTACGATTTTCTCCACTTTTGGAACTTGCATTACTGATTTATATTCGAACTTGCTCATTAGAGCAGGTGAAACTTCATTTGAATACTTTTCTTTTAGGCGGCTCATGTGTGTACCTCCCTTCTCAATTTACTTATTAGTCGATTACTACACCTGATTTTTTTGCAACACGAACTTTTTTGCCATCCTTGATCTCAATACCTACACGAGTCGGCTCGCCAGATTTAGGATCGATTAGCATTACGTTCGAAATGTGGATTGCAGCTTCTTGAGATACAATTCCACCTTGTGGGTTAAGTTGGTTAGGTTTAACGTGTTTCTTAACGATGTTTACACCTTCAACAAGAACACGGTCTTGTTTAGGGAAAGCAGCTAAGATTACGCCTTCTTTACCTTTGTCTTTACCAGTAATTACTTTTACTTTGTCGCCCTTTTTAACATGCATTATGTGTCGCACCTCCTTGATTGGTACTGTCATGAAATTAAAGAACTTCTGGAGCTAAAGAAACGATTTTCATGAAGTTGCCATCACGTAATTCACGTGCAACTGGTCCGAAAATACGAGTTCCGCGTGGTGATTTATCATCTTTGATAATTACGCAAGCATTCTCATCAAATTTAATGTAAGTACCGTCTTTACGACGAGCACCTGATTTTGTGCGAACGATAACAGCCTTAACAACGTCACCTTTCTTGACAACGCCACCTGGTGTTGCTTTCTTAACTGTACAAACAACGATATCTCCGATGTTTGCAGTTTTACGACCAGAACCACCAAGTACTTTAATCGTTAAAACTTCACGTGCACCTGAGTTGTCAGCAACTTTCATACGACTTTCTTGTTGAATCACTTAGGTTACCTCCCTTCGGAAATATATTTTATTCCGAAATGTGTTATTAAATAATAACCGCTTTTTCTACAACTTCAACTAAACGGAAGCGTTTAGTAGCTGATAGCGGGCGAGTTTCCATGATACGTACGATATCACCGATATTCGCAGTGTTTAGCTCATCATGAGCTTTAAACTTTTTCGAGTATTTTACACGCTTGCCATAAAGCTTGTGCTTTTTATGAGTTTCAACTAATACAGAAATTGTCTTATCCATTTTGTCTGAAACAACACGGCCCGTGTAAACTTTGCGTTGGTTACGCTCAGTCATACTTAAAACCCTCCTTTATCAGTTATTTGCACTGATTTCTCTTTCACGAATCACAGTTTTCATACGTGCAATCGCTTTGCGAACTTCACGGATGCGAGCTGTGTTTTCTAATTGACCAGTCGCCAATTGGAAGCGAAGGTTGAAAAGCTCTTCTTTCAGTGATTTTACTTTTAATTCAATTTCATTAGTGGCAAGGTCACGGATTTCATTAGCTTTCATTAGATTCACCACCAGTTTCTTGACGTTTTACAATTTTACATTTAACAGGAAGTTTATGTGATGCTAAACGAAGTGCTTCACGTGCCACCTCTTCAGATACACCAGCAATTTCGAACATTACTTTTCCTGGTTTTACTACTGCTACCCAACCTTCAGGAGAACCTTTACCAGAACCCATTCGGACTTCTAGAGGCTTTTTCGTGTAAGGCTTATGTGGGAAGATTTTGATCCAAACTTTACCGCCACGTTTCATGTAACGAGTCATTGCGATACGAGCAGATTCGATTTGACGGTTTGTAATCCAAGATGCTGTTGTAGCTTGTAAGCCAAACTCACCAAAAGATACTTCTTTACCGCCCTTCGCTTCTCCACGCATGTTACCACGGTGTTCACGACGATATTTTACGCGTTTAGGTAATAACATATTATTTGCCTCCTTCCACAGAGTTCTTTTTAGTAGGAAGGACTTCACCACGGTAGATCCAAACTTTAACGCCTAGTTTACCGTAAGTAGTATCAGCTTCAGCATGTGCGTAATCAATGTCAGCACGTAATGTATGAAGCGGAACAGTTCCTTCACTATAGTGTTCAGCACGCGCGATATCAGCGCCACCTAAACGACCAGATACTTGTGTTTTAATACCTTTTGCACCAGCGCGCATTGTGCGTTGGATTGATTGTTTTTGAGCACGACGGAATGATACGCGGTTCTCAAGTTGACGAGCGATGTTTTCAGCTACTAATTTAGCGTCAAGATCTGCACGTTTGATTTCAATAATGTTGATATGCACACGTTTGCCAGTTACTTCAGTTAAGTGTTTACGTAAGTTTTCAACTTCCGTACCACCTTTACCGATAACCATACCTGGTTTCGCAGTGTGAATAGTGATGTTTACGCGATTTGCAGCGCGTTCGATTTCTACTTTAGATACAGATGCATCTTTAAGTTTAGTTTCGATATATTTACGTACTTTGATGTCTTCGTGTAATAAGTTAGCGTAGTCTTTCTCAGCGAACCACTTTGACTCCCAGTCACGAATAACACCAACACGTAGTCCTATTGGATGTACTTTTTGACCCACGGATTAAACCTCCTTCTTCTCAGATACCACGATTGTAATGTGGCTAGTACGTTTGTTGATTGCCGACGCACGACCTTGTGCACGTGGACGGAAACGTTTTAATGTTGGACCTTCATCAACAAAGATTTCAGATACAACTAAGTTATTAACATCTAACTCATAGTTATGTTCAGCGTTAGCAACTGCAGATTTTAATACTTTCTCAACGACTGGAGACGCCGCTTTTGGAGTATGACGTAAAATTGCAACTGCTTCACCAATTTGCTTGCCTCGGATTAAGTCTACTACTAGACGAACTTTACGAGGAGCGATACGAACTGTACGAGCGATAGCTTTAGCTTGTGTCATTAGGATTTACCTCCTCTCAAAATTAGCGTCTTGTTTTCTTGTCATCTGCACCGTGACCTTTATAAGTACGAGTTGGTGCGAACTCACCAAGTTTATGACCTACCATATCTTCAGTTACGTATACAGGAACGTGTTTACGTCCATCATATACAGCGATTGTTAAACCGATGAAGTTTGGGAAGATAGTAGAACGGCGAGACCAAGTTTTGATAACCTGTTTTTTCTCAGAAGCCTCTTGTGCTTCCACCTTTTTCATTAGGTGGTCATCAACAAAAGGTCCTTTCTTTAAGCTGCGACCCATTTAGGAACCTCCCTCCGTGATACGACCACGGCTCTCGAACTGAACCGTAGTTTTACCACATTATTTTTTACGTCCACGAATAATAAATTTAGATGATTTATTTTTCTTGCTACGAGTTTTGTAACCAAGAGCTGGTTTGCCCCATGGTGTCATTGGAGATTTACGTCCGATTGGAGAACGTCCTTCACCACCACCGTGTGGGTGATCGTTAGGGTTCATTACAGAACCACGTACTGTTGGGCGTTTACCTAACCAACGAGAACGACCTGCTTTACCGATGTTGATAAGTTCGTGTTGTTCGTTACCAACTTGACCGATTGTTGCACGGCAAGTAGCAAGGATTAAACGTACTTCACCAGATTGTAAGCGAACGATTACGTACTTGCCTTCACGACCTAATACTTGCGCAGAAGTACCAGCAGAACGTACTAATTGTCCACCTTTACCAGGTTTCATTTCGATGTTATGGATTGTAGTACCCATTGGAATGTTTGCTAATGGTAATGCGTTACCTACTTTGATATCCGCTTCTGGACCTGAATAAATAGTTTGACCTACTTCAAGACCTTTCGGAGCTAAGATGTAACGTTTTTCACCGTCAGCATAGTTAATTAAAGCGATGTTCGCAGAACGGTTTGGATCGTACTCGATTGTAGCAACGCGTCCTGGAATGCCGTCTTTAAGACGTTTAAAATCGATAACACGGTATTGTTTCTTGTGACCGCCACCGTGATGACGAACAGTAATTTTACCCTGGTTGTTACGACCAGCTTTGCGTTTAGTCGATTCTAATAAAGACTTTTCAGGTTTATTAGTAGTGATTTCAGCAAAGTCAGAAGACGTCATGTTACGACGACCATTTGAGGTTGGCTTATACTTTTTAATCGCCATTTGTATTCCCTCCTTCTTTAAGGTTACTTATATAAATTTGAAATTAGATTTCGAATAACTCGATTTCTTTTGAATCAGCAGTTAATTTAACAATCGCTTTACGACGTTTGTTAGTGTATCCACCGAATTTACCAACGCGTTTGAACTTACCTTTGTAGTTCATTACGTTTACTTTCTCAACTTTAACACCGAAGATTTCTTCAACAGCGTCTTTAACTTGAGTTTTGTTAGCGCGAGTGTCTACTTCGAAAGTATACTTTTTCTCTGCCATAATTTCTGAAGAACGCTCAGTAATGACCGGACGTTTTAAGATATCACGTGCTTCCATTATCCAAGCACCTCCTCAACTTTTTTTACAGCATCTTGAGTGAATACAACTTTATCGTGACCTAATAGATCTAATACGTTGATTCCTTCAGCTGTTAACACTGTAACACCAGGGATGTTACGAGCAGATAAAATAGCGTTTTCGTTAACTTCAGCAGTTACGAATAATGCTTTTTTGCTGATTTCTAAAGCAGCTAATACTGATTTGAAATCTTTTGTTTTTGGTGCATCAAATGATAATGCATCAAGTACTACTAAGTTTTGCTCTAATACTTTTGCAGATAAAGCAGACTTAATCGCTAAGCGACGAACTTTCTTAGGTAGTTTGTAAGAGTAGCTACGTGGAGTAGGACCGAATACAACACCACCGCCACGCCATTGTGGAGAGCGGATCGAACCTTGACGAGCACGACCAGTTCCTTTTTGACGCCATGGCTTACGACCACCACCAGCAACTGCAGAACGGTTTTTAACTTTGTGATTACCTTGACGTAAAGAAGCACGTTGTGCAACTACAGCGTCGAATAATACAGCTTCGTTTGGCTCGATTCCGAAAATCGCATCGTTTAATTCGATTTCACCAACTGAAGCACCTGTTTGACTAAGTACTGAAACCTTTGTCATTCCTGTTTCCTCCTTTCTTTAAGAGAATTATTTTGATTTAATAGCAGTTTTAACTGTTACTAATGCTTTTTTAGAACCAGGAACATTACCTTTAACAAGTAGTAAGTTGCGCTCTACATCAACCTTAACGATTTCAAGGTTTTGAATAGTAACAACTGTGCCACCCATTTGACCAGGTAATTTCTTTTGTTTGAATACGCGGTTCGGAGCAACTGGACCCATTGAACCAGGACGACGGTGGTAACGAGAACCGTGAGACATAGGGCCGCGAGATTGACCATGACGTTTAATAACACCTTGGAAACCTTTACCTTTTGTTACACCTGTTACATCAATTACATCGCCTTCAGCGAAAATTTCAACCTTGACTTCTTGACCAACTTCGTAAGTCGCAGCTTCTAAGTTGCGGAACTCACGGATGAAGCGCTTAGGAGCAGTATTTGCTTTTGCTACGTGACCTTGTTCAGGTTTGTTTGAAAGCTTAACGCGCTTATCTTCAAAACCTAATTGGATCGCTTCGTAGCCATCAGTTTCAACAGATTTCTTTTGTAAAACTACGTTTGGAGTAGCTTCGATTACTGTTACTGGGATAAGATCTCCGTTTTCAGCGAAAACTTGAGTCATACCAATTTTTCTACCTAAGATTCCTTTAGTCATTTGTCACACCTCCTGTAAATTTTAAGAAAAAGTTTATATTTGTTTTTACCATTAAAGTTTGATTTCGATATCAACGCCAGATGGTAAATCAAGCTTCATTAACGCATCAACAGTTTGTGGTGTCGGGTTAACGATGTCGATAAGACGTTTATGTGTGCGCATTTCAAATTGCTCACGAGAATCTTTGTACTTATGAACCGCACGTAAGATCGTGTATACAGATCTTTCAGTTGGTAGTGGGATCGGACCCGATACTCCAGCACCTGAACGTTTCGCAGTTTCAACGATTTTCTCAGCAGATTGATCAAGGATACGGTGATCATATGCTTTTAAACGAATACGAATTTTTTGTTTTGCCATTACTTTCCCTCCTTCTCGCCTATTTTCTAGACATTCTCCACGAAAATTTCTCCTACACACCGCCATGGCAAAGCGGCCGGGTGTGTCGGCAACCTCTCGCTTCATCGCAGTCAAAGACCAACATTCAACATTATATACAATAAAAAAGAAGTTCGCAAGTCTTTTAGCAAAATTCTTTTCATAATGTTTTATTCTTTATAAATAGGTTCGCTCTTTTTGAGCCGTTTTCTAGTATATAAGTTTATGACGGTGAAAGCAACTGAAAAGGGAGTAATATGCTTTAAATATATTATTCTGAAAACAATTGCTACAGAAAATGAAAAAATCGTCGCTTTCTCTTTGCTGAAAGCGACGACTATATTATAGGAAGAAAACGACTGCAATCCAGCCGAAAATAATCTGTGGAATATTATAGAAGAGAAATGTCGGTACACAAGTATCCCAAATATGGTTGTGCTGTCCATCGACATTTAATCCTGCTGTCGGTCCTAATGTAGAATCGGATGCCGGTGAGCCAGCATCACCAAGTACACCGGCTGTTCCGATTAAACAGATGATCGCTAATTCGCTTAGTCCCAGTTCCATTGCAATTGGAACAAAGATTGCTGCAATGATTGGAATTGTTGCAAATGAAGAACCAATTCCCATTGTGACGATTAAACCGACAATTAACATAATTAAAACTGCAATACTTACATTCCCGTTAAAAATATCCATTGCACCGGATACTAATAACTCAACATCTCCTGTCGCATTAATGACAGCAGAGAACCCGTTTGCTGAAATCATAACGAAACCGACAAACGCCATCATACGCATTCCATCCGATAGGACTGCATCTGCTTCTTTTACTTTTAGCGTCCCTGTTATATACAAAATTATAATACCGGCAATTGATCCGACAATCATTGAATCTGTCATTACTTGTACTGCTATAGAAGTAACTAGTGCTACTGCAGCGAATATGATGTGCAGTTTATTTACTTCTTTATTTAAGTCATTCGTTGTTTCCATTTCAATGTTTTTGTATTGTCTTGGTTTACGATAGGCGATAAAGGCACCTACAAGCCCTACAGCCATCCCTAACGCTACTATAGCCATCGCCTTTGGAACATCTCCCAAAGTAACGTCTAACCCTGCTAAGGCCATTTGATCGACTATAATCCCCTGATAGATCAAACCAAACCCTGCAGGAATGAACATATACGGCATTACTAACCCGAATGTTAGAATACTTGCGATTAAACGGCGGTCAATTTGCAGCATGTTCATAATTTTAATCATCGGCGGTACGATTAAAGGAATAAATGCAATATGCACCGGAATCAGGTTTTGCGACATGATCGCCATTGCCAGCAGCACTAAGAAGATTAACGCTTTGGCAGCACCTTTCTTTTGAGTATCGCCTTCACTCTGTACAATTTTTAAAATCGCTTTCACTAGTACTTCAGGTATACCAGTACGTGAGATTGCAAGTGCAAATCCACCAAGCAGTGCATAGCTTAGCGCAATTGTTGCACCACCGCCAAGACCGTCGACAAAGGCCTTGATTGTTTCTGTTATATTTAATCCGCCAGCAAGGCCACCAATAATCGCCCCGACCGTCAGAGATAAAACGACATTTATACGTAGTAGGCTTAAAATAAGCATAACCCCTACCGCTATTAAAACAGCATTCATGTTGTACACTTCACTTTCGTCTGCTAAATTACTAATGTGTTAAAGTTACAAGAAAAACGAACGCGAGTCAACGGATAAAGATAAAATAAAACCGTCAAATAAGAGAAAATTGACGGTTTGAAGTATTATAAAGCCTGTTTTATAATTTTTCTGTAATAATTGATGGTTAATGCTGCAAACACGATGTACATGACAATATATAAAGCCATTGTAACAAGAAGAGGCGTAGTCAATTCTGTGCCGAATAAAAACCAGCCGGATTTTACAGCAAAGTAGCTGTGGAGTAATCCGATAAGTAATGGTACACCAAAGTTAAATAACTGCTTCTTCATTATACCGCGCGTTAGTTCCTCTTCTGTAAAGCCAATCTTACGGAGAATCTTATAGGATTCCATTTCTTCATCCGCTTCAGACATTTGTTTAAAGTATAATATACTGCCCGTTGCCAGTAAAAAGGCTAAACCTAAAAACGCGGTTGTAAAAATTGTCGTTCCATATAGATTTAAATTATATTCAACCGTTGATCGCAGTGAGCTTAATTTATTTCCCCCACGGTCTATTTCATCATCTTCAAACACTATGTTGGCACCTGTTTGTTTGTAGAGCTTTTCAGCAGCTTCATATGTTTCATCATTCGCATCAATCAGGTTAATGGATGTTTGCTCTTTTGTTAGATAGCCAATTTCATGCTCGTTGTTTAATTGCTGGATCTGGTTAAACAGATTATCTTCAACGATAACTACAAAACCGCCTCCTGTAATACGCCATGCCACAATCGAAGTATCGTTCACTTCCTTAACTTTTAGCGGAAACTGGTGCTCTTGATGCAGGAATATAAAGTCGTGTGGTGCTTCTAGCGGCAATATATTTGCCTGGAACCCGTTATAGCCTGCAATAATTGCCTCCCCCTCTGAAAGCATGACATCAGGATCGAGCTGATGGTAGTCCGAAAGCGGAATCATTAGGACATCCGCTAACGTATCGCCTTGAAGCATTTCTACTATCTCACCAGAAAAAATTTCCGCCATATCAAATTGGGCGCTCGTTAACCTAAACTTATTTTCCTCAAATGCGATTCCTTCCCGCTCCAACGCTTCAATGAATGGCTCTCCACGGCCATCTACCATTATATAGTCTGCTGGTACAGAATTTTCTGCTGTACTGCCTGCTGAGTAGTAACTAATATAGGAAAGTGTCGTAATTGCAAGCGATACCGCCGTAATGACAGTAATGAGCGTCAGTGATTTAGCATTGCCCTTCATTCGGTGCATAATTGGTGTCAGCGCCAAAACATCGTTCAGATTTAAATGCCCTTTCTTTCTTAGGCGGAACATATTTAATATGAATGCAACCGAATAGCGGAAAACAAAGTAAGTCCCGCCAATTGTCGTTGCTAAAATAATAACCATGCTTAAAAATAGGTTTGTTGTTTGCCCTGAGAATAATAACGTACTTTTATAGTAGCCATAAATAATCAACGCTAACCCGATAGCCCCCATCACCATAGGGAATACACTAAAGCGTTTCACACGCTCGTCCGCCTGCTTGGAAGCGTTAAATAACGAGAGTAATGTAGTTCTGTGAACCATAAATGCCATTTGTGCTAAAAGAACTGCGAGCAAAATACCAAATACAATTAACGTATTCACAACCGCTACTTTGCTGATACTTAATGTTACGACCGCATCAAATTTTAGTAGCTTCAGTAAAATCATCGCAAACAGACGTGAACTTAAAAAACCGAGTAAAATTCCGATGCTTACCGCACCTATAAATAGCAGGATATTTTCAAAGGCAATCAGGCGTGTCACAAGCCCTTTTGTCATGCCGACCAATTGATACAACCCAATTTCCTTGCTGCGCCGTTTAATAAATAAATGATTGGCATACAACACAAAGAACAGGACGATAAAATACAGCATATACGATGCCGCTTCAAACCCAGAAGCTGCCGTTCCGCTCGCTTTCGTCGCTTCAATGATCGATTCATTGTACTGCAATGTCACAAATGAGAAAAATAGCGTCACACTGAAAATGAGTGCGAAAAAGTATAAGTAATAGTGACGCATATTTTTTAGCATGCTTTTAAATACAAGCTGACTAAGCTTCACTCTGCTCACCGCCTAAAACACTTTGCGTATTCAAAATTTGCTGGAAAAACTCTTTGCGTGACTTATCGCCCTTATACAGTTCCGTATAAATTTGGCCGTCTTTTAAAAACAGTACACGGGAACAGAAGCTGGCGGCAATGGCATCATGGGTAACCATCATGATCGTTGTATTTTTTGCTTTATTAATTTTTGCTAAATTATCGAGCAGTGCAGTAGCCGCTTTTGAATCAAGTGCCCCTGTTGGTTCATCTGCAAATACAAGGGATGGATTCGATATTAATGCTCTTGCTGCGGATGTACGCTGCTTTTGACCACCGGAAATTTCATTCGGGTATTTCGCTAAAATATCTGCTATCCCTAAAATCGATACAAGCTCCTTTAAACGTTGCTCTGCCGCTGCCTTTGGAATCGAACTTAGCGATAACGGCAGTAGAATGTTTTCCTTCACTGTCAAAGTGTCGAGTAAATTATAGTCCTGAAAAATAAAACCTAGCTCATCCCGGCGAAATTTTGCTAATGTACGTTCCTTCATCCCTTGAAGCTTTTGCCCATTAATCTCGACAAATCCGTCTGTCACTTGATCTATGGAACAAAGTACATTTAATAACGTAGTTTTTCCGGAACCTGAAGCACCCATAATGCCGACAAATTCACCCTTTTCCACTTCTAAATCAATGCCCTTTAATACTTCTTGCGCAAGCGATCGCTTACCATATGTTTTACGAACTTTACGTGCGATTAAAATGCTCATTGTTCTCCATCCTTTCTGTTATTTTCATTCTACATGTTCGGGTCATGTGAATCGTTTGATTTACATGACAAAAACGCTCGGTAAGTGACAAGTTCGTCACATTCCAAGCGTTTTTTGGTAATCATTCATTTTTGGGAAAGCAATTTTCACAGTAGTACCTACCCCTTCTTTTGATTCGATTGCCAGAAGAATATGCAGTGATTCTGCCGCCTGTTTAGCGAGATACAGCCCCATTCCTGTTGCAGCACTCGTTTCACGACCAATTGTTCCCGTGTAGGATTTGCGGAATACACGCGGCAAATCTTCACTCTTTATACCGATTCCCTCATCTTGAATGATGAGAACAGCTTGCTCGTTCGTCATATGAGCGGTTATTCTAACTTCTCCCCCGACATCACTATACTTTACCGCATTCGATAAAATTTGCCGTACGATAAAACCTAGCCACTTTGTATCTGAGTGTACAGTCAGATCGTCCACTTCCAGGTCGAAGGCAATTTTCTTTTCAAAACACCAGGTGCGCAGTGCTTTAATTTCTTGAATAAGTACATCTTTTACGTGTACTTTTTCAATTCGGTTATCAAGCTCGATCGTCATAAGACGTGTTGCATGAAGCTGCTGGTCTAATAATAAATAAAGACGCAGCCATTCATTTTCAATGCGTTCCTTTACTTCACTTTTCTCTACTTTTTCCAGCAACAGCTGCATTGCGGTTAATGGAGACTTCATTTCATGTACCCATGCTAAAAGCTCGTCCTGCCGTTCTAATACAATTTGCTTCTGTTCCTGTACTTTTGCATTCTTATTAGCCAACTGCTCTTTATAATCTTCATGAATAACATCAAAGTAGTTCCCTTTAAACTTCACATACGGCTTCATCAATTTCCTGTCTTTCACATAACGTAAACTGAAATAACCGGCAACGAGTGTAAACCAAATGATGTTTAAATAGAGTAGCGAAACATCGTGGAAGCCTTTATCTAGAAATAGTATTAGATTCAACAACAGCTGAAGAATGATGACAAACAGCATCATAGAAATATATTGTCTTATAAACAAGCGGATCATGCATCCACCGCCAAATAGCCAAGGCCTTTTTTCGTCATAATCACATTGATAAGACCAATATCCTCTAATCGTTGGCGTAAACGATTTACATTGACCGTTAATGTATTGTCATTTACGAAGCGTTCATCATCCCATAATTTACGCATTAGTTCATCACGGGAAACGATCTGTCCTTTCGCCTTTACGAGCACCTTTAAAATAAACAGCTCGTTTTTCGTTAACTCTATCTGCTGATCTTTAAAATGAACAATCGCGCGGTCATAATGAATTTCAACTCCATTCCATTTTTCAATATCACTTTGCTGTGCTTCCTGATAATTATAAGCGCGTCGGAGCAATGCTTGTACTTTTGCGATTAATACTTCCGTATGGAAAGGTTTTTGCACAAAGTCATCTGCTCCCATTTGCATCGCCATGATCATATCCATCGGGTGATCGCGTGAGGAAAGAAATAAAATAGGGACATTCGATATTGCCCTTATTTCACGACACCAATGGAAGCCATCAAATGCTGGCAGCTGAATATCAATAATAACAAGCTGAGGTTCTTCTTCTTTAAACGTCACCATTATATGTTGAAAGTCTTCTGGTCCGATTACTTGTATATTCCACTGTGCTAATCGTTCGCCTATCAGTTCAAAAATGGAGACATCATCTTCTATTAATAACACCTTCAAAGAACATCACTCCTTCTATTTACTCCCATTATACAAAAAACTAACAGTCCAACACTTCCAAACTTTGCTATAATCAATTCAATTACAGGAATTAGAGAAGAGGTGGGGAAAGAAAAATGGATTTACGCCAAATCGAATATTTTGTTGAAGTGGCAAAGCATTTAAGTTTTACGAAAGCGGCAGCTACTTTGCATGTGTCACAGCCATCAATTAGTAAAGCAATTCAAAACTTTGAGTCGGAACTGGGTGTCCCGTTATTTTACCGGTCATCCAAACAGCTTGAACTAACAGATGCCGGTCATGCCGTTCTTGTGAATTCAATGCAAGTACTTGAATCATTTCAAAATTTACGTTCCGAGTTAACGGACTTAATGCAATTAAAAAAGGGACAAATCCGTATCGGCATTCCACCAATCGTTGGGGCCGAGTTTTTTTCGAAATTAATCAGCTATTATAAAGAGCTTAATCCATATATCGAAATTTTATTAACGGAAGTCGGAACGAAACGCATACGCCACGAAATTGAAGCAGGCGAACTGGATGTTGGGTTAGTATGCAGTGTAACTTCCTCGAATGAATCTTTGGAAACAATACGATTTTTAAAAGACCCTTTAGTGTTAATCGTACATGAAAGCCATCCATTGGCAAAGAAGGAGTCAATCCAGCTAAGTGACTTAGCGAGTGAAACTTTTATTATTTATCGGAAAGACTTTATTTTATATGATCGCATTATCGAGGAGTGTTCCAAACACGGGTTTTTCCCTACGATTGCCTGTGAAACGACCCAGAAAGATTTATTTATCGAAATGGTTCAGGCAAAATTGGGGATTGCACTACTTCCAGAAAAGCTTGCCGAGAAAATTCCTTACACTTCGATTAAATGCATCCCTTTTCAGGAAGAAGCCATTTTTCTTGAACTGGGGGTTACGTGGAAGAAAAATAAATACTTGTCTTTTGCAGTACGGGAATTTATTAAACTTGCCCGTGAATTTGTTTCCCAATAAATAAGTTGCCTAGAAAATTTGAATCTCTAGGCAACCATTTATAATTTATTTGCATATTCATTTAACTGCTCAGACATTGTTTGAATTTCATTCACAAAGTCGGAAACTTGTTGAATAGATTCGCTTTGTGATGTTCCAATAGTGGAGATTTGAGCAATAGAGTTCGTAATGTTTTGTGTAGCCTCACTAATTTGGGCCATCGTTTCTCTAATTTTCTGTGTTGATTCAACTGTTTCTTTCGAAAATCTACGGATCTCCGTCGCTACGACTTCAAAGCCTTTCCCTTTTTCACCTGCACGGGCAGCTTCGATTGCCGCATTTAATCCTAACAAATTGGTTTGGTCCGCCATACGTTTCAACAACGTTAAAATGTCGGAAGTCTGTTGAACATTCACTTCAGCCTGCTTTGATTGTTTTAATAACTCATCTGCTGATTCTTTCAATTTTGTAGAACCACCTGCAATACTGCCAATCTGCTTGTTCGCATGTGATAGAGAACCCATTATTGCTTGGGAAATTTCTATTAACTCCGAGTGCTTTCTCAATTGAACAGCAATTCCTCCGACTGTTTTACCTGTTTTATCAAATAATGGCGTAGCTGTACCGATAAATTCAAAACCATAATAATCGGCTGGTACAATGGCCTCTAAACGGCGGTTTTTATTTAATGCCATCTTTAATGGCTCTTCCGGATTTAATTGTTGCCCAACACGTATTTTCAGGTCTAAATCTTCAGCAGGGAAATAGGCTACAAACTTTTCTAAATCACATATTGCAATTGATAAGTCTGCTGGAATTGCTTCTTTCACGATCGTTATCATGGAAATTAGCGCATCTAAAGATTCTATTTTATTAAGCATGTTTAACTCTCTTCTTTCCTGTTGCTATTACAATTTCGTTACTATTATACCATTTTTACACTTAATTGATTAAATTCCCATTAATTTTAGATACTTAAACGAAAAAGACTACTATTTCAGAAGAAATAGTAGTAGCTTAGTAAATCTTATGCGTTTACTTTTTGTTTTGCTTTCGCTTCAATACGCTTTTTGTGTAAAATCGGCTCTGTGTAACCATTTGGTTGATCATAGCCTTTAAATATAAGCTCACTTGCTGCTTGGAAAGCTACAGAATCCTCGTAGTTTGCTGACATTGGTAAATATTCGGGATCGTCTGCATTTTGCTCATCTACAATTTTTGCCATACGTTTCAATGATTCCTCTACTTGTTCTTTCGTACAAATACCGTGATGCAGCCAGTTTGCAACATGCTGACTTGAAATACGCAACGTTGCGCGGTCTTCCATTAAGCCGATATTATTAATATCCGGCACTTTTGAACAGCCCACACCATGTTCCACCCAACGGACTACGTAGCCAAGGATTCCTTGTGCATTATTATCAAGCTCATGTTGAATTTCTTCACGTGTCCAATCTGTATTTGCCGCTACTGGGATTTCCAAAATCGCATCTTGTAAATCTTCCGATGACACAATACCTTTTTGAACGTCTTTTACATTTACTTCATGATAATGTGTTGCATGTAATGTTGCGGCTGTCGGCGATGGTACCCAAGCAGTATTTGCCCCTGCTTTTGGATGATTGATTTTCTGCTCAATCATCTCTGCCATTAAGTCCGGCATAGCCCACATCCCTTTTCCAATTTGTGCACGGCCTTGCAAGCCTGCATTTAACCCAACGATGACATTGGATTTTTCATAAGATGTGAGCCATGTTGATGTTTTCATTTCGCCTTTGCGAATCATTGGGCCCGCTTCCATTGATGTATGGATTTCATCTCCTGTACGATCCAGGAATCCTGTATTAATAAAGACAATACGATTCTTCACTTCACGTATACATGCTTTTAAGTTAAGTGATGTACGTCGTTCCTCATCCATAACACCAATCTTTAACGTGAATCGTTCCAATCCGATTAAATCTTCTACACGCTCAAATAGTTTATTTGCAAACGCTACTTCCTTTGAGCCGTGCATTTTTGGTTTTACAATATAGATAGAGCCTTTTTGCGAATTTTTATACGAACCATTGCCAATTACTTCATGCTTCGCTATTAAGCTCGTTACGACACCATCCATAATTCCTTCAGGCACTTCGCTGCCATCTTGATCTAAAATTGCCGGATTTGTCATTAAGTGACCTACATTGCGAATAAACATTAAAGAGCGGCCATTTAATGTTACCGTATCACCATTAACTCCCGTATATACTCGGTCAGGATTTAATGTACGTGTTACCGTTTTCGATCCTTTTGCAAAAGTTGCCGTTAAGTCGCCTTTCATTAGCCCTAACCAGTTTGCATAAACTTCCACTTTATCTTCTGCATCTACTGCTGCTACCGAGTCCTCGCAGTCCATAATTGTCGTAATAGCAGACTCTAAATAAATATCTTTTACTCCAGCTGCATCATCTTTTCCAATTGGGTGATTTCGGTCAATTTGTATTTCAATGTGCAAATCATTATTTTTCAGTAAAATCGCAGTCGGCTGTTCTGTTGTTCCTTGGTAGCCTACTAACTTTTCCGGCTCTGCCAATGTCGTCGTTTCACCATTTACGAGCGTAATTACTAATTTACTTTCTGCAATTTTATAAGTTATTGCATCTTTATGTGAAGCTGCTTTTAAAGGAGCGGCTTGATCTAAAAACTTTTTCGCATAATCGATTACTTTGTTTCCACGAATCGGATTATAACCCTTGCCTGCTTCAGTACCGTCTTCGTCACTGATGACATCTGTACCGTATAGTGCATCATAGAAACTTCCCCAACGTGCATTTGCTGCATTAATTGCATAGCGTGCATTGCTGACAGGTACTACTAATTGCGGACCTGCCTGATATGCAATTTCTGCATCTACGTTTTCTGTTTCCACTTGGAAGTCTTCTGCTTTTGGTTCTACATAACCGATTTCTTCTAAAAAAGCCTTATAGTCGGCAAATTGGAAATTCCCCTTATTTCCTTTATGCCACTCATTAATTTGTACTTGCAATGCATCACGTTGAGCAAGCAATGCTTTATTTTCAGGTGCCAACTCATGAACCAGCTTATCGAAGCCATCCCAAAATGCCGTTTGCTCTACTCCACTGTTTGGTAATACTTGCTCATTAATAAACTGAAATAATACTTCTGCTACTTGTAAGTTCCCCACTTGCACGTAATTTGTCACCATTAAATCCCCCTTTTAAATGAACGTTTCTAATAATGAATTAGAATCCCCTGTTCTTACGTTTCATTATACAAGAGTCATTATATATAAATGAAATACATATATTGAATAAACATTATGCATTTACGTTATAAAGGGCACAAAAAAAACATCTTGCAAGCGTCCCTGCAAGATGTTTTTGAAAATTAGCAATAAGCTAAAATTATTTTTGGATAGATGCTACTACGCCAGCGCCTACAGTACGGCCACCTTCGCGGATAGAGAACTTAGTACCTTCTTCTAAAGCGATTGGAGCGATTAATTCAACAGTCATTTCGATGTTGTCGCCAGGCATTACCATTTCTACGCCTTCTGGTAACATGCAGATACCAGTTACGTCAGTTGTACGGAAGTAGAACTGAGGACGGTAGTTAGAGAAGAATGGAGTGTGACGTCCACCCTCTTCTTTTGATAAAACATAAACTTCAGCTTTGAAGTTAGTGTGTGGAGTGATTGAACCTGGTTTAGCTAATACTTGACCACGTTGGATGTCTTCACGAGCAACACCACGTAATAAAGCACCGATGTTGTCACCAGCTTCAGCATAGTCTAATAATTTACGGAACATTTCTACACCAGTTACAGTAGTTTGTTTCGCTTCTTCTTCGATACCTACGATTTCAACTACGTCACCAACTTTAACTTGACCACGTTCAACACGGCCAGTTGCAACTGTACCACGACCAGTGATAGAGAATACGTCCTCTACTGGCATCATGAATGGTTTGTCAGTTTGACGTTCTGGAGTTGGGATGTAAGAATCTACAGCGTCCATTAACTCAACGATTTTTTCTTCCCATTCTGCTTCGCCTTCTAAAGCTTTTAAAGCAGAACCTTTGATTACTGGAATGTCGTCGCCTGGGAAGTCGTACTCAGATAATAAGTCACGGATTTCCATTTCAACTAATTCTAATAATTCTTCGTCGTCTACCATATCACATTTGTTCATGAATACTACTAAGTAAGGAACACCTACTTGACGAGATAAAAGGATGTGCTCACGAGTTTGTGGCATTGGACCATCAGCAGCAGATACTACTAAGATACCGCCGTCCATTTGTGCAGCACCAGTGATCATGTTTTTAACATAGTCAGCGTGTCCTGGGCAGTCAACGTGTGCATAGTGGCGAGTTTCAGTTTCATACTCTACGTGAGAAGTATTGATTGTGATACCGCGCTCTTTTTCTTCTGGAGCGTTATCGATGTCAGCGTAAGATTTAGCTGCACCACCCATTTTTTTAGAAAGAACTGTTGCGATAGCAGCAGTTAAAGTTGTTTTACCATGGTCAACGTGTCCGATTGTACCAATATTAGCATGCGTTTTAGAACGGTCAAATTTTTCTTTAGCCATTAGAAAATGCCTCCTCAGAGATATGTTTTATTTTTTAAAATTATTCTAAGATGCCGACTATAAACGGGCCCCATCTATAGTCAGTCAATCATAGCTTACAAATTATTTATACTTGATGCAAGGTGAAATTTCAATTATTCACCTTTATTTTTTTTGATGATATCTTCTGCAATTGATTTTGGTACTTCTTCATAGTGATCGAACGTCATTGAGAATACACCGCGACCTTGAGTTGCAGAACGTAAAGTTGTAGCATATCCGAACATTTCAGATAGTGGAACCATAGCACGTACTACTTGAGAGTTACCACGAGCTTCCATACCCTCTACGCGACCGCGACGAGCAGTAATGTTACCCATAATATCACCAAGGTACTCTTCTGGAATTACAACTTCTACTTTCATCATTGGCTCTAAGATAACTGGGTTACATTTTTTAGCTGCTTCTTTTAAAGCCATAGATGCAGCGATTTTGAACGCCATTTCACTTGAGTCAACGTCATGGTAAGAACCGAATACTAATTTCGCTTTGATGTCGATTAGTGGGTAACCAGCAACAACACCGCGGTCAAGAGAGTCACGTAGACCCGCTTCTACTGCAGGGATGTATTCACGAGGTACAACACCACCAACGATAGCGTTTTCGAATTCGAAACCTTTACCCTCTTCGTTTGGAGAGAACTCGATCGTTACGTCACCGTATTGACCGCGACCACCAGATTGACGAGAGAATTTACCTTGAACTTTAGCTTCGCTACGGAATGTTTCACGGTAAGATACCATTGGAGCACCCACGTTAGCTTCAACTTTAAATTCACGTTTCATACGGTCAACTAAGATATCAAGGTGAAGTTCACCCATACCAGAGATGATTGTTTGACCTGTTTCAGTGTCTGTATGTGCACGGAATGTTGGATCTTCTTCTTGTAGTTTTTGTAAAGCTTGACCCATTTTATCTTGGTCAGCTTTAGATTTTGGTTCTACAGAAAGAGAGATTACTGGCTCTGGGAAGTCCATTGACTCTAAGATAACAAGGTTTTTCTCGTCACATAGAGTATCACCTGTTGTAGTATCTTTAAGACCTACAGCAGCAGCGATATCACCAGAGTATACTTTTGCGATCTCTTCACGAGAGTTAGCGTGCATTTGTAGGATACGTCCTACACGCTCACGTTTACCTTTAGAAGAGTTTTGTACGTAAGAACCTGCTTCTAATGTACCTGAGTACACACGGAAGAATGTTAACTTACCTACGAATGGGTCTGTCATTACTTTGAATGCAAGAGCTGAGAACGGCTCTTCATCAGAAGAATGGCGGATGATTTCTTCTTCACCGTCAACGTCAGTACCTTTAATAGCTTCTACGTCAGTAGGAGCTGGAAGGTAATCAACAGCAGCATCTAACATTTTACGAACACCTTTGTGTTTGAATGCTGTACCACAAAGTACTGGGTAGAATTCTACCGCGATAGTAGCTTTACGGATTGCTGCTTTTAATTCTTCTTTAGTAATTTCTTCGCCTTCTAAGTATTTCTCCATAAGTTCTTCATCAACACTTGCAACAGCGTCGATTAATTTCTCACGGTACTCTTCAGCTTGATCCATGAATTCTGCAGGGATTTCACCTACAGTTACATCTGTACCTTCATCGTTACCGTAGAAAGTAGCGTTCATTTCGATTAAATCGATAATTCCGCGGAACTCGTCTTCAGCACCGATTGGTAATTGGATTGGGTGAGCATTAGCTTGTAAACGCTCGTGTAATGTACCTACAGAATATAGGAAGTCAGCTCCCATTTTATCCATCTTGTTGATGAATACGATACGAGGAACTCCATAAGTTGTAGCTTGACGCCATACTGTTTCAGTTTGAGGCTCAACACCTGATTGAGCATCTAATACTGTTACAGCACCATCAAGTACGCGTAAAGAACGTTCAACTTCAACAGTGAAGTCTACGTGTCCTGGAGTATCGATGATGTTGATACGGTGACCGTTCCATTGAGCTGTTGTTGCAGCAGAAGTGATCGTGATACCACGCTCTTGTTCTTGCTCCATCCAGTCCATTTGAGAACCGCCATCATGAGTTTCACCGATTTTGTGAATCTTACCAGTGTAATAAAGGATACGCTCAGTAGTTGTTGTTTTACCAGCATCAATGTGAGCCATGATCCCAATATTACGTGTATTCTCTAGAGAGAATTCGCGTTTCATAGGAAATTTCTCCTTCCATATTGGGTTAACTGTATAGATGGTAAAAATCTTAGCCCCAGCAATGCTAGAGCAAAGATCAAATTACCAACGGTAGTGAGCGAATGCTTTGTTCGCTTCTGCCATTTTGTGCATATCTTCACGTTTCTTAACTGAAGCACCAGTGTTGTTAGATGCATCTAAGATTTCGTTAGCTAAGCGCTCTTCCATCGTTTTTTCTCCACGAAGACGAGCATAGTTTACTAAATAACGTAAACCTAAAGTTGTACGACGTTCTGGACGAACTTCTACTGGCACTTGGTAGTTAGAACCACCAACACGACGAGCACGTACTTCTAATACAGGCATCACGTTGTTTAATGCAGCTTCAAATACTTCTAAAGCATTTTGACCCGAACGCTCTTGAACTAATTCGAAAGCTCCGTATAAAATCTTTTGAGAAGTACCTCTTTTACCATCAATCATCATTTTGTTGATTAAACGAGTTACTAGTTTTGAGTTATAAAGTGGATCTGGTAACACGTCACGTTTGGAAACAGGACCTTTACGAGGCATGTGTTTTCCTCCTTTCAAATCGTTGTATATTTAAACTTGAATTATTTTTTTTCTTTAGGGCGTTTAGTACCGTATTTAGAACGAGATTGTAAACGACCGTTAACACCAGCTGTATCAAGTGCACCACGAACGATGTGGTAACGTACTCCAGCTAAGTCTTTTACGCGTCCGCCACGGATAAGAACTACACTGTGCTCTTGTAAGTTGTGACCTTCACCTGGGATATACGCAGTAACCTCAAGTTGGTTAGTTAAGCGTACACGAGCGTATTTACGTAAAGCCGAGTTCGGTTTACGTGGTGTCATTGTACCTACACGAGTACAAACTCCGCGTTTTTGAGGAGACTTAACGTCAGTTAAAGATTTTTTAAATGAGTTATATCCTTTGTTTAACGCTGGAGATTTTGATTTCGTGCTTTTAGATTGACGAGGCTTACGTACTAATTGGTTAATTGTAGGCATCGATTTGTCCTCCCTTCATTTTTTCCTTGTTTCAATACCACACATCCAGGTGGTTCATTTTTTGGGTAAAAACAAAGTCTTTGTGTACTTTACACAAAAACTACATCGCAGTAATCGCAACAACTGCAGCTCCAACATGAATGCCGCAAGCTTTACCAAGTTCTTTCTTTGAATCGACGTAATTAACTGGTACACCGATTTCTTTCGCGAGAAGAATGGCCGGATCGGTTACCCATTTGTCTGCATCGATTGCGACAAAAAGAGCTGTTACTTGTCCAGCATACATTGCTTTCACTGCTTGCTTTATACCTATGATTGTTTTACTGGCCTGTTTTACTTGATCGTAAGACATTTTCATATCCTCCTAAGTACAGACAGTTAACTATCAACCTTCAATATATTATCATTCCAAACTTACACTGTCAACAGATTTCTTATGAAAGTATGTTGGTTAATATTTATTTCAAGGAAGTTTTCAAGAAAATCTCCCGTCAGAGAATAGTCTCTGACGGGATCTCTTCATTATATACTGCTATTCAGCTGTAATTACTTCTGCTGATTCTTCTTGCTCCATACGGATTTGACGGTAACGTTGCATACCAGTACCAGCCGGAACTAGTTTACCGATAATTACGTTTTCCTTCAGACCTAGAAGCTCATCACGTTTACCTTTAATTGCAGCATCCGTTAACACACGTGTTGTTTCTTGGAATGATGCAGCTGATAAGAATGATTCTGTTTCAAGAGAAGCTTTTGTAATACCTAAAATGACAGGACGGCAAGTTGCTGGTGTTTTACCGCTAAGTACGGCTTCAGCATTCGCCTCAGAGAATTGGTGAATATCAAGAAGTGAACCTGGTAATAACTCAGTGTCACCTGCTTCAATCACACGCACTTTACGAAGCATTTGGCGAACCATTACTTCGATGTGTTTGTCTCCGATTTCTACCCCTTGCATACGGTATACTTTCTGTACTTCTTTTAATAAATATTCTTGAACTGTCGATACATCTTTAACTTTTAATAATTGCTTCGGATCGATAGAACCTTCAGACAATGTTTGACCCGCTATAATTGTGTCGCCTTCTGCTACTTTTAGACGCGCGTTATAAGGTGCTTGGTATTTACGTGTTTCCACATCACCTTGGATTGTTACTTCTTTAAGACCTTCACGAATTTCTTCAATTTCTACTACTGTACCAGTAATTTCAGAAATGACTGCTTGACCTTTAGGGTTACGCGCCTCGAAAATTTCCTGGATACGTGGAAGACCTTGTGTAATATCGTTTCCGGCTACCCCACCAGTATGGAATGTACGCATCGTTAACTGTGTACCTGGTTCACCGATAGATTGTGCAGCAATAATACCAACTGCTTCACCAACTTCTACCCCTTCACCAGTAGCTAAGTTCATACCGTAACATTTTTTACATACACCGTGTTTTGTATTACATGTAAATGCAGAACGGATTGTAATTTCTTTGATATTTGCATCATCGATTACGCGAGCAATATCTTGTGTAATTAAACCATCACGCTCTACGATAACCGCTCCTGTTTCTGGATGGCGAACTGTTTTCTTCACGTAACGACCAACAATACGTTCGTCTAACGCTTCAATCAATTCGTTTCCTTCCATTAATGAACCGATTAATAAACCGCGGTCAGTACCACAGTCGTCTTCACGAACGATAACATCTTGTGCTACGTCAACTAAACGACGAGTTAAGTAACCTGAATCGGCAGTTTTTAGTGCTGTATCGGCAAGACCTTTACGCGCACCGTGTGTAGAGATGAAGTACTCTAATACTGTTAAACCTTCACGGAATGAAGACTTGATTGGTAACTCGATGATACGACCAGCCGGGTTGGCCATCAGACCACGCATACCAGCTAACTGTGTAAAGTTCGATGCGTTACCACGGGCACCAGAGTCAGACATCATGAAGATCGGGTTAGTTTTTTGTAAAGATTTCATCAGCTTGCCTTGAATTTCATCTTTCGCAGCTGTCCATACGTTAATAACTCGGTTATAACGCTCTTCCTCCGTAATTAAACCACGGCGGAACTGGATCATTACTTTATCTACTTTGCTTTGGGCTTCCTCAAGGATTACGCCTTTATCCGGTAATACGACGATGTCAGATACACCTACTGTAATACCTGCACGAGTAGAATATTTGAAACCTAAGTTTTTCATGCGGTCAAGCATCTTAGAAGTTTCTGTAATGTGGAACTCTTTAAATACTTCAGCAATAACATTCCCTAAGAATTTTTTACGGAAAGGATCTACTACAGGCATATTTGTGAAGTGCTTCGCTAACATAGCACGGCGTTGCGCTTCAATTTTTTCTGATTCAGATAAATCAGCATAGCCTTCTGTTGCTTCGATTTCTTTCAGTAATTCTTCGTCAATTGTTAAGTTCACGAAGTACTTTTCAGGTGTTTTTTGCTCTAAGTTGACTGAAGTCGGCTCATTAATATAAGGGAATGAGCGTGGTAAAATTTCATTGAAGATTACTTTACCTACAGTCGATAATAGGAACATTTTATTTTGTTCTTCTGTAAATGTCGGGTTATTTAATGAGCTTGCTTTAATCGCAATACGAGAGTGTAAATGTACATGACCGTTTTGGTAGGCGATTAACACTTCGTTTGAATCATTAAATACAGCACCTTCACCACGAGCACCTTCACGCTCAAGTGTTAAGTAATAGTTACCTAATACCATATCCTGAGATGGAGTTACTACCGGTTTCCCGTCTTTCGGGTTAAGGATGTTTTGTGCCGCTAACATAAGTAAACGGGCTTCTGCTTGTGCCTCAGCTGATAATGGAACGTGAACCGCCATTTGGTCACCATCGAAGTCAGCGTTATAAGCTGTACATACTAATGGGTGAAGACGGATTGCACGGCCTTCTACTAGTGTAGGCTCGAATGCTTGGATACCAAGACGGTGTAATGTCGGTGCACGGTTAAGTAATACCGGATGCTCACGAATTACATCTTCTAATACGTCCCAAACTTCATTGTGTAAACGCTCAATTTTACGTTTTGCACTCTTGATGTTATGGGCAAGGCCACGTTCCACTAACTCTTTCATTACGAAAGGTTTGAACAGTTCGATTGCCATTTCTTTTGGAAGACCACATTGGTACATTTTTAAGTTAGGACCTACTACGATAACCGAACGACCAGAGTAGTCTACACGTTTACCAAGTAAGTTTTGACGGAAACGACCTTGTTTCCCTTTCAGCATATGTGAAAGTGATTTTAAAGGACGGTTACCAGGACCTGTTACAGGACGGCCACGACGACCATTATCGATTAATGCATCAACCGCTTCTTGTAACATACGTTTCTCGTTTTGAACGATAATGCTTGGTGCACCAAGGTCAAGTAAACGTTTTAAACGGTTGTTACGGTTAATAACACGACGGTAAAGGTCATTTAAGTCAGATGTAGCAAAACGTCCACCATCTAATTGCACCATCGGACGAAGCTCTGGTGGAATTACCGGTAGTACATCTAAAATCATCCACTCTGGTTTGTTGCCTGAGTTACGGAATGACTCTACTACTTCTAAACGTTTAATCGCACGTGTACGGCGTTGGCCTTGTGCAGATTTTAACTCTTCTTTTAAAACTTGTGTTTCATCTTCTAAGTCAATTTTTTCTAAAAGACGTTTAATCGCTTCAGCACCCATTGCTGCTTCGAATTCACTGCCATACTTTTCACGGTATGCACGGTATTCTTTTTCAGAAAGTAAGTCTTTATAGCCTAAAGACGTTTGACCTGGCTCGATTACTACATATGAAGCAAAGTAAATTACTTCTTCCAATGCACGTGGAGACATATCTAAAATAAGACCCATACGACTTGGAATACCTTTGAAGTACCAAATATGTGATACAGGTGCTGCTAGTTCGATATGTCCTTGGCGTTCACGGCGAACTTTCGAACGCGTTACTTCTACGCCACAGCGGTCACAAACGACACCTTTATAACGTACGCGCTTATATTTACCACAGTGACATTCCCAGTCTTTAGTTGGTCCAAAAATACGTTCACAGAATAGACCATCTTTTTCTGGTTTTAATGTACGGTAGTTAATTGTTTCTGGTTTTTTTACTTCTCCGTATGACCAAGAACGGATCTTGTCAGGTGAAGCTAAACCAATTTTCATATATTCAAATTCATTAACATCGATCAAGGAGCCTACCTCCCTTTAGTTATAAGTCGTAAATGACTTTTAATGTAGCTCTACACTTACAAAATTTCATATTAGGCCATAATGAAACTTGCATCTAAAATATAAGAAAAATCGGGCAGGGCATATACCTGCCCGATTCAATTGAAGTTATTCAAATGATTCTACTGGGTCTTCTTCTTTATCATTAGATCGTTCGACAGGTGCAGCTACTTCATCTTCATCGTCAAGGTCGCGTAATTCCACTTCCTCGTCATTGATTGTAAGCATCTTCACATCCATACCTAATGATTGAAGTTCTTTAATTAATACTTTAAATGATTCTGGAACACCTGGTTCTGGAACACTTTCACCTTTTACGATTGCTTCGTATGTTTTCACACGACCTACAACGTCATCCGATTTTACAGTTAAAATCTCTTGTAACGTGTATGCTGCACCGTATGCTTCAAGTGCCCAAACCTCCATCTCACCAAAGCGCTGACCACCGAATTGTGCTTTACCACCAAGCGGCTGTTGCGTTACTAATGAGTAAGGTCCAGTTGAACGTGCATGAAGTTTATCGTCAACCATGTGCGCTAGTTTGATCATGTACATGATACCAACAGAAACACGGCTATCGAACGGCTCACCTGAACGTCCATCATAAAGAATTGTTTTACCATCACGGTTCATACCAGCTTCTTCCATCGTTTCCCAAACATCGGCTTCGTTGGCACCATCGAATACTGGTGAAGCCATATGAATACCTAAGTAGCGTGAAGCCATACCTAGGTGTAGCTCAAGCACTTGTCCGATGTTCATACGTGAAGGTACCCCTAGTGGGTTAAGCATGATATCAACTGGAGTTCCGTCCGGCATGAACGGCATATCCTCTTCCGGTAAGATACGAGAAATTACACCTTTGTTACCGTGACGTCCGGCCATTTTGTCACCAACGCGGATTTTACGTTTTTGAACAATATAAGCACGAACTAATTGGTTTACACCTGGTGGTAATTCATCGCCGTCTTCACGGTTGAATACTTTTACATCTAAAATGATACCGCCAGCTCCGTGTGGTACACGTAGAGACGTATCACGTACTTCACGCGCTTTTTCACCAAAGATAGCATGTAATAAACGCTCTTCCGCAGTTAACTCTGTAACTCCTTTAGGCGTAACTTTACCTACTAGAATGTCACCATCGCGAACTTCTGCACCAATACGGATAATTCCGCGGTCGTCCAAGTTACGAAGTGCATCTTCACCCACGTTTGGAATATCACGTGTGATTTCTTCAGGTCCAAGCTTTGTATCACGAGACTCTGATTCATATTCTTCAATATGAACAGAAGTATATACATCGTCTTTAACAAGGCGTTCGCTCATAATTACAGCATCCTCGTAGTTGAAGCCGTCCCATGTCATGAACGCAACAAGTACGTTTTGACCAAGTGCTAATTCGCCTTTTTCCATAGATGGACCATCAGCTAAAATATCACGAGGTTTTACACGGTCGCCAACTTTTACGATTGGACGTTGGTTATAAGAAGTACCTTGGTTAGAACGAATGAATTTTTGTAATTTATATTTTGTTAAATCGCCTTTAACTTCTTTGCCATCTACTACTTCAATACGACGTACGTGAATTGAACGCGCTTCTACATGTTCAACAATACCATCGAATTTGGCAACTACAGCAGCACCAGAATCACGTGCATCTACGTGCTCCATACCCGTACCAACGAATGGTGCGTTTGGATATAGTAATGGAACAGCTTGACGTTGCATGTTCGCTCCCATTAACGCACGGTTTGAGTCGTCGTTTTCTAAGAACGGAATACATGCTGTCGCAGCAGATACTACTTGTTTAGGCGATACATCCATGTAGTCGATGCGGTCTTTAGAGAATACAGTGTTGTCACCACGGAAACGTCCAACAACTTCTTCATTCGCGAAAGTACCGTCTTCATTTAGGATTGAGTTCGCTTGTGCTACTACATAGTTATCTTCTTCGTCAGCAGTTAAGTAATGGATTTCACTCGTTACAGCACCTGTTTCTGGATCAACACGGCGGTAAGGAGTTTCAATGAAGCCAAACTTGTTTACTTTTGCGAAAGAAGATAATGAGTTAATAAGACCGATGTTTGGTCCCTCAGGCGTCTCGATCGGACACATACGACCATAGTGAGAGTAGTGAACGTCACGTACTTCCATACCAGCACGCTCACGTGTTAAACCACCAGGCCCTAATGCAGACAGACGACGCTTATGCGTTAATTCTGCTAACGGGTTTGTTTGGTCCATGAATTGAGACAATTGAGAGCTACCAAAGAACTCTTTAATTGAAGCGATAACAGGACGGATATTGATTAATTGCTGTGGTACGATTGCTGCTGTGTCGTTAATTGACATACGCTCACGCACTACACGCTCCATACGAGATAAACCGATACGGAACTGGTTTTGTAGTAATTCGCCAACAGAACGTAAACGACGGTTACCTAAATGGTCAATATCATCTGTGTTACCAACGTCATATAATAAGTTGAAGAAGTATGATACTGATGCCAATACATCGGCTGGAGTAATATTTTTCACTTCTTCATCTACATAGGCGTTTGAAATAACATTAATTTCTTTTTGCGCTTCATCATTTGGTGCAAAGATTTTAACCGACTGGATTGTAATATCATCTTCCAATACACCACCAACTTGGTTTAATGTACGGAAACCGACACCACTTTCTAAATATGGAATTAACTTATCCAGATTACGGCGGTCTAATAATGTACCTGCTTCTACGATAATTTCCCCTGTATCAGGATCCACTAACGTTTCTGCAATCGTTTGGTTGAATAAACGATTTTTGATATGAAGCTTTTTGTTCATTTTGTAACGACCAACATTCGCTAAATCATAGCGTTTTGCATCGAAGAAGCGAGAATATAATAAGTTCTTCGCAGATTCAACTGTTGGTGGTTCACCTGGACGTAAGCGTTCATAGATTTCAAGAAGGGCCTTTTCAGTACCTTCCGTGTTATCTTTTTCTAACGTATTACGTAAATATTCATTGTCGCCAATGATATCTAAAATTTCTTGATCCGAGCCAAAACCTAATGCACGTAAAAGCACCGTTACTGGTAATTTACGTGTACGATCGATACGTACATAAACAACGTCTTTAGCATCTGTTTCATATTCAAGCCATGCACCACGGTTTGGAATAACCGTTGCACCAAAGCCTTTTTTACCGTTTTTATCCGTTTTTTCGTGGAAGTATACACTTGGAGAACGAACTAACTGTGAAACAATTACACGCTCAGCACCGTTAATAATAAACGTACCTGTTTCCGTCATTAATGGGAAATCACCCATAAAGACGTCTTGCTCTTTCACTTCGTTTGTTTCTTTGTTGTGCAAACGTACTTTTACACGTAATGGTGCAGCATAAGTAACGTCACGCTCTTTACATTCATCCACATCATACTTAGGTTCTCCTAAAGTATAGTCGACGAATTCTAATGAAAGATTACCTGTAAAATCTTCGATTGGAGAAATGTCGTGGAACATCTCGCGCAACCCTTCTTCAAGGAACCACTCATAAGATGCTGTTTGGATTTCGATTAGATTCGGAAGTTCCAGCACCTCACTAATACGCGCAAAGCTTCTACGCTGGCGGTGTTGTCCGTACTGAACTAGTTGACCTGTCAACTCATTCACCCCTCAATAAAGCGATAATAGGTCTTTGCAAAAACATACAAATAGTGTATGATTTCGAAAGACAAAAAGAAAACGAGACTTTTTTTAAACCTCATTTTCGGTTAAACTTAACTTATTCTTAGCAGTATACCCGTAACTTTGAATATTTAATGCAAAAGGGCATACTACCTCAAAATAATAATTTTGCATTTTATTATGTTATCATATTCAATTTGTCAAGTCAATATTGGAAACTAATCTTACTTATTTTTTTGCACGAATAATCCAATATCCTTTTTTCTTCTCAACGACATCTACTTCTGAAAACATTTCTTCTAAATGACTCATAGTTGATGGAGCGCCTTGCTTCTTCTGAATAACAATCCACAGCTCACCATTTTCCTCCAATAATTCATATGCACCGTCATAAAACTTAAAGATCGTTTCTTTACCGGCACGAATCGGAGGATTTGTTAATACAGCAGCTACTTTCGTCCCAGATTCTACAGCCGCTAATCCATCGCTTTCAAAAATACGTACATTTTGAACCCCGTTAAGCTGGGCATTTTTTTGAGACAAACTAACCGCTCGTGAATTTATATCCATCATGTAAATTTCACGATCAGGGTTGTTTTTTGCAATCGATAATCCGATTGGTCCATAGCCACAACCTACATCAAGCAAAACACCATCAATTTTAGGCATTTCAAACACATCGATTAGTACACGGGAACCAAAATCTACTTCGCTTTTACTGAATACACCCGTATCCGTTTCAAACGTAAATGTATTGCCTAATAAAGTGAATTTCCATTGGCGTGGTTTACTCTCAGTTTGAGGCTTATTTGAATAATAATGTTCAGACATGCAACACGCCTCCTTAGAAAAAATACATTTTGCGCTAATTTGTGCAAAATGATGTCTTTTCATGTGGGTTACTATAAAAATCAATATTTTCATATCCACAAAAGTTAATAAAGAAAAGCCCGCCGCAAAATTGTGACGAGCTTTCCTTATTAAACTAAGCTCATAGCTTAGCAATTAAAGTTAAACTAAAATTATTTAACTTCTACTGAAGCGCCAACTTCTTCAAGTTTAGCTTTGATAGCTTCAGCTTCGTCTTTAGAAACGCCTTCTTTAAGAGCTTTAGGAGCGTTATCAACAACTTCTTTAGCTTCTTTTAAGCCTAAACCAGTGATTTCACGAACCACTTTGATTACTTTGATTTTTTCTCCACCAGCAGAAGCTAATACTACATCAAACTCAGTTTTTTCTTCAGCTGCAGCAGCACCGCCAGCAACTACTGCTACTGGAGCAGCAGCTGTTACACCGAATTCTTCTTCGATTGCTTTTACTAAATCGTTTAACTCTAGAACTGTCATAGCTTTGATAGCTTCTAAGATTTGCTCATTGTTCATTTTAATTTCCTCCTATGGAATGTTTATTAGTTTTAGGCAGTTTGCCTGATTTTTGAAGTTATGAGGCTACTATTAAGCGCCTTGCTCTTCTTTTTGTTCTGCAACAGCTTTTGTTGCAAGTGCGAAGTTGCGCACTGGAGCTTGAAGTACAGATAAAAGCATTGATAATAGACCTTCGCGAGATGGAAGTTCTGCAAGAGCTTTAACGTCTTCAACTGATGCCACAGTACCTTCGATAATACCAGCTTTAATTTCTAACGCTTCATTTTTCTTAGCGAATTCGTTAATAATTTTAGCAGGAGCTACTACGTCCTCGTTAGAGAATGCGATAGCGTTAGGACCAGTTAAGAATTCATTGATTCCTTCTAAACCAGCAGCTTCCGCAGCACGGCGAGTTAAAGTGTTTTTGTAAACTTTGAACTCAACACCTGCTTCACGTAATTGCTTACGTAATTCAGTTACTTGTGCTACTGTTAAACCACGGTAATCTACTACTACGATAGAACCAGCAGCAGAGAATTTATCAGCGATTTCTTGAACTTGAACTTTTTTAGTTTCGATTGCTTTGCTCATGATGACACCTCCTATTAGAATGAGTCATTTATACCGACAAAGAAAAGCCTCTATATCAAAATAGACATAGAGGCTGAAAGTACATCATCTTAAAAAGAATCCGAACTCCTATGTCCTCGGTAGGATCATTAAGTGCGTATGGCACCCCTACTGTCTACGGTACAAATGGATGATTCACAACAGCACTCATCTTACCAAGTAAGAGGTGCGTTGTCAACAAATTTTATTTTACGATTTTTAAAAAATCGGAAATTATTTAACTGTTACGTTAGCAGCGTCAACTTTTACAGCAGGACCCATTGTAGTTGTAACGTTTACAGACTTCATGTAAGTACCTTTTGCTGCAGCTGGCTTAGCTTTTTGAACTACTTCAAATACAGCTAAGAAGTTTTCTACTAATTTTTCTGTCTCGAAAGAAACTTTACCGATTGGTGCGTGGATGATACCAGACTTTTCAGCACGGTACTCTACTTTACCAGCTTTGATTTCTTCGATTGCTTTTGTTACGTCAAATGTAACTGTACCTGTTTTAGGGTTTGGCATTAAACCTTTAGGACCTAATACACGACCTAATTTACCAACTTCACCCATCATGTCAGGAGTTGCAACGATTACATCGAAATCAAACCAACCTTGTTGGATTTTTTGGATGTATTCTGCATCGCCTACATAGTCTGCGCCAGCAGCTTCTGCTTCTTTAAGTTTTTCACCTTTAGCGAAAACTAATACGCGTTGAGTTTTACCAGTACCGTGTGGTAATACTACCGCACCACGGATTTGTTGGTCGTTTTTACGAGTATCGATACCTAATTTGAATGCTACTTCTACAGTTGCATCAAAGTTTACTGTGCTTGTTTTTTGCGCTAATGCTACTGCTTCTTCAACAGAGTATAAAGTAGCGCGGTCGATTAATTTAGCTGCTTCTTGCAGTTTTTTACCTTTTTTAGCCATTATAATTTCCTCCTTGATTGTGGTTGTAACGGATTTGACCTCCCACGAATAAAGGTTGCGCACTCATCAAACAAGTATCCGAGTGCAGCAACCTTCCAAAAACAAAAACATCATCAAGTGTTGAAGATGGGATTAGTCTTCGATCGTAATACCCATGCTTCGCGCAGTACCTTCAACCATTAACATAGCAGCTTCAACTGAAGCAGCGTTAAGGTCTGGCATTTTTTGTTCAGCGATTTCGCGAACTTTATCACGTTTAACCGTTGCAACTTTTTTACGGTTTGGTTCACCAGATCCAGATTGGATACCAGCAGCTACTTTAAGTAATACTGCAGCTGGCGGAGTTTTCGTAATAAAAGTGAATGAACGGTCTTCAAATACTGAAATTTCAACTGGAATGATAAGACCAGCTTGATCAGCAGTACGAGCGTTAAATTCTTTACAGAATCCCATAATGTTTACACCTGCTTGACCTAATGCAGGACCAACCGGTGGCGCTGGGTTTGCTTTACCAGCAGGGATTTGAAGTTTTACAACTTTAATAACTTTTTTAGCCACGAGACACACCTCCTTAAGTCCGTGATGTGGTAATTGGGTTACCCCTCCCACTCAAATATCTGTTCGTCAGCTAACTTGCCGATAACATTAAAACTAATTATAATCACACGCCCAAAACTTGGACAGTCTGACCTTTGAAATGATAACACTTTTAAATTGCTTAATCAAGTATAAATAATTCTATATTTTTTGAACTTGGTTAAAGTCTAGCTCCATTACTGTTTCGCGACCAAACATATCAACAAGAACTTTTAATTTTGCTTTGTCGACATCTACTTCTTCTACGCGACCTTGGAAATGTGCAAATGGTCCTTCTAGAACTTCTACAACTTCACCAACAGAAATCTCAACTTCACCTAATAAGGATTCGTTCATACCCATTTGTGCAAGCAGACGTTCCGCTTCTTCCGGTAATAAAGGAGTTGGTTTTACACCGCCGCCCGAAGAACCGATAAATCCTGTCACACCAGGTGTATTACGAACGACATACCAAGCGTCATCTGTCATAATCAATTCTACTAAAACGTAACCTGGGAAGATTTTACGCATTACCGCTTTTTTCTTGCCGTCTTCTTTTACATCGATTTCTTCATGCTCAGCTACGATTACACGGAAAATTTTATCTTGCATTCCCATCGTTTCCACGCGTTTTTCAAGATTTGCTTTTACTCGGTTTTCATAACCGGAATACGTATGAACTACATACCAATTTTTCTCCATATAGGTAGGACTAAATCGTCCGTCCCTCCTTTACATTATGTGTGTAGGGTATATATTTCCCTGATCACAAAACTTCAATAATCTATTTCTTTAAATTAAGCTGTCAGCATTTTTTAACAAATGAAAAAACCCGTTATATGGCATGGACGGGCTATTTCGAAATATTAACATGATATAGCTTACAGAGACAAGAACCAACGGAATAATTCTGAGATTCCTAAATCTATTGCTGTAAAGAATAACGCCATTACGATAACTGTAGAAACTACTACTACCGTATACTTCGTTAACTCTTTACTTTTCGGCCAACTTGTTTTGCGCATTTCTGAGCCGACTTCTTGTAAAAAGTTTGTTACTTTACTCATCTTTGCCTAACCTCCGAACAACGAATTAATCTATTTTCATTTATAACGTTTGTTTATGCATTGTATGCTCATTACAGTGAGAGCAAAATTTCTTCAGTTCTAAACGCTCGCTTGCCCCTTCTTTTTTCGGGACACTGTAGTTTCTTGAACCACATTTTTCACAACTTAAAACGACTTTCTTTGCCATGTTTATCACCTTTTCGGCAGTTTGTCCTTTAAAGACTAACACCTAAATTTCCCACTGTCAATAAAGGCTCATGGTGTTTAAGTCATTTCTTTTAGTTCAAGATGACGCTCCAATTTGCGCTTCACCCGCTGTAATGCATTATCAATGGATTTTACATGTCGATCCAATTCTTCAGAAATTTCATTATAGGATTGTCCTTCCAAATAACGAACCAACACCTGCTGTTCGAGTTCGCTTAATACTTCACCCATCTTCTCTTCCAAATAAAGATAATCTTCGCGATTAATCATCAAATACTCAGGATCGTCCGAAATAGGACTCGTAATAATATCCATCAGTGTGCGCTCTGATTCTTCATCGTAAATTGGCTTATCTAAAGAAACATATGAATTTAGCGGAATATGCTTTTGTCTAGTAGCTGTTTTAATTGCCGTAATAATTTGCCGTGTAATGCAAAGTTCTGCAAAGGCACGGAATGACGCAAGCTTGTCCTCTTTAAAATCCCGAATCGCTTTATATAAGCCAATCATTCCTTCTTGAATTATATCTTCTTTGTCCGCACCAATTAAAAAATACGACCGCGCTTTCGCCTTAACAAACAATCGGTATTTTGAAATTAAAAAATCTAACGCATCTGTATTGCCTAGATGCACTTGTTCTACAAGCTCTTCATCTGTCAAATGTTCAAAACGTAGTACCATTTGTAACTTCTCACTTTTAAGCAATGAAAATCACCTCAGTTACGCTAGAATAATTAGGAATAGTATAACTTAATTGGAAATAACGGGCAATCTATTACTTGAGCCCTCTTCTCCATTTTTCAAACTGTAGTTCCACTTCTTTTGATAGCTTGATTCTTGAGGCCGGTTTTTCGTCGGTCGATTCTTTTACTTTGGATGAAATTTTAGATTGAATAATTTGCATTTCAATTTCAAGCTCACGTGCCGATTTTCTTAATGCACCATGACCAAATACAACATTTTGTTCAGTCATATCGGATGTTGCGACGTGTATTTGGATTTTTCGCCCTTTTAATTCGTTCGATAATTTTTCAATGCGCTCGTCCGCTGTTTCGTTTTTACGTGTATAAAGCACTTCCACGGCATGCTGAATATAAAGTTGTTCAGTGCCCGGAACAAGATGCGCGTCAAATACAACAATAACACGCCAGCCTGTATGCGCTTTATACTCCGCCATTCGTTCAATTAACCGATCACGCGCATCTTCGAAGTGAGGCTCGCGTAACGGACGAAGCTCACTCCATGCACCGATCATGTTATAGCCGTCTACTAGCAATATGTTCTGCATGACCTCATCCGTTAGCTTCTTGTCGTTTGCGGTACACTTCATACATAAGTAATGCCGCTGCTACGGAAGCATTCAATGATGTTACATGACCAACCATCGGTAAGTGATATAAGAAGTCACATTTATCTTTTAAAAGACGGCTCATTCCCTTACCTTCACTACCAATAATTAATGCAAGCGGTAATGTTGCATCCATTTTACGATAATCTGCCGAACCTTTTGCATCTGTTCCGGCAATCCATACACCGCGGTCTTTTAGCTCATCCACCGTTTGGGCCAAATTGGTCACACGCACAACAGGCACATGCTCGATAGCACCTGTTGAAGCTTTAGCAACAACTGCTGTTAAACCGACTGCGCGACGCTTCGGAATAATGATACCATGTGCACCGATCGCATCTGCTGTACGCATAATCGAACCTAAGTTATGCGGATCTTCCAACTCGTCCAGTATTAAAAAGAACGGGTCTTCGCTTTTTGCCTTCGCTGCGGCAAATAGATCGTCCAATTCTGCATAGTCATATGCCGCGACTGATGCCACGATTCCCTGATGGTTTTCTGCAAGTTTATCGACTTTTTGCTTTGGTACAAACTGTACGAGGACACCTTGTTCTTTCGCTAAGTCCATTAGCTCCTGCACACCTGTTTTCTTAACGCCTTCAGCAATCCATAACTTATTTATTTCTCGGCCTGCGCGAAGTGCCTCAAGTACCGGATTTTTTCCTGCAATCATTTCTCCTGATAGTTCTTCCTGGGCAGATTGCGGCTTTTCTTGTTGCTTTTTCTCCTGAGTTTTAAAAGTATCTGCTTTTTTATCGCGACCTTTAAAATCTTTTGGTTTACGATTTTGCTGTCTTTTCTCTGCCATAGTTACACTCCTTTTGCCTGTTCGACAATTTCGATTGCGTAATCGATTATTTCATTTGCGCGATGATGTTCTTTGCTAAGGAATAAGAAGCCTAAAACCGCTTCAAATCCTGAACTATTACGATATGTGCGTACATCTGTGTTTTTCGGAACAGATCCTGATTTGGCATTGCGTCCCCTACGGAAAACAGCTTGCTCTTCTTCTGTTAAGTAATTTTCTTCGATCATACGATGTACAATATTGGACTGGGACTTGGCCGAAACATATTTTGTCGCCTCTTTATGCAATGTGTTAGGCTTTGCGCGGCCCGACAATATTAAATGTTCCCGAATTCTTTGTTCCAGCACGGCGTCGCCCATATAAGCGAGCGCCAGTGCATTTAGTTGTATGACATCATGTGGTGTTAAATTTTGCATTTACTGTCCTCGTTTCCAGCGTGTACCTTGACGAGTGTCTTCAAGCACAATATCCATGCCCAGCAGTTGGTCACGGATTTCATCTGAACGAGCGAAATCACGGTTTTTGCGGGCTTGATTACGTTCCTCGATTAATGCCTCAATTTCTTCATCGAGTAAGCCAGCTTCTACTTTTATATGAATACCTAGTACATTTCCAATTGTATCAAACATCGTTAAAATTGCCTGCAATACTTCTTTATCCGTATTTGCTTCGTTTAAATACACATTGGCAATATGGGAAAGTTCAAATAGCGCCGAAACCGCATTTGCTGTATTAAAGTCATCATTCATCGCGTTTTCGAAATCAACTTTAATCTGACCAATTTTTTCAAGCCATTGCTCACTGTTATCCCCTAAACTTGCAGAAGATGTGAGACGGTGCTCCACATTCGTATAAGATGTACGTATACGGTCTAAACCATTTTTCGCTGCTTCCACTAAATCCTGAGCGAAGTTGATCGGATTACGGTAATGAACAGACAGCATAAAGAAACGCAACACTTGCGGGTCAATTTGCTGGCGGATATCATTCACTAATATAAAGTTGCCCAGTGATTTTGACATTTTTTCATTATCAATATTAATATAGCCGTTATGCATCCAATAACGCGCGAATGTTTTATCATTATGCGCTTCAGATTGGGCAATTTCGTTTTCATGGTGAGGGAATGTTAAATCCTGTCCGCCTGCGTGAATATCGATTGTATCACCTAAATGCTCACGTGCCATTACAGAACACTCAATATGCCATCCTGGACGTCCTTCTCCCCATGGTGATGCCCACTTAATTTCGCCTGCTTTCGCCGCTTTCCATAATGCGAAATCCAACGGGTCTTCCTTTTTCTCGCCGGCTTCAATACGTGCTCCTACTTTTAAATCATCGATAGATTGGTGACTTAACTTACCGTAGCCATTGAATTTACGCGTACGATAATAAACATCGCCTTGGGATTCATATGCGTAGCCTTTGTCGATCAGCACTTTTATGAACTCGATAATATCATCCATATGCTCTGTTACACGTGGATGGGCATCCGCCTTTTGGCATCCAAGCGCCGTAATATCTTCAAAGTAAGCAGCGATAAAGCGATCTGTTAAGACAGAAGTTTCTTCACCTAATTCATTTGCTGCTTTAATAATTTTGTCATCCACATCGGTAAAGTTCGAAACGAATTTCACCTCATAGCCTGCATACTGTAAATAGCGACGTACTGTATCATAGACGATTACCGGACGGGAATTCCCAATATGAATGTAATTGTATACAGTCGGTCCGCATACATACATTTTTACTTTGCCTTCCTCCAACGGAATAAATGGTTCTTTTTGTCTTGTCAACGAATTGAAGATTTGAATCGTCATATTGCCTCTCCTTTTTCATATTGCTCTTTTCGGTGTGTATTGGGTTAATTTGCCATTCAAATGAAAAAAGCGTCTCCATCACCTAAAGAAGGTGACAGAGACGCTAGATGCGCGGTTCCACTCTGGTTGAAAAAGTAGCCATACTTTTTCCGCTTAAAGTCCTGTAACGTGGACAAATCGATTTAACCTACTTCAAATTCAGTTAAATACTCAAAGGTGCATTTCAGCTTTGCCTTAACCTGGATCACTTTCAGCCGGTGGTGATCCTCTCTAATAAGGGGTGCGCAGCGTACTTCTCCTTCTCAACGTGCTATCACTTATAGAATTATATTCATTTTACATCTATTTTCAGAAAAATCAATCATTTTATCCATTCTAGAGAACTGTTAAGTAAGCTCCCTATTTACAAAATGAATTACTTTGCAAATTTTTCAACACGGGCAATTGTTTTTTCCTTGCCGATTAAAGCAATGGCATTCGGTAATTCCGGACCATGTGTTTGACCAGTCGTCACAACACGGATTGGCATAAACAGATTTTTACCTTTTACACCCGTTTCTTTTTGTACAGCTTTAATCGCTGCTTTAATTGAAGCGGCATCAAAAGTTTCTAAAGCTTCTAATTGAGTTTTAAATGAAGCCATAACAGCCGGCACAGTTTCACCCGCTAACACTTCATTTGCTTCTTCATCATATGCAATTTCTTCTGTGAAAAATTGGCTCGATAATTCTACGATTTCTGCACCGAAGCTCATTTGCTCATGGTAAAGCGCGATTAAATCAGAAGCCCATGCATGTTGCTCTTCTGACAGCTCTTCTGGAAGTAAGCCCGCTTTTTGCAAGTGTGGCAATGCTAAAGCAACTACCTCTTCATGAGACATTTTTTTAATATATTGGTTGTTCATCCATGTTAGTTTTGTTTTATCAAACATAGATGGTGATTTTGATAAGCGTTTTTCATCAAACAGCTTTACAAATTCGTCATGCGAGAAGATTTCCTCTTCTCCTTCCGGTGACCAGCCAAGCAATGCAAAGAAGTTAAACATCGCTTCCGGTAAGTAACCAAGGTCCTTGTATTGTGTAACGAACTGGATGATTGATTCATCACGTTTCGATAATTTCTTGCGCTCTTCATTTACGATTAATGTCATATGACCATATTGCGGATATTCCCATCCGAATGCGTCAAAAATCATCATTTGTTTTGGTGTGTTTGATAAATGCTCTTCCCCACGGAATACATGTGTAATTTCCATGAAGTGGTCATCCAGTACTACCGCATAATTGTATGTTGGAATACCGTTTGCTTTTACAAGTACCCAGTCGCCGATATCTTTTGATTCGAACGATACTTCGCCGCGAACTAAATCAGTGAACTGATACGTAACATTTTCCGGAACACGCATACGAATTGTGTGAGGGATACCAGCAGCCTCTTTTTCAGCAACTTCCTCGGCTGTTAAATGACGGCATTTTCCATCATATGCAGGTGCTGCAACACCTTGTGCTTTTTGTTTTTCGCGTGATGCTTCAAGCTCTTCTGAAGTACAGAAACATTTATACGCCTGTCCGTTTTCCAGCATTTTTTCTGCATGCTCTTTATAAATATCAAGACGTTCCATTTGACGGTAAGGTGCATATGGGCCACCGATATCAATCGATTCATCCGGTGTAATGCCTAACCAGCGTAAGTTATCAAGTTGAGAAGCTTCCCCGCCCTCTACATTACGCTCAATATCTGTATCTTCAATACGTACTACAAAAGTACCGTTGTGATGTTTTGCATATAAATAATTGAATAATGCTGTACGTGCGCCACCGATATGTAAGAATCCTGTTGGCGATGGTGCATAACGAACGCGAACTGTTTTCGTCATAATATTGCCTCCTAATTTTAGCGTCAAAACGCTCGACCTTTTCCGAATATAAAAAATTTACTTTTATATGGATATGAACGGACATTATATTGTCCAATATCGGCACAATAGATGTCTTTTAAACTTTAACCATTCTACCACTGTAAGTTATTAAATTAAAGTAGCGTGTGCCGATTTTTGACACACGCCCTCAATTTTATCGCACTTTATGCTTTTACTAAAAGAATCGTTGCCATTGCTGCAATTCCTTCTTCACGGCCCACAAAACCTAACTTCTCTGTTGTTGTCGCTTTTACATTAACTTGCGAAGGTTCGGCATTCAGTAGTTGTGCGATACGGTTTTGCATCTGTAAAATATATGGGGCCATTTTCGGACGCTGTGCCATAATCGTACAATCCACATTGCCTAATTTATATCCGCGCTCTTCAACCATCTTCCAGATGTGTTCAAGTAACTTCGCTGAATCTGCATCTTTCCACTCCGGATCTGTATCAGGGAAGTGACGGCCGATATCCCCTTCACCAATTGCACCTAATGCCGCGTCTGTTACTGTATGTAAAAGTACATCGGCATCTGAATGACCTACTAAACCGCGCTCATGTGGAATTGTAATACCACCTAAAATTAATGGACGTCCTTCTGCAAATTCGTGAACGTCAAACCCTTGTCCAATTCGAAACATATCGTTGCTAGCCTACAAAGTAAACTAGCCTTCACCTTCTTTCTGGTAATCTCATTATCATTAGTATAATCAACTTGTCCGAAAAAAGCCTCGCAAACCTATATTCTTTTCAAGGTATCTTCTATTTTCGTTGTTTTAAAATAGCTTCCCCAAAAATCAGATCTTCCTGCGTTGTCATTTTTACATTTTCATAACTGCATTCCACAATATGAATATCATGTCCTAAACGCTCCACGAGCATCGCTTCATCCGTTCCTAAAAAACCCACCTTTTCAGCTACATTCTCAGCTTCTGCCAGTAAATCATAACGGAACGCTTGTGGTGTTTGAACCATCCATAAAGACTCCCGGTCAACGGTTTCTTTAATAAGACCGTTATGGACGACCTTCATCGTATCTTTCGCACGAACTCCTGCAATAGCCGCTCCTTTTTCATAAGCGACTTTTGCAAGTTCGGTAATTTTCGGAATAGTAATAAAAGGTCTTGCAGCATCATGAACAAGGACAACATCCACTGCACTCATTTCTTTTATGCACGAATGCACTGAATGTTGGCGTTCTTCACCACCTGTCGGCAAGCCTTTTACTTTTGTAATATTATGTTTTTCGATGAGCGCCTGGATAAATGGCCGTTCCTCATCCTTTACGGCAAGCCAAATTCCTGTACAATTTTCATCACGTTCAAAAACAAGAAGTGTATGAACTAAAATCGGTTTATCCGCTAAGTTTAAAAATAATTTATTTTGCCCGGCACCCATGCGCTTTCCACTTCCTGCTGCCGGCAAAACGACTTCATAACGCAAAATGCTTCACATCCTAATCCTCTTTTGGCTTGGCGAAAATCATTCGCCCTGCTGATGTTTGAAGTACGCTCGTTACCGTCACTGTAATCGCCTGGCCAATATAGCTTCGGCCGCCTTCTACTACAATCATTGTACCGTCATCTAAATAGGCCACACCTTGATTGTGTTCTTTCCCGTCTTTAATGACTACGACTTGCATATCTTCACCCGGAATTACGACCGGTTTCACCGCATTTGCCAAATCATTAATATTCAATACTTGTACACGGTGCAGTTCACAGACCTTATTTAAGTTAAAATCATTCGTCAGTATTTGGGCACTCATGTTTTTGGCTAATCGAACCAACTTTAAATCCACTTCAGACACATCTTCAAAATCAACTTCCGTAATAAGTACCTTCGACGCACGTTCGTCCTGAAGCCTTTTTAAAATATCTAGACCCCTGCGACCACGCGTACGCTTCAATGTATCAGATGAATCCGCGATATGCTGTAGTTCCGTCAAAACAAACTGAGGTACAACTAAAACCCCTTCAACAAACCCTGTTGCTGAAATATCAGCAATACGGCCATCAATAATGACACTTGTATCAAGTAATTTATACTGCTCCTGATCTTGAACTTCCTTGACAGAACCGTCACTCTGACGCTTTTTCGTCGACTTCCCGGAAAAAATTTGCAACAGCTCATCCCGTTTACTAAAACCTAGCCGGAAACCAAGATAACCAAGAACAATGGATAAAATAGCAGGAACAACAGCGGTAATAACCGGAATGTTCATTTGATTGATCGCGACACCGACCAATGTTGCTACACATAATCCTACGATTAAACCGAGCGTACCAAATAATAAATCCGCTGCAGGCAATTTGAATAATACTTCCTCTAACCAAGTAATTAATTTTACAAAGTAATCAGATAATGCAAACGATAAAACGAATAACAAAGCAGCACCTATCGCAACACTGAAATATGGATTATTAAGCCAAGGATTGGATGATAAGTTCATGAATGCATATAATGGCGGTAAGAAAATGAGGCCTAATGCTCCACCGATAAATAAAAATGCTACTTGAATTATTTTCTTCAACATTTGTTTCACCTCCAAGTAATAATTATACATCTAAAGTTTCATTCATGCGAAGCCCAGGTACCAAAAGCAAGGGTAAATAAACAACAAACGCCAATTGAATTCCAATATTAGGATTTTACCCATTTTTTAAGATTATTCCCTATTTTTTTTAGTTAGATTTGCGCGATATTAATTCAATAATGACGTACTTCATTCTAAATTTCCGTTCCCTGTAGCTTAAACAAACTAATGAATATATTATATTAATATAATAGAAAATTTTAACATAGAAGAGGAGAATACGTTTTGAATACTGCAAAAGAAGTAAAAATTACTACTGCTGATCCGTCTGCAATCGGTCTATTCGGTTTGGCGATTGTAACATTTGTTGCTTCCACTCAAAAGTTAGGCTGGACAGAGGGCTTAGGTTTGGTTATTCCTTGGGCAATATTTTTAGGTGGTATTGCACAATTTTACGCATCTGTCTTAGACTCAAAACATAATAATACATTTGGTACGACTGCATTCGGCGCATACGGTTTATTCTGGATGGGTGTAGGTATGAGCTGGTTCGTTCAAGCCGGTGTATTTGGTGCAACATTACAGGCATCTGTTGATACATCTCAGCTCGGTGTTGTGTATTTAGGTTATTTAATCTTTACCCTATTTATGACGATTGGTGCAGCTGAAACAAATAAAGTTCTATTCGCGATCTTTGTAATGATCGACTTCTTATTTATTGGTCTGGCATTAAGTTCATTTGGCATTATGGAGCACGGTATGCATTTATTAGCAGCCTACTCTGAATTAATCATTGCTCTTTTATCACTTTACGGTGCAGGTGCTAATGTATTGAACAAGCATTTCGGCTTCAATTTCTTACCGATTGGAAAGCCTTTTGGTATTTTCACAAGAGAAGCATTTTTAAAGAAAGAAAAAACAGTAAAAGCATAATTTAAAGAGGCATGGAAATTTTTAACTTCCCGTGCCTCTTTCTTGTGCGGATTATTATGAATCCGTTCACTATAAATTTTGGAAAGATTCCCGCAGTGCATCACTGATTGTTTCAACACCGACGACTTGTATGTCCGGCGGGAATTCCCAGCCCCCAATATTAGAAGCTGGAATAAAGGCGCGTTTAAACCCTAACTTTGCCGCCTCCTGTACACGTTGCTCAATTCTGGAAACACGACGTACTTCACCCGTTAAGCCCACTTCACCGATAAAACAATCTGTCGGACGTACTGTCTGATCTTTAAAGCTTGATACAATACTTGTTAAGACAGCTAAATCAATCGCAGGCTCATCCAGTTTCACACCACCCGCAACTTTAATATACGCATCCTGTGCCTGAAGCATCATGCCCATACGTTTTTCCAATACCGCCATTAAAAGCTGAACACGGTTTTGGTCAACCCCGGTTGCCATACGCTTCGGATAATTGAAACTGGTTGGTGTAACAAGCGACTGTATTTCTACCAAAATTGGGCGTGTCCCTTCCATCGATGCAACAATTGTTGAACCAGGGGCACCTTGTGAACGTTCCTGTAAGAACAGCTCGGACGGATTCAATACTTCCTTTAATCCCCCATGGAGCATTTCAAAAATTGCAATTTCATTTGTAGAACCAAAACGGTTTTTCTGACTGCGTAAAATCCGGTGGTTATGGTGACGTTCCCCTTCAAAGTAAAGCACCGTATCTACCATATGTTCTAAAATACGCGGACCGGCAATCTGTCCTTCTTTTGTAACGTGACCAACAAGGAAAATAGCGATATTTTTTGTTTTTGCAATACGCATTAATTCTGCTGTACATTCACGTACTTGTGACACACTGCCCGGCGCACTAGTAACTTCCGGATGGTGCACCGTTTGAATCGAATCGACAATGACAAATTTCGGTTGGACTTCATCGATTGTTTGATTTAAAAATTCCAGATTCGTTTCCGAGTAAATATAAAGCTCTGGTGTATGGACACCTAAACGTTCAGCACGCAGCTTCGTCTGACGTACAGATTCTTCACCGGATATATATAAAACACGTTTCCCCTGATTAGAAAGAAGTGCAGATACTTGCAGTAGTAATGTCGATTTCCCGATACCCGGATCACCGCCTATCAGCACGAGTGAACCTGGTACAATACCGCCTCCGAGTACACGATTAAATTCATTCATTTCTGTAGCGATACGTGTTTCTTCTTGTACTTCCACATGGATAATAGGGGTTGCTTTTGTAGCCGTTGTAGAATGCTGGAACGCCCCGCGTGGCCCTTTTGAGATGACTTCGACTTCTTCATTCATCGTATTCCATTCGCCACAGCCAGGACAGCGCCCCATCCATTTTGCTGCTTCATAGCCACAGCTGCTGCACATAAATTTAGACTTCTTTTTTGCCATTTTGCTAGCTCCTTCGAATGTTTGTTCCTATAATTGTACACGAAACAAAATTGAATACCCACTAATCCGTCGCAAAATTCTTTTTCGGTTAGCTTCTCATACATATAACAATTCCTGTACATCCCGTTTAATTGCGTATGTGTAACCGGCGCGTTTCGCTTGTATATGCCACCAGTACCCAGCAACTTCAGTCTGCATAAAAAAGACGAGGCAGGAACTATCCCGACTCGTCTGGTTTTACTAATTTGTTGCTACTTTTTCTTGTGTACGTACGACAAACTCATCATTTACATAGTCAAGTACGACTGTTTGAGTCTTATCCAATGTACCTTTTAACAGTTCTTCGGATAAGCGGTCTTCCACATGTTTTTGTAATGCACGACGTAATGGACGCGCACCATATTGTGGATCATAACCTTCTTCTGAAATTTTCTCAAGCGCTGCATCTGTAAGCTGCAGTTCGATATCCTGCTCTTTTAGACGTTTCTTTAATGAATTCGCCATTAATGATACGATTTCTTTTAAGTGATCCTTCTCTAATGAATGGAATACGATCATTTCATCAATACGGTTTAAGAACTCTGGACGGAACGCCTTTTTCAGTTCTTCCAGCATTGTGCTCTTCATGTCTTTATCTTTCGATGCATTTAAACCGGCGCCGAAGCCAACATGTTTGCGGTATTTCAGTGCATCTGCCCCAACATTCGATGTCATAATGACAACTGTGTTACGGAAATCAACTACACGGCCTTTTGAGTCAGTTAAGCGGCCGTCTTCCAACACTTGTAATAAGATGTTGAATACATCCGGGTGCGCTTTTTCGATTTCATCCAGCAGTACAACTGAATATGGTTTACGACGAACTTTTTCTGTTAATTGACCGCCATCATCAAATCCTACATAGCCTGGAGGTGAACCGACTAAACGAGAAGTCGAATGTTTCTCCATATACTCGGACATATCTACACGGATCATTGCATCTTCATCACCGAACATTACTTCAGCAAGCGCTCGTGCAAGTTCCGTTTTACCGACACCAGTAGGTCCAAGGAAGATAAAGGAACCGATTGGACGTTTTGGATCTTTTAAGCCGGCACGGGCACGACGGATTGCACGGGAAATTGCTTCTACTGCTTCACCTTGACCAACTACGCGTTTGTGTAATTCTTCTTCAAGATTTAATAACTTCGCAGATTCAGCCTGAGCAATTTTCGAAACAGGAATTCCCGTCCACATCGCTACCACTTGTGCAATATCGTCTACATATACTGTAGATTCTTCTTTGCCTTGTTTTTCTTTCCACTCTTTTTTCAATTGTTCAAGCTCTTGTTTCAGCTTCTGCTCCGTATCACGCAATGCAGCAGCTTTTTCAAATTCCTGTCCTGAAACAGCAGCATTCTTTTCAGACTTAATGCCTTCCAGCTTATCTTCTAACTCTTTTAAATTAGGTGGAACAGTATAAGAGCGTAAGCGCACTTTTGAACCAGCCTCATCAATTAGGTCAATTGCTTTATCCGGTAAGAAACGATCCGAAATATAGCGATCTGATAATTTTGCTGCTGCTTCTACCGCTTCATCCGAAATTTTCACACGGTGATGTGCTTCATAACGGTCACGCAAGCCATTAATAATTTGGATTGTTTCTTCAACAGATGGCTCATCAACTTGGATCGGTTGGAAACGACGCTCTAATGCTGCGTCTTTTTCAATATATTTGCGGTACTCATCCAATGTAGTTGCGCCGATACATTGCAGTTCGCCTCGTGCCAATGATGGTTTTAAAATATTCGATGCATCAATCGCACCTTCTGCACCACCTGCACCGATTAATGTATGAAGCTCATCGATGAATAAAATAATATTGCCGGCCTGACGAATTTCATCCATCACCTTTTTAAGACGGTCTTCAAATTCCCCACGATATTTTGTACCTGCAACAACTGTTCCCATATCGAGCGTCATAACACGTTTATCGCGTAATGTTTCAGGTACTTCATTATTGATGATTTGCTGTGCCAATCCTTCTGCAATGGCCGTTTTACCTACACCCGGCTCCCCGATTAGTACCGGGTTGTTTTTTGTACGACGTGATAGTACTTCTACAACACGTGTAATTTCTTTAGAGCGGCCGATAACCGGATCAAGTGAACCTTCACGCGCCACCGCTGTTAAATCGCGGGCTAAACTATCAAGTGTTGGTGTATTTACTGTTTGCGTCATACTGGAATTACCGCTAGTGTTTGAGTCATTGTTGCCTAATAACAATAAAACTTGTTGGCGGGCTTTATTGATACTTACACCTGTATTCGCCAATACGCGGGCAGCAACGCCTTCACCTTCACGAATTAAAGCTAATAAAATATGCTCTGTTCCGACATATGCATGCCCTAATTTACGGGATTCATCCAATGAAAGTTCGATTACCTTTTTAGCACGTGGTGTGTAGTGAACGATAGGACCTACATCTTCTGTGCCTTTCCCAACAAGTTCCTCAATGCCGGTTTCGATCATTTGAGGGCTAATATTAATTGCTTCCAAAGCTTTAGCGGCAATTCCGCCACCTTCACGAATTAAGCCAAGTAAAATATGTTCTGTTCCGATTTCTTTATGCTTAAGACGAATTGCCTCTTCTTGAGCAAGTTGTAATACCTTTTGAGCACGTTGTGTGAATCGATTAAACATCATAGAAAATCCTCTCCTTTTTCCCCATTGTTTGTAGCTTCATCTTGCTCGTTTAACTTTTCTTGCAACAGCTTCGCACGATACATGTCGCGTTCTGCTGGTTGTAACGTAGTACCAATATATTGCTGAATGAGTCCAGGTTGCATAATAAGCATGCACTCATTTAGTTTACGCTGTGAAATTGCTTCTAATAATCCTAAACTTACCCCAAGACGCACATTTGATAAACAGCTTGCCGCTTCTTCACTCGTTAAAATTTTTGCGTACTTTAACGTACCGAGTGAACGGCTTAAACGGTCTTCCAACGCGGAGGGGGCACGCATCAATAAATTTTTGCGTGCAAGCTCTTCCTTTTTGATAACTTGCTCGACAACATCCTGAAGCTCCTGTAAAATCGTTTCTTCTGATTTACCTAGTGTAATCTGGTTCGAGATTTGATAAATATTGCCTAAATTTTCACTGCCTTCCCCATATATACCCCGCACAACCATTCCTAATCGTGTCATCATCTGAATTAATGGATTCATCTGTTTCATCATTGTGAGTGCAGGTAAATGGAGCATGACAGATGCTCGAAGCCCTGTTCCGACATTTGTTGGGCAACTTGTCAAATAACCATAGCGGTCTTCATATGCGTAATTAATTGACTTACTTAAGTAGCGGTCAATATTACGAGCCTTATCAAATGCTTCTTTTAAATTCATTCCTTGCGTAAGACTCTGTATACGAATATGATCCTCTTCATTTACTAATATGCTAATGGATTCATCTTTTGTTAAAAAAAATGATCCAATTTTTTTTCTTCGTGCCAAATTCGGACTGATCAAATGCTTCTCCACTAAAATTTGGCGTTGTAAAACGGGCATATCTTTTATTTGGAAATAAGAAAACTGATACGGGTTGTCATCTAAAGATAATAATGACTGCATCATTTTTTCTTCGATCATTTGTGCTTCCTGTTCTGTAAAACTAATCGGAAATCGAGTATTGGCAATATTACGAGCAAGCCGAATGCGCGTGCTAATGACGATATCTGAATCGCTTTCGTGCTGCATCCAGCTGGGACTGGCATTCGTTAAAAAATGCTCGATGTTCATGCGTTCCCCTCACCTTCCTGTTTTATTTTACTTTCCAATTCCCTAACTTCATCACGTATGGACGCTGCATCTTCAAAACGCTCTTCCTCAATTGCTTGCTGCAGTGATGAACGGAGCTCTTGGATTTGTTGTTCCACTTTTTCTTTTGAAGGTCCTTCTTCCACATATCCTACATGCTGAGTACCTGCCTGCAGACGTTCAAGTAGCTGTGGTAATTGCTCACTAAATGTTTCGTAACATTGACCGCATCCAAATTTGCCTTGCTTTAAAAACTGTCGGTACGTAAATCCACAGGATGGGCAGGATTTTGGGCTGGCAGTATTTGTTGTCGTGCTTTCTTTCTTTGCATTCACAGGTACAAAATTAAACCAATTTGAAATAAGCTGCTGAAGAGATGCAGGCTCTTCATTTACGTCAAATTGAAATGGATGAAATTGAGTTGCACATACTTCACAGTAGTGACGCTCGACTTTTTGACCATTGTGAACTTGAGTAACGGTAACATTGGCATGACGCTGTTTACAATGCTCACATATCATAATAATCCACCTCTACTTTTCAAAAGAAATCGTTTGTAGCATTGCGTGCATAATCCGCGCTCTTAGCTGATCACGCAACGGTAAAGCTACCTGTAATGTGACACGATCTAAAGCGGCCTTCATAATGCTTGCTTCTCGCTCTGTAATGATATCCTCTTCCAATAAACGGAAAATAATACGCTCAGCATTAGTTTGGGCTATGGCGTTACCTATTTGTGTTTCCATTTCGTCCAGTAAATTTTTCTTAGAGTGGATTGTTACACGCAAAATCCGAATATAACCGCCACCACCCCGCTTACTCTCTACATAGTAGCCATGCTCGGTCGTGAAACGCGTATTGATAACGTAATTGATTTGGGAAGGAGCACAGGCAAATTGCTTTGCTAATTCATTTCGCTTTATTTCAATATGTCCCTGTCCCTCTAATTCAATAACTTCCTTCAAATACCCTTCAATTATGTCAGATATATTCCTCATGCTGTCTCTCACCTCTCATCAACTGACTTTGACTATCTTTGACTTAAATATACAATATTTATTTTTCGAAATGCAACTAATCACTCTTGTTTTAGGTTTCCCTATTTTCACATTAATAAATCCCTATTTATGTAAAAAAGCGGTAAGGTGTTTTTTAAACAAACCTTACCGCTTTTATAAACTTTGCCAAGACGAGGATAAATTATACCCAGCGTCCGACGATTGGATAATTCCAGTGCTGATCAGACAATGCTTTAACAATACCGATGATCGGTGCAATCCAGAAGATGGCTAAAAATACTAACAGGAATGGTAAACCAATTAATATAACTGAAAGGACACCTGCAATCGCTATGAAGATACCGAATACGATTTGGAAAAGCAATGCTTGAATCGCGGTACGCTTTACTTCATCTTCAGAACTTATTAAGAAAAACAGAATCGGTACTAGGAACGGCGCAAAGAATGCACTGGCATGAATGATGATTTTCGACCATTTAGATTCCATTTGTTATCAACCTCACTTTAGTTTATTAGCTTATTTACGGATAATATTCGTAAAAGTTTCATAGAGAGGGCAAAAAATCCCGAATTTTTATTTCGAGATTTCCGGTCATTTCTGTATTTGGTCAATATGGGCCTCTATCTTTCGGGTTGTCCCCTTCTTGTGGAAATAAGAAGTAGGAAATAATCGCCGTTAAGATGGTTGCTCCTATAACTATTAAAATCCGGTCACGGTCGCCTACTTCTGCATAATTGTTTACAAGCATAATATACGATGCGATCGCCACCCCAAGTGACAATGGTATAACAAATTTCAAACGCCCTTTATGAAACTTCATTAATACAACGCCTTTCACTATTTACTGCATCCATTTTAATTAGTTATTATATTACCTCATATACAAATTACTGTAAATTTTTTATCCTTATAGAATAATACTGATATGATCCGATATAAACAGTAATAGAGTATTATTTAATAAATAGACGAAACGAGGAAGAACATGGGTATTCTGTTTTCAAGAGCGACAAAAGTTTCAAACAAGCCATATTTTGATATAGCTAATTATGCACAGCAAGTAAATCTGGATGTTTCAACCTATCCTAACTTACACAAACAGATTGAGTTGCTAAAATTAACGAAAGAGGATTTAGCTGTAATTAAACAGTTAGAACCTTTTGCACAACAGGTTGTCCCGAATATGGTGGAAAAGTTTTACGGTGCAATCAGTTTAAGTCCGGAACTAATAGATATTATTGGGAGTTCAGCTCGAATGGATCGTCTAAAAGGTACATTAACGAAGCATTTAGAAGCGATGTTCAACTGTAATATCAATTCACATTATATAGAAGAGCGACAAACGATTGCGCATGTTCATGTCAAAATCGGACTTCAATCCAAGTGGTATATCGCTTCATTCCAATCGCTAATGACAACGTTTATCGATTTCATTAGTAAAATAGAAATGTCGAATGTTGACATGGCTAAAGCAGTTGATGCTTTTTCAAAACTCATTAACTTCGAGCAACAGCTTGTCATTGAAGCATATGAAAAAGAAGAGCAACGAATTCGTACTGAAAGTTTAGATGTAAAATACAGAATTGTAGAGCGAATTCAACATACTGCACAAGAGTTAACGCATATTAGTGATCAAACAAATGCATCATTACAGGAAATTGCGAGCCAATCAGAAGAAATTGCTTCCAATACAAAACAAGGTTTAAATTTAGTAGCAGAAACAGAAAATAAATCAACAACAGGTACTACATATTTAATTAACCAGACAACAATCATGACCAACATTTTGAATCGTGTGGATACACTTGAATCGTCAATGGTTAAACTCCGTCAATCGTCTAAAAAAATTGCCGAAATTGTAGGATTGGTAACAGGTATTGCTGATCAGACAAACTTGCTTGCATTAAATGCATCGATTGAAGCAGCACGTGCAGGTGAACACGGAAAAGGGTTTGCCGTAGTAGCTGATGAAGTCCGAAAGCTTGCTGAAGAAACTAAAAATGCAGTTCAAAACGTCTCTCATTTAATTAAAGAAACCGAACTTAGTATTTCACAAATGTCTGACTCTGTTTCTAGTGTAGATGAGCAAGTAAAAATGAGTGTTGATACGCAAAAAAGCCTGGCAGATTCCTTTACATCGATTACAGAAGCGGTACATGGAATCAAAACGCAATATGAAAACACGAATGAGGACATTCATGCCATTTCTTCTGTTATTACCGGTTTGACACATACAACGAATGATGTAATGACATCATCCGATTCATTGCTGCACATTGTCCAGGAACTGCATGATTAATTTTGCTTAATACCAAAAAGGGATATCAACTGGCATTTTGCCTTTGATATCCCCTTTTTTTATGCACGACGTTTTTTTGATAATGCACGTTTTTGTTTTCGATGTTCCTGACGAATTGGGCCTGTTTCAAATAAATGACGTTCGAAATCCGTCTCCGGTTCAACTCCCGGCACTTCTTTCGGCTTGCCATTTTCGTCAATTGCAACCATCGTTACGAAAGATTCAGTCGTTAATTTCTTTGCACCTGTTTTAATATTTCTTGATACAACCCGTACATATACTTCCATCGAAGTACGACCTGTTCCAGATACAACAGCTTCCAGTTCAATCATATCACCTGCATAGGCAGAAGATACGAAGTCTACTGAGTCAAAAGAAGCAGTAACGACTTCACCTTGGCAATGTTTCATTGCTGCAATCGCAGCAATTTCATCAATATATGCTAACACTTTCCCTCCAAATATCGATTGATGATGATTTGTATCAGGAGGCAGTACTAATCGTGTTTGGATAGATTTTGAAAAGCTCATTGGCAGAGTATTTTTCATAATCTTCCTCCTTTCTAGACTACACTCCATGTTACTATTCGGAAGATGGAAGTGCTAGTACAAACTATTCATAATTCAACTTCATCGTAATAAATTTTAAATCGGTCATTTCTTCTACTGCATACTTAATGCCTTCTTTACCATATCCGCTCATTTTGACGCCCCCATATGGCATATTATCTACACGGAATGTTGGAATATCGTTAATGATGACCGCACCTGCTTCAATTTCTTCCGCGGCCTTCATTGCATCAGTTAATACATTTGTGTAAATACCAGCATTTAACGCAAGCTCCGATTCATTTACAAGTGCAATTGCTTCGTCCAGCGTATCGTATGGCACAATGGAGACAATCGGCGCAAAAGTCTCTTGGCAAACAATTTTCATATCGGACTTCACATTCGTCATGACAGTTGGGGAGCAAGTACGTTCTGTAAATTCAGCTCCCGTTGCAACCGTTGCACCTTGCTGTTTCGCCTGTTCAATCCATTCTTTTATACGGCTAACCTCATCCGGGTGAATCATTGCACTCACATCCGTTTTTTCATTATGCGGATCACCGACAACTAGTTTCTTTGTCTCTTCTACAAATGCCTTTGTAAATGCTTCATAAATTGAAGAATGAACATAAATTCGTTGCAATGAAATACATACTTGTCCTGCAAATCCAAATGCACCGCCTACACAGCGTTTCATAATTTTTTCAAGCGGTGTTGAAGGCTCAACAATGAGTGCCGCATTTGATCCAAGCTCTAGTGTAATTTTCCGCAAGCCGACTTTTTCTTTAATCTTCAAGCCAACCGTACCACTACCCGTAAACGTCACTTTTTTCACAAGCGGATGTGTTACGAGTGTCTCGCTCAATTCCCCGCCGCTACCTGTCACGATTTGCAATGCGCCGTCCGGTAAACCTGCTTCTTTGAAAATTTCCGCCATCGCAAGTGCACTTAACGGGGTTTGAGATGCAGGCTTTAATACAACTGTGTTCCCTACAGCAAAGGCTGGACCTAATTTATGCGCTACGAGATTAAATGGAAAATTAAATGGTGTAATTGCCGAAACTACGCCTAAAGGTACTCGCTTTGTATAACCGATTCGATCTTTTACACCTTGTGCTGCATCCATCGGAATCGTTTCGCCTGTACTTTGTTTAGCCGCCTCTGCAGCAAATTGATACGTCGCAATAGTACGATCCAATTCAGTAAGCCCTGCAGAGATTGGTTTTGCCGCTTCATCTGCTAAAATTTCTGCAAGCTCGTTTTTACGTTCACGCATGATTTCCACGACTTTGTATAAAATTTCTGCACGCTCATAAGCAGTCGTATTTTTGAATGATTTGAATGCTTGATGTGCGCCTTCGATTGCGCGCTCCACGTCCCCTGCCGATGCTTTTGCTACATTTGCAAGCAATTCTCCTGTATAAGGTGCCGTTAACTTACTTGTTTCATTTGTACTTTCCCAAATGCCGTTAATCCATAATTTTGTCTGTTTCATTTTATTCACTCCTTACTATTGTTTACCCAAATTAAAAAAATATATCGAGAATATCGATGGCAAGTAAAATTGGGATATCATCTATATAATCGCTCATCTCAAGAGCCTGCAAAAATAATAAACTATCATTGAAATGAGATAACAATTCGTTTTCAATTAACCTTTTCAGCACATATTGGGCAGCGGTCATTAAAGCATACGCTTGCATCCCAGTAAACATCGGGAGCTTTGCGAGTGCTCGTTCCATTTCAACAATTTCATCGACAACTTCCGATGAAGCCCCTACTAACGCCAGTAAAGCTAAATATGGATAAGACCTTTTCTTCACTTTCACACCATTATTTAAAAATGACTGCTTCATCGCGACTACATAATCAACTAATACCGGCTGAAACTCCTCATCATACAATGGCAATAGCTGTGTCATTGCTTGCAAGGCATCCCCATTTTTAAAACCTTTGCCGTTCAAGGCATCATAGTATTTCCGCATTGTTTGAGCTAGCTTAACCGGATTATTTTGCTTTTTTGTCAGTAAAACTGCATATGGAATATCATCTTTACCGGTCAGGAAAAAATGATGTTTTTTCATTTCATCATGTAATGCTTTTGCTTTTCCAGCATGTGCTTCATCCACTAAAAAAAGGGCCGCGATTCTTTGATAGCTGCTGGATTTAAACCCTGCATTCAATAATGCCTTTTCATTTAACTTTAAACGATGAAGCTCCTGCTCAGGTTGTGGGTGCAATGCGAAATGGGCTAACATTTTATATGTTAAAACTGAATTATTTGATGGTGTAGAGAAAAACTCGAAAAATGATTGCCTTGATTTTTGATTATGTATTTCTTTTACATTCTTCTCAAATGCAGGGCCATTAAATGTTTCACGTGAAAATGTAAATTGTACCGCTAATGGTATCCTGGCAGCACTTTGTACGTCCGCCCCGAAAAAAAGCTCCATCCGCTCATTATTATTTTTAAGTAATTGTATAAAAGCTGTTTGCTCCATCAGTACACCCTCCTTTCCTTGATTATACGCCTAAAATTTTAAAGTGAAAAAAATTTGATTTTTTCTCCACAAAAAAGAGGAATACTGATTGTTGAACCAGCATTCCTCTTTTACAACTTTATATTTGAAGCTCATCAAGCTCTTCTTTTGTGAAAGCCCGTGATCTAGATAAAAAGCGTTTTCCTTCGACGCCCTCTAACGAAAACATTCCGCCACGCCCATCGACGACATCAATAATAATCTGTGTATGCTTCCAATAATCATATTGGTTTTTGTGCATATAAAATGGACTTCCGCCAATATGACCGAGCAATATATCCTGGTTGCCGACAATTAAATCGCCATCCGGATAGCACATTGGAGACGAACCATCACAGCAGCCTCCCGATTGATGGAACATAACCGGGCCGTGGCGCTCTTTCAATTTCTCGATCAACTGTAGTGCTGCTTCGGTTGCTATAACGCGATCAACCAAATTCTGCACCCCCTCTCTTAGAAGAAGCCTAAGCGGTTTTCATCATAACTTACTAGCAAGTTTTTCGTTTGTTGATAGTGGCTTAACATCATTTTATGGTTTTCGCGACCAACACCACTCATTTTGTAGCCCCCAAACGCCGCATGTGCCGGATATGCATGATAGCAGTTCGTCCATACACGTCCCGCCTGAATACCACGGCCAAAGCGGTAAGCAGTATTCATATCACGTGTCCATACACCTGATCCTAATCCATATAATGTATCATTTGCGATTTCCAACGCTTCTTCTTTCGTTTTAAATGTTGTTACAGCAACAACAGGGCCGAAAATTTCTTCCTGGAAAATACGCATTTTATTATGACCTTTAAATACAGTCGGTTTAATATAGTAGCCGTCTGCATAATCACCGCCTAAATCATTTTTCTCGCCGCCGATTAAGCATTCCGCGCCTTCCTCTTTACCAATTTGTAAATAGGATTGGATTTTTTCCATTTGTTCCGATGATGCCTGTGCACCCATCATTGTATCTGTATCTAAAGGGTTGCCTGTTTTAATTGCTTCAACACGCTTTAATACGCGCTCCATAAATTTCTCGTAGATTGATTCCTGAATAAGTGCACGAGAAGGACATGTACATACTTCACCTTGGTTTAAAGCAAATAATACGAAGCCTTCAACCGCTTTATCCAAAAATGCATCATCTGCATCCATAATATCTTCAAAGAAAATGTTCGGTGATTTACCGCCCAATTCCAGAGTAACCGGAATCAGATTTTGAGATGCATATTGCATAATAAGGCGACCTGTCGTCGTCTCACCTGTAAATGCTATTTTACCGATGCGCGGATTCGATGCTAACGGCTTTCCTGCTTCTAAACCGAAGCCATTTACAACATTCAGCACACCTGGTGGAAGTAAATCTTCAATCAGCTCAACAAGCAATAAAATTGATGCTGGTGTTTGCTCAGCCGGCTTTAATACGACACAGTTTCCTGCAGCAAGTGCAGGCGCCAGTTTCCATACAGCCATTAATAGTGGGAAATTCCATGGAATAATTTGTCCAACTACACCAATCGGCTCATGGAAGTGATAGGCCACTGTATTTTCATCAATCTGACTAAGAGATCCTTCCTGTGCACGTAAAGCACCCGCAAAATATCGGAAGTGATCAATACCCAAAGGTAAATCTGCATTCAAAGTTTCACGTACCGCCTTACCGTTATCCCATGTTTCTGCAACGGCCAGCATTTCTAAATTTTGTTCCATACGATCTGCAATTTTCAGTAAAATATTCGAGCGTTCAGTTGCCGATGTCTTACCCCAGGCATCCTTTGCCGCATGGGCTGCATCTAAAGCAAGCTCGATATCTTCTTCCGTAGAACGCGCGACCTGGGTAAATACTTTGCCCGTAACAGGAGTAACATTGTCGAAGTACTCCCCCTTTACTGGCGGTGTCCATTTACCACCGATAAAGTTGTCATAACGCTCCTTGAAATTTACTAATGTGCCATCCGTGTTTGGATTTTGATACACTGCTGCCATTGAAATCTCTCCCCTTTGCACAAATTGTGGTGACCATACCTTCTCATAAAAAGGCAGTGCTGACATCCATGCTGTAAAGCTCACTTTTCTGTGAGAGGTATCTTCATCTATTATATTGTCAGAAAAGTTGAATCATTTCAAATATTAAACTACAATTTTCAGATTATTTTATTATTCCCTATTCTGTTATACTGAAAATGAAGAGATTACTATAATAAAAATGTATAAAATGGGTAAATTCCAGTAAAGATAAGTTTATCCATCCATTGGATAATCAACTGTCATTTCGAACGAAGTATTACAAGTACAGATAGACTCCTGTATACTGAAGATATTCTATTAGTAGGTGAAAAATTATGAGAATCAATAAGTTTTTAGCAGAAACCGGCATCGTGTCCCGTCGCGGTGCAGATAAATGGGTAGAAGATGGCCGTGTAAAAATCAATGGGGTTGTTGCGACAAACGGCAGCCAAGTTGAAACAGGCGATGAAGTATTAGTTGACGGTAAGCCTGTAAAAAGACAGGAAGAATTAGTTTACATTGTACTGAACAAGCCTGTTGGGATTACAAGTACAACAGAAAAACAAATTGAAGGAAATGTTGTGGATTTTGTAAATCATCCGCTTCGTATTTTCCATATCGGACGTTTGGATAAAGATTCAGAAGGTTTACTGCTTCTTACAAATGACGGAGATATCGTCAATGAAATTTTAAGAGCAGAAAACCATCATGAAAAGGAATATGTCGTACAGGTAGACAAGCCGATTACCGATCAATTTATTCACGATATGAGCTCGGGAGTGGAAATTTTAGATACAACGACATTACCTTGTCGAGTAGAGAAGGTGTCTTCTAAAGTGTTTAAGATTATTTTAGAACAAGGATTAAATCGCCAAATTCGCCGAATGTGTTCTGCACTTGGCTATTCTGTACAGCGATTACAGCGCATTCGTATTATGAATATTCATATCGGCAATTTAAAGGTCGGACAGTGGCGTGACCTTACAGATAAAGAAAGAAATGAACTATTTCAGTTACTGAACTACACACCAAAGCAATAAGAAATGTTCAAATATCCAGATAACGAATGCATTGTTTGGTAGCATTTGTTAGAGTCTTTATAGAACAAGTCCGCTATTTTCGATAGGAAAGTAGCGGACTTGTTATTTTATAATCCGCCTAAATAAGCGGCTCTTACTTCATCGCTCTCCTGCAGTTCTTTTGCTGAACCTGTTAGGACGATTTTGCCTGTTTCCAAAACGTAGGCGCGGTGGGCAACCGATAATGCCATGTGTGCGTTTTGCTCTACAAGCAATACTGTCACACCTTCTTTGTTGACCATTTCAATAATGTTGAAGATATTTTTTACCATAAGAGGGGCTAGACCCATTGATGGCTCATCCATAATGATCAGCTTCGGCTTAGCCATTAAAGCACGGCCCATCGCAAGCATTTGCTGTTCTCCGCCTGATAAAGTCCCTGAAAGCTGCTTGCGTCGTTCCAACAGACGAGGGAACAACTCAAACACATGATTTAAATCCTTTTTTATAGCCTCTCGGTCATTCCGTAAATAGGCACCCAATTCCAGATTTTCTTCCACTGTCATGTTCGAAAATACGCGACGTCCTTCCGGTACATGGGAAAGCCCTGCCTTTACGATCGTTTGTGCCGGCTTTCCATCGATTGCCGCACCTAAATATTCAATCGAACCCCGCTTTGGCTTCAGTAAACCTGAAATTGTTTTCAGCAATGTACTTTTCCCTGCTCCATTGGCACCGATCAATGTTACAATTTCGCCTTCTTTTACTTCGAGGGAGATTCCTTTCAATGCTTGGATATTACCATAGAATACATCGATATCATTAATTATTAGCATATTATTCTGTAACCTCCTCACCTAAGTAAGCCTCAATTACTTTCGGGTTTGAACGGATTTCTTCAGGTGTCCCATCGGCAATTAACTGTCCGTGGTCAAGTACGTAGATTCGCTCACAAATACCCATAACTAAGTTCATATCATGTTCGATCAATAAAATCGTTAAATCAAATTCCTTACGAATAAAAGCAATTAGCTCCATTAAATCATGCGTTTCCTTTGCATTCATCCCGGCTGCCGGTTCATCCAATAATAATAGCTTTGGTGCAGCAGCCAACGCTCGGGCAATTTCCAGGCGACGCTGCATTCCGTATGGCAAGTTTTTCGCAAGCTCGTCACGGTATACATCAAGCCCGAATATTTTCAAGAATGCTAATGACTCCTGTTCCATTTTCTCTTCGCCTTTAAAGTGACTTGGCAACCTGAAAATGCTCGAAACTAAATTATGTTTTGCCAAACCATGGTTAGCGACCTTTACATTATCCAGTACAGACAACTCTTTAAATAGGCGAATATTTTGGAATGTCCGGCTAATACCTTGGCGTGTCACCTTATATGGATCCAGGCCGCCAATTGCTTTTCCGTTGAATATAATTGTCCCTTCCGTTGGTGTATATACCCCTGTCAGCATATTAAATGTTGTTGTTTTCCCTGCACCATTCGGACCGATTAAACCTATCAACTCTCCTTGATTCAAATGCATTTCTACATTTTGAACAGCCTTTAAACCCCCAAACTGAATACCTAGCTTTTCTACTTTTAGAAGTGCACTGCTCATACGCGAGTACCTCCTTTTTTACCAAACTTGAAGTATGCTGTGATCTCTTTTGAACCTAATAAACCTGTAGGTCGATAAAGCATAACTAATATTAAAATCAATGAGTAAATAATCATCCGCGTTTCCGGGAAGTCCTGTAAATACGTAGAGACGAATGTCAGTAATACTGCTGCAATAACAGAACCAGATAAACTGCCTAATCCGCCCAATACGACGAATATTAAAATATCAAATGACTTTAAAAACCCGAATGCTGTCGGCTGAATAATATAATAATTATGGGCATAGATGGCACCCGCCACTCCAGCGAAGAACGAACCGATTGCAAATGCGACAACTTTGTAATAGGTTGTGTTAATGCCCATTGCGTCAGCCGCAATTTCATCTTCACGTATGGAAATACACGCACGACCATGACGAGAATTTGTAAAGTTCGAGATGACGAGAATTGTAATGAATGTCGCAAAAAAGGCATATGTCCATGTTGACTGATGGGCAACTTGCAAGCCTGCTGCACCACCTACATAGTCAGTATTCACAAATACAATTCGAATAATTTCAGCAAACCCTAGCGTAGCAATCGCCAAGTAGTCGCCTTTTAAACGAAGTGAAGGAATTCCTACAAGCAATCCGGCAAGTGCTGCGACAATAGCGCCAATTAAAATGGCTGTAATAAATGGCATGCCAAATTTCATTGTACAAATAGCCGATATGTAAGCTCCGACAGCTAGAAAACCTGCATGCCCTATCGAGAACTGACCTGTAACCCCGATAATGACATGTAAACTTACCGCCAAAATAACATTAATACACATTGCTATGAACATGTTTTGATAGTAGAACTGGATAACACCGTTGGAAATCAATAATTGAACAACTGCATAAATCACAAGTGCTAGGACGGCATAACCCCAAAAGATTTTCGATTTTTTCATGCTGTTCACCTACACTTTCTCGCGCGTATTTTTACCGAAAATACCCGCTGGACGTAATATTAGAATTAAAATCAGGATGACAAATGCGGCTGCATCTCGCCATAATGAATATCCAAGTGCCGAAACAACTGTTTCAACAACCCCTAGTACAAGACCGCCTACCATTGCCCCCGGAATAATGCCAATACCACCTAACACAGCGGCAATGAATGCTTTAATACCAGGCATAATCCCCATTAACGGATCAATACGTGTATAGTAAATACCAAAAATTACGCCTGCAGCTCCTGCCAGTGCGGAACCAATTGCAAATGTGGCTGAAATCGTATTATCTACGTTAATGCCCATTAAACGAGCTGCATCTGCATCATGGGATACGGCGCGCATTGCTTTACCGATCTTTGTTTTATGAACAATGAATTGTAATAAGATCATTAAGAAAATCGAAACAGATAAGATGAATATCGCCAGTGTACTGATTTGTGCACCGAAAATTTCAATATTTTTCGTTGCAAATACAGACGGATACGCCTCTGGTGACGGACCTCTAAAGAAAATTACCGTATATTCAATTAACAGTGAGACACCGATTGCCGTAATAAGGGCTGCGATTCGCGTTGCATTACGCAGTCGCTTATAGGCGACACGCTCGATTATTACTCCAATAACGGCACATAATATCATCGCGATAATAAGGGCTAAAAAGACATTCATTTCCCAACGTGCAATGGCATAAAAGCCGATAAAAGCACCAAGCATGAAAACATCACCATGGGCAAAGTTGATGAGCTTAATAATTCCGTATACCATCGTATAGCCTAGTGCGATTAGTGCATAAATACTACCTAGCGAAATACCATTCACTAATTGTTGGATCCATTCCATACAGTTCACTCCTTTTTTCTCTATTAATGTATGAAAAAAAAAGGGAGGCTAGTTCCGCCCCCCTTACTCGTAAAAAATTAAGGATTAACTTTAGAGTTGAACTGTTGTTTGCCGTCTACGAATTCTAGAACTGTTGCAGATTTTACTGGGTTGTGGTTTTCGTCAACTGTGAAAGTACCTGTTACTAAGCTTAAATCTTTCGTTGATGCAAGCTGCTTTTGAATTGCTTCGCCTGTAATGTCTCCATCTACACGCTTAATCGCATCAACGATAAAGTAAATCGAATCATAACCTAATGCATGGAAAGCATTCGGTGATTTGCTGTACTCATCATTAAATGCTGTAACGAAGTCCTGAATTTTTGAATCCGGATCTTCAGATGAGTAGTGGTTAGTAATAAAGGTATTATTTAACGCATCAGCACCCGCTAATTCAATTAGTGTTGGCGAATCCCAACCATCAGCACCCATAAGCGGTACGGTAATACCTAATTCCCGTGCTTGTTTTACGATAATCCCTACTTCTTCATAGTAGCCAGGGATGAAAATGAAATCAGGATTTTTCCCTTTAATATTAGTTAATTGAGATTTAAAGTCTACGTCCTTTGCAACATACGCCTCTTCTGCGACTACCGAACCGCCATTTGCAGAAATAGTTTCCTTAAATGATGCGGCTAAACCTTTCGCGTAATCTGAAGCATTATCCGCGAAAATTGCCACATTTTTAGCTTGTAGTTCATTTGTCGCAAAGTTTGCTGCTACCGTCCCTTGGAATGGGTCGATGAAACAAGTACGGAATGCATATTCATTTACTGTTCCGTCATCGTTTACTGTTACATTTGGTGCAGTACCTGACCCTGTCACCATCGGAACTTTATGCTGACTTGCGATTTGTACTGTTGCAACGGAGTTCCCTGAAGTAGCCGGCGCTAACATTGCCACTACTTTTTCTTGTTCTGCTAATTTCATGGCAGCAGAAGTTGCTTCCGCTGTTTCTGATTTATTGTCGACTGGAATGTACTCCAGTTTTTTTCCATCTATACCGCCTGCTGCATTAATTTCTTCAATCGCCAATTTTGCTCCATCATTAATCGATGATCCGTATGAAGCTACAGCACCTGATAATTCTAAGTTGGCTCCGATTTTAATCGTGTCGCCAGCTGCATTGCCGCCGTCTCCTGATCCAGAAGAACTAGAGTCATCTGTACCACAACCAGCTAACACCCCTGTTAATAAAGCTGTTGCCATGAATAATGAACCATACTTTTTTGTCTTTTTGTGATTTGTCATCATCATTTCCCCCTTAGTCATACTACAAATGTTAGATATTTCTGATAATTATAACCAATACCCTACATTCGCACAATCTAATTTTTCAATATTCAGAATAAATCTACGAGAATAATATAAACAATTATTCCAACTTCTGTATTGTAATCGAATACTAATTATTAGTCTAGTATGATTATTCTGTTAATTTTATGTATTCTAAATTTACAGTCTACTATTTTCTGATAATAAAAAAACGCCGTTTATTGTTTCGGAATACGAAAAACGACGATACGTTCATTTTCATTTTTTTCATGGCGTAATTTTATATCTAAATAGCAATGTAGTGACTGCTCTTGTTGCAGGAAATCCATATAGTCAGGGGATGGATAATATAAAATAATATCTACTATTCGCGGGTATAACGTGATGGAATCCATAACATGCTTTATAAACTCACGAAATACATGTACTGAAAAGGGGTTGAAGAAGAAAAAGACATTATCGTGCTTTTTAATTTCATATGTCTCGGCGATGATGTTCAAAAATTGAATCGGTGCTTGTTTCTTCTTTACCTTTTTTAAATATTGCTCTGCATTATGTTCCGCTTCTGTAAAAAACTTCTGATCCATTTCAATGCCAATAACGGGAATATGGAAGCGATGATATATATAAATAGGAACACGCCCTTTTCCGCAGCCGATATCCAGAAAATGTGCTTTAGGGGGTAGCTCGTAGGATTCGAATAATTGCTCCAGTCCGCTATAGGGTGTAGGTTCATAGCGATGGTATTTTGCTAATTTGGGAAAACCGTATTGATAGCCGGTTGTTTCGATATTTAGCATATGATCATATTGCTGCTCGTTCATTCATTCACCTCACTAACTAGTTTAAAAAAATATATTTCTATAACGTTAATCTAAATTGAAGCTATATTTAAGCTCATGTTCAAGCAGCCACTGTTTTCTCCATAAACCGCCTGCATACCCTGTAAGTTTACCATTTTTGCCGATAATCCGGTGGCATGGGACGATAATACTTATCACATTTTTGCTATTTGTCATTCCAACAGCGCGGACAGCTTTTTCATTTTCAATCTGTTGGGCAATTTCTTTATAGGAAGCGGTTTTGCCATAAGGAACTGTTGTTAATGCTTGCCATACCGTTGTTTGAAACATTGTTCCTTGCAATTTATAAAGTATCGAAAAATCTTTGCGTCGGCCTTTAAAATATTCATCCAGCTCTGTACTGCAGTCCAATAAAAGCTGAGGGGTATCATTAGCTGGGAAGTTTATAATTTCTTCTCGCTCTGCAAATAATACCGATGCTATAAAATGTTCAGTTCCTGCAATCTCAATAACGCCAATTGGTGAAGCATAATCTAATTTATACATTGTACTCCTCCTTCCCTTCTCCAAATTTACTATAGCGTAATTTCTTTATTAAAAAAAGAACCTTTAATCCGACAATGATTAAAGGTTCTTTCTATTAACAATTATGCTTTGTTTAAACCTAAAGCTTTCGTTGTTGTTTCATGTACTTCTTTAAGAAGTTCTGTATTTTCAACTAAGTTTTCACCGTAAGATGGAATCATTTCCTTAATCTTTGGTTCCCAAGCTTTCATCTCTTCTGGGAAGCATTGGTTGATTACTTTTAACATAACAGATACAGCTGTAGAAGCACCTGGAGATGCACCTAATAATGCTGCGATAGATCCGTCGTGTGCAGTTACAACTTCAGTACCGAATTGTAATGTCCCTTTACCAGCGTCTGTGTCTTTAATTACTTGTACACGCTGACCTGCAACACTAACTTCCCAGTCTTCTGACTTGGCAGTTGGAATGAATTGACGTAATTCCTCCATACGTGCTTCTTTTGAAAGAACTAATTGAGAAACTAAATATTTGCTCAACGACATTTCTTTCACACCACAAGCTAGTAAAGTTAATAAGTTATGTGGTTTAATCGATGCAAATAAGTCCATATTTGAACCTGTTTTTAAGAACTTCGGAGAGAAGCCTGCGAATGGTCCGAATAATAATGATTTTTTACCATCGATATAACGAGTGTCTAAGTGTGGTACTGACATCGGTGGCGCACCAACCGCTGCTTTACCATATACTTTTGCATGGTGTTGGTTAACTACTTCTTCATTGTTACACACTAAGAATAAACCAGAAATCGGGAATCCACCGATATGTTTTGATTCAGGGATACCGGATTTTTGTAGTAACTCAAGGCTACCACCACCAGCTCCAAGGAATACAAATTTCGCAATGTGGTATTCGACTTTACCGTTTTCTTTGTTATGAACTTTTACTTCCCAAGAACCATCTTTTAAACGTTTTACATCTAAAACATTATGGTTGTAGTTTACATCTACATCTTGCTTTTGTAAGTTCGTGATTAACGTACGAGTTAACGCCCCAAAGTTAACATCCGTACCAGAATCGATTTTTGTTGCAGCAATTGGTTCACTTGATTTACGTTCATTCATAATTAAAGGAATCCATTGTTTTAGTGTTTCAGGATCATCCGAGAATTCCATACCTTCGAATAATGGATTTGCTGTCATTGCTGCATGACGCTTTTTAAGATACTCAACATTGCTAGCACCTTGTACCATACTCATATGTGGTAATGGCATAATGAATTCTTCAGGTTTCTCGATTTGCTTTGTGTTAACTAAATGTGTCCAAAATTGTAGTGAATCTTGGAATTGTGTGTTAACGTTAATCGCTTTTGTAATATCGATTGTTCCGTCTTTTTTCTCGCTTGTGTAGTTAAGCTCACATAAAGCAGCATGCCCAGTTCCGGCATTATTTAATTCGTGAGAGCTCTCTTCACCCGCTTTAGCTAGGTTCTCAAATACTTTGATCTTCCAATCCGGTGCTAATTCTTTAAGCATTGTACCTAAAGTAGCACTCATAATTCCGGCACCAATTAAGATAACGTCTGATTTGATATGCTTGTTACTCATTTTTACCTTCCCTTACATATATATTAAGATTTTTAGAATAATGTAAGCGCTCTATTTTACTATCGACAACCCTTTATAGGAGACGATTCCATTGATTCTATATCATTTATTACCTTATTGTAGTGTAACACAATTGTGAAAAGATTAAAATATATACAAACCGAGACAATGCAAGCAAGTGAAAAGGTTGTCTTTTGCGAGAATAGGCTAAACATTTATGAGCATATTTTGTAGAAGCTTAAAATTATTTATTTATGTTTTCTTTATTTTCTAACAACTTTTTTCTAACTATTTTGTCTATTTTACGTTATGCTACAATGAGAAGCTTATACTTTTCATTAAATGGAATTTCTATAAATATCAACTTGAAATATCGTCAATATTTTGTAAGAATAGTAGGCATCGCTCTGTGCATAAACTATATAATAAATACAGTTATCATAGGAAAAACATGACAAATGTAAATAGTTCATAATTTAAATTAAACTAAAATCTGAGTGAGATAAGGGGGATGTTTATGAAAATTTATACGGATAGTGGTTCTGACTTACCGAAATCATTTTTTGATAACGAAGAAGTACATCTTTTTCCGTTACGCGTGTTAGTGAAAGGTGTTGAGTATGATGACATTATTGGCATCACAACAGACCAGGTATACGCGGCAATTGCTGAAGGTGAGCAACTTAAAACATCACAAGTTTCATTAGAAGTATTTATCAACGCTTTTGAAGAATTAGCAAAATCCGGTGAAGAAGGAGTTTATATTGCCTTTTCATCTGAATTGTCTGGTACATGCCAAACAGCAATTTTAGCAAAAAATCAGGTATTAGAAAGTTATCCGAACTTGAAATTAGAAATTATTGATACGAAATGTGCTTCTTTCGGGCAAGGCTTAGTTGTGAAAGAAGCCGTACGTTTAAATAAATTTGGCATTGAGTTTAATGAAGCCGTTGAAAAACTAACAACAATGGCTAATTCAATGGAACATCTATTTACAGTTGGCGATTTAAACCACTTAGCAAAAGGCGGTCGTGTATCAAAAGCGAGTGCTTTTATGGGTGGATTACTTAATATTAAGCCTATCTTAAATATGGATGATGGTAAGCTTGTACCAATAGAAAAAACACGTGGCTTTAAAAAGGCTACCCAACGTATGATTGCCCTTATGAAAGAACGTGGAGGAGACTTTTCGAATAAAGTTGTCGGTATTTCCCACAGTAATGATGAGGAATTAATGCTAGAAATAAAAGCCGCAATTGCAGATTCATTACACCCGAAGGCAATTGAAACCACAACAATTGGTGCGGTGATCGGTGCACATGTCGGTCGAGGCACAATTGCTATTTTCTTTACGGGACAATAAGTATACATTGTAAAAGCTGCCTAGAAAATTACTTTCTAGACAGCTTTTTTTACTTAAATGAAAAAAAGCCCTGCAAGTGCAATACCGGTAATCGCTCCTAAAGCAATGCCATAACCAAATCCAGCCCCGCCAAAGCCCCAAAATCCAATACCATAACCATTTCTATCGGGCATAATCCATACTTGGCGATTATCGACTTGTGTAATTCTACCTACATGCAGATTACCTTGATTATCTGTAATCCTTACCCGCTTCCCTTGATATTTGCAGCATAAATCATACGCCTCTTTTGGATGCATCTATTTCACTCCTTTCCTTACTTTTTTCTACTATATGTTCAAGCAATTCGCACATACGAGCGCTTCGTCTAATTCATACACTAAGAAAAAGGAGAAAATTATGCCCATTCTGGAGACAAAATTATTATTTGAAAAAACGGAGCATCGTGAGCTGGCAGCCTATCCAATCATCCAATCCATTTTCCCTCGATTTCCACCTGAGGCCGTTCAATTTGAACTTTTACAGCAGGGGCTGCTTCAACATGAGGAACTCCGCTTAACATTGGATGTTTGGCAAATATCAAAAAGACTTTTAGAGGAATTAATACTTTTATGGAACGGTCCGGATATACCTGTTGCCATTTTGCCAATAAAAAACGGATTTGTAAAAAATGGTGTTGCCTATCCTAATGGCATTTGTTTGTATGTATCCCCTCGCGTCACAATAAAAGAACTTCATGCACTGTTTACCCATGAATATCATCATATTTGCAGGCGCAGGTTTTTAATAGAACCCCCTACATTACTTGACTCATTGCTTATGGAAGGACTGGCCGAGCATGCGGTGGAAAGCTTATATGGAGAGTATGCATTAAGTTCATGGACGAAACGGTATTCCATGGAGGAAGTATTAAGTTATTGGGATACTCATTTCACCCAAGCATTGCATGTGTCAGGTTTGCATGAACATCAAGCCTTTTTATTCGGGGACTCGGCATTAAATTTACCCCCTTGGATTGGGTATTGTACCGGGTATCGATTGGTTGAAGCCTTTTTACAAAAGAAAGGTCCTTATGATGTAAAACAACTGCTCTCCATGCCTTCACTTTATTTATTAGAAGGTGCAGGATGGAAAAAGGGAGTAACCGAATAATTAATACGGTTACTCCCTTACATATTATTTTTGAACGACTGGCTCCGGATAATCAAAGCCTTTCGTGTCAACTTCAACTGTTTTTATCTTTTGATCTTCCAGCGGTTTATCATTTTCCGCGCGTTCAGCAGCAACAATCTCATCGACTGTTTCCATTCCTTCAGTTACCTTGCCGAATGCTGCATAGTCACCATCCAAATGCGTTGCTTGCTCCGTCATTATAAAGAATTGTGAGCCCGCCGAATCCGGATCTTGGGAACGAGCCATCGAGATTACACCTCGCTCATGTGTTAACGTATTTTCAAATCCGTTTGAGGTAAATTCCCCTTTAATTGCATAATCAGGTCCACCCATACCTGTACCATCCGGGTCTCCACCTTGGATCATGAAACCGGGAATGACACGATGGAAAATTAGTCCATCATAAAACCCATCTTCTACAAGGGAGATAAAATTGGCCACTGTATTAGGAGCTGTTTTTGGCTCTAGCTCAATAACGATCTTTTCATCATTTTCCATTGTGATCGTAACAATTGGATTTTCTGTAACTTCTTCAGCATAATTTACAGTGGTTTCCTGTTCTTTGTTTTCCGCCGTTTCCTTACCGCATGCAGCTAAAATGACGATTAGCACGGTAAATAAAACTATTTGATAATACTTCTTCATTCACATTCATCTCCTTTTTCCAACTTAATTCCATCATACTACGGATATATATATTAGAGCATCAATTGGGAGCAGCGTTTTCATTAAAAAACATCTAAAACTTTGCAACTGCAAGGTTTTAGATGTTATATAAAATGCTTTTATTTAAATTCGACAGAAAAAACTATGGTTTTAAAATAAATTTAATACTTTGATCTTCATGGTCATGGAATTTCTTATATGCCTCACTAGCCTCAGACAGCGGCACTTTATGGGTAATGATTTCTGTTGGATCAATCTTCCCTTCAGCAACCATTTCATAAAGCATTGGACTATAATGAATAGCCGGTGCTTGTCCCGTTTTTACTGTTACATTGCGCTCGAAAATATTGCCTAATGGGAACATATTGTATTTTGATCCATATACACCTGTCAGCTGAATTGTACCAAATTTTCTGACAGCCTTAATTCCAACATCAATTGCACTCAATGTTCCACCTTGAAGCTTTAGTTTTTGCTGTGCCTTTTCTACAAGGGACATTTTACCATCCATACCTACACAGTCGATTACTACATCGGCACCTCCATGTGTAAGCTCATGAAGATGATTTCCTACATCATCGAAATCATCAAAGTTAAATATTTCTACATTGTTTGTACGTTTTGCATGTTCTAAACGATAGTTTAAAGGGTCTACTACCATTACACGCTTCGCACCTTTCATCCATGCGAATTTTTGTACCATTAAGCCGATGGGGCCAGAGCCTAATACAATAACCGTATCTCCCTTTTTAACTCCCGAATGTTCCACACTCCAATAGGCAGTCGGCAATACATCAGATATAAACAGCAATGCCTCATCTTCTAGTTCACAGTTGTCAGGTACTTTAAATGGTATGAAGTTCCCGTACGGTACACGCAAGTATTCTGCCTGTCCACCCGGGAAGTTACCATAGCGCTCTGTATATCCAAAATAGGCACCCGAATCAATCGCCGGATTTTCGTTGGCATTGTCACATTGGCTTTCCAATTGATTTTGACAGTAAAAGCATTCTCCGCAAGCAACATTAAAAGGAATAACAACGCGGTCCCCTTTTTTAACTTTTGTCACATCAGGTCCGACTTCTTCCACGATTCCCATAGGTTCATGTCCAATAACAAAATCTTCTCGTGCCGGAACAGCCCCGCGATAAATATGGAGATCTGACCCGCAAATTGCCGTTGAGGTAATACGTACAATAATGTCATCTGGCTTTTCAATTTTTGCATCTGGAACTTCTTTTACTTCTACTTTTTTGGCACCTTGATATGTTACTGCTTTCAATAAGACCCCTCCTGTTGGATAAAGTATTAGAATTAAACTTCGGTAAAGTCATTCTGTAAGTTATATACCCTCCAGATAAGAAAATATACATAAAAACTGCCATTGTGTATTCTATTTACAGCTAAAAAAACACTGATCCTAAAATAAAAGGCTCAGTGTTTTTATTTATGGCTGCTTAACATTATTACGTTCCAAATAGGCAGTATAGTTCGTCCCTTCTTTTAACGCTTTTTCCTCCAGTGGAATACGAATAGAAAGGATAATGAAATTTAAAATTGTGAAACAGATAGCTGTAAAATATGCCTGGAACATAAGTGGCAATACAGCAATCTCTAAACATACAACCAAATAGTTTGGGTGACGGATAAAAGAATACGGCCCCTTCGCTACTACATTTGCTCCTGGTAAAATAATAATTTTTGTATTCCAGAAAGATCCTAATGAAACTAGACACCATACTCTTAACATCTGCAACAATAAAAATAAAATGAGCCATATATAATGCGGCGTAAACTGTCCACTGAAAAATAAGACTTCAATAAGAAGGCTTACAAAAAAGCCAGTATGCAGTACAATCATGAATGGATAATGAGAGGCACCTACTTCATATGCTCCTTTAGCAAGCATTAATTTTTCATTTCTTTTTGCTATAACCAGCTCTACTAATCTTTGAATAATTACAAAAGCTAGTACAATATAAAAAATCAGCTTACTCCCTCCATTCCAATAATACGACTTCTCCGCTAAAACCTGGCCCTAGAGCAACTAGTAAACCTAAAGTATCCGCTCTTTTTTCATTTAACATAAATTGCTCCAAAACATACAGAACTGTAGGAGAAGACATGTTTCCATTTTTTTGAAGTATTTCACGTGAAACATCTGTATGTTCCGTTGTTAAATTTAGTGTTTCCTCGTATGCTTGCAATACTTTTTTTCCACCAGGATGTGCTACAAAGTTTACAATTTGTTCAGGTAAAACATCGTACTTATTTAAAAACTCATGGATAAATGGTCCAAGCCACTTTGAAATAATGACCGGTATGCTTTTTGAAAATACTACATGCAAACCGCTATTTTTTACATCCCAGCCCATTACATCTTCAGAATCCGGCATCCACTTTGAGCCACTTCCCTTAATATAGGGGATTGGTACATTTTGCTCTAGCTCAACATCATCGCCGCACACGAGGGCACAAGCCGCTCCATCAGCAAATAATGAAGTACCTACGAGATTACTTTTAGAATAATCATCTTTTTGGAATGTAAGGCTGCATAGTTCCACACAAACGACAAGTACCTTTGCCTTTGGGTGCGCTTTGCAATAGTCAGAAGCCCTACTAATACCTGCCGCTCCCCCTGCACAGCCTAGCCCCCATAACGGGATTCTGACTAGTTCATTTGAAAAAGGTAGAATATTCATAACACGTGCATCAATACTTGGTGTTGAAATGCCTGTACTACTAATAAAAATAATAGCATCTATATCTTCAGTAGAGATGTCCTGTTGTAAAAAGGTACGATTTGTTAAACATTTTTGAATGACTTCAACACTATACTCAGTAGCCAGTTTTATATAAAGTTCATTGCGTTCTTCAAATGTATGATCTTCACGATACCAGTCAGGTGAAACACATAAATTTCTTGTTTTTATTTCACCATTCTCAAAAACTTTTAATAACCGTTCTAACTTTGGAATTTTATGTTGGAAAAGCTCTTTCGTCAATTGCTCAATATTCGACTGAGCTAATGAAAAAGGCGGTGTATGCGTACTTACTGAAGCGATTTTTGGAATAGTAATTTCTCCTTATATGAGTTATTTTCTTTCAATGTATTGATAAAACCAAAAAAATATACAGAAATAGATGGAATATTTATGTTATTTTTCATGAATAATAGCACTATCCATTAACAGGACGGTGCTATTATCTTTTTTATTAATTTTTAGATGCAATTATTGAAGAACGACTACCAGCCTCTTCGTTTTGAACAACCACAGTCACCATGTGGTCTAAACGGTGTTCCACACATTGTATTAGTTTCGAAACACTCATTCACAACAGATTGTGTATGAGGGAAATAGTGTTGGTTGTTAATATAATGTTGGTTGACCGTTGTTAAATGTGATGGATGAACGTGTGGCACCACCGTGTTCGATATATTTCTTTGAACATATTGTCTCGTTGGCGATACTTGCGGTGATGCATACTGAGTTGGTCCTGTTTGCGTTGGTAATTGCTGTGCATTATTGAAAAACGATTGACCTCTTTCATCATTAAAAGAATTAAACCAGTTTCTATTAACCAATTTTATCCTCCTTCCTTCATCTTGATGTATCTTTACTAACGTATGAAAGGAATTCGGAATAACCTATTTACTTGCCTATTGTTTAGAAACAAATTTTAAAGAATAGGCTGTAATCTGCAAAAATAGTGAAGTAAAGTCAAAAAATATTTGTCTAGTAAAAACCTATTGAATCTTTTGTGATAATGGCGTGTAAAGTTTTTCCCATATTTCTTTTACACCGGCTGATGCGTGCCCTTTTGCATAATGAATATGGTCATTTTGCGATAATGCTAATATGGCTTCACATGCGTTTCCAACTGCAATTGCAGGATAGCCGAGATTGAAAAGACTGAGATCATTTTCCGAATCCCCCGCTATAACTACCTCGCCATCATAGTTACACTTATTAAGTACATATTTCAGAGCAGCACCTTTATTAATATTTGCAGGGAGAATATCTACATCTCTTTCACTGCTAAAAATAAGATCAACTGCTAAATTATGCTGCTTGATCGCTTTCTTAAGTATTTGAACCTGCAGTTCACTCGCAAAATAGGCCAATCGCCAAGGGGTATCAATTGGCTGTCTGGCGATGTCAATGGATTTTGCAATCGTATTAACCTGTTCAAAGTCTTCCTGCTTAATATTGCTCGCCCATTCCTGATCAAGCTCATATGAAGGACCAAGATAGATCGAAGCTCCAACGTCACATATTAAAATGTCCGGCTTTGGCAGTTGTTCGCGTTCAATTAAATCAATCGCCGACTGCCTATATCTTCCTGTAATGTATATAAGAGATGTGTTTTCAAGTGCCAGCGTTTCCCACAAATCAGTATGTGGAACCTTATCGCTAACAATCGTATTATCTAAATCTGTTGCTAAAACACGAGGTTTAAGGTAAGGAAATGTAAGCATTTTTTCGTTCATACAGCTCCTTTACTTTGCGGGAAATGAGAGACCAGTTAAATTCTTTCATTGCATATTGTTTTGCATCACGACGCATTTTTAATAGTTTTGGCGAGCTCTTTAAGAAATACGCCATGCTTTCGCTCAATTTTTGCACATTTGCTTTTGGTATATGAAGGCCAGTCACTCCGGATTTGACGACATCTTTTAGTCCGCCTACATGTGTCGCAATTACAGGACAGCCACAAGCCTGCGCTTCTGCAGCTACCATACCAAATGATTCATAATGTGAAGGCATAATGGTTGCTAAGGCACCACCGTAAAGGTTCTTTAACTGTTTTTCATTTTTGGGGCCGAGGAATAATACACGATCTTCCATTCCTTTAATTGCTTCTTTTAGCGGTTCGCTTTTTGGGCAATAGTTTTTAATATCAATTGATTCCGGACAGCCACCTGCAATAAGCAGTTTCACGTTATCCGGGACATCATACTTTTTCAGCATATGTCTGAATCCTTCTAAAAGATCAAAAATCCCTTTTGAAGTTTCTAAACGGCCGGCATAAAAATAGTATGGAAATGCAAACTGATCCACTTCCTCAGGGGATGTCAGATACACTGGTGAAACTCCTACCGGCACAACAGATACTGCACTTTTTTTCTTTGTAAAAACTTCAATCTGTTGCTTTTCATTTGGAGTAGTCGCAATAACTACATCCGCTTGCTCCATAATTAGTTTTTCAAAGTGCTTACGCTTACTTTCTATAAAGCCTGTACCTTGCTCTTTTGCAATGGCAAGGGAGTGATTTGTATGGCACCAGTAAAATGAATATTCTTTTTGCAGATTATATGCAAGTACTCCTGATAACCAGTAATGGGTATGAACAACATCATAGCTGCTTATATCCAGTGTTTCGGTCATTTCTTCGTATAAACGAGGAAGTAAAGTAAACATCTGACGCTTATCAACAAAGCCTTTTTGACCACCTGCAAAGCGGTAAACTTTACTGCGCTCACCCAGCTGTTCAACTGCCGGCTTTTGTTCACTACTCCAATGGGTAACAATATCAACACTGTACCCAAGCCCATCAAGCTGCAGGGCTAAATGTTTTACATAATTGTTTTGTCCACCTGCTTGTTTACTTCCAAGTGGAATTAAAGGGTCGCCATGATCGGAAATAAATAATATCTTTCTCAAATGAAATCTCATCCTTTCGTTCTTAAGCAGCGAATCATAGCTGTAAATATTTACTGCTGTCTTGCTGATTTTTAATGAAATGATGGTAACTTTTCATAAAATTACTCTTCATTAGCTAGGTAGAATTTATAACTTCTTATGCTGTCCTTTATTCTCAATTGATTTAAACACCCTCACACTACCTAGCAAATAATAGAAGAGAGATTAAGGGTGTTGGAATTTAATATTTTATTAATTAGGTTCAATTGATACGTACCCCACTCAGTAAAAATTAAACAAAATATTCTAAAAAATAGTAAAAACAAAACTTTATTATTACACTATTTTTTCAAAATAGGTTAAAAGCACCTGCATTTTGTAATCTTTATAAGCCAGCACACTTTATTTAAATCACTTCAAGCGTGACCTCAATATTGCCTCTTGTTGCTTTTGAGTAAGGACATACTTCATGTGCTTTATGCACCAGTTCTTCTAATTGATCGCGCTCTATATCTGTGCCTTTCACCTGAAGCACAACACCAAGCTTAAACCCCTGATCTTGTTCATCTTTCAATAAGCTGACATTAGCTGTTACTTCAGAAGTGAATTTAATACGGGCTTTACTTGCCGTTAATTGGAGAGCGCTATCAAAGCAAGCAGCATAACCTGAAGCAAATAATTGTTCCGGGTTTGTTGCATTTTCAAGTTTTTTCGCTCGCGGTGTTCCTGGCATTGCTGTTTCAAATTGAATTACCCCATCATCCGACTGTACTTTCCCTTCACGTCCTCCTGAAGCAGTTGCAATAGCAGTAAATAATTTTTCAGACATTCCACTTCCACACCTTTCATTTTTAAATACAACTTATCCTTACCCGTTTTTTTCTTTTTCCAAAAGTGTTTTTGTTAATTAATTGTTAAATTCATGATGAAGTAGCAATAAATTATTCAGCAAAAAATTTTTATAGGTCGATATAATCGCCAAAATGAGTAATGAGGGCTTGTGTTTCTTTATTGGATTTATACAGTCCAATACTTTTTTACTATTTCTCTATACTATTTTTTCCCCAAACAAATTGGATGCAAGTGTTGTTAATCAAGCGATTGCTTATGTTTTGAATTGATAATCGGGGGTATCAACTTACAAGTATTCGTTGGGAGGGGATAGTAATATGTTTGGCATATCCGATCTCATTTCACTTGTCATTTCTGCATTTATTATCCTGCCTGCTGTTGTATTTATTCGGGAGATGGGATACGTAATAGTCAGTTGGCTTTTCGGAGTAATTAAACCAAGAGTAACGATCGGATCCGGGCGTAGAGTTTTTAAGTTTGGTATGTTCGATATCCGCAGTTGCTATCATTTTTATAGCTGGTTTTCGTATGACAAATTAAAACATGAAAATAAGTTTGCCTATATTAGCATTTATTCGGGACCTATTTTAATCAATCTTGTATTCGGTCTTACAATTAATTTTCTAATTGCTAATGGGGTGATTGAAGAATATAAAACATTTTGGGATCGCTTTGTTTTTTATGCATTTTATTATGTATTATTCGATGCAGTTCCAATGACCACATTTAACGGAAAACCAAATAACGGGATGATAATTTATAAGATGATTCGTTATGGAAAGCGGATCGACTCATCTAAGGAACACATTCTCCCCTCAACATCGGAAGTAGAGAAAGAATACCAGGAATACATGAAAGAAATTGACGAAAATGAAAAGAAGGTAAATAAGGAAAATCATTACTAAATCAATCAGCTTGTAATTGCCGAACCAAAATGTTAAATGATATAACCTGTTTGCAATTTGAAAAGTAACTTTCAATAAAAAAGAACCAAGGCTTATGCCTTAGTTCTTTAATTCAATGTACAAAATAGATGTCAAATATAAATTAGTTCCAGGCAGTTCGTTCACTTTCAGCCTCGTTCATGCCTGTTTTATTTCTTTTAGCAGGAACATTGCTTTCTTTTGCTGGAGCTGCATTAAAAATAAAATCAAGTTCTGATACAAACTCTTCTTGCTTGGAGTTTTTACGATTTTGATTTACTTCTAGCTTATTCGCACTTTGCTTACGACTTGCTTTTGCATAGTTGCGTTTAAAATCCATATTTGACATAGCCATCCTCCATTGATTTTTATTTGAAAAGTATAAAAATCTTTTCCCCTTTATACTTTTCATTTTAAAGTTTAACCACTCTTACTTCCTTTTATTAAAAATATATACAATCTCCTTTCCCAAATTAGTGAATTAGTTCCCACCTTTTTTTATCTCTCGTATGAAAGTTCTACTATTTTACCAAATTACTAGGAAGATTGATTTACCCTATATTTACCATACTGATACTATTTATCAATCTTTTGGAAAATACAGAAATTTCGATATTCGGATAAATTCAATTGTGATAAATTGGTAATACCGCATTAAACAGAATAGTGCGAAAATTTAATACAAAGGGGAAATGAGGATTGAAAAAGTTTAAATTTACGAGATTCTTTAGCAGTATTCTAGCTTTCGTTATGGTGCTCTCTTTATTAGTTCCATTCTCGAATGCAAGTGCTGAGGAATTAAAACCATTCAAGCAGGATGGACAGAGTGAAAGTACCCTCCAGCTAAAAGCGGCGATTGCTGAACAGCTAAGCTTGTCTAAAGATGGTCCAACTCTTCATGAAAGCCTGCAAAATATTTCAGGCAATCAAGAGGTTGCAGTTATCGTTCATTTATCTGAAAAACCGGTAGCTTTAGAGCAAGGAATCAGCCAAATTAAAGGCAAAAAATTTTCTAATGCCCGCGCAAATGAAGTTCGCGCAAATGTAAAAGCACAACAGGCAAAAGTAAAAAAAGAGTTAACTGCCAAACAAGTTCAAATGACTCAAGGATACACTTTTGATACGGTACTAAACGGGTTTGCAGCAACAATTAAAGCAAATGACATTCCAAAACTGCTATCAGTAGAAGGAATCACTTTAATTGAACCGGATGCAACAGTATACGCATCAGAAGACATTACAACAAAATCAAAATCATCAGGACTTATTAAAGATGAGCAATTGGAAGCACAAATGAATACAAGTATTTCTTTCCTTGGTATTGAAAATCTTTGGAAGGAAGGAATTGAAGGACAAGGGATAAAAGTGGCAGTACTTGATACAGGTATTGATGCAGACCACCCTGAATTTACTGACATTTATAAAGGCGGGAAGAACTTTATTCCTAACTCTTCAACTTATACTAAACCTCGTGCAGATGACGATGCATCGGAAACATTACCTTCAGAGCGCCCAGCAGGAACACCTGAATTTAATGCAAACGGAAGCTCGTTCTATACTTCTCATGGAACGCATGTTGCCGGGACAATTGCGGCAATTGGCGCTAACGAATTCGGTATTAAAGGGATTGCTCCAAAAGTAGACCTTTATGCTTACCGCGTTCTTGGAGCATACGGAAGCGGTGCGACATCAGGTATTGTTAAAGCAATTGAAACAGCTGTTATAGAAGAAATGGATGTTATTAACCTTTCACTTGGTGGTGGTGCTAACACTGAAACGGATGCAGGATCATTTGCGATCAATAACGCAATGATGGCTGGAACAATCGGTGTTGTTGCAACAGGAAACTCAGGTCCAAACCGTGGAACAATGGGCACACCTGCAACTGCCCGCTTAGGGATTGCAGTCGGTAACACAACAAATCCGGAAACAATGTATAACGGAGAAGTGAACATTACAGTAGGCGACTACAACTTAACAAAACAGCTTCCTTTAATGGGAACAACTTTTGGTAAAAACCTAGCAACACAGCTGCAAGGTGAGTTTAATCTAGTTGCGATTCCTGGAAACGGGGAAGTGAAAGATTATGAAGGAATTGATGTTGAAGGTAAAGTGGCATTAATTTCGCGCGGTAGTATTGCATTTGTTGATAAAATTGCAAATGCTAAAGCAAACGGAGCAGTCGCTACAATTATCCATAACTTTGCCGGTGGGACGAATGCTCCCGACATTTCAGGCACATTCCTTGGTGATTCATTTGAGTTCCTTCCAACATTCGATATGTCTGTAACAGACGGCAATGCAATTCGCACTGCATTGGCTGGTGGAACTGGAAAAGTAAGCTTTGGCAAGTTTGCTTCAACTACGACAACTGGAGATGATGTAAACTCTTCTAGTTCACGTGGACCTTCTACACCAAACTTCGATATTAAACCAGATGTCACGGCACCTGGGACAAATATTATGTCAACGATTCCTATGTATAAAGTGGACTTCCCTGAAGCAGTTTACAACGAAGCGTATGCTCGTAAAACAGGTACTTCTATGGCAACACCGCATATTGCAGGTATTGCAGCATTAGTAAAACAAGCAAATCCAGATTGGGATGCTTTCGATGTAAAAGTTGCCCTTTCGAATACAGCAAAAGTGCTGGATACAGCAAAATATGATGTGTTCTCTCAAGGTGCGGGACGCGTAAATGCCTATGCAGCGGCTCACCCGGAAATTCTTGCGTATGCACTTGATACAGCAGTTTTAGATGCTACAGGTGCTGTTGTAGACAACAAAAAAGGGACGGTTACTTTTGGTCCTCAATCATTGAAAGACGGAAACATTTCTGTAACGAAACAAGTATTAGTTAAAGATATGGAAGGAAATGGCGGTAATTACAACGTATCCGTAGATGTGACAAAAACATTTGGCGATGCAGCTGTTACAGTCGATCAGTCTACCTTTAATTTAGCTGGTGAGCAGCTTTTAAACATTACATTAACTGCTTCACAAGCTGTGGCACCAAATGGCTCTGAAATTTTAGGCTTTATCCATATAAACGGTGGCTCTACAGAAGCTTCATTGCCATTCGCGGCTGACTTCGGTAGCGCGGCAGTAACTGAAATTAAAGATTTCAACATTACAGAAACAGACCTGTCATTTAACGGTGATGGCATCAAAGATTCAGCGGTACTTTCATTTACCCTGACTGGTGATGTTACAACAAACTATATCGAGCTTTGGGACATTATGAATCCTGAAGGCGGAGAATATGGGGACGGTTATATCGGATATCTGCATGCAGGTTCTGCACTAGGAAAAGGATCTTATACGCTGAATGTTGGCGGGCAGTACAAACCTTGGGGCAGTGCACCTGCAACTACGATTCCGGATGGTCTATATACAATTGACTTTACTGGTCTTGCAGCTACAGGAACAGTTTCGGATTATGTCGGACCAATCGTTGTAAAAACGACAAAACCGGAAATTAAAGGTTCAGTAGCTGAAGGTGTAGCTACAGGACAAGTAACAGATAAGTATATCGACTACAATGAAGAATTATATTTATACGGCTTAGATTACAATTTAAATGATAAATTAAAAGCTTCATATGTTGCGACTGTAAACGGCGAAGTACAAGCACCGGTTGCATTCGACTTAAATCAGAATGGTAGCTTTACATTCCCGGTAACAGCAGAAACAAATGCTGTAACAGTAGTCATTACAGATGCTGCAGGAAATGTTGGCGAAGCGACTATCTTTGAAAAAGAATTAGTAGAACCAGTTGTCACTCTTTCTGTAACTCCAACAGAGCTTAATTTAACAGCTGGTGAAACAGCACAGCTTGCGGTAACGGAAACAACAACACCTGCTGAAGGCGATGCAACAGAAAAAGACGTAACTTCACAAGCTACGTATGTTGTGGCAGACGAAAATGTTGCTACAGTTGTAAACGGTTTAGTAACTGCAGTAGCGGAAGGCACAACGACAGTTACTGTTAAACATGGTGAAAATGAAGCGACAGTAACTGTAACAGTTAAAGCTCCTGCAATAGAAGAACCAGTTGTAACACTAGAAATCGACCAAACTCAAGTTGAGACAAGCATCGGTAAAGAAGTTAAGGTTAAAATTACTGAAGTATCAACGTTGAACGGTGAAACAACAGAAAAGGATGTTACAAACCTTGCAAACTACCAAGTTGAAAACGAGAAGATTGCTACTGTTAAAGCAGGCACTGTAAAAGGAAAAGGCCAAGGTACTACTTCTGTTACAGTAACATATGGTGAGCATACATTAACGTTTGATGTGACTGTTGTAAAGCCTGGCAACGGTAATGGCAATGGTAATGGTAACGGTAACGGTAACGGCAATGGCAATGGCAATGGTAACGGCAATGGTAATGGCAACGGCAACGGCAATGGCAATGGCAATGGCAATGGCAATGGCAATGGCAATGGCAATGGTAATGGTAAAGGTCCTAAAAAGAACAATGAAGTTACCGAATTTGAAATTTAATTAATATAGCCAAGTTTAAGCTTCATCCCCGATGGAGCCTAAACTTGGCTTTTTTGTCCTACGAAGAAAAAGGATGCTTTTATTAAAGCACCCCTCCACACTTTATCCTATTACTATTTCTTTTTTCTTATTAAACTCTTCGTTTTCCAAGTTCACTTTTTCAGGTTTAACAACGAATATACTAATTAAAGTGGCAAGCGTAAACAAAGCTGCAATTACGTATAATACCATGTCATAAGATTGGGTTTTTTCAAGAATAATGGCACTTAGCTGGTTGCCTGTCAATCCTGCAAACGCCCATGCAGATAAGGCTAAGCCATGCACAGTTGAGATACTGTCGATACCAAAGCGGTCTGATAACAGTGGCGGTAACGATGAGAATCCTCCCCCGTAACCTGCATTCACAATACAAAGTAAGGCAATGATAAGAATGGCCATGGAATTATTTATTCCATCAAATATAACGGTACATAAAATAATGACAATGGAAGAAATGAAAATAATTTTATAAATGGAGTTCCGATCTTTTAAACGGTCCCCCCAAGAAGAAAATGCAATTCGTCCGCCTGCATTAAAAATAGCTGTGAGCGAACTAACTAAACCAATCGCTCCAAATCCAATGAAAGCTAAAATGCCTTTTTCCTGTGAAATTAACGCTAAGCCACATGTAATGTTAATATAGAACATCAGCCAAATACCGATAAATGTCTTATTCGTTAATACTTTTCTATAACTAAAGCTTTGCATTTGTAAACTTTCTTCTTCATATCCAGCCGGTTTCTTTAAAATTAAGTGTCCGACAACCATCATTACTAAATAGATTGCTGCCAAAATATAAAACATAGTATAGATATTTGTCGGATTCACTAAAATACCTTCACTATTGCGATCACCAAGTAACTTTTCCATTAATGGACTTGCAATAACTTTTGCTAAGCCAAATCCTGCAACAGCAAGACCCGTTGCTAATCCCTTTTGTTCTTTAAACCAAAGCATCAGTGTTTTTACAGGTGTTAAATAGCCGATTCCAAGCCCAATCCCCATAACAACTCCATATGAAATATAAATTCCGATTAAGGATTTTTGATAAATAAAGAATCCTGTTGCTGCCATCCCTACAACAAAAAATATGGCCGCAAGCAAGGATGACTTATGAATATCTTTTTCAACAAATTTCCCGCCAAAAGCAGCAGACATACCAAGAACAAAAATAGCTATACTGAATGCCCATTCCACTTCACTGACAGGTTTTCCGATGTAAGAGGCAATATCACCCTTAAATAATGACCAGCAATAAACTGTACCAATACTACAGTGAATCAATAAAGCCGGAATGACAGCACGCATCCACTTGTTTTCAAACTTCCCCACATTAAAACTCCTCATTATTCATTTAACCCAAAACACGAACTTTAATTAAAAATAAATAAATATAGTTCGTATATAAACTATATTATTAATTATAATAAGTGATTTATAGATTAAATATTTTATTTTCACGAACATTAACAAAGTGATTATATAATAATATTCATGATAAATGAATAATAATTTTAATATAATTTTTAAATTGCTAGAAATGATTCATATATTATTCAAATTATTCTGTACTTAAGAAAATAAAAAACAGCCTAATTTAGTAATTAGACTGTTTGAAGCAGCAAAATATATCTTTTGTTTAATCGGGTATAATTAAAATCTATTTAAATGTTATTTTCACAGCATAACCTAGATTTCGGAAAAAACCTGCGAGAACTTTCTCCGCACTTTTTTCTGCTGATTCCAGCAACCCGATTTCAATGGCTTCATCTTTAATTTGCTTTTGCGCTACTGCTGCCAGATTATATCCCTCATCCCACTTCACTTCCCCACGGAATAATCCTTCGTCCGAGAAAGTTTTGACATCTTCCATTTGAATAGCAGGATCCTGTATTAGTGTTGCTCGTGGCAGGACAATCTCTAACTCTTTATCATCTTCGTTGATTTTGATATCATCCGAAGTTATTCCTTTAAGATCAACACCTGCAATGACTGTGGCAGGGACAATTAATAATAGCTCCCTTTTTGTACCTGGTAAATTAACCGAAATATCATTTCCGAACAGCTTATTATCCTTTTGTTCAATGACTACTTTCACATGTGCTTCAGCCGTTGCGAGCGTTGCTAATTCCTGAACCTGTTCTACAAATACTGTACTATCTTTTTTCAATGTATTTCCGAAAAATAACCAAGTACCTCCAAAGGTAATGAGTATTAGGAGCAGTGCAATTAATAAAATCTTAAATCCCCAAAATTTAAATATAACCTTAAATATTGCTCCGGAAATATTGGCGTTTCCTCTGTGCTGTCCTATAACCGCTGTGGCAGCACTTTCTTCCTCACCCTTTTTCAATTCCTTCAATACTTGTTCAATTTGTGTTAATGCTTCTTCTTTTTTACTCATGGCATCTCCCCCCTTCCCGATATCTTGTTAAGGAAAATTAAATTATAGTTTCCATATTTATACTTGAATATCATATCAAATTATTTACCTTTATTAGTACTAAAAAGGTGACTACGAGATATAACTCAGAAGGTGTAATCGTTTTTCATTTTTTTCAAATCTTGTTAATAGCAATTTTCATAAAATACATTTAAACTATCGAATGGAATTATATTAAGAGAGGTTACAAAATGAAAAAACAATCGTTGTTTATACGAGGAACTCTATTTGCAGCAATTTTAACAGGTTTATTCTTTGCACTTTACAAAAGCGGTATTTCTGTTTCCGATCTGTCACCCCAGCTTATTTTAGAGCTTGCTCATAATAATCTAACTATCGTTATTTTAATAATGATGTTATTAATGCTCTTGCAAAACTTATTTACATTTATTCCGTTAATTTTAGTTATCACAATTAATATTGCATTATTCGGGTTTTGGCGCGGTTATTTTTTTAGTACATTCAGCAGTGTTATTGGAAGTACATCGATTTTCATTTCCATCCGCTATTTTTTTGCAAACTTAATTACTTCGGAAAAACTAAAAAAATATGAGCAGAAAATCAATCAAAACAGCTTTCTATTTGTTCTTTCAGGACGTATTTTGCCATTCCTTCCTACGAATCTAATTAACATCGTATCCGGCTTAAGCAAAATGAAAATATCGTATTTTATCTCAGCTACTACAATTGGTAACATGATTTATGGACTTGTATTAGCCTCTATTTCTTTTGGAATTATCTCTGTCTCACAGCAATATAGACAACTATTTTATGTGATTATTGCAATTGCCGCCATTATCGTTGCGGTTCGATTCATTAAAAAGCAACGTACAACCAGTATTTAAAAAAGAAGGTATTATACCTTCTTTTTTATTGCGCTAATTACACAACAGCCTAATTATTTTTCTTTTGGATAAAGGAAATAATATTAATATACAATGCAGTCATCTCTTCAGGGGTCTTGTCTAAATTATTTTGAACCCATTGTTCAATTAATCCTAAAAAAGCAGATGTGATAAAGGCTAAAAAGTACTCCATCGGGACCTTTAAATTTGCATTAAAACTTTCATTCCCCTCCAAGTTTACACGCACTTTTTCTGAAAAGGCTGCTCTAAACCGAAGATGAAAACCCGCTCTTCCATGTTCACTTAAAAAGATTTTTAAAAATGGTGCCTGCATTTTTATCGAATTAAATAATGCGGAAGCTAATTGCTCTTGTCCTTTTTCAAACGTATGTGTAGATGAGTAGTTTAATTGCAATTCATCAATATGATCCCCTAGCTCTTCAAACAGTTGTAATTCAATCTGATCTAGCAAATCAAACTTATCGATAAAGTGTAAATAAAACGTTCCACGATTAATCTTGGCTGTTTTCGCAATATCCCCTACTGTAATTGAATCGAAAGTTTTCTTTTCCAGCATCTCCATAAATGATTTTTGAATAAGCTCTTTTGTTCTTCGATTTTTTTCTGTATAAACGCTCAAAAAAAACACCCTCTTCCACCAAAAATGAACAATCTGTTTATTTTGTTGATTGCTTTGATTTCCCCTTAAATTATAAAATAAACGAGTAATAATAAACAACATGTTGAAATTTGAGAAAGGGTGAAATTCATTTGAGATTATTTAAAGAAAAATTAGCATGGGCTGCTCCTATTGCTGTTATATTAATCATTGCACTATTTTCGGTAAACTTATTCGCACAAGGAAATCCGCAAGTAAAAAATCTGCCGGTTGCTCTTATTGTTAACGATGAGGGACAACACGTTGAGATGGTTCTCGAGGCTGTGGAACAAATGAGTAAAGGTGTAGACGGTTCAGAACCAGTTATAGCATTTACAAATGAGAAAGAAGAAAATATTGAATCACTATTTGCAGATAAAACGTATTATGCAGCACTTGTCATTCCTGAAGGTTACAATGACATACTACAAAATGCACTAACAAATAATCAAGCTGCCAAACTGCAAATATATATTAACCAAGGCTTTAATATGACAGGTGCAAACTTTGCAAAAACAGCTTTAAACGGCTTTGTATCTGGAATGAATGACCAATATTCCGCAAACTTTTTAGCACAGCTTGGTACTGAAAAAATTGATGCAACGCAAGCTTCCATTTTAGTAAATCCAATTGTTGCTGAAGAAAAAATATACAATCCTATTACAGCTTCTACTGCAAACGGGGCTGCCCCAACTTTATTGGCAGTACCTGCATGGGTAGGTGCGTTAATCGGTGGATTCATTGTATTTTTAGCAACATCAGGCATCTTTAAGAAAGAGCTGTTAACACGTAAACAAACATTAGGCCTAATTGGCGGGCAAGTTTTATTCGGCATAATTATTGCCCTATTTTCAGGCTTCACTGTTGCAACACTTGCACAGATCGCAGGTATTAATATGCCAAGCTACTTCCTGGTGGCTTTCTTTGTATCATTTGCAGCATTCTGTTTCTATTTATTAGTATCGGCAATTACCGCATGGATTGGCAAACCAGCTATTACATTATTCATGGTTGTCATGCTTTTAGGTATGGGTGTTCTTATGACACCACAGGAAATGCTTCCAAGTTTCTTCGTAAACTTCATTCGTCCATGGGTACCAATTCGCTTTGCTTCTGAAGGTTTACGGGAAATTTTCTACTTCGGCAGCGGATTCTACACAGGCGCTTCCTTCAACACAATTTTAGGAATTGGTATTGCAGGGTTAGTAATTTTCTTACTTTCTATCTTCAAACCGGTAAAAGTAAAAAAACAACAGAACTAACACATTAAAAAACGTTATTTTGCATTCAGTGCAAAATAACGTTTTTTATTTAACTTCTTTTAGATAAGCCCGATATATATTTCAATATTTTAACTTTTTTGGTTTTATTGCGAAAAAAGGTCATCACCATACGTTATATATAATGTAAAAGCTTTTGCAGTAACAATACTATAAAAAGGAGAACGATATGAAGATTGATGAGCAAAATTTTATAAAATATCTTCAAGCCGGCAAAGAACATGCTCTTGATTACGTAATCGACCACTATCTTCCATTAATAAAAGGTGTTGTTTTAAAAATTTTAGGTCCGCTAGACATTAATGAAAGCCCAAAGGAATGCTGTAACGATATTCTATTATCTATTTGGAAAAATGCAAAAAAGTTCCATGGCGATGCAGCTGATTTTAAGAAATGGGTTTGCGTTATTGCTAAATATAAAGCAATCGATTATTACCGGATGGAAATGAAGAAAAAAGAAAGCCCTTCTTTGAACATAGAACTGACACAGGCCGAATCCATGATGTATGAAAACTCCTTCCTGGAAGAACAGGAGGAAATTCAGGTAATCATCTCTAGTTTAAAGCCCGTCGATCAGAAAATTTTTATAATGAGATACTTGTTAGATTTTGATACAGAAGAAATTGCTCGTCAGTTGGAGATGACAAAATCGGCAATAGATAACCGCCTTTACCATGGTCGAAAAAAACTAAAAAAAGATTTAGGGGGTATGCCCATTGAAAAATCTGTTTAAACACTTTAATGATATTGACATTGATGTAAATGAATTTGAAGAAGCTGATGTAACAGAATTTGAAAAGGCTCAGTTTAAAAGAGACTTGAAAAGACAAGTATCCAAAACAAAAAACAGAAAGTGGATGAAAGGAGTTGCGGCTGTCTGCCTTTCGCTCGGTATCGGTACCGCATCACTTATAGGTCTATCCTATACCACCTTTGCTCATGAAATTCCGATAGTAAACAGTATTATCAAACTCTTCTCGACCAAGGACAAGATAATTTCAGGCTATGAGGAGTTTGCGGATCAGCAGCATCTTGAAGCAGAAAGCAATGGCACAACGATTACGGTAAATGAAAGCTTATTTGACAGTAAAAAGTTTTTAGTTGGCTATTATATTGAAACAGACAGAGATTTAGGTGAGCATCCGGAAATAGAAACTACATTTAAAGTGGATGGTCGTGAGCATGCCCTCTTTCATACAGAGCATATAATTGAAAAGGTCGGACCAAACAAATATGCCGGCTTAACAACAGCAATTCTGAACTTATCTAATCAATTGGAACAGGCGAATTTCGAATTCCACATTAGCAGTCTTTCCAATCGGGATACAAAAGAAATGGTTCAAGGTAGTTGGGATTTTGAAATAGATGCCAAAGCTACTGAGAATAAAGTTCAAATTGTGGAAGCACCTGCATCAAAAAAAGCTGATCTAGGTATTAAAATAAATGAAGTTATATACACACCGATCTCCTTTATCGTCAATTATACAGAAACGCAAAAAAATGAGATGTTAAAAGAGAAATGGGACGTTATTTCTTCCGATTTAAATGTAAAGGATGATTTAGGCAATACGTATACATCAAGGTTAACAGGCGGCACAGGAAACGGGCAGGGGTTTATGGAATATGTATTCACATATGAAAAACTACACCCGGATGCCAAAACTTTAATATTCACTCCCATATTCAAATTGATGGAGGCGGAAATCGATGAAAACGGCGTAAAATGGGTAAATCCTGATAGCGATTTAAAAATGGAAATAATCGAACTTAGTGATATTATTATTAAAATTCCTAAGTAATACGTCATCTAAAATGAATAACCTGCCTAGATCTCCTTGGAATTAGGGAGAAACGCAACCAATAGAAAAGCCAAAACGTAGAATTAACGTTTTGGCTTTTTGAATATTAGTGATTTTGTAATAAAACATTGAACTGCCCTCTCAATATTTTATTCTTTCGATGACCCATCATTTAAATAAACTTCACCGTCTTTATAAACCATTTGTTCTGGATAACGCAGGTTTATAACTGCATCTTGAAGTTCTTGTGAAGGAGCCCGTGTTGAAAGCGAAACAATAATATTTGTAGCGAAGGCAGCAATTGCTCCGAAAATACCAGCACCTGTATCAATGATGCCTAATATCGTAAAGCCACCGTACTTCGCACTAAAGATGTAGATAAGTGTTACCGCTAATCCGACAAGCATTCCCGCTATTGTTCCTTTTGCATTAGCACGCTTCCACCAGACACCTAAAACGAGTGCTGGGAAGAAGGTACCTGTTGCAAGCGCGAAAGCCCATGCAACAATTTGAGTAATGGCACCAGGTGGGTTTAATGCAATAATACCAGCCAACAGTGTTGCCACAACAATTGAAATACGTCCTATTAACAGGCGTTTTTGTTCAGAGGCTTGTGGATTGATGATGCGATAATAAATATCGTGTGCAAATGACGAGGATATAGAAATCATTAAACCACCAGCTGTAGATAATGCGGCTGCCATTGCACCTGCTGCCACGAGTCCAATAACAAACACACCTAGGTTTGCGATTTCAGGTGTTGCCATTACGACAATATCGTTGGCTATTTGCAGTTCTAGCCATTGAAGAATGCCATCACCATTCGTATCGGCTATCCCTAATTTGCCTGTATCAATCCATGATTGAGTCCAAGCCGGTAGCTCAGCAATTTTTCTACCAGCCACTTCCGTCATTAAAATAAAGCGAGCAAAAGCTGCATAAGCTGGTGCGCTAAAATATAAAAGCCCGATAAAAACCAATGCCCATGCACCTGACCAACGAGCCGCCTTCATAGTACCTACTGTATAAAAACGTACGATTACATGCGGAAGCCCGGCTGTACCACACATTAACGTAAACATAAGAGCTAAAAACTGCCACTTAGTTCCATTTGTAAAAGGTGCAAAATACTCCGAAATACCGAGTTCCCGGTCGAGTTCACCCATTTTCGTTAAAATTTCACCATAGGAAATCCATGGTAAGGGATTACTAGTCAAATGGAATGACATAAAAATAACAGGTACTAAATATGCGATAATTAAAATCACATATTGTGCTACTTGAGTCCAAGTAATACCTTTCATACCACCAAATGCAGCATAAAATGCAATGAGCACAACGCCGATTAGCGTTCCAATTTTCGCATCAATTTCAAAGAGACGTCCAATTACTACACCAGAACCTGATAGCTGTCCGATTGAATACGTGAAGCTTATAATAATTGTACATATAGCTGCTATTATTAGTGCTGCTTTACTATTAAAACGGTCTCCAATAAATTCTGGCACAGTATAGCGACCAAATTTACGAAGCTGCGGTGCAAGTAATATTGTTAAAAATAAATATCCGCCAGTCCATCCCATAATATAAGCCAATCCATCATAGCCAAGTAACATGATCGTACCAGCCATCCCGATAAAGGATGCTGCACTCATCCAGTCTGCCCCAATTGCCATCCCATTAAAAATTGGTGGCACTCCACGACCAGCAACATAGAAGTCCGATGTTTGTTTAGCAGTGTTATAAACTGCAATCCAAATATATAAAGCGAATGTTGCCAGTATAATTAACATTGACACTATAAATTGAGTATCCATAAATTACCTCCCTTCATTAGTGATTCATCATATTGTTTGCGCCTATCTCTTCATTTCGCGCTTCACTAATTCCATACTTTTTATCAATTTTGTCTCCAACAATTGCATTTACAAAAAGTAAAATAATGAAAGTAAGTAAAGCTCCAATTGCCCCCATAAAATAGTGGAATGGGAACCCTAAAAATTGAACTTCAGTTAATGAGTCTGCAAGCGCTACCATAACAAAAGACACTAAAAACCAAATAACAAAATAAATAGCCATGTACGTATTTTTCTCACGGAAATAGGCATCAGCAACTTTTTTGTCAATTTTTTTCATCTAGACCTTCTTTCTTCTAATTTTTATCGTAAATCAAAAATAAAAAGAATTGTTTCCTTTAACGGAAGCGGTACTAAAATTACCTTAACAACCATTAAAATAATAAGTCCTATTACTGGAAAGGTGAGAGCGATGAAACGTTTTTTTATTAGTCCATAAGCAAGACAGCAAATGGAGAAAAGAATAATGAACAGCAGCAACTAATTCCCCCTTTGTCTCCAAGTTTTTTTTAATGTATGTTGAAAATGTCCAGGATAAAACGACTATAGAATAAAAAATCCAGTTGAGTACGAATATTAAAACAGACAAGCATGAAAAATTAAAACCACCTGGAACGATGACAAATCAACGTTCCAGGTGGTATTTATTAAAACTGCCCCTACTTATAATATGGTTTGTTTCCTCTTTTATCGATTATGATTTTTCTTATAAACTTAAACACAGAATACATAATTATTAATGATTCCACGGTTTACTATGTTATATTGAAATAGTAGTATTTTTGACATCGAAAATGTTAATTTAAGATTGTTAAATCAGCATTATTGGGTGCCAAACCCATTAGAGTTCTTCAGGAACAAAGAATTCTACCGCAGCATCTCCAAGTGGGATGCTGCTTTTTTGTTTGTTTCCGAAACAAGTTAATCTCCTCTAAGCTTTTTCATATCTGTTTTCTTACAGTCCAATAATGGTTCTGAATTTTTAAGATTGCGGCAACCAAATTGTAAAGATTGTGCCTTTTTCCTTCTCACTTTTTACTTTTACTCTTCCTCTATGCAACTCAATAATGTGATAGCTCATCGATAATCCCAGTCCCAACCCGCTTTTTTTCGTTGAATGAAAAGGAGTGGATAGTTTTTCTAACGTATCTTTATCCATTCCAGATCCATCATCTCGGATTGTAATTTCAACCTCACCATCAGATTGATTTTGATTGACAGCAATTGATATATTGCCTTCAAAGTCAATAGCTTCATAGGAATTTTGTAGGACGTTTAGAAAAACCTGCTTGATTTTATCCTTATCTACATTAATTTTATTCTTAAAAGTAGCCTGATAATGGACCTTTATATTTTTATTTTTAAAATCATTTTCCATTAACATTAAGATATCTTCTATAATTTCATGTATACTCACACTGGATTTAGAGACTTCTTTTGCATCCGGTTTAGCCATCATTACAAATTGCTGAACAAGATTTTTTATTCTTTCTAATTCACTGAAGATGATTCTAAAATATTCTTTTTGGTTGTCATTATCTATTTTTAAATTTACCTTAAAGACTTCTAACAAACCTATGATTGAAGTAAGAGGATTTCTAATCTCATGAGCAAGTCCGGCACTGATCTTTCCTATTGCTGACAATTTCTCACTTAGCATAAGTTGCCTTTCTAATACGAGCCTTTCTGTAATATCTCTAAACTGGCCAAATACTCCATTTATTTGGTTGGATTCATTATAAATTGGAAATGAGTCAAATAAATACGTTTTATTGGATATAGATATTTCAATATCTTCGTACTTTTTACTCCCCCTCAAAACATTTTCCATGTACCCGCCAATTACTGCGATTTCTGTAATAGGGCGATTGCATATTTCTTCTTTATTGCAAGATAATACTTTCTCAGCAAAAGCATTTATCTCAATTATTTTTCCGTCCTCATTGGTCATAATGACCCCGTTTCGACTGTTTTCCATCAGCACTTGATTTAAGATTAATAGTTTCTTATTCTGCTGCTTAACTTTAACCTCTCGTTCTATAGAATCCACCGCAGACTGAAGTAATCCTGAATGGAATGAACTTGCATGATGAGCAGCCATCATCACCGAAATAGTCCCGCCTATCTTACCTAACGAATTGAATGGTACGGAGAAACAAGCACTTTTATGTAAACAATGGAAGAAATGGTCTGATCCAATGAGTTGGACAGATTCCCCTAATTTTAGTGCCATTTCAATACTATTCGTTCCCGCTTCTTCTTCCTTTAACCTGATTCCGGTAGATAAACCTAACGATTCACTTTGGCACTTAATCATTTCATCTCCGTACAACTCAATAATGTATCCTTCATGATCAGTGATAACGATTAAAACAGCTGTTCCATCAAGTTCAGCTATTAACTTCGTCATAAATTTTCTCGCCACTGTAATGGTATCTTCAAGCACCTTCTTTTTTTGTACCAACTCACTTTTTGACAATTTCCCTCCAGGAATAGGAAGTTTATAAGGATCCAATTTCCTATCAAGACATCTTTGATGCGAATTATATATATATTCATTTCTAGTTTCCATTTTTTTAATGCCACCATTTGCAATTTATTTGTTATTCCATCCAATCTATTAAGAATACCATTACTTGTACATTTAGGTAGATATGCTTATAAAAATATAATACTAGAAACTCTATTAATTTTAATTCCAGTTATATCAATGAATAATCTATTAATGCCTTAACTATATAACTTCCGGTAATTGTTCTATTCTTGGTATGATGTTAAGGTTGTGTAATTACTATGTCACACATTTACATTCATCTAAGAAAGAGGTATTTATGCACTCCACAGAATTATCAAAGCAACATTGGTTGCTGATCTTAACACTTTCTTTATTAACATTTGTTCTCGGGACAAGTGAATTTGTTATTGTCGGAATTTTAACAGATATTTCTTCAAGTCTTAATATGACTAATGTAAAAACCGGCACACTCGTTTCTGCGTTTGCAATTACGTTTGCCATCGCTACACCACTGGTGATGTCAGTAACAAGTCATTTACCAAAGCGAAAATGGATGTTGTTTTTAATAGCATCTTTCATCATTCTAAATGCTTTGTGCGTAATTTCGACGAGCTATATCATGCTCCTTACACTACGGATTATGACAGCGATTGTAACAGGAGTTTTAATCTCTCTAGCCATGATTGTAGCAAGTGAAACCATACCGATTAAAAAACGCGGACTTGCTATTTCATTCGTTTTCGGTGGTTTCACACTTGCAAATGTCGTTGGAGTGCCAATTGGTATTGTTATCGCCGAAGATTACGGCTGGAATGCCACTTTCATGTTAACCACTTTCCTAGGAGGATTGGCGTTTTTGGCATCCTTTTTTGTCTTACCTCATAAACTCAGCCAAGTACGCAGTTCGATACGTGATCAGTTTTCTTTATTGACCAAGCCTCGTATATTGATGGCTTTTTTCATTCCTGCACTCGGATTTGGCGCAACTTATGCAGTCTTTACATACCTTGTACCAATCTTGAAAGAAATGGGAACACCAAATAAGTCAATTAGTATAATCTTATTTAGTTATGGGTTTATTTCGATTTTCAGCAACATCCTCGCTGGTAAAATTGCTAGCCAAAATGCAATCGGTCGCCTTCGGTTTGTTTTTCTCGTGCAAGCAGTTGTTCTGACAAGTTTATTTTGGACTACCAATCAATTTGTTTTAGGATTAATAAATATTGGATTAATGTCGTTAATGGCTATCCTTTTAACAACATCTACTCAGCTATATTTAATTGACCTTGCAGGAATTTATCAGCCAAAAGCAACAGGACTCGCCGCTTCACTAATGCCAGTGGCAAGCAACGTAGGCATCGCTTTTGGTTCTGCATTAGGTGGAATTGTGTACCATCAAGGAAATTTAATGAATGTAGCTTGGGTCGGTGGGATAATTGCCGTCTGTGCAAGTCTGCTAACTTTCTTTAGTCATCAATTAGACCAAAAACAAAATACATCAGAATAGAAATGATCAATTAAACAAAAGTTAAATTAATTCTACATCGATCATTGCTACCGGTTTATATTTTTCGGCAGATAGAGATGAATTTTCAGAAACAGTTGCCAATTAAAGTGCTTACTTAGTTACAACCTATATTTTAGTAGAAAAACAGGCACAATCGCATGAAGCGAATGTGCCTGTTTCAAAAACCGCACTTATTTATGATACGGTTCTCCCTTAATTATTCTAAAACTGCGGTATATTTGTTCTACTAGCACGAGTTTCATCAACTGGTGAGGCAGCGTCATTTTTCCGAAGCAAAGCTTTTCATCCGCGCGCTGAAGTACATCCGTATGCAATCCTAATGATCCGCCTATAATAAATGCAACTTTGCTTTTCCCGTAAGTCATCAGTGCCTCTAAATCTGCCGCCATTTCTTCGCTCGTTTTCATTTTACCGTCGAGTGCCAAAGCGATGACATATGTACCATCATTAATTTTCGCAAGGATACGGTCACCTTCTTTTCGTTTAACGATTTCCATATCGGCATCGCTTAACTGTTCAGGTGCTTTTTCATCCGGGACTTCTACTAAATCGATTTTTGCATAGCCGCCTAATCGCTTCACATATTCCTCGATACCCATTTTTAAATACTTTTCTTTTAACTTTCCAACCGAGATGATAGTAATATTCACAACTTATCCACCTTTACGTTCCATTTACAAACAAGTTATCCACAAAAGTTATGCACATATCCACAAACAAAAACTATATATTGTGTAAAGTTATTTACTTGATACAACATATGTTGCTGACTGTTCACAGTAAGAACAAGCTGTTGATAACTTTTCCTCTTCCGATAAAAAATCCATCATAGGGAATTCTTCCATTTCTGCCACGTGCATATCTAACGCATGATCTATATGGGTTTCACAGCTGTATGTCTTCATTTTTAAACCTTCTTTCTTTTCTGAAATTTCCACAAACTTATTCACAATTTTTGAAATGTTATCCACAACTCATTGTAACAGACAAAAAACGAGTAGAAAAGACAAGCCTTTTTCTTCTCTACCCGTTGTGTACAATTTCATTCTTTAATTAAGTTATCCACATTTACAATTGTGCATTTTCCACTAACTCTAAATTAGCTTCTACTATTTTACCGTTACGATATACTTTAATTTTTAGTGTATCGCCAATGGATTTTTCATTATATAGATGTTTGCGAAGCTCAATTGCATTTTCAATTTTTTCGCCATCCATTTCTACAATGACATCATACTGCTGTAATCCTGCCTTATCCGCAGCTGAACCTCTTACAACTTGGGAAATGACAACACCATTCGTTACTTCTTCAGGTAATTTTAATGTTTGCTGTTGATAATAAGCCGGTACTTCCGTTAAATCGACTAAGGAAATTCCCATTGTTGGACGTTGTACTTCCCCGTGCTTTTCGAGTTGTTCAATAATCGGAATTGCTGAATTGATGGGAATTGCAAATCCTAAGCCCTCAACTGAAGACTGGGCAATTTTCATCGAATTTATACCGATTAATTCACCTGCAATATTCACTAAAGCGCCACCTGAGTTCCCTGAGTTGATCGCTGCATCAGTCTGTAATACTTCTGTAGACCAGTCTTCTGCACCATCCTCATTTAAGTCGACTGGCACCGAGCGGTCTTTCCCCGAAATTACACCTGTTGTTACAGAACCATAAAAATCTAAGCCTAATGGATTTCCAATGGCGATTACCGTTTCACCTTGTTTTAATACATCCGAATCTCCAAAGTTAGCTACTGTATCAATTCCTTCACTTGGTATTGAAAGTATTGCTAAGTCTGTCCAGATATCAGAACCGATAAGCTCTGCTTTTACTTTTTCGCCATCATCTAAAGTTACTTCAATTTGTTCTGCCCCATCTACAACATGGTGGTTCGTTACGATAAAGGCAAAGTTCCCTTCTTTTTTATAAACAACGCCTGAACCGCTACCTACCGCTTGAGCTTCTCCCGTACTTTGGTTCCAGAAGTTCGGTGCTACATTTTGAATATTTGTAATTCCAACAACGGCACTTGATACTTTTTCCACCGCATCTGTTACATTTGTAGTTACCTCTGTGGCAGTCTGACTAATCGTTGAGTTTGGGGAATCCTTTGTAATCGAATTTACTTCACTGCCCCCTGGCAACTGATTTGCCAACGAGGGAAGCAGGAGCCATAATAATAAAGCACCAACGACAACACCACTCAAGCCAGATAAAAAGTAACCGCCTTTACTGCCGCCTTTTTTTTCTTTTCTATTCTGCCGCTGTTTTTTTTCTTCTTCCTCTCTTTTTAAACGAGCCTCAAGCTCTGTAATTCGGTCATTTTGAGTTTCTTTCTTATCGTCTTCAGGATAGTAACCCATACCGTTCATCCTTTCTTTATTTTTCTTACTGATAGCATACACATTTAACATTAAAATTAGATGAAAATCACATAAAACCTAATTAAAAATTATCCATAAACTAAAAAAGGTATGCTAAAAGTAGAAACTTTTAACACACCTATCTTTTACCCATATTTACTTCAATTATGCCTTGCTGAAATTAAACTGTCACAAGCTTTGTCGGCTCATTTGCATCGGTATCATGCAGATGCAGATATTCACCTGCCATAATGCCGCAAGACTGCAATGTCTGTTCTACGCTCATCCGCGCCAGATCTTTCATATTGTTGTCTTTACTTAAATGTGCCAAATAAATTTGCGTCGGTTTTTCTGCTACAACATCAGCCATTGCTACTGCAGCATCCTCATTTGAAACATGTCCTACATCCGATAATATACGGCGTTTAATACTCCAAGGATATTTGCCCATTTGAAGCATACTCACATCGTGGTTACTTTCAAATACGTAGGCATCTGCTGCTGAGATATATCCTTTCATCCGGTCACTGACATAGCCTGTATCTGTAATGACAACTAGCTTTCGCCCGTTCTCATAGAATGTATAGAACATCGGTTCAGCAGCATCGTGAGACACGGCAAATGATTGAATATCCAGCCCGCCAAATGTTTTTACTGTTTCCATATTAAAATCAAAACATAAGTCTGTCGGAATCGTTCCTACGAGCCCGTCCATCGCTGTCCATGTTTTTGCATTTGCAAAGACAGGAATATTATATTTACGTGCAATGACACCAAGCCCTTTAATATGGTCACTATGCTCATGAGTTACTAAAATACCTGATAAATTTTTCATATCACGATCTATATTAGCAAACAGTTGCTCCATTTTCTTTCCGCTTAAGCCTGCATCAATCAAAAATGAATGTTCATCATTTTCTACGTAGACTGCGTTTCCTGTACTGCCACTTGCTAAAACGCTAAATCGCATTTTTAAAACTCCCTACTCTTCCAAATCCTCTGTCTGCTCAACAATTTCGGATAAGTCATTTTGGATCTCCACAATTCGTCCTTGTACCGCATTCACAAAATGTATTTCTTCTGTGTCATCAGTCAGCTTTACCCGTACTTCCCATGTCGGTGCAAATACTTGTGTTTGCGTTAATTGAACAATTGTAGAGTAGCCTAGATTCATTTCCGTAATCTGAGAATCCGGTTTTAATAAATTCTTTCCATATAGAATCTGCAATACTTGTCTTGCAGTTAATAGATTTTGCTGTTTATCTAACTTTTCATGCTTTTCCAGCATTGTTTGCTCATAGGAAACAATGCGGTTTTCATCATCCCAATAAAGTTTTACATAACCACGCACATTATAATACAGTGTTACGTCATTCACCTTCTGGAAAAATGTCGCTTCTTTTTTCTCTTTATCGATATCCCAAAGCACATAGGAATCACCTTCATATACATTGTTGTGGACAAAGTCAGTATAGGAATCTCGGGTATCGCTTTTCTGAAGCTTTACAGGCTTGTCCATCGTCACAATCAGCTTATTGTTATTTTCTATCTTTGCGCTTTGATTCTTAAAGTATGGCACTTCAGATGGAGAGAAATTTTTAATTTGTCCGGAATAATATGCTGCACTTTCCTTATTGTTCGGAAGGGCAATATACGTTATATTATCTCCCTTCAAACGTGCTTCAATTTCCATCGTTTCCCCTAAAACATCTATTTCCTGGCCTTCGTTATAGCTCTCTAAATACTGCGTATATAAAAAGATATTCAATACTAGAAAAACCCATATAAAAATAGTTTTCGTTCTACTCCAATCCAACTTCATCACCCCCTATTTCCTCGGGTGAAAGGCGTGTCCATACATTGTTTGTTACGGCAAACCATTTTGGCTCCAATACGAGGACTAAATCCGTATCCTGCTCTGATTCTTCAAGCGTTAATTCGTACCCAACAACGATTTCCTCTGTTTCATTAAATAATTTATTATCATTGGTACGAAGCAACTCAACTATTTGTTCCCCTGATTCCAGATCCCTCTGTACCTTTTCAATATTAGTACCCATTGAATAATAAGGGCGGCGGTAACGGAAAATACGGTTTTCACCCCAAGTAGTTACGAGACGCGTTGCCGTAACATTACTGTATACAGGTAGACCCTGTACAAATAGCTGATATTCTGTAATATGCCTATCAATGTCCATAGAAGACAGGCGGTAATCCATTGTAAATCCACCATGGTCATTTATAAAATTATAACTGTCTATAAATAATCTTGTGGAAGGAATCGGTGCAATACTTTCTGCAGTCGGGTATACATAATTTATAATCCGATTTTGGCTATCAACTGTCATTAACGATGTCCCATCAGTAAACCTTTCAGATTGGGAACTTTCAATATTCCGTTGTACGATTTTTAAATCGGTGAACAGAATCTTTTTAAATAAATCAGGTTTAATCTCTTCAGTTAAATATCTGTACCTTGCTGATTGTATAGGATCTTTGGCCACATATAAAGAGCTTAGAGCATCCCGTTCAACTTCAACATATTGGCTATAATCATTTGCTGGTTCAATTACTTTCTCCATGAAATAATCTTTATCCGGCACGCTCGCATACGCTCTATATAATAATCGCTTTTCTGTGTTTAGGAAAAGCAACTGTAGCTGATCGCTATTCTCTACATTTGACCAGTCTACAATAAGACGTGTAAAGCTTACATCTGGTATTTCATTATCATTAAATGACAAGATATTTGAAAAAACGCGCAAAGGAATTTCTTCTTTAAAAAACATTGTTATACGATTATTCTTCCGCAGCATTTCGTTCATTTTACTGTCTGAAAGGTCACTGTTAATTACATCCATCTCGTAAACTTGCCATGAACGTAAGTGGCTGTATAATCCTTTCAAAGGTGTTGAAGAAACTGTCCCGTAAAATTGCTCATTTTGACGATACAACAATCTGTATGGTTTTATTACTTCCTGTAAGTCCTTCGGTTTGCCGACAAGTACTTCCTCAATCTGGGTCTCCTTTATCGTTTCATATTCCGGTTTATAATTCCAAATAAGAAGTGTGAACACAATGCTGAGTAAAACGAGGAATGCTAATAAAAGAGATTTTATCTGTTCAACATATTTCATTCCCAATCCCCCGCTTCATCCAATTCATATGGCAATGTGAAGAATATCGTAGTGCCCTGGCCTTCCTCACTTTCTGCCCAAATTTTCCCGCCGTGTGCTTCAATCATTTCACGAGCAATTGCAAGACCTAAACCTGTTCCACCCATCGACCTTGCTCTTGCTCGGTCTACACGATAGAAGCGATCGAAAATTCGCGTCACATTTTCTTTCGGAATTCCCATACCATCATCTGAAATCATAACGCGAATCATATTATCATGAACGGTAAAACCAAAACGAATATTGCCGCCATCCGGAGAATATTTCAATGCATTTGAAATAATATTATCGATCACCTGTGTAAGCTTATCGGTATCAATATCAACAAAATAGCTCTTTTCTGGAAGCAATCGGATAAATTCTACATTCTGTGACTTCGACATTTCAAAACGGTCAATAATTTGCGTGAAAAACTTGTTAAATTCAACAAACTCCAGATTCAGTTCATATTCCTGGCTGTCCATTTTTGATAATTGTAGCAAATCATTTACAAGGCGGATCATACGCTCTGTTTCAGTTTGCGTGACGTTTAAAAATGTCGGCGCTATATTTTCATCTTTCCATGCACCTTCTGCAAGTGCTTCTAAATAACTCCGCATCGTCGTTAACGGCGTACGCAATTCATGGGAAACATTCGCAACAAATTCACGACGCTCCATATCAATTTTTTCCTGTTCGGTAATATCATGCAATACCGTAATCAGACCATTTACAAAACCTGTTTCCTTTTGAATTACAGAAAAGTTTGCACGTAACACATACGGTGCATCATTCATACTAAAATCAAGATTCACAGGATCTTTCATATGAATCAAGTCTTCAAAACTATACTCCTGGTCTAAGCGTAATACCGATGCAATCGGGCGGTTTAACGTTGTTTCACGTGAATCATGAAGCAATTCCAATGCCGGATCATTAATCAATATAATTTTCCCTTTGCGGTCTGTGGCTATTACACCATCTGTCATGTTACTAAGTACACTTGCCAGTTTTCGGCGTTCAGCCTCTGTCGTGGATTGTGCTTCCTGCAGACGATTGGTTAAATGATTGAAGGCAATGGCTAACTGACCTATTTCATCTGTTCCGTATACACGCACTTTCCTTGCATAATTTCCTTTTGACATTGCCTGAGCCTGTTTTCGCATATCGGAAATAGGGCGAGTAATAGTTCGCGCAACTAAAATTCCTAATATAATGGTAATAGCAAGCGATACTGCAATACCTGCCGCAAAAATCCGGTTAATTTCATTTAGTTGCTCGTATACCTTTTCAATATTCGATTGAACGTAAATGACGCCTTTCAAATCCTCTTTAGATCCCACATTATCCATAATAGGAACAGCTAATATCCATATGCGCTGTCCTGTATCCCGATCCAATGAAATCTTATCCAACAGTGTTTCGGAAGACGCGGCCTGTTGTATAATTTCCTCATTTATACGCTGACCAACAATTGCCTGGTCATCTTCGGAAGTAGCCAATATACGGTCGTGACGGTCCACTACATTGATTTTGTTAATATCTTCTGTAGAAAACCCCTGCAAAATCGGTTTTAAACTATCCTCTAATGAAGGCGGGGTATTTTCATCGCGTATCTTTAACATTTCTTCACGTACACTATAATGCACAAGCTCTATTCTTTGGCGAATCGAATCTTGGAAATTCGTTTTTAAATTCGTCTCCAGCTGCTTTGAGAAATAAATACCTATAATTTGAAGAGCAATAATAATTAATAGGACATAAATCAATACAAGCTTTACATGGATGGACTTAAAAAAGCTCACTTTTTGCATGTATTTTACTCCTGTTCAGGGTTTCGTAAGTAATAGCCTACTCCTCGTCTCGTAACAATCCATAAAGGGTGACTTGGATTATCTTCAATTTTTTCACGTAAACGGCGGATTGTTACATCCACTGTTCGTACATCACCGAAATAATCATAACCCCATACTGTTTGCAGCAAATGCTCACGCGTCATTACTTGACCAATATGTTTTGCTAAATAATGCAGTAATTCAAATTCGCGGTGTGTTAATTCAATTGACTCGTCACGCTTTAATACTAAATAGGCATCTGGCTGAATTGTTAAAGAGCCTACTACAATATCATTCGTTTCCGCCTGTGCTTCTTCTATTTGAGCAGGCACATTTAATCTGCGCATATTCGCTTTTACACGGGCGATTAGTTCACGTGTACTGAACGGCTTTGTTACATAATCGTCAGCACCCATTTCCAGTCCTAGCACTTTATCGATTTCCGACCCTTTTGCCGTTAGCATAATAATTGGGAAATCATATTTTTTGCGCACTTCACGACATACTTCCATGCCGTCACGTTTAGGTAACATAATATCCAGCAACATTAAATCCGGCTGTTCCTCTTCTACTCTTTGAAGCGCTTCGTCCCCATCGTATGCACAAATGACGCGATAACCTTCTTTTATTAAATTAAACTGCAAAATATCTGCAATCGGTTTTTCATCGTCTACAACTAATATCGTTTTATCCATCATCTAATTCCTCTTTTCTCATAAATTCTCTATATAATTATGAAAGGTTATCTTTTATTTTTACTATAACTACTCTATCATGCTTTGCAATTTGGTGCATTATACAGCTATATTGCTATGATTATTTTCCGGGAAATATTCCACCCATATAAGAATTTTTTTTGAATTTTACCCATTAAATTAATTAATGACCGTATTATAGAAAAAGCAGCCCAAAATTCCGCTTGGACTGCTAAAAATTAATTTAAATATGATAACGGGTTTACTTCTGTACCGTTCTTATGAATTTCGAAATGTAAATGTGTACCTGTTGAACGTCCTGTTGAACCCATTTGCCCTAAAGCGGAACCTTGTTCAACTACTTGTCCAACTTCTACGTCAATACGAGATAAATGAGCATATAACGATTCAAAACCGTTTTTATGGTTAACCACAACATAATTTCCGTATGTTGAATGCTTACCTGCAGTTTTAACAACACCGTTATCCGATGCTTTTATCGTATAGTTTGATGGTCGGGCAATATCGATTCCGTAGTGGTAACGTCCCCAACGCTCTCCCATATTACTTGATATATAGCCACCAACTGCAGGCCAAGCAAAGGTACCTGTACCAACAGAAGGGATTACTTTAGTTCCGACAACAACAACACGATCTTCAGGCTCGGCTACTACATTTGCCTCTGATTGTATTCTTTCCGTTCGGACACCATTCTCTTCAGTAATTAAGTAGGAAACTTCCTTTTTGCCCTTTTCGCCTTCCTGCTTAACTACTTTTTTGCCTTTAAGCATTGTTTCATCTTCTTTAACGATTTTCGCAAAGTCGATTCCCTCTACTTTTTTCTTTTCATAAACTGCCTTTACCGTAACAAACGGTTTTTGTACTGTTACGTTAACTTGTTCACCTATACGCAGGACAGTGTCTGCTTTAAGTGTGGGATTGATTTTTAATAAGTCAGCAGTTGTTAAATTGTGAGCTTTTGCAATCGAACCTAACACATCTCCTGCTTTTACCGTATATACTTTTTGCTCTAATGCACCTGTTTGTAAAAGCTGTACCGCTTGTTTGGCTGAGACAATCTCCGCCGGCTCGGCTAACACTTCATCTCCTGTAATCGGAGCTGATAATGTAAGATCAACCAGGCGTGTTTCATCATCCTTCAATTCGGGTATAGAATCTTTAGTAGCATTATTTTGTAATTCTTTTAAATCGTTTTGTGACACAAACTGAAGCTTTAATCCGTCAATTACAGCTTCGAACTCTTCTCTATCCTTCACTGATGCAACGACTGTTTCCCCTACTTTTAGGGAATGGGCTTTTGCCTGAACAGTTATTGCTTCCTGAAGGTTTTTTAATGTCTGCTCTTCATTAGCTTCGACTGTAAATACTTGCTCTGGGATGATTGAGATATCGGCGCCAGCGTCAATTGTTAAATCTTCATATTGTTCGCTTGCCTCTTGCTCTTTTTGCTCGACAATCTCATTTACTGTTGCTTCATCTGCAACAGAACCTACGTATGTATCAGCTACATAAACGTGGAAAACTTTAGCGAATTTTTCTTTATCTGTTTCATTCGCGAAACCTATATTGAATGTCACTGTAGAAACAAGTAATGCAAATAATGTTGCCATTTTAAGTTTTCTATTATGACGATTCATTAGACTTAGATTACGTTTTTTTAAGTCTAACTTGTTTCCTTTTGAACTCATGATAAAGCTCCTTTCGACTAGATCTACTGTTCTATAAAAAAATGTTTGTATATTCTTTTAATAACTCGCAATGGTCAAAAAACACACTTCGCTAATGTATCATATTTCACATTTCAAATGAACCGCTCCAGTCTTTTTGTAATGTAAATGTATTATTATCTAAAAATTTGTTACATTTTTATTAGTTAAAATAGTATATTCACCCTCTTAGTATCCTCTTTTTCATTTTATTAGAAATAATAAAAAAGTGTATTAAAAGCCTGTTAGACCTTTAATACACTTTTATATTCAAACCGGTTATTTCCAGATTTCACTTACGATATTCGTTTGCTCACGTGAAGGGCCTACTGAGAATGTCATTAATGAAATACCTGTAAGCTCTACAATGCGGTGTATATAATTTTTCGCATTATCAGGCAACTCATCAAATGTCCGAACATTCGTCACATCTTCTGACCAACCTGGCAGTTCTTCATAAACAGGTTTACACTGTTTAATAATTTCCAGGTTCGCCGGGTATTCAGTAATTTGTTCTCCGTTATATTCATACGCTGTACAAATTTTGACCGTTTTAAGACCTGATAATACATCAATAGAATTTAATGCTAAATCCGTAATTCCCGAAACCCGGCGTGAATGGCGAACAACGACCGAGTCAAACCAACCAACACGACGTGGGCGGCCAGTTGTTGTACCATATTCACGCCCTACTTCCCGAATTTGCTGACCAATTTCATCATGAAGTTCAGAAGGAAATGGACCATCTCCAACACGAGATGTATATGCTTTACAAACGCCAACGACGCGTTCTACTGCTGTTGGACCAACTCCAGATCCAATTGCTATCCCGCCTGCCACTGGATTTGAAGAAGTTACATATGGATAAGTACCTTGATCGACATCAAGCATAATCCCTTGGGCCCCTTCAAACAGCACTTTACCGCCTTCTTCAATAACATCATTCAGCACTTTCGATGTATCCGTTACATATTGGGCAATTTCCTGACCATAAGCAAAGTATTCCTCGAAGATATCATCAAATTGTAATCCTTCTACTTCATAAAACTTTGTAAATAAGCGATTTTTTAATGTTAAATTTGCGCGTAATTTCTTTTCAAATGTTTCTTTATCTAATAGGTCTGCTACACGAATCCCGATCCGGGCAACTTTATCTTGGTAGCATGGACCAATTCCTTTTGCTGTTGTGCCTATTTTTTCATCACCACGTGCCTGTTCCTCTGCAATATCCTGATAAATGTGATACGGCAAAATTACATGTGCACGATTGGAAATTCTTAAATTCGATGTATCAATTCCTCTAGCTTGCAGTCCTTTTAATTCCGTTACTATTGATTTCGGATTAAGAACAACACCATTTCCTATAACCGAAAGCTTCTCCGGATAAAAAATTCCTGAAGGGATTAAATGCAATTTATATGTTTCTTCACCAATCTTTATTGTGTGACCCGCGTTATCCCCACCAGCATAACGTGCGATTGCATCTGCTCTTTTTGAAAGGAAATCCGTAATTTTACCTTTTCCTTCGTCTCCCCATTGCGTACCTACTACAACTACAGCTGTCATCTATGTGCACCTCCGACGAATGATTCACCTAATGAAAATTATATATTAAGTATTTCATTCTTTTTCATAAGAATTTACCTTTTAATTCCTTAATGATGAAACATGAACATTTTAACAATTCCAAATCCTAAATGTCAACAAAAAACACGAACGTACACATTCAACTAATGTGAAACGTTCGTGTTTAAGGTTTATTCCTCTCGTGGAGGTGGGGTAAATTCTAGATTTAAGAACTTATTGTACTCTTTACGGAATGCCAAGCTTACCGTGCCTGTTGGACCGTTACGTTGTTTTGCAATAATGATTTCGATAATATCCTTACTTTCCGATTCTTTATCGTAGTAATCATCACGGTATAAGAAGGCTACGATATCGGCATCTTGCTCAATCGAACCAGATTCACGCAAGTCACTCATCATCGGTCGTTTATCTTGACGTTGCTCTACACCACGCGACAGCTGTGATAGGGCAATTATAGGTACCTTTAGTTCACGCGCTAAACCTTTTAAGGAACGGGAAATTTCCGATACTTCCTGCTGACGGTTCTCTCCTGGTTTACCGCTACCTAAAATAAGCTGCAAGTAATCGATCATAATCATTCCTAAACCGTTTTCCTTAGCTAATCGTCGGCATTTGGCACGTATATCTGTCATGCGCACACCCGGAGAGTCATCGATGTAAATACCGGAATTTGATAAACTTCCCATAGCCATTGTCAGCTTGCTCCAGTCCTCTGTTTCTAAAGCGCCTGTACGCAAGCGTTGTGCATCGATATTACCTTCTGCACATAACATACGCATGACAAGCTGGTCTGCTCCCATTTCAAGAGAGAAAATCGCTACATTTTCACGGGCCTTTACAGCAACACTTTGGGCAACGTTTAAGGCAAAGGCTGTTTTACCAACCGATGGACGGGCTGCCACAATAATTAAATCGTTGCGTTGGAAACCGGCCGTCATCTTGTCCAAATCACGGAAACCGGTAGGAATACCTGTCACATCCCCCTCACGTGACTGGAGCTGTTCAATATTATCAAATGTTTGAACGAGTACATCTTTTACGTGCTTAAAATCGCCCGCATTTTTACGGTTCGAAACTTCAAGCATTTTCTTTTCAGCTTCTGCTAAAAGAATTTCTACCTCATCTTCGCGCGTATATCCATCATCTGCAATTTTAGATGCAACGCGAATAAGGCGACGTAAAATCGCCTTTTCCTCTACTATCTTTGCGTAATGTGCAATATTGGCAGCCGTCGGAACAGCACTCGCCAATTCCGTAATATAGCTTAATCCGCCGATATCCTCGAGCTCTTTTTTTGCTGATAATTCTTCCGTTACAGTGACAAGATCAATTGCTTTTCCCTGATCGCTCAAGTTCAGCATCGTTTGGAAAATCTTTTGATGGGCAATATGATAAAAATCATCTGCTATAACAATTTCGGATGCTGTTATTAGAGCTTGTGGTTCAAGGAAAACGGCTCCAATGACCGATTGTTCCGCTTCACTATTATGTGGAGGAACACGGTCCATCATGGATTCGTTCATTGTTGTCGCTCCTTACTCTTCAATTACATGTACCTTTAAAGTAGCCTTTACATCTTGATGTAACTTCACTGGTACATTGGCAAATCCTAATGAACGAAGTCCTTCATTACAATCCATTTTACGTTTGTCTACTTTAAAACCATGTTTCTTTTGTAGTGCATCTGCAATTTGCTTTGTAGATACCGAACCAAATAGGCGACCACCTTCACCTGATTTCGCTTTTACTTCTACTGTGATTGCTTCTAATTGCTCTTTTAAATCTTTCGCTGCCTGCAACTCTGCTGCCGCATTTTTTTCTTCTAATCGCTTTTGACCTTGCAGTTCGCTAATTGCTTGGTTATTAGCTTCTTTTGCATAACCGTTTTTAATTAAAAAGTTGCGTGCATAACCTTCTGCTACTTCTTTAATTTCACCTTTTTTGCCTTTACCTTTTACGTCTTTTAAAAATACTACTTTCATGATTCTTTACTCCCTTCAATTACTTCATTAATTGCTTCATATAAATACTTTTTCACTTCGTCAATGGATTGTGCTTCCATTTGGGTAGCGGCATTTGTTAAATGACCTCCACCGCCAAGCCTTTCCATGACAAGCTGGACATTTACTTCTCCTAATGAACGTGCACTAATACCAATTAATCCATCATTGCGATGAGCAATGACAAACGAGGCACCGACATCCTTCATTGTAAGTAAAATATCTGCCGTTTGTGCGATTAGTACGGAATCGTATATTTTTGAATCTTCACCATTTGCAATCGCAATTCCTGCAAACGGAAATTCAACAGTTTGAATAATTTTTGAACGGGCGACATATGTTTCTACATCTTCTTTTAACAGACGTTGAATCAGCACGGTATCAGCACCAAATGTTCGTAAATACGAAGCGGCTTCAAATGTACGCGCCCCTGTTCTTAATGTAAAGCTTTTTGTATCGACTATAATACCAGACAATAATGCTGTTGCTTCAAGCGGCAATAACTTTTCATTTTGAGGCTGGTATTCTAGCAGCTCCGTAACGAGTTCTGCTGTAGATGATGCATATGGCTCCATATATACTAACGTCGGATTATTGATGAATTCTTCTCCGCGACGGTGATGATCGATGACAACAACCTTATCTGTTCTGCTTAATATTCGGCTATCAATTACCATGCTCGGCTTATGTGTATCGACAATGACTACAAGTGATTTTGGAGTTATTTTAGATAAAGCTTCGTCCGGTGTAATAAAGCGATCGTAAAAATCGGTTTTTTGCTCCAACTCGGTCATTAAGCGGTCTACACTTCCTCGAACTTCATCAAAATTGACTACGACAAAGCCTTCAATCCCGTTCATCGCAACCATTTTGCGTACACCGACAGAGGCTCCTATCGAGTCCATATCCGGGCTTTTATGACCCATCACGAAAACACGGTCACTATCTTGTATTAAATCACTTAGCGCATGTGATATTACACGTGCACGTACTCTTGTGCGCTTTTCAACAGGGTTTGTTTTGCCCCCATAAAAGCGAATCTTACCATTGGACTGCTTAATGGCAACTTGGTCACCACCACGACCTAGAACTAGATCAAGTCCCGACTGTGCTAATTGCCCAAGCTCTACAAGTGATTGGGAACCTGCTCCAATTCCGATACTTAATGTTAATGATAAATTTTTCTGCATCAACGTTCGTTCCCGGATGACGTCTAAAATTGAAAATCGCTTCTGCTCAAGCTCCGATAAAATCGATTCATTTAACACAGCCATGTAACGGTCCGATGCAATTCTTTTAACAAAAATATCATAATGTGCTGCCCATTCATTAATAATCGATGTCATCATCGTGTTGGTGACGCTTCGTGCCTGGTCATCCATGCCCGAAGTAAGCTCATCATAATTATCGATAAATAAAATTGCAAGTACTGTACGGTCCGCCATATATTGCTTTTCAATCTGTACTTGTTTTGTAATATCAAAGAAGTAAAAAAGTTTCTCTTCTTCTTTGTAATAAATATGATATTTGCGATCATTAATAGCAATGACCGTTTCATTTTTTTGTTCCTGATTAACAAGTATAGGCAGCTCTTCTGATATCATTTCCAGTTCATATCCGACTAGCGATTCTTGCTGTAGGACGCGAAGCATAAACGGATTCGCCCATTCCACCGTCATTTCATCATTCATTAAAAGGATTCCGAATGGCATTTCCAGAAATGCCTCTTTTCCAACATCCTCCATCCGGTAAGAAAGTGTTTGAATATGCTTTTCAGTTTCTACATATGTTAATAATTCAACTTTTACCGTGTAGTAAGCTGCTACTGCATAAATAGCTATAAAGGCTATTCCCACCCATACATTCCACATCATAATAAGGATAGCTGCTACTGCACCAAGTAAAAATAATACTAATAGTGGATATCGAATTGGTCTTTTACGAAAAATCCCCATTCCCATCAGCTCCTCATTTCTGACTCTTTTCTTGAATGTAATTACGTGCATTAAAGCCTAAATCAACAATACCTACTAAAATGACAAACGAATAGAGAGGTATTGCCAAAATTGTACTTAAAACTTTTATAAACTTCGGATAGCCAAAAGCATCAATGACAAAATGAATAAATGAGATACCTTGTATTGTTAATAATACCCATAATACCATCGAAATATTTAGGATGATAATAGCCAATGACGAATCCGCCTCTGGACGAACGAATAAATTCACCGATAAAACGATTAAATAATACCATAATACCGCTCGGGGTAAACGTAATTCACTAAACTTCGCAAATTTTGGAACGTCTACTTTTAAACGCTTTAAAATCGGTAAATTAACGGTAATAATAATAAATGCCAAAAATAACATGGCAAATGTAATGGAAGCCGGAATTGTCATTTCCAACGTATCTAACATAGTATTCGCCAGATCCATTGTTTCTTTGGGCACAGGTTGTCCAGTCAGTTTTTCGGTCATTTTAATTGACTCCATATAGCTCGTCTTCATGAGCGCAATAGAATCTCGAATAAAATCTACTTCAAACAAACGCAATGAAATTAAATACTGAATTGCAAATGTGAACAGCAGGACGATACTCGTTGAGATAAACATAAATACTTTACTTTTTTTATGATAAATAGCATCCCCTATCGCTACACCTGCTGCTGCAAAGATTAATGAAGCGGGTAGTAAAAGCAGTCCACCTATAAAAAAGGTAATAAATACAGCAATCACTGCGACTAAAAGCGATGACTTTCGATTATAGTTTGCGCTATACCAAATCATCGGTAATGGAGCAATAATCGCCGCGATGATATTCGCCAATGGAATATAAAATACGATTGCCATCAGCACAGTGAACAGCGCAATCATCATCGCACCATGTGCCAACTTTCTTGTTTGATTATTTTGCATGGAGAACCTTCCTTATCTGTTGTTCGTAAGACTTTATAATGCAACGATTATTTAAACCTAGTTATTACATTTGGTCGGCTTTTTGACCAGTCTACTTTCAACTTTTCTCACGTTTCTATTGTACCATTTTTGCATGCCCAAACAAAATAACCGTCATGACAAGAAGAATGATTAAACGTATAGATGATGATATCCCCTTTGACTTCTCCTCTACTTACCAAATCTGTATCCCTCCAAAACTGTGCGAGAGCATGTAAATACTGGAATACCACCAATTAATAGGATTGAAATCTATAGGTTAAAATGCAAAAGAAACCAATAGTATGTCATTATAATTTTTTTAGTATAACTTAATATGGAGTAATTTTCGTTTGAATAACTAGATTCTACGTATAAAAAGCCTTTTTTCTGTTCTTTATGTCATCTATTTCGTTGACAATTTGTATTGTATAGCATATATTATGTAACCGGTAACACATTTTGTTTAGGGGGCGGATAAATGGTTAACATTAAAGATGTAGCAAAGGCTGCAAATCTTTCTGTAGCAACAGTATCACGCTACTTAAACCAAAATGGTTATGTCAGTAAAAATTCATCAGAACGTATTGAACAGGCAATTCGTGAGCTGGATTATAAACCAAGCAGCGTTGCACGTTCATTAAGTAAAAAACAATCCAATATTATTGGCCTTATAGTTCCTGATATAAAAAATCCGTATTTTCCAGAATTGGCGCGTGCTGTGGAAGACATGGCATGGTCTTATGGCTATACAGTTGTTCTTTGTAATTCAGACGACCAAATGGAAAAGGAATTGTTATATTTAGAGCGCTTATCACAAACTTATGTTGCCGGCTTAATTGTGGCAACAAGCTTATTAGATCCCTCTGTATATCTATCCATCAATACACCAATTGTTGCCCTTGACCGAATAATCGATGCAACTGTCCCGACCGTGACAACCGATAACCAAAAAGGAGCAAGGCTTGGGGGTGAGTACTTACTCACAAATGGTGCGAGAAATTTATTATGTATAGGTGGTCCACACGGTTTAAAAACGGCGGATGACCGTCTTACAGGGTTTCTAGAAGCAACGGATAAACATGGATTAGCTCCAATAGTTATAACATCGTCATTTGATTTTAAAGTTGCTGCTAAAGCGATTGAACAGTGTTTAGCAATAAATCCGCAGATTGATGGTATTTTTGCAAGCAGCGATACATTAGCCATTGCTGCACTTCACATTGCACATAAGCTTGGCAAGCGCGTACCAGAAGAACTTCAAATTGTTGGCTTTGATGGTATTGCGCTCGGTGAGATGGTATCACCGCCTTTAACAACGGTCGGTCAGGATTTATACAAGATGGGTACTGCAGCCGCAACAATGTTAATCGAACAGATTGAAGGCAAAGAAATAAAACAAACGGTATTAAATATAGATCCGCAATTAATTGTGCGAGGGACGACAAGAAAGGAAGCTGCAAAATGATAACGGTAATTGGAAGTATCAATATGGACTTAGTCGTTCAAATGGATGTATTCCCTAAAAAAGGGGAAACCGTTTTAGGGAGCTTATTTACAACGGTTCCAGGCGGAAAAGGTGCGAATCAGGCAGTAGCAGCTGCACGTTTAGGCAGCCAAGTAAAAATGTTAGGCGCTGTCGGCTCGGATAGCTTCGGTACGGAACTCCGTGCGAATCTGAATGAAGAAAATATAGATACGAGCTTAGTTATGAATACAAGTGGTGCTACAGGCATTGCAAATATTTTACTCCACGAATCGGACAACCGTATTGTCGTTGTACCAGGCGCCAACTCTAAAGTATCTCCAGAAGTGATTGCTTCTGCAAAAACTGTTATTGAAAATAGTCAGTTAGTTGTAATGCAGCTTGAAATTCCAGTAGAAACAATAAAGTATAGTCTGAATTTATGTAAAGAGCTTCAAGTACCAGTACTATTTAATCCCGCTCCAGCAGCAAACTTCGACATTGAATGGATGCCGTATATTAAGTACTTAACACCGAACGAAACTGAATGTGCCCTACTATTTGGAGATGATGTTGAAGCAGCATTGGAAAAATATCCGAATCAGTTAATTGTGACATTAGGTGAAGATGGTGCACGCTACTTTGATGGGACAAAACATGTACATGTAAAAGGGTTCAACACAACAGCTGTCGATACGACAGGTGCCGGTGATACATTTAACGGTGCCTTTGCACATGCTATTACAAACGGTCAATCGATTGAAGAAGCAGTATTTTTTGCGAATATAGCAGCGTCATTGTCCGTTGAAAAATTTGGAGCCCAAGGTGGGATGCCAAAATTAGAAGATGTAATTGTTCGAAAGGAAGGCGCAAAATGAAAAAACAAGGCATTTTAAACCGGGAATTAGCCGGTATATTTGCACGTTTAGGTCATACTGACAAAATTGTTATTGCCGATTGCGGCTTACCAATTCCGGACGGTGTTACATGTATCGATTTAGCATACAAACTGGGAGAACCAGGATTTAACGCGATTTTAGAAGTTGTTCTAGAAGATTTAAAAGTAGAACATAGTTACTTAGCCGAAGAAATAAAAACTGCTAACGAAACTATTCATTCTTCTATATTGCAAAAAGTGGAACCGGTTACATATATATCCCATGAACAATTCAAGAAGATGTCGAGCGATGCAAAGGTCATTATTCGTACAGGTGAAATAACACCATACGCCAATATCATGCTACAAAGCGGCGTAATTTTTTAAGGTAGGTGACGGAACATGATTGAAATGAAGGGCATAAGAAAAGCATTCAATGGAAACGTCGTTTTAAACAATGTTGAGTTCACCCTGTTAAACGGGGAAATCCATGCCTTAATGGGTGAGAATGGTGCCGGTAAATCAACAATGATGAAAATTTTGGCCGGCATCTACTCGCGTGATAATGGTGACGTGCTAGTTGACGGTCAGTCGTATACATTTACTTCAGCAAAAGACGCAGAAAGTTTAGGCATTCACGTAATTCATCAAGAATTAAATATTCTGCCGCATTTATCGGTAGCGGAAAACTTATTTTTAGGGAAAGAAAAAACAGTCGGTCGTACAGGATTACTGCGTACCCGTGAAATGAATAAAGAAGCACAGACACTATTAGCAAAACTCGGTTTGCATATTGATGTTCGCCAGCCTGCCGGTTCGCTATCTGTCGGAAAACAACAGCTGATTGAAATTGCCAAAGCAATTAATTCAGAAGCAAAATATATCGTAATGGATGAACCGACAGCTGCCCTTACAGATCGTGAAATTGAAACACTTTTTGAAACGATTAGAGAACTAAAAGCAAAAGGTATTTCGTTTGTCTATATTTCACATCGTATGGAAGAGATTTTTGCAATTTGTGATCGTATTACAATTTTACGTGATGGCGAGTATGTTGGTGTTCGTGAAATTCCAAAAACAACTTTTGATGAAATTGTAAAAATGATGGTCGGACGTGAACTTGGTGAACGTTATCCAAGCCGTAATGCAAAAATTGGGGACATTGCTTTAGAAGTAAAAGGGCTAACATGTCCCGCGGTATGCAAAGATATTAACTTCCAGATTCGTAAAGGGGAAATCTTAGCGTTTGCAGGTTTAATGGGCGCAGGCCGTACAGAAGTGGCACAGGCCATTTTCGGTAACCTTAAAAAGTCCAAAGGGGATATTTTCATCCATGGGGAAAAGGTGTCGATTAAAAACCCAATTCAAGCAATGAAGTACGGAATTGGCTTTGTAACGGAAGACCGTAAAACAGAAGGTCTTGTACTAGATTTTTCAATTAAGGAAAATATGTTTTTAACAAACTTGAAAACAATTGCAAAAAGTGGCTTTATTCAACCACAACAAGAGGAATCACATGCTGCAAAATATATTGAGCAGTTAAATATTCGCTGCAGTGATGCGACACAGGCTGTCGGCTCACTAAGCGGCGGGAATCAGCAGAAAGTAGTTATCGCGAAATGGTTAAGTACAAAACCGGATATTTTAATCTTGGACGAACCGACTCGCGGTGTTGATATCGGTGCAAAAAAAGAAATTTACTCGATTATGAATCAGTTAGCCGAGCAAGGTGTAGCCATTTTAATGATTTCCTCAGAGCTAACGGAAGTGTTAGGTATGGCGGACCGTGTAATGATCATGCACGAAGGACGTCAAACAGCTATTTTAGACAACGTTGACTTAACACAAGAAACTATTATGCATTACGCAACAGGAGGAGAAGAAGTTGTTAAAAACTAGCTCAAAAGAAATGTTAGGAAAGCTAGGTCCTCTCTTAGGATTATTTCTAATTGTAATTGTCATTACGATTTTAAATCCAAGCTTTATGACAACAGATAATATTTTAAATATTTTACGTCAAGTATCGATTAGTGCGCTCATTGCATTCGGTATGACTTTTGTTATTTTAACCGGCGGCATCGATTTATCGGTTGGCTCGACATTAGCCCTTACAGGTGCAGTTGCTGCCACAATGCTTGCTTCAGGAATAGATCCTGTGTTAACGATTCTTGCAGCCTTATTATTAGGGGCCATTCTTGGTGCTGTAAATGGTGTCATCATTGCAAAGGGTAAAGTAGCACCATTCATCGCAACATTGGCAACCATGACAATTTATCGTGGATTAACGTTAGTGTATACGGATGGTCGCCCTGTTTCTGACTTAGGAAATGAAATTACATTCCAGATGTTAGGTAAAGGATACTTCTTCGGTATTCCAGTTCCAGTATGTACAATGATTCTAGCTTTCATTGCGTTATATGTAATTATGCATAAAACAACATTCGGTCGCCGTGTTTATGCAGTAGGCGGCAATGAAGCGGCTTCTAAATTATCAGGAATCAATGTGGACCGTGTAAAAATTGCTGTATACTCATTAACTGGTATGTTAGCAGCTTTATCCGCGCTGATTTTAACATCTCGTCTAAACTCTGCACAGCCAACAGCAGGTACATCTTATGAGTTGGATGCAATTGCAGCAGTTGTTTTAGGTGGGACAAGTTTAACAGGCGGTAAAGGCTGGATTTTCGGTACATTAGTAGGTGCCTTAATTATCGGAGTATTGAATAACGGATTGAACTTAATCGGCGTTTCTTCATTCTTCCAGCAAGTTGTAAAAGGGATTGTTATTTTAATCGCGGTGTTAATTGACCGTAAAAAAACAGCGTAGATGGAGGTCATAAGCGTGAAAAAACAATTAATATTATTAATGGCACTTTTGGCCACTGTGATGCTATCGGCTTGTTCGGTAAAACCTGGCTTCTCTTTGGAACCTTCTTTCGGAACATCTGCCACATCTACAAAAGGCAGTAGTGATACATTGACAATCGGTTTATCGATTTCAACTTTAAATAATCCATTTTTCGTGACGCTAAGTGAAAATGCGGAAGCAAAAGCAAGAGAACTTGGTGTAAATACAACGATTGTAGATGCCCAAGATAATGCGTCTAAACAAGCTTCCGATATTGAAGATTTAATCCAGCAAAATGTTGATTTGATCATTATTAACCCTGTAGATTCTGTTGCTGTTGCAACTGCTGTTGAATCTGCTAATGCTTTAAATATTCCCGTCATTACGGTAGACCGTTCTTCTGAAGGTGGAGAAGTCGTATCGCATATCGCCTCTGATAACGTAGCTGGCGGAAAACTGGCAGGAGAATATATTACAGAGTTGGTTGGTGAAGGTGCCAAAGTCGTCGAGTTGGAAGGTGTCGCAGGTTCATCTGCTGCACGTGATCGTGGACAGGGGTTCAATGAAGCTGTAACAGGCATCTTAGACGTCGTTGCAAAGCAAACAGCGAACTTTAACCGTTCAGAGGGCTTAACAGTCATGGAGAATATTCTGCAGTCTAATCCGGATGTTACAGCAGTATTTGCACACAATGACGAAATGGCATTAGGTGCGCAGGAAGCAATTTCAGCTTCAGGTAAGAAAATTGTAGTAGTCGGCTTTGATGCAACAGACGATGCGGTGGCTGCTGTAAAAGCAGGAAATCTAGCTGCAACCGTTGCACAAAAACCTGATAAGATTGGAAAGATCGCGATGGAAACAGCGATTGCTTATTTAAACGGTGAAACGGTTGAAGAAGTTATTCCAGTCAATCTTGATTTAATTACAAAATAATAATGTATGCAACAGCCTGCAAATGGGCTGTTGCACTTCTCAGGCTGTCACAAGTTGTTTTGTGGCAGCCTTTGTTTATGGATCTATAAAAAAACTTTATACAATAAAAAAGTACAGCAGAAGACAATTAAGCCTTTGCTGTACATTTTAAGAAATTATTTTTCTTCAGCTACGAATGGTAATAATGCCATAATACGTGAAACTTTGATTGCAGATGTAAGTTTACGTTGGTATTTAGCAGAAGTACCAGTTACGCGACGTGGTAAAATTTTACCGCGCTCAGAGATGAATTTCTTTAAAAGATCTACATCTTTGTAGTCGATGTGCGTAATGTTATTTGAAGTGAAGTAGCAAACTTTACGGCGTTTGCGGCCTCCGCGACGTGGTGCCATTATCGTGTTCCTCCTTTTAATTTTTAATTATAGATGTGAAATTCTTAGAACGGTAAATCGTCTTCAGAAACTTCAATCGGTCCTTTACTGTTTGCAAATGGATCTTCATCTACACGTGTATAGTTTTGCTGATTTTGAGCTGGCTGTTGATAAGAACCGTAAGAATCCTGTGATTGCGCGCCTCCAAATTGTTGGTTAGGCTGATTATAAGATGGCTGACCACCATAATTTTGCCCTCCACCGTATTGTTGGCTTGGTGCACCTTGTGATGCATTAGCTCCTCCACGTGGTTCTAAGAACTGCACTGAATCAGCAACGACATCTGTTGTATACACACGCTTTCCATCTTGTCCTTCAAAGCTACCTGTTTGAATACGACCCTCTACACCAATCAAACTCCCTTTTCTCATGAAGTTTGCTAAGTTTTCAGCTTGTTTTCTCCAGGCGATACAGCCTATGAAATCTGCTTCGCGTTCACCCGACTGGCTCGAAAATGTACGGTTTACGGCAATCGTAAAACGTGCCATTGGAACTCCACTCGGTGTGTAACGAAGCTCTGGATCCTTTGTAAGCCTTCCGACTAATACGACACGGTTAATCATCAATGCACCCTCCTTTTTTCAGCATTTAAGTTTAAAAATTATTTGTCTTCTTCGCGTACTGCGATGTGACGGATGATGTCTTCGCTGATGTTAGCTAGACGAGTGTATTCGTTGATAGCTTCAGTACCAGCGTTAACTTTCACGATTTGGTAGAAACCTTCGCGGAAGTCATTGATTTCGTAAGCTAAACGACGCTTACCCCAATCTTTTGCTTCTGTGATCTCTGCACCATTTGAAGTTAAGATTTCTTGGAAACGCTCTACTAAAGCTTTCTTCGCTTCTTCTTCAATGTTTGGGCGGATGATGTACATTAATTCGTACTTTCTCATTTGTGTTTGCACCTCCTTATGGACTTGGGCTCTCCTACTAAATAGGGAGCAAGGAGCAAGTAACTTCTATTACTCACATCAATGAATTGTATCATAGTTGTTATTTCTATGCAACTGGCTACGTCTTTTAATATTAAGGAAATAGCTTATTTTCATATATAAATAAACGCTTTGTGAGAATATATTTATACTCACAAAGCGTCTACTAATTATACGTTAAATAAGAACTCTAATACATCGCCGTCTTGTACAACATACTCTTTACCTTCAGCGCGTACTCGGCCTGCTTCTTTTGCAGCTGGCTTTGAACCGTATTCTACTAAATCCGTATATGCCACTGTTTCAGCACGGATAAAGCCGCGTTCAAAGTCAGAGTGAATAATACCAGCACATTGTGGTGCTTTCATGCCTTTACGGAATGTCCATGCACGAACTTCCTGCACACCAGCTGTAAAGTAAGTAGCCAAACCTAATAGGCTGTACGAAGCTTTAATCAATTGGTCTAATCCTGATTCAGCAATTCCTAATTCAGCTAAAAATTCTTTTTTCTCATCGTCTTCCAACTCAGAAATTTCTTCCTCAATTTTCGCGCAAACAGTAATTACTTGTGCGCCTTCAGCTGCTGCGTATTCTTGTACCATTTTTACATACTTGTTTTCAGATGGCTCTGCTACCTCGTCCTCAGAAACGTTCGCAACATAAAGCATTGGTTTAATCGTTAATAGATGTAAACCTTTGATCACTTTTTTCTCGTCATCTGATAGATCTGCCGCGCGAGCAGGTTTTTCAGCTTCTAATACGTCTTTAAGCTTTTGAAGAATTGGCTCTTCTACCATTGCTTCTTTATCTTTTTGCTTTGCCATTTTTGCTACACGTGCAATACGTTTATCTACTGATTCCATATCCGCTAAAATTAATTCTAAATTAATTACTTCAATGTCATCGATAGGATTTACTGTACCTGAAACGTGTGTAATATTTTCATCTTCAAAACAACGTACAACTTGGCAAATTGCATCCACTTCACGAATGTGGGCAAGGAATTTGTTTCCTAAACCTTCACCAGTAGAAGCACCTTTTACGATACCCGCGATATCAGTAAACTCAAAAGTTGTCGGAACTGTTTTCTTTGGTACTACTAATTCTGTTAATTTGTCTAAACGCTCATCCGGAACAGTTACGCTGCCAACATTCGGTTCGATTGTTGCGAACGGATAGTTAGCCGCAAGTGCACCTGCTTTTGTAATTGCGTTGAATAAAGTCGATTTTCCTACGTTAGGTAAACCAACAATACCAGCTGTTAATGCCATATTGACACAACCTTTCTATGTTCAGTTCATTTAAATTTATTATTAATTCTTTTATGGATTTTTCTGTCCATTAAATTTTACAACCTTGTCTATTATATTGATTGCGCGCATAAAAGTCTATTTTGCTTTTAGACTTCTTCTGCCTGGCGTAAAATTTTCTTCATTTTCTTCTCAAACTCGCGGCGTGGAATCATAACGCTATGTCCGCAACCTTCACATTTTATACGAATATCGGCGCCTAATCGAATTACTTTCCATTCGTTCGTGCCGCAAGGATGTTGCTTTTTCATTTCCACAACGTCATTAAGACTGTACTGCTTTGCTTCCATCTATTATTCTCCTCCCTGATTTCGCTCATAAAACATCATTTTCGGTACAGCAAGAGGAATGCCGTTACGAGTCAGGATATCCATTACATCTTTTCGGATAATACGGGAAATGGAATACTGCTGTAAAGGCAATGTTTCCAGCGTAATACCAATTGTCGCTTCTGTGCTTGTCGTATTTGTTACGCCTAGAAAAACCGGAGCAGTGACAAGCTCCTCATACTTTTCCGGTAATGTATCCAGATAGCTTTGTATAACCATTTGGACTTTTTCAATATTGACATCAAGCGGAATTTGCATATTAATCGTAGCTTTTGAGTTGTTGATAGAATAGTTGATAACATCTACAATACTGCCGTTTGGAATAATAAATTGCTCTCCTGTTATCCCTTTCACTTTCGTTGTACGAAGACCAATCTCCATCACAGTACCTTCTGCCGTATTAATTTTTACAAAATCCCCTACACCAAACTGATCCTCTAAAATAATGAAGAACCCTGTAATAACATCCTTCACTAAGTTTTGCGCACCAAAGGCAATGGCCACAGAAGCAATACCTGCCCCTGCCAGTAACCCGGCAATTTGTATATTCATAGCCGATAAAATTCCCATAATGGCGGAGAAGTACACTAAATAGCTCAATACGCTTTGCAGCAGCTTTACAATCGTAAGCTGTCGACGCTCATTATTTCTTACACGCAGCATAAACACTCGGTGAATGACCTTCTTGCCGATAAAAACGACAAGATACGAAATAACGATAATCGCCAGAATCTTCGCGCTGGCTGCAATAATCTTTACCAAAAACTCCGTACTTGTGACGTATTCCCAAAGTTCTGTCGTATATTGTGCGAGCCCTTTAATATCCGTTTCAGCAAATTCCTCTAAATCTAATTTCAAATCTTTTTCCAAATTTACCACCTCTTGTATAACAAACTTTAAAATTGAATATACTGCATAAATATATCGTATTTTGGCTTATTTCTCGAGTAATCTATTTAAATTTAAAAATTAAAGGAGTGATAATATGACACAAGCCTGTCCTCAAAATTATAGTGTACATTACGAACAGACGAGCGCTGTTTGGGAGCTGAGCGAAATCTTTTTAAAAACGATTCCGTTTGATCATGAAGAACTTATTTTTTGCTGTATCGGTACAGACCGATCTACAGGAGATGCATTAGGCCCGATTATCGGCAGCCAGCTGCACCAAACTTTCTCATTTCCATTTCCGGTTGTTGGAACTTTGCAGGCACCACTTCATGCCCTCAATATTGTAGAGCGTTACGAGCAGTTGATTAATGAAAAAGAGCAACCTTTTATTATTGCCATTGATGCTTGTTTAGGTGAATCAAATGCGATTGGTTCTATTCTAATCCAACAGGGCCCTCTTTATCCCGGAAAGGCCGTGAAAAAAGAGTTGCCCCCTATCGGTAATATTTCTGTAAAAGGAATTGTTAACGTCGGAGGCTTTATGGAAGCTAAAGTATTACAAAATACGAGACTGCATGTTACGTATTCTATGAGTGATAAAATTGTTCGAGCACTTGTTTTGGCATGGCAGCGTCACTTACTGAAACGGAAAAATAATCGCAACGAGTATCCCGACCATCAAAATCGCTGGCAGCAAATTGGCTATACGGATTTTCGTTAATCCGGCAATATTCAAACCGATTGCCATAATCATAATACCGCCCGTTGCTGTCATTTCTGTGATAAATAGATCCAGTGCTTCACTAGGAATATATGTACTAATAACACCTGCAAATAATGCAATCGAGCCTTGATATAAAAGTACAGGAATTGCTGATAATATGACACCGATCCCTAAAGTTGAACTTAATATAATGGACATAAATCCATCAATAATCCCTTTAGTGATGAGTATATTGTGATCGTTGCGCAAGCCACTATCAAGAGCACCTAGAATTCCCATTGAACCAATAACAAAAATGAGCGTTGCAGTAACAAACCCCTCTGCAATCGTTCCTTTTTGTGCACGTTTTCCAAAAAGGGACTCAATCCATTGACCGAAGCGATTAAACTTTCCTTCAAGGTCGAGCCATTCACCGATGACCGCACCAATGATTAAACTGACTATAAGGAGAATAAAATTCGTACTCTCCAGTCCCATTTGGATTCCTAATAGCGCAACAACTAACCCGATAATGGATAACACTGTCTGCTGCATGGATTCTGGAATATTTTTAAAGATACGGCCGACCAATGCACCGATTACGATAAATAATGCATTTAACAGAGAACCTAGTAATACCATGAAATTTTCCTCTTTCTATTTGCTGTCCTACAAATTCAATTTTAACCCTTATAACGGATAGTAATTTGACTGCCTCTGAAGAATTGAGGCAGGGGTAAGACTCCCTTTATGTATTAGGTAAGTATTAGTCTTTTTTATATTATAACTGTTCATAAAAAAAGTGCTGAAACTTTTCGCTCAGCACCTTTTTATTGTTGTTCCATATTTAATATTTCCAAAATGCGATGCAGATCATCATCTGAATAAAACTCGATTTCAATTTTACCTTTGTTCTTAGCTTTTTTGATTTGTACTTGTGTTCCAAAATAATCGCGTAGTTGGGACTCTGTTGCCTGGGTATGAATATCCTTTTTGGTAGGCTTTGTTTCACGTGAAACAGCTTCATTTAAATCTTGAATATACTTTTCCAACTGACGGACATTAAGGTGGTCTTTTATAACTTTTTGAGCTACTTCAGGTATACGTCGTTTATTTTTTAAACCAAGCAATGCTCGTCCATGCCCCATTGTAAGCTTTCCTTCGTTGACAAGGTCCCGAATATCTTCCGGTAACTGCAACAGACGAATTAAGTTGGCAATATGTGGACGACTTTTCCCTAATCGTTTCGCTAAATCATCTTGTGTAAAATTCAGTTTCACAATTAAACTGTTGTATGCTTCTGCTTCTTCAATTGGTGTTAAATCTTCGCGTTGCAAGTTTTCCAATATAGCAACTTCCATCATTTGCTGCTCATTAAAATCTTTTACAATGACAGGGACTTCTGTCAAACCTGCACTAACCGCCGCACGATAACGGCGTTCACCTGCTACAATTTCATATTTCCTTCCGTTTTTACGGACGACAATCGGTTGAATAATACCATGTTCATGAATAGAGCTAGCTAATTCTTCGATTGCAGTTTCATCAAAAATTTTACGTGGCTGAAATGGGTTTGCTAAAATTTTTCCGACTGCAATTTGCTGTACCTGGTCTTCTTTATGTACGGCCTCTTCACGAAAAAGCGCATCAATCCCTTTACCTAAACCTTTAACCATTTTTAATCACTTCCCTTGCAAACTCTAAATAAATTTCTGCCCCGCGCGATTTTGCATCATATAAAATTACCGGTTTCCCATGACTCGGTGCCTCACTTAACCGCACATTACGCGGAATAATTGAGCGATATACTTTATCCTGGAAATAGCGCTTTACTTCATCAATCACTTGAAGCCCTAAATTCGTACGGGCATCCAGCATTGTGAGTAGCACTCCATCAATCATTAACTCCTTGTTCAAATGCTTTTGGACAAGGCGGACGGTGGAAAGCAACTGACTCAGCCCTTCTAATGCATAATATTCACATTGTACCGGGATAATCAGTGCATCGGAGGCAGTCAGCGCATTAATAGTTAATAAGCCAAGTGATGGCGGACAATCAATAATAATGAAATCAAAGTTATTTTTAATCTCCTGTAATGACTTTTTCAGTCGAACTTCACGGGAGATTGTGGAAACAAGCTCAATTTCAGCACCTGCCAATGAGATTGTAGCAGGGACAATATATAAGTTTTCTACATCTGTTTGTTGAATAACGCCTTTAATATCTTCATCATTAATTAATACATCGTATATACAGCTTTCCAAATCACCTTTTCGAACACCTAATCCGCTTGAAGCGTTACCTTGTGGGTCGATATCGATTATTAATACTTTCTTTCCTAAAAAAGCTAAACATGCACTTAAGTTAACAGAGGTTGTCGTTTTTCCAACGCCACCTTTTTGATTGGCTATCGCAATAATACGTCCCAATATCCGCACCTGCTTTCATCACTTCAATTTAGGTATATTTTTAAAGTCTAAAATCTTGGATGATTAAATCTTCCTTTTATAATACTGTTTCTTTTATCTTAACAAAAAATGTTAGAAAACGATGCTATGAAACTAAATTTATTTTCAAAAAACTTACTGCTTCTACTAATCTACTAAAAAAACTGCCTAGAAAGTCGTTATCTTTCGGGCAGTTCACTAATTTATTTTTTCTTCGGAATTTTTACAGTGATTTGGTAGTAATCATCTGTATCTTCTTCCTCCGTTTTAACATTAATTCCACTTTTCGTCACCATTGATAACGACTGCTTGATCGTATTAAGGGCAATACGTACATCTTTGCTAATCGCTTTTCTGCTTGGTTTACGTTTTTTTATCTCAGGTTCATCGGGATTTAGAATTTTTTGAATTTGTTCTTCAAGCTGTCTAACATTCCAATCAAACTCTTTTGTCGCTGCAATGAGCTGCATTTGTAATTGCTCATCTTTGATTACAATTAAAGCTCGGGCATGACGTTCCGAAATTTCACGATTTAAAATAGCATCCTGAACAAATTGAGGCAACTTTAATAAACGCAATTTATTAGCAACTGTTGATTGTCCTTTACCAAGACGTTGTGCAAGCGCTTCTTGTGTAAGCTGATGCAATCCTAATAATTGTTGATAAGCAAGCGCTTCTTCAATTGCTGTTAATTCCTCACGTTGAAGGTTTTCAATAAGGGCAATAGACGCCGTTTCTCGATCATTTAAATTACGTACAATAGCAGGTACTTCTGTCCATTGTAGGGATTTCATCGCTCGATAACGTCGCTCACCGGCAATTATTTCATATTTATCCGCGTCATCATTTATTGGACGAATCACAATTGGTTGAATGACGCCGTGTGTATGAATCGTTCTTGCTAATTCTTCAATCTTCTCATCATCAAAAACTGTACGTGGCTGATAACGGTTCGGAATGATTTTGTCTATTGGAATTTTAACTACTTCTTCTGAAGCCATCGAGATATTCTCTATTACTTCTACTTCACTTTTTACTTCTGGCTCTTTGCTCCCGCCTCCGAAAAAACGTGAAAAAGTACTTTTCATCCGTGTGGCACCACCTTTAGGAAACTGTCTACCTCATATACAATATTATTTCTGATTCAATCAAAAATGTACAGTGTTCAATGAATAGTAATTTAGGTGATAGACTGAATTCGCCTAAAATAGGACAAAATAGTGTCTATACCCATTTGTATTTCAAAATAAACTTATATTTTTCTATCCACTAAAAAAACATAAATATAAATATATATGCAGCAAAAGACGGATATATTTCAAATTTCGTAAATTTATTTATTTAATTGGTGTTTTATTCGGAACACCTGGTTTACGCGGGTATTTTTTCGGTGTCGATTTTACTTTATCAAATACATAAAGTGAACGTTCGCTTTCCTCAACCGGTAAATGGAATGCAAACTCCTCTATTAATTTTCCGCCTAACGTAGAAATGGCTTTTGTCGCATCTTTTAATTCCTCTGCACCTGCTGCAGCTTTTAATGCAACAAAATAACCGCCTTCTTTTGCTAAAGGAATACATAACTCTGATAAAACAGAAAGACGTGCTACAGCGCGGGCTGTTACAACATCAAACTTTTCACGATATGCTGCATTTTGACCGAACTCTTCAGCACGGGCATGAACAAATGTCATATGATCCAAGTTTAACTCATTTGTTAAATGATTTAAAAATGTAATTCGTTTGTTAAGTGAATCGACAATCGTAATTTGTAAGTGAGGGAAGCAAATTTTAATCGGAATACTTGGGAAGCCTGCACCTGCACCAACGTCGCATACCGTTGTGACTTTTGTAAAATCAAAATAAAAAGACGCACTGATTGAATCATAGAAGTGCTTTAAATAAACACCTTCCAAATCCGTAATCGCCGTTAAATTCATTTTTTCATTCCACTCAACCAATAGCTCAAAATATTTTTTAAACTGCGCAATCTGGTGTTCTGATAGCTCAATACCCTTTTCCTTCAATGCTTCGATAAATTGCTTTTCGTTCATAAAATGATTCCTCCATATTAAAGAATGAGCGTCTTTCTGGTTAAAGACGCTCACATCATTCAGTTCGTAGTTACTTTTGCAATTTTACCTTGCTCAATATAGACAAGTAAAATTGAAACATCTGCAGGGTTAACACCTGAAATACGCAATGCTTGAGCAATAGAAAGCGGCTGAACACTTTTCAGTTTCATACGTGCTTCTGTTGCTAAGCTTGGAATGGCATCATAATCGATATTTTCAGGGATTTTCTTATCCTCAAGCTTCTTCATTTTCTCTACTTGTTGAAGCGCTTTTTGAATATACCCTTCATATTTTAATTGGATTTCAATCTGCTCTTTTACATCATCCGAAAGTTCGATTTCCGATGGAGTAAGGGAAGCAACTAAATCATACGTCATTTCTGTTCGTTTTAAAAGGTCTGCTCCGCGGATACCATCTTTTAGCTCCGCGCCGCCAGCATTACGGATTACTTCCTGCGTTGTCGCATTTGGTTTAATAATAATTTCACGCAGACGGGCAATTTCCTGCTCAATCTGTGCTTTTTTATGCTGGAATTTCACATAACGCTCTTCCGTAATCATCCCTGCTTTATAACCGATTTCCGTTAAACGTAAATCTGCATTGTCATGACGTAACAGAAGACGGTACTCTGCACGAGATGTTAATAAACGGTAAGGCTCATTTGTACCTTTTGTAACTAGATCGTCGATTAATACACCGATATAAGCATCTGAACGGTCTAAAATGATTTCTTCACGGCCTAAAACTTTTGCTGCTGCATTCATCCCGGCCATTAAACCTTGGCCTGCTGCTTCTTCATAACCTGAAGTACCATTAATTTGACCTGCTGTATAAAGACCTTGAATTTTTTTCGTTTCTAATGTTGGCCATAATTGTGTAGGAATGACTGAATCATACTCAATGGCATAACCAGCTCGCATCATTTCCGCATTTTCCAACCCTGGAATAGAAGCAATTAATTTCTTTTGAACATGCTCAGGTAAGCTTGTCGATAAACCTTGGACATATACTTCACGTGTATTGCGTCCTTCTGGCTCAAGGAAAATCTGGTGACGCGGCTTATCGTTAAAGCGTGTTACTTTATCTTCAATGGATGGGCAGTAACGTGGACCTGTCCCTTTAATCATCCCTGAAAACATTGGGGATAGGTGCAGATTTTCCTCAATTGTACGATGTGTTTCTTCTGTTGTATAAGTTAACCAGCAAGGTAGCTGATCCATAATATATTCTGTTGTTTCAAAACTGAATGCACGGGGTACATCATCACCAGGTTGAATTTCCGTTTTAGAATAATCAATTGTACGGTTGTTTACACGTGGTGGTGTCCCTGTTTTAAATCGGATTAAGTCGAATCCTAATTCTTTTAAGTTATCCGCTAATTTGATTGATGGCTGCTGGTTGTTTGGACCTGAAGAATATTTCAGATTTCCTAAAATAATTTCCCCACGTAAAAACGTACCTGTAGTAATGATGACAGCCGGTGCACGGTAAATTGCTCCAACTTGTGTAATAACACCCTTTACTTCGCCATCCTCTACAATTAGTTCATCGACCATTGCCTGATGAATTTGAAGGTTTTCTTCTTCTTCCAAAACCTTTTTCATTTCATGCTGATACTGGAATTTATCGGCTTGTGCACGTAAAGCACGTACTGCTGGACCTTTCCCGGTATTTAACATGCGCATTTGAATATGTGTTTTATCGATAATGCGTCCCATTAAACCGCCAAGTGCATCAATTTCGCGAACAACGATTCCTTTTGCAGGTCCGCCGACTGATGGATTACAAGGCATAAACGCAATCATATCTAAGTTAATTGTAAGCATGAGTGTTTTAGCACCCATTTTCGCAGCTGCATAGGCAGATTCCACACCTGCATGTCCTGCACCAACAACGATTACGTCAAAATTACCTGCTTCGTATTGTATTGACATGTTGTTCTTCCTCTCTTTTATTCCGATTTATTTCCCTAGACAGAACTGCGAGAATAGCTGATTAATCAAGCTTTCCTGTACAGTATCTCCAATAATTTCACCAAGAATTTCCCATGTACGTGTCACATCGATTTGAATCATATCGACAGGTACACCTGACTCAGCTGCAGCAAGCGCATCCTCAATCACCTGTTGAGCTTGATGCAATAGCGCAATATGTCGCGCATTTGATACATATGTTAAATCATTCGCTTCTACTTGCCCTTCAAAGAACAATGCTGCAATCGCTTCTTCCAGCTCGATTACACCTTCTTCTTTCAATAACGAAGTCGTTACGACACGATGTTTTCCAGCCAATTCATGAACACGGTTTAAATCGATTTTGCGTTCGATATCTGTCTTGTTGACAACGACAATATAATCCATCGCCTGAATCGTTTCAAAAAGGCGTTCATCTTCTTCTGTAAGCTCTTCTCCGTAATTTAATACAAGCAATATTAAATCGGCATCTTTTAGTGCCTCTCTCGAACGTTCAACTCCGATTCGTTCAACAATATCTTCTGTTTCCCGAATACCTGCTGTATCAACTAAACGTAAAGGAACTCCACGTACATTTACGTATTCTTCAATAATATCACGAGTTGTACCTGCAATGTCGGTTACAATCGCTTTATTTTCTTGAACTAAACTATTTAAAAGAGATGATTTACCTACGTTTGGACGTCCTAAAATAACGGTAGATAAACCTTCACGTAAAATTTTACCTTGGGATGATGTTTGAAGTAATTTAATAATTTCCTCTCGTACCCAACCGCATTTTTCAAGAAGTACAGGAATCGTCATTTCTTCTACATCGTCATATTCAGGATAATCAATATTTACTTCCACTTGTGCCAACGTCTCTAATAATGCCTGGCGTAAAGATGTAATGAGACGAGAAAGCTTTCCATCCATCTGGCCAAGCGCAACGTTCATCGCGCGGTCAGTTTTCGCACGAATTAAATCCATTACCGCTTCTGCCTGTGATAAGTCGATACGGCCATTTAAAAATGCACGTTTCGTAAATTCCCCAGGCTCTGCTAAACGTGCACCGTAACGTAAGACAAGCTGTAATACTCGGTTAACAGACACAATACCACCATGACAATTGATTTCGACAACATCTTCTCGCGTAAATGTTTTCGGTCCGCGCATTAAGCTCAACATAACTTCCTCTACCACTTCATCCGTTTTCGGGTCGATCAGATGTCCGTAATGGATCGTATGTGTCGCAACTTCCGTCAAACGCTTATGATTTGGTGATTTAAATATTTTATCTGCAATCGCTACCGCCTCATCGCCGCTCAGACGAACAATCGCAATAGCTCCTTCTCCCATTGGAGTGGAAATCGCAGCAATCGTATCGAATTCCATTTATATCCTCCTATTTCAGTGTTATCCACATGTGGATAAATCACATCCGTGCTATACTAACTAACAATTTAGACTAACATATTTTAATTAAAATCTAAAGTAATGTAGATTTGGTTCCATCTTTCATTAAAAAAACGACCTATCCAAAAGAATAGGTCGAAAACTGTCTGTATATTATTTTACTGGCTCTATGACTAAATATCGATTTGGTTCGACACCTTCTGAGTGCGTTTCAATATCTATACGATTTGCCAAGGCATTATGAATAATTTTTCGTTCATAAGATGCCATCGGTTCAAATGATACGGGTTTTCGTGTTCGAAGAGCCTTGTCCGCCATGCGTAATGCCAGCTGTTCAAGGGCAACTTGACGTCGCTCACGATAATCTTCCACATCCATTTGTAAAATCATAAACGATTTGGCTGTTTTATTAAGAATGAGCTGAGTTAAATGTTGAAGCGCATTTAATGTAAGACCACGCTTCCCAATTAATAATGCTGCTTTCTCGCTCGATAACTTAAATGAAACATGTTTACCATCTGTTTCATGGTCGATTGTTAAATCTGTAATTCCCATCCCTAAAGCAATATTCGTTAAATACTCTTTTGCTTCTTCAATAGGATCCACTTGTTGTTGTTCATGGTGAATTGGTTGATCTTCATTAGCTAAAACCGGCTCATTCTCGATTGTTTTCTCGACAATTGGTTGTTCTTCCACATCAGGTGCAGAATCTGAAGTCGTCTCTTGATCCACTTGCTGCTGAACAATTTCCTTTACAGTTACACGAACTTCAGCATTTCGTGCTCCAAAACCTAAAAATCCTTTTTTACCCTCTTGTAAAACTTCCACATCAACTTGTTCACGAGTATGGCCAAGCTTTTGTAACGCTAATGAGATCGCTTCTTCTACTGTTGCGCCTATTTGCGTAGTTTGTTTCACTTATTTCGCTCCTTTTGCATCGGTAGCATCCGGTTTATTTTTATTCCAAGGTTTGTAAATAACAAGGTTTTGTAATACAGATACAAAGTTTCCAACTACCCAATATAATGATAAAGCGGCAGGTAAAATAATACCGAAACCAACAATCATTAATGGCATGATGTACATCATAATTTTCATTTGCGGATTATCTACAGCGGGACCAGTCATTAATACAACATACTGGATCAGACCTGCGATTACAGCAAATACAATACTTGGCTCCGCTAATGGAACCGCTAAAAATGTCCCTAGTTCAAATGCATCCGGTGTTGCATTCATACGGCTAATTGCATGATAGAAACCGATTAAGATCGGCATTTGAATAAGAATCGGTAAACATCCAGCTAATGGGTTAACACCTGAAGTCTGCATTAACTGCATCATTTCCTGCTGGTATTTTTGCTGAGTTGCCGCGTCTTTTGAGCTGTATTTTGCTTGCAGCTCTTTTAACTTCGGTTGCATTTCCTGCATTTTCTTAGAACTTTTTACTTGTTTAATAGTTAAAGGCAGAATGATTAGACGAATAATAACAGTTACAATAATAATTGCAAATGCATAATTCGCGGCATTACCTTCAAACATATCAGCAAAAAGCTTGATAAATGATACTAATGGCCAAACAATATATTCATTCCAAAAGCCATTACTTTCAGATGAAATTGGTTGGTCAAATTCTGTACAGCCTGATAGCAGTAATACTACTGAAACAAGTGACAGCATTATCCATAGATTTTTCTTCAACCTTCTTCCTCCTAAAGCAAACCTATTCAATTTTTATGACAATATTTTACCATGTACGGACGTTCGTACACTACTAATTGTTCTGTATATTCAAAGTTTCAAGTAATGAATGATAAACAATTAATTATGGAACTATCCTTTATATACTCTTGCAACCTTTAAAACATGCTGCAAGCTTTTTTTTGTTTCGTGAAAATCCAGTGTGGCCGCCTGCGTTCTGGCGATAATAACATAATCCATATCTTGTTTTACTTCATCTTTTAATTCCAGAAAAGCTTGGCGAATATAGCGTTTCACTTGAACCCGAGTGACCGCATTTCCTACTTTTTTGCTCACTGATAAGCCAATACGAAACGCCTGTTGTTCTTCCTTCTTCAAGCAATATACAACAAATTGGCGATTCGCAAACGACTTACCTTTTTTAAACACCTTTTGAAAATCTTCATTTTTCTTTATACGTTGGCGTTTATTCATGATCCATTCACCTGCTCCATCTAATCATTGGTACTTTTTTTGCTCATTCAACAACGATAAAAGAAAAAAAAGACCACTGATGTGGCTCAGTGGACTTATGCTGATAATACTTTTCTTCCTTTTTTACGACGGCGAGCTAATACGTTACGGCCGTTTTTAGTGCTCATACGAGCGCGGAAACCGTGAACTTTAGAGTGCTTACGTTTTTTAGGTTGGTACGTGCGTTTCATTTATATACACCTCCTGAATTCGAGCGTTACTATATCTATCTCTACATACAGACCATGATATTATATAAAGAATAAAACCTGTTTGTCAATGCCTCATTATAATTTTTCTCTTTTTCTATATAAACCTCATATAAATCCCTTTCCTGATTCACACTCTCGGTTATCCACAATTTATAAAATTAATTTACGTTTATGCTGTGAATAGTATTTTTGCTCTTAAAAATTATCCACAACGCTTATCTACAGGTTTTTCACATATAACAAACCTGTGGACAACTGTTATGTATATAACATATGATTATGTGGATAAGATCGTTTAAGTATTGAAATACCTAACTTTATTTGATACGATAACTGTGTTTTACTTTGTGGAATTCTTTTCTGGGAAATATATTATCCACAATTGTTGATAATCTGTGGACAAAGATTTCCCATACTCTAGAACAACCTTTATCCACAACTTGTGGTTATGTGTATGAACTCCTTTTTAATTATAAAATATATATTTTATAGCTCTGTTTACTATTAATCATTTAACAGAGCCTTTCTTTTTTCGTAAGCAAGAAAGTTTGCATTGTAAGGAAATTCACATAAAAAAGACTCTCATCTAATTTTGGTTAGTATGAGCCTTGTCATTTAAATATACGAATCGAATGTGAAATGAATTAATGAAAGGAAGAAAGAGC